>NZ_VJZJ01000001.1:0-3185406 GCF_009825425.1 Klebsiella sp. Lac1
TATCCTGTGGTTTTGTAGGCCCGGCAAACGCCGTGCCGCCGGGCAAAACGCCGGGTGACGCTGCGCTAACCCGGCCTGTTATCCTGTGGTTTTGTAGGCCCGGCAAACGCCGTGCCGCCGGGCAAAACGCCGGGTGACGCTGCGCTAACCCGGCCTGTTATCCTGTGGTTTTGTAGGCCCGGCAAACGCCGTGTCGCCGGGCAAAACGTCCGGAGGCGCTGCGCTAATACGGCCTGTTATCCTGTGGTTTTGTAGGCCCGGCAAACGCCGTGCCGCCGGGCAAAACGTCCGGAGGCGCTGCGCTAACCCGGCCTGTTATTCTGTGGTTTTGTAGGCCCGGCAAACGTAGTGCCGCCGGGCAAAACGTCCGGAGGCGCTGCGCTAATCCGGCCTGTTATCCTGTGGTTTTGTAGGCCCGGCAAACGTAGTGCCGCCGGGCAAAACGCCGGGTGACGCTGCACTAACCTGGCCTGTTATCCTGTGGTTTTGTCGGCCCGGCAAACGTAGTGCCGCCGGGCAGCCTTTCTCGCAGCCCCATTCCCGCACTTCTCATTGCTTGTTATTTTACTGTATACTTAACCAGTAATTATTGAGGGCTGAGTATGCGCAAAATTATCCATGTCGATATGGACTGCTTTTTTGCCGCCGTGGAAATGCGGGATAATCCGGCCCTGCGTGATATCCCCATTGCCATCGGCGGTAGCCGGGTACAGCGGGGCGTGATCAGCACGGCCAACTATCCGGCGCGTAAATTTGGCGTGCGTAGCGCGATGCCAACCGCGATGGCCCTCAAGCTTTGCCCGCATTTAACCCTGCTGCCCGGCCGCTTTGAAGCCTACAAACAGGCCTCGTCCCATATCCGGGAAATCTTCTCTCGCTACACATCATTGATTGAACCGCTGTCTCTGGATGAGGCATATCTCGACGTCAGCGATAGCGTACATTGCCAGGGCTCTGCCACACTGATTGCGGAAGAGATTCGCCAGAGCATTTATCACGAGCTTCAGCTGACCGCCTCCGCCGGTATCGCGCCGGTAAAATTTCTGGCGAAAATCGCCTCCGATATGAATAAACCCAATGGTCAGTTTGTGATTGCGCCGCATCAGGTCGCGGAGTTTGTCCGAACGCTGCCGCTGGCGAAGATCCCCGGCGTGGGGAAAGTCTCGGCCGCAAAGCTGGAAAGCATGGGGCTGCGCACCTGCGAAGATGTGCAGAAAAGCGACCTCGCCATGTTGCTTCGCCGCTTTGGTAAATTTGGTCGTATCCTGTGGGAGCGTAGCCAGGGAATTGATGAGCGGGAGATCAACAACACCCGACAGCGTAAATCGGTTGGCGTTGAACGTACGCTGGTGGAGGATATCCATGAGTGGTCTGCCTGTGAGAGCATCATCGAGAACCTTTATCAGGAGCTGGAGCGGCGGTTGCTGAAGGTCAAACCGGACCTGCTGATTGCCCGTCAGGGGATAAAGCTGAAATTCAATGATTTTCAACTGACCACTCAGGAGCACGTCTGGCCGCGCCTGAATAAAGAGGATTTGCTCTCCACCGCCTACAAAGCCTGGCACGAACGGCGGGGCGGCCGTGGAGTACGGCTGGTGGGGCTACACGTGACGCTGCTCGATCCCCAACTGGAGCGGCAACTGGTACTGGGATTATAACGATGCTGAAGATCAGACCCTATCGCGACGACGACTTTACGGCGCTGTGTGCCCTTTTTCTGCGCGCAGTACAAGAGACCGCCTGCCATGATTATTCCCCCCGCCAGATAGCCGCCTGGGCGCAGGTAGACGAGGCCCGCTGGCGACTCAAAATAAGGGATTCTGTGGTGTGGGTCGCAGTGATTGACCAGCATCCGGTGGGATTTATCACCGCCGTGGACCGCTATATCGATCTCCTGTTTGTGGCGCCGGAGTATGGCCGTCGGGGGATTGCCAGCGCGCTACTCAAGGAACTGTTTACCCGGATACCGCACGGTTCCCTGACGGTAGCCGCGAGCATTACGGCAAAACCGTGTTTTGAACGGCATGGTTTCAGGGTCGTGGAAGAACAGCAGGTGGTGGTACGCGGCGAGACGTTGATTAATTACCGGATGGAGAAGGTGAGACAGCCCGGATAAGGCGCCATGCGCCGCTATCCGGACCGTTTATTGCCGTAACTTACTTCGCCGGAATCGCTTTCAGCAGTTCCGTCAGCAGCGTCCAGTACTGGCCGACGCTTTCGATATGCACCTGCTCATCCGGGGAGTGCGGGCCGGTAATGGTTGGGCCGATAGAGACCATATCCATATTCGGGTACGGCTTCTTGAACAGACCGCATTCCAGACCGGCGTGAATAATCTGGATGTTTGGCGTCTTGTTGAACAGACGCTGATAGGTTTCACGCACCAGATGCATCACCGGCGAGTTCGCGTCCGGCTGCCAGCCTGGGTATGCCCCTTTGGCTTCGGTTTTCGCGCCCGCCAGTTTACCCAGTGAATCCAGCATGCTGACCACATAGTCTTTGCCGCTGTCGATCAGCGAACGAATCAGGCAGTGGATCTCAACATTGTCGTCAGTCATGGTGACCACGCCGACGTTCAGCGAGGTCTCTACAACGCCTTTTGCCACGTCAGAGTTACGAATCACGCCGTTTGGCGTGGCGTTGAGCAGACGCACAAAGCCGTCACGGGATTGCGCGGTCAGGGCCGCTTTGTCGTTGGCGACAGAGTCCAGCAGCAGCACCAGGTTTTTCTCTTTCGCCGCCAGTTCGTTTTTCAGGATGTCCTGATAGGCGACGACCAGCGTTTTCAGGGCATCGACTTTGTCGGCCGCGACGGCGACGGTGGCGAAAGCTTCACGCGGAATGGCGTTACGCAGGGTGCCGCCGTTGAAATCCACCAGACGCAGGTCCAGCTCTTGCGCATGGCCTGCGAGGAAGCGGGCCAGCAGCTTGTTGGCATTCCCCAGGCCGACGTGAATTTCGCCGCCGGAGTGACCGCCTTTCAGCCCTTTTAAGGTCAGTTTAAAGCTCTGGAAACCCGCCGGAACCGCTTCACGGGTCAAGGCCAGGTTTGAGGTAAAGTCGATACCGCCGGCGCAACCCATATAGATTTCGCCCTCTTCTTCAGAATCGGTATTGATCAGGATATCGGCCTGCAGCCAGTTAGCCTGAAGACCAAATGCGCCGTCCATACCGGCTTCTTCGGTCATGGTCAGCAGGACTTCCAGCGGACCATGTACGACGCTGTCATCAGCCAGCACGGCCAGCGCAGAAGCCATACCGATGCCGTTATCCGCGCCCAGCGTGGTGCCGCGCGCTTTGACCCACTCGCCATCGATATACGGCTGAATAGGATCTTTGGTGAAGTCGTGAACGGTGTCGTTGTTTTTCTGCGGGACCATATCAAGGTGCGCCTGTAGAACAACCGGTTTACGGTTTTCCATACCGGCCGTTGCGGCCTTACGAATCAGAATGTTGCCAACCTGATCGCGTTCAGCGTGTAAGCCTTTTTCTTTTGCCCAGCCCATGATGTGTTCAGCGAGTTGTTCTTCGTGATAGGACGGATGGGGAATGGAGCAGATTTTGGCAAAAATATCCCAGAGCGGCTGCGGGGATAATTGAGACAATTCAGACACGATGAGTCTCCTTACGATCGCCTGCAAAAGTCTTTTACAGGTCGAGGGTTAGCAATAAAAAATACAACAGGCGCAGGCTTGCGCGGTGGGGTTGAGAATACCACTTTCCACGCCGACTGGTAGTGGAAACAACGCAAAAAGCGCCGGTGAGGCCGCTTAACACTGGTTTTTAGTGCGTCAGATCTCTATAATCTCGCGCAACCATTTTCCCCCTCGAATATCATTTAAGCCGTATAACACAGGCTGGGACACTTCACATGAGCGAAAAATACGTCGTCACCTGGGACATGTTGCAGATTCACGCCCGCAAACTGGCCAATCGTCTGATGCCTTCTGAACAATGGAAAGGCATTATTGCCGTGAGCCGCGGTGGTCTGGTACCAGGCGCATTACTGGCGCGTGAACTGGGTATTCGTCATGTTGATACCGTTTGTATTTCCAGCTACGACCACGATAACCAGCGTGAGCTGACCGTACTGAAACGCGCTGAAGGTGATGGTGAAGGTTTCATCGTGATCGATGACCTGGTTGATACCGGCGGTACCGCCGTCGCTATTCGTGAAATGTACCCAAAAGCGCACTTCGTTACTATTTTTGCTAAACCGGCTGGTCGTCCGCTGGTTGATGATTATGTTGTTGATATTCCGCAGGATACCTGGATTGAACAACCGTGGGATATGGGCGTGGTGTTCGTACCGCCGATCTCAGGTCGTTAATTCATAAGGTGAGTGCTATTTACCACGCCCGGTTATGCCGGGCGTGGTTTTTTTTGCCCGTATGCAGGTTACAATAGCCCGGAGTGGCAACACGATGGAGGCTGCACATGTCACAAGCTAACCTTAGCGAAACACTGTTTAAACCTCGATTCAAACATCCAGAAACCTCTACGCTGGTGCGTCGGTTTGCGTCGGGTTCGCAACAGCCGATCCACTCCGCGCTCGACGGGAGCAATGTTGAGCACTGGTATCGCTTGATTAACCGGCTGATGTGGATCTGGCGCGGGGTGACGCCACAGGAGATCCTCGATGTGCAGGCGCGCATTGTGATGAGCGAGGCTGAGCGTACCGATCCGGGGCTTTATGACACCGTGGTGGGCTATCGTGGCGGCAACTGGATTTTCGAATGGGCCAAACAGGCGATGATCTGGCAGCAAAAGGCCGGGCTGGAAGCCGATCCGCTGACCAGCGGCCGCCACTGGCTGCATGCCTCAAATCTCTACAGCATTGCCGCCTATCCGCATATTAAAGGCGACGATTTGGCGGAGCAGGCGCAGGCGCTGGCTAACCGCGCTTATGAAGAGGCGGCACAACGCCTGCCGGGCGAGTTGCGCGAGCTGGAGTTTCCTGTGCCCGGCGGCGCGCCGGTGACCGGCTTTTTACATATGCCGAAAGGCGAAGGCCCGTTCCCGGTGGTCCTGATGTGCGGTGGTCTGGATGCGCTGCAGACGGATTACTACAGCTTGTATGAGAACTATTTTGCGCCGCTGGGGATCGCCATGCTGACGCTGGATATGCCTTCGACGGGCTTCTCGTCAAAATGGAAACTCACTCAGGATACCAGCCTGCTGCATCAGCATGCGTTGCGGCACCTGGAGAATGTTCCGTGGGTCGATCATACCCGGGTTGCCGCGTTCGGTTTCCGTTTTGGGGCGAATGTCGCCGTCCGCCTGGGCTATCTGGAGCCACAGCGCTTAAAAGCCGTGGCGTGTCTGGGGCCGGTCGTGCATAACCTGCTGGTAGATCCGCTGCATCAGGGCCGGGTTCCGGAAATGTATCTCGACGTTCTGGCCTCGCGGCTGGGCATGCACGATGCGTCTGATGAAGCATTGCGCATAGAGCTGAACCGCTACTCATTAAAAACCCAGGGGTTGCTGGGCCGCCGCTGTCCGACGCCGATGCTGTCAGGCTTCTGGAAAAACGATCCGTTCAGCCCGGAAGAGGAATCGCGCTTAATTACCTCGTCGTCCGCCGATGGCAAGCTGCTTGAGATTCCATTTAAGCCCGTTTATCGCAATTTCGATCACGCATTGCGCCAGATTGCCCGCTGGATCAATCATAGATTTGGTTAATATATTGCTAAATTTTATTGATTTGGTAAAACAGTTGCATCACTAAAGGAGATCGCAATGACGTTACCGAGTGGACACCTCAAGAGTAAGCTGATTAAGAAATTCACGGCTCTTGGCCCTTATATTCGCGAAGAACAGTGTGAAGACAACCGCTTCTTTTTCGATTGTCTGGCAGTTTGCGTCAATGTAAAACCCGCCCCGGAAAAACGAGAGTTCTGGGGATGGTGGATGGAAATGGAAGCACAGGCATCACGCTTCACTTACAGCTATCAGTTTGGCCTGTTCGACAAAGAAGGGGTCTGGCGACCGGTCGCTATCGACGATCCGGAAGTCAGCGAGAAACTTGAGAAAACGCTACGTGATTTCCACGACCGGGCTAACGCCTTGCTGGCGACATTCAGCCTGAAGCTGGAACCCGCCGATGACTTTAGCGAGCCGCTCAGACTGCGGGCCTGATGGCTCATCGTCTTTCGGCTGCAATCTAAAAAAATCCACGCGCTTTGAGCGTGGATTTTTTTATTCACGGGCTTCTCTTCTGTTCCGGGATGGCGGCAGCCGATATGCCGGGTTCTGCGGCGTTTCGGGGCCGGCGTCGATTAAAGGCCAATACACATGTATTTGATTTCCAGATAGTCTTCAATACCATACTTCGAGCCTTCGCGGCCCAGGCCGGAAGCCTTCACACCGCCAAACGGGGCGACTTCGTTGGAAATCAGTCCGGTATTGATACCGACAATTCCATACTCCAGCGCTTCGCCGACGCGGAAAACGCGGCTCAAATCACGGGCATAGAAGTAGGCGGCGAGGCCAAATTCGGTATCGTTGGCCTGGCGGATGACATCCTCTTCATCCGTGAAGCGGAACAGGGGGGCCAGCGGGCCGAAGGTCTCTTCTTTCGCCACTTTTGCACCGTCCGGAACATCGACCAGGATCGTCGGCTGAAAGAAGTTGCCGCCGAGGGAATCCACTTTCCCGCCGGTGATGACCCGGGCGCCTTTCCCGACGGCATCGGCAATATGTTCCTGCACTTTGGCGATGGCTTTCTCATCAATCAAAGGTCCGGTTGTGACCCCCGCCTGTAGGCCGTCGCCGAGGCGCAGCTGTTCCACCGCCTGCTGCAGTTTCCCGGCAAAACGCTCATAAACTCCGTCCTGCACGTACAGACGATTGGCGCAGACGCAGGTCTGCCCGGCGTTACGAAACTTCGAGGCCATGGCGCCTTCTACCGCTTTATCCAGATCGGCATCATCAAACACAATAAACGGCGCGTTACCGCCCAGCTCAAGCGACACTTTTTTGATGTCCTGGGCACACTGTGCCATCAGCTGGCGGCCGATTTCCGTCGAGCCGGTAAACGACAGCTTACGCACCAGCGGGTTGCCGGTCAGTTCATTACCCACCGCGCTGGCGGAACCGGTCACCACGTTAAATACGCCGTCAGGGATCCCGGCGCGTCTGGCCAGTTCGGCCAGCGCCAGTGCCGAAAAAGGGGTCTGGCTGGCGGGTTTGAGTACCATCGTGCAGCCAGCCGCTAACGCCGGACCGGCTTTACGGGTGATCATCGCCGCCGGGAAGTTCCACGGCGTGATCGCAGCGGTAACGCCAATTGGTTGTTTAATCACGATCAGGCGCTTATCGGCCTGGTGGCCGGGAATGGTATCGCCATAAATGCGTTTTCCCTCTTCGGCAAACCATTCGATAAATGAAGCGGCGTAGCCAATCTCGCCTTTTGCCTCCGCCAGCGGTTTACCCTGCTCGAGGGTCATCAGCCGGGCCAGATCGTCCTGGTTTGCCATCATCAGATCGAACCAACGGCGCAGGATAGCAGCCCGTTCTTTTGCCGTTAGCTGTCGCCAGGCGGGAAGGGCGCGATGGGCGGCCTGGATAGCGTCGCGGGTCTCTTCTGCGCCCATTTTAGGTACTGAGCCCAGCACCTCTCCGTTCGCCGGATTGGTCACCGTAATGACATCGCTGCTGAGGGCATCTCGCCACTCACCATTGATAAATGCCTGCTGGCGGAACAAGGTTAGGTCATTCAGTTGCATGGTTATTTCCTGTCTCAGAACGTTAACGGGTGAACGGCGTGCTCCAGCGTAACGGAGAATGAAAAGCGGCGTTTGCGATAGCCTTCACGTTTAGCAACGGCAATCGACGCGAACCCGCGTCATGCCCGCTAAGACCCTTCCGGCCCTCTTCGTCGATACCCCCGTCAGGCACGCCTGTCTTTATTTAGTGTAGTCGCCAGACTCAGATGACAGCGGCGACTAAACAGTGACTAAACAGCGATGACGGCGTTTCACGATGTAAAACCTGCGCCTGAATTCGCGACGCCAGCCACAAAATTCACACATCGTGCGCGGTGACGGGAGTTAGCAACTCATCACGCCGTGGCAGTCAACCCTTCCTCTTTAATCGCCAGCTTAACGGCATCTCGTGCCGCAATGCGTCGATACCACGCTGCTAAATGGTGTAAATCGTCGAGGTGGATATCGAGGTTCATATAAGAGGTTAACCATCCGGCCTGCGCCCAGCCGATTAAGGCAAAAAGATAACAATCAGCAATGGAATAGGCATCCGAAAGGAGAAAGTTTTGTTCGCCGAGCCGATGGTTAATTAATCTGAAACGATCCATCAGCTTCATTTTGGCTCGTTTTATATAGTGTTCTTCAGGATCGCCATATATCACCGGGATAAACCCTTTGTGTATTTCCGTTGAGAGAAAGTTTAACCATTGCTGTAATTGATAGCGCAGGAGGGTGCCGTTTGGCGGGGCCAGTAAGGATTCTGGTTTCAGATCGGCAAGATACTGAATCACCGCCGGGCCTTCGGTTAACACCGTGCCGTCGGGGAGCGACAGGGCAGGGACGGCACCCGCGGGCGAGAGGGTAAAAAAATCTTCGCCATGATTAAAGGTGTGATTGCGTAAGTCGACTTTGACCAGCTCAATATCGAGCCCGGTTTCTTTGATGACAATATGCGGTGATAAAGAGCAGGCTGCCGGGCTGTAATAGAGTTTCATCTCAACTCCCTCATGAATTGATTCATTTGTTTTGGGTAGGAATCAATGTATCGGAGCTGATATATATTTTAAAGAAGGCACTAAATTGTGGTATAGGTACATTTTTTATACCACCTGTGGGAGGACGTTAATGAAAGAGGCGGTAACCGGGTGCCCGGTCGAAGTGGCGATGAGTTTACTGGCGGGCCGCTGGCGCTTGCTGATCGCGTACTTCCTGCTGGAGGGGCCTAAGCGCTTTAGCCAGCTACGTCGGGACATGCCCGGTATATCCCAGCGGATGCTTACTCTGGATCTCCGGGCGCTTGAAACTGCGGGGCTGGTGCGGCGAACCGCCTACCCGACGGTCCCTGTGACGGTGGAGTACGCGTTAACCGAGGATGGAAAACGTTTAACGCCCCTGGTCAATGAGATGGCCGTGTTTGGTCAGTGGCTTAAGCTCAGGGATAACGGACACAGCGGGTCCTGAGCGGGTAACTCGCCCGGCGGCAACGCAGAATAGCGCAGCGCATGGGTCATCAACACAAAGGCGGGCAGGTGCTGTTTTCGGCTGAGGTAAGAGAGCTTATAGCCAGGGAAAGTAGGGCACCATTCCTTGAGGGGCTGAATGAGTTCGCCGGAGTGAAACTGTTGCTCAATTTAACCTACAGTGATTCACCGCATTGAATACGCGACCGATTGCTGAACTTTTTTCACGTTCAGATTTCGTCACTTTCACCTTAACCGGATACAGATAACTCAGAGAGGTTTTAGCAACATTAATGTACAACATCATAATGAATATCAATCAGGTCGCCGACGCTGTGGCGACCTGATTGATAAGACTCAGGCGATTTTACAATTGTGTTTTGCCATAATTTGGCGAGCGAGGACCATACAGGAGACCACCGTTTGTCCCGGCACTGAACATACGGGCCCCCGTGATTTTGGCAATATCATGAGCTTTATCCGTTGCCGTATTGGCAATTTGCGAGACCGCTGCGGATACCAGCATCCCTATCAGCCCACCGCTGTTAGTATCCTGGCCTTCATTACTCGAAGCCGTTGCCCCGCCACTCCATAACTCTTTACCCGTGCGAGCATCTACAAGACGCGCGGTTGCTGTCACTCGCGTATCGCTGCTTACGACCTGATATGAGGTACCGTAATCACTGATCGTGATATACATCACTGCATCGGCACCAAATGTATCGTGTAACTTTTTCAGTGGGATCGCACTTATATCATCCGGGTTAGTCGCGCCGTTTTGTTTGAATGTTTCACTCGTTACCGCAACCGGGAAGACATAATACCCAGACTCCGCTAATGGCATCGTGACCACACTCAGAAGGCTGTTGCTGGCATTAACATCCGGTGACTGATTTCTCGGTGGTAACACCAGAATACTACGTGGCTTACTCTCCCGGAATGCGGAGTAGTCCGTTGCTTTCTTATTACCGGTAGTACACCCCGTTGATAATAAGATAAGAATAAGCGTAAAGAGAGAAAATAATCCTTTCATTTTACCATCCATTTATTTTTTTGCTGTCAGGAAATCAATATAAGATGCTGATTCCGGGTACTGTGTTTTCTCAGCATTAAACTCAGACATTGCCAGACCCGCCTGTCCAGTTTTGCTGTAGAGCATTCCCAGATGAGCATGGACACCCGGTGGAACGGGTTTATTACTTGCCCGAGATTGCTCAATCAGTTTCTGCAATGAGGCGATTTGTTCCTGGGGACTGGTTTCATGGGTGTAATACTGATAAACAGAGTCCTCATAACCATTCCAGGTATACGTTTTCTCGGGCGATTTTGCAGCACAACCGGCCAGCAGCAATATTACTGCGCAAGATGAAATTTTATTAAAATGTCCCATTCTAAGTTCCTTTTAGTTTGTATTTGACGGGTTCCAGCTACCGTTTTCAATACCCGCAACAAGGTTATTGACGGACTCACGGATAGCCAGATCCAATACTTTTCCATTCAGTGTGGAGTCATAGCTGGCTGTGCCACCGAAGCCAAGAATTTCGCGGTTCGACAGTTCGTATTCGCCCGCGCCCTGGGCAGTAAACACGACTTCAGACGTTTTAACATTGACCACATTGAGGGCAACTTTCGCATACGCAACCTGCGATTTACCCCGACCTAAAATGCCAAACAGCGCCCTGTCACCAGTCTCTTTGCGACCGAATTCGGTCACATCACCGGTGATAACATACGTCGCGCCCTTTAATTGCTGGCTCTTTCCGCTGATTCCCGCCTCGGTTTTGATTTCGTCCATATTGGTGCGATCCAATACATTAAAACGACCGGTCTGTTGCAAATGAGTGACCAGAATGGTTTTTGACTGATTACCCAGGCGATCGACACCATCAGAAAATATGCCATTCATGTAATCTGAGCGGTTATCAAATTTTCCGACGGTTATCAGGCTGCGCTGCCCATGCCAGCTTGTTTGAGCGGTAGCCACTTTTGCGACCTCTACAGTGTGCGATGATTCTGTTGCACATCCCGCCAGTAGCAAAATGGGTAAACACAGAGAGCTTACTACTACTTTTTTAAACATATATAACGCTTCCTTTTTGTACAAAACACCCTTTTAGTAAAATTTCTTCACCTGAATATGGAACTGTATTAATGGCATCATCTGCACGTTTATAACAGCGACTGTCACAGCTACAGGCAACCAATTCTTCACAACGACTTTGCTGCTGTGGCTGGATCAGGTGGTTATTCCCAACAACACTTGATCCGTTGCGAAGCTAGCCGTCGGAGGTGACTTTTCCTTTTTTCGTAAGTTACAGGCGGCTTTGTTGTTGGACTGCTGACACGGCAATTTTTTGTCCTGACGCGCCTTTTCAGCCCGTTACGCCATTTCCCCCAGATCTGTTAAAGAGCAACTTCCAACACTATATTACCACCATCCTTCCATGCAGTCATAGACAATATTCCCCGGGCGATAGCTTCTAATTATCCAGCGGGTAAACCTTTGAAAAATCATTGTACGTTTCATGAAAGTGATAAAATTTTGTATCAGGATTATCTTTCAGTTCTTCATGTCTTTTTATTAATTTTTTGAATAAGCTCTCTGGTACAGGATAAGGATTTGCCTCATTTTTTGCGCAGTAAAAATAGTACAGGGCCCTTTCAAACTCTGCAGGAGTTATATTATCTGTGTTACCTGTCAAATACTCAAAGGCGTAAGAACACTGTTCTTACACCACGAATGCCATCGAATCGCTGAACAGCGTGATCCGTGCCGCCATTAAGAAATGCAAGGTGTTCCCGACGGATGACTCAGTGCGAAAGGTTATTTACCTGGAAATCCAATTGGCATCGAAAAAATGGAGTATGCCGATCCAGAACTGGCGGTTGGCGATGAGCCGCTTTATTAATCGAGTTCGGTGACCGCCTGAGCGCTCAGTTTTGACGTGGTGGCAGTGACACAGAATTATTTACAGGGTCTCAGCATCCGTCACTACGATCGTCGCACTAACCGGACAAAACGCTACACCCACAGCGCCAGCCTGCGGCTCAACGGTCGCTGGATGGAAGAAGCCGGGTTTGCCACAGGCACCAAAATTGATGTTCTCATGATGCCGGGTTGCCTGGTTATTACCGCCCTCCCAAATGTCACGCCGCTAATGAAAGTGCTTAACAGCACCACACATTTACCTGAAAAAGAACAGCAGCAGGTAATGCTGTTTTTGCAGGGAGTGGCAGCTAAGCTGGCACTTGAGCATAAGTAATGAAGGCAAAAAGATCCCTATGGAGAAGATTAATACTGACTCTTCGAATGGTTTCATAATGCCTAACTTGTTAAGAACGAGTGTTATTGATTAATATCTAACATAATTAATAATCATATATTTCACTATCGAGGTAAGCATGAGCCAAAAAATTACAGAAACCAGCAAATTCTTAAGCTACATTTTACGCCATAACCCTGACTCCATTGGGTTAAGTCTCAATATTGAAGGCTGGGTGAAGATCGACTCCTTAATCAAACATGCATCAACTGCTGGAAAATGTCTCGACCGAGATACTATTCTTCTAATCGTTGAGAGTAGTGATAAGAAACGTTTTGCTATCTCTGAAGACGGCCAATCAATACGTGCAGTTCAGGGGCATTCTAACTCCAATGTTAACATTGCTTACGCCTCAGTGATCCCACCTGAATTTTTGTACCATGGAACTGCAATTCAGTTCATTGATTCCATAAAAATGCAAGGTCTATTATCTCTTACACGCCAATATGTCCATTTATCGGCTGACGAGAAAACTGCACTTAATGTTGGCAAACGCCACGGAAAACCTATTGCATTGAAAATTAATGCCTTGCAGATGTACCAACAAGGCTTCATTTTTCATCAAGCAGACAATGGCGTTTGGTTAACAAAAAATATACCTGTGCAATTTATCATTGAGTAGATTTACTCGTCTTCAGCTCGTTCTTCTTTGTAGTGAGCTGATTCAGCCCGAGCAAACTCTAACCACGCGTCAAAACCATCCAGACTATAACGTTTACTCCAGTCAATCTCTTTTATAGGAGCACCGTAATCATGAAAATAAATTTTAGAGTTGCCACTAGGGTCATCCCCATCAAAGCATGCTAAAACAACGTAGCCATCATTATAATAACCAGAAAGGTCAACAGCAATAGCGAATGGAATCAATTTCTTATTCACATACTTTTCGCACATCGAAGCATAATGACTTAGAGTTATATCATCACTTCTACGAAGAAAACTCCATGGTTCAATATCCTCTTCGAAGTTCTCACTCATCAGAACAGTATATTTTTCTGGGAACTTAAACCCAACAGGAAGAATGTTCTGATCATATAAAGAGAAATTTGTCATTATTTTTTACCCTTAATTTTTGGCGATTGATATGAGCCGTAAGGATTTTGCTCACTAAATTTTCCAGATTGGTTGTTTATTCTTCCTTGAATAGCCTCTCCCCAAGTATTGAATTTCTCCCAACCACGAGCCTTCTGGATTTCAGGCGTCAACGGATCATTGTATGCTCGTACCGTTGCTTTTACATCAATCCCTGCATCACGTGTGGATTTGACCCTTTATATCCAGACGCTTTTTCTCTCTTATGGTTACGATAACTTTCTGCGTATATATTCTCGTGGTGAGCGGTATCCCAGCGCACTGTGCGGATGATGTTCATTGTAATGGCTGAACGCCACTGCCAGATTTATCAACGCCATCTGGCTGTCCGCTTTTGGCATGATGCTGATGTAGTCCCGCTTTATCGTCTTCACGAAGCTTTCTGCGATGCCGTTACTTTCCGGGCTACGCACTCTTGTCGTGCACGGTTCAAGCCCCAGTATCGGTATCGCGGCTCAGATCGGCGACATCCTGCTGCTGATTATCCTTGTCACGGACAGTGATTGTGCCGTCAGCAACCGCCGCATGGGTTGTCCCGGACGCATCATCATGCGCCCCGATGCCGATAATCGGGATTGCGCCAGCCTAACGTCCCCGTATCCAGCGAGTTTTTATCTGCGGTAGACGTGCTGGCGATGTCCGAATCGGCGGACGGCACAAAGTAGCCGTTATTGCCGGAGGGCAGGGGATAGTTACCGTAAGAAATGAAAGAACGTTTTTACATAAAGTGCTAAAAATGCAACGTTACATAAATTGGTAATATTTCCTGAAGCGGCCTCGCAGATATTAATATTGTTCTTTCATCCAGTACTGTACTTTTATTCATCAGGGTATAATAGACGCAGCAAAGCAACCGAAAGACCGCAACAGGAAAATTGATAAAATAGAATATTCTGATTATTAAAGAGCGCGGCATGAAAGTGTTGAAGCACTTCCATGCCGCTGACCACAGACAACTAAGCTGGAGTTGAATATGGCTGACACCAATCTTAAGCCAGGAACCACCATTGCCAAAACACAATCGAACTTTTTGGCAGGAAATACAGAAAAACACGAAGTAGTACGCAAAAATAACAATCACAGCTTGCCTAAGAAAGCAGAACCCAAAGTCTTAAGGGATATGACGGTCAGCTACGTCAGCATCCGTCATTACGATCGTAAAACTAACCGAACTAAACGCTACACCCGAAGCGCCAGCCTGCGCCTGAACGGCACCTGGATGGAAGAAGCGGGGTTTACCACAGGCACCAAAATTGATGTTCGCGTGATGCCGGGTTGTCTGGTCATCACCACCCGGCCCGTGGAGACACCGCTGATGAAGGAACTCAACAACATCAGTCAGTTGCCAAAAGAAGAGCAGCAGCAGGCGATATTCTTTCTTCAGGGCGTGGCGGCTAAAGTGGCGCTTGAGACGGCGTAAGTGAGATAAATACATCCCAGCCGCAAGGGCTGGGATTCATTAATAACTACCACCATCTAGGATAATCGTTAAAGGCATTGCATATCGATTGCCTAGCAGTACCATCAAGATTTTCACTTCCTTTGGATATGGAGATACCACCATTGATATCTTCCTTCATACACGACCAATTAAGCTGACCATTTATTGGATCTAATACCAACTCAAAACTATCGTTCATATCCTTGAGACTGGCGAGCCTGTCACTTTTCATACAGCTGATAAACTCGTCAAAACACTGACATTCGATCCAGAACTGAGAGCTAACCTCGGCCTTATAACCAAATTTTTTAACCGTGATTATGACACTAAACTTTAACGATGGAACATGCTCATCAAGTTCAATGACGTCCAGCTTTATACATATAGGATTAGTAATTTCTATATCCATTTAGTGAGACCCTAAGTAACGTGCATGGATTATTGTCGGCAATTCCCCGTCAACGCGAGGCGGTTTAATTTCTAACTGCCAACCATCAACCGTAATTCGCTCTCCATATGGCATATTAGTTTTAGTTGCTGTGTTTACGGCAGCCTGAAAACTTCGGAGTTCTTGTTGGCTGGCGAGACGTACTGCTTCAGGCAAATGTGTAGCAGCTTTCGATGCCGCATATTCTGCCATGTGCTCGGTAGCATTTCCATGCACCCATACTTTTGCCCATTAGGTAAGGACATTTCAAATGACTGAGGAATTACTGATCCTGGGTGTACTGGTTGTGTTGCCTTTATCGAATCAAACACCGTTCCTGTTGATAGCTGATTGTTTGTTGCATACTTTGCTACCAAAGAATCTATCTTACTGACAGCAGCAGCACCCAGCACAGGAGTCATCGACATGATCTTCTAAATTTATCATTTTGACTGTTGCCAACGCAGAGATGAGCTCACCATCGTAATACTTGCCCGCAAGCGGATCCTCGGCCAGTATTTCTAATGTTCTTGGCATTAGCTGATCGATGCAGATTTCCTGGCGAATTGCACGACAAACATCTTCAACGGACAATTCTTCTAACGGGATATCAATGACATGCTCAAACCATTGTTCAAGCGGCGATTGTTGGTCAGCATTTTGTGTTTTATTGATATTTCCTATCAATTTGCGGAGGGTAATCATATTCCATGTCCTTTCAAAGCTGATTCAATCTTATCAATAGCATCAGTTGTTGCCAAGCATCCCGCCCGGAAAGGGCGGATTTATTGATATCCACTTATCCTTTACACCGACTTAATGCCAGTCGAAGGCCTGCTCCAATTTCAGCAGGAGAATTGTCGGTTGAAAGAATAACATCTTCAATGCTATCTCCCTTTGTTCCTCCCCAACCTTCCAGTTTTTCATGGCGAGTGGGCCGTATAGTGATAACTCCATTGACACAATGAATAATGCAATGTTTCATATCCTTGAATAAAGCACTTTTGGTTTTATAGCCGTATCTATCCATCAACCTGGCTATCCAGGCCGCATACTTCTCCTTACCTTTCTCAAGGTCAAAAAAAGCAACACGATCCTCAAATTTATTCAGTGTCCAGCTATTGTACAAAGCCTGTAATATAGTTTGACCAGCACATTCGTCGTCAGCTTCAGGTAGTAGTAAATGGGGTGGAAATAGTGGATCTGCACTAGTTCTTCCTTGCCCTGATTGAGTTTCAATTAGTAAAAACTAATTAGTACAATAACAAGTTGCCCAATAATCTTGTTCTTTATTAAATTTCATTATTTCACCTGAGTCACTTTAACGGTTACACCCAGACTTTTACCGTACTCAATAGCACTATTTATCTCTGTCCATTGTGTTTTAGTAGTATTGGCCGGAACTTTGAGTATGTGAAAATCCTCCCGCCCAGATAGGGCGGGATTGTAATCAGTTATCGTATTTAAAATCGATATTAATCTTAAGCGTTTCAATATTTACAGTAACTTCACAGCCATGCCAGAATGGCTTTTCTTGTGATTTAAAGTTCTCTACAAAAAAATTCCTCAGCTCGACCAGAAGATCCAAAAGCCGTTCACTGGCATCTGCTGTTTCAGTTACCCAATGTTGATCACCCTGTTTATCCACATAGTCATATGTAAATTCTCCACAGTCACTTTCCGGCTCTAGCTTAGCGTATAGAATAATTTTAATCGCATTTTCAGGTGCGATAGAGAGTAATACTGAACCGATATCATTATATATTTCTTGATCAGACCGCATTACTTACCTCCAGGTGAGTTATTAAATACTTTTTCAATCGGGCGACCACCATCAATTGAATACACTACTTTAAATTTCTCAGGTCTGACACTGTCCCCAATATACGACGGCTGAATGTTGACCTTAACCTCTTTTCCTTCCCCTAATGCTTTTGCCCACGTATTTTCCATCTGCTTCCAGGCTCCTTTGTTCAGATTTCCATCCATCGGAACAAGGTTCAATTTTTCACCAGGCCCATTAAAAATGCTGGCTATTAAATGACCACCTTCATCTCCATCAAAGCCACACTTACCTGCTTTACATTGTTGATAGCCATTTCTGTCTTTTACATTAGGACTAAGAGTTGCTTCAACCTGGCTTGGTCTTGCCTGAGCATCAGTTTTATAAATTTTATCACCATCTACATGATAAACTTTATTCGGCTGTGGGTTATTTAGCTCTTTGCTCCAGTTCCCTTTACCACCTGAGTCCAGCATCACCTTTTCAAGTGACTCCGCACTGATTTTCTGACCTGTCTGTTTTTCAACAGCCATCAGAGCCTTCAACTCTGACAACTCGCTGGCAGACATTTTGCCAACCGTCGCTACTGTCAGGCCCGCAGGAAGAGCATCTCCAGCGGCCATTTCCGCAACCCAGATACTGACTTCATTTGCACACAGTATAGTATTCGCACCACAGGCGCTGACTGCTGCCTGAGCGGCTGCAATTGCTTCCGGAGTCAGAGCAATCACTACCCCACCTGTAGCCCCTCCAACAAGCGCTGCTGCAATCGCTTTGTTTACAGCCTCACCGCGTTTACATTCAGCCCCACCAGGACTAGTCGAGCAGGAGGCAATATCTTTGCCATGCTCCTGAACAAACTTCGTCTGCGCATCTTCGTTACCTGCAATGAGGTTGTTTTCAGCCGCATTCTTCCCGGCAGCCGCTCCGGTAGCCACACCCGCAGTGTTCCCACCGGCAATACCACCCGCCATGCCTGCTGAGATACTCGCCAGCGTGCTCAGCGTCTGTTTCTGATCTTCGGTCAGGGTCGACAGATCTTTCACATCCGGATACATCGCTTTCGCGATGGCACTTGCGATCAGTTCTCCACTCGCAGCACCTGCCGCGCCAGCTGCGGCACTGTTACCCTGAAGAGCCGCCGTCACGCCGCCGAGAATGGCATGAGCAATGGCTTTCGCTGCATCGTTATCATTGATTCCGGCATTGTGCCCAATGAAGTTTGCCAGCTCCGGAGCCGAAGCCCCTGACAGTGCACCCGCAATATTGCCGCCCGCCAGGCCCTGAAGCGCTGCCGTCGCGGCCTGGATACCACGCTGAACTGCACCACCGGTGCCCATACCTGTCGCGTTAAAGGCTTCGTTGTAGTAGTTCTGATAAATCTGATTGCTGATATCTTCCGGTTTTGGTGTTTTGCCCGGATTTGCCTTCTCCCACTGTGTTTTGGCAGCGTCACGGTCTTCAGGCGTCACGCTGTTCATGCGCTCTTTGGCCGTTTTAATGGCGCTCAGCTCACCCTGCGTCCGCGCAATATCCGCCACCTGGCCGCCGATGTCGCTGATCATCCCGATTTCCTTCAGGCGGTTCTGCTCTTTCTCTTTGTCGAAGATCGGGCTGATGCTGTCGTTGGCATGTTCGGTGTCACGGCTCAGGTTCGCCACGTCCTGCTTCTGGTTTGCCTTGTCGCGGATGGTGAGGGTGCCGTCTGCCACAGCGGCCTGGGTGGTGCCTTCGGCATGGCCTTTGTTGCCCGCCGCCGACATCATCCCGCCAGGCATGTTGCCCTTGAACTGGTCGCCGAAGCTGCCCGCACCGCTGAGGCTGATGCCCGAGTGCTGGGTTTTGAAATCCGCTTCGTTGTGAATATCCGTGAAGCCCAGCGTCCCGGTATCGAGGCTGTTTTTATCTGCCGTGGCAGTAGAAGCGATAACCGCACCATTAAGCTGGGTGTGGTTGCCGACGGTGATATCGAACCCACCATCCCCGGCAAACATCCCGGTCTGCTCGGCTACGGAGTCGAAGCGGCTCTTCATCTTGTCCTGGCTGGCAGAGATGTAGCCGGAGCCCGTCATGCTGCCGAAGGTGAAGCTGCCGCCCGCCGCCACGCTGGTCTGTTTGCTGTCGTAGTCGTTATTGTCCTGCTGGCTGCGCATCAGCAGGTCGTGGCCCACATCGGCGACAATTTTATTGCCGTTGACCTGCGCCCCGTTGAGTACGGTGTCATTCCCGCTCTTAATGGTGACGGTTTTGCCGCTGTCGAGGGTGGTTTCGGTCCAGTCGGTGCCGTTGCCTTTGTCTTTGCCTTTTGCCGCGTTGACGTTGGCAAACACGCTGATGCCCGCACCGTTACCCCCGGCACCGATGCCCACGCCACCGCCACTGCTGCTGTTCTTGCCGCTGGACTGTTGGGTGTTAGCGGCCCCGCTGAGAATCACGTCGTTCTTCGCGTCCAGCAGCGTGTCGCCGCCCGCTTTCAGCTGGCTTCCGGCAATCACGATATCGCCGTCGCCTTTTTTGCCGTTCGCAGTGATGGAAAGGTTATTGCCCGCGTTCAGGGTGCTGCCCGCCACCGCATCGCTTTCGGCATGCTGCTGCGATTTGGATTTCTGCGTGGTCAGTGAGAGGCTGACGCCCATCGCGTTCGGGTCGGCCGTCAGGTTAGCCGCCTCAGCCGCCTGTCCGGCCTGCACGCCGGAGAGGACCGTTTTGGTGGCCTGGAGTGCCTTCAGGCGTCCGTCGCTTTCCTCTCTGGTGTTCTGCGCCGCCGTGACAGCATTATTAATCGCACTGCCCACGGTGCCGGACAGTGCCACTGTCAGCCCGCTTTTCTTCTGCTCGAAAGTTTCATCGCGGGTGCGTTTGTCGTGACCCGGGTCGATGAGCACGCTGCTGCCGCTGAGGCTCATGTCCTTCCCGGCAATCAGGTCCGCGCCGCCAATGTGCGCCTGGTTTCCGGCAGCGATAACCACGTTGCCGCCTGTAGAGCCGACAGTGCTGAAGCTCTGGCTTTGCGTGGTGCCCGCTTCACGCAGGTCATGGGTGGATTTACTGCTGCCGACGGTGATGCCGATACCGCCGGTGCCCATCAGGCCGCTCTTCTTCTCTTCCTTAAAGCGCCAGGAGGAATCGGTGTTGGTGGCCGCCACGATATCGACGTTGTTGCCCGCGCCCAGCGCCACGGTGTTATCGCCCACCACGGAGGAACCTTTCACCAGCAGGTTGTTACCCGCCTGCACGGTGACATTGTCGCCTGAAAGCAGGGTGCCTGCCTCGCGGGTCGCGCTGTCTTCCTCAACAGTGTGGGTCGTTTTCTTGCTGAGGAGCCCTTTTTTAGTCTTCGTCTCTTCCTGGTAGTGATAGTCGCTTTCCGTCGCCGTCGTCAGGTTCACGTTCCGGCCAGCCGCCACGCCGATATCGCCACTGGCGGTCACCTGCGCCGCTTTGCTGTTCACGTCGCGTCCGGCGAGTATCGTGGTGTTGCCGGAGCTGGCGATTTCAGTGCCCTGCTGGCGCACGGACTCGTCGATAACGATTTTCTTGCTGCTGTGGCTGCTGCTGCCATTAACCGTCGCTTCGGCCTGCAGATTGACGTCGCGTCCGGCCTGGATGCCGACATTGCCTTCCGCCGCGATGCCTGCGGCCTGGCTGGTCACGTCCCGCCCGGCTAACAGCGTCACGTTCTCGCCCGCTGAAAGGGTGGTTCTGTCTGCGCTGCTCTGATGGCTTTCGCTGCCACCTGTGCGGCTGGTCTGTCCGTTGCCCGCCGCGTTCAGGTTCAGGTCATTGCCTGCCACCAGCTGCGCGGTTTTGCCTGCGTCGATGGCGCTCGCCGTCACGTTCAGGTCGTTGCCCGCCTGCATCACCGCGTTGCCGCCCGCCGTGAGGCTGCTGCCATGGCTGGAGATGGACGACGTCGCCGTGTCTTTTTGCCCCCAGAATCCCGACTGGCTGCTGCTGTCGGTTATCTGGTTCGCGGCGATGTTGATGTTGTTGCCCGCGCCCATCGCGAGGTCGCCGCCTGCGGCCACGTTCGCGCCGGTGATGTTGATGTCTTTTGCTGCCGACATACTCAGGCCGTCGGTAGCCGTGATGGCGGCGGTTTGCCCGACGTCGGTACCGCTGACGTGCACGCTGCCGCGACGGCTGTCGTCGCCCACGCGCCACTGCTGCGTCTGGGTGATGTTGTTGATGCTGCCGCCGACGCTTTCCAGCTGGACGGTTTTGCCGGACATCGCCGAGCCGATGTTGTTGATATCGCCCAGCGCGCTCAGGTCGAGCCCACCGCCCGCGTTGATCAGCCCGGCGTTGAGGTTGCTGAGGCTGTTGCTGCTGTCGATGGCAAGGCTGTTCTGCGCCAGCAGCGAGCTGCCGCTGTTGGTGAGGTTGCCGCCCGCCAGCTGCACGTTGCTGCCGCGGATCACGCTGCCGCTCTGCACCGTCACGTCTTTTGGCGACAGGTACACTTTGGGCACCATCACGGTCTGACCGTTAATGGTGGCGCTTTCGTACCACAGAATACTGTGGTCAAGTGCCGCCACTTGTTCGGCACTCAGCGCCACGCCAAACTTCAGGCCGAGCGAGCTCTGCGCATCGGCGGCGCTGTCCATCAGGTAGCGCATCTGGTCGAGATCCGAGCCGATGCCGTTGATATAGCGCGTCCCGGTCTGGTTCAGCACGGTGTTCGACACATAGCGGGTATCAAACGCCGCATCGCCGAGGAAGCGATAGTCCTTGTCCGGGTTCAGACTGAGGCGGCCCAGCATGTACGACGAACCGAGGAACTGATTCATGTCCGTGTACTGGCTGCCCGTCTCGCGCGGGGCCGCGCCCGGGTTCATACCCAGCAGCTGATACAGATCGCCAAACAATGAGGGATCGAGCTGACCCAGGCCATCGAGCTTAGGGTTAACGGTGATCAGATACGGGCTGTCCGGATCGCTGGACGGCACAAAGTAGCCGTTATTGCCGGAGGGCAGGGGATAGTTGCTGTCGATGCCGTCAGGTGCCAGCCCTGTGCCGCCACCGATAGTCTGGCTGGCAGTGGTGTCCTTCCAGTCCGGGCCGGTGATAGCCTGGGTTCCGGCATCCGTCAGCGCCTGTGGGCCCGCACCGCCATCCACAGACTGTGCGGATGGTGTGTTGAGGCTGGGGGCAACAATGGTGTTACTGATTTTGCCCGCGTTGGCAGTGGTGTTGGTGTTGCTGATGTCGTTGGTGAATGTTGCGTTGACGTTGCCACCCGCCTGGATCACCGCCCGGTATTGCTGGTTATCTGCTGCGTAATCAGTCCAGGTATCTGCAAGATCATAGGCGATCCCCGAATCCTTATCCTCCTTCATCGCCTTCAGCCAGCCTTCCACCGTCTGCCCGCTCGGGAACGGGTCGTAATCCGTGGTGCAATACGGTTTGCAGCTCCAGGTAAATTTCTCCCGGGTCGACCACTTGCCAGCTTCAGCAGACGTATTATTCAGGGTACCCCCGTGCAGGGTGATATCACCGTTTGCCAGCAGGTAGCTGGATTCATTGGTCAGCGTACCGGCGTTCACCGTCAGATTGTTGCCGGAAGCAATACGACCTGCCCCACCGTTCGCGGTGACGGTCGTTTCTTTCTGATTCACCAGCACCGTTTTTTCATCATAGGTGAAAGCCGGCACCAGCCAGTAAGAAGTCGTACAGTGGGTATTCACTCCTCCGGAACACAGGGTATTCGATGCCACCCCAAGGTTATCTTCACCGAGAGACACATAGGAAACATGCAGCCATGACTGGTCAGACGGCATAAACTCCTGGTATGTGGTGTCCACCTTCAGACCGTCACGGGTATTCAGAAGGTTTGCGGTGTTGATGCTGATGTTGCCATTGACTGTCTCAATACTGCCGGAACGATTAATCACCTCACTGTTTGCCGTGCCGCTGGCGTCTTTCTGCATCACCAGGTTGTTGCCCGCCAGCATATCGCCGCGCAGGTTCTGGATGCTGCTGGCAAACAACGACAGGTTATGGCCCGCATAGAGCAGGGCGGTGTTAACGATCGACCCGGCCGCGTTCAACAGCAGGCTGCCTGCGGTGCCGGTGAACCCGTTGAGGCTGATATCGCCCTGGCTGGTCAGGCTGACGTCGCCGCCTGCCTGTAAACTGCCGCTGGCGTTCAGCGCAATCTGGCTGCCGCGCAATACCGTGGTGCCGCTGCCTGCGGTCAGCTGGCCGTTGTTGGTCAGACTGCCCGCGGCATTCAGCGTGATGCCGTTGCCCTGCAACGTGGCTCCGTTGGTGATATCGCCCAGGCTGCTGATGGCGAGCTGTCTGTTCGCGGCAATCACGCCCTGCGCGCTGAAGCCGTTGGTGAGCTTCAGCGTCAGGTTGCCGAGCGCCACCAGCTGGCCCGCGCCGCTCAGCGAGACCATTTCGGCAAGCATATCGCCGCCGCTGAACACCTTCCCGCCCGCGTTGTTAAGGCTGTTCCCTTTGAGCGTCAAACCCTGAGTGCCGAGCAGTGTGCCGCTGTTGGTCACGGTCCCGGCGTTCACGTTCAGCTGAGTGGCCTGCAGAATGCCGTCGTTGGTCAGGCTGTGGCCGGTGAGCGTCGCCTGGTTCGCGGCTATCACGGTGCCGTTACTGGCTAACTTCGCCACGTTCAGCACCAGGTTCGTCGCCTGTAGCCAGCCGCTGCCGCTGTAGTCCGGCGTGATGAAGGTCAGGTTGCCGCCGGAGAGCATTTTGCCGCTATTGCGGGCCTGCGTTGCCGCGCTGAGCGTGGTGTTGCCGTGGCCCTGAATCGTACCGTCGTTAGTCAGCACCGGCGCGGTGAGGTTCAGCGCGTTCTGGCTCAGCAGCACGCCGCTGGCCTGGTTGGTCAGGGCATCCAGCAGGGTGAGCGTGAGATTGCTGTCGCCCTGCACGCGCCCGCTGTTGGTGAGCGAGCTGGCATTGATTTGGGTATCCGCTCCCTGAAGCTGTCCGCTGTTGCTGATGTCTTTGGCGTTGACGTTAAGCTGCCCGCCGGTCAGCATTTTGCCCTGCTGTTGCAGGTTGCCGTTGAGCGTCACGTTCAGGCCGTTAACGCCGCTGATTTCGCCGCCGTTGCTGAGCGAATCGCCTTTCACCTCCAGCGTTTTGGCGCTAATCAGACCTTGGTTGCTCAGCGCTTTGCCGTTCAGGCGGGCGTCGCCCAGGGCGGTGATTTTGCTGCCGGTAGCAGCGATCACATCGCCGCTCAGGGTCAGGGCTAAATCCAGCGCGCTCTGGATCGCGCCGCTGTTGTTGAGAGAAGCGCCGTCCAGCGTGATGTTCTGGCCCTGAAGGCGACCGCTGTTAGTCACGTCCCCTGCGCTAACCGCCAGCGCTTTCTGGCTCAGCAGGTCGCCGCTGTTGTTAAGCCCGCCCGTGCTGTTCAGCATCAGGCCGTTCAGGCCAGTCAGCATGCCCTGGTTGTCGATACTGTTCTGGCGAAGCCGGAGCGTGTCGCCCTGAAGCGTGCCGTCGCTGGTGAAGGTTGTCCCGGTGAGCGACAGGTCGCCCGCCGAGAGAATACGGCCGTGGTTGGTCAGCGCGGGCGCGTTCAGGTCGACGTTGCCCTGGCTCATCAGGTCGCCGCTGTTGAGTAACGACGTCGCCAGCGCGGCATTGAGATTGCCGGTTGCCAGTACGGAGCCGCTGTGCGTCCAGCTGTCGGCCTGAGCGGTGAGGTTCTGTCCCTGCGTGGTCCCCGCGGTATTCAGGGTTTTGCCCTTGAGGGAGAGATCGCCCGCCGTCAGCCAGCGCCCGCGGGCTCCCTGCGTGAGCGTGTCACCGGCAAGCGTCAGTGAGCCGGTTCCCTGCACCAGGCCGTCACCGCTCAGCGTGGTCGCGTTGACCTTCAGCGTGTCAGCCATGATTTTGCCGGGATTGCTCAGCGTCGTGGCGTTAAGCGCCAGGCCTTTGTCGCTGGTGATAAGCCCGCTATTGCGGATATCCGGGATATCCAGCGTCAGATTCGCCGCGCTGTAGAGGGTGCCGTTGTGCTGGTTGTCCAGCTGTTGTGTGTCAATGAGCAGGGCCGAATTGCCCTGCATCAGTCCGCTGTTGGTCAGGCGCTGCGACTGCGTGTTCAGGCTGGAAGCCACCAGCACGCCGCTGTTGGTCAGCTCCGACGCGTGAAGGGTGAGCGATGCCGCGCTGCTTTTACCGCTGTGGGCCAGTTTTTCGCGGGCGTTCACCGTCATGGCTTGTTGTGCCGCCTGGGTGCCCGCCAGCGTTGCTTCCCGCGCACTGAGGCTGAGATGACCGCCGCTCTGCAGCTGTGCGCTCGCGGCGGTACTGAGACTGTCGCCCTGCAACCGTAGATCGCCGCCGGCACTGGTTTCCCCGTCCAGCATCGCCGTAGCGGTATTCAGCGTCATGGCCGCATCGCTGTGGGTCACCGAATTTTTGCCGGAGGTCAGGGTCTGCGCATTGACCGTCAGCCCTTTACCGCCGGACAGCACGCCGTTCTGCGTCACATCCTGCGCCTTCAGTGCCAGCACATCGTCGCTGACCAGCGAGCCGGTGTTGCTCAGCTTCCCGCTGGCGGTGATCTCCGCTTTGCCTTTCGCGCCGGTGCTGCCGCTTTGGGTAAAGTCTTGAGTATTGATGGCCAGGTTGCCGCCGCTCAGCAGGGAACCGCTGTTACTGAGCGTTGAACTGTCCACGCGCAGGGAAGCACCCTGCACGGTGCCGCGGTTATGCAGCGTGCCCGCATTCAACTGAGCGCTGTTCTTCGCCAGCAGCTTGCCGTCCTGGGTCAGGGTGTTGCTGCTTACCGTCAGGTTTTGCCCGGCGGTCATCTGTCCCTGCGTTTTCAGCGTGTCACGGGCGTTAGCCGCGATATCGCGGGCGGCGTTAATCTGGCTGGCGCCATCCTGACGGATGTTTTTCGCGGTCAGCGTTGCATCGCGTCCGGCGGTCAGCTTTTCATTGGCGTGCGAAATCGTGCCGCTGGCGTTGAGTACCAGGTCGCCGTCGCTGTTCAGCGAACCGTTGCTCAGGGCAATGTCGCCCTGGCTGTTGAGCGATATATTGCCGCTGGCTTTATGATCGCCCGTCAGAGCGAGGCTTTCACTTTTGGCGGACAACGCCCCGCTGGCGAGGCTGTCAGTGACCGTCAGTTTGCCGCTGGCATCGAGGGTGATGTCCCCCTGGCGGGCATTCAGGTTTCCGAGATTAACCCCGACGCCTTTTTCGCTGGACACCAGATGAATGCGGTTGGCGTACATCCCGCCCAGCGCGCCGGTATCTACCGCCACCGTGGGGGCGCGGCCTTCACCCTGCTGCGCCTGTACGCTGCCATCTGCGCCAACCCGGTTGGCCCCGGCAACCACCTTTAAATCCCGGGCATGGATGGCGGCGTTCACTTCGGTTGCGCGTGAAATGATTGACAGCGCATCACTGCTGCTGGCATCCAGTCCTTGCCCCTCGATGGTGATGCTGCCTTTTTTCACGTCCAGCGCCTGTAAATTGCCGCTGGCGTCAAAGACCGGTTTCCCCGTGGTCAGCGTGACCTGCGGGGTGTTGATAAATCCACAGCCGTTGCAGGTAATGCCATACGGGTTCGCCACCATCACGTTCGCCGCTTTACCTGCCACTTCCGTATAGCCCTGAAGCTGTGAACGGTTGCCGCCGGTCACTTCATTGATGATGCCTTTCGCTTCCTTGCCCGCGGTCAGGTTCGGATTGCCGGTGATAACCCCGCCGAGCTGAGTCTGGTTCAGCTTGTCGGTGGCGTTGTTCAGGATCAGACCTTCTTTGCCGACGTTGTAGTCCTGGAACGCGTTGTGCGAAATCCCTGCGCCGTCTGGCGTGGCGATGTTCACCACCGGGACCCCGTTCGCCGCATTGCCTGCGGAGGTGTCGCCCGTTGGCGTCAGCGTGGCGGAAATCGCAGGCAGCAGAGGCTGTCCGGCGAGCAGGGCGCTCATCAGATAGCTGAGCAGGCGATAGGTGAAGCGAACAGGAGGCTGCTGATCCATGACGATAATCCTTTAAAACGCGACGGCAACGCGGGAGTAAATGCTGACATGATCCGGCCCAAGCCAGCCCGGGTAAATCAGAGGAAGCCCGACGGTGAACGAGGTGGACAGCCACCGGCTGGCGGTTCTCAGCCCTGCGGCGGTGCCCCAGAGCGTGCCTCCGGCATAAGGATCAAGCCTGTCGGAGTGCAACCAGCCACCATCGACGGCGGCTAACGCGCTGACCTGGCCGATGACCGGCAGCGTAAACAGCGTGTAGTTGAGTTCGTTTCGCCAGTACGCGCCGTTGTCACCTGAAATATACTGTTCTTTAAAACCGCGCACGGAACTCTCGCCCCCCAGCGTCAGGCGCTCGCTGCCGTACAGGCGGTCCGGCGACCACTGCCCGTAGGCGCTCGCCAGCCACCACAGATTCTCAGCCACCGGGCGCTGAAAGCTGGCATTAAGACTCCATTTACGGAACTGCGCTTTCGGCAAATCGCCGTTTTTGTTGCCGTCGCTTTCGGCGTTCAGCCACGGCATGCCGCGGCTGAGGGTCGGGTTAAACGTCGCCACGCCACCGAACATTTTCTGGGTATGGCTCAGGCCAAACTGCAGGCTGGTGAGTGTGCGGCTGCTGCTTTTCAGCAGGACATCGTCGAGATAGTTATGGTTGATGCGATGGCTTAAGCCCACGGAGACGCCGGTTTTGATATCGCCGTTGCGGAACAGGACGTGCGAGAGATTGACGCGGTGCGTTTCGGTATCACCGCTTGAGCGCCAGAAGTCGCCGTTGTTATCGAGGGTGCTGAGATAGTTGTTCCAGCTGTAGCTGTAATCCAGCAGGCTGTAGCCGTAGGGGATGCTGACGCCCGCCGCAAAACTTTGAGCGTCTTTAGCATTCGAAAACGCGCTGCTGCGCCCGCCGTAAATAAACCAGTTGTCGGCCAGCCCCAACAGGTTATTGCCGTTCAGCCCGGCGTTAATTTGCCCGACGCCCGTACTTTTCTGGCCGCTGTTATCAACGCTGACTGAGCCGGAAAGAGGAAATTCTGGTGTGGCGGTCAAATGAACAATCGACCATCCTTGCTTATCGGCTGGCAATATTTCAATCTGAACCGGCGTGGTACGGGCACGGTTAATTTGTTCCATGCCCTGTTCAATATCCCGCAGGTTAAGAATATTGCCTTCCAGTCCTGGAAACGTCATTTTCAGCTCGCGCTCAGGCGCGCCATCCATGCGTATTTTCTCGAGTCGCCCTTCCAGAATAGCCAGACGCAGCTCGCCAGAACGTAAATCCTGCTCCGTCAGAAAAGCGCGACTGGTGATATATCCCCGGCTGATGTACCAGTCAGAAACCGTATTTGTCAGTTGATTAATACGCGCCATATCCAGGCACTGGTTCAGCCAGGGCGCGACTAATTTCTGCTGTTTGCGGGCATCAATAAGGGTGGCGCCATCAAGCACAATACGCTTGATGGTGAAACAGGGGCCGGACGTCGGCACAGGCTGTTCAGGCTGAGAGGGGCGCGCCAGCGGCGCGGCGCGATCCAGCGACTCACGCTGCTGCTGGTTCTGAAGGAGCAATTGCTGCTGCTGTTGTTCGATACTGTTGCGATCTGCTGGTGACAACGGGGCTGCGAAGACTGACTGACTCAATGCCAGTAACACCCACACCGGGTATAAAACTTTCATCCCTGATCCTGTATGCCTTTGCGACTTACGTTATGAATGTATTTCATGACATTCATTTACATTTGCGGCTACTTTATACTCAAAGGCGGGGCTATTAAAACAGCAAAAGTACGGATACGGACAATTTTCAGATTTGTCTCCGCGCTGTGTTAAAAAAAATCAGAATATTATGATAAAAAATCCGATGCGATATGTTAAACGCGCTCACTGCTCAGTGAGCCTGAACGGCGGCAATATATCTGCAGGCTGTCACTTCGATAACCGTTCACGGTGAGTCTCTGATAAGGAAAATACAGGAGGGATAACCGGAGATTGACTCAGTATCACGAAGCTATCGCCTCCCTGATTTTCTTATTGATGCAACGGTTGGCCACAGGCAGCCAGTATTGATTCATGCATCGCTTCTGAAAGCGTCGGATGTGCAAAGATCATCGACAGGAGACTTTCATGTGTGGCTTCCAGGTGACGGGCGATACCAAAACCCTGGATCTGTTCGGTGACCTGCGCGCCAACCATATGCGCTCCCAGCAACTCGCCGGTTTCAGCATCGAAAATAGTCTTTACAAAACCCTCCGTCTCTCCGCTGGCCAGCGCCTTACCATTCCCCTGAAAGGAGAACTTACCGATCTTGACTGGCCGTCCTCTGGCCAGGGCAGTCGATTCTGTGAGGCCCAGACTGGCAACCTGGGGTCGGGAATAAGTACAACCGGGCACATAGTCGCGATCAAGAGGGTGTGTGCCTTCGACGCCAGCCAGTGTCTCAATGCAGATCGCTCCTTCGTGGCTGGCCTTGTGCGCCAGACACGGCGGGCCGGCTACATCGCCGATGGCATAAAGCCCGAATACGTTAGTGCGACAAGCCGTATCCGTCTTGATAAAGCCGCGGTCTAACTCGACGCCCAGCGCTTCCAGCCCGAGATCTTCAATATTAGGCTGTACGCCAACCGCCAGCAGCACACGTTCGACTTCCTGGAAATATTCGGTGCCGGTGTTTTTCATCGTGCAGCGCACCCCAGTATCGGTGAGCTGTACTTGCGTCACCAGAGTCTGGGTATGGACCTGTATGCCGCGCCTTTCAAATGATTTACGCACCGCAGCAGACACTTCAGCGTCTTCAACTGGCAGAATCTGCGGGGCTAGCTCGACCAGCGTCACTTTGCAGCCAAGATCGTTATAAAGGCTGGCGAACTCGACGCCAATCGCCCCTGAACCGATGATTAATAGCGACTTTGGCAATCGCTCAGGCTGCAGTGCCTCGAAATAGGTCCAGATATATTCACCATCTGGCGTTATGCCTGGTAATGCTCGTGGCCGGGCCCCCGTTGCCAGGATCACGTGATCGGCCCGGTAATCGTGCTCTTCCCCTCGGGCATCCGCGACCGTGATTTGTCCCTTGCCGCGCAGTCGCGCGGTGCCATCAATCACCCTGACGCCATTTTTCTTCAACAGGTACTCAACCCCACCGGTGAGCTGTTGCGACACGTTACGGCTAAACTGCACCAGTTTCTGCAGATCGAAATTCACCTCACCCACACTGAAGCCCAACTGACTGGCATGGGTGATACTGTGCGCGACCTCGGCACCATGCAACAGCGCCTTGGTTGGAATGCAGCCCCAGTTCAGACAGATGCCTCCCAAATGTTGTTTTTCCACTAATGCGGTACGAAGCCCTAGTTGACCGGCACGGATGGCGGCAACATATCCCCCAGGCCCACCGCCGATGATCAGCACATCGTATTTATCGTGCATAGCTCGTCTCCTGGATAAACATCAAGGTTGGTGTTTCAATCAGTCGCTTGAGTTCCCGGAGAAAAGCCGCGCCTTGCGCCCCATCGATGATCCGGTGATCGCAGGATAGCGATACCGTCAGTTGGTGGCGCGCGACGATTTGCCCGTCGCGTACTACCGCCCGGACCTCGCCGGCGCCAATTGCGAGGATTGCGCTTTGCGGTGGATTGATGATGGCGTCAAACTGCCGTACTCCGAGCATACCCAGGTTTGACAAGCTAAAGGTCCCCCCCTGGAATTCTTCGGGCTTCAGCGTGCCCGCTTTGGCTTTGGTCACCAGGGTGTGAATTTCGTTCGATATGTCGCTGACCGATCTGCGGTTCGCCGAGCGAACAATAGGGGTAATTAACCCGCCAGGCAGCGCAACGGCCACCGAAATGTCGGCATCCGCAAAGCGGCGGATACTTTGGGTTGCTTCATCAAACTGTACGTTGACATCCGGCACCGCCACCAGAGCCAGGGCACAGGCCTTAACCAGCAGATCGTTAACCGAAATCTTGACGCCGGGTACTTCGCTGTTAATTTCCTGACGTAACGCTAACAGTCGTTCCAGATCAAGATCGACACTCAAACGGAAATGGGGGGACTGTTGCTTGGACGTTTGCAGGCGAGCAGCGATAGCCCGCCGCATACCGGACATGGGGATGTTCTCAAAGGTTGCCGGGATACTCTCCTGCACAGGACGGGTCTGCGAGTGTTCGTCGAGTAACAACGCCGTGGCCAGCACATCATCACGACTCACCCGGCCACGTGAACCGCTGCTTCGGCAGTCATGTAAGTTGATACCCATTTTGCCAGCCAGACGGCGCGCCAGCGGGGTGGCCGATACCTGGCTATCATCGGCATGCGAGCGGGGGGCTTTGCTGCGACGAACGGGGGGCGTTGGAGAGACGATGCGGCCACCGGCGGCAACGATCGCGCTTTCCACGTCAGACACAGAGATACGATCGCCACGTCCGCTACCGCGGACCTTTTTCAGGTCGACACCCCAGCGTGCAGACAGACGTAACGCATGGGGAGTGGCATTAACCTGAGTCACATCGGTCACGCCTTGCAGACTGACGGGGACTTCGGTCTGCCCAACGGGCGCCACGGGGTTGTTGGAGGGGAGCGAGACAACGGCAGGCGGCTTAGCGCCTGCCTGCGCAGTGACGTCCGGCTCGGTAGCCTTCGTGCCAGAGGCTGCTGTTTTCTCCGTAGCCAGACTGGCCGCAAATTCGTCCAGTTCAGCATCGCTGACCGAAGCGTCAGCGGCCAGTGCCAGCACGGCTCCTACCTGGAGAGTATCCCCCTGTCGGGCGATTATCCGACGTAATGTACCGGCAAAGGGGGCCTCCAGCACATTGACGATTTTACTGGTTTCAATCTCACAGATTTCCTGCCCTTTGGTGAAGCTGTCACCCTCCTGGATTGCCCACCGGGCGAGCAAACCTTCCTCCATTGAAAGCCCCCATTTGGGCATTTCAAGCGTCTTGATTTCGCTCATAGATTAATCCTCCAGCACTTGACGGACGGCTGCTTCGATACGTTCAACGCCAGGGACCCAGAGTTTTTCGAGAGCAGGGGAGAACGGGACCGGAGTGTGTGGTGGCGTCACCAGCAGAACGGGCGCTTTGAGGAAATGGAATGCCTGGGAAGCAATCAGTGCCGCGACATCATGAGCGAAACCGAAGCGTGCTGCTGACTCGTCGACAATCACTACACGCCCCGTAGAAGCCACCGATTCCAGAATACCTTCTTCGTCCAGTGGCGAAATAGTACGTGGGTCGACCACCTCGACCGAGATCCCCTCCCTGGCCAGTTTGTCCGCAACCTGGTTTGCTTTATGTACCATTGCCGACAAGGCAATGATGGTGACGTCCTCTCCTTCGCGAGTATAGTTGGCTACACCTAGCGGGATGGTATAGCTCTCGTCCGGTACTTCGCCCTTGAGGTCGTAAAGCATTTTATGCTCGCAGAATACCACGGGGTCGTCGTCGCGAATTGACTGGATTAACAGCCCCTTGACGTCATAAGGTGTCGATGGCACCACCACCTTCAGTCCTGGCGTGGTCGCAAAGATATTATAGGGTGACTGTGAATGCTGGGCGGCGGCAGAAAAACCTGCGCCGATCATACCTCGCATCACCAGTGGTGCCCGGGCTTTGCCACCAAACATGTAGCGGAACTTAGCCGCCTGGTTGTACAGCGCATCGTGGCTCACACCAAAAAAATCCATGAACATCAATTCCGCTACTGGCCGCAGACCGGTTGCTGCGGCGCCGGCAGCCATACCGATGATTGCCGACTCTGTAATGGGGGTGTCGATCACCCGCTCAGAGCCGAACTGCGTCCACAGCCCTTTAGTGACACCGAGTACACCGCCAAAGGCTTCTATCTTCGCGTCTTCGGGCGCATTTCCGCCATGACCGCCACGTAAGTCTTCACCAATGAGCACAACGCGTTCGTCGCGTTCCATTTCCTGAGCCAGGGCTTCCTTGACCGCTTCACGATAGGTTTTTATCGCCATTGTTATCACCCTCAGTATGAGACGTATACGTCTGTCAGCAGGTCTTCCGGAGCCGGATAGGCAGCGGCGCGGGCTTTCAATACAGCATCGTTGACAAGCGCTTCTACTTCCTCATCAATTGCCGTCAGTTCTTCCTGGGTGATATGTTGCTTGACCCTGGATGTGAAAATCTTCAGCGGATCATGTTTTTCACGCAGGCGTTGAACTTCACCTTCAGCACGGTATAACGCGGGATCGCCCTCAAAATGACCATGCCAGCGGTAGGCTTTGGCCTCAATGACGCTTGGGCCACCCCCTTCACGTGCGCGCTTGACCGCCTCTGAGGTGGCCTCATAAACGGCAAAGAAATCGGTGCCATCAACGGTCACTGCCGGTAGGCCGAAGCCAGCGGCGCGTCGGGCGATATCACGCCCACCAACGGCGTAGTCATGACCGGTCCCTTCGCCATAACCGTTGTTCTCGAAAATAAAGATGGCTGGAAGCTGGAGCACGACGGCCATATTGATGGCTTCAAAGACCAGGCCCTGATTAGAACCACCATCGCCAGTAAAAGAGACTCCGACGTTGTTGGTTTTAAGCGTTTTTGCCGTCAGCGCTGCGCCGATGGCCAATGGAGGGGCTCCACCAACGATAGCGTTCGCACCCAGCATTCCTTTCGACAGATCGGCAATGTGCATAGAGCCTCCCTTACCGCGACATAACCCGCTGTCTTTACCGAATATTTCGGCCATCATGCCGTGAATGTCGCAACCTTTAGCGATACAGTGACCATGTCCACGGTGTGTTGAACCAATGAAATCAGCGCTCGTTAAATTTTCGCAGACCCCCACCGCGATGGCCTCCTCACCGGTATAAAGGTGAATGAAACCTGGGATATCGCCGCTGGTATTTTCCTGATGCAAACGCTCCTCAAATGTCCTGATCTCCCGCATCTTACGGTAAGCCTGCAATAAAGCCTGTTTGCTAAGCATCATTTAATTCTCCTCAATAAAGGTCACCCAGGCGGGGCCAACAGACAGGGGGAATGCACCCTGGCCACACCAATGCAATGAATCTACGAGTGGTTCGAGAGAGTGCGAAGCCACCTTCATGGGGGGGTAGGTGGGGGTTTTCATGCTTGAGGTCAAACTTTATAAATTTTGTGTATCAATCAAGTTTGGTAGCCCCATGTCATCCCGAGGTCTGGCGTACAATTGAAAAAAACAAAGCGAGTAGACAACCGCGGATGAAGCCATCGGATTTAAAAGGTCGCCAATCACCATCGCTGGTCTCCGGACCATTGCGGATGACGAGAGGCTTGCCGCTTATCCTGACCAAATTCGTCCCGCCTCGCTCCGCGATACAATTGCTGGAGCGTCCACGACTTCTTCAACTTCTCAATCCAGTTCAGCGGTGCCGACTGGGTATCGTTTGTGCAGGCGCTGGATTTGGCAAAACCACGCTATTGGCGCAATGGCATCAGCACATGGTAGCCCAGGGGGAGCGTATCGCCTGGCTTAGCCTCGATGAGGATGATGATGACGTATGGCAGTTTATTCCTTATCTGCTGCAGGCATTGCGTCCACTTTATGCTGATTGGGACGTTGATTTCTGGCGCGACATGGAAGAACAGAAGCTCTCCAGCTCCGAGCAGCTGCTGGCCGGGCTAATTAACCAGCTACATTATTGCCCGCACGACTTGTACCTGATTATCGACGACTTTCATGTGATTAATGATCGTGGGGTACATGAAGCCCTGGGTTATTTAATCAGGCATGCGCCTGCCGCCTTGCATTTGATCATTGGCAGCCGTTTCCACCCGAGTCTTTCTCTGGGCCAGCTGCAGGCACAGGACCAGCTGGTGGAAATCTATGATCGAGACCTGCAATTCACGCTCGAAGAAACTCAAAACTATTTTAGCCGCACGGTTGCGGTACCACTCAGCAGCCAGCATGCACAGCGGCTACAGTCCGCGACCGAGGGCTGGATCGCGGGCATGAAGATCGCTTCATTGTCCGCAGAGTTGCAGAATGATCCAGAGCATCTGTTGCGCAATATTCATGGAGGAACACGGTCCATTGCCCGTTACCTGAAAGAGGTGGTACTGGATCCGCTGCCGGCAGAGGTTCTCGATTTTCTGGTGAAAACGTCATTCCTCAGCCGGTTAAATGCCGAATTATGTCATGCAGTTACAGGACGTGATGATAGTAAAGCGATGCTGGCATGGATTGAGCGACACAACCTTTTTTTGTCAGCCCTTGACGAACAAGGCTACTGGTTTCGCTACCATCCTCTGTTGCAGGAAAACCTTCGGACTATGTTGCAGCAGAGCAACGATATTGACCGCAAGCAGTTACATGAATTAGCCAGTCATTGGTTCGTCGAACAGAGACTGTGGTCTGAGGCGGTACGCCATGCACTCAGAGCAGGCAAGCCGGTGCATAGCCCCGGGCAGGATGGTGCAAGCGCTCAGTCACTGGCAGAAGAAGGGGATATAGATACCCTGATTTCCTGGATGCATCATTTACCTGCCAGTACGGATCCTTCGCGCATTGACCTGCAAATTAATCTGGCCTGGGCACTGGCGCATTATTTCCACTTTGATGAATCAAGGCAGTTGCTTGATAATCTGGATCAGATGGTAGTTAATCACCGTGATGATTTAACCCGCAGCACCTGGTGCAAATTGCGTGTTGTGCGCGCAATTTGCGAAGCCTTTGCGGAAAACATCCCAGAGAGTCTGGCAATTGTTCAGCCATTGCTGGCCGAAGTGCCCTGCGGGGATACCTGGGTTGATGGTCTGATATGCAATATTCTCAGCTATTGCCATGTTGTTAACCAGCGCTATACCGAAGCTCTGGAGGTTCAACAGCATATGCCCTCTCCAGAAAGTCCCTTAGACAATCTGTTTGTCTCGGTTTACCGCGCTTTTATCATTGCCCAGTGCCATCTTTGTCAGGGTGATCTGGAAAAAGCCGGGTGGTATGCAGAGAAAACATTGCGCCAGGCGGAATGTTATACCGGTACCCAGTCGACCAGTGGAGCGACACTGGCGCCACTGCTGGCGGAGATAGCTTACGAATGCAAGAGTCGTGACTCGCTCGAGCATCTGTTAGCCGATCGGCTCGAATTGATCGATCGATTCAGTCCACCCGACGCGCTGAGTCGTTGCTATATCTATCTTGCGCGTCAGGCCTTAGATGACGATATGCCGTATGAGGCAGAGCGATTGCTGGAGCATGCGCAGCGACTTGCCGTGTCTCGCGGATGGCAACGGTTACAGGCTATGTTGTTAGCAGAGCAAGTGCGGGTACGGCTGCAGCGCGGAGATTTCACCGGCGCAGAGCAACTGCAACGACAACTTGCACAAATGGTCGCCAACTTCAGAATTGATGCCGAGCATCCATGTCAACGAGCCATCGTTCGGTATGCATCCCTTAGCCGCAGCCGCCTTCTTCTCGCCAGAGGCCAGGCGCCGCAAGCCGGCATTCTACTGGCTGAAATGGTCTCTGATCAGGAAAGTCGGGGTGACGGGTTAAGCGCAGCACGTCTACGTACGCTCTGGTCATTAGCCTTGTGGAACAGTGGCAAAACTGCGGCGGCTTGCACTACATTTCAGCCAGTACTGCAACTAGCAGAGCAACAGCATCTCAAGGGCATCTTTCTTGAGGCGGGTGATGCATTACAACCTTTGCTTGCCTGTATGAACGAATCCTCTTCGGCTTGTAAAGAGGAGGGAACAGGACATGGCCACTGGGTAGACAAGAGCGATCCGGGAGGAGGGACACCGTTTAATCGTGGAGGTCTCGATATTAATGGCGAACTCAGTGAGCGAGAACTTCAGGTATTACACCTGATCGCCGAAGGGCAGATGAACAAAGAAATCGCTCGCTCCCTCGATATTTCTGTTGAGACGGTAAAATGGCACATCAAAAACATCTACGCGAAGCTCAGAGTGAATAGTCGTACTCAAGCAATGAGTCGGGCGCTGGAAATGAAACTACTGGGTTAACCGTTTGATAGTACGGCCCTGACATAAAATATTATTCAGATGTAATCACTAATAACTACGTTCTTAACTGGTTGTATATTCTGAAAACAGGCGGGGTTTTCTGCACATATACAGGCCACCATCCATTCTACGTAGTATCGGAACGACGCGCAGTCTCGGTTTTTCGCCGCATATCGTCTCTGAAAGATGGGCAACAGGCCTGTAAAGCTATGAACGCTCGTTTTAAAACTTGTGAAGTGTCGACTTCTGCCCATCAGAGAATATCCTGAGCAGTGTATGACCGTTTGGGGACCATATCTCAGCGATAAGAACATTGAGTTTAAGTGCGTTGACCCCAGGGGAAAAAGTAACCCTGGCGTAACCCCAGAGAGGAGTTTAAGGAGAGTGGTTTCTTTAACTGTTTGATTTAAATGGTGCCGATAATAGGAGTCGAACCTACGACCTTCGCATTACGAATGCGCTGCTCTACCAACTGAGCTATATCGGCCCTGAAGAGGACGTGCCCACGAATGTGAATCACGGGGTAGAAGGTTAAAACTAAGTCGAGGGGGCGTCAATGCCCTCTTGTATTGAATGGCTATTTTTCCAGCACTTGCACGGCGTTAAGCAGAAAATTGTCCCACTTCCACGACGATCGTTGACCGGGTCCAGGTCACTGAGGGTGTTGGCCGCTCTGAAGCCGTGTGTTTTTTGAATACCGTCGCCGCAGCTCACAGGATTTGCAAAAATGCTAACTGCATGCCATTCAAGGACATTGGCTAACCTTAGTAGTTGTCAGCTTTCCCCTGAATGATAAAATTAGTAGCGGCTAATAACAGGATGATGCAGTGAAAAGAATACTTTCTAATCCCGCGTTGAAATACGTAATGGTGGGGTTGTTGAATACAGCAATAACTGCGGTGGTGATATTCTTATTAATGTCTGCCGGAGTTGGGGTATATATATCAAATGCCATGGGATATGTAGTCGGTATTCTTTTTAGCTTTGTCGTTAATTCGTTGTTTACGTTTTCAATAGCGCTGACCGGCAAACGGTTTATAAAATTTCTGGCATCTTGTGCTATGTGCTGGGTAGCAAATATTATAACGATCAAAATATTTTTATTGATATTTCCTGATTTGATTTATATATCTCAGTTATGTGGCATGATCGTTTACACAATTGCTGGTTTTTTAATTAATAAACTCTGGGTGATGAAATAATGAAAAAACCAAAGTTGGCTATTGTTGTACCATGTTACAATGAAGAAGAGGTATTTAGTTACTGCTTATCTGAATTACAAGCGGTTCTTACACAGTTAGTCTCGGCGGCACTGATTTCGGCAGATAGCTATATTTTATTTGTTGATGATGGTAGTCGTGATGCAACGTGGCAGTTGATTGCTCAATCATCGAGAGATTACTCCATGGTTAAAGGGGTTAAGCTTTCAAGAAACCGTGGTCATCAGGTTGCCCTGGTTGCGGGTCTTGAAGCCGCCGAATCTGATATTACCGTGAGCATTGATGCGGATCTTCAGGATGATACTTCCGTTATTGCATTAATGGTTAAAGAATATCTCAATGGAAATGAGATCGTATATGGCGTACGTAACGATCGGACTTCAGATTCCCCATTTAAAAGAAAAACCGCAGGCCTCTTTTATAGCTTCATGAAATGGATGGGAGTGCAACAGATTCCTCAGCATGCTGATTTCAGATTGTTAAGCGATCGTGCTAAAAAGGCGCTGCTGAGCTTTAAAGAGCAAAATTTATATTTACGTGGGTTGGTGCCGCTGATTGGTTATCGTGCCACTCAGGTAGCATATTCGAGAACAGTGCGTCTGGCCGGCGAGTCGAAGTATCCATTGAAAAAAATGCTTGCTCTGGCCATTGAGGGTATTACTTCGCTGACCATTACGCCATTAAGAATTATCGCTGTCTCAGGGTTTGCGATCAGTGTTATTTCGGTTTTGGCAGCAATTTACGCACTGTTCGAAAAATTCACTGGAAATACCGTTGAAGGTTGGACTTCAGTCATGATCGCAATTTTCTTCCTCGGCGGAGTGCAGATGCTATCGTTAGGTATTATAGGTGAATATGTAGGTAAAATTTATATGGAGGCCAAACGTCGGCCTAAATATTTTATCGAAAAAACAACGCAGCAGAAGGTTGATGATGAATAGCGAAAAAATTATCAGGGGAATACTGTATGTGGCTTCTGTGGCCATATTATCAGCACTTTGCTATTCGTTTGTGGCAAGTGAAAATCAGGCTTATACGTGGGATTCCCGATTTTACTGGGTAGTATGGAATGAATATACTGGGTTATTGCATGATTCATTTAGCCAATGGCTTGGTAATATAAAATATTCAGTCTATTCAACAGATTACAACTCATTGCCAATAATTGCGCTGATCCCGTTTAACTATCTGCCGATAGGAAACCGGGAAGCTTACATATTGGGTGTGTATATTCTTTATCTGTTGCCATTTGCTTATATTGCCATGCGTTTGTTCGCGGTTGCTGCAGGTGTGGATAAAAAATATCAGCCGTATGTCTTTGTTTTTCTGGCAAGCTTTATTCCTTTTATCACACCAACATTACGCGGCTATCCTGATATTATAGGAATGATTCCATTATCGCTGTGCTGCTTGATTCTGTTCAAAGTTAATATCTTAAATTATCGCGGATACCGTTTTGTATTGCTTGCAATCGCCGTGGGGGTGTTGCTGTGGCTGCCCTTTGCTTTCCGGCGGTGGTATGCATATAGCGTGGTTTCATTGTTTATCACTTTACCTTTTCTGAATACTTTTTTGTTTGGTGGGAAGGCGAGGTTTAGTAAAGAAAGAATATTTAAATACTTTGCTTTCTTTACCATTTCTGCGGTGGTGGTTATTTTTGCAGTCTGTCTCTTTCAGTTTGAACTGGCGAAAAGAATACTGACGACCAACTATTCTGATATTTATTCAGCATACAAAGCGACTGAAGAGGCAACGTTACTCATAACCCTTAACTACGCAGGGTTATATCTGCTGCCATTGATTTTTCTGGGTGTGGCCTATATCTTCTTCGGTTCCAGTTCCCGACTTAAAGTTCTTTGTGCTTTTGCACTGGCTAACTTTATCATCACCTATATTATATTTACCCGAACACAGACGCCCGGGATGCAGCATGGGATGCCGCTCTGTTTTTGGTTGGCGATACTTGTGCTTTCGGCTTTAAAGCTATTCTTTGATAAGTTAAAAAAAGGGCTGGCGACAACGCTTACCATCGCATTCGCATTATTGACGGCTGCGGTCTTCATTAGCACCTATTCAAAACCATTTGGTAAACCGGAATGGGTCAGCCGCTATCTTCCCGGTAAAGAATATCCGCTCAGATTAGAAAACTTTGACCATTATCATGAGCTTATTGCCTTTATGAGTGCGCGTGTCGGTGCGGATGATAAGGTAGCTGTTTTTGCCTCCAGCGGTTCGCTGAATAATGATCTGTTTGCAGCTATTTCACCGGCATCATTTGTCAGTCATATCGCCAATGTCTCACAGGTAGACTTGCGTGATAAACTGACGATTGAAGCCTTTAGTTCTCGTTATGCTATTGTGACCGACCCCACACAAACGCACCTTGATATTCATGGGCAGCAGGTTATCTCTCTGCCAAATAACCTTATCCTGGAAGGCAAGGGGATCGGTGCTGCTTATATAAGAGTGAGCCAGCCCTTTATACTCAGTGGCGGTGTTCAGGCATACGTCTATGAAAAAACAAGACCGTATACGATCGATGAATATCGAAGCATGATTGATGAATTTGCCCGCTCCTATCCTTCATGGAAAGCGGAATATGAAAATAATCTAACGGAGAGTTATCTGAGCGCGGCGGTACAGAAAGGCGACACCTGGGGTCAGTTTAGTATGTATCGTGAAGGGCGAATCTACGCCCATCCGGGCGCAACGACGCCGACTGTTGTCAGGATGTTTGTCGGGGAATATGACACGTTACGTATTACTTCCGTCAATAAAAACTGCGGGAAAACCGATGGGGTGAAGGTGATCATCGAGGATGCAACGCAGCGTGTAGAAAAGCATATTGCCACGGCGGAGAGCGAGGTTGTCGATATGCGTGATTTTCACAACAAAGATATTACCCTGATTATTGATAACAATGGCTCTTCTGCCTGCGATGGCCTGGAGATTAGCCAGTAAATAAAAATGGGGGCAATCGCCCCCATTTCACTGCTGCTGTCGATTTGACTTAAGCACGAATCGTATCGTCGCCGAAACCAATCCATTTATAGGTCGTTAACGCTTCCAGGCCCATCGGGCCGCGCGCGTGCAGCTTCTGGGTGCTGACCGCCACTTCTGCGCCGAGGCCGAACTGGCCGCCGTCGGTAAAGCGGGTAGAGGCGTTAATATAGACCGCTGAAGAATCCACTTCGTTGATAAAGCGGTTGGCATTGCTCAGCGTACGGGTCAGGATGGCATCAGAATGCTGGGTACCGTGCTCGCGGATATGCGCGATGGCCTCGTCGAGGCCGGCAACCACTTTGACATTCAGATCCAGCGACAGATACTCATCGTTGTACTGTTCCGCCTTCACCGGCTCGACGCTTGCCGGGCCGTCATGCAATACCGGCAGGGTGGCGGCGTCAGCATGCAGCGTTACGCCGCTTTCCGCCATCTGTGTGCTCAGGGCTGGCAGGAAACGGTCGGCAATATGCTGATTCACCAGTAAGGTTTCTACCGAGTTACAGGCGCTTGGGCGTTGAACTTTGGCATTGACGATGATCTTCAGCGCTTCAGCAATGTCGGCGGAATCATCAATATAGATATGACACACGCCAATCCCGCCGGTGATCACCGGAATCGTGGACTGCTCGCGGCACAGCTTGTGCAGACCGGCGCCGCCGCGTGGGATCAGCATATCGATGTACTTATCCATCTTCAGCATCTCGCCAACCAGCGCGCGATCCGGGTTCTCAATCGCCTGGACCGTTGCGGCCGGCAGCCCGCACTCCTCCAGCGCCCGCTGAATCACTCTCACCGTGGCGGCATTGGTGCGCCAGGTCTCTTTTCCCCCGCGCAAAATCGCGGCATTGCCGGTTTTCAGGCACAGGGAAGCAACATCGACAGTGACGTTAGGGCGGGCTTCATAAATCACCCCCACCACGCCCAGCGGCACGCGGCGGCGTTCGATGCGCAGGCCGCTGTCAAGCAGACCGCCGTCGATCACCTGGCCGACCGGATCGGCCAGATTACATACCTGGCGCACGTCGTTTGCAATGCCATTCAAACGCGCCGGGTTCAGCGCCAGGCGGTCAAGCAGCGCCTCGCTCAGGCCATTGGCGCGCGCTTCCGTCAGGTCGTCGGCGTTTGCGCGCAGAATTTCTTCACTCTGCGCTTCGAGATAATCGGCGATCTTTTCCAGCACCTGATTCTTTTCACGGCTGGAGAGTTGCGCGAGTTGGTAAGAGGCCGCCTTGGCAGCAATGCCCATTTGTTCCAGCATTTTCAGCTCCTTAACGGATAATCATATCGTCACGATGGACGGCAACCGGGCCGTATTCGTAGCCCAGAATGGCATCAATCTGCTGCGAGTGCTGGCCAGCAATCAGGCGCAGCGCATCGCTGTTGTAGCGGCTGACGCCGTGGGCAATATCGCGTCCTTCGCTATTGCGGATGCGAATAACTTCACCGCGGGAAAAGTTACCCGTGACGGTTTTGATGCCTTTTGGCAGCAGTGAACTGCCGCGTTCCAGAATCGCCTGGGTGGCGCCGGCATCCACGCTGATTTCACCCGCCGGCGGGGCGCCGAAGATCCAGCGTTTGCGGTTCTCCAGCGGCGATTCCTGGGCGTGGAAACGGGTACCGACCGATACGCTCTCCATCACATCGGCAATCACGCCGGGACGGTTGCCGGCGGCAATAATGGTGTCGATACCTGCACGGCAGGCGACATCGGCGGCCTGCAGCTTGGTTCCCATACCGCCGGTGCCCAGGCCGGAAACGCTATCGCCAGCGATGGCGCGCAGGGCGTCATCAATGCCATAGACATCTTTGATCAGCTCAGCCTGCGGGTTATTACGCGGATCGGCGGTGAACAGACCCGGCTGGTCGGTCAGCAGCAGCAGCTTATCGGCGCCGGCAAGGATCGCCGCCAGCGCGGAGAGGTTGTCGTTATCGCCAACTTTAATCTCGGCGGTCGCCACGGCGTCATTTTCGTTAATGACCGGCACGATGTTGTTATCCAGCAGCGCGCGCAGGGTATCGCGGGCGTTGAGGAAACGCTCGCGGTCTTCCATATCCGCACGAGTCAGCAGCATCTGGCCAACGTGAATACCATAAATGGAAAACAGCTGTTCCCACAGCTGGATCAGACGGCTCTGTCCCACCGCAGCCAGAAGCTGTTTCGACGCAATGGTCGCGGGCAGTTCCGGGTAGCCGAGGTGCTCACGCCCGGCGGCAATGGCCCCGGAGGTCACAATGACAATTCGGTGGCCCATGGCGTGCAGCTGTGCGCATTGACGCACTAATTCGACGATATGGGCGCGGTTCAGGCGACGGGATCCGCCCGTTAAAACACTGGTGCCCAGTTTTACCACCAGCGTCTGGCTATCACTCATGATTCTCTGCCGTTCAAAAAGGAATATCGATATCGAGCTGATGTTGTAACAGGACTCAGGCCGCTTGCCAACACCTGGCGTATTGGGAGGGCCACTTTATTGCGCGAAATCGGTCATTATGGAGGAGTGTGATGACAATTTTATGACAGAAACATCTAAATACTCTTTTTTATAAAAAGTTCCATATTGTCATAAAACTTTAATATCTGAGCGTTAAAAAACCTCCTGTTTTTCACGGGGCCTTCGCCCGGAATTGATTAGCGCGTATAAATAAATCACCAGGACTGAATAATGAAAAAGAGCTCACTGGCATTACTGATGATGGGTGTTGTTGCTTCTTCAGCTACACAGGCAGCAGAAGTTTATAATAAAAATGGCAACAAACTGGACGTGTACGGCAAAGTCAGAGCGATGCACTACTTCAGCGACTATGACAGCAAAGATGGCGACCAGACCTATGTACGTTTCGGCATCAAAGGCGAAACGCAGATTAACGACCAACTGACCGGCTACGGTCGTTGGGAATCCGAATTCTCCGGCAACAAAACGGAAAGCGACTCCACCCAGAAAACCCGTCTGGCGTTTGCTGGTCTGAAATTGAAAAACTTCGGTTCTTTCGATTACGGTCGTAACCTCGGTGCCCTGTATGACGTTGAAGCCTGGACCGATATGTTCCCGGAATTCGGCGGCGACTCTTCCGCGCAGACCGATAACTTCATGACCAAGCGTGCCAATGGTCTGGCGACCTACCGTAACACCGATTTCTTCGGTGCGGTTGATGGCCTGGATATGACCCTGCAGTATCAGGGTAAAAACGAAGGCGGCCGTGACGCTAAGAAACAAAACGGTGACGGTTTTGGTACCTCTTTAAGCTATGACTTCGGTGGCAGCGACTTCGCCGTCAGCGCGGCGTATACCAACTCTGACCGCACGAATGCGCAGAACCTGCTGTCCCGCGGCGTGGGTAAAAAAGCAGAAGCCTGGGCAACCGGTCTGAAATATGACGCCAACAATATCTACCTGGCGACCATGTATTCTGAAACCCGCAACATGACCCCAATCAGCGGCGGTTTTGCTAACAAGGCACAGAACTTTGAAGCGGTTGCTCAGTACCAGTTCGACTTCGGTCTGCGTCCGTCCCTGGGCTATGTGCTGTCAAAAGGCAAAGATATCGAAGGTGTGGGTAACGAAGATCTGGTCAACTATATCGATGTTGGCATGACCTATTACTTCAACAAAAACATGAACGCCTTCGTTGATTATAAAATCAACCAGCTGAAGAGCGATAATAAACTCGGCATCAACGATGATGACATCGTGGCTGTGGGTATGACTTATCAGTTCTGATTAGGCTGACGCCAGGACGGCGTAAACGATACAGGGAAGGATCAAAAAAGCCGCGGCGCCTGGCGCCGCGGCTTTTTTATGTGCAATCAGTGATTTTTAGCGACGTGCAGGTTGTCATTATTCATGGTGATCTGCGCGTTATATTCTTTCGGCAGGCGACGCGCCTGGTAGAACACCGAATCCCAGTAAGGGTTGTCCAGCGAAGAACGCATAACGCCCTGGCTGCTGGAGGCGTGCAGGAAGCTGTGCTCGGTGTCATAGAAACCTACGTGCATCCCGCCATGAATCCGGAAGAAGACCAGGTCCCCCGGACGGAGCTGCTGCCTGCTGACGCGAATGCCCATATGCAGGAGATCGCCCGTCGTTACGCGATCCATGGGCAAATTGAAGCGGTCCTTGAGCGTTCGCCAGACGAAGCCGGAACAGTCGACGCCGCTTTGCTCGGTCCCGCCCCATTCATAGGGGGTGCCGTGCCAGGTGTGCATTTGATCGTGAAGGGCGGCAACCACAGGAATCAAATCGTCAGATCCGCTATCGATCGGCGCATATTGATCTCCGGCGGCGGTTTTTGACGGATGTTTAGATGAAGATGAGCATCCTGCCAGAATCAAAAACGGCATCAATAATAAAGCGTGAGCAAGTTTAGGCGTCATATCGTTATTTTTCGTAAAGGAGAATGGGCCGTGGGTATTTATAGCGTATCCGCCATATTGGCAGAATGGTTCACTAAAAAATTTACGAAACCTTACGTAGAGTAAATCTGTTACTTCACACTCTTCATTTGCGCAGTTAAATATAAGAGAAAAAAGTGGGGGTGTTTGTTAATAAATTTTTTCACTATGAAACACTATTTCACGATCGCATAAATAAGACGCATCTGATGTTAATGACCATATTCTCTGCGCAGAAGGTGAAAGATCCTCATCATCCGGCCATTGCGCGCCGGGGGCGGCGTCCAGTACTTTGTCCGCTCAAGGTTCCTGTGAGGCAAGCTTATGCATCTTGATTTTCGCCAGCTGCGCAATTTTGTCGCTTTGGTTGAATACGGTAGTTTTCACCGCGCCGCCGAGGCGGTATGCCTGTCGCAATCGGCCTTCAGCCGCAGTATTCAGTCGCTGGAGCAGAGCGTCGGCCATCCCTTATTCGACCGGCAGAATAAGCTGCCGACGCTGACGCGACACGGGCAAAAGCTGCTGCCCTACGCCCGCCGTTTCCAGGAACTAAACATTGAGCTGAGCAGCCTGCTTGGGGAAACGGACGATAGCGAAAACGGCGAAGTGGCGTTCGGTTGCGGCCCGGCGCCCGCGACGCGCCTGATCCCGGCAGCCATCGGCGAGTTTCATCGCCGTCGACCGCAGGCGAGGGTACGTTTTCAGGTCGATAACTGGTTTGCCCTGCATCACGCGCTGACGACCCAGCAGTTTCCCTTCGTGGTGGCCGACAGCTGGCATGCGGAACTGGATCCGCAGCTGCGGGTACAGCCTCTCAGTCCGCAGCGCTGTTTCTTCATCTGCCATGCCGACCACCCCCTGGCTCAAAAGGGGCCGGTTGCCATTGAGGAGATGCTGCGCTACCCCTTTGCCGCGCCGTATCTGCCTCCGGGAGTGCGAAAAGTGTTGGCGACCCTCAGCCAGCAGCAGGATTTCACCCCAGCGATTCAGTGCGATCACGTCTACGCCTTGCTGTCGACGCTGGCGCACACTCGGGCGATAAGCTTTGCCAGCGAAGATGGCTTCGCTCTGTGCCAGCACAGCCATCGTCTGGTGAAACTGGAGCTCAGCAACCTTCCGGAAGAGTGGCGGCTGATGCAGACCCGCTTTGCGGTGATCTCCCCGGTTCATGCCGCGCTTTCGCCGCTGGTCGCCAGGTTTATCGATATTATCCTGCATACCGACCGCCAGCTGCAGCTCCCGCAGCTGGCGCAGGAGGAGGGGGCTTAGCCAGCGTTCGCCTGGCCTTTGCTATCGTACTGCGGCCAGTGGTTTTCCAACTGCAGGGTCTTTAGCGCCCGTTCGACAAACTGCCCGTCTGCCCACGACGTCACCGCAAAGGCGTTGCGGATAAGGCGGCCCGCTTTGGCCTGCTCAATGCTACCGCCGAAGCTGTCGGTCAGGAAGGGGTCGATGCGCGGCGAAGTGCGGAAGTTGAGATCCTGTGGCTGCAGCTCCTCAAGGAACAGCGCCTGTGGGATTTGACTCTGCTGCGCCATCTCTGCCGACCAGAGCTTGCGATTCGCCGGGTCGCTGATTTCCGCCGCGTTTTTCACCAGCACGTCGATAATTTGCTGGGTGGCCTGCGGCCAGGTCTGAATAAAGTCCTGGGTTGCGAGAAAACCCGCCTGGGTCGTGTTTTGTCGACCTGAATCACCGCTTTTTACCACTACGTCAATCTTATCGCCGCGCAGCGCCAGCAGTGAGACGCCGCCCCATACCGCATCAACGCGACCGGCGGCCAGCGCGGCTTTCCCGGCACTCCAGTCCAGATTAATGACCTGCATATTGCGTTCGCTAAGCCCGGCGGTTTGCAAGGCGCGATCGAAGGCCAGCTGGTCTGCGGTACCGCGATAGACCGCCACGCGTTTCCCTTTCAGGTCCGCCAGCTGTTTAATTCCCGATGCTCTGGTGACCGCAAGATACGATTCCGAGCCGCGGCTGCCCAGCAGCAGGCGGGTTGGCAGGCCGTTGGCTTTGCCGATAATTGCCGCCAGATCGCCGAGATAGACAAAATCGAGCTGGCGGTTGGCCAGCGCTTCATTCACCGCCGGACCGGCACCCTTAAAAAACTGCCACTGTACCTCGACACCCTGCGGTTTAAACACGGCCTCCAGCTGATGACGGATAAAGGCCATCCCGACCGGCCCTGCAATAAACGGTTTGCTGCCGGCGCTTTGATCCGGCACGCCAATGCGAATGGTGCGCAGGCTCTCGGCCTGCGCGCTGGCCAGTAGCGTAACCACGGCGACCAGCGCCAGCGCCGTGCGGGTAAAAATAGCTTTCATCATTGGTCGTGTCTCCCTGAGTTTTTTCTCACCCTAAAGAGGCTCACCGCGTGCTGTTAAATGCTTTTATTCGCAGAGCAAAGGCAAAAATAAGCTAAATCAGAGCCTACCTGCCCACCAGGCTGAGATGCATTTGTTGCATCGGGATTATTCAACAAACGCAATGACGGCAGACGATGAGGACGGTTTTATAGGGTGATGATTTCACTCAAAACGGACCGCTATGTCGCAGATGATCTTGAAAACACGCCGGTTCACCTGGCCCGCCATCAGGCTAAACGGCTGGCCCCTGCTGCTGCCGGCGCTGATCGCGCTGCTGTGGCACATCGCCGCCGCAGAGCGCTGGATGCCGGAGCAAATTCTGCCCGCCCCGGCGGTCGTCGCCGAGACCGCGCTGTCGCTCCTCAGCGGCGATCTGCTGGCGCAATGGGGGGTTAGCCTTCAGCACCTGGCCGTCGGGCTGCTGCTGGGTGTGGCGGCGGGTACTCTGCTGGGGGCGGTGTTTGGTCTCGTACCGGCCGCGGCCCAGCGGATAGAGCCGCTATTTTATGCCCTGGCGCAGATCCCCACCCTGGGCTGGATCCCGCTGTTTATGGTGTTGTTTGGCATCGATAACGGCCTGAAGCTGGCGGTTATTGTCAAAACCACTCTTGTCCCGATGACCATCAATACCCAGATGGCGGTCACCAGCGTCTCGCCAGCGCTGGGGGAAGCAGCGCAGGTGATGAATTTTTCCCGCTGGCAGCGACTGCGCTGGCTGGTTATCCCCGCGAGCCTGCCGGGCTGGTTTACCGGCCTGCGGCTGGCGTTATCTCAGGCCTGGGTGTCGCTGATCGTTGTCGAGCTGCTGGCCTCGTCGGAAGGGATCGGCTACCTGATGGTCTGGGGTCGCCAGCTGTTTCAGCTGGATATCGTCTTCGTCACCATCGCGGTGGTGGGGCTAAGTGGGTTGTTGATGGAGTGGGCGGCCAACCGGGTCTATGCCCGGCTGGTCTTCTGGCCGCAGGCCGCTGCCGGGCGGCTGGCCTGGAAGCCGCAGGCCAGCTGGCATGCATGCCAGTTGCCGCTGATCCTGCTGGTGCTGTGGCAGTTGGCCAGCCATCGGGGCTGGATCGACGGCACATTGTTCTCTTCGCCGCTGGCGGTGGCGCAGCGCTTTATGGCCGGAGCGGTCAGCGGGGAACTGCCCGCCGCGATGCTGGCCAGTCTGGGGCGGGCCTTTGCCGGCGGTACGCTGGGGATTGCTATCGGGCTGCTGTGCGGTTTGCTGCTGGCCCTGCGTCCACGCGCCGGGCAGATATTGACTCCGACGCTGAACATTCTGCGCCATATCGCGCTTTTTGCCTGGCTGCCGCTGCTGACGGCGTGGGTGGGTAATGATAACGGCGGCAAAATCGTGTTTATCGCCCTGGCTTCTTTCTTCCCGATGTTTTTCAGCACCTTGCAGGCCGTCAGCCAGCGCGATCCGCAGCTCGATGAAGTGGCGAAGGTGCTGAGTTTTGGCCCGCTGACTCGCCTGCGGGCGCTGATTTTACCGGGGGCGGCGCCGGGTATATTTGCCGGTCTGCGCCTGGCGTTGATTTATGCGTGGCTGGGCAACATCGGCGCGGAATATTTCATGTCCTCCGGGACCGGTATCGGCAGTCTGATGATCAATGCCCAGCAGTTGCTGGATATGCCGACCATTCTCTGCGGCATGGTGCTGATTGGTATCACCGGCGCGGTGCTGGATAAAGCCGGACGTTTACTGGAATCTCGCGTCACCCGCTGGCGCCAACAGGAGCAACGATGACTGTCTCGACCCTGGTCTCTTTTCGCCACGTGCGTAAATCCTGGCAACAGGTGACGGCACTCCAAAACTTCAGCCTCGATATCGCCGCCGGCGAGTTGGTGGTGCTGGTTGGCAGCAGCGGCTGCGGCAAATCTACGCTGCTGCGGATGTTGATTGGCCTTGAGCCGGTGACGCAGGGGGAAATTCGCATCAACGGCGAGCCGGTACGCGGCGTGGGCAAAGAGCGCGGCATCGTCTTTCAGGAGCCGCGGCTGTTTCCATGGCTGACGGTGATCGACAACGTGATGCTGGGCCTCGCGGATGAAAAGCTGAGTCGCGGGATGAAGCGCCAGCGCGCGCTGGCGATGCTGGAGCGCGTACAGCTACAGGAGTTCGCCCATACGCTGCCCGCCCGGCTTTCCGGCGGGATGGCCCAGCGGGTGGCGATTGCCCGTGGACTGATCGCCCGGCCGCAAATTCTGATGCTTGATGAGCCTTTCGGCGCGCTGGATGCCCTGACGCGCCATACCCTGCAGCAGGAACTGCTGCATATTCATCGCAGCACGGGGACCACCACGCTGCTGGTGACCCACGATGTGGAAGAGGCGGTGGCGCTGGCCGACAGAGTAGTGGTGTTGTCTCCTCGTCCTGGACGGATACGTGAGGTGGTGACGCTGGCGCTCCCCCACCCGCGACAGCGCGATGATGAGTCGTTTTCCGCCGCCTGCCGCCAGATTCGTACCTTGATTACTTGTGCCTGATTTGACTATTTAAGGAGTGACAATATGGGACATCCTTCCGTCTACCCGACCGGCGCTACGCTTTACGATCCGCAGCGCGCATGGAGCGGCTATACCGTTTTTCAGGCCACCGAACGCGGGGCGATTCTGGTCGATATGAATGGCAACGTAGTCCGCGAATGGCCCGAGCTGCACGGTTTTCCGAACAAGATCCTGCCCGGCGGGACGATTCTGGGCCACAGCGGCGAACGTGATCCCCGCTACGGCATGCAGGATATGCTCGACCTGATTCAGGTGGACTGGGAAGGCAATATCACCTGGAAATTTGACCGCTATGAACAGGTGAGCGACCCGGGTCATGCGCCGCGCTGGATGGCGCGCGCGCACCATGATTATCAGCGCGCCGGGAATCCGGTGGGCTATTACGCGCCGGGGCTGGAGCCGCAGGTTGACGGCGGTAACACCTTAATTCTGGCCCACACCAACCTGGTGAACGAAGCGATTTCCGACAAGCTGCTGCTCGATGACACCATCATTGAAGTCGACTGGCAGGGCAATGTGGTGTGGGAATGGCGCTGCAGCGATCATTTTCACGAGCTGGGTTTTGACGATGCGGCGCGCGCGGCGCTGCACAATAACCCCAACATGCGCGCCAGCGGCGGCGGGATGGGTGACTGGATGCACATCAACTCCATGTCGGCGCTGGGGCCGAACAAATGGTATGACGCCGGCGATTCGCGTTTTCATCCTGACAACATTATCTGGGACGCGCGTGAATCTAACATTATCGCCATTATCGATAAACAGAGCGGCAAGATCGTCTGGCAGCTTGGCCCGGACTACAGCACACCGCAGCTGAAGCATCTGGGCTGGATTATCGGCCAACACCATGCGCATATGATCCCCCAGGGATTACCGGGGGCGGGCAATATTCTGATCTTCGATAACGGCGGCTGGGCCGGGTACGGCGCCCCCAATCCGGCATCGGCGGACGGGGTGAAAAATGCCTGGCGCGACTATTCGCGGATCCTTGAGATCAACCCGCTGACGCTCGATATCGAATGGCGCTACTCGCCGTATGAGGCGGATCTACCGCAGCCAACCGACTCATATCGGTTCTATAGCCCGTATATCAGCAATATGCAGCGCCTGGAAAACGGCAATACCCTCATCAACGAAGGTTCCAACGGCCGCATTTTTGAAGTGACCCGCGACCATGAAATTGTCTGGGAGTATATTTCGCCATTCTGGGGCAAGACGTTGAATAACAATATGGTTTACCGCGCCTACCGTATTCCGTATGCCTGGATCCCGCAGCTGACGCAGCCGTCCGAAGTCCCGATTGCGGCGGTTGACGTGCGCACGTTGCGCCAGCCCGGCGCCGCCGCGGCAGGCCCGGCGCAGAGCGTGGTGCGCGTTGCCGGCGTGCAACCCTACAGTAAAAGCGCCGATGCGCTGTGCGTGGCGACCGATAACGATACTCTGCGTCGCAGCCCGAAACTGTTCCGCGTGGCGGAGAGCCGGTTCACCCCGCTGAGCGCGGAAAGCGAATTACATAGCGCGTCTACACTGCTGCTGTTCGTCGGCGCCGAACGTTGCGTGCACTGCCGTAAGCTGTGGCAACTGCTGCGTCAGACGAGCGTCGCCAGTCACCTGGCGACGCTGGAGACGCGCTATCTGGATGCCGATCGCCACCAGGAACTGGCGACAGCGCTGGGGGTCCGTGGTTTACCTGCGCTGCTGGTGGTGAAATCGGGTCAACCGACGGCGCGGGCCCCGGCGGATCTTTCCGTGGAAAGCCTGCTGGACTGGCTACAGAGCGCGGCGCTGTAATCCGGTCTGGAAAGGGCAGTGAGCCGCATCCGGTGCGATGTACTGGCTGCCCGTTGGCTGACGCCTCTGCCGGATCGCTGGCATGCGCGGAGTTACCCGCTGTTGTCGCTGGCGGTACTGTTGGCGCTAAGCCTCTGGGATAACCGTGCGGCGATATGTCGCCATGTTTCACGGTATATCGCCGCTAATCTGCCCGTTTTCCCTCTCTTTTTGCTACCCTTTGTCCGGTGCGCAGGCGAGTCATTCTCCTGTCATCTTGCTTAAGCATGCTCTGGCGAGCCAATTTTGCTGATTAGGGAAAATAATGATGGCCAAAAATCTGACGATTTTCGATCTGGATAATACCTTGATTAAGGGCGACAGCAGCACGGTATGGAGCCGGTTCCTGGTGCGCGAAGGGTGGGTGAGCGATCCGGCGTATCTGGCGCGGGAAGCGACGCTGATGGACGATTATGATCGCGGTGAAATGAATATCGCCGACTACGTGGCCCTGATTCAGGCCCCGCTGATCGGCGTGCCGAAGCCGGAAGTGGACTCTCTGCTCGCGCGCTGCGTGCGCGAAGAGATTGTGCCGCGCGTTTATCCGCAGGCGTGGGACCTCATTCGTACTCTCCAGGCGGGAGGCGAGCAGATGTTGGTTATCTCGGCGTCGGTCAGCCTGCTGGTGCAAGCGGTAGCGGCGGAGCTGGGGATTGAGCAGGCGTTAGGTATCGATGTGGAGATGGCCGATGGCTGTTATAGCGGGGTGATTGCCGGGACGCCAAGCTATCAGCAGGGGAAAGTCGTACGTCTGGCGCAGTGGCGACAGGCGCATCCCGCGTATTCTGGTGAGGTGACCTTCTATACCGATTCGATAAACGACTTGCCGCTGTGTCTGCATGCCGACCATGTCCGGCTGGTTAACCCATGCCCGCAGCTGGCGGCGGCGAATGCCAGCCACAACTGGCCAGTGCTGGAGTGGCGGCTGTGATTTTCCCCGGAGGCGGTGCTGCGCACCTGTCCGGGCTACGGGCTGGGTACTGCGGTGGTTAACTACCGCTGGCGCGGGCACGATAATCTGGCGTGTTGATGCCTTCCCGGAGGCGGTGCTACGCACCTGTCCGGGCTACCAAACAGCATGAACCTGTAGCCCGATGTGATGGACACCTCCCACCTTACGGCATCAGAGTGCCAGACTGAGGTGTTAACTTCAGAGTCCCGGAGGAGGTGTCCATTATGAATATTAAACGTATTGGTCTCGACCTGGCTAAAAATATCTTCCAGATACATGCCGTGGATCACCATGAACAGGCTGTCCTGCGTAAAACCCTGCGCCGTGACCGCATGATGGCCTTTTTCTTTCAGCTCTCCCCGTGCCTTATCGGTATTGAAGCCTGCGCTGCCGCCCACTACTGGGCCCGCGAGCTGACCCGGATGGGACATACCGTGCGCATTATCCCTCCGCAGCGGGTTAAGCCTTATCTCAAAGGCCAGAAAAATGACGCCAACGATGCGGAAGCTATCTGTGAGGCTATCAGCCGCCCGGGAATGCGCTTCGTGGCCGTCAAAACGGAAAGGCAGCAGACGCTGCAGGCAGAGCACCGCGTCCGGGCCAGGCTGATCCGTGCCCGGACAGCCCTGAGCAATGAGATGCGGGGCCTGCTGGGTGAGTTCGGTCTGGTCCTGCCTGTGGGGATAAGACAACTGCGTAAGGCGTTGCCGGAGATACTGTCGCAACAGGAACAGTGGGATGACCGCTTTATCCGCCTGCTGGGAGAGTTGGCGGAAGAGTTGCAGATACTGGATGAGCGGGTCGCCCGGCATGACAGGCGGCTTGAGCAGTCGGCGCGGGATGATATCCGGATAAAAAGGCTGCTGACAATAGAAGGCATAGGTCCGGTGGTGGCCAGCGCGCTGGTGGCGGCGGTTGGGGATGGCAGACAGTTCAAAAGTGGCCGGGAGATGGCGGCGTATCTGGGGCTGGTTCCCCGGCAGCATTCCAGCGGCGGGAAAGAGCGGCTGGGACATATCAGCAAGCGGGGAGACAGCTACCTGCGGACACTGATAATCCACGGTGCGCGAGCGGTGCTGAATGCGTGTCAGAATAAAACCGACAGACGCAGTCAGTGGCTGCAGGCGTTGTCGGAAAGGCGAAACCGGAATATCGCGACAGTGGCGCTGGCGAACAAGAATGCGCGAATAGCGTGGGCGATACTGAGCGGTGAAAAAGAGTACCATGGACAACAGGGTGCCGGTTAACCGGTGTCCTGTTGTCCATGCAGTAAAAGAGCAGTAACCAGCCGTGAGTATGCGGTCAGCAAAGCGTGATGAGTAACAGGTAAGACCGGCATCTGTCATTCCGACTTGTCCGAAGGCTCCCTGGTAAACAAAGCCGCTAGCCCGAATGGAAACAGATGCGCAGATAACATCATGGCCCGGATACGACGGTATCGTAAGAGAGGCCGGATATACGAACGCAACTTACCCCGTTACACAGAATGCAGAGATGGCTTGCATAACGGGAGGTGTCCATATACGGATAAGCGCAGCGCGATCCGGGAAACGCTAATCGGCTTTAAATAGCGGTACCACGCTACCGCCAATATAGCGGCGGCGTAACCACGCCGAGAGCGTATCCATCGCCATGACCACGACCACCAGCAGCAGGGTAATAAACATCACCACGTCCCAGTTCCACAGCCGCATGTTTTCCGCATAAATCAGGCCGATACCGCCGGCGCCGACAAAGCCTAACACCGCGGCGGAACGGGTATTCGACTCAATCTGATACAGGCTCAGCGCCAGAAATGTCGGGAAAGACTGGGTAAAAATGCCGAAGCGGTGCTTCTGTAGACCGTTCGCGCCCACCGCGGTCAGCCCGCGTCCCGGCGAGCGGTCAACCGCCTCATGCCCTTCCGCATACAGCCGCCCGAGCAACCCGGTATCCTGCATAATAATCGCCAGCACCCCGGCCAGCGGCCCGAGGCCCACGGCGCGGACGAAAATCAGCCCCCAGATAGCCATATCAATGCCGCGCAGCACGTCAAACAGGCGGCGCATCAGCAGAGCGATAAATCCGGGAATCAACCCGCGCATAATATTACGCGCCGCGAGGAAAGAGAGCAGCAGCGCAATCACCGTCGCGGTCAGGGTCCCGACGAAGACAATCGCCAGAGTGATGCCGATCTGCGTGAAATAGTAGGCAAACGGCCAGTTGAAAAAGTCGTGCCAGACGAACATCCGCAGCAGATAACGGCCGATTTGCTGCAGACCGGTAGTGAGCTGCTCGCCGCTGATGCCAAACTGGGTAAAAAACCAGACGTAGTAAAGCAGGCCCGCCAGCGTCAGCAGACCGACGAAGCGCAAATAGCGCCCCTGGGCTTGATACAGTTGCCGATGCTGCCGACGGCTGGCGGCGACATCCGGTTGGCTCTGCCATTGACTCATTTTTTACCCTCAAGAACCCACTGTCGCAGGCGACCGGACAGCATATCCAGCAGCGACACCACGATGATGATCAGCAGCAGCGTGATGCTGACCTGATCGTAACGATCCAGCTTGATGTTGGTCATCAGCTCCTGACCGATCCCGCCGGCGCCCACCAGCCCAAGAATGGTTGACGAGCGAAAGTTAATCTCCAGACGCATAAAGCCGTAGGAGAGAAAAATCGGTTTGACCTGCGGCCACAGCGCGAAGCGAATGCGCTGGACAGGTGAAGCCCCGCAGGCCATCAGGCCGCGTACCGGTTTGTCCTGTGCGCTTTCCACCGCTTCGTAAAACAGCTTAGTCAGGCTGCCGATGGTGTGCAGCATCAGGGCCAGAAACCCGGGAATGGCGCCGATGCCGAAGGCCATCACGAAAATCACCGCCCACGCCAGCTCCGGCATAGTGCGTAAAAACGCCACCAGAACGCGGATGGCGAAACGCAGCGGCGGCGGCGACCAGGCGTTATTGGCGGCGAGGAACGCCAGCAGGGTGGCAATGACCACCGCAATCAGCGTGGAAGCCAGCGCCAGTTGTAATGTTTCCCAGATAAGCGGCAGCTGAATCGGCAGACGATAGCCCCAGTAGGCCAGCGAGCCTTTGGTGTGGACATCGGCGAACAGCGTGCTGACGTGGAGCGTCGGCAGCGTCTCAAACATATAATCGAGAAAATTCGGCAGAGAGTGCCAGATGGTGAAGAGATTAAATTCAGCGGCGCTGCCGGCGGCGAAATACAGCACCAGCAGGAGCACCGACCAGCTAAAGGTATCGCGCTTTTGTCGCGCCCGTATCTGCTGGTAATAACGTTCAAATTCGGTGTTCGATATATTCATACGCGGGTCTTCAGGATGCCGCCGCCTCACGCGGACTGCCACGGAGGCGGCGTTGGGGCGAGATTAACGGGCGCTTACCAGCTCGCGTTTCATATCGATAATCTGCTGGAAGTCGGCCACGCTGCCCGGACCGATATGCTGAGTACCGCCCATCGCTTTCACAAAGCAGGCGTGGTTGTCGGTATCCAGCTTTTTGATAGCGGTGATGACTTTGGCTTTAAAGTCAGCCGGCAGCGCGTTGCTGACCAGGATCGGGCCGTTAGGGATCAGCGGCGATTGCCAGATGATACGGATCTGTTTCATCAGATCCGGATGATCCATGCGAATCAGACGGTTGAAGGCACCGACGCTGTAGCCGCTGTTGTAGTCGCCGACCATCGAGGTCCAGGTGACCGCACCCGCGAACTGGCCGTTCAGCACGCCCAGGATATCCTGCTCGTGGCCGCCGGAGAAGGTGACGCTGGAGAAGAAGTTGTTGTATTTGTTATCCGAAGTGCCGCCGAATTTCTGTTTGAAGGCGTGGTTCGGGATCAAATAGCCGGAAGTGGAGTCCGGGTCGGCAAAGCCGAATGCTTTACCTTTCAGATCTTCTAACTTCTTATACGGGCTGTCGGCTTTGACAATGACCACCGAGTGGTAGCCACGGGACTGATCTTTATCATCCACGGCGATACCAACAATATCGACCGCTTTCGGGTTATTGATATAAACCGAAGCGTAAGACGAAGGCGACATACTCAACACGACGTCCACTTTACCGCCCAGCAGACCCTGAATAACGCCGGAATAGTCAGAGGAGTTGCGTAATTTGGTATCGACGTTCAGCTCTTTGTCGAGAAACTGTTTTACACACTGGTTATCACCAATTTGCTGGGTGGCGTTCTGACCCCCCAGGATCCCCAGGTTTAATTCTTTTGGCTGTTCCGCAGCGCCAGCCTGCCATGCCATCATCATTCCCGCGACCGCGGCGGATATACGAACTGCACCAGTGATGTATTGTTTCATTATATTGTCCGTGTGAGTGGAAATTAATGCAATTGGCTAATTTCATCCCCGTACAGCCGATGCAGAATATCCTGAGTCAGCCGTAAGGGATGGTCGTCAAAAATAATGTTGCCCTTCGCTACGCCAATCACCCGCGTGCAATACTCTTTCACCAGTTCCACCGAGTGCAGGTTCACCATCACGCTGATGCCCTGTTCACTGATTTCGCGCAGTACGTTCATGATGCGCTGGGTGTTTTTCGGATCGAGAGAGGCGACAGGCTCATCGGCCAGCAAAATACCGGGGTTCTGCATCAGCGCGCGACAAATCGCCACGCGCTGCATCTGCCCGCCGGAGAGGTTTTCTGCCCGCTGCAGGGCATGGGGCAGCATATTCATCCACTCCAGCAGCGAGATGGCGCGCGCGCGGTCGGCGTCAGGGAAGATCTTAAACAGGGATTTCAGCGTGGAAGTCTGGCTCAGCCGGCCCAGCAGGACGTTGGTTAACACGTCAAGACGCGGCACCAGGCAGAAGTCCTGGAAAATCATGCCGCACTCGCTACGCCAGGCGTTCAGCGCGCGGCCTTTTAGCTTCGCCACATCGTGCGGCGTGCCCACTTCCGGGTAGCTGAGGATCTCACCGCTGGTGGCGCTGTGGGTGCCGTTCAGCACATGCAGCAGCGTCGACTTCCCGGCGCCGGAGCGGCCAATCACGCCCACCAGCTCGCCGGCATGCAGATCAAAACTGATGTTATCGAGTACGGTTTGCTGCGCGCTGTAAGACTTATTCAGGTTACGCACGCTTAAGACTTTCCGCTGCCGGTCGGTATTCGGCTGACCAAAATGCGGATAATCGGTTTCGGTTACCGCGGCAAGAGAACTATTCATAAGAGCGTCCAGATTCGTCATTAAACTGGGCACTATTAATGGTTTTTTATGTGATCGTTATATGACGGTAAGACGAAAAAACGGTGAACGGTGCGGTTATTGCGCGAGCAATGTCGCGCAATCCGTCGGGACGAAGGGCCAGACCGGCGGCGCAGGGGTGGATGCGCCGCCGTGTCTTAGCCGCGGGCGTAGCGCCGGAGATAGCGACGGTTAGCCAGCAGGCTCAGGCCGCAGCACAGCAGGTAATAGACCGCGCCGGTGAAGACAAAAATCGCCAGCGGGTAGATTTGTACCCGGTTATTGACCTGGCCGGCGACGGTGGTGAGCTCCGGCACGTTGACAATAAACGCCAGCGAGGTGTCTTTCAGCAGGTTGATAAAAATCCCGACCAGCGAGGGCTGAACATTGCGCAGCGCCTGCGGCAGCAGGATCACACGCAGCGCTTGCCCGGCAGAAAATCCCTGGGTTCGCGCCGCTTCAAATTGCCCGGCGGGCAATGACTGCAGCCCCGCCAGCACCGAGTGCATCACCGAGGCGGCGGTAAACCATGCCAGCGCCAGGGTGACGGTCACCGCCCCCGGCAGGTCGCTCCCGGTCAGCATCGGCAGCAGATACCAGAGCCAAAAAATGACGAAAATAAGCGGAATGCCGCGAATCAGCTCCGCCCACAGGAACAGCAGCCGGCGCACCAGGCCGCCATAACGCCAGGCGGCGCCTGCCAGCAGAATACCGAGGGGAAGCGCCAGCGCCGCGGCGCCGAGCGCCATCATCAGCGTCAACGCCACGCCGCCGGGAATGCCGTCCGCCAGCCGTCCCCACAGCAGGTAATCGAGGTTATCGGCGATAACCGCCAGATTAGCGTTCATGCTGTGCGCTCCTGTGCTGCGTGTTGCCCGGACCCAGACGCGCCAGCGCCATCCCCATCACCACCCCAAGCGCCAGATACAGCGCCGTGCCGACGGCGAAGGCTTCCAGCGCGTGGGCGTTATAGCTTTCGATTTGCCGCACCTGGTAGGTCAGTTCGGCAAAGCCGATGCCGCTGGCCAGCGACGAGAGCTTCATCAGGTTCAGATACTGGCCGATAATCGGTTGCCAGGCGTTCGCCAGCCCCTGCGGCAGCAGAATATGACGCAGTTCGCCCCACGGCGTAAAACCCTGCGCGAGGGCAGCTTCTCGCTGACCGTGGCTGACGGCGCGCAGCCCGGAGGCGATCTCTTCGACCAGAAACGCCGAGGTGAATACCCCCAGCCCCCACATCGAGCAGAGAAACTCCGGGGTCAGCCACCAGACGTTACCCGGCAGAATGGACCAGGCGTGGTCGGCATTGATGAAATCTCGCGCCGTCAGCGGCAGCAGGTTCCAGGCGGCGAAATACCAGAACAGCAGTTGTACCAGCAGCGGCGTATTGCGAAACAGCGAGACCCAGCAGGCCACCAGCCCGCGTCCGGCGCGGCCGCCGCCTAAGCGCAGCGCCAGCAGCAGCACCGCCAGGAGCGTGGCCAGCACCATCCCGGCGAGGCTGACCCGCACGGTGGTCAGAAAGCCGGAGATTATCCACTGCAGCGGCTGCCCACTCAGTACGCCGTGCCAGTCGAGACCCGGGGTCACTCGAGACTCTCCTGGTGCAGCGGATTGAGCAACTTTTGCAGAAAACGCCGCGTGCGGGCGTGCTGTGGCCGGGCGAAAAAGTCCGCCGGCGGCGCCACTTCGAGAATATCGCCACCGTCGATAAACACCACCCGGTCGGCAATTTCACGGGCAAACTGCATCTCATGCGTCACCACCACCATGGTAATGCCGCTGTGCGCCAGCTGCTTCATGACCAGCAACACTTCGCCGATCATTTCCGGATCCAGCGCCGAGGTGGGTTCATCGAAGAGAATAATTTGCGGCGACGAGGCGAGGGCGCGGGCAATGGCCACGCGCTGCTGCTGGCCGCCGGAGAGCTGGGCCGGCATCTGGCGGGCTTTATCCTCCAGCCCGACCTGTTGCAGCAGCGCCAGCGCGCGTTCGCGGGCGGCGGTTTTTTCCCAGCCGTGCACGCGCTCCAGCGCCAGGGTGATATTTTCCTGCGCCGTCAGATGGGCATAGAGGTTGAACTGCTGGAAAACAAAGCCCACGCGGCTGCGTAACTGACGCAGCGCGCTGTCCGTAAGGTGGCGAGTGGGTTTGCCGTCGATCAGAATCTCGCCTGCGCTAAGGGATTCGAGCTGATTGACCAGGCGGATCAGCGTTGATTTCCCCGATCCTGACGGCCCGAGGATCGCGACCACTTCCCCGGGTTCGACCTGTAGATTGATACCGTTGAGCACCTGATGGTCGCCGTAGCGTTTTGCCGCCTGGCGAAATTCTATACTGGCGCGCTGCAAATGCGAAAAATCCGCGGACGAAGCCGCGGAGCGTGAAAACAGACCCGATAACATATTATTTAGCTTCTATGGTAAACGCGCGCGGCTGTGGAGTTTTGGTGGCAGGGCCAAACCAGACATCATAGATTTTGGCGGCCTGGCCCGATTTTTCCAGATTGACCAGTTCGTCGTTGACTGCTTTCAGCAGCGCCGGTTCGCCTTTCTTGACGCCAACGCCAATCTCTTCTTTGCTCAGCAAATCGGGGATGATTTTAAAGTTGGCTTTGTCCGGCGCCTCTGCCAGCAGGCCGGCGAGAATGGTGCTGTCCTGGGTGATGGCCTGCACGTTACCGTTACGCAGGGCGGTCAGCGCCAGCGGGATATCGTCATAAGAGAGCACGCGTGATTGCGGGAAGCGCTGATGCAGCGCCTGTTCGCCGGTGGTGCCTTTTACCGCGCCGATGCGCGCTTTGCTGTAATCATCAAGCTTGTCCGCCGATTTCACCGGGACGAGGAACTGCTGGCCGGTAACGAAGTATGGTGTAGAGAAATCAATAACCTGTGCACGCTCCGGCGTAATGGTGATATCGGCGACGATCAGGTCGGCCTTACCGGATTGCAGCAGCGGGATACGGTTCGCCGGGTTAGTAGCGACCAGCTCCAGTTTTACGCCGAGCGATTTCGCCAGCGCCTGAGCGAAATCAACGTCATAGCCCACCAGCTGGTGAGTTTTGGGGTCGACCGAACCAAACGGCGGGTTCGCATCGAAGGTGGCAACTTTTACCACGCCAGCGGCTTTGATATCTGCCAGCTGGTCTGCCTGAGCCTGGGCGGTCAGCGCCAGAATCCCCAGCGCCAGCGCGATTTTTGTTTTTGCAATGCGCATGATTATTTCCCCTGAATCCCTGTTTTTATGTTGTGGCTGTTACGCTCCCACAAACCGACCGTCTCCGACAAAGAAGAAAAAGTTCTTATCTATATCAAAAAAGAACTTAGAGATAGCGTGGGTATTTCCCCGGTGGCGCTGCGCTGACCGGGCTACGGGTTCGCCGCGATGTTGTGGCTTTGTCGCCCGGACAGGCGCGCAGCGCCGCCTCCGGGGCAGACTGGAATGGGGGCAATATGCGTCTTCCGGGATTGAAAACCCGGAATTGATATTTCCAGCCAGGCGCCTTCTGTGGTTGAAATACGTTCAGGCAAATCGCTTCCCGACGGAGGAGAAATGAAAGTAGCACTATGGCAACGATTAACGCGCTGGCTGGCTTTTTTATCTAACGGTGAAGCCGGGCAGCAGGATACCCAACGGATGATGGAGGCAATATTGCCGGTCGCCAGCCTTTACGGCGTGGATATCGGCAATGTTGAAACACGGTGGTTCCGTCATGATAAAACATACTGAGCGACGCAGGACGCGTGAAGCCTACTGGAACGAGGTGTGCTTTGTGTAGCGCGAGGCTGCTGGAGGTTGCGGCGAGCGGGATGCCATGCCGCAGCCTCCAGCAGCTTTAAATTTGTTGAACCCCCAGCGGTTTCACCCTGCCATGCAGCGCCGGGTTATCGCTCTCATCCTTAAGGCGCACGCCGGTCAGACGACGTAAAAAAGCCTGCTCCAGCAGCCACGCCAGCTTAAAGGCGGCGGCATCATAGTTCAGCCCGTCCGGGCGAATATTCGAAATACAGTTACGCTCCGACTCCAGCCGCTGACGATGCGGTTGCCAGGTCAGATAGACGCCAAGGCTGTCCGGCGAAGAGAGCCCCGGCCGCTCGCCGATTAATATCGCCACCGCTCTGGCCTTCAGCGTTTCGCCAATATCATCCCCCAGCGCCACCCGGGACTGATGGGCAAGCACCACCGGCGCGAGGCTGATGCCCAGCGTGTGCAGATAGGGCAGCAGCGCGCGAATCAGCGGCAGGGCCTGACGATGCACGGCATATGAGGAGAGCCCGTCGCCAATCACCAGCAGCAGATCCGCCGGACGCACGCCGCTGGCGGCGAGATCGGCGCGGCTGGCCTCATCCAGCCGCCGCCCGAGATCGGGACGGTTAAGATAAATATGCCGATCGCTGGCGGCGCTGCGCACCGTGAGCGTCGAGAGGCCCAGTTCCGCCAGCGGCGCTTCCAGCTGCTCGCTTTCAAACGGCCGGTGGATGGCGTCGCGCGCCCGGGCATGAGCCAGACCAAAGTTGAGCACTTCGCGCGTCGGCAGGCTGGCGCCGCTGCGCCCCAGCGCAATGCGCGCATCGGTAAATTCACGCAGCGGGTTCCAGGCGTCGGGGGGATTCATACCGGTTCTCCTTACGGCAGGACGGACAGCAGCGGATGGAGGGCATCGGTCAGACGCAGGGTGCCATCCGGGTCGATAATGCGCATTTTCGCCAGCCAGGCGGCAAACTCCGGGGCGTGCTTCAGGCCGAGCAGGCGACGGGCGTACAGCGCATCGTGAAACGAGGTGCTCTGATAGTTGAGCATGATATCGTCCGCGCCCGGCACGCCGATTAAGAACGTCAGTCCGGCGGTGCACAGCAGAGTCAGCAGCGTATCCATATCATCCTGATCCGCTTCGGCGTGGTTGGTGTAGCAGACGTCGCAGCCGATCGGCAGCCCCATCAGCTTGCCGCAGAAGTGATCCTCCAGACCGGCGCGGATGATCTGCTTACCGTCGTAGAGATATTCCGGGCCGATAAAACCGACCACCGTATTGACCAGCAGTGGGTCGAAGTGGCGAGCCACGGCGTAGGCGCGCGCTTCGCAGGTCTGCTGATCGACGCCGTGATGCGCATTGGCGGAGAGGGCGCTTCCCTGGCCGGTTTCGAAATACATCACGTTATTGCCCAGTGTGCCGCGATTAAGGCTCAGCGCCGCCTCGCGCGCCTCCTGCAATAAGGCCAGATTAATACCAAAGCCGCTGTTGGCCGCTTCCGTGCCTGCCACCGACTGGAACACCAGATCGACCGGCGCGCCGCGCTCAATCAGCTGCAGGGTGTTGGTGACGTGGGTCAGAATGCAGGACTGGGTAGGGATGGCGAAGCGCTGAATAATATCGTCGAGCATATGGTTGAGCTGCGCCAGCACCGGCAGGCTGTCGCTGGCCGGGTTAATGCCGATCACCGCATCGCCCGCGCCGTACAGCAGGCCGTCAAGCATGCTGGCGGCAATGCCCTTCATATCATCCGTCGGGTGATTAGGCTGCAGGCGGACGCTAAGGTGGCCCGGCAACCCTATCGTATTGCGAAAGCGGGTAATGACCTGGCACTTACTGGCGGCGAGGATCAGATCCTGATTGCGCATCAGTTTGCTGACTGCCGCCGCCATTTCCGGCGTTATCGCCCGCGCGACCCGTTGCAGGGTGGCGGTATCGGTCGCGTCATCCAGCAACCAGTCGCGAAAATCGCCGACCGTCAGGTGGCGAATGGCGGCGAAGCCACCGCTGTCGTGGGTGTCGATAATCAGCCGGGTGACTTCGTCCTGTTCATACGGGATCGGCGGGTTAGCCAGAATCTCGCTTAGCGGGACATCCGCCAGCGCGATTTTCGCCGCCATGCGCTCCTCGGCGCTCCCGGCGATCACGCCCGCCAGCGCATCGCCGGATCGCGCCGGCGACGCTTTCGCCATCAGCGTTTTCAGACTATCAAAGCGCCAGACCTGGCCTGATAGCGTTGTTTTATACATGTCGCCTCCTCAGGAGACAATGCGCAGCTGTGGATCCGCCGGCGCACGTTCGCGGGAGGATGCGGTTTTGCGAAACCACAGATAGCCTCCCAGCATCATCGCCGCGAAAATCAGCGCCAGCAGCGGGTTATACCAGACCATCGCCACCAGACAGAGTACCGCCATCGCCAGGGCGAAGGCCGGTGCCCACGGGTAGAGCGGCGCGCGGAACGGACGAATCAAATTCGGCTCGCTGCGGCGCAGCTTAAACAGCGCCGCCATCGAGGTGATATACATAACAATAGCGCCAAATACCGACATGGTGACGATACAGGCGGTCAGCGGCATCCCGCTGATGGTGATCAGCGAGTCGGAGAAAATGGCCGCGATACCGACCACACCGCCGGCGAGGATCGCCAGATACGGCGTGCGGGTGCGGCGGTTGAGGGTGGCAAGACTGGCAGGGAGATAGCCCGCCCGCGCCAGCGAGTAGATCTGCCGGGAATAGCCCATGATAATGCCGTGAAACGAGGCCACCAGACCGAACAGACCCAGCCATACCAGCATATGCAGCCAGCCGCTGCTGGTGCCAACCACCATTTTCATTGCCTGCGGCAGCGGGTCGTTGATGTTAGCCAGGGTGCGCCAGTCGCCGACGCCCCCGGCAAACACCATCACGCCGATGGCCAGTACGGTGAGGGTCAGAATACCGCCGCCCAGCGCGCGCGGGATGGTACGCTGCGGGTCTTTGGCCTCTTCCGCGGCCATCGATGCGCCTTCAATCGCCAGAAAGAACCAGATAGCAAAGGGAATCGCGGCAAACATCCCCGGCAGCGCCAGGCCGCTGAAACTCTCTGCCCCGGCCCAGCCGTTGGCGGTAAAGTGGCTCCATGAGAAGCCCGGCGCCACCACGCCCATAAACACCAGCAGCTCGAAAATCGCCAGCAGGGTGACGATCAGCTCGAAGGTGGCGGCAATGCCGACGCCGAGGATGTTCAGCGTCATAAAGATAACGTAGGCGCCGCAGGCGACCCATTTGGGGTCCAGCGCCGGGAACTGGACGTTAAGATAGGCGCCGATCGCCATGGCAATCGCCGGAGGGGCAAAGACAAACTCAATCAGGGTGGCGAAACCGGCAATAAAGCCGCCGGTGGGGCCGAATGCGCGGTAGGCGTAAGCGAATGGCCCGCCCGCGTGCGGAATGGCGGTGGTCAGCTCGGTAAAGCTAAAGATAAAGGCGCAGTACATGGCGGCAATCGCCAGCGCGACAATCATAAAGCCCAGGGTCCCGGCCTGCGACCAGCCGTAGCTCCAGCCAAAATACTCACCTGAAATCACCAGCCCGACGGCTATCCCCCATAAACGGAAACTGCCGAGCGTTCTTTTTAGCGTTGTGGTTTGCTCTGTCATTGTCGATGCCTCGCCAGATAAAGTTACCCGGCTCACCACGCTATTTTATTTGCCAGTTTAGGCCTGGGCAGTGCGCAACAAAATACGAGAGTATTTTGAACGCCCTTTAGGGCGGCCCGCAGGGTGAGCGCAGCGAATAAATCCTCACGTACTACGTGTACGCGCCGGTTTTTGCTCGCTGTCGATGCTCAAACTGCCTGCAAATAATGACGGCTGGTGAGCCTGGTATTTCAGTTATGTGGAGGCTTGCAAAGAGAGTGCCAGGTCATACCACGGATAAACGCGGTGCTTTAAGCAAACGACGATCAAAAAAAGGGCAGACCACACCTGGCGAAAGAGTCGCAGTGGTGCAGCTGCCCGCAAATGTGGCGTGAGGGGGGCAGCACGGCGCCGGCGTTTTTTTTGCTCCATTGAGCCAGGCCGCTTTGCAATTTAGCAGTGGTCGCGGTATAAGGAATGTCTTATCTGGATGTTTAGATGTCTATACGCCCATGAGGTCAAATGCAAACAACACAACAACAAGGTGGGCAGCTTAAGCGCACCATGAAGACGCGCCACCTGATCATGCTGTCGCTGGGCGGCGTCATTGGCACAGGGTTATTCTTTAATACCGGCTATATTATCTCCACGACCGGTGCGGCGGGTACGCTGCTGGCCTATCTGATCGGCGCGCTGGTGGTCTGGCTGGTGATGCAGTGCCTGGGCGAGCTGTCGGTGGCGATGCCGGAAACCGGCGCTTTTCACGTCTATGCCGCACGCTATCTCGGTCCGGCGACCGGTTATACCGTGGCGTGGCTCTACTGGCTGACCTGGACCGTGGCGCTCGGTTCAAGCTTTACCGCCGCCGGGTTCTGCATGCAGTACTGGTTTCCGCAGGTGCCGGTGTGGGTCTGGTGCGTGGTGTTCTGCGCGGTGATTTTCGCCCTCAACGTCATCTCCACACGCTTCTTTGCCGAAGGCGAATTCTGGTTTTCGCTGGTGAAAGTCGTCACCATTATTGCCTTTATCATTCTTGGCGGTGCCGCCATCTTTGGCTTTATCCCGATGCAGGATGGCTCACCGGCGCCGGGGCTGCACAACATTACCGCCGAAGGCTGGTTCCCTCACGGTGGGCTGCCGATTCTGATGACCATGGTGGCGGTGAATTTCGCTTTCTCCGGTACCGAGATTATCGGTATCGCCGCCGGCGAGACGCAAAACCCGCATCAGGTCATCCCGGTCGCTATCCGCACGACCATCGCGCGACTGATTATCTTTTTTATCGGCACCGTTTTTGTGCTGGCGGCGCTGATCCCGATGCAGCAGGCGGGGGTGGAAAAAAGCCCGTTTGTGCTGGTGTTCGAAAAGGTGGGTATCCCCTATGCGGCAGACATTTTTAACTTTGTGATTCTCACAGCTATTCTCTCCGCGGCGAATTCCGGGCTGTATGCGTCCGGGCGGATGCTGTGGTCGCTGTCGAACGAAAAGACGCTGCCGGCCTGTTTTGCCAAAGTGAACAAGAACGGCGTGCCGCTGATCGCGCTGTCGGTCAGTATGCTGGGCGGTGTACTGGCGCTGTTTTCCAGCGTTGTGGCGCCGGATACGGTCTTTGTCGCGCTGTCGGCGATTTCCGGTTTTGCGGTGGTGGCGGTCTGGCTGAGCATCTGCGCAGCGCACTTTATGTTCCGTCGCCGCCACCTCCAGCAGGGCAAAGCGCTGAGCGAACTGCACTATCGCGCGCCGTGGTATCCGCTGGTGCCGGTGCTGGGCTTTATTTTGTGCCTGGTGGCCTGCATTGGCCTCGCCTTTGACCCCAGCCAGAGAATTGCGTTGTGGTGCGGGATCCCGTTCGTCGCCCTGTGTTATGGTGCGTACTATCTGACTCGTTCACGGACATTGACCCAGGAGCCTCAACATGTCGCAGAATAATCCGTTAACCGCCATCCTGGACGCACAGCCCTTTATCTTGCTGGACGGCGCGATGGCGACGGAGCTGGAAGCGCGCGGCTGCAATCTCGCCGACAGTCTGTGGTCGGCGAAAGTGCTGGTCGACAACCCGGAGCTTATCCGCGAGGTCCACCTCGACTATTTCCGCGCAGGTGCGCAGGTGGCGATCACTGCCAGCTACCAGGCCACCCCGGCGGGGTTTGCCGCCCGTGGGCTGGATGAAGCGCAGTCGAAGGCGCTGATCGGTAAGAGCGTTGAACTGGCGCGCAAGGCTCGGGAAGCGTATCTTGCCGAAAACCCGCAGGCGGGCGCGCTGCTGGTTGCCGGTTCGGTCGGGCCGTACGGCGCGTATCTTGCCGATGGTTCGGAGTATCGCGGCGATTATGTCCGTAGCCACGAAGCGTTTCAGGCGTTCCACCGTCCGCGCGTGGAAGCGCTGCTGGACGCCGGCGCCGATCTGCTGGCCTGTGAAACTATGCCCAATGTTGCCGAGATTAAGGCGCTGGCAGAGCTGCTGACCGCGTACCCTCGCGCGCGGGCGTGGTTCTCGTTTACCCTGCGCGATGCACAGCATCTCAGCGACGGCACGCCGCTGCGGGAAGTGGTTGCCGTGCTGGCAAACTACCCGCAGGTGGTGGCGCTGGGGATTAACTGTATCGCGCTGGAAAACACTACCGCGGCGCTGGAGTATCTGCATAGCCTGACGGCGCTGCCGCTGGTTGTTTACCCCAACTCCGGCGAGCATTATGACCCGGTGACCAAGACCTGGCACCATCACGGTGAAGCCTGCGCCACCCTGGCAGGTTATTTGCCGCAATGGCAGGCTGCGGGCGCGAAGCTGATTGGTGGCTGCTGCCGCACGACGCCGAAGGATATCGCTGAATTGAACGCGCAGCGCTGAGTTTGTGCCGGGTGGCGCTGCGCTTACCCGGCCTACAAGGTATCCAACCCCCAGGCGCGTCACCCGTCCTGCAACGTACACGAACCGTAGGCCGGGTAAGGCGAAGCCGCCACCCGGCGTCAGTTACGCCGCATCGGCCAGCACAAACATCCCGTACGGATGGATGTCGAGGTAACACAGCTCACCCGACCGGCTGCCGAACCGCCAGCGCGGTGGCGCGATGCTCACCCGACCCGCAACGTACACGAACCGTAGGCCGGGTAAGGCGCAAGCCGCCACCCGGCGTCAGTTACGCCGCATCGGCCAGCACAAACATCCCGTACGGGTGGATTTCGAGATAATACTGTTCGCCGACGTCCGGTTGCAGCCGCGTCGCATTTACCTGCAATAGGATCTCCTGCCCGTGCCACTCCACCGTCACCTCATACTGCGGCCCCATATAGGCCACGTGGCGGATGGTGCAGCGCTGGCTCTCCTCGCCGCGATCGCTCAGGGTAATCGCCTCCGGACGTACGCCGACGCTGCCTTCGCCCTGGGCGGCAAAATGCGGCGGTCTCGGCAGCCGATAGCCGTAGATATCGACAAAATCCTCGCTGAAGGCGGCCGGGAACAGGTTGGCATCGCCCATAAAACTCGCCATAAAGCGCGATGCGGGCTGACGATAAAGATCCTGCGGCGAGCCGATCTGCATGATATGCCCCTTGTTCATCACCAGCACGGTGTCGGACACCGCAAAGGCTTCGCTCTGATCGTGGGTCACGTACAGCGAGGTGATATCAAACTGCTTTTGCAGCTCGCGGATCTTATCGCGCATACTGCGCCGCAGGTTGGCGTCGAGGTTACTCAACGGCTCGTCAAACAACAGTACCTTCGGTTTGAGGATCAGCGCGCGCGCCAGCGCCACACGCTGCTGCTGACCGCCGGAGATCTGATCGACATAGCGGTCCTCGAATCCTTCCAGATCGACCATCGCCAGCGCTTCTTTCACCCGCGCTTTCACTTCGCTGCGCGACACGCCCAGCATCTTCAGACCGTAGCCGACGTTATCCCCCAGCGACATATGCGGGAACAGGGCGTAAGACTGAAACACCATGCAGATATCGCGCTGCTGAATCGAGCGATGGGTAACGTCTTCGCCGTCGATAAAAATCTGCCCTTCGCTCGGTTTTTCCAGCCCGGCCACCAGGCGCAGAATCGTGGTCTTGCCGCAGCCGGACGGACCAAGCAGCGTCACCATTTGCCCCTGTGGGATGGTGAGATTGATTGTGTCGATGACCGTGTTGCTGCCGAATCGCTTGGTGACGTTGCGCAGCTCAACAAAATTTTTCTGACTCATAGTGCGCTCCATTACGCCTGGTTTTTGGCTTTAGACCGGGAGATACGCGCTTCCCCAATCAGCCAGTCAAAGATGAAAATAATCGCCAGCATCACCACGATCAGAATCGACCCGTAGGCGATCGCCACGCCGTATTCGCCGTCTTCCACGCGGTTGAGGATGTAGGCGGTGGCGACACGGGTATCCGGCGTGACGAGGAACACAATGGCGCTGACGGTGGTAATGGCGCGCACAAAGCTGTAGATCAGCGCCGAGAGAATAGCCGGACGCAGCAGCGGCAGCAGAATGTGCGTAATGGTGCGTAGGCTCCCGGCGCGCAGGCTGAGCGAGGCTTCATCCAGCGATTTGTCTATCTGCCCTAAGCCCGCGATCCCGGCGCGAATACCGACCGGCACGTTACGCATCACCATCGAGATAATGACAATCGCCGCGGTTCCCGTCAGGTACACCGGGGCGCTGTTAAAGGCCAGGATGTAGGAAACACCTGCCACGGTGCCCGGCACCGCGAAGCACAGCATAGTGGTAAACTCGATGGTCTTTTTGCCTTTAAACTGCTGGCGCACCACGATCCAGGCGATCAGCAGGCCGAAGGCGGCGGTGATCGGCGCGGCGATCCCGGCGTAGAGCAGGGTATCGAGCAGCGAAGGCCATGCGCCGTCGCTCATCCCCTGACCGAACAGCTTGATGAAGTTATCCAGCGTCAGGGTGTAGTCCACGCCCCAGTTAACGGTAAAACTGCCGTAGAAAATGCTGCCGTAGAGCAGGGCGTTGAAGGCCACCCACACCGCCAGAATAGCGATCACGCCCCAGACCAGCGTCACCGGCAGCGGCTGTACGTCGCCGCGATAGGATTTACCGGAGACCGTGACGTAGGAGCGCTTGCCGATCCACATATACTGAATGCAGAACACCAGCAGCGAGAACAGCAGCAGGAACGCGCCCAGCGTGCTTGCCGCCTGATAATCGAGCTGTGAACCGGTGATATAGAAGTAGATCTGCGTCGCCAGCACATCGAAGTTGCCGCCGAGCACCAGCGGGTTGCTGAAGTCGGCCAGCGACTGGACGATGACGATTAAAAACGCATTCGCCAGCGCCGGTTTCAGCAGGGGGACAAACACGCCGTTAAACGTCTGCCAGCGACTGGCGCGCAGGGTGTACGACGCCTCTTCCAGCGACGGATGAATGGTTTTAATGGCCCCGTCGAGGATCATAAAGGCCATTGGGGTAAACGCCAGCACCTGCGCCAGCCAGATGCCGGTAAACCCGTACAGCCAGTTGGTATTGGTCAAACCGAACCACTCGACCATCAATTCGGTGACGTAGCCGGAACGGCCCATCATCAGGGTGACGCCGAGGCCGACGACGAACGGCGGGGTGACGATCGGCAGAATCGAGAAGATGCGGCCGATAACGGCGCTGCGTTGAGCGATGCGGGTGGTGTAAATCGCCAGCACCAGGCCGAAGAAAGTGCAGCCGATGCCTACCGCAATTGACAGCGCGATTGAGTTGAGGATCACCTGAATGATATGCGCCTGCGATAGCACATTCATAAACGCCAGCGGGGCAAACTCGCCGGCGTCGTTGGTGAACATCGGGATGAAAATGGCGATGCTCGGCCAGACGATAAAGACGCCGATTAACGCCACGATGGTGACCAGCGAACCGATCACAAAGCGGTCGCCGCCCAGCCATTCGAGGCGGGTGAGCGCCAGGGTCATGACAGCCCCCAGCGCGACAAACAGCACGATAGTGGCGTAGCCTAACCCGCGCCCTTCAACGGTGGCGCTGATGACGATAAACGCCATACATAACAACGCCCAGCCCGCGTCGAGGTAGTGGCGGCTGCGCTGCTCCCGCGCGGCTTCCTGCCATGGACGAAGCAGCAGCAGGCTCGGTAAGAGATACCACAGCCAGCTGACATTCAACTGCGACCAGCCGTAGGCCGCGACGATTTCATCGCTCGTGGATTCCAGCAGGCCGTAATCCAGGCTCCAGCTCGGCAGCAGGGCGAACGCCAGCCAGCCGAACAAAACCCAAAGGAATATCGCATCCCGTTTTTTCCCGGGATGGAGTGCAAGTGTGTGTGACATACGTTTTCCGCTGTTCAATCCCGAACAGGCCGGATAAGCGTGAGCGCCATCCGGCATTCAGGGTGACGATGATTGCCGGGTGGCGGCGTTGCCTTACCCGGCCTACGTAACCTTAACGTCAGGAAGTCATGGTGTGGGCTTATTTACCCATTTTCACTTCGCTGACCCATTTATTGATCAACGCTTTACGGACGTCGGTTGAGCCGTATTTATCCATGTCGTAGTTGATAAGCTTCAGGTCGTCGAGCTTCAGCGAGTTCGGCGAGGTTTCGGCGCTGGTGTTGGTCAGGATCTGATAGGATTTGCCCTTTTTCCACGCCAGCTCCTGGGCCTCTTTTGACAGCACCCAGTCGACGAACAGTCTGGCGTTGTCGAGGTTGCGCGCGCCCTTGAGGATGCTGACGCCGCCAATTTCATAGCCGGTGCCTTCGCACGGTGAGATCAGCTCCAGCGGCGCGCCCTGTTCTTTTTCCAGCGAGTAGTCATGCAGGAAGCCGATGCCGATGGCGGTTTCACCACGGGCGGCGTTGCGCGCCGGGGCGATACCGGATTTGGTGTACTGCGAGACGTTGGCGTTGAGCTGTTTCAGGTAATCAAAGGCCTGGTCTTCTCCCCACAGCTGGGCGAAGGTCGCCAGCGCGGTATAGGCGGTGCCGGAGCTTTGCGGGTCGGCTATCTGGATTTCGCCTTTGTATTCCGCTTTCGTCAGATCCTTCCAGCATTTTGGCACCGGCAGGTTTTTCTCTTTCAGACGCTGGGTGTTCACGCCGAAGCCGAGGATGCCGACGTACACCGCCGAGGAGTAGTTGCCTTTCAGCTTCGCCGGATCGCGGAACTGCGCCATCACCTGCGCAAGATTGGGCGACTTATAGGGTTGCAGCAGACCCATTTCACCGGCCTGGGACTGCGGATCGAGGGTACCGCCGTACCAGACATCGGCCTGCGGGTTTTTCTTCTCGGCATCGACTTTCGCCAGCGTGCTGCCGGAGCCGTTGCGGATAAACGAGGTTTTCACGTCATATTTTTCGCCGAAGGCTTTGGTTTCGGCTTCACACATTTCGTTGGTGGCGCTGCAATAGACCACCAGACGACCTTTGGCCTGCGCCGCGCCGCTTAATGTCGCCAGCGCAATGCCGGAAGCTATCAGGGTAGTGAGCAGAGTTTTTTTCATTATTTTATCCTTTGAGCAGCAGAGGTAGTAATGCTCGCCATCAGCAGCGGCATCAGCAATAAACCCATCAGTACCGCGGCGACCGAGAGCAAACTGAACATCCCCGACCAGCCGTAGCGTTCAATGACCAGCGACAGAGGCCAGCCCGCCAGCGCTGCCCCCAGATAGGCGAACAGGCCGAGAAATCCGCTGATTGAACCCGCCGCCGCTTTGTGTCCGCACTCCACCGCCGCGAGGCCAATCAGCATTTGCGGGCCAAAAACGAAGAAGCCCACCGTAAAGAAACAGACTGCCAGCAGCGCGTAGTGATGCACCGGCGCCAGCCAGAGGGCGGCGACGGAGACCATCAGCCCCAGGGTGAACAGCAAAATCATCGGCGCCCGCTGGCCGCTGAACAGCAGATCCGACCCCCAACCGGCGAACAGCGCGCCAAGCAGGCCGCCCGCTTCAAACAGCATCACCGTGGCATTGGCGCTGAGTAAATTGACGCCGTGGCTCTCGGTTAGCCAGATGTTGCCCCAGTCGTTGAGCGCAATACGGATCAGGTAGACCAGCACGTAAGAGACGCCCAGCAGCCAGATCATGGAGTTCTTCAGCATCGTGGTACGCAGCATCTGCCACAGTCCCATCGGCGGGCTTTGCTGCTCCTGACGCAGTTCTAAGGGGTCGTTACGCCAGGTGCCCACTGACGGCAATCCCTCTTCCTCTGGCGTGCCTTTCAGTTGCAGCGTTAACCAGATTCCCAGAGCCATGCTGATTATCCCTGGCATCAGCATCGCCGCCTGCCAGCCCCACCAGTGGGCGGCAAAGGCGCTAATCAGCGGGATAATCGCCCCGCCAATGTTGATAGACATATTCCAGCAGCCCCACCAGAAGCCGCGTTCGTTGCGCGAATACCAGTGGGTCAGCAGGCGGGCGCAGGGCGGCCATCCCCAGCCCTGAAAGAAGCCGTTCAGCGTCCAGACCGCCAGCAGCAGTGGTAACGACTCGCCAAAGGCGAACACCACGTTCAGCAGGCCGGTGGCGAACAGGCCTGCGCCCATAAACCCGCGCTGCCCGTGGCTGTCATGCCACAGCCCGGCGGTAAATTTCGACAGGCCGTAGGCCAGGTAAAACAGCGACCCCAGCAGGCCGATATCGCCTTTATCCAGCCCCAGATCCGTTTGCAGCGCCGGTAGCACGTAGTTGACGCTTTTACGCGTCAGATAAAACGCGGCATAGCCGATCACCATGTACATCAGCAATTGTGGACGCAGCGTCCGGTAATGTTGGGTGATGTCGCTTGCTGAGCGTGCGTGCATGGCCGTCTCCGTTTTGCTGACTATAAGAAAGTGAATTCGAAAGGGGATGAGAGAAAGTCCGCAGTGGCTAAGACTTTTTCCTGGTCAGAAGGTGATTTGTTGCAAATTTGTGGGCAGGTTAACAATTACCCGCGTCCCGCGCTGCGATTCCAGCGTCAGCTCGCCCCCGAGGGCGCTGACCCGCTCGCGCATCCCCTGAATGCCAAAACCGGCCATGTTGTCGGCACTGATCCCCACACCGTTGTCGGTCACGTCCAGATGCAGCACATCTCCCTGCTGACGCAGGACAATCCGCACCTCGCTGGCTCCGGCGTGTTTACAGACGTTGTTGAGCAACTCCTGTAACAACCGGTAGAGAGTGAAGCGCACCGTTTCATTTTCGGGCGTGGCGGTAAGCTGATAGTCAAACTGGCAACGAATACCGCGCTCGGCAAAGGCAAACTCGTTGAGCAGATGGTGCAACGCTTCTTTAAACGACAGTTCGTCCAGGGCCGGGGGGCGTAGCTGGCGCAACAGCTGGCGGGTAGAGTGGTGGATCCGGCGGGCGAGATCGTTGATCTGGCTGGCGGCGGCCTGAGTCTGCGCCGGATCGCGCGCCCGTTTCACCAGCTGCGACTGGATCTGAATGGCGGTGATGTTCTGGCCGATTTCGTCGTGCAGTTCGCGCGCCAGACTCTTGCGCGTATCTTCTTCGGTATGCACCAGTTTCTCGGCCAGCGCCCGTCGCGCCGCCAGCTCCGTTTCCAGCCGCTGGCGGTAGTGGTGCAGGTTTTGCGCCAGGTGCTGCTGGCGGCTGATGGCGATCCCCAGACCAATCCCCAGTAATGCCTGGGTCGCCAGGAAAATTTCCAGCTCCACCAGATTGCTGAAGCCGACGCCAACCTGGCGGGCGATGGTGATCATCATGCTGCCCAGCAGGCCGGAGAGGACGCCGCCCTGCCAGCCGAACTTCCACGCCATCACCACGTTTGGCAAAAACACCACAATTAACAGCAGGCGCTCGATTTCCGGCGACAGCACCATTTGGGTGCCGATGCCGATGATAAAGAACAGGCTGCACCAGATAATTAACGAGGTACGCAGCGGCGGGTTGTTAGTATCCAGCCCCAGCAGATGATAGCGGTGCTGCTGGCGCAGAAATTCAAAAACCAGATAGACGAACGGGGTCAGCAGTACGCCGCCGGTAAACGAGGCCAGCCCGAGCATCATCGCCGGGCTTTTGACCCACGGCGAGAGCAGGACCGTGTTGATTAACGAACTTGCGGTCACCGTCGCCAGCAGCAGCGTCAGCCGCTGCCAGTAGAGGGGAAAACGATGCCAGAACTGTTGGGCGAGAGCGGCAGGGAGCAGGCTAATCAACGGCGCAGCCAGCAGAATATAGCCGTTCAGCAGCTGTTCGCCGCGCAGCCAGAGCAGCATCAGCAGAGGGGGGATCACCAGTGCGGGCCAGTAGCGGCGCGAAAGCAGGATCAGCAGCGCCAGATAAACGCCGTGCGGTAAAAACAGCGCCGCCTGCTGGCCGCTATGGGTCAGGTAAAACCCCAGCGTCCACAGCATCAGCCAGCCGCTACCCCAGGCCAGGACGATGAACAGCGAAATGACCCCATGGCGAAGGCTGCGCGACATCAATGCCCTGCCAGCAGCTGATGGTCGAGAGCGAAGTGCACCAGTTCAATCGTGCTTTGGCATTGCAGCTTGCCCAGCACGTTGGCGCGATGAACATGTACCGTTTTGTGGCTGAGGTCGAGCTGGAAGGCAATCTCTTTTACGCTGTCGCCTTTGACCAGTAAATCAAACACTTCGCGCTCGCGCGGGGTGAGCACTTCCAGCACCTGCGCCGGCTGTTGCCCGCCGCGCAACGCCCTGAGTGCATCGGCGCACAGGTAATGGCCGCCCATGCCGACGGAACGTACCGCCTGCACTAACTCTTCCGGTCCGCAGCGCTTGGTCAGATAGCCGCTGGCGCCCGCATCAAGCGCGCTCTGTACGAACGTCGGGGTGTCGTAAATGCTGAGAATAATGGCGCGAAACTGCGGCTTTTGCGCGCGCAGACGCTTGAGCAAACTAAGGCCGTTTTCATCCGGCATGGCGATATCCATCACCGCCACGTTGATGTCATCGCGCAATAACGCAGGCCAGGCTTGCGCCGCGCTGCTGAACTGGCCAACAACGTCAAGATCCTCTTCGAGGCTGAGTAGCTGCGCAAAACCGGAACGCACCACCACATGGTCATCGACCAGCACCACACGAATCATGTTTCTGCTCTCTTACTGAATCATGGCCCTATGATGCCTGCCGCCGCTGTGCTGGCAATCTTCGAGGTGCGGATATGTAACGAATGTAACGAAATCTTAATACACGTCATCCTTCAGGCTGCCTCTCTGCGAGGGCAGCCTGCGGCTGTACAAATTCGTTCCCTTGCCGCCTCGACGCATCTTGAATGATTTTGTGTATAAGCATTGCCGTTTTTTTTCTAAAAACGCTTTGTTCTTAGCCAGAATTTTTAATTACTTCATCAAACGTATCGCACCGGAAATACTGCACCCATAACAACTATGGGAAGCAGACACTATGGCACTATCATCGCGTATCACACTTATCGCCACACTGGCGCTGGCGGCATTTCAGGCGCAGGCGGTCAACGTCACCGTCGCGTATCAGACTTCCGCTGAACCGGCGAAAGTCGCCCAGGCGGATAACACCTTTGCCAAAGCGAGCGGCGCCACCGTCGACTGGCGCAAATTCGACAGCGGTTCAAGCATCGTGCGGGCGCTGGCTTCCGGCGATGTGCAAATCGGCAACCTCGGCTCCAGCCCGCTGGTGGTCGCCGCCACGCAGCAGGTGCCGATTGAAGTGTTCCTGCTGGCGTCAAAGCTTGGCAACTCTGAAGCGCTGGTGGTGAAGAAGAGCATCAGCAAACCGCAAGACCTGATCGGCAAACGCATCGCTGTCCCTTTTATCTCCACCACCCATTACAGTCTGCTGTCGGCGCTCAAACACTGGGGCATTAAGCCGGGCCAGGTGCAGATTATCAACCTACAGCCGCCGGCGATTATTGCCGCCTGGCAGCGCGGCGACATCGACGGCGCCTACGTCTGGGCGCCGGCAGTGAACGAACTGGAAAAAGAGGGCAAAGTGCTGACCGACTCATCCCAGGTGGGGGAATGGGGCGCGCCGACGCTGGATGTCTGGGTGGTACGCAAAGATTTTGCCGAGAAACACCCTGAGATTGTGAAAGCCTTTGCCAAAAGCGCTATCGATGCCCAGCAACCGTATATTGCCAACCCGGATGCGTGGCTGAAGCAGGCGGATAATATTAGCAAGCTGTCGCGCCTGAGCGGCGTGCCGGATGCCGATGTTCCGGGGCTGGTAAAAGGCAATACCTATCTGACCGCCGCCCAGCAGGTGCAGGAGCTGAACGGGCCGGTGAATCAAGCCATTATCGACACCGCGAAGTTTCTTAAAGAACAGGGCAAAGTGCCCGCCGCCGGGAACGATTACAGCCAGTACGTTACCGACCGTTTTGTGAAGTAAGGGGGCCACGATGCTGCAAATCTCGCATCTTTCCGCCGACTACGGCGGCAAACCAGCGCTGGCGGATATCAACCTGACGCTGGACAGCGGCGAACTGCTGGTGGTCCTCGGCCCCTCCGGCTGCGGGAAAACCACGCTGCTGAATCTGATTGCCGGATTCGTGCCTTATCAGCACGGCAGCATCACCCTTGAAGGCCTGCGGGTACAAGGGCCGGGCGCCGAGCGCGGCGTGGTGTTTCAGCATGAAGGGCTGCTGCCGTGGCGCAACGTACAGGATAACGTCGCGCTGGGACTCCAGCTGGCGGGCGAGGATAAAGCCGTCCGCCGGGAAACCGCGGCGCGGATGCTGAAAAAAGTCGGCCTCGAAGGCGCGGAAAAGCGCTTTATCTGGCAGCTCTCCGGCGGCCAGCGCCAGCGGGTCGGCATCGCCCGTGCGCTGGCGGCAAACCCGCAGCTGCTGTTGCTGGATGAGCCGTTTGGCGCGCTGGATGCCTTCACCCGCGAACAGATGCAAACCCTGCTGCTTGCCCTGTGGCACGAGACCGGCAAGCAGGTGCTGCTGATTACGCATGATATTGAAGAGGCGGTATTTATGGCGACCGAACTGGTGCTGCTGTCGCCGGGACCGGGCCGGGTGCTGGAGCGGCTGCCGCTCGATTTTGGCCGCCGCTTTGTCGCCGGCGAACCCTGCCGCAGCATCAAATCGGACCCGCAATTTATCGCACAGCGTGAATATGTCCTGAGCCGGGTATTTGAACAACGGGAGGCCTTCTCATGAGCGTGGTGATTCATGACAAACCACAGCCGCGGACGCTGAAGTGGCGCTGGCCGCTCTCCCGCCAGCTGACGCTGAGTTTCGCCACGCTGGCGGTGCTGCTGGCGATCTGGTGGGGGGTTACCGCCCTACAGCTGATTAGCCCGCTGTTTCTGCCGCCGCCGCAGCAGGTATTACAGAAACTGATCGCCATTGCCGGTCCGCAGGGCTTTATGGATGCCACCCTCTGGCAGCATCTGGCGGCGAGTCTGGCGCGGATCGCGATCGCTCTGGTCGCGGCGACGATCCTGGGCGTACCGGTCGGGATCGCCATGGGCCTGAGTCCGACGATCCGCGGGATTCTCGATCCGTTGATCGAACTGTATCGACCGGTGCCGCCGCTGGCGTGGCTGCCGCTGGTGATCATTTGGTTCGGCATTGGCGAAACGCCCAAAATCTTACTGATTTATCTCGCGATTTTTGCGCCGGTGGTGATGTCGACGCTGGCGGGAGTGAAAAGCGCCCAGCAGGTGCGTATTCGCGCCGCGCAATCTTTAGGCGCCAGCCGGGCGCAGGTGCTGTGGCTGGTGATTTTGCCCGGTGCATTACCGGAAATTCTCACCGGCCTGCGCATCGGGCTGGGGGTGGGCTGGTCAACGCTGGTGGCTGCCGAACTGATTGCCGCCACCCGCGGATTAGGTTTTATGGTGCAGTCCGCCGGTGAGTTCCTCGCCACCGATGTGGTGCTGCCCGGCATCGCGGTGATTGCGATCATCGCCTTTTTACTGGAACTGGGGCTGCGCGCGTTGCAGCGTCGCCTGACGCCCTGGCATGGAGAAGTCCAATGAGCGAACGTTTAAGCATTACCCCGCTGGGGCCATATATTGGCGCGCAGATATCCGGCGTCGATATCACCCGCCCGCTGAGCGACAACCAGTTTGAGCAGCTGTATCACGCGGTGCTGCGCCATCAGGTGGTGTTCCTGCGCGAGCAGAATATCACCCCCCGGCAGCAGCGGGATCTCGCCCTGCGTTTTGGCGACCTGCATATTCATCCGGTTTATCCCCATGCGCCGGGCGTGGATGAGATTATCGTTCTCGATACCCACGACGATAATCCGCCGGATAACGATAACTGGCACACCGATGTCACCTTTATCGAGACGCCGCCCGCCGGGGCGATCCTGGCGGCAAAAGAGCTGCCTGCAACCGGCGGCGATACCCTGTGGACCAGCGGTGTTGCGGCGTATGAGGCGCTCTCTGAACCCTTTCGCCAGCTGCTAGGCGGCCTGCGGGCGGAACATGATTTCCGTAAATCGTTCCAGGAGTATAAATACCGCAAAAGCGAAGAGGAGCATCAGCGCTGGCAGGAGGCGGTCGTGAAAAACCCGCCGCTGCTGCATCCGGTGGTGCGGACTCATCCGGTGACCGGCAAGCAGGCGCTGTTTGTTAACGAAGGGTTCACCACCCGCATTGTCGACGTGACGGAAAAAGAGAGCGCGACGCTGCTCAGTTTCCTGTTTGCCCACGTCACGAAGCCGGAGTTTCAGGTGCGCTGGCGCTGGCAGCCGAACGACGTGGCGATTTGGGATAACCGCGTGACGCAGCATTATGCGAATGCGGATTACCTGCCGCAGCGCAGGATTATGCACCGGGCGACGATTCTGGGGGATAAGCCGTATTACCGGGCGGGGTAATTTTTATCGCCTGTACCCGGCTAAGGCGCAATGCGCCGCAAGCCGGGAAATGAGCAAGTTACCGGGCAAACGCAACGCGCCGCCTCCGGGAAGAGGCTTTTATGCCGATTTTGGCGCGTCTAAATGGGTGCCAATATAGCGCTGATAGCGATTGGCCTTCAGATAGGTCAAATCCACCAGCACCAGACCATCGACGCAATTGTTGAAATCCGGGTCGCTGCCGAAATCGATAAACTGCACGCCGCCCGGTTCGCACACTTCAGAATACTGCTTATACAGCGGCGGAATCGCACAACCGAGGTTGCCGAGCAGGGATTTCAGTCTGGCTAAGTCATCGTTGTAATCCTCGCCACCAAACTGCGCCAGCACATCGGGGAGTGAGGCCGGATAAGGGCGACGAGACTTTGCTAACGAATGGGTCGCCGGGAACCACAGGCGATAGAAAGCCACCAGCAGATCGCGCGCCGCGGGCGGCAGGCCACCGGAAATGGATACCGGACCGAACAGATAGCGGTAGTGCGGATACCGCGCCAGCCAGGCGCCGATGCCCGACCACAGATAGTCCAGACCGCGACGTCCCCAGTAGCGCGGCTGAATAAAGCTGCGCCCGAGCTCGATGCCGTGCTTAAGAATATCATCCATGCGCTCGTCGTAGTGGAACAGACTATAGCTGTAGATACCTTCCAGACCGCGTTTTTCCAGCTGCATGGCGGTGGGCATAAAGCGATAGGCGCCGACGATTTCCAGGTCCTCTTCGTCCCACAGAATCAGGTGCAGGTAATCGTCATCATACCCGTCGATGTCGCGGCGTTTGCCGCTGCCTTCACCGACTGCGCGAAAGGCAAATTCGCGCAGGCGACCCAGCTCACGCAGCAGCGGCGCATCTTCCTGACCGCTGCGCTGCCACAGGTAGATGATTTTGCCATCTGCCGTGCGCCCGAGACACTCCGCCTGGTTGAGTTCGCGTTTAAGCAGGGCGCGATCCTCGGGGCGCGCAATTGCGCTTTCGGTTTTGAATACCCCCGCAAGCCCCTTGCCGAATTGCTCCAGGTGGCGATAGCAACGCTCAGTCAGCTCGCGAGAAGAGCTCTGAGGGTCGAACCAGCTTGACCAGGCAATCTGTTGACCAATATTGACCGGCAGGCTGCTGTTGCGACGGCGGAACATTTGCTGCATCAGCAGGAGCAGGGGGAGGTTTTCTGAAACCAGAGTACTGGCGTAAAACAGCGCGCTGTTGTGCGCGCGGATCCACGCCGGCAGGAGCGGGGCGCGGTATTTGGCCGCCAGTTTAATAAAGCCAGAGTGCCATTTTTTATCGCGGATGCCGCGGCGCGTCAGGCGTGAGACTTCCCCTGCCGGGAAAAAGATCAGCACGCCGCCGTTTTGCAACTGGAGATCCATCTGTTGCAGCGCGGCTTTGGCGGTACGGCCGTTGATATTATCGACGGGAATAAACAGCGAGCTCAACGGTTCAAGATGAGTCAACAGGCGGTTAGTCACGACCTTGACATCGCGGCGTACGCGGGAAACGGCATAGAGTAGCGCAAGGCCATCAAGCGTGCCGGTGGGATGGTTAGCGACGATCACCAGCGGACCGTGTTCAGGGATTTGTTCCAGATCGTGCGCCGGAATAGCGCAGCGGATATTGAGATGTTCAAGCACCTGTTCGACCGTATCAAGCCCTTTCAGGTGGCGATGGCGAGCGGCAAATTGTTGAAACTCTTCCTCATGAAGTAATTTTTTGAGTAGTTTTTTTTGCCAGGGTGCAGGCCTCGCCTGAGGCCACAGGTCGTCGAGTACATTGTCGAGACTAAACATAGCGCTTCCTCCTCCGTCCTGCCCTGACAGTAGAAGGTGCAGATGTCGCTCAGATTACAGTTGAGTGAAGATTTGGGATTGGCGCGAGTTCATGTCCCCGGGTTGCGGCTGACGCCTGACCCGGGCTACGGGGCTACCGGAGCAGGCCGTAACCCCGGTAAGCGCAGCGCCACCGGGGGAAGTCTGGAGCCGTATTTAAATACCGGAGCTGTCCCGGGTTGCGGCTGACGCCTGACCCGGGCTACAGGGCTACCGGAGCAGGTCGTAGCCCCGCTAAGCGCAGCGCAACCGGGGGGAAGACAGGAGCCGTATTTAAATGCCGGAGCAGTCCCGGGTTGCGGCTGACGCCTGACCCGGGCTACAGGACTACCGGAGCAGGCCGTAGCCCCGGTAAGCGCAGCGCCACCGGGGGAAGTCAGGAGCCGTATTTAAATGCCGGAGCTGTCCCGGGCTGCGGCTGGCGCCTGACCCGGGCTACAGGGCTACCGGAGCAGGTCGTAGCCCCGGTAAGCGTAGCGCCACCGGGGGAATGGCAGGGAATTAACGCAGGATTTTCTTTTCGGCCAGATCGAGGGCGAAGTAGCTGAAGATCAGATCGGCACCAGCGCGTTTGATAGCGCCGAGGCTTTCCAGCACCACTTTCTCTTCATCAATAGCCCCCGCCTGGGCGGCAAATTTAATCATCGCGTATTCGCCGCTCACCTGATAAGCCCCCAGCGGCAGGTTGGTACGCTCGCGCAGGTCGCGCAGGATATCAAGGTATGGGCCGGCGGGTTTGACCATCAGGCAATCTGCGCCCTGAGCTTCATCCAGCAGCGACTCACGAATCGCTTCGCGGCGATTCATCGGGCTCATCTGATAGGTTTTACGATCGCCTTTCAGCGCGGTACCGGCGGCTTCGCGGAACGGGCCGTAAAACGAAGAAGCAAATTTGGTGGAGTAGGACATGATGGCCGTCTGCGTAAAACCGGCGGCGTCGAGCGCCTGGCGAATCGCCTGCACCTGGCCATCCATTGCGGCGGAAGGCGCAATAAAGTCGGCGCCAGCAGCGGCGGCAACTACCGCCTGCTTGCCAAGATTTTCCAGGGTTGCATCGTTGTCCACGCCGTGTTCGCAGAGCACGCCGCAGTGACCGTGCGAGGTGTATTCGCAAAAACAGGTATCGGACATGACGATCATCTCCGGTACGGTATCCTTACAGATGCGTGACATGCGTGCGACAAGGCCGTTCTCGTTCCAGGTATCGCTGCCGATGGCATCGGTGTGATGGGAAATACCAAAGGTCATGACCGAACGAATACCGGCGTTGGCGATACGTTCGATTTCACGGGCCAGGTATCTCTCGGGAATTCGCATCACGCCTGGCATCGCGTCAATGGTTTTGTAATCGTCGATTTCTTCTTCAACAAAGATCGGCAACACGAGGTCATTCAAACTCAGTGTTGTCTCTTCAAACATGGCGCGCAGCGCGGCGGATTGACGCAAACGGCGGGGGCGAGTGATTAAATCTGTCATGTGTTTGCCTGATTTTGTGAAATGAAAGCGCGCAGTATACCTGAATTTGCGTACGGGTGTTTTACGAAAGTGGCTCAAAAGCTGCCTGTGCAGAAGGAAGGGATAATGAGAGTGTGAAGCTACTGTGTGTGATAGCGTTAAATATATTTGCAGATGATGTTTTTATTTTTGGTATGTATTAACTATTGATGAATTTATTGATTGTTGACGAAGATAGAATCTGCTTTTAATTTATTCATTGGAATTTTGTTTTAGGTTTAAATATTCACTTGTTGTATGATATGTCTGCTCCCCTTTAATTTACTGAAATTTTTTATTTTCTTTTCTAAACTAACGACTTGTATCATGAGGCCATTGTCCGGTTTCGGACTTTAGGTGAAGAATAATTGAACCTTTCTCTGGTGATACCGCATAATCGTTGTCGCGAAGCATAATAATATTCTTCTATGCATAAATAATTGATGGATCAACGATATTACGTCCCGAGGAGGGATGACAAATGCACCCCTGGAAAAAGAAATTTGTAGTTTCACAATTAGCATTAGCCTGTACGTTGGCAGTCACCTCTCAGGCAAATGCTTCTAATGATATTTCTGGAACCGCCTACACAACATTTAAACATTATAATGACGCTGCCTATGCTGACGGTGTTTACTATAATGGTTATGTCGGTTGGAATAATTACGCGACTGATAGTATTTATAACGGTGATATTTATCCGGTAATTAATAAAGCTGTCGTCAATGGCGTGATCTCTACTTACTATCTTGATGATGGGCTTGCGACCAACACCAATAGCAATAGTCTGACCATTAAAGACAGCACAATTCATGGGATGATCACCTCTGAGTGCATGACTACCGTTTGTGTAGATCGCGATGCGACCGGTTATGTTTATGACCGTCTGGCGCTGACCGTTGATAACTCAACCATTGATGATAACTATGAACATTATACCTATAACGGTACGCAGGCTGATGGCACCGTAGATACCCATATTGTTGACGTTTACGATCTGGGGACGGCCATTACGCTGGATCAAGAGGTGGATCTGGTTATCAAAAATAACTCCCATGTCGCGGGTATTGACCTGACTCAGGGTTATGAGTGGAGAGATATTGACGATAATACTGTCATCACGGGCGTCGACAGCAGCGAAGTGTTTCATAATACAATCAATGTGATTGATTCTACCGTGACGTCAGGTTCATGGTCAGATGAAGGCACCTCCGGTTGGTTCGGTAACAACAATAACGCCAGCGATTATAGCGGTAACGGTTTTAATGCTGATGATATTGCGATCTCTGCCATCGCAAATCCGAATGCGGATAACGCGATGCAGACGACCGTTAACCTCAACCATTCTACCCTCATGGGCGATATCCTGTTTTCCAGCAATTTTGACGAGAATTTCTTCCCGAATGGCGCAGACAGCTATCGTGATACCGATACTGCGGTAGACACTAACGGCTGGGATGGCACTGACCGTATGGATGTCACGTTAAATAACGGCAGTAAGTGGGTTGGGGCAGCGATGTCCATGCATCAGGTAGATTCTGATGGCGATGGCGTTTATGACAGCTTTGACGTGGGCACTGAAGCAACGGCTACGCTGCTTGATATTACCGCGAATAGCCTATGGCCATGGTCAACTTATGGTATCAATAACAGCGACACGGCCTATGATGAAAGCGGTCATGTTATTGGCAACGAAGTCTACCAGAGTGGTCTGTTTAATGTGACGCTGAACGGCGGCTCGCGCTGGGATACCACCAAAGTTTCTCTGATTGATACCTTGAGCATCAACAGCGGTTCTGTCGTGAGCGTCGCGGATTCCACCCTGGTTTCTGACACCATCTCTCTGACCGGCGGCTCTGCCCTGAAGATCAATGAAGATGGTCATGTGGCGACCAACGCGCTGACTATTGATAACAGTAACGTAACGATTGCCGATGATGTCTCCGCCGGCTGGGGTGTGGACGATGCCGCACTGTATGCCAACACTATCAACATCACGAATAATGGTATGTTGGATGTGGGCAACAGCACGGCGTACGCGCTGCAGGCCGATATGCTGAATCTGACCAGTTCGACGGATGCAAACGGGAACGTGTACTCTGGTGTGCTTAATATCGGCAGCAATAGCTTCGTGCTGAATGCCGATCTCACGAACGATCGTACTCATGACGCCACTAAGGCTAACTACGGCTACGGCACAATCGCGATGAACTCCGATGGCCACCTGACCGTGAACGGTAATGGCGACGCCGACACCTCTTTCGATCAGTCCGAAGTGGATAACGCAGGCGACAGCGTTGCGGCCGCGACAGGCAACTACAGAGTTCGTATTGATAATGCGGATGGTAAGGGCTCCATTGCTGATTACAAAGGCAAAGAGCTGATTTATGTGAACGACAAAAACAGCACGGCTACCTTTTCTGCGGCTAACAAAGCCGATCTCGGTGCTTACACCTACCAGGCTAAGCAGGAAGGCAACACCGTTGTTCTGGAGCAGAGCAGGCTGACCGACTATGCGAACATGGCGCTGAGCATCCCGTCTGCCAACAGCAATATCTGGAACCTGCAGCAGGATACCGTGGCAACTCGTCTGACCCAGTCGCGTCATGGCCTGGCCGATAACGGCGGCGCCTGGGGAAGCTACTTCGGCGGTAGTTTCAACGGCGACAATGGCACTATCGGCTACGATCAGAATGTTAACGGCGTCATGGTGGGTCTTGATAGCAAAATTGACGGTAACGATGCTGAGTGGATCGTCGGTGCCGCTGCGGGCTTTGTGAAAGGGGATCTGAGCGATCGTACCGGTCAGGTGGATCAGGACAGCCAGACGGCTTACCTCTACACTTCTGCTCATTTTGCAAACAACTTCTTTGTTGACGGTTCTGTTAACTACTCTCACTTCAACAACGAACTGTCGGCAAACATGAGTAACGGTCAGTACGTTGACGGCAGTACCTCTTCAGATGCCTGGGGCTTTGGTCTGAAACTGGGCTATGACGCGAAGCTGGGTAATGCCGGCTATGTGACGCCGTACGGCAGCATATCGGGTCTGTTCCAGTCTGGTGACGACTATCGCCTGAGCAATGGCCTGAAAGTGGGTGGTCAGTCTTACGACAGTATGCGCTATGAACTGGGCGTTGATGCGGGTTATACCTTCACCTACGGTAACGATCAGGCGCTGACGCCTTACTTCAAGCTGGCTTACGTGTATGACGACGCCAGCAACCACGCTGACGTAAACGGTGATTCTATCAATAACGGTACCGAAGGTTCTGCGGTTCGTGTTGGGCTGGGTACGCAGTTCAGTTTTACCCGCAATTTCAGCGCCTACTCGGATGTTAGCTATCTCGGTGGTGGTGATGTGGATCAAGACTGGGCCGCTAACGTGGGCGTTAAATATACCTGGTAAGATTATTTACAGTGAGAAAAGCATTGTAGATATTTAATCGAAGACTATGCCCGTCAAGGATTTGACGGGCATTATTGTCAGGAACGTATCAATGTTATCGCTGAGTAAACCGCTTGATGCATTTGGTCAGCTAGATCAATACTTGTCCAGATATGGCACTCACTTCGAATTTTGTCGTGAAAAACAGCTTATATTCGTTAATGATATACATTGCGCCGAAACGGTTGTCATTCTGGAAGGCGTGATTTCTCTGCGTAGAAACGAAAATATCCTCATTGGCATCACCCAGGCTCCTTTTATTATCGGGTTGGCTGATAGCGTGATGAAAAATGAGATGCGATATCAATTAATGACGGAAGGGAAATGTAAGGGTTACCATCTTCCTTCTTTACAAGCGCTTAAAATAGTTGAACAGAATAATTTGTGGCGCGACGCATTCTGTTGGTTGGTATGGCATAGTCGTATTATGGAACAACGCGATTTGCAATTGATTGGGCATAATTCCTATGAACAAATTCGCGCGACGCTGCTGTCGATGATTGACTGGGATGAACAATTGCGTTTTCGTATTGGGGTAATGAATTATATTCATCAAAAAACGCGTATTTCACGCTCTGTTGTTGCCGAGGTACTTGCCGCCCTGCGCAAGGGCGGATATATCGAGATGGATAAAGGCAAACTGATTAGCATCAACCATTTGCCTGCAGATTATTAATTTGGTCGCGAGACTAAATCAGGATTCCGGGATCGGCGCCGGTTGCCTGCCGCTGAGTTCGCTGACCAGATCGTTAATACCGTCGCTCATATTGCTAAAGCGGGTCAGCGATGAACGGGTGACCACCACGAACGCGCCGACGTTCGCCTGCGGATTCATCGCCATATAGGTAATGAATCCACCGCCGCCGCCGGTTTTTTGAATAATACCCGGATGGCCATCTTTCGGTTTCATATAGACCCAGCCAAGTCCCAGAGCGTCGGCTTTGCCCGGCACATCCATACCGATAACCCGTGTTAGCTGACTACGTTGATAAATCAATGTCTGCATACGGTCAGCCTGCTGCCCGCGGGTATAGAAATCGGAGGAAAGGAACTGCTGCATCCAGCGCATCATATCGCCTGGCGTCGAGTAGACGCCGCCGCTGCCGATCGCCGCCAGCGTATTGTTGCACGGGCTGGCGCCTTTCTCGGCGACCATCAGCCGGCGGCACTGATCCGGTGAGGGCGTAAAGGTGGTGTCTTTCATACCCAGCGGCCGGGTAATTTGTTCTTCAAACAGCTGCGGATAAGGTTTTCCCGCCGCGGTGGAAAGGGCGTCTGCCAGCAGATCAAAGGCGAGATTGGAGTAGGCGGCCTGCGAACCCGGGGCGGCTTTCAGCGAGGCAGTCGACAACCACGACCAGCGATCCTGGCGCGTTGGCCAGACGAAGACCGGACGATGGGCAGCACCACCGGGCTGTTCGCGCGGCAGCGCGCTGGTGTGAGTCGCCAGATTGACCAGCGTAATCGGCGTGCCCTGATACGTCGGCACCCGGGCACCCGGCGGCGCGTATTTGCTGAGCGGGTCGTTGAGCTTCACGACGCCCTGATCGAGCATTTTTACCAGCATCTCGCTGGTCATCAGTTTACTCAGCGAAGCAATGCGGATAACCGAATCCAGCTGCGGATGCTCATTATTGCCCGGACGCGTTTCACCGAAGCTGCGAAACACACGCTGATTGCCGTCGATCACCACCAGTGCCATGCCGGTGGCGCCGCTACCATAATAGATATGGTTTGCGTAACGATCGACAACATTAGCGGCAAATTCCGGGTCAACGATCGGTTGAGCTGCCTGGACCGATGTCCATGACGCCGCACACAGCGCAGCAAAAATAAGCAGACTACGTTTCAACTGGGGTATCCATAATCATAAGAAAATATATAGGGCATATTTATACTACGAAGCGCGGCTGAACGAAGTGGAATAACGGCAATATTTAGCATAAAAACGTAACCGTGCGTAAAAAGGACTTTTTTATGCTTTCGGACATCCTCTTTCCCCGGCGGGCGGGTATGATGAGCGTTTGATTTATCGGGTGACGAGAGAGAAATATGGCGGCTCAACGAGTAGTGGTGGTAGTAGATATGCAAAATGGCGTCTTTGCGACGCCGCGTATTGAGCGCGAACGCTGCGTCGCGCATATTAACCGTCTGATTCGCGCCGCGGATCGCGTGATTTTTATCCAGCATGCCGAGGACGATGGTCTGGAAGAGGGGAGTGAAGGTTTTGCGCTGCTGGCGGAGCTGGAACAACCCGCAGACGCCCTCTATGTCACCAAAACCGCCTGCGATGCGTTCTATAAAACACGTCTTGCGCAGGTTCTGAGCGAGCAGCAGATCCAGCAGTTCGTGGTTTGCGGCTGTGCGACCGATTATTGTGTCGATACCACCATCAAAAACGGCGCCAGCCGCGGCTATGCAATTACCGTTGCCGAAGATGCGCATACCACTGCCAACCGTCCGGCTGCGCAGGCCACAACGCTTATCGATCACTACAACGATGTCTGGCGTACGCTTACCGTACCCGGCAATCCTGTCCGCGTGAAATCCATAGAAACAATTCTGGCCGAATGGCAGACGAACTAAGCTGCTGATATTTGGTCTCATCATCCGACCGTCCTCCCCAGACTGCTACAGCAATGCGGCGGGCGCTCTCGTGGCACACAGCATAGCCAGAACGATAAAGAAGTTAGCAGGAGTACATGATGTTTAAATCTTTTTTCCCCAAACCGGGGCCGTTTTTTCTCTCTGCCTTTGTCTGGTCGCTGCTTGCAGTGATCTTTTGGCAGGCGGGCGGTGGCGACTGGCTGCTGCGTTTAACCGGGGCATCACAAAATGTTGCCATCAGCGCTGCGCGATTCTGGTCGCTGAACTATCTGGTGTTTTACGCCTACTACGTTTTCTGCGTGGGCGTTTTTGCGCTGTTCTGGTTTACCTTCTGTCCACACCGCTGGCAATACTGGTCAATTCTTGGCACCTCGTTGATCATCTTCGTAACCTGGTTTCTGGTGGAAGTCGGGGTGGCGATCAACGCCTGGTACGCGCCGTTCTACGATCTGATTCAGTCCGCGCTGGCGACGCCGCATAAAGTCAGCATTAACCAGTTTTACCAGGAAACCGGCGTGTTCCTCGGGATCGCGGTGATCGCGGTGATTATCGGCGTGATGAACAACTTCTTCGTCAGCCACTACGTTTTCCGCTGGCGTACGGCGATGAACGAACACTATATGGCCCACTGGCATCACCTGCGCCACATCGAAGGTGCCGCTCAGCGTGTGCAGGAAGATACCATGCGCTTTGCTTCCACTCTCGAGGATATGGGGGTGAGCTTTATCAACGCCGTGATGACGTTGATTGCCTTCCTGCCGGTGCTGGTTACGCTGTCTGAACATGTGCCGGATCTACCGATTGTGGGTCATCTGCCGTATGGCCTGGTGATTGCTGCGGTGGTGTGGTCACTGATGGGTACCGGTATGCTGGCGGTTGTGGGGATCAAACTGCCGGGACTGGAATTTAAAAACCAACGCGTGGAAGCGGCGTATCGTAAAGAGCTGGTGTACGGCGAAGATGATGAATCCCGCGCCACGCCGCCGACGGTGCGCGAGCTGTTTAGCGCCGTTCGTCGCAACTATTTCCGCCTCTATTTCCACTACATGTATTTCAACATCGCCCGCATTCTTTATCTGCAGGTGGATAATGTTTTCGGTTTGTTCCTGCTGTTTCCGTCGATCGTTGCCGGTACGATTACGCTGGGCCTGATGACGCAGATTACCAACGTGTTCGGCCAGGTACGCGGCTCGTTCCAGTATCTGATTAGCTCGTGGACGACGCTGGTGGAACTGATGTCCATCTACAAACGTCTGCGTAGTTTTGAACACGAACTCGATGGTAAAGAGCTGCAGCCCGTCACCCAGACGTTGAACTGATTTAGCGAACCCTACCCATAGCAGAGGCAGATTGAAGGATGATACAGAGACAAGGACAGTGCAGAACAACCGCGGTACCACGTCGGGTTTCCTGCGCTCTGACGCTGCTGGCTGGGGGGATTCTGAGTGCCTGTACCAGCAATACAGCGCCGGCGCTGAAAGAGGGCGAAAAGGCCGTTGACGTGGCCGCCGTGGTGCGGCAAAAGATGCCCGCCAGCGTGAAGGACAGGGACGAGTGGGCGCAGGCGATTGCCAAAACCTTCGCCAGCCAGAAGCTGGCGCCGACGGAGGAGAACGTCTGTTCGGTGCTGGCCGTCGCGCAGCAGGAGTCCAACTATCAAGCCGATCCGGTAGTGCCGGGGCTGAGCAGAATCGCCTGGCAAGAGATAGACCGCCGGGCCGGGAAGATGCACATCCCGGTTTTCCTTGTGCACACGGCGCTGAAAATTCCGTCACCCAACGGCAAAAGCTACAGCGAGCGGCTGGATAACGTGAAAACGGAAAAGCAGCTTAGCGCTGTGTTTGACGATTTTATCGGCATGGTGCCCATGGGGCAGAAACTGTTCGGCTCACTTAACCCGGTGCATACCGGCGGCCCGATGCAGGTGAGCATTGCGTTTGCCGAACAGCATACCGATGGCTATCCGTGGAAAATCAGCGGCACCGTGCGCCAGGAAGTGTTCAGCCTGCGCGGCGGCCTGTGGTTTGGTACCTGGCACCTGCTCAACTATCCGGCGAACTACAGCGCGCCGCTGTATCGTTTTGCCGACTTTAACGCGGGCTGGTATGCCAGCCGCAATGCGGCGTTTCAGAATGCGGTCAGTAAAGCGAGCGGTGTGAAGCTGGCGCTGGACGGTGATTTAATTCGTTATGATAGCGATGACGCAGGGACGACGGAGCTGGCGGTACGCCGTTTAGCCGGGCAGCTGGCGATGAGCGATGATGACATCCACCGGCAGTTGAAAAAAGGCGACAGCCTGGCGTTTGAGAAAACCGAGCTGTATCAGCAGGTTTTCCGTCTGGCGGATAAGAAAGCAGGCAAAGCGCTACCGCGAGAGATACTGCCGGGGATTCAGCTTGAGAGCCCTAAGATTACGCGTAATCTGACCACGGCCTGGTTTGCGAAACGGGTCGATGAAAGGCGGGCCAGCTGTATGGCGCGTCGCTAGCGGTTATCGCTCCAGCGCAGGATAAGCCCCAACATGCCGATCAACAGGCCGCCGAACAGGAAGGGGATCAGGCCAAACAGGGTCCCCACCGCCAGCCCAATCTTAATTCGCGGCGAGCTGCTGTCTTCGATTTGCATCAGGTGCTCGAAAACACCGGGGGCATGTACCAGCATGCTTAACATCTGCGCGCCGGCCCAGAAACAGAACAGCACAAACAGGGCATAGGCAATATTGCTGCGGGTGATGGCGCTTCTTTTTTTCGCGGCAATAAGTGATTTTGAAAAGGCGAACTCAGCCATCTTCCCCTCCGAACTTGACTGATCTGCTGGTTTGCATCGTGGCATAGCGATGATTCTGGCAGCGGGAAGGGGTTCTCAGTATCAGATTGCTGGTAATTTACGACCAGGAATATTCCTGTTTTCTGGCCGGGAGCGGGTGGGCGGATCATTTTGCGGAACTTAGAGCGATATCCCAATGTGTGATAATTCTCTCCGGGGCTACAGACCGCGGATTCCGGCTGTGCGAAGATGCCTTTTTTGTTGTCGGAGGGGTTATGAAACTCACTGAAAAAATCCGCCGTGACTGGCATTACTACGCGTTTGCGCTGGGATTAATTTTTATACTGAACGGTGTGGTGGGGCTGTTGGGCTTTGAAACGCAAGGCTGGCAATCCTATGCCGTCGGGCTGGTGACCTGGGTGATTAGCTTCTGGATTGCCGGAAAGATTATCCGCCGCCAGACCGGGGTTGAGGAAGCGTAGGCCGGACACGCCCGCCGTGGCGGGAGCAGTGCCGGGACTGAGGCGCAGCGCCTCAGATAACCCGGGTAAGGCGCCATGCGCCATCACCCGGGAAGACAATCAGTTCATCGATGTCTTCAGCGCACGGTCTGCCGCATGGCGCTCCAGCGCCAGTTCAATCAGCCGGCTGATCAGGCTGGTGTAGTCCAGGCCGCTGGCCTGCCACAGCTTCGGATACATACTGATGTTGGTAAAACCTGGCAGCGTATTGATTTCGTTGATAATGACCGCGTTTTCTTCCGTCAGGAAAACATCAACGCGCGCCATGCCGCTGCATCCCAGCGTCTGGTAGGCCCGAACGGCAATATCGCGGATTTTATCGTTGATATCGCTGGCAATGGCCGCAGGAACCACCACTTTCGCCCCCTGATCGTCGATATACTTGGTATCGTAGGCGTAGAACTCGCTGTTAAGGACGATTTCGCCGCAGGTACTGGCCTGAGGATGATCGTTCCCCAGCACCGCACACTCAATTTCCCGTCCTTTAATTCCTTGTTCCACCACCACTTTATGGTCGAATTCAAAGGCCAACGCGACCGCCTGCTGGTACTGCTCTTCGCTGTTGACCTTGCTGACGCCGACCGAAGAGCCCTGGTTGGCCGGTTTGACAAACAGCGGCAGGCCAAGCTTGTCTTTCACCTGCGTAAAGCTGAACTGCTGGCGGTTGGCGCGGGTCAGAGTGATGAACGGGGCAATCGCCAGTCCGGCATCGCGCAGCAGGCGCTTAGTGACGTCTTTGTCCATGCAGGCGGCGGAGCCGAGGACGTCGGAACCGACGAAGGGCAGATTAGCCATCCGCAGCATGCCCTGTAGCGAGCCGTCTTCCCCGAGGGTACCGTGGACAATCGGGAAAATCACGTCGATGGCGGCCAGCGGTTGGCCGCTGTCGGCGTTGATCAACTGCTGCGCGTCACGACCGGGAATTTGCGCCAGCGTGATGTCGGAAGGGCGCAGCGCGATACGGGCAGGATCCTGCGGGTTTAACAGATAGTTACCAGCATCGTTGATATGCCAGAGCCCCTGTTTATCAATGCCGAGCAGAACGACATCAAAGCGTGTTTTATCAATTGCTTCAACGATATTTTTCGCCGACTGCAGCGACACTTCATGTTCTGCCGACTTACCGCCAAAAACGATCCCAACCCTCAGCTTAGCCATTTCAACTTCCATCCTGATGACAACAAAACACATAACATAGCATGTGCAATGCACGCATGGCTGCCAGAATGTTGAATGCGGAAAACGGCAGGCTAAAAGCTGTTCGATTGCCGTCCCCGGTGCCCGGCGCGTCAGCAGAACGCGCTGAGGGGGCGGCGGTTAATCCTGATAATGTTCGACAAAAAGTGTTATCGAGCGATAAAACACTAAACTCAGCATCAGCGCATCTCTGGTAATACGTCGATGAGTGGAAATTGCTAAGCTAGGTAATAATTCACAAAAAATTAATGAATACGTGTAGTTATGGAATCCTGGAAGGTCAATCTCATCTCCGTCTGGTTTGGTTGTTTTTTCACCGGCCTGGCTATCAGTCAAATTCTGCCTTTTTTGCCGCTTTATGTTTCCCAGCTCGGCGTGACGTCTCACGAGGCGCTATCGATGTGGTCGGGGCTGACGTTCAGCGTCACCTTCCTGGTGTCGGCTATTGTCTCACCCATGTGGGGCAGTCTGGCCGATCGTAAAGGGCGTAAGCTGATGCTGCTGCGCGCCTCCCTGGGCATGGCGATTGCCATTCTGCTTCAGGCCTTCGCCACTAACGTCTGGCAACTGTTTATCCTGCGTGCGGTGATGGGGTTGACCTCAGGCTATATTCCCAACGCGATGGCGCTGGTGGCCTCCCAGGTGCCACGGGAACGCAGCGGCTGGGCGCTCAGTACGCTTTCGACGGCGCAAATCAGCGGGGTTATCGGCGGACCGCTGCTGGGCGGTTTTCTGGCCGACCATGTCGGGCTGCGGGCGGTCTTTTTTATCACCGCGATTTTGCTGACGGTCAGTTTTCTCGTCACGCTATTTCTGATTAAAGAGGGCGTAAGGCCGCAAACCGGCAAGGCCTTACGCTTAAGCGGCAGGGAAGTGCTGGCGTCGCTGCCTTATCCGGGGCTGGTGATTAGCCTGTTTTTCACAACCCTGGTCATTCAATTGTGCAATGGCTCTATCGGTCCCATACTGGCGTTGTTTATCAAATCAATGGCGCCGGACAGCAGCAATATCGCCTTTCTCGCCGGGATGATTGCCGCCGTGCCCGGGGTTTCCGCGCTGATCTCCGCGCCGCGTTTAGGCAAACTTGGCGATCGCATCGGCACCTCGCGCATCTTGCTGGCCACCTTGTGTTGCGCGGTGGTGATGTTCTTCGCCATGTCGTTCGTCACCACCCCGCTGCAGCTGGGCATTTTGCGTTTCCTGCTGGGCTTTGCCGACGGCGCAATGCTGCCAGCGGTGCAGACTCTGCTGCTCAAATACAGCAGTGATAAGGTGACCGGACGTATTTTCGGTTATAACCAGTCGTTTATGTACTTGGGCAATGTGGTCGGGCCGCTGATTGGCGCGTCGGTATCGGCAATGGCCGGTTTTCGCTGGGTCTTTATTGCCACCGCGGTTATCGTGCTGATTAACCTTTGGCAACTGGCCGTGATGCTGCAACGCAGTCGCCGTACCGCCGCCTAGCCTCTTTCCCCCGGCATTGACGCCCGAGCGTGAATGCCGCCCTCAGATCTCCGCTTCCTACAAATGTCGTCCTGATCACAAATTAATCATTTCTCTTCTTTTCCCTCTTTAAAATACAACTGTTACGCGTATACAGTTACGCATAACAGTACATGGGAAAGAGTTTTTTATGAAAAATTTATTCGATTTATCCGGCAAACGCGCGCTGATCACCGGATCAGCCAGGGGGATTGGCTATCTGCTGGCGGAAGGCCTGGCTGCGTATGGGGCGGAGATTATTATCAATGACCGCACGCAGCAGAAAGCAGATGACGCGGCGCAGGCGCTGCGTGCGCAGGGCTATCGTGCGACGGGCGTGGCTTTTGATGTTACCCGCAGCGTTGAGGTTGAACAGGCCATTGCGCGGATTGAGGCGCAGATTGGGGCGATTGATATTTTGATTAACAACGCCGGGATCCAGCGTCGTTATCCCTTCACCGAGTTTCCAGAGGAAGAGTGGGACCAGGTGATTGAGGTTAATCAGAAAGGGGTTTTCCTTGTTTCACAGCAGGTGGCTAAATATATGATGACGCGCCGCTCGGGGAAAATAATTAATATTTGTTCAATGCAGAGTGAATTAGGTCGTAAGACGATTACACCGTATGCCGCGTCGAAAGGGGCGGTCAAAATGCTGACGCGTGGCATGTGTGTGGAGCTGGCAGAATATAATATTCAGGTTAATGGTATTGCGCCGGGTTATTTTGCCACAGAAATGACCGCGGCATTAGTTAACGATCGGGATTTTTCTGCCTGGCTTTATCAAAGGACCCCGGCCGCGCGCTGGGGAAAACCGGAAGAATTAATTGGCGCCGCGGTCTATCTGGTCTCCCCGGCGGCCAATTTTGTCAATGGACATCTGTTGTTTGTTGATGGCGGGATGCTCGCCGCTGTTTGAGCCGTGCGTCGCCTTTTAGCGGCCGGGTCCGGCCGCCAGAAAGCTGACGAATAGATAAAATAATGACCCCCGTTTGATTATGCACTTTATCTGAGGATGGCATATGCAAATGCTCGCGAAATTACCAGCGCGTCGCTGGTGGTATTTAATGCCGGTGATTTTTATTACCTATAGTCTGGCGTATCTCGATCGTGCGAATTATGGTTTTGCCGCCGCTGCCGGTATTGAAAGTGATTTAGGAATAACTAAAGGGACATCATCGCTTATTGGCGCTCTGTTCTTCCTGGGGTATTTCTTTTTTCAGGTTCCCGGTGCGATGTACGCCGTAAAACGCAGCGTGCGAAAAATGATTTTCTTCAGCCTGGTATTATGGGGCTTTTGCGCGGCGGCCACCGGGTTTGTCAGCAATATTCCGATGTTAATGGTTATTCGCTTTACTCTCGGGGTAGTCGAGGCGGCGGTGATGCCGGCGATGCTGATTTACATCAGCAACTGGTTTACCAAAACCGAGCGTTCACGCGCTAATACCTTCCTGATTCTTGGCAACCCGGTGACGGTATTGTGGATGTCGATTGTCTCCGGCTACCTGATTCAGTCCTGGGGCTGGCGGGAAATGTTTATTATCGAAGGCATTCCGGCGGTGCTATGGGCTATCTGCTGGTGGATTCTGGTGCGCGATAAACCGTCGGAAGTCTCCTGGCTGACTGCGCAGGAGAAGCAGGTTCTGCAACAGGCGATGGATAGCGAACAGAGCCATATCAAACCGGTGCGTAACTATGGCGAGGCGCTGCGTTCACGAAATGTGATTATGCTTTGCGCCGTCCATGCGCTGTGGAGTATCGGGGTTTATGGCTTCATGATGTGGATGCCGTCGATTCTGAAAAATGCGGCGCAGATGGATATCGTGGCGGTAGGCTGGCTGGCGGCGGTGCCGTATCTGGCGGCGATTTGTCTGATGCTGACGGTCTCCTGGCTGTCGGATAAATTCCAGAATCGTAAACTGTTCATCTGGCCGCTGTTGCTGATTGCCGCCGTGGCGTTCTTCGGTTCCTGGATGACAGGCAATCAGTCTTTCTGGTCCTCCTACGGGCTGCTGGTTATTGCCGCCGCCTGTATGTATGCGCCCTATGGTCCCTTCTTCGCGCTGATCCCGGAGCTGCTGCCGCGCAACGTATCGGGGGTGTCGATGGGGTTAATTAATAGCTTTGGCGCGCTCGGCGCTTTCCTTGGCGCCTGGCTGGTGGGGTATCTCAATGGCATCATGGGCGGTCCTGGCGCGTCGTACACCTTTATGGCCATCGCGCTGCTGGCATCGGTGGTGCTGATGTACAACGTGCGGGCCAACGACGCCAGCACTGCCGCGCTGACGACGACAAAAAAGCTTGCGGGTTAACAGAATAGAAGCGGCTGTGGTAAGGTTCTCTGCGAGCATATGAGTCGTTTGTCGCAGAGAACCCGATGAAAAACAACCGGATGACATTACAGGATATCGCGAACCTGGCCGGTCTTAATAAAATGACGGTCAGCCGTTATTTACGAGACCCGGGCCAGGTATCGCAGCGCAGCCGTGAATTGATCGCTAAGGTCATGGAAGAGAACAACTATATTCCTAACCGGGCGCCGGAAATCCTGCTCAATGCCCGCAGCAAAACCATCGGCGTGCTGATTCCCTCCTTCCGTAACCAGATTTTCGCCGATGTGCTCGCCGGCATTGAATCCGTCACTTCCGCGCACCAGTATCAGACCCTGATCGCCAACTACGGCTACGATCCGCAGCGTGAAGAGCGCGAAGTGCTCAATTTGCTCTCCTACAACATCGACGGGCTGATTCTGACCGGTAAGCAGCACACCGACCGCATGATCCAGTATGTCCGCGCCAGCGGGATCCCGGTGGCGGAGCTGATGGATATCGGCGGGCAGCCGCTCGATATCCAGGTGGGGTTTGATAACGAGAAAGCCGGCTGGGATATGGCCCATGCGTTTCTCGAAAGCGGCAAACGAAAAATCGCCTTTTTTGGTTCAATGGACGATCCCCGCGATCTGAGCCGTTTCCGCGGGACAGAGCAAGCGGTGGCGGCCTGTGGCCTGAAGGCGTATCACATCACGCCGCGCACCATCTCCTCGGTGGCGCTGGGCCGCCAGATGTTCCTGCAAATGCAGCAGTCGCATCCGGATATTGACGCGATTTTTTGTACCAATGACGATCTGGCGGTCGGCGTGCTGCTGGAGTGTCAGGCGCAGGGGATTGCGGTGCCGCAGGAGATAGCGATTGCCGGCTTCCACGGGCTGGAGATTGGCCGCGCGCGGCTGCAAAAAATCGCCAGCGTCATTACTCCTCGTTATGACATCGGTAAAACGGCGAGTGAAATCCTGATAGCCCGTCTGGTGGGTAAAGATGCGCCAGATAGCGTGAATTTGGCCTATCAGATCTATTATGGCGATACGTTATAATTATTACCGCAATAGCAATATTCTTTTTTATGATTATCTATTGAATTTAGTTATGCAACGTATGATGCCTGCCTTAAGTTTATTCCTGGTGGCGGTCGGCGAATGAGCAAAACGTTTCGCTTATTATATTGCGAGATAAGCGATCATTTTTAAAAAATAATACTGGTATCTGATGGCTAATGTATGACATAACTAGCAAATAATGGAACCTGCATAAGGATACAGTGCTGTGAAGAATCTCATTGCTGAATTACTGGTAAAGCTGGCGCAAAAGGAGGAAGAAGCAAAGGAGCTGACGGTGCAGGTTGAGGCGCTGGAAGTTGTCGTGACGGCGTTGCTTCGCCATATGGCGCAGGATGCGCAGCAGGCATTAATTAACGATATTGAGCACGCTATTGAGCAGGCAAGTCCCGGCCCGCTGGTGGACGATCGCGACGCCCAACTGCTGCAGCAATATATAAAAAAGCTGTTACGGCATCCGCGTAATTAGTTCTTTTGACAGGATATGGATGCTGTCATTTTACTGTCATCTCGCTTTTATAAAGTCTCCCTCGTTTTGTTTTTTAAGTATTTTTTACATGGAGACGACAAAAGTGAAATTCAACGCCCTCTTTATTGCCCTGTTACCTCTGCTGGGCTCCCCGGTTATTCATGCTGAAACCACGACTGCCCCGCTTCTGGAAAATCGTGCCGCTCAGGGCGATATCACGACGCCCGGCGGTGCGCGTCGTTTAACCGGCGATCAAACGGCCCTGCTGCAGGCTTCGTTAATCAACAAACCCGCCAAAAATATTATTCTGCTGATTGGCGACGGGATGGGCGATTCTGAAATTACGGCGGCACGCAATTATGCCGAAGGCGCCGGCGGTTTCTTTAAGGGCATTGATGCGCTGCCGCTGACCGGTCAGTACACGCATTATTCTCTGGATAAAAAAACCGGCAAACCGGATTACGTGACCGATTCCGCCGCGTCCGCTACCGCCTGGACGACCGGCGTAAAAAGCTATAACGGCGCGCTGGGGGTCGATATTCATGAAAAAGATCATCAGACCATCCTCGAACTGGCGAAAGCCGCAGGGTTTGCCACCGGCAACGTCTCTACGGCAGAACTGCAGGATGCCACGCCAGCAGCTCAGGTCGCACATGTGACTTCACGTAAATGCTACGGTCCGAGCGTCACCAGCGAAAAATGTCCTGGCAACGCGCTGGAGAAGGGCGGTAAAGGCTCGATTACCGAGCAGTTGCTGAATGCCCGCGCTGATGTGACCTTAGGCGGCGGGGCAAAAACATTCGCCGAAACCGCGACGGCCGGTGAATGGCAGGGCAAAACGCTGCATGAGCAGGCTATTGCCCGCGGCTACCAGATTGTCACCGATGCCAGCTCGCTGGCCGCGGTCAGCGAAGCCAACCAGGGCAAACCGCTGCTGGGTCTTTTCGCCGACGGCAACATGCCGGTTCGCTGGGAAGGACCGAAAGCGTCTTACCACGGCAATATCGATAAGCCGGCGATAACCTGTACCCCGAACAGCAAACGTGACGCTTCCGTGCCGACGCTGGCGCAGATGACCGAGAAAGCGATCGGTCTTCTGAGCAGCAACGAGAAAGGATTCTTCCTGCAGGTTGAGGGCGCCTCCATCGATAAACAGGATCACGCGGCGAACCCGTGCGGTCAGATTGGCGAAACTGTCGACCTTGATGAAGCGGTACAAAAAGCGCTGGAGTTTGCCAAAAAAGAGGGGAATACGCTGGTTGTGGTCACCGCGGACCACGCGCACGCCAGCCAGATTATTCCGGCCGATTCCAAAGCTCCGGGCCTGACTCAGGCGCTGACGACCAAAGACGGTTCGGTGATGGTCATCAGCTACGGCAACTCGGAAGAGGAGTCGATGGAACATACCGGCACGCAGCTGCGTATTGCCGCTTATGGTCCGCATGCCGCTAACGTTGTGGGCTTAACCGATCAGACCGATCTGTTTTACACTATGAAAGCCGCACTGGGCCTGAAATAAGCCGCTGCCGATGGTGAATTATTGCCATCGGCTGGTTTTTTTTCCCGCCAGTGACCAGGCTTACAGTGATTGACTGACAAAAGGATGGTGTGATGAAAATAACAATGTTGGTGACCCTGCTTTTTGGTCTTATCTTCATGACGGCGGTGAATGCTGCGGAAAAAACGTTAACGCCCCAGCAGCAAAAAATGGCGACCTGCAACAAAGAGGCCTCGTCGAAAACGCTGAAAGGGGACGAGCGTAAAGCGTTTATGAGTCAGTGTCTCAAGAAAGAAGCGCCAGCGCCGGAAAGTAAGGGTCTGACGCCTCAGCAGCAAAAAATGCGCGAGTGCAACGGTCAGGCGACCCAGCAGTCTCTGAAAGGGGACGATCGTAACAAGTTTATGAGTGCCTGCCTGAAGAAACAGGGTTAACGGCGCGGGTGTCGAAACTGACGCGATAAAAACGGGTGAGGAGTCTCCTCACCCGTTCTCGACAGGAGGGGATCAGGAGCGGCTGAGCTTCTCTGATTTTTCCATGCATTTGACCATGGCCTCGATGACCGCAGAGCGGAACCCTTTCTCTTCCAGTACCCGCACGGCTTCGATGGTGGTCCCGCCTGGCGAGCAGACCCTGTCTTTCAGCGTTCCCGGATGTTCTCCGCTTTCGAGCACCATTTTGGCCGACCCCATCACCGCCTGAGCGGCAAATTTGTACGCCTGAGCGCGCGGCATACCGCCGAGAACGGCGGCATCCGCCATCGCTTCAATAAACATGAAGACATAGGCTGGCGCGGAACCGCTCACGCCCACCACCGGGTGGATCATCGGCTCGGCGATAATTTCGGCCTGGCCGAAGCAGCGGAAAATCGTCAGCGTTTCGGCGACCTCTTCGCTGGTGACCAGCGCGTTAGGCGTCACAGAGGTCATCCCGGCGTTAACCAGCGATGGGGTGTTCGGCATCGCGCGGACGATCTTGCGATCGTGGCCCAGCGCCCGCGCCAGCTGATCGAGCGTGACGCCAGCGGCAATTGAGATAACCAGCGAGTCTTTATTCAGGCTGGAGGCGATTTCACTGAGCACTTTAATCATGATCCCCGGCTTAACCGCGCCGAAGATGATATCGGCGATCTGAGCGACTTCCTGCGCGCTCTGCGCGGCATTAATGCCGTACTGGTCGTGCAGGGCCGCCACTTTGTCCGGCGACGGGGTGTAGACCCAAATTTGCCCAGGCTGCACCTGTCCGCTGGCGATCAGACCGCCCAGAATGGCCTTACCCATATTCCCGCAGCCGATAAAGCCAATTTTCTTCTCCATCACCGTTCCCCTTTGCTTATTTTGTCGTGAGTTATCTAGCTTATCACTCCAGCGCTTCCCCGGGGGACAAAAGCAGGTGACAATGACGCCTCCCTTTTTCGTCGACAGGAGCCGGAATGGCTATTTGGGTTGATGCGGACGCGTGTCCGAACGTCATTAAAGAGATTTTATTCCGCGCCGCCGAGCGTACGCAGACCTCGCTGACGCTGGTTGCCAACCAGCCGCTGCGGGTACCACCGTCACGGGTGATCCGCACGCTGCGCGTGCCGCAGGGGTTTGATGTGGCCGATAACGAAATCGTCCGCTTGTGTCAACCGGGCGACCTGGTGATTACCGCCGATATTCCGCTGGCGGCGGAAGTGCTGGCCAAGGGCGGCGCAGCCTTAAATCCGCGCGGCGAGCGCTACAGCGAGGCGACCATTCGCGAACGTCTGACGATGCGCGATTTTATGGAAACGATGCGGGCCAGCGGCGTACAAACCGGCGGCCCGGATAGTTTGTCGCAGCGCGACCGGCAACAATTTGCCGCCGCGCTGGAGAAGTGGCTGTCAGAGACGAAACGCCAGCAGGGTTAAACCCAGCTGTCGTCATCGCCGCCGAAATCGTCGTCGTTACCCATACCGGCGTCGAAGTCAGAGTTCCAGGTGTTATTATCCGCGAGGAACTGATTATCGTCCTGACGGAACGGATCGTCGGCGCCGGACAACTCCTGCGTCTGACTGAGGTCGGGCTGCGGTTTTTCTTCAATAATATTGACGATCTCCTGCGGATGCGAGCCGCTGAACATATTGGTCAGCATATTGCCCAGCACCACGCCGCCTGCCACGCCTGCCGCCGTTTGTAGCGCCCCGGCCATAAAGCCGCCGCCGCTGCGCGCCGCCTGTGGCGCATAGTTCTGCTGCGGCGCTTGCGGCGCATACTGCGGTTGCGCGCTGGCCTGCGGGCGGCCATATTGTTCGGCCCCGGGAATGGGGTCGGATCCGCGGGTCTGACCGCCGCCAAACAGGCCGGAGAGGAACCCACCGCTGCTCGGTTTTGCCGCCTGGAGCTGCGTCACCTGGCTTTCCAGCGCCTGGATACGATCGTTGAGCTGCTTGATGGCGGCTTCCTGGATCAGTATCGTTTGCGCCATATAATAGGGCGCGGCGGGCTGCTCTTTCATGTGTTGCGCAATCCGCTCCTCGGCGCTGGCATCGCGCGAAGCGCTCTGCGTCCCGGCCTCTTTCAGGCGGGAAAACAGTCCATCAATAAGGCGTTGTTCTTCAGATTGCATGGTACTTTCCTCTGTCATACTGGTCGTTTAGCGTCAGAGTGCGACTGAACGTACCATGTTGTAAATATGTTGATGCGTAAAGCTATGCATAAATGTGTTACCGTTTACGCCAGCCGGCGGCTGAAAAATAACCTTGTTGAATAAGTAAATCTGGAATAACACTTAATGCAATGATAGGTTTACGCGATAAATCCTTTTGCTATCTGTGGTAGCCTGGATTTTTCATATTAATGTAACGTTTTTTTTACGATTATTGCCGGCGATTTTGCAGGCACCATTGCTTACTATTCGTATTCATTTTCCCGCGATATGCGGAACCAGGGGGTCTTCGGTAATGACATTGCCAATCTTTCTCATCGGGCCGCGCGGCTGCGGTAAAACGACAATCGGCCATGCGCTGGCGCGGGCGCGTCATTACCAGTTCACCGATACCGATCATGCGCTGCAGGAGCGTGAGCAGCGTACGGTCGCGACCATTGTTGAGCAGGAAGGCTGGGCGCGTTTTCGCGAGCTGGAGTCAGAGGCGCTGGAAGCGGCCACGCTGCCGCAAACGGTGGTGGCGACCGGCGGCGGTATTATTCTGGCTGAAGGTAACCGCCAGTTCATGCGCGAAAACGGCGTGGTGATTTACCTGCAGGTGCCAGTTGCGGCCCTGATTGACCGTCTTGAAGCGTATCCGAAAACCGAGCAGCGTCCGACGCTGACCGGCAAACCGGTGCGCGATGAAGTCGGCGAAGTGCTGGCGCAGCGAGAAGCGCTGTATCGCGCCACCGCGCATCATATTATCGATGCCACCGCGACACCGGATGACGTCGTCGGGCAAATTCTGGCGACGTTGCAGAATGCCTTCGCGCCGCAAGAAGCGCAGTGCGCTGAGGCTGCAAGAGAGTAAGGGACGCTGTCCCGCGCTGCGAGTTAAGACTTTACTGACGGTAAAGGGCGCAGGGGCTCCTATACTTAATAGCTCTGATGGCCGAAGAAGGAAGAGCTATGCCCACCCAACCTCCCTATCCGAGAGAAGCGCGTATCGTTGCCGTTGTGAAAGGTCCCGCAGGCCAGGGGGAGACCTGGTACCAGCTGCGCGCCGATTTCCCGACTGCCGATTCACTGATCAGTGAACACCCTACGGAACAGGAAGCGCTGGATGCTAAACAGCGCTACGAAGACCCGGATAAATCATAATCTCGCCCGCCCGGAATGCCCTTTGCGCAGAGGAATACCGGGCCTCCATCACATTTTTCATTCATCAGCGCTGCTGATGATTCCCTAACGTACGGATTTTTCAGGCAGGCGCCTGAGGCTATATTAATCTTTACATTCAACGGCGGCGCTAAGCTGCTACGCTTCTGGACGGTTGATTTTTAGTCAACAGGGGGGCGGATGTCGTATGTAGTAAGCCTGTGCTGAAGCAGTGGTAGTGAAAAGGTACGTGATATGAGTACAACGATGGCGATTTTAACCGTTGGCGTGGTACCGGTGGCGGAAGTTTTGCCGCTTTTAACCGAACATATCAGGGAAGAGCAGATCACTCATATTAGCCTGTTAGGCAAAATGACGCGTGAAGACGTTATGGAAGATTATGCCCTTGATTCCGGCGATGAATGCCTGCTGACGTTATTGAATGATAACCTGCCGGTCGAGGTTTCGCGCCAGAAGGTCGAGCGTGATTTAAAGCATATTATCGCGATGCTCGACAGGCAAGAATATGATGTCATTCTGTTTTTGAGTTCCGAAATGCTCAGCGGCCTCACGGCGCGCAAGGCTATTTTACTGGAACCACAGCGGATTATTCCGCCGCTGGTGGCGTCGATTGTAGACGGGCATCAGGTCGGGGTTATCGTTCCCGTTGAGGAGGTGCTGCCCATGCAGCAGCAAAAATGGCTGTCGTTAGAACACGCGCCTTACTATGCGTTAGCCAACCCGATCAGCGGCAGCGATAGCGATTTATTACGCGCCGGACGGGCGCTGCTGGAGCAGGGCGCCGATGTGCTGGTGCTGGACTGCCTGGGTTACCACCAGCATCATCGCGACGTATTGCAAAAAGCGCTGGATGTGCCGGTTCTGCTGTCAAATGTGCTGGTTTCCCGGCTGGCTGCAGAACTATTAGTTTAACATGGTCCGATAGCGTAATTTTGCGTGACAGGGGCAAGGAGCGCCCCCTATATTGAGGCTTCAACAAAAGATCATAAGGGCTTGTTTATGCTTCAAAGCAATGAATACTTCGACGGAAAAGTGAAATCTATTGGCTTCACCAGCAGCAGCACCGGTCGCGCGAGCGTCGGGGTGATGGCAGAAGGGGAATATACCTTTGGTACCGCGCAGCCGGAAGAGATGACGGTGGTGAGCGGTGCGCTGAATGTGCTGCTGCCGGGGGAGACCGAGTGGAAAGTGTATGCCGCCGGTGAAGTATTCAATGTACCAGGCAATAGCGAGTTTCATCTGCAGGTGGCTGAGCCAACCTCTTATCTGTGCCGCTATCTGTGATTCAACGCCTTCCTGCCGCGGCAGGAAGGCGTTTTGCCCGCTTTGTCGGGCGCTGATTAGCGCTGCGCTTCGCCACCCAGAGCTTCTACCAGATTCTGAATCAACGCCGCCAGTTCGCCGGTCATCAGAATAAAGTCGGCGTCAAAACGCTGAGCGAAATCTTCCCGGTCAATATCTTCATTCTGGTCACGCAGTTCGTCGCAGAACTTCAGGCGCTTGATCGAACCATCTTCGCACATCAGGAACTGAATACGCTGCTGCCAGTCGAGGGCCAGCTTAGTGACCACTTTGCCCGCTTCAATATGTACGGCGATTTCATCGCTGACCAGATCCTGTTTCTTCGCCCGAATGACGCCGCCATCTTCCAGCATGGCCTTCAGTTCAGCTTCATCCAGCAGCTGGAAGCCCTGAGCGACGGACCCGGAGCGGACCCATTCGGTGAGCGTCAGCTCGATCGGGTTTTCCAGCGCCAGCGGAACGACCGGCAGCGATCCTAACGTTTTACGCAGCAGCGCCAGCGTATCTTCCGCTTTCTTCGCGCTGGCACAATCCACCATGATCAGCCCGTTGACGGTATCGATCCACATCATGGTCTGGCTGAAGCGGCTAAAAGCACGGGGCAGCAGAGAATGCAGCACTTCGTCTTTCAGCGAATCTTTCTCGGTTTTTTTCAGCTTACGGCCCTGATCGGCTTCCAGCTTGAGGATCTTGGCTTCCAGCGCCTGTTTGATAACCGGTGACGGCAGGATCTTCTCTTCTTTGCGTGCGCAGATAACGATCTGGCCATTTGCGGTATGCGTCAGCGCATCGCTGTGTGATCCCATTGGCGATACCCAGCCGGTCTTCGCCATATCCTGGCTACCGCAAGGGGTAAATGTCAGCCCGGCCAGCTGTTTTTCCATCTCCTCGGCACGCAATGAAATGTCGCGGCTGAGACGGTAAACCATTAAATTTTTGAACCACAGCATGATAATTTCCACGGCGTTATCGTTAAATCCAGCGGGCATAATAGCGAATTGTCGCTATGCTTGCATTGTTAATCGGGGAGAGGAGCTTACAGTGCGTATTGGTATCGATTTGGGCGGCACGAAAACGGAAGTCATTGCCCTGAGTGACCATGGAGAACAGTTATTTCGCCACCGTTTGCCGACTCCACGCGAGGATTATCGGCAAACGATCGAGAATATCGCCACGCTGGTGGAGATGGCCGAGCAGGCGACCGGGCAGCGCGGCAGCGTCGGCGTCGGGATCCCCGGCTCGATTTCGCCCTATACCGGGGTCGTGAAAAATGCCAACTCCACCTGGCTCAACGGTCAGCCGTTTGACAAAGACCTGAGCCAGCGCTTAAACCGCGAAGTACGCCTGGCAAATGATGCCAACTGCCTGGCGGTTTCCGAAGCGGTAGACGGTGCCGCCGCCGGGGCGCAGACCGTGTTTGCGGTGATTATCGGTACCGGATGCGGGGCCGGCGTGGCGATACAGGGGCGTTCCCATATTGGCGGCAACGGCACCGCGGGGGAGTGGGGTCACAACCCGCTACCGTGGATGGATGATGATGAACTGCGCTATCGCGCCGAAGTGCCGTGCTATTGCGGTAAGCAGGGATGTATTGAAACCTTTATCTCCGGGACCGGTTTTGCCACCGATTACCAGCGTTTGAGCGGCCAGTCGCTAACGGGCAATGCGATTATGCAGCGGGTCGGCGCGCAGGACCCGCTGGCCGAGCAGGCGTTAAAGCGTTATGAGAGGCGTCTGGCAAAGTCGTTGGCCCACGTGGTCAACATCCTCGATCCGGATGTGATTGTCCTCGGCGGTGGGATGAGCAACGTCGAACGTCTCTACCAGACGGTGCCTGAGCTGGTGAAATCATGGGTATTCGGCGGGGAGTGCGAGACGCCGATTCGAAAAGCCGTACACGGCGACTCCAGCGGCGTGCGCGGCGCGGCCTGGCTGTGGCCGCTGTAAATCAGCGTGACCCCGTTGCCCTGGTCAGCAGGGGCAACGGGGGGGTAATCACAGATCGGGGATCTCATCCAGGTGAGAGTAAATCGTCAGCCCCCTTTTTTTCCCTTCCTCGACATCAAGATCGGCGCCCCGGGACTCCCCCGGTATACGCAAAATCGCGTCGCAGCGGCTAATCAAACGATGGGCGACGGGATATAAAAACTCTTCGCTGATCGGATCGCCTGTTTCCTTTGAACCAGCGGCTTTGGCCAGAGGTAAAGCGAGCCACTCGCCAATAACGGGAATATGCCCTTTACGATAAATATTCAGCGCAACCTGTGCCATGACGTTCAGGTTGGCAGCAATCAGTTCCGGGCGATCATTGGTGCCGCTGCGGACGGGACCCGCAACCAGGATAAGACAACTTTTCATCTCTCAGACCTTCTTAATATGTGAGCGGGAAGACGGGAAACCCGATGGATATCCGCAAAGGCGTTTTTACCTGGCGCACACCTGTCGGGGACATTGCATCTGCACGTTTGTGCACGAATGGCGGTGATAATAGATTTTTTCCGCCTTTAGTGCCTGAAACGTCATGTTTGTGCCTGTTTATTCGCATTATAGAAATTAAAATGAAATTATCATGCATGTTCGTGCGATATCAAGATAATTCGTGAAATTACGGCAAGGATAATGCACCGGAGAAGTGCGACCTTTCCTCGAAAGGAAAGGTCTGTAGCGAGGGAAATACTCGGGGGTTACTCGACGGAAAACATTTTATCCAGCCGGCTGTAGCCAAGCCCGTTGATTTTCTTAACTTTGATCTGCACCGGAATGCGCTCTTTCATGGCTTCAACGTGGCTTATCACGCCGATCACCTTACCGCTGGCATTGAGAGCGTCGAGCGCATCCAGCGCCGTATCCAGCGTTTCGCTATCGAGCGTGCCGAACCCTTCATCAAGGAACAGCGAATCAATGCGCGTTTTGTGGCTCACCAGATCGGACAGCGCCAGCGCCAGCGCGAGACTGACCAGGAAGCTTTCACCGCCGGAGAGGGTGCGGGTATCGCGTACCGCATCCGCCTGCCAGGTATCAACCACTTCCAGCTCCAGCGCCTCGCTGGCCTTGCGCTGGAGTTGATAGCGCCCGTGCAGGCGATTCAGCTGATGGTTCGCCAGCCAGACCAGGTTATCCAGCGTTAGCCCCTGGGCGAATTTACGGAACTTATCCCCTTCTTTAGAACCGATCAGCGCATTAAGCCATGCCCAGTCTTCGAGCTGCTGCCCGGCAAGCGCGATCTCCTGCTGCAATGTTTGCTGGCGTTGTTGGTTCACGGCGTTGTGTTTCAGCTGCTGGTGGAGTTCTCCCTGGCGGGCGCTGTTTTCTCGCAGCTGCGGCGCCAGCTGGAGCAGACGAGCCTGGACCTGTTCCAGCGGGAGGGTGAGGTCGACATCGGCCGGCGGCTGTTGTTGATGCCGGGTGAGCGCATCGCGGGCGCGCAGCGCCAGGGCATTATTTTGCTGTAAGGCATTTTCCAGCGTCTGTTTGAGCTGCTCCAGCCGCTGGCGCGTCTCTTCATCGAGCAGGGCGGCGAGAAAGGCCCGCTGGTCGGCAAACGGACTGCGGGAGAGTGCGCCAGCGAACTGAGCGTGCGTCTCGCGCAGCGCTTCCTGCTGCTGGCTTTCCTGTTGGCTCAGCGTCCGCCACTGGCTGTGCAGTGCCAGGCAGTCGTCATGCACCTGACGCCAGCCCGCCAGCGGCGCCGGGGAGGCTACCTCGTCCGTCGACAGGAGTTCTGGTGCTATCTCCGGAAGCGTTTCCAGCAGCGGCGTCAGCTGTTGCAACTGCTCCTGAAGGGCGACGAATTGGTTCTGCTTTTCCTGCCACAAGCGGGTTTCCGCTTCCCGCAGCTCCAGCCACTCCGCCGTCCGATCGGCCTGCGGAACGCTGAGCGCGAAGGGCGAGAGTTCTGCCTCCAGCTGCGTGCGACGCTGTTCCTGCTCCTGTCGGAGCTGCCGCAGCTGTTGCTCGCCCGCCTGCTGCTGGGCCTGCCAGGCCAGCCGCTGCTGGTGCTGGTACAACTGCTGTTCGTTCTCTTGCTGGGACGCCAGCCAGCCGGGAATATCATCCTGCGGCTGCAGGTCGCAATGCAGTCCGCTGACGGTTGTCTGCCACTGTGAGGTGAGCGCTTGCTCCTGCTGGAGGAGTGAGTCCAGCTCCTCTTTCTCTTTAACCTGTTGTTTAAGCAGCGCCTCAAGCTGGCCGCGTAGCTGGGCGCCTTCTTCCGCCAGCTGTTTGACTTCACGCTCCAGGCTATCCCGGCGGGCCTGATTCACGCCGGGCTCCAGCGCCCGGTATTGCGCGACGGCCGGGTGTTCGCTGGAACCACAGAGCGGACAAGGGGCGCCGGGCTGCAGGCGAGCGCGCTCTTCTTCCAGCCCGACAATGCGCGCTTCCAGCTCACAAATAGCCTTCACATCGCTGAATTGCTGATGTTTTTCTTTGTATGCCAGGCGGAGCTGGGCCAGGGTTGTTTCCAGCTTTTCCTGTTCCTCGCGACGGGCCTGCTCCGTGGTTTGCAGCTGCTGCTGGCGCTGGCGAAGCGGCAACAGGCGGCTATGCAGCGTCGAAAGCTGCTGGCGCAGCGGACGGGCGGCGGTATGTTGTGCCAGGCTGGCGGCGACCTGGTCGGCATCCAGCGTCAGCGTTGCAGGCGGCAGCTCCGCCAGCTGGCGGATGGTTTCCGTCAGGCTCTGTTGTACGACGTTGTGCTGCTGTTCATCGCGCGTCTGCTGCTGGAAAGCGGCCCGCCAGCCCGCCAGCGCGTTGCCCCACTGGCGATAGCGATCGTGCTCTTTAAGCCACAGGTTGAGGGCGTGATGGGCATCCTGTAAGCGCGCCATCTGCTGGCTGGCGGCAAGACGTATCCCAGCGCGCAGCCGCAGTCTGTCCTGTAAGCGAGTATTTACTTCCCCTACCTGGCGGTGGGTTTGCGCCAGCGCGGCGGTTTGCTCCTGCTGTCGGGTCCACAGCGGGCGAAGCTGCTCGGCCGGCTGGGCGTTGAGCAGCGTGGCAAGCTGCGGCTGGGCCTGTTCCAGCGCCTGCTGTGCGTCCTGTAACCGGACCTGAGATTGCGAGGCTTCCGCGCTCAGCTCTTGCTGACGCAGCAGCCACTGCTGCGTCGCCTGCAGGCGGGCTTGCTCCGTAAGCTGTAGGCGTTCTTCATCAGTAAGCGCTTGCAAACTTTGCTGTAGGGCCTGCTGCTGCTCATCGCTCAGCAGCACAACGCCGGAGGCCTGAGCCTGAAGTTTCTCCAGTTCGTTGCGGGCGAGCTTATGTTTTTCAAACACCTGTGCGGATATCTGGCCGTATATTTCGGTGCCGGTCAGCTCTTCCAGCAGCTCAGCGCGTTCTTTCGGTTTGGCGTTGAGGAACGCGGCGAACTGACCCTGGGAAAGCAGCATTGAGCGGGTAAAGCGGCCGTAATCCAGTCCAGTGAGCGAGGCGGTAAGTTCGAGCTTATCTTTGACTTTATCGGCGAGGATCTGCCCGTCGTCGCAGCGGGCCAGCTCAACGCGCGGGGCCTGCAGGTTGCCCTCCGGCTGATTGCGGGCGCGGTTCTGGCTCCAGAAGGCGCGATAGGCCGTCCCTTTGACCTCGAATTCCACTTCCGCCAGACACTCGGCGGTATCGCGGGTCATCAGATCGTTTTGCGATTGCGATACGCTGCTCAGACGGGGCGTTTCGTGATACAGCGCGAGGCAGATAGCGTCCAGCAGCGTGGTTTTCCCGGCGCCGGTGGGGCCGGTGATGGCAAACAGCCCGTTGCTGGCGAACGGTTCGGCGGTGAAGTCGATTTTCCATTCGCCTTTTAACGAGTTGATATTTTTCAGGCGCAAACTCAGAATTTTCACAGGTGCTCCTCACCATTCAGACTATGCAGCGTTTCGTTGAACAACTGCTTCAAACGCAGTTGCTGCGCCTCTTCCAGCGTTTCCTGCGCCAGACGGCGTGCAAACACTTCCTCGACCCGCAGTTCGCTCAGCGTTTCCCGCCGCTCTCCCGCCAGGATGCGTTCACGTTGGGCGCGGCTACGGCGAACCAGCAGCACTTCCACCGGCAGATCTTCGGTCTGAGCCTGAATTTTGCGCTGAATATCATGGAGATATTCGTCACTGGTAATTTCGATGTCCAGCCAGACGACCGGCTCTTGCGGCGCATCCCGCCACTGGGTGAGCTGTTCGCTGATGCTGGCGAAATCGCCTTTCAGCACCGCCAGCGGCTGCGTTACCGGCACCGTCAGAGGATGGACCTCGCTCAGATGCCCGTCGCTGAAGGTCACCAGATTGACGCTTTTGCTTTTTCCCGTCTCGTCAAAGCTGAGGGCGATAGGCGAGCCGCTGTAGCGAATATGTTCGCTGCCGCCGATTTTCTGCGCCCGGTGAATATGGCCGAGGGCAATATAATCAACGGGCGGGAAATGGCTGGCGGGAAACGCCTCCAGCGTGCCGATGTAGATATCGCGCACCGCATCGCTTTTGCTGGCGCCGACGGTGGTCAGGTGGCCGCTAGCGACGATCGGCAGCGGACGATCGCCGCGCAGGGCGCAGGCCGCTTCATACTGCTGCTGATAATAGTCGCTGATGGCGCTTAACAGCAGCTGCTGCTTTTCGCCGCTGGAGTGGCCGGCCTGGCTGGTGACCAGTTCACGCGGGCGCAGGAAGGGGACCGGGCAAAATATGGCGCCGGGCGTGCCGTCGCGCTGCGGCAGAATAAAGGGGGCATGGCCGGCGCTGGCCACCACCGTGGTTTTCAGAAAGGCCAGAATATCGCGGGATTCATTCAGCGTCGCCACCGAATCGTGGTTGCCCGCCAGTACCACCAGCTGGCAGCCGGTCTGCTGTAGCTGAACCACAAAGCGGTTATACAGCTCGCGGGCGTAGCTTGGCGGCGAGCCGGTATCAAAGATGTCGCCGGCGACAATAATGGCATCGACCTCGTGCGCCTGCGCGCTGGTCAACAGCCAGTCGAGAAAGGCCGAGTGTTCGGCGGCGCGACTCTTGCTGTAAAAGTTCTGGCCAAGATGCCAGTCAGAGGTGTGGATGATGCGCATAAGTATTCCCTGGCGAAAAAGCATTGGCGCATTATATACCTGTCATCCCGCAGGTTGCCCTCTAAACACAGGCAGGATCGATTGTTACTCCTTGTCATTATTCAAAATCCGCTATCATATGACGGTCATTTTCTTCATAAATCTGTCACAAAACTGACGCATAATGGCGCCGCACTCTATACTGATGGCTAAAAAATACAGGGTAAATAATGGCGAGAAGAATTCTGGTCGTTGAAGATGAAGCTCCGATCCGCGAAATGGTCTGCTTTGTTCTGGAGCAAAACGGCTTTCAGCCCGTCGAGGCGGAAGATTATGACAGTGCGGTGAGTCAACTCAATGAACCCTGGCCTGATTTGATTCTCCTCGACTGGATGCTGCCGGGCGGATCGGGTCTGCAGTTTATCAAGCTGCTGAAGCGTGAGGCGATGACCCGCGATATTCCGGTGGTCATGCTCACCGCGCGCGGCGAAGAAGAGGATCGCGTGCGTGGTCTGGAAACCGGCGCCGATGATTACATCACCAAGCCTTTTTCACCGAAAGAACTGGTGGCGCGAATCAAAGCGGTGATGCGCCGTATTTCGCCGATGGCAGTGGAAGAAGTGATTGAAATGCAAGGGCTTAGCCTTGATCCTTCCTCCCACCGCGTGATGACCGGTGAAAGTCCGCTGGACATGGGGCCGACGGAGTTTAAATTATTACACTTCTTTATGACTCACCCGGAACGCGTCTACAGCCGCGAACAGCTGCTGAATCACGTCTGGGGGACCAATGTGTATGTAGAAGACAGAACGGTGGATGTGCATATTCGTCGTCTGCGCAAAGCGCTGGAACATAGCGGACATGACCGGATGGTACAGACGGTCCGCGGCACGGGATATCGTTTCTCCGCCCGTTTCTGAATCTCGACAGGAGTGTGAACCGTGCTGGAACGGCTGTCATGGAAAAGGCTGGCGCTTGAGCTTTTCTTATGTTGTATCCCGGCCCTGATTCTCGGGGCGGTAGTGGGTTATCTGCCGTGGTTTTTGCTGGCGGCAGTCACCGGACTTCTCATCTGGCATTTCTGGAATTTATTACGTCTTTCATGGTGGCTATGGGTCGACCGTAGCATGACGCCGCCGCCGGGGCGAGGCAGCTGGGAACCGCTGCTCTACGGCCTCCACCAGATGCAGATGCGCAATAAAAAGCGCCGACGCGAGCTGGGCAATCTGATCAAACGCTTTCGTAGCGGGGCGGAATCTTTGCCCGATGCGGTGGTGCTGACGACGGAAGAGGGGGCTATTTTCTGGTGTAATGGCCTGGCTCAGCAGATCCTGAATCTGCGCTGGCCGGACGACAGCGGCCAAAATATTCTCAATCTCCTGCGCTATCCTGAATTTGCTAACTACCTCAAAAACAGGAATTTCTCAAAACCGCTCAATCTGATCCTCAATACTTCCCGTCATCTGGAGATCCGCGTGATGTCCTACAGCGACAAACAGTGGCTGATGGTGGCGCGCGATGTGACGCAGATGCATCAGCTGGAAGGCGCGCGGCGCAACTTTTTTGCCAACGTCAGCCACGAGCTGCGCACGCCGTTAACGGTGCTGCAGGGTTATCTGGAGATGATGCAGGAGCAGGAGCTGGAAGGGACGACGCGCGAAAAAGCGCTGCATACGATGCGCGAACAAACCCAGCGCATGGAGGGCTTAGTCAAACAGCTGCTGACGCTGTCGCGGATTGAAGCGGCGCCGACGCTGGTCATGAATGACAAAATCGACGTACCGATGATGCTGCGGGTGGTGGAGCGAGAAGCGCAGACGCTCAGCCAGCAGAAGCAGACGATCCACTTCCACGTCGATGAGACGTTGCTGGTACTGGGTAACGAAGAGCAGCTGCGCAGCGCGGTGTCCAATCTGGTGTATAACGCAATCAACCATACGCCAGCGGGGACAGAGATTACCGTCAGCTGGCAACGGGCGCCGCATGGCGCGTTGTTCAGCGTTGAGGATAATGGTCCGGGGATTGCGCCTGAGCATATTCCGCGTCTGACCGAGCGATTTTATCGCGTGGATAAGGCGCGTTCGCGGCAAACCGGCGGCAGCGGCCTTGGGCTGGCCATCGTGAAACATGCGGTGAATCATCACGATAGTCGCCTGGAAATTGAGAGTACGGTAGGCCTGGGGACGCGGTTTAGCTTCTTACTCCCGGAACGTTTAATTGCCAAAAAAAGCGCCTGAGCGCGCCGTTGTCAACATGACTTGCCAATGACCAGCTTCGGCTGGTCATTTTCGTTTGTCGTCACTTTTTAGCCGCGTAATTAATGAACGTCCGCTGCTTTTTTGTTCGCATGATTAGCCGGATGTTTTCCTGTGATATGGTCAATAATCCCACTCCTTAAAGTAGACTTAGCATAATCATCTGCTTTTGCGATCCCGCCTTGCATTAAAACGTTATAAGCGTTTAAATTGCCCCCCATGCTGTCGCAGACAGACTGTTTTTGCGTGGTAATTCAAAAAACAATTCTTTCCCACGCGTATTCGGGAGCATATCCCGCTGATTTTTCCGGCAACCACCGCGGTATCCTCCCTCAGGGGAAGACACGGTTTTTTTCCGTTTGTTAACAACACCACATCCACAGGCAGTAATGAATTTATGACCCATCAGTTAAAATCTCGCGACATTATCGCGTTGGGCTTTATGACCTTCGCGTTGTTCGTTGGCGCAGGCAACATTATCTTCCCTCCGATGGTCGGTTTACAGGCTGGTGAACACGTCTGGACCGCCGCTATTGGCTTTCTGATTACCGCCGTGGGTTTACCGGTGCTGACGGTGGTGGCGCTGGCGAAAGTCGGCGGTGGCGTGGAAAGCCTGAGTACGCCGATCGGCAAAGTGGCCGGCATCCTGCTGGCCGTGGTCTGCTATCTGGCCGTTGGCCCGCTGTTTGCGACGCCGCGTACCGCAACGGTCTCTTTTGAAGTCGGGATTGCCCCGCTGACCGGCGATGGCGAGATGCCGCTGATGATTTACAGCGTGATCTACTTCGCGCTGGTGATCCTCGTCTCGCTCTATCCGGGCAAACTGCTGGATACGGTGGGCAATTTCCTTGCTCCGTTGAAAATTATCGCCCTGATCATTTTGTCCGTTGCGGCAATGATCTGGCCGGCTGGCCCAATCAGCAATGCGCTGGAAGCTTACCGCACCGCGCCGTTCTCTAACGGCTTCGTCAACGGCTATCTGACCATGGATACGCTTGGTGCAATGGTCTTCGGTATCGTCATTGTTAACGCCGCGCGTTCCCGCGGCGTAAGTGAAGCGCGCCTGCTGACTCGCTACACCGTCTGGGCCGGGCTGATGGCCGGTGTGGGGCTGACGCTGCTGTATCTGGCGCTGTTCCGCCTCGGGTCTGATAGCGCAACGCTGGTGGAGCAATCCGCCAACGGCGCGGCGATTCTGCATGCCTATGTCCAGCACACCTTCGGTGGCGCGGGGAGCTTTATGCTGGCGGCGCTGATTTTCATCGCTTGTCTGGTGACCGCGGTGGGCCTGACCTGCGCTTGCGCAGAGTTCTTTGCGCAGTACCTGCCGTTATCCTATCGTACGCTGGTGTTTATCCTCGGTATTTTCTCGATGGCGGTCTCCAATCTCGGTCTGAGCCATCTGATTCAGATTTCGATTCCGGTATTGACGGCTATCTATCCGCCTTGTATCGCCCTGGTGGTCTTAAGCTTTACCCGCAACTGGTGGCATAATTCGTCCCGCGTCATTGCGCCGGCCATGTTTATCAGCCTGATGTTTGGTATCATCGACGGCATTAAATCGTCGGCGTTCGCCGACATGTTACCGGCCTGGACCTCGCGTCTGCCGCTGGCTGAACAGGGTCTGGCCTGGCTGATGCCTACCGCGGTGATGATGGTTCTGGCGGCGATCTGGGACCGCGCGGCAGGACGGCAGGTGACCTCCAGCGCGCATTAAGCGGCGGTTTTAATCAGTGTTAAGCCACGGGGCTTTGGGTCCCGTGGTTTTTTGTTTTTCAGGTAATCCTCTTTTAGGGCTTGCTCCGCTGAAGACCTGAAGAGAAAAACGGCATGGAATACGATGGAAAGTAGTAACAAACTTAAGCGCGGGCTAAGTACCCGGCATATCCGCTTTATGGCGCTGGGATCCGCGATTGGTACCGGCCTGTTCTATGGTTCAGCCGACGCCATTAAAATGGCCGGCCCGAGCGTCCTGCTGGCCTATATTATCGGCGGGGTGGCCGCGTATATCATTATGCGCGCGCTGGGCGAAATGTCGGTACATAACCCTGCCGCCAGCTCATTTTCGCGCTATGCGCAGGATTATCTCGGCCCGCTGGCGGGCTATATCACCGGCTGGACCTACTGTTTTGAAATTCTGATTGTGGCGATTGCCGACGTGACGGCGTTCGGGATTTATATGGGCGTCTGGTTTCCGACGGTCCCGCACTGGATCTGGGTGCTCAGCGTGGTGCTGGTTATCTGCGCCGTCAATCTGATGAGCGTTAAGGTCTTCGGCGAGCTGGAGTTCTGGTTCTCGTTCTTTAAAGTCGCCACCATCATCATCATGATTATTGCCGGTTTCGGCATCATTATCTGGGGTATCGGTAACGGCGGGCAGCCTACCGGCATCCATAATCTGTGGAGCAATGGCGGCTTCTTCAGCAACGGCTGGCTGGGAATGGTCATGTCGCTGCAGATGGTGATGTTCGCCTACGGCGGGATAGAGATTATCGGCATCACCGCCGGCGAGGCGAAAGACCCGGAGAAATCCATTCCGCGCGCGATTAATTCGGTTCCGATGCGCATCCTGGTGTTCTATGTGGGCACGCTGTTCGTGATTATGTCCATTTATCCGTGGAATCAGGTGGGTACTGACGGCAGCCCGTTCGTTCTGACTTTCCAGCATATGGGTATCGCGTTTGCTGCCAGTATCCTTAACTTTGTGGTGTTGACCGCCTCGCTGTCGGCGATTAACAGCGACGTATTCGGCGTCGGGCGTATGCTGCACGGGATGGCCGAGCAGGGCAGCGCGCCGAAGATTTTCGCCAAAACCTCGCGTCGCGGGATCCCGTGGGTGACGGTGATGGTAATGACCGTTGCGCTGCTGTTTGCGGTCTATCTTAACTACATCATGCCGGAAAACGTCTTCCTGGTGATTGCGTCGCTGGCCACTTTCGCCACCGTCTGGGTGTGGATAATGATCCTGCTGTCGCAGATTGCTTTCCGCCGTCGTCTGTCGCCGGAAGAGGCGAAAGCGCTGAAGTTTAAAGTGCCGGGCGGCATAACCACCACCGCCGTGGGCCTGGTGTTCCTCGTCTTTATTATTGCGCTGATTGGCTACCATCCGGATACCCGTATCTCGCTGTACGTCGGTTTCGCCTGGATTGTGCTGCTGCTGGCTGGCTGGCAGTTGAAAACCCGCCGCGACCGTCAGCTGGCGCAGGCGCAGTAACGTGTCCCCGCGCCTGCCGGATTTGGCAGGCGCGTTCTCCACCCCCGTTATCCTCCCCCAATAATTTCTGTGATGATGAGTCATACGCCTGTGGGCTGTGGCAAGGTGTGCCCATTCTAAAGAGAGAGGAATGACGATGTTGAAGGCATGGCACCTGCCTGTGGCTCCGTTTATCAAGGAGCAGCAGGAACGACTCTTTATCACTTTATGGCTCAGCGGCGATAATCTGCCGCAGCGGGTGACGTTGCGTGCGGAAGAAGACAATGAAGAGCTCTCGCTGCCGATGCGCCGACTGCGCCAGGAGCCGTATCCGGGCGTTGTGGCGTGGCGGGGCGAACTCAATCTTGCCGGCGGTCAGCCGCGTCGGCGCTACAGTTTTAAGCTGCTGTGGGCCGATCGTCAGCGCTGGTTTACGCCGCAGGGCTTTAACCGTTTCCCGCCGGCGCGACTGGAACAGTTCGCCGTCGATCTACCGGATAGCGGCCCGCAGTGGGTGGCCGATCAGGTCTTTTATCAAATTTTCCCTGACCGTTTTGCGCGCAGCGAGCCGCGAGAAGCGGAGCAGGATCGGGTCTATTATCATCACGCCGCCGGGCACGACATCGTGCGGAAATCGTGGAATGAGCCGTTAACCGGCGAAGCGGGCGGGTCGACATTCTACGGCGGCGACCTGGATGGGATCAGCGAGAAGCTGCCGTATCTCAAACAGCTTGGCGTGACCGCGCTCTATCTGAACCCGGTATTTGTCGCCCCCAGCGTGCATAAATACGATACCGAAGATTACCGCCGCGTCGATCCGCAATTCGGCGGCGATGGCGCGCTGCTGCGTCTGCGCCACAATACGCAGCGGGAAGGGATGCGTCTGATCCTCGACGGCGTGTTTAACCATACCGGCGATTCGCACGCCTGGTTCGACCGCCACCAGCGCAGCAGCAGCGGGGCGTGTCACCATGCCGATTCGCCGTGGCGCGACTGGTTTACCCTCTCGCCAGAAGGGGAAGCGCATAGCTGGCTGGGCTACGCCAGTCTGCCTAAGCTGGATTACCAGTCCGCGAGCCTGGTGAATGAAATCTACGCCGGAGAAGACAGCATTGTCCGCCACTGGTTGAAGGCGCCGTGGAGCATGGACGGCTGGCGGCTGGACGTGGTGCATATGCTGGGCGAAGGCGGCGGGGCGCGCAACAACCTGCGCCATATTGCCGGTATTACCGCGGCGGCGAAGCAGGCCCAGCCCGACGCCTTTGTCTTTGGCGAACATTTTGGCGACGCCCGCCAGTGGCTCCAGGCGGACGCTGAAGATGCCGCCATGAACTACCGCGGTTTTACCTTCCCGCTGTGGGGGTTCCTCGCTAATACCGATATCTCTTACGACCCGCAGAAGATTGATGCGCAGACCTGCGTCGCCTGGATGGATAACTACCGCGCCGGGCTGTCGCATCAACAGCAACTGCGGATGTTTAACCAGCTCGACAGCCACGATACCGCGCGCTTTAAGTCGCTGCTGGGCAAAGATATCGCCCGCCTGCCGCTGGCGGTCGTGTGGCTGTTTTGCTGGCCGGGCGTACCGTGCATCTACTACGGCGATGAAGTGGGCGTCGATGGCAACAACGATCCCTTCTGTCGTAAACCCTTCCCGTGGGATCCCGCCCTGCAGGATACCGCGCTGCTGGGGCTGTATCAGCGAATGGCGAAGCTGCGCAAAGCCAGTAAGGCATTGCGATACGGCGGCTGTCAGGTGATTTATGCCGAAGAGAACGTGGTGGTCTTTGTTCGCGTGTATAAGCAGTTGCGCGTGCTGGTAGCCATCAACCGCGGCGAGGCCTGCGAAGTGGTTGTCGAGGATTCGCCGCTGCTGGACGTTGGCGAGTGGCAGGTGAAAGAGGGCGTCGGCGCGTTGCATGATGGCGTCCTGAGCCTGGCCGCTATTTCCGCCTGCGTCTGGTTTAGCCGTTAGCCGTAGAGCGGGTTCAGAAACGGGTCGTGGAGAATCGCCTCCCGCCACCAGCGCTGGGCGAGGCCGTCGTTATCGCTACGCCAGGCGATATTCAACGACCGTAGGGCGTAGGTGGTGGTTTGTTGATGGCGCCGAGAATCATATCTGCGCCGGTCCGCTCTTCCCTGGCTCCAGCCAGCTCCCAGCTGTACGGACTGTTTTTCCAGATCTTTTGCGGCGTTGCTCAATGAGGCCGATCGCCTACGGCAAGATCCTCGCTACCGGCAGCAGCGATCGGATCATGAGTTTTGCTGCCCAGGGGACGCAGATAGTCGATCTGCAAGGCCATACGGTGATCCCCGGTCTCAACGATTTCCACCTGCACCTGATCCGCGGCGGACTGAATTATAATCTCGAGCTGAGCTGGGAGGGGGTTCCGTCGCTGGCGGACGCGCTGTGGATGCTGAAAGATCAGGCCGATCGCACGCCGTCTCCGCAGTGGGTGCGCGATGGCCGCGGTAACCCCACCGGGATGCTGATCGCTAAACCTAACGCGATGATCCTCTACGCGACCCTGGCGAAAGGGCCGAAACTGCCGCTGGAGCAGCAGGTCAATTCGACGCGCCAGTTTATGCGTGAGCTGAACCGGCTTGGCCTTACCAGCGCGATTGATGCCGGGGGTGGTTTCCAGAACTATCCGAAAGATTATGAAATTATTGAACAGCTGCATGCGCAACAGCAGATGACCGTGCGTATTGCCTATAACCTGTTTACCCAGCGGCCAAAACAGGAGCTGGATGATTTCGAACGCTGGGCCGATATGCTGAAACCGGGGCAGGGGACCGACTTTTTCCGCGCCAACGGCGCTGGTGAAATGCTGGTCTTCCCGGCGGCGGATTTTGAAGATTTTCTGCAACCGCGCCCTGACCTGCCGGAAGGGATGGAAGATGAGCTGGAGCGGGTGGAGCACCGCTGGCCGTTCCACCTGCATGCCACCTATGATGAATCCATCAGCCGGATGCTGGATGTTTTTGAGAAGGTGAACCGCGATATTCCGTTTAACGGCCTGAACTGGTTCTTTGACCATGCGGAGACCATTACCGAGCGGAATATTGAGCGCGTGAAGGCGCTCGGCGGCGGTATCGCGGTGCAGCACCGAATGGCTTTCCAGGGCGAATATTTTGTCGATCGCTATGGCAAAGAGGCGCTTAAGCATACGCCACCGGTGGCGAAAATGCTGGCGCTGGAGGTGCCGGTGGGACTGGGGACCCTGCGGCGGCGAAAGTCGGGGCGATAGCCCAGATGCACCAGTGCTGCGGTAGCTGCGGCGTGCACGGTCATCAGCATGATATTGCCCGTCAGTCGTCGCTGCCGATGTCGGACGAGCAGGCGTTCCGGGGCGTGATGGGCTGCTCCTGCTTCGCGTTTTAGCCTCTGACAGGTTAGCGCACTCCCCCGGCGAGACTCCGGGGGAGTGCGTAGCGCGACCATCTGATGACGCATCAACGATATGCCGGGCTTAGCCCCGGTTCTGAGAGCCAAATAGCGGGATCCGGCGGGCGACCATCTCGCGCACGGGCAGCAAGCCTTGCCGGATAACTTTGCGCGGATCGTTAATATCGTGACCGTTATCGGCGGAGAACGGCGCCTTCACGGTCCCGTACCTGGCGTACATATTTCCGTGTTGATGTTAATTTTTGCCGTGGCTAGTCCTGATATCGGTTGACAGTTTTCTGCCTGTAAAACGCCTGATGAATATCATCAGGCGTTTTGTATTTCAGGGGCAGATGCTCAGACCGGATGTGGTTAATAGCATCGCGGGATTTCAGTGCATTTCATCTCACACCGGAAACGCTCAAAAATACCTCCTGGAAAAAGCCAGGATTGACATGACATGGAGAGAAAAATTCGCTCCTTAAGGGGGCGTATCAAGTTTGCTTGTCCCTGGGGAGCATTGTTCGAAATACTTGAATAAACGGAATAGCATTTTACTGACTAATTTCTCCTGCTGCCTGACCTTTCTTCTGTCCAGGTCATTGACCCGTTCTCCGCGCCTGGATACTTTCCTGAAAAATACGCCGTCTGGTGTATTATGCGCCCCGTCCAGTATCAGAATGGATATTTCCATGTTTTTATTAATGTTTTTTATCTGACGGTCAGCGACCGTCACGGAGGTGCTCCATGAGCAAACGTAAATTTCTAACCTGGCGTGAAGTCAGCCACATGATGCAGGCCGTCTCCGGCGGGCAAACCGGTGCCCGCGATTGCTGCCTTATACTGCTGGCCTTCCGTCATGGTTTGCGCATCAGTGAACTTCTTGGACTACGGTTCCGGGATCTTGATCTGCAGGGAGGTCGCATTATCGTGAGCCGCCTCAAACAAGGCTTTTCCACTGTTCACCCGCTGATGCCCGATGAACGACGGGCTCTGGAGGCCTGGATGCGGGTCAGGGAGACCTGGCAGAAGCCGATCCTGCCGGAAATCGTGTTTATCTCCACTCGTGGAACGCCGCTGTCGCGCCAGCAGGCGTGGCGCATTGTCCGCAATAGCGGCGAGCGTAGCGGGCTGAATACCGCCACTCACCCGCATATGCTGCGACATGCCTGTGGTTACGAACTGGCAGAGCGGGGCACTGATACCCGGCTGATTCAGGACTATCTCGGGCACAGAAATATACGCCACACGGTCCGCTATACGGCCAGCAATGCTGCGCGTTTTACCGGATTATGGGAGCGAGAAAACCGTCTTGACATTGATTTACACAAGAAAAAAAGGAGGAATAAGTGATTGATATTTCGTATAAAAAAAAGGCGAGGTGTAAACAATTAGGACCAAACTGTCTACAGTCTGGATTGAACTGTAAAATTTTGCAATAGTCATTTCAGTATTTCTTCAGAAACTAACTTTAACTATATGAATGTTAACAAATTAAATTTCCACTGAATTTACACAGACCTTACATTTCAGCCACATCTCGCCATGTTTTTCCGGGCTTTAAATCATCGCACCTCCGTCCATTTCCATTTCATTCCATTTTGTCAGCATTTTATTCCTTAAATAATAAATTTTTATCTTTTTAATAGTATTTAATTTTTAAATTTTTCTATTCCTTAGCATGGAATAACAGTAAACAGTTTGGTCCTAACTGTTTCATTGTTGGGTGAAAACTGAACGGAATATGGCGGTCCAGCTGAAGGGGTAAAACGGGCTGCGAAAAAAGTCCGGGGGACTCTGACAGGCTGTCAGGACGAAGTGCGACCGTCACGCATTTCATGTTCATGAAACGTTAATTTAATCAAGGAAAACAGTATGAAAAAAATTATTGCGCTCTCCGCTCTGATGGCATCCCTTTCTTTCGCCGGAGTTTCTGCGCAGGCGGCTACAAACATCGTCAATGGCGGTACTGTGCACTTCACTGGTTCGGTGGTAAACGCTGCCTGTGCCGTGGACGCTAACTCCGTGAACCAGACCGTCCAGATGGGACAGGTTAAATCCAGCACTCTGGGCTCAGCCGGTAAAACTAGCTCCAAAGTTCCGTTCAATATCCAACTGGATGACTGCGACCTTACTGTTTCCACTCTGGCATCCGTCGGCTTCAGCGGCGTGGCCATTAACAGCGCCAACCCGACGGTGCTGTCGCTGGACAGCTCTGCAGCGGGTAATGCCACCAACGTAGGTATCCAGATCCTTGACCGTACCGGCGCTGCTCTGGGGCTGGACGGTAACACCTTCAGCGCGACCACCACGCTGAGCACCGGCACTAACCTTATTCCGTTTGAAGCCCAGTACTATGCGACCGGCGCGGCGACGGCAGGTAACGCCAACGGCCAGGCAAACTTCAAAGTGCAGTACCAGTAATTTATCCAGCGAAAAATATGCCGGGCAAGGGAGTGCCCGTTTCGCAACTCGTCGGGGGAGTGAATGATGCTAAAGCTACGAAACAGTGCCGGAATGGCACTGCTGTTACTGCTGGCTTCTTCCACCGCCATGTCCAGAGGCTGGCATGTTTATCTGCCTGGTGGGCAGATGCGTTTTCAGGGGGAAGTCATTGCTGACGCTTGCGAGGTACAGGCCGGTGACCGGACTTTGACGGTTTCAATGGGACAGGTCAGCAGCAACCGTTTTCATCGGGTTGGTGAGGATACTGATCCGGTCCCTTTTCATATTCAGCTGTTGAATTGTAATACGAACGTCAGCCGCTATGTGGCTATTCAGTTTCGTGGCGTGGGTGATGGCAAACAGCCGGATGTGCTTTCCATCGGAGAGGGGCCGGGGATTGCCACCAACGTGGGGGTGGCGCTGTTTGATCGTCAGGGGGTGCTTATTCCCGTCAACAGTCCGGTGCCAACAACCCGGCAGAAACTACAGGCGGGACCCGTGACGCTTGACCTGGTGGCGAAATATCGGGCGACGGGGCGGGTCGTAACCGGCGGTCAGGCGAATGCCCAGGCATGGTTTTATCTCACATATGAATAAATGACCGGTGATACCGGTGAGTGGCGCAGGGGATGGCTCGGGCCGCCGCCTGTCCGGATTAAAAGAGCAGGACGAGAACATCACAATGACAATACGCAGGACAGTGGCAGGAGTCGCAGCCGCTCTGATGGTGGCCGTTTCGGCACAGGCGCAGGCTGGTGTAGCGTTGGGCGCAACACGGGTGATTTATCAGGCAGACCAGAAGCAGGTTTCTCTGGGGGTGAACAACAGTGATGACCGCAACACCTTTCTCATCCAGTCATGGGTGGAAAACAGTGACGGGAAGAAAGATGGTCGGTTTGTGATAACGCCACCCCTGTTCGTGATGCAGGGTAAAAAAGAGAACACCCTGCGGATTATTGACGCGACAAACCACAGTCTGCCTGCGGATCGGGAAAGCCTGTTCTGGGTCAACGTTAAAGCCATTCCATCTGTGGACAAAAGCCAGATGAAAGCTAACACCCTGCAACTGGCTATCACCAGCCGTATCAAGCTGTTTTACCGGCCGCTGGGGCTGAACCCCGCACCGGATAAAGCATGGGAACAGCTACGCTTTCGCCGCAGTGCTGGCGTGCTGACGGTGATCAACCCCACTCCCTATTTTCTGACAGTGGTTCAGTTGAATGCAGGCACACGCATCCTGGGAAACACCATGGTCGCCCCGAAAGGGGAGAGTACGGTGAAGCTGCCGGCGGATGCCGGGCAGGACATCACATTCCAGACCATTAATGATTACGGTGCGCTGACGCCGAAGACCCGGGGCATCATGCAGTAAGACGGTCCGGCCGGCATGAAAGATGAATTCTACACAGTCAGCAGGTACGCAGGGCGAAAGAATGAAAAAACAACGAAGAATCGCAGGAGTGACGGGGAGATCCCCTCGTTTTCTGATAGCGCCTCTGGTGCTGATGATGATGGCTGCAGGCTGTGAGCCTGTCCGCGCTGACAGTTATTTTAACCCACGCTTTCTGTCTGATGACCCGTCGGCGGTGGCTGACCTGTCGGCATTTGAAAAAGGACTGGAGGCTCCACCGGGACGTTACCGGGTGGATATCTACATCAATGACGGTTACTTCACTACCCGGGATGTGACGTTCAGCGCACCGGCGAAAGGCGGCCACCTGGAGCCGTGCCTGACGCGGGGCCAGATAATGGCGATGGGGGTGAAAACGGCGGCGGTTCCGGGGATAGCTGCCCTGGCGGCGGATGCCTGTGTACCGCTGACGACGCTGATAGCGGATGCATCGACACGCTTTGATGTCGGCCGGCAACGGTTGTATGTCAGCGTTCCCCAGACATTTATGTCCGCCAGCGCGCGGGGCGCCGTACCGCCTGAACTGTGGGATAACGGGATTAATGCCGCCCTGCTGAATTACAGCTTCAATGGCAACACGGTGACCTCACAGGGGACAAACAGCAACTATGCCTACCTGAGCCTGGATGGTGGTTTCAATCTTGGGGCCTGGCGGTTTCGCGACAACAGTACCTGGAATTACAGCAGCGGTGGCAACACCGGGGCGCAGAATAAATGGACGCATGTGAACACTTATGCCGAGCGTGACATTGCGTCCTGGCGCTCGCGGCTGACGCTCGGGGACAGCTACACCCCGGGAGATGTTTTCGATGGGCTGAACTTCCGCGGTGTGCAGATAGCTTCAGACGATAACATGCTGGCAGACAGCCTGCGGGGGTTCGCCCCGGTTATTCATGGTGTCGCCAGGGGAACGGCGCGGGTCAGCATTAAACAAAACGGGTATGAGATTTACCAGACCACCGTACCGCCGGGTCCGTTCACTATCGGTGATCTTTATGCGGCGGGGAACAGCGGTGATTTGCAGGTGACCGTGCAGGAAGCCAATGGCTCCACGCAGGTGTTCAGCGTGCCGTGGTCTTCTGTGCCGGTCCTGCAGCGTGAAGGACGGGTTAAATACGCCGCCACGGTGGGACAGTTCCGCAGCGGTAATCAGCAGCAGGACACACCGACTTTCGCTCAGGGGACAGTACTGTGGGGGTTGAATGATGGCTGGACGGCATATGGCGGCACTCAGTTATCGGATAACTACCGGGCATTTAACCTGGGCGTGGGTAAGAACATGGGGGTGTTCGGGGCCGTGTCAGCGGATATCACGCAGGCGAATGCCACACTCCCGGATGACAGCTCCCGCCAGGGGCAGTCCCTGCGTTTCCTGTACAGCAAGTCGCTGACTGAGCTGGGCACCAACATTCAGCTGGTTGGTTACCGGTATTCGACCCAGGGGTATTTTACCCTGGCAGATACGGCGTACAACCGGATGAGCGGGTATACGGTGGTTACTGAGGATCAGGCCATCCAGGTAGTGCCGAAATATACCGATTATTACAATCTGCGCTACAACAAACGCGGGCGGTTACAGCTGACGCTGTCCCAACAGGTGGGACGTACGGCAACCTTGTATCTGACCGGAAGTCACCAGAGTTACTGGGCGACGGACCGTAACGATGTGCAACTGCAGGCGGGCTACAGCGGCGATGTTTACGGGGTGAACTATACACTGGGCTACGGGGTGTCGAAGTATGCCTGGCAGATGAACGGGGGCTACGACCAGACGCTGTCGCTGAACGTGAACGTGCCGTTCAGTCTGTGGATGCGTTCTGACAGCCGGTCTGTCTTCCGTAACGCCAGTGCCAGTTACAGCATGACGGATGACCTGAAAGGTGGAATGACCAACCAGGCCGGGATTTACGGCACCCTGCTGGAGGGGAACAACCTGAGCTACAGCGTACAGAGCGGGTATGCGAGCGGGGGAAATGCCGGCAGCAGCGGCAGTACCGGGTCAGCGTCGCTAAGTTACCGCGGGGCGTCGGCGAACAGTAATGTGGGCTTCAGTCGGGGCAGCGGCTTTAACCAGCTCTACTATGGCCTGAGTGGCGGGGTGTTGGCGCACGCAGATGGTGTGACGCTGAGTCAGCCGCTGAACGATACCGCCGTGCTGGTGAAGGCGCCGGGGGCGGGGAATGTGGCGCTGGAGAATCAGTCCGGGGTGAAAACGGACTGGCGGGGGTATGCCGTTCTGCCATATGCCTCGGATTATCGCGAGAACCGGATTGCGCTGAATACGAACACGCTGCCGGATAATGTGGACCTGGATGATGCCGTGGCGAATGTGGTACCGACGCACGGGGCGATAGTGCGGGCGGAATTCACGGCGCGGGTGGGGATGAAGGTGCTGATGACGCTGATGCATAACGGGAAACCGGTACCGTTTGGTGCGCTGGTGTCCACGGAGGACGGGAAGAACAGCAGCATCGTGGCGGACGGCGGACAGGTGTACCTGACAGGGCTGGCGCAGAAGGGAACGCTGACGGCGAAATGGAATGACAGTGCAGACGGGCAGTGCCATGTCGCTTACAAACTGCCGGTGGACAGTCAGAAACAGGCCCTGAGTGATGTCACGGCGGAATGCCGGTGAGGAGCAGATCAATGATGAAAAGAACAGTAATGGCGTTGATGCTGCTGTCCCCCATTACCGTCGGGCTGCCGGTGCAGGCGGCTGACAGCACCATCACCATTACCGGTTATGTCCGGGACAACATGTGCCGCGTTGCTGCAGGCTCCCAGAATCAGACCGTGGACCTGATGACGAACTCTGCGAAGCAGCTATTTAAACCCGGAGAGACCACCTGGTACCCGGTACCGTTCAGTATCACCCTGTCACCCTGCGGGGCGGCGGCCACGGGGGTGAAGGTGGGGTTTACGGGGACGGCGGACCCGGATAACGCGACCCTGCTGAAAATTGATGGCGGCAGCGGGGCGGCGGCGGGACTGGGGATCCAGATACTGGATGCGGGTAAGAATCCGCTGGCGATTAACGCCAGCTCCCAGAACCTGAACTGGTCGGCGCTGAGCGGAGGGCAGGCCAACACGCTGAGTTTTTATGCCCGGATGATGGCAACGCAGACGTCGGTGGTGGCCGGTGCGGTCAGTGCAACGGCAAATTTTACACTGGAGTTTCAGTGAGGAGCGGCAGATGAAGAACAATTTAACGGCATCCCGGTGGTGTGGTCTGTTGGGGGCGGCCCTGCTGCTGGCCAGCGGTGTGCCGGCCCGGGCTGCCGACGTGACCATTACCGTGAACGGAAAGGTGGTGGCCCGGCCATGTACGGTATCGACGACGTCCACCACGGTGGATCTGGGAAATTTATTTACCTTTGATCTGGTTTCTGCCGGTTCGACGTCGGGCTGGCAGTCGGTCAGTCTGGATCTGACGAACTGTCCGGTTGGGACTTCGCAGGTGAAAGCGACGTTCAGCGGGACGGCGGACAGCTCCGGACTTTACTATGCCAACCAGGGCGGGGCGGGAAGCATCGCTCTGCAGCTGGCGGACAATGCCGGAACCAACCTGCCGAATGGGGCGACAAAGCAGCTGGCCGTGAGCTATCCGGCGCAGACAGTGAGTTTTCCGCTGCAGGTACGGGCGATCACGGTGAACGGGAATGCCACGCAGGGGAGTATTCAGGCTGTGGTTAATGTTACTTATACTTATGCCTGATATGGAGGTAATAATGAGCTATAAACCTCACAAACTTAAATTCATATTCTTTAAAAAGATAAGTCGTATTTTTTTCGGGGTTATATTATTGCAGTGTCCTTTTTTTGCCAGTGCTTTTTCATGTATTAGTCCAGCTGGCGTAGTGCCCGGCTCTGGTGGTCAAAATTACACTGTTAGTTTTGGTGTTAATTTGTCTCCTCAGGTAGGCGTTAATCAGAACCTTGTTGTGGATTTATCAAGTTCCATCCGATGCGCTAACCAATCTAACTCACCATTTCAGGATATACTTAGTGCAGAAGCAGGTTCGAGTTTTTCAAATGGGCTGGCAAGTTTTTCAGGAACACTCAATTATTATGGGAATTCTTATGCATTTCCTTTGCAAGGTGCAACAAGTTTTGCTATGCCTGGCCCCCCTTTTTCTTTTCAATATTATCCCTGGCAAGCAAAGTTATACCTTACTCCAATTTTAACAAATTCCGCTGGAGGCGTTGTTATTAAAACAGGTGAGTATTTCGCAAGCATCAGACTTCGCAAAAGAAATATTGTCTATAGTACCGGGGCGCAAACTGTACCTGATGACACCTATACATGGAATTTATATGCGCTTAATGATGTAGTTGTGCCTATAGGTGGCTGTGATGTTTCATCACGAAATATTATTGTCCAGCTACCTGATTATCCGGGTGGTGCAACTCCAGTGGGTTTAACGGTAAACTGCCCTTCTGGTAATAAAAATCTGGCCTATTATCTCACGGGGACTACCACCAATGCGGCTAACGGAAATAATATTTTCTCTAACACCGCCGGTTCATCGCCTGCTCAGGGCGTGGGGGTGCAGATTTCCAATGCTAACGGTGTGATAGTTGCCGGCAGTAATGTGTCTTTGGGTATCGTGGGGACATCTGCAGTTAATCTGGGGTTGACAGCAAATTATGCCACTACCGGTGGTCAGGTTATTGCCGGTAATGTGCAGTCGATCATTGGCGTGACATTTATTTACCAGTGATGTGAGTTTTAATATCCAGAGAACGTGTCGCTTTTATTTTAATGAGCCTCACTGAAGCTGGCTTCAGCCTGGGTGGGGTGTTTTAAAACGATTTATATTCTGCTTTTTGAATAATAAACGATGGTCGTTTAATTTATGCGGCCGTGCGTTGTCATGTTTCGGGCTGAATAAATTAACCGGTGGTGAGGAAAATATGATGAATAAATTAGTACTGGGGATTGCCGTTATTCTGGCCGGGCATACCGGAATGGCCAGTGCATCCGGATTTTATGTTGCTGCAAAAGCCGGGGCCACGCAGGTGCGCTCAACGGAAAATACTCTGTCCAGCTCCATGCTGGCCGGGGGACTGAATAATACCGTCGGGGAGATCGATGTTCCGTCGGCCAACAGAATCAATTTTACCCCTTCTTTTGCAATGGGGTATGAGTTTTCTACCGACTGGGAGCAGCCTGTCCGCCTCGAACTGGCATATCTTGCCGGTGGAGAGGTCAGTCAGAACAGCACGCTGAACACTACCATGACCAGTGGCTGGGTCGATAGTGGCAAATTCATTCAGAACCTGCCCGTATCAGTACAGCGTCAACAGAAGACCCGGGTCAGCACACTGATGCTGAACGGTTATTACGATTACACCACCGGGACGCCATTCACGCCCTATATCACAGGCGGGGTTGGTGTGGCATTGCTGAAAAATGCCGCTTCGCTGAGTCAGTCGTCTGCCGGGCTATCTTTTAGCTCTGACACCTTCAGTCAGAACAACACTCAGATGGCATGGTCTTTGGGGGCCGGGGTTGCCTGGGCTCTCACGCCTGCTCTGTCGCTTGATGCCGGATATCTGTTCACTAACGCCGGTGATGTCACCACTGAGGGGACGGCCAGTAACGGCATCATCACCTCGACCTGGAAAAGCCACACTCATCTTCAGTTGCACACGCTTCAGTTGGGCCTGCGCTACACCTTCTGATGCTCCTGCTGTCCTGTCTCATTTTTCCTGGCGGGAGAGCGGGGCCGTAAAAAATAACAACAGTGCGGTGATGGAACCGTCACCGCCATCTCTCCGGCGCCACACCAGGGAGCCAGAGAACGGGTCAGGCACCGGGGGAAACCCTGCCTGACCACATCGCTGATATCAGTATATACACCAGCGCCGGAGAATACCGGCGGAGAGAACAACATGGTAATAACCCGCATCCCGGTACCGGATATGGTGACGTCATCACTGCTGCTGACCGTTCCGGCCTTTGGCCGGGTCTGGCAGCTTTCGCCGGTCTTCGGACCGATTTTTTCCCCTGACGGTAGCCTGATAGCCCTGGAGATGCTGTCGCGTATCGCCGATCGTGACAGCGGGGTGGCGGCCTCCCCGGAGATGTTTTTTGCCCAGATCCCCCTGACGGAACAACGACGCATCCTGGTCTGGCAGCTTGAAGTCCTGACGCTGCTGGCCCCCTGGTGTGCCACCCGACGCCTGTCGGTCAGCCTTAATGTCTCTCGTACTCTGGCTCTGCGGATCCTTGCCGATCCGGATGTATCGGAGTCGGCCAGTCTGCTTGCGCCCTGGCTGCGCCTGGAGGTCAGCGAACGCTTCCTCAGTCCGGATAACCGGCCGGAGCAGGACCCGCTTCTGTCAGCCCTACAGCCGCTGGCGCCGCTGTGGCTGGATGACTTTGGGGCTGGAACCACGGGACTCACCTGGCTGTTGTCCGGGGTGTTTGAGGGCGTGAAGCTCGACCGGCACCTGTTCCGGGACCTGACCGCCTTGCCGGAGGGGCCCTCGTTTCTATGCTCACTTGCCACTCTTGTGCGGGCTCAGGGAGCACAGCTTATCGCTGAGGGCGTTGAGACTCAGGAACTGCTGGAGGTTGTGGCCTGCTCGGGACTTGATGCCTGCCAGGGATGGCTGTGGCCTGAGGTGGCGGCGGCGCAGCTGGCCGACCTGCCGGATCATCTGCCCTCACTGACGGAGCATAACCGATGAGATCTTTTTTTATCTGGCTGATACCTCTCTTGCTGCCACTGCTGGCGATCCTCCAGTCTGGGGGCGGGTATAACAGGCCGACACCGCGTACGGACCGGCCGCTGACGGTGATGTTCATGGTGCCTGCCCGCCACATTCTGGTGCAGATCAGTACCGGCCCCCAGGACCAGGTCTATTCCCTTAATCCGAAGGACGGAAACAGTCCGCTGGACTGGTATGCCCTGCAACCACCGGGCTATGGGGGACGGCATGCCTGAACCTCTTCTGGCTTTTGACCGGACTCTGGTGATGGACAGTCTGGCCCTGACCGGAATGGTGCTGTGCGATCTGGCTGACGAGGCGGCAGGACGACCCTGCAGCGAACTGCTGCCCAGTCTGAGTGCCCTGTACGAACGGCTGGTGGCGTTGCGCGCCAGTCAGCCGGAGGCCCGGGTGCTGATTATCACTGAACTGCTGGATCAGCAGAGCAGTCTGCAGGAAGGGATAGCGATGCTGGATGCACTGCAGGGGCTGTGCCAGGGGGGGCGCTGTCGGGTGATGGTGTGCACGGCGCAGACCGACCCGCTTCTGCTGAAGGCGGTCGTGAACCGCAGTCCGTCAGTCGTGGTTCTGCGCCAGGAATCGCTGGGCGTACTACGGCAGGCTCTGCGGATGGCAGGGGGCGCGTGGCCGGATACCGTCATGAGTCCGGCCGTGACCGAGGGGCTGATGCTGACCCGCGAGGTGAATCTGACGCCACATGAGCTGGAGTGTCTGGTGACACAGGCAGACGGTCTGGGACTGAAGACATCGGCGAAAGTGATGAATATCAGTTACAGGACGGTGGCGGCTTACCGGCAAAACCTGTCGAAGCGGTCAGACCAGGGGCGGCAGATGACGTTTTCATGGCGCATTGCGCAAATGCAGAAACCAGGGGGACCCCGCTGCGGGTATGAAATCCTGGATCTGAAAAAGAAGATCAAAGATGAAAGAACAAGATAAAAGAGCGAGGAGAGGTGGGATGGGACTGTCATTCAGGGGAAAAGTGTGGCTGGCGTGCGCGATGTTCTGCGTGGTGTTCTGGTATGGCGTTGGATGTTTACTGTACCGGTTGTTGCTGTAGGGGGACCGGGGTGAAGAGTGAAAATGAGTCCGGCTCTTTTCCAGAATGGGGGTTAGCGCTGCTGCACAAGGCGATATGGTGCGCGTGGTGTGGTTTTGCCGTGTGGTTTTTCTGGCGGCTGTGGGGGTGAGGTCAGCGTATGAGAGAGAAGGCAGAATTACCGGGCAGGATGGAGCTGGTTCGTAAACTGCGGCGTATTCACAGTAAGGAAACGCTGGAATTAGTGGTGGCACACATGGAAGAGAAACTGCCGTCGGGCCAGCGGGAGGTCCTGCGATCGGCCGCCGACCACCGACGGGCGGAGTTAGTCACGGGGCAGTTTTTTGACCGTGTGCCGTCTTACGTCTGGCGCTATGTGCGCTGAGATGCCATATCGTTCTGGGAAAGGAATCTCAGGAAATAAATATCCGGGTAAAAATTGCGACGGGGATGGCTGCTGGCGCCGGTGGCTGGCTATCTCTGAGGACAGACATAGATGATCACTCCCGCTGTTATTACGGGAATGGCCTAGACGCCGCGAATGGGAAAGTCGTAGTCTCGTCGTCATTACGTTTCCATAAATGGAATCCTTATTATCAATAATGTCTATTTACTTACCTTGCTGCTTACATAAAATAGAATCCCTTATATTTTGAAGTGAACTAAGAAAATAATAAATCAATGCCGGGTATTAATATGAAAAAAAGAAAATATCTCACAGAGCATGAAATAAACTTACTTTTAGATTCTGCAAATAAGGGCATGAATGCAGAGAGGAACTACTGTATGATTTTGATGGCATATCGCCATGGGTTCAGAATAAGTGAACTTCTTGCTCTCACGATGGCGGATGTTGATATACAATCAGGAGTTATTTATGTAAAAAGACTTAAAAATGGTTTTTCAGTATATCATCCGTTGTCAGAAGATGAATGTCATGCTTTAAGTAAATGGTTAAGTTTGAAAAAAATGACATCCACCAGCGTGACATCTGAGGCCATATTTACGACTTCCTCAGGGGCAGCAATCTCGCGTTCGCAGGCCTGGAAAATTATATCTAAATGTGGCGTTGAAAGTAACATAGGTTTCAGAGTTCATCCTCATATGTTACGTCATTCATGTGGATATAAACTTGCTGAACGTGGAACTGATACCAGATTGATTCAGGATTATTTAGGGCACCGGAATATTCGACATACGGTACTCTATACTAAAAGCAACTTTAATCGATTTACCGGGTTGTGGGGGAGTGCTACCACGCCCCCTATAGCTGTGTAAGAGGGCTCAGTGACTATTGAGGATTACACTAAGCTGGCTATTAATATAATCCAGGAAAAGACGAGCGCTTTTTGAAATATTTCTGGTGCCTGTAATGATATATACAGGTAAAGGCTTAAAAGACCACTCTTCCAGAATGGGGACGATAGCCCTGGAGCTCAGCTCTCGGTGAATGATTTCAGGCGTCAAAACAGCAATTCCGCCATTATTCTCCGAGAGTTTTAGCATCATGGATATATTGTTTGCAGAGTAAATGCCAGAGACATTGATTCGGGTAATATCATTTCCTCTGAACAAAACCCATTTTTCCGGCTCTTTCATGTATGAAGGCAGAATGCATTGATGGTGAATAAGATCATCCGGATGTTCAGGGGTTTTATATTGTCTCAGATAAGCAGGGGAGGCATATAGTTTGCGACATAGAAAACCGACAGGCCTGGCGATAAGAGACATATCACTAATGTCACCGATGCGAATGCATATATCTATTTGCCTTTCAGTGATATTGACTTTGACAGGGGTGGTGTCGAAAATAAATCTGATGTTGGGATAGGATGTAGAAAATCTATTCATAAGCGGGGATATAAAATATATACCAAAATCCACCGGTAAAGAAACGCGTAATACCCCGGAAAGAGAATTGTGTGAGTCCTTCATCTCTCGTTCCAGATCTGTCGCGTTTTTAATAATAGCATCCGCGTACTTAAGATAGTGTCTGCCAATTTCAGTCAGAACTATTCCTCGAGATGTTCTGGTGAATAGCTGGATATTAACCCTTTTTTCCAGGGCTGAGATCCTTCTTGATAATGTTGCAACTGGAATACCCGATTCAATACTTGCTGCGGTTATACTTGATGACCTCCCTGTAATCACAAAGTAAATTAAATCCTGTAGGTTTGGTATCGATTTATCCATTAGTGTCTATCTCGATGTAAAAGCATTACATACCAGTCTCAGGTACAAGATATATATCCCTTGCCGGAAAGTTTACGGTGAACAGACAAATAGTATATGAATGCTTCATCGAGAGTATTTATCTATTGCCAGCATTATCTATACTCTCACTCTATTCCCGGTATCACATCTGCCAGTGACTTGAACCCGTAAACGTTCAGACACGCGTCGCGAAAACGGTCATTAAACGACCCGAACGGGGCATTATCTGCTGGTTTACGGACCATGAGAAGCCTACGTCATGCTATTTTTATCTGTCGGTTATAAAGTTCTCCGCCTGTCCGCAATCATTCTGGGCTTCGCGGATTTGGCCATTATTGATGCTTCATCACTACCATCTTCTTCACCCAATGCTCTGGCTCCAATGGGTTATCTGACATTCCTGACGACATCAACGGTTACAGAAAACGACAGGACACTCTTCCAGTTCGTTTCCCGGGTTTAAGTCAGAAACGCGTCTGACGGGTCAAGAAAACAAAAAAGGCCCGCATGCGCGAGCCTTCTTCTGAACATGGGCCGATTACAGGCTGGACACGTTCTCGGTCAGGTATTTAGCCACGCCTTCCGGAGAAGCGGCCATACCTTCTTTTCCTTTTTCCCACTGCGCCGGGCAAACTTCGCCGTGCTCTTCGTGGAACTGCAGCGCGTCAACCATACGCAGCATTTCGTCGATGTTACGACCCAGCGGCAGGTCGTTAACCACCTGGTGGCGAACCACGCCGTTAGCATCGATCAGGAAGGAGCCGCGCAGCGCCACGCCTTCGTCCGGGTGTTCGATACCGTAGGCTTTCTGGATTTCACGTTTGATGTCAGCAACCATCGCGTATTTAACCGGACCGATACCGCCCTGGTCTACCGGGGTGTTACGCCATGCGTTGTGAACGAATTCAGAGTCGAAGGAGACGCCAACCACTTCTACGCCGCGCTTCTGGAATTCTTCATAACGTTTGTCAAAAGCGATCAGCTCAGACGGACAAACGAAGGTGAAGTCCATCGGCCAGAAGAACAGGACGGTCGCTTTACCGCTGGTGTGTTGTTTGAAGTTGAATTTCTCAACGATTTCACCGTTACCTAAAACAGCTGCAGCGGTAAAATCCGGAGCCTGACGAGTGACCAGAACCATATGATTCTCCTGTTAATAATAAGGTTAATTGGAACGCAACGCGGGCAAGTATAGGGACTGGTTCATGCGAACTCAACGTGACGTTGACAATCAATGAGATAGGTTTTGCCTATCAATTTATATCGGGAAATGGTGTTCAGAATAGCCTTTTTGTGAGAAAGCGCAATCTTTATAGTTCACGCCTGGTGGCCTGCGCCATCATGCGCGGATAAAACTGCCAGAACTGCTGCTCGAGTTTATCGTAGTGGGTATCCAGATCCTGCCAGGAGTCGCGCAGGGCATCAAGGCGCGGACGACGGCTGGCCATACCGTTGAGGACGCTCTGAATAAAGTCCATATCCTCATAGCGTTCAAGCCAGCGCTCCGACCACAAATAGGCATTGAGATTGACGAAGCGCGGCGGCGAATCGGCTAATACCGGCGTGACCTGTGCCTGGGCATAGCGGACAAACTCGTTGAGCGGCATATCGGGTGAAATGCGTGCCCAGTGGTGCGACAGGAAGTGATCCCACATGACATCCAGCGTAATGGGCGCCACGCGGCGGGTCTGCGGGCGAAACCAGTCGCGCGCTTCTTTTACCTCCGGCAAATTATCGGTCATGACGTCGATACGCCGGTGCATAAAAATGCCGTCGACAATGTCGGCCGGATAGTCCGCCTGGGGATTGCCGCGAACGAAATCTGCCAACAGATTGCCGGGCAGGGAACTGTCGGCGAGATGGGCTAAATGCAGGTGTGCGAGAAAATTCATAGACCTTTTATCCTTCAAACTGCCTCTTTGTTGGCTAAGCTACCCGGCCCATCTTTGAGCCTCGCCCTCACGGGCCGCCACTCCGCAGCGTTCAAATCTGTTCCTGACGAATTTGTCATTCAACTGCCGCGTCGATGCATCTTGAATGGTTTTGTGTATAGATTATGTTATTCATCCAGAGGGGTAAAGGTTGCAGGGAGGACGCCCCGGCACTAGACTACCCGCCTCTTTATTTCGTCTGAGCCATCGTCATGCGCGTTACCGATTTTTCCTTTGAACTACCCGAATCCCTGATAGCCCACTACCCGCAGCCTGAGCGCAGTCGCTGTCGCCTGCTGTCGTTAGACGGTCCGACGGGAGCGCTGACGCATGGAACTTTCACTGACCTACTCGACAAACTTAACCCGGGCGATCTGCTGGTCTTTAACAATACCCGGGTGATCCCGGCGCGCCTGTTTGGCCGTAAAGCCAGCGGCGGCAAGATTGAAGTGCTGGTCGAGCGCATGCTGGATGACAAACGCATTCTGGCGCACATTCGCGCGTCTAAAGCGCCGAAGCCGGGAGCGGAGCTGCTGCTGGGCGATGATGAAAGCATCAACGCCACGATGGTGGCACGTCACGACGCGCTGTTTGAAGTCGAATTTAACGATGAACGTCCGGTACTGGAGATCCTTAACAGCATCGGCCATATGCCGCTGCCGCCGTATATCGATCGTCCGGACGAAGACGCCGACCGCGAACTGTATCAAACCGTCTACAGCACCAGGCCGGGGGCGGTGGCCGCGCCGACCGCGGGCCTGCACTTTGACGATATGATGCTGGAGAAGCTGCGCGAGAAAGGGATTGAAATGGCGTTTGTGACGCTGCACGTTGGCGCGGGGACGTTCCAGCCGGTGCGCGTGGAGACCATTGAAGATCACATCATGCACTCCGAGTACGCCGAAGTGCCGCAGGAGGTTGTTGATGCGGTGCTGGCGGCGAAAGCGCGCGGCAACCGGGTCATCGCGGTGGGCACCACCTCCGTCCGTTCGCTGGAGAGCGCGGCGCAGGCGGCGAAAAAAGACCTGATTGAGCCGTTTTTCGGCGACACACAGATTTTTATCTATCAGGGATATCAGTACAAAGCGGTTGATGCGCTGGTGACCAATTTCCATCTCCCTGAATCGACTCTGATTATGCTGGTTTCAGCCTTTGCCGGCTATCAGCACACCATGAATGCCTACAAGGCTGCGGTAGAACAAAAATATCGCTTTTTTAGCTACGGGGACGCGATGTTTATCACGTACAATCCGCAGGCTATTTTTGAGCGTGTCGGGGAATAACGCCGCGACATGAGTATTTAACGTCAGACTGTTTTTCTGACGCAGGAGTTAACATGAAATTTGAACTGGATACCACCGACGGACGCGCTCGCCGCGGCCGCCTGGTGTTTGATCGCGGCGTGGTTGAAACGCCAGCCTTTATGCCCGTTGGTACCTACGGCACCGTAAAAGGGATGACGCCGGAAGAAGTGGAAGCCACCGGCGCGCAAATTATCCTCGGCAACACCTTCCACCTGTGGCTGCGCCCGGGTCAGGAAATCATGAAGCTGCACGGCGACCTGCATGATTTTATGCAGTGGAAAGGACCCATCCTGACCGATTCCGGCGGCTTCCAGGTGTTCAGCCTCGGTGATATCCGTAAAATTACCGAGCAGGGCGTCCACTTCCGTAACCCGATTAACGGCGATCCTATCTTCCTCGATCCGGAAAAATCGATGGAGATTCAGTACGATCTCGGTTCCGATATCGTGATGATCTTCGACGAATGTACGCCGTACCCGGCGGACTGGGATTATGCTAAGCGCTCGATGGAAATGTCTCTGCGCTGGGCCAAGCGTAGCCGCGACCGTTTTGATGGTCTGGGCAACAAAAACGCGCTGTTTGGCATTATCCAGGGCAGTGTTTACGAAGATTTACGTGATATCTCCGTTAAAGGTCTGGTAGATATCGGTTTTGATGGCTACGCTGTCGGCGGTTTGGCTGTCGGTGAGCCGAAGGAAGACATGCACCGTATCCTGGAGCACGTTTGCCCGCAGATCCCGGCCGACAAACCACGCTATCTGATGGGCGTCGGCAAGCCAGAAGATCTGGTTGAAGGGGTGCGTCGCGGTATCGACATGTTCGACTGCGTCATGCCAACGCGCAACGCGCGTAACGGCCACCTGTTCGTCACCGATGGCGTGGTGAAGATTCGTAATGCGAAGCATAAAAGCGACACCGCGCCGCTGGATGCCGAGTGTGATTGCTATACATGTCGCAATTATTCACGCGCTTACTTGCATCATCTCGATCGTTGCAACGAAATATTGGGCGCGCGCCTCAATACCATTCATAACCTTCGCTACTATCAGCGTTTAATGGCTGGTTTACGTAAGGCTATCGAAGAGGGTAAATTAGAGAGCTTCGTGACCGATTTTTACCAACGTCAGGGGCGACCTGTTCCTCCTTTGAACGTTGATTAATTTTAATAATGAGGGAATTTGAATGAGCTTTTTTATTTCTGATGCGGTAGCAGCAACCGGTGGCGCGGCGCAGGGTAGCCCGATGTCTCTGATTCTGATGCTGGTGGTGTTCGGTCTGATTTTCTACTTCATGATCCTGCGCCCACAGCAGAAGCGCACCAAAGAACATAAAAACCTGATGAACTCTATCGCCAAAGGCGATGAAGTGCTGACGAATGGCGGCCTGGTGGGTCGCGTCACGAAAGTTGCTGAAAGCGGATACATTGCTATCGCGCTGAACGACACCACTGAAGTGGTTATCAAACGTGACTTCGTAGCTGCCGTTCTGCCGAAAGGCACCATGAAGGCACTGTAATCCACTTTTCCCTAAGGGAACTGCCGTGTTAAACCGTTATCCTTTGTGGAAGTACATCATGCTGGTCGTCGTGATTATCGTCGGCCTGATGTATGCGCTCCCCAACCTGTATGGTGAGGATCCGGCCGTTCAAATCACTGGCGCGCGCGGTGTCGCCGCCAGTGAGCAAACGCTGATCCAGGTCCAGAAAACGTTACAAGAAGAAAAAATTACCGCTAAGTCTGTGGCACTGGAAGAGGGCGCAATCCTTGCGCGCTTCGATACCACCGATGTCCAGCTGCGCGCACGTGAAGTGCTGGTGGACGCGTTAGGTGATAAATACGTCGTGGCGCTGAACTTAGCTCCGGCGACGCCTCGCTGGTTAGCGGCTATCCATGCCGAGCCGATGAAGCTGGGTCTTGACCTGCGCGGCGGCGTACACTTCCTGATGGAAGTGGATATGGACACCGCGCTGGGCAAACTGCAGGAACAAAATATCGACAGCCTGCGCAGCGAACTGCGTGAAAAAGGCATCCCTTACGCTACCGTGCGTAAGGAAGACAATTATGGTCTGAGCATCGCTTTTCGCGATAGCGCAGCGCGCGATCAGGCCATCTCCTGGCTGAGCCCGCGTCACCGCGATCTGGTTATCTCCACGCAGGGCGCTACCGGCCTGAAAGCGGTGATGACCGATGACCGCCTGAAAGAAGCTCGCGAATACGCCGTACAGCAGAACATCAACATTCTGCGTAACCGTGTGAACCAACTGGGTGTTGCCGAGCCGCTGGTACAGCGTCAGGGCGCCGACCGTATCGTGGTTGAACTGCCGGGTATTCAGGATACCGCGCGGGCGAAAGAAATTCTGGGCGCCACGGCGACGCTGGAATTCCGTCTGGTGAACAGCAACGTTGACAGCGCCGCTGCCGCTTCTGGCCGTGTCCCTGGCGACTCGGAAGTGAAATATACTCGCGAAGGTCGGCCGGTTGTGCTGTACAAGCGCGTGATTCTGACCGGTGACCATATCACCGACTCCACTTCCAGCATGGACGAGTTCAACCAGCCGCAGGTTAACATCTCGCTGGACAGCGCCGGTGGTAACATCATGTCTAACTTCACCAAGGACAACATCGGCAAACCGATGGCGACCCTGTTCGTGGAGTACAAAGACAGCGGTAAGAAAGATGCCAACGGTCGTGCGATTCTGGCGAAAGAGGAAGAGGTGATTAACATCGCCAATATCCAGTCTCGCCTGGGCAACAGCTTCCGTATTACCGGTATCAGCAACCCGAATGAAGCGCGTCAGCTCTCTCTGCTGCTGCGTGCGGGGGCGCTGATTGCGCCGATTCAGATCGTTGAAGAACGTACTATCGGCCCGACTCTGGGTATGCAGAACATCAAACAGGGTCTGGAAGCGTGTCTGGCCGGTCTGGTGGTGTCTATCCTGTTCATGATTTTCTTCTACAAGAAATTCGGTCTGATCGCGACCTCTGCGCTGGTGGCTAACCTGGTCCTGATCGTCGGTATCATGTCCCTGCTGCCTGGGGCTACGCTGAGTATGCCGGGGATTGCGGGTATCGTGTTAACCCTTGCGGTAGCGGTCGATGCTAACGTACTGATCAACGAACGTATTAAAGAAGAGTTGAGCAACGGACGTTCCGTTCAGCAGGCGATTGATGAAGGTTACCGGGGTGCATTCAGCTCGATCTTCGATGCGAACATTACGACGTTGATCAAAGTTATCATCCTGTACGCGGTCGGTACCGGTGCAATTAAAGGGTTTGCGATTACCACCGGTATCGGTGTGGCAACCTCGATGTTTACCGCTATCGTCGGCACCCGTGCCATCGTGAACCTGCTGTACGGCGGCAAGCGCGTTAAAAAGCTGTCTATCTGAGGAGTGCGTTGTGGCACAGGAATATACTGTTGAACAATTGAACCACGGCCGTAAAGTCTATGACTTTATGCGCTGGGACTACTGGGCTTTCGGCATTTCAGGTTTTCTGCTGATTGCCGCCATTGTCGTGATGGGCGTGCGCGGATTTAACTGGGGTCTGGATTTCACCGGCGGTACGGTGATTGAAATCACCCTCGAAAAACCGGCCGAACTGGACCAGATGCGTCAGGCGCTGCAGAAGGCGGGCTTTGAAGAGCCGCAGGTGCAGAACTTCGGCAGCAGCCGCGACATCATGGTGCGTATGCCGCCGGTGCATGATGTCAACGTCAGTCAGGAGTTGGGCAGCAAGGTCGTTAGCGTGATTAACGCATCGACCAGCCAGGACGCGACGGTTAAGCGTATCGAGTTCGTGGGGCCGAGCGTCGGGGCTGACCTGGCACAAAGCGGCGCGCTGGCGCTGCTGGCGGCGTTAATCTGTATCCTGGTGTACGTTGGTTTCCGTTTCGAGTGGCGTCTTGCCGCCGGGGTGGTTATCGCGCTGGCGCACGACGTGGTCATTACGATGGGCATCCTCTCGCTGTTCCATATCGAGATTGACCTGACCATCGTCGCTTCGCTGATGTCGGTTATCGGCTACTCGCTGAACGACAGCATCGTGGTATCTGACCGTATTCGTGAAAACTTCCGTAAGATCCGCCGCGGTACGCCGTATGAGATCTTCAACGTGTCGTTGACCCAGACGCTGCATCGTACCTTGATCACCTCCGGAACCACGTTGGTGGTGATCCTGATGCTGTATCTTTTTGGTGGCCCGGTTCTGGAAGGCTTCTCGCTGACCATGCTGATCGGTGTCTCTATCGGTACGGCCTCGTCTATCTACGTTGCGTCCGCACTGGCGCTGAAGCTGGGCATGAAGCGTGAGCATATGCTGCAGCAGAAAGTAGAAAAAGAAGGGGCGGATCAGCCGTCTATTCTGCCGTAAGGCAGTCCCGTTCTGATAACGCAATCCCGGTCGCAAGGCCGGGATTTTTTTATTACAGCCCGGCCAAATTTCGCTACTCTCCACTCTTAGCGCTTAATGAGATGGAGATCCCCCATGGCCGCCATAGTCCTTTCTGCCGTCGCCCAACCGACCGTCTGGCACGATGTGCCTTCCGTTACGCTCAGTGATGAAACGCTACGCCAGCGTAAAGCCAGGGTGCTTGCGCAAATGCGCCAGCATGGCTACGACACGCTGATCGTGTATGCCGATAAAGAGCACGGCGGAAACTTCGAATATCTCACCGGCTTTATCCCGCGGTTTGAAGAAGCCTTGCTGGTATTGCATCGCGAAGGGGAGGCGGTGCTGGTGCTGGGCAATGAAAATCTCAAGCTGGCGGCCTTTGCTCGCCTGGAAAACCGGGCGATCCATGCGCCGTGGTTCTCGTTGCCGAATCAGCCGATGAGCAATGAAAAAAGTCTGCCGCAGCTGCTGCAGGATGCCGGTATCAGCCGCGGGAAAAGGCTGGGCCTGGTGGGCTGGAAGCTGTTTACCGGCAGCGCTGACGACCGCTCGTCGCTGTTCGATCTGCCCGCTTTTATCGTGGACGCGATTCGCCAGGCCGCCGGACAGCAGGCGGTGGTGCTCAATGCCACAGCATTATTTATCGCTCCGGATGGCGGAGTGAGAACGGTCAATTCTGCCAATGAGCTGGCCCACTATGAATATGGCGCCAACCTGGCGTCGACGGCGATCCTCACGGCGTTGAATGCCATCGAGCCGGGAAAAACGGAAAAACAGATCGGCGCGCTGCTGGCGGCAGATGGCCAGCCCAACAGCGTGGTGATGATTGCCGCCACCGGCGATCGCTTCGCCGATGCCCGTCTCTATCCTGACGATAAGGTTATCCGTCGCGGCGATAAATTTTCGCTCACCACTGGGTTTAAAGGCGGCTTAAGCAGTCGGGCCGCCTACGTGGTCAGCGATGAGACGGAGCTGGCGCCGGAGGTGGCGGACTACCTTGATGTGCTGGCGAAACCCTATTTCCGGGCGGTGGTCAGCTGGCTGGAGCATCTGCGTATCGGTATGCCCGGTGGCGAGATGTACGCCCTGATCGAGCGGGTTCTGCCGAAGGCGGAGTATCATTGGCATCTTAATCCAGGGCATCTGGTGGCTGATGAAGAGTGGCTCTGTTCGCCGATCGGGCCGAACGCCGACGCCTGTTTGCGAAGCGGGATGATCCTGCAAATCGACATTATTCCTTCGCGAGCGGGTTACGCCGGTGTCAGCATTGAAGACACCGTGGCGCTGGCGGACGAGTCCCTGCGCCACGAGCTGGCGCAGGCGTATCCGGAGCTCTGGCAGCGTATCGTCACCCGACATCGCTATATCCGGGAACGACTGGGGATTGCGCTACCGGAGGCGGTGCTGCCGTTGTCGAACACCGTCGGCTATCTCCGCCCCTGGCTGCTTGATAAGCAGCGGGCCCTGGTTTGCACGGCGGGTTAATCGCCAGCGGCAAACGGTGTGGCCGCTGGGATGCCGATCCCTACTGACAGTACGCTGTCAGTAGCCCTGCCATACACTCCTCCTGAACCCAAACAATGGACAGGAGGATGTATGAGCAACGTAATTAACTGGTTTGAAATTCCGGTCGTCGATATGGATCGTGCCGTGGCGTTTTACGAGCCGGTGCTGCAGGTGACCCTGCGTCGGGAAAATATGGATTGCGCTGAAATGGCCGTTTTCCCGTATCAGGACCCGGCACCCGGCGGCGCGCTGGCAAAGTTTGACGGGGTTAAACCTGCCGATCAGGGATGTATTATCTATCTGCATACTGACAATCTGGCCGCCACGCTCGACCGCGTGAATTCCGCTGGCGGGAACTGCGTCTTTGGCCCGCTTGAACTGGCGGACGATATTGGCACCATCGCGCTGTTTATGGATAGCGAAGGGAACCGGATTGGCTTGCATCAACCTAAACACCTGTCCCACTAACGCTCTTGACGCCAGTGGGCAGGCTTAAACCATGAGATAAGTTAAAAATGAGCCGACGCGCCGACCGCCTTTTTCAAATCGTGCAGATCCTGCGGGGGAGAAGATTAACCACCGCCGGGCTGCTGGCGGAGCGGCTCGGCGTATCGGAGCGCACTATCTACCGGGATATCCGCGACCTGTCGCTCTCCGGCGTGCCGGTGGAGGGCGAGGCCGGAAGCGGATATCGCCTGCTGGCAGGCTACAGTTTACCGCCTCTGATGCTGACGACCGAGGAGTCGGAAGCGCTGGTGGCCGCCATTCGGCTACTGCAAACCTGGGGAGGCGAATCGCTGTCCCAGTCACTGGAGTCGGCCCGGGAAAAGGTGCTCGCGATTTTACCTGAAGAGAGTCGGCGTAAGGCCGAGCAATCGCGGCTGTTCGCGCCGGATTTTGGCGCTCAGGGGTACAGCAAAGCGCAGTTTGATCTGGTGCATCGGGCGGTTTCCGGCCAGCGGGTGCTGGCGCTGCATTACCGCGATGAAGCGGGAAAGGTGTCGCAGCGCGAAGTGCTGCCGCTGGGGCTCTTTTTCTGGGGGGAGCGCTGGCTGCTGGTGAGCTGGTGCGAGCTCCGCGACGATTATCGCTGCTTTCGTCTCGATCGCTGCCTGGACGTGGCTGCCACCGGGCGCCTTTTCAGCGAGCGGGCCGACCGGTCATTGAGCGATTTTCTGCGTAAGGTGAGGTGTGAAGAGCGTGAGCCATAAGGCGGGTCAAGCGATATCCCCGGCGCCGAGGCCGGGGATCATCAGGCAGGATTAGAAGTTGTAACCCACCACGAAGTAACCACCCCAGCCGGTAGAGCGAACGTTGAAATCGCCATCGCCGAAGTTCAGCTTCGCATCATCGGCCCACTGGCCGCCGTTATGGAAGTAACGAGCGACGATCGAGTAGTGCCAGTGCGCGTAGTTCAGCGCCAGGATATGGCTGGAGGCGATGGAGTTGCCGGTGCGCGCGTGCTTGCCGTTCAAGTCATAGAAGTTGTCATTGCCCAGATCGGAACCCCAGTCAAAGTTGGTGAAGCCGATATAGCTCAGCGAACCGCCCCACAGGTCGGTCAGCGGGACAAAGTATTTCACTTTGAAACGGTAGCCATCCCATTCGTTTTCGTTGGATGCGCCGTAGTTCTGCCACTGATATTTCGCATAGACGTTCAGAGACAGGCTCATCGGCAGACCGGTATCGATATCGGTACCGAGACCCATATACCAGGTGCTCTGACGACCGGACGCGTTGCGGCCCATGTCGTAGATATAGTTGTTGGCGAAATACCACTCTTTGAACGGGCCGAAGCTGAGATCGGTATTGGTCAGCTTGTCGATAGAGAAACGCGGCTCAATTTCCATAAACAGTGGGGAACCGTGGTTCCAGATACCTTTGGCCGTGCTGTTACCGCCGAAGAATACCGGCGCATCCATGTAACCGTAGAAATCAAACCAGTCTTTTTTGGCAAACGCTTCGTATTCCAGATAGGTATCGTTACGAATTTGCGGTCCAAAACGGGTGTGGTAGCTACCCACCACGTTCACACTCTGGTGCCACCAATCGGACAGATACTGCGGTTTGTCGTTTTCTGCCGCGCCAGCAGTGAACGATGTGGACAGCGCCAGTACGGCGCCTGCTGCCAGTAATGTTTTTTTCATAAGGATGCCACTGTTTTGAATTAAGCCAAAAGGCGTGAAGAACGCTGCCGAAGCGTTTCTAAATATTTCGTATCTCTGTGGGGGTCTATTATAGAAATCATTGCTCACAAAAATACGTGTTGTTTCACATAACGTAAACATACGTAATCGATTGCGTTCACGATTCTATGCATTTCCTGGCAGAATGCCACTGAAATTGATCCAGACGGTCAATTTTTACTGAACTGTTTGGAAAAACTGTAAATGGATTTTGGGGCGGTCGAATCCGGGTATCGGCGACACCCGGCGAAGGCGATTATTGTGCGCTTGCGGGCTGGATATCGTGAATACGCAGGAAGCCAAGCTGCTGCGGCGTGACGCCGTTCAGGCGGAGCGGAATATCGACGTCGCTCGGCGCCAGGATGCTGGCAGGGGCGCTAATCAGCCGATCGCGCACGTTAACCTCCCGGTAATTCTGCGTGGTGCCGGTGAGTTGCCCCCAGGCGACGGTGGCGCTGAACGCCGGTAGCGGGTCGTTTGATTCCCCCTGAATACGCAGCGTCAGGCGGGTACCGTCGGCGTCGGCGGCGATATCACGCAGCGACATACGCAGTGTGCCTATCTGGCTTTCGAGGCGCGCCGGGGTCCTGGCGCCGGGCAAAAGATAAACGCCGCTGCTCGATTTCGCATTCAGTGCGTTTTGCTGGGTGATTTTCACCGTCTGCTGATTAAGCTGAGTCATCTCTTTGCTCAATGTGCTCACGCTTTCATGCATCTGACGGACTTCACTTTGCTGTGCGCAGGCGCTGAGGGTAAACAGCGTGGTCAGCATCGCCAGCTTCAAATAACGTCTTGTCATGGTCATGGATTCCGTTTTCAGGGGGATATTTCATGGTAGATCGTCTCCGTCCACGAGCCATAGATCCTTTGTCTCAAAAGCTCTTTCTTTGTTGTCGCGGCACTTCGCGGTAAACTACCTGTCAGTTTAACTTCCTGTCAGGACGCGCTATGCATTGCCCTTTCTGTTTCGCCGTAGATACCAAAGTGATCGACTCTCGTCTGGTGGGCGAGGGCTCTTCTGTGCGTCGTCGTCGGCAGTGCCTGGTTTGTAACGAACGTTTCACCACCTTCGAGGTGGCGGAGCTGGTGATGCCGCGAGTGGTCAAGAGCAACGATGTGCGGGAGCCCTTCAATGAAGATAAACTGCGCAGCGGAATGCTGAAAGCGTTGGAAAAACGGCCGGTCAGCGCCGATGATGTGGAAATGGCGCTCAATCATATCAAAACCCATTTACGTGGTACCGGCGAGCGCGAAGTCCCGAGCAAAATGATCGGCAACCTGGTGATGGAGCAGTTGAAAAAGCTCGATAAAGTCGCCTATATCCGCTTTGCTTCCGTCTATCGTAGTTTTGAAGATATCAAAGAATTCGGCGAAGAGATCGCCCGCTTACAGGATTAAGCCATGCATGACGAAATGTACATGGCGCGAGCGCTTAAGCTGGCGCAGCGCGGGCGCTTCACCACCCATCCCAATCCGAATGTCGGCTGTGTGATCGTCAAGGACGCTGAGATCGTCGGCGAAGGTTTTCACTATCGCGCCGGCGAGCCGCATGCGGAAGTGCATGCGCTGCGTATGGCCGGCGAAAAAGCCCGGGGCGCCACCGCCTATGTGACCCTGGAGCCCTGTAGTCATCATGGCCGCACGCCGCCGTGCTGCGACGCGCTGATTGCCGCGGGCGTGACCCGCGTCGTGGCCGCTATGCAGGACCCCAACCCGCAGGTGGCGGGGCGCGGCCTGTATCGCCTGCAGCAGGCCGGTATTGACGTCAGCCATGGCCTGATGATCGGCGAAGCCGAAGCGCTGAACAAAGGTTTCCTCAAGCGGATGCGCACCGGTTTCCCCTACGTACAGCTAAAAATGGGCGCTTCACTGGACGGTCGCACCGCGATGGCCAGCGGAGAAAGCCAGTGGATCACCTCGCCGCAGGCGCGACGTGACGTGCAGCGCCTGCGGGCGCAAAGCCATGCGATCCTGACCAGCAGCGCGACCGTGCTGGCAGACGATCCGGCATTAACCGTACGCTGGGAAGGGCTCGGTGCCGATATTCGCGCCCGCTATCCGCAGGAAAATCTGCGCCAGCCGCTGCGTATTGTTGTCGATAGCCATAATCGCGTTACCCCTGAGCACCGCATCGTGCAGCAGCCCGGAGAGACGCTGTTCGCTCGCACTCGGGCCGATGACCGCAGCTGGCCGGAAAGCGTGCGAACGCTGATGGTGCCGGAACACAACGGCCATCTCGATCTGGTGTTGCTGATGATGCAGCTTGGCAAACAGCAGATTAACAGCATTTGGGTGGAAGCGGGCCCGACGCTCGCCGGCGCGCTGTTGCAGGCCGGGCTGGTGGACGAGCTTATCGTCTATATTGCGCCTAAACTGTTAGGCAGCGACGCGCGCGGGCTATGCGTGCTACCGGGGCTTGAGAAACTGGCCGATGTCCCCCATTTCAAATTCAACGAGATACGCCAGACAGGTCCCGATCTTTGCCTGCATTTAGTCGGCGCATAATCTCCCTGACCGACAGGGAAAGCAGCATCGCTACACGCATTCATTCAGGATGCGTCGAGGCGGCCAACCGGAGAATCCTGCTTGCTTACGGCGGTAAGCGACCGGGGTCGACAGGCGCTGCCAACGCGCAGGCAGTTTGAAGGATGAAGTGTATAAATTATTATGATAGAATCCGCCCCCCTTGCGGGGCTATATGAACCCGAAGGAAGAGTATGAACATTATTGAAGCTAACGTTGCTACCCCGGACGCTCGCGTCGCCATCACCATTGCGCGTTTCAACAACTTTATCAATGACAGCCTGCTGGAAGGCGCTATTGACGCTCTCAAGCGCATCGGTCAGGTAAAAGATGAAAATATTACCGTTGTTTGGGTTCCAGGCGCGTATGAGCTGCCGCTGGCGGCTGGCGTGCTGGCTAAAACCGGTAAATATGACGCGGTGATTGCTCTGGGTACGGTGATTCGTGGGGGTACCGCGCACTTTGAATATGTGGCTGGCGGAGCAAGCAATGGCCTCGCACATGTCGCGCAGGACAGCGAAATCCCGGTAGCCTTTGGTGTTCTGACGACAGAAAGCATTGAACAAGCCATCGAACGCGCTGGTACCAAAGCCGGTAACAAAGGCGCAGAAGCTGCGCTGACCGCGCTGGAAATGATTAACGTATTGAAAGCCATCAAGGCCTGAATTTTTTTGTAAGGGGAATTCCGTGAAACCTGCTGCTCGTCGCCGCGCCCGTGAGTGTGCTGTCCAGGCGCTTTACTCCTGGCAGTTGTCCCAGAACGACATCGCTGATGTTGAATACCAGTTCCTGGCGGAGCAGGATGTCAAAGATGTTGACGTTCTGTATTTCCGCGAACTGCTGTCCGGAGTGGCGACTAACAGCGCATACCTCGACGGCCTGATGAAGCCGTACCTGTCCCGCCTGCTTGAAGAGCTGGGTCAGGTAGAGAAAGCGGTACTGCGTATCGCCCTGTTCGAGTTGTCTAAACGTGACGATGTGCCGTACAAAGTTGCGATTAACGAAGCTATCGAACTGGCGAAAACCTTCGGCGCCGAAGATAGCCACAAGTTTGTTAACGGCGTGCTGGACAAAGCAGCCCCGGCAATTCGTCCCAACAAAAAGTAAACTCCAGGCCGGGTCTCGCGGGATGTCATCCACGCAAGGTCCGGCCTTATTCTTTTCTTTTGCTGAGGCATAACGTATGGCATGCGGCGAATTTTCCCTGATTGCCCGTTATTTTGATCGCGTAAAAAGCAGGCGTCTCGATGTGGAAACCGGCATCGGCGATGACTGCGCTCTCCTGAACATTCCCGAGAAAAAAACGCTGGCAATCAGCACCGACACCCTGGTGGCGGGCAACCATTTTTTACCTGATATCGATCCTGCCGATCTCGCTTACAAGGCGCTGGCGGTCAATCTGAGCGATCTCGCGGCGATGGGCGCTGAACCGGCGTGGTTAACGCTGGCGTTAACGTTGCCGGCAGCGGATGAAGCCTGGCTGGAATCGTTCAGCGACAGCCTGTTCATGCAGCTCAACTATTACGATATGCAGTTGATCGGCGGTGATACTACTCGCGGTCCGCTGTCGATGACCCTGGGTATTCACGGTTTTGTCCCGCCGGGGCGCGCTCTGAAGCGTTCCGGGGCGAAACCCGGCGACTGGGTATATGTCACCGGCACCCCCGGCGACAGCGCCGCAGGGTTGGCTATTTTGCAGGACCGTCTGGTGGTGGAGTCAGCCGCTGACGCCGACTACCTGCTGGCGCGCCATCTGCGCCCGATGCCGCGCGTGCTGCAAGGGCAGGCGCTGCGCGATCTGGCCAGCTCGGCTATCGATCTGTCCGACGGTCTGATCTCCGATCTGGGGCACATTCTGAAGGCCAGTGGCTGCGGCGCGCGGATCGACCTTGACGCAATGCCGTTATCCGATGCGCTGCTGCGCCATGCAGAGAGGGAGCAGGCGCTGCGCTGGGCGCTCTCTGGCGGTGAAGACTACGAACTGTGCTTTACCGTGCCGGAGCTTAACCGCGGCGCGCTTGATGTGGCTATCGGCCAGCTTGGGGCGCGCTTTACCTGCATCGGACAGATTAGCGCCGAGGCGGACGGTCTGCAGCTGATGCAATCCGGTAAACCGGTCCAGCTGGATTTACAGGGGTACGATCACTTTGGTGCGTAGTAAAGATGTCGCAAAAAGTCGCCTCAATATGCGCAATCCGTGGCATTTGCTGGCGACCGGTTTTGGTAGCGGGTTAAGCCCCGTGGTGCCCGGCACGATGGGCTCGCTGGCCTCAATCCCGTTCTGGTATCTGATGATATTTCTCCCCTGGCAGCTCTATTCGCTGGTGGTGATGATGAGCATCTGTATCGGGGTGTATATTTGCCACCGCACGGCGAAAGATATGGGCACCCACGACCACGGCAGTATTGTCTGGGATGAGTTTGTCGGGATGTGGATCACCCTGATGGCGCTGCCGACGCTTGACTGGCAATGGGTCGCCGCCGGGTTTGTGATTTTCCGTATTTTTGATATGTGGAAACCGTGGCCCATTCGCTGGTTTGACCGCAATATTCACGGCGGGATGGGGATCATGGTCGATGATATCGTCGCCGGGGTGATCTCCGCCGGCGTGCTGTACGTCATAGGCCATCACTGGCCGATTGGTCTTTTCTAAATACGGTCCTGCGTAGCGCCCCTGGGAAATCGAGCAGGCAGGCGTTTCCCGGAGGCGGTGCTGCGCACCTGTCCGGGCTACCGGCCCGCAGGCGTTGGTGAACCTGTAGCCCGGCTAAGCGCAGCGCGAGCCGGGAGCCGGGAGTCGGGAGCCTCGTGGGAATAATGAGTTACTTGAACCCGACAATCGGATGCGGCTTATACGGCGCTTCCAGCTTTTCTACCTGTTCGGGCGTCAGCGTTAAATCCACCGCGCCCAGCAGGTCGTCGAGCTGCTCTTGCCTGGAGGCGCCGACGATTGGCGCGGCGATACCCGGTTTACTCAATAGCCAGGCCAGCGCCACCTGGGCGCGGTTGGCACCGACTTCTTCTGCCACTTCAGCCAGATTCTGCGCAATCAGCGCATCGTTCTCATCGCTGGCGCTGTAGAGCGATTTGCCAAACTCATCGGATACCAGCCGGGCGGTGGTTTCGCCCCACGGACGGGTGAGTCGGCCCCGCGCCAGCGGACTCCAGGGAATGACCGATACGCCCGAGCGCTGGCACAGCGGCAGCATCTCGTTCTCTTCTTCGCGATAAATCAGATTGTAATGATCCTGCATGGTCACAAAGCGCGCCCAGCCGTTGCTCTCCTGAAGCTGTAGCGCCTGCGCAAACTGGCGAGCGTGCATCGACGAGGCGCCGATATAGCGTGCTTTCCCGGCCTTAACGACCTCATTCAGCGCTTCCAGGGTCTCTTCAATCGGCGTGGCGTAATCCCAACGATGGATCTGCAGCAGGTCGACATATTCCATACCTAAGCGGCGCAGGCTGTCATCGATAGAGCGCAGGATCTGCGCACGCGAGAGGCCCTCCGGCAGATCCCCGACCTGGTGATACACTTTTGTCGCCACCACCACTTCGTCGCGGCGGGCGAAATCGCGTAGCGCGCGGCCAACAATCTCTTCGCTGCTGCCGTCAGAGTAGCTGTTCGCGGTATCAAAAAAGTTGATGCCGCCTTCCAGCGCACGCTGAATAAGCGGTCGGCTGCTCTCTTCCGGTAGGGTCCAGGCGTGCTTGCCGCGATCCGGCTCGCCAAAGGTCATACAGCCGAGACACAGCCGGGAAACTCGCAGGTGGGTGGCTTCAGGCGTGATGTATTGCATTGATTTGCTCCTGCTATGCGCTTAAAAAAGGGGGTCTTTTAAGCATAGCAGGAGCCGTTGCGGGGGTTATGCGAGCCAGGTGGTGATTTTCGCTTCGATACCGGCGGCATCCAGACCGAGGTCGGCGCGCACTTCTTCTTGCGTTCCCTGGGGAATAAAAACGTCCGGCAGGCCAATATTCAGCACCGGAACCGCACGGCGATTGGCCATCAGCAGCTCATTCACGCCGCTGCCCGCGCCGCCCATAATGGCATTCTCTTCCAGCGTCACCAGCACATCGTGGTCGGTGGCCAACTGCAAAATAAGTGCATCATCGAGAGGTTTGACAAAACGCATATCGACCAGCGTGGCGTTGAGCTTGTCTGCCACCTGCGCCGCTTCCGGCAGCAAAGTACCGAAGTTGAGGATCGCCACTTTTTCGCCCGTGCGTTTTACCACGCCTTTGCCGATCGGCAACGAGGCCAGCGGCTGCAGGGTGGCGCCGGTGCCGGTCCCGCGCGGGTAGCGAACCGCGCTTGGCCCTTCATTGTAGTGATAGCCGGTGTAGAGCATCTGACGGCACTCGTTTTCGTCGCTCGGCGTCATGATCACCATATCCGGGATACAGCGCAGGAAGGAGAGATCGAATGCGCCCTGATGCGTTTGTCCGTCGGCGCCGACGATTCCCGCGCGGTCGATGGCAAACAGAACCGGCAGCTTCTGGATAGCGACATCATGGATCACCTGATCGTAGGCGCGCTGCAGGAAGGTGGAGTAAATGGCCACCACCGGCTTGTAGTCGCCGATCGCCAGGCCGGCGGCAAAGGTCACCGCGTGCTGTTCCGCAATCGCCACATCGAAATACTGGTCAGGGTATTTCCTCGAAAACTCGACCATCCCCGAGCCTTCGCGCATTGCGGGCGTAATGGCCATCAGCTTGCTGTCTTTCGCCGCGGTTTCGCACAGCCAGTCGCCAAAAATTTTCGAGTAGGAGGGCAGGCCGCCGCTGCTTTTCGGCAGAACCCCGCTGGTATGGTCAAATTTTGGCACCGCGTGGAAGGTAATCGGGTCTTTTTCCGCCGGCTCATAGCCGCGACCTTTTTTGGTCATAATATGCAGGAACTGCGGCCCTTTCAGGTCGCGCATATTTTTCAGCGTATTGACCAGGCCGAGTACATCGTGGCCGTCCACCGGGCCGATGTAGTTGAAGCCCAGCTCTTCAAACAGGGTACCGGGCACGACCATCCCTTTGAGATGTTCTTCGGTGCGTTTGAGCAGCTCTTTAATCGGCGGCACGCCAGAGAAGACCTTTTTGCCGCCTTCGCGCAGCGTGGAGTACAGTTTGCCGGAGAGCAGTTGCGCCAGATGGTTATTCAGCGCGCCGACGTTCTCCGAGATCGACATTTCGTTGTCATTGAGCACCACCAGCAGATCGGGTTTGATATCGCCCGCATGGTTCATGGCTTCAAACGCCATACCTGCGGTAATCGCGCCGTCGCCAATGACGCACACCGCACGTCGCTGTTTATCTTCTTTCGCGGCGGCGATCGCCACCCCGATGCCCGCAGAAATGGAGGTTGATGAGTGGCCGACGCTCAGGACGTCATATTCGCTTTCGCCGCGCCACGGGAACGGATGCAGTCCGCCTTTCTGCCGAATGGTGCCGATTTTATCGCGGCGTCCGGTCAGAATTTTATGCGGGTAGGCCTGGTGGCCCACGTCCCAGATTAAACGGTCAAAAGGCGTGTTATAGACGTAGTGAAGCGCCACGGTCAGTTCGACCGTGCCGAGGCCGGAGGCAAAATGCCCGCTGGAACGGCTGACGCTGTCCAGCAGGTAGCGCCGGAGTTCGTCGCACAGTTTCGGCAGGCTGTCTTTCGGCAACAAACGCAACTCCTGGGTGGAATCCACCAGCGCCAGGGTCGGGTATTTGGCAATATCAAAACTCATCAGAGACTCTTATTGTTTATTTATCACGCTGAATTATGTAATTCGCGAGCGCTTCCAGTGCCGTCGTATCCAGAGATTGCGCGGCCAGCTCACTCAGCGACTGACGGGCGTCTTCAATCAGGTCATGCGCTTTTTTACGCGCTTGTTCAAGTCCCAGAAGCGCAGGATAGGTGCTTTTGCCTAGCTGCTGGTCAGCTCCCTGGCGTTTGCCAAGGGTCGCAGTATCCCCTACCACGTCAAGAATGTCATCCTGGACCTGGAAGGCGAGACCGATATTTTGCGCAAAGCGATCGAGCGCCGGCAGGGCCGCCCGGCCGCGTTCACCTGCGCTCAGCGCGCCCATACGCACCGCGGCGCATATCAGCGCGCCGGTTTTGTGGCGATGGATACGCTCCAGCGCCTGCAGGTCAACCTGGTGGCCTTCGGCTTGCAGATCCAGCGCCTGTCCGCCGCACATTCCGGCGACGCCGCTGGCCTGCGCCAGCGTCGAAACCATGGCCAGACGATCGCTGTCCGGCACTTCAGGCATTGGCGCATCACTCAGTATAGAAAATGCCAGCGTTTGTAGGGCATCTCCGGCAAGAATTGCGTTTGCTTCACCAAATTTAATGTGGCTGGTCGGCAGACCGCGACGCAGATCGTCATCGTCCATGGCAGGCAGATCGTCATGCATCAGAGAGTAAGCATGGATGCATTCGACGGCGGCGGCCGGGGCGTCCAGCGTCGCGCGGCTGACGCCGAACATGTCGCCGGTGGCATAGACGAGGAACGGGCGCAGGCGTTTTCCGCCTAATAGTGCGCCGTACTGCATGGCTTCAACCAGTGGAGTGTTCTGAAAAGGCAGCGGAGCGAGGAAACGACGTAGCGCGTCGTTGGCCTGCTCAACGCAAGCATGTAATTGTTGCGAGAAGTCCATTTATTCAGCATCCGGTGTAAACGGCGTCAGCGGGCTATCCTCGCTGTCGGCCAGCAGAATCTGGACGCGCTGTTCGGCCTGCTGCAATCGGGCCTGCCCCTGACGCGCCAGCTGTACGCCGCGCTCAAATTCGCTGAGCGCCTCTTCTAGCGGCAGCGCGCCGCTTTCCAGACGATTAACAATCTGCTCCAGCTCGCCCAGGGCGGTTTCAAAGCTGGCCGGGGCCTCATTTTTCTTTGGCATAGTGAATATAGACTCTTGTAATGTCGCGACAGCAATATGGTAACGAAGTCACGTGGTTAAGCAAATATACACCTCATCCTTTCGCGGAATCGTTGCCGAAAACGCGCAAACGGGTGGCTGACAAGTGGGTTATGCCCCTGCCGCGCGGGCGCATCCTGAATGATTTTATGTAAAACGCGCAATGCGAGGCGCAATGTACGCAATGGTGATATACTGCGCTCCCTGGATGCAGGCACCGCGGTGCGCTGCAGTACAACTTTTGCTTAAAGCCCGTCGGGCTTGCCAACGAACTATTGTCGCCATGAAGTTTATCATTAAATTGTTCCCGGAAATCACCATCAAAAGCCAATCCGTGAGATTGCGCTTCATTAAGATCTTAACCGGGAACATTCGTAACGTTCTCAAAAACTATGATGAGACGCTTGCCGTCGTTCGTCATTGGGATCATATCGAAGTTCGCGCGAAAGACGAAAATCAGCGTCCGGTGATTCGCGATGCGCTGACCCGAATCCCGGGTATCCATCATATTCTGGAAGTCGAAGACGTCCCGTTTACTTCACTGCACGATATTTTTGAGCAAACGCTGCCGCTGTGGCGTGAAACGCTGGAAGGCAAAACCTTCTGCGTGCGCGTAAAACGTCGCGGGAAGCATGAGTTTACCTCTATCGAAGTGGAGCGCTATGTTGGCGGCGGTCTGAACCAGCATATCGAAACGGCGCGCGTGAAGCTGACTGACCCGGACATTACGGTCAATCTGGAAATTGAAAACGACCGCCTGCTGCTGGTCAAAGGGCGCTACGAAGGCATCGGTGGTTTCCCGATCGGCACGCAGGAAGATGTGCTGTCGCTGATTTCCGGCGGCTTCGACTCCGGCGTCTCCAGCTACATGCTGATGCGTCGCGGCTGTCGCGTACACTACTGCTTCTTTAATCTCGGCGGCGCGGCGCATGAAATCGGCGTTCGTCAGGTGGCACACTACCTGTGGAACCGCTTCGGCAGCTCACACCGCGTGCGTTTCGTGGCGATTAACTTCGAACCGGTGGTGGGGGAGATCCTCGAAAAAGTCGACGACGGTCAGATGGGCGTAGTGCTGAAGCGCATGATGGTCCGTGCGGCGTCGAAAGTCGCCGAACGCTATGGCGTGCAGGCGCTGGTGACCGGTGAAGCGCTGGGCCAGGTGTCCAGCCAGACCCTGACCAACCTGCGTCTGATCGACAATGTCTCCGACACCCTGATTCTGCGCCCGCTGATTTCGCACGATAAAGAGCACATCATCGATCTGGCCCGTGAAATCGGCACCGAAGATTTTGCCCGCACCATGCCGGAATATTGCGGCGTGATTTCGAAGAGCCCGACCGTGAAAGCGGTGAAGGCGAAGATTGAGGCGGAAGAAGAGAACTTCGACTTTAGCATCCTCGATAAAGTGGTGGCGGAAGCGAATAACGTGGATATTCGCGATATCGCCCAGCAGACTCAGCAGGACGTGGTGGAAGTAGAAACCGTGACCGGCTTTAGCCCGAACGACGTCATTCTGGATATTCGTTCCGTAGACGAACAGGATGAAAAGCCGCTGAAGGTTGAAGGCGTTGAAGTCGTGTCATTGCCGTTCTACAAGCTGAGCACCCAGTTCGGCAATCTCGACCAGAGCAAAACCTGGCTGCTGTGGTGCGAACGTGGCGTGATGAGCCGTCTGCAGGCGCTGTACCTGCGTGAGCAGGGCTTTGAGAACGTGAAGGTTTACCGCCCGTAAGCCGCTTCGCGTGAAGAGAATCCCGGATAGCGGCAGTCATGCCTTATCCGGGCTACCGGTTGCGTAGCCGTCTGTGGCTCAGGCTTCGTAGTAGTTATAAATCCCCGCCGCCATCACCAGTTGCGATGCAACCTCATAAGCTTTTTCACGCCCGACCAGCAGGTCGATCATTTTGAGCGCAAAATCAATCGCTGTTCCCGGCCCCTGGCTGGTGAGCAGGTTGACCCGCGGGTCCCAGACCACGCGTTTGTCCTGCCACTGATCTTCAGGGATACGATCTTTGAGGGCCGGAAAGCCGGTCATGTTGCCGACTGGAAAAAGGTTATGCGGCACCAGTACGGTCGCCGTCGCCGCGCAGATGGCGGCAACAATGCGTCCGGAAAGATGAAACTGGCGGACCGTTTCCACCAGCAGCGGGCTGTCGCGGAAATACTCCGCGCCTTTTATCCCGCCGGGAAGGACGATAATGTCATAATCGCCGTCGGCGACTTCGACCAGCGGCGCATCGGCCAGCAGCTTGACGCCCCGCGAGCAGACGATAGTCAGGCTGCCATCGCTGGCGACGCTGGCCGTGGTGACCTGCACGCCGCCGCGGACCAGTAAATCCATGGTGGTGACCGCTTCGGTCTCTTCGCTACCAGGGGCGAGGCAAATCAGTGCTGACGCGCTCATATTCATTCTCCTTACGCTTTACCAGTTCAAACAAACGGGCGTTTTCCGGTACGGCAAGGCCGTGAGCGCGGGCGCGCTTCAGTAGAAAACCGGTGATATAGTCGATTTCCGTACGACGCTGCGCGCGGATATCCTGCAACATCGAAGAGATATTTTCTGCCGTACTTTCAATGACCTGATGAACATAAAATAACAGGTTTTCCGGTGAAGTATGAATACCTTCACGCTCCATGACCGCGGCGACCTCCCGGCAGATGACCTCAACTTCCTGCGGATAGTCGCGCAAATCGCCGTTGCGGCACTCCTTCAGCGCCGTCAGCGGGTTAATCACGCAGTTGACCGCCAGTTTGCTCCACGTTGCCGGGCGGATGTTATTATGCCAGGCGACGTCCGGCAGGACGCTTTGCAGGGTATCGGCCAGGTCGCTGTAATCCTGCGGATAGTCTTTCGCCGGGCCGATATGCGTCGTGCCGCTGGCGACGTGCACAATGACGTTGCCGTCGCGGCGCGCAGCCTGGGTCGTGGAGCCCAGCAGCAGCGGCTGCTGCACGCCTTTCAGCTCATCGACGGTTCCCATGCCGTTATGGATAAGCAGGATCGGCGACGAGGCGGGTAGCGTCTGGGCCAGATTTTTTACCGCGTTAGAGACCTGCCAGGCTTTCAGGGTCACCAGCAGCAGGTCGCTACTGGCGAGAAAGTCAGGATCGTTGGCGGTTAGCGACTCATTAAAAATTGTCCCGTCGGTCTCAATCAGATTGACGCTACAGAAGGGTTGTGGGACGCGCAGCCAGCCCTGGACATCGTGTCCGTGTTTGCATAACGCGGTTAGCCACAGTTGCCCCAGCGCACCGCATCCGAGTACGGTTACTTTCATTGTTCCTCCTCACCTGCGACTACCCCAGGCATTTATAGCTAAAGTATATACTCGTTGCGCTGCCGGCTGCAGCCGCGCCTTGAGCATCAGAACATCGGCTATGCTTGCGGGATAACCAGTTGAGTTATGTCGCGTTGCGGGTATTATGCAACGCAAAAGAAACAGAAGGAGAGGAAAAGATGCCATCTTTCGATATTGTCTCTGAAGTCGATCTTCAGGAAGTTCGAAATGCCGTAGAGAATGCGACCCGTGAAGTGGAGTCGCGTTTTGATTTTCGTAACGTTGAAGCAAGCTTCGAACTGAACGAAAAAAACGAGACCATCAAGGTCCTCAGCGAGTCTGATTTCCAGATTAACCAGCTGCTGGATATTCTGCGTGCCAAGCTGTTAAAACGCGGCATTGAAGGCAGTTCTATCGAAGTGCCGGACGAGTTCGTGCACAGCGGGAAAACCTGGTTCGTCGATGCGAAGCTGAAGCAGGGGATTGAGAGCGCGACGCAGAAAAAAATCGTCAAGCTGATCAAAGACAGCAAGCTGAAGGTGCAGGCGCAAATTCAGGGCGAAGAGATTCGCGTCACTGGTAAAGCGCGCGACGATCTGCAGGCGGTGATGGCGCTGGTGCGCGGTGGCGACCTGGGACAGCCGTTCCAGTTCAAAAACTTCCGCGACTAAGCCGGAGCGGCGCTGGCGTATCATCTGCAAACGTCAGCCAATAAAAAAGCGGGGAAGTCCCCGCTTTTTTTACGCCCCTTTGATGGCCTGCTCAATTTCGAAGCGGTTGGTCACCTTGCTGTCGATCTTGATATACACCGAACGTTCGTCGGGGACCACCAGCACCTGTTTGACCCCTTCTGTGCTCTGCAGACGCTCCTGCAGCGCGCTATCAGCCACCACCTGATCGGGAATTTCGACCCGCAGGCTGCTGACGTACGGCGGTTCGCTCATCGTCCCGGCAACCAGCAGCCACAGCATCGCCAGCAGCGCGCCGAGCAGGAATACGGTTTGCGAATCAAAGAAGCCGTCTACCCAGCCGCCCAGCGCGCCGCCAATCGCCACGCCAAGGAACTGACTGGTCGAATAGACGCCCATCGCGGTGCCTTTATAGCCCGCCGGCGACTCTTTACTGATTAAAGAGGGAAGCAGGGCTTCCAGCAGGTTAAAAGCGAGGAAGAACAGCTGAACGCCGGCGACCAGCTCCCAGAAATAGCCGCCCGCGCCCCACAGGACAATTTCGGCCACCAGCAGCAGCGCGACGCAGAACAGGAACACGTGTTTCATCTTGCGCTTCACTTCGGCGTAGATGATAAACGGCACCACCGAAACAAACGAAATCAGCATGGTGACCAGGTAAATTTTCCAGTGCTCGGCGGCGGGGAAACCGGCGGCTTCCAGCTGCCCTGGCAGGGCCACAAAGGTGGACATCAGCATGATATGCAGGCACATAATGCCGAAGTTGAGCTTCAGCAGCTTCGGCTCGGCAAGCACTTTGCTGAAACAGCCCTTCACCATACCGGATTCGCGGTTCAGGACGTGGTTGTGACTGTTCGGCACTACCCACAGCGTCAGCAGGATGCCGATCGTCGCCAGGATGGCGATCATCCAGAACAGCGCATGCAGGCCCAGTTGGTGAGTAATAATCGGCCCCAGCACCATGGCGATGGCAAAGGTGACGCCGAAACTGACGCCAATAAAGGCCATCGCCTTCGTGCGGTTCTGTTCGCGGGTTAAATCGGAGAGGAGCGCCATGACCGCCGCGGCAATCGCGCCGGAACCCTGCAGCGCGCGTCCAAGAATGATGCCCCAGATGGAGTCGCTCAGCGCAGCTAGCATGCTGCCGATAACGAAGATTAACAGGCCGCCGACAATCAGCGGTTTACGGCCAATGCGGTCGGAAAGCAGGCCGAACGGAATCTGGAATATGGCCTGAGCCAGACCATAGATACCAATAGCCAGGCCAATCAGCGCTTCGCTGGCGCCCTGTAACGCCATGCCATAGGTGGTCAAAACCGGCAAAACCATAAACATGCCGAGCATACGCAGCGAGAATACGGTCCCCAGACCCCAGGTCGCGCGCAGTTCACCTGGCGTCATTTTATTGTCGTTCATTACCACCTCAATCTACAAACTGCGACTAGTGTAGTGGTGGCAGCCAGAAGCGTAAATAAATGTTTGTTTAACAGATATTACCGCTGTGTTGCATGATGCGGTAAGCGCGGGGAAAATAAAGAAACCAGTGGCGAAGGCTCCACTGGTTGATGGCATTTATTGTAAATTAAAGTCAACCCATTGGCTGCCGGCGTCGGCGGATTTCACGCATTGCTCCACCCAGTAGACGCCGTGCAGACCGGCTTCAACATCCGGGTACCAGAAGTGCTCCAGAAACCCACGATCGCCGCGATCCATCGCATCGATGGCTATCGCATAGCGCCGATAGAGGTTTGCCCACGCTTCAAACAGCCCTTCCGGGTGACCGCCACCGATCCGATCGTCGGCCAGGGCCGCGGCTCTGAGATACGGCATGCCGCGCTCAAGCACCCGCGCCGGCTCACCTTGTACCTCATAGCTGAGCTGGTTGGGATGCTCATCCCACCACTCGATGCTGGCTTTCTCTCCGACGATCCGCACCTTTTGCGAGTGCATAGCGCCGCTGTTGACCGCGCTGGTCCACATTGATCCGATGGCGCCGTTGTCGTATTCCATCAGCACAAAGGCGTTATCTTCCAGCGGCGCGCGCGATGCGACGAAACTCTGGCGGGAACACATCAGACGGCGAATGTTGAGGTGCGGCGCCATCGTTTCGGCGACAAAGAGCGGATGCGTTGCCAGGTCGCCCAGCACGTAGCTTGGTCCGGCATACTTCGGCGTGACGCGCCAGCGGGTGGACTCCGCCTGCAGTTCGACGGCTTCATTATGAAAACCATGGGCAAACTGCATATTGATAATCCGAATCTGCCCGAGCAGCCCGTCGGCAATCATCTGCCGCGCCTGCTGAATCATCTGATACCCGGCATAGCCGTAAGTGACGCCGACGATTTTGTTATGCTTGATGCTCAGCTCCCGCAGCTCCTGGGCTTCGGCGGCGCTAAAGCAGAGCGGTTTTTCACAGACCACGTGCAGTCCGGCTTCCAGCGCCGCTTTGGTAATGGCGAAGTGGGTATTGTTCGGCGTGGTTACCGATACCACTTCTATACCGTCAGGACGCAGCGCCTCTTCGCGAAACAGCGTTTGATAATCGGCATAACAGCGCTCCGGCGCGATCCCGAGCTGTTCACCAAACTGGCGTCCGCGTTCGGCATCAATATCCAGGGCGCCGGCCAGCAAGGTAAAGACATTGTCACGCAGCGCGGCCGAGCGGTGGCTGTAGCCAATCTGGCTGGTGGCTCCGCCGCCGACCATTCCCCAGCGCAGGGAGCGGGGCAGGGGTTTCATGCCGTTTAACATGGTGTTCTCCTTGATACAAAGTACGGATGTCTGATGAGATTTGCTCCCTGCATGAGGAAGCGGGGCAGGACTCTGGCGCCAGCCTGGCGACCAAACGGCGGCCTGAGGAAGGTTAAAACAGGTATAAAAATATTTATTTCATTTTTTTCATTATATGAAATTAAATTTTTATTTATGCGAGAAGGATCGAAAAATCATCAAGATTATCCCACCGTCCGCTGGGCACCTGATGAACGGCCGTTTGGTTAAAAACGCATGAAATGAGATGATTAACGCTGGTTTAACTGGTGCGTCTGGCCGGGAAAGCGTGATGCTGCAACGTGGGACGCTGAGATAATGAACGATTAATATTCATTTTATCTTTAAATGAAATTTATTTTTCTTTTTCCTCGCACGCCAAAGCGCGCTGAAAAGTCGGCGCAATGCGGAATTGCGCCGGTGCCTGTGGATGCGGATTAGGCCGCCTGGCCAGCCGCCCGCTTCGCATAGCGCCAGCACTGCATCTGCGGGATCGCCAGCGCGCAGGGCACATGCAGAAGATTGGGCGTGGCGTTATCACGCCCTGCGGCTGTACCGCATCCAGCATGGCTTCAACATTGTCATACCCTGCGATATCCAGGCGCCTGCGCTTCGGGCAAAGGATCGGCGAGGGCGACCAGCTCAGCCCGTGGGTTAGCGCGAAGCACCGCAATATGTTTGCGTCCGATGGCGCCCGCGCCAATGACGGCAAGACGAATTTAGCTCACGACAGACTCCTCAGTGAGGGGGAGGGGGTCGGGGAGGCAGATTCGGCATCGCTGGCAAACAGCCCCTTTACCACCAGACCGACGACGGTGAATGCTGCCGGGATCCCAAGGATTAAAAAGACACTTTCGAAGCTGAGATTGAGCGCCATCATTTCCGCGCCGGCAAAGGCGCTGAGGATGGCGCCCATTCGGCCGACGCCGTGCATCCAGCTGGAGCCGGTAGCGCGCGCCTGGGTCGGATAATAGCGGGCGGAGAGCGCATTCATCCCGGTATTCGCGCCGTTCAGGCAAGCACCGCTGACGAAGGCCAGCAGGCACAGCAGCGCAAAACTGGCGGCGGCGTAGCCTATGGCCATTGTAAACAGGCCGCCGATGGCGTAAATCAGCCCCAGTGCCCGATGGGGGTTAATGCGGTCCATTAGCCACCCGGCGAACAGAGAGCCAATGGTGCCGCCGGCCTGATAAATCGCCGTCATCACCGCGGCCTGGCTGACGGTCAGCCCGACCTCTTTGACCAGCGTCGGCAGCCAGCTGCCGAGGATATAAACCAGAAACAGGCCCATAAAATAGACCAGCCATAACATCAGCGAGCCGAGGCGGTACTGGCGCGAGAGGACAAGGCGCATGGCGTTGGCGTTGACAGGCTGTGCCGGGAGCGTAAATTCAGCGTTATCCGCAATTTGTCCCGGGTAGAGCCGTTGTAATATCGCCCGGATACGTGCCGCCGGCGCGCGTTTAACCACCAGAAAGCGCACCGACTCCGGCAGCAGCCAGATGAGCAATGGCGCAAACAACAGCGGAAGAATCCCGCCGAGCGCCATCAGCGAATGCCAGCCAAAGCGCGGGATCAGCCACGAGGCGGAAAAGCCGCCCGCCGCCGCACCGAAGGTAAAGCCGCAAAAAATCACCGTAATCAGAAAGGAGCGCCGACGCTCGGGGGCATACTCCGATACCAGCGTGCCGATATTGGGCATCGCCGCGCCGAGTCCCAGTCCGGTCATAAAACGGAAGAAAATCATCTGTTCGATGTTCTGCGAGAAGGCGGTGACGATAGTCCAGAAGCCAAAGAAAAAGACGCTGTTGACGATGATTTTTTTTCGCCCCAGCCAGTCGGCGAGCGGCCCGGAGAGGATCGCCCCCAGGGCCAGGCCAATCAGCGCCGCGCTGATGACGAAGCCGAGCTCATAGTTAGTCACGCCCCATTCATGCTTCAGCGTCGGCGCGATAAACCCCATAATCGCAATATCAAAACCGTCGAGCGCAATCACGCAAAAGCCTAAGAAAACCACCAGTTTCTGAAAACGGCTGAGCGGATTGTTGTTGATTAACTCTCTGACATCCAGGCGTTGGGTCTGAGTCATAGGGTTTTCCTTATGCGCAAGCGTGCAGGTAAGACTGGGCGGCATTGAACAGCAACCGCGCGCGGTTGAGGGCCGGTAGAGCGCCCTGGGCGCCGCTTAACGGCACTTCCAGCGATACCGGTAGCGTCGTCGGCAGCGCGGACATCAGACCATGCAGATCCAGCCCGCCTTCGCCCGGTACCTTCCGCGCGGCGCGGGCCTGATGGATCAACTCCTGTTCGTTATCGGGAATCTGCGCCGGAGCGTCGCACAGCTGCATATAGTTGAGGCACTCTGGCGGCAGGTCGGCGAGGCTGGAGAGCGACTCTCCCGCGCGCCAGAAGTGGATGGCGTCAATCAGAATCCCGATGTCCGCCCGCCCGCTGGCGGAAATCAGCCGTCTGGCGTCAGCGATGGTACGCAGCTGGGTCCACGGCATCGGCTCCAGATTCATGGTTAAACCATACTTCCGGCCGGTTTCGGCGAGCGCGGCAAGATTTTCAGCGCTGCGGGTCAGGTGGTTATCGTTACCGGCCACCAGCACCTGCCGGGCGCCCAGGCGCGCGGCGGTTTCAAGAAAGCTTTCCAGGCGGGCATTAAGCGAAAAATCGCTCGTCAGACGCACGATTTCGACATCTGATACGCGAATGCCGGTCTCCATCAGCGCAGAGAGGGTCGCGCGAACGGTTGCGGTATCGCCGAGCATAGCGTAGTCAGGATCGGTCGGCGTGGCGGGGAGCAGACGCAGGCCAACGTGAGTAAAGCCGGTTTGTGCCGCGATCCGCACCTGTTCCGGTGGCGGAACGTCGAGCACGGTGAGCGCGGCGAGGGACAGAGTTCGCATGTTCATAAAAGACTCCGGTACAGTTGCAGGTGATTGTTGTTATGTGTACTGCCGTCCCTGGTAAGATGTCGGTTACGATGCTGTTTTTGTTATCCTGGCGGCCAGCGTTTTCCCCACCAGATAGCCAAAGGTCATGGCCGGGCCGAGCGTAATACCGCCGCTGGGGTAGTACCCCTGCATCACGCTCGACATATCATTGCCAATGGCGTAGAGACCAGCGATCGGCTGTTGACGCGCATCCAGCACGCGCGCCTGTTCATCGGTTTTCAGCCCGCTAAAAGAGCCCAGCGAACCCGGTAAAATACGCACCGCATAAAAGGGCGCGTGGCGCAGTGGACCCAGCGTGGGATGATGAGGATGCCTGGCATCTCCCTGCGCCCGGTTATAGGCCGAGGCGCCGCGCTGAAATTCCGGGTCTTCCCCTCGCGCGGCGTAGTCGTTAAAGCGCGCTACCGTCTCCACCAGCTGCCCGCCATCGATGGCGCATTGCTCCGCCAGCGCCGCCAGCGTGGGGGCCGAGCGGAGATAGCCCGTGCGCAACCATGCTGCGGGTGAAAACGGAAAGGGGCGGGCGTGGCCCAGACCGTAGCGACGTAGCGTCCGGCTATCGGCCAGCAGCCACGCTACCGGCTGTTCTCCCGCAGGCGTTGCGGCGAGCAGCGCGGCAATAAAGTCGTGGTAGGAGTCGGCCTCATTGGTAAAACGCCTGCCGTTGGGCAAGACGGCGATAAACCCCGGCTTAGCGCGTTCCACCAGGTGCGGGAAGACCAGTTGCAGGCCGCTCGCGAGGGTGACGCGGGAGACCGGCGCCCAGGCCATGGCGTGTTTGAGCGAGGCGTCGAACTGACCGCCGACCGATTCCCCGAGCCGGATACCGTCGCCCTGATTACCCGGCGGCGCGGCGGAGAAGTGACCGTAGCCGCCCGCCGCGTGCGGAACCTGCTGCGCCAGGCGCTGACGATCGTGCGGAAAGCCGCCGCAGGCGAGGATTACGGCATCGGCCTGAACCTCAATATCGCCATCATCGCTGCGCAGTACCGCGCCGCTGACCCCAGCCGATGATGTCAGCAGGCGAACGACAGGGGCATTCAGTTGAATACTGACGCCTGCGTCGAGCGCCGACCGCAGCAGGCGGCCAATCAGCGCGTTACCGTTAACCAGATGCTGCCCGCGGCCAGCGCGCAGTCGTTGCCAGCCGTGACGCAGCAGACGCCGGGCGGCATACACCGCCGATCGCGGGGAGCGGGTGGCATTAAAAAAGTGCGCCATATCGTTGCCGCCAGCGATGCCCATCCCGGCCAGGCTGATGGTCTCCAGCGGCGGGCGCAGGCGGTGCAGCCAGTCACCCAGCAAGCGTCCATCAAACGGTTGTGCCGTCACCGAACGCCCCCCCTGGGCGTAGCCCGGCGACATGTGAAAATCCGGCATCTGACTGCCGGAGAGAAACTGCACCGCCGTATGGCGGCGGAAGAAGTCGATCATCTCCGGGCCCTGCTGCAGGAAGGTGAGCAGGCGGGCATCGGCGGGCTGGCCGCCCATCTCGTGCTGCAGATAGGTCAGCGGCGCGTCCTCTTGCTCCTGAATGCCCTCTTCGCGGGCGAGCGGATTGCGCGGTATCCACAGCCAGCCGCCTGACCAGGCGCTGGTGCCGCCGATAACCGACTCCTTTTCGGCCAGCAGGACGCTGGCACCCTTGAGGGCGGCGGTCACCGCGGCGGAAAGCCCCGCCGCGCCGGAACCGACGACCAGCACATCCACCTTTTTATGCCCGCTCATCTCCGGCCCCTTATTGCAGTGGTGAAAAATCAGCAGGACGCAGCAGGACCGACTCCAGCCGCTCAACGGCCGCCAGCTCGCGGTTTTTACGCGAGAAGGTCAGCCAGCGTTCGTCCTGCGCCATGCGCGCCCGGCGTACCAGGCGATCGTCGAGGCTCTCGTAAGCCCAGATATGCACGACCTGATTGACCACGCCGATTTCGGTGAAGAAAAAGCCGATCAGCTTACCGAGGTGCTCGGTCTGGACGGCGTAAGCATCGCTTTTGTACAGCGCCAGCCAGTCGGCCATTTTCAGCGGATTGAGGGTGTAGGTGCGTTTTTCATAGATCATGGTGTTTCTCCTGTTATGGGGTCTGTTGTTGTGCCATATGGCGGGCAGAGAGATAGCCGAAGGTCAGCGCCGGGCCGAGCGTGATGCCGGGACCGGGGTAGGTGCCCGCCATCATGGAGTCCATATCGTTACCCACGGCATACAGGCCTTGGATCGGCTGACGTTGTTGATTAAGGACCTGGGCATTCTCGCTGGTGACCAGCCCGCGCGAGGTGCCCAGATCACCGGTGTAGAGGGTGATGGCATAAAATGGAGCGTTCAGCAGCGGGGCATTGCAGGCGTTCGGCAGATGGGCCGGATCGCCCATCGCGCGGTTATAGCTGTTGCCGCCTTTGGCGAATTGCGGATCTTCTCCCTGCGCGGCATCGCGATTGTAGCGGGCCACCGTCCCGGCGAGCGCTTGTGCGTCAAGCCCCAGCTGTTGAGCAAGCCGGGCGAGGGAGTCCGCTTTGTGCAGGTAGCCGGCCTCGATCAGCGCATCGTTGTTCACCGGCGCGGGCCGGGCAAGACCGAGGCCGTAGCGTTTCATCGCCAGGGCATCGCAGATCAGAAAACAGGGGGCGTTTTCGGGTTGGCTTTGCATGGCGCTGGCGAAATGGTGGTAAGAGTTTGATTCGTTGACGAAACGTTCCGCCTTTTGGTTGACGGCGATAACCCCCGGCCTGGCCCGGTCGGTGACCAGGTGCGGGAAGCGTTCTTCGCGCCCGTCGGCGTGGCGCAGTACCGACACCGGCGCCCAGAAAAAATTGGACGACAGGTCGGCGCCTTCACAGGCATGGAGTGCGCCGGCGAGACGGAATGCGGCGCCATCATTGGCGGCAGGCGACATGGAGTAATGCTCGCGGGTATGCGGCCGGTAGCGTGCCGCCAGCGCTCCTGCGGCAAAGCCGCCGGCGGCCAGCACCACGCCGCAGCGCGCCTGTAAGGTCTCCTGTTGGCCGTCGCATTCAATATTGACGCCGGTGACCGCGCCCTCGTGTTCAACCAGCGAAAGGACGTTGACGTTGAGCCGGAGCGTCATGCCTTTGCGCAGCGCCACGGTGGCCATGCGGGCAATTAGGGCGTTACCCATCGCCAGCCGGGTACCGCGCGGGTGGCTGAGGCGATCGCGCGCATAGCGCAGCAGCAGCTTCGCGCAGTGCGATAACGAGCGCAGCGAGCGGCGCATCTCCAGAAAATGCTGGATATCCACGCGGTTGACCATCATGCCGCCAAATAACAGCATCCCCGGTGGGGGAGAGCGCAGATCGCGAAAGCGATCGCCGAGCTGGCGCCCGTCGTACTCCACAACTTCCAGCGCGCGTCCGCAGTCCACGGCGCCTGGTTCATCAGGGTAATAGTCCGGTGAGAGGGGGCGCAGACTGTACTTCACCGCGCCCTCTTGTTCGAGGAACGCCAGCGCCTCGCGCCCGGAAGCGACAAACGCATCGACGATGTCCGGACGATAGTTCTGTTCGCCGATGATGGTTTTCAGGTAGGTTTTGATCGCGTCCGCGGTGCCGCTTTTCCCCTGCGCGCGTGCCTGGTCGGTATCATTGATCCATACCGCTCCGCCGGAAATCGCCGAGGTGCCGCCAAACTGCGGCGCTTTTTCCAGCATCAGCACCGACAGCCCTTTGCAGCAGGCCGTGACGGCGGCGGCAAACCCGCCGGCACCGCTGCCGATGACAATCACATCCCAGCTTTTCATGCCGCGGCTCCTTGTTCCTGCGGGATGGCTCCGATGAACTGCCCCATGAGTTTCATCTGCGCCAGCGCCATTTCGGGGCCGGTTTGTACTACGCAGCCGCGCGCCTGGGCGAAAGCCAGCAGCGGCGTGATCGCCGGTGCGGTCACGACGTCCGCGACGTGGGTTGTCGGACTCAGACTCTCCAGTAAAGCCTGCGGCAGCGGTAGCGGATCGAAGTTTGCCATCCCGGCCGGGGAGCCGTTCACCAGCAGATCAAGGCCGCTCAGGGTGTCGGGCAGCGTAGTGAGATGGACCTGGGGGAAATGGGTGGCGAGACGGTTATGCAGCAGCTGTAACGTGGCCGGATTCTGGTCGTGTAGCGCCAGCTGGCGAATCCCGGCTTCACACAGTCCCCAGGCGATGGCGCTGCCGACGCCGCCGCAGCCGGAGAGCAGCGCGGTCTTCCCTTCAGCCTGAAAACCGTGGGCCGCCGCGGCAAGCGAGAAGCCGACGCCATCCAGCATATCGCCCTGCAGGCGGCCATCCGCCAGTTTGCGAATGACATTCACCGCGTTGAGATGACGGGCGCGCGGCGTTAGCTCATCAACCAGCGCGGCGGCGCGCTGTTTGTGCGGCACGGTGACCAGTACGCCGCTCATGTTCAGCCATCCACGTAACGCCAGCAAATAATCCGCCACCGCTTCCGGGGCGATATCGACCGGGATCATGACGCTGTCCATCTGCTGGTCGGCAAAGTAGCGGTTGAAGTTCTCCGGGGATTTAACCTGAGTAATCGGATGGCCGATAACGGCAACCACCTGCGTGAATCCACTGACCATTTCAAACCTCATTTGTTAAATGAATGTTGTGAAAGTATTTCAGCGGAACCTGAGAGCGACAACGCAGAATTCGGACGTATTGGTTGTTAATCGCACCACCACTGCGATAATCGCAGTGAATCGATGGTAATGTTGCAAAAATGTGAGCTGATATGCAAAACACAATACATCCGCGCGATTTGATAGTCGGTCTGCAAAAAGGACTGGCCTTGATTCAGCTTTTCTCCAAAGAGTTTCCCCGTCTCACCGTGCCTCAGGCGGCGAAAATGAGCGGCCTGACGCAGAGCGCCGCACGACGTTTTCTGCTGACGCTGCTGCACGAGCACTATGTGCAGACCGACGGTCGCGCTTACTGGCTGACGCCAAAAGCGCTGCGCCTCGGTCAGGCGTATGTCGATTCGGCACAGTTTCCGCGTATGGTCCGCCCCATCGTTGAGTACATTGCCAGCCGCACCGAAGAACATGCGTCGGTGGGGGTGGTTGATGAAGATGAACTGGTGTATATCGCGCGCAGCAAACATACGCCGTTTAACTCGACCTCGGTGCGGTTAGGGGAGCGGGTGCCGATATTTTGCACCGCCGGCGGGCGACTCTGGCTGGCCTCGCTGCCGGAAGAGGAGTGCGAGAGGATTCTGCGGCGTATTAAGCGTGAACAGCGCACGCCGTATACGGTGACGGACGTGGCGATGCTGATGGAGAAAATTGCTGTGGTGCGGCGCCAGGGGTTTGCCGCTATCGAGCAGGAGTTTGAAATTGGGATGCTGGTTCTGGCGGTGCCTTTATCCGACAGGGAAGGGCTGTACTGGGGGGCGCTGAGCCTGACTTCTCACCAGTCGCGGACTTCGCTGGATGCGTTGTGTCGCGACCATCTGGATCTGCTCTATAGCGCGCAGGCGATGCTGGTGGGATAACTCCGGGCAATAAAAAACCCCGCCGGAGCGGGGTTTGTCAGAGCGACAATCTTATCTGACGTAGGCCAGCAGATTGTGTGAATCGGGCACCATAAAGTCGACGGACATCATGACCGACAGCGCGGTAATGGCGACGATAGAAAAGACGAACAGCTTACGCGCCCAGACTTTATCATCCGCCACTTTGTAACCGCGCAGCGCCATCCCCAGCCACCAGACGCTCACCGCGGCCGCCACGACCAGATATTTATACCCGGCGTAACCGCCCAGAGAGAGCATCAGCGTGGCGACAGCAAAAGCCACGATGTACAGCGTAATGTGGTTCTTCGCCACGGAAATGCCTTTCACCACCGGCAGCACCGGAATGTTCGCCGCCTGATAATCCTTAAAGCGGAAAATCGCGATGGCGTAGGAGTGAGGCATCTGCCACAGGCTGAAGATAGCCAGCAAAATCGCCGCGCCGCTATCGAAATGACCGGTTACCGCGCAGTAGCCAATCACCGGCGGCGCCGCGCCGGAGAGAGAACCAATCAGCGTACCGTAGACGGAGTGGCGTTTCATGTACAGGCTGTAGACCCCGACATAAACCACGAACCCCATGACCCCCAGCCAGCAGGCCAGGGGATTCGCGCCGAACCACAGGAGCATGAAGCCAGCAATACCCAGCAAGGTGGCGTATACCAGCGAAACTTGTGGCGAGATCAGCCCTTTGACCAGCACCCGGTTTTTCGTCCGTTCCATCTTACGATCGATGTCGCGGTCGATGTAGTTGTTGAATACACAACCCGAGGCGACCACCAGGGACACCCCAAGGAGTGTCCATGCAAACAGCGGATAGTCGATGTGACCTTTGGAGGCCAACAGGAAACCGCCGATCACGGAGATCAGGTTGCCAAAAATGATGCCAGGTTTCGTTACTTGCAGGTATTGCTTAAACATACTTGCCGCTCTTAGTGCATCATCATGTTGTAGTTCAGGTTCCACATAATCCAGATGGAGCCCACAACAACGATAGCAATGATGATTACGGTGAAGATAAACGCGGTCAGGTTCCAACCTTCGTCAGACTTGCTGTTCATGTGCAGGAAGTACACCAGGTGTACCACAATCTGCACAACAGCAGTGACGAGGATAGTTCCCAGAATAGCCGCATGCGATGCGGAGCCACTCATAACCATAGCAAACGGAATCGCCGTCAGAATGATCGACAGGATGAACCCTGTCATGTAGCTCTTTACGCTGCCGTGAGAAGCGCCGTGATGATCGCCAGAATGACTCATTACATTGCCCCCATCAGATAGACAACCGAGAACACGCAGATCCACACTACGTCCAGGAAGTGCCAGAACAGGCTCAGGCACATGATACGGGTACGGTTAGTGTTGGTCAGACCGCGACGTGAAACCTGAACCATCAGCACCGCCATCCAGATAAGACCAGAGGTGACGTGCAGACCGTGGGTACCGACCAGCGCGAAGAACGCTGACAGGAAGCCGCTGCGATCCGGGCCCATACCTTCAACAATCAGGTGATGGAATTCATACAGTTCCATCGCGATGAACCCTGCCCCGAAGAGGAAGGTCAGCGCCAGCCAGGAAACCACCTGGCTTTTGTTGTTTTTGTACATGGCGATAGCCGCCATGCCGTAGGTGATGGAGCTGAACAGCAGCAGCGCGGTTTCAACCAGAACGAACGGCAGTTCGAAAATATCTTTACCGCTCGGTCCGCCAGCCGTGCCGTTCACCAGAACGGCATAGGTCGCAAACAGGGTAGCGAAGATAATGCAGTCGCTCATCAGGTAGATCCAGAAGCCGAATACCTTCATCGGCCCTGTATCGTGGTGCCCGTGTTCGTGCGCGTGGGCGTTATGCGCAAGAGTATCAGTTGCCATTTTTCAGCCCTGCTTTGTTAATCTCGTCGAAATGCTGATTTTCCAGTTTTTCGACTTCTGCAACCGGCACGTAGTAATCCACGTCCTCGTCAAAGCTCTTAATAATCCAGGTCACCAGGATACCGACGAAGCTTGCAATCGCCATCCACCAGATGTGCCAGATCATCGCGAAACCAAACACCGTTGCGAAAGCAGCAATAACGATGCCCGCGCCGCTGTTTTTCGGCATATGAATCTCTTCATAGCCAGCCGGTTTCTTATACGCTTCGCCTTTTTCTTTCATTTCCCAGAACGCATCGCGCTCGTGGACGTGAGGAACGATGGCGAAGTTGTAGAACGGCGGCGGAGAAGAGGTTGCCCACTCCAGCGTACGGCCGCCCCACGGGTCACCGGTCAGGTCGCGGTTCTGCTCGCGATCGCGGATAGAGACGTAGAACTGAATCAGCTGGCAGAGGATACCGCAGGCAATCAGCGCCGCGCCGCAGGCCGCAACAACCAGCATCGGATGGAACTGCGGGTCAATCTGCTGGCTCAGGCGACGGGTCATCCCCATAAAGCCCAGTACGTACAGCGGCATAAACGCCACGAAGAAGCCGATTATCCAGAACCAGAAGGCGCGTTTGCCCCAGGTTTCGTTCAGCGTGAAGCCAAAGGCTTTCGGCCACCAGTAGGTCAGACCCGCGAAGCAACCAAATACCACGCCGCCGATGATGACGTTATGGAAGTGGGCAATCAGGAACAGACTGTTGTGCAGCACGAAGTCCGCGCCCGGTACGGCCAGCAGTACGCCGGTCATACCACCGACAGAGAAGGTGACGATGAAGCCGATAGTCCACATCATTGCTGAGTTGAAGACAATGCGGCCCTGGTACATGGTGAACAGCCAGTTGAAAATCTTAACCCCGGTCGGGATGGCGATAATCATGGTGGTAATACCGAAGAAGGCGTTAACGTTCGCGCCGGCACCCATAGTGAAGAAGTGGTGCAGCCAAACGATGAACGACAGAACGGTAATACAGACTGTTGCCCAGACCAGCGAGGTGTAGCCAAACAGACGTTTACGCGAGAAGGTCGCCGCGATTTCGGAGAACACCCCGAAGACCGGCAGAACCAGGATATACACTTCCGGATGGCCCCAGGCCCAAATCAGGTTGATGTACATCATCATGTTGCCACCCATATCGTTGGTAAAGAAATGGGTGCCCAGGTAGCGGTCCAGGGTCAGCAGCGCGATAGTGACGGTCAGAATTGGGAAGGAGGCGATAATCAGGATGTTGGCGCACAGAGATGCCCAGCAAAATACCGGCATCTTGAACATGGTCATGCCAGGGGCACGCATCTTGATAATCGTTACAAAGAAGTTAATACCGGTTAACGTCGTACCGATACCAGAGAGCTGGAGAGCCCAGATCCAGTAATCGACCCCAACGCCCGGACTGTACTCGATTCCCGACAGCGGCGGATAGGCCAGCCAACCGGTCTGTGCGAATTCACCGACGCCCAGAGAGAGGTTAACCAGAATTACGCCGACAACGGTGAACCAGAAGCTCAGGTTGTTGAGGAACGGGAAGGCCACGTCGCGCGCGCCGAGCTGCAGAGGAACCACGAGGTTCATCAGGCCGACAACAAACGGCATCGCTACGAAGAAGATCATGATAACGCCGTGGGCGGTAAAGATCTGATCGTAGTGATGAGGCGGCAGGAAGCCAGCTTCCCCGGCCGAGGCCAGTACCTGCTGGCTACGCATCATAACGGCGTCAGCAAAGCCACGTAGCAACATCACGATGGCTAAGATAACGTACATGATACCCAGTTTTTTGTGGTCGACCGAAGTCAGCCATTCATTCCAAAGGTAGGACCACTTACCGAAGTAAGTGATTGCCGCCAGAAGCGCCAGTCCCCCGATGATAATCGCAGCCACCGTAACCACAATAATGGGTTCATGGTAGGGCACTGCATCCAGTGTGAGTTTTCCGAACATCGTTTTCTTCCTCGGCCCCTTAGTGAGCGGTTTCCGCGTGGCTCATGTCCATGCCTTCCATCCCTTCGTGCGCTGCGTGCTCGCCTTCAGGTTGGGACATATCCATGCTCTTGCCATGAGACATAAATTTGTTCACAACATCCTTAAACAAATCCGGTTTCACGTCAGAGAAGTATTCCACTTTGTTGTATTCGCTAGGCGCAGCCAGTTTGTCGAAAGCCGCCATGGAGTCCATGGTATTCGACGACTGTTTCGCTTTCGCTACCCACTGATCGAAGGTTGCACGATCCGGCGTGGCGATAGCTTTGAACTTCATACCAGAGAAGCCCGGGCCGCTATAGCTTGCGGAGATACCGTCATAAGTGCCAGTTTCATTCGCGATGAGGTGCAGCTGAGTCTGCATCCCGGCCATTGCGTAAATCTGGCTGCCTAAACGTGGGATAAAGAACGAGTTCATCACGGAGTTAGAGGTCACTTTGAAGTGTACCGGTACGTTCGCCGGGAAGGCTATTTCGTTGACGGTAGCAATACCCTGTTCCGGATAGATGAAGAACCATTTCCAGTCCATCGAAACGACTTCGATGACGATCGGTTTCTCTTCGTGAGCAAGCGGTTTGCTTGGCTCGAGTGCGTGAGTGGTTTTCCAGGTCAGAACGGCCAGGAACAGGATGATCAGAATAGGAACCGTCCAGACCACCGCTTCAACTTTGTTGGAGTGTGACCAGTTCGGGCTATACTTCGCATCTTTATTACTCGCACGATACTTCCAGGCAAATCCTACTGCCATTAAGACGGCGGGAATAACGACAATCATCATCAGGCCAAAGGCCGTCAGTATCAGAGAACGTTGCTCCAGTCCAATCTGTCCTTTTGGGTCAAGGAGCGCAGAATCACAACCACTGAGTAATACAGTACCTGCGATTAATGACATCCATCCCAAACTTTTATTGTATTTCCTAAGTCTCATTGAACGACCTCAATTCCACGGAATCTGGTGGCGCTTAAAGTGTTCGGGCATTTTACGGGAAGGTTGCATTACTGTAAACATGATTGGAGCTGTGTCAGTTCTGTGTTAGCAGGTTCTGCTCGCTTTGTCACATATGTAACTGAGTGTGATGCTAATGCTTGCAACGCCCGCTATATGCGGGATCTATAACGAAAGAGATAAGAAGCTATTGGCTTATGAGGTAATGAGTATAAACACCAAAAAATAACACAACTAATTAACAATTAATTATCAAATAAAAGACATTGCGCTATGGCGATATTAAATCAGTTTTTGCTGAATCGGTTAAATTATTTAATGTTTTGAGTAAAAGTTGTCAATAACTTCCCAAAATGCAAAGCGCACAAAACAGCAAATGAAAAATGAACAATATAAAATCGTTAATAAGCCGTTATAATTACGATCAGTGATTACAACGGCTAATAACACCACAAGTGCGCGTTAAATCAGCGCGCTCTTCCGCAACGCCAGGTAGTCAAGCAGACTTCCGAGCACAATGCCGACGATAGCGGTGATGGCCGCAATTTCCAGCAGCATGGGCAGGAAGGAAAAAGCGGTGAAGTCGAGGGCATTGAGTATCAGCAGCAACAGCCATACGCCCAGCATCAGCGAACCCGTAGCCAGAATCAGCAGCGCCAGGGCATAGGTTTGCGGATATTGCGTGCGCGGGATGAAGTTGCCGGTGCGCTGCGTGTACTCCAGGGTTTGCCGACAGAGCAGCAGCAGCAGGATCCCCGGGACGGCGGCAAAGACAGAGAACAGATAAAACGTTGGCCAACCGTGCGTTTCGACGAACCAACCGGCAATCGGCCCGACGTACACGCGACCGACTGCCGATAGCGCGGACAGCAAAGCAAACTGGGTGGCGGAAAACGATTTATTACACAGCGTCATTAACAGGGCGACAAACGCCGCCGTGCCCATACCGCCGCACAGATTTTCGAAAAAGACCGCCGTCGCCATGGAATAAAGATGTTTATCGGTAATCGACAGCAGCCAGTAGCCGGCATTGGAGGCACCCTGCAGCACGCCGAAAATCAACAGGGCGCGAAACAGGGTCAGGCGCTGCATTAATATGCCGCCGTACAGCGCGCCAACAATCGTCGCGAAAAGTCCCAGCGTTTTATTGACCATTCCGACCTCGCCGGCATCAAAACCGACTCCGCGAATCAAAAACGTGGTGGACAGCGTCATCGCAAAGGCATCGCCGAGCTTATAAAGGACGATTAACAGCAGGATCAGCCAGGCGTTGTTGCGTCCGAAGAAATCGCGCAGCGGTTCGGCGATCGCCTGTTCGAGGCTTTTCGGCACCGGAATGACATCACTCGGTTCTGGCGCCAGTAAGGTGGCGATAATGCAGGGAATCAGCAGCACGGCCATCAGCCAGTACATTCCCTGCCAGCCGAGCCAGCGGTCAGCCAGCCACAGCGCCAGACCGCCGGATACCAGCATCCCCAGGCGATAGCCCAGTACGCTGATGGCCGCGCCAGCGCCACGCTCCTCGGCCGGCAGCACATCGGTTTTCCAGGCGTCGAAGACGATATCCTGCGATGCGGAGCAGAAGGCGATCGTTACCGCTAATGCCGCCATCCAGCGGAGCTGGCTGGCGGGCTCAAGGAACCCCATCGCGGCAATGGCGATAAGCAGCAGAAACTGGGTGGTCAGCAGCCAGCCGCGGCGTCGGCCAAGGAACGGCGGCGTGTAGCGGTCCATCACCGGCGACCAGAGGAACTTAAAGACGTAGGCCTGACCAACCAGTGAGAAGAAGCCGATCGTTTTCAGATCGATATTTTCAACGGTCATCCACGCCTGGAGCGTGCCGGAGGTCAGCGCGAGAGGCAAACCGGAAGCAAACCCAAGGATCAGCAAAATAGCTGATTTAGGCTGCTGGAAAATGCGTAAGTAGTGGTTGGACATAGCTTATGACGCAAACCCGGCGCGAGGCCGGGTTTGCTGACGATCAACGCGCGTTTTGCTTGATGAAATCATGAATGCTGGTGTCCTGCGCCATATCGGCGATGGTATCGGTCAGGACGCTGTTCACCGCATTGGCGATATTCTGGTTGGAGGCCTGGAAGGCGCCTTCAACAGAGTAGCTTGCGCGATAGTTTTTGGTCATTTTGGTGCCGTTCACGGCGGTAGCGATAATCGCGATATCTGCCTTCGTAGCGATGTTGTATCGCACGTTGCCCTGTGAAACGTCGGCATACAGTTTGTTCACGATGATCTGCAGATCGACTGCGCCGTTCGGCCCAATCATATAGCCGCGCGCGGTCATTTGTTTTTCCAGCACTTCCTGCAGCAGGAAGCGCAGATCGCGGGACGCGGTCAGCGTAACCTGTTGGTTATCGCGGGTGACCTTCGCCAGCGCCTGATCCGGACGCTGATCCGCGCCGTTAATGCTGACGGTGACGCCCATCAGGCTTGGATCCTGCTGCGGCAGGCTCATTTTCGGCGATACATCAATGGTGGTCGGAGGCGTCGCGCATCCTGCCAGCATAAACATCGCGACCAGCGGGAAAAGCATTTTCTTAAACATGTTCAGGGTCTCAGCGCATGGTGTTGTTATACCCGTCATACATCAAGCAACGCTTGCGTTAGCGGCTCTTGTTGGCCCTCGTCGCTGACTTCAGCAAGCGCCTGAGGACTTTCCCGTTTATAGCCTTCGTCGCTCAACTTTATTTGGGGTCATTGAGGAAAATTACCGCCATCATAACATCGCCAACGGCGAGGGGAAGTAGCAGCGCATGTAAATTCATCGCGTTGTACATTTTATCGCCTTCTCCCATTTTTATCGCGATCCTGGCGGCTGTTCGGCGGGAGAGAGTCAGTAAACTTGATACTTTTGAATGAAAATATCGGAAGAATGCTAATTTTTTGTTGTTTTCCCCTAATGGAAGCGGTAAAAGCGGCTAACATTTAAAAGGAATGGCGGCATCTCAGCGTTGTCGGAGGAGAAAATTCATGATGATACGTGAACAGATCGAAGCAAAACTTAGGGCAGCGTTCGACCCCGTGTATCTCGAAGTCGTGGATGAAAGTTATCGCCACAATGTCCCGGCTGGCTCTGAAAGTCATTTTAAAGTGGTGTTGGTGAGCGATCGGTTCACCGGCGAGCGTTTTCTCAACCGTCACCGGATGATCTACGGTACGCTGACTGAGGAGCTGTCGAGCACTGTGCATGCGCTGGCGCTGCATACCTATACGATTAAAGAGTGGGAAGGTCTCCAGGACACGGTCTTTGCCTCTCCTCCTTGCCGCGGCGCGGGAACTATCGCCTAGAAATCGTATTTGCAACCGCGGGAACTTTTCCAGTATGTTGCGTGAAGATTTATCAAAAACGGCCTGCGGGCCGTTTTGTTTTGTCTGAAAATGTGCGCAGTGGGCGCTTTTAAAGACAAATTTGCGCGGGAAATGTGAAAAATGCCGCAGCAGTGGGCGACAACCGTTCTCGACTCACAAAAGTGATGCCGCTATAATGCCGCGTCTTATATGAATGTCTTCGGGATGATTCTGACGACAGGGAATGTGTTTCTGATTGAAGAGGGCATCCCGGTTCTGCGAAGCAACGTACACGCGCTTCCAGAGTTGACCGAGCACTGTGATTTTTTTGAGGTAACAAGATGCAAGTTTCAGTTGAAACCACTCAGGGCCTTGGGCGCCGTGTAACGATTACTATCGCCGCTGACAGCATCGAGAATGCTGTCAAAAGCGAGCTGGTCAACGTGGCGAAAAAAGTTCGCATTGACGGCTTCCGTAAAGGGAAAGTGCCGATGAATGTTGTTGCTCAGCGTTATGGCGCATCCGTTCGCCAGGACGTGCTGGGCGACCTGATGAGCCGTCAGTTCGTTGACGCGATCATCAAAGAGAAAATCAATCCGGCCGGCGCGCCGAACTACGTTCCGGGCGAATACAAGCTGGGCGAAGACTTCACCTACGCGGTAGAGTTCGAAGTTTACCCGGAAGTTGCGCTGCAGGGTCTGGAAACAATCGAAGTTGAAAAACCGGTTGTTGAAGTGACCGACGCTGACGTCGACACCATGCTGGACACTCTGCGTAAGCAGCAGGCTAACTGGAAAGACAAAGATGGCGCTGTTGATGCAGAAGACCGCGTAACTATCGACTTCACCGGTTCTGTTGACGGCGAAGAGTTTGAAGGCGGCAAAGCGTCTGACTTCGTACTGGCGATGGGCCAGGGTCGTATGATCCCGGGCTTTGAAGACGGTATCAAAGGCCGCAAAGCGGGCGAAGAGTTCACTATCGATGTGACCTTCCCGGAAGAATACCACGCAGAAAACCTGAAAGGTAAAGCGGCTAAGTTCGTTATCAACCTGAAGAAAGTTGAAGAGCGCGAACTGCCGGAACTGACTGCTGAATTCATCAAACGTTTCGGCGTTGAAGATGGTTCCGTTGAAGGTCTGCGCGCTGAAGTGCGTAAAAACATGGATCGCGAGCTGAAAGGCGCCGTGCGTAACCGCGTGAAGTCTCAGGCTATCGAAGGTCTGGTTAAAGCCAATGACATCGACGTGCCGGCTGCCCTGATCGACAGCGAAATCGACGTTCTGCGTCGTCAGGCTGCTCAGCGTTTCGGTGGCAATGAGAAACAGGCTCTGGAACTGCCGCGCGAACTGTTCGAAGAGCAGGCTAAGCGCCGCGTTGTTGTTGGTCTGCTGCTGGGCGAAGTGATTCGTACCCACGAGCTGAAAGCTGACGAAGATCGCGTTAAAGGCCTGATCGAAGAGATGGCTTCCGCTTACGAAGATCCGAAAGAAGTTGTTGAGTTCTACAGCAAAAACAACGAACTGATGGACAACATGCGCAACGTCGCGCTGGAAGAGCAGGCTGTTGAAGCCGTTCTGGCAAAAGCGAAAGTGTCTGAAAAAGCCACCACCTTCAATGAGCTGATGAACCAGCAGGCGTAATTTCGCCCCACGGTTTAACGTTCAGGTAAAACCCGTTGCCGAGAGGCGGCGGGTTTTTTTTTTATCGCAGCAATAGCTTCAGGATGAGTGCGAAAATGCGATATCAATGATAGCGTTACGACAAAAGCTTGTTATGCTTGAATTATGATTGCATCGCCCCCACTACGAGGAGAGGAAACCGCATGCGTGAAATCATGCATAATGACGAAGCGTGTCTGTCGGGATTCGTTCAGGTTGTGGGTGTCAGGTTGATATTCAGGTAATTTGAATGATGACGGACAGAAGACTCTGGCTGATAATCCGTCCATAAGGTTACAATCAGTGCGGCAGGTTTATTCAAAATTAATCCAGGAGACGGAAATGTCATACAGTGGCGAACGAGATAACTTTGCACCCCATATGGCCCTGGTGCCGATGGTCATTGAACAGACCTCGCGCGGTGAACGTTCTTTTGATATCTACTCCCGTCTGCTCAAGGAACGCGTCATCTTTCTGACCGGCCAGGTGGAAGACCACATGGCGAATCTGATCGTGGCGCAGATGCTTTTTCTGGAAGCGGAAAACCCGGAAAAAGACATTTATCTGTACATTAACTCTCCGGGCGGGGTGATCACCGCCGGGATGTCGATTTACGACACCATGCAGTTCATCAAGCCTGACGTGAGCACCATTTGTATGGGCCAGGCGGCATCGATGGGCGCATTCCTGCTGACTGCAGGGGCAAAAGGCAAGCGTTTCTGCTTGCCAAACTCCCGCGTGATGATCCACCAGCCGCTGGGCGGCTATCAGGGTCAGGCGACGGATATCGAAATTCACGCCCGCGAGATCCTGAAAGTGAAAGGGCGGATGAATGAACTGATGGCACACCATACCGGTCAATCCCTGGCGCAGATTGAGAACGACACCGAGCGTGACCGTTTCTTGTCAGCCTCCGAAGCGGTGGAATACGGCCTGGTCGATTCCATTTTGGCCCATCGTAATTGATGCCCCTGGCGTAAGGGGGCCGCTATACTTGTCTGGAGTAGGGCGGCACAACGCGTGTCAGCGGCTTGCGCCTGAGAATGGCATTTGCGTCGTCGTGTGCGGCACAAAGAACTTAATAAGAGGTTTGGACTCATGACAGATAAACGCAAAGATGGTTCGGGCAAACTGTTGTATTGCTCTTTTTGCGGCAAAAGCCAGCATGAAGTACGTAAGCTGATCGCCGGGCCATCCGTGTATATCTGCGACGAATGCGTTGATTTATGTAACGACATCATTCGCGAAGAGATTAAAGAAGTCGCGCCGCATCGTGAACGCAGTGCGCTGCCGACGCCGCACGAAATCCGCCATCACCTGGACGATTACGTTATCGGCCAGGAGCCGGCGAAAAAAGTGCTGGCCGTTGCGGTATACAACCACTACAAACGCCTGCGCAATGGTGATACCAGCAACGGCGTTGAGCTGGGTAAAAGTAACATTCTGCTGATTGGGCCGACAGGTTCCGGTAAAACGCTGCTGGCGGAAACGCTGGCGCGCCTGCTGGATGTGCCGTTCACCATGGCTGACGCTACCACCCTGACCGAAGCCGGTTATGTCGGTGAAGACGTCGAAAACATCATTCAAAAGCTGCTGCAGAAATGCGACTACGACGTACAGAAAGCGCAGCGCGGTATCGTCTACATCGATGAAATCGACAAAATTTCGCGTAAATCGGATAACCCGTCGATTACCCGCGATGTCTCTGGTGAAGGCGTGCAGCAGGCGCTGCTGAAGCTTATCGAAGGGACCGTTGCCGCGGTACCACCGCAGGGCGGGCGTAAGCATCCGCAGCAGGAGTTCTTGCAGGTTGACACCTCTAAGATCCTGTTTATCTGCGGCGGCGCGTTTGCCGGTCTGGATAAGGTCATTTCTCATCGTGTAGAAACCGGTTCAGGTATTGGTTTCGGCGCGACGGTAAAAGCCAAATCCGACAAAGCGAGCGAAGGCGAGCTGCTGTCGCAGGTTGAGCCGGAAGATCTGATCAAATTTGGTCTGATTCCGGAGTTCATTGGTCGTCTGCCGGTCGTCGCAACGCTGAATGAGCTGAGCGAAGAAGCGCTGATTCAGATCCTGAAAGAGCCGAAAAATGCCCTGACTAAACAGTATCAGGCATTGTTCAACCTGGAAGGCGCTGAGCTGGAGTTCCGCGATGAAGCGCTGGACGCGATCGCCAAAAAAGCGATGGCGCGTAAAACCGGCGCACGCGGTCTGCGTTCTATCGTTGAAGCGGCGCTGCTCGATACCATGTACGATCTTCCGTCAATGGAAGATGTGGAAAAAGTGGTTATCGACGCCTCCGTTATCGACGGACAGAGCAAGCCGTTGCTGATCTATGGCAAACCGGAAGCGCAGCAGGCGTCTGGTGAATAATTAACCAGCTCGCTCAAGCAGTTAACAAAAAAGGGGGGATTTTATCCCCCCTTTTATTTTTCCTGCATTCCCGCCGTTGAATGTGTGGAATACATCCCCATATACTGGATTACATATTAACGGCGTCGCGATGACGAGTCGTGCCGCTGGCTACCTGGCGGACTTTAAACTAAGAGAGAGCTCTATGAATCCTGAGCGTTCTGAACGCATTGAAATCCCCGTATTGCCGTTGCGCGATGTGGTGGTTTATCCGCACATGGTCATACCCCTGTTTGTAGGGCGGGAAAAATCTATCCGTTGTCTTGAAGCGGCTATGGACCATGATAAAAAAATCATGCTGGTTGCGCAGAAAGAAGCTTCGACGGATGAGCCGGGTGTAAATGATCTTTTCACCGTCGGGACCGTGGCATCAATTTTACAGATGCTGAAGCTGCCTGATGGCACCGTCAAAGTGCTGGTTGAAGGCCTGCAGCGCGCGCGTATTTCTGCATTATCGGATAACGGCGAGCATTTTTCAGCGAAAGCCGAGTACCTTGAATCGCCGGCGATCGACGAACGCGAGCAGGAAGTGCTGGTGCGCACCGCGATCGGTCAGTTTGAAGGCTATATCAAGCTGAACAAGAAAATCCCACCGGAAGTGCTGACGTCGCTCAACAGCATCGACGATCCCGCGCGCCTGGCGGATACCATCGCTGCCCACATGCCGCTCAAGCTGGCCGATAAGCAGTCCGTCCTCGAGATGTCCGACATTAACGAACGTCTGGAATATCTGATGGCGATGATGGAATCGGAAATCGATCTGCTGCAGGTTGAGAAGCGCATTCGCAACCGCGTGAAAAAGCAGATGGAGAAATCTCAGCGTGAGTACTATCTGAATGAGCAGATGAAGGCCATCCAGAAAGAGCTCGGTGAGATGGACGATGCCCCGGACGAGAACGAAGCGCTGAAGCGCAAGATCGACGCGGCGAAAATGCCGAAAGAGGCAAAAGAAAAAACCGAAGCGGAACTGCAAAAGCTGAAGATGATGTCGCCGATGTCGGCGGAAGCGACCGTCGTACGCGGCTACATCGACTGGATGGTGCAGGTGCCGTGGAACGCGCGCAGCAAGGTCAAAAAAGATCTGCGTCAGGCTCAGGAGATCCTCGATACCGATCACTACGGCCTTGAGCGCGTGAAAGATCGTATCCTTGAGTATCTTGCGGTGCAGAGCCGTGTGAATAAGCTCAAAGGGCCGATTCTGTGCCTGGTTGGACCGCCGGGGGTGGGTAAAACCTCGTTGGGTCAATCCATCGCCAAAGCGACCGGACGTAAATACGTGCGTATGGCGCTGGGCGGCGTGCGTGATGAAGCGGAAATCCGCGGTCACCGCCGGACCTATATTGGCTCCATGCCGGGCAAACTGATCCAGAAAATGGCGAAAGTGGGCGTGAAAAACCCGCTGTTCCTGCTGGATGAGATAGACAAAATGTCCTCTGACATGCGCGGCGATCCGGCTTCAGCGCTGCTGGAAGTACTGGATCCTGAACAGAACGTGGCGTTTAACGACCACTATCTGGAAGTGGACTACGATCTGAGCGACGTGATGTTTGTGGCGACCTCTAACTCCATGAATATCCCGGCGCCGCTGTTGGATCGTATGGAAGTGATTCGTCTGTCCGGTTATACCGAAGACGAAAAACTGAACATTGCCAAACGCCACCTGCTGTCTAAACAGATTGAGCGTAATGCGCTGAAAAAAGGCGAGCTGACCGTTGAGGACAGCGCAATTATCGGGATTATTCGCTATTACACCCGTGAAGCGGGCGTGCGTGGGCTGGAGCGTGAAATTTCCAAGCTGTGCCGTAAGGCGGTCAAACAGCTGCTGCTGGATAAGTCACTGAAGCACATCACGATTAGCGGCGATAACCTGCATGATTTCCTTGGCGTGCAGCGCTATGACTACGGTCGTGCGGATAGCGAAAACCGCGTTGGTCAGGTCACCGGTCTGGCATGGACGGAAGTGGGCGGCGATCTGCTGACCATCGAAACCGCCTGCGTGCCGGGTAAAGGCAAGCTGACCTATACCGGCTCGCTGGGCGAAGTGATGCAGGAGTCTATTCAGGCTGCGCTGACCGTAGTCCGTTCGCGTGCGGATAAGCTGGGTATTAACTCAGACTTTTACGAAAAACGTGATATTCACGTTCACGTTCCGGAAGGGGCGACGCCGAAAGACGGCCCGAGCGCCGGTATCGCGATGTGTACCGCGCTGGTGTCCTGTCTGACGGGGAATCCGGTACGCGCTGACGTCGCGATGACGGGGGAAATTACCCTGCGCGGCCAGGTGCTGCCAATCGGCGGTCTGAAGGAAAAACTGCTGGCGGCACACCGCGGCGGCATTAAGACTGTTCTGATTCCTGATGAAAATAAACGTGACCTTGAAGAAATTCCAGATAACGTTATTGCCGATTTAGATATCCATCCGGTGAAACGAATCGAAGAAGTTCTGACACTTGCGTTGCAGAACGAACCCTTTGGCATGCAGGTCGTCACGGCAAAATAGTGATTTCGCGCAAATAGCGCTAAGAAAAGTGGGGCTGGGAAGTAAATTCGTACTTGCCAGCCTTTTTTTGTGTAGCTAACTTAGATCGCTGGCAGGGGGTCATCTACAACTCTGTTGTAAGGGCATGACAGTCCTGATATAACTGCTGCGCGGTCGCACCACGAAGGATTCTGGTGCGATATAAATTATAAAGAGAGGAAGAGAACAGTGAATAAATCTCAACTGATTGACAAAATTGCTGCGGGTGCGGACATTTCTAAAGCTGCAGCCGGACGTGCGTTAGATGCTTTAATTGCTTCTGTTACTGAATCTCTGCAGGCTGGAGATGACGTTGCGCTGGTCGGGTTTGGTACCTTTGCTGTGAAAGAGCGCGCTGCCCGTACCGGTCGCAACCCGCAAACAGGTAAAGAAATTACCATCGCTGCTGCCAAAGTGCCGGGTTTCCGTGCCGGTAAAGCGCTGAAAGACGCGGTAAACTGATCGGCTTCCCATCAGGGAATGTGACGAAGTACAAGGGCGCATCGCGAGATGTGCCTTTTTTATTTGCCCGAAACCCGACTTTATGTGTGTTTGTACGCACTTGTGGGCTGACAATCCCCCCATTTTCTTGTCAAAATAGGTCCTCACGCGCGGCAGCCATCACGTGCTATGCTGCGCGAGCTAAAGTCATCTACAGCGGAGCGTTGTTACACCATGATGGACAACCTACGCACGGCCGCCAATAGCGTCGTGCTCAAGATTATTTTCGGTATTATCATTATCTCGTTCATTTTGACCGGGGTGAGTGGTTACCTGATTGGCGGCAGTAACAATTATGCCGCGAAAGTTAACGACCAGGAAATTGGTCGCTCGCAGTTTGAAAATGCCGTTGCCAGCGAACGTAACCGTATGCAGCAGCAGCTTGGCGATCGGTTCTCGGAACTGGCGGCCAACGAAAACTACATGAAAACCATGCGTCAGCAGGTGCTGAACCGTCTGATTGACGAGTCGCTGCTTGACCAGTACGCCCGCGAACTTGGACTGAGCGTCAGCGATGCTCAAGTCAAACAGGCTATCTTCCAGACCCAGGCTTTCCAGACTAACGGCAAATTTGATAACGAACGTTTTGGCGGCATCGTGAATCAAATGGGTATGACCACCGATCAGTACGCGCAGGCGCTGCGCAACCAGCTGACGACTCAGCAGCTGATTAATGCCATTGCCGGTACCGACTTTATGCTGTCCGGTGAGTCCGATCAGCTGGCTGCGCTGGTATCTCAGCAACGCGTAGTGCGTGAAGCCACCATCGATGTCAACGCGCTGGCGGCGAAGCAGACGGTGAGCGATGAGGAAATCAACGCTTACTACCAGCAAAACCAGGCCCGTTTCATGGCGCCGGAGCAGTTCCGCGTCAGCTACATCAAAATGGATGCGGCTGGCATGCAGGAGAACGCTTCTGACCAGGAAATTCAGTCCTGGTATGATCAGCACCAGGATCAGTTCACGCAGCCGCAGCGTAACCGCTACAGCGTGATTCAGACCAAGACCGAAGCCGATGCCCAGACTATTCTGGATGAACTGAAGAAAGGGGCCGATTTCGCCGCCCTGGCGAAAGAAAAATCTACCGACATTATCTCTGCCCGCAACGGTGGCGATATGGGCTGGATGGAAGATGCCGCAACGGTGCCGGAGCTGAAAAATGCCGGTCTGAAAGAAAAAGGCCAGCTTTCTGGCGTGATTAAATCTTCCGTGGGTTTCCTGGTTGTCCGTCTTGATGATGTTCAGCCGGCGAAGGTTAAACCGCTGGCTGACGTTCGCGATGATATCGCGGCGAAAGTGAAGCAGGAAAAAGCGCTGGATGCTTACTACGCGCTACAGCAGAAAGTGAGCGATGCGGCCAGCAATGATAACGAATCTCTGGCCAGCGCCGCACAGGCTGCGGGTGTGAAAGTGAGCGAAACCGGCTGGTTTGGGCGTGACAATCTGCCGGAAGAGCTGAACTTTAAACCGGTCTCCGATGCTATTTTCAACGGCGGTCTGGTGGGCGAGAACGGTACGCCGGGCAGCAACTCCGATATCATCACCGTCGATGGCGATCGCGCATTTGTTCTGCGCATCAGCGAGCATAAAGCGGAAGCCGTGAAGCTGCTGGCGGATGTGAAAGCGCAGGTTATTGATATCGTAAAACACACCAAAGCTGAACAACAGGCGAAGCTGGATGCAGACAAGCTGCTGGCGGCGCTCAAAGATGGCAAAGGTGACGAGGCGATGAAAGCCGCAGGTTTAAGCTTCGGTCCGGCGCAGACGCTGGCCCGTACCGGTCAGGATCCATTGAGCCAGGCGACGTTTGCTCTGCCGCTGCCGCAGCAGGGTAAACCTGTCTACGGTATGGGTAGCGACATCAAAGGCAACGTGGTGCTGCTGGCGCTGGATGAAGTGAAAGCCGGCGACATGCCGGAAGAGCAGAAAAAAGCCATGGTTCAAGGCATCACGCAGAACAATGCTCAGATTGCTTTCGAAGCGCTGATGAGCAACCTGCGTAAGTCTGCGAAAATTAAACTCGGCGATGCCATCGACCAGCAGCCATAATTTTGTGACGCTTCGCAAAAATCAGTAACGTGATGTAATCCTCAAAGGCCGCTTTCGCGGCCTTTTCCATTTCTGCGGTTTGCCTTTTGTACTCTTTTTCCACGCTCGTTATTGTGACTCCGCTGTCTACAAACAAGGAGATAACAGCATGAAATGTGGATTGAAAACGCTTATTGCCGCCGCCGTACTGGTTTGCGCGGCAGGAAGTCCGGGCGTACTTGCCGCCCCTTCCAGCGGGAAAATGTCGGCGACGGCAAAGGAGAGCGTGCAGACGCCGCAGGCGAAGGCGCCTGAGGCGTTAAACGCGACTGACAATGATGGGACCAGGGTGAGTATCAATAGCGCCAGCGCAGAAGAGCTGGCAAAGGCTCTGAATGGCGTCGGTCTGAAGAAAGCGCAGGCTATCGTGAGCTATCGCGAAGAGTACGGGCCCTTTAAAACCGTTGACGATCTTAAGCAGGTCCCGGGGATGGGTAGCTCGCTGGTGGAGAGAAATCTGTCACATCTGACGCTGTAAATTTGCAGTACAAGTTTGCACAGTCGTTATTATTTGCCAGACTGAAGAGGTCACACGAGTGGTGTGACCTCTGACCTCAAAACAACAATGAAAGATAAGGCATGTGCGCTATGCAGACACAAATCAAAGTTCGCGGCTATCATCTCGACGTCTATCAGCACGTCAATAATGCGCGTTATCTGGAGTTTCTTGAAGAGGCGCGTTGGGATGGCCTGGAAAGCAGCCCGGCCTTTCACTGGATGACCGCACGTAACATCGCCTTCGTGGTGGTGAATATCAATATCAACTATCGACGTCCGGCGGTATTAGGCGATGTGCTCACCGTCACCAGCAAACTGGAACAGCTGAACGGAAAAAGCGGGACGTTAAGCCAGGTCGTCACCCTTAACCCTAACGGCGAGGTGGTAGCCGATGCGCTAATCACCTTTGTCTGCATCGATCTTAAAACGCAGAAGGCGCTGCCGCTGGAGGGCGAACTGCGCGAGAAACTGGTGCAACTGGAGTCTTGCTGACAGGCCCAGCGCAGGAGTCTGTCCCGGAGGCGCCGCTGCGCATCTGTTTCAGCTAACGCTAATCGAGAAAATGCCGGGTGGCGGCTGATGCCTGCCCGGCCTGTAGGTCGTTGCGGATTGGGTACAGGAGTACGCTGGCGGGCTACGGGCCTGATGGTATACGCGGTTCTCGCAGGCCCACGAAGGCGTCAGTCGCTACCGGGAAATAAGCGGCTACTGTAGCCCGGTTTTCTGCTTCATCACGGCCATAATACCTGGTCGATCGGCTTCGTACTGGCTTAGCCTGTTGGCGCGCAGGTTACAGGCCGCGCACTGTCCGCAGCCGTCGCCCTTAATGCCGTTATAGCAGGTCAGGGTTTCATGGCGCACCAGCGCTAACTGGCCCCAGTAATCGGCTAAGGCCCATGTCTCGGCTTTGTTCAGCCACATCAGCGGCGTCTCGAAGCGAATATCTTTCGCCATTCCCAGGCTGACGGCATGGTGCAGCGCTTTCACGAACTCGTCGCGGCAGTCCGGGTAGCCGGAAAAATCGGTCTCGCAAACGCCGGTAATGATCGCTTCCGCCTTGACCTGGTAGGCATAAATCGCCGTCAAGGTTAAAAACAGGATATTTCGTCCGGGCACAAAGGTATTCGGGATACCGCTGGCTTCCGGCTCATAGTCCGGCACCGGAATGTTATCGCGGGTCAGACTGCTGACGGCAAGCTCGTTGAGCAGCGTCACGTCGAGCACCTTATGGGCAACGGCGCCCAGCTTTAACGCCAGAGCGCGCGCAACGTCAATTTCCGCGCGGTGGCGTTGGCCATAATCAAAAGTGACGCAGTGCACTTCATCGTACTGTTGCAGAGCCTGCACCAGGCAGGTTGTTGAATCTTGTCCTCCGCTGAAGACAACTACGGCGCGTTTCATGGCAATTCCTGACAATCAAAGTGAAAGCGATATGGTAGCGCCTGACAGGCGCGGCGACCAGCTTCATCACGGCGGTGATGGCGGTAGCCAGGCGCTGGTGAAATCAAACCAGCCTCGGGCGTTAAGCCGCAGGCCGTTCACGCCCGGCGGGGCACTGATACGATAATGGTAATTAAATAGCGGCGTCATGATGGCATCGTCCATCAGGATATTGAAAACATTGCGCAACGCTTCGTTGCGGCTGCGTTCTTCAGGCTGCGCCTGGACGGCATCGAGGGTGGCCTGCAGATGAGCATATTGCGCCCCGGTCAATAAATGGGGCCACATCGTATCGCAGCGCAGCCACTGCTCCAGCGTGTATTCCGGCGCTTCGCCGATCAGCCGATCGCCCATGACCAAATCCGCCTGCGCCAGTTCCTGGCAACCGTGCCAGTTTTTGGCGTCGTGAAAAATGAGCTTCAGTTCGCAGCCGAGGGCGGCAAGCCGCAGGCGGAGCTGTTCCGCCATCGTGTGCAGTTCGACCGGCAGGTGATACAGCAGCGTAAGCTGTTCAGGCAGAGGCACATCCTGATTCTCCGGCCCCTGGGGAATGGTCCATCCGGGCAACACCTCGTGACTGGGGGTAATCAAATCTTCGTCGAGCGGAAGTGTCTTTAGCAGTGAAGAACGGTGAATCAGCGATACCAGCCGTTGCGCCTGAGCTTTACTGAGGCGAGGGCTTTGATGCAGCGTCAGGTAGCAAAATCCGAGGCTGATGCTATTGCTGACCTGACGAAGATTTGCCAGCTTGTCCGGATCGCCAATGGTAATCTGCACCGGGTGGCGGCAGCTGGTGCCCAGATTCTGCTCAAACAGCTGGGGAGTTATCCAGTACTCCACCGCCTGGATCAGCGGGTGGTGCAGATGATAGCGCGGATGATTCTCCAGCCGCACCAGTTCCGGGCTGAACAGTTGCAGGCGAAACGGCCCGCTGCCGACCGTTGGTTCATCGGGATGCGCCAGTACGCTGCCGTCGCTGGCAAGGCGGAAAGGGAGCCAGTAATCCGGGCGATGCAGCGTAATCGTCAGACACTGCGCATGCGTGACATCGATGCGGTTAATACTGGCAAACAGGGCGCGCAGGGCGGGTAGCTCCAGCAACATCAGCAGTCGCCGCTGAAGCTGCGGCGTTTCTAGCGGATCGCCATTATGCCAGAACAGCGTTGAACGGATATAAAACTGCCAGCACAGGCCGTCCGGCGATACCTGCCAGTGATGAGCTAAATCTCCGACCGGAGAGCTACTGTGCGTCCCGAAGCGCGTCAGTCCGGAAAAAATTTGCCCGGCAAGATGTTGTTCGGCGCGGCCAGGTAAAAAACCCGGCCGCAGTGCGTCAAGCGGGCGATAGTAGGGAATACGCAAAGTCGGCGTATTGTTTTGCCACTGACCGCCAAGAAAAGGCGAAAGCAGCGCCTTCAGCTCTTCCGTCGCCAACTGAGCCAGCTCCAGCGCGTTTTTCTGCTGACCATTATTCAGCGCCAGCTCCATCATCTCATTACGTAAGGCTTCTGGCGCGGTGTGAAAAATCAGCGTGCCGCGTTTTCCGCGCCCGGGAGCGGCCTGCCAGCTCAACCAGCCGGCCTCCTGAGCCTGACGCAGCAGCGTTCGAATATGGCGTTCGCTGCAAAAACAGCGTTCAGCCAGTTCGCCGACCGTCACCTGCTGCGGCGCGCCGGAGGAGGGCCGCCAGAGGCGCTGGTACTGGTTCAGACGGTTTAATAACCTCATAGACACTTCATCCTTCAACCGGCCTCTGCGTTGGCTACGCTTGCTCACCCCGGTCACTTACTGGAGTAAGCTTCCGGGGATTCGCGCCTTTGCCGCCTTGATGCAGGCTGTATTATTCACCTCATCTGACAAGGCTGCCTCTGTGCTGCTTGCGCTTGCTCACACCCGTTACCCGGGCTGTCCTTCGGCCTCGCCCCTTCGGAGCCTGCGCGAGCACGGTTTATAAACCCGGAACAATAAAATTTATCTATTCACTATTACTTCCGTATATCTCAGGCAATACTGGAACTCAAGTAAAACTCACCGTGCTTTTGGGAGCTCACATGGCAAAACTCGCTGCATTTGATATGGACGGCACGCTGCTGCTGCCGGACCACCGTCTGGGAACGTCAACGCGCTCAACGCTGAAGCGTCTGCGCGATCGTGATATTACCCTGACCTTTGCCACGGGCCGCCATGCGCTGGAAATGCGCCACGTCATCGGTGAACTCTCGCTGGATGCCTACTTAATTACCGGTAACGGTACGCGGATTCATGCCGTGGATGGAGAAGAGCTGCACCGCCGCGATCTCGATCCTGGCGTCGCGGAAGCGGTGCTCCACCGCCGCTGGGACACGGCGGCCAGCATGCACGTCTTTAATGATGGCGGCTGGTTTACCGGCCAGGAGATGCCCGGATTGCTGAAAGCGCATATTTTCAGCGGCTTCCGCTATCAGATATCCGATCCCAGACGGATGCCGGCGGATAACGTCACCAAAGTCTGCTTCTGCGGCGAGCACGACGATCTCCGGCGGCTCAACGTTCAGCTGGCTGAAGCGCTCGGCGATCGCGCGCATATTTGTTTTTCAGCGTTCGACTGCCTGGAAGTGCTGCCAAATGGGTGTAATAAAGGCGCAGCGCTGGCGGTACTCAGCCAGCATCTGGGGCTGTCGATGCAGGATTGTATGGCGTTTGGCGACGCCATGAACGACCGCGAAATGCTCGGTAGCGTGGGGCGCGGGGTCATTATGGGTAACGCGATGCCGCAGCTCAAAGCTGAACTGCCGCATTTACCGGTTATTGGAGACTGCCGGCATGAAGCGGTCTCCCATTTTTTAACGCATTGGCTGGATAATCCCGATCTTCCTTATTCCCCCGAATAAACAGACCTTTCCAGCAAGCCAGGCGCCACGGTGTCTGGCTTTTTTTATTGTGTGTTCACCATTGCCGCGATTTTTGCCTGCCACGGAGTGATATCGCCTATCTGACTCGCGACCCACTGCGGGTTGTAATAGCTCTCCAGATAGCGTTCGCCGCTGTCGCACAGCAGAGTGACGATAGAACCGGTACGCCCCTCGGCGCGCATACGCACGGCGAGCTCAAGCACCCCCCACATATTGGTGCCGGTGGAGGCGCCGACTTTGCGACCCAGCAGCGTTTCCAGCCACAGGGCGCTGGCGACGCTGGCCGCGTCCGGCACCCGCAGCATCTCATCGACGACGTCAGGAATAAATGACGGCTCGACGCGCGGGCGACCGATACCTTCTATTTTGCTGCCGACCGGGCTGCGCAGGTCGGCATCGCGGCTCTGCCAGTAGTCGAGGAACACCGAGTTTTGCGGATCGACCACCAATAGTTGAGTATCATAGCCCTGACAGCGGATATAGCGGCCAATCGTGGCCGATGTTCCGCCGGTCCCCGCACTCATCACGATATAAGCGGGCTGCGGATGCGGTTCATGGGTCATCTGCCGGAAAATGCTGTCGGCAATATTGTTATTGCCGCGCCAGTCCGTCGCCCGTTCAGCGAAGGTAAATTGATCCATATAATGGCCGTTCAGCTCGCGAGCCAGTCTCTCGGAGGCGGCATAGATTTCGCACGCGCTCTCGACGAAGTGACAGCGTCCGCCATAAAACTCAATCTGCTCAATTTTGCGTTTCGCCGTACAGGAAGGCATGACGGCGATAAACGGCAGGCCGAGCAGGCGTGCGAAGTAGGCTTCAGAGACTGCCGTCGAGCCGGAAGAGGCTTCGATAATCGTCGTCCCTTCTTTAATCCAGCCGTTACACAGTCCGTAAAGGAACAGAGAACGCGCCAGGCGGTGTTTCAGGCTGCCGGTAGGATGGGTGCTCTCATCCTTCAGGTAGATCTGAATACCCGGGAAGCCGGGCAGCGCCAGGCGAATAAGGTGCGTGTCGGCGGAACGCTGATAATCGGCGTTAATTTCACTGATGGCGTGTTTTACCCAGGCGCTCTTCATCGTTATTTCCTGTTTGTCATTTTGTGCCCAGCTTAGTGGAAGTGCGAGGAAAAATTGTTGCTATTTAGCCTTTAAATTACAATGAAAGGAGAAAATTTTTCTCCAGAGGTGCCCGGTGTTAGATAAAATTGACCGTAAGCTGCTTTCTTTGCTGCAAACTGACTGCACCCTCTCTTTGCAGGCGCTGGCCGATGCCGTTAATCTGACCACCACGCCCTGCTGGAAACGGCTGAAAAGGCTGGAAGATGAGGGTATCCTGCTCGGTCGCGTGGCGCTGCTGGATGCCGAAAAGCTTGGCCTCGGTCTGACGGCATTTGTGCTGATCAAGACCCAGCATCACAGCAGCGACTGGTACTGCCGGTTCGTCAGCGAAGTCACGCAGATGGCGGAAGTCCTCGGTTTCTGGCGGATGGCGGGAGAGTATGATTACCTGCTGCGGGTGCAGGTAGCGGATATGAAACGCTACGATGATTTTTATAAACGGTTGGTGAACAGCGTCCCCGGGTTGTCTGATGTCACTTCGAGTTTCGCGATGGAACAGATAAAATACACCACTGCCTTACCTATTGATTAACGGCGTTTGCCGCGACGATTTATACACTCAGGATTTAACTGCTTGCGATTATTTGCTCAACTTAGCTGGTACTTCCGCCGGGAGTGGCGCCGTTATCTCGGTGCTATTGCCCTGCTGGCCATTATCGCCGTTTTACAGCTGATTCCGCCAAAGGTGGTGGGGATCGTGGTTGATGGCGTCACCAGACAACATTACACCGCAGAGAAGGTGTGGATGTGGATCGGCGCGTTAGTCCTGATCGCGGTGATGGTCTATCTGCTGCGCTACGTCTGGCGCGTGCTGCTTTTTGGCGCCTCTTATCAGCTGGCCGTGGAGCTGCGGGAGGACTTTTATCGTCAGCTCAGCCGTCAGCATCCGGCCTTTTACCTGCGCCACCGCACCGGCGACCTGATCGCCCGCGCCACCAACGATGTTGATCGGGTGGTGTTTGCTGCGGGGGAAGGGGTGCTGACGCTGGTGGACTCGCTGGTGATGGGCTGTGCGGTATTGATCGTGATGTCGACGCAAATCAGCTGGCAGCTCACTCTGCTGGCGCTGTTGCCGATGCCGGTGATGGCCCTGGTTATCAAGCGTAACGGCGATGCGCTCCATGAACGTTTCCGCGTCGCGCAGGCGGCATTCTCCAGCCTCAACGATCGCACCCAGGAGAGCCTGACCAGTATCCGCATGATTAAGGCCTTTGGCCTGGAGGACCGGCAATCGGCGCAGTTTGCTGCCGATGCGGCGGATACCGGCAGAAAGAACATGCGCGTGGCGCGGATTGATGCGCGCTTTGACCCGACTATCTATATCGCGATTGGCACGGCTAACCTGCTGGCAATCGGCGGAGGGAGCTGGATGGTGCTGCAGGGCAGTATGACCCTCGGCCAGTTGACCAGCTTTGTGATGTATCTCGGTTTGATGATTTGGCCGATGCTGGCGCTGGCATGGATGTTTAACATCGTGGAACGCGGCAGCGCGGCCTACAGTCGGATCCGCACGATGCTCGAAGAAGCGCCGACCGTCAACGATGGTCATGAACTGGCCCCGGAAGGGCGCGGGGCGCTGAGCGTCGCCGTACGCGAATTTATCTATCCGCAGGCGAATAAGACCTCGCTGGAGAAGGTCAACTTTGTGCTCCAGCCTGGGCAAATGCTGGGTATTTGCGGGCCAACCGGCGCAGGGAAAAGCACGATCCTGGCGCTGATCCAGCGCCACTTTGACGTCACGCAAGGGGATATTCGCTTCCATGATATTCCGCTGACGCGGCTGCAGCTCGATAGCTGGCGCGCCCGTCTGGCGGTGGTGAACCAGACGCCGTTCCTGTTTTCCGACACCGTCGCCAACAACATCGCGCTCGGCAGGCCCGATGCGACGCCGGAGCAAATTGAGCATGTTGCGCGGCTGGCCAGCGTGCACGACGATATTCTGCGCCTGCCTCAGGGCTATGAAACGGAAGTCGGCGAACGCGGCGTGATGCTGTCCGGCGGACAAAAACAGCGCATTTCCATCGCTCGCGCGCTGCTGCTGGAGGCGGAGATTCTGATTCTTGACGATGCGCTGTCGGCGGTGGATGGCCGGACCGAGCATCAGATATTGCATAACCTGCGGCAATGGGGAGAGGGGCGAACGGTTATTATCAGCGCCCATCGCCTGTCGGCACTGACTGAAGCCAGCGAGATTCTGGTGATGCAGCATGGGCATATTGTCCAGCGCGGTCGCCACGACGGACTGGCGGCGCAACCCGGCTGGTATCGCGACATGTATCGCTATCAACAGCTGGAAGCGGCGCTGGACGATGCGCCGCAGGATCACGAGGAGGCCGCTGATGCGTAGTTTTTCCGAGCTCTGGCCGACTTTAAAACGTCTGCTGGCCTACGGTTCTCCGTGGCGTAAGCCGCTGATTATTGCGGTGGTGATGATGTGGATTGCCGCGGCCGCCGAGGTCAGTGGCCCGCTGCTGATCAGCTACTTTATCGACAATATGGTGGCGAAGAACGCCGTGCCGCTGAAGCTGGTCTGCGGTCTGGCCGTGGCCTATCTCGGCTTACAGATCCTCGCGGCGACCCTGCACTATAACCAGTCGCTGCTGTTTAATCGCGCCGCCGTTGGCGTGGTGCAGCAGCTGCGCAGTGATGTGATGGATGCGGCGCTGCGCCAGCCGCTGAGTGAATTTGATACCCAGCCGGTCGGGCAGCTGATCTCCCGCGTCACCAACGACACGGAAGTGATCCGCGATCTGTACGTCACGGTGGTGGCGACGGTGCTGCGTAGCGCGGCGCTGATTGGCGCCATGCTGGTGGCGATGTTCAGCCTTGACTGGCGCATGGCGCTGGTGGCGCTGACTATTTTCCCGGCGGTGTTGATTGTGATGATGATTTATCAACGCTACAGCACGCCGATCGTGCGCCGGGTGCGTGCCTGGCTGGCGGATATCAACGACGGCTTTAATGAAGTCATCAACGGTATGGGGGTTATCCAGCAGTTCCGCCAGCAGGCGCGCTTCGGCGAGCGGATGCGTGAAGCCAGCTATGCGCACTATCTGGCGCGAATGCAAACGCTGCGCCTCGATGGTTTCCTGTTGCGCCCGCTGCTGAGCCTGTTCTCAACGCTGGTACTCTGCGGGTTGCTGATGCTGTTCGGATTCAGCTCGGCTGGCACGATTGAAGTCGGGGTGCTGTACGCCTTTATCAGCTATCTGGGGCGTCTGAATGAGCCGCTGATTGAGCTGACGACCCAGCAATCGATGCTTCAGCAGGCGGTGGTCGCCGGCGAGCGCGTCTTCGAATTGATGGATCGCCCGCGTCAGGAGTGGGGGCAGGATAGCGCGCCGCTGCGCAGCGGCACGGTGTCGATTGAGAACCTCTCTTTTGCTTATCGCGGCGATCGCCTGGTGCTGCAGGATATCAACCTGGAGATTCCGTCCCGTGGTTTTGTGGCGCTGGTCGGCCATACCGGCAGCGGCAAAAGCACGCTTGCCAGCCTGATGATGGGCTACTACCCGCTGAGCAAAGGGGAAATTCGTATTGACGGTCGTCCGCTCTCCTCGTTGAGCCACAGCGCGTTGCGCCAGGGCGTCGCTATGGTGCAGCAGGATCCGGTGGTGCTGGCGGATACCTTTTATGCCAACGTCACGCTCGGTCGCGATATCAGCGAGGCGCAGGTCTGGGAAGCGCTGGAGTCGGTGCAACTGGCGGAACTGGCGCGCGGGATGAGCGAGGGGATTTACACGCAGCTGGGCGAGCAGGGGAATAATCTCTCGGTGGGTCAGAAGCAGCTGCTGGCGCTGGCGCGGGTGCTGGTGGATACCCCGCAGATTCTGATTCTCGATGAAGCGACGGCGAATATTGACTCCGGCACCGAACAGGCGATTCAGCAAGCGCTGGCCAAAGTTCGCCAGCACACCACGCTGGTAGTGATTGCGCATCGCCTGTCGACGATTGTTGAGGCTGACACCATTCTGGTGCTCCACCGTGGGCAGGCCGTCGAGCGCGGCAATCATCAGCAGTTGCTGGCAGCCAAAGGGCGCTACTGGCAAATGTATCAGCTGCAGCTGGCTGGTGAAGAGCTGGCCGCCAGCGCGCAGGAAGAGTCGCTGATTGCCTGATGCACTATAAGCAGGCAGTGGTGCTGGCGCGGTTTAGCATGGTGCAAAAATGTAACGCTCTGTGCACTGTAATGGTGCGTTTTTGGCTGTGACCGGTGCTTTTCCGCCTTCTTCTTATGCCGTTCTTCTGTTTTCTGCCTTAAAAGGGCCGCTATGCGGCCCTTTTTCATTTCTGGCATAGCCCTTGCTTTATTCCCTGCGTGTTAGCTGCTGCCATTACGAATTCAGAGCGGAGGGGACTTATGAAGCTGGTTACCGTGGTAATCAAACCATTCAAACTGGAAGATGTGCGTGAAGCGTTATCTTCCATCGGCATTCAGGGCCTGACGGTCACTGAGGTAAAAGGGTTTGGCCGTCAGAAAGGCCACGCCGAGCTGTACCGTGGTGCCGAATATAGCGTCAATTTTCTGCCAAAGGTGAAGATTGATGTCGCGATTGCCGACGATCAGCTTGATGAGGTCGTTGATGTGATTAGTAAAGCGGCCTACACCGGAAAAATTGGCGATGGCAAAATTTTTGTCGCCGAGTTGCAACGCGTTATTCGCATCCGCACCGGCGAAGCCGACGAAGCGGCACTGTAACGTCCAGACCACACAGTGATGGGGATCGAGAAAATGAAAATAGCAACAATGAAAACAGGTCTGGGTGCGCTGGCACTGCTTCCGGGGCTGGCGATGGCCGCACCGGCAGTGGCAGATAAAGCCGACAACGCCTTTATGATGATTTGCACCGCGCTGGTGCTGTTTATGACCATTCCGGGCATTGCGCTGTTCTATGGCGGCCTGATTCGCGGTAAAAACGTGCTCTCTATGCTGACCCAGGTCATCGTCACCTTTGGGTTGGTATGCGTGCTGTGGGTCGTTTATGGCTACACGCTGGCATTTGGTACCGGCGGCAGCTTCTTCGGCAGCTTCGACTGGGTATTATTGAAAAACATTGAGCTGAAAGCGCTGATGGGGACCTTCTATCAGTACATCCACGTCGCTTTCCAGGGCTCCTTCGCCTGTATCACCGTTGGCCTGATCGTGGGCGCACTGGCTGAACGTATTCGCTTCTCCGCGGTGCTGATTTTCGTCGTCGTCTGGATGACCCTCTCCTATGTGCCGATTGCGCACATGGTATGGGGCGGTGGTCTGCTGGCGACGCACGGCGCGCTGGATTTCGCCGGTGGTACTGTGGTGCATATCAACGCCGCCGTTGCCGGTCTGGTGGGCGCCTATATGATGGGCAAACGCGTTGGCTTTGGCAAAGAAGCGTTCAAACCGCATAACCTGCCGATGGTCTTCACCGGTACGGCAATCCTGTATGTTGGCTGGTTTGGCTTTAACGCCGGTTCGGCGAGTGCGGCGAACGAAATTGCCGCGCTGGCTTTCGTCAACACCGTTGTGGCGACCGCTGCGGCCATTCTGGCCTGGACCTTCGGCGAATGGGCGACCCGCGGTAAACCTTCTCTGTTAGGTGCCTGTTCCGGTGCGATTGCCGGTCTGGTTGGTGTCACTCCGGCATGTGGTTACATCGGCGTAGGCGGCTCACTGATTGTGGGTATCGCTTCCGGCCTGGCGGGTCTGTGGGGCGTAACGGTTCTGAAACGCTGGTTGCGTGTTGATGACCCGTGCGATGTGTTCGGCGTACACGGTGTCTGCGGGATCGTGGGCTGTATCCTGACCGGTATCTTTGCCGCAACCTCTCTGGGCGGCGTCGGCTACGCGGAAGGCGTGACCATGGGCCATCAGCTGCTGGTACAGCTGGAAAGTATCGGCATCACTATCGTCTGGTCCGGTATTGTCGCCTTCATCGGTTATAAAGTGGCGGATATGACCGTAGGTCTGCGTGTTCCGGAAGAGCAGGAGCGCGAAGGTCTGGACGTCAACAGCCACGGCGAAAATGCCTACAACGCCTGATAAATTGAGTTGTCTCCAGTAGCAGCAAAGCCTCCCGACGGGAGGCTTTTTTCGTCATGGGGGAGCGTATCGGGAATGGCCCGTCACGGATGACGCCTTATGCGTGACGGTTGCGCATGACCCCTTCCTGCACCGTTGATGCCACAAGCGTGCCATCCTGAGTATAAAACTCACCGCGAACAAAGCCCCGGGCGCTGGAGGCGGAAGTGCTCTCAACGCTGTACAGCAGCCAGTCGTTAATGTTGAACGGGCGATGGAACCACATTGAGTGGTCGATCGTCGCTACCTGCATCCCCGGTTCCAGGAACCCGACGCCGTGCGGCTGGAGCGCCACCGGCAGGAAATTGAAATCGGAAGCGTAGCCCAGCAGGTACTGATGGATGCGAATATCCTCCGGCACCGCGCCGTTGGCGCGGATCCACACCTGACGGGTCGGTTCAGCAACGTGGCCTTTCAGCGGGTTGTGAAACTCCACCGGGCGGATTTCCAGCGGTTTGTCGCTGAGGAACTTATCTTTGGCCTGCGGCGGCAGCAGGTGCGCCAGCTTACGCGCGATGTCGGTTTCGGAAGGCAGACCATTCGGCGCAGGGGCGTCCGGCATCAATTTCTGATGCTCATAGCCGGGCTCCGGGGCCTGGAAAGAGGCGGTCATATAAAAAATAGGTTTCCCGTTTTGAATGGCCGCGACCCGACGGGCGCTGAAGCTGTTGCCATCGCGCAGCACTTCGACGTCATAAATAATCGGTTTCTGGCTGTCGCCTGGGCGCAGGAAATAGCTGTGGAATGAGTGGATAAGACGCTCGGCAGGCACGGTTTCTTTCGCCGCGTACAGCGCCTGACCGACGACCTGGTCGCCAAAAACCTGACGTAAGCCCAGATCTTCACTCTGCCCGCGGAATAACCCTTCTTCAATTTTTTCCAGATTCAATAATGCCAGCAGATTGGTTAGTGCCTGACTCATATTTACCCTCAATCAATGATAACTGCGTTGCGCAGTACGTGTCGCGCAGTGCGTATTGAGGCCAAGTATAACCTGGAATCGCAAGTGGTCCGATGGGTGTAATAATCTGAATAAAGTGGCGTTTGCAGGAAGAGAACTGAGATCTGTGCCACACTTATGCACGATGCCAATGTTACTGCTCGCCAGTAGGCAGGACATACTCCTGCATGTAAAGGGATGAAAAGGAGAACATAATGAAATTTGCCTATATGTTAAGTGCTTTAGCCGTTGCAACCGCTTTGACCGCTTGCGCGAATAATCACGGCGCAAACACGGCCAGCCATGCGGCTGCCCCCGATCCTTATGGCATTGCCTCACTGACCTCATCGCAGCAACAGCCTAATGTTTCAGGGACTATTTCCATCCGGCAGAAAGTCGCCCTACCGCCGGATGCGGTACTCACCGTGACCTTGTCGGATGCGTCGTTAGCCGATGCGCCGTCGCGTGTGCTGGCGCAGAAAACGGTTCGTACCGAAGGTAAACAGCCGCCGTATGACTTCGTCCTGCCGTATAACCAGGCGGACATTAAGCCTGACGCGCGAATTTTGCTGAGTTCGGCTATCACGGTTGGCGGCAGGCTGATGTTTATCACCGATACCGTGCAGACGGTGGTGAATGGCGGAGGGAACCGTGCCGACCTGGTTCTGGTGCCGGTGCAGCAGATGGCCGTACCGGTCGCCAGCAGCGATACCCCCGCCGCGCAGTAAACCATCTATGCCCCTTGCCTGGGGCATTTTTTTGCCTTCAGTAAATCCAGCGATAGTGCTGCAGATCGATGTGGCCGCCGCCGGATACCTGCACGCCTTCAGCCAGCAGCGCCTGGCGCTGACGCTGCAGATCCGGGCCGGTAAGGGAAATGTCGCCGTGACGGTTGACCACCCGGTGCCAGGGAAGCGTGGAACCTTCGGGCAGGCGCTTGAGGACCCCGCCAACCTGGCGCGCCGCGCGGGGGGATCCCGCCAGTCGCGCTATATCGCCATAGGTGGTGACGTAACCTTCTGGAATGGAGGCCACAATTTGCCAGACCCGCCGGGGAAAAGTGTCGTGAGAATCCATCGTGCGTCCTGTAAACCGGGAAAGGCTCAGAATAAGCGCTGACTGCGTACCTGTACAGCGCGGGGCTATACGGGTTTGACGATAGTGAAATCGAGCGCGAGGCCAAGAATCTGCATCCCGTGCACGTTGTCGTGCGGGCTGATGGCCAGCAAACTTTCTAAAAATTTCAGCCGTCGGGAGCCGGCGTTGATAATCAGCTTTGCCCGCAGGGAAGGCAGTTGCTGCGAGGAGATCGGGTAGATGATGCGGCCGCTGACTTCGATGGGCAGTTTGCGCAAATCAATACGCCGCAGGACGCCGACCGTGGAATAGAGCACGGCAACCGGGGTAACCGCCAGCAGAGTACCGCTGCTGACGCTGACGAAATCCAGCATCAATTCCGGGCGCAGGAAATTCAGCCCTTGAAAGGAGAGGGTGACGCCGTCGATCTCTGGCATGGCAAGGGTCGTGGTTAAACGGGGAGCTTCACTCATTCCATTACCCTTGAGGTCAGAGATTGATTAAAAAGAGTACGGCGATATGGCGTGAAGTATGGATGGCGACAGGAAAATGTGCTGCGATAGCGCTCGCAATCCCTTAATTTAGTCCGCAAGACGCGTATCGAAACGGAAAATTGTGTCCGGGCATCGCCGCCGTGCCGCCCGCGGCGGCGGCAGAAATAGCGGGTCGACAGCCTGTGGCAGGCCCCTTTGGGGTGATAGCGCAAGCTTTCTGCACGCGGTTGCACAATAAACCAGCATCTGGTTGGGGGTTGCTTGCAATTAGCCGGTCCAGTAGGGATAATGCGCCTGCGCGTTGGATAACGACGCTCTCAATGGGGGCTCTGTTGGTTCTCCCGCAACGCTACTCTGTTTACCAGGTCAGATCCGGAAGGAAGCAGCCAGAGCAGACGACGTGTGTGCCGGGATGTAGCTGGCAGGGCCCCCACCCAATTCTGGGGATCCTTGTTTTTTCTTTCTTTTTTCATCTGTTCCCGCGTTCCCGCACTCAGCAAAAAACCACCTTGCGCATTTTGCATGTCGGAGCGTTTTGCCGGATTATTGTACTCCCGAATCGTGCCAGCAAGATAAATAGCGGAGAATTTGCGCGGTTCGTGCCTGTCAGTGTCGTCTCTAAAAATACCCTCTGTTTATGCCTTAAAACTATTTGTCATAAATTTGAAATGATAATGAAATATTAATGTCATCTTCATGTCATATATAACTGGCAGATTATCTGTGGGCATTTATTGTCTGGCTATCAGTTGAAAAATATATGACTGGATCAGTTTGTTAACTTCGTGTATTAATTATGATAAATTTATTGCACGGGAAGCATGGCGATGACTACAGTAGTTTTGAACGTAAAAATTGATGCAGAGTTAAAAGAAAAGCTGCGTCATTATGCGGAAGTAAATGACGAGAATCTGGGTACTGCAACGGAGAAACTGCTGCTGCTGGCCTTCCAGATAGCAGATTCAGCAGGTGAGGCGGGGGTTTCGGAAGAGGATATTGATAGTCAGCATACCGAAGAAGAAGCTTCTCCATTAACCCCTAAAGAAATCAAAGCATTAAGAAAAATTCTGAAGAAGAAAAAATGAAACAACAACTCTCTACAGCCAGCAACTATAGCGAAGCCTGCGATCTGTTACGTTCAGGGTATGTTAAGCATGTTCGCCTCAACTGGAATATCGGTAGTGATGAGTTCTTTCGCATTGCCTCCGACTGGTGTGAAACCGGGGCGAAAATTAAAAAAGATGAAGATGGTTTTATTATCTCATTAAAAAGCTTTCCCATCCCCCGCCAGCATTAATGAAATTTTTCATTGATGTCATCAGGCTGACATATAGCAATGACATCATGAAGCGCAATTTATAAAAAACATCTCATATGCGTCATGGATGATGATTTTTGACGGGCTGAATCCAGCCCGTCGATATTTTATTATATTATTTTACGCATTCTCGTATTTTCATTCTGTTGCGCCAGACCTGCCCAGATGGGCTGCAGGGTGGTAAATGCGCTGCGCAACGGCTCATCGTCCAGGGTGAAAGGTAAACGCAAATAGCGGTCAAAGGCGCCAGCCAGGCCGAAGCGCGTTCCGGTACCAATATGGATCCCAAGACTTTCTGCTCTTGCCGAGAAGATGGTCGCCAGCATGTCCGGTAATTCCACCCAAAAAGAGAGTCCGCCTGCCGGCGATGTGAAGCGCCAGTGGGGGAAGTATTCCGTCATGAGCGCGCCGCACATATCGCGGCGTGCGGCCAGCATGGCTCTACGCGCCGGGAGCCAGGCCCGATCATTTTCGAGCAACCAGCTGCAGGCCAGTTGTTCGAGAAGCGGCGTGCCCAGATCGAGTGAATCCCGGGCCTGAACTAACGAGGCGATGGTGCGTGCGGAAGCGCGGATCCAGCCGATACGTAATCCCCCCCAGAAACTTTTTCCGGCCGAGCCAATCGTGATAACCGGCGCCTCGGCGTTGAAGGTCGCCAGCGGCGGAGGCGGCGGGGCGTTGTACCATAAATCCACCATTGTCTCGTCGACCACCAGCGTCGTACGCGTTTGCGCCGCTATATCGGCTACCCGCTGGCGGGTGGCGCTATCCATACAACGGCCGGTAGGGTTGTGAAAATCAGGCATCAGCCATGCCAGCCGTGGTGCGGTTTGCGCAATGGTTGCCGCCAGTCCGTCGCAGTCCCAGCCATGTTGCGGCAGGGCGACGCTGACCGGCCTGCAGGAGGCGCCCTGAATGGCGCTGATCGCCATGGGATAAGTCGGCGCATCGATCACCACGCGATCGCCAGGCCCGGTGAGCAGACGAAGCACCAGCGAAAAGGCGTTCAGCGCGCCGTTCACAATCATCACTTCATCGCCGCGGGTTGGCAGACCTCGTTCGCAGTAGCGGCGGGCTATCGCCTCCCGCAAAACCGGTAGCCCGTGCTGGTCGTAACCGGTATTGGACAGATGCTGCGGCAGCATCGTCAGGGCCTGATGATAGGCCTGGTGAATCTCCGGTCCGGCGCTCAGGGCGGCGGTGGCCAGATTGACCGATGATGGATGGAGGGCCTCTTTTGTCGCCGTGTCTGCACGTTCCGGCAGCGCGATACGCGAACCGCTGCCCTGGCGGCTGTAAAGATAACCCTCTTCACGCAGCTGGCCGAGCGCGCTGGCGATCGTGGTGCGGCTGACGTTCAGGGCCGCAGCCAGCTCCCGTTCGCCCGGGAGCCGCGTCTCCAGCGTCAGGCGACCATCGAGAATCAGCAGACGCAGGGCGTCCGCCAGCTGGCGCCAGAGCGGCGTTCGGGTCGAAGACTCTTGCCAGTGGCCCAGCAGGCGTACCAGCGATTGGGTACCGAAGCGACGAGAAACCATAGCGATCCACTTTTAAAAAACTGGCCATTAATTATCAATCCATTTTTGCTGATGATGGCGAGGTCCGCAATCATCCAGAGGTAAAAAATGTTACGTCGATTAGTGCAGCTCTATATCGGTCTTGTTCTGTACGGCGTGTCGACCGCGTTGTTTGTTCATGCCAATCTGGGTGCCGATCCGTGGGATGTTTTTCATCTCGGCGTCGGTAAGCAGTTTGGCCTCGATTTTGGCACGGTGATCATTCTGACCGGGGCGGCGGTGCTGCTGCTGTGGATCCCGATGCGTCAAATGCCGGGACTGGGAACGGTCAGCAATGTGATCGTACTGGGGCTGGCGGCAAACGCGACGCTGGCGGTCCTGCCGCCGATGGAGTCGCTGGTGTGGCGCAGCCTGATGCTGATCGGCGCTATCGTGCTCAATGCTCTGGCGACGGGGATGTATATTGGCGCCGGTTTTGGCCCCGGGCCGCGCGATGGACTGATGACCGGCTTGCATGCCCGTACCGGGTGGTCTTTGCGGGGTATCCGCACCGTCATTGAGCTATCGGTGCTGGCGATCGGCTGGGCGCTGGGTGGGACCTTTGGCGTCGGAACCGTGCTTTATGCGCTGACGATCGGGCCGCTTATTCAGCTGTGCTTACCCTGGTTTCGCCAGCCGGTGGTGCGCAAAACGGCTACCGCGACCGGTGAGGTGGTCTCCTGATTTTATCCCGTTACAAGGGATGAGGGCTAAACTTAGCCTTACAGATGCGGCCGGGTTTTCCGGTCGCGCTGTTCACTTCGGAGATCAGACTCATGAAGTACGTTGATGGTTTTGTCGTTGCCGTGCCCGCGAAAAATAAGGAGGCCTATCGCGAGCTGGCAGCAAAGGCCGCACCGCTGTTTAAAGAGTTTGGCGCGCTACGGGTGGTGGAGTGCTGGGCGGACGATGTGCCGGACGGTAAGCTCACCGATTTTCGCATGGCGGTGAAAGCCGGGAGCGACGAAGAGGTCGTGTTCAGCTGGATAGAATATCCGTCAAAAGAGGTGCGCGACGCGGCGAATGCCACCATGATGGCCGACCCAAGGATGAAGGCGTTAGGCGATAGCATGCCGTTTGATGGCCAACGAATGATTTTCGGCGGCTTCCTGCCGTTACTGGATGAATAAGCTTTGCCGCCGTCCCTTTCCTGTTGAAGGGGACGGCAGTGGCGTGGTCAGGATACTTTGGTAAACAGATGGCGATAATCGCGCACGTCGCCGTCGGTACGAAACAGACCGCCGCCGCTGTAATGCAGGGTCTGTGGCCAGACGGGCTGCGGTTTAACCTTTGCCGCCACCACCTCAAAAATAAAGAAGTTATAGCTCTCCACCAGCGCATCGTCGAAGAGCCGGCATTCAAAGCTGGCGTGGCACTCGGCAATCGACGGCGCGGCCACCCGTTCGCTGGCTTCCGCGGTAAGCCGGAAGGCAGCGAATTTGTCCACCGTGTCGCCGTCACAGTTACCGATTCTGGCGACCGTCTCCGCCATGGCGGCATCAGGCAGATTGATAACGCACTCCCCGCTGCTGCGGATCATGTCGAAACTGATATTGCCGGCGGAAATCATGCACCCGACCAGCGAGGGGGAAAACTCCAGCACCGTATACCAGCCAAGGGTCATGATATTATTCCGATCCTGCCAGCGACTGCTGATTAAGACCACGGCACCGGGTTCCAGCCAGTGGCGCACATCGTGTAAAGGCCAGGGATGTTTTTGCATCAGGGAACTCTCCCTTTTATGGAGTTACCTTAAGCGTAGCTCAATGCGCTCTCAGGTTATTTTCCGCCCACAGCATAAACTGCGTTTTCGGCAACGCCGGGCTGTACAGCCAGCCCTGGGCATAGAGCACATCGTGGCGACACAGCCAGTCGCGCTGTTCCTGAGTTTCGACGCCTTCGGCAATGGTGGCCAGATGGAGCGCTTTTGCCATTTTGATGATATGCGGCGTCAGCGGCTTATATTCGAGGGTATCGACGAAGGATTTGTCTATTTTCAGGATATCGACATCCAGTTTTTGCAGGTAGCTGAGGCTGGAATAACCGGTCCCGAAATCATCGATTGAAATACTGTGCCCCATCTGGCGATAGCGGGCGATCACCGGCAGAGTGGTCTCGGGATCGATGAAACCGCGCTCCGTCAGCTCAAGCGTAATTTGCGCCGGCGCGATCTCCCACTGGCGAAGCCTATCGGCCAGAAGGGCTGGCAGGGCAGGCGAGCGCAGATCGTCGACCGACAAGTTAATTGAAATGTGGAGTTCCGGATGCGCGTGCAGCCACGGGCCGAGATCGGCGAAAATTTTCCGCACAATATCTTCGGTTAACTGGGTAATGAGCCCGGTTTGTTCGGCAAGCGGAATAAAAATATCCGGCGACAAAAAGCTGCCGTCGGGCTGCTGCCAGCGCGCCAGCGCTTCGGCGCCGACGATTTTGCCATCTTTGAGTGAGACGATGGGCTGGTAATGGACCTGAATCGCGTCAGAGTGCAGCGCATCCAGCATCCCATAGCGCGGCGAGCGTAAGGTACGCAGCAGTCGCAGGAGCAAAAATGAGGTCAGCAGACTGATAAACAGGCCGAGGGGCAGCCACAGCGCCAGCTGATGGCGGAATTTTTCCTGCAACGGGAGCGTGGATGACCAGGTGGCGATAGCCAGCCCCAGTTCAGGGATACGATGGAGGCGATAAACCCTGTTGTCGACGGTGAGCGTCTGGCCGGCCAGGTGATTGATTTGATTCCACACCACCGGGTCGAGAGGCTCACTGCTGGTAATCACCTGTTTGTCTTCGATGCCAAACAGAATCGCATGAATATTTTCCTGGCCCGGCGAAATGATATCGATAAATGAGGCAGGATCGATCATCACGACATGATGCTCACTGCCCAGCGCCGTCATTTTGCGCTGCAGACCGAGATCGTTGACCGACGTGAGCCACGCCCGGTAGCCGTCGGTGGTGACATGATCGGGGACAGGGAAGGAGACCGGGGTAGGGTGATCTTCGAGAGAAGAACATTGCGGCACCGAACCCTGGAGCCACAGCACCTCCTGCACATAGCGATGGGTATAGGCGATTCGGCGCATCGCGAGCAAATGCTGTGGGCTGCAGGCGGCTGCGCCGTGGGCATCGGCTTCCTGCAGCGCTTCTCTTGCCTGGCTTGCCACCTGCTGGATGCGCATCAGCACCCGGGAAGAGTAGTTATCCAGTTCGGAATAAAACAGTATTTTTGCCTGACTGGTCGCCAGCCAGATACTTAAGGCTATCGGCACGATGACGGCGAGTATCAATACCCCGGTAACCAGACTCACCAGATTGCTGGTCGTCATGCGTATATCCTGATGTTATTGGGGATTTGATGAGTATATCCGATGGCGGAAAAGGTCGCAGACGGGGGGCAATGATTATTATTTAAAAAATGCCCGAATCACGACATGGCGCGGATATCGGGCTAACAGTGGATGATCCGCAGCGGTCGAGGCACTGAGCGGTGCGGATTAAAACGAGGGTTAAAGCTGGCATGCCAATAGCTTGCGTTATCAGCATCCAGGTTCAGCTTATAGCGTCATCATGACAGCCAGATGTTTTTAATGGGCATCCGGCGCCGTAATATCGGTACTGATCCGCAGATCGTTTTCATCGAAGACCATACAGAAGCGGTCGTCAAAGGCGACGTCGATTTTCTGCCACGGGCGGAAGTGCACATCGCCAGGCAGCAGAATTTTAACGTTGTCATGCCCGTAGCACTGGCCGAACAGGTAGGTGTTGTTCCCCAGGCGTTCAACCACTTCACATTGAAACTCCACGACCGTACCGCTGCGCACATCGGTCGACAGATGTTCAGGGCGAATCCCCAGCGTCACCGCATCACCGGGTTGTAGCGGCGAAGTTGTGATATTCAGCGTCAGACTGTGTTGCTGCGCCATCTGCACGGTGAGCTGCCCCGGTTGCCAGGCGCTGACCGTGGCGGGCAGGAAGTTCATTTTCGGCGAGCCGATAAAACCGGCGACGAACCGGTTGACCGGGTTGTAGTACAGCGCCATCGGCGACCCCATCTGCTCGACTTTCCCGTAGTTCATCACCACGATTTTGTCGGCCAGGGTCATCGCTTCCACCTGATCGTGGGTGACATACACCATGGTGGTTTTCAGCTCATGATGCAGTTTGGCGATGTGCAGACGCATCTCGACGCGCAGCTCCGCATCGAGGTTTGAGAGCGGCTCATCAAACATAAACACCCGCGGGTTACGGACGATGGCGCGGCCGATAGCCACGCGCTGACGCTGGCCGCCGGAGAGCTGTTTCGGTTTGCGGTCCAGCAGATGGGTCAACTGCAGCGTTTTGGCCACCATTTCGACCTGACGACGAATTTCGTCCTTTGGCACTTTATTGACTTTCAGGCCATAGCCCATATTTTCCGCCACCGTCATGTGCGGATAGAGCGCATAGGACTGGAAAACCATAGCCACGCCGCGGTGGGCGGGCACCACATCATTCATCACCTCATCGCCGATCAGCACCTCGCCATCGCTGACCTCCTCAAGCCCGGCAATCATCCGCAGCAGAGTCGATTTCCCACAGCCGGATGGCCCGACAAAGACCGCAAATTCACCGTCTTCGATATCAAGATTGACCTGGTGCAGCGTCACGGTCGTACCAAACCGTTTGGTGACATTCCTCAGTCGTATATTGGACATCAACATTCCCCGGGGTTAGTAAGCGTTATTTGCCGTTGGGATTAGGGTTGCAGCGGTTTTTTGTACTACGTGTAACAACCTGGCTGAACAATGCTCAACAGCACTGAAATCATGGGATGACTATAACTTCCAGTATTTTTGAGCCCTACATCGATGTTTCATTTCTGCAATCACGATCACACAACTGGTAGCTTCATGTAGTTTTATACGCCTTCAAAGCGTAGCGTATAACAAATAAGGAAAATCTGTATTTAGCGTTGTAAGTCGCCATTTATCAGTTGATTCACATTCAGTGATAAATGAAGTCATCAAATGAAAACCAATAAATTGTTATACCTTCACATGAGGTTGATAATGAAAAAGAACATCCTTGCTGCACTTATCCTCACGACTCTGGCTGCCGGGCAGCTTGTCAGCCTGCAGGCTCACGCCGCCGGCCAGCTGAACGTCTGGGAAGACATCAAAAAATCCGCCGGGATTAAAGCCGCGATCGGCGATTTTGAAAAACAGTATGACGTTAAGGTCAACGTGCAGGAGATGCCCTATGCCCAGCAGCTGGAAAAGCTGCGCCTTGATGGCCCGGCCGGTATTGGCCCGGATGTGCTGGTTATCCCCAATGATCAGCTCGGAGGGGCGGTAGTGCAGGGGCTGCTGTCGCCGCTGACGCTGGATCAGGCGAAGCAGGAGGTATTCACCCCGGCGTCAATCAATGCCTTCCGGATGGATAACGTGCTGTATGGCGTGCCGAAAGCGGTGGAAACCCTGGTGCTGATTTACAACAAAGACCTGATCGACAAACCGCTGGATAGCCTGCAGGCGTGGTTCGACTATTCGAAAGCGCAGCGGGCGCAGAACAAATATGGCCTGCTGGCGAAGTTCGATCAGATCTATTACAGCTGGGGGGCGATTGGCCCGATGGGCGGCTATATCTTCGGCAAAAACGAGAAGGGCGGTTTTAACCCGCAGGACGTCGGTTTGAATAAGCCCGGTGCGGTCGAAGCCGTCACCTTCCTGAAAAAATTCTATAGCGACAAGGTCTTCCCGGCGGGGATCCTCGGTGATAACGGGCTGAACGCCATCGATTCGCTATTCACGGAGAAAAAAGCGGCGGCGGTGATCAACGGTCCATGGGCGTTCCAGCCGTACGAAGCGGCGGGGATTAACTACGGCGTTGCGCCGCTGCCGACGCTGCCAGACGGCAAACCGATGAGCTCGTTCCTTGGCGTAAAAGGTTACGTGGTGTCGACCTGGAGTAAAGACAAAGCGCTGGCGCAGCAGTTTATTGCGTTTATCAACCAGCCGCAGTACGTGAAGGCGCGCTATGTGGCAACCGGTGAGATCCCGGCACTGAAAGCAATGATTGACGATCCGCTTATCAAAAATGACGAAAAAGCCAGCGCGGTGGCGGTGCAGTCCGCTCGCGCCACGGCGATGCCGGGGATCCCGGAAATGGGCGAAGTGTGGGGGCCGGCGAACGCGGCGCTGGAGCTCAGCCTGACCGGCAAACAGCCGCCGCAGGCGGCGCTCGATAATGCTGAGAAACAGATCAAGATGCAGATTGAGGCCATGCAGGCCAGCAACCAGTAATCGCGATGTCCGTCATTGTAAGGTGACAGGCGCGTTGGCCGCTGACCTGTTACCCGGATTATCAGGGCATAGATGTAAAGAAACGGGAGGAGGACCTCCCGTTTTCAGAAGGAGTGGTGTGTGATTATCAATCCCAGCGAAAATATTGCCGAGTCGCGCGGCGCAGGCCGCCATGCGTGGTGCGGCCTGCTGCTGGCTGTCGTGCCGGGTTTTGGCCAGTTTTATCATCGCCAGTGGCTGAAGGGGCTTGTCTTCCTGGTTCTGCTGAGCAGTTTCATGGGGGTTTTTTATGACTTCCTGCAGGAAGGGCTGTGGGGGCTCTACACCCTGGGTGAGGAAGTCCCGCGGGATAACTCTATTTTCCTGTTGGCGGAAGGGATCATCAGCGTTTTGATCGTCGCTTTCGGCCTGCTCATTTACTCTCTTTCGCTGCGCGACGCCTGGGTTAACGGCAAAAAGCGCGATGAAGGCATGGCGCTGAACAGCGTGCGCAAACAGTATCAGATGCTGTTAAACCAGGGGTTTCCCTATCTGATGATCAGCCCCGGCTTTATTCTGCTGGTGTTCGTCGTCATCTTCCCGATTCTCTTTGGCTTTGCCATCGCGTTTACTAACTACAACCTCTACCACACGCCGCCGGCGAAGCTGGTGGACTGGGTGGGTTTTAAAAACTTTATTAATATTTTCACGCTCTCTATCTGGCGCACGACCTTCTTTGACGTGCTGCAGTGGACGGTGGTGTGGACGCTGCTGGCGACGACCCTGCAATGCACCGTCGGCGTGCTGCTGGCCATCCTGGTGAACCAGAAAGATCTGCGTTTTAAACCGATGATTCGCACCATTTTTATCCTGCCGTGGGCGGTTCCGGGTTTTGTCACTATCCTGGTGTTTGCGGGGATGTTCAACGACTCGTTTGGGGTGATCAACAACGCGATTCTGTCGTTCTTCGGCATTGGCCCGAAGGCGTGGCTGACCGATCCGTTCTGGACGAAAACCGCGCTGATTATGATGCAGACCTGGCTGGGCTTTCCGTTTGTCTTCGCCATGACCACCGGCGTGCTGCAGGCGATTCCTGACGATCTTTATGAAGCCGCGACCATGGACGGCGCCAGCGCGTTTACCCGCCTGCGGACCATTACATTGCCGCTGGTGCTGTACTCGATCGCGCCGATCATTATCACCCAGTACACCTTCAACTTTAACAACTTCAACATCATTTACCTGTTCAACAACGGCGGGCCAGCGGTCGCCGGTTCGAACGCCGGCGGGACGGATATTCTGGTGTCGTGGATCTACAAACTGACGATGTCGTCTTCGCAATATGCCATTGCGGCGACCATTACTATCCTGCTGTCGATCTTTGTCGTCGGCCTGGCACTGTGGCAGTTCCGCGCCACCAAATCTTTCAAAAACGACGACATGGCGTAAGGGAAGCAACATGGCTAAATCACCCAGTATTAAACGCGAAAAGTGGATTCGCCTGTCACTCACCTGGCTGATTGTTATCCTGGTCTCGGTAGTGATTATCTATCCGCTGGTCTGGACCGTCGGCGCGTCGCTGAATGCCGGAAACAGCCTGCTCAGCACCTCGATTATTCCGGAGAACCTGTCATTCCAGCACTATGCCGACCTGTTCAACGGCAATGTGAACTACCTGACCTGGTACTGGAACTCGATGAAAATCAGCTTCATGACCATGGCGCTGACCATAATCAGCGTCAGTTTTACCGCCTACGCTTTTTCCCGCTTTCGTTTCAAAGGACGGCAGAACGGACTGATGTTGTTCCTGCTGCTGCAGATGATCCCGCAGTTTTCTGCGCTGATTGCGATCTTCGTGCTCTCGCAACTGCTGGGGTTGATCAACAGCCATCTGGCGCTGGTGCTGATCTACGTTGGCGGCATGATCCCGATGAATACCTGGCTGATGAAAGGCTATCTCGACGCGATCCCAAAAGATCTGGATGAGTCGGCAAGAATGGACGGTGCCAGCAGCTTCCGCATTTTCTTCGAGATAATCATGCCGCTGTCAAAGCCGATTCTCGCGGTGGTGGCGCTGTTTTCATTCACCGGTCCGCTGGGCGATTTTATTTTGTCGAGCACCATTCTGCGCACGCCGGACAAATACACGCTGCCGATCGGCCTGTACAACCTGGTCGCGCAAAAAATGGGCGCCAGCTATACCACCTACGCAGCGGGAGCGGTGCTGATTGCCGTACCGGTCGCGATTCTCTACCTGGCATTACAAAAATACTTTGTTTCCGGCCTGACCTCTGGCAGTACAAAAGGATAACCCCATGAAAAGATTAACACCCGCCTTGCTTGCTGTTTGTCTGGCATGCAGTTTTTCCCCTGCTGTTCTGGCCGCCGAGGCGCTGCAAATGCGCGCATTCCGCGCGTTGCCTGCAGATTTTATTAAAGGCGCAGATATCTCCACGCTGCTGGATGCGGAAAAGCACGGGGCAAAGTTTTATAACCACAATAACCAACGGCAGGATCCGCTCGCTATTTTGCGGGCCGACGGCGTGAACTATGTTCGTCTGCGCCTGTGGGTCGACCCGAAAGATGCGCAGGGGCAGGGCTACGGCGGTGGTGATAACGATCTGGCGGCGACGCTGGCGCTGGCGAAACGGGCAAAAGCGCAGGGTATGAAGCTGCTGCTGGATTTCCACTACAGCGATTTCTGGACCGATCCGGGTAAACAATTCAAGCCGAAAGCCTGGGAAAACATGGATTATCCGCAGCTGAAAACGACTATCCACGACTATACCCGTGACACCATCGCCCGCTTTAAGCAGGAAGGCGTTCTGCCGGATATGGTGCAGATTGGCAATGAGATAAATGGCGGCATGCTGTGGCCGGAAGGCAAAAGCTGGGGGCAGGGCGGCGGCGAATTTGACCGTGTGGCTGGCCTGCTGAATGCGGCCATTGACGGCCTGAAAGAGAATCTGCGCAATGGCGAGCAGGTGAAAATCATGCTTCATCTGGCGGAAGGCACTAAGAACGATACCTTCCGCTGGTGGTTTGATGAAATCAGTAAGCGCAACGTGCCGTACGACATCATTGGCCTGTCGATGTACACCTACTGGAACGGCCCGATTAGCGCGCTGAAAGCGAATATGGATGATATCAGCAAGCGCTATAACAAAGAGGTGATCGTCGTGGAGGCCGCCTATGCCTATACCCTGGAAAATTGCGACAACGCGGAAAACAGTTTCCAGGCCAAAGAAGAAAAAGAGGGCGGTTATCCGGCCACGGTACAGGGGCAATATAATTATATTCACGATTTAATGCAGGCCGTTGCCGATGTTCCTGACCAGCGCGGGAAAGGTATTTTTTATTGGGAACCGACCTGGATCGCCGTGCCGGGAAATACCTGGGCCACGCCAGCGGGTATGAAATATATCCACGATGAATGGAAGCAGGGTAATGCCCGGGAAAATCAGGCGTTGTTTGATTGCCAGGGGAAAGTATTACCTTCAGCGAAAGTTTTTAATTAATCGTTAAGTTTTATACTTCAGGATGTTTATTATGAATAAATTTGCGCCTTTGAGTCCGAAGGTCAATGCATTATTGCATGGCGCTGACTATAACCCGGAGCAGTGGGAGAATTATCCCGGTATTATCGATCAGGATATTGCCATGATGCAGCAGGCTAAATGCAACGTCATGTCGGTGGGGATTTTCAGCTGGGCCAAACTTGAACCTCAGGAAGGCGTATTTGAATTTGGCTGGCTGGACAGCATTCTGGATAAGCTATATGCCGCCGGCATTCACGTATTTCTGGCTACGCCAAGCGGCGCGCGCCCGGCCTGGATGTCGCAGGCCTATCCGCAGGTGTTACGGGTGGGGCGCGACCGGGTACCGGCGCTGCACGGTGGACGGCATAACCACTGTATGACGTCACCGGTGTACCGTGAGAAGGTATTTAAAATCAACAGCCTGCTGGCGGAACGCTACGCGCAGCATCCGGCGGTGCTCGGCTGGCATATTTCCAATGAATATGGCGGAGATTGCCATTGTGAACGCTGTCAGGCGCGCTTTCGCGACTGGCTGAAAGCGCGCTATCAAACGCTGGAAAACCTTAATCACGCCTGGTGGAGCGCCTTCTGGAGCCACACCTACAGCGACTGGTCGCAGATTGAATCGCCGGCACCGCAGGGCGAAGTGTCCATTCACGGGCTGAACCTCGACTGGCGCCGCTTTAATACGGCGCAGGTCACGGACTTCTGCCGCCATGAGATTGCCCCGCTGAAGGCAGCGAATGCCGACCTGCCGGTGACCACCAACTTCATGGAGTATTTCTACGATTACGACTACTGGCAGCTGGCGCCGGCGCTGGACTTTATCTCCTGGGACAGCTACCCGATGTGGCATCGCGACAAAGATGAAACCGCGCTGGCCTGCTATACCGCGATGTACCATGACATGATGCGCAGCCTGAAGGGCGGCAAGCCGTTCGTGCTGATGGAATCAACGCCGAGCGCCACCAACTGGCAGCCGACCAGTAAATTGAAAAAGCCGGGGATGCATATTCTCTCCTCGATGCAGGCGGTCGCCCACGGCGCGGATTCGGTTCAGTACTTTCAGTGGCGTAAGAGCCGTGGCTCGGTGGAGAAATTCCACGGCGCGGTCATTGACCACGTCGGGCACCTGGATACCCGCGTCGGCCGCGAAGTCAGCCGGCTGGGAGAGATGCTCAGCCGCCTGCCGGGCGTGGTTGGCTGTCGCACCGACGCCAAAGTGGCGATTATTTTTGACCAGCAAAACCGCTGGGCGCTGGATGATGCGCAGGGCCCGCGTAATCTCGGGATGGAGTATGAAAATACCGTTAATGAACACTACCGGCCATTCTGGGAGCAGGGCATTGCGGTCGATATCATCGATGCCGATGGCGATCTGAGCGCCTACCAGCTGGTCATTGCCCCGATGCTGTATATGGTTCGCGACGGCTTTGCCGCGCGCGCCGAAGCGTTTGTCGCCAGCGGGGGACATCTGGTGACCACCTACTGGACGGGAATCGTCAATGAGTCCGACCTTTGCCATTCTGGCGGCTTCCCGGGACCGCTGCGCAACCTGCTGGGGATTTGGGCGGAGGAGATTGATTGCCTGAATGACGGCGAGCGCAATTTGGTACAGGGGCTGGCAGGCAATGAAGGCGGATTACAGGGGCCGTATCAGGTGCGCCATCTGTGCGAGCTGATTCATGCCGAAAGCGCCCTGCCGCTGGCCACCTATCGTGATGATTTCTATGCCGGTCGCCCGGCGGTTACCGTCAATCATTTCGGCAAGGGGAAGGCCTGGCATGTCGCCTCACGCAACGACCTGGCTTTCCAGCGCGATTTCTTCGCGGTCATCAGCCGGGAGCTGGCCTTACCGCGGGCGCTCGACAGCGAGCTTCCGCCGGGCGTGGTCGCGACGGCACGTACCGATGGCGAAACGACCTATGTTTTCTTGCAAAACTACAGCGCGCAGCAGCACAGCGTCAGCCTGCCGCAGGGCTATCAGGACAGTTTATCCGGCGAGGACATGAGCGCGCCGTTAACTTTAACGGCGTGGAACTGTCGTATTCTTAGTCGTAAAGCGTAATCACCGCGTTATCCGAGCCTGCTCCTGCGAGCAGGCTTTTTTTTACCTTGATATTATCAGGAGTGCATGATGGTCAGTTTAAAATCCTTTTTGCATTATTTCGCCCAGCCTTGCCAACCGGTGTCGTTAAGTGATGTTGAAAAGCAACAGCTACAGGATTTAATTCAGGCATTTGGTGGGGAAGGGAATATTGTTAATGTCGACGCCTGTATTACGCGTTTACGGGTCACGGTGAATAATCTGGCGATCGTTGATTCGCAGGCGCTACAGCAGCAAGGGGCGCTGGGTGTAATTATTCTCGGGCAACAGGTGCACGCTATTTTCGGCAAGCAGTCTGATGCTCTGCGTAAACTATTAGATGAGCACTTTACCAGCCATAAATAATAAATAAAAAGGGATAACTCAATATTGAGTTATCCCGAAAATAAGACAAAGAAAACAATGGCAATAATCATTACCGGAGGGTAATTACGACCTTACAGCTGGAGATAACACAGGTTCAGATAACCAGATTCCTCTTACCACCAGGCTTCGACCTGGACACCGAAGTTCCACGTATTGCTGGCGGTTTTATCGTCAAACGGTTTGCCGTTCTCTGAATCATTGAGATAGGAGGCGAAAATACGTAATTCCGGGCGTGACATAAAGTCCGGGCCATCGGCCAGACCCAGCGCAATGGTGTATTTCTCGCCGGCTTGTTTGTAGTCGGTATTGTTTTTATAGCTGTCTTTCTGGTAGAAACCGCCGACCTCGCCAATCAAACGGACATACTCGGTGAACTGATACTGTCCGCGTGCGACCAGAGAGAGTAAGCGCGTTTTGTTGGTGTAGTCGGTGATGTCGTCGGCGGAGCCCCAGGTCAACACATGGTTAATCGAGAATTTGTCGGTGATCGGAATCAGACCGGTGTTGATCACGCGATAGCCGGTGGCATCGTTGACATAGTTCCACATGTCGTACCAACCGCCGCCCTGGGAGACCATGTTCTGCGCCAGCCCTTTATTCGCATACTGCAGAACCAGCTTGTTGTAACCGCCCAGCATATCCTGGCTGATTTCACCGGTCAGCATCACGCCGTTTTCGGCATCGTACAGCCCGCCGTAGCTGTCCTGTTTTTTGGTGGTGTTAGGCATCGCGTAGTCGATACCAAATTCGGTCCAGGCGCCGGACCACGGTTTCCAGCCCGCATAGCGCAGATCGACATAGTTGATATTGACGTTGCTGTCGCCATCGACGCGGTAATCAACGTCGTTCGCGTCACCGCGGAGCCAGGCAAGTGAAACGGCGCCAGGGCCTAAGCTGTAGTTTTCGACCCCGGCGCCGGAACCGGAGATGTTCCAGTATTTGGTATCGATGATGTGCAGATCGTGGCGCTGGTAGTAGCGCTTACCGCCCCAAATGACCGCATTCGGATCGCCGGGGATCAGCCCTTTTATCTGCAGGTTCAGCTGACGCAGGCCAAACTGCGCATCGTCATTGCGGGTGGTTTCGTTATCGTTAGAACCGTCAGAGACCATGCTGACCATGCTATCGAGATAGAAGCTGACGTCGTCCTTCTTGTACACCTCGGAACCCAGCTCCAGTTCGCCATAGGTATCGGATTCGTTACCCAGGCGACCAATTTTGTTTTTTTGCCATTCGGCCAGGCTGCCATCCCCGGAGACCCCAACTCCGGCACGCATATAACCATGAAAATCGATTCCAGGAACAGAGGCGGAAGCCGCAAGCACGGATGGTGAAATCAGCGCGGCGGCCAACGCAACAGAGACTGTGCGCAGCGTAGTGTTCATGTCTATCCTCTTATTGTTTTGTATTACGTTCACATTAACGGTGTAATGAAATGCCTAAACGTAACGACAGGCAATTTAATGATTGCGATAGTGTGATTAAGTGCAAATAAAATGACGTAATTTGTTACGGTAAGTGAGTCCATTCACAATTTGATGTATTGTGAGCGTAATACTTTTATTGTCTTTTTTAGCAGGGGGGCGTTGCGGGGCGCGTTTTTTCAAATAGCCCCTGTTACAATCCAGGGATAACAACATAAGGAACCGGACCATGAAGTCGAAAAGCGCAACCTTAGAAGATGTCGCGCGTCACGCAGGCGTCTCCTATCAGACCGTGTCCAGGGTGCTCAATAAATCTGCCAATGTATCCGAGGCCACGCGTCGTAAGGTGGAGAAATCCATCGAGCTATTGCGGTATGTCCCTAACCGCCTGGCGCAGCAGCTGGTGGGCAAGCAAAGCCGGACCGTCGGTCTGGTGACGATTTCACTGTCGTTGCACGCGCCTTCTCAGGTTGCTGCAGCGGTAAAACGCTATGCGAACGTGGAAGGTTATCAGGTATTAATCTCGATGATTGATGAGAGCGTCAATCAAAGTATTCAGGAATCCATCAATGAGCTGAAGTCTCAGCTGGTTGATAAGGTCATTATCAACGTGCCTCTGGAGACCGAACAGGCCCAGAAAATCGCGGCTGACAACGATGATATCGTTTGTCTCTTTCTCGATGTCGATCCCTACAGCTCCGTGTTTAACGTTTCGTTTAATCCGGCTGACGGCACCCGCGCGAGCGTCAAATATCTGTATGAAATGGGCCATCGGGAGATTGCGCTGCTGGCCGGGCCGGAAAGCTCGGTCTCGGCGACATTACGCCTGAAGAGCTGGATGGAGACGCTGGCAGGGTACGGGCTGCTGCCGGTGACGGTGATTCGCGGTAACTGGGATGCGCAGAGCGGCTATGCGGGCGCGCTGCAGATGTTGCGTGAGACGCCGAAATTTACGGCGGTGCTGGTGGGGAATGACCAGATGGCGCTGGGGGTACTGAGCGCGTTTCATCAGCATCAGGTGCCGATTCCCGGCGAAAAATCGGTGATTGGCTACGATGATACCTATGAAAGCTCGTTCTTCTACCCGGCGCTGACGACCGTCTCGCTGGATCTCGATTTGCAGGGCAAAGAGGCGGTACGCCGCATTCTTGATAGCGGCGATGGCGAAACGTCGCATACCTCCTCAATCCTGCCTGCCCGGCTGGTCGTGCGTCACTCTACCGGGCCAAGAACGGAGCAGGGGAAAAATCTACAGGCGATCGCAGAACAGCTGCGTGCGCTTGCCTATCAACTGAATCCTTAATCTCTGACGGGCGGTTTGCGCCGCTCGATTTTTCATCCCTTCGCTTCTCATGGTTGATCTTTGTCTTTTTGCGGCGTAACCTTATTGTTATGTTATAACATATCTATAGAGGTTATCATGAAAGACAATATCCATCCCCATTACCGTACCGTTGTGTTCCATGACACCAGCGTGAATGAATATTTTAAAGTGGGATCGACAATCAAGACCGAGCGCGTGATTGAACTGGACGGGGAGACCTATCCCTATGTCACCCTCGATGTGTCGTCCAAATCGCACCCGTACTACACCGGTAAGCAAAAAGCCCTCAACAGCGAAGGCAGCACTGCACGTTTCCGCCAGCGCTTCGGCGGCTTTATTGATGCTAAAAGGAACTAATAATGCAGGTACTTAACTCATTGCGCAGTGCGAAACAGCGCCACCCGGACTGTCAGATTGTGAAACGCAAAGGGCGGCTGTACGTTATCTGCAAAAGCAATCCTCGCTTTAAAGCCGTGCAGGGACGCAAGAAGAGACGCTAGTCAGCCGACGTGCGCAAGCTCTCCAGCGTGGCGCGCTGCTGACCATCGGGGCTAAAGTTCTCGCTGTCCAGCCATCGTTGCATCGCTTTATCAATCAGCGGCCACTCGCTGTCGATTATCGAAAACCAGTCGGTATCGCGGTTGTGGCCCTTTATCACTAACGCCTGACGAAAACGCCCCTCAAAGCGAAACCCCAATCGTTGCGCCGCCCGGCGCGAAGGTTCGTTCAGGCTATTACATTTCCACTCATAGCGGCGATAGCCGAGGGTATCGAAAACATAGCGCATCAGTAGCCACTGGGCTTCCGTCGCCATTGCGGTCCGGCTGAGCAGCGGTGAGAAGTGCACGTGCCCGACTTCAATCACGCCGTTTTGGGCATCGATACGCATTAGCGCCAGGGAGCCGACGGGCTGCCGGGTCCGTTCATCCACGACGGCGAAATGGAGCGGGTCGCTGAGTTTTTCCACGCTGGCTATCCAGGCGCTGAACGTCTCAACGCAGCTGTCCGGCTCGCGCAATAACCACGTCCAGCTCCGGGTGTCCGGAGCCCGTTGATGCGCGGCAAAGAGCGCGCTGGCGTGAGCGGGCGTCAGCGGCTCGAGGCGGCAGTAGCGTCCCTGCAGAATCTGACGCTGCGGAAATGGACGCGGCTGCCAGTCGGGCAGGGCCTGGCCAACGGGTTGTCCGAACGAATTATGGTGATGCATAGGGGCTCCTTGTCTGCGGAAATCTGCGGGAATAACGTGAGACTAAAGTTTTACTGGTTCCATAAAAAGAGCCACAGAGGTATGTTTTTATGGTGCCACGAGGAGCCGCGATGAATATTCCTGATGATGCCTTCTTCACACTACTGGAACACACCTTGTCCCGGCGAGGTCATGACACTCTCCAGCGCACGCTGTATCGCGCGCTGCGCGAGGCGATTTTGCAGGAGGCGCTGGCAGGCGGTAGCCGGCTGCCGGGGGCGCGGGTTATCGCGACGCGGCTCAATCTGTCGCGTAATACGATTAACGGGGTGCTGGAGCAGTTGACCATGGAAGGCTACCTGCAGCGCAGCCGTCAGGGGACCTATGTGGCGACGCTGACCGCCGAGCGAGAGGGGCTACCGCTTACCATTGCGCTGCCGGAGCGGCTGCTCGCGCTACCTCCCGGCACCCGTCGCGATTCGCCGACGCTGGTATTTACTCCCGGCACGCCGGCGATTAACTATTTTCCTCTGCCGATCTGGCGGCGGCTGCTCGACAAGGTGCTGCGCGAAGAGGGGGGCGCGCTGCTGGGTTACGGAGAGGCGGCCGGGGAACTCGCGCTGCGGCAGGCGATTGTCCGCCATCTGGCGTTATCTCGCGGGATCCGCTGCGATGCCCGGCAAATCGTGATTACCGAAGGCGCGCTCGAAGGGGTGAACCTCTGTAGCCATTTGCTGAGCGTGGCGGGTGATACTGCATGGGTTGAGGAGCCGGGATATCCCGGCGCGAAGAGCGTATTTCTGAAAGCCGGGTTACGGATAAAAGGGATGCCGGTAGACAGCGAAGGGATGCGTCCGGAGATGGACGAGAACCCGCCGCCGCGGCTGATTTTTACCTCACCGTCGCATCAGTATCCCTGTGGCGCGGTGATGAGCGCAGGCAGGCGTCTGGCGCTGCTGGAATATGCCCGCCAGCATGATGCATGGATCGTTGAGGATGATTACGATAGCGAGTTTCGCTATAGCGGTGAACCGGTTCCGGCCATGTCAGGGATGATGAAACAGGCGCCGGTGGTTTATATCGGCACCTTCAGCAAGACGTTGTTTCCGGCGCTGCGCATTGGTTTCGTGGTGATGCCTCCCGCCCTGGCGCAAGCCGCTCAGGGATTCGTGGGATCGCTGCTGCGCGGCGGTCACCGGGTTGAACAGCGAGCGCTGGCGTTGTTTATCGAAGAGGGGCATTACGCGCGTCATCTGGCGGCGATGCGCCGCTTGTATCGCCGGCGACAGCTGCAGCTTCGCGAGGTGCTGGCGGCGGAGCTGACGCAACCTTTTACTCTTCTCGGTGGTGAGGGGGGACTGCACCTGACGGTGGCTATTGACGGGATAGACGATGGGGCGGTGGTTGAGCAGGCGCGGCAGTATCAACAGGCACCGGCGGCATTAAGCCGGTTCTACCTTGATACACAACGGGCGCGAAGCGGGCTGGTGCTGGGGTATGGCAATACGTCCGCCTCGCATTTTGGCCCTGCGGTGCGGACGTTGAATCGTCTTATCGAGCGGTATCGACGCGGGTGAGGCTAAAGATATCGTAGAACGAGAGTTGACCTTTCGTCGCCACCATTTTTTGGAGCCGGGTTTTCTGCTCGCCGGCTACGCGAGGCGACTGCATAATGCGTTCGATCAGCTGCTGAGGGACGTATCGCGTGTTGTACCACTCCCCGTTGTAGCAAACGCGAAAATCCAGGACATCGATATCTTCGTAGCGGTAGCGCGGGTAAACGTCAAAAAAGAAGAAACCGTTGAACAGGGCGAACAGCACCACCAGTAGCCAAACCGAATCGGCCAGCGTTTCCGATGTCACCATGACCACGAACGTCGCCAGGAATGCGGCGTACATTGCAACGAACAGCCACGGATGATTGCGAATAAAACTGATACTAAAGCGCGGACGGTTGTCGCGCTTCTCTTTCACATTGAGCTCATCAATCGTGTTGGTCAGCAGCTGCTGTATTTCTGTCATCTTGGTCCCCGAATTCTGCTAAGGCTCAGCCTGAAGGCTATTTTATGTTGCAGGAATCTCTCAGGAAAGTAACAGATCAGTTGCGGAAAAGCATAACAGTTACGCTTTTTGCGCTGTCAGCATCTTGATGATTTGCGCCGGGTTGCCGCCAACCACGGCATTGGCCGGAACATCTTTCACGACCACGGCGCCGGAGGCAATGACTGCATTATCGCCGATGGTTATTCCGGGGTTAATGACCGCCCGGCCGCCAATCCACACATTATGGCCGATAGTAACGGGTTTGCCGTATTCTTTACCGCTGTTGCGTTCGGCGGCATCTAATGGATGCGTGGCGGTATAGATATGTACGCCGGGCGCCAGCATGCAATTATCACCAATATGAATCGGGCAGACATCAAGCATTACGCAATCAAAGTTTGCGTAGAAACTGGCGCCGAGGAAAATATTGTAACCATAATCACAGCGGAAAGTGGGTTCAATATAAGCATCGCTCGCCTGGCCAAACAGTTCAGTCAGGCATATTTTCCGCCATTCGCGCTCGTCCGGCGCCGAATGGTTGTAGCGATGCAGCAATTGTCTGGCGCGCAGGCGGTCTGCCCGAAGCGTGGCATCACCTGCCCGATACAGTTCACCGGCGATCATTTTACGTTTCTCTTCACTCATGCTGCTTTCCTGATTAAGGTGGACAGGCGTTACAGTATAAAAAAGAAACCGGTTTCATGAGCGCGTTTTGCTGACTTATGCGAGTAATCTCACAATAATATCCAGTGCAGGGGAGGGCCCGGTTAATCATCTGACTGACAGCTGAAATGAATTAGCGAATGAACTTCCACACCGATGTCGGGATTTTGTCGTAGAGCTTATTCATGGTCAATTCAGCAAGACGATGATCGGCCGCTGAGTAAAATACAGCCAGTTCGTTATCTGAAAGTTCATATTTGTTTTTTTCAATTACGCGTTCCAGTGTATCAATTGTCTGACAGCGACGTAAGCGCATCAAATAGTCTGTTTTGGTTAATGGTTCACCAGACATAACTTCACCTTTTGATTGTAATAATACTAGCAAGAAAGACTTGCCGGATTTTCCCGACTGGCGTTGACAAAGCATCGGAATAACCGATTTCCCGATTTGCGCCATTTCTGTAAATCGGCCGTGTTAATGCCATAACTACTGAACAACATAAAAGTGTCATCCAGGTATTCGTCCAGCTGAGCGATCAGTTTATTATCCTCAGCGTACTTAATTTTATAATTAAGCGCGAACGTGGCTATGTGTTCGATCAATTCATTAAGTTGAAGATTGATAGCCGACGTCGGGTCATTCACCCACCCGTGGTTACTCTCTTCCAGGTTTGCAAGGCAGTCATGATACAGGGTTTCGCAAAGAAATCGAAGCTGCGCGATATCATGTCTTTTTGGCGAGTATTCGTCCATAACGCATCCCCTTTTGAGTGGTTTAAACGACGACTAACAAGCACCGTTGTGGGATGAACACGACTAACAGACCTGACACATACATTGTAATCCTGTTGTTTTAACTATAATCCACTCTCAAAAAGATTTCACCGTGCTATTACGAAAAATTACAATTATCACCGTTAATTTATCTTAAAAATATCTGAACTTATTATTCTACGGCATTCAATGTGATGCTTCTACAAAGCAATGCTTATGGATCATTGATTTAGCTGACTCTTTTCTTTGAAACCAGATCTTAAACCCGGATAATACTGAGGTTAAGAATATTCTTAGTTCAGATGAGGGTAAAACGGCAAAAGAATAATCTGATAAAAACAAAGTTAAGCTTATCACCAGAAATTGTATATCAGGATGTAAAGTAAACCGTTGCAATGCGTGCGCTTCAATATACGCTATCCGCAAAATTTCCTCAACGAATCCCGCAGTAAACGGGGGCGAAAGCGAAAAAAAGGGCCGCTTGCGCGGCCCTCTATGGAGAGATTAATGATGCTCAGTCGGATGGCTGTGCTCAATGTCTTCCGATTTCTTGCTGAAGCGGCGGCGAACCACCACGAAGAAGACCGGAACAAAGAAGATAGCCAGAACCGTTGCCGTCACCATCCCGCCCATTACGCCGGTACCTACGGCGTTCTGCGCGCCGGAACCTGCGCCAGAGCTAATGACCAGCGGCATGACCCCGAGGATAAACGCCAGCGAGGTCATCAGGATTGGACGCAGACGCATACGTACCGCCTCCAGGGTCGCTTCAACCAGACCCTTGCCTTCTTTATCCATCAGGTCTTTGGCGAATTCGACGATAAGTATCGCGTTCTTCGCCGACAGGCCAATGGTGGTCAGCAGACCTACCTGGAAGTAAACGTCGTTTGTCAGACCACGGAACGTTGCCGCCAGCAGTGCGCCAATAACCCCCAGCGGGACAACCAGCATCACGGAGAACGGTATCGACCAGCTTTCATACAGCGCCGCCAGACACAGGAATACCACGATCAGCGAGATGGCATACAGCGCCGGCGCCTGGTTGCCGGACAGACGTTCCTGATAGGACATACCGGTCCAGTCATAGCCAATACCCGAAGGCAGCTTTTTGGCCAGCTCTTCCATCATCGTCATCGCTTCACCGGTACTTCTGCCCGGAGCCGCCTGACCAAGGATTTCCATCGACGGCAGACCGTTATAGCGTTCCAGACGCGGTGAACCATATTCCCAGTGTGAGGTGGAGAAGGCTGAGAACGGCACCATCTGTCCATTGCTACCGCGAACATACCAGTTGCCAATATCTTCCGGCAGCATACGGTATTTCGCTTCGGACATGACGTAGACTTTCTTCACGCGACCGCGGTCGATGAAGTCATTGACGTAGCTACCGCCCCAGGCCGCGCCCAGCGTGGTATTAATGTCACTGATAGAAACGCCCAACGCCTGTGCTTTTTCCTGGTCGATATCCACCTTGAACTGCGGTGTATCTTCCAGGCCGTTCGGACGAACGCCGACCAGCAGGTCAGGGTGTTGCGCCACTTCACCAAACAGCTGGTTACGTGCCTGGGTCAGTTTTTCATGGCCCAGACCAGCCTGGTCGATCAGCTGGAAGTCAAAGCCGGTAGCGGTACCCAGTTCGACGATAGCCGGCAGGTTAAAGGCGAAGACCATTGCATCTTTAATCTGCGAGAAACGGGCCATCGCACGACCGGTAATCGCTTCCACCTTGTTCTCACTGCCCGGACGTGCGCTCCAGTCTTTCAGAGAAACGAACGCAATACCGGTGTTCTGGCCACGACCCGCGAAGCCAAAGCCGTTAACGGCAAATACCGATTCAACGTTGGCTTTCTCTTTGGTGAGATAGTAGTCCGTCATCTCGTCGAGCACTTTCTGCGTACGTTCCTGCGTAGCACCGGCAGGAAGCTGCGCCATGCTCAGGAATACGCCCTGGTCTTCATCCGGCAGGAACGAACTCGGCAGACGGACGAACAGCCAGGCCATTCCGACGACGATGATCAGATACAGCACCAGGTAACGACCGGTACTGCGCAGAATGTTACCTACGCTATCGGTGTAATGGTGCGTGCTCTTATCGAACATGCGGTTAAACCAGCCGAAGAAGCCTTTATGCTCGCCATGACCGCCTTTAGCGATGGGTTTCAGCATTGTGGCGCACAGCGCCGGGGTCAGGATTAATGCAACCAGCACCGACAGCGCCATCGCCGAAACGATAGTGATGGAGAACTGGCGGTAAATCGCACCGGTTGAACCGCCGAAGAAGGCCATCGGGATAAATACCGCAGAAAGCACCATCGCGATACCGACCAGCGCGCCCTGAATCTGGCCCATGGATTTGCGGGTTGCTTCCTTCGGCGGCAGGCCTTCTTCCGCCATGACACGCTCGACGTTTTCCACCACCACGATGGCGTCATCGACGAGCAGGCCTATCGCCAGCACCATACCAAACATGGTCAGGGTGTTTATCGAGAAGCCAAAAATAGCAAGGATGGCGAAGGTACCCAATAAGACCACCGGCACCGCGATGGTGGGAATCAACGTGGCGCGGAAGTTCTGCAGGAACAGATACATCACCAGGAAGACCAGGATTATCGCTTCCACCAGCGTTTTAACCACTTCATGAATCGAGATCTTCACGAACGGCGTGGTGTCATACGGGTAAACAATCTTCAGGCCCGACGGGAAGAAGGGTTCCATTTTCTTCAGTTCAGCGCGAATGGCCGCTGCCGTATCCAGCGCATTCGCGCCGGTCGCCAGTTTGATACCCAGACCGGAGGCCGGCTGGTTGTTATACTTAGCGATGATGTCGTAGTTTTCGCCACCGAGCTCAACTTTCGCCACATCGCGCAGACGAACCTGAGAACCATCCTGGTTCACTTTCAGCAGGATGTTACTAAATTCGTCCACAGATTTCAGACGCGTTTGCGCAATGATCGAGGCGTTCAGCTGCTGGCCTTTCACCGGCGGCGTACCGCCTAACTGACCGGCTGCAACCTGGGCGTTCTGCGCTTTAATCGCGTTGATCACATCCACCGGCGTCAGCTGGAAGTTGTTCAGTTTGTTCGGATCCATCCAGATACGCATCGCGTACTGGGAACCAAACAGCTGAACGTCGCCCACGCCGGACGTACGGCTGATAGCATCTTTCATGTTGGCGCCAACGTAGTCGGAAATATCCTCCTGCGTCATGGTGCCGTTGGTGTTGATAACGCCGACAACCATCAGGAAGCTGCTGGAGGATTTCTCCACGCTCACGCCCTGTTGCTGTACTTCCTGCGGCAGCAGCGGCATGGCGAGCTGCAGTTTGTTCTGCACCTGCACCTGCGCGATATCCGCGTTAGTACCAGACTGGAAGGTCAGGGTTATCTGTACCGTACCGGTTGAGTCACTGTTGGAGGACATGTACATCAGGTTATCGATACCGTTCATGTTCTGTTCGATAACCTGGGTCACGGTATCCTGCACCGTTTTCGCATCAGCACCAGGGTAGGTCGCGGTAATCGAGACCGCCGGCGGCGCAATCGTGGGATATTGCGCGACAGGCAGCTTCAGGATCGCAAGTCCCCCGGCAAGCATGATGATTATGGCGATCACCCATGCGAATATGGGGCGATCGATAAAGAAATTAGGCATGTCTTAACGGCTCCTGTTTAAGTTAAGACTTGGTTTGTTCTGACTGAGCGTTGCTGGCAACTTGCTGTTGATCGTCAGAGGCTACTTCCTGCGCTTTAACCTGCACGCCTGGTTTAACTTTTTGCAGTCCGGTGACAATCACGCGATCGCCGGATTTCACTCCGCTGGTGACCAGCCATTTATCGCCAATCGCCTGCGTGGCAGTGACCTGACGAACCTCGACCTTGTCGCCTTCACCGACAACCATCACGCTGGCGTCACCACGCGGCGTGCGGGTTACGCCTTGCTGTGGAACCAGCAGAGCATCCGGGTTGGTCCCTTCCTGCAGACGCGCGCGGACGAACATCCCTGGTAACAGGGTGTGATCCGGGTTCGGGAAGATGGCGCGTAAAGTGATAGAACCAGTGGTCTGGTCAACGGTGACGTCAGAAAACTCCAGCGTGCCGCCCTGCGGATACTTCATCCCGTCGTTGGTCACCAGTTCGACTTTGGCTTTGCCGTTTTCTTGTTTCAGCGTGCCGTTTGCCAGCTCTTGTTTCAGACGCAGGAAATCGTTGCTCGACTGGGTCACATCAACATAGATAGGGTCCAGCTGCTGAACGGTTGCCAGCGCAGTGGCCTGACCGTTTTGCACCAGCGCCCCTTCGGTCACGGCGGATTTACCAATCCGGCCGCTGATAGGCGAGGTCACTTTGGTGTAGGCCAGGTTAATACGCGCAGTTTCCAAAGCGGCTTTCGCGGCAACAACGGCAGCATTGCTCTGCTGTGAGTTGGCGACGGCAGTATCGTAATCCTGTTGACTGATGTATTTGGTGCCGAGCAGTTTCTGATAACGTTTAACCGTCAGCTGCGCGATATTGGCCGCTGCCTGCGCTTTGGCTAAGTCGCCTTTCGCGCTTTCATAGCTGGCCTGGTAAGTCGCCGGATCAATCTGATAAAGGGACACGCCGGCCTGGATGTCGCCACCTTCCGTAAAGTTACGTTTCAGAATAATGCCACTTACCTGAGGACGGACTTCTGCAATACGGTAGGCGCTGGTACGGCCCGGTAGCTCAGTGGTGATTTGCAGAGGTGCGGATTTGAGCGTCACAATACCGACTTCCGGCATATGCTGAGCCCCTTGCTGAGCCGGTTTGTCGTCACATCCTGTTAGCGCTAAGCTGCCTGAGAGCATCAGAACGACCGCCAGAGGCGTTAACCCTCTGTTTTTGTTCATATGTAAACCTCGAGTGTCCAATTTCAAATTGTGCAGTGGCTCAAACGACCACAAACCCACTACTGTGTTTCTGTTATGGTCATGCTATGGTACATACATTCACAAATGTATGTAAACGCAACCTCTGTAAACTCATCGACCTATGGCACGAAAAACCAAACAACAGGCACTTGAAACCCGGCAACACATTCTGGATGTTGCTCTGCGTCTGTTTTCGCAGCAAGGCGTATCATCTACCTCGTTGGCAGCAATTGCAAAAGCTGCCGGGGTGACGAGGGGGGCTATCTACTGGCATTTCAAGAATAAATCAGATTTATTTAATGAAATATGGGTGTTGTCGGACGCAAGTATTAGCGATCTTGAAGTTGAGTATCGGGCAAAATTCCCCAACGATCCACTGTCAGTTGTCAGGGGGATCTTAGTTCACGTTCTTGAAGCCACTGTGACAGAAGAGCGGCGGCGGCTAATGATGGAAATTATCTTCCATAAGTGTGAATTTGTCGGTGAAATGGAAGTGGTTCAGGAGGCGCAGCGTAGCTTATGTCTTGAGAGCTACGAACGTATCGAACACACGTTAAAGGAGTGTATTGCGGCCAATATGCTGCCGGCTAATTTGTTAACCCGCCGGGCGGCGATTTTAATGCGCAGCTATCTCTCCGGTCTGATGGAAAACTGGCTCTTTGCGCCGGATTCATTCGATCTTGAAAAAGAAGCGCGCGACTACGTGGCCATTCTTCTCGAAATGTATCAGTTTTGCCCTACGCTCCGGGCTTCTCCGGAGGTAAACAATTAGCGATGCCGGCAAAATAAAAAAGGTGCGTGTTTGCTGATAGCCGCCGCTATTCGTGCGATTGCAGAAGTGCTATTCTGCGGGCTGCGACGACCCCCGGTATTCTCCGGCTATTGCAACCACTCATGTTAACACTATGCTGCATACTATCCGTTGGCGAAATGCCACTTCCGCTTTTGTAATTGTACTGCTGTTATTTGTCGGCTGTCTTAGCGTTAATCAAGCTCAGGCTGCCGATGTCCCTGACCGATCTGATATTCAAAACCAACTTAATACGCTAAATAAGCAAAAGGAACTGACACCCCAGGACAAGCTGGTTCAGCAAGACCTGGTGCAGACGCTTGAAGCTCTCGATAAAATTGAGCGGATTAAGTCGGAAACCACTCAGCTGCGGCAACAGGTTGATCAGGCACCGGCGAAGATGCGTCAGGCGGTCGATAGCCTGAATGCGTTAAGCGAGGTGCCGGATGATGAGGCGACGCGGAAAACGCTCAGCACGCTCTCTTTGCGGCAGCTGGAATCTCGTCTCTCCCAGACGCTGGACGATCTGCAAAGCGCGCAGAACGATCTGGCGACCTACAACGGTCAGCTGGTTTCCCTGCAAACCCAGCCGGAGCGTGTGCAAAATGCGATGTATGCGGCTTCCCAGCAGCTACAGCAGATACGCAACCGTCTGAACGGCACCACCACCGGTGACGGAGCCCTGCGCCCAAGCCAGCAGGGATTACTGCTGGCGCAGCAGGCGCTGCTTAACGCGCAAATTGAGCAGCAGCGCAAGAGCCTCGAAGGTAACACCGTATTGCAGGATACGCTGCAAAAGCAACGGGACTACGTCAGCGCCAACAGTAATCGTCTCGAACATCAGTTGCAATTGCTGCAGGAAGCGGTTAACAGCAAGCGCCTGACGCTAACGGAAAAAACCGCTCAGGAAGCGGTCACGCCGGATGAGACGGCGCGTATCCAGTCCAACCCGCTGGTCCAACAAGAGCTGGATATTAACCATCAGCTGAGCCAGAAGCTTATCGCGGCGACTGAGAATGGCAATCAGCTGGTGCAGCGCAACATTAAAGTGAAAAACTGGCTCGATCGGGCGCTGCAATCTGAACGTGATATCAAAGAGCAGATTTCCGTCCTCAAAGGGAGCCTGTTACTGTCGCGCATCCTTTACCAGCAGCAGCAGACGCTGCCGTCGGCGGACGAGCTGGAAGATATGACCAACCGTATTGCCGATCTGCGTCTTGAACAGTTCGAGGTCAACCAGCAGCGCGATGCGCTGTTCCAGAGCGATGCGTTCGTCGCCAAACTGGAAGAAGGGCACAGCACTGAAGTGACCCCTGAAGTACATAATGCTCTGCTGGACGTCGTGGATATGCGCCGCGAACTGCTCGACCAGTTTAACAAGCAGCTCGGCAATCAGCTGATGATGGCGATTAACCTGCAGATCAACCAGCAGCAGTTAATGAGCGTTTCCAGCAACCTGAAAGCCATCCTGACCCAGCAGATTTTCTGGGTAAATAGCAACAAACCGATGGACTGGGAGTGGGTTAAATCCTTCCCGGAAGCGCTGAAAGGGCAGTTTAAGGCGATGAAAATCACCGTAAACTGGGAGAAAGCGTGGCCGGCGGTGTTTGTTGCCTTCCTTGCCGGTCTGCCGCTGCTGCTGATTGCTGGCCTGATCCGCTGGCGCCTGCAGTGGCTACGGAACTACCAGGCCCGGCTGGCCTCGCAGGTCGGCCAGTTGCGTAACGACACGCAGCTCCATACGCCTAAAGCGATTCTGATCGACCTGATCCGCGCTTTGCCTGTCGTGCTGCTGATCCTGGCGGTAGGGCTGATTCTGCTGACGATGCAGCTGAACATCAGCGGGCTACTGTGGGCATACAGTAAAAAACTGGCGCTGTTCTGGCTGGTGTTTGGCCTGTGCTGGAAGGTGCTGGAAAAAGACGGCGTCGCGGTAAGCCACTTTAATATGCCGCCGCACCTGACCAGCCACTGGCGCCGGCAAATTGTGCGCGTCAGTCTTGCGTTGCTGCCGCTGAATTTCTGGTCGGTGGTCTCCGAGCTGTCGCCGCTGAATCTGATGGATGACGTGCTGGGGCAGTTCGTTATCCTGCTCAATCTGCTGCTGATCGCGGTACTGGTGTGGCCGATGTGTCGCGACAGCTGGCGTGATAAAGAGTCGCACAGCCTGCGTCTTCTCACCGTCACCGTGCTCTCGATTGTGCCGGTCGCGCTGATGGTGCTGACGGCAACCGGCTACTTCTATACCACCCTGCGTCTTGCCGGTCGCTGGATTGAAACCGTCTACCTGGTGATGCTGTGGAATCTGCTGTACCAGACCGTGTTGCGCGGCCTGAGTGTTGCCGCGCGGCGTATCGCCTGGCGGCGCGCGCTGGCCCGTCGTCAGCATATGGTCAAAGAGGGGGCGGAAGGGGCTGAGCCGCAGGAAGAGCCGACGATTGCGCTGGAGCAGGTCAACCAGCAAACGTTGCGCATTACCATGCTGGTGATGGTCGCCTTGTTTGGCGTCGTATTCTGGGCGATTTGGTCCGATCTGATCACCGTGTTCGCCTACCTTGACAGCATCACATTGTGGCACTACAACGGCACCGAGGCGGGAGCCAGCGTGGTGCGCAGCGTGACGATGGGCAGCCTGCTGTTCGCGATCGTCGCGTCCATGGTCGCCTGGGCGTTGATCCGCAACTTACCGGGTCTGCTGGAAGTGCTGATCCTCTCGCGGCTCAACATGCGCCAGGGGACGTCCTACGCCATTACCTCGATCCTCAACTACGCGATTATCGCTATCGGTGCGATGACGGTCTTTGGCGCGCTGGGCGTTTCGTGGGACAAGCTGCAGTGGCTGGCGGCCGCGTTGTCGGTGGGTCTGGGCTTTGGTTTGCAGGAGATTTTCGGTAACTTTGTTTCTGGCCTGATTATCCTCTTCGAACGTCCGGTACGCATCGGCGATACGGTGACGATCGGCACCTTCTCCGGTACCGTCAGCAAGATCCGCATTCGCGCCACGACCATTACCGACTTTGACCGCAAAGAGGTGATCATCCCGAACAAAGCGTTTGTGACCGAACGGCTGATCAACTGGTCGCTGTCCGACACCGTAACCCGGGTGGTGATCCGCATCGGCGTGGCGTACGGCTCCGATCTGGATAAGGTCAAGGAAGTGTTGCTGCAGGCGGCGCACGAGCATCCGAAAGTGATGCCGGAGCCCGCGCCATCGGTCTTCTTCACCACCTTCGGCGCCAGCACGTTGGATCATGAGCTGCGTTTATATGTGCGCGAACTGCGCGATCGCAGCTATACCGTCGATGAACTGAACCGCGCGATCGACCGCCTGTGCCGTGAAAACGACATCAACATCGCCTTCAACCAGCTGGAAGTCCATCTGCGTAACGAAAAAGGGGATGAAGTGACGGAGCTTAAGCGTGAGGTCAAAGGGGACGATCCGTCTCCGGCTATCGGCTAAGACTCAGCAGGGGCGGCCAGTGTGCCGCCCCGTTTCCGACGGGCTGTCGGTTAGCGGTTATCCGTTTCATCAGACGTCTGTGCGGTGCGGTTGAGTTTGTTTTCATAATCACGTTTGATTATCTCCAGCGCCCCCAGTACGGTTTGTGCTGACACCTGGTTCTCTTCCAGCAGCATAATCAAATCAACGGCCAGTTTGACCTCATCCGGGGCATTTTCCAGCGACATAGTGATTCCTTCTGTTAGCGCGTTAAGCGTGCCAGCACGCCTTCTATTTTTTCCAGCGCATCGCGACAGCGCGCTAAACGCCCGGCGCAGGCATCGACTTCCTTCGCCAGCCGCTGCTGCTCCTCAAGCGTTGTCGCCTGCGCCAGTTGATGCTGGCGATCGTTGCGCATCGCCAGCAGTCGACGTTCGTACTCCTGATGCTGAAGCCGCCGCCGCTGCCAGCGGTTCACCCCGGGCGAGGCGCTGTCCCAGCTGCGTAGCGGCCAGGTTGCCGCCTCCCGGCTGAGGGCGGCAACCTGCGCGACCAGCCGCTCCGCCAGCCAGGCGACCTGCGGAAGCTGTTGCTGCTCAACGGCCTGCCGCAGCTCGGAAAAGTGCTGCTGCGCCTCCTTGAGACAGTCCTGCATCAGGGTGCTGCGAGTACGGAACAGCTGGCGATCGAAGCGGGCGCTGAGCGTAGCATGATGCGCCAGCGGCGCAACCTGCGCGGCCAGCTGAGCCAACTGATTTTCCAGCGTGTGTAAAAGCCGGGTTGTTTTCAAATAACTCCTCCCTGGTCTGATAGACAACTGTGCTACAGTAGCCCTCTTTGCTGATAACGATTCGCATTATGCCACGTATCATTTTAATCATCATAGGCTGGCTGGCGGTAGTGCTGGGGACGCTGGGCGTCTTTTTGCCTTTATTGCCGACCACCCCGTTTATACTGCTGGCGGCCTGGTGTTTTGCCCGTTCTTCACCGCGCTTTCACCACTGGCTGCTGCACCGTTCCTGGTTCGGCGGCTATCTTCGTCACTGGCAGCAATACCGTGCGATGCCGCCCGGCGCCAGGCCGCGGGCAATCGTGATGATTCTGCTGACCTTCGGCGTGTCGCTGTGGCTGGTTAAGCTTACGTGGGTTCGCATCATGCTGCTGGTGATTCTGGCCTGCCTGTTGATATTTATGTGGCGTATTCCGGTTGTTGACGCGACGCAACAAAAGCACTGATGCACCATAATGAGTGTTGCAATTGTCGCTTACAGACAGTAAATTCGAGCGTTTTCGAGCGCGGGTACGCCTGGTCAAAGGTTAATCAAATGTTTCTTTGACCCGTCTGGCCTGCCCGTGAGTAACACCGTTTTTATCAGGCATAAACTTATGACCGCAACTGCACAGCAGCTTGAATATCTAAAAAGCAGCATCCAAAGCATTCAGGACTATCCGAAACCGGGTATTCTTTTCCGCGATGTCACCAGCTTGCTGGAAGACCCGAAAGCCTATGCGTTAAGCATTGAGCTGCTGACCGAGCGTTATAAAAACGCCGGCATCACCAAAGTGGTGGGCACCGAGGCGCGCGGTTTTCTGTTTGGCGCTCCGGTTGCGCTGGCGCTGGGTGTGGGTTTTGTGCCGGTACGTAAACCGCGCAAGCTGCCGCGTGAAACCATTGCCGAGAGCTACGAGCTTGAATACGGTACCGATCAGCTGGAAATTCATGTCGATGCGATCAAAGCAGGCGATAAAGTTCTCGTCGTTGACGATCTGCTGGCCACCGGCGGCACCATTGACGCCACCGTGAAGCTGATCCGTCGTCTGGGCGGTGAGGTTCATGATGCCGCGTTTATTATCAACCTGTTTGATCTGGGCGGCGAACAGCGCCTTGAGAAAGCGGGCATTCACTGTTATAGCCTGGTTCCATTCCCGGGCCACTAAGCATTTCCCGAGACATAGCCTCGCCGATCGGGCGGGGCTGTGATAGCATGACCCCTCGTGATTTCACCTTCCAGCGTTTCAGAGCCAGCCCATGAGTTATCAGGTCTTAGCCCGTAAATGGCGCCCACAAACCTTTGCTGACGTTGTCGGCCAGGAACATGTGCTGACCGCACTGGCGAACGGCTTATCGTTAGGGCGCATTCATCACGCTTATCTCTTTTCCGGCACCCGCGGGGTAGGGAAAACCTCCATCGCGCGCTTGCTCGCAAAAGGGTTGAACTGTGAAACCGGTATTACCGCCACGCCGTGCGGCGTGTGCGATAACTGCCGCGAAATAGAGCAGGGGCGCTTTGTCGATCTGATTGAGATTGATGCCGCTTCCCGTACCAAAGTCGAAGATACCCGCGACCTGCTGGACAATGTCCAGTATGCGCCGGCCCGTGGCCGCTTTAAAGTCTATCTGATCGATGAAGTCCACATGCTGTCGCGCCACAGCTTCAACGCGTTGTTAAAAACGCTGGAGGAGCCGCCTGCGCACGTCAAATTCCTGCTGGCGACCACCGATCCGCAGAAGCTGCCGGTGACTATCCTGTCGCGTTGTCTGCAGTTCCATCTTAAGGCGCTGGATGTCGAACAGATCCGCCATCAGCTTGAGCATATTCTCGGTGCAGAGCAGATTACTTTTGAATCCCGCGCGCTGCAGCTGCTGTCGCGCGCGGCGGACGGCAGCCTGCGCGATGCCTTAAGCCTGACCGATCAGGCGATTGCCAGCGGCGATGGTCGTCTGACGGCGGAGTCGGTCAGTACGATGCTCGGCACCCTCGACGACGATCAGGCGCTATCGTTAATTGAGGCGCTGGTGGCGGCCGATGGCGAACGCGTTATGGCGGGGGTCAACGAAGCGGCCTCCCGCGGCGTTGAGTGGGAAGCGCTGCTGGTTGAAATGCAGAGTCTGCTGCACCGCATTGCGATGGTTCAGCTCTCTCCTTCGGCGCTGGGCGCCGATATGGCCGCGGTGGAGCTGCGGATGCGTGAACTCGCGCGCACCGTGCCGCCTACCGATATACAATTGTACTATCAGACGCTCCTGATTGGCCGCAAAGAGCTGCCGTATGCGCCGGACAGGCGTATGGGGGTGGAAATGACGCTGCTGCGCGCGCTGGCATTCCATCCGCAGGCGCCGCTGCCGGAACCCGAGGTGAAGCCGCTACCGGCAACGCCGTCCGCGCCTGTGCAGGCGGCGCCCGTCTCCGCTCCGCCGGTGCAGCCGCCGCAGAATCTGCCGCAAACCACCAGTCAGGTACTGGCGGCACGCAGTCATCTGCAGCGCAACCAGGGAGCACCCAGTCCAAAAAAGAGTGAACCGGCAGCCGCATCCCGCGCGCGGCCGGTGAATAACGCTGCGCTGGAGCGACTGAGTTCAATCACCGAGCGCGTGCAGTCCCGTCCGGCCGTTGCTGCGGTGCAGGAAAAGGTTCCGGCCAAAAAAGAAGCCTATCGCTGGAAAGCGACGACGATTGTCGAAACGGTGAAAGAAGAGGTCGCGACGCCGAAGGCGCTGAAGAAAGCGCTGGAGCATGAAAAAACGCCGGAGCTGGCGGCAAAACTGGCGCTGGAAGCGGTCGAACGCGACGGCTGGGCGGCGGAAGTTAACCAACTGGTGGTGCCGAAACTGGTAGAGCAGGTGGCGCTGAACGCGTGGAAAGAGCAGGACGGTAGTCGTATCTGCCTGCATCTGCGTCCGAGCCAGCGGCATCTCAATTCCGCTGGCGCGCAGCAAAAGTTGGCTGAAGCGCTCGGCGTGTTGTACGGTTCAGCGGTTGAATTGACCATCGTGGAAGACGATAATCCTGCGATGCGCACGCCGCTGGAGTGGCGGCAGGCAATTTATGAAGAGAAGCTCGCGCAAGCGCGTGACGCGATTATTGCGGATAACAACATCCAGACGCTGCGCCGGTTCTTCGATGCGGATCTGGATGAAGAGAGTATCCGCCCCATTTGATTGCAAGTTTGACTTGCGGTCAGCATCCTTAACGATGACTTACTGAGAGAGAAGCCTATGTTTGGTGGAAAAGGCGGTCTGGGTAACCTGATGAAGCAGGCCCAGCAGATGCAAGACAAAATGCAGAAAATGCAGGAAGAGATCGCGCAGCTGGAAGTGACCGGCGAATCCGGCGCAGGTCTGGTTAAAGTGACCATTAACGGCGCGCATAACTGCCGTCGCGTGGAAATTGACCCGAGCCTTCTGGAAGACGACAAAGATATGCTGGAAGATCTTGTCGCTGCGGCGTTCAACGATGCGGCGCGCCGTATTGAAGAGACCCAGAAAGAGAAGATGGCTTCCGTCTCCTCCGGCATGCAGCTGCCGCCTGGCTTTAAGATGCCGTTCTGATGCAAACCAGCCCGCTGTTAACTCAGCTTATGGAAGCATTGCGCTGCCTGCCGGGCGTTGGCCCGAAGTCAGCGCAGCGCATGGCGTTTACGCTACTTCAGCGCGATCGTAGCGGCGGGATGCGTCTGGCGCAGTCATTGACGCGCGCGATGTCGGAAATCGGCCACTGCGCCGATTGCCGCACCTTCACCGAGCAGGAGGTGTGCAATATTTGCAGCAACCCGCGCCGCCGTGAAAACGGCCAGATTTGCGTGGTGGAAAGCCCCGCAGACATCTATGCCATTGAGCAGACCGGGCAGTTTTCCGGGCGCTACTTTGTCCTGATGGGCCACCTGTCGCCGCTTGATGGCATCGGGCCGGACGATATCGGGCTCGATCGTCTGGAGCAGCGCCTGCGCGACGAATCGATGCGGGAAGTGATCCTCGCCACCAACCCGACGGTGGAAGGCGAAGCGACCGCCAACTACATCGCCGAACTCTGCGCGCAGTATGGTGTGGAAGCCAGCCGTATCGCCCACGGCGTACCGGTAGGCGGCGAGCTGGAGATGGTTGACGGCACCACGCTGTCGCACTCCCTTGCCGGCCGGCACAAGATTCGTTTTTAACCAAACGGAGGCGCTTTTTGGCGCCCCCGCTTGAAAATTTCTCCCCCAGTCCCCATCTCCCCTTCATCGGTTTTTTTACCATTAACAATGGCATTGTTGAGGTTGATTTAGATGAAAGGACAAGAAACTCGTGGTTTTCAGTCAGAGGTTAAACAGCTTCTGCACCTGATGATCCATTCTCTTTATTCCAATAAAGAAATTTTCCTGCGTGAACTGATTTCCAACGCCTCCGATGCGGCCGACAAGCTGCGTTTCCGCGCGCTGTCCCAGCCGGACCTGTATGAAGGCGACGGCGAGCTGCGCGTGCGCGTCTCTTTTGACAAAGATAACCGCACCTTGACCATCGCCGATAATGGCATCGGGATGAATCGCGATGAAGTGATTGACCACCTTGGGACGATTGCCAAATCCGGCACCAAATCGTTCCTCGAATCCATGGGCTCCGATCAGGCGAAAGACAGCCAGCTGATTGGCCAGTTTGGCGTCGGCTTCTACTCGGCGTTTATCGTGGCCGATAAAGTCACCGTGCGCACCCGTGCGGCGGGCGATAGCGCGGAAAACGGCGTGTTCTGGGAGTCTGCCGGCGAAGGCGATTACACCGTTGCCGATATCACCAAAGCCGATCGCGGCACTGAAATTACCCTGCACCTGCGTGAAGGCGAGGATGATTTCCTCAACGACTGGCGCGTGCGTTCGATCATCAGCAAATATTCCGATCATATCGCGCTGCCGGTAGAGATTGAAAAGCGCGAAGAGGTTGACGGTGAAACGGTGATCTCCTGGGAGAAAATCAACAAGGCCCAGGCGCTGTGGACGCGTAATAAGTCGGAAATCAAAGACGACGAATATAACGAATTCTATAAACACATTGCCCACGACTACAGCGATCCGCTGACCTGGAGCCACAACCGCGTGGAAGGCAAGCAGGAGTACACCAGCCTGCTGTATATCCCGTCGCAGGCGCCGTGGGATATGTGGAACCGCGATCACAAGCATGGCCTGAAGCTGTACGTGCAGCGCGTCTTCATCATGGATGAAGCCGAGCAGTTCATGCCGAACTATCTGCGCTTTGTCCGCGGCCTCGTCGACTCCAACGATCTGCCGCTGAACGTGTCGCGTGAAATTCTGCAAGACAGCAGCGTCACCCGCAACCTGCGCACCGCCCTGAGCAAACGCGCGCTGCAGATGCTGGAAAAACTGGCCAAAGACGACGCGGAAAAATATCAGACCTTCTGGCAGCAGTTTGGCCTGGTGCTGAAAGAAGGCCCGGCGGAGGACAGCGCGAATCAGCAGACGATTGCGAAGCTGCTGCGTTTCGCCTCTACCCATACCGATTCCGCCGCGCAGAGCGTGTCGCTGGAAGAGTATGTCTCGCGCATGAAAGAAGGGCAGGAGAAGATCTACTACATCACCGCCGACAGCTATGCCGCGGCGAAGAGCAGCCCGCACCTCGAGCTGCTGCGTAAGAAAGGCATCGAAGTACTGCTGCTTTCTGACCGCATCGACGAGTGGATGATGAGCTACCTGACCGAGTTCGATGGCAAGGCGTTCCAGTCGGTCGCGAAAGCCGACGAATCGCTGGATAAGCTGGCGGATGAGGTCGACGAAAGCACCAAAGAGGCCGAAAAGGCGCTGGAACCGTTCGTTGAGCGCGTGAAAACGCTGCTGGGCGAGCGGGTGAAAGAGGTCCGTCTGACGCACCGTCTGACCGACACCCCGGCGATTGTCACCACCGATGCGGACGAAATGAGCACCCAGATGGCGAAGCTGTTTGCCGCTGCGGGTCAGTCTGCGCCGGAAGTGAAGTACATTTTCGAACTGAACCCGGCGCACCCGCTGGTGAAACGTGCCGCCGATACTCAGGATAACGCGCAGTTCGGTGAGTGGGTCGAGCTGCTGCTCGATCAGGCCCTGCTGGCTGAACGCGGTACCCTGGAAGATCCTAACCAGTTTATTCGCCGCATGAACCAGCTGCTGGCTTCCTGATCCCTTTGTTGTTTGTCCACACCGGTCCGGCCGGTGTGGACGCCTCCTCCGATAGCGTAAAATCTGCCTTTCAGGCAAAATAAACCTTCCATTAACCGTTTCAGCCGCTCTGCCTTCCTTGAGCCATCCGCATTCTGGTGGTATCGTTTAGCGCTTTTTGAAAAATTGAATCAACTTTTGAGGGGATTTTCGTAATGCGTATTATTCTGCTTGGCGCTCCGGGCGCGGGTAAAGGAACTCAGGCTCAGTTCATCATGGAGAAATACGGAATTCCGCAAATCTCTACCGGTGACATGCTGCGCGCTGCGGTGAAATCTGGCTCCGAGCTGGGCAAACAGGCCAAAGACATCATGGACGCTGGCAAGCTGGTGACTGACGAACTGGTTATTGCGCTGGTGAAAGAGCGTATCACCCAGGAAGATTGCCGTAACGGTTTCCTGCTCGATGGCTTCCCGCGCACCATTCCGCAGGCTGACGCCATGAAAGAAGCGGGCATCGCCGTTGATTACGTTCTGGAATTTGATGTGCCAGACGAACTGATCGTTGACCGTATCATTGGTCGTCGCGTTCACGCGGCTTCCGGTCGCGTATACCACATCAAATTCAACCCGCCGAAGGTTGAAGGCAAAGACGACGTGACCGGCGAAGAGCTGACCACCCGTAAAGATGACCAGGAAGAGACCGTCCGTAAGCGCCTGGTGGAATACCATCAGATGACGGCGCCGCTGATCGGTTACTATCAGAAAGAAGCTGAAGCGGGCAACACCCGGTACGCGAAGGTTGACGGTACCAAAGCCGTTGCCGACGTGCGCGTTGAACTGGAAAAAATCCTCGGTTAATCCCGTTGGTTCTCATCCTGCGACGGTGGGATGAGAACATCTCTTATTATACCTTTTTCTATGATTGGTTCCGTTTAGCGCCATTTCAGCTACAATTGTCAGCGATTCAAATGGTTAAGAGGCGGTAATGCATCAGACGAAAACAGGTATCTTGTTAGCCAACTTAGGCACTCCCGATGCGCCCACGCCCGATGCGGTGAAGCGCTATCTGCGACAATTTCTCAGCGACAAGCGGGTAGTTGATACGCCCCGTCTGCTGTGGTGGCCGCTCCTGCGCGGCGTGATACTGCCCCTGCGCGCGCCGCGGGTCGCGAAACTTTATCAGTCCGTGTGGATGGAAGAGGGCTCGCCGCTGATGGTTTACAGCCGTCGACAGCAGCAGGCGCTGGCCGCGCGTCTACCCGATACGCCGGTTGCCTTAGGCATGAGCTACGGCTCGCCTGCGCTGGAAAGCGCGGTGGATGAACTGCTGGCCCAGGGCGTGGACCATATCGTGGTGCTGCCGCTGTATCCGCAGTACTCCTGCTCCACCGTGGCAGCCGTGTGGGATGAACTGGCGAGAATTCTGGCTAAAAAACGGGCCATCCCGGGTATCTCCTTTATTCGCGATTATGCCGATGATGCCAGCTATATCGATGCGCTGGCCGCCAGCGTGCGCGCATCGTTTGCCGTGCACGGCGAACCGGATGTGCTGCTGCTTTCTTATCACGGCATCCCGCAGCGTTTTGCCCACGAAGGCGATGATTACCCGCAGCGCTGCCGCGATACCACCCGCGAGCTGGTCTCCGCGTTGGGACTGGCGCCGGACCGCGTCATGATGACCTTCCAGTCGCGCTTTGGCCGCGAGCCGTGGCTGACGCCCTACACCGACGAGACTTTGAAAATGTTGGGCGAGAAGGGCGTGAAGCATATTCAGGTGATCTGTCCGGGCTTTGCTGCCGATTGTCTGGAAACGCTGGAGGAGATTGCGGTACAGAACCGGGAAGTCTTCCTCGAAGCTGGCGGGCAGAAATATGAATATATCCCGGCGCTTAATGCGGACAGCGCGCATATCGAAATGATGGTCAACCTGACGGCACCGTATCGCTAATCGCATGCGGCAAGGGGAATATGCTATTATTCCCCGCTTGTTCACTGCCATTAAATCGCCACTATGAAATTTCCCGGTAAACGCAAATCCAAACACTACTTTCCCGTCAATGCCCGCGATCCGCTGCTGCAACAAACGCAGCCGGAAAATGAATCCAGCATCGCGTGGGTGGTCGGCATCGATCAAACGCTGGTTGATATCGAAGCCAAAGTAGATGAGGCGTTTATCGTGCGCTACGGCCTCAGCGCCGGCCATTCGCTGGTCATCGAAGATGATGTCGCTGAGACGCTCTATCAGGAGCTGGTACGGAATCATTTAATTACCCACCAGTTTGCCGGTGGTACGATCGGCAATACCATGCACAATTACTCGGTGCTGGCGGATGACCGCTCGGTATTGCTGGGCGTCATGTGCAGCAACATCGAAATCGGCGGCTACGCCTATCGCTATCTGTGCAACACCTCCAGTCGTACTGACCTGAACTATCTGCAAGGGGTCGACGGGGCCATTGGTCGCTGCTTTACCCTGATTAGCGACGCGGGCGAACGCACCTTTGCCATCAGTCCGGGCCACATGAATAAGCTGCGTCCGGAAAGCATTCCTGAAGAGGTGATTGCCGGTGCCTCTGCGCTGGTGTTGACCTCCTATCTGGTGCGCTGCAAGCCCGGCGAGCCGATGCCGGACGCGACGATGAAAGCCATCGAGTATGCCAAAAAGCATGATGTGCCGGTGGTGCTGACGCTGGGCACGAAGTATGTCATTGCCGATAACCCGCAATGGTGGCAGCAGTTCCTCAAGGAGAACGTCTCTATTCTGGCGATGAATGAAGAAGAGGCCGAAGCGCTGACCGGGCTGTCCGATCCGCTGCTGGCTTCGGATAAGGCGCTGGAGTGGGTGGACCTGGTACTGTGTACCGCCGGACCTGCGGGGCTGTATATGGCCAGCTTTACGGAAGACGAGGCCAAACGGAAAACCCAGCATCCGCTGCTGCCGGGGGCGATTGCCGAATTCAACCAGTATGAGTTTAGCCGCGCAATGCGTCATCAGGATTGCGTGAACCCTTTACGGATTTATTCGCATATCGCGCCGTATATGGGGGGGCCTGAGAAAATTATGAATACCAACGGTGCCGGTGACGGGGCGCTGGCGGCGCTGCTGCACGATATTACCGCCAATAACTATCACCGCAATAACGTACCAAACTCCAGCAAGCACAAGTGCAAGTGGCTGACCTACTCGTCGCTGGCGCAGGTGTGCAAATACGCGAACCGCGTCAGCTATCAGGTATTGAACCAGCACTCTCCGCGTTTAACTCGCGGCCTGCCGGAACGAGAAGATAGTCTGGAAGAGGCATACTGGGAGCGTTAAACCCGTTTCCCCTCTTGCGCCGCGAGAGGGGAATAAGGTAGCAACAGCAGGGACCGGCTGAGTACGCCTCTCGCTGCCCGAGAGGCGCTAAGGTAGCATCGGGAACGGGATTATCCGGTAACCACTTCACCCGCCGGCGGCGTCTCCAGCAGTAGCAGCATGGCGCGTGCGATTTCACGCTCGCCCATCACCACCTGATTCGCGCCGCGTTCGGTAATGTAATCCACTTCATCGTCATAATGCGCCCGAGCGATAATCTCGATATTCGGGCATTTCTCGCGGGCGGCAGCGACGATTTCCCCCGCCTCATAGCCGTTAGGAATGGTCAGCAGCAGCCAGCGGGCGCAGTCCAGATGCGCCAGATTCATGATCTCTTCATTCGCCGCATTGCCCAGCACCGCGCGAATACCGCGCGCGCGCAGTTCATCGACGCGGGTACGCGAGGTTTCGATAACCACCAGCGGAATCCCCTGGGCCATCAGCTTTTCGCCCAGCAGGCTCCCGACGCGGCCAAAGCCCACCAGCAGCGCGTGGTTGCAAATATCGACCGGAATCTGCTTCTCTTCCTCAAGCACTTCTTCGAAGGTCTGCTCGTCCAGCGTCTCGGTTTTATCGAGGTATTTTTCCAGCACGGCGAACAGCACCGGGTTAAGCATGATGGAGATAATCGCCCCGGCCAGGACCAGATTTTGTCCGGCCTGCGGCAGCAGATTCAGCGCCATGCCAAGCCCGGCAAGGATAAAGGCGAACTCACCGATTTGCGCGAGGCTGGCGGCGATAGTCAGCGCGGTGCGCGGCGAGTGGCCGAACATCCGCACGAGGAAAAAGGCGGCCACCGACTTACCGAAGATAATGATAGCCAGCGTCGCCAGCACCGCCAGCGGTTGCTCCAGCAGGATCATCGGATCAAACAGCATGCCCACGGAGACAAAGAACAGCACGGCGAACGCATCGCGCAGCGGCAGCGTATCGTGCGCGGCGCGGTGGCTGAGTTCGGATTCGTTCAGCACCATTCCGGCGAAAAATGCGCCAAGCGCAAAGGAGACGTCGAACAGCTCAACCGCACCGAAGGCGATCCCGAGAGCGAGGGCCAGCACCGACAGGGTAAACAGTTCGCGGGAGCCGGTGGCGGCGCTGCGGGACATAATCCACGGTACCAGACGACGGCCCACCAGCATCATAATGGCGATAAAGGCGATCACTTTGCCGATGGTGATCCCCATATCGACGGCCAGCGACGCCAGGCCAACATCGCCTTTCTCCGCCATACCGGCGACGGCCGGCAGCAGAACCAGCGTCAGAACCATCACTAAATCTTCGACGATGAGCCAGCCGATGGCTATCTGCCCTCGCTGGCTATCAATAAGCTGCCGTTCCTCCAACGCGCGCAGCAGCACCACGGTACTGGCGGTAGAGAGACACAGGCCAAATACGATGCCGGTCATCAATGACCAGCCCAGCACGGCAGAAAGCGCCATACCCAGCAGCGTTGCCACGGCTATCTGGGCAATCGCGCCGGGAATGGCTATCGACTTTACCGCCATCAAATCCTTTAAGGAGAAGTGCAGCCCGACGCCGAACATCAGCAATATGACGCCCAGCTCAGCCAGCTCCGGCGCCAGTTTGGTATCGGCAACGAAGCCTGGTGTAAAGGGACCAGATAACACGCCTGCTAATAGATAGCCCACCAGTGGCGAAATGCGCAGCTTATTGGCAATCATGCCGAAGATAAAAGCGAGTACGAGCCCACCGACAATGGTGGTGATAAGCGGTGTTGCGTGGTGCATTCCGTCTCCTTGTATGTGGTGAGCCAATCCATTTTCAGTATTAAACACGCCATCCTGCAGGCCGGTGCGCCGTTCTCCGGGGGATTTATGCACCCATGGATGCACACTCGCTGCCGCGCTGCAACGCGGATGGTGCGGTGTCTAAACCTAAAAAACCGAGTAATAGTTTATGACAGTTTTAGCCATTTTGTTTATGAATAATTGTTGAATTATGCAGAAAAGTGGAATTTAACTGCAAAAAGGCACAGATCGGAAAACTACGGCAGCTAATGAGCGCGAGTGCTGGCAGGATAAGGGATTACCGCGGCCAAAGTTTCACTTTAGCCGCCGGATAATCAGGATTTTTGACGGTTGTCAGGAAGGAATATCGTCAATATGCCGATAAGTGGCAGGAAAGCACAGATTTTATAAACCAGCTCGATACTGGTGTGGTCCGCTAACAGCCCCAGAACGGCGGCTCCGAGCCCCCCCATACCAAATGCGAAACCGAAAAACAGACCGGAAACCATGCCGATACGCCCCGGTAACAGCTCCTGAGCGTAGACCAGAATAGCCGAAAATGCCGAGGCGAGGATAAATCCAATGATCATGGTCAAAATCCCCGTCCACTCCAGCGTGGCGTAGGGTAAAACGAGGGTAAAGGGGGCTACGCCGAGGATCGAGCCCCAAATTACATATTTACGCCCAATCTTATCGCCAACTGGCCCGCCAATCACTGTACCTGCGGCAACGGCAAACAGGAAAATAAACAGATGAACTTGCGCATTCTGGATCGATAATCCGAATTTATGCATCAAATAAAAGGTGTAATAGCTGCTGATACTCGCCATATAGAAATATTTCGAGAAAATCAGCATCAGCAGGATGCCGACCGCCAGAATCACTTTGTTTTTCGGCAGCGGACTGGCGACGACGGTCTTTGGTTTACCTTTATTCATCCGATGCTGCGCGGCATACCAGCGACTGATTTGCGACAGCACGACGATGGCCAGCAGCGCGGCCAGGACGAACCACGCGACGTTACCTTTGCCGTAGGGCGCGATAATCACCGCCGCCAGCAGCGGGCCCAGAGAGCTACCAAAGTTACCGCCAACCTGGAATAGCGACTGCGCCAGTCCGTGACGGCCGCCGGAGGCCATCCGCGCCACGCGCGACGATTCCGGGTGGAAGACCGAAGAACCGGTCCCCACCAGCGCGGCGGCAAGCAGGACCGTGCCAAAACTCCCCGCCAGCGCCAGCAAAACCAGGCCGCAGAGCGTAAAACACATGCCGATCGGCAGCGACCATGGCATCGAATGTTTATCGGTCCAGTAGCCGACCACCGGCTGAAGCAGCGAAGAGGCCAGTTGGAAGGTCAGGGTGATCATCCCGATTTGCACGAAGGTCAGGGAAAACTCCGACTGAAGCAGCGGGTAAATCGCCAGAATCAGCGACTGGATCATATCGTTCAGCAGATGGGACAGGCTGATTGCGCCCAGAATACCAAACGAGGTGCGTGCTTTTTGCGGCGCAGCAGCGGGGCCGGATAAGGGTTGAACAGTCTGATTCGTCGCCATAGGTTCACTTTAAGAGCGTCATTGTGGATGCAGATGAAATTATTATCTGCCTAACATACCTGTCCCTGAGGTGTGAAGGAAGACTCAATGCGCAAAACATATTTGCCTGGCGACGTAACTCGCTATACTTTCGGCACTTGTTTATTAAGTCAGGGAGAGAAAGATGCATTTTTTAAAACGGGCGGTGGCACTGGGGCTATTTACCGCACTGTCTCTGGGAAGCTTATCTGCACGGGCTTATGAGCAGGATAAAACCTATAAAATCACTATTCTGCATACCAACGATCACCACGGGCATTTCTGGCGTAATGATTACGGCGAATATGGGCTGGCGGCGCAAAAGACGTTGGTCGACGGGATTCGCAAAGAGGTCGCCGCTGAGGGCGGCAGCGTTCTGCTGTTATCCGGCGGCGATATTAATACCGGCGTACCGGAGTCCGATTTACAGGATGCGGAGCCAGATTTTCGCGGCATGAACCTGATTGGTTATGATGCGATGGCGGTAGGTAACCACGAGTTTGATAACCCGCTCAGCGTGTTACGCCAGCAGGAAAAGTGGTCAAAGTTTCCGTTCCTCTCCGCCAATATTTACCAAAAAAGTACCGGTGAGCGTCTGTTTAAACCCTGGGCGCTGTTCAAACGCGGCGGGTTAAAAATCGCGGTCATTGGCCTGACCACCGATGACACGGCGAAGATAGGCAACCCGGAGTATTTCACCGACATCGAATTCCGCAAACCGGCGGACGAGGCCAAACTGGTTATCCAGGAACTGCAGCAAAATGAAAAACCGGATGTGATTCTGGCAACCACTCACATGGGCCATTATGACAATGGAAATCATGGTTCTAATGCCCCGGGCGATGTTGAAATGGCGCGCAGCCTGCCGGCAGGAGCGCTGGCGATGATCGTCGGCGGCCATTCGCAGGACCCGGTCTGTATGGCTTCTGAGAATAAAAAACAGGTCGATTATGTGCCGGGCACGCCGTGCGCGCCGGACAGACAGAACGGGATCTGGATCGTGCAGGCGCATGAGTGGGGGAAATATGTCGGACGCGCCGATTTTGAGTTCCGCAACGGCGAGATGAAGCTGGTGCACTATCAGCTGATCCCGGTCAACCTGAAGAAGAAAGTGACCTATGATAACGGCCAGAGCGAGCGGGTGCTCTATACGCCGCAAATACCGGAAAACCCGCAGATGATGTCGCTGCTGACGCCATTCCAGAATAAAGGCAAAGCCCAGCTTCAGGTCAAAGTGGGCAGCGTGAACGGGCATCTTGAAGGCGATCGCAGCAAGGTGCGTTTCGTGCAGACTAATATGGGACGTTTGCTGCTGGCGGCGCAAATGGCGCGTAGCAATGCCGATTTTGCCGTGATGAGCGGCGGCGGTATTCGCGACTCCATCGAAGCCGGGGACATTACCTATAAAGATGTCATGAAGGTGCAGCCGTTCGGCAACGTGCTGGTGTATGTCGATATGAGCGGCAAGGAAGTGACGGAATATCTGACCGCCGTGGCGCAGATGAAACCAGACTCCGGCGCCTATCCGCAGTTCGCCAACGTCAGTTTCGTGGCGAAAGACGGCAAGCTGAATGATTTGAAAATCAAAGGCGAACCGGTCGATCCGACGAAGACTTACCGGATGGCGACGCTGAGTTTTAACGGTACCGGCGGCGACGGCTATCCGCATATCGACAATAAGCCGGGTTATGTGAATACCGGTTTTATCGATGCCGAAGTGCTGAAAGAGTATATCCAGAAAAACTCACCGCTGGATGCGGCCGCCTATGAGCCGAAAGGCGAGGTGAGCTGGCAGTAACGCGCGAGGATTTCCCGGCGGCGCGGCGCTGAGCGAGCTACGGATTTGCCACGATCGGGGGGATCCGTCGTCTGGTCAGACGCCACGCGCCGCCTTCGGGATTATCCCGGTCTGTCTACGCTGAAGCGTGATTAATCGCGGCGGGCGATATCGGCGAATTTGGCGTCGAGAATCTTCGCTAAATCGCTGGCCGCCAGTTCAATATCCAGCCCGCGTTTGCCGCCAGAAATATAAATGGCGTTAAACGTCTGGGCCGGGGCATCAATCAGCGTCGGTAGCCGTTTCTTCTGCCCGAGCGGGCTGATGCCGCCGACCAGATAGCCGGTTGTACGCTGGGCGACCATGGGATCCGCCATGTCCACCTTCTTCGCGCCGAGGGCTTTGGCCACTTTTTTCAAGTCCAGCTGTCCGGCTACCGGCGTCACCGCCACGGCGAGATGTTTCATATCCCCGTTGACTGCAACCAGCAGCGTCTTATAAACCTGGTCTGCATTCAGCCCCAGTTTGCGGACTACTTCGTCGCCAAAGTTGGTTTCATTGGGGTCGTGATCGTAGCTGTGGATCTTAAAAGCAATTTTGTTTTTTTCGAGTAACTTAACGGCGGGAGTCATACTTATCCTTCTTACCAACCGATCTCATGTGCTGTCAGCATACGCCTGTTGAATGTGTAAAAAATAGTACTATCTTGCGCAATAGTATTGGCAGTGATGGTCGCTTTGAGCGACAATCGAACGAGCCGGAATGTCAATTCCGGGATAATAATAATGATGAAATTCCTCTTTGACGGGCCAATAGAAATATTGGCCATTTTTTTACGTCAGCATATCAGGCAGATTCCCTTCACCGTATAAATGCAGCGCGCCGACGGCGACAACATAGCGCCCCGGCGGCAGCGCCAGCAGCGTCTCGCGCCACGCCTGGTTACGCTGGTGCATGAGCACATCGTACAGCGACTGGCTAAAGGTTGTCGGCAGCGTGGTGACGCCTTTAGCGGGCGGCTGCTCCAGCCACCAGCCGATCATCACCTGCAAAAGTCGGGCATTCGTGCGCCAGTGGGTCAACGTATCCGCCAGCAGCGCCAGTCCGCCATCCGGAAGGTCGCGCAGCAGCGCTATCTGGCTGTCGGTTCCTTCAAGCTCCATGACCCGCACGTGACTCTCACGCGCCGCCATCAGCAGCTGGTAGTCAATACCGTAATCCGCACGCAGCCCCAGCTTCTGCGCCTGGGTTGCCTGCAACACCATGGCGACCTGCCAGAGCGGCTGGCTGTCAAACGGCGCCGTCGACAAGCCAAGTTCCGCAGCCCGGCTTTCCAGTTCGACGAGCTGTTGTGGACTTAAACGTTCAGCCAGCGGCGGGCAGGCGGGGAGGCCAGCAAAGGGCGTTTCGTTTCCGGTAATATCCGCCTCAACGATAAGGGCGTCGGCCTGACGAATTTTTTTCAGCAGCCTGGCGGGGGGAGGGGACATATCGCGGGTGCCCATATGAATACTGCCGACCAGATGCAAATAGCGCTCTCCGGGAAGGGTAATATCCAGTGCGGGCCAGGAATAAGACGCGCCGACGGCGGCACGCCACAGCATTTTTATTCGGTTTAACAGGCCCATACGCGCTCCGTAGTGTGAAGCCTTCATGCTAGCGCGTATGGGTCATAACATCTAGTCCTTCGGCTTAAAGCGCAGCAGCCGGTTTGCGTTGCTGACCACGGTAATGGAAGAGAGCGCCATGGCGGCACCGGCTACCACCGGGTTAAGCAGAGTTCCGGTCAGCGGCCATAAGATCCCGGCGGCGATGGGGATCCCCAGCGAGTTGTACACAAAGGCCCCCAGCAGGTTCTGCTTCATGTTGCGCAGCGTGGCTTTTGAAATCGCCAGCGCATCCGCCACGCCGTTCAGGCTATGGCGCATCAGGGTGATGGCCGCCGTCTCAATCGCCACATCGCTCCCGCCGCCCATCGCAATCCCGACGTCGGCCTGGGCCAGCGCCGGCGCGTCGTTGATGCCGTCACCGACCATCGCCACCTGATGCCCCTGGCTTTGCAGGCGCTTGATAGCGTCAGCTTTGCCGTCCGGCAGCACGCCGGCAATCACGTCGTCGATGCCTGCCTCTTTGGCAATCGCGTTAGCGGTCGTCGGGTTATCTCCGGTCAACATCACCAGACGATAGCCCTGGCGGTGCAGACGAGCCAGCGCAGCGACGCTATCGTCGCGCAGCGGGTCGCGAATAGCGAACAGGGCGGCGACCTGGCCATCGATCGCCAGTAGCACTGGCGTTGTCCCTTGCGATGCCTGGGCGGCTATCTCGCTTTCTACGGCGGCGGTGGCAATCTTTTGCTCGTTGAGCAGCGCCTGGTTGCCGAGCAGCAGGGCATGGCCTTCGGCCTCGCCGCTGACGCCGAGTCCGCGCAGGGTACGGAAGTTATCGACTACCGGCAGCAGGCTATCGGCAGCTTTTTCGAGGATCGCCCGCGCCAGCGGATGGCTGGAGCCTTGCTCCAGCGCCGCCGCGAGACGTAACGCCGTAGGCTCATCAACATCGGCAAAGGTTTTTATCGCCACAACCTGCGGTTTACCTTCGGTCAGGGTACCCGTTTTATCAAAAACAAGGGTATCGAGCTGGCTGGCGCGCTGGAGCGCATCGGCATCGCGAACCAGTACGCCATATTCCGCCGCGCGGCCCACGCCGGAGATAATCGACATTGGCGTCGCCAGACCCAGCGCACAAGGACAGGCGATAATCAGCACCGTGGTGGCGATCACCAGGGTATAGACAATTTGCGGCGCCGGTCCGAAGAAGTACCAGATTGCCGCACTGAACAGGGCGATAGCCACCACGGCCGGCACGAACACGGCGGAGATTTTATCCGCCAGCTGGCCGATTTCCGGTTTGCTGCTTTGTGCCTGACGCACCATGCGAATGATGCGGGCCAATGTCGTCTGGCTGCCGACGGCGCTGGCGGTGAACAGAACGCTGCCGTCCTGGACCACGGTGCCGGCATGCAGCGTGTCGCCATCCGCTTTTTGTTGCGGAATGGGTTCGCCGGTCAGCATCGCCTCATCCAGCCAGGCTTCGCCCTGGCTTATCACGCCGTCCACCGGAACCCGGTCGCCGGTCGTCAGGCGCAGGGTCATCCCCGGCTGAACCTCGGCCAGCGGCACGCTTTTCTCACCCTCTTCGCTGACAACCCGCGCCGACGGCGGCGTCAGGTCGAGCAGTTTTTCCAGCGCTTTTGAGGAGCGCTGACGGGCGCGGGCTTCCAGCATATGACCGAGGTTAATTAAACCGATAATCATCGCGCTGGCTTCATAGTAGAGATGGCGAGCCTCCATCGGGAACCACTGCGGCCACAGGTTGACGCTCATGGAATAGAGCCATGCTACGCCGGTTCCCAGCGCCACCAGCGTATCCATGGTGGCGGTACCGTTTTTCAGGCTTTTCCATGCGCTGCGATAGAAATGGCCGCCGGCGAAGACCATCACCGCGAGGGTAGCAAGCCCGATAGCCAGCCACAGGGAACGGTTATCATCGCTGACCATCATATTGTCACCGATCATGCCCCAGACCATGACCGGCACCCCCACCAGCAGCGCAACGATCGCCTGCCAGCGGAATCGTTTCATGGTGGCGATAGCGGTTTCCTGCTGGCGTTCGCGGCGAAGCTGGTCATCTTCGATCGCTTCCGCGCCGTAGCCTGCCTTCTCCACCGCCTGGACTAATTCTGCGGCGGACGCGCTGCCCATAACCAGCGCAGTGCGTTCCGCGAGGTTTACCCGTGCCTGCGTGACGCCCGGTACGCTTTGCAGCGCATTTTGTACCCGGGAAACACAGCTGGCGCAGCTCATGCCGCTTAACAGCAGCTGTTGGCTTTCATCATCAGCCGTCGCTGCCGGAAGCTCAGAAGAGACCGCTGTCAGTGCTTCCGACGGGATTGATGACTCCGCCAGCGGTTTAGCCTTTGGGTGGCTTAACTCTGCGCCGTAACCGGCCTGTTTGATCGTGTCGATAAGCGCTTCGGCACTGGCGCTACCGGTGACGTGTGCTTCGGTGACGGTGACTTCCGCCAGCTCAACGTCCGGGCGCTGTTCGAGACTTTCTTTCACGCGTTTGACGCAGTGACCGCAGGACAAACCGTCCAGGGCCAGGTCGATAGTTTGAGACATAACACACTCCTTTATGACAGGGATGACTGACTGTGATAAAGGTTAAACCTTCCAGCAAGGGGAAGGTCAAGGTGTTTATTGGCGACGGCGTTTTTCGTGTTCCAGCGCAATCGCGCAGACATGTTCCAGAGAGGGAAGGCTGCGGTACCGTTCGGGTAAAGTCATTTTTTTCTCACCACCATCTTGAGGTTGAGCCCTGTTTTCCTTTTTTAAATCATGAATGGTGATGGTTTCGATAATATTTTTTTGCTGCGTAATACTCGCTATTAACGTTTCTAAGCCGGATGTTTCATCAAGAATAATGCGGATTTTTACTTTACCGGGTGACTGATTTTTAGTTTGTAAAAAAATAACGCAATAGCTGAGCTTGATTGCCAGCAGAAATAATCCGGTGGCGAGAAGAGCATGCAGATAAAAACCGGCGCCGCTGATGATCTGTGCCGCCAGGCGCATTGGATCGCTGCGGATATTGGCGAAGATCTCAGCGTAATACTCCGCTGACTGATCGAGACAATCGTCAGGGCGCAGCTGGCTACGGAAATAATCACGCAGGTTTTAAAACCAACCGGTTTACCTTTTGATTCTATCTCCAGACCGATGATTCCGCCGAGAATAAAAGCCACGCCAATTTTGCATAGCGTAATGAAAACAGATTCTCCCTCGCCAGATAAGATGACCGCCAACGTATTCATTTTTCCTCCGCCAAACCCTGCCCGCGAAGGCATGGTATTTCTCTTGCCAGTGCCGGAATGCTAGGCGCGGTAACGGTGAATATAGTGTTCGAGCAGCGCCAGAAGATGGGTGTTATCGATACTTTCGAGGATGCGTACTCTCGCGCCTTGCGGCTCGGGAATACCCACGTCCAGGCGCAGGCCGTCGCGGCCGTAGCGGCAGGTCATACCGCGAGTGATGCCTTCCAGAGAGACGTCGAGGTAATCTTCTGTCGTCGTCGCCATCGTCGGATCGAGCAACCAGGCAACGGTTACAACATCATGGATCCAGCATCCGGGCAGGTTGCGGGTCTGAATCGAGTAGGCGATCCACGGGCGAACAGTCTGGGCCAGGTAACGGCTAAGCCCGTTTTTTACCGAAGTCAGACGATCCAGATCGCGATGAAGCATTTGCGTTTTCGTGGTGACATCCATCGGCACCAGCGTGACAGGCGCGCCGCTGGTGAGTACGGCGTGTGCCGCTTCAGGATCCAAACCAAAATTGGTGTCTTTGATATAGCCGGCAACGTTGAACACCCCGCCCATGATCACGATGTTTTTAACCGTATGAACGATTTCGGGATAGAGTTGCAGCGCTATCGCCACGTTGGTGAGTGGCCCGGTGGCAATCAGCGTTATCTCGCCGGGATGGTTGCAGATCAGCTCACCGATGGCCTGCGGTGCCAAAGGCTGCGCGGCCTGACACGTTGGCGGCACAGGGACGTCCGACCATAGCTGACGTAAGCCAGCGCGATCGACGCCACGATCGAGTTTTTCGCGCCAGGGCTGCGGGTCTTCTCTTAGGGCGCGGGCAGCGCCGCGGTAGACCGGAACGGGGATATCCAACTGACGGACGAGGGCTTTGGCGACGGCATAGCCGGTTTCTACCGGCGTATTGCCTGCCACGGTGGTGATCATTTCCAGGGTGATTTGCGGGGTGGCAATCGCCAGCGCCAGCGCCAGGCCGTCATCGATATTGGCGCCCGGAACGCCGTTCCCCGGGTCGCAGTCGATAATCACGCGCATGGATTCATTTTCATCTTGTCTCAGGTTGTACTTCATGTCCCTGGCAGCCACACGACTCTCCCACTCGTAAATAAAACTCAAATTCAACGCGGCGAACCTTGCCGTCCCAGTTTTTCAGCATGTCGATCGCCGCCTGGGCCATTTTGTCGACGGGCTGGCGGACGGCCGTTAAGGAAGGGACGTTGTAAGCCGATTCTTGTGTAGCGTTAAAGCAGACCAGCGCCACATCCTGGGGCACACGCAGCCCGTGCTCTGCCAATGCGCGTAAGCAGCCCAGCGCCTGCTGTTCATTGGTGGCAAACAGCGCGCGCGGCGGCTTACCCTGCAGCATACGTTTTGTCGCCTCATAGCCTCCTGCCCGCGTGTAATTGGTCGAAAAAATCCAGCCAGGGGTGACTGCAAGCGACGCTTCTTCCAGCGCTAACTGCCATCCCCGAATACGATCCTGGGTGTTGAGCATTTCACGCGGACCACAGATGATGCCGATATCGCGGTAGCCGTGCTCGATAAGATGTTTCGTCACCTGCCAGGCCGCCAGCTGTTCATCCACCTGAATAACGCTGACGTTTAATCCGGCATCGACGCGATCCAACATCACGCAGGGCGTGCCGCTCTCTGCAATCAACTCAATATACGGGTGCCGGTCAACGCTGGTATAAATCAGGCCGTCGACCTGGCGATTGAGCATGTTGTTGATCAGTTCACGCTCTCGTCCGCTGTTATCTCCCGCATCCCCCAGCAGGAGCACCTTACCGTCAGCAAACGCTTCGCGCTGCAGGGCGTGCGCCATGGAGGCAATAAACGGGTTTGAGATATCCGGGGCCACAAGCCCGTATGTCTGCGTGCTCCCCGAGGCCAGCGCGCGGGCGATACCATTGGGCCGGTAACCGGTTTTCTTAATCGCCTGCAGCACGCGCTGTCGGGTCGTTTCAGCAACGGGGCGTGGACCGTTATTAATAACGTAACTCACGACCGCGACAGATGTTCCCGCCTCCTTTGCGACATCGGAACGTGTTACGCGCTGTGAATGTGATTGGGTCACGGGGCACCTACCTGGTTGAGTTCAGAGCATTCTCTTTTCCGCACAGCATAAGGTGTTGTCAGCCAAAAATCTTTGGTAACGCACGCGCACTCGCCGTTCTCCGTACTCAAATCGCGTCCTCAGGTAAATTGAGATCGCGCCCGCGCGTCTCCGGAGCGAAAAAGGTGGTCACCAGACCGATGGCGGCCATCAGCGAGAAATAGACGGCGATAGGCCACCAGTGCCCGTAGAACGAGAGCAGCGCCGAGGCCACCAACGGCGCGGTACCGCCCGACATAATCGAGCCCAGCTCTTTGGCGAAGGCCATTTTGGTATAGCGGTTAGTCACGCCAAACAGCTCAACGCCCCAGGCCGCCTGGACACCGAAAATACCCAGCGAAGCGAGCCCCATGCCGGTAATAATGGTGGGGATAACAATCCACGGCTCACGGGAGTCGAGCAGCATAAAAGCCGGAAATGCGTACAGGATCAGTAACAGGCAGAACCAACGATAGATGATGCGTCGACCGAAGCGATCGGAAAGCCAGCCCGCCAGCGGAATAATGGCGAATCCCAGAATCGAGGCGATAAACACCGCCACCGTCGGGACCGATTTATCAACCATCAGAACCTTGGCGACATAGCCAATGATAAAGCCCTGGGCGAGGTAGGAAGGGCCATTTTCGCCGATGCGTAAGCCGACCATCGTCCAGAACGCACGGGTGCGTCGCCAGAAGCTACGGGTGTCGTGTTGTTTCATTACCTGGCCGCGGCGCAGCGATTTTTCACGTTCGGCCTTGAGCAGCGCTTTTTGCCGTTCAAAGACCGGCGTTTCACGGATATGGCGGCGAATGAACAGCGCCGTCGCGGCGATGAGAATGCTGCTGAGGAAAGGGATGCGCCATCCCCAACTGAGCAACGCATCTTTGTCCATTTGTAAGACGACGAGCCACACCAGAGAGGCGAGTAAAGTGCCGCTGTTGGAGCCGAGAGCGATAATGGAAGAGACCAGCCCGCGGCGCTTCACGGGGGCGTATTCTCCGAGCATCACGGTGCCGCCTGAGAGTTCTGCTCCGGCCCCCAGCCCTTGAGAGAATCGCAGAATAACCAGGCACACCGGCGCCCATACGCCAATCTGGGCGTAGCTGGGAATTAAGCCGATTAGCATGGTTGAGAATCCCATCAGGCCGATGGTGATCACCATGACAATTTTCCGCCCGTGCCGGTCGCCTATCCAGCCAAACAACAGCGCGCCGATGGGGCGCGCAATAAAACCAACGGAATAGGCGGCAAAGCTGGAGAGAAGCGCCATGACAGGGGTAGCCTGCGGAAAAAAGACATCGCCAAAGATAATGCCGGCGGCAAGCCCGTAGAGGGCAAAATCGGCATATTCCATCGTGGTGCCTAACCAGCAGGAAAACGTCGCTCGCCAGAATTCGCGGCGCCCTTCGGGTGTTTCCATGCGCTCCTGGGCAGCCTGCTGGCCGTCAGTCAGGGGAACAGAGGATGAATGCGTGTTCATAACAACTCCTTGAAGTAAGCTGTCGACAAAAGTCGCAGGTTTTAACGCTTTATGTTCTACCCGCGTAGATATTATATTTTTTCGGTAAATTAATAGATCTACCCGCGTAGAATTGAAAGATGAAAGAGTCAGGATTGCGAAAGCGATCACTTATAACAGGCAATTGTTACAGAAAATGGAGCACCGGAATCGATGCCCCACAAGCTTTACCGATCGAGGACGATCAGCGGTGAGTGGTTCGATGGATCGTTTAACACCGTGATGTCAGCGCCGTAGAGTGCGTTCAGCGCCCGCTGTTTCAATACCGCCTGCGGCTGACCATTATCAACAACCCTGCCTTTTTCCATCAGCACGACACGATCGGCGTAGCGCGCGGCAAGATTGAGATCGTGGAGCACGCAGCAGACGTTGAACCGCCGTTCGCGTACCAGTTGACGCAGCAGGCGAAAAAGGTGCTGCTGGTGGTGAATATCCAGCGCGGAGGTCGGTTCATCGAGAAACAGCCATTTGGGGGAGGGAACGGGCTCCCAGAGCTGTACCAGCAGACGCGCCAGCTGTACCCGCTGCTGTTCGCCGCCGGAGAGCCGCCGGTAGTCGCGGGAGGCCAGCTCGCGGCAGTCGCACAACGCCATGATGTACTCCGTTTCATCAGCGGAATGATGTGTGCCATAGGGATGTCTGCCCATGCGGATCACTTCCTGCACGCGAAAAGGAAACGCCATCTGGCTATTCTGACGCATCACCGCGCGGCGCTTTGCCAGTTCGCTTATCGACCATTCTGCCAACGGTTTACCCAGCAGCGCGCAGCGCCCGCTGTGCGGTTTCAGATAGCCCGTTAACTGGCGCAGCAGCGTGGATTTTCCAGCGCCGTTCGGCCCGAGAATGGCGACGATCTCTCCACCCGTTAAGGTCAGGGAGACATCGTCAGTCAGGCGCCGGCCCCCGGCGATATAAACCAGATTTTGCGTCTCGATCATGACGGCCTCCGGCTGCGTAGTATCAACCACAGAAAATAGGGGCCGCCGATCAGACTGGTCAACAAGCCGACGGGCATTTCCGCAGGCTGTACCAGGGTGCGAGCCAGGGTGTCGGCCAGCAGGAGTAAACAGGCGCCAGCCAGAGTAGCACAGGGGATCAGCCAGCGATGATCTGCCCCTGTGGTCATGCGAATCAGATGCGGGATTACCAGCCCGATAAAGCCGATCGCGCCGCTTACCGATACGGCGGCACCGACCAGCAGCGAGCTGAGCAACAGTAGCTGCTGGCGTTTGCATTTGACGTTGACGCCGAGGTAGTGCGCTTCTTCATCGCCAAGCTGCAGCAGGTTCAGCGTTCCGGCGAGGCAGATCGTTGCGGCAATCGCTGGCAGGACAAATGAACCGGCTACCAGCAGCGTAGGCCATTGGGCATGGCCAAGATTGCCCATCAACCATAAGGTGAGCTGGCGAAGCTGTTGGTCATCGCCGATATAGCTCAGCACGCCGATCGCCGCGCCGCACAGGGCGTTGATGGCGATGCCGGCTAACAATAGCGGCATCATGCCGCCGTGGCTGTGGCGCTGGCCGATCAGGAAGATTACCGTACAGACCACCATGCTGCCCGCCACGGCAAAAATCATCTGCTCATATAGCGCCAGAATCACGGGAAACGAAAACGGCAGTACAATCGCCACCCCGACCATCAGCGCAGAGCCGCTGCTGACGCCAAGCAGGCCGGGATCGGCCATCGGGTTACGAAAGAGGCCTTGCATAATGACTCCCGCCGTGGCTAGCGCGCCGCCGACCAGTACCGCCAGCAGAACCCGCGGCAGGCGAATGTTCAGCCAGATAGCACGATACTCCTCAGTGAGAAGGACGCTGAAACTGATGTGCAGCGCCCCCTGGCTGGCGCCGAGCAGCACTAGCGCGATCAGGAGCAGTGAAAGACCCGCCAGCACGCTGACGGAAGAGAGTGAATCCTTGAGCACGCGAAACTCCATTACGTCTTTACGGCACGGATGTTCCGCGCCGTGAGGGGATTACGCCGGTTTCAGTTCAGGTTCAACCAGGCTGTAGATCTGGTTGTTGAGTGCTGGCGCCGCGGCCAGTTCAGCAATGTGGGTGGCGACATCCGCGCGGCGCACGAAGCCGTGGCACTCCCGATTCTGTATCCTGAGCGCTTTACCGGTCGCTTCACCACTGAGCAGCCCGCCGGGGCGAAGAATGGCGTAATCCAGTGTGCTGGTTTGCAGCCAGTTTTCCGCCAACGTTTTTTCGCGCACGGCCTGGCCAAAAGCGGCCTTCGCACGTGCTGAGAGAAAGGGCCAGCCGTCGCCGCAGCCCAGCGAGGTCACCAGAATCATCCGCCGGATGCCTGCTTTTTCGGCTTCATCGATAACGGTACGGTGCGCCAGGTAATCCTGCGATCCGCCCATTGATGAGATGATGAGGGCATCCGGCCCGGCGGCCCGACAGGCGCTGGCCACGATGCTCGCATCGCAGGCATCGCCGTTGAAAACCTGTACGCCTTGTTGTTGTCGCTCAGCGGCGGTCTGAGGGTTGCGTACCACGGCAATTACCGGGCGGCGTTCGGCCAGCGCGCGCTCCAGCGTGTGGGCCCCGACGCCGCTGCCGCCGGGACCGAAGAGTAACCATGGCGTCATCAGGCATGCTCCTTTAGAGCGGCGGCCAGGGTATGGAAAGCGTTGACCTGTTCGCTCAGTAGCTGGCGGTGCTCATCGCGACCAAGGAAGATTTTGAGCATGGCGCTGCCTGCCTTGTTAAAGAAAAGGATGGAGGCGGTATCCATTGCCATAAATTGACGTTCGATCAAGGCGATATGCGTGCAGTTTTCTGCCTTGATGTGCCCCGTCATGCCCTTTTTACCGCGCAGATTGAAGTAGCCGTGGCGGTGGAAGCCGGAAGGTAGCTCGCCGGTAAACTCAAGGATGACATCCGCAGTATGGACCAGGGTGGTGACTTTGCCCCATTCGCAGACGGTTTCCCAGACGGTGTCAAAGCGGTCGCCGGAGACCAGCGTCGGAGAAGGCAGGTTTCGCACCACCTCCAGAAGGGGGATATTGTACCGCTCGGCGATCGCTTCCAGCGTGCCGTCCGGCTCGGTCTTTAAAAAATCCTGCAAAGAAACATGGCTCATAAATTACTCCTGTTAGGGTTTCCCGACCGCAATACGCGGCGCATTAAGTTCCTGAATCAGTTCATCAAGAGACTGCAAAATATTGCTTGCCCAGAAACGACCCTCGTTGGTCAGACGTAGGCAGGTAGAGGCGTCGCGGGTGAGTCCCGCTCGGTGCCATTGGCTCAGTAAAGGGGCTAACTTTTCGGCATGGGGCGTCAGTTCAGCCAATGGGATGCGCGCCGTTTCAATGCCCGCCTGTAGGGTGTGACGCCACTGGTAACTGCGCTCGGCGGTCCGCATCATCATCAGCGGTTTTTCCCCGGCGGCGATGGATTCATGCCAGGCCGCGAGATTACGTTCGACCATCCACGAGTAGCCGTTGGCCGAACCGCCCGCGCCGGAGCCAAATGCCAGACAGTCGGCACCCTGTTTAATCAACAGGTTGTAAAGGTTGCGTTCGCGCGTAGTGCGCGCCCAGTGGCTATTGCTGATGCAGCGCCAGCCTGCATCGTCCATGAAATCACAGCCCTGAAGATAAAGGTCGCGACGCTCGGTCGGAGAAGGGACCACGGTTCGGCCGTTTTCCACGGCTTTGCCCAGCGGCGTATGAGGGATCACATTGAGGGCATAGAGATCGACGCCGTCGAGACCAATATCGCTGGCGATCGCCAGATCTTCTCCCCACAGTGCCGCATTCTGGCCGGGCAGGCCGAATAGCAGATCGCACACCACGGCGGCGCGATCGCGTTTCAGCAGTCTCTGCATAAAGTCTACCGCCGTAGGGCCGTCGGAGGTGCGGGCCATCTTCTTACGGATCTTGCTGTTGAAGGACTGAATGCCGATGGAAAAGCGATTGGCGCCGGCATCCAGACAGGCGTCAATCCGGTTCGCGTCAAAGTTAAGCACCCGGCCTTCAATCGTGATTTCACAATCCGGTGCCAGCGGCAGCTGTTCACGTAGCGCGGTGACGATTCTCGCCAGATCCCGCGCCGACAGCGCAGACGGCGTACCGCCGCCGAAGTAAACCGCATGGATGGGGGCCGACTGATGCAGCGCGCTGTCGGCTTCCATGGCGATTTCCCGCAGCAGAGCATCGGTATAGCGGGCGCAATGATCCTCCGCAAAACGGTTTTGATAAAAACCGCAGAACGTACAGTGGGTGGCGCAAAAGGGAATGTGTAAGTACACCAGTCTTTTACGATGGGGCACGCTCTGGCTGATGACCTCTTGCCAGGTTTGAGACAGCAGCTCTTTTGCTATGGGGATCACGCCACGCCACGGCATGGTGGCGCGACGATCTTTAAATGGCTGGTTGCCCTCCAGCGCAAAATGCGGGGTGAGATCCAGCGCGTTGTGAGTATTCATACGTCTATATTAAATCCATCTATTGAGGCCAAAATTGCTGGTGCAGGGACTCAACCGCGTCAGCGACGCGAGGGCCCATGCCGAGGATCAGCGCTTGATCGACGATGACAATGCGCTGATTTTTCCAGGCGGCGGTGTGGGTTAGACCAACTATCGTGCGCAGACGATTAAGATCGCCATCGACCATTTGCGAAGTCACGACAATCACCTGTGGATTGGCCGCAATCAGCGATTCCGCGCTATAGCTTTTGTACTGCCTGTGCGTCGCCACATTCCGGGCACCTGCCAGGGCCAGAATGGCGTCTGCGACGCTGCCTTTGCCGGCGACCTGCGGCGCGCTGCTGCCAGCGGAGAGAATAAACAGCGCTTTGACCGGCGCGCTTCTCGCCGCCACGCTGCGCTGGACGCGTTCCAGGCGCTGCTGGATACGGTTCACCAGCGCTTCGCCTTGTTCCTGTGCCTGTAGCGTTTTTGCCAGCTCGCGAATATTGGCGTACATCTGTTCCACCGTAGCCGGTACGCGCGGCAAAGTGACGACGTTGACCTGTTGCGCGCGTAGCTGGTCGAGAACGATTTGCGGCCCGGCATCCTGCCAGGTGATAAAGCGCTCCGGGCGCAGGGACAAAATGCCTTCACTACTGAGCTGCTTCCAGTAGCCGATATGCGCCAGCGCGGCGGTTTCCGGCGGATAAGAGGTGGTTTCATCTACTCCGACCACGCGGTTGCCAGCTCCCATCGCGAAGATAATTTCGGTCAGCGAACCTCCCGCGACGACCAGCCGTTCGGCCTGTGCACTACAGACGCAGGCGAGAGCCAGTAAGGCTGCGATAAGTCCCTTCATCGTCAGAAATTCCATGCGAAGCCCACCGCGGCGTTAAAACCTGCGGCAGGAATCGTTTCATGGGCGGTCTGGTAGCGCTTGTCGGTCAGGTTATTGAGCGCCAGGTTGACCTGATACTGATCCTGCGGGCCAAACTCGGTCGTGAGGGCGAGGTTAAGGGTGGCCCAGCCCGGATAGTTAATCTCCTTACTGCCGGTGTTATCTTTGGCACTGGAGGCGGCGCGAACGAAGAGATCGGAAGAAACGTTGACTGCATTCAGCAGCAGCGTATGTTTCAGGCCTGCTCGTCCCGTCAGCGTCGGTTCACCGGTATCCCAGGTTTTAAGGGCCTCGCCCTGGTACTGACGACGAATAATATTGCCGCTCAGATAGGGGGATACGGCCCACCCGTTGTATTCCGCTGTCAGCTCCATGCCCCAGGTTTTGGCGCGGTCAATATTGTCGTAGTAGTAATATTCACCGCGTGAGGAGCTACTGTTGCCGTTACAGATCGCGTTTCCTGAGCAGGCCAGACTGGCGATATAGTCTTTGGCTTCGGAGTAGTAAATCGCCCCGTCAATCAGCCACATATTCCCTTTATACCGGGCGCCCAGCTCATAGTTACTGGAGTGTTCCGCTTGCAGATTGGGGTTGCCGTAGGTCACGCCGCCGCCAGCAGACGTCTGCATAAACAGCTGGGTCAGCGTCGGGAAGACATACCCCTGCGCATAGGCGGCGCGCAGTTCAATATCTTTAAAACCGGAATAGCGCAGGCTGGTGGAGGTGACGAACTCATCGTCATGTGCTGATTTTCCAGCGGAGGACTGTCTGATCCTGTCGCTACGATCGAGTCGCGAGGAGAGCCAGTACTGACGCGCGCCGACGGTCCATGTCCAGTCGTCGGCGAAATGCCAGTCGTTTTGCGCAAATAATGAGGTGTTACTCTGCTGGGCTTCAATATGCGACAAGGTATGGGTCTGGGTATCGAAGAAGCCAGTGGCAGCAGTCTGGCGCGTGCTGCTGCTGGAGTCCTGCTTCACCTTGTCATGCTGATACTGGGTGCCGAGAACCAGCTCGTTGTTCGCCGGCAGCGAGAAGTTGCTCTGTAACGTGACACCCTGAGTGTACTGCTTATCCTGGGTATGGGTCTGATTACTGACCGTCAGGGCCTGGATTAGCGGGCTGGGAATCGGCTGGGTGGTCTTGACCCGGTTTTCAAATTTACGCTCGATGGTCTGGGTATAAGCGTCGAAATGAATTTTTTTCAGGTAATCGCCGTCGGCAGCATAGTCATAGAATACCCCGACCTTTTCGCGCTCCAGTTTCGGGATGCGGACGCTGAATTCGTCATACTGGTTATCGGCGTCGCTAAGCCAGGTTTGCGTCGCGGTTTTGTAGCGATCGAGCGACAGGCCGAACTGATGGCGATCGAGATGGTAGCCCAGCCAGACGCCCTGAGCGTTATTGTGAAAGTGGGTATCGGGCAACCTGCCGTCAGGGGTGTCGCGATCGCCCTGATCGGAGTAGCTGCCGTTGATACGATAGTCAAAGCTGTCGATGCTGCCCCAGGTGGCGGCAGACTCTTCCCAGCCAGCGGTGGCCGAGTTATAGACGGCTTTGATACTGCCTGCGAGCGGCTTATCTCCGCCTTTTTTGGTGATGAAGTTGACGACGCCGCCAATGGCCTGTGAGCCGTAAAGAACCGAGTATGGGCCTTTTACCACCTCGATACGCTCGAGAGCCGATTCGTCAATCAGCAGCCCGGCGCCGTAGTTCTGCCCGGCGCGCTGGTAGCTGACAACCTGACCGTCGATCAAAATCAACACCCGGGAAGAGGCTTCGCCGCGAATACGAATTTGCTTGCGACCGGCCAGCGCGTTGTCGGTCACCTCAACCCCGGGAATATCCTGCAGATCGTCGGCGATTGAAACGCTGGTTGATTTATCCAGCGTGGCCCGGTCAATCACCTGGATCGTCGCCGGGCTTTCCCAGAGGCTGGATTCTGCACGATTAGCGGTAATGACCAGCGTCTCTTCGCCGGTATTTTGCACTGAGGAGGTCGGGCTTGCCGCCGCAACGGTAGCGGCAACAAATAACGAGAGAGGGGAGAGCCACAGGCTTCCCAGGTGTGTCCTTGGCATCATCAAAGTAACCCTTAATTGTAATGATAATTAATCGCATTCGCGTTTATGGGGTTTTATCAACTGTGCGTCCAGTCATTAAGGGGTAAACAGAATGCACCTTTGATGTGGGTCAATTTCTCACGCGAGGTAAGTTATTTTTTGTGATGAATATCGCGTCAGGGTGGAGCGGAGGAAACATTAACATGATGAAATATATGACTTATATTCATTCATCAAGGAAATAGTGGGGGTTGGCGAGATTAGTCCTACAATAGAGATCAGAGGATGCAGCAGGGTGGAGGAAAAATGAATATCAGCGATGTGGCAAAAAAAACCGGCTTAACCAGTAAAGCGATTCGCTTTTATGAGGAGAAGGGACTGGTCACGCCGCCGCTGCGCAGCGAAAACGGCTATCGCAGCTACAGTCAACGGCACCTCGATGAACTGACCTTACTGCGCCAGGCGCGGCAGGTCGGCTTTAATCTGGAGGAGTGCCGCGAACTGATTTTTCTGTTTAACGATCCGTCGCGGCACAGTGCGGACGTTAAGCGCAGAACGCTGGATAAAGTGGCGGATATTGAGCGCCATATCAGCGAGTTGCAAAATATGCGCAGGCATCTGCTGGCGCTGGCGGAATCCTGTCCCGGCGATGACGGCGCCGATTGTCCAATTATCGACAACCTTTCCGGCTGCTGTCACCGCAAGACGCGGGCTTAGCGGCGCAGCGCGGAGGCCCGCACGCGTAGCGTAATACCTTCGACGGCCAGTACCTCAACGTGGCTGCCTGCGCCGAGGTCCTCATCGGCGACCACCGGCCACCAGCTGTCGCCGACGCGCACGTGACCATGGCCGTTGATCAGCGGGCTTTCCAGCATAAAGACGCGACCGACCAGCTGCTTGCCGCGCTGGTTGAGCTGCGCGTCGGCCGGTTTCTGGCGCGCGACCTGCCTGCGCAGCCAGTGTGACCACAGCCAGGCGGCCAGCAAGGTCAGTGCGGCGAACAGCGTGCCTTGCCACTCCCAGCCGAAGGGCAGTCCCCAGGCGAGAAGCCCGGTGACCACGCCGGCGATGCCGCTCCACAGCAGATAGCCGTTGCCGCCCAGCATTTCAGCGGCCAGCAGCAGCCCGCCGAGGCTCAGCCAGAAAATATGCGGATGGGCGAGAATGAGCGCGATCATGATTTTTTCCGTTCGCCTGAGCCTTCTTTAATCAGTTCGCTGATACCGGCGATGGAGCCCATCAGGCTGCTGGCATCGAGCGGCATCATCACCACTTTGCTGTTATTGGCGGAACCAATTTTCTGCAGCGCATCGGTGTATTTCTGGGCCACAAAGTAGTTAATCGCCTGAATATCGCCGGAGGCGATCGCGGACGAGACCATCTGCGTCGCGCGGGCTTCCGCTTCCGCCGAACGTTCGCGGGCTTCGGCCTGCAAGAATGCCGACTGGCGTTCCCCTTCCGCTTTCAGGATCTGCGACTGCTTTTCGCCTTCGGCTTTGAGGATTTCGGCCTGGCGTATCCCTTCGGCTTCAAGAATATAGGCGCGTTTGGTTCGTTCGGCTTTCATCTGAGCGTTCATCGAGGCAATCAGTTCAGCCGGCGGACGCACGTCGCGAATTTCAACGCGGGTAATTTTGACGCCCCACGGGTTCGTTGCTTCGTCGACAATATGCAGCAGGCGGGTATTAATGCTGTCGCGCTGAGAGAGCATTTCGTCAAGTTCCATCGAGCCAAGAACGGTACGAATGTTGGTCATCGTCAGGTTAACAATCGCCTGCTGTAAATTGCTGACCTCATAAGCCGCTTTTGGCGCATCAATGACCTGAATAAAGCACACCGCATCAATGGTGACGTTGGCGTTATCGCGTGAAATAACCTCCTGGGAGGGAATATCAAGCACCTGCTCCATCATATTAATCTTACGGCCAATCCGATCCATAAAGGGCACCACCAGGCTTAAACCCGGCTGTAGCGTCATGGTGTAGCGGCCGAAACGCTCAACGGTCCACTGGAAGCCCTGGGGGACGATTTTGACGCCGGCCATGACCACAACCAGCGCGACGAAAATGAGTACGGGGATAAAGATCAGCATCAAAAAACCTCCTGTTTTATTGCCTGATGAGGCGCCAGAAAAAATGACGCAAGTTTAAATTAAGTATATCTTTCTCCTCATCCAGGCGAAAGGAAACTAGAGTAAACTAGCAGGGTTGTAGGAAAAAAGTGGAACAATAATGAAGGAAAATAACGCTATTTTGCGTCTTGAGAATGTTGGCTTTCAGGTCGACGAGACGGTCATTCTTAATAATATAAACCTCCAGCTGCGCGCCGGGGAATTTAAGCTGATTACCGGACCTTCCGGCTGCGGGAAAAGCACCTTGTTGAAAATTATCGCCTCGCTGTTGAGCGCCACCTCCGGGCAGATTTTTTTTGCCGATCGCGATATTACGACGCTGTCGCCGGAAACCTATCGCCAGCAGGTCTCCTACTGCGCGCAGACCCCGGCGCTGTTTGGCGACTCGGTCTATGACAATCTGATTTTTCCCTGGCAGATTCGCCGTCAGCAGCCGGATCCTAAGGCGCTGGTCGCTGATTTACAGCGCTTTGGCCTTGCGGAAAATACGCTGGAAAAATCAATCAATGAGCTTTCCGGTGGCGAAAAACAGCGGGTTTCGCTGATCCGTAATTTGCAATTTTTGCCCCAGGTCTTGTTGCTCGATGAAATTACCAGCGCGCTGGACGAAAGTAATAAACACAACGTCAACGATATTATTCATCGTTATGTGACGGAAAAAAATATTGCGGTGCTGTGGGTCACCCACGATCGTAATGAAATTGCCCATGCTGATGAGGTGATTACGTTGCAGCCCGCTGGCGGCAGCGCTCAGGAGGTGTCTCATGAACGGGCATAATATTACCAACGAATCGCTGGCGCTTTCGATGGTGCTGGTGCTGGTGGCAATTATTGTGAGCTACCGGGAAAAACTGGCGCTGGAAAAAGATATCGTCTGGAGTATCTGTCGGGCGGTGGTGCAGCTGATTATTGTCGGCTACGTCCTGAAATATATCTTCAACGTCAATCACGCGCTGCTGACGCTGCTCATGGTGCTGTTTATTTGCTTTAACGCGGCATGGAATGCGCAAAAGCGCAGCAAATATATTGATAAGGCCTTCCTGTCGTCATTTATTGCTATTACCACCGGCGCCGGGCTGACGCTGGCGGTGCTGGTCTTCTCCGGCTCCATTGCTTTTGTGCCGATGCAGGTGATCCCGATAGCCGGGATGGTGGCCGGGAACGCAATGGTGGCGGTTGGGCTGTGCTACAACAATATGGGACAGCGCTTCAACAGCGAGCAGCAGCAAATTCAGGAGAAGCTCAGCCTGGGCGCCACGCCGAAAATGGCGGTCGCCGGGTTAATTCGCGACAGTATTCGCGCATCGCTGATCCCGACCATTGATTCGGCTAAAACGGTGGGGCTGGTGAGTTTGCCCGGCATGATGTCAGGGCTGATTTTCGCCGGGATTGATCCGGTGAAGGCCATTAAGTATCAGATTATGGTGACGTTTATGCTGCTGTCCACCGCCAGCCTGTCGACGATCATCGCCGGCTATCTGACCTACCGGAAGTTCTTTAACACCCGCCATCAACTGGTGGTGACATCGTTGAAAAAGCGTGCGTAAGCTGCCCCCGGATTGCGGCTGACGCCTTATCCGGGCTACAGGGCTACCGGCCCGCAGACGATGGTGAGTCCGTAGCCCGGCTAAGCGCAGCGCGAGCCATCGGCCCGTAGCCCCGGTAAGCGTAGCGCGACCGGGGGGATTGACGCGGATAAGAGGATTAGTACAGCAGTGAATAGAGCTGGCGGCGGTACTTCGCCGCTAAGGCATCGCCGGTACCGAGTGCGGCAAGGATCTCCTGCAACATCTTGCGTATCTGGCCGTCGCCGGCGGCTAAATCTTTCTGCAGGTGGCTGAACAGCAGCGCCAGCGCTTCTTCATTGCGGCCAACCTGATGCAACTGTAGCGCGAGCTGAGCGGCCAGCGCGGCGTCTTCCGGATGCTGCTCAACCTGCTGCTGCAGCTGTTGAATTTCCGGCGTATCCGCCGCCTGTTTCAGCAGCTCAATCTGCGCGACCAGCCCCTGATAGCGGGTATCCTGATCCTGCAACGGAACGGTTTTCAGCACCGCTTCGGCTTCGTCGGAACGCTGTAGCGCGATCAGCGTTTCCGCCAGCAGCAGGCCAATCTGGCTCTCCTGGTTCGACAATTGCCACGCGTCTTTCAGCAGCGGCAGCGCCTCAAGATAGTTTTCTTCTTGCATCAGCGCCAGCGCCTGCTGAGCTTTCAGCTCTTCTTCGCGGGGCAGGACTTTATCCAGCAGCGCACGGATGGCTGATTCCGGCTGCGGGCCTTCAAAGCCGTCTACCGGCTGGCCGTTCTGGAACAGATAAACCGTCGGGATAGAGCGCAGGCCAAACTGTGAGGCAAGCATCTGCTCAGCGTCGCAGTCCACTTTCGCCAGCGTAAACTGTCCGTTGTATTGCGCAGCCAGCCCTTCCAGAACCGGCGTCAGCTGCTCGCAGTGCTGGCTGCGCGCTGACCAGAAATAAAACAGCACCGGCGCGGTAACGGATTGCTCCAGCGTCTGGTGCAGGTTAGCTTCGGTAATATTGATAACATTCTGTACTGACATGAGCGCATCTCTTTAGTCGATTTTGGGTATACATGGGGGCGACAGCCGGAGCTTCAACTCAGCCCTGGATAATTTTGTCCATCAGTCGCGTCGGCAGCAGGCGTTTGAGCAGCGCCACGGCGTGGGTGACAAACGTCACCGGATAGCGCAATTGCGGTTTGTCGCTGGTAAAAGCATGGCGCACTTTTTCCACCACCGCTTCCGGGCCGAGGGTAAAGCGCGCGGCGATACCGGGGTTCTCCACCGGCTTATCGCGTTGGGTCTGGTTGACATTGGTAGTAAAACGGGTGGTGATGGGACCGGGCTCAATCAGGCTGACCTTGATGCCGCTATAGCGTAGTTCCATACGCAGCGCATCGGACCAGGCTTCCAGCGCATATTTGCTGGCGGCGTAGGCGCCGCGACCGGGGCTGGAGATGATCCCCATGACCGAGGAGGTCATCACGATACGCCCTTCGCCGTGCGGCTCCATCGCCGGCAGAAGTAACATCGTCAGCTGGTGTGCGCCGAAAAAGTTGGCGGAAAACTGCGCCTCCATCTGCTGACGGCTAATGGTGGTGAGCGGGCCATAGACGCCGTATCCGGCATTATTAAACAGCCCGTACAGGCGATTATTGGTCAAGGCGATGACCTCCGCGGCGGCGCGTTCAACGCTTTGCGGGTCGTCGAGGTCCAGCAAAATACCGGTCAGCCCGAGCTCCTGCATCCGCGCCACGTCGTCCGCTTTACGGCAGGCGGCCAGGACGTTAAAGCCCTGGCGTTTTAAATCGAGGGCGCTTTCAAGACCAATACCGCTGGAACAGCCTGTTACTAAAACCGATTTTTGCATAACTTTACCTGCAAGCGACGCCTGAAGATCAGGAGTCATGATTAACTAAGGGAGCCAGCCGGGTTGCCATCCAGTCGGCAATAAAGGGCTGGGCATCACGATTGGGATGGATGCCATCATCCTGCATCCACTGGGGCTTCAGATAGACCTCTTCCATAAAAAAGGGCAGCAGAGGAATATCGAACTCTTTCGCCAGAGCCGGATACAGGGCGCTAAAGGCTTCATTATAACGACGGCCATAGTTTGCGGGCAGGCGAATTTGCATCAATAACGGCTGGGCGTTAGCGGCTTTGATATCCTGAATCACCGTACGCAGAGTCTGCTCCGTCTGCTGCGGCGGGAAGCCGCGCAGCCCGTCGTTGCCTCCCAGCTCGACCAGCACCCAGCGCGGCTGATGCTGTTTGAGCAACGCCGGGAGTCTTGCCAGCCCTTGCTGCGAGGTGTCGCCGCTGATGCTGGCGTTGATGACCGGCGTGGTGGCCTGCCACTTATCGTTGAGTAGCGCAGGCCAGGCGGCGCTGGCGGCCATGCGATAACCGGCGCTCAGGCTATCGCCAAGAACTAATAGCGTGTCGGCGGCGATGGCGCGGCAGGCAAAAAAAATCAGAAACAGGAAAGGCAAATGCCAGCGGAAAACATACTTGAAGTTCATCATCTTAAGAAGTCCGTCGGTCAGGGAGAGCATCAGCTTTCCATCCTTACCGGAGTTGAGCTGGTTGTCAAACCGGCGCAGACCATCGCCCTGATTGGCGAGTCGGGTTCGGGGAAATCCACGTTGCTGGCGATACTTGCCGGGCTGGACGACGGCAGCGGCGGCGAGGTCTCTCTACTTGGCCAGCCGCTGCATACGATGGATGAAGAGGCGAGGGCGCGGCTGCGCGCTAAACACGTCGGCTTTGTCTTTCAGTCATTTATGCTGATTCCAACGCTTAACGCTCTGGAAAACGTCGAGCTTCCGGCGTTGCTCCGGGGGGAGAGCGATAACCAAAGTCGTGGCAGCGCCCGGGCATTGCTGGAACAACTGGGGCTGGGGAAACGCCTCCATCATCTGCCGGCGCAGCTTTCCGGCGGCGAGCAGCAGCGGGTAGCGCTCGCCCGCGCGTTTAACGGGCGGCCCGAGCTGCTGTTTGCCGATGAGCCTACCGGTAATCTTGATCGCCATACCGGCGACAAAATTGCCGATCTGCTGTTCTCCCTTAATCGAGAGCATGGTACCACGCTGATCCTGGTGACCCACGATCCGCTGCTGGCGGCGCGCTGCGACCGACGGCTGCGTCTGGTGGACGGCCAACTGCGGGAGGAAGCATGATTGCCCGCTGGTTCTGGCGCGAATGGCGCTCGCCCTCGCTGCTGATTGTCTGGATGGCGCTGAGCCTGGCGGTGGCCTGCGTGCTGGCGCTGGGGTCGATCGGCGACCGGATGGAAAAGGGACTCAGCCAGCAGAGCCGCGAATTTATGGCCGGGGATCGGACGCTGCGCAGCTCGCGCGAGGTGCCTGCGGAGTGGATTGACGAGGCGCGCAGGCTCGGGCTCACCGTCGGAGAGCAGCTGAGTTTCGCCACCATGACCTTTGCTGGCGATACGCCGCAGCTGGCGGATGTGAAGGCGGTCGACGATAGCTATCCGCTCTACGGTCAACTGGAGACGCAGCCGCCGGGCCTCAAACCCCAGGCCGGCAGCGTGCTGCTGGCACCGCGCCTGATGGCGCTGCTGAACTTAAAAACTGGCGATACCCTTGATGTCGGCGATGCCACGCTGCGCATTGCTGGCGAGGTGGTACAAGAGCCGGATGCCGGGTTCAACCCCTTCCAGATGGCTCCCCGGCTAATGATGAATACCGCCGACGTGGCGAAAACCGGCGCGGTACAGCCCGGCAGTCGTGTCTCGTGGCGCTATAAGTTTGCCGGAACCCCGCAGCAACTGGCGGACTATGAAAAGTGGCTCCTGCCAAAGCTGGGGTCTGAACATCGCTGGATCGGCCTGCAGCAGGACGACAGCGCCTTGGGCAAATCACTGGAGCGCTCGCAGCAGTTTTTACTGCTGTCCGCGCTGCTCACGCTGTTGCTGGCGGTTGCCGCAGTGGCGGTGGCGATGAGCCATTACTGCCGTAGCCGCTACGATCTGGTGGCGATCCTCAAAACCCTTGGCGCCGGACGCGCGCAGCTGCGTAAGCTTATTGTCGGCCAGTGGTTGATGCTACTGGCGCTGGCGGAGGTGGCTGGCGGCGCGATGGGGGCAGGGCTAGAGCAGATTTTATTGCTGATGCTGAAACCGGTGCTACCGGTGGCCTTACCGCCGGCCAGCGGCTGGCCGTGGCTGTGGGCGATCGGCGCGATGGTGGTGATTTCGCTGCTGGTGGGGTTACGACCTTATCGCCTGCTGCTGGCAACGCTGCCGCTGCGGGTTCTGCGTCGGGATGTCGTTGCCAACGTCTGGCCGCTAAAAGTCTATATTCCGCTGGTGTCTGCGATGGTGGTGATGCTGCTGGCCTGGCTGATGGGTGGAAGTCCGCTGCTATGGGCGGTGCTGGCCGGTGCCGTGGTGCTGGCGCTGCTGTGCGGCGTGTTGGGCTGGGGGCTGCTGTGGCTGCTGAAGCGGTTGACGCTGAAAGCGCTACCGTTGCGTCTGGCGGTGAACCGTCTGCTGCGCCAGCCGTGGTCAGCCCTGAGTCAACTGGCGGCGTTTTCGCTGTCGTTTATGCTGCTGGCGTTGCTGCTGGTGCTGCGCGGCGATCTGCTGGATCGCTGGCAGCAGCAGTTGCCGCCGGAAAGCCCCAATTACTTCTTGATCAACATTGCGCCGGAGCAGGTGGCGGCGGTGAAAACGTTCCTTGCCGGGCACCATGTTACGGCAACCGAGTTTTACCCGATTGTCCGCGCCCGCCTGACGCAAATTAACGGACAGGCGGCGGAGAGCAATAAAGACGAAGCGTTGAACCGGGAACTGAATCTGACCTGGCGCAGCGAGCGGCCGGATCATAATCCGCTGGTGGCCGGTAGCTGGCCGCCTAAGGCCGGAGAAGTGTCCATCGAGGAGGGACTGGCGCAGCGGCTGGGAATCAAATCCGGCGATAGCGTGACCTTCACCGGCGATACGCAGGAATTCAGCGCGACGGTCACCAGCGTACGCAGGGTGGACTGGGAGAGCCTGCGGCCAAACTTCTTCTTTATCTTCCCGCCGGCTGCGCTTGACGGGCAGCCGCAGAGCTGGTTGACCAGCTTCCGCTGGGATAACGGCAATACGCTGTTGACGCAGCTTAACCGCGAGTTCCCCACCGTCAGCCTGCTGGATATTGGCGCGATTCTCCGCCAGGTGGGCCAGGTGTTGACGCAGGTCAGTCGGGCGCTGGAAGTGATGGTGGTGCTGGTGACCGCGTGTGGTATTTTACTGCTGCTGGCGCAGGTCCAGGTCGGTATGCGCCAGCGCTATCAGGAGCTGGTGGTCTGGCGCACGCTGGGGGCCGGCAAGTCGCTGCTGCGTACCACGCTGTGGGCGGAGTTTGCGCTGCTGGGCGTGGTCTCCGGCATCGTCGCGGCCATCGGCGCGGAGGTTGCGCTGGCGATGCTGCAAACCAAAGTGTTTGATTTTCCGTGGGCGCCGGACTGGCGACTGTGGGTGATGCTGCCGCTGTGCGGCGCGCTGCTGTTGTCATTATGCGGCGGCTGGCTGGGATTGCGTCTGTTAAAAGGCAAGGCGCTGTTTCGCCAGTTTAGTCAGTGATTGAACCGGGGCGTCATCGGGTAAACGCCCGGCGGCGCTGCGCTTGCCCGGGCCTACGGGAAACGCAGGCTGTTGATATATTGGCGCCGCAGGCCGGGTAAGGCGTCAGCCGCCACCCGGCAAAATGTGGGCACTTCCCGCGATGGCAAAGGGCGCAGGTCGGGTAAGGCGCCAGCCGTCACCCGGCAAAATGCGGGCACTTCTCACGATGGCAAAGGGCGCAGGCCGGGTAAGGCACCAGTCGCCACCCGGCAAAATGCGGGCACTTCTCACGATGGCAAAGGGCGCAGGCCGGGTAAGGCACCAGTCGCCACCCGGCAAAATGCGGGCACTTCTCGCGATGGCAAAGGGAGTTGGCCGGGTAAGGCGCCAGCCGCCACCCGGCAAAATGTGGGCACTTCCCGCGATGGCAAAGGGCGTAGGCCGGGTAAGGCGTCAGCCGCCACCCGGCAAAATGCGGGCACTTCTCACGATGCAAAGGGCGTAGGCCGGGTAAGGCGTCAGCCGCTACCCGGCAAAATGCGGGCACTTCTCGCGATGGCAAAGGGCGTAGGCCGGGTAAGGCGTCAGCCGCCCCCCGGCAAAATGCGGGCACTTCTCACGATGCAAAGGGCGTAGGCCGGGTAAGGCGCCAGCCGTCACCCGGCAAAAATACGAGCGCCGTCGCTAAAGGAATGCTATTGCAGATGACCAAGGTTCAGCGCAGTGAGCGGTTCATTGACGTCGAAAACTTTGCAGATAACGTCATCCACGCCGAGTGATTTCAGGCGCGCGGTATGCTTCTTGAGGTAAGCGAGGGCGGTGTCTTCATCTTCGAAAAGGTAGATCCCGCCCGCCTCGTGGTTCTTTTCGCTTTCAGTCCATACCTTCCAGATAAACCCTGGCTCCTGATTGATGGACTCGGCCAGCTCCCCGAGCTGGCGGGACATCTCGCTGCCGAAGGGGCCGTTAAAGGCAAAGTGCAACTGCAGTAGTTTTTTCGACATGATTCCTCCATGGATGATATTTGAGCGGTAATACGTCATTTTAATGACCGAACGATGAAATGATAATCGTTGATTTTTTAACGGCACAAAATGGTAACTTACTGATTTTAAACCGCACTAAACATTAAAAACCCAACAACACGTCATGCCAAATCACGGTTAATATTCAACTGGAAACTATAAGGTTGCTTATTACTCAAGGAAAAAGCATGGCACATAAAATAAAAGCGCTGGCAATGACGATCGGCGCAGCTCTGGCGTTAACTTCTTTCGCCTCCCAGGCGGAGATTACGTTACTGAAACAGGACCCGCAGGCCGGAGATCCGCTGAGCCGCCTCAACTTTACCGTCGGTGGGAGTATTCGTCCGCAGTTCAACATGATGACCGGCGACGGCGATAAAGGCTCTTATAAGCGCAATGGTTTTGATGGCGGGACCCGTTTCCGCTTCGCCGCTGATTATTATCTGTTTGATGATATTAGCTGGATCAGCTATTACGAGCTGGGGGTCAATATTCCGGCGCTGTTTGACTGGGACAACCACTATGCGGAAGGCGCTAATAATACCACCCGTCGTATGTTATACACCGGGCTGAAGAGCGACACCTGGGGAACATTAACTTACGGCCAGCAAAACAGTATTTACTACGACGTGGTCGGGGTGAAAACCGATATCTGGGATTACGACATGATAGCCCAGGCGCCGGGTAACGGTATCAACGGCGACTACGATGGTTCGTACCGTTCCCGTAATATGTTGAAATATAAGAAAACGGCGGGTGATGTTGACCTCTATGCCTCTTATTTGTTTGAAGATAATGAATATCTGCCGGGCAATGGCCTGCGCTATAAGCGTAAAGGCGGTGGCTCCGTGGGCGCGGATTATCACATCACCAAAGATCTGACCTGGGGGACCGCGTGGAACTACACCCGTGCTGAGATGCGTAACCCGTCATCATCAGACAATAAAACCTATGATCAGAATATCCTCGGTACGGCGCTGAGCTGGAAGCCGGATAACTGGACCTTCTCCTTCGGCGGCGGTTGGTATCAGAACTTTTTGACCACCAAAAAAACCGATGTTCATGACTATTTCGCCGGCGATGCCTGGGGGATTGAGTACTTTGCCGGCTATACCTTCCCGATTGGTCAGTACGCGGTGAAAACGATTCAGCCGTACTTTATGGGGGACCGCCTGGAGTACGTCAATGGCCGCAATTATCAGCGAATTGATAACGGCCTGGGGATCAGCTTCCAGCTGGATTACGGCTTCCGCGTTGATTATGAGCACGTCTTTACGTCCAGCACCGACAACCTGGGAGATATGAACCTGGTGCGTCTGCGCTACGACTTCTAAGCGGGAACGGCTCCCCGGTGGCGCTGCGCTTACCGGGGCGACAGGTCCGTGCCGTTGTGTAGTCGCGTAGCCCGGCTAAGGCGTTGACGCCGCAAGCCGGGGCGGTAGGGTGTTGAATGACTTCTCCAGCCATGAGGCGACGTCATTCCAGCTGCCGCGGAAGATAATTTTTTCCGCTTTTTTGTTCAGCTGATAGCGATACATCGGGTCGTAGTACTCTTGCAACAGCGGGACCAGCCAGGCAAAATGGGCATCGGTAGCGGCGCCTCGCCGCTGCGCAGCCAGCGCCCCGTCAAGCAGGGCGGTAAGCCGGGCAAAACGCTGTAACCCCAGGCGACGGCGAATGGCGAACAGGCCGTGATGCAGATATTCACTGTACGCCTGCCAGCCTTCCTCTTCACCGTAAGCATTAATAAAATCACGGTGCATACGGTCAAAATACTCTTCCCGCAGGCGCTCAAGGCGAATCTCAAACGGGTCTTCGACTACCGCCAGCGGCGATTGCGCCATACGCTCACGCAGGCATTCCGGCAGGTGGTTGGCGCCTATCATATGCCCTTCATCTTCCAGCACCCAGCGACGATGCTGCCCGGCTTTTTTCAACATTGCCACGGCCAGGTGGTTTTCAAACGTTGCCTGGGCATGCTGTTCACGCAAGGTGCGGCCGAACGACGAGCCGCGATGGTGGGCGAGCCCCTCAAGATCGATACCGTCGGGGCGGGAGCAGACCAGCTGGGTCTTGCCGTTGCCGGTACAGCCGCCGATCAGCACGATCGGCCGTTGGACCAGCTCTTCGGTGAGTTGGATGGCGACCTGGCGCAGTGCCTTGTAGCCGCCGACGATCAGCGGGTACTCGATGCCGGCTTCATGTAGCCACTGCTGTACGATGTGCGAGCGCTGGCCGCCGCGGGCGCAGCACAGATAGCCCTGCGGATAACGTAAGCAGGCGTCGCGCCATGCGGCGATACGCTTTTCCCGCACCTCGCCGTTGACTAACCGATGGCCCAGCTCTAAGGCCGCGTCCGCGCCATGGCGTTTATAGCAGGTGCCGACGGCGGCACGTTCGGCGTCGTTCATCAGCGGCAGATTCAGTGCCGCGGGAAGTGCGCTTTGGCGGAATTCGATCGGGGCGCGGACGTCAATGATTGGCGTGTCCGCCGTGAGAATGGTGCGGTAATCCGTCCCATTTTTCATGGCTCATCCTTCTGAAGTCAAACTGACAGCGTCTTTTAAATAAGAAAATCGTTAAAGCAAGGAGGGGATTCTACGCGCCATAATCTCTGCCGGGGAAGGGCGAAGATCAATTCCCCGGCAAATAGCCGTTTTCATGCGGGCGAACGGGCGGCGGATGCGCTGGCCGCCCGAATGGGTCAGAGGATTACGCCAGCTGGGATTGCGCCCAGAAGATACCGCTGGCGTACTCTGGCGGCAGGATAGGTTTTAAGGCTTCCAGCGTGGCGCTCAGGCGGTCGGTATCGCTGTCGGTCAGGTTAAGGTGACCCACTTTGCGTCCCGGACGCACCTCTTTGTCGTACCAGTGCAGATGCACCAGCGGCAGCTTCAGCCAGTCGTAGTTGAGATCGGTACCGATCAGGTTGATCATCACCGAAGGGCTGTTCACGACCGGCGGCGGCAGCGGCAGGCCGGTAATCGCCCGCAGATGCAGTTCGAACTGGCTGATCGAGGCCCCGTTCTGGGTCCAGTGACCGCTGTTGTGCACGCGCGGCGCCAGCTCGTTAATCAGCAGGCCATCAGCGGTGACAAAACACTCCATCGCCATCACGCCCACGTAGTTCAGCTCGTGCATAATGGCGGAAAGCATGCTTTCCGCCTGGTCCTGCTGGCGGGCATTGGCCTGCGGGAAGGCGACGCTGGTACGCAGAATGCCCTCCTGGTGCAGGTTGCGGGTGAGCGGGTAGAACACCGTGCTGCCATCCTGCGCGCGGGCGCCAACCAGCGACACTTCGGCGGAAAAGTTGATGCCTTGCTCAACGATGCATTCGCCATAGTTCTCTTCCGGCAACTGCGCAATGTCGTTTTCGCGCAGTCGCCACTGGCCGCGACCGTCGTAACCACCCACGCGACGCTTAACGATAGCCAGCTCGCCCAGACGTGCGAATACCGCCGGCCACTCGTTTTTATCTGCCAGCAACTGCCACGGCGCGGTGGCGAGCCCGAGCTTATCAAACAGCTGTTTTTGCGTCAGACGGTCGGCAATGATCGGGAATACATCGCGGTTAACAAACGCCGGGTGGCGCGCCAGTTCACGTGTGAGCGCCGTTTCCGGCCAGCGTTCGATTTCGGCAGTGATCACGCTTTGCTGAAACGGCACCGCTTCAGGATCGGCTTCCAGGCCGACTGGCCAGACGGCGATGCCCAGCGGTTCCCCGGCCTGACGTAGCATCCGGCCTAGCTGGCCGTTGCCAAGGATGCAAACCTGTTTCATGCCGCACCCCGTGGGTCCGGATTCTCCAGCACCTCATCGGTCTGGGCCTGACGCCAGGCGCTCAGGCGCTGATGCAGCTCAGCGTCGTGCACCGCCAGAATCTGCGCCGCCAGCAGGGCCGCGTTGGCGGCGCCGGCTTTGCCGATGGCCAGCGTACCGACGGGAATTCCGCGCGGCATCTGAACAATAGAGTAGAGACTGTCTACGCCGCTTAACGCCGCGCTTTGGACCGGCACACCTAACACCGGCACCAGGGTTTTCGCCGCAATCATGCCCGGCAGATGCGCCGCGCCGCCCGCACCGGCAATAATCACCTGGTAACCGTTGCCTTCCGCGCCTTCGGCAAAGCTAAACAGCTTATCGGGCGTCCGGTGTGCAGAGACCACTTCAACATGGTACGGAACGTTCAGGGCATCAAGGATTTCTGCGGTAAATTGCATGGTAGCCCAGTCGCTTTTGGACCCCATCACGATGGCGATACGCGCCGAATTATTGCGGGAAGACATGCGTCTTAAAACTCCTGTGGGTGTGCTTCACACTGCTTTAGAGGCCACAGAGAATAACATGATCTTTCGGCAAGGAAAACGGTTGCGTCACCGGTGATGGGGGGAAAATGCGCGGGAAATTAAAACGGGAAGGAGATCAGTTCAACGTCGTCTTTGCTGACTTTGACCATCGACCCTTCGCTGTGCCAGGCGCCGAGGACCACGCGAAACGCCGGCTTGCCGTTGGCCTCTAACGGGTGGACGTCAGGGCGATGCGTGTGGCCGTGAATCAACCACTGTACCTGATTCCTTTCCAGCGCCTCGACCACGGCCTGCGGATTGACATCCATAATTTCCAGCGACTTGCTGCTGTTGGCCGCTTTGCTGTCGGCGCGCATTCTGGCGGCGATGCGGCGGCGAATAAACAGCGGCAGGGCAAGGAACAGACGCTGAATCCACGGAGTATGGACTTTGGCGCGAAAAGCCAGATAGCCCGGATCGTCGGTGCAGAGCGTATCGCCGTGCATAATCAGGACCCGACGACCGTACAGGTCGAGCACTTTTTCTTCCGCCAGCAGCGTCATCCCGCAGACGCGTGCGAAGCGCTGGCCAACGAGAAAGTCGCGGTTGCCGTGAACAAAATAGCAGGGCACGCCTGATTGCGTTAATGCGTTGATTGCCGAGGCGATTTGCTGATGCAGCGGGTTCGGATCGTCATCGCCAATCCAGGCTTCAAACAGGTCGCCAAGGATATACAGCGCATCCGCCTCGCGGGCTTCGCCGGCTAAAAAGCGCAGAAAACCGGCGGTGATCGCCGGTTCTTCTGTTTGCAGATGTAAATCCGCAATAAACAGTGTCGCCACGAATTACTCGCTGACGGTGACGCTTGTGATCACAACATCTTCTTTCGGCACATCCTGATGCATGCCGCTGCGGCCGGTAGCCACCGCTTTGATTTTGTCGACCACGTCTAAACCTTCAACCACTTCGGCAAATACGCAGTAGCCCCAGCCCTGCAGGTTTTCACCAGAGAAGTTCAGGAAGTCGTTATCGACAACGTTAATAAAGAATTGCGCGGTGGCGGAGTGAGGTGCCTGAGTACGGGCCATGGCCAGAGTACCGCGGGTGTTTTTCAGACCGTTGTTAGCTTCGTTCTGGATCGGGGATTTGGTGGTTTTCTGCGCCATGCCCGGCTCAAAGCCGCCGCCCTGGATCATAAAACCGTTGATAACACGGTGGAAAATGGTGTTGTTGTAGAAACCTTCGCGGCAGTAATCCAGGAAGTTTTTAACTGTTTCCGGCGCTTTGTCGTCAAAGGTTTTGATGACGATATCGCCATGATTAGTGTGGAAAGTAACCATTTTTGCATCCTGTTCCGATGATTGTGGTGCTTAAACCCAACGTTGGGCGTGACATAGGGGGCTGTTATAGCATAACCGCCGGGTTCGATCACCTTGCATTGTGTGCTGCTTCGGGGTTGAATTAAGGTTAGAATACGCGACTTAATATTCACACACGTCTACACGGAATCTTCGATGTTAAAAATTTTTAATACCCTGACGCGCCAAAAAGAAGAGTTTAAACCTATCCATGCCGGGGAAGTGGGCATGTACGTGTGTGGAATTACCGTTTACGATCTCTGTCATATCGGCCATGGCCGTACTTTCGTCTCTTTTGACGTGGTCGCCCGCTACCTGCGTTTTCTCGGCTATAAGCTGAAGTACGTCCGCAACATTACCGATATCGACGATAAAATCATTAAGCGTGCGAATGAGAACGGCGAAAGCTTTGTCGCGCTGGTCGATCGCATGATTGCCGAAATGCACAATGATTTCGATGCGCTGAATATTCTGCGTCCGGATATGGAGCCTCGCGCTACCCACCATATTCCCGAGATTATTGAAATCACCGAACAACTGATCGCGCGCGGCCATGCGTACGTGGCGGACAACGGGGATGTGATGTTCTCGGTACCGACCGATCCGAATTACGGGCAGCTGTCGCGCCAGGATCTCGACCAGTTGCAGGCCGGCGCGCGCGTTGATGTGGTTGACGTCAAGCGCAACCCGATGGATTTCGTGCTGTGGAAAATGTCGAAAGCGGGCGAGCCGAGCTGGCCGTCCCCGTGGGGTAACGGTCGTCCTGGCTGGCACATTGAATGTTCGGCGATGAACTGCAAACAGCTGGGCAACCATTTTGATATCCACGGCGGCGGATCGGATCTGATGTTCCCGCATCATGAAAACGAAATCGCCCAGTCTACCTGCGCCCACGATGGCGAGTATGTGAACTACTGGATGCACTCCGGGATGGTGATGGTTGACCGTGAGAAAATGTCAAAATCGCTGGGCAATTTCTTCACCGTGCGCGACGTACTGAAGTACTACGATGCGGAGACCATTCGCTACTTCCTGATGTCCGGCCACTATCGTAGCCAGCTGAACTACAGCGAAGAAAATCTCAAGCAGGCGCGTTCTGCGCTGGAGCGTCTGTATACCGCGCTGCGCGGAACCGACAAATCGGCAGAGCCGGCCGGCGGCGACGCCTTCGAAGCGCGCTTTATTGAAGCGATGGATGACGATTTCAACACGCCGGAAGCCTATTCCGTGCTGTTCGATATGGCGCGTGAAGTGAACCGTCTGAAGACGGAAGATGTCGCTGCTGCTAACGCCATGGCCGCACATATGCGCAAGCTCTCCGGCGTGCTGGGGCTGCTGGAGCAGGAGCCGGATGTCTTCCTGCAAAGCGGCGCGCAGGCTGACGACGGCGAAGTTGCGGAAATCGAGCAGCTGATTCAGCAGCGTCTGGATGCGCGTAAAGCGAAAGACTGGGCCGCTGCGGATGCTGCGCGTGACCGTCTCAATGAGATGGGGATCGTGCTGGAGGACGGACCGCAGGGAACCACCTGGCGCCGTAAGTAAGCGAGAATAAAACGCCCGGCTTGCCGGGCGTTTTATTGAATAGAATCAGTCAGTAACGGTCACGTTCTGGCCTTCAAAACTCACCGTCTGACCGGCGACGATTTTGCAGCGTTTGCGGGTTTCTACCGCGCCGTCAACCTTCACCAGACCCTCGGCAATCGCTATTTTGGCCTGCGCGCCGCTCTCACTCCAGCCTTCGAGCTTCAGCAGATCGCACAGTTCAACGTGTGGGTGTTTGCCCAGAGAAAAATTCGCCATCTCAGGCCTCCTGAATATCGTGATATTCTTCGCACGCCTGCAGCGTGTTTTGAATGAGCGTAGCAACGGTCATCGGGCCGACGCCGCCGGGCACCGGTGTGATGTATGACGCGCGTGCGGCGGCATCTTCATAGACGACATCGCCAACCACTTTGCCGTTTTCCAGACGGTTAATACCGACATCCACCACGATAGCGCCTTCTTTAATCCATTCGCCCGGAATAAAGCCCGGTTTACCCACCGCGACGATCAGCAGGTCGGCGTTTTCGACGTGATGACGCAGGTTTTTGGTAAAGCGGTGGGTGACGGTGGTGGTGCAGCCCGCCAGCAGCAGCTCCATGCTCATCGGACGGCCCACGATGTTCGATGCACCGATAACCACGGCATTCAGGCCGTAGGTGTCGATATTGTAACGCTCAAGCAGGGTAACGATTCCGCGCGGCGTACACGGGCGCAGGCGCGGGGCGCGCTGGCACAGACGGCCGACGTTATAGGGGTGGAAACCGTCAACATCTTTGTCCGGGGCGATACGCTCCAGCACTTTCACGTTATCAATTCCGGCAGGCAGCGGCAGCTGTACCAGAATACCGTCGATAGTGGTATCGGCATTCAGCGTATCAATCAGCTCCAGTAATTCCGCCTCGCTGGTGGTTTCCGGGAGATCGTATGAGCGGGAGACAAATCCCACCTCTTCACACGCTTTGCGCTTGCTGCCGACATAAATCTGCGACGCCGGGTTGCTGCCGACCAGTACGACGGCTAACCCTGGGGCGCGTTTTCCGGCCGCAGTACGGGCCTTCACTTTTTCCGCAACCTCAGCGCGTACCTGCTGCGCAATCGTTTTACCGTCAATAATTTTTGCTGCCATCAGAGAGAGGATTCCATCTGTATCTTAACGAAAGGGGGATGTGGATATTTTGTCAGAAGCCAGCCTCGCTGTCAGTCCTCGTTTGAATTTTTATCCCTCTTTGACAAAATTAAGGGCTAAAGACACCGCGGTTTAAAGGGATATTTGGCGCATTTAAGGGGAACTGGAACTATTTATTGTCGTCGAGCGCGATAAGTGCTGAAAACCGGCGATGGATGAACTTTGCGCAACCTTTGTCGTATATATAGGCAAGTTAGTTATGCCGCAGCAGTTTCATGGCAAAATGCATTGACTCACTGAGCGTTGACCGTATAATTCCAGGCGGTTTCACTCCATGAAACATCCGCATTTCAGTGCGCCCTTAGCTCAGTTGGATAGAGCAACGGCCTTCTAAGCCGTAGGTCACAGGTTCGAACCCTGTAGGGCGTACCATTCAAAAATCAAACGCTTATCAAACTCCTCCAGCCGCTGATTTTCCCGTGTGGGACATATTTGGGACATCTTCCTCAAAAATAGAGTCAATTTGTCGCGCATGTTCCGTTAAGTGGTTAGGTGCCAGGTGAGCATATCGACGTACCATCTCAATGCTCTCCCATCCTCCCATTTCCTGCAGGACGGATAGGCAGGTTTGACGTGTTCTGGCTCTGTATAGGCACAAGTGACGTGTTTTGCCCATTAGGGTTGATATCTCTTAGCGTTAACTTGCTGCGCTGGGAGGGAGCGGGTATCTCTGGTCGATTTGTGGCGCATCGCTTAGAAGCCGGCCAGATTTTGCCATGAGGTATCCGGCGATTTCTTCAGGCGTCAAATCTACCTGGAGCATGTCTTCATCCTGGAACCATTCATTAGGCCAGTAGATGAGGTCGGACGCATTGGCATCAAAGTTTTTCTTCAGCAATCCCAGCGCGTAACTTTGTTCCGATCTCTTGCCTTCAGCATTGCACACGAAACTAATTATCTGAATTAGTTCATCCCAGGTTAAATCCGCAACGTATTTCTCCTGATTAAATGCCATCCGGGTAAAGTTCTTTGCGTCGGTCCATGAGGAAAAGTCACGGAAATCAGAGAATTCATACGGATTAACGACCTGCCTGTTCCAGTCATCAATCATCGCTTTTAGCCCTTCATCATCTTCGTCGGCGCCGTTATCAATTTGCGACAGTATTTCTTCGGCTGCGTCCGCTAGTTCTTTAAGTTTCTGGCGATTTATCTTGGCTGGCTTAAAACGTTCGGGTAAGGGCATCAGGTCTTCCTTGTTAAGTTGAGACTCAGCAGCGACAAGTCATTACGCAATCTTCGTTAAGTACTCGGCAAAAGTCTATAAAACAATCAATTTCTCTTCTGGTTACGAACAAATTTATTCTTTCATTAATTGCAATATAAACAATGATCATCCCGTTATCTGTAATTATAATGACTGTATAAATATCAGGTATGGCATATGTCCAGACAAAACGTAAACGTAAACGTAAACGTAAACGTAAAACCGGTATTACTCAGTTATGAGCAGATAGAGGCCATTCAAAAATCAAACGCTTATCAACTTCCTCCGGCCGCTGATTTTCCCGTGTTGGAAATATTTGGGAGATTTTCCTAAAAAACCGAGTCAATTTGCCGCGCAGGATCTGTTAATGGTCAGTTGCATGGTGGGCATATCGACGTACCATCCCAATACTCTCCCGGCTACCCATTTCCCGTAGCACAGACGGCGGAACGCCGGACTGAATTAATCAACTGGTCCGGTGTGTCTCAGGCCATGAAAACGAAAGTCTGTAATCAGCGGTATTGAACTTCGCCAGGTTATTGCAAATCTGGTGCGCCAGGCGAAGAATGCCAGAATGCATCTGCGTTCGCTGCGGACAGTGGGTTCAGGAACTTCGCACAAGGGAGGCGGTAATGTTCAAAATATATTTACCTTTAAGTTTTCTTGGAGGTGCCCTGATAGGGTCTGATAACCTGCAAACCGGTGAGGTGGAAGGAACTATCTTTGGTGTGATGTTTATTGTGGTGGCCGTGATTATCATTCTCTCTGAGGTTATCAGAACCCATACGCTCAACCGGGATAAGTGACCAAATTCATCTCAGAATGTAAAGCATGTACCTGCCAGTCTGTTGCCAGCAAACACGGATTTAAGTGGGGCCGGGCGTGCGGGAACCAGTGATGCTGGCACGTAATGGTGTCTCCCCAGTTAGCGGGTATTTACGCAGCAGGAGCATTGTGGGTAGTGTACCCAGCGCCAGAGCGTTGTGTAAGCACACCCGTTTTTGTTCTACCCACTTTTTGCTGTTTTTCAGCCATCAGCCAGTACCCTTCCGGTGTCAGGGGGGATTGATGAAGGCGGTACAAATCAGAATCGAGCGTGTTCTCCAGATGACGAAAAAGGCGTTTAATTGAATGGTTAAGCGACTTGAGAGGTTGCGGGCCGACTCTGGCATCGCCGTAACGCCTGACATGCGTGCTGGATAGGGCTTCTCACGTTTTTGCGGGCAATATTCGAACCTCTCTGAACTACCGCTTCCGGCTGAGAATTGACAGGGGCTGTTCGTACCGTTCATGTTCATGGTGGCTTGAGCAACCCTGAAACGTCCACGCCAGCTGGCGTTAATAATGATTCCGCGTTGTGTCAACGATGGCAACCTTTAAAAAGAAGAGGTGAGACGATGATTACGGATTACCTGTTTATGTCTTATGTTGCGATCGCTTCCTGCTGGCCTGTCACGCTGATCCTGCTGTCGGTTGCCATAATTTTGTTATTGCATGCTGAGCGTAAGGTGTTGAGAGTGACTATCGTTGCCCTGGTGGGTTTTCTGGCTTTTGCCGCCTGGCAGTTTGGGACTGCAATGCATAAACCTCCTTTAATGCTGGCCGGTGGGACCGCATGGCTCTCTGAGCAGATAGCAATATGGGATCAAAGGCAGTAATCTTATCCATGGTTTCTGTCATCCCTCGCCAGCCTTCATTGCCTTCTTCAGCGCCGTTATCAATTTGCGACAGTATCTCTTCGCCTGTCCGCTAATTTTTTAAGTGTCTGGTGGTTTATTTGGTCTGGTTTCATGCGCTCGGGTAATTTATATCAAAGGGTTGGCTGTCAGTTTGATGTATTTCCGGACAAAGGAAATAATCAGCATTAAGATTCTATTGATGCCACGTATAAGAAAAATTGGTTAATATGAGCGGCATTTATACAAAGGAGGGTTATGTTGATGAATAAAATCATTATAAGCATTATGGCCGTGATGTTGTGCGGTTGCGTGGACCTTGGTCGCGTTGGTCTTCACCCGGAATTAAAAACGGCGTATTTCGACGGACAAAAGCATATCGTAGAAAGTTGTCTGTACTCCGCTGCGCTCTCGCAAAAGCTGTCATTAATGAAGGATGACTCGTTGCCTGGAGGGACGGAGCGTTACGATTTACAGGACGCTAATTATGAAAATGTAGCGTGGGTCGACATCACCCCTTCTGGTGAAAAACAAACCAGTGCGTACTTTTTTTACGCACCCCATGATCCCGATGTGCACAAGTCCATTTTGTCTATGATAGCAAAGTGTCAGAATCCTTTTTAATGACCCGTCAGGTCATGTAGTGGTTAACCGGGCACAAGCATTGCGTCAGTGAGATAATGAGTATGACATTCAAATTAATGACGATGATTGGCGCAGTACTGGTCGCGTTAGCAATAGTCCTGTTTTTCCCCAAAATACTCCGTGAATCACAGACCAATACTGAAATAGAAAAAATGTTACAACATCCCGACAGTACTTTTATTGTTTTCAGCAACTGCAAAAAGGACGTGTCAGATGTTGACCGTTGCTACAACGCATACAGTGCTGCGGTACAGATTGCGGACTCGAAAAGTTGTACTCCCTCTGGGATTAAGCTCAAGCGTCAATTTAAGCGACTTGTGGAGCACGCGGAAGACAGAGACATTGAGAATGAAATAAGCAAAGAGTGCCAGTTAAAATGATAATTTATGCTAACAATGAGTTGTGGCTGATTCTGAGCTGCCAGGTGCTGTCAATGTCCTCCTCCCACGTCTTACCCGCCTTATTAAGCCGTTTCGCGATAAATACGGCGGATACTACGCCCCCGTTAACCCGGTGAATCCCATAAAAGCCAGCGACATCAGACCCGCGGTAATAAGCGATATCGGAGAGCCTTTGAAGGGGGCCGGCACATTCGCGGCTTTCAGACGATCGCGAAGCGACGAGAAGAGCACCTGCACGAGTGAGAAACCAAAGGCGGCGCTGAAGCCATAAAACGTAGAAAGAAGGAATCCGTTGTTCTGAGTAATGTTGATGAGCGGCACTGCCAGAACTGCGCAGTTGGTGGTGATCAGTGGCAGGAAAATACCTAACAGACGATACAGGGCAGGGCTGGTTTTTCGGATAAAAGTCTCTGTGAGCTGAACCACAACCGCGCTGGCAAAAATATAGACCATCACGCGAGATAGGTCAGTTCGTAGGGCACCAGCAGATAATTATCAAAAAACCATGCCAGTGCGCTGACCAGCGTCAGGACGAAGGTTGTCGCAAACGACATTCCTGTTGCCATCTCCGGTTTCCCTGAGGCTCCCATAAACGGGCATAGCCCAAGGAAGCGGGACAGGACAAAATTGTTAACCAGTACCGCGCTGATAAAGAGTATGCCGAATTCTTGCATGGGTAAGTCCCTGCTTTTGACATATTTGCTTACATAATACGGATTATCCTTTCTGGTATCGACCATGAAAAATTTAAGGGAACCTGGATTTTGTCGCCGATGGTGAGATTCGCATTGTCGCTCGTCTCACCATGCCATCAGCCGCCGAAAGCTCAGCTTCTGCCCTGAGCGGATTATCTGCTTTCAGATGACGGAAATACCCGCGCACAGAGAAAATCGACCATCGCCCGAATTTTAGGCGAGGGATGTCTGCTGGCGGGCCAGAGCACGTAGAAGACGCCAGTACGCTCCACGCGGTCGGCCAGAATGGTGCGCAACCGTCCATCTGCCAGTGGTTCTCTGATCGAGAATTCCGGCAGACAGGCGATTCCCAGGCCCTGAAGCGCAAAGCACACCCGCGTCTCAATATTGTTGCAGATCATTGAGGTGGGGAGCTGCAGATCGGCTTCTCCCGGCGCTTGCCGCAGCGCCCACGGCTCCAGCTTACCGCTGTTGGGAAAGCGGTAGTGCAGGCAGGTGTGATCCAGCAGATCGGCGGGCACTTCGGGTATACCTCGTCGCGCCAGATAATCGGGCGAGGCGACCAGCATCGAGCGGAAGGTGCCCAGCTTCCGCGCGGACAGGCGCGAGTCCGTCGGATCTCCCGTTCTGACCACCACGTCGAACCCCTCTTCGATCACCTCGACCAGCCGATCGGTGAAGTCCAGATCCAGCTCGATGGCCGGGTATTCGCGCATGAACTCGCCAAGCACCGGTAACACCAGCGAGCTGACCAGGGGCAGGCTGATCCGTAACCGGCCCCGCGGCGTGGCCGTCGCCTGCGACAATTCCATTTCCGCGGCTTCGATCTCGGCAAGGATACGTCGGCTACGCTCCAGGAACAGCGTTCCCTCGGCCGTCAGGGTGATGCTGCGCGTGCTGCGGTGAAACAGGCGCACGCCAAGCTTCTCTTCCAGCCTCGCCACGCTTTTGCCGATGGCGGATGCCGACACGCCCAGCAGCCGACTGGCCGCGACGAAGCTGCGTGTCTCGGCGACCCGGACGAACACGACGAAGCCATTCAGGTTGTCCACTTCATACCTCCATTGCGGACAAATAGTTCCGCTAAGAACGGAACTGTACCCTACTTTTTCTTTAATAGCTGCGTTTCTATCATGCGGGAATGTTCACTGATGAAAGGAGTTGCCCATGTCTGTTCCCGCCTTGTCTCTGCACGCAGGCGTCCCACTTGCACATCTGTCCGCCCGCATTCAGGCCGCTGTTCAGAAGGCGCTGGATGAACGCCGTCTGGTTGGCGCCGTGGTCCTGGTCGCCCGCGACGGCGTGCTTCTTCACCGCCAGGCCGCTGGCTGGGCCGACAGCGAAAGCCGTCGGGCAATGACCACGGATGCTATCTTCCGTCTGGCATCGGTGAGCAAGACCATCGTCTCAACGGCGGCGCTGGTGCTGGTGGCTCAAGGTCGGCTCAATCTGGATGACGCTCTCGAACGCTGGTTGCCCGAGTTCAGACCACGCTTGGCCGACGGCCAGCCTGCGCGGATCGCCGTATGGCAATTGCTGAGCCACACCGCAGGGCTGGGCTATCGCTTCTTCGAGACGGATACCCGGGGGCCCTATGCGCGGGCCGGCGTGTCGGATGGTATGGATATGTCCGGTATTAACCTTGCGGAGAACCTGCGCCGCATCGCCAGCGTGCCGTTGCTGTACGAGCCAGGCACGAGCTGGGGCTATTCACTGGCAACCGATGTGCTGGGGGCCTTGATCGAACGGGTGTATGGCGAACCGCTTGATATCGCTGTACATCAGCTCGTGACCGGCCCGTTGGCCATGGCGGATACCGGCTTTATCGCGCGGGATGCGCAGCGCGTAGCGACCGCTTACGTGAACGATGAACCTCAGCCGCACCCGCTGGCGGAAGGGGAAATCGTTTCGCCCTTCGACAGGGTGGTCGGCATTCGCTACAGTCCTCAGCGCATCTTCAATCCGCAGGAATTTCCTTCGGGCGGCGCGGGCATGGCGGGAACGGCCGAAGACTTTATGCGCCTGCTGGAAGCCCTGCGTCAGGGGCAGGGGGCGATTTTGCCCAACGAACTGATTGCGGAAATGGCGCGCGATCGGACAACGAATATGGCGCTGCCCAATGTACCGGGCTTCGGCTTTGGGCTGGGATTTTCGGTTCTGCGCGATCCGACGCTGGCCGCCTCACCTGAATCAGAAGGCACCTGGCGTTGGGGAGGCGCCTATGGCCACTCATGGTTCGTGGATCGCGCGCAGGGGCTTAGCGTCGTCGCTTTCACCAACACCCTGTATGAAGGCATGTCGGGGCGCTTCGTCACCGATCTGCGCGATGCGGTCTACGGCGCTCCGGGGACTGAGCGATGAATTCGACGATGCAGAAATCCATGCCCGTCGCATCGCTGCTGGCGCTTGCGATGGCGGCTTTCATTACCATTCTGACCGAAGCGCTGCCGGCTGGCCTGTTGCCCCAAATGGCGCAAGGCCTGGCCGTCAGTGAAGCATGGGTCGGCCAGACGGTCACTGTCTATGCCATCGGCTCTCTGGTGGCCGCCATTCCGCTGACCGCCGCCACTCAAGGCGTCCGTCGCCGGCCGTTGCTGCTGGCCGCCATCGCGGGTTTCGCTATCGCCAACCTGGTGACGACGCTCTCCGCCAGCTATGCGCTGACCATAGTGGCACGTTTCCTGGCAGGCGTGTCGGCGGGGCTACTATGGGCGCTGCTGGCGGGCTATGCGGCGCGGATGGTGCCTGACGCTCAGAAGGGCCGCGCTATCGCTATCGCGATGGTGGGTACACCGCTGGCGCTGTCGCTGGGCGTGCCTGCCGGTACTTTGCTCGGCAATTTGCTGGGATGGCGCATGTGCTTTGCCATCATGAGCCTGATGGCGCTAATGCTGATGGTCTGGGTGAGACTGAGAGTGCCGGACTTTGCGGGGCAGCCCGCGGGAAAACATTTCTCGTTGCGCCAGGTGTTCAGCCTGCCGGGGATTCGCCCGGTGCTGTTCGTCGTGCTGGCCTTTGTTCTTGCGCATAACATCCTTTATACCTACATTGCGCCATTTCTGATGAGGGCGGGAATGGCGGAGCGCACCGATGTGGTGCTGCTGGTTTTTGGCATGACCTCGCTATTCAGCATCTGGGTTGTCGGCGTGCTGATCGACCGGTACCTGCGCGCACTGACCCTGGCAAGCACGGTCTTATTCGGCCTGGCGGCATGGCTGCTGGGGATGGTGGGCGGCGATCCCATCGCGGTCTACGCGGCGGTAGTGATGTGGGGTGTGGCTTTCGGCGGGGCGGCGACCTTGTTTCAGACCGCGCTGGCGAGAAGTGCGGGCGAGGCTGCCGATATGGCGCAGTCCATGCTGGTTACCGCCTGGAATGCGGCGATTGCCTGCGGCGGGATTGTTGGCGGCTTGCTGTTGGAGAGTCTCGGCGTAGGGGCATTCTCTCCTGCGCTACTGGTGCTGTTGCTGGCTACGCTCCTGGTGGCGTGGTCTGCCAGGCGTCACGGTTTCCCCACTTCAGCGTCATGAGACAGGAGAGAAGCGCGGCATCCTGACGGTGTAAAACCGCTCACTTTATCTGCGCAGATATCCCTCATGTGCCATAAACGAGACCTGGATCAATACGATGCCATGATGAAAGTCGCATAAATCAGCCATTATTGTCGTTTCCAGATGATAAATTAGCGGGCGACCAGCCGCGCTAAGCTTAGCGCCGGTCTGGTCGCGTGGCTCTCATGCACCGCTTATTGTCCGGAATGCGTCCTGGCTAGCTGCGCCATCTCTTTCTCTAAACGGTCGAGGCAGTCAGCGCGAATATCCGCCGGTGATGCTGCGCCTGTCAGAGTCATCGTCACCTTCATATCTTCAGCATACAGGCGCAGCAGGTGTGCAACGCCAGCTTCTCCTGCCGTCGCCAGCGCATAAATATATGAACGTCCCAGCAGTACCCCTTTCGCGCCAAGGGCAAGCATCCGGATAACGTCCACCCCGGAACGCACCCCGGAATCGACCAGAACCGTGAGGTCATCACCGATGGCATCCACCACCCGGGGCAGCGCCCTGGCCGTTGGGATTGCGCCATCAAGCTGCCGGCCCCCGTGGTTAGAAACCACGATGCCATCAGCGCCCAGACGGACGGCATTCTTTGCATCCTCAGGGTCAAGGATGCCCTTGATAATCAACTTCCCTTTCCAGCTGTCGCGTATCCACTCCAGATCGTGCCATGCAATGGAGGGGTCGAAGTTATTGCTTATAAACCCCATATAGTCGTCCATCGTCATCTTGTGTCCGGTGTAGGCTTCAATGTTACCAAACGACAGGGGTCTGCCAGCCAGCCCAACGTCTATGGCCCAGCGGGGATGGGTACAGGCCTGCAGGTATTGTCTCAGGGTGGCGCGCGGTCCGGACATCCCCGAGCGATTATCGCGATAGCGCGAGCCGGGGATGGGCATATCGACGGTGAAAACCAACGTTTTCATTCCTGCGGCCCACGAGCGTTCGAGGGCATTGCGCATGTAACCGCGATCTTTAAGTACGTACAGCTGTGACCAGAGTTCACCGGAGGCATGCTGTGCAACTTCTTCAATCGGGCATACCGATACCGTGGAAAGGGTATAAGGGATGCCGGCGTCGGTTGCGGCGCGCGCCGCTTTGACTTCACCGCGCCGTGCGTACATGCCAGTGGCTCCGACAGGGCCCAGCGCGACCGGCATTGCCCATGACGATCCAAGGATATTCGTCGTCAGCGTCGGGTCGCCAACACCGCAAAGCACCCGCTGACGCAGCGCAATTGAGGCGAGTTCAGTTGAGTTCGCGTGCATGGTATTTTCTGCTACCGCGCCGCCGTCAATATAATCAAACAGAAATCGAGGAAGACGATGACGGGCGGCCTCACGATAATCGGCGGGTGCTGAAACGATCATTTTTCTTTCCTTATGGGTCTTAACTAAGTTTATGTTCTGCAGGCAGAAAGACTATAGGCCCAATGAAATGAGGGGAAAAATGAAATTTTAGAATCCCGGTCATGCAGAAAGGGAATAACCTGATTTTTTAACGCTGTTGATTTTCCTGATGAAATATTTCTGGTGAAAATGCGTTCATTCGTTGACAGCAATATTTGCTAGTGAAATAACAACCTCGCTCTTGGGTTTTACTCTACGATTGTGTATTGTCCGGACGACATCTTACTTTCAATTTCACTACCCATAATGAATGGTGACCCTTTATCGGGTTGTTTAACAATGACGTTAATGAGGACAATAATGAGAGTCCTCATTATATTAATTCTTCAGGAATATGCTGGTTTGAACGTCTTCGTGCATGAAGCGGTGCAAACAGGCTAAAGGGTAGAAAATATGACTCTGCGTTCATTACAGGCATTGTGTCTGACGAGTTTTTTTATTGCCGATGTTCGTGACGGACTGGGACCTTTTCTCGGCATTTTTCTGACCCAGCATCACTGGCAACCGGATGATATCGGTTTACTGATGACCGCCGGCGGCATGGCAGGATTGCTGGCGACGCTGCCCGCAGGGTTCATCACCGACGCTTCGCAGAACAAGCGTCTGATGCTGGCGCTGCTCTGCGTCATCATTACCGGGAGCACACTTTTGCTCTGGTTCAGTCAGGGAAACGGCGTGGTCGCACTCTCGCAAATCGTCAGCGGTATATGCGCGGCTTTTGTCGGCCCGCTTATCACCGGCATTACGCTGGGTCTGACGGGGCAAAACGGCTTTAGTGCGCAGATGGGCAAAAATGAGGCCTTCAACCACGCGGGAAATTTCGCCACGGCATTGATTGCCGGAGGGATCGCCTGGCGCTGGGGGATTGGCGGTATTTTCATCTTAATGGCCTGTACGATGTTATTAACCCTCGTTGCCTTGCTGGCTATACGCCGCGGCGATATCGATAACCAGGCGGCGCGAGGGCTGGAGTTGACGGATACCCCACAGATCCCCGACTTCTCGGTACTGACCAAAAACACCGCGCTGTTGATTACCGGATTGACGCTGCTGTTGTTTCATCTGGCGAATGCGGCGCTGCTGCCGATGCTCAGCATGCGAATTGCCTCCGCTCCCGGCGCCATCAACCCCGGGCTGTGCGCCGCGGCCACGGTGATTATTTCTCAGGCGGTCATGATCCCGGTGGCAATCTGGACCGCCGGACGAATCGATAAATATGGGTACTGGCGATTGATTATGCTGGCTCTGCTGATTATGCCGGTCCGCGCGGCGCTGGCGGCAAGCACTGCGGCACCGTTGATGATGGTGCCGGTACAAATACTGGATGGCTTAGCGGCCGGTGTGCTGGGCGTGGTGGTGCCGAGTTTCATTGTGGCGCTGCTGCGCGGAAGCGGGCACGTCAATGCTGGCCAGAGCGTGGTGATGCTGATGCAGGGAGCCGGCGCGGCCATGAGCCCGGCGCTGACAGGGATGATTGCCGGTCATTACTCGTTTGCCGCGGCCTTCAGCGTCCTGAGCGTTATCGCCCTGGCGGCGCTGATTATCTGGTGGCGTAATGCGCCGACGCTCTGCGCATCGATAGTCACGCCCACCCGGTCATACGATTGATCCCGGAAGCGGCGAGCCCGTGCGGGCGCTGTTCCGTCTCCGGGCGGCATCAATCCTGACCTGTCCTTTCGCGCCGGGGGAGCGACCCGCATCCCGGCGCCGTCAAGGGCGGTCGGCGCGCTTTGCTGGCGTCAGCGCTAGCTGACGTACAGCGCTATCAGCGCCACCGTTGCCGGGAGAGCCTGCACATACAGTATTTTCCGACTGGCGGTTGCGGCGCCGAACAGTCCGGCAATGATCACGCAGATCAGAAAGAACGCTTTAAACTCAAACCCGCTCTGCGCACTCCAGAGTCCCCACAGCAAACCGGCGGCCAGAAAACCGTTATACAGGCCCTGATTGGCTGCCATCACCCGGGTCTCGCGGGCAAAGTTTGCACTGAGGCTGAATGCTTTGCGTCCGGTCTTACTCTCCCACAAAAACATTTCCAGGATCAGAATGTAGATATGGATGGCGGCGACGATAAAAATAAGCGTATTGGCTAACACGGTAGTCCTTATTCAGGTTAGAGCACAGGGAACCCAGGTAAAACCCGCTTTTTATCGCGTGTTTTACCGTTTATATCAAAGAATAGCCGCATCACCCTGGCTATGTTGGAAATTCGGCCTGGAGAATGTCTCCAGGGTGATCATGCGCTGGCTGTTGAGGGGAATTTACAGGATGGGAACGAAACCGTTAATACTTTCTTTGGATGGACAAGAGGCCATCCCTCTGAATACGGTGTCCGGGACGCTGGGTCACCTCGGTATTGATCTCCGCGCGCTCGCGAATTCAGGAATGTGCAGTTTTGATCCGGGCTTCAGCAATACCGCCGGGTGTGAGTCGGCCATTTCCTATATCGATACTGAGAATAGCGTCCTGCTGCACCGTGGCTACCCGGTGGATCAGCTTGCCAGGCAGTGTGAATTTCTGGAAGTGGCGTACATTATGCTGCACGGAGAGGCGCCCGATGAGGAGAGCTATCAAGCCTTCCGGGAAAAAATTACCCGCCACACCCTGGTGCATGAGCAGATGTCGAAAATGTGCAGCGGATTTCGTCGCGACTCCCATCCGATGGCGCTGATGTGTGCCATGGTGGGCGCGCTGGCCGCTTTCTATCACGATGTGCTGGACGTCGAAAATCCCGAGCATCGTGCGCTGGCCGCCACCCGCTTGCTTTCCAAAATGCCGACGCTTGCGGCGATGAGCTATAAGTTTTCCATCGAGCAACCCTCGGTCTACCCGAGAAATGACCTCTCTTATGCCGGGAATTTCCTGCATATGCTGTTTGCAATTCCTGCGGAAAAGTACCAGGTGAACCCGGTTATCGAACAGGCGTTGAACCAGATTATGGTGCTCCATGCCGATCACGGGCAGTGCGCGTCGACCACCACGGTAAGGGCGGCCGGCTCCTCCGGAGCGAATCTCTTCGCCTGCGTGGCGGCCGGTCTGGCGTCGATGTGGGGGCCAATGCACGGCGGCGCCAACGAGGCCAGTATGCAAATGCTGGGGGATATTGAGAGCGTCGAACAGGTCCCGGCGTTTATCAGCAAGGTAAAAAGGGATCCCCTGGCTTTCCGTCGGCTGGGCTTTGGCAACTCGCGCTACAAATATCTCGATCCCCGGGCGGCCATTCTGCGCGAAACCTGCCATAAAGTGCTGGCGGAGCTGGGCATGTCGGATCGGCTGCTTCAGGTGGCAATGGCTCTGGAAGAGGTGGCGCTCCACGATCCTTACTTTGTTGAGAATGGACTTTCGCCGAGCGTCGATTTCTATACCGCCGTGATCCTGAAGGCGATGGGACTCCCTTCGTCGATGTTTGTCGTCATGACCGCGGTGGGACGCACGCTGGGTTGGGTTGCGCACTGGAACGAAATGCACGAGTCGCCGCTGAAGATTTATCGCCCACGGCAGATTTACACCGGAGAAGCGGCGCGGGATTACGTTTCGCGTCGCGGGATAAAATAAGGACATGTCCGGTCCGGCGATGAGAGCCATTGCCGGACTTTCCACAGGCGAGGCAGGACCAGGTGCGGTTAGCCGAAGAGGCGTCGCTATGCTACCTGAAACGCGGCCAGTGGCGCGTTTCAGAATATCCGCGCAAGCGACAGCGCAGAGGCGCTGGTCTTTACAGGAAGATTAAATGGAGATGAAGTTTATATATCCGTGTTATCCGGATTATTTGAAACGGCAATCCACAGCAGGGACAGAGAAAATAAAGCCAGCGCGGCGACGGAACCGATAATTCCGATATAAATGAATACTGTCATCAACATAGTGTGACCTTCGGTGTGGTTAATCTGTGTCGGTTATATTTTTTTACAATCGAAAACGCTCTTCCAGGGCATTAATCGCATCGGTAAGAGTGGGTCTCCGGCGGACCAGCGCTGTCTGCCCCTGGGCTTTTCCGCAGTCCTACAGGTGCACTGCCCCTGATAATGAGCGGACCAGCGTTCCTGATAATCGCTCTGACCGGCGGTTGCTGGATAAAGTTCCCGTCAAGAATCTATTTTGCTGTCATAAACATTCCCGGGACAGACCGAAGATCAAAAAATAAGTAGGCAATGGGGCGGCAGCAGGAATAATCTACTGATTAAGTTGTCAGTAACGGTAAGTATGTGCATAGTTTTATCAGCAAAAAATACGGTAAAAAAACGGTAAAAAAATAATGCTTGCTAATTGCTGGCCTACATGCGTTAATGACTTCAACGGTTTGAGTCTTAAAAATTATCTGCAGTAGTTTCTGGAATTTTCTCATCACATTTATCTTCTGATATCTCCTTTTGGGTATTTTTCTCTTCGATAAGTTTTTTTGCAGGCCAGAGATGCCCTTGGGGCAAATTAAAAAAACGAACAACATATCTCAGACAATCACTACAATAAGGTCATGATTAAGCCGGTGAAAAACCTCAGGTTAATCATGCAGAGAATGGTCGCAAAAGAAAGCGTATTCTTTGCCTGCTGTTCAGTACGGTGATTTCTGCACTATCCTTGAAAACCAGCGATCGGTTTTCAGCAGAGTATCACCTGTGGTCCCTGCGGTAGTGAATGTTGTCATACATAAAGGTTAACATCATGACTGAATACATTCATTTCAGATGCCCGTGTTGTCATGGGTCACAATACAGAACATCGCATTACGATGTGACGGAAAAAAATCCCTTTGGCGCAAAATGTATCTTTTGTAAAACATCAATGGTTACATTTGATAATATTGCTCCTTACATTTCCAGCGGCATGGCGACAATGACGTGTCAGAAATAATGCAAGGGCCCCGGACGGGGCCTTTTCTTTTTTCATTCCATAATGCATGGCATAGCCAGCATTATGCTTGCAGCCAGGTGGTAGACTCATGAAGAAAGTCATCGTTTTTTTCAATGCATTACCGGCGGTTGTCGCAAAGATAGTACCGGGCGTAACAACAATATTACGTGAGTATCCTGACGGCGAACAAAAACAACTGCAGATCATGTCTGCGGAATTTCCTTCCTTGACGGGCGATCATCGTATTGTACACGTTGCCTCCGATCGCGATTTAACATCAGCCGAGATTCAACACGCGGCGGGAAAACTGTTGTCATAGCGCGGCGATGAACGGCGGCCGGCGGCAAGATGAGTCAGGCTTTATGCCGCGCCGACAGGGGCGACAGCATGATTTAACCGGTGAAGATCCTGTGAGCGCCTATAATTTAAAGGCGTGTGTTGCTAGCTGAGGTAAAGTTGTATGATTACGCACCCGGAAGTTCGCCGCTGGGCATCGGTCATGCTGACCTCCGCTTTACGCGGAGAGATGTCCCAGGAGGAAATATTGAAGCAGGTTCATATGATTTGTGAGAATCATGGTTCAGCGTGTCTGGAAGATGTTATCGATGAAATTTTAATTGAGGCGGGTCGTATTGGCTCAGGGCATAGCGACGGCACGTTTTATCGACATTGAGCCTGAGCATTAAAAGGCTATTGTGAAAGATCCTTTTTCATCGGAGATGGTCAGCTCTTTGCTTTCCGCCGCCCATACCATCTCCTGATTCTTAGAGCTAAAATAAGACCCGCGCATAATTTTTTCGTCGCCAAAATCAAATGTGATCTCAACAGGATGAACGGTGATATCAATCATATAGAGATGCCCATTGACATAACCTTTTACGCTGGCGGTGATTTGTTTTCCAATCCCGATATCGGTACGACAATTTTGAGCGTGAATTGTTGAGTTTCCAGTCATTTCTTATCTCTTGTTTGTCTGTAATCATTCGATATGAATGAACATTACCATATCTCATTCATCATATTAGAGTTAAATTAAGACTCATGCCATTTATCTTATTTTTATCGGGTTTTCTGCATTTAATAGGGCGATTGGGCTGTTTTTAGTGAAAACCCCTGAAACATAGCGATTAAAACCGCGATAAATTACCCACGATGGCCATTTCCCGGCATGTTTAGTGCTGTATGTTTTTTAATCGGCTAGTGGTATGATAGACCACATTCATTCAGCGGGTAAGATCTATGTCATTCTTCGACAACGCAATGAAGCGCTTGAGTTCCACCTCTGAGACCACGGTAACCTGTCCGGAATGCGGGCATAAGTCACGGCAGCCTGTTAACAAAATAAAGCATGGCGCGGCATTATTGTGTCCGCGCTGCAAGTCGATGTTCATCGTCACTAAATAATGTTTTCACCTCTCCCGTCACGCCCCTGGCGGGGTCGTGACGGATGTGGTTGCCGCCCGGACTTCAGTGTCAGAACGGACTTCGGCCAGTCGCAAGGTGCCCGGCCGATTCAGGCATGCGAGAGCGTCGGGAACATGAGCTTACGTTCCTTAAAGATATTTTCTTTTGCCGTATAGATGAAAAGAAAATCATCAATTTCAATCTTTTCGTATTCGCCCACGCGATCTTCCGTAGGGGTAAAGCCTAAAATAACCTGGCGGGTATGCTGCGCCGCAAGTTCATTCACGATCTTCGTCAGCGAACTCTCGCTGTCACAGAAAATATCAAAACAGAGCAGGGCATGATCGTTTTGCATGGCGATCGCCACGGCATTATTGTTCTCCGAATAATAGACGAAGTGCTTCATAAACGCCGAGCAGTAGAACATCAACAGGCCGAAGTTATTGCGTGCCGAGAGGCGGGAAAACGGGTTGGATTTCTGATAATAGTATTTGAGGATATTCACATCACTCTCTTTGTCCATATCCAGCTTGCGAAAATCCCCGGCGACAGGCGTAACCGGCAGGGCGTACTGGTACTCGTCGGTTTGTTCAAAGCCGAATTTGGGATAGAAATCAACGGTTGTGGAGTTCGCGAAGAGAAAAATACCGTCGGCCTGCTCCTGCCAGTCAGCCAGAATATGGTTAATCAGCTGGCTGGCCAGCCCCTTCTCGCGATGATCGGTGGCGGTCATCACGGTCCCAATCTGGATATAGCGCCGCGGCTGCCCCTGCCACATCAGATCGATAATGTTAGCCGACGCATTGGCAATGACTTTATTATGTTCGACAAATGCATAAGGAATATAGGACTCGCTCCAGTAGCCTTTTTTGTACCACTCTTTAAAAGAGAGGTCGAAGGTCTTAATTGCCAAATTAATGAAGCTGTTTCTTAACACATCATCATGGACAACCTGCTTGACTAATTTGTATTTCATTGGCCTGTATTCCTTTTTATAAGTTCTGAGACCCGACATGGCGACTACCAGTTTAATAGCAAAAATATTGGCTTATTTATAGCGTTGAGTATGAACTTTTCCTGATGTTTGTACAGTTTGTCCCTTCAGCGGTTTCTCAGGACGTTGGCTCGGTCACAGTACGCCGGGCCGAAAGGGGAGGCGGCCGACGAATGCGCTGAGCGATGACCCGCGACCGCTATCATTTTTGCGGCCTCATTTTCCGATATCAGTCTCACCGGTAAAATTTATTAGCGCTGAGATTTAATTTCTATTAACTCTCACCTGATTCACTCGGTACAAACTTGAAAATATATTTCTCATTGCGAATAGTTAAGCTGCCAGCTTAAATAATGAAAAGTTTAATCGATGCAACTCAGCATCGTGAATCGCGCCGCCCGCTTTATCTGCTGGCGCCGGGGCGGAAGTGTCTACCCGGTCTCGATGGTGACAACAGTGATGAGGTCATCGCCGTGATTCTCGATGTGACCCCCCGCTCGTCGCGAAGGCCGGAACCGATGAATGAGCGCCAGCGGTTTGATGAGATGGCGCAGCGCCAGGGCGGACGGCAGAAGAGCTTACCGCCGGGCAGATGTCGATGGTGGCGTATCGTCTTTGGCCTGGGATCGAGTCCTTCTCCACCACCCTACCTACGGCCTGCATAATTGTATCGCTGGCGGCAGGAGAGGCGAAGAGTCCGGTGGCGGCGAGCGCTTACTCATTACGCGTTCCTCCTGTCGCCGATAATCACGTGGTGACGACTCCGGTAGCCACAGCGGGCGGTATCGTCACCTTGCGTCTCTTGTGGCAGCGGCGAAAAATAGCCCGCGCGGGAGGCCAGCGTCAACGGCAAAGGGAGAATGACAAGTCTGGACACAGAAAAACCTGGCAGAGTGGGAGAAACGGCCCGTTTTTATCATTAAGAATATGATCGGGGTGGAGCTATTTTGTTTAATTATGGATAATGGCGGCGCGAGTAAATAAACATAATGTCTGTCAGTTTATTCTCAACAAAATATTTCCGGAGTCAGCCATCATGATACCGGCAGCGCTTGCTCCGGTATTAGGTTTTTCCGGCTTATGATGACGGGTCAGCAAGTGGATATATTAACGCAAGAAGGAATGCCTCGATGGCCAATAAACACTGGTCAATCACTGAACGCCTGCACCAGACGGTAACCAACCCTAATGTGATCATCCGCGGCAGTCACAGCTACTACAGCGACTGCTGGGATCGCGGGTTTGAACGTTGCGTGGTGCGCTACCTGCACGGCGATGCCGTCAGCGAAGGGTGGGAGCCCTTAGGCCATGTCGATAAGCTCTTTATTGGCAATTTCGTCTGCATCGCGCCGGAAGTGGTGATCCTGATGGGCGGCAACAGTACGCATCGGATGGACTGGGTCAGCCTCTATCCGTTTGTATCGTGCGTCAACGAAGCCTACCAGCATCGTGGCGATACCGTGCTGCAGGATGGCTGCTGGATTGGCATGCGGGCGATGATTATGCCGGGCGTCACGATTGGCGAGGGCGCCGTGGTGGCGGCGGGTGCGGTGGTCACCAAAGACGTACCGCCCTATAGTGTGGTAGGCGGAAATCCGGCCACTTTTATCAAGCACCGTTTTCCTGAGCCCGACATTGCGCGGCTGCTGAAGCTGAAGCTCTATGAATTAGAGGAAGAGACGCTGTTGACTCTGCAACCGCTGCTGTCGAGCCCGGATATTAGCGCGCTGGAACAGGCGGTGGCACGGCATCGGCAGGAGCGCCGTTAACCTGGCGGCAAGCGCGCCATGTGGGGTTTGCGGATCTGCTGCGCGGCGACGGCGGGGGAGTCCAGATAACCGGCTTTACCGCCGCCGAAGAAAGCCTCTTTTAATCGGCGAGAGTACCGCGGCCAATGATGCAGCAGGCGATTTTTGGGAAAAAATAGTGCAGATGTTAATAAAGTATTGCCGGTTTTGTTTAGAGGTAAAAACTGGATATTAGAAATAAGTGCAGAATGATATAACGCGATCAAGGTAATGACCCCTATCATAAACAGGGCGGGGGAATGTGCTATCATCGCGCCTTTCCCTTTTCGTTTCGGGCTCTTTTTATGCAACAACCTGTTGTTCGCGTGGGAGAATGGCTGGTTACACCCTCTGTTAACCAAATCAGTCGGAAGGGGCGTCAGCTTACTCTTGAACCGCGCTTAATCGATCTGTTGGTCTTCTTTGCCCGTCATCCTGGTGAAGTGCTCAGCAGGGACGAGCTTATTGATAATGTCTGGACACGTAACGTGGTGACCAGCCATGTCGTCACGCAGAGTATTTCCGAGCTACGTAAATCGTTGAAAGATGGCAACGATAGTAGCCCAGAATATATTGCGACGGTACCAAAGCGCGGCTATAAGCTTACGGTGCCGGTGATCTGGTGTACGGAAGAGGGGGAAGAACCGGCGATGGCGATCCCGTCCGCGCTCCCCGTAGCAACGCCTGAGCTGACGACCCTGGCGCTCTCGGTCGCCGGGGTTGAGCAAGGCCAGGCGCCGGTCGTAAAACCGGAGAAGCGCCGACGTATCACGACCTTTTGGGTATGGGTGCTGTTCCTGCTGGCGCTGGGGAGCTGCGTGGCCCTGGTTGCGCTGTCGACGATCGAATCGCGGCCACCGGTGAATAAAGCGCGCTTGCTGCTGAACCCGCGCGATATCGATATCCACCTGCTGAAAGGTAATTCCTGCACCAACTGGGTATCGCAGCACTCGTATGCGGTGGGCTTAGGCAGCCTGGTGACCACGTCGCTCAACAGCTTCTCGACCTTTATGGTGCACGACAAAACCAACTACAACATTAATGAGCCGAGCAGTTCAGGTAAAACGCTGACGATTGAGTTCGTCAATCAGCGGCACTATCGCGCGCAGCAGTGCTTTATGTCTGTGCAGATGGTGGATAATGCCGACGGTTCAACCATGATGGATAAACGTTATTTCATCACCAGCGACAACCAACTGGCGATCCAAAACGATCTGCTGAACAGCTTATCGGAGGCCTTAAAGCAGCCGTGGTCGGAACGTATGCAGACGATGCTGAAACAGTATCAACCATCGCACAGTACGGCGCTGACGCATTTCTACGAGTCGCATCAGTTATTAATGAACGGCGATGTCGATTCATTAGGTAAGGCCAGCGCGCTGCTTGATGATGTGATTAAAGACTCGCCCGAGTTTTCTTATGCCTATGCGGAAAAAACGCTGGTGGATGTATTACGTCATTCGCAACAGCCGTTAAATAAAGAGCAGCTCGGCGCGCTGTACGCTGAAATCTCCCGGGTCGGCGATATGCCGGGGATCAAAGATACGGCGGTCTTTTACCAAATTAAAACAGTGGATTTGCTGGGCCAGGGCAAAGTCGATGAAGCGTATAACGCGATTAATACTGGGATCGATCTTGAGATGTCGTGGATGAATTATGTGCTGCTGGGTAAAGTCTACGAGATGAAAGGAGAGAACCGGGAAGCGGCCGATGCTTATCTGACGGCATTTAATTTACGTCCGGGCGAGAACACCTTTTACTGGATTGAAAATGCGGTCTTCCAGACTTCCGTCACCCGCGTTGTACCTTACCTCGATAACTTCCTCTCTTCAGAATAAATAAACCCTCACCATACTCAGGATATTGCGCGTGGTGAGGTTAAATTTATGTTTCTCATGAGCACCCTGATTGTTATATGTGTTTAACGCGTAAATCGCGGGGTGCAACACAAAATCAACACACGATCTTTAACGTAACTACTTGTAAATAAACAGTGTTTATCTTTTTATGATATCAACATGTCATCCTGATATGTTAATTGAAAAAGGTCAAAATATCATTTGTCTGATGTTTGTAGTTATTTCACTTTATCTTTAGGACTTATCGCGTACTAATCCGTAATCTGGTTGGCAGTTGGTCGGGTCAATAAAAGTTTCATCATCATGATCTGTACCGCAAAATAAACTCAGGAGAAAAGAAAGCATGAGTTCTGCCAAGAAGATCGGGCTATTTGCCTGTACCGGTGTTGTAGCCGGTAATATGATGGGGAGCGGTATTGCATTATTACCTGCAAACCTCGCTAGTATCGGTGGTATTGCCATATGGGGGTGGGTGATTTCTATTATTGGCGCGATGTCTCTGGCTTATGTTTATGCCCGGCTGGCGACCAAAAATCCGCAGCAGGGTGGCCCTATTGCCTACGCGGGTGAACTATCTCCGGCGTTCGGTTTCCAGACCGGTGTCCTTTATTATCACGCCAACTGGATCGGTAATCTGGCCATCGGGATTACCGCCGTCTCTTATTTATCAACGTTCTTCCCAATTTTAAATAACCCGGTGCCGGCAGGCATTGCCTGTATTGCCATCGTATGGATATTTACCTTCGTGAATATGCTCGGCGGGACCTGGGTTAGCCGTCTGACGACGATTGGCCTGGTGCTGGTGCTTATTCCGGTCGTCATGACCGCAGTGGTCGGCTGGCACTGGTTTGATGCCGCAACCTATCAGGCGAACTGGAACACCTCCAGAACCACGGACAGCCACGCGGTCATCAAAAGTATCCTGCTCTGCCTGTGGGCCTTCGTCGGGGTAGAATCCGCCGCCGTCAGTACCGGGATGGTGAAAAACCCGAAACGTACCGTGCCGTTGGCTACCATGTTGGGCACCGCGATGGCCGGTATCGTCTACATCGCCGCGACGCAGGTTATCGCCGGTATGTATCCTGCCTCGCAGATGGCCGCCTCCGGTGCGCCGTTCGCGATCAGCGCCTCGACCATTCTCGGCGGCTGGGCTGCGCCGGTAGTGTCGGCCTTCACCGCCTTTGCCTGCCTGACGTCTCTCGGCTCCTGGATGATGCTGGTGGGCCAGGCCGGCGTACGTGCCGCTAACGATGGTAACTTCCCGAAAGTGTACGGTGAAGTGGATAACAACGGTATTCCGAAAAAAGGTCTGCTGCTGGCTGCGGTGAAAATGACTGCGCTGATGGTGCTGATTACCCTGATGAACTCCACCGGCGGTAAAGCTTCCGACCTGTTCGGTGAATTGACCGGTATCGCCGTCCTGCTGACCATGCTGCCTTACTTCTACTCCTGTGTTGACCTGATTCGCTTCGAAGGCATCAATGTACGCAACTTCGTCAGCCTGATTTGCTCCGTACTGGGCTGTGCGTTCTGCTTCATCGCCCTGATGGGGGCAAGCTCCTTCGAACTGGCCGGTACCTTTATCGTAAGCCTGATTATCCTGATGTTCTACGGCCGCAAAATGCACCAGCGTCAGAACAACGACAACTCCGCTGATAGCAACACCGCCAGCGCGCATTAATCAGCAACCCTATTCCTGAGGCTCCTTCCATCACCTGTCACAACGTGGCGGGAGGGGCTTTCTTTATCTGGAGATTTGACTATGAACGTTATCGCAATCATGAATCACATGGGTGTCTACTTCAAAGAAGAACCCATCCGTGAACTGCATCGCGCCCTTGAACGCCTGGACTTCCGTATTGTCTATCCGAACGACCGCGAAGATTTACTGAAACTGATCGAAAACAATGCCCGTCTGTGCGGGGTGATCTTCGACTGGGATAAATACAATCTCGAACTGTGCGAAGAGATCAGCAAGCTGAACGAATATATGCCGCTGTATGCTTTCGCTAACACCTACTCCACGCTGGACGTCAGCCTCAACGATCTGCGGATGCAGGTACGCTTCTTCGAATATGCGCTGGGGGCCGCCGATGACATCGCCGATAAAATCAGACAGAACACCGATGAATACATCGATACCATTTTGCCGCCGCTGACCAAAGCGCTGTTCAAATATGTGCGTGAAGGTAAATACACCTTCTGTACCCCAGGCCATATGGGCGGGACCGCCTTCCAGAAAAGCCCGGTCGGCAGCATCTTCTATGATTTCTTTGGTTCAAACACCATGAAATCCGATATCTCGATTTCCGTTTCTGAACTGGGTTCCCTGCTGGACCACAGCGGCCCGCATAAAGAAGCGGAAGAGTATATTGCGCGCGTCTTTAACGCCGAACGCAGTTACATGGTGACCAACGGCACCTCAACGGCGAACAAAATCGTCGGCATGTACTCCGCACCAGCTGGCAGCACCGTACTGATTGACCGTAACTGCCACAAATCGCTGACTCACCTGATGATGATGAGCGACATTACGCCAATCTACTTCCGTCCGACCCGTAACGCTTACGGCATCCTCGGCGGTATTCCGCAGAGTGAATTTCAGCACGCCACTATCGCCAAACGGGTAAAAGAGACGCCGAACGCCACCTGGCCGGTACACGCGGTGATCACCAATTCCACCTACGATGGTCTGCTGTATAACACCGACTTCATCAAGAAAACGCTGGATGTGAAATCTATCCACTTTGACTCCGCGTGGGTGCCTTACACCAACTTCTCGCCAATCTATGCCGGTAAATGCGGGATGAGCGGCGATCGCGTGGAAGGGAAAGTGATTTATGAAACCCAGTCCACGCACAAACTGCTGGCGGCGTTTTCTCAGGCTTCGATGATTCACGTTAAAGGCGCTGTCAACGAAGAGACCTTTAACGAAGCCTACATGATGCACACCACCACCTCTCCACACTACGGCGTGGTCGCCTCGACTGAAACCGCCGCGGCGATGATGAAAGGCAATGCCGGCAAGCGGCTGATCGATGGCTCTATCGAACGTTCCATTAAGTTTCGTAAAGAGATCAAACGTCTGAAAGGCGAATCCGAAGGCTGGTTCTTCGACGTCTGGCAGCCGGAACATATCGATGGCCCGGAATGCTGGCCGCTGCGTTCCGATAGCGCATGGCACGGTTTCAAAAACATCGATAACGAACACATGTACCTCGACCCGATCAAAGTCACGCTGCTGACGCCGGGGATGAAGAAAGACGGCACCATGGATGAGTTCGGTATTCCGGCAAGCATTGTGGCGAAGTATCTCGACGAACACGGCATCGTGGTGGAGAAAACTGGTCCGTACAACCTGCTGTTCCTGTTCAGTATCGGTATCGACAAAACCAAAGCGCTGAGCCTGCTGCGTGCGCTGACCGACTTTAAACGTGCCTTCGACCTGAACCTGCGCGTGAAAAACATGCTGCCGTCGCTGTACCGCGAAGATCCTGAATTCTACGAAAACATGCGTGTGCAGGAACTGGCGCAGAACATTCACAAACTGATTACGCATCATAACCTGCCGGAGCTGATGTTCCGCGCTTTCGAAGTGCTGCCGACCATGATGATCACGCCGTATGCCGCGTTCCAGAAAGAGCTGCACGGTCAGACCGAAGAGGTGTATCTCGAAGAGATGGTGGGACGCGTCAACGCCAACATGATCCTGCCGTATCCTCCGGGAGTGCCGCTGGTTATGCCGGGTGAAATGATCACCGAAGAGAGTCGTCCGGTACTGGAGTTCCTGCAGATGCTGTGCGAAATCGGTGCCCACTATCCGGGCTTCGAAACCGATATCCACGGCGCCTATTGTCAGACGGATGGCCGCTACACCGTGAAAGTGCTGAAAGAAGAAAACAACAAGTAATTGAAGCTCCTGGGAAGTGGCGGGCCACTTCCCTTTTTTCATTGCCGGGTGGCGCTGCGCTTACCCGGCCTACGATCCGCATGTCGGCCCGTGCGAGCAACGCGCCGCCGGGCAAATTTGACAGACCGCAGGGAGACCTCATGAAAACACCCTCACAACCGCGTGCGATCTATTACATCGTCGCGATCCAAATCTGGGAATATTTCAGCTTTTACGGCATGCGTGCCTTACTCATCCTCTACCTCACCCATCAGCTTGGCTTCGATGACAGCCACGCCATCAGTCTGTTCAGCGCTTACGCTTCTCTGGTTTACGTTACCCCCATTCTCGGCGGCTGGCTTGCCGACCGCCTGCTCGGCAATCGCACGGCGGTCATTGTCGGCGCGCTGTTGATGACGCTCGGCCACGTCGTGCTGGGCGTTGAATCGGATGCAACCTGGAGTCTGTACCTCGCGCTGGCGATCATTATCTGCGGCTACGGCCTGTTCAAATCCAACATCAGCTGCCTGCTGGGTGAACTCTACGCCGCTGACGACCCTCGCCGCGACGGCGGTTTCTCGCTGCTGTACGCTGCCGGGAACGTCGGCTCCATCGCGGCGCCCATCGCCTGCGGGATGGCGGCGCAGTGGTATGGCTGGCATATCGGTTTTGCGCTGGCGGGGATCGGCATGTTTATCGGGCTGCTGATTTTCCTCAGCGGCCATCGCCATTTCAGCCACACCCGCGGCGTCGACAAACAGGCGCTGCGTACGGTGAAATTTGTTCTGCCGACTTGGGGCTGGCTGGTGGTCATGCTCTGCGTGGCGCCGGTGTTTTTCACCCTGCTGCTGGAAAATAACGGCGCTGGCTATCTGCTGGCCATCGTCTGCGTTTTCGCCGCCCAAATGGTGGCGCGCATTATGGTGAACTCCCCGCAGCACCGTCGCGCGCTGTGGCAAATCGTACTGCTGATGCTGACCGGCACGCTGTTCTGGGTTCTGGCGCAGCAGGGCGGTAGTTCGATCAGCCTGTTTATCGATCGCTTTGTTAACCGCCAGCTGTTCGCCATTGAGGTGCCGACGGCTCTCTTCCAGTCGGTAAACGCCGTTGCCGTGATGGCGGCGGGCGTGGCGCTGGCCTGGCTGATGCGCCCGGAAGGCAGCACGCGATCGGTGCTGCGCGTGTGGCTGAAATTTGCTTTTGGCCTGCTGCTGATGGGCTGCGGGTTTATTGTGCTGGCCCTCAACGCACGTCACGGTGCGGCGGAGGGGCAGGCATCGATGGGCATGATGGTGGCCGGCCTGGCGCTGATGGGCTTTGCCGAACTGTTTATTGACCCGGTAGCGATGGCGCAGATCACCCGCCTGAATATGCCGGGCGTGACCGGGGTGCTGACCGGCATTTATATGCTGGCGACCGGGGCGGTGGCCAACTGGCTGGCGGGTATCGTCGCGCAGCAGACCACCGAGTCGCAAATCAGCGATACGGCGATTGCCGCGTATCAGCACTTCTTTGCCCAGATGGGTGAATGGACGCTGGGCAGCGTGGCGGTCATTGTCGTCGTCGCCTTCGCCGCCGCGTTCAGCGTTGGCAAACGCCGCGCGGCTGCCGGTGAACTTCCCTGAGGCGGCACCGGGCTTACCGGGGCGACAACATCATGCCGCCCGGTAGCCAGGTAGCCCGGCTAAGGCGTTTACGCCGCGAGCCGGGGAGGGCCCGAACGCAGCGTCGCCTCCGGGGTCAGCATCCCCGACACTGGAGCCAGGTAGCCCGGCTAAGGCGTTTACGCCGCGAGCCGGGGAGGTGCCGAATGCAGCACCGCCTCCGGGGTCAGCATCCCCGACACTGGCGCGAAATCCGCTCCTTGCACCGTTTACTGAATAGCGGGAGGATATTCTGGCAGGTAATGAAGCCGAAGATAAAAAACTGTTACGTAAGCAAAGACTGAGTGAAATCAGCCGAAACCGAAGCCAGGACCATGAAGATTGTTCTCCGGAATTAGCGCCGGAACAGGGCGCGCCGGAGAGTGGCCTGGGGCAATGTATCGAAGCAAGTTTGAAAGCAGGGTTATGAGGAACCAACATGTCTGAACAACAAGCACAAAGTGCCGATGAGGCAATTGACCTTAATAATGAACTGAAAAACCGTCGTGAAAAGCTGGCTCAGCTTCGTGAGCAGGGCATCCCGTTCCCGAACGATTTTCGTCGTGACCATACCTCTGACCAATTGCACACTGAATTTGATGACAAGGATAATGCAGCACTCACCTCCTTGAACGTTGAAGTCTCTGTCGCTGGTCGTATGATGACCCGTCGCATCATGGGGAAAGCCTCCTTCGTCACTCTGCAGGACGTCGGCGGCCGCATTCAGCTGTACGTCGCGCGCGACGATCTGCCGGAAGGCGTCTACAGCGAACAGTTTAAAAAGTGGGACCTTGGCGACATTATCGCCGCCCGCGGTAAGCTGTTCAAAACCCAAACCGGCGAACTCTCCATTCACTGCAGCGAGCTGCGTCTGCTGACCAAAGCCCTGCGCCCGCTGCCGGATAAATTCCACGGCTTGCAGGATCAGGAAGCCCGTTATCGTCAGCGCTACCTGGATCTGATTGCCAACGACGAATCCCGACGTACGTTTAAAGTCCGTTCGCAGATCCTCGCGACGATGCGCCAGTTCATGGTGAGCCGCGGCTTTATGGAAGTCGAAACCCCGATGATGCAGGTGATCCCCGGCGGCGCGGCGGCGCGTCCGTTTATCACCCATCACAACGCGCTGGATATGGACATGTACCTGCGTATCGCGCCGGAGTTGTACCTGAAGCGTCTGGTTGTGGGCGGCTTCGAACGGGTATTCGAAATCAACCGTAACTTCCGTAATGAAGGTATCTCGGTGCGTCACAACCCGGAGTTCACCATGATGGAACTCTATATGGCGTATGCGGATTACAAAGATCTGATCGAACTGACCGAATCCCTGTTCCGCACTCTGGCGCAGACCGTGCTGGGTAAAACGGAAGTCCCCTACGGCGACCAGATCTTCGACTTTGGCAAACCGTTTGAAAAACTGACCATGCGTGAAGCTATCAAGAAATACCGTCCGCAGACCGAGATGGCGGATCTGGATAACTTTGCCGCAGCGAAAGCCCTTGCCGGGTCCATCGGCATTCACGTTGAGAAGAGCTGGGGGCTGGGGCGTATCGTCACCGAAATCTTTGATGAAGTGGCGGAAGCGCACCTGATTCAGCCGACCTTTATCACCGAATACCCGGCGGAAGTCTCTCCGCTGGCGCGCCGTAATGACGTGAACCCGGAAATTACCGACCGCTTTGAGTTCTTTATCGGCGGCCGTGAAATCGGTAACGGCTTCAGCGAGCTGAACGACGCCGAAGACCAGGCGCAGCGTTTCCAGGACCAGGTGAATGCCAAAGCCGCCGGGGATGACGAAGCGATGTTCTACGACGAAGACTACGTGACCGCGCTGGAATACGGCCTGCCGCCGACCGCCGGTCTGGGGATCGGGATCGACCGGATGGTGATGCTGTTTACTAACAGCCACACTATCCGCGACGTCATCCTGTTCCCGGCAATGCGTCCGCAGAAATAAGTTACGTCCACGACCAGGCCCCCCGTTCGTCAGAGCCGGGGGCTTTTTTATGCCTCATATTTGCCGGTGGAAGGCCGCCGTCCTCGCGCCAGACGGGTGAGGTACGGCCTCTGGGCGCTGTTTTGCGTTTCAGTGGCCCGGGCTGAGTGAAATGACCCGGTTGTAACCGTCAGCCCACCGGCATTCATCGTCTTAGGGGGGAATTGTGCTCGTCCACACGCCTCGCCACCCTGCGCTGCGCAACCTGGTTCATCCCCCCTCCAGGCTGGCCTTCAGCGTATTTTTTATCCTCCCCGTGACGTCGCGTCCGGGGGGGCAGGCAAGCGTCTGCGGCAGCTCAGACGCCTGAAAACGCCGCTGATGTTTCAAATACCCCTTTTATTCAGGTGGGTAATCCCCTCTGGCGGATTGCCAGCGGCAGGCCCGCGGCTTGTGCGCAAACTGCTGGGCGCCTCTCATTTTTTGCGCGTTTATGCCGCAATGTTAGATATCTGTCAAAGTTCTGTTATCAGGTGGTTTTAAAATTTTCATTTCAGTTATTTAATTATAAAAGTTTCATATGTGTTGTTAATGAAATAAACCATCTGAAATTGACCAGCCGATAAATCGTATGATTTATGAACTACTGTTTTAATAACTCATTAAAAAAACCACTGAATTAAGTGGTTCTGGTAAAAATGTGCCAAAACAGTGCAGTCAGAAGAAAGATTTCTGACTGGCGAGTCGGTCGGTATCAGAAAAACGTTTTCCGAAATGAATTTTTCATTTCATCTCGATGAACTGGCATATCACTGAACCCCAAGGAACAACTATGAACATCAAGAAAACGATTGTTGCCTCTTTGTTAGTCTGTATGTTGCCCGCCGCGGTGATGGCAAAAGATCTCTCCGTCGGCGTGTCGATGGCACTTTTCGACGATAACTTCCTGACTATCCTGCGTACTGCTATGCAAAAAGAGATGCAAAAAGAGGGAGTGAAATCGCAGGTTGAGGATGCCAAGGGCGATGTCGCGCAGCAGTTGCAGCAGGTGCAAAACTTTATTGGCCAGGGCGTCGATGCCATCATCGTCAACCCGGTCGATACCAACGCCGTGAAGCCGATTATCGATCAGGCGACCAAAGCCGGGATTCCGTTGGTCTTCGTTAACCGCCGCCCTCAGGTTCCGCTGACCGACAAAATGGCCTACGTTGGTTCGGATTCGGTGCTGGCCGGCCGTCTGCAGATGGAAGCGCTGGCGAAGGCGATGAACGGCAAAGGTAACGTGGCGATTCTGCTGGGTGACCTGGCGAACGAATCCACCCGCGACCGTACCAAAGGCGTGGAAGAGGTCGTCGCGAAATACCCGAATATCAAGATAGTCCAGAAGCAGACGGCGAAGTTTATGCGTAACGATGCCGTTGATGTGGTGAGTAACTGGATGACCAGCGGGGAAGATATTCAGGCGATCGCCTCCAATAACGATGAAATGGCGATTGGCGCGCTGCAGGCGCTGGGGAGCAACCCGAAGCACATTCTGATCGCCGGGGTCGACGGGACGCCTGACGCCCTGCAGATGCTGAAAAACGGCAAGATGATCGCCACGATTTTCCAGGATGCCAAAGGGCAGGGGGAAGGGGCGGTGGATGCGGCCGTCAAACTGGCGCACGGGGAAAAAGTCGAAAAAGTCATCGATATCCCTTACCAGCTGATTACCAAACAGAATATGTCTGAATTTGTCAGTCGTAATCAAAAATAATCATTTCTGGCTCAGCGGTACGGAGGGTGATGTATGAACGCTTTTGCACTTGAAGCCGAAGGTATCAGTAAGTTCTTTCCTGGCGTGAAGGCGCTCGATAACGTCTCATTACGCGTGCGCCCGGGGACGGTGCACGCCCTGATGGGGGAAAATGGTGCGGGAAAGTCGACGCTGATGAAGTGCCTTATCGGGATTTACCGTCCCGATAAGGGCGCGATCCGGGTGAAGGGTGAACCGGTGCAGTTCCAGGATACGATGGATGCGCTGCGCGCGGGGATCTCGATGATCCACCAGGAGCTGAACCTGGTGCCGCATATGACGGTGGCGGAAAATATCTGGCTGGGGCGCGAGCCGATGAAATACGGCTTTGTCGACCATCGGCAGCTGACCCGCCAGACTCAGACCCTGCTCAATAAACTGAATATCCGTTTATCCGCCGACCGGCTGGTGGGCGATCTCAGCATTGCCGCCCAGCAAATGGTGGAAATAGCCAAAGCGGTATCGTGGAACGCGGATATTGTCATTATGGATGAACCCACCTCGGCGCTGACGGAAAGCGAAGTGGCGCACCTGTTTACCATCATTCGCGATTTACGCGAGCAGGGCAAAGCCATTATTTATATCAGCCACAAAATGGATGAGATTTTCGCGATTACCGATGAAATTAGCGTCTTTCGCGACGGGACCTGGGTGGGCAGTCGGCAGACGGGTGAATTTACCCGTCAGTCGCTGATTACCCAAATGGTGGGCCGCGAATTAACTCAGCTGTTCCCGAAATTCAATAATACGATTGGCGAGGAGGTGTTAACGGTCCGCAATCTGACGCGCCAGGGCTATTTCGAAGAGGTGAATTTCAGCGTCCGCCGCGGAGAAATTCTCGGCGTTGCCGGTCTGGTCGGCGCCGGGCGCAGCGAAGTGATGGAGAGCCTGTTCGGGATGGAGCGCTTTGACAGCGGCGAAGTGTTGATTGACGGCCAGCCGGTGACGATCGACTCGCCTTCCGTGGCCATTGAAAAAGGGATGGCGCTATTGACGGAAGATCGCAAAAAGTCCGGGCTGTTCCTCGTGCTCTCGGTGATGGAAAACATGAGTATCGTCAATATGCCGGAATATATCGGCAAGAGCGGGTTCGTCAAACATATGAAGATGGCGGAAGACTGCATGGAACAGATCCGTCGACTGAATATAAAAACCCCGACCATGGATCAAATTATTAATAACCTGAGCGGCGGTAATCAGCAAAAGGTCTTAATTGCCCGCTGGCTGCTGGCACAGCCGAAAATATTAATTCTTGATGAACCAACCCGCGGGATTGACGTGGGGGCGAAAGCTGAAATTTATCATCTGATAAGCGAACTGGCCAACCGTGGCGTCGCGATCATTATGGTCTCTTCTGAACTGCCGGAAATTCTCGGCATGAGCGATCGGGTTATGGTCATGCACGAAGGGCGTATTACCGGCATCCTCGACAAAGACGAAGCCGATCAGGAAACCATTTTGTCGTTGGCATCCCACTGAGGTGTAGAGAATGAGTAATATGAAACTAACCGCAACCGCGGCAAATGAGCGATCCTCTTTCCTCGGTAATTTACGCCATAAATTGCCGAAAGATACCGGTATCTTTATTGTTATGCTGGTTATCGCCCTGACATTTGAAATTGCCGGCTGGTTTGTCCGCGACCAGTCTTTTCTGATGAATACCAACCGCCTGGTGTTGATCGTCCTGCAGGTCGCCATTATCGGGATTATCGCCGTCGGCGTCACGCAGGTCATTATCACCACCGGGATTGACCTCTCCTCCGGTTCGGTCATTGCCCTTGCCGCCGTGGTGGCGGCAAGCCTGGCGCAAACCTCGGATAGCCTGACGCCGATGTTCCCGTCGCTGGTTAACCTGCCGGCGGTCATTCCCATTTGCGCCGGGATTGGCGTCGGGCTGATCTGCGGATTAACCAACGGCTTTTTGGTCACCCGCACCGGGATCCCGCCGTTTATCGCCACCCTCGGGATGATGGTTTCCGCCCGCGGTCTGGCACAATATTACACCCAGGGAAATCCTATCAGCTTCTTGTCCGACAGCTTTACGTCGATTGGTCAGGGGGCGATGCCGGTGATTATTTTCTTCGTGATTGCCGCCCTGTTTCACATCGCCCTGAAGCACACCCGCTACGGTAAATATGTTTACGCCATCGGCGGCAACATGACCTCGGCAAAAGTGTCCGGCATCAATGTGAATAAGTATCTGGTTATCGTCTACACCATCGCCGGCGCGCTGTCGGGGCTGGCCGGAGTGGTGCTGGCGGCGCGCGTCAGCAGCGGGCAGTCCAGTATGGGGATGTCCTACGAACTGGACGCGATCGCCGCGGCCGTTATCGGCGGCAGCAGCCTGATGGGCGGCGTCGGCCGCATCACCGGGACTCTGATTGGCGCGATGATTCTCGGTTTAATCAAAAGCGGCTTCACCTTCGTCGGCGTCGACGCTTACGTTCAGGATATTATCAAAGGGATTATTATTGTTGCGGCGGTGACGATAGACATGCGCCGTAACCGCAAGAAGCATTAACCGGTAAGAACCCGCGGCCTGAGCTGCCGCGGGCTCTATGACTTTCTACGCCGCGTCCGGTTCCGGCTCATCGGCGGCCAGGCGTAAACTGTTGAGCAACACGTTGGCCCCTTTTTCTGCCCATGCGGGCAGAATGTTTTCCGCCTCGTTATGGCTAATCCCTTTCTCGCAGGGGATAAAAATCATGCTGGCGGGCGCGACCTTGCTGATATAGCAGGTATCGTGACCGGCGCCGGAGACCATACGTCGGGCGCTGTAGCCCAGCGCTTTTGCCGCCTGCTGGCTGCGGGCCAGACACTCTGCATCAAAGGCGATAGGGGCGTAATCGAAAATACGCTCGACTGTCGCCGTCACGCGGCGTGCCGCCAGCTCTGCGGCGGCACGATGCAGCGCCTGTTCCATCGCTGCCAGCGCCGGGGTTTGCGGGTGACGAAATTCAACGCTGCAGGTTACGCGCCCCGGCACCACGTTGCGCGATCCCGGTATCACCTGCGCCATGCCGATGGTCGCCCGGCCATCGGGATTGTGGGCGATGCCGATTTGCTCAACCGCCAGCGCCAGCTCGGCGAAAGCGGTCAGCGCGTCGCGGCGACTGCCCATTGGCGTGGTGCCCGCGTGGGCGGAAAAGCCCTCCAGCGCGACGTTGAACCAGCGTTGGCCCATCGCCGCGTCCACCAGCCCGATATCAACCCCTTCTTCTTCCAGAATCGGCCCCTGTTCGATATGCACCTCATAACAGGCGTGCAGCGGGAATGCGGCTGCCGGACGTTCGCCGCGGTAGCCGATAGCCTCCAGCGCCGCGCCGACGCTGATGCCGTCGCGATCTTCGCGGGCCAGCGCGAAAGCTTCGCTAAACTGCCCGGCCCACACGCCGGAGGCGAGCATCGCCGGGGCAAAGCGCGCCCCTTCCTCGTTGGTCCAGTTGACCAGCACGATATCGCGCTCGGTCTCTATGCCGCGATCGTTCAGCGTGCGCAGCGCCTCCAGCCCGGCCAGCACGCCGTAAATGCCGTCATAGCGGCCGCCGAGCGGCTGGGAATCGACGTGCGAACCGGTCAACACCGGGGCCAGCTGCGAATTTTTACCGGCGCGGCGGATAAACATATTGCCCATACTATCGACTGTGCAGGGAAAACCGGCTTCCCGCGCCCACTCGCGCAGCAGGTCGCGCGCCTGCCGGTCCTCATCGCTAAGCGCCAGTCGGGTGACGCCGCCCGCAGGCGTGGCGCCGAGACGCGCCATCGCGTTGAGCGTTGACCACAGACGTTCGCCGTTGACGGTTATCATGGTTTGTCCTTTTTCACGCGATAGCGGAAGTCGCAACACTTTCCGCCCTGCATAATGGTGGTGGTGCGGGTCAACTCCACGTCCGGGGCGTAGCCGACGATAAACTTGTCATCGCGGGCGCAGGAGAGCAGGTGACCAATCTCGCCGAGGCCCATTTCGTGGTACATCTCGGCGTAGCGGCAGCGGTTAACGTTGTAGTTATACTGCTGGTCGTCGGCGTCCAGCACCTTGACCTCCAGCGCATTGTCCTTTTCCCACAGATATTGCAGGGCGACAAAGCTCTGGATGTTCGCGCCGTCCGGCTCCTGGCTGGCAAAGGCTTTTCCCGCCTCGATGGCGGCGTTTTCAATCGCTTCGCCGATGACCGCCTGGGCGCGAGCCTTGCCTATCTCGCGCACCAGGATGGCGTAAATCGGCTTAATAATTTCGGCTTCAATCTTGCGGCGGGCGAGAATGCCCAGTTCATTATTATCACTCATCACATTGCCCCACTGCGTTACTTCGTTGTTGCGCCGCCGAGTACGGTTTGCGGCTGCCATTTGCCGTCGACGACTTTGTAAACGGTAAAGGTTGGCGATTTCAGGTTGCCCTCTTTATCAAAGGCGATTTTCCCGGTGACCCCGGAGTAGTCGATCGCGCGCAGAGCGGGCAGGTAGTCGGTCGGGTCGACGGAGTCGGCTTTTTCCATCGCCGCCACCAGTACGCGGGTGGCGTCATAGGCGAACGGCGCGTGCAGCTCGATATGGGTGTGGTAGCGCGACTGGTAGGCTTGCTCAAAGGCTTTGCCGCCCGGCATCTGGTCGACCGGCAGGCCCGGCTCCAGTGCCACCACGCCGTCACCCTCTTTTTGCGCCAACTGGAGGAAGGTCTGGCTGACGAAACCGCCGGCGCCCATCAGGGTGGCGTTCATCCCCAGCTGTTTGATCCGCCGCGCCAGCGGAGCGGCCTGGCTATCGACGCCGCCGAAGAAAATCAGGTCGGCGTTTTTGCTGCGGATCGCGGTCAGCACGGCGCTGAAGTCGACCGTCTTGTCGTCAACATACTGACGGTCAACAATTTTCACGCCCTGTGCTTCCAGCGACTTAATGAACTCGTCCGCCAGCCCCTGACCAAAAGCGGTACGGTCATCGATCACCGCGATGCGTTTGGCCTTCAGAGTTTGCACCGCGTACTGTCCGGCAAACTGGCCGCCGTCATCGTCGTGGCCCATCACGCGGAAGCTGGTGTCAAAGCCCTGTCTGGTATAGGCGTGTCCGGTGGCGACCGGGGCTACCTGGGCGATGCCGGCATCGTGGTAAACCCGTGCGGCGGGAATGCTGGTGCCGGTATTCCAGTGACCGATCACGCCGGCGACGCCGCTGTCCACCAGACGCTGGGCAACGGCAACCGCGGTACGCGGATCGGACTGATCGTCTTCCGATTGCAGTTTGAAGGTCACCGCCTTGCCGCCGATGGTCGGATGCTGCTGGTTGATATCATCAATCGCCAGCTGCGCGCCGTTTTCCAGATCCTTACCGATACGGGCGGAAGGGCCGGTCAGCGGACCCGCCAGGCCGATAATGACGGTTTCGCTGGCCGCAGACCAGGCGGCGGATGAGGCAAAGCCACTGAGCAGAATAGCGGCGCTGAGCGCACTGATTTTGACTGTTTTCATTGTTTTTCCCTGAGGCTGGTTAGTGTGTCAGGCGGGTATTTCGCCCAAATAAATCTGTGCGATACGGTCGTCGGCCAGCAGCGCCTGCGAGGCACCGCGCTCGACAATGCTGCCGCTGTCCATCACCCACGCGCTGTCGGTGGCTTCCAGCGCCAGGCGCGCGTTCTGCTCAATCAGCAGTAGCGCCACGCCGCGCTGACGGAGAGTGGCTATCACGCGGAAAACGTTCTCGACCATCAGCGGCGCCAGGCCCATTGACGGCTCATCAAGGATCAGCAGACGCGGCTGGCTGAGCAGGGCGCGGTTGAGCGCCAGCAGCTGCTGTTCGCCGCCGGAAAGCAGCCCGGCCAACTGATGCTGGCGTTCAGCAAGGCGCGGGAAGTTGGCGAAGATTTCGTCCATCTCCTGTCGGACCGCCGCGCTATCGCGACGCAGCCAGGCGCCCATTTGCAGGTTTTCCAGCACCGTCATGCGGGTAAAGATGCCGCGGCCTTCCGGTACCATCACCAGCCCTTCGCGCAGCAGCGACTCCGCTTTGCGTCGCCGCAGCGGTTTACCGTTGAAAATAATCTCGCCGCTAAAAGGCTCCAGCCCGGTAATGGCGCGCACGGTGGAGCTTTTGCCCGCGCCATTGGCGCCGATTAACGTAGCCTGCTCACCCGCTTTAACGCTGAATGAGACATCGCGCACCGCCTGGATACCACCGTAGTGCACGCCGAGGCCGGTGACGGTTAACAGATCAGACATGGGCATTCCCTCCAAGCCAGGCGGCGATTACCGCCGGATCGCGGCGCACGGTCTCCGGCGTTCCGCTGGTCAGCGTTTTGCCGTAATCCAGTACCATCAGGCGATCGCAGATGCCCATCACCAGTTTGACGTCGTGCTCAATCATCAGCAGGGTTTTGCCGTCGTCGCGGATGCGCAGCAGCAGTTCGCCCAGCGCCATCTTCTCGGCGGCGTTCATCCCGGCCGCCGGTTCATCCAGCGCCAGCAGGCGCGGATCGGTCGCCAGCGCGCGGGCAATTTCCAGCCGCCGCTGGTGGCCGTAGGCGAGGTCGCAGGCGCGGTAGTGGGCGAACTGCGCGATACCGGTGTAGTCCAGCCAGTGCCACGCCAGCTCGCGGGTCTGTGCCTCTTCGGCGCGGGCGCGTTTATGGCGGGAGAGCGCGGCCCACAGACCGTTGCGGGTGCGCACGTGGCGGCCGACCATCACGTTTTCCAGCACCGACATCTCGTTAAACAAGCGCACGTTCTGGAAGGTGCGGGCGATACCGGCGGCGGTGACCTTCTCGATATTTTTCGGGAAGTAGGGCTGCCCGGCGATAGCGAACTCGCCGTTGTCCGCCGGATAGAGCCCGGTTATCAGGTTAAAGCAGGTGGTTTTCCCCGCGCCGTTTGGCCCAATCAGGCCGTAAATTTCGCCTTCGTTGATGGTCAACGAGACGTTATCGACCGCCGTCAGGCCGCCGAAGCGCTTTGACATATGACGTACGCTTAACAGGCTCATACTTTGACTCCCTGATGACGCGCGGGCCAGATGCCCTGTGGACGCAGGAGCATGACCAGCACCAGCGCCAGGCCGTAGAACAACTGGCGCAATATTTCCGGGTCAATCAGCACCTCGCCAAACAGCGCCTGCTGTAGCGGCGCCGCCTGGCTGCGCAGCAGCTCCGGCAGCGCGGTCAGCAGCACCGCACCGAGGATCACGCCGGGGATATGCCCCATTCCGCCGAGCACCACCATCGCCAGCACTGCGATCGACTCCTGCAGGGTGAAGGACTCCGGGGAGACAAAACCCTGGAACGCGCCGAACAGCGCCCCCGCCACGCCGCCGAAGGAAGCGCCGATAGCGAAGGCCAACAGCTTGTAGTTACGCAGGTTGATGCCCATCGCGCGGGCGACGTCTTCATCCTCGCGGATGGCATGCCAGGCGCGGCCAATGCGCGAGTGCTGTAGCCGCAGGCAGACAAAAATAATCGCCACAATCACCAGCATCAGCAGGTAGTACCACAGCCACAGCGCCGGGACTTTAAAACCGAACCAGTGATAGACGCCGCTAAACTTCAGCCCGAACAGATTCAGCGAATCGACCCCGGAGATGCCTTTTGCGCCGTTAGTGATGTTGACCGGACGGTCGAGGTTGCGCATCAGGATGCGGATAATCTCACCAAAACCGAGGGTGACGATGGCCAGATAGTCGCCGCGCAGCTTCAGCGTCGGTGCGCCGAGTACGATGCCGCAGCCTGCGGCCAGCAGCGCGGCGAGCGGAATAATCACCAGCCAAGAGGTATGCAGGCCGTCCGGGAGCCAGTGATTTAACAGCGGGAACACGTCCAGCAGATGCGGCGAGGCCAGCAGCGCCGCCAGATATGCGCCAACGGCGTAGAAGGCGATAAAGCCCATATCCAGCAGGCCGGTGTAGCCGACCACGATATTCAGTCCCAGCGCCAGCATGATATACAGCAGGGCGAAGTCGATGACCCGCACCCAGTAGTTGCCGCCGAGCTGGCTGGCGACCATCGGCGCCACCAGCAGGGCGCAGACGAACAGGGTCATCCCGGACCAGAAGCGGCGGGAGGCGACAGGCGTGTCGAGTTGTGCCGTTGTCATGATTTTCTCCTAAGCCCGGTGCGCAACGCGCTCGCCGAGTAAACCGGCAGGGCGGAAGACCAGCACCAGGATCAGCACCATAAAGGCGAAGATATCCTGATAGTTGCTGCCAAAGACGCCGTGGGTCAGGTCGCCGAGATAGCCGGCCCCGAGGGATTCGATCAGGCCCAGCAACAGGCCGCCGACCATCGCGCCGCGAATATTGCCGATGCCGCCGAGCACCGCGGCGGTAAAGGCTTTAATCCCCGGCAGAAAGCCCATGGAGAAGCCGGCGCTGCCGTAATTGCTGGCCATCATCACCCCAGCCAGCGCGGCGAATACGCCGCCGATGGCGAAGGTGAGGGTAATAATGGCGTTGGGATTGACGCCCATCAGCGTGGCGATGCGCGGGTTTTTCGCCACTGCGCGCATCCCCCGGCCTAAGTGGGTGAACTCCACCAGCAGCCACAGGCCGAGCATCACGGCAAACGCCAGCGCGACGGTGACGATACCGGTGACGGTCACGAGCGCCGGAGGATGCGCAGCGCTCCCCTGGGTCACGGCGATCGGGTCCATCGGCAGGATCTGCGGGAACATCAGCGGATTGCGCGACCAGACGATCATCGCCACGGTTTGCAGCAGCACCGAGACGCCGATCCCGGAGATCAACGGCGCGAGGCGCGGGGCGTTGCGCAGGCGGCGGTAGGCAAAGCGTTCTACCGCCATCGCCAGCAGGGCGCACACCGCCATGGCCAGCAGCAGCGCCAGTCCGAGCTGCGCCAGCGGCGGCAGAGTGGGGAAATGGGCATTCAGCGCGTTCATCCCGGAAAGGGTGGTTAACGCGCCGACCATCAGAATATCGCCGTGGGCAAAGTTAATAATGCGCAGGATGCCGTACACCATGGTGTAGCCGAGCGCGATCAGGGCGTAGATGCTGCCGAGCATGACCCCGTTGATAATTTGTTGTATGAGTGTGTCCAACTGATTCTTCCGACAAGATGCTCGAATGACAGCTACCATCCAACAAATGAATTAAATTGTAAAATACGCATATATTCTTTCTTATTATAAATGCGTAGTTAGCTATCTTTATGATTTTTAATATTATTAAATAATGCATCAGGTAGAGAAATACGCTAAGAAAATCAATATATGAAAAAAACAGAACAATCACAGGAGCCGGTTAGCTGGTCGGAAAGTACGTTAGACAACGATCCGCCGCTGCGGGCGGTGCGCGCCTTCGAGGCGATCGCGCGGCTGGGAAGCGTGACCCTGGCGGCGCAGGAGCTGGCGATTTCGCCCTCGGCGGTAAGCCATCAGCTGAAGGTGCTGGAAGGCTATTTGCAGATCCCGCTCACCGAACGCCAGGGGCGGCGGCTGACCCTCAGCCAGCAGGGGCGGGAGTATTACCGCTCTATTCGTGCGGCGTTTAACGTGCTGCGCCAGGCCACCGAACATCTGGTCGAGCAGGTACAAACCCAGCAGGTGACGATCAGCCTGATCCCGCTGTTTGGCATGGGTTGGTTTATTCCCCGCCTGCCGTCGTTCGTCCATGCCAATCCGCATACCGAAATCAACGTGGTTTACGCCAACCACCGCAACTACCTCAGCGACGCCTCCGATATGTCGATCCGCTTTGGCAACGGCCACTGGACGGGCTATCAAAGCGAAAAACTGATTTCCGGAAAAATGGTGCCGGTATGCAGTCAGGCTTTTCTGCGCCTGCACGGGCATATCGATACCCCGGAGCAGCTCTTGCAGATGCCGCTGCTGCACGACGAGGAGCGCACGACATGGAACCAGTGGTTTGTGCAGCAGGGGGTTAAGCGTCCGCCGCGCTCGACGGGAGCGCTATTTGAGGATGGCCTGCTGACCCTGGCGGGCGTACAGGCGGGGCTGGGCTGCGCGCTGATGCGCGAGCCGCTGATAGCCCCCTACCTGAAGAGCGGCGAGCTGGTGAAAATCTTCGATGCGGCGATCGATGATGGTCGGGATTACTACCTCTGCGTGCGCCAGGACAGCGAGATGACGCCAAACGGCAAACTGTTGCAGAGCTGGTTACGCAACGAGGCGTTAAGCTAAGCCCCGCGTTAATGCGTCAGCGATGTCGAATCTGCAACGTCGCGGGCAGGTAGCGCTGTAGTGGCTCTGGCGTATTGCCGTCGATCAGCTGGCTTATCAGATCATAGCAGTGCCAGGCCAGCTGGCGATTGTCCTGCTGCACGGTATCGATACGCAGCGACAGTGAATCATAAAGGTAGTGATCGTCGAAACTGGCCAGGTGGATATCGGAATCCAGCAGATGATGCTGGCTCATATAGCGCAGCACCCCTTCCAGCAGACCGCAGGCGGCGGTGAACAGCGCCTTCGGCGGCCGTCCGAGACGCGCGCAGAGCGCGGCGAACATCTCATAGCCGGAGCTCGGGTGATAGTTGCCGTTAATCACCCACTCGGGACGCAGTTCGACCCCGGCGTTTGTCAGCCCCTGGGTAAACCCGGCGAGGCGATCGCGGGAGGGCGACAGGCGCGGCTGCCCGCCGAGAAACCAGAACTCATCGCGATGCGAAGGCGCAATGCGGGAAATCAGATCCGCCGTCGGGCTGATGGAGTCGGTCATCACCAGCGGCAGCGTGCTGTCGTTGGGGCAGCGGTCAAACAGCACCACCGGCAGCTGTTCGCTGAGCTTGAGGTAATCGGCGTCGTTATGCATACAGGAGGCGACGATCAGCCCGTCAACCTGGCGGGCAATCATATTATTGACCACCATGCTCTCCTGACCGGGGTTTTCGTCGGTACAGGAGATAAGCAGTTGAACGCCCGCCTCGCGGCAGAGCATTTCCAGCTCATGAGAGAAGACGGCAAATCCGTAGTTGGTGATTTCAGGCACCACCAGACCGATGGTGTGGCTGCGGTTATCGCGCAGCAAGCGAGCGTGGATACTGGGCTGATAATGTTGTTCGCGGGCGATAGCCTGCACGCGCTCGCGCGTTTCCTGCGCCACGCGTAGCTCTTTGCCACGACCGTTCAGCACCAGGCTGGCGGTCGCTTTCGACACGCCAGCCAGTTCAGCGATATCTTTAATGGTAACGCGTTTGGTTTTCATCACAACAACATGCGCCTGAAAGCAAAACGCTTATTCTACCATGCATGGCTCCAGCGGCCAGTAGCAGAATGTTGCCGGCGTCGCGCCGCTGAAAACCAGCTGTGCGGGATAGTCCGGGAACAGGCGGCTGCTCATGACCCCTTCGCCATCGTTAATGAAAATCTCCACGCTCGAGCGGTCGATAAAAATCCGCAGCGAGCGGACTTCGCCGCGCCAGTAACGATAGAGCATCTCGTCGTTGGCGAGGCTGCGTCGTGCCAGGCGGATTCCGCTGCCGTCGCGCTCAAGGGTTAACGCGCCGCCGAAATCGAGACTTAACGCGTCGTCACCGGCGGTATCGAGGGCGATTTCCAGCGGCGCCAGCGGCAGAACGTTCCCCTGCCAGCCGCGGGCTTCGCCGCGCAGGGCGCTCAGTTCGCGCAGCGGGCGCTGAAAGAGTTTGCCGTCCACCCACGCCAGTTCGCGCAGGCAGGTCATCTGGTGGATCCAGCCGTGGGCTCGCGTCGGCTGGCGCATCTCCTCGCCGTCCGGTACGCCCATCCAGCCGACCAGCAGCCGACGGCCATCGCTGGTCTGCATGGTTTGCGGGGCGTAGAACTCAAACCCGGCATCCAGTTCGTGCAACGCGCCGTGCGTGAAGGCGGCGCTGGCGTAGTCGAAGCTGCCGGCCATCCACACCGCCGGATAGCTGTTGAGGTAGCGCTCTTTCTCGCGGGCTATCCCCTGCGGGCAGCAAATCAGAATATGCTGGTCGGCGAGCGGGAACAGGTCCGGACACTCCCACATGTAACCGGCATCGTGCAGTCCGTTGATGCCGGCGCCGGCGATTTCGCCTTCGTTGATCCATTGATGGAGATCCACAGAGCTAAACAGCAGCACCTTGCCGCGTTCTTGTCGATTCTGGGCACCCAAAACCATGTACCAGCGGCCTTCATGCCGCCATACTTTCGGGTCGCGCACGTGGCCGGTATAGCCCTCCGGCAGCGGCAGGACCGGCCCCAGCTTGCTGAAGGTGCCGTCGGCATTTTCCGTCGCCAGGCACTGCCAGGCGGTTCGGCTGCCGTCGGCAAACTTGACGTTGCCGGTATAGCACAGGGTCAGCGCCCCGCGATTATCCACCGCGCTGCCTGAGTAGCAGCCGTTGCGGTCATACTCCTCGTCCGGCATCAGCGCAATCGGTTCATGCCGCCAGTGCAGCAGATCGGCAGAACTCCAGTGCCCCCAGCATTTGAACTTATGGTCGCAGGCGAGCGGGTTCCACTGATAGAACAGGTGATAGCGCCCGGCAAATTCGACAAAGCCGTTGGGGTCGTTCATCAGCCCGGTGACCGGCGCATGGTGCCAGCGAGGATAGTGACTATCGGCCAGCGCGCGCGGCTGGCCCTGCATAACGGCCTGCAAAATCGCAGGCAGGCGTGATGGAAGTGACATTATTCCGCGTCCGTTTTGTATTTCAGCAGCAGGGAGACGATAAAGGCAACGCCGAAGGCGATGACCATCCCGATAATGTAGTTCAGCAGCGAGCTGGCCTGCACGATAGCCATACCGGGAATCGCCGTCAGGCCCACCGCGGTCATGTAGACGTGCATGGAGACGACCCACGCGCCGCCCGCCGCCCCGCCGATCAGCGCGGCGATAAACGGCTTCATAAAGCGTAAGTTGATACCAAAAATCGCCGCTTCGGTGATGCCCAGCATAGCGGAAAACGCCGACGGCAGGGCAATGGCTTTGATTTTGATATCTTTGGTTTTAAACCACACCGCCAGACAGGCCCCGCCCTGGGCGACGTTGGCCATTGCCCAAATCGGCAGCAGGAAGTTGACGCCGATGGACGGATTGCCCAGCAGGCCCGCTTCGATGGCGTGGAAGCTGTGGTGAATACCGGTGATCACAATAACCGAATAGAGACCGCCAAACAGCAGTCCGGCCAGCCAGCCGGCGTGGCTAATCAGGGTGCTGAGAATGAATGAAATGCCGTCACCCAGCGCGCGACCCGCCGGGCCGATAATCAGCAGGGCGATAAAACCGGAAATAATCACCGTCAGGAACGGCGTCAGGATCAGGTCCAGCGCATCGGGGATCACGCGGCGCAGCTGCTTCTCAACGATGCTCATAAACCACACCGCCAGCAGCACCGGGAACACCGTTCCCTGATAGCCGATCATGGCGATCTCGAGGCCGAAGAAGTTCATGGTATGGAAACCGGCGGCCACGCCCCAGGCGTTGGTCAGCGCCGGGTGGGTCAGAATGCCGCCGAGCGTCGCGCCGAGATAGGGGTTACCGCCGAATTCGCGGGCGGCGGTAAAGCCAATCAGGATCGGCAGAATAATAAACGCCGCCGAACTGCACATATCCAGCATGATGTAGATAGCGTTGCCCGGGTCGACCCAGCCGTAGGTTTTGACCATGCCGAGCAGGCCCATCAGCAGGCCGGAGGCGACGATGGCCGGAATGATCGGTACGAAGATGTTCGACAGCAGGCGAGCGATACGCTGGAACGGATTAAGCTTTTTCGCCGCGATGTCGGCGGCTTCCGATTTGCTGGATTCGCCGATGCCGGCGGCCTGAATAAAGGCGGCGTAAACTTTGTTTACGACCCCGGTGCCAAAAATAATCTGCATCTGTCCGGCGTTACGAAAGCATCCTTTTACGCCTTCAATTTTGCCGATAGCCTGCTGGTCGGCGAGCGCATCATCGACCAGTACCAGACGCAGGCGCGTGGCGCAGTGCGCGGCGCTGGCAATGTTTTCCTTGCCTCCCAGAAGCGGAAGCAGCGAGCGGGAAATCTGTTCAAAATCCATAGTACCCTCTGAATGCGTAATGATTTTCGTGTTGTGGTCCCGTGTGCACGGGGGCGCAGTTTCTGCGTCGTTATTGTGTCCGGGGCGCTGGCCGACTCGCCGCCGCCCCGGTTTTTCTGGCGTCAGACGCTAGCCGTCAGAACCAGGTCTCCATTTGCATACCGAACGACCATTCGCCGCCCGATTTAAAACCGTTGCTGCCTAAAGCGTCATCGTTGGCGTAATTATCCAGTTTTTTGCTCCAGTCCATCCACGAGGTGTAGAGGCGGATCTCCGGACGGCTGAAGAAATCACCGATGCTACCGACCTTAAAGGTAGGGGCGAAGGTGAGTTTATAGAAGCTACCGTTCACCGCATGGCGGTCATTGTAGCCTTCGGGTTTGAGATCCATGTACTGATAGCTGCCTTCGTAAGCGAGGGCGAAGTTCTGAGTGATCTCCTGAATCAGACGCAGGTTGAGCGTCGCCCACTGGTAGCTGTCGCCATCGACATAGCGATCTTTACTGCTCTGCGCCAGCACCGCCGGGGCGATAAACCAGTTCTTGCTCAGCGGCGTGGTGCCGTAGCTGGCGAAGCGCCAGGTATTTGCTCCCGGGCGCAGCGCGCCGTCGGAACCCACGCCTTTCACTTCTGCGCCTAGCCCGTGGCCATAGAGCAGAGCCGTTTTGCTGAGCCCTTCACGCAGGCCATAAAAGCTGTCGTTGTGCAAACCGAGCAGCGTATGCACCCCGGTATTGGCCGCATCGCCTTTGACCAGATTACCGTTGGTATCTTTACGCTCGTCATTATCTTTCGCCCGCATCCCGCTGACCATCACCTGCACCGGGCCGATGAAGTTGTTCATGCTGAGGATGTAGTTCTGCACACTATTGCTGGAATCAGCAATATCACCGAAGTTGCGCCCGTATAACGAGAAGTTACTCCGCAGGCTGTCGTTCCACTTCACGTCATAAATACCGCCGCCGGTCCCGGCGAGGAAGACCACGTCGGAGTCTATCCAGTGAATATCAAAGTTGTCGCGGTCGAAGCGTTTCCCGGCCCACAGGGTCGAACCTTTGAAGGGGCCCTCGAAGGTGGGCAGATTACCCAGTTCGACGAAAGCCTGGCGCACGTTCAAATCGCTGCTGCTTGCCGTCCAGTCGTTATAGGTGGTTTGGCCGTCGGCCACCATCACTTTGAAGCGCGTCGTTGCCCCGTTATCCAGCGTCTGCTTATGTTCAAGGTTCATTTCGACATAGGTGTCGGCCTGATTCCCCAGACGGCCGATGGCTCCGCCGGTTTCCCCGGCAGGCGTCATGTAGGCGCCGGATTTGGTACTGGCGGCGGAGTCATTCATGATGACGCCGGAACGGGCGTAGCCGTGGAACTCAAACCCGCTTTTCTCGTCGGCTTTTTTCTCCAGCTTCGCGGTGCGTTGAACGACTTGCTGGGTTGTGTCCTGCGTTTTTTGCTGCTGCGTGGTGAGCTGCTGGACTTTTTTCTCTGCCGACTCGGCGCGGTTTTCTGCGCTTTGAGCCCGGTTTTCTGCATCCTGCAGGCGTTTCTCCAGTGCCATCAAACGGGTTTCTATACTACTCAGATCCGTTTGCGCATGAGCCGAGGCCGCGCCGGTTAGCAAAGTAATAAGAACCGCAAGTGTGCTTTTTTTATACATGTTAGTCGCATCCCAAACGTAAAATTGACAGAGTTGTGTTTTTTGCTAAACCGGTTTAGGTGCTATGTTAAACATGACCTTTAACATCTGGGAACAGAAATTGCTAAACCGATTTAATAAATGTGATGGATGCAACAAAGTGGGCTGCCGGAGCAGCCCGAAAGGATCAAAATGAGTGATGCAGATCGTGCTGGTAGGGCAGGGCGGTCATCGCCCCTTTGGCGGTAGTGGCCAGCGCCCCGCAGGTTTGTGCCTGCATAATTGCCGGTTCCAGCGCCGCGAGATCCGCGGGCATTCCCTTAGCGGCAAGGCTGGCCAGCAGCCCGGCGACAAACGCATCGCCTGCGCCGGTGGTATCGACGCTGACCACCGGCTGGGCGGGGAAGTGGGTGAACTGTTGCTGAAAAGCGGCGAGCACGCCGGCTTTGCCCTGAGTGACCAGCAGGAGTTCTGGCTGATAGCGCCGGGTCAGGGCGGCTATCCCCGCGGAGACATCATCGCTGCCGCCGATCAGCGCCAGCTCTTCTTCGGACAGCTTCACCACGTTCGCCAGACGCAGCGCGCGGTCGAGACAGGTGCGCAGCAGCTCCGGATCCTGCCAGAGATCCGCGCGAATATTGGGGTCAAAGCTGACCCGGCCGCCGGCTAATTTGATTCTCTCCATCGCCGCGAAGGTGGTGCTGCGGCTGGGCTCGGCGCTGAGTGCGATGGAGCAGACGTGCAGCCATTCGTTGGCGGCGAAGGACGGCAGGTCTTCCGGCTGTAAAAACAGGTCCGCGCTGGGGCGCACCATAAAGGTAAAGGTTCTCTCCCCCTCGCCGTCGAGATCGACCACCACGGTAGACGTCCGGTGCTGCGGGTCAGCGTGCATGTAGCGGATATCCACCTGTTCCTGGCGCAGAGTTTGCTGCATAAAACGCCCAAAGGGATCGTCGCCGACGCGGCCGATAAACCCGCTGTTGCCGCCCAGGCGGGCGACGCCTACCGCCACATTGGCCGGCGCGCCGCCGGGGCACTGCAACAGGCGACCGCCGCTTTCCGGCAGCAGGTCCACCACCGCATCGCCAAGTACCCATACTTTTGCATTCATACTGTTTCTACCTCAATGCTAAACTTAATTAAACCGGTTTAGCTTATTTAAGCATAGCCTGATGATGAACGAAACGCCGCGATCGATAAAGTGAGAAGCCGGGCAAAAAAACGGCGCAGCGGGAGCGGGGAGGGGGGCACGCCGGGGTGAGTATGATGCGGCTGGCAATGAACGAAAGCCTGTTTGTATCCCGGAGGTTAACGTTTAGTTTGCCAACGCCGTGAATCCGGCGCCGACCGGGCATCGTTGTTTACCCGGACGGCGTCTTATTCTCACTCCGCCAGGCCGTCGATAATCACCTGCATGATTCCCTGTGAGCAGGGCTCAATCCGTCCGCGTACGCCATAGACCGTCGCGAGTATCTCCGGGGTAATCACCTGCGACGGCGCGCCGTCGGCCAGCAGTCGGCCTTCCTTTAGCATCAGCACATGATCGGCATGGCGCAGGGCAATATTAATATCATGCACCACGACCAGGGTGATGATATTGCGCCGCCGGGTCTCCCGGCGAACCAGGTCCATCACGTGAAACTGATAGTTCAAATCCAGCGCGCTGAGCGGCTCATCCAGCAGGAGTAATGACGGCTGGCGGATAAGCGACTGGGCCAGGCCGACGAGCTGTTTTTGCCCGCCGGAGAGCTGGTCAAGGTAGCGTAACGCCAGATGCGCTATGCCTAACTGGCGCAGCAGGGACATCACTTCCTCCTCACTATCTGCACGTACGCCGCCGGCAGCGTGTCGGGCGACGATAATCGACTCCAGTACGTGCAGATGCACGCCCGCAGGCAGCGTTTGCGGCAGATAAACCACTTTTTCCGCGCGCCTGGCGAACGGCAGCGTCAGCAGGTTTTCCCCGGCCAGCGACAATTCCCCCGTCGATGGGCCAAGGCCGGCCATCGCCCGCATCAGCGTGGATTTTCCGCTACCGTTGGGGCCGAGAAGCGCGGTGATTTTGCCGCGCGGCAGATGGGGGACGGTCAGATCGTGAATGACCTGACGTTTCGGATAACCGGCGTTGAAATGACCGAGCGCCAGCCCTGATTCCGCCGAGGTGTGCAGGCTCATACGTTCCCCCGATGGCGTAAAATAATACTCAGGAAGAAAGGAACGCCGACCAGCGAGGTGACGATCCCCACCGGGATTATCGCCCCAGGCAGCAAATTTTTCGACGCCACCGAGGCCAGTGACAGCACCAGGGCGCCAGTCAAGGCGCTGGCGGGCAGATAAAAGCGGTGATCCTCACCAAAAACCAGGCGTGCGATATGCGGCGCGACGAGGCCAATAAAGCCGATTGGGCCAACGAAGGCCACCGACAGCGCCGATAGGATGCTGATTCGCAACAGCGTGGTCAGACGCAGGCGACGGACGTTGATGCCAAAGCTGATAGCCCGGTCTTCGCCGAGGCGCAGCGCGGTCAGCTTCCAGGCATTGAGCATGGAAAGCGGCATCACGACCGCCAGGACGGCAAACAGAATCCCCACCTTTTGCCATGAGGCGCGATCGATACTGCCCATAGTCCAGAATACCAGCCCCTGCAGCGTGTCCTCGTTGGCAACAAATTGCAGCATCGACACCAGGGCGTTAAAGGTAAATACCAGCGCGATACCAAATAAGATGACCCCGGAAGTGGCGACCTGGGTCCAGCGGGTTACGCCGTCCAGCAGCAGGGCGGCCAGCAGGGCAAACAGAAACGCGTTAGCGGAGGTAAACCACTGGCCGGGAATGCCGGGAATCCCAATCCCCAGCACGATAGCCAGCGCCGCGCCGAACGCCGCCGCCGAGGAGACGCCGAGGGTAAAAGGGCTGGCGAGCGGATTATTGAGGATAGTTTGCATCTCGGCGCCAGCCAGCCCCAGCGCAAGGCCAACCACCACCGCCATCAGCGCGTAGGGCATACGAATATCCCAGACAATCACCCGCGTTCCGGCCGCTGCGCTGCCGGGATCCGTCAGGGTTTGCCACAGGGTATGCAGCGACATGCCTGACGGCCCGAGCACAAAGTCGAGTAGCAGCGAGGCGACGATCAGCAGCAGCAACAGCAGCAGCAAGACGACACGGCGGCGCAGAATGCGACGGTAGTGCGTCATGGCGCTGTCGGGGCCAGCGTTCAGCGTGTGGATATCGGATTCAGTCGTCGAACTCATGTCGATTATTCACCCTGTTTCCAGGAAAAGACGAACGGCAGGTCCGGCAGGGAGGTGAAGCGACGCACGATCTCGTGATAGGTCTCATCGGGATTCAGCGCGGTAAACGCCTGCGGGTAGATATCTTTTGCCAGATACTCCATGCCGACGATATTCCACGGATGGTTGTAGAAATGGTGGTAAACCCCGTAGGCCCGCTGCGCTTTTACCGCCGGGATATCGCTGACGCCGGTTCGTGCCAGCAGCGCCTCGCCCTGGGCATTAACCTCCTGCTGGCTGACCTGATAGCCTAACGGCAGGACCTGGCTGTTGCCGCGTTTCGAACCGGTCATGATGTAGGCATCGGGCTTCATGCTGATAATTTTTTCCAGCGCCACGAAACCGGAGGCGCCGGGCAGGACCTGCGAGCCAATATTGGTGGCGCCGACGGCTTCCACCAGTCCCCCCCAACCGCTGTGTCCGTGGGTAAAGCAGCAGGCATCGCTATTGCCGGCGATCGCTTCGACAAAGACCGTGGCTTTCGGGGCGATAGTGGCCGTTTTCTGTTCGATAGCCTGTAGGTGCTGGCGATAGAAATCGGTATAGGCTTTGGCGTTGCTCTCGCGGTTGAGCACCTGGCCTAACAGATCGATGCTGGGAGCGGTATCGCGGGCAGGATTGACCTCATAATCGACAAATAACACCGGAATATTCAGCGCGCTAAGTTTGCTGATAACCCCGCTTTCGGTTAGCGCCGGCTTCGCGCGTAGCTGGGCAATCATCAGGTCGGGCTGGCGGGAGAGCACGCTTTCCAGGTCAACGTTGCCCTTGTCACTAAAGCCCATATCGAGAATCGCCGCCGACTGCGGCCACTTCTGTTGCAGCATTTTCCAGGTCGCCACGTCCTGTTTTTTCGCCAGATTGTTCCAGGCCACAACGCGTTTAAACGGGTTGTCCCGGTCCAGCAGCGCCAGCGACATAAGATCCCGCCCGTCCTGCAGGATGATGCGCTGGGGTTCATGCTGGAGCGTTATCTGGCGGCCATCGAGATCGGTGACCGTGAGGGGATATTGCGTTGCGTGGCTGATAACGGGGATCGAGATTAACCCAGTAAGAATGAGATAACTTACTGATTTTCTTGCCATAATTTGAGTTCCGTCGCTTACTTATAACTATAATGATTTTGATAAGTATTCGCGTATAAAAATAAACGGCAGGTATATGAAAAACAAATTTCATAAGTTGTAACAACTTAGCGGAATATTCTGGCGTATCCTGATCAGGGTGATGGTTAGCCTGAAAACGGGGAAAAGAAGACGGTTCTGGTTTTAAGAACTATCCCTAATGCCATGACCGGAATGTTATGCCATGCTGTTGATGACTCATAACATTAAGCACGTTAGAGAGGAAATGATGAAAAAAGCAATGATTGCGTTATCTGCGATTCTGGTAGCAGCCCCTGTTTTTGCTGCGACAACACACGCAACTGATGATACCGTCGCGGCGGCCCATGAAGGGGCGAATACGGCGAAAGAAAAACTGCACCAGGCCCAGAACGAGGGCAAGGAGCTGAAGCTGAAATCCGAGCACGCGGCGCAAGGTAAAAGCGACAGCGTGAGCAGTCAGGTAAGCGAAGACGCTCAAAAAGCCTGGCATAAGACCAAAGAAGGCACGGAGAAGGGTTGGGATAAGACCAAAGAAGGGACGGAAAAAGGCTGGAATAAAACCAAATCCGCCACCGAAAAAGGTTGGGATAAAACCAAATCCGCTAGCGAAAAAGGCTGGGATAAAACCAGGCAGGGTGCGGAAGAGCTGAAAAATAAAGTTACCGAATAATCCCGGTGGCGTTGTAAAAAATAAGGTCGCGAAAGCGGCCTTTTTTTGCGCCCTCATTTACGACAATGGATATTAACGCCGGGGTAATACCTGCCTCGCGACGGGCTTTCGGCGAGAGTGAATCGAGTTTACTCAGTGTTTCACGGGTATTTTTGAATACGGGTAGCGTTGCTGGCTGGCGGTACATCATCGCGGTTCCGCTGCGTGCTCACTGTCCGCAATATGGTGCCTGCCGAGGCAATCTGAAGATATTGAATAAGCTGATTTAAGCGTGGTGATTGTAGAGTAAAAGCGCACTGATGGCCCAATAATTAAAAGTTTATATTTAAATTTCACCATATTTATGGCCTGTATCACTATAAAAATAAAATTTATTAGCATGATTTTTTACAGGCTGTTGCACGCCTCCTTCTTTGCTGTATTGCCGGTAACTGGCTGAATAATCATTAGTAAATGAGATGAGACGCACGCCGGAAATCAGAAATCTTACTTGCATTAAATGCTTATCCAGATAAGTTATTGAGTCTGAGTTTATTCTTCATCCTTCACGTTTTGGGGTTCTGGCCCCCCATTTTCCAACGTTCGTTTAGCTGAAGCCTGAATGAAGCAGAATATCGATTTCTTATTTCCCGGAGAACGGCATGAGCCATTTTGTGATTCCAGAAATTAAAGCAGCTGAAGAAGAAATGATTGCGATCCGTCATTATTTACATGCCCACCCGGAATTAAGTCTGGAAGAGTTTAATACCAGCGAGCTGGTGGCGGAAAAACTGGCGCAGTGGGGCTATACGGTGACCCGCGAACTGGGGAAAACCGGGCTGGTGGGATCGCTAAGCAAAGGGCATTCATCACGTACGATTGGGCTGCGCGCCGATATGGACGCGCTGCCGATTGTTGAAACCACGGAATTACCCTGGGCCAGCACCGTGGCGGGAAAAATGCACGCCTGCGGCCACGACGGCCACACCACTATCCTGCTGGCGGCGGCTAAATATATTGCCTCGCCGGCCTGCCAGTTTAACGGCACGGTGCACGTCATTTTCCAGCCAGCGGAAGAGGCCATCGGCGGCGCGGACCTGATGATAAAAGACGGGTTGTTTGAGCGCTTCCCCTGTGATTGCGTGTTTGCGCTGCACAATATGCCCGGGCTGCCGGTCGGCAAGCTGGGCTTCTACGCCGGCAACTTTATGGCGTCGGCGGATACCGTCAAGATAACCATTCACGGCTACGGCGGCCACGGCGCTCACCCGGACCGCGCGGTCGATCCCATTCTCGCCGGCTCGGCGCTGGTGATGGCCCTGCAAAGTATCGTCGCCCGTAACGTGCCGCCGGGGGAAACCGCCGTGGTGACCGTCGGCACCTTCCAGGCGGGCATCGCCTCCAATGTGATCCCGGAAAGCGCGGTCATGGAGCTGACCGTGCGGGCGATGAAGCCGGAAGTGCGCGATCTGCTGATCAAACGGATTCACGACATCACCGAATTTACCGCCAAAAGCTACGGCGCCACCAGCGAGATTGAGGTCTACGACTCCTACCCGGTGCTGACCAATAGCGTGGAGGAGACCGCTTTCGCCAAAGCATTAGCGCTGGAGGTCTTTGGCAGCGAACAGGTACTGGAATCCGTTGCGCCGATGAACGCCAGCGAGGATTTTGCCTTTATGCTGCAGGCGCGTCCGGGCTGCTATTTCCTGCTGGGTAACGGCGAGAAGGGCGATAAAGGTGGCTGCATGGTGCATAACCCTGGCTATGACTTTAACGATGACATTATTACCACCGGGGCGTCGTTTTTCGCCCGCTTAGTTGAAACACACTGCCGTTGATCTCTGGAGCTCGTAAATAATGAAAAAATCACTACTGCTGTGGGTCGCGCTGATGGCGTCCACATCGGCGCTGGCCGCAGAACAAAAAGAAATTCGTTTTGGCGTCGATCCCACTTTTGCACCGTTCGAATGGAAAGACCCGCAGGGCAAGCTGGCGGGTTTTGATATTGATTTAGGCAACGCCATCTGCCAGCGGTTGCAGGCGAAATGCGTGTGGGTGGAAAGCAACTTCGACGGCATTATTCCGGCGCTGAAGGCGCGTAAATTCGACGCGATTCTCTCCGGCATGTATATGACCGAGAAACGCAAAGAGCAGATTGGCTTTAGCGACAAGCTGTACAACGGCCCGGTGTTCCTCGTGGCGCGTAAAAATACGCTGACCGGCAATACGCCAGAGCAGCTCAAAGGCAAAACGATCGGCGTGGAGCAGGGCTCGGCGCAGGAGACTTACGTCAACCAGCACTGGCGTCCGTCGGGCATTAATATCGTGGCCTATCAGGGCGCTGACAGCGTGGTGCGGGATCTGGAATCCGGGCGTATTGATGGCGCGGTGCTCTCCGGAATGATGGCGGACTACAGCTTCCTGCAACAGCCGCAGGGTAAAGATTTCGCCTTTGTTGGCGGAAATTTACAGGATAATAAGCTGTTCGGTGCCGGGGCGGCGATTGGCCTGCGAAAAGAGGACGATGCGTTGCGTCAGGAAATTAACCGCGCGATCGCGCAGATTCTCGCCGACGGAACCTATAAAAAACTGTCGGGTAAATATTTTAGCTTTGACGTCTATTCCGGGACATAATGTTGTAATGCATCCGGCGGGCACGGACAGGCCCGCCGCAAGATTCCTTTTCTGACTCTCCACTCATGGTTCTTTCCCGCCCGTTGCGGCCTGGCGAAGGATGCAGAATATAAGCGATAAGGAGTGAACGGCATGAATACACGTCCATTGGGCAAAACCGGATTTTCCATCGCGCCGCTGGTCTTCGGCGGCAACGTGTTTGGCTGGACCTGCGATGAAAAAACCAGTTTTGCCATTCTTGATGCTTTTGTCGACCACGGCTTTGACGCCATTGATACCGCCGATGTCTATTCCCGCTGGGCGGACGGCAATCAGGGCGGCGAGTCGGAAACCCTGATTGGCCGCTGGCTGCAGGCGCGTCCGGGGATGCGTGATAAGGTCAAAATCTTCACCAAAGTGGGCTCGGATTTAGGGCTGCCCGGGCAAAAAGGGCTGCAGAAAGCCTGGATCCAGCAGGCCGTGGAAAACTCGCTGCGCCGTCTGAACACCGATTATATCGATCTCTACTTTGCCCACTGGCCGGACCCGGAAACCCCCGTTGCCGAGACGCTGAGCGCTTTTCACGCGCTACAGCAGGCGGGGAAAATTCGCGCGACCGGGGCTTCTAATCTGGATGCCCAGCAGCTTTCCGCAGCGCTGGAGGTGGCGCGTAAAGAGGGGCTGCCGGCCTGGCAGGTGCTGCAACCGGAATACAATCTCTATCACCGCGCCGCTTTTGAGGGGGCGCTGTGCGACCTGTGCGTCAGCCGGGAAATTGGCGTTGTCACCTACTACAGCCTCGCCTCCGGCTTCCTGACCGGTAAATACCGCCAGCAGGCCGATCTGGCGCAAAGCCAGCGCGGCAGCGGCATCGGGAAGTATCTCAACCCGCGCGGAATGCGGGTTATCGATACCCTGGAAGAGGTCGCCGCTCAGCACCATGCAAAACCGGGTGAAGTGGCGCTGGCCTGGCTGATGAGTCGGGAAGGGGTGACCGCGCCGATTGCCAGCGCCACCAGCGTGGCCCAGGTCGAAAGCTTTGCCCGCGCCGCTCAGCTGACGCTGAATGCCGCCCAACTGGCGCGGCTGGAGATTGCCAGCGCCTGACGGCGACGTGCCGGAGCCGCCTGGCTCCGGCGCTACGCTCAGGACGCATGGTTCGTCACATTCAGAATCTGTGCGCTGGCCCCGACCGGGAAATTGCTCAGCGCGGCAAAATCGCTTCCCTGATAGCCAAGAATCTTGCCGTCGGTGCGCATCAGTTGCAGATCGATAAGGATAACCCCCAGCGTCGGAATGATTTTCTCGCGCCAGACAAACAGCGTCAGATCGTCCGCCACCTGCACGTAGTGACAGCGATCGACATCCGCCAGACCTTTCTCCACGCCGTCCAGACACTGCCAGGCATAGAAGTTATCGTTGAGATAAATATGCTCATAACGTTCGGTCGGGCTGTAGGTGTACTGGTTACGCATCCCCACCAGCGCGCGGGTGAAGGTCGGCAGCGGCCCCGGCTCGCGGTTCAGACGGGCAAAATGAAAGTGGACGTCGACTGCCGTCAGCGGCAGACCCTGCTCGACGCGGCTGAACGCATCGAGGCGCGCGGCCTGCTCCGTCGGCAGCTGGCCACAGACCAGGGTGGCGTTATTGTCCGTCAGGTTGCATACCGCGCTGATGCTGGCGTTTTCCTTACCGGGATCGAGAAAATCGATCAACAGTACATCGGGGCGAATGGCGGTCACGCGTCCGGCAACGAGCTGCCCGTCCCAGAGCAGGGCGTGGGCATCAACTATCGTCAGCCGATGACAGGCGCCGTCGGCCAAATAAAAGGTCAGGGATGTTCCATCAGATATCGAGGCGGCCGGCAGGACGTTGCCGTGAGGGGCAAAGCCGTCTGCAAGCGCCCCGACCTGAATAAATACGGCTTCTGAAGTCATGTGAGATCCTTGTGGTGTAAAAACGTTAAGCAAATGCCAGCGTCGGGACATCCACCGCGCTGGCACCGCCGTCGGCAACCAGCGTCGCGCCGCTGATAATCGACGCCTGCGGGGAGCAGAGGAACTGGCAGGCGAGGGCAATCTCCTGCGCGCTGGCCGGACGGCGCAGCGGGACGTCGCGACACACCTGCTGATAGGCCTGCTCAAGGTTGATACCCTGCGCGGCCATCAGCGGCTGCATCTCCTCATCGGCCATCGGCGTGGTTACCCAGCCGGGACAAATGGCGTTGGCACGCACCCCTTGCGGGCCATAATCCCGCGCGACTGAACGCATCAGACCGATCGCGGCGTGTTTCGCGGTCACGTAACCACAGGCCTGCGGCCCGGCGGCGAGGGAGGCTATTGAGGCGACAAACAGCACGTTGCCGCGCCGGGCAATCAGCGACGGCAGGCAGGCGCGGACGCTGGCAAACGCGCTGTCGAGATTGCTCTCCAGCGCCGCACGCCACTGCCGATCGCTGGTCTCGACGGCGGCGCCGTTGCCCATGCCGCCCGCGCTACAGATTAAAACGTCGATATGGCCCGCGCGTTCAACAATCGTCGGCAGCAGATGCGTCTGCCACTCATCGCCGCTGGCGGCATCGCCCGCCAGTGCCACGGCGCCGGTCTCTTCCGCCAGCGCTTGCAACGGGGCGAGACGGCGGCCGGTAATGAACACTGTCTCGCCCGCCGCCACCATCAGTCGCGCACAGGCGGCGCCAATCCCGGTACCGCCGCCGGTAATCACTACCACTCGACTCATCGTCTCTCTCCCCAAAAGCGTCTGCTTTGTCCTTTAGATAAGCCTGAACAGCCCGCCTGCTCAGTATTCATCACCAAACCTGTCCGATATCGGCGCCGGGCCGTGCTCGCGCACTCAGCCCCGGTTTATTCTTGCCCGCGTCTCTTTCCGGGCAGCAGAAAATCCTGCGCTTGCCTGGAGAGTTAAGCGCCTGATGAAAATGATTTGCGTCATATTTATCAGGTATAGAGGAGCCGTTTAAAAAGACTATCGTTCTAAAGGACGAGATCGCGGCTGAAAAGCGTGAGAATGTGAACCGGGCGGCGTCAGAACATAAAGTTAATAACTTTTGTTTATGTTTTAACATTATTTCGATAACACAGCGACATGCCGAATAATAATATTTTAAATAACAGTTAGTTAAATAAAATTTTGTAACCGATATCACATTGTTAATATGTTAATGATTGTGTTACTTAAATGTGAAATGTATGCTTCTTGTATCGTTGCTCATCCGCGTTTAACGCACTTTCACCTCGACGGGAGGGATCATGTCTGCTTTATTAAAAGCCAGTCGTAATGATGCGATAATTGCCCGTTGTTTACTGACTATTTCACAGTTAATTCCACTGTCGTCGGCGGTGTTTTATCGGGTCAATGATGGTTTAAAACCAGAACATTATATTTTGCATAACATTTCCGCGAATACGCACCAGCAATATCTGGAGTGTTTTCAGCCGTTAGATCCGTTGCTGCCGTCCCGCTTTAGTCATCAGGCGATTACCATGGCGGCGATGACCCCAGGCGTCTGTGACCGCAACCGTCATTACTATCATGAGTTTATGTTGCCGAATAATGTTCGCGACATGACCGAAGTCTTTATTCGCCGCGACCGGCGGATTATTGCCGGTATCTCCTTAATGCGCGACGTCGCGTTTTCCAGCGAGGAGCGTCTGCGCGCCCAGGCTGTGCTGCCGCTGGTGGAGCTGGCCATCCACGATTGCCTCCAGCAAGAGGATGACCTGCCGGCGATGCTGACGGCGAAAGAGCGTGAAATTGTTGGCATGGTCCGCGAAGGGGCCAGTAATAAGCTGATTGCCCGTCAGCTGGATATTTCTCTCTCCACGGTGAAAACCCACTTACGCAATATTTTTGCCAAGACCGAAGTGGTCAATCGTACCGAGCTTGTTTCCCGAACCTGGATGCCATCCGCTCAGCGCACGCTGCATCTGTAATCTGACTCATCGCATCCCGCGCGCGCCGCTGACCGCGGCGTTTTCCTGATGCCTGACGGTATCACTCCCTGGACTGCTGTCCGGGGGGAGACTTTTTGACTGGAGCACGCACTACGATGTCGAGTACACCTGTTGCCGAAAAGCTTTTATCCCAGCCGTCCGGGCTGGTTTTCACCGCCCGCCTGCTGGCGGCTATCGTCATTTTCGCGGCCGTTGCGCCGGGGATTCTGATGACCGCGCCAGCGGTCGCCGCGCAACTGGCCAGCGAATGGCAGCTGACGCCCGTAGAGATCGGCTATCTTTTCTCCGCCGAACTTGGCGCCATGAGCCTTGCGACGCTGCCGGCATGGTGGTGGATGAGTCGTCTGGACTGGCGCCGCGTGGCCCTGTGCGCCTGCGCGGTCTTTCTGGTGGCGAATCTTATCTCATCGGCGGTCAGTCAGTACGAAACGCTGCTGATCGTCCGCTTCATCGCCTCGCTGGCGGGGGGCACTCTGATGATCCTGTGTATCAGCTGTGCGGCCGGAACGGCCAATCCTTCCCGGGTGTATGCCTTCTGGGTGCTGGGACAGCTGCTGCTGGGCATGGTGGGATTGCTGGTGTTACCGGCGCTGTTTGCCAGCTTCGGCCTGAAGGTGGTGTACCTGATCCTCGCCGCGATCATGCTCTGCTGTCTGCCGCTGGTCCCGGCCTTTCCTTCGCGCTTTCAGCCGATGTCCGCCGCTTCCCGCCAGCCGCCCGCGATCGCGCCGTTACGTAAACTGTGCGCGGTGCTGGCGGTGCTCACTTTTTACATCAGCCTCAGCGCGGTGTGGACGTTTATCGGCACCATCGGCAGCGCGGCGGAATTGAGCGCGGCGCAAATCGGCATGGTGCTGGCGGCCGCGACGGTGTTCGGCATTATCGGCGCGGGCGCAGCCGCGCTGCGCGGTACGCGGCGCCCGGACCGGATACCGGTCTGGCTGGGCTACGGCCTGCTGATCCTCAGCATTGTGCTGCTCCTCAGCCATCCGCTGCTGGTGCGCTTCGCGCTGGCTGCGTTGCTGTTCAAATTCACCTGGACCTTTGTGCTGCCGTTTATTCTCGCGCGGGTTGCCGGGCTGGATAACAACGGTCGCCTGATGAACAGCATCAATCTGGTGATTGGCGGCGGGATGGCGGCCGGTCCGGCGCTGGCCGGGGCGCTGCTACAACGTTTTTCCAGCGCCGATGCGCTGCTTGCGGCGGCAGGCGGCTGCGCGCTGATCTCAGCAGGATTAATTCTGGCGGCCTCGTCCGCCGGGAAGAGTGAGCCAACGGGAGGATAGAGTGAAAAGAAAAACCGGTTTCTTCTTTGATGAACGTTGTTTCTGGCACAGTACCGGGCTGCATGCGGTGACGCTGCCGGTTGGCGGCTGGGTGCAGCCTCCGGCAGGGGGTGGCCATGCGGAATCGCCGGAAACCAAGCGCCGGATGAAAAATCTGATGGATGTCGCGGGCCTGACTGCGCAGCTTCAGCTGCGCGGTGCCGCGGCCGCCAGCGAAGAAGATTTGCGCCGTATTCACCCGGCGCATTATCTGGAGCGCTTTAAGGCAATCAGCGATAGCGGCGGCGGCCTGCTGGGCAAAGAGGCGCCGCTGGGGCCGGGCAGCTATGAAATCGCCTGCCTTTCTGCCGGGCTGGCCTGCGCCGCGGTTGAGGCGGTGCTAAGCGGCGAGCTGGATAATGCCTACTCGCTGTCGCGGCCGCCGGGCCACCACTGCCTGCCGGATCAATCGATGGGCTTCTGCTTTCTCGCTAATATTCCCATTGCCGTGGAGCGGGCGAAGGCGCGGCTCGGGCTGGGGAAAGTGGCGATCCTCGACTGGGATGTGCACCACGGCAACGGTACGCAACATATCTATTTGCAGCGTGACGATGTGCTGACTATCTCGCTGCATCAGGACGGCTGTTTTCCGCCGGGCTATGCCGGAGAGGACGATCGCGGGATCGGCGTCGGCGCTGGCTACAACATCAATGTTCCGCTGATGGCCGGTGCCGGGGACGACGGCTGGCGCTATGCGCTGGAAACGATCGTGCTGCCAGCGCTGGCGCGCTTTGAACCAGAGCTGATTATCGTCGCCTGCGGCTACGATGCCAACGCCATGGACCCGCTGGCGCGAATGCTGCTCCACAGCGACAGCTTCCGCGCCATGACCGAACGGGTGCAGGAGGCGGCCGATCGCCTGTGCGGCGGCAAACTGGTGCTGGTTCATGAAGGGGGCTATGCCGAATCCTATGTGCCGTTCTGCGGGCTGGCGGTGATGGAAGCGTTAAGCGGGGTAAAAACCGAGGTTGAGGATCCGCTGCTGACGTTTATTCAGCAACAGCAGCCGCGTGAGGCCTTTACCCGCTTCCAGCGCCAGGCGATTGATGAACTGGCGCAGCGGTGTGGGCTGAAGTAATCTCCGTCGCTTCTCCGCTATCGATACAGGCGGAGAAGCGCTCTCCTGGGTGGGACTCTGTTTCACTTCTCTTTTATGTCACTTCTCTGTCGCCGTTTGCGCCATCCACTGACCGATCGCCTGATGCAGCATATTCATAACGCTCAACAGCAGCATCCGCTGGTGCTTTTCGAGGCGCAGATAGCGGCGCAGCGGCGGCATTTTGCAGACCACTTCGCTGGCGGCCCACGGCTCAATGCAGCAGCGCCAGCGCTGGTTATCAAGGGTTAAAGAGAAGCGGCGGTAGTCCAGTTCGCTCAATGTCTGCTGTAAACGCGGAAACAGGTTGAGGTAACGGGCGAGGTCGGCGGCCGGTTTCGCCGCCCGGAAGGTCACCGGCTGGCGTTTAAGCCAGCCGGATTGATGGGCGCGAATGTTACCCTCAGCGGGCCGGGTGACCGGCCCCTCGACAACAAATTCGCAGCTGTGAATGCTGGCCATAAACAGCCGTTTCTGGCGAACGCTGAAGGTGACGTCGGTGGTGGCGTTCAGGTGCAGCACCGCACTGCGCTCGCTGAGCTTTTCGCTGTCCCAGCCGGCTAAATCGCGCTGCACCGCATTCATCAGCGGCGTACTAAATGAGGGGACGGAGGGCATCTGGCGTCATCTCCCCTTGGTTCTGTTTCTCATAGTTGCCAATCGCGCGTTCCACCACCTCTTCAACCGGTACCGGGCGGAACGGGTTGACCCGCTGGACGCACACCGTCCAGAAGAGGGCATAGGCGGCGGTCAGGCCGAGCATGATGCCGAACGGCACCAGCACTTCGCGCTTGTCCATCCCCGGCGGGGTGATATTGATGATGGCGATAATAATCCCGACGCTGGAGATAATCTGCGGCAGCGGGAACCACGGCGAGCGGTAGGCGCGGGGCAGGTCCGGACGACGAATACGCAGCAGCACCACCGAGAGGGTCACCAGCAGATAGGCGACGCCCCAGGCGCAGACGGCGGCAAGGATCAGCGGCACGATACGATCGATATTGCCGTTCAGATACCAGGCGTGCAGGCAGGGAATCGCCACGCCAATGGCAATGGCGATAACCGGCGTTTTGAAGCGCGGGTGCAGCCAGGTCAGGAAGCGCGGGAGCGCGCCATCCAGCGCCATGCCGTAGATAATCCGCGGGACGGCGGCCATCAGAGTATTAATGGTCGCGCAGCCCGCCAGCAGCAGGCCGACGCCCAGCCAGTACTGTCCGGCGTGGCCCATCACCCGTTCGGCGAAGGCCGGAATGGCCATCGGCGTATCCAGCAGATGGACATTGTTGGCCGCGTCCAGCACCACGTTCTCGACCTGGCGGTTGATGGCCGCGCCATAGATAAACATACAGCTTGCGACGCCCAGCAGGCCCAGCGCCATCGCACGCGGAATGGTCCGGTGCGCCTGTTTGATCTCCGGGGCCATGGGGGTGACCAGCTCGCAGCCGACGAACATAAACATCGCCATGCCGATATAGCCAAACAGGCCCGAGAGATCGCTGACGTTAAGCGGCGTGCCGAACCAGCCGGAGAGGTGGGTCACCGGCGCCATAAAAATCCCGCACAGGCCGAAGATGGTCAGCGTGCTCCACATCCCGAAGGTCAGTACCACTTCAACCTTACCGAAGATCTCGACGCCAATAGCGTTCAGCAGGCCGAACACCACCACCATCCCGACGCCGACCATCCAGGTATTCTGATGAGCGGCCATCTGGCTGCTGATGGACTCGAAGTTCACCAGCGCCATCACCCCGGCGAGAATGGTTTCCGCGGTGCCGGCAAAAATATGTACAATCAGATAGGCGCACAGCGCACCGGTAATGGCGAAAAAGCGCCCCATGCCGCAGGCGATATAGTCATATACCGAGCCGGTAGTGGGGATCAGCGTCGCCGCTTCGGCAAAGGTGGTGACCTGCGCCTGCATCATGATAAACGCCAGCAGTACCGCCAGCGCGAAGGTATCGCCACCCATACCGAAACCGCTGGTCACGGTCAGGATAACCGGGCTGGCCATAATCAGTCCGACGGAGCTGGCGAGGGTAGTAGGAAAGCCGACGACGCCGCGTTCAAGATGGCCGGCGAGTCTTTTACTGAACATAGTCAACCTCTGCACAAGAGTGGTTAGGGCAGGGAGTGGCTGGAAGTGAATAGCCATTCCGGATAGTCATAATTTAGGTTGGCATCCGGCTCAATGAATATCGTCCTGAAGGTGGAGAACGGCGGGTGAATCTGTGATCGGGTGCATGAATACAATCCCCGCCGCCGGGCACCGGGGATTGTCTGCGTTTATTAGCGGCTTTCGACGTTCGCCAGGTAGTGTTTGACGAAACGCGGGGTGAGAATTTTCCACTCCACTTCGGTGCCCTGTTTCACAAACCAGCTGTCGCCCGGGGAGAAACGCTGCGGCTGGCCGCCCGATACGGTCAGCTCCACTTCGCCTTCCAGTACGGTGGCGTGTTCGGTAAACGGATAGGTCATGGTGAAACTCCCCTGAGTCGATGAAAACAGCCCGCAGGTAAAGGCGTCCTGCGGTTCGCCGTAAACCATAGCGCCCGCTACCTGCGGATCGCCTTCGGTTGGCGTTGCGCCCAGCAGGCTGACGCTGCCGATAGGCTGCAGTTCAGGAACCGGTTGATCGAGTTTGAATGCTTGCATGATGTTCTCCTGGTTAACTCCGGCCTTTCCAGTAGCCGGCGGTTTGATGCATGAGTTTTCCGGCGGTGACCAGCAGCAGACGCAGGCTGTCACGACCGTGGATTGTCGCGTGGGGAATACTGCTCATCAGGCGGTAACGATCTGAGCCGCCGTTAATGCCTTCGGCGAGAATTTTGCACACGATATGCGAGGGGGTAACGCCAAACCCGGAATACCCCTGGACGTAAAAGACGTTATTGCGATCGCGCAGGGTGCCGATTTGCGGGAACAGGTTCGCGCTACAGGCCATCGGGCCGCCCCAGGCGAAGTCGATTTTGACATCCTTAAGATAGGGGAACACTTCCGCCAGCAGCGTGCGGTTCCAGGCAGCAAAATCGTTCGGCGTATATTCAAGGTAGCGCGTGGCGCTGCCGAACAGCAGGCGGTTTTCCCGGGTAATGCGGTAGTAGTTGATGACCGGGCGAATATCGCTGAAGGCGCCGCGCAGCGGGCTGATACGTTCGATCAGCTCATCGGAAAGGGGTTCCGTTGAGACCTGATAAGAGTAGGTCACCAGCGTCTTGTTGTAGATCTCCGGCTCCAGATTATTGAGAAAGCTGTCGCAGGCCCACAGCAGCTTAGCCGCCTTCACGCTGCCCATCGCCGTGCGAACCCGCACCTCTTTGCCGTAATTCACCTCAACGACCGGAGAGGATTCGAAAATTTTCACCCCTAATGAGTGGGCCGCTTTTGCCGAGCCCAGCAGCATATTCAGAGAGTGGATCTGTCCGCCGCCCATATGCTTGAGCGCGCCGCAGTAGACGTCGGAGCCCACGATTTGCTGCACATCGCTGCCGGTATAGAGCGCGATATCCTCATCCGGAGTGGCGGCCTTAAACTCTTTTTCCCACTGACGCAGGGTCTTCAGCTGACGCTGGTTGTAGGCCAGATAGCCGTAGCCCGCAACAAAGTCGGCATCGATATTGTATTTCTTAATCCGTTCGCGAATGATTCCGGCGCCAAGGTTCGAGATTTTAAACAGCGTCTCCAGCCCCTCTTTACCCACGTGTTTTTTCACCGCTTCGATGTCGTGACCAATGCCGGCCATGACCTGGCCGCCGTTGCGGCCGGTGCCGCCGTAGCCTAAATGACGGGCTTCGAGTACCACCACATTGGTAATGCCCTGTTCTGCCAGCTCCAGCGCAGTGTTGATACCGGAAAAGCCGCCGCCGATGATCACCACATCGGCTTCAATATCATCCTGCAGCGCCGGAAAATGCAGCTGATATTTTTTGGTGGCGCCGTAGTAGTTCAGCGCATCGATTTTGATATTCATAGCGTTACCCTGTCTGTCTCGCCTGGCTAAGACCTCCATCACAGCATGGCGGCGGGGCGCTGAATATCGTCCGAAAGAATGACGTTCTTTAGAACGATAGGCAGCCTGTTTCCGGCGTGATGTGATGGGGAACATTTCCTGCAACAACGGGTGCCACCGATGAGCGACGTGACCTTACTTGCTGAAGTAACAGCTTTTTTACGCCAACCGCACGGGCAGTTTATTGCCGGAGAGGCTTTGCCCGGCAACGGACCGACGCTGGCGGTGATAAACCCCGCCACCGGCAAAGCGATTGCCGAAGTGACGGCGGCGGACGTCGGGCAGGCGGATTTGGCGATGGCCAGCGCCAGCCAGGCGTTTGACGGCTGGCGCGCGATGCCGACCCTGCAGCGCGGCACGCTGCTGCTCAGGCTGGCCGATCTGCTGGCCAGCCATCGTGAGGAGCTGGCGCAGCTGGAGAGCCTGTGCTCCGGGAAAACCATCGGCCTGGCGCGAATGCTTGAGCTGGATCAGTCGGTGGCGTTCCTGCGCTACTTTGCCGGCTGGGCAGGCAAGGTCACCGGCGAAACGCTGGATGTCTCGCTCCCGTCAATGGCCGGAGAGCAGTACACGGCCTTTACTCGCCGCCAGCCGGTTGGCGTAGTGGTAGGGATAGTGCCGTGGAACTTCTCGATAATGATCGCCATCTGGAAGCTGGCGGCGGCGCTGGTGTGCGGCTGTACCATCGTGATAAAGCCGAGCGAATATACGCCGCTGACGCTGCTGCGGGTTGCGGAGCTGGCGAAAGAGGCGGGGATCCCGGACGGGGTGATTAACGTGGTGAACGGCGCGGGCGGCGACATCGCCCAGCGACTGATCGCCCACCCGGCCTGCGCCAAGGTCAGCTTCACCGGTTCGGTGGCGACCGGCGAGAAAGTTCAGCAGTCGGCGATCGGCGCCGGAAAACGCGTCACCCTCGAACTGGGGGGCAAAAACGCCGCGCTGTTTCTCGACGATCTCACCCCCGAGGCGATGGCGGACGGCATTATCGAAGCGGGATATCTGAATCAGGGGCAAATCTGCGCCGCCGCCGAGCGCTTTTATCTGCCGCAGGGCAAGCTGGATGCGGTGCTGGAAATACTGAAACAGCGCCTGTCAGCGCTACGCCCCGGCTCGCCGCTGGATGAGCAGACGCTGATGGGGCCGCTGGCTAATCGGGTGCAGTTTGAGAAAGTACTGCAGCTGATTGAGAAGGCGCGGGAAGAGGGGGACACCATCGTGTGCGGCGGCGAAGCGCTGCCCGGCGACGGCTATTTTGTCCTGCCGACGGCGGTGAAGGTGCGGAGCGAAAACAGCACGCTGATGCAGGAGGAGACCTTCGGTCCGGTGTGCAGTTTTATCGGCTACCAAAGTGAAGAGGAGGCGCTGTCCCGCATTAACGCTTCGCCATTTGGCCTGGCCGCCAGCGTCTGGTCGGAGAATATCCGCAAGGCGCTGCGCTATTCCGGGGCGATTAACGCCGGGATCGTCTGGGTGAATATGCATACCTTCCTCGATCCGGCGGTGCCGTTTGGCGGCATGAAAGGCTCGGGGATTGGCCGCGAGTTCGGCAGCGCCTTTATCGATGATTACACCGAACTGAAATCGGTGATGGTGCGCTATTAGTCCGGCGTAACTGGCCGGGATTGTTGGCCGCTCATCCCATGTCAGGCCGCGCTCTGCGCCGGGCGCGGCCGGTTTATTTGCCGTCTCCCATCCGGCTGGCGGCACCCATTGCCGCGCAATCAACGCATCTGCAGCTTGAAGTCGGGCGAGCAGAAGTGTTAAAAGGTGCCCCTTCATCAACACTCACAGGGGAAAGACGTGAAAGACGCGTCAACGCAGTCAGATGCCACAGCGGAGAGCGGCCCGACGCTTCATCGCGGTTTACAGAACCGACATATCCAGCTCATCGCTCTCGGCGGCGCTATCGGTACCGGCCTGTTTCTCGGGATCGGACCGGCGATTCAGATGGCCGGTCCGGCGGTCCTGATCGGCTATGCCATCGCCGGGATCGTCGCTTTTCTGATCATGCGCCAGCTTGGCGAAATGGTGGTCGAAGAGCCTGTATCCGGCTCCTTTGCCCACTTCGCGTATAAATACTGGGGGCCGTTTGCCGGTTTTCTCTCCGGCTGGAACTACTGGGTGATGTTTGTGCTGGTGGGAATGGCAGAACTGACCGCCGCTGGCATCTATATGCAGTACTGGCTGCCGGATGTGCCAACCTGGGTCTGGGCGGCGGCCTTCTTTATCATCATCAACGCCGTAAACCTCGTAAACGTTCGCCTGTATGGCGAGGCGGAGTTCTGGTTTGCCTTAATTAAAGTGCTGGCGATTATCGGCATGATTGGCTTTGGCCTGTGGATGCTGTTTGGCGGCCACGGCGGCAGCAAAGCCGGATTTGACAACCTGTGGCGCCACGGCGGCTTCTTTGCCACTGGCTGGCATGGCCTGGTGATGTCCCTGGCGGTAATTATGTTCTCCTTCGGTGGCCTGGAGCTGATTGGCATTACCGCCGCCGAAGCGCAAGATCCGCAAAAGAGCATTCCGAAGGCGGTAAACCAGGTGGTGTACCGTATTCTGCTGTTTTATATCGGTTCGCTGGTGGTGCTGCTGGCGCTCTATCCGTGGCTGGAAATCAAGTCTGACAGCAGCCCGTTTGTGATGATTTTCCATAATCTTGACAGTAACGTGGTGGCTTCTGCACTAAACTTTGTCATTCTGGTAGCATCGCTGTCGGTCTACAACAGCGGCGTATACTCCAACAGCCGCATGCTGTTCGGCCTGTCGGTACAGGGCAATGCGCCGAAGTTTCTGGCCCGTGTCAGCAAACGCGGCGTGCCGGTCAATTCGCTGCTCCTCTCCGGGGTGATAACCTCGCTGGTCGTGCTGCTGAACTATCTGCTGCCGCAGAAAGCGCTGGGTCTGCTGATGGCGCTGGTGGTGGCGACGCTGCTGCTGAACTGGATAATGATCTGCATGGCGCACCTGAAGTTCCGCGCGGCCCAGCGTCGCAAAGGGCGCGAGCCGAAGTTCAAAGCGCTGCTGGCGCCCGGTGGCAACTACCTCTGTATCGCCTTCCTCGCGCTGATTCTGCTGCTGATGTGCACCATCGACGGCATGCGTCTGTCGGCCATCCTGCTGCCGGTATGGATCCTGTTCCTGTTTATTGTCTTTAAGCTGCTGCGCCGCCCGGCGTAATGCCTCCTTGCCCCGGCCTTCGCCGGGGCAGTCCGCCTTTTCTTGCAATCGTCTTCGCGCTTAGCGTATTTTGCGCAGGAGCTTCTTTTTGTAATCGATTGCGTTTTTGAGGGAAGACAACATGGCATCAACGACGTAAGGGCGTGAAGCGCTGGCGTGCGGCACCGGTTTCTGGTGCCGCGCCATGGCTTATTTCACGCCGAGATACCCGTCGAGATAGGTGGCGGAAAGCTCGTTACCGAACAGCAGTGCGTCCTTCTTCTCCATGTCATTATTCCAGGTATCGCTGGCATTGCCGGTAAAGGTGTGTTGTGAGCGGGTCCCCTTCAGGGCCTGTTGTTTAATGGCATCGGCGTTACGTCGGGCATCGCTTTCGCTGACGCCGGCGCGGCGGTCCTGTTTGCCGCGGTTGTAGATTTCGCTGAAGGTCGGCAGATTTAAGCGATAATTTTCCTGGCGGTTTACGGCAAAATTACCGCCGACAAAATCAGAACGATGGGCGACAAAATAGTATGCATGGCGCTCCGGCGATGGTTTTGAGGCGGTGCAGCCGCTGAGGGCGGTGAGAGAACAGCTGAGGACAAGCAGTGCGACTCGAATCTTCATTGATGACATCATCCCTAACCTATTGATAATAAAATTTATAATTTTTGGCGTCTGAGCGCGGCGCTTATTTTACCCGCAAAATAATCGCGCTTAACAGCTGGGGAAAATAGCCCTGATAATTGATAGTTTTCTATGGCAATAGTCAGGACCGCCTGCGGCCCTGCGCGCGATTGCGCAGGCCGGACTGCGGGTGCCGGACGATATTGCGGTGATGGGGTTTGACGACACGGAGCTGGCGGAGATGGTCTCGCCACAGCTGACCCCCGTGGAACAGCCGTCGCGCGACATTGGCCGCACGGCGGTGACCCTGCTGCTGCAAAAAATCGACAACCCGGATGCCACCGCCGAACGGGTGATGATGGACTGGCGCATTATTGCTCGCGCCAGTGCCTGAGCCTTACCGGTGATTTACCGCCGCCAGCGAACGAATATCGTTGCCGGTCGGCGACTGGTGGATACGCAGCCCGAACTCGTCAACCACGGCGAAAATATGGTCAAAAATATCCGCCTGGATGCTCTCATACTCTGCCCACACCACGGTGCTGGTGAAACAGTAGATCTCAATCGGCAGGCCGTTGGCGTCCGGCGCCAGCTGGCGCACCATCATCGTCATATCTTTGCGCAGCCGCGGGTGGTTGCGCAGATACTCCTGCAAATAGGCGCGGAAAGTGCCGATATTGGTCATCTTGCGCAGGTTCAGCACCGAATGGTCGGCGGCGTTTTGCTGGTTCCACTCGCTAATTTCCTGATAACGCGAGTCCATATAGGGCTTAAGCAATCGGGCCTGAATTAAGCGCTGCTGCTCCCGCTCATCGAGAAAATGAATACTGGTGGTATCAATATTCAGGCTGCGCTTAATGCGACGCCCGCCGGAGGCGGACATCCCGCTCCAGTTTTTAAACGAGTCGGACACCAGCGACCAGGTGGGGATCGTGGTGATGGTGTTGTCCCAGTTGCGGACTTTCACCGTGGTGAGGCCAATATCGATCACCGCGCCGTCGGCGCCGTATTTCGGCATTTCCAGCCAGTCACCGAGCTTGAGCATATCGTTGGCGGAGAGCTGAATACCGGCGACCAGACCGAGGATCGGGTCCTTAAATACCAGCATCAGTACCGCAGCCATGGCGCCGAGGCCGCTTATCAAAATTGCCGGCGACTGGCCAATCAGCAACGAGATAACCAGGATGCCGATAATAATCGCGCTGACCAGCTTAATGCCCTGGAATATTCCCTTCAGCGGCAGCTGGGATGCGGTGGCGAATTTTTGCGATAAATTGAAGACCACATCGAGCAGTGAAAAGAAAGACAGCAGGGCATAGATCATGACCCACAGCTGGGCGCAGGTGGTTAATATATTGGCGGCTTCACTGCCTTTTTGCAGCCACAACACCGCCTGCACATTGACGATAATCCCCTGCAGGGTAAAGGCCAGCCGGTGAAACAGTTTGTTCTGGGTGATGATTTGCAGCCACAAATGGCTGCTGGCCTGCGCGCGTTTTTCGAAGGCGCGCAGCACGCCTTTATGCAAAATAAAATGCACGACAATGGCGGTCAGAAAAATAATGCCAAAGATAATAATGAGCGAAGTGGTGGGGGTAATTTCGATGCCTAAGGCGGCAATGTGTGAGATTAATTCCTGCATAACGTCTCCTGTACATCCAGCGGTAATGATGACCGCTGGATGTATATTATGCAAATCAGGCGTTATGCCAATGTGGATTACGAGACGGTCGCTACCGGGTGAATATTGAGGTGATGGCGCAGCCACAGGGCAATCGCGCCTAAGAGCAGCATCATTGCTACCTCCACGGCGAGGAAATCGATCAGCGCCTGCGGATAGTTGCCGCCGCCGTGGCGGGCGAGGGTTAAAAACAGCGAGCCGAGGATCGCCGGGCCTAATCCCAGCGTCGCCTGCTGCAGGGTGCTGAGAATGGCGCTTCCGGCACCGGCATCGCTGGCGCTGATATCGCGCATGCCAATACGATAAAAACTGTTAACGATCAGCGCCTGGCCGTAGCCGATAAGCGCGGTAGACGGCACCATCGCCAGCGGCGAGGTGTGAGCGCCGAAGTGGCTGAAGGTCGCCATCAGCAGCAGCAGGCCGGCTATCTGCACCACCAGCCCAATCAGCAGAATACGTCCCATGCTGTAGCGGGCAATCAGCCTCGGCGCGTACAGCGCGGAGAGAAAATAGGCCACGCCGAGGGCGATAAAGCTGTTGCCTGACTGCCAGGGCGCCATGCCGAGACCGGCCTGCATGGTCAGCGCCATGCAGAACATGAAGCCGGACCAGGCGCTGAAGAACAGCAGGGCGATAGCCATGCCAAAGCGAATGCTGGTGAGCTTCAGCAGTCGGGGCGGCAATAGCGGCTGTTCGCCGCGCTGCTGCTTACGCAACGCGCTTACCCGCATCCAGAAAAGCAGCGGCAGTATGGCGACCAGCAAAAGGCGCAGCGCCCACGGCCAGTGAAGTTCCGGACCCAGCGCCATCGGAAACAGCAGGCAGCAGAGGATCAGCGCCAGGCTGACGGTGCCCTGCCAGTCGATAGCCGAATGGGCATCGCGACGGGTTTCCGGGACATAGCGGGGGCTAAGCGCCAGCACCAGCAGACAGATGGGGACATTGATAAAGAACGCGTTGCGCCAGCCCAGCCCGGCGATATCCGCCGACACCAGCCAGCCGCCGCCCATCTGCCCGACGATAAAAGCAATCCCGCCAATCCCGCCATACAGACTGATGGCGCGCGCATGGGCAGTGCCTTTCAATGTCACATGCAGGGTAGTGAGGATTTGCGGCACGATCAGCGCCGCGCCTGCCCCCTGCAGCGTGCGGGCCGCCAGTAGCCCGCCGATGGAGTTGGCCATGCCGCACAGCAAAGAGGCGAGGCCAAAAAGCGCGACCCCCCACATAAACAGACGGCGGCGGCCGTAGTTATCGCCCAGCTTGCTGCCCATCGCCAGGCACACCGCAAAAGAGACGCCGTAGAGGGCGACGATCAGCTCCAGTTGGGTGGCGCTGGCATCCAGCGAATGGGTGATGGAGTCCAGCGCCACGTTGGTAATTGAGGTGTCGATCAGCGGCAGCATCTGGCCGGTCAACAGAAGCAGTAAACCGGCGCGGCCGGGTGAAACAGCAGACGAATTCATCGGATCTCTCCATTGCGTCATTCAGCGGATAGCCGTAGCATTACCGATAAATTAAACGGGTACCAGTTCCTGTCTATACTGGTATTGGTACTACCATGCTGGAGTCACTATGACGGGAATGCCGCAACGTGAAACGGTGCTGATAGCGCCCGACGATAGCCGTAAACAGCTGGGCGCCTTTCTGCGCTCCCGCCGCGAAAGCCTCGACCCGCAGCGTCTCGGTCTGCCGCGAGTCGGGCGGCGGCGCACGCCCGGCCTGCGCCGGGAAGAGGTGGCGATGCTGGCCGATGTCGGCGTGACCTGGTACACCTGGCTGGAACAGGGGCGCGAGGTCAATCCGTCGGAATCGGTGCTGATGGGCGTCGCCAATGCCTTGCAGTGCAGCCCGCTGGAGACGCGCCACCTGTTCGTGCTGGCCGGGCTGACGCCGCCGGAAACGACGCAGGTGAGCGTATGCGAGGGGATAAGTCCTGGGACCCGGCGGATGCTCGATAGCCTGATGCCGCAGCCGGCCAGCATCCAGAAACCCAATTTCGATATCGTGGCGTGGAACGACAGTTTTTGTCGGCTGATGGGCGTCGATTTTGCCGCGCTTCCCGAAGAGAACCGTAATTGTATTTATCTCTATCTCACCCATGACGCCTGGCGCAGCCGTATTGAAAATCGCGATGTGCTGCCGACTTTCGTCTCTTACTTCCGCGCGGCGATGGCCGAACACCGGGGCGACCCGCTGTGGGAAAATAAGCTGGCGCGCTTTTTTGCCGCTTCCGCCGAGTTTGAAGCGCTGTGGCATCAGCGCTATGACGTCCGCGGTGTGGAAAATCAGGTGAAGAATTTCAACCATCCGCAGCTCGGACGCTTTAGTCTGCAGCAGATGTACTGGTATTCCGCCCCGCGTAATGGCTCGCGGCTGCTGGTGTATCTGCCGATGGATGAAAGCGGCGAGCAGGCGCTGGCGTGGCTGGATAACCAGGATTCTCTCTACTGATAGCGACAGGGAACGCAGATGAACGTGACGAGGAAACAACAGCGGGTGATTCAGCGCGCGCTGGACGAATGGCAGGCCGCGGGGGCGTTGAGCCACGCGGAAAGCCAGCGGCTGGCGGCCACCTTACGGGTGAGCGCCTTTGACTGGCAGCGTCTGAGCCGCTACGCCTTCTGGACGGCGCTGGCCTGCCTGCTGATTGCGCTGGGCAGCCTGTTCGCCGATAGCGAACTGATCGCCTGGTTGACGGATCTGTTCAGCGACTCGGCGCTGGCGCGAATTGCGCTACCGGCGGCGGTGGCGCTGGTTTGCTACCTCTGGGGATTTCGCCGTCAGCGGCGGGCCTCGCGCTGGCACTACAGTACCGAGGCGATTCTGTTTGTCGGCGTGGTATTTACCGCGCTGGCGCTGTGGCAACTTGGCGTGCGGCTGGATGACGGCAGCGGCCATATTGCGCCGCTGTTTCTGGCCGGCTGCGCTATCTATGGCGCTATCGGCCTGGCGGCCCGTTCCGGGCTGGTGTGGCTGTTCTTCCTGCTGGCGCTGGGCAACTGGTTCGGCGCACAAACCGGCTATGTGTCGGGGTGGGGGGCCTACTGGCTGGGCATGAATTATCCGGTTCGTTTTGTGCTGTTCGGCGGCGCGCTGCTGGCACTCTGTTTTATGCTGCAAAAGTGGCTGCTTCAGCGCCGGCTGTTTACCGTCAGTAAGGCCATGGGGCTGACGTATCTGTTTATCGCGCTATGGATTCTGTCGATTTTTGGCTATCGGGATCCCGATGCCTGGTACGGCATATCACCGATGCAGCAGCTACCGTGGGCGCTGCTATTCGGCGTCGCGGCGGGCGTCTGTATTTATATCAGTCTGAAAACGGATGACGGGATGCTGCGCGGCTTTGGTCTGACCTTCCTGGCTATCAATCTCTATACGCGTTTCTTCGAGTTTTTCTGGGACGGGATGCACAAGGTGGTGTTCTTCGTGATCCTGGCCGTCTCGCTGGCGGTGATTGGCCGCTATGCCGAAAGAATCTGGCACGCCGGCGAGCGGCGTGCGCGGGAAGATTAAATCTCGGTGATGGTCGTTGCCTGCGGCAGGCGCGACTTCGGCAGCGTGGCGTTGAAATCTTCCACGCTGTGGTGGCCGACCGGTACGATAACAAGACTGGTAAAGCCTTGCGCGGTCAGGCCAAATTCGGCGTCAAGAATCGCGGCGTCGAACCCTTCAACCGGCACGGCGTCCAGTCCCATCGCCGCGACGCCGAGCAGGAAGTTGCCGACGTTGAGGTAAACCTGTTTCGCCATCCAGTGGTTGTCGTCCTGCAGATCCTTACGGTGGATATCGGCAAAGAAAACGCGGCCTTTGTGGTTGGCGGCTTTAGCTTCCGGAGTGGCGAAGCGTCCGTCGACGTCTTCCTGGTCCACCACGCGCTCCAGCCAGGCGTCGTCCATGGCGGTTTTGGCGCAGAACACCACGACATGAGAAGCATCAAGAATTTTACGTTCGTTGAAAACATAGGTGCCGCTGGCGGCTTTCGCCACCCGCGCTTTCCCTTCATCCGTGCTGGCAACGATAAAGTGCCACGGCTGGGAGTTAGTGCTCGACGGGCTGTATTGCAGCAGCGTTTTCAGGTTTTTGGCTTCTTCGGCAGTCAGTTTTTTTGTGGCATCGAAGGCTTTCGTGGAGTGACGCTTTAAGGCGACGGAGACGATATCCATAACTCTTCCTCAGGGTTTATGCTCAAGATAATTCGAGTTTACAGCCCCTTATGGGGCGTTTAGTGGGAGAAGAGTACAGCGAAGACGGGGAAATGATAAGAGACAAAAATGCGATAACACTTATCGTGTTAGCCTGAAAATCCCGCCGGACGTAGCCGCAGCCGATCTTTTTTCGCCAGTTTATTCACCACCTGATTCCAGGAATCATCGATCAGTTCGGCCAGCAGACTCTCGCTGATATCCTCGCCGGGAACGACGGTAATCCAGTGTTTTTTGTTCATGTGATATCCTGGCTCAATACTGCGATAAATCTCCCGATTGAGCAGCGCTTTCTGCGGTTCGGCTTTCAGATTCACCAGCGCGCGACCGCGAAGGGTCATGGTGAGCATAAAAATGCGCCCGCCAACTTTGAACACGTCATACTCCGGGCCGAACGGCCAGCAGTGTTCGGTAAACGGGTAGGCGAGCGCAATCCGGTGGGCGCAGGCGTGCAGCGAAGCGCGGTCCATCAGGCGTCGTTCTCGTGAAGCGCCAGCCACATGGTCTCAAAACCGAGGGCGATCAGTTCGCGGGCGCGCTGCGGATCGTGGCTGGCAAATTCGGTGGTGGTTTCCGCCAGCGCCAGAAACAGGGCGTCGCCAAAGGCGCTGTAGGCGTCGCTCAGAAACACCGGCTTGACCGACAGCTGGCACATTTCGTTGAGCTCGGGGAACATCTCTCTCACCCGGGTTCGGGTTTCATCGGTGATGCGCTCGCTGAGCGCCACCCGGCGAATCGCCTTGTGCTCCATCGGGTGGCGCATACTCCAGTCGATATAGCCGTCCCAGATATTACGGGCGTTCTCTTTCGGTCGTTTTTCGTTTGGCGTCAGCCCGGCAACCATCGCTTTAACTAACCCGGACTTGAGCGAGAGGTACAGCTCGTTGAGTAACTCATCCTTGGTGGCGAAATAGCGGAACAGCGTCCCCTCGGCAACGCCGGCGCTGCGCGCAATGGCCGACGTTGAGGCGGCGACACCCGACTGGGCAAAGGCGACCGTGGCGGCCTCCAGCAACGCTTGTTTTTTATCTTCACTCTTAGGACGAGCCACTACATTTTACCTCACGCGAAATCAAACCCCGATCTAAACATGCCATGTCATGGCGCTGCAACGGTGGATGTTAAAAAAATGAAAATCGTCTTGACGACTTTCATATTCATCCTAATAATGAGTGCGTACTCACTCATAATCAAGTTATATCACCAAACTCTCATCATAGGGAGTTTCATCTGGTCAGGTTATGAACCGTGTCACTTTCAGCGTGGTCGCCATTATGCTATTAGCCTCAGCAACAGCTTTGCCGTTTGTCTTAAATGCCGGGTTTGGCCGGGCGCCGCAGGGCGCGCAGCTCAGTCTGGTGGAACAGTCGCCGCACTATCGCGATGGTCAGTTTCATAATCAGCTCCCCACGCCGGGATTCACCGGGCAGAAAAATATGCTGTCCGCCTGGTGGTCGTTTCTGGTGACTAAACGTGAAAACGCCCGTCCCGCGCAGCCGTTGCCGCTGGTCAATACCGATCTCGCCAGCCTGCCTCTCGGGCAGGATACGATGGTGTGGCTCGGCCACTCCTCCTGGTATTTGCAGCTGGCGGGGAAACGCATCCTGATAGACCCGGTCTTCAGCGACTATGCCGCCCCATTCTCATTTATTAATAAAGCTTTCCCGGGTGACTATCCGTGGCGTGCGGAGGGTATGCCGGAGATAGACCTGCTGATCATTTCGCACGACCACTACGACCATCTGGATTACGCCACCATCAAAGCGCTGATGCCCAAAATTAAGCGCGTGGTGACGCCGCTCGGCGTCGGGTCGCATCTGCGTTTCTGGGGCATGGAGAGCGCCATCATCAGCGAAGCGGACTGGAATCAGGCGCTGCCGGTCAGCGACGAGCTCACCGTGCATGTGCTGCCGGCCCGTCATTTCTCCGGTCGTGGGCTCAAGCGTAATCAGACGCTGTGGGCCAGCTTTATGTTCGTCACCCCGCAGCAGAAAATTTACTACAGCGGCGATAGCGGTTACGGCCCGCACTTCAAGGCCATCGGCGAACAGTTTGGTTCCGTGGATCTGGCGATTATGGAGAACGGTCAGTACGACCAGGACTGGAAATACATTCATATGATGCCTGACGAAACCGCCCTGGCCGCCGACGATCTCCGCGCCCGCGCGGTGTTGCCGGGGCATGCGGGGCGCTTTGTGCTGGCGAAACACAGCTGGGACGATCCCTATAAGCAGCTGGCTGCGGCCAGCCAGCAAAGACCGTGGCGGTTGTTAACGCCGATGCTTGGCGAGCCGGTTTGGGTTGCCGATAAGACGCAATCATTTACTACCTGGTGGCAATAAATACTGCTTCGATTCAAGAGGAGAGGACTTATGACTATTTCCGCTCAGGTGATTGAGACTATCGTCGGGTGGATTGATGATAATTTGCATCAACCGCTGCGTATTGATGATATTGCTCGTCACTCTGGTTATTCGAAATGGCATCTGCAACGACTCTTTTTGCAGTACAAAGGGGAGAGTCTGGGGCGCTATATCCGCGAACGTAAACTGCGGCTGGCGGCGCGCGATCTGCGCGACACCGATCAGCGGGTTTACGATATCTGTCTGAAATACGGCTTTGATTCACAGCAGACCTTTACCCGCATTTTTACCCGCACCTTTCATCAGCCGCCGGGCGCCTACCGTAAAGAGAACCACAATCGCGCTCACTGAAGCGCATCCGCCGGGGGAAACCGGCGGATGCTCTTTCTATGGTTTATAGTCCAGGCCGCCGAGGACGGTGTGCGCCAGTTGAGCGGTCCTCAAGCTGGTTATCAATGGCGAACTCGTCGGTTTGCCGCTCCTCATGCTGAGCGCGGCGCGCTATCCGCTACGTTTCTGGCTCCAGGCGGGCCGCTTTGAGACCTCGGGAGGTGACGGCGGGAATGCGTGACTTTACCGGGTTAGCGCTCAAGGGAAAACCAGCGGCGCCAGACCCAACGCAGCACCACATATTCTATCGCGCCCAGCGCTAAGAACCACAGGCAAAAGAGCAGGGTATAGAGCTGGTTGAGATCCATCAGATGGAAGGTATCGACCAGTTTTTGCGCCAGCGTTAACCCAAGGGACGGCGCTGGCAGCAGTAAACAAGAGAGCAGGGCCAATACTAAAATGCCTGCGGCAGCGATCAGCGTTTCGAGCGGATGTTTCATTACTTGTTAATCATCAGTTAAAAAACATATTGTCCGGTAAAATGACAGGCAACGCAATATACTTTCCTGAGTGATTATTTTACGTCATTATTCGTAGCGCTAATATTATATTTTTATTTCTCCTGTTAATATTTTTCGCGTTGTTTGTAATTAAATTAATTACACCTTAATGTCAATTAACGTCATTATTAAAGAGTATACTTTACAAAAGTATAGGTGCTATATCCCACCGCTGTGGCAATAATAATAGCCAGCAGGATGTACAGCGCCAGGCGGCGTCCGCGGTAGATTCCAAACATAATTGACCTCGTTTAATATATGTTTATTAATATTCTGTAATAGTTGTTTAAGGAATTAACTTATCATGAATTTTAAATTTTGCGAGGGGGTGTAAATTGTCCTGGATCAAATTTTACCTCGCTACATAAAATTATATTCGTTCATTGGCCAGAAATGATTTCAGGCTTTCCGAATGACGGAATTTATAAGGAAAATTTATTTTGACCAGAATGATTCATCCCCATAATACTCCCCCTGCCGGGGACACGGCATCGCAGCCCGCTTACCAGCAGAGCGTTGATCGAGTGTTGGCGCAGAACAAAAGCCGCGCCGAGGGATTACGCTCCGCCGAAGCCGCGGAGCGCCTGGCCTCCTTTGGCCCTAATGCGCTACCGGAAAAGAAAAGCAAGCCGGCCTGGCTGCGTTTCCTCGCCCACTTTAACGATGTGCTGATTTTCGTCCTGCTGGCCGCGGCGGCGCTGACGGCGGTGATGGGGCACTGGGTCGATACCCTGGTTATCCTCGGCGTCACGGTCATTAACGCCCTGATTGGCCACGTGCAGGAGAGCAACGCCGAAAAATCGCTGCAGGGGATCCGCAACATGCTCTCCAGCAACGCGCGGGTACAGCGCAACGGTAAACACGAAACCCTGCCCACCCGCGAGCTGGTGCCGGGGGATATCGTTATTCTGCGGGCGGGCGACCGCGTTCCAGCGGATATGCGTCTTATCGAAACCCACAACCTGCGCGTGGAAGAGGCGATCCTGACCGGCGAATCAACGGTGGTGGATAAAATCACCGATGCGCTGCAAGGCGAGCTGCCGCTGGGCGACCGCACCAATATGGTGTTTTCCGGTACGACCATCAGCGCTGGCGGTGGCGTCGGCGTGGTGACGGCGACCGGGCAGGAGACGGAACTTGGGCACATCAACCAGATGATGGCCGGTATCGAGAAGCATCGCACGCCGCTGCTGGTGCAGATGGATAAGCTGGGGAAAGCGATTTTCGTCATTATCCTCGCCATGATGGTGGCGCTGTTCGTCTTCAGTCTGGCCCTGCGAGATATCCCGATGGGGGAGCTGCTGCTCTCGCTGATTAGCCTGGCCGTTGCGGCGGTCCCGGAAGGGCTGCCGGCGATTATCTCGATCATTCTCTCCCTCGGGGTGCAGGCGATGGCGCGCAAACACGCCATTATTCGCAAGCTCCCTACGGTAGAAACGCTGGGCGCGATGACCGTGGTCTGTTCGGATAAAACCGGTACGCTGACCATGAACGAAATGACGGTCAAAGCGATTATCACTGCCGACTGCTGCTACCGGGTTGAGGGCGACAGCTACGAGCCGCAGGGCAATATCTATCTGGAAGGCAGCGATGAGCCGGTACAGATTCATGCCGGAAGCGTGCTGGAAACGTATCTGCGTACCATTGACCTGTGCAACGACAGCCAGCTGGTGCAGGACGCGCGCGGCCTGTGGGGCATTACCGGCGGGCCGACCGAAGGGGCGTTAAAAGTGCTGGCGGCGAAGGCAAAACTGCCGCCGGTTGAGACGCAGCTGATAGCCAAAATTCCGTTTGATTCACAGTATAAGTACATGGCGACGCAGCAGAAAATCGACAATGTTGAGCGCGTGCTGCTTACCGGCGCGCCGGATGTGATTTTCGCGCTGTGCCGCGAGCAGATGACAAAGCAGGGCACGGTTCCGTTCGAGCGCCAGTACTGGGAGGAGGAGATCTCGCGCTTCGCCAGTCAGGGGCTGCGCATGGTCGCCGCCGCCTGCAAACCGGCGCAGGCCGGCAGCACGACGCTGACCCACGACGATCTGCGTGAAGGCCTGGTGTTCCTCGGCATCGCCGGAATGATGGATCCGCCGCGTCCAGAGGCCATTGAGGCGATTCACGCCTGCCAGACCGCAGGGATCCGCGTGAAAATGATCACCGGCGATCACCCGCAAACGGCAATGAGCATCGGCCAGATGCTGGGGATCACCAACAGCCACCAGGCGATGACCGGCTATCAACTGGAGCACATGGACGATGGCGAACTGGCGAAGGCCGCCGTGGAGTACGACATTTTTGCCCGTACCAGCCCGGAGCATAAGCTGCGCCTGGTCAAAGCGCTACAGGATACCGGCGAAGTCGTCGGCATGACCGGCGATGGCGTGAACGATGCCCCGGCGCTCCGCCAGGCCGACGTCGGTATTGCGATGGGGATCAAGGGCACCGAAGTGACCAAAGAGGCGGCCGACATGGTGCTGACGGACGACAACTTCGCCACCATTGCCAGCTCGGTGAAAGAGGGGCGTCGCGTCTACGACAATCTGAAGAAAACGATTCTGTTTATTATGCCCACCAACCTGGCGCAGGGGCTGCTGATTATTATCGCCCTGCTGGCGGGGAACATTATTCCGCTGACGCCGGTGTTGATTCTGTGGATGAACATGGCGACCTCCGCCACGCTCTCTTTCGGTCTCGCTTTCGAAGCCGCGGAGCGCAACGTGATGAACCGTCCGCCGCGGAAAACCGGCCAGCACGTCATGGATGGCTTCGCCATCTGGCGCGTCGCCTTCGTCGGCACCATGATTGCCGTCGTCGCCTTTATTCTTGAGGCCTGGCTGGCGCCGCGCGGCCATAGCGCCGAGTTTATCCGCACCGTGCTGTTGCAGATGCTGGTGACCGCGCAGTGGGTGTACATGATTAACTGCCGTCGCAGCGAGGGCTTCTCATTAAATACCGGCCTGCTGCGCAACAAAGGCATCTGGCTGGTCAGCGGCGTGCTGCTGCTCCTGCAGCTGGCGATTATCTACCTGCCGTTTATGCAGACCATGTTTGGCACCGAGTCGCTGCCGCTACGCTACTGGTTTATCACCCTGGCGATTGCCATCGTGATGTTCCTGGTGGTGGAAGTCGAGAAGCGGCTGACCCGTCCGTTCCGTAAAACCGCCTGATCCGCCCGTCGTCCCTCTCCGTTCAGGGGAGGGACGCTGCGCCGCCATCCGGGAGGTTTCCCGCAGGTGTCCGGAAATATTCCCCGGTGGCGCTGCGCTGACCGGGGCTACGGGGGCGTGCGGTCGGGTAGCCCGGATAAGGCGCTCGCGCCGCCATCCGGGTGGTTTCCCGCTGGTGCCCGGAAATATTCCCCGGTGGCGCTGCGCTGACCGGGGCTACGGGGACGACTTGCTCTCCACCGCGATCATGGTCACGAACGGGTGATACTGCCACGGCACGCTGCCGCCTTTCCGGTACATCTTTGAAATGGTGCCGTCGAGATAGAGCATCTGCCGTACGTTGAGCTTTGACTGCGCGTAGCAGGCGAAATCGTAGAAGTTGGTTTCGCGATCGCTGAGCATAAAAATCACCTGGCCCTGCCGGGTGATACCGACGCCGTTGCGCAGCTTACGTGAGCTGGCGGATGGCTTCAGGCGCCAGTTTATTGTGCCGTTTTCAATCAGCATCGGGCCGGACTGCACCGCGTAGGCGATCGTCGACGATGGCTTAAATTTATCGATGCTGACGATCCCCGCCTTCTGCCCCTGCAGATAAAACACCCCGCCGGGACGGATAAAAAAGTTGCCGCCGCCGGAAGCGCGGTTAAGCGGAGCCTCCTGCACGCCCTTGTCGATATACAGCCCCAGCGGCGCGTAGTTCTTCGCGTAAATCCCGCCGTTCATCGCCATCTGCACGCGCCCGTCCCGATCGATATCCGCCAGCAGCGCACGCAGCGAACCGAAGGCCTCGCCATCCGCGTTTTTCCAGTACATCGCGATGCGCTCGCGCTGTGGATTGACGGTATAGCTTTGTAGCGTCAGCGACGGGTCGGTGAGAGTGCATTTCCCGCTGGCCTGCGCGGCGAGGGGAAGCAGCAGCGCTGGCAGCAGCGGCAGGAGGCGCAAAGTCATGAGAACGTTCCAGGTATGCCGCAGGAAGACGCGGGGCGGCGAAATCAATATTGGCCGCAGTATACCTTTTTGCCGGGCTATGACGCCCAGATTTCGCAGTGTTTTTGTACCAGGCCGATCAGCGAGCCGCCGCCGGCGACAAACTCACGCATCTGCCGGGCTTCGCTCTTCTCCTGCCGCAGCTGGCGCCCGATCGCCTCAAGGGCGCTGGCGGCATTGAGCGTATCGGCGTAGGACATGAGGCGAGGGATCAGCTGTAAAATCTCCTCGCCAAGCTGGCGTTGCTCGCCGCTGTGAACATCGGTATTGATGCCCTCCAGTCCGTAGCGACAGGCCTGGTAGCGGTTAAAAGGGTACAGCAGGTAGTCATCGGGATGGTGTTTAAACGGCCTCTCCGCCAGCAGCCAGCAGGCGAGGGTCTGGATGAATCCGGCGATATTGATCGCCTGCGCGACAGTGAGCGGGGTATCCATCACCCGCACTTCGACGGTGCCAAAACGCGGGCTGGGGCGAATATCCCAGTGCAGATCCTTCATACTGTCGATCATGCCGGTATAGCTGAGGCGCCGGAACAGGCGGGTAAACTCCTGCCAGCTATTGACCCACGGCATGGGCCCGTTGTCAGGATAAGCGGCGAACAAATTGAGGCGCGAACAGGCAAAACCGCTGTCGGCGCCGTCGAGCCACGGGGAGGCCGCATTCAGCGCAATGCAATGCGGGACGAAGCGCGACAGACCATGCAAAAGATAAAGCGCATCATCGCCGTTCTGGCAACCAACATGGACGTGTTGACCGAATATCGTCGACTGCTGCGCCAGGTAGCCGAAGTGCTCCACGGTTTTCAGATAGCGCGGATTATCGCTGATTTGCTGGCGCTGCCAGGTCTGGAAAGGATGGGTGCCGCCGCCGCAGATGTGCAGATGGTGCCGGGCGGCAGCGCGTAAAACCGCCTGCTGGATGGCGCCCAGCTGCATCGCCGCCTGGTGGATATCACGACAGACCCCGGTGGCGATTTCCAGCATGCTTTCGGTGATGTCATGTTTCGCCTCGCCGACGCTGAGGCCGCTCTTCACGTCATCGATAAGCAGCGAGGAGTCCTGGCTCAGGTCGTATCCTGGCGGATTGACCACCTGCAGCTCCAGTTCAATCCCCAGGCTGAAGGGGTCGGAGCGGTGAAAGTCGGGTAGTGGCATGGTGACTCCCTGGTTAGCGCGATAAACGAAGTATAGATGGGATCGACCCGGGCTGATAATTGCGCGGAAATGATGAATTTATTTAATAAAAAGTGACGCTACGTTATTATTACCGGGCTTTGCAGTGGGGCGATAAATTGCCTGGTGCAATTCTGCAACTTATTTCACTCTGGTGGTGCGTAAAGATAAGGGTTGTTTATTTTTTCAATTTAAATCATTTAGATATAATAGGTTGCTCTTATTTTATAAGCGCTTTCACACTTATTTTTCGCACGGATAAACTGGTATGCATCTTGCCTGTTAAATAACGACTTTATTTAACAGGGACAATGTGATGCTAAATAACACCGTACTTTTGCGCAAACGTCATCTCGCCGTCGCGGTGAGCGGCGCGCTGGCGCTCTTTGCCTCCCTGCAGGCCAGTGCTTCCACGCTGCGGATCGCCATGACCGCCGCCGATATCCCCCTGACGCTGGGGCAGCCCGATCAGGGGTATGAAGGCAACCGCTTCACCGGTATCCCGCTGTACGATGCGCTGGTCGAGTGGGATCTTTCACAGGGCGAAAAGCCCAGCGGCCTGGTTCCGGGCCTGGCGACGGAGTGGCACGTTGACCCGCAGAATCAAAATCGCTGGATTTTTACCCTCCGTCCCGGAGTGAAGTTTCATGATGGCAGCGAGATGAACGCCGACGCTATCGTCTGGAACGTCGATAAGGTGCTGAACAAAGCCGCGCCGCAGTATGCGCCGGGGCAGATTGGCAATACGCTGTCGCGTATGCCGACGCTGAGCGGCGCGGAAAAAATCGATCAATATACGGTCGCGCTCACCACCTCCGAGCCGGATGCGCTGCTGCCGTACAACATCACCAACCTGTTTATTGTCTCGCCGACGGCGTGGCAGAAACAGTATGACGCGGTCCCGGCCAGCATCGGCGATGCGGCGGCCCGCAGCAAGCAGGCGTGGACGGCGTTCGCCGCGCAGGCGGTGGGCAGCGGTCCGTTTAAAATGGAAAAACTGGTTCCGCGCCAGCAGCTGATTCTCGATAAAAACCCGGATTACTGGAATAAAGCTCGCATTCCACGCGTCGATAAAGTGGTGCTGATCCCGCTGCCGGAGGCCAATGCCCGTACCGCCGCGCTGCTGTCAAAACAGGTGGACTGGATTGAAGCCCCGGCGCCGGATTCGGTCGATCAGATTAAGGCCCAGGGTTTTAAAATCTACGCCAACACCCAGCCGCACCTGTGGCCGTGGCAGTTCTCCTTTGCCGAAGGCTCGCCGTGGAAAGATATCCGCGTGCGCAAAGCCGCCAACCTGTGCCTTAACCGCGCCGAACTCAAAAGCTATCTCGGCGGCTACATGACCGAAGCGACCGGCGTCTATGAAGCCGACAGTCCGTGGCACGGCAAACCCACTTTCCAGATCAAATACGACCCGGACAGCGCCCGCAAGCTGATGACCGAGGCCGGATTTAGCGCCGCGAAACCGCTGCATGTCACGGTGGCGACTTCCGCTTCCGGCTCCGGGCAGATGCAGCCGCTGCCGATGAATGAATACATCCAGCAAAGCCTGAAAAGCTGCTTCTTCAATGTCGATATCAAAGTGACGGAATGGAACACCCTGTTTACCAACTGGCGTCTGGGGGCGAAAGATCCGTCGGCGAAGGGGGTAGATGCGATCAACGTCAGCGCGGCGGTCAACGATCCTTATTTCGGCCTGATCCGCTTCTCGACCGCCAAAGCTTTCCCGCCGGTCGCCACCAACTGGGGCTACTTCACAACGCCGGAGACGGAAAGGCTGGCGATGGCGGTGAAGCACGCTTTTACCCCGGCAGAGATGGATAAAGCGGCTGGGGAACTGCATGCGGCGCTGGTCGATCAGGTGCCGTTCCTGTTTGTCGCCCATGATGTCGGGCCACGGGCCATCTCGCCTGCGGTGACCGGCGTGGTGCAGCCGCAGAGCTGGTTTATCGATCTCAGTCTGGTGAGCAAAAAAGAGTAACCGCACAGGGGGCACAGATGATCAATACGCTGCTATATCGCATTCTGCTGGCCATCCCGACGATGCTCGGAGTGGCGCTGATCTGTTTTATGCTGGTACAGATTGCCCCGGGCGATCCGCTGGTCTCGGTAATGCCGCCGGACGCCTCCGAAGCGCTGCGCCAGACATTAATGCAGGCCTATGGCTTTGATAAACCGCTGCCTTTGCAGTTCGTGCACTGGCTATGGCGGGCGCTGCATGGCGATTTAGGCATGTCGGTGGCGACCGGGCGGCCGGTGCTTGGCGAAGTGCTGACGGCGGTCAGCTATTCGCTGCGACTGGCGTTGCTGGCAACCCTTATCGGCTTTGTGCTGGGTAGCCTGTTTGGTTTTGTCGCCGGTTACTTTCGCAACAGCATCGTTGATCGCCTGGCGTCGCTGCTGTCGGTTTTCGGCGTCAGCGTGCCGCATTACTGGCTGGGCATGCTGCTGGTCATCGTCTTCAGCGTCAAATTTTCCCTGCTGCCGGCCACCGGCGGCGGACCGATTGGCGAGATTGGCTGGCAGTGGGACCGGGAGCATCTGCAGTTCATGCTGCTGCCGGCGATTACGCTGTCGGTGATCCCGACCGGGATTATCGCCCGCACCGTGCGTTCGCAGGTGGCGGACATTCTCAGCCAGGAGTTTATCGTCGGCCTGCGCGCCCGCGGGCTGAACGAATCGCGCATCTTCCTCCACGTGGTGAAAAACGCCGCGCCAACCGCGCTGGCGGTGATGGGGCTGCAGGTGGGGTATTTGATGGGCGGCTCGATTCTCGTTGAAACGGTCTTCTCCTGGCCGGGGACCGGCCTGTTGCTGAACACGGCGATTTTCCAACGCGACCTGCCGCTATTGCAGGGGACTATCTGGGTGCTGGCGCTGTTCTTTGTGCTGCTCAATCTGCTGGTGGATATCCTGCAAACCACCCTCGACCCGCGAATTAAGAGGAGCTGACTATGGTGGATACCGCGACGAAAATAGCGCCGGTTTCTCCGGTTGTGGCTGCCAGGCAGGGCTACTGGCGCGGCGTGTTTCGCCGCCTGCTTCGCGATCCCGGCGGCCTGATCGTCGGCGCCATCATTTTGCTGTTGCTGGCGCTGGCGCTGTTTGGCCCGTGGCTGATAGTGAAAGACCCTTATCAGACCTCGATGTTTTTACGCCTTAAACCTATCGGCAGCGACGGCTTTGTGCTGGGTTCTGATGAACTGGGGCGCGATATGCTGTCGCGCCTGATCCTCGGCGCCCGACTGTCGCTGTTTATGGGCATTGTGCCGGTGGTGTTGGCCTTTTTCATCGGCGGCGCCATCGGCATTATCGCCGGCTATGCGGGCGGTAAAACCAATACCCTGATTATGCGCACCGTCGATGTATTTTACGCTTTCCCTTCGGTGCTGCTGGCGATTGCGCTCTCCGGCGCGCTGGGGGCGGGGATTGGCAACGCGCTGCTGTCGCTGACGCTGGTGTTCGTGCCGCAGGTGGCGCGGATTGCGGAAAGCGTCACCGCCCAGGTCCGCCATATGGACTATATCGAGGCCGCCCGCGCTACCGGGGCCAGCGCCTTTACCATTATCCGCGTCCAGGTCCTCGGCAACGTGCTGGGGCCGATTTTCGTCTTCTCCACCGGCCTGATTTCGGTGTGCATGATCCTCGCCTCCGGCCTCTCGTTTCTTGGCCTGGGCGTGCGCCCGCCGGAGCCGGAATGGGGGTTGATGCTCAATACCCTGCGCACGGCCATCTACACCCAGCCGTGGGTGGCGGCCCTGCCCGGACTGATGATTTTTATCACCTCCATTTCGTTCAATATCCTCGCCGACCGCCTGCGCACGGCAATGGCGATTAAGGAGTAACGATGCAACCTTTTATCAATATCGACCTTGGCGGCCCGGCTCAGCCGCTGCTGAAGGTCAATAATCTGTTGAAGTATTTTCGTGCCGGTGGCGCAAAAAGCCGTGAAGTGGTGCAGGCGGTGGATAACGTCAGCTTTACGGTGATGAAAGGTGAAACGCTGGGCGTGGTGGGGGAGTCCGGCTGCGGCAAATCGACGACGGCGCGCCTGTTGATGCAGTTGCTGAATCAAGACAGCGGCGAGCTGATCTTTGACGGCCTGGCGGTGGGGTCAACGCGCCTGCCGATGAAAGAGTATCGCCGTCAGGTACAGATGGTGTTTCAGGATAGCTATGCTTCGCTCAATCCGCGTATGACGATGGAGGAGAGTATCGCCTTCGGCCAGCGTGTACACGGAGTGAGCGCCAGAGAAGCCAGCGAATATGCCCGCTATCTGCTGGCCCATGTTGGCCTCGAACCCGAGCGTTTTGCCCACCGCTATCCGCATGCGCTCTCCGGCGGCCAGCGCCAGCGCGTCAACATTGCCCGCGCTCTGGCGATGAAGCCGCGGTTGGTTATCCTCGATGAGGCGGTGTCGGCGCTGGATAAGTCGGTAGAGGCGCAGGTACTGCAGCTGTTGCAGGAGCTAAAGCGCACCCTCGAACTGACCTATGTGTTTATCAGCCACGACCTGCACGTGGTGCGCTGGCTGTCGGATCGCATTCTGGTGATGTACCTTGGCGAGGTGGTGGAGATTGGGCCCGCGGAACAGCTGTTTACCGCCTCCGCTCATCCTTATACCCGCGCATTGCTCAGCTCGATGCCGTCAATGGACCCGCAAAACCGCACCCTGACCTCGCCGCTGAACGGCGATCCGCCGAGCCCAATATCACCGCCTTCGGGCTGTCGGTTTCACACCCGCTGCCCGCACGCCAGAGCGGTGTGCGCCGAGGTGAAACCAGCGCTCGAAAGCGTCGGCGAGGGGCATCAAAGCGCCTGCCTGATGGCCCAGCCATCGTCGCCCTGGCATCAGAACATCGCCATTCAGGAGGTCAGCCATGTCGCATGAGGCTTTTGTTCATATCCGCGATCTGCGGGTGGAGTTTCGCCGCGATGGTCAGACGGTGAATGCGGTTAACGGCGTCTCTTTTGATGTCCATAAAGGGGAAGTGATGGCGCTGATCGGGGAGTCGGGATCCGGTAAAAGCGTCACCCTGCGGGCGCTGATGCGCCTGCATCCGCCCACAAGCAGCATGCTCTCGGGGACGCTGCGCGTCGGCGATGAGGAGGTGCTGAAGATGAGCGCTTCCCGGCTGCGGGCCTATCGCGGCGCGCGTTGCGCGATGATTTTTCAGGAGCCGCTGCTGGCCTTTGATCCGGTGTATACCGTCGGCCAGCAGATCGTCGAAGGGCTGCGTCGTCATGAAGGGCTGTCGCGTCAGGCGGCGCGGGAACGGGCTCTGGAGGCGCTGCGCCAGGTGCGGATCCCCAGTCCGGAACGGCGGCTGGACGCCTACCCGCACGAAATGTCCGGCGGTATGCGCCAGCGGGCGATGATTGCTCTGGCGCTGTCGTGCAACCCGCAGCTGCTGCTGGCGGATGAACCGACCACCGCACTGGACGCCACGGTGCAGATCCAGATTCTGATCCTGCTGCGCGAGCAGCAAAAGCAGCGCGAACTGGCGATTATCTTTGTGACTCATGATATTGGCGCCGCGGTGGAGATAGCCGACCGGGTGGCGGTGATGTACGCCGGGCGGATCGTTGAAGAAGCCTCGATGACCGACATTTTGTCCCGTCCTCGCCATCCCTATACCCAGGTGCTGCTGGGGAGCCGCCCGAAAGACGGGTTGAAAAAAGGCGACGCGCTGCACTGCATCCCCGGTTCGCCGCCGGATCTTTCCCGCTTGCCGCCGGGCTGCGCGTTTGCCGAGCGTTGTCCGCATGCGAGACCCGTTTGTCGGCAAACTCAACCCGTGACCGAACAGGTTGACCCGCGTCATGTGGTGAGCTGTCATCGCTGGCGAGAGCTGACCCCGGCCGTTGAAAAACCGGCGCGCTATGCCTGAACGGTCGGCCTGAATAAAGGAGGTGATACCTGTGCAGGATGATAATCACGCATTTATGCCTTACCCGCCGCAGCCGGTCCCCCACGCCCTGAGCGGGCCGCTCAGCGGGATGACCTTTGCCGTCAAAGATCTGTTTGATGTTGCGGGCTATCCCACCGGCGGCGGCAACCCGCATGTACTAGCGCTCTCCGGCATTAAACGCCGTACCGCCCCGGTGGTGCAGATTCTGCTGGATAACGGCGCCCGTTTTATCGGTAAAACCCACACCAGCGAGCTGGCCTACTCGATGAGCGGCCACAATGTGCATTACGGCACGCCGCGCAACGGCGCCGCGCCGAACCATATTCCCGGCGGCTCGTCATCCGGGTCGGCGTCGGCGGTGTCGAACGGCGTGTGCGATTTTGCGCTGGGCACCGATACCGGCGGTTCGGTACGCACCCCGGCAAGCTACTGCGGCTTGTTTGGCCTGCGCCCCACGCACGGGCGTATTTCGCTCGACGGCTGCCAGCCGCTGTGCGCCACGATGGACACCTGCGGTTTCTTCGCCCAAACGCCGGAGGTCTTTCGGGCGGTCGCTGATTGCCTGCTGGACGCGAAGCCTCCGGCGATTGCCGGTGCGGCGCTGGCATGCCATGAGGCCCTCTTTTCCCGCCTGCCGTTGCGTAGCCAGCAGGCACTGTTACCCGTCAGGCAGCGGCTTGCGCGCGCATTTGGCGCCATCGCGCCGCTGAACGCGCCGCTGCCGGATATCGACGAGATTTATCTCGCCTTTCGGCAGATTCAGGGATTCGAGGCCTGGCAGGCGCAGGGGGAGACGATAGAACGCTATGGCCTGCAGCTGGGGCCGGATGTGCGCGAACGCTTCTTATGGGGAAAAGCAGTGACCCCGGCACAGTACGAGGCCGCCTGCCAGCGGCGGGAGCACTTTACCCGCTGGTGGGATGCGCGGTTGGGCGACGCGATACTGGTTCTGCCCACCGTGCCCGATGGTGCGCCGCTGCTGACGGCGCAGGCCGAGGAGATTGAGACCATCCGGCGTCTTTCTCACGATTTATTGTTGATTTCGGTGATGACCCGGCGTCCGCAGGTGACGCTGCCTGTCGCTCAGGCCGGTGGTCTGCCGCTGGGCATCTCTTTTTTAGGGCCACGCGGCAGCGATCGTCTGCTGGTGGAGCTGGCCGTTGCATTCGCGCAAGGAGACAAAGATGAGCAGTGAGGTCCTTTTTACCCCGGTTGCAGAGATGACGGGGTGGCGTATTAACGGTGAGCGGTTATGGGATTCCTTGATGGCGCTGGCGGAAATCGGCGCGACGCCGAAGGGCGGCTGCTGTCGCCTGACGCTCACCGATCTCGACCGACAGGGACGGGATTTAGTCATCGGCTGGGCGCAAGAGGCGGGGATGAGCGTCACCGTTGATCAAATCGGTAACGTGTTTATGCGCCGGGAAGGGCGCAATCCGCTGCTGCCGCCGATTGTCTCCGGCAGCCATATTGATACTCAGCCTACCGGCGGGAAATTTGACGGCAACTACGGGGTGCTGGCGGCGCTGGAGGTGGTGCGTACGCTCAACGACCTCGATATTGAAACCGCAGCGCCGATTGAAGTGGTGTTCTGGACCAATGAAGAAGGTTCGCGTTTTGTGCCGGTGATGATGGGGTCCGGCGTCTTTGCCGGGGTATTCCCGCTGGAAACAATCTATGCCGCGCAGGATGCGCAGGGAAAAACGGTGGGCGAGGAGCTGGCGCGTATCGGCTATATCGGCAACCAGACGCCCGGCGATCATCCGATCGGCGCCTACTTTGAAGCCCATATCGAGCAGGGGCCGATTCTTGAAGATGAGGAGAAAATCATCGGCGTGGTGCAGGGCGTATTAGGTATCCGCTGGTACGATTGCGTGGTGACGGGGCAGGCGTCTCATGCCGGGCCAACGCCGATGCGTCTGCGTCAGGATGCCTTGCAGGTAGCGACGCGAATTATGCAGGAGGTGGTGGCGATTGCCGGGCGTAGCAAAGAGGGGCGCGGCACCGTCGGGATGGTGCAGGTCTATCCCAACAGCCGCAACGTGGTGCCGGGCGAGGTGAGGTTCTCTATTGATATGCGCAATCTCAGCGACGCGGCGGTCGATGAGATGGACCGCCAGCTGCGGGATTTTATCGCTCAGGTACAGCAGGAGAGCGGCCTGGCGGTGGCGTTGCAGGAGGTCAGCCATTACCCGGCGGCGCCGTTCCATGCGGATTGCCAGCAGGCCATTGCCGATGCGGCGGCGCGACTGGGCTATCCGGCGCGGGAGATAGTCTCCGGCGCCGGGCATGATGCAGTGTATATGAGCTATCTGGCGCCGACGGGGATGATTTTTATTCCCTGCAAAGACGGGATTAGCCATAACGAAATCGAGTACGCCTCTCCCGGGCATGTCGCTGCCGGTGCAAACGTGCTGCTGCAGGTGATGCTGCAATACGCGCAGGTGGCGTAACCGGGAGCCGGGCTACCCGCCCGCACGCCCTGTAGCCCCGGTAAGCGCAGCGCCACCGGGGGATTTCCCCGGATGGCGGCGTGAGCGCCTTATCCGTATATGGACACCTCCCGTTATGCAAGCCATCTCTGCATTCTGTGTAACGGGGTAAGTTGCGTTCGTATATCCGGCCTCTCTTACGATACCGTCGTATCCGGGCCATGATGTTATCTGCGCATCTGTTTCCATTCGGGCTAGCGGCTTTGTTTACCAGGGAGCCTTCGGACAAGTCGGAATGACAGATGCCGGTCTTACCTGTTACTCATCACGCTTTGCTGACCGCATACTCACGGCTGGTTACTGCTCTTTTACTGCATGGACAACAGGACACCGGTTAACCGGCACCCTGTTGTCCATGGTACTCTTTTTCACCGCTCAGTATCGCCCACGCTATTCGCGCATTCTTGTTCGCCAGCGCCACTGTCGCGATATTCCGGTTTCGCCTTTCCGACAACGCCTGCAGCCACTGACTGCGTCTGTCGGTTTTATTCTGACACGCATTCAGCACCGCTCGCGCACCGTGGATTATCAGTGTCCGCAGGTAGCTGTCTCCCCGCTTGCTGATATGTCCCAGCCGCTCTTTCCCGCCGCTGGAATGCTGCCGGGGAACCAGCCCCAGATACGCCGCCATCTCCCGGCCACTTTTGAACTGTCTGCCATCCCCAACCGCCGCCACCAGCGCGCTGGCCACCACCGGACCTATGCCTTCTATTGTCAGCAGCCTTTTTATCCGGATATCATCCCGCGCCGACTGCTCAAGCCGCCTGTCATGCCGGGCGACCCGCTCATCCAGTATCTGCAACTCTTCCGCCAACTCTCCCAGCAGGCGGATAAAGCGGTCATCCCACTGTTCCTGTTGCGACAGTATCTCCGGCAACGCCTTACGCAGTTGTCTTATCCCCACAGGCAGGACCAGACCGAACTCACCCAGCAGGCCCCGCATCTCATTGCTCAGGGCTGTCCGGGCACGGATCAGCCTGGCCCGGACGCGGTGCTCTGCCTGCAGCGTCTGCTGCCTTTCCGTTTTGACAGCCACGAAGCGCATTCCCGGGCGGCTGATAGCCTCACAGATAGCTTCCGCATCGTTGGCGTCATTTTTCTGGCCTTTGAGATAAGGCTTAACCCGCTGCGGAGGGATAATGCGCACGGTATGTCCCATCCGGGTCAGCTCGCGGGCCCAGTAGTGGGCGGCAGCGCAGGCTTCAATACCGATAAGGCACGGGGAGAGCTGAAAGAAAAAGGCCATCATGCGGTCACGGCGCAGGGTTTTACGCAGGACAGCCTGTTCATGGTGATCCACGGCATGTATCTGGAAGATATTTTTAGCCAGGTCGAGACCAATACGTTTAATATTCATAATGGACACCTCCTCCGGGACTCTGAAGTTAACACCTCAGTCTGGCACTCTGATGCCGTAAGGTGGGAGGTGTCCATCACATCGGGCTACGGGATGCAGGATGCGCGGGTGGGCGATGACAGACTGCGTTTATCCCAGTTGCGCCAGCTGGCGGCACAGCACTTCGACGCCGGGCGCAATCGCATCAGGATTGATGGCGTGAAAGCCCATGCGGAAAAAATTTTCCGGCGGGTTGGCGTTGAGGAAATGCCGCGCGCCGGGTTCAATCAGCACCCCTGCATGGGCGGCGCGCCAGGTCAGTTGCTGGGTATTGATTTGCTCCGGCGTGGCCAGCCAGAAGGCGTTGGCATGCTCGCTGCCGGGGATGATCCGGCATTCCGGCAGATGTTGCTGCAAAGCGTTGTTGAGGCGGTCCCAGCGCTGGGCGGAGTCGTAGTGGTAGCGCCGGAGATGGGTTTCATAGTGCCCCTGGGCGAGAAAATGGGCCATCTGATACTGAATATTGGTGGGAGGATGGCGGTAAATCAGCCGCCGCAGTGCGCGGGCTTCATCAATCAGATCCGGGTCGGCCACCATAAATCCCAGCCGCAGGCCGGGAGACAGCGCCTTCGACAGGCTGCTGACGTAAATCACCCGCCCGCTGCGGTCGCTGGCTTTCAATGCCGGTAGCGGGTTGAGCATGAAATTACTTTCCGAGTCGTAATCATCTTCAATAATCACCGCATCGTGGCGGGCCGCATGTTCCAGCAACTGACCTCGCCGCGCCTGGCTCATCGCCACCCCTGTCGGCACCTGATGGCCTGGAGTGACGTAGTAGTAATCGCAGGGGGCATCGTCGAGCACGATCCCTTCTTCGTCCACCGGGTGCGGCACGATATCGGCGTCCGCCAGCAGGAAGGTATTAATCGCCTCGCGGAAGCAGGGGTTCTCGACGCCGACCCGGGTCTTTGGCGACATCAGCAGGCGGGTGAGCAGGTACAGCGCGTTCTGCGAGCCGAGCGTAATCAGGATCTCATCCGCGGCGGCGACGATGCCGCGCTTGGGTAGCACCCGGGTGCGAATCTGCTCAATCAGCATTGGCACGTCCTGGTCGATATGATCGACGACCCAGGCCGGATCGCGTACACCGCCGTGTAGCCAGTTGGCCGCCGAACGCCAGGTGGTCAGCGGGAACTGGCGGGTATCCGGCTGGCCATAGATAAACGGGTAGCGGTAGTTCATCCAGCCAGCGGGTTTAAGAATCGACTCCTGCTGGCTGGGGGTGATTTGCAGCCGCGCGCCCCAGCGTGGTGCAGCGCGATCGTCATCCGGTGCACCCTGTACGGCAACTGTCCCGGCGGAATGTTGATAGTCGGGATGCAGATAGTACCCGCTGCGCGGGCGGCTGATGAGATACCCTTCGCTGACCAGACTCTCAAAAACCAGCGCCGTGGTATTGCGCGACACCCGCAGCTGGCTGGCCAGCTGACGACAGGAGGGCAGCGGCGTGTCGGCAGAAAAAATACCGCTCAGAATGGCGTTCACCAGCGTCTCCCGCACTTGTTCCTGTAAACCGCGACGTTGGTCGAACTCGACGTGCAAAAGGTGACGGATCATGCGGGGCTCCTCAGGTGAATACACTGTTTACCTTGCAGCAAATTCCATACCACCCTGAAAAAGACTGACACACAGACGCAGCGCAACTGGCTCTATCCGGAAAACAAAAACGCTCCCTACAGTAAAAACGCATTCATCAGTCGCGGACCGGAACTTCCGTCGGCACAAATTTTGCAAAACCTTTTCATGTTCGGGAATGAACACGTCTGGCGAATTAATTAGGGGTGGATTGATGAAAAAATCGTTGGCTTCAATGTGTCTGGGCGCCGTTATGGCAATGGCTTTCTCTTATCACGCAGCGGCAGCAGATCTCCCGGAAATTGAAAAATCCGGCACCCTGAAAGTCGCGACCGAAGATGATTACGCGCCGTTTAACTTTATGAGTAACGGCCAGGCCGATGGCTTTAACAAAGATATGCTGGAGGAGCTACGCAAGTATGCGAAATTCCACGTCGACCAGAGCATCCTGCCGTGGACCGGCCTGTTAGCGGCGGTCTCCACCGGTCAGTACGATATGGCGTTAACCGGCGCGGTGATTACCGACGACCGGCTTAAGGTGTTTGATTTCACGCCGCCGTGGGCCTCGGCGCAGCACTATTTTGTCAAGCGCGCCGGCGATAACTCGCTTAATACCATCGCCGATTTGAGCGGCAAAAAAGTGGGCCTGCAGGCGGGCAGCGCGCTGTTGGCGCGACTGCCTGAGCTGAAAGCGATGCTGGAAAAAACCGGCGGTAAACTCGGGCCGGTGGTGGAGTATCCCTCCTACCCGGAAGCCTACGCCGACCTTGCCAATAAGCGCCTCGATTACGTGATTAACGTGGTGATTTCGGTTAACGACCTGGCGAAAGCCAAACCGAAGGTCTTTGCCAAAGGGCTGGCGGTGTCCGGACCGGGCTACATGGCGTGGCCGATTCCGAAAAACTCGCCGCAGCTTTTGGCCTACATGACCAAATTTATCAACCATATGCGTGAAACCGGCAAGCTTGCCGAGCTGCAGAAAAAATGGTTTGGCGAAACCTACGATAACCTCCCGACAGAAGCGATTACCAGTCCGGAACAGTTCCACAAACTGGCTGGTTTGTAACATTTTGCGGCGGGTCACCGCCGCGTTTTAAATCCACAGGAGGGCCATATGGATGCAATTTCCTGGCAGTTATTGATTGAAGGCGCATGGACGACCCTCTGGATTTCGGCCATCGCCATTGTCTTTGGGGTGGTGATTGGCCTGCTGATCGCCCTGGTGCGGATGTTGCGTATCCCGATTGTTGATCAGCTGCTGGTGGTCTATATCAGCCTGGCGCGCGCCACGCCGCTGGTGACGCTGGTGCTGTTTCTGTTTCTCTCGCTGCCCACGGTGGGGATTAATCTTGATAAAAACGTCGCGGCAATCGTAGCGCTGACCCTCAATACCTCGGCTTTTAACGCTGAAATCTGGCGCAATGCGTTCCGCACCTTCCCGCGCGAGCAGCGCGAGGCGGCAGAATCCGTGGGGATGCGCCGCTGGACCTATTTTCGCTACATCATGCTGCCGCAAATGTGGATCGAAAGCCTGCCGGCGCTGGTGAACGAAATGTCTTTCCTGATTAAAGGCAGCCCGGCGATTGCGGTGATCGGCGTGGTCGATTTGACCCGCGTCACCAACCGTATCTCATCCGTCACCTATGAACCCCTGTCGCCGATTCTCGCGGCGGGTCTGCTTTACGTCGTGATAATCGGCATGCTGCTGAAGCTACAGGGACTGGCGGAGCGTAAAGCAAAACGCCTGGCACGATAACAACAGGAGGATCTATGAATCAGTGGGCCATTATCTGGTCAGCGCGCGACAGCTTTATTGCTGGCCTGATCGCTACGCTTGAGCTCTTCATTCTGGCCGCCGTTGTGGGGTTAGCGATTGGCATTGTGCTGTGCTACGTCACCGAATATCAAAAGCGCTGGCTTAACCGCGTGATTATCGCGTTTGTCAGCCTGATGCGCGCGATTCCGTTCTTAATCCTCGCCTATCTGCTCTATTACGGCCTGCCGGAAGTGGGGATCAGTATGGACGCCTGGACCGCAGGTCTGGTGGCGCTGATGATTTACCACGGCGCCTATTTCTTTGAAATTCTGCGTAGCCAGCGCCGGGTCTTCTCCGCCGGATATATTGAGGCCGCGGTGGCGCAAGGCTTTTCACGCTATCAAATATACCGGCGGATTATTTTGCCGAATATTGTCTCGTCGTCGCTGCCGCTGTTTGGCAACCAGCTGATTATTTGCCTGAAGGATACCGCTTTTCTCAGCATTATCACCGTGCAGGAAATTACCGCCGCCGCCAACAGCGTGCAGGCGACCTGGTTCATCCCGTTTAACGCTTTTATCGTCGCGATTGCACTCTACTGGGCGATCAGCATTTTGCTGGAGTTGCTGATTAAGCGACTTAGCGCCCACGGAGCCAGAAGAGGATTGAGTCATGTCTGATACCACTGCAGTAAGCATTAAAAACGTCTCCAAACAGTTTGATAATATTGAAGTGCTGCGTGACATCAATCTGACCGTTGAAAAGGGGTCGGTGGTCAGCATCCTGGGGTCGTCTGGTTCCGGTAAATCGACGCTGCTGCGTTGCATGAACTGGCTGGAACAGCCGGACCGTGGGGAGATTCATATCGGCGGCCAGCGGCTGGGGATTGATGAACAGAACGGCAAAGCCATGTCCCACCGTCAGCTGTCGAAGATTCGTGAGCGGGTGGGGATGGTGTTCCAGAGCTTTAACCTGTGGCCGCACCTGACCGTGCAGCAGAACGTCAGCGAAGCGCTGCTCCACGTCAAAGGGATGAAACGCGATGAAGCGTCTGCCATAGCCATACAGCAGCTGGAAAAGGTCGGGATGGCGCACAAAGCCGACGCCTGGCCGATTACCCTCTCCGGCGGGCAGAAGCAGCGGGTGGCGATTGCCCGTTCGCTGGCGATGTCGCCGGAGGTGATTCTGTTTGACGAACCGACATCGGCACTGGATCCCGAGCTGGTCAACGAAGTGTTGGGGGTGATGAAGGCGCTGGCGGCGGAGGGCTACACCATGGTAGTGGTGACTCATGAGATGGACTTTGCCCGTCAGGTATCGGATGAAGTGGTGTTTCTCGAAAAAGGGTTGTTGATTGAGAAAGCCCCGCCGGAGAAATTTTTCACCAACCCGGACTCCGAACGCGTCCGCCAGTTTTTGCAGAGCAGCCGCTAATCAGCGGCGGGCCCAATCATCTGCAGCCGATCTCCCCGGTCGCGCTACGCTTACCGGGGCTACGGGGCGTGCAGTCGGGTAGCCCGGATAAGGCGCTCACGCCGCCATCCGGGTGGTTTCCCGTCGGTGCCTGGAAATATCCCCCGGTGGCGCTACGCTGACCGGGGCTACAGGGCGTGCAGTCGGGTAGCCCGGATAAGGCGCTCACGCCGCCATCCGGGTGGTTTCCCGTCGGTGCCTGGAAATATCCCCCGGTGGCGCTGCGCTTACCGGGGCTACGGGGCGTGCAGTCTGGTAGCCCGGATAAGGCGCTCACGCCGCCATCCGGGTGGTTTCCCGCCGGTGCCTGGAAATATCCCCCGGTGGCGCTACGCTGACCGGGGCTACAGGGCGTGCAGTCGGGGAGGGGGGGAGATAAATCAGGCTGGTTTAACCTCAATCCCGGTCAATCGCGAATGGCTGCCAGGCCTGGCGCACCGGCATCACTTCTACACGGTTGATATTCATATGATCCGGCAGGGTGGCGATATAAAACATCTGCTCCGCGATATCCTGCGCACTCAGAGGGGTGGTACCGCGATACAGATTATCGGACGCCGCCTGGTCGCCTTTGGTGCGCACGAGGGTAAATTCGGTCTCGGCAATGCCCGGCGCCAGATCGGTCACCCGCACCCCGGTGCCGAGTAAATCGCAGCGCAGGTTGTAGCTGAACTGTTTGACAAACGCTTTGCTGGCGCCGTAAACATGGCTACCCGGGTAGGGCCACTGACCGGCAATAGAGCCGATATTGATGATGCTGGCGCCGGCACCGTGCTGAATCAGCGTCGGTAGCAGCGCGTGGGTGACGTTAACCAGGCCGGTCACGTTGGTGTCGATCATCGTTTTCCAGTCCTGCAGGTCGACCTTCTGCGCTGGCTGCGGCGCCAGCGCCAGCCCGGCGTTGTTAATCAGCGTTTTGATATCGGTAAAGGCGGCAGGCAGCCCGGCCACCGCGGCGGCAACGGCCTCGCTGTCGCGCACGTCCAGCTCGATAATATGTACCGGCACCAGCAGGCTCAGCCGGTCATACAGTTTTTGCAGGCGCGCCAGACGACGCCCGCTCAGCACCAGCGACCAGCCCGCCTCGGCAAACACCTGTGCCGCCGCCTCTCCAAAACCGGAGGTGGCCCCGGTAATAAACACTACGTTGTTGGTGGTCATTTCACTCTCCTGTGCGCATTGTTGCCCTCACTATAAAAACGCCGCGCGCGGCGACACAGGGCCAGTTGTCCTGTGGCGTTGTGACACGGTGTCACAACCTTTTCGAGCGACTGGCTCTATCCCTTTTACCGCCGGACGACCAATGATGAGGCGAACAACAATGACATCAGAGGGCAGGGTATGAAGCTGGCAATACAGAACGATGTAACGGTAAGCAACGATGACGTTCGCCAACTGGATCGCGCTTATGTTTTTCATTCGTGGTCGGTACAGGGCAACATCAACCCGCTGGTGATTGCCGGGGCCAGGGGCTGTGAATTGTGGGATTATGACGGTAAAACCTACCTTGATTTCAGCAGTCAACTGGTTAACGTCAATATCGGCTATCAGCACCCGCGCGTGCTGGCGGCGATGAAAGCGCAACTGGAGGAGCTGGTGACGATTGCGCCGGCGACCGCCAACCTCGCTCGCGGCGAAGCGGCGAAACGCATCGTCGAGCTGGCGCCGGAAGGCTTCAGCAAAGTGTTCTTCACCAATGCCGGGGCCGATGCCAACGAGAACGCCATTCGCATGGCGCGGCTGTACACCGGGCGCGATAAAGTGCTGTCGGCCTATCGTTCATACCACGGCAATACCGGCAGCGCGATCGCCGCCACCGGCGACTGGCGTCGTGTGCCGAACGAATACTCGCGCGGCCACGTGCACTTTTTCAACCCGTATCTCTATCGCAGCGAATTTAATGCCACCACCGAAGAGGAGGAGTGTCAGCGCGCGCTGGCGCATCTGCGCCGCATCATTGAGTGCGAAGGCCCTGGCGCCATCGCCGCGATTTTGCTGGAGTCGATTCCCGGTACCGCAGGCATTCTGGTGCCGCCTGACGGTTATATGCAGGGCGTGCGGGCGCTGGCCGATGAGTTTGGCATTGTGCTGATCCTTGATGAAGTGATGGCCGGGTTTGGCCGAACCGGCAGCTGGTTTGCCTTCGAGCAGGATGGCGTGGTGCCGGATCTGGTGACCTTTGCCAAGGGGGTTAATGCCGGGTACGTGCCTGCGGGCGGCGTGCTGATTAGCGATCCGATTGCCCGCTATTTTGACGATCACTTCTTTGCCGGCGGTCTGACCTATTCCGGCCATCCGCTGGCGATGGCGGCGATTGTGGCGACGATCGATGCCATGAAAGAGGAGAATATCGTGGAAAACGCGGCGCAGATGGGGAATCAGGTCCTGCGTCCGGGGCTGGAAGCGCTGGCGGAAAAACACGCCATTATCGGTCATGTCCGCGGCCGCGGCCTGTTCCAGGCGCTGGAGTTGGTTAGCGACCGTGAACGCAAAACGCCGTTAACCGCAGCGGATATGGCGGCGATTAAGGGGGCGTTAACCGAAGCAGGTCTGCTGACCTTTGTGGTGGAAAACCGCATTCACGTGGTGCCGCCATGCACCATCAGCGCCGGGCAGATTGCCAAAGGGCTGGCAATTTTTGACAGCGTATTCGCCCGCTTTACCGAGCTGGCGAAATAAACCAACGCGGGTCCCGGATAGCGGCGTAAACGCCTTATCCGGGCTACCTGACCGCACGCCCCTGTAGCCCCGGTCAGCGCAGCGCCACCGGGGAATATTACCGGGCACCTGCGGGAAACCACCCGGATGGCGGCGCGAGCGCCTTATCCGGGCTACCTGACCGCACGCCCCTGTAGCCCCGGTCAGCGCAGCGCCACCGGGGAATATTACCGGGCACCTGCGGGCAACCACCCGGATGGCGGCGCGAGCGCCTTATCCGGGCTACCCGACCGCACGACTCTGTAGCCCCGGTCAGCGTAGCGCCACCGGGGAATACTTCCGGGCACCTGTGGGCAACCACCCGGATGGCGGCGCGCGCGCCTAATCCGGGCTACCTGGCCGCACTCCCCTGTAGCCCCGGTAAGCGCAGCGCCACCGGGGAATATTACCGGGCACCAGTGGGCAACCACCCGGATAGCGGCGCAAGCGCCTAATCCGGGCTACCCGAGCGCACGCCCCTGTAGCCCCGGTAAGCGTAGCGCCTCCGGGGAATATTTCCGGGCACCTGTGGGAACCCACCCGGATAGCGGCGCAAGCGCCTAATCCGGGCTACCCGAGCGCACGCCCCTGTAGCCCCGGTAAGCGTAGCGCCACCGGGGAATATTTCCGGGCACCAGTGGGCAACCACCCGGATGGCGGCGCAAGCGCCTTATCCGGGCTACCCGACCGCACGACTCTGTAGCCCCGGTCAGCGCAGCGCCACCGGGGAATATTTCCGGACACCTGCGGGAACCCACCCGGATGGCGGCGCGTGCGCCTAATCCGGGCTACCCGACCGCACGCCCCTGTAGCCCCGGTAAGCGTAGCGCCTCCGGGGAATATTTCCGGGCACCAGTGGGCAACCACCCGGATGGCGGCGCGAGCGCCTAATCCGGGCTACCCGGCCGCACGCCCCTGTAGCCCCGGTAAGCGCAGCGCCACCGGGGAATATTACCGGACCCCTGCGGGAAACCACCCGGATAGCGGCGCGTGCGCCTTATCCGGGCTACCCGACTGCTCGCCCTGTAGCCCCGGTAAGCGTAGCGCCACCGGGGAATATTACCGGCCCCCGGCGGGAAACCACCCGGATGGCTGTTATGTCATCCGGTGTTCGCCCTGTATCAGCGCCTCGCGGTCAAAGAAGCGCTGAATGACCCCTTCGGCCATAAATGCCGCCCGATCTGACATATGCGCAATCACATCGGCATCATGGCTGACCAGCAGATAGGTCATGCCGTGCTCCTGCTTCAGCCGGTTCAGCAGATTGAGAATTTCCGCCTGCACCGACATATCCAGCGCCGAGGTGGGCTCATCTAACAGCAGGATCTGCGGGCGCAGCAGCAGCGCCCGCGCGATAGCCACGCGCTGGCGCTGGCCGCCGGAAAGCTGATGCGGATAACGACGCGCGGCGTCGGCGGGGAGCCCCACCTGTTGTAGCGCGGTAGCGACCCGCTGCTGGATAGCGTCGAGACCGTGAATTTTCAGCGGTTCAGCCAGGGTTCGCCACAGCGTATGGTTGGGGTGCAGAGAGGCATAGGGATCCTGAAACACCATCTGCACATTGCGGCGCAACTCGCCCTGAAAACGCACCCCGGGGGCTATCGCTTTGCCGAACAGCTGAACGTCGCCGCGCCACTCGCGCTGTAGCCCGGCGAGAACCCGCAGAATCGTCGATTTTCCGCAGCCGGAGGCGCCGATCAGGCTAAACGTTTCCCCGGCCTCAACGCGGAAGCTGGCAGCGGACACCGCCGTTTTTTCCGCAAAAATGACCTGCAATGCGTCGAGATTAACGACTGCCATGCGCCGCCTCCGTAAAGTCCTGCGTTCTGTCGAGAGTGGGCAGCATCTGGCCGTAGGTGCTCGCATCGGGACGACAGGTCCACAGCGTACGGGTGTAGGGATGCGTCGCCTGAGGCAGCTCGCGGGCGGGCATCTCATCGACCTGTGCGCCCTGATACATCACCAGCACCCGGTGGCAATGCTCCGCCACCAGCGGCAGATCGTGGCTAATCAGCAACATTGCCATTTGCCGCTGCTCGCACTGTTCCACCAGCAGTTCAAGGATCTGATTGCGCAGGCGGGAATCGAGCGCCGAGGTCGGTTCGTCGGCAATCAGCACTTTCGGGTTGTTCAACAGCGCGATGGCGATCATCACCCGTTGCCCCATTCCGCCGGAGAGTTCGCCGGGGTAGCGGCTGAGTACGGGTAAATCGAGGCCGACGGCGGCAACGGCAGCTTTCACCGCCTCCAGCCGCATGCGGCGGCTCAGGCGTTGATGCAGCGTTAAGGCCTCTTCCAGCTGTGCCTGAATGGTCTGCACTGGATTCAGCGCATAGCGCGGATCCTGCAAGACCATGGCGATATCGTTGCCGCGCAGCGCACGCCAGCGGCGAGCGTTGAGGGTCAGAAGATCGTGCCCCAGCACGTTCAGCGTTTCTGCGCTGACCACGCCCGGGCGACGCACCAGCCCCATCAGCGCGCGGGCGGTCATCGATTTGCCGGAACCGGATTCGCCCACCAGCGCCAGCCGCTCGTTGCCGAGCGTAAAGCTGAGGTTATTCACCACCCGGGCAGAGGGGTAGTCGATGCATAACCCCTGAACGGTGAGTCGGGTATCAGTCATGTTGCGGCTCCAGAACATCGCGCAGGCCGTCGCCCAGCAGGTTAAAGGCCAGGCTGGCTATCAGGATCACCGCCCCGGGCGCGGCGGCAATCCACCACTGATCGAAAATGACCTGCATTCCGTCGGCGATCATCGCCCCCCATTCCGCCATGGGCGGACGCGCGCCGAGACCGAGGAAACCGAGCCCGGCGGCGGCGAGAATAATGCCGGCGAGATCCAGCGCCAGGCGCACGATGGCGGAGGGCAGACACAGCGGCAAAATATGGCCAGTCAGCAGCCGCCAGCCGCGAATGCCCATCATCTCCGCCGCAGCCAGATAATCGCTATGGCGCAGGCGCTGAATTTCGCTGCGCGCCTGGCGAGCGTAGGCGGGCCAGGTGGTGAGCGCCAGCGCCAGCGCGCCGTTAACCAACCCCGGCCCCAGCATGGCGACAAAGGCAAAGGCGAGGATCAGGCGCGGCATTGACATCACCACGTCGGTAAACCGCATCAGAATACGCTCCAGCCAGCCGCCATAATAGCCGGAAAGAATCCCCACCAGCAGACCGGCGGGGAGCGTAATCAGAGTGACTAACGCCACCAGCCCCAGCGCCGGGCGCGCGCCGTAAATCAGGCGAGAGAGCAGGTCGCGGCCATAGCTGTCGGTGCCGAGCCAGTGCCGGGCATCGGGGCTTTGCAGACGAGCCGCGGCATCCTGCCAGTTGGGATCGAGCGGCGCCAGCCACGGCGCGAACAGCGCCACCAGCAGGAGCAGCGCGATAACGATCAGCCCGCAAAAGGCGGCGGGGGAGCGACGCAGACGACGCAAAAACAGATAAGCCGGCATCAGCGCACCCTCGGGTCGGTCAACCGCACCAGCAGATCGGTGAGGTTATTAATGAAGACAAAGCTGGCGCCAATCAGCAGCGTACCGCCCATGATCGCCGTGGTATCGCCGGCAAACAGCGCGGTAGTCAGGTAGCGGCCAATCCCCGGCCACGAGAAGACGGTTTCCGTCAGCACCGCGCCTTCCAGCATCGAGGTCCAGGCCAGAGCGATCACCGTCAGCAGAGTGCCGCGAATGTTGGGGAGCACGTGACGCAGCAGAATCGTCATTTCACTGGCCCCTTTGGCGCGCGCCAGCAGGATGTACTCTTTGTTCATCTCGCTGAGGCAGGCGGAACGCGTCAGGCGGGTGATGCTGGCCAGCGAATAGTATCCCAGCAGCAGCACCGGCAGCAGCAGATGGCCAATGGCGTTTTTGAACGCCTCTTTATCGCCGGAGAGCCAGGTATCAATCAGCACGAAGCCGGTCCGCGGTTCTACGGTATATTGATAGATATCGTCCAGTCGGCCGGGCCCCGGCGTCCACTGCAATTTGGCGTAGAACAGCGCCAGCATCAGCAGCCCGAGCCAGAAAATGGGAACCGAGTTGCCAATCAAGGTCAAGGTACGGACCGCCAGATCCCACGGGGAACCGGCGTAACGGGCGCACAGCACGCCGGCAATCACCCCGAACAGCGCCCCGACGATCAGCGCCAGGGTGGCCAGTTCGAGGGTGGCGGGAAAGGTGGCGAGCAGGTCGTGCAGTACCGGCTGTCCGGTGGAGCTGGCGGTGCCGAGGTCGCCGTGGGCCAGATTAACCAGATAGTGCCAGAACTGTACCGGCAGCGGGCGATCGAGCCCGAGCTGGTGGCGAACCTGATCGTAGGTCGACTGGCTGGCATGATCGCCGACGATTTGCAGCACCCGATCGACAGGTGAAAACGCGGAGAGGGCGAATGTGACGAGCAACAGCCCGAAGAGCGTGAGGAGCAGGGTAAGCAGCCCCTGTAGCACGCGCCTGGAAAAATGTGGCATGGAAGTCTCTTCATGCCGGGAGACGGCTTCGCCTTACCCGGCCTACAAAAAACGAGAACCCGGGCCGGGTAAGCGCAGCGCCACCCGGCAACAAGAGAAATTACTTGGTGACGTTATCGTACCAGACCATATCGGCGTTGAGGCCCTGCTGATAGCCTTTGACGTTATCGCGGACCACGATCTGCGTTTTCCCCTGATCAACAAATACATATGGCGAACTGCGCTGCAGCTCTTCCTGCATTTTTTTGTACAGATCGAGGCGTTTTGCCGGATCCGCTTCGGCGACCGCCGCCTGGGTTTCTTTATTCAGCTGCGGGATCTGCCAGCCGTTGAGACCGGCGACGGTGCTGGATTTGCCATCATTCCACGCAAAGGCGCTGGCGTTGGAGTGGGCGTCAAAATAGTCCGGGATCCACAGGCGAATCGCTGCCTGGTGCTGCTTCGCGCGCACGCGGGCATACACCTGGCTGCCCGCGGCCGGCAGCAGGTCAATCTTCACGCCGCCCTGGGCAAAGCTGGCCTGCATCGACTGGGCGATAGTAATGAACGGCGGTTTGTTCTCGACATCAAGAGTGAAGTGCGCGTCCTTAATCCCCGCTTTGGCGAGAATCGCTTTGGCCTTCGCCGGGTCAAATTTGAACGGATTATTATCCAGCGCCCCCGGCAGACCAACCGGCAGGAAGCTCTGATGTACAAAATACTGGCCCTTAAGCAGATCTTTGGTGATGCCGTCGTAGTCCACCAGCCAGCGCGCGGCTTCCCACAGGGCCGGGTTTTTCAGCAGCGGGTTAGCGCTGTTGCCGGTGTTGAACGCCAGGTAGTTCTGCTCGGCGGAAGGAATGCTCAGCACCTTAACGCCGGTTTTCCCCTGCAGGGTGGCTATCTGATCGGCGCCGAGATCGCGGGCGATATCGGCATCACCCTGTTGAATCAGCAGGCGGCGAGAGGCCGGATCGGGGACGTTTTTAATAATGATACTTTTCAGCTTCGGTGCGCCGGTAGGCGAGCTGTCGTTGGCCTCCAGCACGATGGCCTGATGCGGTTGATAGACGCGCATTTTGAACGCGCCGCTGCCCGCCGAGTGCATTTTCAGCCAGCTGTTACCGAAATCGTTATCTTTAACGTTCGGTGCCACCAGCTTCTCATCCACGATGGAGGCGATCGGCGTGGAGAGGATATTCAGCGCCACCGCCGGGCTGACGTCAGCGGTCCAGTGCAATTGCAGCGTATGGTCATCGACCTTTTTCAGCTGGCTGGCGATGTTGTCCGGCTGCCAGCCGAGGACGTTGAGGATAAACGCGGGGGACTTATTCAGCGTCACCGCGCGGGTGTAGGAGAAAATGATATCTTCCGGGCGCAGCGGATTGCCCGAGGCGAATCTGGCATCGGGCTTCAGCTTGATGGTCAGCGTTTTCGCCGCCGGGTCAGCCTGCCAGCTTTCGGCCAGAATCGGGGTGATTTTTTCAGGGTTATCGCGATCGGGCTGAACCAGGCGCTGATAGAGGCTCGGTACCGTCTGAATGCTGGAAAGCTCATTGGCTTCTGCCGGGTCGAGGCTGACGATGTCGTCGAGACCCTGGGCAACAACCAGGGTGGAGGGCGGTGTCGCAGCATGGACGGTGGCGGAGAGTGCGGTCAGCACCAGTAAAGACAGCAGTTTTTTGGTCATGTGCAATCCCTGAAAAAATGTTGTTTTGATTATTTATGCTTCGCTACGTTAGGCCGCTTCACCGCAGTCGTAAAGTCAAAATGCGGATAAGCTTATGCATAAAAAGAATAATTCATGGCGCTGGGTTATTAATCAAAATAAGCGGCGGCGCGCTTTCTGTCCGTCGCGCTTCTTGATATAACAATTTCATTACAATTCAACGGGGTGTGGGCATGCCGGAAATCAATCAATTTGGTCAGGTGGTGAATGATGTTGTCGCAGACTGGCAGGGGGCCAGAGTCCTGAAACGCACGCCGTTAAACGGGCGCTTTTGTCGGCTTGAACCGCTAGACGTTCAGCGCCATGCCGCCGCTCTGTTTGCCGCCTACGCGTTGGGGGATGAGAGCGACTGGACATGGCTGGCCAGCTCCTGCCCGACGAGCGTCGAAGCCACGGCCCACTGGGTGGCAGGTAAAGTCAACGATGACGCGCTGGTGCCGTTTGCGGTTATCGATCTGCAGACCGAGCGGGCGGTCGGGCTGGTCAGCTATATGGCCATCGATCGGGCAATGGGGACCGTTGAAATCGGCCATGTGACCTGGTCGCGGCAGATGAAGAATACGCCGCTGGGCACGGAAGCGGTGTGGCTGTTGTTGAAAAACGCCTTCGGGCAGGGCTATCGCCGGCTGGAGTGGAAATGTGATTCGATGAATATCGCTTCACGACGAGCGGCGGAGCGTCTGGGCTTTACCTGGGAGGGCTGTCTGCGGCAAAAAATGGTGCGTAAAGGGCGCACCCGTGACAGCGATCAGCTGTCGATCATTGATAGTGAATGGTCGGAGCGGGATGCGGTGCTGCGTGCATGGCTGGCGGTGGAGAATTTTGATGGTGAAGGGAGACAGGTGAAGCGACTGGAGGAGTTGCGCTCATAGCCGCTTGCTGGCAACGGGCGTTGTCCGGAGTTGCTCTGAATTGCCAGAAATTGCCAGAAATTGCCAGAAAGTGCCGCAGAATTGCCCGGCGGCGCTTCGCTTGCACGGGCCTACAGGGCTGGCACAGGCCTGAAGGTCCGGTCACCGGCACAGACCTGGTTTGTAGGCCGGGCAAGGCGCCAGCCGCCGCCCGGCAGAAGGGCAGGGGTGCCAGCACAATAGCCGGAGCCGCTTGTTATCGACCCCATATTGGCGTTGCCGCGGAATTGCCCGGCGGCGCTTCGCTTGCACGGGCCTACAGGCAGGCGCAAGCCTGAAGGTCCGGTCACCGGTACAGACCTGGTTTTGTAGGCCGGGCAAGGCGTCAGCCGCCGCCCGGCAGAAGGGCAGGCGCAGGCCTGAAGGTCCGGTCGCCGGTTTAGCGCGGATGCGCCGATATGTTCTGCTTACCAGCAGATAAACCCGCCATCGACGACCAAATCAACGCCGGTACAAAATGAGGCCACCGGGCTGGCGCTGAGGGGGGGAAGTGGCGGTGACCTGCAATGCCGCGCCATTTTTGGTTTCCCGCGCCAATGAACAGATCAAAGTCGATGTCTGTTACAATTACACCAACGTCAAATTATTTGGTCTGAATGCGGGAGCCAGCTATGGCAGGCTATTATCGCCCTCGCCAAAACAATCTGTTGAGCCCGGATGACGTTTCCCCCGTGCGGTTCTGACCGTGCGGGTTTCTTCCTTTATTACCGGTGTTGCGTCTGGCAAAGCGTGATGACGTAGGGCTCATCCAGCAGCCAATGTACCTGGAACACCTGCTGCGCAGTCCACAAAGTGGCGACCTCGCCCTGAATCCCGGTTATCCGAAAGTCCATAAACCCTGTTCCTGGCTGCTGTGCGAGAGGCAGGGCTTTAAATCCGCTCTCTTTCGCCGAAAAAGCCAGCGTCAGGGCCAGTGCAAAGGGCAGTCCGCTGGCCATCAGCACCGCGCGTTCCGGCGGACGAATAATACTGCTCTCCAGCTCCGCCGCCAGCGCGGGGGTAAAGACGTTTTCGATGTCGATCCCGACCGGTCGGTCGGCGACGACGGCCAGCGCGCGGGTGCCGCAGTGGCTGATGCTGCCAGACCACGGGGCAGGCCACAGCGGTTGCCGCTGGTCGCCGGTTCCGGGAACGCCTTTCACACCCGCCGCTTTCAGGGCGCAGGCCGCCGCGATACGTCCGGCAAGGTGTTCCATCTGTCGTTTTCTCGCGCAATTTGCCAGCTGCTGATGGTGGGGAAGCCACAGGATATCGTGAGGCGCAAAGGTGCCGGGGTCGAAATCAATCTGATGCAGCCGATGGCCGGCAAAAAGAAACGTGGAGTGTGTCGTTTGCATAGTGTCATCCTACGTCAGGATGCAGGTGAGGGGATAGCTTTGCGGTTGCCCCGTCAGGAGGCCAAATAGCCAGGCCGTCCTCCGGGGGAGAGCAGCCTGGGCTTCAGGCGTGTAATCAGAACTGCGTGTTGACGCTCATATACCAGGTCCGGCCCGATTCGTTATAGGTTTCGGCGCCCGCGCCGTACATATAAGCACCGGTCGTTGCGTTACCCGTTGTCTGCGCGTTACCCGCACGCCAGTGGCGCTTATCGAAGACGTTATCCACGCCGCCGGTCAGGCTGACATATTTGGTGACGTCCCAGGTCGCGCTCAGACCGAGGATGCTGTACGGGCTTACCTCGTTCTTCTCGCTGCCGGTGACCGGCTGACCTTTGTAGTTATACTTCTTCGGTTCCTGCTTGCCGTACCAGGTGAAGGTCGACTGCACGGAAACATCCTGGTATATCTGCCAGCTCAGGGTCGAGTTCAGCGTATATTGCGGAATAATCGACAGGCGGTCGCCGGTCTCTTTGTTCTTACTCTGCAACATCCAGGTGATGTTGTTGGTCCAGTTAACGGTGTCGCTAACCGGGACGTTCAATGTTCCTTCCAGGCCTTCGACCACCGCTTTCGGTACGTTTTCCCACTGGTAAATATCGGTTTTTACTTTACCCTTACCGGTCTGGGAGATTGGCGCGTAGCCGGCTTCAATCTTGTTGCGGTAGTCGTTACGGAACCAGGTTACCCCGGCCAGCCAGCCGTCGCGTTTAAACTCAAGGCCGATCTCTTTGTTGGTGCTGGTTTCCGCTTTCAGGTCATCGTTACCTAGCATATAGCAACCGACATTATCTGCGCTGGCGTAGCAGCCCTGGCCTTTACTGTACAGGAGATAGTTCGGGTTGGTCTGGTACAGGCTCGGCGCTTTATAGGCACGGCCGATGCCCATCTTCAGGGTAAAGTCGTCGCCCAGCCCTTGCGACAGATTCAGCGACGGGCTCCAGTTATTGCCGACGATGCTGTGGTGATCGAAACGCAGCGCCGGGGTCAACATAGTGGAGTCGGTTAGCTCAATGTTATCTTCGGCAAATAGTGAGAAGATCTCCGCCTGCGAATACGGGCTACGGTCATCACCCATGCCTGCAATCGGACCTCCCTGTAACGCCTGACCGTTAGAAGACATGTCCTTCATCCGCTGCTGGTTCCACTCGGTACCCAGCGTCAGGTTCTGATTGACCCACAGGTCAAACGGAACGCTGATTTCACTGTGCAACATCACGTCGGACAGGTCGATATCGCTAAACTTATCGCTGTTAAACAGGCCTTCCAGACCGCCAGCCAGCCCCTCGCCGAGACGTGAGTTACGGGTATGTTCGTACTGCGCCCAGTTGCTGGTGGTGATGCCGTTATCCCAGCCGCCGTTCCAGGTCATCGAGTAAGTCTGACGGTAGAGACGGTTGGTCTCTTTGCCGTAGTTTTTCTTCACCAGGCCGTTGCTGCTGTTATCGTTGTTGGTGTTCTGCGTATCCCCGGCATACAGGTTGCCCTGGCGGCTGTAGCCCGTTTCAAACTCCAGCGAGTTCATCGGCGCAAAGTCCCAGCGCACGACGCCGTTGATATTCTTGTTCTCCACCCCTTCGCGGCCGGCAGGCAGTGTATCGGTGTAAATCCCGGTACGTTCTGACTGATGGCCCTGGTTGATATCCCAGGCATCGGCCTGAGTTTTATCGAGATTCCCTGACAGGCGGAAGCTGAAGTCGCCGCCCAGCGGGCCGTTCAGGCTGAAGTTGGTGCGTTTGGTGGCGCCTTCATCTTTGTGCTCCGGGGCGTTCATGTAGGTGTTCCATGAACCGTGCCATTGGTTATCACCTTTTTTGGTGATGATATTGACCACGCCGCCCGCGGCGCCATTGCCGTAACGTACCGCCGCCGGTCCGCGAATGACTTCAATGCGCTCAATCAGCTCCGGTGGGACCCAGTTGCTATCGCCGCGGGTATCGCGCTCGCCTCGCCAGCCGAGGCGGATGGAGTTACGGCTGGTGACAGGCTTGCCATCAATCAGGATCAGGGTATTTTCCGGGCCCATGCCGCGGATATCAATCTGACGGTTGTTGCCGCGCTGGCCGCTGGTGGAGTTGCCGGTCAGGTTAACGCCCGGCATGGTGCGGATAATTTCGGAGACATCGCGAGCGGGGGGACGTTTACGAATTTCCTCGGCGGTGATCGTCGATACGCCCGGCGCCTGCAGGTTTTGTTCGGCGGCGGTGACCACCATCGTCTCTTCAGCGGCCGTTTTTTTACTCTCGGGGGTCTCTTCCGCGCACAGCGGGAAGGCAACCCCATAAATTCCCAGATTGACCAGCAAGGCCAGGGATTTGATCTTGTTATGCATTTTACGTCCTGCTTTCCGTTGCCGCATGCCCCTGAAACCCCTTCCCACCGGGAGGGGAGGCGGCAGAAATGTTGCCAGTAGAGAGCGAGGGCATTCCGTCGCCGACCAATTGGCCCTCTCTGACATGTGTAATCAGAAGTGGCTCTTCCCAAAGTGCGGTAATACGCTATTGCAAATGCAAATAGTTATCAATAATATTATCAATAAAAAATTACATTTATTGAGAAAAATCACGGTAAACATAGGGTTAATGACGGAATGCTAATAACAGGAAGTGATGGCTGGTGGCAGGGGATTTCCGGTCCGCAGACTGAGACCGTTGGCGATGGCTGCCAGGTGACCTTCTGGTGGCGGGATCCGGCGGGCAGCGAAGAGACCTCGCTGACGAAGCGAGTGTGGATTTACATCACCGGCGTCACCGACCATCATCAAAATGCCGTACCGCAAACCCTGACGCGCGTACCCGGCACCGATGCCTGGCAATGGCAAACCACGCTGTCGCCCGCCTGGCGCGGCAGCTACTGTTTTATTCCCTCCGAACGCGATGACGATTTTGCCCCTGAGATTTTTACCAGCGACAGTCCGGACCGGACGCTGCTGCGTGAAGGCTGGCGCAGGCTGCTGCCGCAGGCGATAGCCGATCCGCTAAACCCGCAAAGCTGGAAAGGCGGGCGCGGCCACGCGGTTTCGGCGCTGGAGCTGCCGCTGGCGCCGGAACAACCCGGCTGGTCGCTGCGCGATGAGCCTTATCAACCACCAGTGTGTATTGAATGGCACAGCGCCCGGCTGGGCAACTCGCGGCGGATATGGGTTTACACCACCGGTGAGGCCGATGCCGCAGAGCGTCCGCTGGCGCTGCTGCTTGATGGCCAGTTCTGGGCCGAAAGCATGCCGGTGTGGTCCGCGCTGGCCGGGCTGACGCGCGAGGCAAAACTACCGCCTGCGGTGTATCTGCTGATTGATGTTATCGACAACGAACACCGGAGCCAGGAGCTGCCCTGTCACGCTGATTTCTGGCTGGCGGTGCAGGAAGAGCTTTTGCCTCGGGTGCAGCAAATCGCGCCTTTTAGCGACCGCGCCGATCGCACCGTGGTCGCCGGGCAGAGCTTTGGCGGCCTGGCGGCGATGTTTGCCGCGCTGTACTGGCCGCAGCGCTTCGGCTGCGTGTTGAGTCAGTCTGGCTCCTACTGGTGGCCGCATCGCGGCGGCGCACAAAGCGGCCTGCTGATCGAACGCCTGAGCCAGGGCGTGCTCCGCCCGTACGGGCTGCGAATCTGGCTGGAGGCCGGAGAGCGTGAGCCGCTTATTTTTCGTGCCAATCAGGCGCTTTTATCGCGACTACAGCAGACACCGCAGACGATTTTCTGGCGTCAGGTTGACGGCGGACACGATGCGCTTTGCTGGCGCGGCGGGCTGACGGCTGGACTCATCCAGCTCTGGCAGCCGCTGAGCCGCGGGCAATAACAAAGTGCGCTTCAGATTCAACATCCTTCCGCTTACCCCGAGGCTGTGGCCTGGGCGAAAACCGCTGGCAGGGTGGCGAGTAAAGACAGGAGTTTGGTATGCAATTCAGCAACCCCTTCGATAATCCGCAAGGGCAGTTTTACATTTTGCGCAATGAACAGCAGCAATACAGCCTGTGGCCGCACCACTGCGCGCTGCCGCAAGGCTGGGTGGTGGAATGCCCGCCGCAGCCCTTAGCGGCGTGCAACGACTGGCTGGCGGTGAACTGGTCAACTCTTACCCCTGCGCATCATGCCGCCGCAAGGAGCCGGACATGAGCCCTCGTTTACCGCTGGTCGCGGCGCAGCCTGGGATCTGGATGGCGGAACGGCTCTCTACGCTGCCCGGCGCATGGAGTGTCGCTCATTATGTCGAGCTGCGCGGCCATCTTGATCCGGCGCTGCTGGGGCGGGCGATCGTCACCGGTCTGGCGCAGGCCGACACCCTCAGCCTGCGTTTTTGTGAAGAGAATGGCGAAGCCTGGCAATGGGTCGATGAGCATCCTGTCTTCGCTGAACCTGACTATTACGACCTGCGCGAGGCGCGCGATCCGCACGACGCCGCGCTGGCGTTAATGCAGGTCGACCTCGGACAGAATTTACGCGTGGACGGCGGCAACCCGCTGGTGTGTCACCAGCTGCTGCGGGTGGCGGATGACTGCTGGTACTGGTATCAGCGTTATCATCATTTACTGGTCGATGGCTTCAGTTTCCCCGCTATTACCCGCCAGATAGCGGCGATTTATCGCGCCTGGCAACGTGGGGAGGCGACGCCGGCGTCACCGTTTACCCCTTTCGCTGAGGTTGTTGACGAGTATCAGCGCTACTACGGCAGCGAGGCCTGGCAGCGTGATAAAGCGTTCTGGAGCGAACAGCGCAAAGCCCTGCCGTCACCGGCGTCGCTCTCTGCCGCGCCGCTGGCGGGACGGGCGACCAGTACCGATATCTGGCGCCTGAAGCTGGATCTGGATGCCGGCCTGTTCAGCCGCCTCGCCGCTGGCGCGCCGCAGTGTCAGCGCGCCGATCTGGCGCTGGCGCTGACCACCCTGTGGCTTGGCCGCTTATGCAACCGCATGGACTATGCCGCAGGCTTTATCTTTATGCGCCGGATGGGCTCGGCGGCATTGACTGCAACCGGCCCGGTACTGAACGTCCTGCCGCTGGCGGTACATATCGATGCGCAAGAGACGCTGGCGGAGCTGGCGCTGCGTCTCAGCGCCCGGCTGAAAAAAATGCGCCGCCACCAGCGCTACGACGCCGAACAAATCGTGCGCGATAGCGGCAAAGCGGCGGGCGATGAGCCGCTGTTTGGCCCGGTGCTCAATATTAAAGTCTTTGATTATGTTCTGGATATTGACGGTATCGAGGCGGTGACCCACACCCTGGCGACCGGCCCGGTAAACGATCTTGAACTGGCGCTGTTTCCGGATGAGTCCGGCGGACTGTCGCTGGAGGTGCTGGCGAACAAAACGCGCTATGACCAGGCCACGTTGCGCGCGCACGTGGCGCGTTTATCCGCGCTGCTGACCCAGTTTGCCGCCGATCCGGCGCTACGCTGCGGTGAGGCCAATCTGCTGTCGGCCGCCGAGACGGCGCAGCTGGCGCAGGTCAATGATACCAGCGTGGCGCTGCCGACGACGACGCTCAGCGCCCTGGTGGCGGAGCAGGCGGCGAAAACGCCGGATGCCCCGGCGCTGGCCGATGCCACCCGGCAATTCAGCTACCGGGAAATGCGCCAGCAGGTGGTGGCGCTGGCCCGACTGCTGGGTGAACGCGGGGTTAAGCCGGGCGATAGTGTCGCGGTGGCGCTTCCGCGTTCGGTATTCCTCACTCTGGCGCTGCACGGCATCGTCGAGGCCGGGGCGACCTGGCTGCCGCTGGATACCGGGTATCCTGACGATCGCCTGCGCATGATGCTGGAGGACGCCCGTCCGTCGCTGCTGATTACCGCAGACGATCAGCTGGCCCGTTTTAGCGCTATTCCGGGTCTGGAAACCCTGTGTTATCAGCAGCCGCTGGCGGCAGGCGATGACACTCCGCTGGCGCTCTCGCAGCCGGAGCATACGGCGTACATCATCTTTACCTCCGGCTCCACCGGGCGCCCGAAAGGGGTGATGGTCGGGCAAACTGCGATCGTGAACCGTCTGCTGTGGATGCAAAATCACTATCCGCTGACCGCCGAAGATGTGGTGGCGCAGAAAACGCCGTGCAGCTTTGATGTGTCGGTGTGGGAATTCTGGTGGCCGTTTATTACCGGCGCGCAGCTGGTGATGGCCGAGCCGGAAGCCCATCGCGATCCGCAGGCGATGCAGCAGTTCTTTACCCGCTACGGGGTCACCACCACTCACTTTGTACCGTCAATGTTGGCGGCGTTCGTGGCTTCGCTGGATGCTGAAAACGTGGCGACCTGCCGGACGCTGAAGCGCGTCTTCTGTAGCGGGGAAGCGTTACCAACCGACCTGTGCCGCGAGTGGGAAGCGTTGACCGGTGCGCCGTTGCATAACCTCTATGGCCCGACCGAAGCCGCGGTGGACGTGAGCTGGTATCCGGCCTGCGGGGCGGAGCTGGCGGCGGTCACCGGCAACAGCGTGCCGATCGGCTGGCCGGTATGGAATACCGGACTGCGTATTCTCGATGCCACTCTGCGGCCGGTTCCGCCGGGCGTCGCCGGAGATTTGTATTTGACCGGCATTCAGCTGGCGCAGGGGTATCTGGGCCGCCCGGATCTGACCGCTTCGCGCTTTATCGCCGACCCGTTTTCCGTCGGTGAACGGATGTACCGTACCGGCGACGTGGCGCGCTGGCTGGATAACGGCGCGGTGGAATACCTCGGGCGCAGCGACGATCAGCTGAAAATTCGCGGGCAGCGTATTGAGCTGGGCGAAATCGACCGCGTCATGTCTGCGCTGCCGGACGTTGCTCTGGCGGTGACCCACGCCTGCGTTTTCAATCAGGCGGCGGCGACCGGCGGCGATGCCCGCCAGCTGGTCGGTTACCTGGTGTCAGAGTCCGGGTTGCCGCTGGATACGACAGCGCTGAAAGCGCGTCTCGCCGAACAGCTGCCGCCGCATATGCTACCGGTGGTGCTGATTCAGCTGGCGGAACTGCCGCTGAGCGCCAACGGCAAGCTGGATCGCAAAGCGCTGCCGCTGCCGACGTTAGGCAGTGAACGCGGCGGTCGAGCGCCGGAGCCGGGGATCGAAACCACGGTGGCTGAGGCGTTCAGCCAGCTACTGGGTTGTGAAGTGAACGACATTGAAGCCGATTTCTTCGCCCTCGGCGGCCATTCGCTGCTGGCGATGCGCCTGGCGGCGCAGCTCAGCCGCGAGCTGGGACGTCAGGTGACGCCGGGGCAGGTGATGGTGGCCTCGACGGTGGGGAAACTGAGCGCGCAGCTGGGCTCCGATCTTAGCGATGAGCAGATGCAGCGCCTGGGCTTTGATGCGATTCTGCCGCTGCGCGTCAGCGACGGGCCGACGCTGTTTTGCTTCCATCCGGCGTCGGGTTTTGCCTGGCAGTTCAGCGTGCTGGCCCGCTATCTTCATCCGCGCTGGTCGATTACCGGCATTCAGTCGCCGCGTCCGGAAGGGCCGATGATGAACGCGACCAATCTCGATGAAGTGTGCGAACAACATCTGCAGACCTTGCTGGCGCAGCAGCCGCACGGGCCGTATTACCTGTTTGGTTATTCCCTCGGCGGGACGTTGGCGCAGGGGATTGCCGCCCGCTTACGCCAGCGCGGCGAAGCGGTGGCGTTCCTGGGCTTGCTGGATACCTGGCCACCGGAGACGCAGAACTGGGCGGAGAAAGAGGCTAACGGTCTGGACCCGGAGGTGCTGGCTGAGATTGAACGCGAGCGCGAGGCCTTTCTTGCCGCTCAGCAGGGGCAGGCTTCCGGCGAGTTGTTCCGCGTTATCGAGGGCAACTATGCCGATGCGGTTCGCCTGCTGACCACCGCGCATAGCGCGAAATTTGATGGCAAGGCGACGCTGTTTGTGGCGGAGAAAACACGCCAGGCGGGAATGGATCCGCAGGCGGTATGGGGCCCCTGGGTGGGCGAACTGGAGGTCTTTAGCCAGAACTGCGCCCACGTGGATATTATCTCCCCGCAGGCCTTCGCATCGATTGGTCCGGTCGTGCGGGAGATTCTGGGGTAAGGAGAGATACCCCCCGGGGTCGTAGCGCAAGCGCCTTACCCGGGCGGGCATTATTCCCGGGTCGCGGCGTAAACGCCTTACCCGGGCTATGGATTCTGCGCCGGTATTTTGCCGGGTGGTGCGACGCTGACCCGGTCTGGCGCTCGGCATTCGTCTCGTATTAACCTGCCCGAACGGGCGTTATTCCCGGGTCGCGGCGCAAGCTCCTTATCCGGACGGGCATTATTCCCGGGTGGCGGCGTAAACGCCTTACCCGGGCTACAATTCTGCGCCGGTATTTTGCCGGGTGGCGCGGCGCTGACCCGGCCTGGTGCTCGGCATTCGTCTCGTATTAACCTGCCCGGACGGGCATTATTCCCGGGTGGCGGCGTAAACGCCTTACCCGGGCTACAATTCTGTGCCGGTATTTTGCCGGGTGGTGCGACGCTGACCCGGTCTGGCGCTCGGCATTCGTCTCGTATTAACCTGCCCGGACGGGCGTTATTCCCGGATAAGGCGCAAGCGCCTTATCCGGGCGGGCATTATTCCCGGGTGGCGGCGTAAACGCCTTACCCGGGCTACGCCTTTGTGCCGGTATTTTGCCGGGTGGTGCGACGCTGACTCGGCCTGGTGCTCGGCATTCGTCTCGTATTAACCTGCCCGGACGGGCGTTATTCCCGGGTCGCGGCGTAAACGCCTTACCCGGGCTACGCCTCTGTGCCGGTATTTTGCCGGGTGGTGCGACGCTGACCCGGTCAGGCGCTCGGCATTCGTCCCGTAGGCCCGCGCAAGCGCAGCGCCGCCGGGCATCATGCCAGCCTGGCTCAGGTAGCCCGGCTAAGCGTAGCGCGAGCCGGGAGTGTGGCCGTCATGGAACTCGCTACCGGCGTCCCAGCGGCACCACCAGCGGGGTATGGGTGACCGGATCGTCGATGATCATGCAGCGCAGGCCATAAATCCGCTCGATCAATTCGGCGGTGACAATCTCTTTCGGCGCCCCTTCGGCGACGATTTTGCCGTCGCGCAAGGCAATCAAATGCGTTGCGTAACGGCAGGCCTGGTTAAGGTCGTGCAGCACCGCCGCCAGGGTATATCCCTTCTCGCGATTCAGCTCGCTCAGCAGCTCCAGCAGGTCGATTTGATGGCTGATATCCAGCCAGGTGGTGGGCTCGTCGAGCAGCATAATGGCCGTTTCCTGCGCCAGCACCATCGCAATCCAGGCCCGCTGCCGTTGCCCGCCGGAGAGCGTATCGACGCTTTGTCGCGCCAGGTCGGTTATTCCGGTCGCCCTCATGGCGCTGTTGACCGCGTCATCATCCTCTTTACGCCAGCGGGTAAACAGCGGCTGATGCGGATAGCGGCCGCGCGCCACCAGCTCCTGAACGGTAATATCCCCCGGCGTAGTGGCATTTTGCGCCAGCAGACCGATGCGTTTCGCCACCTCTTTGCTGGCATAGCGCTGGATCTGCTCACCGTCGAGATAAACATGGCCGCTGGCCGGCGTCATCAGGCGACTCAGGGTACGCAGCAGCGTCGATTTCCCGCAGCCGTTGGGGCCAATGATCGCGGTGAAATGGCCGTCCGGAATGGTCACATTCAGCGATTCGGCGATGGTCTTTTTGCCGTACGCCAGGGTTAGCTGGTCGCCGCGCAAACGGGTCGTTTCGGCGGTCATTTTTTGCGGGACTCCTGAATTAACAGCGCGATGAGATAGATGCCGCCGAGGCTGACGGTCACCACACCCACCGGTAATTGATAGGGCATAAACAGGCGCTGGGCGCTGTAGTCAGCCAGCGCCAGCAGCAGCGCGCCGCAGAGCGCCGATTGGGTTAATCCCCAGCGCGCGGTGCCGCTCAGGCGACGAGCGATATGCGGCGCGACCAGGGCGATAAACGAGATTGGCCCCGCCAGCGCGGTGGCGGCGGCGGTCAGCACCACGCCCACCAGCATCATCAGCAGGCGCGAACGTTCCACCCGCACGCCGAGCGCGCAGGCGGTATCGTCGCCCATCTCCAGCAGGCGCATGCGCCGCGCCAGCAGCGCCGCCGCGACCAGCATCAGCACAATCAGCGGCGCGGAGGGCCAGGTTTTCCCCCAGGTCAGGCCATTGAGCGAACCGGCATTCCACAGCCCGGCGGAGAGGGCGGTCTCCAGCGAGGCGCGTAGCAGCAGCCAGGTATTGAAGGCCACCAGCATGGCGCGAACGCCGATGCCGATAATAATCAGGCGGAACGTTTCGATGCCGTTGCGCCAGGCCAGCAGCCAGACCACCAGCGCGGTCAGCACGCCGCCGGTCATCGCCGCCAGCGCAATCGCCGTCAGGTTCTGGCCGAACATCACCATCGCCACCAGCACGCCGCTCCAGGCACCGGTATTGAAGCCCATCACATCCGGGCTGCCCAGCGGGTTGCGCATCAGCGACTGAAAAATGGCGCCGCTGACGCCAAGTCCCGCGCCGATCAGCAGCGCCATCAGCACCCGCGGCAACCGCCATTCGGTGACCACCATGGTGATATTGCGCGGCGCATCGCCCAGCAGAGCGGAAAGCACCTGCCTGACGCTTAACGGCACCAGGCCGCTGCCGAGTCCCCAAAGGGAGACCAGCAGGCTGGCGGCCAGCAGAATCAGGCAACTGAGCAGCAGTCGGCGGGAGGGGGCTATCATATTGCACCTCCGCGCGGCTGACGGCGCACCAGCCAAATCAGCACCGGCGCACCGATAAAGGCGCTGACTACCGAGACTCGCAGTTCGCCGGGAACCAGCAGGCGCCCCAATACATCGGCAAACAGCAGCAGGGCAGGGGTAGCCAGCAGGGTCACCGGCAGCGACCAGCGATGGTCGGCGCCCACCAGCCAGCGCGACATATGCGGCATCATCAGGCCGATAAAGGCGATGGGGCCAACCACCGCCGTGGCGCTACCGCAGAGCACGGTAATCGCCAGCAGGCCGATGACCTGAGTACGGGCGACCCGACTGCCGAGGGCGGTGGCGGTATCGTTGCCGAGACTCAGGCTGTTCAACGCCCGACTTAACAGCAGAGCCACGGCGGCGGCAAGCACTACCGGCAGGAGGACGATTTTCAGCGTCTGCAGGGTGCGGATATCCAGCGAGCCGGCCTGCCAGAAACGTAGCTGGTCATAAACATCGGGATTGAGGAGCGCAATCCCGTTGGAGAGCCCCTCCAGCACGGCGGCCAGCGCCACACCGGCTAGCGTCAGGCGAACCGGGCTGAGCTGGCCGCCGCCCTGACTGCCGGTAAAGGCCACCAGCAGCGAGGCGCCAAACGCGCCGCAAAACGACATTAGCAGTTGTTCCTGCGGGGAGTGGATGCCAAACAGCGCGGCGCCCAGCACAATCGCGAAGCTGGCGCCGGAGTTCACCCCGAGAATGCCGGGGTCGGCAAGGGGATTACGCGTCAGAGTCTGCATCAGCGATCCTGCCAGGCCCAGCGCGGCGCCGGCCAGCAGTCCCGCCAGGGTTCGCGGCAGCCGGGCGTCCAGCACGATAGTGCAGTCGGCGCTCTGGCAGGTACCGGAGAAAGCCTCCACGACGACGCGCAATGGAAGAGGTCTGGCGCCAATCAGCAGGCTGAGAGCGATAGCAAAGGCTAAGACGAGTAACAGACCCGGTACGGCGACGGCGCGCACCGTGGTCGTAGAAAACGACATAATTCACATCCCTGACATGATAATGATAGTAATTATCGTTATCGATTCTATTCAGTTATGTTAGCATGGCGGCCCACAAGAATGGTATACGCAAAATCATTCAGAATGCATCGCGGCGGCAAACGCACGCTTGCCTGGAAGCATCGCTAACCGTATGACCGGGCTAAGGAAGCGCAGCCCGTAAAGACGCAGGCTGAACGATCGCGCGTTGATGGAAAAGAATAACAAGGCGCTGTCATGAACCGACAATCCCGGCTGCTGAATCTCAGTCTGCTGCAAACTCATCCGGCGTTTCGCGCCGTCTTTATCGCCCGTTTTATCTCGATCCTGTCGCTCGGCCTGCTGGGTGTGGCGATCCCGGTCCAAATCCAGATGATGACCCACTCTACCTGGCAGGTGGGGCTCTCGGTCACCTTGACCGGCTGCTCGATGTTTGTTGGCCTGATGGTCGGTGGTGTGCTGGCGGATCGCTATGAGCGGAAACGGTTGATTCTGCTGGCGCGGGGGACCTGCGGCGTGGGCTTTGTCGGTCTGTGCCTCAACGCGCTGCTGCCTGAGCCGTCGCTACTCGCCATCTATCTGCTGGGGATCTGGGACGGTTTTTTTGCTTCGCTGGGCGTGACGGCACTGCTGGCGGCGACACCCGCGCTGGTCGGGCGTGAGAATCTGATGCAGGCCGGGGCGATCACCATGCTGACGGTGCGCCTGGGATCGGTGATTTCGCCGATGATCGGCGGTCTGCTGCTGGCCACCGGCGGCGTGGCCTGGAACTATGGCCTGGCGGCGGCGGGCACGTTTATCACCACTCTGACCCTGCTGCGTCTGCCGCTGCTACCACCGCCTCCTCAGCCGCGGGAACATCCGCTCAAGTCGCTGCTGGCGGGACTGAAGTTCCTCTTCAATAGCCCGCTGATTGGCGGGATTGCCCTGCTGGGCGGTCTGCTGACCATGGCGAGCGCGGTGCGGGTGCTTTACCCGGCGCTGGCCGACGGCTGGCAGATGTCGGCCTCGCAGATTGGTTTGCTGTATGCCGCTATTCCGCTGGGGGCAGCGCTGGGGGCGTTGACCAGCGGTCAGCTGGCGCAAACGGCGAAACCGGGCGCTTTGATGCTGATGACCACGGTCGGCTCATTTGTCGCCATTGCGCTGTTCAGCCTGATGCCGGTCTGGGCACTGGGCGCGCTGTGTCTGGCGCTGTTTGGCTGGCTGAGCGCGATCAGCTCGCTGTTGCAGTACACCCTGATTCAGACCCAGACGCCGGAAGCGATGCTCGGGCGGATTAACGGCCTGTGGACCGCGCAGAACGTTACTGGCGATGCCATTGGCGCCGCGTTGCTCGGCGGGCTGGGGGCGATGATGACCCCGGTCGCGTCGGCGAGCGCCAGCGGTTGGGCGCTGGTGATTGTCGGCATAATACTGATGGGGCTGCTGGGAGAGCTGCGTCGTTTCCAGCGTCCTGAGGCGGTCAGCGAAAGTTAAACGCGCAGGCGCAGCGCCAGCCGGGAATGAGAGTTAGCCGAAGAGCGTCGTGAGACGCTGCAGTACCAGTATGGCGCTGTAGTAATCGAGGCGAAATGTTTCTGTACCGAGCGGATAGACGCGCTTGTTCTTTACCGCCGGGAGGTGCGCCAGCAGCGGGTTGGCGTAAATCGCCGCCGCATCTTTATCGTCGCCGGCGAACAGGAACAGGCTGTTGCCAGTGAGGCCAGCGGCTAAATTTTCGCCGCCCAGTTGGATAATGTCATGGCGTTTTCCCTGGCTCTGGCTGGTATGCAGACCGGCAGGCAAGGTCGCCAGGGTGAAGCCCAGCTGTTCCAGCATCTGGCCCTGAGCGGATTCCGCCGTCCACAGGTTGGCGCTGTGGGCGGCGGCGGTGTACACCAGCGCGCTCACCGGCTGCGGCGGGAGTTTCATCTGGTGCTTCAGGGTGGCGAGCTGCTTATCGAACTCGGCAATACGCGCCGACGCCTGCTTTTCCTGGCCGGTGATGTGCCCCAGTTCGGTCAGCAGCGCCTGCCAGCTTTTATCGTCGTAATTAATAATGAGCGTCGGCGCGATGGTGGAGAGCTGGTCGTACAGCGCAAGGGCGGAGTCACCGCCGGTGGCGCTAATCAGAATCAGATCCGGCATTTGCGCGGCCACGGCCTCGGCGCTGGGTTCGCCGATATACAGGCGCGCGAGATTACGCTCTTTCGCGACGGCGCTCCACTGACGCAGAAATCCCTGAGCGTCGGCCACGCGGTTATTCGGCGTGGTGGCGCCGCTGGCGACCACCGGCGCGTCAATCGCCAGCAGCGAGCCGGTGAGGGTGACGCTGGTGGAGACAATGCGCAGGGGTTTGCTTTCCAGCGTATGCTCACCGCGGCTATCGGTCACCTGACGAGGCCAGTCGGCCGCCAGAGCTGAAGTCATTGCTAAAAGCGCCAGCCCGCAGGCCAGCAGGGTACGGCGACATAATGTGGACAAATTCACGTATTCGCATCCTGGTTAAGTTGATATAAATGCGTCTCATTTTCAACTTTGTCACGCATGGATGCAAGCCTAAGTCGCACAACATGCCGTTTGTACGGTTGACATGGCAGGCAATACCTTTTAGGTTACCCAACAAAAATATAAATGATAATTATTCGTAATATCTTTATCGTTTTTTGGAGGATGATATGGAAACGTCACTGGCCGAGGAGGTACGGGAACAAAATATGACTCTGTCGCCGGAAAGCTTCTTCTTTATGTCGCCGCACCGCAGTTTTCAGACCGCGGGCTGTTTTCGCCGTTTTTCCCATTCTGCCGCCGATGGCGCGCTGCTCAACGGCAAATTCCAGCACCACATGGCGGCCGCGTTCACCGACGCGAAGGCTGCCGGGATCCGTAAACCGGTGATGGTCGGCGCTATCCCGTTTGATACCAACCAGCCTTCCGAGCTGTTTATTCCTGAGAGCCTGGAGCACTTCTCCCGTACCGGTAAACAACAGTCGGCGCGCTACTCCTGCACCCGGACGGCAATGGATGTCGTGGCGCGTCAGGACATTCCGCAACAGGATGTGTTTATGGCGATGGTGGAGCGGGCCGCTGAGCTGACCGCGACGCCGGAAGTGGACAAGGTTGTCCTGTCGCGCCTGATCGATATTACCACCCGCGAATGCGTGGACAGCGGCGCGTTGCTTGAGCGCCTGATCGCGCAGAATCCTGCCAGCTTTAATTTCCACGTGCCGCTCTCCGACGGCGGCGTACTGCTGGGTGCCAGCCCGGAACTGCTGCTACGCAAAGAGGGCGATCGTTTCAGCTCCCTGCCGCTGGCCGGTTCGGCCCGTCGCCAGCCGGATGACGTGCTGGATCGCGAAGCGGGTAACAAACTGCTGACATCCGGAAAAGATCGCCACGAGCACGAACTGGTGACCCAGGCGATGAAGACGGTGCTGACGCCGCGCTGTCGTGCGCTGTCGCTGCCGGATTCTCCGCAACTGGTCACCACGCCGACGCTGTGGCATCTGGCGACGCCGATTGAAGGGACAGCGCTGGCGCAGGAAAACGCGATGTCGCTGGCCTGCCTGCTGCATCCGACCCCGGCCCTGAGCGGTTTCCCCCATCAGGTGGCGAAACGGCTGATTGCCGAGCTGGAACCGTTCGATCGCCAGCTGTTCGGCGGCATCGTTGGCTGGTGTGATGACGAAGGGAACGGCGAGTGGGTGGTGACGATTCGCTGCGCCCGCCTGCGCAATCGCACGCTGCGTCTGTTCGCCGGCGCGGGGATTGTCCCGGCCTCCTCTCCGCTAGGGGAGTGGCGCGAAACCGGCGTCAAACTGACGACCATGCTGAATGTGTTTGGCTTGAATTAAGAGGCGATGATGATTGCATTTAACCGCTGGCCGGAAAGTTTTGCCGCCCGCTACCGCGAAAAGGGCTACTGGCAGGATCTGCCGCTCACCAACCTGATTACCCGTCACGCCGACAGCGACGCCATCGCCATTATCGACGGTGCTAAGCAGTACAGCTATCGTCAGTTCAATCAGCTGGTGGATAACCTGGCCTCATCGCTTCAGCATCTGGGGCTCAAGCGCGGCGAAACCGCGCTGGTGCAGTTGGGCAACGTCGCCGAGTTCTACATCACCCTGTTCGCGCTGCTGCGCATCGGGGTGGCGCCGGTGAACGCGTTGTTCAGCCATCAGCGCAGCGAGCTGAATGCCTACGCGACGCAAATTGAGCCCGCGCTGCTGATTGCCGATCGCGAGCATGCGCTGTTTGCCGCTGACCATTTCCTGAATAGCTTTGTTGAGCAGCACGCGTCAGTACGGGTTGTGCTGCTGCGCAACGATTGCGGCGAATACGATCTGGCGGCGGCGATTGCGCGGCCAGCGGAGAACTTTATCGCTAATCCGACACCTGCCGATGAAGTGGCCTTTTTCCAGCTCTCCGGCGGCAGTACCGGTACGCCGAAGCTGATACCTCGCACCCATAACGACTACGACTACAGCATCCGTCGCAGTAACGAAATTTGCGGCATCAGCGCGCAAACCCGCTACCTCAACGCGCTGCCCGCCGCCCACAACTACGCGATGAGCTCGCCGGGTTCCCTTGGCGTGTTTCTCGCCGGTGGCCGGGTGATTCTGGCCGCCGATCCGAGCGCAACCCTGTGCTTCCCGCTGATCGAGCAACATCAGATTAACGTCGCTGCGCTGGTACCGCCGGCGGTCAGCCTGTGGCTACAGGCGATCCGCGAAGGGGCCGGGAATGCGCCGCTGCGTTCGCTGACGCTGCTGCAGGTCGGCGGCGCGCGCCTGTCGGCAACGCTGGCGGCGCGGATCCCGGCGGAGATTGGCTGCCAGCTTCAGCAGGTCTTCGGCATGGCGGAAGGGCTGGTGAACTACACCCGCCTCAACGACAGCCTTGAACGCATTATCAATACCCAGGGTTGCCCGATGTGCCCGGACGATGAGGTCTGGGTCGCCGATGCCGACGGCAACCCGCTGCCGCGCGGCGAGGTGGGGCGTCTGATGACCCGGGGTCCATACACTTTCCGCGGCTACTACAACAGTCCGCAGCACAACGCCGAAGCGTTTGATGCCGATGGTTTTTACTGTTCCGGCGATCTTATCTCGATCGACGAGGACGGCTACATCACCGTGCAGGGGCGGGAAAAAGATCAGATTAACCGCGGCGGCGAGAAGATCGCGGCGGAGGAGGTTGAAAACCTGCTGCTGCGTCATCCGGCGGTGATCCATGCCGCGCTGGTCAGCATGGAAGATAGCCTGCTGGGCGAGAAAAGCTGCGCGTACCTGGTGGTGAAAGAGCCGCTGCGTGCGGTGGCGGTACGTCGCTTCCTGCGCGAGCAGGGCGTCGCGGAATTTAAACTGCCGGACCGCGTGGAGTGCGTGGATGCGCTGCCGCTGACGCCGGTGGGCAAAGTCGATAAAAAACAATTACGCCAGTGGCTGGCTTCACGCGAGCCGGGCTGAAGGAGAAAAGAGAATGGCCATCCCTCAATTACAGGCTTACGTGCTGCCGGAAGCCAGCGACATCCCGGTGAATAAAGTGAACTGGGCCTTTGAGCCTTCCCGCGCTGCGCTGTTGATCCACGATATGCAGGAGTATTTCCTCAACTTCTGGGGGAAAGACAGCGCGATGATGGCGAAAGTGGTGGCGAACATTGCCGCGCTGCGCGAGTTCTGCAAACGGAATAACATTCCGGTGTTTTACACCGCGCAGCCGAAAGAGCAAAGCGATGAAGATCGCGCCCTGCTAAATGATATGTGGGGGCCGGGGTTGACCCGTTCACCGGAGCAGCAGCGGGTGATTGCCGCGCTGGCGCCGGATGAACACGACACCGTGCTGGTGAAGTGGCGCTACAGCGCGTTTCACCGTTCGCCGCTGGAAGAGAGGCTCAAAGAGAGCGGCCGCGATCAGCTGATTATCACCGGCGTCTATGCCCATATTGGCTGTATGACCACCGCGACCGACGCCTTTATGCGCGATATTAAACCGTTCTTCGTCGCCGATGCGCTGGCGGACTTTAGCCGCGAAGAACATCTGATGTCGCTGAAATATGTTGCCGGCCGCTGCGGTCGCGTCGTCATGACCGAAGAGCTGCTGCCGCTGCCGGCCTCAAAAACGGCGCTGCGGGCGCTGGTGCTGCCGCTGCTCGATGAATCCGACGAGCCCATGGATGACGAAAACCTGATCGACTACGGTCTGGACTCCGTACGCATGATGGCGCTGGCCGCCCGTTGGCGCAAAATGCACGGTGATATTGACTTCGTGATGCTGGCGAAAAACCCGACCATTGACGCCTGGTGGGCGCTGCTCTCCCGTGAGGTGAAATAATGGCCGCGCTGGATTTTCAGGGGCAAACCGTTTGGGTCACCGGCGCCGGTAAAGGCATTGGTTACGCGACGGCGCTGGCGTTTGTCGAAGCCGGCGCCCGGGTAAGCGGTTTCGATCTCGCGTTTGAGGGGGATGACTATCCCTTTGCCACCCACACGCTGGATGTTGCCAATGCGCAGCAGGTGGCCGGGGTCTGCGGACATCTGCTGCAAGGCATTGACCGGCTGGATGTGCTGGTTAACGCCGCGGGAATTTTGCGCATGGGCGCGACCGACGAGCTGAGTCTGGACGCATGGCAGCAGACTTTCGCCGTCAACGTCGGCGGGGCGTTTAACCTGTTTCAGCAGACGATGGGCCAGTTCCGTCGCCAGCAGGGCGGAGCCATCGTCACCGTCGCCTCCGATGCCGCGCATACGCCGCGCATCGGCATGAGCGCCTACGGCGCCTCAAAGGCGGCGCTGAAAAGTCTGGCGCTGACCGTGGGCCTCGAGCTGGCGGGCAGCGGCGTACGCTGCAACCTGGTCTCTCCGGGCTCCACCGACACCGATATGCAGCGCACGCTGTGGCTGAGTGAGGATGCCGAGCAGCGCCGTATCCGCGGTTTCGGCGAGCAGTTTAAGCTCGGGATCCCGTTGGGTAAAATTGCGCGCCCGCAGGAGATTGCCAGCACGATCCTGTTCCTCGCTTCCGATCACGCCAGCCATATCACGCTGCAGGATATCGTGGTCGACGGCGGCTCGACGCTGGGGGCGTAAATGGCCTGGAAACGTCAGTTGACGCTGGAGGCGCTTAATGCCACCAGCGAAAATACGATGGTGGCGCATCTGGGGATCGTCTACACCCGGCTGGAAGAGGGGCTGCTGGAGGCGAGTATGCCGGTTGATGCGCGTACGCATCAGCCGTTTGGTCTGCTGCACGGCGGAGCGTCGGCGGCGCTGGCGGAGACGCTGGGGTCGATGGCCGGCTGGCTGATGAGCGAAGAGGGGCAGTGCCTGGTGGGGACCGAGCTGAATGCGACCCATCATCGGGCGGTCTCAAGCGGTCGCGTGCGCGGCGAGTGTCGCCCTCTACACCTGGGACGTCAGAATCAGAGCTGGGAGATTGCGGTGTTCGACGAGCGGGGCCGCCGCTGCTGTACCTGCCGCCTGAGCACGGCGGTCCTCGGCTGAGGAGGGCTGATCCCGGCTGGCGGCGTAAACGCCTTAGCCGGGCTACGGGTCCCACGGGTCCTTCGTGTTGCGATATGTCTGCGGCTGACTCCCCGGTGGCGCTACGCTTACCGGGGCTACGGGTGCTACGGGTCCTTCGTGTTGCGATATGTCTGTGGCTGACTCCCCGGTGGCGCTACGCTTACCGGGGCTACGGGTCCCACGGGTCCTTCGTGTTGCGATATGTCTGCGGCTGGTTCCCCGGTGGCGCTACGCTTACCGGGGCTACGGGTCCCACGGGTCCCACGGGTCCTTCGTGTTGCGATATGTCTGCGGCTGGTTCCCCGGTGGCGCTACGCTTACCGGGGCTACGGGTCCTGGGCTACGTCTCTGTTTTCCTGGCTGTGCGGTCGGGTAGCCCGGATAAGGCGTTTACGCCGCAATCCGGGGGGCGTCTGACGATGTATCATGTAGCGCTTTCTTGCTGGCGATACATTCCATTTTCCCTTCAGAAGTGATCTCGCTAGCAATGTGAGATAAATCCTTGCCTTTGCACGACATCTGTACGGTTTCAATGTTGTTAAACCCGGCGTTGTGTTCTAGAAACAAAATGTAACATTCTGATTACCTTACCGGTGGAACGCAACGATGAATCATTCAGGGAAATACCTCATCTGGACATTGCTCTCGGTTGTCGGAGCCTTTGCCCTCGGCTACATCGCCTTAAACCGGGGTGAACAGATTAATGCGTTATGGATTGTCGTCGCGGCAGTCTGCATTTATCTGATTGCCTATCGTTTTTACGGTCTCTATATCGCCAACAATGTGCTGGCGGTTGACCCTACGCGCATGACCCCCGCCGTTCGTCACAACGACGGCCTTGATTATGTCCCGACCGATAAAAAAGTGCTGTTCGGTCATCATTTTGCGGCGATTGCCGGTGCAGGGCCGCTGGTGGGGCCGGTGCTGGCGGCGCAAATGGGCTATCTGCCGGGAATGATCTGGATCCTCGCCGGGGTGGTGCTGGCTGGCGCGGTGCAGGACTTTATGGTGCTGTTTGTTTCGACCCGCCGCGATGGACGATCTCTCGGCGAGCTGGTGAAAGAAGAGATGGGGCCAACCGCTGGCGTGCTGGCGCTGGTGGCCTGCTTTATGATTATGGTGATTATCCTCGCGGTACTGGCGATGATCGTGGTCAAAGCGCTGACCCACAGCCCGTGGGGTACCTATACCGTGGCCTTTACTATCCCGCTGGCGATCTTTATGGGGATCTACATTCGCTACCTGCGTCCGGGACGCATCGGCGAAGTGTCGGTGATTGGTCTGGTGATGCTGGTGTTCGCGATTGTCTCCGGCGGGTGGGTGGCGGAAAGCCCGACCTGGGCGCCGTGGTTTGATTATACCGGCGTACAGCTGACCTGGATTCTGGTGGGCTATGGTTTTATTGCCGCCGTTCTTCCGGTGTGGCTGCTATTGGCGCCGCGTGATTACCTGTCGACCTTCCTGAAAATCGGCACCATCGTCGGGCTGGCGATTGGTATTTTGATTATGCGCCCGACGCTGACCATGCCGGCGCTGACCAAATTTATTGACGGCACCGGCCCGGTCTGGTCCGGCAGCATGTTCCCGTTCCTGTTTATCACCATCGCCTGCGGCGCGGTCTCCGGCTTCCATGCGCTGATTTCATCCGGGACCACGCCGAAGATGCTGGCGAATGAGGGCCAGGCCTGCTTTATCGGCTATGGCGGCATGCTGATGGAGTCCTTTGTCGCCATCATGGCGCTGGTGGCGGCCTGCGTTATCGATCCGGGCGTCTACTTTGCGATGAACAGCCCGATGGCGGTACTGGCGCCGGCTGGCACCACCGATGTGGTGGCCTCTGCCGCGCAGGTGGTCAGCAGCTGGGGCTTTAGCATTACGCCGGATACGCTGCGCCAGATAGCCAGCGAAGTGGGCGAGCAGTCGATCATCTCGCGGGCAGGCGGCGCGCCGACGCTGGCGGTGGGGATGGCCTACATCCTGCACGGCTCGCTGGGCGGCCTGATGGATGTCTCCTTCTGGTATCACTTCGCCATTCTGTTTGAAGCGCTGTTCATCCTGACGGCGGTTGATGCCGGGACCCGTGCGGCGCGCTTTATGCTGCAGGATTTGCTGGGCGTGATAAGCCCAGGCCTGAAGAAAACCAACTCGCTGCCGGCCAACCTGCTGGCGACCGGGCTTTGCGTGCTGGCGTGGGGATACTTCCTGCATCAAGGGGTTGTTGACCCGCTCGGCGGGATTAACACCCTGTGGCCGCTGTTTGGTATCGCGAACCAGATGCTGGCGGGGATGGCATTGATGCTGTGTGCGGTGGTACTGTTTAAAATGAAGCGCGAACGCTATGCCTGGGTGGCGCTGCTGCCGACGACCTGGCTGTTGATTTGCACCCTGACCGCCGGCTGGCAGAAGTCGTTCAGCCCGGATACCAAAGTCGGCTTCCTGGCGATTGCCAATAAGTTCCAGGCGATGATCGACAGCGGTACGATTCCGCCTCAGTACACCGAATCTCAGCTGGCGCAGCTGGTCTTTAACAACCGCCTGGATGCGGGGTTAACCCTCTTCTTTATGGTGGTCGTGGTGGTGCTGGCGTTCTTCTCCATCAAAACCGCGCTGGCGGCGTTGAAAGAGGATAAACCGACGGCGAAAGAGACGCCTTATGAGGCGTTACCTGACGGCGCAGAGCCGATGGCGGCTCAGGCAAAGCGCGCACATTAAACCTAACCCCCTTTTCGCGTGCGGAAAGGGGGGAGTCATGAGAGAGCACTATGTTTGATACCCTTTCGAAAGCCGGGAAGTATTTGGGTCAGGCGGCGAAAATGATGATCGGCGTGCCCGATTACGATAATTATGTCGAGCATATTCGCCAGACGCATCCTGAGCAAACGCCGATGACCTATGAAGAGTTCTTTCGCGAGCGACAGGATGCGCGCTACGGCGGAAAAGGCGGCGCGAAGTGTTGTTAAGCCCTTCCTTCAGGCATTAAGTCCCCCATCAACATCCAGACCGGTAGCGGAGATTTGTCCGGCTGCCGGGCTGGCCCCGGTAACCAACGTTTTTTTACCCGTTCACTCGATCTGCATGATGACCTCGTACTGTGAGTGGCAGATGCATCATGAGGTACAGAGCGAGATTCCCGTCCGTCAATGCACCTGTCTGCGGAAGTTTTCCACTTTCTCAAACGCGGCGGCCAGGCTTTGCGGCGTTAGTTCCACCGGCAGGAAGTGGATTGATTCCACCGGGCGCAGAGTATGGGCGATGACCCGATCCAGTTCGTCGCGGTTGTGGATATCCACGTCGAGTTCCGCCAGGGTGGTGGGCAGGTTGAAACGCTGCCAGGCGTTAATCAACTGAGCCAGCACATCGTCCTGACCCAGCAGGGCGCTTTGCACCAGAATGCCGTAGGCGACCTTGGTGCCATGCAGGAATTTATCGGTCTGCGGCAGAATTGTCAGGCCGTTATGCACCGCATGGGCGGCGGCGACGCGGGTATAGCGTTCGCCTAAGCCGCCGACCATCCCGCCGCCAGCGATAATGGCATCCGTCACATCGCGGAACGCCTGCGACAGCTCGCCGTGCTGCTGATCCGCCAGCGCGGTCTCGCTGCTTTTCAGCAGAACGTCGCGAATGGCCAGCGCGCCGTTAATCCCCAGGCGTACGGTCAGCGGCAACGTTTCCGGTTTCGGTGCCAGCACCACCGCCTCATACCATTTCGCCAGCGTATCGCCGATTCCCGCCAGCAGATATTCCGCCGGGGCGTTGAGGATGATTTGCGGCTCCACCAGCACCAGGAAGTTGGCATCATCGAAGATTTCAAAATGCAGCGCCTGCCCGGCGTCGTTGTACCACACCGACAGCGGGGTCCACGCGGCACAGGTGGCGGCGATGGTCGGAATGGCTACCACCGGCAGGCCTAAGCGGCGGGCCACGGCCTTGGCGGTATCCAGCAGTGCGCCGCCGCCGACGCCGATCACCACGGCCCGGTCATCCCCGGCTTCGGCGACCAGCTGCGCGACGTCGCTTTCGCTGCAGTGCCCGCTAAACAGCACTTTTTTGGCGCCGACGGCGTGAAACGCCTGCGGCAGGAACGCCTGCGCACCGGCGATGGCGCGCTCGCCGTAGATCCAGATGGCGCGGGTAAGCTGCTCGTCACTGTAAAAATCGTGCAGGCGGGCAAGGCTGCCGTCATGGGAAAAATAGTTAGCCGGGCCGGGTACTACGCGGATATCGCTGTTGCTCATGAACGCTGTCCTTATTTCGTTTCGCTAACCTGATGTTATGTCTGGACATCCGGATGGCTAATATTATTTCGTTTTATCTTATGCCTTTTACGCAGTTGTCAGTCAAGGTCGGCTGTGAAAAATTCGTTAAATCAGAATATTAATCGTAAAGGTCCCGGCGGATGACAGTGAATCGTCTTGAGATGAACAACATTAATCTGGCCTTTTCCGGTTTCAGGGCGCTGAGCAATGTGGCGTTCACCCTGCGGGGAGGGTCGGTACACGCGCTGACCGGTGCTAACGGGGCGGGGAAATCGACGCTGATGGCGGTGCTGTGCGGAACGCACGCCCACTATGAGGGCGAGATCGTCATCAATAACCAGCCGGTGAGCGTTCGCTCGCCGCGGGATGCGAAACAGCTGGGCATTCATCTGGTGCAGCAGGAGGTCGATGTGGCGCTGGTGCCCGGCCTGTCCATTGCGGAAAACATTATGCTGGATCGCCTGGCGGAGCCGGGGCTGGGCTTTAGCTGGCGCGCGGTGCGCGAACAGGCGCGCGAGGCTCTGGCCCAACTGGATATTACGCTCGATGTGCGTCGCCCCATCGACAGCTGTACCCTCGCGGAGAAGCAGCAGATTCTGCTGGCCCGCGCGCTGTCGCACCATTGCCGGTTTTTGATTCTGGATGAACCTACCGCGCCGCTCGATCAGCATGAAAGCGAGCGCCTGTTTACGGTGGTACGCCGCCTGCAACAGCAGGGGATCGGCGTGGTGTTTATCTCCCACCGCATTCATGAGCTGAAGGCTATCTGCGACACCCTGACGGTGTTGCGCGACGGGAAGCTGATTGAGAGCTGCCCGATGAACGATCTGAGCGGCGAGCAGATCGTCGAGAAGATGCTCGGCCACGAGCTGAGCGATATCTTCCCGCCGAAACGTCCGCCGCACGGCGAAGAGATTCTGTTACAGGTTGACGGTCTGCATGATGAGGGGCTGCTGCAGGATATTTCGCTGCGTCTGCGCAAAGGCGAAATCCTTGGTATCGCCGGCCTGGCCGGGGCGGGAAAAACCGAACTGTGCAAAGCGCTGTTTGGCGCCAGCAAAAGCCGCCTGACGCGCGGGGAGTTGAACAGCCAGCCGTGGCGACCTCGCGACCCGGCCGATTCTGTGCTGCGCGGGCTGGCGCTGGTGCCGGAAGAGCGGCGCAAAGAGGGCATTTTTATCGAAGAACCGATCGGTATGAATCTGGCGGTTAGCGCCGATAACAGCTTTTCGCGCTGGAGCCTGTTCGGCCATCGCCAGGCATGGCGCTGGGCGGAAGAGGTGATTGCCCGCATCGGCATTCGTACAACCGGTCCGGGCCAGACCCTGCGTCGGCTGTCCGGCGGTAATCAGCAGAAGGTGGCGATCGGCAAATGGCTGCGCGGCAACGCCAACGTCTTGATATTCGATGAGCCGACCAAGGGCGTCGATGTGAAAGCAAAAACCGACCTGTTCACCCTGATCGACGGGCTGGCGCGAGAGGGCAAAGGGGTGATTTATGCCTCGGGCGAATTTTCTGAGCTGGTGGGATTGTGCGACCGCATTTGCGTGTTGTGGGATGGTCGTATCGTCGCAGAAATACCGGGCGCTGAGGCCCGGGAAGAGACACTACTTTATTACTCCACCGGAGGAGCAGCAGCGTGAGCAAGGCCCTGACAGTGAACGCGACGGCATCGGGTCGTCAGCGATTTTTTGATTTTCTTTATAAATGGGGCATGTTGCTGACCGTGGTGGCGCTGATCGCCGTTTTTGGCCTCGCCTCGGACAACTTCCTCGACCCGTTCAATATCATCAACATTTTGCGCTCCATCGCCATTGTGACGGTGATTGCGATTGGCGTCTCTGTGTCGTTGACCATCGGCGGCTTTGACCTGTCGGTGGGCTCAACGGCCTCGCTGGCAAACGCGCTGGTTATCTCGCTGTTTGTCTGGCACGGCTTTGGCACTACTGAGGCGATCCTAGTCACCCTGGCGCTCTGTACGCTGGTGGGGCTGTTCAACGCTTTTTTGATTGTCGTCCTGCGCATTCCCGACATGCTCGCCACCCTCGCCAGCCTGTTTGTGATTCAGGGCGTGGCAATGACCTACAGCTACGGCGGCTCGATTACCGAGAATATGGTATTGCCAAGCGGTGACATGGCGGAAGGGGTGATTCCGGCCGCCTTCGGTGCGTTGGGACAGGTGCCTACGATTGTGATAGTGATGCTGGTGGTGACCGTGGTTGCCCAGCTGGCGCTCTCGTTCACCACGCACGGGCGCAGAATGTACGCCATCGGCGGAAACCCAGAGGCTGCGCGGCTCTCCGGGCTGCGCATCACCCGCTATAAAGTGGCGGCCTATGTTATCGCCTCGCTGCTGGCCGGGCTGGGCGGCATTTTACTGGCCTCGCGCATCGGTTCCTCGCAGGTTAATGCTGGCAGCGGCTACCTGATGGATGCGGTGGCGGCGGCGTGGATTGGCTTTTCCCTGGCGGGTTCAGGTAAACCAAACGCGCTGGGCACGCTGGTCGGCGCGGTGATTCTTGGCGTGCTTTCCAACGGTCTGGTGATGCTGTCGGTGCCGTATTACGCCATGGACATTATTAAAGGGCTGGTGCTGGCTGGCGCGCTCGCACTGACCTACTTTCAGCGCCGCACATAAAATTTTACAGGGTAAACACCATGAAAAAGATAACGCTTTCACTGATCGCCTTGGGGTTGTTCAACTCTGCGGCGGCCTTTGCGGAAACCCCGACGCCGATCCCGGCGGCGATTGCCGAACATAGCGGTCCGATTCGCATTGCGGTTATCCGTAATCTGGGATCCGACGATAACACCACCCAGTTTGTCTCCGGGGCGATTCAGGAGGGGAAAAAGCTCGGTTTTAAAATCAGCACCTTCCTGAGTAACGGCGATGACGCCAAATTCCAGGACTTCGTTAACCAGGCAATTAGCCAGAAATACGACGGCATTATTCTCTCCCAGGGACGCGATCCGTACTCGACTGCGCTGGTGAAAAAAGCGGTGGACGCCGGGATTAAAGTCGCCGTGTTCGATACTGCGGTTAACGGCGAGATCCCCGGCGTCACCGTCACCCAACAGGATGACGCCTCGCTGACCGATCTCTCCTTTGGCCAACTGGTGAAAGACTTCAACGGCAAAGCCAACATCGTCAAACTGTGGGTCGCCGGTTTCCCGCCGATGGAGCGCCGCCAGGCAGCGTACCAGACGTTGCTGAAGCAAAACCCGGGGATTAAAGAGCTGGAGTCGATTGGCGCCGTCTCTTCCGACGTGCAGGGCGACACCGCCAATAAGGTCGGCGCGATTCTGGCCAAATACCCGAAAGGCAAGATCGATGCGATTTGGGGAACCTGGGATGCGTTCAGCCAGGGGGCCTATAAAGCGCTGAAGGAGAACGGTCGCAGCGAGATTAAACTCTACAGCATTGATATTTCTAACCAGGACCTGCAATTGATGCGTGAATCCGGCAGCCCGTGGAAGGTGAGCGTGGCGGTGGATCCGAAGCTTATCGGCGCCACCAACGTGCGGCTGATCGCCAATAAGATTGCCGGGGAGCTGACCCCTGCCACCTACGACTTCAAAGCGGCGGCTATTCCGCAGGCGCTGCTGGCGGCGCAGCCGGGGGCGGTGAACGTTGCCTCGCTGGGTAAAATCATTCCGGGCTGGGGCCAGACGGAAGACTTTATCGCCCCGTGGTTCGCCACTCTCGAAGCGAAGAATAAATAACAACTGCCGGGTGGCGGCGGCGCCTTACCCGGCCTACAGCCGTAGGCGCGGTAAGCGCGGCGCTACCGGACAACAGGAGGTTGCGTGACGGCGTTACCCACACCAGAATACAGCCGCAATATGCGGTTGATTGGGCATAGCGATCAGGGAGGACGCCCCGACGGCGTCCAGCTCATGGTACACCGTGGCTTTGCGTATATCGGCCATATGGTGTCGCAGGGTTTTTCGGTGGTGGACGTGCGCGATCCGGCGCATCCGAAAGCGGTAAACTACGTTGCCGCGCCGCCGGGGACCTGGAACGTGCATTTGCAGGCGCATGATGATCTCCTGCTGGTCATTAATGCCCGCGATCTGTTTGCCGACACCCGCTTTGCCGACGAGAAGGTGTATTACACCCGCTCGGTGGGCGAGACGGTCAGCGATGTGCAGGATCGCGGCTGGAGCGCCGGGCTGCGCGTGTTCGATATTTCGCGTCCGGAGCATCCGCGCGAGATTGGCTTTTTGTCGCTCAGCGGTATCGGCATTCATCGGATCTGGTACGTTGGCGGTCGTTGGGCCTACGTTTCCGCGCTGATCGACGGTTTTAGCGATTATATCTTCCTGACTATCGATCTGGCGGATCCGCGCAAGCCGCAAGTGGCCGGGCGCTGGTGGTTGCCGGGGATGAACCAGGCGGCGGGGGAGACCCCGCAGTGGCCGGAAGGCAAGCGCTATGCCTTGCATCACGCGATTATTGCCGGCGATACCGCTTACGGTAGCTGGCGCGACGGCGGCCTGACGCTGCTCGACGTGAAGGACAGAACCCAGCCGCAACTGATCAGCCATCGCAACTGGAGCCCGCCGTTTGGCGGCGGAACCCATACCGCGTTGCCGCTGCCGGACCGGGATCTGCTGGTGGTGCTGGATGAGGCGGTGCTCGATAACCAGCAGGATGGCGAGAAGCTGATCTGGCTGTTTGATATCCGCGAACCGACAAACCCGGTGAGTATCTCCACGTTCCCGCAGCCGGATGAAGCCGACTACGTGGCGAAAGGGGCGCACTTTGGTCCGCATAATCTGCATGAGAATCGCCCCGGCAGCTTTATCAGCTCAACGCTGATTTTCGCCACTTACCAGAATGCGGGCGTTCGCGCTTACGATATTTCCAACCCTTACCGACCGCTGGAGACCGGGGCGCTGGTGCCTGCCGCCCCGGCGAAAATGATGGATACCCGTCCGGGTCGTCCGCAGGTGATTCAGTCCTGCGACGTGTTCGTCGATGCCCAGGGAATTATCTACAGCACGGATTACAATGGCGGGCTGTCGGTGATTGAGTATCGCGGATAGTTTTTTGCCGGGTGGCGCTGCGCTTACCCGGCCTACAAAACCCCGGACGAGATGCCGGATAAGGCGTCAGGCGCGTAGGCCGGAGAAGGCATCAGGACCCTATGCCGGGAAGATGTCAAAGAGCCGTAGGCCGGGTAAGGCGTAAGCCGCCACCCGGCATACAGACTGCGCTTAGCTGTACTGCCGCACCCGTGCCACCAGCTCTTCGGCGTTGTCGATACGGTCGGCAATCACAATCAATGCTTTACCCAGGGTGATTGCGTGGCGCAGGCACTCGTGGCGCATGGCCGCATCCTGAATCGTCTCGATATCGGCGACGTGGGACAGGCCGACGCTGCGGCGAATCAACTCGGTGCCGCAGAAGCCAATCGCATCGTGCCACACTTTTTTCAGGAACGTGGAGGCATAGCCGGGCCAGGCCAGCGCCGCATCGCGCGTTTTCTCCGCCGCCAGAGAGTGGAAGCGTTCGGCAAAAGTATTCCACAGCGTCTGAATATCGTGCAGACGCTGTTCGCGAGCCGCGGCGGCATCGCGAATGCCCAGATGTCCCGGCAGGCCGCAGTAGTTCAACAACAGGTTGCCGATAGCGGTCCCGATATCAAAACCTATCGGACCGAAATAGCCGAATTCCGCGTCGATGGCTTTAAAACTCTCCTCGGCGACAAAAATGGAACCGCTGTGAATATCGCCGTGCAGCAAGGCTTCGGCGTGCGAGAAGAAGCGATGTTTCAGCGATGCGACCGCCAGCCTGAGCGACGCGTCGTCACGCAGAGCGGCCACTTCAGCTTCCAGCTCGGCCGGGTAGTTATTGCGTTCGTGAAGCTGATACGGGTCGTTGAAAAACAGGTCTTCGGTGATTTCGCACATCTCCGGATTGATAAACCGGGCGACCTGCGCCTTTTTCTCGTGCGGATGGAGGTAGAAATCACTGGTATGAAACAGCGCCTGGGCCAGGTATTCCCCTAGCTGGCTGGCGGCCTGCGGGTAGTAAACGTTGTTAATCAGCTCGCCGCGCCAGATACGGTGATCGGAGAGATCCTCCATCACCATGACCGCCAGCTCGGGGTCGAAGTGGTGGATTTTCACCGTGTGCTGCGGGGCGTGCTGGTAGTGCGCCACCAGAGTTTGCGCCTCAAGACGGGCGCGGTCGAGGGTCAGCGGCCAGGATTCCCCTACGCAGCGAACGTAGGGCAGGGCCTGCTTCACGACAACGCGGCTCACGCCGTGGGTATCATAAATCTTAAAGACCAGGTTGAGGTTACCGTCCCCCACTTCCTGCGCGGACACCAGCTCAGACGGGTCATCGATGCCGCCAAATTGTTGTGCGTATGCCACGGCATCGCCGGGGGTGAAGGTATGGTATTGCGACATTGCCTCGATCCTCAAAAGTTCTGATTAAGCCGTTCAGACGTCTATACTTCTGGATTTCATCCTGACACAATGTGACACAACAACGCAACAGGGATTTAACGATATGCAGACACTACAGACCACCAGCCTGCGGGTAAGCGAAAATCAGCTTTTTATTCTTGATCAGCAGGCATTGCCGCAGGAAAAACGCTGGCTGGCGGCGGATAACGTTTCGTTGCTGATGGACCATATTCACGCGCTGCGGGTGCGCGGGGCGCCGTTAATCGGCCTGTCGGCCAGTCTGCTGCTGGCGCTGCTGGCCCGGCGCGGCCTCAGCCGGGACGAACTGGCTCAGGCGCTGGAAACGCTGCGCGCTGCGCGCCCGACGGCGGTAAACCTGATGAACAATCTCGATCGCATGAAGCTGGCGCTGGCAGCAGAGGACTATGCCGAGGCGCTGGAAGCGGAAGCGCTGCGCCTGATCGCGGAAGATAAACAGCTGTGCGCCAGTATCGCCGAGGCGGGCAGCGCGCTGGTGACGCCAGGCAGTCGCCTGCTGACGCATTGTAATACCGGCGGTCTGGCGACGGCGGGCGTAGGGACGGCGCTGGGAGTGATTGCGCTGGCCCATCAGCGCGGGCGGGTGGAAAACGTCTGGGTCGACGAGACGCGTCCGCTGCTGCAGGGCGGGCGACTGACCGCCTGGGAGCTGGGCGAACTGGGGGTGCCTTACCAGCTGATTACCGATTCGATGGCCGCCAGTCTGATGGCTAAAGGGCAGGTTGATGCCGTATGGGTCGGGGCTGACCGTATCGCGGCTAACGGCGATGTGGCGAATAAGATAGGCACCTACTCGCTGGCGGTACTGGCGAAGTATCACGCTATTCCGTTCTACGTGGCGGCACCGCAAACCACTCTCGATCGCCATTGTCCGAACGGCGAGGCGATCCCGATTGAGCAGCGGGCGGCAGCGGAAGTCACCGGCGTCGCCGGCAGCTTTGGCGCGGTGCAGTGGGCGCCGAAAGATGCCGCCGTTTACAATCCGGCCTTTGACGTCACCCCCGCGGCGCTGATTAGCGGCTGGGTGCTGGATAGCGGCGTGGTCACCCCGGAGCAGGTGGCGGCCGGGGCGTTTGCGCCAGCAACGGCCTGAGCCAGAACGCCAGGTGGCCGCAGCTTCGCGTGAGTGAATGGGCATTCTGCATATTTTGCCCGGTGGCGGCTGACGCCTTACCGGGCCTACGGGGGGAGGTTACCTACGGGGTGTGGAGCGGGCAATGTCCGAGATGCGCGCATCGCACTTCTTTCCCACAGAACGATCCCCCGTCTTTTTGACCGCCGGTAGCCGGTAATATGGGGAGCATGAAAAGTCTCGGTTATGTCATTGTTAAAAACCGTGATTTCATATGCATTTCTGATATAACCATTACCCATGTAAGCCTTTACTGAAATATTGTTCACTTAAGCTGGCGGTGTTAGTATCGGATAAATAGCCATTTAGACGGCTAAAGAATCTTTCGTCAGGCTATTTTATTGGCCATTTGGACCACGGCTGTGAGCACAAAACTCGTCGAGTTTTGAGCGCCTTTGATGGCGGCCCGAAGGGGGAACGTCGCGAATGCTCCTCACGTACTGCGTGTACGTTCCGGGTGTTGCGCGCTGTCCATGTCCAGACTGCCCGCAACAATAACGCCTGCCCGTACAGGTTCTCAAATTAACATCGCTAAACTAAGGAACTGCTATGTGGCAAGAAAGACTCGCGCAGCTGGTTACCACCTGTCATTGGATCGGCGCGAAAGGCTGGGCGCCGGCGACCGGCGGCAATATGTCGGTGCGTCAGGATGAGACCTGGTGCTGGCTTAGCGAGTCGGGGCGCGATAAAGGCAGCCTGACGACGGAGGATTTCCTGCAGGTGGAGATCGCCAGCAATAAAGCGCCTTCCGGGCGTAAACCGTCTGCTGAAACCGGTCTGCATACGCTGGTGTATCGCCTGCTTCCTGAGGCTAACGTCGTGCTGCACGTCCATACCGTCAACGCGACGGTGCTGTCGCGCATCGAGAAGAGCGGGACGCTGGCGCTGCAGGGCTATGAAATGCAGAAAACCCTGACCGGTCAGCACAGTCACCTCGATAGCGTACCGGTGGCGATTTTCGATAACGATCAGGATATCGACGCTCTGGCGGCGCGCATTGAAGATTATGCGCAGACCAACCCGCTGCGCTACGGCTTCCTGCTGCGTGGCCACGGTCTGACCTGCTGGGGCAAAGATATTAATGAGGCCCGTCGCCAGCTGGAAGGACTGGAGTTTCTGTTCGAGTGCGAGCTGATGCGCCGCCGCTACGAGCGCGACTAAATTTCACTCCACTAACGGGTCAGGCATGGATTTTTATCCCGGAATCGATATCGGCACCTCGCGCGTGAAAGCGCTGCTGTTTGATGAACACTTGCAGGCGCTTCGCTGGCATGTGCCTACGGGAAGCTATGGATGGCGTAGGCCGGGTCAGGCGTAGCCGCCACCCGGCGCTAGCGCATTGTGGCGTTATGCCAGCCGCGGGTAGGCGTTGGCGATATCGTTGCCGGTAAATTTCGCCACCCAACCTTCCGGGTTGTCGAAAATGCGGATAGCGGTGAAATCAGGCTCCGGGCCCATATCAAACCAGTGCGGCGTATTGGCCGGTACTGAAATCAGATCGTTCTTCTCGCACAGCACCTGAAACACTTCATTGCCGATATGCAGGCAGAACAGCCCGGCGCCTTCAACAAAAAAGCGGACCTCGTCTTCACCGTGGGTGTGTTCGTTGAGAAACTTCGCGCGTAGCGCCTCTTTCTGCGGATTATCCGCGCGCAGGCTGATGACATCCCAGCTCTGGTAACCTTTTTCCGCCACCAGCTTCGCGATAGCGTGTTGATAGGCTTCAAGCACCGTCTCGGATGTCGGAGAAGGGCCTAAATCACGGTCGGCCTGCCAGCGTTCGAAGCGCACGCCTTTGGCGTTGAGCTGCTGCTGGATTTCATCGCCGTCGGTGCTATGCCAGAGAGGGGTACCGGCGTCTTTTTCTGAATAAATCGTTAATGCGCTCATGCTGGGATCTGCTCCGGATAAATGTCGTCAAAACGCTGAACTTGCGGGTGATGGCTGGCAGGATCGCGGTCGCCGCGCACCAGCTGGATCGTGCGAAAACCGGCGGCTTCTGCCGCATCCAGCTCCTGATGAATATCGGAGAGGAACAGAATCGTCGCCGGATGATGCCCCAACTGTTCGGCAATATTGCGATAGGACTGCGTTTCTCGCTTGGCTCCCGTCAAGGTATCGAAATAGCCACTGAACAGATGAGTAATATCACCTTCATCGCTGTAGCCAAATAACAATTTCTGCGCCGCAACGGATCCAGAGGAATATATGTATAAATCAATTCCCTGAGACTTCCATTTTTCCAGCGCGGGCAGAACGTCCGGATAGAGATGGCCGGTAAAGTCGCCGTTAACATAGCCCTTGCGCCAGATAATGCCCTGCAGCGCCTTGAGCGCCGTTGACTTGCGGTCTTCATCCATAAAGGCCAGCAGGGTATCAATCAGTTCGGCGGCGCTGGCGGCGGGGTTGCCGATTTCCGTTCGCAGATTATCAAGGATCGTCTTCACCGGCTCGGCGTACTGTTGCGCGGTGACAAAGGCCGCCAGCCGCTCGCGGGCGTATGGAAACAGAACGTTGTGGACAAAAGAAATGTCGCTGGTGGTACCTTCAATATCGGTCACGATAGCGCGGATCATGGTTTCTCCAGAGTAGGCGGTGCGCCGTGATAGGGCTGCTTCAGGCGAGAACCGGCATAACATTATCATTTAGACGTCTAAGCGTCTTGATTGCCAAATACTAACATCGTGTTATAGTGGCTTCAACAACAGCATTACAATCGGTAATTATACAATGAGCAATAAGCCACTGATTCCTGAAAGTAAACTCCCTTCGCTTGGCACCACCATATTTACCCAGATGAGCGCGCTGGCGCAGGAACACCGGGCGATCAACCTGTCGCAGGGGTTCCCGGATTTTGACGGGCCGCGCTACCTGCAGGAGCGCCTGGCGTATCATGTCGCTCAGGGGGCTAACCAGTACGCGCCGATGACCGGTGTCCCGGCCTTGCGTGAGGCGATTGCCGATAAAACCGCTGAACTGTACGGCTATCGCCCGGATGCCAACAGCGATATAACCGTCACGGCGGGGGCGACCGAAGCGCTGTATGCGGCGATTACCGCGCTGGTCCGCACCGGCGATGAGGTTATCTGTTTTGACCCAAGCTACGACAGCTACGCGCCGGCCGTGGAGTTGTCCGGCGGCGTGTTGAAACGTATCGCTTTGCAGCCGCCCCATTTTCGCGTTGACTGGCAAGAATTTGCCGCGGCGCTTAGTGAGCGTACCCGGCTGGTTATCCTGAACACGCCGCATAATCCGTCGGCGACGGTCTGGCAGCGCGAGGATTTTGCCGCGTTGTGGCAGGCGATAGCTGACCATCAAATTTATGTGATCAGCGATGAGGTCTATGAGCATATTTGCTTTGCGTCGCACGGGCACGCCAGCGTACTGGCCCACCCGCAGCTGCGCGAACGGGCGGTGGCGGTCTCTTCTTTTGGTAAAACCTTCCACATGACCGGCTGGAAAGTGGGGTACTGCGTGGCGCCGGCGGCGATAAGTGCCGAGCTGCGCAAGGTTCATCAGTATCTGACCTTCGCGGTGAATACGCCGGCTCAGCTGGCAATCGCCGATATGCTGCGCCATGAGCCGGAGCACTATCGCCAGCTGCCGGAATTCTACCGCGAGCGGCGAGACTTGTTTGTCGATGCCCTGCGCAGCAGCCGTCTGGAGATTCTTCCTTGCGAGGGCACCTACTTCCTGCTGGCTGACTACAGTGCGATTTCCGATCTCGACGATGTGAGCTTCTGCCGTTGGCTGACGACCGAAGTGGGCGTCGCGGCGATCCCGCTGTCGGTGTTCTGCGCCGATCCGTTCCCGCACAAGCTCATCCGCCTGTGCTTTGCAAAACAGCCGGCAACTCTGCTGGCCGCAGCGGAACGTCTCTGCCAGCTGTAGTTATTTTACGGTCCACGCCTGAGAAAATTGCCGGTCGCCAAACAGTTCGGCAAGACCGTTAATTTGTTTCAGGCGTAACACCTCGTCAGCGTCCATACCCAGCTCCTGACTGATTTTCGCGTCTGACCAACCCAGGTTTGCCAGCTCATGGACGATTTCTGACATGGCCGGGATCTGATGGCGGCCCCGCGCGCGGTTATGGCGAATGGTCGCCGCCATCAGCGTATCGCGACTGGCTGAATGGTTTTCCAGGCAGGCGACCGGCAGATAGCCGTTTAACTGCTGTTTTAACGGCGCTTTGTTTCTGGCAAGCTCGTGGCGATGGAATCCGTCGACGATGGTGTAGCGCGCCTCATCTTGTCTGAGCACCACAATGGGTTGCGTAAAACCGTCCGTTTGCAGCGAAGTGAGCAGCAGGCGTTTTTCCGGCGGGGCGAGGTTGTTGGGGTTGTAATCATTTGGCGAAACGCGCTCCTGCTTTACCCACAGCACGCAGTCAACGGGATGGGATTTGAACGGGCTGTAATGGTGTAAAAGCTGGCGAAAAGCGTTCAGCGCCTCAACGCGCTCCGCATCCTGAAGAGTGTTCAGATAGCGCTCAAGGTCGTGCATTATTTGTTGTTGCATAAGATCCCCCACTGCTGGCGTTTTTGACTCATTCGTTCGCGGTAGCGCCGGTAATGGCTGGGTTTGGTCGGGCTGAAAGAGAGCATGCGGCACCAGTAATCGTTATTCAGTAGCACTTTGCAGATGCGTCGCCAGGACGGAATATCCTTGGCGCCGGTATCGGCCTTCTGGAGGTCAGGTATATCCTCCATCCCCTGTTTTTGATACCAGCGCAGATAGACGGCAATTTTATTCCGGTAATGTTCGGCCGTTTTTTCCGGCATGCTGTCGAGTAAAAACAGGGCGTAGCTCTTCCAGCTATGATGTCCGGGCTTCTCCAGCTTGCGATGCCCGTAGAACTGGTTATCCTGGCCGGCGTAGATGCCGCCGCCGCACGCGCCGCTTACCCGCTGACACATGGCGGCCCAGCGTTCAGGTTCCAGTACGTGATAAAGCCAAAGTCCCTGGCGTTGTTCCGGACCGAAAGGTTCACAGATACGCATGTAGCGCAGCGGTACACCGGCCTGATACATCAGATCATAGAGTGGGTTATAAGTGAGTCCGCTTTTGGCAAACCAGGTCCAGATATCGGCGGTTTTCCAGTCATAAATAGGGTAGGCGTACCACGCGTGGCCTCCCGGCGCTGCGGTGGTCCAGGGTTTATCATCGGCAAAGCGCTGTTTGCGCCGCGACGAGATGGTGATGAATCGGTTAAGGGATTCATCCGCGCGGATGCCAACTAAGACCGCAGCGGGACGGCTCGCGGCAAACCAGTCGGCGAATTCGCGAACAAAGTTTTCGAAGCTCATCCCCGGGACATAAAAAGAGAAATAGCCGGGGTCGGTAATGGCATGCGGCGGCGGCTGGCGCACCCATCGGGCGTCTGGTTGCCAGCATTGCCATTCCGGCGTGAACTGACTGAGTGAGTTCTGCGTGGTCAACGGCAGGGCAACCCAAAAAAACTGTTCGATGACATCCTGATACGCTTCCCGGAGCGCTTCGCAATGGGTAATGGTGCAGGAGAACTGCGCTTCCCAGTCGATAAACAGCACGCTAATTTTGCGGCCTGTACGTCGTGCGTGAAGCGCGGTCAGATGCAGCATCAGGGTGGAGTCCTTGCCGCCGGAAAAAGAGACGCAGAGACGAGGGAAATTATCCATCACCCATTCAATGCGTTTCTGCGCGGCCTGCAGAACGGACTCGGGCAACGGGTATTTTATTAATGTCACGATCTCTGTTCCTTAGGTGCAGTTGACGATTTAATGGCATGTCATGCTACGACAGAAAATAATCTCCGTCATTTTTTATGGTTTTATATTAGGCTGGAATATTGATTTTTATTTAATCATTCATGATATAAATTGTTTTCCTGCGGTTGCAGGTTGATTATTTTATCGAACGGCGAGGAGAATATGGGCATATTTATCTGCGTCTGGTGATAAATCATGTAGATAATAATAGATGGCACCGGAACGGGCAGCACTCTCAAGTTCAGATTGAAGAGCGGGTGGTTCAGTATGGCTTTCGGCACAAAGCCGATAAGGTCGGTCTGGTTAATCATATTAATGAGCGCCAGCAGCGAATCGCTACGAAAGGTCATCATTCGGTCGGGTAAACTTTTTTTCATTTGCGCATGAAAATTCTTTATGCCGACCTCTGTGGAAAGATAACCGGCGAAGCTTTCCCGCAGGATGGCGGCACGATCGTTCAGTTCATCGACCCGCGGATGGCGTTCACCGCAGACCAGTGCCATCTCAGCCTCCAGGAAGGGCTGGCAGAATATCTCCGCGCTTTTACAGGGGGATAAACTGAGTATCAGGTCCGCCTTACGCTGCGAGAGCAGACTTTCCACCGAGTCGCTGGTGAGCTGAAGGTCATGGTGTTCCACCTGCATATTGGGGGTCTGGTAGAGGGCGTGGATTAATTGTAAAGAGTCGGGGGGAATAAATAACTGAGGGCTATAAATGACAAAACGTTTTTTTAAGTTGGCCGGGTTGACGAGAGAAATCGTTTTCTCTAGCTGGCTTAAGTTTTTTTCGAGGAGATAATGCAGGTTGATGCTCGTTTGGGTGGGCGTAATGCCTTTTCCCGAACGAATAAACAGCGGATCGTTAAGCTGAGTGCGCAGGCGTTGCAATGACTGGCTGACGGCTGAGGGGGTAATAAACAATGCTTCCGCCGCTCGACTGATGCTCAGATGCTGATAGATGCATTCAAAAATAACCAGCAAGTTAAGATCGAATTTTTTCAGGCCGTAAAGGTTCGCCATTGCTAATATCCGGATGAAGTCGTGGTGATAAAAATTATTAATATTTTGTATTTGTTTTTTGTAATGATTGGTTTGATGAATTTATTAGGGCGTTTATTCTTCGCCATGACTGAATGTATATGACTGGAGAGGCGTAAGCCAGGTTCTTTTTCCTTAAGCACCTGGCCAGAAAGCCGCACCGGGCGGGTTACTTTTCTCCCATCATGGTCTGCAACTTGTCGGCTTCAGGCAGCCCGACCACCTGCTGCAGCATATTCTCTTTGTTCATGTAGTAAATGGCAGGCGTGGCGTTCGCGCCGAGTTGATCCATTAACTGCTGGTTCTCACTGACGATCTTCATTTTTTGCGGGGAGAGATTCGCCGGGATTTTTATGTTCATTTTTCCGGCGGATTGTTCGTAGTCATGCCAGGTTTTCGCCGGATCCGCGGTGGCGAGGATCGCGGCGGCCGTCGCCGGGCTTTCGGGCTTGATGACGCCAACCAGCAGCGTGCGAATCTGTACTTTGCCGGACTCTACCCACGGACGGGCCTGTTGCCAGAATTTCAGGCAGTACGGGCAGAAGGGGTCGGCAAAGACATACAGAATGACCGGCGCCTCCTTTTTCCCTTCCTGTAGCCAGCTGGCGGCTTCCATTTTCTTCCACAGCGCCTGGCCCGCCGGCGTGTAGAGTTCTTTCTGGAACAGCTGTTCGCTCAGGTTAGTGCCATTTTCATCGTACATATAGCCGGAAATGGCGTGCTTGCCGTCGGGGGTCAGATAGATAGTGACCCCCATATCCTGATACTTCCCCAGCCATCCTTTCATCCCACCCGGCGCCTCGAAGGGCTTAATGATGGTAATTCCCTGTTTTTCTATCGCTTTTACAGGAGCCGGCAGATCTTCAGCCTGGCTGAAAAAGGGTAAAAAACTGAGAAAAAACAGACGCTTTAACATGGTTATTCCTTGTTAAATCAATGTGTAAGGTAAGAAGATGCTGCTGCCTATCACAGCTATAGGTAAGACCTGCCCGCGAGCGGATTGCCCTTTATTACCGCGGATGGTGTAATCGGTCTTGCTGTTACATTAAGGTAATGTAGAGCGCAACACATAGCCAGCTTGTCTGGCACTGAACCTACCTGCGGGTATTTCAGGTAACGGGGCCGCCTGAAGAGGGCGGCCTTTTTACTTTCAGCGCGGCGGGATGCAAAAAGTAACGAAACGCGGCGATCGTCGCGACGGGTTCACAAAGCTGTCTTGTTCCGGTTGTTAGATATTGCTTATTGATTTGATAATGCAAACACATTGGTCGAATCAGCAAAAGTTCGTTACCTTAGACCTCAACGAAAACACGGAGGAAGTATAGATGTCCTTGATTAACACTAAAATCAAACCTTTTAAAAACCAGGCATTCAAAAACGGTGAATTCATCGAAGTTACCGAGAAAGACACCGAAGGCCGTTGGAGCGTCTTCTTCTTCTATCCGGCTGACTTCACCTTCGTATGCCCGACTGAACTGGGCGACGTGGCAGACCATTACGAAGAACTGCAGAAACTGGGCGTAGACGTGTACTCCGTTTCTACCGATACCCACTTTACTCACAAAGCATGGCACAGCAGCTCTGACACCATCGCAAAAATCAAATATGCGATGATCGGCGACCCGACTGGCGCCCTGACCCGTAACTTCGACAACATGCGTGAAGACCAGGGTCTGGCAGACCGCGCAACCTTCGTTGTTGACCCGCAGGGTATCATCCAGGCTATCGAAGTTACCGCTGAAGGTATCGGCCGCGACGCATCTGACCTGCTGCGTAAAATCAAAGCTGCTCAGTATGTTGCTTCTCACCCAGGCGAAGTTTGCCCGGCGAAATGGAAAGAAGGTGAAGCGACTCTGGCGCCATCTCTGGACCTGGTCGGCAAAATCTAAAATTCACTACGCCTTTCGCGCTACAGGTGCGTTGGCTATGCTTCGTCCCCCCGGTTACTGACTGATGTAAGCTCCCGGGGATTCATAAGCTTGCCGCCTTGCTGTAACACGAAATGCTTGCGAATTTATCCTCAAGCGGGTGCATCTGCGCCCGTTTTATTTCAACACCATGATGCAAGCCGCATTCAGGCCGCCCGCAAGGCAGCTTGCATGATGATGTTTTTTAAGCAGGAGATTAAAAATGCTCGACACCAACATGAAAACCCAGCTCAAGGCCTACCTTGAGAAACTGACTAAACCTGTTGAGCTGGTTGCCACGCTGGATGACAGCGCAAAATCGGCAGAAATCAAGGAACTGCTGGCTGAAATTGCCGAACTGTCGGCAAAAGTGACCTTCAGAGAAGATAACAGCTTGCCTGTCCGCAAGCCCTCTTTCCTGATCGCGAACCCCGGTTCCCTTCAGGGGCCGCGCTTTGCCGGTTCTCCGCTGGGACATGAATTTACCTCTTTGGTGCTGGCGCTGCTGTGGACCGGCGGTCATCCGTCCAAAGAGACCCAGTCGCTGCTCGAGCAGATCCGCGATCTGGACGGTGATTTTGAGTTTGAAACCTATTACTCGCTCTCTTGCCATAACTGCCCGGATGTCGTGCAGGCGCTGAACCTGATGGCGGTACTGAATCCGCGTATCAAACATACGGCGATTGACGGCGGGACTTTCCAGAATGAGATTACCGATCGTAACGTGATGGGCGTCCCGGCGGTCTTTATGAATGGTCAGGAGTTCGGTCAGGGGCGTATGACGCTGGCGGAAATTGTCGCTAAAGTCGATACTGGCGCCGAAAAACGGGCGGCGGAAGAGCTGAATAAACGCGATGCTTATGATGTGCTGATTGTCGGTTCCGGCCCGTCAGGCGCCGCTGCGGCGGTCTATTCTGCGCGTAAAGGCATTCGTACCGGCCTGATGGGTGAACGTTTCGGTGGTCAGGTGCTGGATACCGTGGATATCGAAAACTACATCTCTGTGCCGAAAACGGAAGGGCAGAAGCTGGCCGGGGCGTTAAAAGCGCACGTCAGCGACTATGCTGTGGATGTGATTGACTCTCAGAGCGCAGCGAAACTGATTCCGGCTGCGGTAGAAGGCGGCCTGCATCAAATTGAAACGGCCTCCGGCGCGGTGCTGAAAGCGCGCAGCGTAATCATTGCCACCGGGGCAAAATGGCGCAACATGAACGTGCCGGGTGAAGATCAGTATCGCACCAAAGGGGTGACCTATTGCCCGCACTGCGACGGCCCGCTGTTTAAAGGTAAACGCGTGGCGGTCATCGGCGGCGGTAACTCCGGCGTTGAGGCGGCCATCGATCTGGCGGGCCTGGTAGAACACGTGACCCTGCTGGAGTTCGCCCCGGAGATGAAAGCCGACCAGGTCCTGCAGGATAAAGTCCGCAGCCTGAAAAACGTCGATATCATTCTCAACGCTCAGACCACTGAAGTCACGGGCGATGGCAGCAAAGTGACCGGCCTGCAGTATCGTGACCGGGTCAGCGGGGATGAGCACCATATCGGGCTGGCGGGGATTTTCGTGCAGATTGGGCTGTTGCCGAACACCAACTGGCTGGAAGGCGCCATCGAGCGCAACCGGATGGGGGAAATTATCATCGACGCGAAATGTGAAACAAACGTCAAGGGCGTATTTGCCGCCGGCGACTGCACAACCGTACCGTACAAACAGATCATTATCGCTGCGGGCGAAGGGGCGAAAGCTTCGCTGAGTTCGTTCGATTATCTGATTCGTACCAAAACCGCATAATAAAGTAAGACGACACCTGCATATAAAGAGGCTACCCCCAGGGTAGCCTCTTTTGCGTTTGGTGTTAGCGAACGACCATCACCGGAATATGGGCGTGGCGGATAACGCTTGAGGCATTGGAGCCAAGTAAGTGGGTGCTGATAGAAGGGTTACGCGAACCAATCACCACCACATCGGCTTTAATTTCGTTCGCCAGTTCATTGACCATGTCCCGCACGCTACCAAAGCGGACGTGCATTTTAATCCGCGCAGGGTCGATGCTGAAATGCCCGGCCATTGTTTTCAGGCGCGTTTCCGCTTCGTGCTGTAAGTGCTCTTCAAAACGACGCAGATCGGCGGTAAAGCGGCTCATCGTGAAGCTGGACGATCCGGGTAATACGTGGAGCAGGTGAATAATGCCATCCTGCTGGGCCAAAAACTCCGCGTGGCGGACGGCCTTGTCGCTCAACTCCATCTCAAAAACATCAACGGGCATAATGATAGTTTTATACATATGCATTCCTCCTTGTTCGCCTGTTTCTATATCAACACATTATAGGAAGATATAGTGTCATTCAGCTCGCAAAACTGTCAGCTCAGGCGGATAGGGGGGTAAAATTTTGTCAGTACCACGAGAGAGGGGGGGCAGAAAGAGGATGCGAAGACATCCTCTGAATAAAGCGTGAAACGCCTCAGGCAGCGGGAGAATTAACGATGAAACTCACCTGCGGCTTCCGGCTGGTAAAGCAGCTCCAGCACTTCGAGATGGGCCGATGCTCCGCCCGGTAACTCCCAGTGGATGGCACTGCCGACTTTCAGGCCGAGCAGCGCGGCGCCAACCGGGGCGAGCACGGAAAGCTGGGTTGCGCTGTCCGTCACCTGCGAGGGAAACACCAGTGTCCGCACGCGCTCTTCACCGCTGGTCAAATCGCGAAATCTGACTTTGCTGTTCATGCTGACGACATCATGCGGCATTGCTTCCGGTGCCAGCATTTGCGCGCGATCCAGCTCGTCGTTCAGCGCATCTGCCACCGGGGAATTAGCGAAAGCCGGCTGTTCGAGCAGCCTGTCGATGCGTTCTGCATCGAGCTCATTAATGATGATTGCGGGTCTGGTCATCGCATACTCCGTGTTATCCAGGAACCTGTCCGTAAAAGAAAACCCTCACCGAAAGGCAAGGGTTAATGTCGTCCCATCATACTGAGACTTGTCGGCAGTTTGAAGTGATTAAACGCACATTAAGCGATGATCGCCGAAAGGGAGAGATGAAATTTATGATAATGCCGTCACAACCGAAAAATCTGTCTTATCCTTTTTAAGCGGTATCAGGTAGTACCCTTCCAGTACAGGAGACTGAAATGAGCGGTTTTGACAAACTTACTCTTAACGACGGTAGTTATCTGTATTTTAAAGACTGGGGAAGCGGGCAACCGGTGGTATTTAGCCACGGCTGGCCGTTAACGGCTGATGCTTTTGAAGATCAAATGCTGTTTCTCGGATCGCAGGGATTCCGCGTGATTGCTCACGATCGTCGAGGACATGGAGTCAAAAGCGGTGCGCGAAGGGTTTGTCGAGCAGGGGTTACAGGGGTCAATAAAAGCGCTTTACGACTGCATTAAAGCGTTTTCTGAAACCGACCTGCGTGAGGATCTGCGCAGGATGACCATTCCGACGCTGGTTATTCATGGTGATGATGACCAGATTGTCCCGTTTGAAACCTGCGGGAAAGTGGCGGCGCAGCTGCTGCCTGACGGCGAATTAAAGGTCTATCAGGGCGGGTCTCACGGGATCTGTACGACCCATAAGCACCAGATTAACCAGGATTTGCTGGATTTTATTCGCGCATAATCGACCGGCGGCTTACGCCGCCGAATCATCAGTTGCCGGCTTTATCAATCACAAATTGTTTGCCGCAATTCCCCGGATGAGGCTGAGGCAAGAGGCCATTGGCTGAAAGCGGTTGATTGATGGCCTCCGCTTTGATGGCGATTTGTATCTCGGTTAAATAAGCCGGATTGCCGTTACAGGTCAGCTTGAATGCCTTCACGCTCTGCTTACCATATGCCTGCGCGACGGCGGCATCGAAGTCATCGCGGCTGACGCTCTGCCCGTAATGCTTCGCCAGAAAGAGGCCCAGCGGGCTCTGCTTCACTTCACTATCAAGACGCACCATCGTGCCAAAGTAGCTATCGGGATCGAAGCCGAAGCAGACGCCGTGTTTCGCATATTCATAACGCTCGAGACACGAATTGCCGCCGGCGCCCGGCATCACGCTGTTGAGTTTATTCGCCATCTCCAGCGACAGCCCGGTTTCAGCGGCCTGGCATTTACGCCCGGCTTTGACTTCAGGCATGTTGGGGACAGGGCGGGTGGCGCAGCCAAAACGCATCCAGCGCCGATCGTCGACGCCGCGCGCCGCAATGGATTTTGGCAAGCCAGGCCAGAGGCCATGTACCGTCAGGAAATCCGCTTTATTCGGTAGTTCCTGCTGCAAACGACACTCTTCCGGCTCGCTACGATTTCTGTCATGCATGCTCTGGCAGAACCCTGTTTGCCATGACAAAGCCAGTACATAACGGTCGAAATCGCCATATTGCGTTGCGGTGAGTGGTTCAGCGCCAGCCTGGGTTGCCGTTAACAAAAGGGCAATGGCGACGAAATCCTTCCTGAACATTTTTAATCCTGATAGTGGGTGACAATGATTTACAGGAAATGATTAAAGCATAAAAAAGGCGCCAGCTGGCGCCTTTTCGCGTTAATTAAAGCGCGCTAGCGGGTACCAGAACTTCGGTGGCGATAATCACCACCAGCAGACCGACGATAACCGGAACAGAGGTCCGCTTCACCACTTCAAAGGGGGAGATTTTGGCCATCCCGGCAACGGCAACCACGACGCCCGAGACCGGCGAAATAGTACGGCCCAGGTTTGAAGCCTGTAGCATAGGAATGGACAGATAGGCCGGGTTGATGCCTGAAGAGTGGGCTAATTTCGGGATCATCTCTACGAAGGCGTAAAACGGCGCGTTACCGGAACCGGTGGTCATTGCCGCCAGCATGGTCAGAATGACCAGCACCAGCATTAAAATGATGCTCGCCGAGCCAAATGATGTGGCAATTGAGATCAGGCTATTGATAAAGCCAATGGTGCTCAGACCCTGGGCAAAGACGCCAGCGGCCACCAACAACATGACGACGCCGGCGAAGGCATCGGCCATACCGCGATAGGCGACCTCCAGTCCGGCGAAAACGTTTTTCGTATTAAAGCCGCGAACGAACTCCAGCACGGCCGCCAGCAGCATGCAGAGCACGAGGATGGCGATAATATGCAGTTCCGGGCCCCATTTCCCGTCGAAAATCAGGACGCCGATAATCGGCGTAAAGGGCAGAAGGGCGTAGAAGGCGGGGGCGGTGGTGGTGATTTCGTTCACATCGAGCATTTCGTGCGCGACGTTCTCTTTTTTATCCAGGTAGCGCTGCCAGAAGTAGTGGGCGATGGCCATGCCGATAATCGCGACGATGGAGATCGGCAGCGTGGTTTTAAACGCAAAGTCGATGAGCGGCATTTCTGCGGCTTTGGCGGCCAGCACCACGTCGCCGGAGGTCGGAGAGAGGATAATTGCGGCCGGCGAGGCGCAAATGGCCGCCGCGGCGCCGCGACTGATACCGACATTCACCATCACCGGGAACAGGGTGGCCATCAGCAGAACGCCCAGGCCGGTCGCCGAGGAGACGGCCAGCGACATCAGGCAGGCGACGAAATAGGCGGCGATCATCAGCAGATAGGGGGAGTTAATGTAGCGCAGCGGCTTAGAAGCCAGCTTCACCACCATATCGTTGGCGCCAATATGGGTCATATAGGTGGCGAATCCGCAGAGCATCATGATCATCATGCCCAAATCGCCGCCGCGGCTCATCAGGAGAATTTTGACGTATTCGATGATATCGGTTGCGGAATACCCCGTGCTTTTCGTATCGCCGGGTAAAATCTTGTGTCCCATCAACGCGCTGACGATAAGTAACGTCAAACCACCGACGAAGAGCACGCCGGTGGCGGAATAGCCTTTTATGATATAGCGGGCAACGCCCACAATGACCACAATGCCAATCAGAATCTCAACTAGCGTAAGCATTTTTTACCCCTAAGCCTTTCACCCAAAGAATCTGCTAATAAACAAAGTGAAGATAAAATTAAGTAAGCGAATGTGCCTAATTCATGGGCAAAACATGCTGATGCAAATCAATAAACCGATGAGAATCCTGCAATCATCAGTCGAGGGGCGGCCGCTATCACAAAACGGAAAGGTGAAAAGCTTGCTGTTTTTCCGATCATAAATCAGAAACTTACCTGATTTCGTTAAGGCAATATTAAGATTATACTTGCTAACTTATTGCGCTTTAAAATTGATATTGGTAAGAGATAAGTGTTGAGACAACGTCATTTCGTATTGTTTTTTATTAGTTTTTTAGGGGTAATGCTCTCTTGTGGCGTGGCTAACGCGTCGTTTACGTCGACGATTCGCGATGGGTATAACACCTTAAGTGACAACGTCGGGCAGACCTGGCAGGAACCTGAACACTACGATCTGTATGTTCCCGCGATTACCTGGCATGCCCGTTTTGCCTATGACAAAGAAAAGACCGATAAGTATAACGAGCGTCCGTGGGGGGCAGGATTCGGGGTTTCCCGCTGGGATGATAAAGGCAACTGGCATGGCCTGTATCTGATGGCCTTTAAGGACTCGTTTAACAAATGGGAGCCGATTGGCGGCTATGGCTGGGAGAAAACCTGGCGTCCGTTAGCCGACGACAATTTTCATCTTGGTCTGGGGTACACGCTGGGCGTGACGGCGCGAGATAACTGGAATTACATTCCCATTCCGGTCATTTTGCCACTGGCATCCATTGGTTATGGTCCTGCAACCTTCCAGATGACCTATATCCCCGGGACCTACAATAACGGTAACGTCTACTTTGCCTGGGCCCGTTTTCAGTTTTAGACTGGCATAACTTAGCAATAAAAGAGCTAAGTCGTTTGTCCTGTGAAAAAACAACAACTAAGGCGTGACCTCCTAAAAAAGATAGCGATATTTGTCACTTTTTAAGAAACTTGGACTGGACAAAAGGCATCACAATTGATGTACTGGTGTCCGACACAGTATCAGTGTCGTTTTTTCATATAAAGGTAATTTTGATGTCTAAGATTAAAGGTAACGTTAAGTGGTTTAATGAATCCAAAGGATTCGGTTTCATTACTCCGGAAGATGGCAGCAAAGATGTATTCGTACACTTCTCTGCAATCCAGTCCAACGGTTTCAAAACTCTGGCTGAAGGTCAGCGCGTAGAGTTCGAAATCACTAACGGTGCCAAAGGCCCTTCTGCTGCAAACGTAAACGCTATCTAAGCATTGCGTCAGTAGAATATAAAAACCCGCTCAACGCGGGTTTTTTTTTGCCTGCCGTTAGCGACTGGCCGCATGGGAAAAGAGCCAGAATGCCGTTGCCGTCATGGCGAATGAGCCTAACAGATTGGCCAGAATGTTCAGCAGCGCCCAGCTGAAACGCCCCTGTTGCAGCAGGAAAAAGACCTCCGATGAGAAGGTTGAAAACGTCGTCAGCCCGCCGCAAAATCCGGTAGTGAGCAGCAGTTTCCACATTGGGTCAATGTTTGTCAGGCGATTAAACCATGCCAGCCCGGCGCCAATGATAAACGCGCCCAGCAGGTTGGCTGCAAGTGTGCCCATGGGAATCGCGTGATGCATTGGATTGAACTTCATTCCAAGCCACCAGCGCAAAACGCTGCCGGTACCACCACCAACAAAAACGGCTAAAAGTAGTTGTGACACTCTCATTCCCTGCTATTTGGTTAATACAGGGGTTTGAGTGTAGCGCGCAAAATGCGTCACTGGCTACAAAATACCTGACGGGAGAAGAGAATGCGGGTTGCTGCGGGACAATTTGCCGTAACGGCGGACTGGCGAGTCAATGCGCGTACCTGCGTGGCGTTGATGCACCAGGCGGCCGGGCAGGGGGTATCATTGCTGGTATTACCGGAAGCGTTGCTGGCGCGTGACGACAGCGATCCGGATCTTTCGGTAAAGTCGGCGCAGGAGATGGATGGCGGTTTTCTGCAGCTGCTGCGGGATGAAAGCCGCCATCATGGTTTATTAACCACGGTGCTGACGCTGCATGTGCCTTCCGGCGAGGGGCGAGCGACGAATACGCTGGTGGCGATACGCCAGGGTGAGGTGATTGCCCAGTACCAGAAGCTCCATTTGTATGATGCGTTTGCGATGCAGGAGTCGCGCCTTGTCGATGCCGGGCGACAGATTCCACCGTTGATTGATGTCGACGGGGTACGCGTTGGCCTGATGACCTGTTACGATTTACGCTTTCCCGAGCTGGCGTTAACGCTGGCGCTTAACGGTGCTGAAGTGCTGGTGTTGCCCACCGCATGGGTCAGAGGGCCAATGAAGGAGTATCACTGGAGCACGCTACTGGCGGCCAGGGCTCTGGATACGACCTGCTATATCGTGGCGGCGGGCGAATGCGGAACCCGCAATATTGGCCAGAGCCGCATTATCGACCCGATGGGGACGACGATGGCCGGAGCAGGGGACGGGCCGCAGATGATTACTGCCGACATTTCGACAGCGTCGCTGCGCCAGGTTCGCGAGCGTTTGCCGGTATTGAAGAACCGCCGCTTTGCGCCACCGCAATTATTGTGATGTTTTTTTAAACAAGGCTTGATTCACCTTGTTACAGATTGCTATTGTGTCCGCGCGTCAAATAGCCGTTAATTGTTCGCGTGTATGATGGCGTATTCGCAGCTTGTTTTAGAGAAAGAAGGTTATCTATGGGTGAGATTAGTATTACCAAACTGCTGGTTGTCGCAGCACTGATTATTTTAGTGTTTGGTACCAAAAAATTACGTACGCTGGGTGGAGACCTGGGTTCCGCTATCAAAGGCTTCAAGAAAGCCATGAACGACGATGACGATAGCGCGAAGAAAACCAGTGCGGAAGAAGACGCTCCGGCACAGAAGCTCTCTCATAAAGAGTAATTAAAGGCGCCTTCCCCGACAGCGGGAGGGGGTTACCGGCAGGCGAGAGTCTGAACGTTGAAGAGGCTGCAGCGATAAGCGCTGCGGCCTCTTTTTATTGCCCGTGCGCGAAAAAGTATAAAAAAATGCAACCAGTTGTTACCAGAGGCAGGGAAAGGTCAGGCGAGCGGGATAAAAACGGACCGCCGCGTGAAAGGGTTCACGCGGCGATTGAGGGGCTGTGAAATTTACTTCACTTCCATCCCTTTGGCTTGCAGGTCGGCATGATAAGACGAACGAACGAACGGGCCGCAGGCGGCGTGGGTGAAGCCCATCGCCATCGCTTCGGCTTTCATCTCTTCAAACTCGTCCGGGCTGACGTAGCGCTGAACCGGCAGGTGGTGACGGCTTGGCTGCAGATACTGGCCCAGGGTGAGCATGGTCACGCCATGGCGACGCAGGTCGCGCATAACTTCGATGATCTCTTCGTTGGTCTCGCCGAGGCCGACCATTAAACCTGATTTCGTCGGGATCTCCGGATGCGCTTCTTTAAAACGCTCCAGCAGCTTCAGCGACCAGTTGTAGTCGGCGCCCGGGCGAACCTGACGATACAGACGCGGCACGTTTTCCAGGTTGTGGTTAAACACATCCGGCGGAGTCACCGTGAGGATATCCAGCGCGCGATCCATACGGCCACGGAAATCAGGGACCAGGGTCTCAATCTTAATCGTCGGGTTTTTCTCACGAATAGCGCTGATGCAATCGGCAAAGTGCTGAGCGCCGCCGTCGCGAAGATCGTCGCGGTCGACGGAGGTCACGACGACATAGCGCAGGCCCATATCGGCGATAGTTTGCGCGAGTTTCTGCGGTTCGTTGGCATCCGGCGCCACCGGACGACCGTGCGCAACGTCACAGAAAGGGCAGCGACGGGTACAAATCGCGCCGAGGATCATAAAGGTGGCCGTTCCGTGGTTGAAGCATTCCGCAAGGTTTGGGCAAGAAGCTTCTTCGCACACAGAGTGCAGACCGTTCTTACGCATCGCTGCTTTGATTCCCTGGATACGGGACGAGTCAGCCGGAAGTTTGATTTTCATCCATTCCGGTTTTCTGAGCAGAGCTTCACGCTCAGTTGCCACGTTTTTCACCGGGATAAGGGCCATTTTATCGGCGTCGCGGTACTTAACACCGCGTTCCATCACAATGGGTTTACTCATAGCGTGCGTGTTCCAGTTGCGAGTCACGAAGGAAAGCGAATCAATTCAAGGAAATGTTGTATTTATCAACTATTTTTGAATTAAGGACAGGCAGTATACCATTGATATGGGACAGAAAGCAGCCTACCTGTTCGGCAAATTGTAAAATAGTTGTTGTTTTATGCTTATCCTCACGTGCTTTATTGTTTAAACGACTGACGAACCACCTCGATGACCTGATTCAGCAACGGTTCCTGCGCGCTTATCCGGTTGTAATGCAGTGAAATCTCAATGCGTTGTTCGGGTAATTGAGCGTAGTCGAGCCTTGCCAGCGACCACGTACGCGCCAGCAGAGAAAACATCTGCTCCGGCATCAGCCCTATCATATCGCTTTGGCTTATCAGCGCCGCCTGGGCAAAAAGGTTGTCGCTGCTGAAGCCGCAGCGGCGTTCTCCCGGGGGCCCCTGTAACTGCCGGTATATTGCCGGATAGCGCTGGCCCGGTGGCAATATCAGGGCAAACTCATACTGGCGGAGATTCTCTTCGGTTAACGGCATTGGTAACGCCGGATGTCCTTCGCGGCAATACATTACCAGCCGATCTTCAAACAGCAGGTGATGCACGATGGCCTGGTTTGTGTAGGTCTCGCTGTCGATCAGCAAATCGACCTGGCGTTGAGTCAACTGACTGCTGGCATCGGTAATGGCGACGTTGTGTAACCGGATCTGGGGAAAAGAGGGCCTGAGCGCGTGCGCAATCGCCGGGATGACCAGAGCGCCGATAAAGGGGGAGGTCGCGATGGTGATGGCGCGTTGCTGAACCGCCCCGCCGGCCAGGTCGAGGGCGCTGAGGAAGGATTCCATTCCCTGGCTGATGTACTGGTGAAGATGGGTCGCGTACGCCGTAGGCGTCACTCCCTGGCCTTTACGGATAAACAGCGGATCGGGGAACAAAGCGCGCAGTTTATTCAGCGACTGGCTGATCGCCGATGGCGTAATGTTCAGCACTTTCGCGGCATTGACGATGCCCTTGTGGACATACACCGCTTCAAAAATGGTCAGCAGGTTCAGATCCACATTACGCAGAATACGGAAGGCCTGGCGGTCGCGGTGCGGTTCCCACGGTGTGGGCGACTCTGATGACGGCGTGTTATTTTCCACTCAGCGCTTCCTTGTTATCGGAGATAGCGCAAGTATAGCGGCCAGCAGAGACGCTGTGCGTGACATTTAATTGCAAATATAATGGCTTAACTATCGATAATGCGGATGTCGCGCCCCGGTGACAGGGGCGCGAGCGAGCGGGGGCTAAGCGGCGGCAATCATCTCGTGAGGCGGGTTGCCGAGCAGATCCAGCAGGTTGGCAACCAGATGAGGCGCCACCATCTGCGGCTGAATGTCCGGTTGCCACTGGCGCATTTGGGCCATCTCCATTCCGGCATAGCCGCAGGGGTTAATCCGCAGGAACGGCGACAGGTCCATCGCAATATTCAGCGCAAGCCCGTGAAACGAACAACCTTTTCGGATACGCAAACCCAGCGAACAGATTTTTTGCTCGCCGACGTAGACGCCGGGCGCATCGGCGCGAGGATGCGATTCAATCGCGTATTCCGCCAGCGTGTTGACCACGGTCTGTTCCAGCAGGGTAACCAGTTCGCGCACGCCCAGTTTGCGCCGCTTGAGGTTCAGCAGAACATACATCACCTGCTGTCCTGGTCCGTGGTAGGTTACCTGGCCGCCGCGATCGCTTTGAATGACCGGAATATTGCCCGGAATCAGCACGTGTTCAGCTTTTCCCGCCTGGCCCTGAGTAAAGACCGGAGGGTGTTCGACCAGCCAGATTTCGTCCAGCGTGGTGTCGTCGCGGGTGTCGGTAAATTCATGCATCGCCTGCGAGACCGGTTCGTAAGGTTGCAGGCCAAGTTGACGGATAAGGATTTTGTTATGCTGCAAAACAACGTCTCCGCAGAGAGAGAAGTGACTTGAGGGGGGAGTATATCACAGCATAGCGGGGAGGGATGACCCGGCGCAGGGCCGGGTCAGGGAATGGGTTACAGCACCATCCGGACGATGTCGATATTGCCCAGCTCTTCGTACAGGGTTTCGACCTGCTCGATATGGGTCGCGTTGATGGTGATAGACACCGAGTGGTAGTTCCCTTTGCTGCTCGGTTTTACCTGCGGAGAGTAATCACCAGGCGCATGGCGCTGTACCACTTCCACCACCTGATCAACCAGCTCAGGCAACGCCTGCCCCATTACTTTGTAAGTAAATGGAGTAGGGAATTCAAGCAGTTCGTTAAGTTTGGTTTTCATGTCAGCTCCGGTATTACGACAAAAAATAATAACTCCCACCAGGAGTGGGAGTTATCAGGTTACTTTGATGATTAGTATATGGGGATGTAAATCACACTTTCAAGCGTTCGATTTTTAGCCAAACCAGTGGTGGAACATTAACTTGATGTAATCAATCATTTTTCCGAAGAAATTGCCTTCAGGAATTTCTTGCAGGACCACCAGCGGGCGCTGATCGATCGTTTTACCGTCCAGCTGGAAGTTAATGGTGCCGACCACCTGGTTTTTCTGCAGCGGTGCGTGCAGTTCGGTATTGTTCAGCACATAGCTGGCTTTCAGGTCTTTCATGCGGCCACGAGGGATAGTCAGATAAACGTCTTTATCGACCCCCAGCGAAGCGCGATCGCTGTCGCCAAACCAGGCGGGTTCGGAAGAGAACTCTTTCCCGGCTTTCAGCGGATTAACGGTTTCGAAGAAGCGGAAGCCCCAGGTCAGCAGCTTTTTGCTTTCGGATTCACGGCCTTTGAAGGTGCGACCGCCCATAACGGCGGAGATCAGACGCATCTGGCCTTCGGTCGCCGAGGCGACGAGGTTATAGCCCGCTTTGTCGGTATGGCCGGTTTTAATCCCGTCGACGTTCAGGCTGTTATCCCACAGCAGACCGTTACGGTTCTGCTGACGAATGCCGTTAAAGGTGAACTCTTTTTCTTTATAGATGGTGTATTCGTTCGGTACGTCGCGGATCAGCGCCTGGCCAATCAGCGCCATATCGCGCGCAGAGCTGTACTGCCCGTCGGCATCAAGGCCGTGAACGGTCTGGAAGTGGCTGTTTTTCAGGCCCAGCGCATTGACGTAGTTGTTCATCAGGCTGACGAAGGCATCCTGGCTACCGGCGACGTAGTCGGCCATAGCGACGCAGGCGTCATTACCCGACTGCAGGTTGATGCCGCGGATCAGCTGAGAAACCGGCACCTGCATACCCGGTTTCAGGAACATCAGTGAAGAGCCTTTAAACACCGGGTTACCGGTTGCCCACGCATCGTTGCCCACCGTAACCAGGTCGGTTTCTTTAAACTTGCCCGCTTTCATGGCCTGACCGATGACGTAGCTGGTCATCATTTTGGTCAGGCTCGCCGGGTCGCGGCGGGAATCGGCGTTATTCTCCGCCAGCACTTTGCCCGAATTGTAATCAATAAGGATCCAGGATTCGGCGTCAATCTGCGGCGCGCCTGGGATCATGGTTTTGAGATTCAGGTCATCGGCGTGGGCAGCGGAAGAGAGCGCTGCAACGGAGAGGGCCGTAACGAGTAAACGTGCGGTGAAAGAGGTCTTCATGGTCAGAACAACGGCATCCGTGATGGAGTTAAAAAAAGTGCCCTACTATAACAAATGCTCCGTGGACCGGCATCCGACATTGCGCATGACTTTGTTAATGACTTTTTCATGCGCATCACAGTACGGACAACGGCCCAGCCTGTTTAGTTGGCGTGAGTAATAAATGACTGCAGCTGAGCTTCGCTTTGCAGGCGCTGTTGTACCGTACTGGCCTGCGATTTGCTGGCGAACGGCCCGAGCTGAATGCGCCACACCGCACCGTTCTGCACGACGCGACCAGGCACGGAAAACTGCTGGCTAAGACGCTGCTGATATTGCTGCGCGCGGGTCCGATCGCTGACGGCGCCGACCTGAACGACGAAATCGCCGCTGGCGCTGGCCGCCGAGGCGGCGACGGCCGTGGTCGCAGCGGCAGCCGCCGGTGCTGCCGGCGCGGCGCGACCTTGCACAGAACCAGGCGCGGTAACCGGCGCGCTTTGGGGGGCCGTCTGAGTCGCAGGCTCGCTGCTTTCCAGTACGCCGCTATTCAGTGGCGTAGGCGCACCGAGGAAACCGCCGCTTTTCACCGGCGCGCCAACGCTGTCTTCCGGCTTCAGCGTATCATTGCTGATTGGGCGGACATCAGTTTGTGCGGTCGGTTCGCTGGAAACACCGGCACCGCCGTCAAGATCCGGGCGGGCAGGTAGCGCATAGGTTTGTTTGGCGACGGTAGTACAGGCCATGCCCGGGCCGGAAAGCGAACCATCCGGCGCGACGATGATCGGATCGATACGCACTTTGGTGTTATTGGAGGTGTTCAGGCGATCGGCAGAAGCGCGCGAGAGCGAGATAACGCGATCGTTGCCATACGGCCCGCGATCGTTAATGCGCACGACGATCATCCGGCCGTTTGCGAGGTTAGTCACGCGGACGTAGCTTGGGATCGGCAACGTCGGGTGCGCCGCGGTAAGCTGCGTCGGGTCGAAGGCTTCGCCGGACGCCGTCAGATTGCTGTTGGGTTCCGCGTCATAAATGGCGGCCAGACCGGTCTGAGTAAAGTTAGACGGATCCTGGACGATTTTATAACTTTTACCTTCGCGCTCGTAATCCTGATTCGCCGCGGCATTTGGCGTTTCATAATGCGGATCGGCGCCGCTGATTTCCACGCTTGGGCCATTACAGACGGCCGGCTGTGGAGTGCTGACCGTCTTCTGTTGAACGTCTTCACCCGAACATGCCGCCAGCAGCCCCGCTGCTATGCAGATCCCCAGCCATTGCTTACGCATCGCGAACCCCTTAAACGCTTTTCGACAACATTTTTCTGTGGGTGTGGATCGACATCACGATACCAAACCCGGCCATCAATACGATTAGGGCTGAGCCCCCGTAGCTGACCAGCGGCAACGGTACCCCCACCACTGGTAAAATACCACTCACCATACCAATATTTACGAAGACATAAACGAATAAAATCAACATTAAACCACCGGCCATGACGCGACCGAAAGTGGTTTGCGCCTGGGCGGCGACCCACAGCCCGCGCATGATGAGCAGGATATAGAGCGCCAGCAGAATCAGCACGCCAATCAGGCCGAGCTCTTCCGCCAGGACCGCAAAGATAAAGTCGGTATGGCGTTCCGGCAGGAATTCAAGCTGCGACTGGGTGCCGTGCAGCCAGCCTTTGCCGCGTAAGCCGCCGGAGCCAATGGCGATTTTCGACTGAATAATATGATAGCCGGCACCCAGCGGATCGGTCTCCGGGTCGAGCAACATCATGACGCGCTGACGCTGATAATCATGCATCAGGAAGAACCATAAAATCGGAATAAACGCCGCAATCAGCACCACCGCCACGCCAATCAGACGCCAGCTCAGTCCGGAAAGGAACAGCACGAACAGGCCAGACAACGCAATCAGAATGGAGGTCCCGAGGTCCGGCTGGGCGGCAACCAGCAGGGTTGGCAGGAAAATCAGCACCAGCGCAATGGCGGTATTCTTCAGCGAGGGCGGACACACATCGCGGTTGATAAAGCGCGCGACCATCAGCGGCACGGCGATTTTAGCAATTTCCGATGGCTGAAAGCGCACGACGCCAAGATCCAGCCAGCGCTGGGCACCTTTGGAAATCGCGCCGAAAGCGTCAACCGCGACCAGCAAAATGATACAGAAGATATAGAGATAGGGCGCCCAGCCTTCATACACGCGCGGCGGGATTTGCGCCATCACGATCATGATAACCACGCCCATGGCGATCTGGCCTATTTTACGCTCCATCATTCCGATATCCTGGCCGCTGGCGCTCCAGATAACCAGCGCGCTGTAGGTCAGCAGCGCCAGCAGAATCAGCACCATGGTCGGATCGAGATGGATTTTATCCCATAGCGATTTTTTGTTCGGATTATCGGTCATTATTGATCCTCCCCCGCCGTTACCGCCGGGTTTTCACTCGGCAAGTTTGTGTTGTTATCGCCCAGCATAATGTGGTCGAGAATCTGGCGCATAATGGTGCCGACCGCCGGGCCGGCGCCGCCGTTCTCAAGAATGATGGCAACAGCAACCTGGGGATTGTTATAAGGGGCAAACGCCGTCATAAGTTTATGGTCGCGCAGACGTTCCGCGATGCGGTGCGCGTTATAGGTTTCATTGGCTTTCAGGCCAAACACCTGGGCCGTACCGGATTTCGCCGCAATTTTATACGGCGCGCTGGCGAAGTATTTATGCGCGGTACCGTTGCCGCGGTTGGCTACGCCGAACATCCCGTCTTTGGCGATTTCCCAGAAGCCGGAGTGAATATCGCCGACCGGCGGCTCGTGCGGCTGAACCCAGGGAACCTGCTTACCGTCTTCGACGGTGCTTTGCAGCAGGTGGGGGACTTTCACGACGCCGTCGTTGATCAGAATCATCAGCGCTTTGTTCATTTGAATCGGCGTTGCGGTCCAGTAGCCCTGGCCGATTCCGACCGGGATGGTGTCACCCTGATACCAGGGCTTCTTAAAGCGCTTCAGCTTCCATTCACGGGTCGGCATATTCCCGGAGCGCTCTTCGGAGAGATCGATACCGGTATAGTGGCCGTAACCGAATTTGCTCATCCACTCGGAGAGGCGGTCGATCCCCATATCATAGGCGACCTGATAGAAGTAAGTATCGGCAGACTCTTCGAGCGCTTTGGTCACGTTCAGGTGCCCGTGCCCCCACTTTTTCCAGTCGCGGTAGCGCTTGTCAGAACCCGGCAGCTGCCACCAGCCCGGGTCGAACAGGCTGGTATTGCGGGTGATGACGTTCGCGCTGAGGGCCGATACGGCGACATAAGGCTTCACCGTCGACGCCGGCGGGTAAACCCCCTGGGTCGCGCGGTTGACCAGCGGAGTATTCGGGTCGTTCAGCAGGGTGGAGTAGTCTTTACTGGAGATGCCGTCCACAAACAGGTTCGGGTCGTAGCTCGGCGTGGAGACCAGCGCGAGGATGCTGCCGGTACGCGGGTCGGTGACGACCACGGCAGCGCGGCTACCGGCGAGCAGAGTCTCAATATACTGCTGAAGCTTGAGATCGAGGGTCAAATAGATATCGCGCCCGGCCTGCGGCGGCACCTCTTTGAGCTGGCGAATAACGCGGCCACGGTTATTGACTTCGACCTCTTCATAGCCGGTCTGACCGTGCAGGACGTCTTCGTAATAGCGCTCGATTCCCAGCTTGCCAATATCATGCGTGGAGGCGTAGTTGGCCAGCTTGCCCTCTTTATCCAGGCGATCGACGTCTTTATCGTTTATTTTTGAGACGTAGCCGATAACGTGGGTCAGCGCGGAGTTATAGGGGTAGTAGCGGCGTTTATAGCCTTTTACCTCGACACCGGGAAAGCGGTACTGGTTAACCGCAAAACGGGCCACCTGGACTTCGCTGAGGTTGACCTTGACGGGAATCGAAGTAAAGCGATGGGAACGCGAGCGTTCTTTTTTGAAGTTAGCGATGTCATCATCGCTCAGATCGATGACATCGCGTAACGCATCCAGCGTTTGCTGCACGTTATCGACTTTTTCCGGCATCATCTCCAGCTGGTAGATGGTGCGGTTCAGCGCCAGCGGCGTACCGTTGCGGTCATAGATAATGCCGCGACTGGGCGGAATAGGGACCAGCTTAATACGGTTTTCGTTGGAGCGCGTTTGATAGTCGGTGTAGCGAACAATCTGCACGTTATAAAGATTGGCAACCAGTATGCCGGTAAGCAGCAAAATCCCCAAAAAAGCGACCAGCGCCCGGCGCACGAACAGCGAGGATTCAGCCGTATAGTCGCGGAAAGAATTCTGTAATTTCATTCGCTGCTTAGTCTACCCTGGTCATCATTATTCACGGTGGTAAGGGTGGTTGGTGGTAATGCTCCACGCACGATACAGGCTCTCAGCGACCAGTACGCGTACCAGCGGGTGAGGCAACGTGAGGGTGGAGAGTGACCAACTCTGTTCCGCTGCTGCTTTACATGCCGGAGAGAGCCCCTCGGGACCGCCGATAAGCAGGCTGACGTCGCGGCCATCCTGTTTCCAGCGCTCCAGTTCTCGCGCCAGCTGCGGCGTATCCCACGGTTTTCCCGGAATATCCAGGGTCACGATGCGATTTTTGCCTGCGGCCGCCAGCATCATTTCCCCTTCTTTTTCGAGGATGCGCTTGATGTCGGCATTTTTACCGCGTTTACCGGCGGGAATTTCCAGCAGCTCGAACGGCATATCTTTTGGAAAACGGCGCAAATATTCACTAAAGCCGGTCTGAACCCAGTCCGGCATCTTGGTGCCAACGGCCACCAGTTGCAGCTTCACGCATTAACTCCAGAGTTTTTCCAGCTCGTACAGATGACGGCTCTCTTCCTGCATAACGTGAACCATGACGTCGCCAAGGTCGACAACAATCCAGTCGGCGGCGTTTTCACCTTCAACGCCCAGCGGCAGCATGCCTGCGGCGCGAGACTCTTGTACTACGTGGTCGGCGATGGACATGACATGGCGCGTGGAGGTGCCGGTGCAAATAATCATGCAATCTGTAATGCTGGATTTGCCATGAACGTCAATGGCAACGATGTCCTGACCTTTCAGGTCATCAATTTTGTCGATAACAAAATCCTGGAGTGCTTTACCCTGCAAGAGTTCCCCCTGGGTGAGTGAAGATTGATAATAAACAGCCTGACAGTATACCTGAACTTGTCGGAAAGTCGGGATAAATGTCGGTCAGCAAGCGATGGCGGCGGCTATCATCCCATCCATCGCCCGTGATTGCATCGCCATTTTTGTAAAACAATTTCTGGAAACATCTTTTGGCCGATGCGTTCAGGCTGCGGAGAATAACAGCCTGCTCTGACCTGTCAATGGTCTGCACGGAATTCTTCTTCCTTCTGCCAGCGCGCCTGGCTATTTAATACCCGCAGGGTGGCAAAATCAGCGTGCAGTTCGAGTTCGCTCCATGCGCCATGGGCGACAGGAAAATGCCACATCGTCTCCGCCGGCAGCTTCAGCAACAGCGCGATCAGTAGGCTCAGCCCCCCTTTATGGCCGACGATCAGCAGATGGTCCGGCTGCGAATGTTGCGTCAGCTTCCCGGCAAACGTGCGGATGCGGTGGGCGAAATGCGGAAAACTTTCGCCGTTGGTCGGCGCCGCATGCTGCCAGTCCGCGCACCAGGCGGCATAGTTTTCGGCGTCTTCGCGCTGTAAGTCACGATGATGGCGCATTTCCCAGTCGCCAAAAAACATCTCATTAAGTTCGGGGACTATCTGTCGGGGGATATTGCGTGCGCCGAGCAGCAGGTCGGCGGTGAGTTGGGTGCGTTCCAGCTCGCTGCAGAGGACGCTATCGAAGGGAACCGCCTGCAGCAACTGACCGAGCGTTTGCGCCTGCGTCATCCCGCGCCCGGTTAACGGGGTCGGGGCGTGTCCGCTGTAAAGGCCGGCAACATTGGCCTCAGTTTCACCATGTCGAACTAACCATAATTTCACTGAATATACGCCTTCTGGCATCGTAAAGAGATGAGGGAGAGTATAAGCGAACCGGCGCGCTGCTATTGCATCCGGCGTCACGAACGCCGGGGCAACGGGCGGTTAACAGTAGAGTTTTTGCTGATGGATATACGTCAGTACCGCCGCCGGCAGCATGTCAGCGCAGGATTCCCCGCGTTCCAGGCGCTGGCGGATAAGCGTTGCCGAAATGTCAAACCACGGGGTTTCCGCCAGATAGATAACCCCGGCGGGACGGTTGTGCAGCTGGTCTGCGTCGTGCGTTAAACGTTTGTCCAGCCACCGCTGATCCTCTTCCCGTTGCATCACCAGCGGATAGCCGGGGCGGCGGCAAACGATCAGATGCACATTATCCAGAATCGAGGCGTAATTGTGCCAGGTCGGGAAGGTGAGCAGCGAGTCCTGGCCAATAATGAAGGCCAGCGGCCGGTCTGGCCCTTGTTCCTGTCGCCACTCTTCCAGCGTTTGCGCCGACCAGGATGGCGTCTGACGCTGAAGCTCACGCTCATCAAGCACGAACAACGGCTTATCGGCAATGGCCAGCGCCAGCATCTGTTGACGCTGGGCGCTGGTGGCTTCAGGCTGCGGGCGGTGCGGCGGAACATTGTTTGGGACGATAATCACTTTCTCAAGGCCAATCTGATTCGCCAGAATCTCAACCGGTTTGAGGTGTCCATAGTGCACCGGATCAAAGGTGCCGCCGTACATTGCCTGCAACTGAGTCATATCAACCATCAATAAATACGTCTGCCAGCGCTTTATGGCAGAGCAACAAAGAAAGGCTCTCTAACTCCGGCCAGATGGCGCTACCGTAATCCTGTTTAAACGTCAGCTCCGCTCGGGTCAGCAGAGTGACCGCCTGGCGCAACTGGTCTGTGCTGAGGCGCGCGAGCGCATCGCTGACCAGCTGTCGACGGTTCTGCCACACCCGATGCTTATCGAAGAGCGTACGCAGCGGCGTATGGGCCGACTGGCGTTTCAGGTTAACCAGCAGCAGCAGCTCGCGCTGGAGCGTGCGCAGCAGAATAGCCGGTTCGCTTCCTTCCAGGCGTAACTGCTGCAGGATATGCAGCACCCGCTTGCTTTTGCCGGCCAGCAGCGCATCCACCCAGTGATAGGGTGTGAAGTGGGCGGCGTCGTTCACCGCCTGTTCGACGCGCGGCAGCGTCAGCTTGCCATCCGGCCACAGCAGAGAGAGCCGCTCCAGCGCCTGCGCCAGCGCCAGCAGATTGCCTTCATAGCAGTAGCACAGCAGCTGACTGGCGGCGTCATCAAGATGCAAATGGTGTTGTTTTGCTCGCGCCGCCAGCCATCGCGGCAGCTGCGCATATTCCGGCGTCTGACAGCTCACCTGAACCGCGCGGCTGGCCAGCGCGCTAACCCAGGCGGCATTTTCCTGCGCTTTGCTGAGCTTATTACCGCGAACGATTAACAGCAGGTCGTCATGGAGCATGCTGACCAGGGTGGCAAGCTGTTCGTTAATCGCCGCGTTAGGACCATTTTCCGGCAGCACCAGCAGCAGCGTCTGACGGCTGGCGAACAGGCTCATGGCCTGGCTGAGTGAGAAGAGGGCGGGCCAGTCGGTGCTGGCGTCGATAGACGCGGTATGGTGCTCGGTAAAGCCCTGGGTAGCAGCGGCTTCGCGAATCGCGTCCTGACTTTCCTGCAGCAGCAACGGATCGCTGCCGAGTAATAAATAGGCCGCTCGCAGCCCTTCAGTGAGCTGCGCGCGGAGTTGTTCCGGGTACAACCGAATCATCAGTTACCCAGCGTAGTGGAGACGCGGTTGCCAGAGGTTGTGGAAGCGGGCGTGACCGTCTTCTCTTCCCCTTTCGTGGCTTCAACATCAGCAACGTGGACGCTTGGCAGCTTACGAATCAGCTGTTCCGCGGCTTTGTCGTACATCTCCTGGATTATCATATCCTGCTCGGTGTCTTTCGCTAACGCCGCCTGCGGGTTATCGAAGAACGAGCGGTAGACTTTCGTCGAGATCGGATAGATATCATGGCCCGGGATGAGTACGCGTGCCTGTACCGTCAGCACCATCTGATATTCAGCCGTACGACCATCCTGGAAAATGGAGGCCGTGTCTTTCTGAATGGATGACGCATCCAGACGCAGGGAAGGAATATCCTTGCGCAGCGTGCTGCCGTCGATGATCTCGACGCCATTCAGACGCAGCTGATTACGCACCGAACGACTTAACGGGCCATTCGGATCGCTCGACTGAACGATCATGGTTTTCATCGCGATGGGCACCTGAGTGGTACTCCGCAGATGCCAGCCGCATCCGGCGGTGACGAGCACCGCCAGAGATAACAACAATGTTGCCAGATATCGCACGCTTCCTCCTGTGCTTAGCCAACGACCAGGTTGAGCAGTTTGCCCGGGACGTAAATCACTTTACGTACGGTTACACCGTCGAGATACTTCGCGACCAGATGTTCCTGGCCCGCACGTTCACGAACCTGTTCTTCGCTTGCATCGACAGGAACGGTAATTTTACCACGGACTTTACCATTGACCTGAACAACAACCAGGGTGGTATTTTCAACCATGGCGCTTTCATCGGCGACCGGCCACTGCGCGTTGTCGATATCGCCTTCACCGCCCAGCTCCTGCCACAGCGTGAAGCTGGCGTGCGGGGTGAACGGATTGAGCATGCGCACAACCGCCAGCAGAGCCTCACGCATCAGCGCGCGATCCTGTTCGTTTTCCTGCGGCGCTTTCGCCAGTTTGTTCATCAGCTCCATGATCGCGGCGATCGCGGTGTTGAAGGTCTGACGACGGCCGATATCATCGGTCACTTTGGCGATCGTTTTATGGACATCGCGACGCAGCGCCTGCTGATCTTCGCTCAGGCTGGCAGCGTCCAGCGCGGCAACCGGGCCCTGAATGGTGTGCTCGTAAACCAGTTTCCAGACACGTTTCAGGAAGCGGTTCGCCCCTTCTACGCCGGACTCCTGCCATTCCAGCGTCATATCCGCCGGAGAGGCGAACATCATGAACAGACGAACGGTATCCGCGCCGTAGCGTTCTACCATTTCCTGCGGGTCGATGCCGTTGTTCTTCGACTTGGACATCTTGCTCATGCCGGTGTAGACCAGCTCATGACCTGCGGCGTCTTTGGCCTTCACAATGCGGCCTTTCTCGTCACGTTCAACAATTGCGTCTTTCGGAGAAACCCAGTTACGCTCGCCGTTTTCGCCAACGTAATAGAAGGCGTCAGCCAGTACCATCCCCTGACACAGCAGCTGTTTTGCCGGCTCGTCGGAGTTAACCATACCCGCGTCGCGCATCAGCTTATGGAAGAAGCGGAAGTACAGCAGGTGCATAATCGCATGTTCGATCCCGCCGATGTAAATATCGACCGGCAGCCAGTAGTTGGCGGCGTTTGGATCCAGCATTCCGTCATTGTACTGCGGGCAGGTGTAGCGCGCGTAGTACCAGGAAGACTCCATAAAGGTATCGAAGGTGTCGGTTTCACGCAGCGCAGGCTGACCGTTAACGGTGGTTTTTGCCCACTGCGGATCGGCCTTGATCGGGCTGGTGATACCGTCCATGACCACATCTTCCGGCAGGATCACCGGCAGCTGATCTTCCGGCGTTGGCATCACGGTACCGTCTTCGAGGGTGACCATTGGAATCGGCGCGCCCCAGTAACGCTGACGGGAAACGCCCCAGTCGCGAAGGCGGTAGTTAATTTTGCGTTCGCCAACGCCCATCGCCGCCAGTTTGTCGGCGATAGCGTTGAAGCCCGCTTCGTGGCTCAGGCCGTCAAACTCGCCGGAGTTGAACAGTGCGCCTTTTTCAGTCAGCGCCTGTTCGGACAGATCCGGTTCTGAGCCGTCCGCCGCCAGAATAACCGGCTTAATGTTCAGACCATATTTGCTGGCAAATTCGTAGTCGCGCTGATCGTGACCCGGAACGGCCATCACGGCGCCGGTGCCATATTCCATCAGCACGAAGTTGGCCGCCCAGACCGGAATTTCTTCGCCGGTCAGCGGGTGAATCGCTTTGAAGCCGGTATCGACGCCTTTTTTCTCCATCGTCGCCATTTCTGCTTCGGCGACTTTAGTGTTGCGGCACTCGTCGATAAACGCCGCCAGTTCCGGGTTGTTCGCTGCCGCCTGCTGCGCCAGCGGGTGACCCGCGGCAACGGCCAGGTAGGTGCAGCCCATGAAGGTGTCCGGACGGGTGGTGTAGACGGTCAGCTTGTCGGCGTACTCGTTAACGTTGAAGGAGATTTCTACCCCTTCGGAACGGCCGATCCAGTTGCGCTGCATGGTCTTAACGGTATCAGGCCAGTGATCCAGCTTATCCAGATCGTTGAGCAGTTCGTCGGCGTAGGCGGTGATTTTGATAAACCACTGCGGGATCTCTTTACGCTCAACTTTGGTATCGCAGCGCCAGCAGCAGCCGTCGATCACCTGTTCGTTGGCGAGAACGGTCTGGTCGTTCGGACACCAGTTCACCGCAGACGTTTTTTTGTACACCAGGCCTTTTTTATACAGCTCGGTGAAGAATTTTTGCTCCCAGCGGTAGTATTCCGGGGTGCAGGTCGCCACTTCACGGCTCCAGTCATAGCCAAAGCCCAGCTTTTTCAGCTGGTTTTTCATGTAGGCAATATTGTCGTAGGTCCACGGGGCCGGCGCGGTGTTGTTTTTTACCGCGGCGCCTTCCGCCGGCAGACCAAACGCATCCCAGCCGATCGGCTGCAGAACGTTTTTGCCGAGCATACGCTGGTAGCGGGCAATGACGTCGCCGATGGTGTAGTTACGCACGTGACCCATGTGTAGTCGACCAGAAGGATAAGGAAGCATCGACAGGCAGTAATACTTCTCTTTGCTCTCGTCTTCAGTTACTTCAAATGTACGATGATCGTCCCAGTGAAGCTGGACTTTCGATTCTATCTCTTCCGGGCGGTATTGCTCTTGCATGGCAGCCAGTGGTCCTGTTTTCAATACAGCTACAAAATGTAGCCAATGGATGTGTTATCAGATCGGCATAGCATAGCCCAAACGCCCACGTCAAAACAGCCTTTCGCACATTAACATCGGCAAAAGCGGCGGAGACTATTTCGCGACTCTGTGGGCTAACTGGCAAAGCAGACGGCAAATAACGTCTATTATTAGAAGAAGTTAACCACACCGGAGGCGAAATGATGAACAAGGTTGCTCAATTCTACCGTGAACTGGTGTCGACGCTCAGTGAACGGCTGCGCAGTGGAGAACGCGATATTGACGCGCTGGTGGAACAGGCGCGGGTGAAAATTAGCCAGTCTGGTGAGTTAACGCATCGCGAAGTTGAGACGCTGACCAAAGCGGTCAGGCGCGATCTGGAGGAGTTTGCCCTCAGCTATGAAGAGAGCCAGGATGAACTGACGGACAGCGTGTTTATGCGGGTGATCAAAGAGAGCCTGTGGCAGGAGCTGGCGGATATTACCGACAAAACCCAGCTGGAGTGGCGCGAAGTGTTCCAGGACCTCAACCACCACGGGGTTTACCACAGTGGCGAAGTGGTGGGGCTGGGAAATCTGGTGTGCGAACACTGCCATTATCACCTGGCGGTCTATACCCCGGATATTCTGCCGCGTTGCCCGAAATGCGGCCATGACCAGTTCCAGCGTCGTCCCTTTGAGCCTTGATACGCCGCGCAGAAGTCGCTGAAAACCAGGCGCGCACCTGCTGATGCGCGCCTGCAAAGCAACAAATTAATGCAGGATTTTGGCGAGGAAGTCTTTCGCGCGGTCGGATTGCGGATTGGCGAAAAACGCTTCTTTGTCAGAATCTTCGACAATTTTCCCTTCATCCATAAAGATCACCCGGTTGGCGACCTTACGGGCAAAGCCCATTTCGTGCGTCACCACCATCATCGTCATGCCTTCGTTGGCCAGCTCGACCATGACATCCAGCACTTCGTTGATCATTTCCGGATCCAGCGCGGAAGTCGGTTCGTCAAACAGCATCGCAATCGGATCCATACAGAGCGCGCGGGCGATAGCTACGCGCTGCTGCTGGCCGCCGGAGAGCTGGGCTGGGTATTTATCGGCATGGGCGGAGAGCCCCACGCGTTCCAGCAGCTTCAGGCCTTTTGCCCGGGAAGCGGCTTTGTCACGATTAAGCACTTTCACCTGCGCCAGCGTCAGGTTATCGATAATCGACAGATGCGGAAACAGTTCAAAGTGCTGGAACACCATCCCGACGCGGGAGCGCAGTCTGGCGAGGTTGGTTTTTTTATCGTTCACTTTGGTACCATCAACGGTAATCTCGCCCTGTTGGATTGGTTCAAGGCCGTTGACGGTTTTAATCAGCGTCGATTTGCCCGAGCCGGAAGGCCCGCACACCACCACCACTTCACCTTTTTTCACTTCCGTGGAGCAATCGGTCAGCACCTGAAAGTGACCATACCATTTTGAAACGTTTTTCAGGGTAATCATTACACAGTCCTTTTCTTCAACCAGCTGACCAACAGCGATGCGCTGAGACTAATGACAAAATAAACGGCGCCTGCGAACAGGATCATCTCGACCTGGGTTCCGTCGCGCTCACCGATGGTGGAGGCGGTACGGAAGAAATCGGCCAGGCTCAGAACGTAAACCAGAGAAGTATCCTGGAACAGCACGATCCCCTGAGTGAGCAGCAGCGGCACCATGGCGCGAAACGCCTGCGGCAGAATAATCAGCTTCATGGATTGCCACTGGGTCATCCCCAGCGCCAGCGCGGCGCTCGACTGGCCGCGAGAGATACTCTGGATACCCGCGCGGATAATTTCCGAATAGTACGCCGCTTCAAACATCGAGAAGGCCACCATCGCGGAGATCAGGCGGATATCGCTCTTCGGCGACAGGCCAAGAACGTTCTGCAGGAAACCAGGAACAATCAGATAAAACCACAGCAGGACCATCACCAGCGGGATCGAGCGGAACACGTTGACGTAGGTCTTCGCAAACCATGCCAGCGGCAGGAAGCTTGACAGGCGCATGACTGCCAGTAGGGTGCCCCAGACGATGCCGAAAATGATGGCGGTTACGGTGATTTTCAGCGTGATAACCAGCCCGGCCAGCAGGTAGGGCATCGATGGAACGATAGAACTCCAGTCAAAATCGTACATGATTATTTGCCCCCCATATTGCCCGGCAGGCGGACCTTGCGTTCAACCACATACATCACCAGCATAATCACCGCATTAATAAACACATAGGCGAGGGTAATCGCGGTAAAGGATTCCCAGGCGTGGGCCGAGTAATCCAGCAGCTTGCCTGCCTGTGCCGCCATATCCGCCAGCCCGATGGTTGAGGCGATGGCTGAGTTTTTCACCAGGTTCATCATCTCCGAGGTCATCGGCGGCACAATCACCCGATAGGCGTTGGGCAGCAGGACGTAACGATAGGTCTGCGGCAGCGTCAGACCCATGGCCAGCCCGGCGTTTTTCTGGCCGCGCGGCAGCGACTGAATGGCGGCGCGCACCTGTTCGCATACGCGCGCGGCGGTAAACAGCCCCAGACACATCATCGAAGAGAGAAAGAACTGAATATTCGGATCAAGCTCGGATTTAAACCACATGCCGATGTTTTCCGGCAGGAGCTCCGGCACCACCAGGTACCAGGTGAAGAACTGAACGATCAGCGGGACATTACGGAACAGTTCGACATAGCAGGTGCCGATACTCGATAACCAACGGTTAGGGGCAGTGCGTAAAATGCCGAACAGCGAGCCGACGAAAAAAGCGATAATCCAGGCGCTAATCGACAGGGCGATGGTGACCTGAAAGCCGCTCCAGAGCCAACCCAGATAGGTGGTATTGCCGAACGGGGCCTGTTGCAGGAAGATCCCCCAGTTCCAGTCTATTGACATAAATGACTCCTGGAAAAAAAAGGGTAGCATCGCTACCCTCGAAGATCGTTGTTCAGCTTGTTTCGGTATTCGCGGCGGCTGGGGAACGACCAGCCGCCGTATAGTCTGTCCGTGCTGTCACAACAATCGGGAGGGCAGGATCTCCTGCCCCTTGTTTTTTTAATTAGTTCAGAGCTTTATCGTTAGGGGTCTTGAACAGCGTCTTCATGTCGTCGGAGAGTTCGAAGTTCATATTCAGATTTTTCGGCGGAATCGGGTTTTTGAACCATTTATCAAACCATTTTTCCGCTTCGCCGGAGGTCTGGGCGCTGGCAACGGTGTCATCAATCAGCTTTTTAAACTGCGGATCGTCTTTGCGCAGCATACAGCCGTAGGCTTCTTTCGACTGGGGCGTGCCGACTATCTCCCAGTTATCCGGTTTCTTCGCTTTCGCGCGTTCGCCGGCCAGCAGCGCATCGTCCATCATAAAGGCCACCGCACGACCGCTTTCCAGAGTACGGAAGGAGTCGCCGTGGTCTTTAGCGCTGATAATGCGCATGTTCATTTTCTTCTCATCATTGAGCTTATGCAGCAGAACTTCGGAGGTGGTGCCGGAGGTGACGACAACTGCTTTGTCTTTCAGATCCGGGAAATCTTTAATCGCACCGCCTTTTTTCACCAGCAGGCGGGTACCCACGACGAAAATGGTATTGGAGAAGGCGGCTTGTTTCTGACGTTCAAGGTTATTGGTCGTGGAGCCGCACTCGAAGTCATAGGTCCCGTTTTGCAGCAGCGGAATACGGTTTTGCGAGGTTACCGGCACCAGTTTTACCTGCAGGTCAGGCTTATTCAGCTGCTTCTTGATGGCGTCAACGATAGCGTTGGAGTAGTCCTGAGAGTAGCCGACCACTTTTTGTTGATTGTCGTAGTAGGAAAACGGTACGGAGGATTCACGGTGGCCGACGACGATAACGCCGTTTTTAGCGATTTTGTCCAGCGTGCTGCCCGCTGCCGGGGCGGCATCTTCCGCATGCGCCAGGCCGGCGGTCATACCCATGACCAGCATCGCTGTGGCCAGTTTACGTAATTGCATATCCAACTCCTTATCCGCAGCGTCACTGACGCTTTTGATACCCATTGTGAATGTGTGTGTGTGCGTTATTATGGCTGCGATCCCGATGTGCAGCATTTGTATGTGTTTGTTAGCATTTAGTTTGGCTTAATGTAAAGATTTTGCTGCTTTATTGTTTATTTTTGCGAAGTGCTCCGCACCATTTAAAGGCAAAAATCTTCCATTGCACCAGCTGAGTGCCTGAGGTGAGCGATGCTGGTGCAACAGGGTTAAACCAACAATCAATGTCGCCGCGACCTGAGTATATTAAGCAATGGTCGTGCCAGATTGACGAGTGGAGAGACAGGAAAGGAGAGAAGGGCGGCCCCGGCGACGGCTAACGACCGGGGCTACGCGGATCGACAAGACGATCCGCAGGCAATAACGACTAGCGGCGACGCTGGCGCAGGCTCATGATCAGCGCGCCGAAACCCAACAGCGCGGTCAGCGCCCACAGCGGCCAGTTACCGGTACGGGCGTACGGAGTCAGGCCGGAAGTCGGGGTGACTTTGGTGGTCAGCACGGCGCGGGTGAACTGTGGGATCATATCCTGAATTTCCCCACGCGGGCCAATGACGGCGGTAATACCGTTATTGGTGCTGCGCAGCAGCGGACGCGCCAGCTCGAGGGCGCGCATCCGCGCCATCTGGAAGTGCTGCCACGGACCGATGGACTTGCCAAACCAGGCATCGTTGGAGATGGTCAGCAGATAGTCGGTATCCGGGCGGAAGTTATCCCGCACCTGCTCACCGAGAATAATCTCGTAGCAGATAGCCGCCGTCAGCTTCATGTTATGCGCCACCAGCTGCGGCTGCACATACGGGCCGCGGCTGAAAGAGGACATCGGTAAATCGAAGAACGGCGCCAGCGGGCGAAGAATGGACTCCAGCGGCACGAATTCACCGAACGGCACCAGGTGATTCTTGTTGTAGCGATCGGTGGAATCGTAGCTGTAGGGGTTATCTTTGCCCAGCGTAATGATGGTGTTATAGGTATCGTAACGATTCTGCGGATTAAGCCGGGCGTCGACAATACCGGTAATCAACGAACTGCCTTTCGCGCGCAGCAGGTCGTCCATCATAACCAGGAAATTCTGCTGGTTGATTTCCAGATCCGGGATCGCCGATTCCGGCCAGACGATTAGCTGGGATGACCCCATATGCGGCTGCGTCAAATCCAGATAGATTTTCAGCGTATTCACCAGCTGGTTTTCATCCCATTTCAGCGCCTGGGGAATATTGCCCTGCACTAAAGATACCTGGGTTGCCCGCTCAGGCAGCAGCTGATACCACTGGATGTAGCGCAGCGGAAAGGGCAGGGCGAACAGGACGATGGCCGCAATCAGCGGTTTCCAGCGGCGCTGAATGAGCGCAAGCACCAGCAGGCCGCTGACCACCATCAACAGGAAGTTAATGGCTTCAACGCCCATCACCGGCGCTAACCCTTTCAGCGGACCGTCAATCTGGCTGTAGCCAAACTGCAGCCACGGGAAGCCGGTCAGTACCCAGCCGCGCAGGAATTCGGTGATTTGCCAGACAACCGGCGCGGCGATCGCGACGCGTATCCAGTTAGTTTTGGGCCACAGGCGCGACAGGATGCCGGCAAACAGTCCGGTGTACAGCGACATATATGCCGCCAGCAGGACCACGAGGAATACGTTGACCGGGCCGGGCATGCCGCCGAACTGGGCGATGCTGACATAGACCCAGTGGATGCCGGAACCGAACAGCCCCAGCCCCCAGAAAAAGCCTATCCAGGTGCTTTGCAGCGGACGTCGGTTGAGGGTAAGCCCCTGCAGGCCGATTAACGAAACCATCGCCGCAGGCCAGATGTCATAAGGAGAAAAAGCCAGCGTTCCGCTGGCTCCGAATAATAGCGCCAGCAGCAGACGTACGCGCTGGCGTTCGATGAGAGAGGCAAATACCATTTAGGTTAATCGTCCCGTGTAATTAATCTTCCAGCTTCGGCTGTGGCGCGTCGTCAGGAAGTTTGACATGTACCTGGATGATACGTCGGCTATCGGCCATGGCGACTTTGAATTGGTAACCATCGATGTCAATAGACTCACCGCGCGCCGGCAGATGGCCAAAGGCCTGCATCACCAGCCCGCCAATGGTATCGACTTCTTCATCGCTGAAGTGAGTGCCGTAGGCTTCGTTGAAATCTTCAATGGAGGCCAGGGCGCGCACCGTCCAGGTGTGGCGGCTCAACTGACGAAAATCGATATCTTCTTCTTCATCGTATTCGTCTTCGATTTCGCCGACGATAAGCTCAAGGATGTCTTCAATGGTCACCAGACCGGAGACGCCGCCGAACTCATCGATAACGATAGCCATATGGTAACGCTGGGAGCGGAACTCTTTCAGCATGCGGTCGACCCGCTTACTTTCAGGCACGACAACCGCCGGGCGTAACACTTTTTCCATGCTGAACGCTTCGGAGTCGCTGCGCATAAACGGCAGCAGGTCCTTGGCCATCAGAATCCCTTCAATGTGATCTTTATCTTCGCTGATGACCGGGAAACGCGAGTGGGCGGACTCGATGATCACATCGAGGCATTCGTCCAGGGTCTGGTTGCGTTTCAGGGTAATCATTTGCGAGCGGGGGATCATGATATCGCGGACGCGCTGGTCGGCGATGTCCATGACCCCTTCGAGCATATCGCGCGTATCTTCATCGATAAGGTCGTTTTGCCCGGAATCACGGATCAGCTCCAGCAGTTCGTCACGGTTTTTCGGTTCCCCGTGAAAAAGCTGGCTGAGTAACAGGGAGAAGAATCCCTTTTTGCTGTTTACTGTGTCACTACTGTGTGAATTGTCGTCGCTCATGGCGTCGTGTGGGTTCTCATGTCAGTTAATTTGTCGCTCGTCGCGCGTGTGTTCAGCGCCGGACGGCACGGGGGCCGCTCGCCGGTAAAACCGGCGGCAGGCTATTCCTTCTCGGCAATGTACGGATCCTCATAGCCCAGAGCAAGCATTATCTCTGTTTCGAGGCTTTCCATCTCTTCCGCTTCTTCATCAATGATATGGTCATAGCCCAGCAGGTGCAGACTGCCGTGAATCACCATATGCGCCCAGTGCGCCTCCAGCGGCTTGTCTTGCTCTTTGGCTTCCTGTTCAACGACCTGACGGCAGATGATCAGATCGCCAAGTAGCGGCAGTTCGATACCCGGCGGAGCTTCAAACGGGAACGACAGCACGTTGGTCGGCTTATCCTTGCCGCGATAGGTCAGATTCAACTCATGGCTTTCGGCTTCGTCTACCAGGCGCACGGTCACTTCTGACTCCTCCTGGAACTGGGGAATGACGGCATCTACCCAGCGTTGAAACTGAGCTTCATCCGGCAATCCGGCGTTATCTTCGCAAGCCAGCTGTAAATCGAGAATAACCTGACTCATTTCTGCTCCTGTTCCTGGGCTTCGCGTTTGCGCTCGGCGGCCAGTTCTGCTTTACGTTTCTGATCCGCTTCTTCCCATGCTTCATACGCATTGACGATGCGAGCAACTACCGGGTGGCGCACCACATCTTCGCTATGGAAGAAATTGAAGCTGATTTCATCGACTTCCGCCAGCACCTCAATGGCGTGGCGCAGGCCGGATTTGGTGCTGCGCGGCAGGTCTATCTGAGTGACGTCGCCGGTGATCACCGCTTTTGAATTAAAACCGATACGGGTCAGGAACATCTTCATCTGTTCGATGGTGGTGTTCTGGCTTTCATCGAGAATGATAAATGCATCGTTCAGCGTGCGCCCGCGCATATAGGCCAGCGGCGCGACTTCGATAACGTTGCGTTCAATCAGTTTCTCGACCTTCTCAAAACCGAGCATCTCGAACAGCGCATCGTACAGCGGGCGCAGGTACGGATCGACTTTCTGGCTCAGGTCACCGGGCAGGAAGCCGAGCTTTTCTCCGGCTTCGACGGCAGGGCGGGTGAGCAGAATACGGCGTACGTCCTGGCGTTCGAGCGCATCGACCGCAGCGGCAACCGCAAGGTAGGTTTTCCCGGTCCCGGCAGGGCCGACGCCGAAGGTAATATCATGATCGAGGATGTTGGCGATGTACTGCGCCTGGTTTGGCGTCCGCGGCTTAATCACGCCACGCCGGGTTTTGATATTGACGGCCTTGCCGTACTCCGGCACGCTCTCGGCGCTTTGTTCCAGCACCCGCGCCTCTTTAATGGCCAGATGAATCTGTTCCGGCTCAATATCCTGAATCTGTCCGCGCATCGGTGCAGTATCGACGTACAGGCTGCGCAGGATATCGGCCGCCGCGTTCACGCAGATCATGCGCCCGGTCAGTTTAAAGTGGTTGTCACGGCGATTAATTTCGATGCCTAATCGACGTTCCAGCTGTTTGATGTTGTCGTCAAACGGGCCGCACAGCCCCAGCAGGCGTGCGTTATCCGCTGGCTCCAGGGTAATTTCACGGGTTTCTATGTTCAAACTGTTCCTCTTTACGCGTTTTGCCGGATAGCGAACGTTTCCGGCCAGTAAGGAAATTATTCACGTCATGGGAATATGGCGCAAGCATTGCGATGAATATTGGGCCGGAGAGAGGAAATACAAGGCCTGTCGGGGTCGGCAGGCCTGAACGGATCACGGCTGATAGGTTCCGACGCCGAGGTCGTTTTCTTTGCGGGTGCGGGCGATAACGGATTCCGGCGATTCCGCGATACGCAGCCCCATTTCCTCTTCGGTACGCACAATTTTACCGCGCAGCGAGTTGGTGTAGACGTCAACGATTTCGACATCGACAAACTTACCGACCATATCCGGGGTGCCTTCGAAGTTGACTACCCGGTTATTCTCGGTGCGCCCTGAGAGCTCCATGATACTTTTGCGGGAGGTGCCTTCAACCAGAATACGCTGGGTGGTGCCAAGCATGCGGCGGCTCCAGGCCATAGCCTGCTGGGTGATGCGCTCCTGCAGAATATACAGACGCTGCTTCTTGTCCTGTTCCGGGACGTCGTCGACCATATCCGCCGCCGGTGTTCCCGGACGGGCAGAGAAGATAAAGCTGTAGCTCATGTCGTGATTGACATCGGCAATCAGCTTCATGGTCTTCTCGAAATCGTCATTGGTTTCGCCAGGGAAGCCAACGATAAAGTCGGAGCTAATCTGAATATTCGGGCGCGCCTCGTACAGCTTGCGGATAATCGCTTTGTACTCCAGCGCCGTATGAGTACGCCCCATCAGGTTCAGCACCCGGTCGGAACCACTCTGCACCGGTAAATGCAGGAAGCTCACCAGCTCCGGGGTATCGCGATAGACATCAATGATGTCATCGGTAAACTCGATAGGGTGGCTGGTGGTAAAGCGAATGCGGTCGATACCGTCGATTGCCGCCACCAGACGCAGCAGATCGGCAAAACTGCCGGTCGTTCCATCGTAGTTCTCGCCGCGCCAGGCGTTGACGTTCTGTCCGAGCAGGTTGACCTCGCGGACGCCCTGAGCGGCCAACTGGGCAATCTCGAACAGGATATCGTCGGAAGGACGGCTGACCTCTTCGCCGCGGGTGTAAGGCACCACGCAGTAGGTACAGTATTTATTGCAGCCTTCCATAATGGAGACGAATGCCGTCGGGCCCTCGGCGCGCGGTTCCGGCAGACGGTCGAATTTTTCGATTTCAGGGAAACTGACGTCCACAACCGGACTGCGGTTGCCGCGAACGGAGTTGATCATCTCCGGCAGGCGATGGAGCGTCTGCGGCCCGAAAATAATATCGACGTAGTGGGCGCGTTGGCGGATATGGTGACCTTCCTGAGAGGCGACACAACCACCGACGCCAATAATCAGGTCGGGGTTCTTCTCTTTCAGTAGCTTCCAGCGGCCTAACTGATGGAAGACTTTTTCCTGAGCCTTCTCACGGATTGAGCAGGTATTGAGCAGCAGCACATCCGCTTCTTCCGCCACTTCGGTCAGTTGATACCCGTGCGTGGCATCCAGCAGATCGGCCATCTTTGATGAATCATATTCGTTCATCTGACAGCCCCAGGTTTTAATATGGAGTTTTTTTGTCATCGACTTGCTCATGCTTAAGTATATATACCCAAAGCTATTTTCTTCACCGGGAATGACTCTGCAATGTGAAGGACAGCGGGTATAAAGCCAGGATTGCAGGGCGCGTATTGTAATGCTTTGGTCGCGCCCTGACCAGTGCGAGCGTTATCACCACGAGGTGGGAAAAAATCCGGTAAACTTATCGGATTCAGGTTTAAGGATAATTGCCATGACAATTCATGCAACAGATGTCGCCATCGTGGGTGGCGGAATGGTTGGCGGAGCCCTGGCGCTGGGGCTGGCGCAGCACGGTTTTACGGTAACGGTTATCGAAACATCGGCCCCGCCGGCATTTGTGCCCTCAGCGCCGCCGGATGTGCGTATTTCGGCGATTAGCGCCGCTTCCGTCGGGTTACTGAACAGCCTCGGCGTCTGGGATGCGGTGCGCGCTATGCGGGCGCATCCCTATCGTCGGCTGGAGACCTGGGAATGGGAGGACGCGCATGTGACCTTTGATGCCGCCGAGCTGAAGCTGCCTGAGCTGGGTTACATGGTGGAAAACAATGTTCTGCAGCTCGCGCTGTGGCAGGCGCTGACGGCGCATGAGCGCATTACGCTCCGGGTTGGCGCCTCGTTACAGGAGATGCAGCGGGAGGAGACCTGCACGACATTGCGTCTGAGCGACGGCGGCGAATGCGCGGGCAGGTTGGTTATCGGCGCGGATGGCGCCAACTCACAGGTGCGCCAGCTGGCCGGAATTGGCGTTCACGCGTGGCAGTATCAGCAATCCTGCATGCTGATTAGCGTGCAGTGCGCAGAGGAGCCTGGCAACAGCACCTGGCAGCAGTTTACGCCGTCGGGGCCGCGCGCGTTTCTGCCGCTGTTCGACAATTGGGCATCGCTGGTGTGGTATGACACGCCCGCGCGTATTCGCCAGCTGCAGGGGATGAGTATGCCGCAGCTACAGCAGGAGATTGCGCGCCACTTCCCCTCCCGGCTGGGGCGCGTCACGCCGCTAAGTGCCGGGGCGTTTCCGCTGACCCGTCGCCATGCGCTGCAGTATGTACAGCCGGGGCTGGCGCTGGTGGGGGATGCCGCACATACCATTCATCCGCTGGCGGGGCAGGGGGTGAATCTGGGCTATCGCGATGTTGATGCCCTGCTGGATATTCTGAGTGAGGCGAAAGGCCAGGGTGAAGCATGGGCAGGTCTGCCGGTGTTGAAACGCTACCAGGCGCGACGCAGGGCGGATAATTTTATTATGCAGTCGGGTATGGATCTGTTTTATGCCGGCTTTACCAACGATCTGGCGCCGGTGCGCGTGCTGCGCAATATCGGCTTAATGGCCGCGGCGCATGCGGGCGTTTTAAAGCGTCAGGCGCTGAAGTACGCGTTGGGATTGTAAGCCCGGTTCCCGGCTGGCGCGCCGCTTAGCCGGGATATGGCTGCGGCGCGTGATACGCCATCGCCGGCGTATGGTGTGAATACCGCGATGCGGATTGAACCGGATACAGAAAGCAAAAAAGCTCGCCGAAGCGAGCTTTTTTGCTATTAAGTGGCTGGGGTACGAGGATTCGAACCTCGGAATGCTGGTATCAGAAACCAGAGCCTTACCGCTTGGCGATACCCCAACGGGTGCGTCCACAGAGTGAACGACTTTTTTAAATTGGCTGGGGTACGAGGATTCGAACCTCGGAATGCTGGTATCAGAAACCAGAGCCTTACCGCTTGGCGATACCCCAACAATTTTTTTAGGATTTATCGAACTAAATCAATAACTCCGTTGTATGGTGGCTACGACGGGATTCGAACCTGTGACCCCATCATTATGAGTGATGTGCTCTAACCAGCTGAGCTACGTAGCCAATCTTATCATATTCTTCGATGGCTGGGGTACCTGGATTCGAACCAGGGAATGCCGGTATCAAAAACCGGTGCCTTACCGCTTGGCGATACCCCAATAACCGTCGCGGTGAACCGCAAATCTCGAAGAAATATGGCTGGGGTACCTGGATTCGAACCAGGGAATGCCGGTATCAAAAACCGGTGCCTTACCGCTTGGCGATACCCCAACAAAAAAATCTTTTACTTTCGAAGGAGGTTATCGCCAAACTTATTGCCGCTAGCCTTAACGGCTAACTTACCGCCTGGATATACCCCATCCGTGCAACGCTTTGGGTGAATGGTGCGGGAGGCGAGACTTGAACTCGCACACCTTGCGGCGCCAGAACCTAAATCTGGTGCGTCTACCAATTTCGCCACTCCCGCAAAAAAAGATGGTGGCTACGACGGGATTCGAACCTGTGACCCCATCATTATGAGTGATGTGCTCTAACCAGCTGAGCTACGTAGCCATCTTTTTTTCGCGTTACCTTATCGGCGTTGCGGGGCGCATTATGCGTATTGGGCCTGCGAGCGTCAACCCCTTTTTCAATGAAAATCGCCGGAATGTGACTGTTTGGTTAGGTTGCGAACAGCGTGATGGAATAATCGGCAATTATTGGTTATTTATCGTTTTTCAGCGGTAAAAAAAGCCATAAAAAAACGGACCCCTCGGGGTCCGTTGGTGATGCAAATTGTTTATTTATAAGCTGACTGGTGAACGCCAACGGCGCGTCCTGACGGATCGTTCATGGTTTTGAACGCTTCGTCCCACTCAATCGCCTTAGCCGATGAACAGGCTACTGACGGGCCGCCAGGTACGCATTCGGCCGCGCTAGGTACCGGGAACAGCTCCTCGAAGATTTCACGATACAGGTACGCTTCTTTAGACGACGGCGTGTTGTACGGGAAACGGAAGCTGGCGGTTTCCAGCTGCTGATCGGAGACCTGTTTCGCCGCAACCTCTTTTAACGTATCGATCCAGCTGTAGCCTACGCCGTCAGAGAACTGCTCTTTCTGGCGCCATGCGACGCTGGCCGGCAGATAGGATTCAAAACATTCACGCAGGATATGTTTTTCCATTTTGCCGTTACCACACATTTTGTCCTGCGGGTTAATACGCATCGCGACGTCAAGGAACTGTTTGTCGAGGAACGGAACGCGCGCTTCCACCCCCCAGGCTGACATGGCTTTGTTTGCCCGGGCGCAGTCAAACATATGCAGCGCCTGCAGCTTACGTACGGTCTCTTCATGCAGCTCTTTGGCGTTTGGCGCTTTATGGAAATAGAGATAGCCGCCGAACACCTCATCAGAACCTTCGCCTGACAGCACCATTTTGATGCCCATCGCTTTGATTTTACGCGACATTAAATACATCGGCGTCGACGCACGGATGGTGGTCACATCGTAGGTTTCGATGTGATAGATAACGTCACGGATGGCATCCAGACCTTCCTGCACGGTGAAGTGGATCTCGTGGTGGACGGTACCCAGATGGTTGGCGACTTCCTGCGCGGCTTTCAGGTCCGGCGAGCCTTGCAGGCCGACGGCGAAAGAGTGCAGCTGCGGCCACCAGGCTTCGCTACGTTCCTGATCTTCAACCCGGCGAGCGGCGAATTTTTTGGTGATAGCGGAGATAACCGACGAGTCGAGGCCACCGGACAGCAGCACGCCGTAAGGCACATCAGACATCAGGTGGCTTTTGACGGACTCTTCCAGCGCCTGACGCAGTTCGTTTTTATCCGTGACGTTGTCTTTTACCGCATCATAGTCAAACCAGTCGCGCTGATAGTACTGGCGGATTTCACCGTCTTTGCTCCACAGGTAGCTACCCGCCGGGAACTCTTTGATTGTCCGGCAGACCGGAACCAGCGCTTTCATTTCTGAGGCGACGTAGAAGTTGCCGTGCTCGTCGTGGCCCATATACAGTGGGATGATACCGATATGGTCGCGGCCAATCAGATACGCGTCCTGTTCGCTGTCGTACAGCGCGAAGGCGAACATCCCCTGCAGATCGTCGAGGAATGCCGCGCCTTTTTCCTGATACAGGGCGAGAATGACTTCGCAGTCGGAGCCGGTCTGGAAGGTATAGCGGTCGCCGTATTCCGCGCGCAGCGCCTGGTGGTTATAAATTTCGCCGTTTACCGCCAGCGCGTGGGTTTTTGGCGCGTTGTACAACGGCTGGGCCCCGGCGTTCACGTCGACGATAGACAGACGCTCATGGACCAAAATAGCTTTATCGCTGGCGTAGACGCCGGACCAGTCCGGGCCGCGGTGGCGCATCAGGCGGGAAAGTTCCAGTGCCTTTTTACGCAGCTCAGCTGCGTCAGTTTTAATATCCAGTACGCCAAAAATAGAACACATAACCTTCTCCATTACCCTGTCGTGTTGTGATGTTGTGCAGACGTCGTCTTATCGCGAGGTCTCAGTGCATGTCTAAGAAAATGCCGTAAAGGAGAGGAGGGCGCAAGAGATTTACGGTCAGTAAAAGAAAAAACGCAATGACGATTACTGAATATTAAAAAAAGAGCATGTTTTAAGCAGCTTTATTGATGGATGTGCAGTGATTGGCTGTTTTTATTAGATGAGATTCTTTTTTCAGGCGCGATAAATGCAAAACCACGTCCCAGGACGTGGTTTTATTCAGAAAATATCAATTTCGGCAACCGACGGATAGATCCACGACGGCCGGAACGGCAGGCTGTCGATATCGTCGAGCGTCGATACGCCGGAGAGAACCAAAATGGTTTCCAGACCGGCCTGGAAACCCGCGAGGATATCGGTACGCAGGTTGTCGCCGACGATAACCGTCTGCTCGGAGTGCGCCTGCATCTTATTCAGCGCAGAGCGGATAATCCACGGGCTGGGTTTTCCCACGTAGAACGGCTTGCGGCCGGAGATTTTCTCAATTCCGGCGCAGAGAGCGCCGCAGGCCGGATAGAAGCCGCGACCGTGAGTATCCGGGTTGGTGGCAATAAAGCGCGCGCCGTTGGCGACAAAGAAGGCCGCTTTATGCATCATCTCCCAGTTAAAGGAGCGGGTTTCACCGACGATAACAAAATCCGGATTGACGTCGGTAATGGTAAAGCCGGCTTTATAAAGCTCGTGAATCAGCGCGCCTTCACCGACCACGTAGGCTTTCTTGCCTTCCTGGCGGCGCAGGAAATCAGCGGTGGCCATCGCGGAGGTATAAAAGGCGCTATCCGGCACGTCGATCCCGGCGGTCGCAAAGCGGTTTGCCAGGTCCTGCCCGGTCTGGGAAGGGTAGTTGGTCAACATCACCAACGGCATATCTTTCTCAAGAATGCGTTTGATAAATTCAGCAGCGCCCGGCACGGCCACATTGTCGTGCATCAGCACGCCGTCAATATCACAGATTACGTTTTGAATGGTCATGGACAGTCCGACATCGTTGAAGAAAGGCGAAACTATATAGCCGCGTTAGCTTTCCAGCAAACGCTGGAGCAGTATACCGTTGAGCATGGCGCGTTTCACCAGCGCAAAAGCGCCGATTGCGGAGCGGTGATCCAACGTGGAACGAACGACCGGCAGATTCTTGCGAAACGCCTTCAGTGCCTGAGCGTTAATGCAGCCAGCGATAGCGGGTAGCAGGACCTTTTCTGCTTCGACTATTTCGCCGGCGATCACCACTTTTTGCGGATTAAACAGGTTAATGGCGATAGCAATGGTTTTACCGAGGTGACGCCCCACATATTCGATGACTTCGCAGGCCAGGGCGTCGCCTTTATTGGCGGCTTTGCAGATGGCTTTGATCGTGCATTCGTCCGCGGTCAGTTTACTTTGGTAGCCCTGTTCAAGAAGGTGGCGCACGCGTTGTTCGATGGCCGCGTTGGCCGCGACGGTCTCAAGGCAGCCAAAATTGCCGCAGTGACAGCGTTCGCCCAGCGGGTCGACCTGAATATGGCCTATCTCGCCGACGTTGCCGTTACGGCCGATAAAAATACGGCCATTGGAGATGATTCCCGCGCCGGTGCCGCGATGGACGCGCACCAGAATAGAGTCTTCGCAATCTTGGCTCGCACCAAAGTAGTGCTCCGCCAGCGCAAGGCTGCGAATATCGTGACCCACAAAACAGGTGACTTTAAAGCGTTTTTCCAGTGCTTCAACCAGCCCCCAGTTCTCGACCTGAATATGCGGCATATAGCGAATCACGCCGCTTTCCGGGTCGACGAGCCCGGGTAAGATCACCGAGATAGCGATAAGTTCGCGGATCTTGCGCTGGCAGCTTTCAGTAAAGGTCGCAATGATGTTCAGCAGCGCATGCTCCAGCGTCTCCTGCGTACGTTCCGGCAGCGGGAAATGTTCTTCTTCCAGCGTCTTGCTGCTTAAATCATACAGGGTCAGGGTCGCGTCGTAGCGGCCAAGGCGCACGCCGATAGCATGGAAGTTGCGGGTTTCCGCAATAATCGAGATGGCGCGGCGGCCTCCGGTAGAGGCCTGCTGATCGACTTCTTTGATCAGCCCGCGTTCAATCAGTTGACGCGTGATTTTCGTCACGCTGGCAGGGGCAAGCTGGCTTTGTTCCGCAATCTGAATGCGTGAAATGGGGCCGTGCTGGTCAATGAGCCGATACACGGCCGCGCTGTTCAGCTGTTTTACGAGATCAACGTTACCAATTTGAGCATGTCCGCCTGCTGTCATTCTTTACTTACTCAGTGACGACCTCGTTACCATTAACGATGGTCTTGATGATTTTATAATCGCGGGTGAAGGCGGTCAGGTTAGCGACCATTCCCGGTGCGATGCTGCCGAGCTGTTTCTCTACGCCAATGGCGCGCGCGGGGTAGAGGGTTGCCATACGCAACACTTCGTCCAGCGCGATACCGCAATGTTCGACGAGATTGCGCACACCTTCAATCATGGTCAGCGAAGAACCGCTGAGGGTACCATTTTCATCCACGCACAGCCCGTTCCGGTAGTATATTGTTTTACCGGCAAAAATGAACTGGTCAATATGCGCGCCCGCCGGAGCGGTGGCGTCAGTGACGAGGCACAGCTTGTCGCCTTTCAGGCGTTTTGCATTGCGCACGTTAGCATAATCAACGTGCATACCGTCGACGATAATACCGCAGTAAACATCCGGCTCGTCGAAAATCGCACCAGCCAGGCCCGGCTCACGCCCGGTAATATACGGCATGGCGTTGTACAGATGGGTGGCGAAGGTGATGCCCGCGCGAAAACCGATTTTCGCTTCTTTCAGCGTGGCGTTGGAGTGGCCTGCGGAAACCACGATCCCGGCAGCCACCAGTTTACGAATCACCTCGCTACTGACGCGCTCAGGGGCGAGCGTCACTTTGGTTATCACATCGGCATTTTCACACAGAAAATCGACCAGCGCCGCGTCCGGCAGGCGAACGTAGTCCGGGTTGTGCGTGCCCTTTTTCACCATGTTCAGCCACGGGCCTTCAAGGTGCAGACCCAGCGCCTGGTTCGGATGTTTTTGCAGGTACTCGCGCATGACGCGCACGCCCTGTTTCATCAAATCATCGCTGGAGGTAATCAGCGTCGGCAGATAGCTGGTACAGCCAGAACGTTCGTTGGCCTTCTGCATAATTTCCAGCGTTTCGACGGTGACGGCGTCGGGGCTGTCGTTAAACTGCACGCCGCCACAGCCGTTCAGCTGCACGTCGATAAAACCGGGGGCAAGAACGGCGCCATTGACCGAGCGTTGCTCAATCTCAGACGGCAAATCAGCCAGTGAACAGATACGTTCGATAAGGCCATCAGCGATGATAATCGCATGGTCATCCAGAATTTCATGACCGGTATAAATCCGGCCTTGGGTTAATGCATACATTACGACCCCCGGTTCACACACGCTCTGCGGCAGGCTGGCTTCTACAGGGTTGAACTGATACCGCCTGGCAGAGCTGGTGTAGCAAAAAAATGAAATGTCCCGCGGAGAGGCCGCAGGACGAGACTACCTTACAGCCCTTTGACGTTTTCGGCTTCTAATTCATTGAAGTATTTCAATGTCTTCACTTTCAGTTCCATGGTGGACGGCTCGTCGCAGACGATAACCGCTTTCGGGTGCAGCTGCAGACAGGTAATGGTCCACATATGGTTGACATTACCTTCAACCGCCGCCTGCAGTGCCAGCGCTTTCTGGTGACCCAGTACCAGAATCATCACTTCTTCCGCATCCAGCAGGGTGCCCACACCTACGGTCAGCGCATATTTCGGCACCAGATCCACGTCGCCGTCGAAGAAGCGGGAGTTTGCCACGCGGGTTTCATGAGTCAGGGTTTTAATACGGGTGCGGGAGGCCAGTGAAGAGGCGGGTTCGTTGAACGCGATATGCCCGTCATTGCCGACGCCGCCCATAAACAGGTTGATTTTACCGTAGGAGCGGATTTTTTCTTCGTAACGACGACATTCTGCATCAATATCTGGCGCATTGCCGTTCAGCAGGTTAATGTTTTCTGCCGGAATATCAACGTGATCAAAGAAGTTACGATGCATGAAGCTATGATAGCTTTCCGGATGCTCTTTCGGCAGACCAACGTATTCGTCCATGTTGAAGGTCACAACATGTTTAAAGCTAACCTGGCCTGATTTGTGCATTTCAACCAACGCTTTGTAAGCGGTCAGAGGCGTACCACCGGTAGGCAGACCCAGGACAAACGGACGGTCCGCTGTCGGTTTGAACGCGTTAATGCGGTTAACGATGTGGCGAGCGGCCCATTTGCCGACTTGTTCAGCGGTTACCAGGGGGATCAGTCTCATTCTTCACCTCTATAGTTAAATTAGAACCTGGCGGATTGGCGCCGGCATACTATTAAGAGTATTACAGTGACTACGACCAGCGGGGTCAATCCGTGTTGATTTTTTGAATGATAAAATAAGTTTTCGATGTTAGCCAGCCGAAGGGAGGGGTTAATACGATATTTGGTGATTATAGTCACAAAAAGTACGCATTTAATTTGCGATACGAATTAATTTTCCACACACTTTGCAAGTAAGTTAAAAAACCAACCTGGTTACACAATAAAAAAGTGGCTTTGAATGAGCCTTATCGGGGTCTCATAGGGGGAATAAAGTGAGCATTCTAGGTTATCTGCAAAAGGTTGGCCGCGCGCTTATGGTGCCGGTCGCCACGCTGCCGGCGGCAGCGATATTAATGGGTGTCGGTTACTGGATTGACCCGGTAGGCTGGGGTGGAAGCAACGCGCTGGCAGCGTTCTTCATTAAATCCGGTTCCGCGATCATCGACAATATGTCCGTACTATTCGCCATTGGTGTGGCTTATGGTATGTCCAAAGATAAAGACGGCGCTGCGGCGCTAACCGGCTTTGTGGGCTTCCTCGTGTTGACCACGCTCTGCTCTCCGGCTGCGGTTTCCATGATCCAGAAGATTCCGGCGGATCAGGTTCCTGCGGCATTCGGTAAGATCAGCAACCAGTTCGTGGGCATCCTCGTGGGGATCATTTCCGCAGAGCTGTATAACCGCTTCAGCGGTGTTGAACTGCCAAAAGCGCTCTCCTTCTTTAGCGGTCGCCGTCTGGTGCCGATTCTCACCTCCTTTGTGATGATCGCTGTCGCGTTCATCATGATGTACATCTGGCCGGTTATCTTCGACGGTCTGGTGAACTTCGGTGAGCATATCCAGAAGCTGGGGTCTGTCGGTGCGGGTGTGTATGCGTTCTTTAACCGTCTGCTCATTCCGGTCGGTTTGCACCACGCGCTCAACTCGGTGTTCTGGTTTGACGTTGCCGGTATTAACGATATTCCTAACTTCCTCGGCGGCGCGCAGTCTATCGAAGCAGGCAAAGCGGTTGTGGGTATCACCGGTCGTTACCAGGCGGGCTTCTTCCCGATCATGATGTTTGGTCTGCCGGGGGCGGCGCTGGCTATCTACCACTGCGCGCGTCCTGAGAACAAGGCGAAAGTGCTGGGTATTATGATGGCGGGTGCTTTTGCTGCCTTCTTTACCGGGATCACCGAACCGCTGGAATTCTCCTTCATGTTCGTTGCCCCGGTGCTGTATGTCATTCACGCCGTGCTGACCGGTATTTCGGTCTTCATCGCTGCCAGCATGCACTGGATTGCCGGTTTCGGCTTCAGCGCCGGTCTGGTGGATATGGTACTGTCGTCCCGTAACCCGCTGGCAACCCACTGGTATATGCTGATCCCGCAGGGGCTGGTCTTCTTCGTTATTTACTACGTGATCTTCCGCTTCACCATTACCAAATTCAACCTGATGACCCCGGGTCGCGAACTGGCCGTTGCCGGTAGCGAAGCGGATGGTCAGGATGTGAATGTCAGCAGTGGCAAAGAGCAGGATGTGACGGGTCTGGCACGTCAGTACATCGCCGCCGTCGGCGGTTCTGACAACCTGACCGGTATCGATGCGTGCATCACCCGTTTGCGTCTGAACGTTAAGGACTCTTCGCTGGTGAACGAAGCGCTGGCGAAACGTCTGGGCGCATCTGGCGTGATTCGCCTGAACAAAACGAGCGTACAGATTATTGTCGGCTTCGTGGCGGAAAAAATCGCTAACGCGATGAAAACGACGGGGCCGGTAGCCGCGGCAGAAGGTCACGCTGCGCCCGCCGCCGCTCCGACGGCAAAACCGCAGGCCGTGGCTAACGCCAAAACCATCGCGGCGCTGGTATCGCCGATTACCGGTGATATCGTTGCGCTGGAGCAGGTGCCTGATGAAGCCTTCGCCAGCAAAGCAGTCGGCGATGGCGTGGCGGTGAAACCGACCGACAAAACCGTCGTGGCTCCGGCTGCGGGTACCGTCGTGAAGATCTTCAATACCAACCACGCGTTCTGTCTGGAAACCGAAAATGGCGCGGAAATCGTCGTCCATATGGGTATCGACACCGTGGCGCTGAACGGCCAGGGCTTCAAACGTCTGGTTGAAGAAGGCGCAGAAGTGCAAGCCGGTCAGCCGATTCTGGAAATGGATCTGGAATTCCTGAATGCCAATGCCCGTTCAATGATCAGTCCGGTCGTGTGCAGCAACAGCGACGATTACAGTGCGCTGGTGATTCAGGCAACCGGTAAGGTTGTGGCAGGCCAGACGCCGCTGTATGAGATTAAAGGCAAATAAGGCTCCTGAGTCATGTTTATGCCTGAGCGGCGGGGGGAAACCTCCGCCGCTTTTTTTTGGCGCATCGGACCCCATAATCTTCTTCAGATACGTATTTTCAGTAACTAATAGTTGTCTCAACGCCCCGCTTGTAAGATCATGTGCCGTTATACGTTGTTTAAGCTTTGAGGAACCCACGATGAGTGAGGCAGAAGCCCGCCCGACTAACTTTATTCGTCAGATCATCGATGAAGATCTGGCTACTGGTAAGCACACCACCGTTCATACTCGCTTCCCGCCGGAACCGAACGGTTATCTGCACATTGGCCATGCGAAGTCTATTTGCCTGAATTTTGGTATTGCTCAGGATTACCAGGGCCAATGCAACCTGCGTTTCGATGACACCAACCCGGTGAAAGAAGATATCGAATACGTAGAGTCGATTAAAAACGACGTGCAGTGGTTAGGTTTCCACTGGTCCGGGGATGTTTGCTACTCATCTGATTATTTTGACCAGCTGCACCAGTATGCCGTTGAGCTGATCAACAAAGGCCTGGCCTATGTTGACGAACTGTCGGCGGATGAAATTCGCGAATACCGCGGTTCGCTGAAAGCGCCGGGTAAAAACAGCCCGTATCGCGATCGCAGCGTGGAAGAGAACCTGGCGCTGTTTGAAAAAATGCGTGCCGGTGGTTTTGAAGAGGGTAAAGCCTGCCTGCGCGCCAAAATCGATATGGCTTCGCCGTTTATCGTCATGCGCGATCCGGTGCTGTACCGCATTAAATTTGCCGATCATCATCAGACCGGCAGCAAGTGGTGCATCTATCCGATGTACGACTTCACGCACTGCATTAGCGATGCGCTGGAAGGCATTACGCACTCCCTGTGTACCCTGGAGTTCCAGGATAACCGCCGTCTGTATGACTGGGTGCTGGACAACATCAGCATCCCTGTTCACCCGCGCCAGTACGAATTCTCGCGTCTGAATCTCGAATATACCGTGATGTCCAAGCGTAAGCTGAATCAGCTGGTTACCGAGAAGCACGTGGAAGGCTGGGATGATCCGCGTATGCCGACCATTTCCGGTTTGCGTCGTCGTGGCTATACCGCTGAGTCCATCCGCGAGTTCTGCAAGCGCATTGGCGTGACCAAGCAGGACAACACCATTGAGATGGCATCGCTGGAATCCTGCATCCGCGAAGATCTCAATGAAAACGCGCCGCGCGCCATGGCCGTTATCGACCCGGTTAAGCTGGTCATCGAAAACTACCCGCAGGGCGAAAGCGAAAGGGTGACGATGCCGAATCACCCGAATAAACCGGAGATGGGCAGCCGCGAAGTACCGTTTAGCGCTGAGATCTGGATTGACCGCGCCGACTTCCGTGAAGAGGCGAATAAGCAGTACAAGCGTCTGGTGCTGGGTAAAGAAGTGCGCCTGCGTAACGCCTACGTGATCAAGGCCGAGCGCGTAGAGAAGGATGCCGAAGGCACCATCACCACCATTTTCTGTACCTATGACGCCGATACGTTGAGCAAAGATCCTGCCGATGGCCGCAAGGTGAAGGGCGTTATCCATTGGGTCAGCGCGGCGCACGCGCTGCCGGTGGAAATTCGGCTGTACGATCGTCTGTTCAGCGTGCCGAATCCGGGGGCGGAAGAAGACTTCCTGGCGGTGATGAACCCTGAATCGTTGGTGATCAAGCAGGGCTTCGCCGAGCCGAGCCTGGCCGCTGCGGAGGCCAGCAAGGCTTATCAGTTTGAGCGTGAAGGTTATTTCTGTCTCGATAGCCGCTATGCAACCGCAACGCATCTGGTGTTTAACCGCACCGTTGGCCTGCGTGATACCTGGGCTAAAGCCGGCGAGTAACTTTTTCGTCGCGGCCCGGCCGTCGTTTCTGAGTAAAAACGCCGCATTTCGCGGCGTTTTTTTTATCCTGAAATCAGTGGATTAAGTTGGTTATTTTCGCGATGCGAATTAATCTTGTTTGCTGTGTGTCATCTCTGCCAGACCTGCCACTCCTCCCCCTGCGACATAAAACGGCTGTAAGCGCTTTCATTCTCAATTTTCTTTCTATTTAGTAATTACTTACGATGAAAGAGTATGAGGGGAAGTGTTGTTACAAAAAGAAATAGAATATGTGCGCTTTGTCATAATCTTAAGTTTTGATCGGCGAAAGAGATTGATAATTCGCGTCACGAAAAATAGTCTATCAACAGTGGTTATGCGGTTTTTATCGCTCCACTTTTCGCAGTCTTATTTATTTTTTCGCGGCTTGCCTTTGGCACCGCGTTTTTAAAACGTCAAAGAGGATATGCACATGCGTACGTTTAGTGGCAAACGTAGTACGCTGGCGTTGGCTATTGCCGCCGTCACCGCGATGTCGGGCTGGATCGCTGTTCCGCAGGCCAGCGCAGCAGGTTTTATTGATGATTCCACTTTAACCGGCGGCATCTATTACTGGCAGCGTGAGCGCGACCGGAAGGATGTGACCGACGGCGATAAATACAAAACCAACCTTTCCCATTCGACCTGGAACGCCAATCTGGATTTCCAGTCCGGCTATGCCGCTGATATGTTTGGTATTGACGTGGCTGCCTTCACCGCGATTGAAATGGCGGAAAGCAGCGAAAGCGCTCACCCGAACGAAATTGCCTTCTCCTCGAAGAATAAAGCCTACGACGAAGATTACTCTGGCGATAAGAGCGGGATCAGCCTGTATAAAGCGGCGGCGAAATTTAAATATGGCCCGGTATGGGCTCGCGGCGGTTATATCCAGCCAACCGGGCAAACGCTGCTGGCTCCGCACTGGAGTTTTATGCCGGGCACTTACCAGGGGGCTGAAGCCGGGGCTAACTTTGATTACGGTGATGCCGGCGCGCTGAGTTTCTCCTATATGTGGACCAACGAATACAAAGCGCCATGGCACATCGAGATGGATAATTTCTACCAGAACGACAAGAAAACCAAAGTCGATTATCTACACTCACTGGGCGCCAAATACGATTTTAAAAATGACCTCGTGCTGGAAGCGGCGTTTGGTCAGGCTGAAGGTTATATCGACCAGTATTTTGCCAAGGCCAGCTACAAATTTGATATCGCGGGTACGCCGTTAAACACCAGCTACCAGTTCTACGGCACGCGTGACAAAGTCAGTAACGGCGGTGCGAACGATATCTACGACGGTACCGCCTGGCTGCAGGCGCTGACTTTTGGCTACAAGGTCGCTGACGTCCTCGATCTGCGTCTGGAAGGCACCTGGGTGAAAGCTGAAGGCCAGCAGGGCTACTTCCTGCAACGTATGACCCCGACCTATGCCTCTTCTAACGGTCGTCTTGATATATGGTGGGATAACCGTTCTGACTTCAACGCCAACGGTGAAAAAGCGATCTTCTTCGGCGCGATGTATGACATGAAAAACTGGAATATGCCGGGCTGGGCGTTTGGAGCGTCTTACGTCTACGCATGGGATGCCAAACCGGGCAGAATGTCCACGCCGGACGCCTACTACAATCCGGACAAACGTCTGGAAGAGTCCGCGTATAGCCTCGATGCGATGTACACCGTACAGGACGGCCGGGCAAAAGGAACGCTGTTTAAACTGCACTTTACCCAATACGACAACCACTCCGATATCCCGAGCTGGAGCGGTGGCTATGGCAACATCTTCCAGGATGAGCGTGACGTGAAGTTCATGGTTATCGCTCCGTTCACTATTTTCTGATGCCGCTGCGGCAGATGTAAATCTGCCGCAAACCTGAGAGGTTAATTATGAAGAAGCTATTGCTCATCGCGGTTATGGCATCGGGTCTGGTTGCCTGCACGCAGGCTCCCGCGCCGAAGGAAGATTCGAAACTAAAAGAGGCTTATAGCGCCTGTATCAATACGGCAGAAGGGAACCCGGACAAGGTTCAGGCCTGCCAGAGCGTTCTGGACGTGCTGAAAGAAGAGAAACAGCATCAGGCGTTTGCCAACCAGGAAAGCGTGCGCGTTCTTGATTACCAACAGTGTATTCAGGCGACCCGTACCGGTAATGATCAGGCGGTGAAAGCGCGTTGCGATCGCATCTGGAAAGGGATTCGCAGCAACAACACGACGAAATAAAACGGACGACAGAGTGAAAACGGGCGGAGCATTATCTTCGCCCGTTGGCGTTTCAGCGTTGATGTTCCGCCGGTTGATAAGTGCAGCGCGCATCAACCACCATCCCAGGGGGTAAGACGGAATGCGGTAACGTCAACTCGCGTACGAGGGTAGGGGGCGCGGCAGATTTCGCGCATAAAAAAAGCCAACCGTCAGGTTGGCTTTTTGCGGTTCACGCGGTGGGAAATTACTTTTCCAGCGCGTCGTGTGCATGTTCATCTTCACGGCAGTCGCCTTCCGCACAGTGACCGTAAAGGTACAGACTGTGGTTGGTCAAACGGATGCCATGACGGTGGGCGATTTCACGCTGACGCGCTTCGATAGACTCATCGCTGAATTCGATCACTTTGCCACAATCGAGGCAAATAAGGTGATCGTGATGATGCTGCTGGGTCAGTTCGAAAACAGATTTACCGCCTTCGAAGTTGTGACGAGTCACAATGCCCGCATCATCAAACTGGTTCAGCACGCGATAAACAGTAGCGAGACCGATCTCTTCACCCATGTCGATCAGGCGCTTGTATAAATCTTCCGCACTGACGTGATGGTTATCCGGTTCCTGCAGGACTTCCAGGATTTTTAATCGAGGAAGTGTGACTTTCAGGCCAGCCTTCTTTAATGCGGTATTGTTGTCAGTCATGCGGAATCTGTCCTGTTGCTAAACGATCTACTTCCATCAGCGGAAGTAATACAGAGAATCACCCGATGCAATGCGTCTCATTATAGAACTGCTGTCGTCAAATGAAAACTGCAAGTATCGGGCCTTGTATGCTGTCAAAAACGAGGCCCCAGCTACAAACTGCGTCACCTGACCTCGTTAAATCAGAGGACATTGTACAGATATGTGATTAAAAGTTAAAAACTTGTAGCTATTTGTTTGATTGCTTCTATCTATTAATGCGGCGAAACTTTACGGTAACGCCGCACAATCATCAGGCATTTTTAATTTCTTCGAGGTGCAGTTCTTCAGAGACCTGCTTAACCCACTGGCTTACGCGTTCGTTGGTCAATTCCGGCTGGCGGTCTTCATCGATAGCCAGACCGACGAAGTGATCGTCATCCGCCAGGCCTTTAGAGGCTTCAAAATGATAGCCCGCTGTCGGCCAGTGGCCAACGATGGTGGCGCCGCGCGGCTCAACGATATCGCGAATGGTGCCCAGCGCGTCGCAGAAGTATTCCGCGTAGTCTTCCTGATCGCCGCAGCCAAACAGCGCAACCAGTTTACCGTTAAAGTCGACCTCTTCCAGCGTCGGGAAAAAATCATCCCAGTCGCACTGAGCTTCACCGTAGTACCAAGTCGGAATGCCGAGCAGCAGGATGTCGTAGGCTTGCAGATCTTCTTTGCTGCTCTTGGCAATGTCGTGAACATCAGCAACATCTTTACCAAGCTGCTTCTGAATCATTTTTGCAATATTCTCGGTGTTGCCCGTGTCGCTGCCAAAAAAGATGCCGATGATTGCCATGAGTAAAATAACCTCTTGAAACTTAATGATGTGGTAGTGGCGTAATGCCCGCAGATAACGGCAATCATAGCAGAACAGGGGAGGGCGCGGAAACAGCAATCACGCCCGACTGCACACTCTGCTACATGAAAGTGTTTTTTTGAGGATTTTCAGGCTTTATCACCGCCGTGCAGAGTTGCCAGCTGGTTCATCAGCATCTCTTCGATCAAATCGCTGCGGTTCATATTGCGAGCTTCCGCCAGTTCGTTGAGCGCATCAACCGCCTCAGCGTTGAGTTTTAACTCCACACGCTTCAGGCCGCGAACTTTGTCGCGTTTGAGCTGATTGCGTTTGTTTATGCGCAGTTGTTCATCGCGCGAAAGCGGATTGGTCTTTGGTCTACCCGGGCGACGCTCGGTTGCGAACAAATCTAATGTCGTACGGTCCGTTTGTTCTTTTGCCATGATTCAGAGTGACTTCGGGGAAACAAGTTGCCGGGCTATAGCCGACACAGATAGCGCGCCATAATACATCAGGCGAACCGCTGCGCCAACGACCGCGGGCATTCTGCAGCGCGGTCGGGCAGTTTTTAGCCAGTTAAGCCTGCAAAGCGGTCAGATAGCGACGAATGGCGCGCAGGACGGCTTCCGGTTTCTCCGCGTGCACCCAGTGACCGGCGCCGGCAATGACGTGCGCCCGCGCCTGGGGGAACTGCGCGAGCAGGGGATCGCGATAGTCGTCGGTGACGTAGGGAGAGTTGCCGCCCGGAATGAACAGCGTCGGATGGGGCCAGGCGGGAACCGTTTGCCAGCCGACGATATGTGGATATTGATCCCATAATACCGGCACGTTAAAGCGCCACTGGCCGTCCACGAAGGATTTCAGCAGAAACTGAATCACGCCTTCTTCCTGTAGATGTTCACGCATCACCGCGGCGGCCTGCTGACGGGACGCGGCGCCGGCGTCGGTGACGGCATTGATGGCGTTGAAAATTTCATCATGACGGCGCACGTGGTATTCCACCGGGGCAATATCAATGGCGACCAGACCAGCGATGCGCTCCGGCGCCAGCGCGGTGAGCGCCATGACCGCTTTTCCCCCCATCGAATGACCGATAAAAGTGGCTTTCTCTATCTGCCGATCGTCAAGCGTATCGACCAGATCCTGCGCCATCGCCGCGTAGGTCATTTCCGGCGAACGGGGAGAGAGACCGTGGTTACGCATATCAACCTGCAGAATATCGTAGTCGGCCACCAGGTCGCGGGCGAGGATGCCCAGGTTGTCGAGACTACCAAACAGACCGTGAACCAGGACAACAGGGGAATTATTGTGCGGATTTTGTGCAGATTGCGTGCGGCTATTTAATTTCATGGCAAAGTTCTTTTTTTCGCTTCGTCGGGTTAGGGTATTATGTTGGACATTCTGCCATCCGGCTGCAAGACCCAGAGCTCTCTGAGTTTTACCGCCATCCTGGTTTGACGCTATCCGCGGTCAGGATTTGTCCTTATAATCCTGACAACTTGTATTCAGAATAAGATATCGCACTGGATTAAGATGAAAACAATTGAAGTTGATGATGATCTCTATCGCTATATTGCCAGCCACACCCAGCATATTGGCGAGAGTGCATCCGACATTTTACGGCGCATGCTGAAATTTTCTGCCGTTTCCCAGACTGCCGCACCGGTCGTAAAAGCCGCTCCGGCACCGGCGGCGACGCCTGCCGTCGAAGCGAAGCCCGCGAATCCGGCGAAAGATAAAGTCCGCGCGATGCGCGAACTGCTGTTATCTGATGAATACGCCGAACAAAAACGCGCGGTGAACCGCTTTATGCTGGTCCTGACTACGCTGTACTCCTTAGATAACAAAGCATTTGCTGAGGCCACCGAGTCTCTGCACGGGCGCACTCGCGTTTATTTTGCCGAAGATTCACGGATTCTGCTAAAAAGTGGTAACCAGACCAAACCAAAACAGGTTCCTGGTACGCCGTGGTGGGTTATCACCAATACCAATACCGGTCGTAAGTGCAGCATGATCGAACACATCATGCAGTCAATGCAGTTCCCAGCGGAATTAATTGAGAAGGTCTGCGGCACTATCTAGTTTTATTCACCTTGCATCAGAAGGATCAGGCAATGGCAATCGATAAGCGTGCGGGTCAGCCTGCACAACAGAGTGATTTGATTAACGTCGCTCAGCTGACTGCACAGTACTATGTACTGAAGCCGGAAGCGAGCAACGCGGAGCATGCGGTGAAGTTTGGCACCTCTGGCCATCGTGGCAGTGCAGGGCGCCATAACTTCAATGAGCAGCATATTCTGGCAATCGCTCAGGCGATTGCTGAAGACCGCGCGAAGAACGGGATTACCGGCCCTTGCTACGTGGGTAAAGATACCCATGCGCTCTCCGAGCCAGCCTTTATTTCGGTTCTGGAAGTGCTGGCAGCCAACGGCGTTGATGTTATCGTGCAGGAAAACAACGGTTTTACTCCGACGCCGGCCATTTCCAATGCCATCCTGGTGCACAACAAAAAAGGCGGTCCGCTGGCGGACGGCATCGTGATTACACCGTCCCACAACCCGCCGGAAGATGGCGGTATCAAGTACAACCCGCCGAACGGCGGCCCGGCTGATACCAACGTCACCAAAGTGGTCGAGAACCGTGCCAACGAACTGCTGGCCTCGGGTCTGCAGGGCGTCAAGCGCATCTCCCTCGATGCGGCGCTGGCATCCGGTCATGTCAAAGAACAGGATCTGGTGCAGCCGTTTATCGAAGGGCTGGCGGATATCGTCGACATGGCGGCGATTCAGAAAGCCGGCCTGAAGCTCGGCGTCGATCCGTTGGGGGGTTCCGGTATCGAATACTGGAAACGCATTGCTGAGTACTACAAACTCGATCTGACTATCGTCAACGATCACGTCGATCAAACCTTCCGCTTTATGCACCTCGATAAAGACGGCGCCATTCGCATGGACTGCTCATCTGAGTGTGCGATGGCAGGGCTGCTGGCGCTGCGCGATAAGTTCGATCTGGCTTTTGCTAACGATCCGGATTATGACCGCCACGGTATCGTCACTCCGGTGGGGCTGATGAACCCGAACCACTATCTGGCGGTGGCGATTAACTACCTGTTCCAGCATCGTCCGCAGTGGGGCCAGAATGTCGCCGTTGGTAAGACGCTGGTCTCCTCCGCGATGATCGATCGCGTGGTTAACGACCTGGGCCGCAAGCTGGTGGAAGTGCCGGTGGGCTTTAAATGGTTTGTTGACGGCCTGTTCGACGGCAGCTTCGGTTTTGGCGGTGAAGAGAGCGCGGGCGCCTCGTTCCTGCGTTTTGACGGCACTCCGTGGTCGACCGACAAAGACGGTATCATCATGTGTCTGCTGGCGGCAGAAATCACCGCCGTCACCGGTAAAAACCCGCAGCAGCACTACGACGAACTGGCTGCCCGCTTCGGCGCGCCGAGCTATAACCGTCTGCAGGCTTCGGCGACTTCCGCACAGAAAGCGGCGCTGTCTAAGCTGTCGCCGGAAATGGTCAGCGCCAGCCAGCTGGCCGGCGATCCGATCACCGCACGTCTGACCGCCGCGCCGGGCAACGGCGCATCGATTGGCGGCCTGAAAGTGATGACCGACAACGGCTGGTTCGCCGCGCGTCCGTCAGGTACGGAAGACGCTTACAAGATCTACTGCGAGAGCTTCCTGGGGGAAGAACATCGTAAGCAGATCGAGAAAGAAGCGGTGGAAATCGTCAGCGAAGTGCTGAAAAACGCCTGAGTCCGGTAAAACGGACAGCCATTCTCAGGTGATTATCGCCCCTTTCAGGCGCGGTTGAGCCTGTAGAGTAGCGAAAAGGGCTCCATGCCAGCATGGAGCCCTTTTTTTATTGCGGCATTCATCCATTCGCTGCTGTCTTCCTTCTGATATCTGCGGAGTCAGCAGGATGGCGACAGGCGTCGCGCTACGGCATAAACCGATAGCCGATCCCCGTTTCGGTCAGTAAATGCTGCGGGCGCGCCGGATCGGCCTCCAGCTTTTGCCGCAGGTGCCCCATATAAATGCGTAAATAATGGCTGTGTTCCACCGCATTGGGCCCCCACACCTGATTGAGCAGCTGGCGCTGGGTGAGGACCTTACCGGGATTATTTAACAGCACTACCAGCAGACGAAATTCAATCGGCGTCAGATGGAGCTCATCGTCGCCGCGTACGATGCGGCGGGCAGGAATATCGACTTCAATATCGGCGAAGCGCACCAGCGGTTCGTCGGCCTGCGCGCCGGCATGTCGGCGCATCGCGACGCGCAATCGCGCCTGCAGCTCGCCAATACCAAAGGGTTTACTGAGATAGTCATCGGCGCCGGCGTCAAGCGCGGTAATTTTATCGTGCTCCTCGGTGCGGGCCGACAGCACGATAATCGGCATCTGACTCCACTGGCGCACGCCGCGAATAAACTCATTGCCGTCGCCATCGGGTAGCCCGAGATCGAGAATGACCACATCAGGTTTGCGGGTTGCGGCTTCAATAAGACCCCGCTGCAGGGTATCGGCTTCAAATACGCGCATGCCGTCGGCTTCCAGCGCAGTGCGCAGAAAGCGGCGGATAGCATGTTCATCTTCAATAATCAGTACGTTTATCACCCGTTCTTCCCGTTCAGACAGATAGGACACTCTCCTTCACAAACGTCCGGAACGCGGCTGACGCCTCAACCGCAGACTCTGGCGCCAGCCTGGGCTGGCGTATAGCTGCGCGTCTCGGGGCATTCCGCCGGGGCGGCGTTATGCCGCTCCGCTCCATTCATCCAGTTCCGGGGCCGTTTCCCTGGGGAGTGTAACACGGAAGCAGGCACCGCCTTCCGGTCGCGTATGGGCGCCGATCGTACCGCCGTGCACTTCAACGATCGCGCGACAGATGGCCAGACCCAGCCCGACGCCAGGGATCGCCGACTCTTTATGCCCGCGGGCGAATTTATCAAAGATAGCCTGTTCCTGGCCTGCCGGGATCCCGGGGCCATTATCCCATACCTCTAAGCGCAGTTGCCGCTCATCTGCCTGCGCCGCAATACCGATCTGCGCCTGCGAACCGGCATACTTCAGCGCATTCTCCAGAAGATTAATCAGCACCCGCTCAAACAGCGGGCCGTCGACGTGAACCAGCAGCAGTGGATCGGGCAGCGTCAGCTGAATATGCTGCCCGCCGAGGCCCGGTTCCAGCATCCGCAGGGCGCTGCCGATCACCTCTTCGAGCGTCAGCCACTCTTTATGCAAGTTAAATCCGCCGGACTGAATACGCGCCATATCCAGCAGATTATTAACCAGCCGGGTCGTATTCAGCACGTGCTGGCGAATTTCATTGGCCTGCGGAGCATGCTTCGAGCCTTCGCTGGCCAGGTCGAGCGTCAGAATTTCCGCCTGCCCGAAGAGCACGGTCAACGGCGTGCGCAAATCATGGGAGAGCGCCGCCAGCAGCGAGTTGCGCAGACTTTCCCGCTCGCTGTTGAGCCGGGCCTGCTCTTCGCTGGCGGTGAGGGTCAGCCGCTCCAGCGCGCTGGCGACCAGTAGCGTAAAGGTTTCCAGCAGGCGCTGCTGTTCCGGAATCATCAGCTGACGCAGGTTTTCGGGTTCCACTATCAGCAGCCCCCAGGTCCGGGCGGCGCTTTTCAGCGGTAAGATTTGATAGGGGACGCCCGGCAGCGTATCGGTACCGGCGCCAGCGGGCTGGCCCTTATCGAAGCTCCAGCGGGCGATGGCATCGTCCCACGAGGTCAGTCCCGGCTGGTGGGTGAGCGGGTGCAGTTTACCGCTACTGTCGGGGAGCAGCAGCTGCCCGCGGGCCTGGAACGTGGAGGCGATAAAGCGCTCGCTGGTCGCGGCAATGTCATCCTCGCTGCGCCCGACCGCCAGCGCTTTTGACATCTCATACAGATGGCGGGTGCGTTGCTCGCGATAGCGCGCCACGCGGGCCTGATAGCGGACGCCGGCGGTGAGATTCCCGATCAGCAGACCGACGGTCAGCATGACGCCAAAGGTCAGCAGGTATTGTACGTCGGAAACCGCCAGCGTACCGCGCGGTGACACAAAGAACAGGTCGAAGCTGACCACGTTGATAACCGTCGCCAGCACCGACGGCCAGCGGCCGTATAGCAGCGCGATAATCACCACGCCAAGCAGGTAGAGCATCACCAGGTTGGCGGCTTCAAAGGCCACCAGCCACTGCATCGCCACCAGCGTAATGACCGCGCAGAGCGCCAGCGCCACGAAGCAGCCCTGGATTTGCAAGCGCCACTTCTCGATGGCGGTACGGCTATCGCTGGCCCGCGTGGGCAGCGGGGCGCTTTTTTCATCAAGGGCGATAACCACCAGATCGAGGTCGGGCGCGTCGCGCGCCAGGCGATCGGCGAATCCGCTGCGGCTCCACCAGCGGCGTTTTCCCTGGCGGCCGATGACGATTTTGCCCAGATTATGCTCGCGGGCGTAGTGCAGTACGGCTTTCTCTTCCGACGGGTCAGAGAGCGTGGCCGTTTCCGCCCCTAACTCCTGAGCGAGCCGCAGGGCGGCCAGGATAGCGCGCCGTTTGGCTTCCGGCAGGCGGTGCAGGGAGGGGGTTTCGACGTAAACCGCATGCCAGATGCTGCCGAATCGCGCGGCCAGGCGCGCGGCGGCGCGCACCAGTTTTTCACTGCCGGTATTATGGCCGATGCACAGCAGCAGGGTGTCGCGGGTATGCCAGACTTTCTCCTGCCCCTGACGGTCGCGCCAGGCGCGCATCTGTTCATCGACCCGATCGGCGGTCCGACGCAGAGCCAGTTCACGCAGGGCAATCAGGTTTCCCTTGCGGAAAAAGTTTTCGATGGCCCGCTCCGCCTGACCGCCGATATAGACCTTGCCCTCATTCAGGCGCTGACGGAGATCGTCAGGAGGCAGGTCGACCAGCACCACGTCGTCGGCGGCGTCAAAAAAGGGATCGGGGACGGTTTCGCGCACCTGCACGCCGGTAATCCCGCTGACGACATCATTCAGGCTTTCGAGGTGCTGGACGTTCACGGTGGTAAACACGTCGATACCGGCATCGAGAAGCTCTTCGACATCCTGCCAGCGTTTGGGATGGCGCGAGCCTGGCGCGTTGCTGTGCGCCAGCTCATCCACCAGAATCAGCGCTGGTCGGCGCGCCAGCGCGGCGTCGAGATCGAACTCATGGACATAGCGTCCGCGATGAGAGAAGCGGCGCTGGGGGAGGGTGCTGAGCCCGTCCAGCATCGCCGCGGTCTCTTTGCGACCGTGGGTTTCCGCCACGCCAATCAGAATATCCAGCCCCTGGGCGCGCAGCCGCTGCGCTTCCGCCAACATGGCCCAGGTTTTACCGACGCCCGCACAGGCGCCAAAGAACACTTTTAGCTTGCCGCGATGCGGCTCGCCGGTATGTTGCAACAGGCGGTCCGGGTCCGGGCGCAGCGGCTCGTCACTCATTTTACTTATCCTTCAGGGCATCCAGCGCCATATTCAGTTGCACTATATTTACCACAGGCTGGCCGAGAAAACTGACCAGCGGCGTTTGCGTCGCGTCATTCACCAGACGGGTGACTTGCGCAATACTCAGATTACGGGCCTTCGCGACGCGCGGCACCTGCCAGAGCGCTGCCGTCGGCGTGAGGTTATTATCCAGCCCGCTTGCCGAGGTTGTCACCAGCTCAACCGGAACGCGCGGATTTGCTTCCGGGTTGGCGAGACGTAGCGCCTGCACGCGTTCGCTGACGGCCTTATCCAGCGCCGGGTTGCTGACGGCCAGATTACTGCCGCCGGAGGCGAGCGGATTGTACGGCGTGTCAGCGGTCGCCGAAGGGCGCCCCTGGAAATAGCTCGCTGCGGTAAAATTCTGGCCAATCAGGCTGGAACCGCGGACTTCGCCGGCGATGCGGATCAGTGAGCCGTTTGCCTGCTGCGGGAACCACCACTGCCCAAGCGCCGTCGTCAGCAGCGGATAGACGCCGCCGGTGAGGAGCGTTAACAGAATAAATAGCACAAGTGCCGGTCGAATGAATGACATGGTATGTTCCTCACAGCAGCCCGGTCAGGGTCAGTAACAGATCGATAGCTTTAATGCCGATAAACGGCACCAGCAGCCCGCCCAGGCCATAAACCCACAGATTACGGCGCAGCATGGCTGAAGCCGACAGCGGGCGATAGCTCACGCCCTTCAGCGCCAGCGGGATCAGGAAGATGATGATCAGCGCGTTAAAGATAACCGCGCTCAGAATCGCCGAGGCAGGCGAGTGCAGGTGCATGACGTTGAGCATCGCCAGCTGCGGGTAAACGGCGGCAAAGGCGGCCGGAATAATGGCAAAGTACTTCGCCACGTCGTTGGCAATACTGAAGGTGGTCAACGACCCACGGGTCATCAGCATTTGCTTACCGATATGCACCACTTCGATCAGTTTGGTCGGGTTGGAGTCGAGGTCCACCATGTTGCCCGCCTCTTTTGCCGCCTGGGTACCGGAGTTCATCGCCACCGCGACATCGGCCTGAGCCAGCGCCGGGGCATCGTTGGTACCGTCGCCGGTCATCGCCACCAGACGACCTTCGGACTGGTACTGACGGATCAGCGCCAGTTTGGCTTCTGGCGTCGCTTCGGCAAGGAAATCATCGACGCCCGCTTCGGCGGCAATCGCCGCCGCGGTCAGGCGGTTATCGCCGGTAATCATGACCGTTTTAATGCCCATCTTACGCAGCTGAGCGAAGCGCTCCTTAATCCCGCCTTTAACAATATCTTTCAGCGAAATGATCCCCAGCACGCGTTTGCCTTCCGCGACCACCAGCGGCGTCGCCCCCTGGCGGGCGACATCTTCCACCTGTTTGTCGACGTCCGCCGGGAAGTGGCCGCCGTTGGCCTCGACATGGCGACGAATCGCGTCGACGGAGCCTTTGCGGATCATTCGCCGATCGATATTAATCCCGCTCATGCGCGTCTGGGCGGTGAAGGGAACGAAGGTCGCATGCAGCGACTGCAGATCCCGCTCGCGCAGGTTGAAGCGCTGTTTTGCCAGCACCACGATGCTGCGGCCTTCCGGCGTTTCATCGGCCAGAGATGAGAGCTGGGCGGCATCGGCAAGGGTTTTTTCTTCGACGCCTTCCGCTGGTAAAAACGCCGAGGCCTGGCGGTTACCGAGGGTAATCGTACCGGTTTTATCCAGCAGTAAGACGTCAACGTCGCCCGCGGCTTCTACCGCGCGTCCGCTGGTGGCGATAACGTTGGCGCCCAGCATGCGGCTCATCCCGGCGACGCCGATCGCCGACAGCAGCCCGCCGATGGTGGTCGGAATCAGGCATACCAGCAGCGCCACCAGTACCGTCACGCTGACCGCATTGCCGCTCCAGGCGGAGAATGGCCAGATGGTGGCGGTCGCCAGCAGGAACACCAGCGTGAGGGCGATGAGCAGAATCGTCAGCGCAATTTCATTCGGCGTTTTGCGGCGCTGGGCGCCTTCGACCATGGCGATCATCCGATCAAGGAAGGTTTCCCCAGGGTTGACGCTACAGCGGATCACCAGCCAGTCAGAAAGAATGCGCGTCCCGCCGGTGACCGATGCAAAGTCACCGCCGGATTCGCGGATCACCGGCGCCGATTCACCGGTGATGGCGCTTTCGTCCACCGAGGCACCGCCTTCAATAACTTCCCCGTCGCAGGGAATGATATCGCCAGCTTCCACCAGCACCACATCGCCTTTGCGTAAATCCTCGGCCGGAATATGGTCGACAGGCGCATCATGCTGCGGCGCGCGCAGCTTGCGAGCAAAAGCGGTTTTTTTCACCCCTTTCAGACTGTTGGCCTGCGCTTTGCTGCGGCCTTCTGCCATGGCTTCGGCGAAGTTGGCGAACAGCACGGTAAACCACAACCAGATACTCACGGCGGCGGTAAAAGCGGCGCTGCCGGCGAGATGCCCGCTGGCCATCGCCACGGCCAGCAGCGTGGTTATCAGGCTACCGATCCAGACGATGAACATCACCGGGTTGCGCCACTGTACCGTCGGGCTCAGTTTTTTCACGGCATCCAGCAGCGCCTGGCGCACCAGCGTCGGTTCGAGCAGGGCTAATTGTTTGCGACTCATAACAGGGTGCTCCGCATCACTTAAAGTAAGGAGAAGTGTTCCGCCAACGGGCCGAGCGCCAGGGCAGGAATAAAGGTCAGGGCGCCAACCAGCAGCACGGTACCGATCAGCAGACCGATAAACAGCACATCATGGGTGGCAAGGGTGCCGGAACTGGTCGGCTGGATCTTTTTACTCACCAGAGAACCGGCGATAGCCATTACCGGCACGATGACCGCAAAACGGCCGAGCAGCATGCAAAACGCCAGCAGCAGGTTCCAGAATGGCGTGGCCGCGTTGAGGCCGGCGAAGGCGCTGCCGTTGTTATTGGCGGCGGACGTGACGGCATACAGCACTTCGCTAAAGCCGTGCGCTCCCGGATTAAACATCCCCGCGCGTCCGGCCTCGGTCATCATCGCCAGCGCGCTACCCAGCAGCACCAGAGTGGGCGTCACGAGGATGGCGAGGGCGATCATTTTCATTTCGCGTACATCTATCTTCTTACCGAGATATTCCGGCGTCCGGCCAATCATCAGCCCGGCGATAAATACTGCCAGCATGACAAACAGCAGCATGCCGTACAGACCCGAGCCCACGCCGCCGAAGACCACTTCGCCTATTTGCATCAGCCACATGGGAACCATGCCGCCCAGCGCAGTAAAGGAGTCGTGCATGGCATTGACCGCGCCGCAGGAGGCGGCGGTGGTGATAACCGCGAACAGGCTGCTGGTCAGAATGCCAAAGCGGCTCTCTTTACCTTCCATATTCCGGCTGCTGTCCGCCCCCAGTTGCAACAGGTGCGGGTTACCGTGGGTTTCTGCCCACATCACCACCGCCACGCAGACGATAAAGATCAGCGTCATTGCCCACAGGATGGCGTGTCCCTGGCGGCGGTCGCCGACGACGTCGCCAAAGGCAAAGCACAGTGCGGCCGGGATCAAAAACATCGCCAGCATTTGCACTATGTTGCTCAGCGCCGTCGGGTTTTCAAACGGGTGCGATGAGTTGGCGTTAAAGAACCCGCCGCCGTTAGTACCCAGCATTTTGATCGCTTCCTGCGAGGCGACCGGCCCCATTGGCAGCGACTGATGCACCCCTTCCAGCGAGGTGAAGGCCTGATACGGCAGGAAATTTTGTGGCACGCCTTGCTGAATAAAGAACACCGCGATCAGCAGTGACACCGGCAGCAGCAGCCATAGGGTAATGCGGGTGAGATCGACCCAGGCGTTACCCAGAGTACTGACCTGCTGGCGAGACCAGGCGCGGGTGAAGGCAAAAATCACCGCGATACCGGTGGCCGCCGAGAGGAAGTTTTGCACCGTCAGACCGGCCATCTGGCTGAGGTAGCTGAGGGTACTTTCTCCGGCATAGGACTGCCAGTTGGTGTTGCTGACGAAACTCACCGCCGTATTCAGCGCCAGCTCCCATGACAGGCCGGGAAGATGCTGAGGGTTGAGCGGCAGTGCGCCCTGAGACATCAGCAGGGCGAACAGCACCACCAGCCCCACGCCATTAAACAGCAGAATGGCGAGCAGATACTGGCGCCAGTTCATCTCCTGTGAACCGATCCCCGAGATCCGCCAGATGCCGCGCTCAATGCCGGCAAGCCCCGGTAGCGGGGTATCGGCGATCATTCTGGCCAGCAACGTCCCCGTCAGGCGAGCCAGCACCATCAGCAGCAGCAGAAAACTGGCGATAAGTAAGAATCCTTGTGCGGCCATCAGAATGCCTCCGCGTTTATCAGGGCATAGACCAAATAGGCCAGCAACAGGAATACCAGCGCCACGCCAGCAATTACGCCTGCACTCACAATCCACCTCCGGGTGTCTTTACGATTTACCTGGAGGATAGAAATTCGCGTGCAAAGATTTTGCAAAAATCAGAACGGGGGGTGTAAAAAAAGTATAAAAATCACTAAAACCACAAATTAACCAATGATTAGTATTAATTTAACTTTTTTGTAACTCAATTACCGGATGAATGTAAATAAAGGCAAAATGAGCCGTTTTTAGTGGTCGGATGAGTAGTAAAATTACAGCCAAAGCGGTATTATTTTAGCCAGAAAGACATTGACACTTTACCGGCGTCGCTTGCCGGCCTGACTAAGGGAGAGAAATTATGGCGTTGTATAAAACTTATCCGACTCACGTTATCTTTTTACGTCGTGCTTTCGCCGTCGTGGCTGGCGTGGCAGCACTTCCGGTGATGCTGTTGTGGAAAGACCGGGCCCGCTATTACAGCTGGCTGCATCGGGTATGGGCAAAAACCAGCGAACAGCCGGTGTGGATGGCGCAGGCTGAAAAAGCCGCCGCCGATTTTTACTGACAGCCATCGCCCGACTGCATAACCGCCGGTTCTCCGGCGGTTTTTTTTTTTGCCCGCTTAGACGAGCTCTGCTTGCGCCTGCGCGCCTCCTGCAACACTCTATATCTGAATTTCCTGATACTTATCCCGCGGGCTACGAGTTTCTTCCGCGCTCCAGGGGTATCGAATCCATGAATGTTACTGATTGCAGGAGTTTTATGGCCACTCATCTGGTTTGGTTTCGCGCTGACCTACGTATCCATGACAACCTGGCGCTTGCCGCCGCCTGTCGCGATCCGCATGCCCGCGTGCTGGCGCTGTTTATCGCCACGCCGGGCCAGTGGCGTCAGCACGGTATGGCGCCGCGGCAGGCGGCTTTTATCGTCCGCCATCTGCGTAGCCTGCAGTCAGCTCTTGCCGAGCGGGGGATAGCGCTGCAGGTGGCGGAGGCGGAGGATTTTTCGGCCAGCGTCCAGCTACTGACGGACTATTGCGCGCAGCAGCAGGTCAGCCACCTGTTTTATAACTACCAGTACGAAATTAACGAGCGTCAGCGCGATGCGGCGGTGGAAAAACGGCTGAGCGGCGTGGTGTGTCACGGGTTTGACGATGCGCTGTTACTGTCTCCCGGCAGCGTGCTGACCGGTAATCACGAAATGTATAAAGTGTTTACGCCCTTTAAAAACGCTTTTCTCCGTCGATTGCGCGAGGCGCTGCCGGAGTGCGTCGCCGCACCGACGGTACGCAGCCACGGCCCCCTGGCGCCAGCGCCGCTGCCGGAGATTCGCTATCCGCAGGAGGCTTTCGACCCACACCTTTTTGCCGACGATGAGAAAACGGCTATCGCCCGGCTGCGTCATTTCTGCCAGCAAAAAGCCGCCGGTTATGATCTGCAGCGTGATTTTCCCGCCACGGAAGGCACCAGCCGACTGTCGCCATGTCTGGCCGTGGGCGTACTTTCCCCACGTCAGTGCCTGCATCGACTGCTGGCTGAGCAGCCCGCAGCGCTCGACGGCGAAGCAGGTTCCGTCTGGCTGAACGAACTTATCTGGCGGGAATTTTATCGGCATTTGATGGTGTTCTACCCGCAGTTATGCAAGGGGCGTCCGTTTATTGCCTGGACCGATAACGTGGCATGGCGGGACGATGAGCAAGGATTAGAGGCGTGGCAAGCCGGGAAGACGGGTTTTCCGATTGTCGATGCCGCGATGCGCCAGCTCAATGCCACAGGCTGGATGCATAACCGGCTGCGGATGATTGCCGCCAGTTTTCTGGTCAAGGATCTGCGCATCGACTGGCGCGCGGGCGAACGCTATTTTATCAACCAGCTGATTGATGGCGATCTGGCGGCGAATAACGGCGGGTGGCAGTGGGCCGCCTCGACAGGCACCGACGCCGCCCCTTATTTTCGTATATTTAATCCAACCACCCAGGGCGAGAAGTTTGATAAAGCGGGGGTGTTTATTCGGCAATGGCTGCCTGAGCTGGCGGACGTTCCTGATAACGCGCTGCATCAGCCGTGGCGATGGGCCGATAAGCAGGGGGTGACCCTGAACTATCCGCGCCCGCTGGTCGATCATAAGCAGGCGCGGCTGGAGACGCTGGCGGCCTGGGAGGCTGCCAGTAAAATCCTTACTCCACGGCCAGGGCGCGGCTCCTGACCCGCAGGGCGTGATACAGCCAGATGATCAGCACCAGGCCGACGCAGGCTAAAGACCCCCAGGTGATTTGGCTGAACACGTTAATATAGGCATCAATGGCGTAGCTGGTCGCACCGGCTTCATCGAACGCGCCCTGCGCCGTCTGGTCGGCAATCACGCCGGCCAGATAGTTGGCGATGGCGCCGGAGAGCAGCATATAGATTCCGGTCAGCACGCCGGTCACGCCGGGGATTGCGATGCGGGTGATTTGCGCCATCGCCACCGGATCGATAAACAGCTCGGCAAAGCCCATCACCGCGAGGCCCAGCACCATCAGCGGCATCGACGATTGTCCGTAAGCGGCTGACCAGCGCGCGCTCAGGGTCAGAATGCAGAAGCCGGCACTCATCAGCCCCAGACCCAGCGCAAATTTCCCCCAGATCCGCACGGTACGGTTGCCGTTGATATTCTCTTTCACCAGCCAGGCCAGCACCATTCCGCAGAACATGACCGCAAAGGCGTTCACCGACTGGAACATCGCGGTCGGGACCTCATAACGCATGATATGCCGGTTCACGAAGCGGTCGATATACAGGCTGATGGAGCTGCCGCCCTGTTGCGCGAAAGCCCAGAACAGCAGGCTGAACCCGGTCAGGACGATAATGAGCCGCAGGTCTCGACGCTGTCTGGCCGTCTCTGCCCGCCGATAAATTCTGGCCAGTACCACCAGGCCGACAATCGTCGCCACGATCAACGCATAGACCGACCACTCTTGCCAGAACAGTACGCCGATCAGCAGCGGGGCCGCGATCAGCAGAACCAGCAGCCAGCCCCAGGTGGGCAGCATAAAGCGGCGCGCGCAGAGCGCCTCGCGGTTGACGCCCGAGGTGTGGCGGAAATGGCGACTGCCGCAGAGGAAAATCACCAGCCCGGCAATCATCCCGACGGCGGCGAGGGCGAAGCCCATGGCCCAGCTGTACTCTTCCTGCACATATCCGCAGGCGATGGGAGCGACGATCGAACCGATATTTCCCGCCGCATACATCAGCGAGAAGCCGCCGTCGCGGCGTGGATCGGTGGGCTCGTACAGCTCGCCCAACAGGCAGCTGACGTTGGATTTAAACAATCCGTAGCCGCAGACGATGATGGCGAGCGACAGATAGAGGAAGGTCGGCGCAATTTCGCTGGCGCCCAACACCAGGTGGCCAATGGCCATCAACAACGCGCCGAGCATCACCGCCATTCGGTTGCCGAGGAGTTTATCGGCCAGAAAACCGCCGAGAATCGGCGTGACGTACACCAGCGAGCAGTAGGCGCTGAAGAGGGCGTAGGCGTGGCTATCGTCGTACTTAAGCTGATTGGTGAGATACAAAATCAGCAGCGCCCGCATCCCGTAAAAACTAAAGTATTCCCAAATTTGCAGCGCCACGACGTAATAGATTGCGCGCGGCTGCGAGGATTGTCTGTTCATGTAACGCCTGGTTCCTGCCGTAATACGAAAGTCGATCTTTCTGCATGAATAGCGGTTTGGTAGTGATATTCATGGTCTTAAAGGCTTTCTGGTTATTTAATATGCTTTAATAGTGCATAAATATACACGAATGCATTATGGGGTGGGTAGACAAATTGCGGGATTAAGCTAAAAGTCAAATGATAGGCTCTCGCCGAGAGGCTATCGACGATCTACGCGGATACCGCTATGTTATGCCTGTGCACAAAATGATGACCTGATGGAGCGGCAATGAAAAATAGTGAACTGGAACAACTGATTAACGAAAAGCTCAATAGCGCGACATTCAGCGACTACGCGCCAAATGGCCTGCAGGTGGAAGGGCGTGAAACGGTGCAAAAAATTATCACCGGCGTCACCGCCAGTCAGGCGCTGTTGGATGAAGCCGTGCGCCTGCAGGCAGATGCGGTGATTGTTCATCATGGTTATTTCTGGAAAGGCGAATCGCCGGTGATTCGCGGCATTAAACGCCAGCGTCTGAAGACGCTGCTGGCGAATGATATCAATCTCTATGGCTGGCATCTGCCGCTGGATGCCCACCCGGAGCTGGGGAATAACGCCCAGCTGGCGCAACTGCTCGGAATGACTATCAAGGGCGAAATTGAGCCGCTGCTCCCGTGGGGAGAGTTGTCGATGCCGGTTTCCGGGCTCGAGCTGGCCTCGTGGATTGAGGCGCGCCTGGGACGCAAACCGCTATGGTGCGGGGATACCGGGCCAGAAAAAGTGGCCCGTGTCGCCTGGTGTACCGGCGGTGGTCAGAGCTTTATTGACAGCGCCGCTCGCTTCGGCGTCGATGCGTTTATTACCGGCGAGGTCTCGGAGCAAACCATCCACTCCGCGCGCGAGCAGTCCCTGCATTTTTATGCCGCCGGGCACCATGCCACTGAACGCGGCGGTATTCGCGCGTTGAGCGAATGGCTGACGGAAAATACCGATCTGGATGTGACCTTTATTGATATTCCTAACCCGGCCTGATGAGAGAGAAAAAGTGCAGCGAGCGCGTTGTTACATGTTAGGCGAAACCGCCGTGGTTCTGGAGCTCGATCCCCCGCTGACGCTGGAGAGTCAAAAGCGTATCTGGCGGCTGGCCCAAAGACTGGCGGATCATGAAGAGGCCCTGGATGCGATACCGGGGATGAACAATATTACCGTGGTCCTGCGCCATCCGCAGACGATGGCATGGGATGCGATTGAGCAGTTGCAGCGCTGGTGGGAGGAGAGTGAGGCGCTTGAGCCGCAGTCGCGGCTGATGACCATTCCGGTTATCTACGGCGGTGAAGACGGCCCCGATCTGGCAAACGTGGCGCTCCACAGCGGGCTGACGGCAAAGCAGGTCGTTGAACTGCACGCCTCCGTCGAGTACGTGGTGTGGTTTCTTGGTTTCCAGCCAGGATTTCCCTATCTCGGCGGACTGCCGGAACGTTTAGCGATGCCGCGACATGCGGAACCGCGTCTGCGGGTCCCCGCCGGCTCTGTCGGCATCGGCGGCGCGCAAACCGGCGTGTATCCGCTGGCGACGCCGGGCGGATGGCAGCTGCTGGGCCGCACCCCGCTGGCGCTTTTTGATCCCATGCGTCAGGAGCCCGTGCTGCTGCGTGCCGGCGATCGCGTTCGCTTTGTGCCGCAAAAGGAGGGGATATGCTGAAGATGATCCGCGCCGGAATGTACTCCTCGGTACAGGATGGCGGGCGTGAAGGACAGCGGCAGTCGGGGATCAGTCTCTGCGGCGCGCTGGATAAACCTTCGCTGGTGATTGCCAACCTGCTGGTCGGCAACGCGGCGAATGCCGCCGCGCTGGAGATTACGCTCGGCCAGGTGGATATTCTGTTTGAACGCGATTGCTGGTTTGCGCTGACCGGTGCCGCCTGTGAAGCCATGCTGGACGACAAGCCGGTATGGGTTGGCTGGCGAATGGCGGCGAAGGCCGGGCAGCATCTGGTGCTTAAAAACCCGCAGTACGGGATCCGCAGCTATCTGGCGGTGGCCGGAGGCATTGATGTTCCGCAGGTGCTTGGCTCGCGCTGTACCGATCTGAAAGTCGGCATTGGCGGCCTTGAAGGGCGGCGGCTGCAGGATGGCGATCGGCTGAAACTGGGAAAAGCGTCCCGACGATTCAGCGCGTCGCGTGGCGTTAAGTCACTGCCGGTCGGGAACCGCATCCGCGCGTTACCGGGGCCGGAGTACCATGAATTTGATCGGGCTTCGCAGGGGGCGTTCTGGCGTTCCCCCTGGCAGCTTAGTGCCCAGAGTAACCGGATGGGATATCGCCTGCAGGGCCAACCGCTTACCCGCACCACCGATCGCGAAATGTTCTCGCACGGCCTGCTGCCGGGCGTGGTGCAGGTCCCGCATAACGGCCAGCCGATTGTTCTGATGAACGACGCGCAGACCACCGGCGGCTACCCGCGTATTGCCTGTATTATCGACGCTGATATGTACCAGCTGGCGCAAATTCCGCTAGGCCAGCCGATTCACTTTGTTCCGTGCACGCTGGAAGAGGCGTTGAAAGCGCGTGCGGATCAGCAGCGTTATCTGGAACAACTGGCATGGAGACTGAGCGATGATCATTGATTTAAATGCCGATCTGGGGGAAGGCTGCGCGAGCGATAGCGCGTTGTTACAGCTGGTCTCCTCCGCCAATATCGCCTGCGGTTTTCACGCCGGCGATGCGTTACTGATGCATAAATGCGTGCGCGAGGCGTTGAAAAACGGCGTGGCCGTCGGGGCGCATCCCAGCTTTCCCGATCGGGAAAATTTTGGCCGCACCGCAATGCAGCTGCCGCCGGAGACGGTCTATGCCCAGATGCTGTATCAGATTGGCGCGCTGGCGGCGATCGTGCGCGCGGAAGGCGGTGAACTCAGGCACGTGAAGCCGCACGGTATGCTTTACAACCAGGCGGCAAAAGAGGCGCCGCTGGCCGATGCGATTGCCCGGGCGGTGCGGGATTTCGATCCTGCGCTGATCCTGGTCGGGCTGGCCGGCAGTGAATTAATTCGCGCCGGACAACATTACAAGCTGGCTACGCGGCAGGAGGTGTTCGCCGATCGCGGGTATCTGGCTGACGGTAGTCTGGTGCCGCGTTCACAGCCTGGGTCGCTTATCGACAGCGAAGAGCAGGCGTTGGCGCAGACGCTGGAAATGGTGCAACACAATCGGGTACGCAGTATCACCGGTGAATGGGCGCACGTTATCGCCGACACCGTGTGTCTTCACGGCGACGGCGAGCATGCGCTGGATTTTGCGCGCCGTTTGCGTGCGGCTTTTGCCGGACGCAATATTCAGGTCAGCGCGGAAACAGAAGAATAAAACAATAATTATTAAGGCATTACAACACTCACAACAACACTCACAACGAACAGGACGTTATCATGGGAGAAGCGATATCTCTCTGGCCGCTGATCGGCATTGCCGTGATTGTGGTCGGATTTGTTTTGCGTTTTAATCCGGTTTTAGTGGTTATTATCTCTGGAATTGTTACCGGCGTGGCGGCGCAAATGCCCATCGCCACCATTCTGGAAAAGCTGGGGGAGGGGTTTCTTAACACCCGCAACCTGCCATTTATTCTCTTGCTGCCGCTGGCGGTCATTGGGCTACTTGAACGGCATGGCCTGAAAGAGCGCGCCCAGGCGTGGATCGCGAAGATCCACAGCGCCACCGCCGGACGTCTGCTGATCGTCTACCTGTTCGTGCGCGAAGCGACGGCTGCGCTGGGGTTAACCAGCCTGGGGGGCCATCCGCAAATGGTGCGTCCGCTGCTGGCGCCGATGGCGGAAGGGGCGGCGGAAAAAACGTTAGGTCCGCTTCCCGGCAGCATTCGCTATCGCTTACGCGCGATGTCGGCGGCGACGGACAACGTCGGCCTGTTCTTTGGCGAAGACATTTTCGTCGCCTTCGGCGCCATCATCTTTATGCACAACTTTATGCTGGAGTCCGGTGGGATCCAGACCGAACCGCTGCATATTGCCCTGTGGGGGATCCCGACGGCGATGTGCGCCTTCGCGATCCATTCCGCGCGTCTGTGGCGACTCGATCGTCACCTGCAGCGCGAGTTGGATAAAGTGAACGCCGCCGCACAGGCGAAAGGCGGTGTCGCATGAATTTTCAACAAACCTGGCTCTACTGGCTGGCGGGTGTCGTTCTGCTGGTGGTCGCGGTCATGTCATGGCGCGACAAAAGTAACCCTCGTCGCCTGACCACCGGCCTGTTCTGGGGGCTGTACGGTCTGCTGTTCCTGCTTGGCGACTGGACTTATCAGCTGGTAGACGACAAGCGCTCGGTCAATATTGCCGTCGGCGTTGCCGTCGTGGCGCTGGCGCTGATCGCCGGTTTTGGCGGTGTCAGGCTGGGTAGCTATCACCAGCGCACCGAGGAAGAGCGAACCGCCAGCGCGACCCGCCTGGGTAACCGGCTGTTTTATCCGGCGCTGGCTATTCCGGTTGTCACGGTGATCGGGGTGCTGCTGTTTAATAACCTGCCATCGTGGCAAGTCCGGGTGTTTGGCCCGGGTAATCATGCCACGCTGATTACGCTGTTTTCGATGACCGCCGGGACGCTGATTGGCCTGATGATGGCGATTCGCATGACCCGGGAAAAGGTCGCACAGCCGCTGCAGGAGGCGCGTCGTCTGCTGGATTCGGTAGGCTGGGCGTTTATTTTGCCGCAGATCCTGGCGGTGCTGGGGCTGCTGTTTACCACTGCCGGAGTGGGTAGCAGTATTGCCTGGCTCACCGAGAATTATCTGGCGGTGGACAGCCGCTTTGTCGCTGTGGCGGTCTACACCATCGGCATGGCGCTGCTGACGATGGTCATGGGCAATGCGTTTGCTGCCTTCCCGATTGTCACGGCGGGGATTGGTATTCCGATTCTGGTGCTTCAGCACGGCGGTAATCCGGCGGTGATGGCAGCGATCGGTATGTTCTCCGGTTACTGCGGCACCCTGATGACGCCGATGGCGGCAAACTTCAACATCGTGCCGGCGGCGCTGCTGGAACTGCCGGATAAAAATGCGGTGATTAAGGCTCAGATTCCGACCGGCGTACTGCTGCTGATCGTCAACGTATTTCTACTCTATTTCCTGATGTTCCTGTAAGGAGGAAAGATGGCGGGCGTATTAATCACCGGATTTGAACCCTTTGGCGGTGAGGCGGTGAACCCTTCGTGGGAAGTGGTTAAGCAGCTCGACGGCGCGATGGTGGCCGGTGAGCGCGTGGTCGCGCGACAGCTGCCCTGTGTATTTGGTGAGGCTCTGACGGCGCTGTATGCGGCGCTGGATGAGCATCAACCGGTGTTAACGATAGCGGTCGGGCAGGCGGGTGGTCGTGTCGATATTACCGTCGAACGCGTCGCGATAAACGTCGATGATGCGCGTATTGCCGATAATAAAGGCCAGCAGCCGGTTGATGTGCCGGTGGTGGCCGGCGGTCCGGCGGCCTGGTTCAGCAGCCTGCCGGTGAAAGCGATTGTCGCGGCGCTGCGCGGGCAGGGCATACCGGCATCGGTGTCGCAAACGGCGGGGACATTCGTCTGCAACCATGTGATGTATGGTCTGCTGCAGGCATTAAACGGGAGAAGCGGAGCGAAAGGCGGTTTTATCCATATTCCGTACCTTCCGGAGCAGGCGGCCGCCCATCCGGGGGAGGCGAGTATGGCGCTACCAACGGTCCGTGCGGCGCTGGAGACGGCGATTGCCGTCTCCTTGCGCCAGGAAGGCGATGTGAAAATCGTCGGCGGGGCCACGCACTAACATAAGGACGCTACTATGCCGGAAGGTCCGGAGATCCGCCGCGCGGCGGATAGCCTGGAGGCGGCGGTCAAAGGCGAACCTCTTACCGATGTCTGGTTCGCTTTTCCGCCGCTACAGGTGTATCAAGCTCAGCTGGTAGGCCAGCGGATAACCCATATAGAAACCCGCGGCAAAGCGCTGCTGACCCATTTCTCCGGCGGCCTGACGCTCTACAGTCATAATCAGCTGTACGGCGTCTGGCGCGTGGCGGCGGCGGGCGAACAGCCGGTCAGCAATAGGGTGCTGCGGGTCAGACTGCAGACGGCGGAGAAGGCGATTTTGCTCTATAGCGCGTCGGATATCACTATTCTGACGCCGGAGCAGCTGGCCAGCCATCCGTTTTTATTGCGGGTGGGACCGGATGTGCTGGATATGACGCTGACCGCGGAATCGGTCAAAGCCCGCCTGCTGTCAGCCAGATTCCGTCGGCGGCAGTTTTCCGCTTTGCTGTTGGATCAGGCGTTTCTGGCCGGGCTGGGAAACTATTTACGCGTGGAGATTCTCTGGCAGGTGGGGTTGAGCGGGCGGCATAACGCATCGGCGCTCGATGATAAGCAGCTCGACGCCCTGGCCCATGCGCTGCTGGATATTCCGCGCCTGTCGTATCATACCCGCGGTAGGGTGGATGAGAATAAACATCACGGCGCGCTGTTCCACTTTAAGGTTTTCCATCGCGATGGCGAAATTTGCGAGCGCTGCGGCGGGATTATCGAGAAAACGATGCTCGCGTCGCGGCCGTTTTACTGGTGTCCGGGATGCCAGCGTTAGCGATACGTTGCTCGCTCTTTTAGATAGCGTGCCGGTATGGCATGCGCCTGACCCGGCCCACGGTATCTACCGGTTGGGGTAGGCCCACGCAAGCGGCCTGCGCTATCGACCTGCTTTTGTCGGCCCGCGCAAGCGAAGCGCCGCCGGGCAATGCCGCCAGAACGCACTTTGTTAACAATAAAAAACGCGCCCGCAGGCGCGTTTTTGCTCTTCAGAATCGCACTTAGCCTTTGACCACGTCGGATTTGAAGTCGCGTTTTTCGTAGCCGGTATACAGCTGACGCGGACGCGCGATTTTCATGCCGTCGCTGTGCATTTCGTTCCAGTGAGCAATCCAGCCAACGGTACGCGCCATCGCGAAGATAACGGTAAACATGGAGGACGGAATGCCCATCGCTTTCAGAATGATACCGGAGTAGAAATCGACGTTCGGGTAGAGTTTCTTCTCGATAAAGTACGGGTCGTTGAGCGCGATGTGCTCAAGTTCCATGGCTACTTCCAGCAGATCGTCTTTGGTGCCCAGTTCTTTCAGCACTTCATGACAGGTTTCACGCATCACGGTGGCGCGCGGGTCGTAGTTTTTGTACACGCGGTGGCCAAAGCCCATCAGACGGAAAGAGTCGTTTTTGTCTTTCGCGCGACGGACAAATTCCGGAATGTGCTCAACGGAACTGATCTCTTCCAGCATCTTCAGCGCAGCTTCGTTCGCGCCACCGTGCGCCGGTCCCCACAGGGAGGCGATGCCCGCAGCGATACAGGCGAACGGATTCGCGCCAGAAGAACCTGCGGTACGGACGGTGGAGGTGGATGCGTTCTGTTCGTGGTCGGCGTGCAGGATCAGGATACGGTCCATAGCGCGTTCCAGTACCGGGTTAACCTCGTAGGTTTCACACGGTGTGGAGAACATCATATTCAGGAAGTTGCCCGCGTAAGAGAGGTCGTTGCGCGGATAAACGAAAGGCTGGCCGATTGAATATTTGTAACACATGGCTGCCATTGTCGGCATTTTGGACAGCAGGCGGTAGGCGGCGATTTCACGGTGGCGCGGATTGTTGACATCCAGAGAGTCGTGATAGAACGCGGCCAGCGCGCCGGTGATACCGCACATCACCGCCATCGGGTGGGAGTCGCGGCGAAACGCGTGGAACAGACGGGTAATCTGCTCGTGGATCATGGTGTGGCGGGTAACGATGGTCTTGAATTCGTTGTACTGTTCCTGGTTCGGTTTTTCACCGTTCAGCAGGATGTAACACACTTCGAGGTAGTTGGACTCGGTCGCTAACTGATCGATCGGGAAACCGCGGTGGAGCAGGATACCTTCATCACCATCGATAAACGTGATTTTAGATTCACACGATGCGGTGGAAGTGAAACCAGGGTCAAAGGTGAATACGCCTTTTGATCCAAGACTACGAATATCAATAACATCCTGACCGAGCGTGCCCTTTAGCACATCCAGTTCAATAGCAGTATCACCGCCTAGGGTGATTTTTGCTTTAGCATCAGACATTTATGGTCTCCTTAGCGCCTTTATTGCGTAAGACTGCCGGGTGTGGATTTGCCTTCGGCCCGTGTCTGATTACGTTACCAGTTTGTTATGTTGCACACAGCTCTGCGTCAGCGGAAATGGCAGGGTACAGAGCAAAGGCGCTTGATGGTACGTCTTCAGCCTACGACGAAACAGCAGCAAATCAGCGTTTTAGCAGTCCGAATTTAAAAATCTGTATACCACTAATAACTGTCCTGATTACATCGGTCAATACCATCACACTGTTGCATAACTTATTCTCAGGTGAAAGAGTGACCCCATAACTTTTGCGCATTATTGCATTTATCTGGTAATGGTTGTAACAAGAATGTTTAATATTTGTCAAATCAGGTGATTAAAATTTAAAATAATGTTGTTATCGTGACCTCGATCACTGTTCGGGACAAAACCCGACAAACTATATGTAGGTTAATTGTAATGATTTTGTGAACGGCCTATACTGCCGCCAGGTCTCCGGAACACCCTGCAATCCCGAGCCACCCAGCGTTGTCTGGTCACGTTTTAGCTCTTGAAAAGGGGTTTTATCATGACCACTGGTTATAGAAAGGACGCTGTCTGACCCGCAAGCAGACCGGAGGAAGGAAACAATAAGAACAGCATGTGGGCGTTATTCATGGTAAGAAATGTGAAAAAACAAAGACCTGTCAATCTGGATCTGCAAACGATCCGGTTCCCAATCACGGCGATAGCGTCCATTCTCCATCGCGTTTCCGGTGTGATCACCTTCGTGGCGGTCGGGATTCTGCTTTGGTTGCTGGGCACCAGCCTTTCCTCTCCAGAAGGTTTCCTCGTTGCGTCTTCCATCATGGATAGCTTCTTTGTGAAGTTCATCATGTGGGGCATCCTGACCGCGCTGGCCTACCACGCCGTTGTCGGTATCCGCCACCTGTTGATGGATTTTGGCTACCTGGAAGAAACCCTCGAAGTAGGGACACGCTCCGCTAAGATTTCTTTTGTTATTACTGTCGTGCTTTCACTTCTCGCAGGAGTCCTCGTATGGTAAGCAACGCCTCAGCACTGGGACGCAACGGCGTACATGACTTCATTCTGGTTCGTGCTACCGCCATCGTTCTGACCCTTTACATCATCTATATGGTCGGCTTTTTCGCCACCACCGGTGAAATTTCCTGGGAAGTCTGGACGGGTTTTTTCTCCTCCGCATTCACTAAAGTCTTCACCCTGTTAGCCCTCGTCTCCATTCTGATTCATGCCTGGATCGGGATGTGGCAGGTGTTGACGGACTACGTTAAACCGCTGGCTGTACGCTTAATTTTGCAACTGGTTATCGTTGTTGCGCTGGTGGCTTACGTTCTTTATGGATTTGTTGTGGTGTGGGGTGTGTGATGAAATTGCCTGTCAGAGAATTTGATGCAGTTGTGATTGGTGCCGGTGGCGCAGGTATGCGCGCGGCGCTGCAAATTTCCCAGAGCGGCCAGACCTGTGCGCTGCTCTCTAAAGTGTTCCCTACCCGTTCCCATACCGTTTCCGCGCAGGGTGGCATCACCGTGGCGCTCGGTAATACCCATGAAGATAACTGGGAATGGCATATGTATGACACGGTGAAAGGTTCCGATTATATCGGCGACCAGGATGCCATCGAATATATGTGTAAGACCGGCCCGGAAGCGATTCTGGAGCTTGACCATATGGGGCTGCCGTTCTCCCGTCTGGAGAATGGCACCATTTATCAACGTCCGTTTGGCGGCCAGTCGAAAAACTTCGGCGGCGAACAGGCGGCACGTACCGCGGCTGCGGCTGACCGTACCGGTCACGCGCTGCTGCATACCCTTTATCAGCAAAACCTGAAAAACCACACCACCATTTTCTCCGAGTGGTATGCGCTGGATCTGGTGAAAAACGCCGATGGCGCGGTGGTGGGTTGTACCGCGCTGTGCATTGAAACCGGGGAAGTGGTTTACTTCAAAGCGCGGGCGACCGTGCTGGCAACCGGCGGCGCGGGCCGTATCTACCAGTCCACCACTAACGCCCACATCAACACCGGTGACGGTGTCGGGATGGCGATTCGCGCCGGCGTGCCGGTGCAGGATATGGAAATGTGGCAGTTCCACCCGACCGGTATCGCCGGGGCCGGGGTTCTGGTGACGGAAGGCTGCCGCGGTGAAGGCGGTTATCTGCTGAACAAACACGGCGAGCGCTTTATGGAGCGTTACGCCCCGAATGCGAAAGACCTGGCGGGTCGTGATGTGGTGGCGCGTTCCATCATGATCGAAATCCGCGAAGGTCGCGGCTGTGACGGCCCGTGGGGCCCGCACGCGAAACTGAAACTGGACCATCTGGGCAAAGAGGTTCTGGAATCCCGTCTGCCGGGCATTCTGGAACTTTCTCGTACCTTCGCCCACGTCGACCCGGTGAAAGAGCCGATTCCGGTTATCCCGACCTGCCACTACATGATGGGCGGTATTCCGACCAAAGTGACCGGCCAGGCGCTGACCGTGAACGAGCAGGGCGAAGACGTGGTGATTCCTGGCCTGTTCGCCGTCGGCGAAATTGCCTGCGTATCGGTCCACGGCGCGAACCGTCTGGGCGGTAACTCTCTGCTTGACCTGGTGGTGTTTGGTCGTGCGGTCGGCCTGCATCTGCAGGAGTCGATTGCCGAGCAGGGCGATCTGCTTGACGCGACCGAAGCTGAAATCGATGCCTCCCTTGAGCGTCTGAACCGCTGGAACGGCAACCGTAACGGCGAAGATCCGGTAGAAATCCGTAAAGCGCTGCAAGAGTGCATGCAGCATAACTTCTCGGTCTTCCGCGAAGGCGATGCGATGGCCAAAGGGCTTAAGCAGCTGAAAGCTATCCGCGAGCGCCTGAAAAATGCGCGCCTGGATGACACCTCCAGTGAATTCAACACCCAGCGCGTTGAGTGTCTGGAGCTGGATAACCTGATGGAAACGGCCTATGCCACTGCGGTGTCGGCAAACTTCCGTACCGAGAGCCGCGGCGCGCATAGTCGCTTCGACTTCCCGGATCGTGATGACGAAAACTGGCTGTGCCATTCCCTGTATCTGCCAGAGTCGGAATCCATGACGCGTCGTAGCGTCAATATGGAACCGAAACTGCGTCCGGCATTCCCGCCGAAGATTCGTACTTATTAATGCGGAGACAGGAAAATGAAACTCGAGTTTTCAATTTATCGTTATAACCCGGACGTTGACGATGCTCCGCGCATGCAGGATTACACCCTCGAAGCGGAAGAAGGTCGTGACATGATGCTGCTGGATGCCCTGATGCAGCTGAAAGAAAAAGACCCGTCACTCTCATTTCGTCGTTCCTGCCGTGAAGGGGTGTGTGGCTCCGACGGTCTGAACATGAACGGCAAAAACGGTCTGGCGTGCATCACGCCGATCTCCGCGCTGAATCAGGCGGGTAAGAAAATTGTCATCCGTCCGCTGCCTGGTTTGCCGGTTATCCGTGATTTGGTGGTGGACATGGGGCAATTCTATGCACAATATGAGAAGATTAAGCCTTACTTGTTGAATAATGGGCAAAATCCTCCGGCTCGTGAGCACCTGCAGTCTCCGGAGCAGCGTGAGAAGCTTGATGGTCTGTACGAGTGTATTCTTTGCGCATGTTGTTCAACCTCTTGCCCGTCGTTCTGGTGGAACCCGGACAAGTTTATCGGCCCGGCCGGTCTGCTGGCTGCGTATCGTTTCCTGATTGACAGTCGCGATACCGAAACCGACAGCCGTCTCGAAGGGCTAAGCGATGCTTTCAGCGTATTCCGCTGTCACAGCATCATGAACTGCGTCAGTGTCTGTCCGAAAGGGCTTAACCCGACGCGCGCCATCGGCCATATTAAGTCAATGCTGCTGCAGCGCAGTGCGTAAGCAACCCGGTCTGTCCCGGATGGCGTTATCGCTTATCCGGGCTACCCGAAGCAGTAGCCCCGGCAAGCGTTCGCGCCGCCGGGGGATATAGCAGGAAACCTCTAAAAACTGCCACATGAATAGTAATAATCGAGATGTTCAGTGCGAGACAAGGCGCGAGCAGAACGAATCTCCGGGAGCATAGTGAACTATGTGACCGGAGTGAGTGAGGGTCGCAACACAGTCGCAGCCTGAACAAAGAAGATTATTAGGCAGTTTTTAAAGGTTCCTTCGCGGACGCAGAAGCCACAACTCGTCCGTAAAGAGTGAACCCCGGCACGTACAATTGCTGTGCGTGGTAGTTTCTACGGCGAAATAAGCATATAAATGCTTAAGGGATCACGATGCAGAACGGCGCAATGAAAGCCTGGCTGGACTCTTCTTACCTCTCTGGTTCGAACCAGAGCTGGATAGAACAGCTCTATGAAGACTTCTTAACCGATCCTGACTCTGTTGACGCCAACTGGCGTTCTATGTTCCAGCAGTTACCTGGCACCGGAGTCAAACCGGATCAATTTCACTCGAAAACGCGTGATTATTTCCGTCGACTGGCGAAGGATGCCTCACGTTACACTTCTTCGATTTCCGACCCTGATACCAATGTGAAGCAGGTTAAAGTCCTGCAGCTCATCAACGCATATCGCTTCCGTGGTCACCAGCATGCGAATCTCGATCCGCTGGGACTGTGGAAGCAAGAGAGAGTGGCGGATCTCGATCCTGCATACCACGATCTGACCGAGGCCGATTTCCAGGAAAGCTATAACGTAGGTTCATTCGCCATCGGCAAAGATACGATGAAACTGGGCGAGCTGATTGCCGCGCTCAAACAAACCTACTGCGGCGCTATCGGCGCGGAATACATGCACATCACCTCTACCGAAGAAAAACGCTGGATTCAGCAGCGTATTGAGTCGGTAGCAGGCAAAGCCAGCTTTACCGCTGACGAGAAAAAACGTTTCCTGACCGAGCTGACGGCAGCCGAAGGCCTGGAACGTTACCTCGGCGCGAAATTCCCGGGTGCTAAACGCTTCTCGCTGGAAGGCGGCGATGCGCTGATCCCGATGCTCAAAGAGATGATTCGTCACGCAGGTAAAAGCGGCACCCGTGAAGTGGTGCTCGGCATGGCGCACCGCGGTCGTCTGAACGTGCTGGTGAACGTTCTGGGTAAAAAACCGCAGGACCTGTTCGACGAGTTTGCGGGTAAGCATAAAGAACACCTTGGCACCGGCGACGTGAAGTACCATATGGGCTTCTCTTCCGACATGGAAACCGAAGGCGGCCTGGTGCATCTGGCGCTGGCGTTTAACCCATCGCACCTCGAAATCGTCAGCCCGGTGGTTATCGGATCGGTTCGCGCGCGTCTCGATCGCCTCGACGAGCCGAGCAGCAATAAAGTGCTGCCGATTACTATCCACGGCGACGCCGCAGTGACCGGTCAGGGCGTGGTTCAGGAAACCCTGAACATGTCCAAGGCGCGCGGCTACGAAGTGGGCGGTACCGTACGTATCGTTATTAACAACCAGGTGGGCTTTACTACCTCGAACCCGCTGGATGCGCGCTCTACGCCGTACTGCACCGATATCGGGAAAATGGTTCAGGCGCCTATCTTCCACGTTAACGCGGACGATCCGGAAGCCGTTGCTTTCGTCACCCGCCTGGCGCTGGATTTCCGTAATACCTTCAAACGCGATGTCTTTATCGACCTGGTGTGCTACCGCCGTCACGGCCATAACGAAGCCGACGAGCCGAGCGCAACCCAGCCGCTGATGTATCAGAAAATCAAAAAACATCCGACTCCGCGCAAAATCTACGCCGACAAACTTGAGCACGACAAAGTGTCGACCCTGGAAGATGCGACCGAACTGGTTAACCTCTATCGTGATGCGCTGGATGCCGGCGAATGCGTGGTTGAGGAGTGGCGTCCGATGAATCTGCACTCCTTTACCTGGTCGCCGTACCTCAACCACGAGTGGGATGAGAGCTACCCGAGTAAAGTCGAGATGAAACGTCTGCAGGAGCTGGCTAAACGCATCAGCACCGTGCCGGACAGCATTGAGATGCAGTCCCGTGTGGCGAAGATTTATGGCGATCGCCAGGCGATGGCGGCCGGCGAGAAGCTGTTCGACTGGGGCGCGGCAGAAAACCTGGCTTACGCTACGCTGGTTGATGAAGGTATTCCGATCCGTCTGTCCGGTGAAGACTCCGGTCGCGGTACGTTCTTCCACCGCCACTCCGTGATTCATAACCAGGTGAACGGTTCAACCTACACCCCGCTGCAGCATGTGCATAACGGTCAGGAGCATTTCAAAGTCTGGGACTCGGTGCTTTCTGAAGAAGCGGTGCTGGCGTTCGAATACGGCTACGCCACTGCCGAACCGCGCACGCTGACCATCTGGGAAGCGCAGTTTGGCGACTTTGCTAACGGCGCTCAGGTGGTTATCGACCAGTTCATCAGTTCCGGCGAGCAGAAATGGGGCCGGATGTGCGGTCTGGTGATGCTGTTGCCGCACGGCTACGAAGGCCAGGGTCCGGAGCACTCCTCCGCGCGTCTGGAACGCTATCTGCAGCTGTGCGCTGAACAGAATATGCAGGTTTGCGTGCCATCGACTCCGGCTCAGGTGTACCACATGCTGCGTCGTCAGGCGCTGCGCGGTATGCGTCGCCCGCTGGTGGTGATGTCGCCGAAATCTCTGCTGCGTCATCCGCTGGCGGTCTCCAGCCTCGACGAACTGGCGAACGGCACCTTCCTGCCGGCTATCGGTGAAATTGATGACCTCGACCCGAAAGCAGTGAAGCGTGTTGTCCTGTGCTCTGGTAAGGTTTATTACGATCTGCTGGAACAACGCCGTAAGAACGACCAAAAAGATGTCGCTATCGTGCGCGTAGAGCAGCTCTATCCGTTCCCGCATCAGGCGGTACAGGAAGCGCTGAAGCCTTACGCTCACGTGCATGACTTTGTCTGGTGCCAGGAAGAGCCGCTCAACCAGGGCGCGTGGTACTGCAGTCAGCATCACTTCCGCGAAGTGATTCCGTTTGGGGCCTCTCTGCGTTACGCAGGCCGCCCGGCCTCCGCCTCTCCGGCGGTAGGGTATATGTCCGTTCACCAGAAACAGCAACAAGATCTGGTCAATGACGCGCTGAACGTCGATTAATTAAAGGATACATAATGAGTAGCGTAGATATTCTGGTTCCCGATCTGCCTGAGTCCGTAGCTGACGCGACGGTTGCGACCTGGCATAAAAAACCGGGCGATAGCGTCCAGCGTGATGAAGTGCTGGTGGAAATCGAAACTGACAAAGTGGTACTGGAAGTACCGGCTTCAGCGGACGGCATTCTGGACGCAGTGCTGGAAGACGAAGGTGCAACCGTACTTTCTCGCCAGATCCTTGGTCGCCTGCGTGAAGGCAACAGCGCGGGCAAAGAGTCCGCGGCGAAAGCCGACGCCAAAGAGTCCACCCCGGCTCAGCGTCAGCAGGCGTCTCTGGAAGAGCAGAGCAATGATGCGCTCAGCCCGGCGATTCGTCGTCTGCTGGCTGAACACAACCTCGATGCCGCTGCCATTAAAGGCACCGGCGTCGGCGGCCGCCTGACCCGTGAAGATGTTGAGAAACATCTGGCGGCGGCTCCGGCTAAAACCGAAGCCAAAGCGCCTGCCGCTGCGCCAGCACCGGTTGCGCAACTGGGCCACCGTTCTGAAAAACGCGTGCCGATGACCCGCCTGCGCAAACGCGTTGCCGAGCGTCTGCTGGAAGCGAAGAACTCCACCGCCATGCTGACGACCTTTAACGAAGTCAACATGAAGCCGATTATGGATCTGCGTAAGCAGTACGGCGATGCCTTCGAAAAACGTCACGGTATCCGTCTGGGCTTTATGTCCTTCTACGTGAAAGCCGTGGTTGAAGCGCTTAAACGCTATCCGGAAGTGAATGCCTCCATCGATGGCGATGATGTGGTGTATCACAACTACTTCGATGTCAGCATGGCGGTCTCTACCCCGCGCGGCCTGGTGACTCCGGTTCTGCGTGATGTGGACCTGCTGGGCATGGCGGATATCGAAAAGAATATTAAAGAGCTGGCAGTGAAAGGCCGTGACGGCAAGCTGACCGTAGATGACCTGACCGGCGGTAACTTCACCATTACCAACGGCGGCGTATTCGGTTCTCTGATGTCCACGCCAATCATCAACCCACCGCAGAGCGCCATTCTGGGTATGCATGCCATTAAAGACAGACCGATGGCGGTCAATGGCAAGGTAGAAATTCTGCCGATGATGTACCTGGCGCTCTCTTACGACCACCGTCTGATCGATGGACGTGAGTCGGTAGGCTTCCTGGTCGCTATCAAAGAGCTGCTGGAAGACCCGACACGTCTGCTGCTGGACGTGTAGTCAGCAAGAGTATTACCTACCGTAGGCCGGATAAAGCGTTACGCCGCCATCCGGCGTTGATGAGATGCCTGATGGCGGCGCTAGCGCGTTTTTCAGGCCTACAGGTTTAAAGATAATTATTCCCTGAAGGATGGACTGAACACATGAACTTACATGAATATCAGGCAAAACAACTGTTTGCCCGCTATGGTTTACCGGCGCCGGTGGGTTATGCCTGTACTACTCCGCGCGAAGCAGAAGAAGCCGCATCAAAAATCGGCGCGGGTCCGTGGGTAGTGAAATGTCAGGTTCACGCTGGTGGCCGCGGTAAAGCGGGCGGTGTGAAAGTAGTTAACAGTAAAGAAGACATTCGCGCTTTTGCTGAGCACTGGCTGGGTAAACGCCTTGTGACCTACCAGACAGACGCCAACGGCCAGCCGGTTAACCAGATTCTGGTTGAAGCAGCGACAGATATCGCTAAAGAGCTGTATCTGGGTGCGGTTGTTGACCGTAGCTCCCGTCGCGTGGTGTTCATGGCCTCCACCGAAGGCGGCGTGGAAATCGAAAAAGTGGCGGAAGAAACCCCGCACCTGATCCACAAAATTGCTATCGATCCGCTGGCAGGCCCGATGCCTTACCAGGGACGCGAGCTGGCGTTCAAACTGGGTCTGGAAGGTAAACAGGTTCAGCAGTTCACCAAAATCTTTATGGGTCTGGCGACCATTTTCCTGGAACGCGACCTGGCGCTGATCGAAATCAACCCGTTGGTTATCACCAAACAGGGCGACCTGATCTGCCTCGACGGCAAACTGGGCGCTGATGGAAATGCGCTGTTCCGCCAGCCGGATCTGCGTGAAATGCGCGACCAGTCGCAGGAAGACCCGCGTGAAGCGCAGGCTGCGCAGTGGGAACTGAACTACGTTGCGCTGGACGGCAACATCGGTTGTATGGTTAACGGCGCGGGCCTGGCAATGGGCACCATGGACATCGTTAAACTGCACGGCGGCGAACCGGCTAACTTCCTCGACGTTGGCGGCGGCGCAACCAAAGAGCGCGTGACCGAAGCGTTCAAAATCATTCTTTCCGACAGCAATGTTAAAGCCGTACTGGTTAACATCTTCGGCGGTATCGTGCGTTGCGACCTGATTGCTGACGGCATCATCGGCGCGGTAGCCGAAGTGGGCGTGAACGTACCGGTTGTCGTTCGTCTGGAAGGGAACAACGCCGAACTGGGTGCGAAAAAACTGGCTGACAGCGGCCTGAATATTATTGCAGCGAAAAGTCTGACGGACGCAGCACAGCAGGTTGTTGCCGCAGTGGAGGGGAAATAATGTCCATTTTAATTGATAAAAACACCAAGGTTATCTGCCAGGGCTTTACCGGTAGCCAGGGGACTTTCCACTCTGAACAAGCGATTGCTTACGGCACCCAAATGGTCGGCGGCGTTACGCCGGGCAAAGGCGGCACCACTCACCTGGGTCTGCCGGTGTTCAACACCGTGCGTGAAGCTGTCGAAGCGACCGGTGCGACCGCGACCGTTATCTACGTTCCGGCCCCGTTCTGTAAAGACTCCATTCTGGAAGCTATCGACGCAGGCATTAAGCTTATCATTACCATCACCGAAGGTATCCCGACGCTGGATATGCTGACGGTGAAAGTGAAGCTGGATGAAGCCGGTGTGCGCATGATAGGCCCGAACTGCCCAGGCGTTATCACTCCTGGCGCTTGCAAAATCGGCATTATGCCGGGTCACATTCACCAGCCGGGCAAAGTGGGCATCGTTTCCCGTTCCGGTACGCTGACCTATGAAGCCGTTAAGCAGACTACCGACTATGGCTTTGGCCAGTCTACCTGCGTGGGTATCGGCGGCGACCCGATCCCGGGCTCTAACTTTATCGACATCCTGAAGCTGTTCCAGGAAGATCCGCAGACCGAGGCTATCGTGATGATCGGTGAGATCGGCGGTAGCGCAGAAGAAGAAGCGGCTGCCTACATCAAAGATCACGTCACCAAACCGGTTGTCGGTTACATCGCGGGCGTTACCGCGCCGAAAGGCAAGCGTATGGGCCACGCGGGCGCCATTATCGCAGGTGGGAAAGGCACGGCTGATGAGAAATTTGCTGCGCTGGAAGCCGCGGGCGTAAAAACCGTGCGTAGCCTGGCGGATATCGGCGAAGCGCTGAAATCCATCATTAAGTAAACCCTCTCTGCTCCTGCGCAGCAGAACAATGTCCGATTTCGACATGGTTGGCCACCGTCCAGGTGGCCTTTTTTATGCCTGTCTTTCCTGGCGCTTCAGGGCGGCTGGTGACGCAGTTTTACTGCGCCACGGCCGAACCGTTCAGAAAAACCACTTCTATTGTATTGATTTAACACCTGTTTTTTATAAATAAAAATAAGATATTTTTCGGCAGGGGAGGGAATGATACTCAGTGCTATTTCTTGCCAGAAAATGAAAAGATAAAAATGATGATTTAATTGATGCTGTCTATCAGGAAAAATACTGTGAAGCGTCTAACATTAATCGGATCGCTATTTTTTTTCACGCCACACGGCTTAAAGTTAAATCATATTACCTATACTTCTCATATCTCTCTTTTTAGTAACCATTATTGGCATGCATTAAACATATATTTAACATTACTTTCACCATTATTCTTTGTTGGGATACATAATTAACATGAGTGAGAAAAATTGATTTATATCAATGTTTAAAGCTTGGAAAAAACCATAAAAAAACGTTAAATTGTCGCCAATCAAATTGGCTTAAGTCAGGCATTTTCGCTATATATTGATCACCGTCGTAAATGTAAAACTGATTCAATAAAATCCTGTTTATTGTAAGGTTATTGCGGCGTAATATATTGGGGAATCAATTGGGTTTTTCGTTAACGTATTTGTAACCTTTGCGAGGAGCTGTTTCATCTGGTGACGAAACGGTAACGAAGCGGGAAGCAAGTTATTTTGTATTGGGGCATGCGTATGAATCAGATGTGCAGGGTTCATTCTCGGAGTCTTCATGCGATGAGCAAGGAGTCATGATGTTAGATATAGTCGAACTGTCGCGCTTACAGTTTGCCTTGACCGCGATGTACCACTTCCTTTTTGTGCCACTGACGCTCGGTATGGCGTTCCTGCTGGCCATCATGGAAACGGTTTACGTCCTCTCCGGCAAACAGATTTATAAAGATATGACCAAATTCTGGGGCAAGTTGTTTGGTATCAACTTTGCACTGGGTGTAGCAACCGGGTTGACCATGGAGTTCCAGTTCGGGACAAACTGGTCTTATTACTCTCACTACGTGGGCGATATCTTCGGTGCGCCTCTGGCCATTGAAGGTCTGATGGCCTTCTTCCTCGAATCTACCTTTGTAGGTCTGTTCTTCTTCGGTTGGGATCGTCTGGGCAAAGTTCAGCACATGGCGGTAACCTGGCTGGTGGCACTGGGTTCCAACTTGTCTGCACTGTGGATCCTCGTGGCTAACGGCTGGATGCAAAACCCGATCGCCTCGGATTTCAACTTTGAAACCATGCGTATGGAGATGGTCAGTTTCTCTGAACTGGTTCTGAACCCGGTTGCTCAGGTGAAATTTGTGCATACCGTCGCATCCGGCTACGTCTGCGGCGCGATGTTCGTTCTGGGTATCAGTTCCTACTATATGTTGCGCGGCCGCGACTTCGCCTTCGCTAAACGTTCCTTTGCCATTGCTGCCAGCTTCGGTATGGCGGCGATTCTCTCCGTTATTGTGCTCGGCGATGAATCCGGTTACGAAATGGGCGACGTGCAGAAAACTAAACTTGCGGCCATCGAAGCCGAATGGGAAACCCAGCCGGCTCCGGCTGCCTTTACCCTGTTTGGTATTCCGGACCAGGACGCACAGACAAACCATTTCGCGATTCAGATCCCTTATGCGCTGGGTATCATTGCGACCCGTTCCGTAGACAAGCCGGTTATCGGTCTGAAAGATCTGTTAAGCCAGCACGAAGCGCGCATCCGCAACGGGATGAAAGCTTACGCGCTGCTGGAACAGCTGCGTTCCGGTTCAACCGACCAGGCCGTTCGTGATGAATTCAATCACGTGAAGAAAGATCTGGGCTACGGTCTGCTGCTGAAACGCTATACCACGAATGTGGCTGAAGCGACGGAAGAACAAATTGCGATGGCGACGAAAGATTCTATTCCTCGCGTTGCGCCGCTGTACTTCGCGTTCCGTATCATGGTGGCCTGCGGCATCCTGATGCTCGGTATCATCGCGGCGTCGTTCTGGACCGTTATCCGTAACCAGATTGGCGAGAAGAAATGGCTGCTGCGCATTGCGATGTTCGCAATTCCTGTGCCGTGGATCGCTATCGAGTCCGGTTGGTTCGTGGCGGAATATGGCCGCCAGCCGTGGGCGATAGGTGAGGTACTGCCTACCGCGGTAGCGAACTCGTCCCTGACTGCGGGCGATCTGCTCTTCTCGATGCTGCTGATTTGCGGTCTGTACACCCTGTTCCTGGTCGCGGAGCTGTATCTGATGTTCAAATTCGCACGCCGTGGACCAAGCAGCCTGAAAACCGGTCGCTACCACTACGAGCAGTCTTCCACGACTACTCAGCCGGCACGCTAAGACAGGAGTCGTCAAATGATCGATTATGAAGTATTGCGTTTTATCTGGTGGCTGCTGATCGGTGTCCTGCTGATTGGTTTTGCCGTCACCGATGGCTTCGACATGGGGGTGGGAATGCTCACCCGTTTCCTCGGTCGTAATGACACCGAGCGTCGAATCATGATTAACTCCATCGCTCCGCACTGGGACGGAAACCAGGTGTGGCTGATCACCGCCGGCGGCGCGCTGTTTGCCGCCTGGCCGACGGTGTATGCCGCTGCGTTCTCCGGCTTCTATGTGGCGATGGTTCTGGTGCTGGCCTCTTTGTTCTTCCGTCCGGTGGGTTTTGACTACCGCTCGAAGATTGAAGACACCCGCTGGCGCAACATGTGGGACTGGGGCATCTTCATCGGTAGCTTCGTTCCTCCGCTGGTGATTGGCGTGGCGTTCGGTAACCTGCTGCAGGGCGTACCGTTCCATATGGATGAATATATGCGCCTGTTCTACACCGGTAACTTCTTCCAGCTGCTGAACCCGTTTGGTCTGCTGGCCGGTATTGTTAGCGTGGCGATGATTCTGACGCAGGGGGCGACCTACCTGCAGATGCGTACCGTGGGTGAGCTGCACCTGCGTGCCCGCACTACCTCTCAGGTAGCGGCGCTGGTAACGCTGGTTTGCTTCCTGCTGGCCGGTGTCTGGGTGGTATACGGGATTGACGGTTATGTGGTCACCTCGGCTATCGACCACACTGCGCCGTCTAACCCGCTGACCAAAGAGGTGACTCGTCAGGCTGGAGCATGGTTGGCGAACTTCAATAATATGCCTTCGCTGTGGGCTATCCCGGTACTGGGCGTCGTCTTGCCGCTGCTGACTATCCTGACCTCGCGGATGGAGAAGGGCGCTCTGGCGTTTATCTTCTCTTCTCTGACGCTGGCCTGCATCATCCTGACCGCCGGGATTGCGATGTTCCCGTTCATCATGCCGTCCAGCACGATGATGAACGTGAGCCTGACCATGTGGGATTCAACCTCCAGCCAGAGAACGCTGAACGTAATGACTTATGTGGCGATTATCTTCGTGCCGATTATTCTGGGCTACACCACCTGGTGTTACTGGAAGATGTTCGGTCGCATTACCCGCGAAGACATCGAAAAGAACACCCACTCGTTGTATTAAGGTAAGGAGCTAGATATGTGGTATTTCGCATGGATTTTGGGAACGCTTCTTGCCTGTGCTTTTGGGGTTATCACCGCGTTAGCGCTTGAGCACGTGGAAAGCACCAAAGCAGGTAAAGAAGAACACTGATGAGTAAAATTATCGCAATGCTGTATGCGATAATGGATAAGCGCCCGTTAAGGGCGCTTTCCTTATTGATGGCGCTGCTGCTGGCCGGCTGCATTTTCTGGGATCCGTCGCGCTTTGCGGCAAAGACCAGTGAGCTGGAGATTTGGCACGGCTTCCTGCTGATGTGGGCCGTGTGCGCCGGCGTTATCCACGGCGTGGGTTTCCGCCCGCATGCCATTCACTGGCAAGGGATTTTTTGTCCACTTATCGCTGATATTGTACTCATCACGGGGCTGTTTTTTTTCTTCTTTTGAAAGAGAAGAGAATAAGAGAACTCTGTTAACCTCATGGGCTTGCATAAGCCCATAAAAATTTACTCGCTGTTTACTTTCCCCCATTCCAAACCACCTTTCCCGCGCGTATAGTAGCGAAGTTTGAAAGCACTAATCTTTTTTTGCATTACCGGGATGTAAAGTGAATACAACGCTGTTTCGATGGCCGGTTCGTGTCTACTATGAAGATACCGATGCCGGTGGTGTGGTTTACCACGCCAGTTACGTTGCTTTTTATGAAAGAGCACGCACAGAGATGCTGCGCCACCATCACTTCAGTCAGCAGGTTTTGCTGGCTGAGCGAGTTGCCTTCGTGGTTCGCAAAATGACGCTGGAATATTTTGCGCCCGCCAGACTCGACGACATGCTCGAAATCCAGACGGAAATCACCTCGATGAGAGGTACCTCGTTGGTTTTCACGCAGCGAATCGTCAACGCAGAGAATGCAGTTTTGAACGAAGCTGAGGTTCTCATCGTGTGCGTTGATCCACTCTTAATGAAGCCTCGTGCGCTTCCCAAGTCTATTGTCGCGGAGTTTAAGCAGTGACTGACATGAATATCCTTGATTTGTTCCTGAAGGCAAGCCTTCTGGTTAAACTTATCATGTTGATTTTGATTGGTTTTTCTATCGCTTCCTGGGCCATTATTATTCAGAGAACGCGCATCCTCAACACGGCAAGCCGCGAGGCGGAAGCCTTTGAAGACAAGTTCTGGTCGGGCATTGAGCTTTCTCGCCTGTATCAGGAGAGCCAGGGGCGTCGCGATAACCTGGTGGGTTCGGAACAAATTTTCTACAGCGGTTTCAAAGAGTTTGCTCGTTTGCATCGCGCCAACAGCCATGCGCCAGAGGCGGTGGTTGAAGGGGCATCACGCGCCATGCGCATCTCGATGAACCGTGAGATCGAGACGCTGGAAACGCACATCCCGTTCCTCGGAACCGTGGGTTCCATCAGTCCGTATATCGGCCTGTTTGGTACCGTCTGGGGGATCATGCACGCCTTTATCGCACTCGGTGCGGTGAAACAGGCTACTCTGCAGATGGTTGCTCCGGGTATCGCCGAAGCGCTGATCGCCACGGCAATCGGTCTGTTCGCGGCGATTCCGGCGGTGATGGCCTACAACCGTTTGAACCAGCGTGTGAACAAACTTGAACTGAACTATGACAACTTTATGGAAGAGTTCACCGCGATTCTGCACCGTCAGGCGTTTACCAGCAGCGAAAGCAATAAGGGGTAAGCCATGGCCAGAGCACGTGGACGCGGACGTCGCGAACTGAAGTCCGAGATCAACATCGTTCCGCTGCTGGATGTCTTGTTGGTGCTGTTGCTGATCTTTATGGCGACCGCGCCGATCATTACGCAGAGCGTAGAGGTCGACCTGCCGGATGCGACGGAAACACAGGCGGTCAAAAGTAATGATGATCCGCCGGTGATTGTTGAAGTTTCCGGCGTCGGACAGTACAGCGTGAAAGTGGGTCCGGAAACGCTGTCGCAGCTACCGCCAGAGCAGGTTATTGCTGAAGCGAAGCGCCGACTCGACGCCAACGAGAAGACGGTGTTCCTGATCGGCGGTGCGAAAGACGTACCTTACGATGAAATTATTAAAGCGCTTAACCTGTTGCATAGCGCAGGGGTTAAATCGGTTGGCTTAATGACCAAGCCTATTTAATCGCTTCGGATATGTGCGCCCGCCGGGCCGCTGGCTGCGAGAATCACAGACTCGCGGCCGGTGAGAGTAGCGGGGACAGGCGAACAGTTTTTGGGAACCGATAGTGTCAAAGGCAACCGAACAAAACGACAAGCTTAAACGAGCGATCATAATTTCAGTCGCGCTGCACATCATTCTGATCGCGCTGCTGATCTGGAGTTCGTTCGACGAGCATCTGGATGCCTCAGCCGGCGGCGGCGGAGGTTCTTCCATTGATGCGGTAATGGTCGATCCGGGGGCGGTGGTGAGTAACTACAACCGCCAACAGCAGCAGCAGGCCAGCGCGCGTCGGGCTGCGGAGCAGCGCGAGAAGCAGGCTCAGCAGCAGGCTGAAGAATTGCGTGAAAAGCAGGCCGCCGAGCAGGAACGACTGAAACAGATGGAGCAGGAGCGTTTGCAGGCGCAGGAAGCGGCTAAGCAAGCGAAGGAAGAGCAGAAGCAGGCTGAAGAGGCGGCAGCGAAAGCGGCGGCAGCGGCGAAAGCTAAAGCGGATGCTCAGGCGAAAGAAGCACAGGAAGCGGCAGCAAAAGCCGCAGCTGACGCGAAAGCGAAGGCCGATGCGCAGGCGAAAGCAGCCGAAGCCGCAGCCGCTAAAGCCGCAGCCGATGCGAAGAAACAGGCGGAAGCCGAAGCAGCGAAAGCCGCGGCGGATGCTCAGAAGAAAGCGGAAGCTGAAGCGGCGAAAGCCGCAGCGGATGCCCAGAAGAAAGCCGAAGCCGATGCTGCGAAAAAAGCGCAGCAGCAGGCTGAGAAGAAAGCCCAGCAGGAAGCGGCTAAGCAGGCAGCGGCCGAGAAAGCCGCCGCCGAAAAAGCCGCTGAGAAAGCAGCCGAAAAAGCAGCTGAAAAAGCCGCGGCGCAAAAAGCCGCCTCTGAAAAAGCGGCAGCAGAAAAGGCCGCCGCAGCAGAGAAAGCCGCCGCGGAAAAAGCGGAAAAAGCCGCCGCAGCCAAGGCCGCAGCAGCGGAAAAAGCTGCTGCTGATAAAGCGGCTAAAGCGGCAGCAGCCAAGGCTGCTGCAGCGAAAAAAGCCGCGGCAGCGAAGGATGCTGAGGGCGTAGACGACCTGCTCGGCGATCTGAGTTCAGGTAAGAATGCGCCGAAAGGTAACACCAGCGGTAGCAATGGAGGCTCTTCTCCTGCTAAAGGAAGTAAACCGGGGCAGGGAGGCGCGTCTAAGGCTGAGATTGCCAGTTATATTTCGCAGGTTCAGGCGGCGATTAAAGGGCATCTCTATGACTGGGACACGTACAAAGGTAAAACATGTACGTTACGCGTGAACCTGGCTCAGGACGGGACGTTATTGAGCGTGAAGTCGGAGGGAGGCGATCCTGCTTTCTGTCAGCAGATGCTGGCGGCAACCAGCCGGATGAGCAAGTTCCCGAAACCGCCTTCTCAGGCTGTGTATGAGACGTTCAAAAATGCGCCACTGGACTTCAAACCGCAATGATATTTTTCCCCGTGCAAACGGGGGAAAACAAACTATGGTAGTCACTGGGTTTCGGTAGTTTTGTGTATTTGAGTTTGTTAACATTCTGCTAAATTATCGTGGGCTTTCCGCCCGGATAAGGGAGATATGATGAAGCAGGCATTACGAGTAGCATTTGGTTTTTTAATGCTGTGGGCGGCGGTGCTGCACGCAGAAGTACGTATCGAGATCACCCAGGGGGTGGACTCGGCGCGCCCGATCGGCGTTGTGCCGTTCCAGTGGGCAGGGCCGGGTGCCGCGCCTGAAGATATTGGCGGTGTCGTGGCGGCTGACTTGCGTAACAGCGGTAAGTTCAACCCACTGGATCGCTCGCGTCTGCCTCAGCAACCGGGAACGGCGCAAGAAGTTCAGCCGGCGGCATGGTCTGCGCTGGGTATTGATGCGGTGGTTGTCGGTCAGGTGACCGGGAACCCGGACGGGTCGTACAACGTGGCTTACCAGCTGGTGGATACCGGCGGTGCTCCGGGGACGATTCTGGCGCAGAACTCTTATAAGGTCACTAAACAGTACCTGCGCTATGCGGCTCACACCGCCAGCGACGCGGTGTTTGAGAAACTGACCGGGATAAAAGGCGCTTTCCGTACCCGTATCGCCTACGTTGTCCAGACTAACGGCGGTCAGTTCCCGTATGAGCTGCGCGTCTCCGACTACGATGGCTATAACCAGTTTGTCGTCCACCGTTCACCGCAGCCGCTGATGTCTCCGGCCTGGTCTCCGGATGGTTCTAAACTGGCTTACGTGACCTTCGAAAGCGGTCGTTCAGCGCTGGTGGTGCAGACCCTGGCTAACGGCGCGGTGCGTCAGATTGCCTCGTTCCCGCAGCATAACGGCGCTCCTGCCTTCTCGCCGGACGGCAGCAAACTGGCCTTCGCATTGTCGAAAACCGGTAGCCTGAACCTGTATGTGATGGATCTGGGCTCGGGTCAGATTCGTCAGGTGACCAACGGTCGCAGCAACAATACCGAACCAAGCTGGTTCCCGGACAGTCAGAACCTGGCCTTTACGTCTGACCAGGCCGGTCGTCCGCAGGTGTATAAAGTCAGCATCGGCGGCGGCACTCCGCAGCGTATCTCCTGGGAAGGTTCGCAGAACCAGGATGCGGATGTCAGCAGCGACGGTAAATTTATGGTAATGGTCAGCTCGGCCGGTGGTCAGCAGCACATTGCCAAACAAGATCTGGTAGCGGGTGGCGTACAAGTTCTGTCGTCAACGTTCCTGGATGAAACGCCAAGTCTGGCACCTAACGGCACTATGGTAATCTACAGCTCTTCTCAGGGGATGGGATCTGTGCTGAATCTGGTTTCTACAGATGGGCGTTTCAAAGCGCGTATTCCGGCGACTGACGGACAGGTAAAATTCCCTGCCTGGTCTCCGTATCTGTGATAATAAATAATTGATTACTAAAGGAATCAAAGAAATGCAACTGAACAAAGTGCTGAAAGGGCTGATGATCGCTCTGCCGGTTATGGCAATCGCGGCATGTTCTTCTAACAAGAACGCCAGCAACGACCAGAGCGGTGAAGGCATGCTGGGTGCCGGCACTGGTATGGATGCTAACGGTAACGGCGGCAATATGTCTTCTGAAGAGCAGGCTCGTCTGCAGATGCAGCAGCTGCAGCAGAACAACATCGTTTACTTCGATCTGGATAAGTACGATATCCGTTCTGACTTCGCAGCAATGCTGGATGCGCACGCTAACTTCCTGCGTAGCAACCCGTCCTACAAAGTGACCGTAGAAGGTCATGCGGATGAGCGCGGTACTCCGGAATACAACATCGCTCTGGGTGAGCGTCGTGCTAACGCCGTTAAGATGTATCTGCAGGGCAAAGGTGTTTCTGCTGACCAGATCTCCATCGTTTCTTACGGTAAAGAAAAACCTGCAGTACTGGGTCACGACGAAGCGGCTTACGCTAAAAACCGTCGCGCCGTACTGGTTTACTAAGAGAATTGCATGAGCAGTAACTTCAGACATCATCTGTTGAGTCTGTCGTTACTGGTTGGCATAGCGGCCCCCTGGGCCGCTTTTGCTCAGGCGCCAATCAGTAGTGTCGGCTCAGGCTCGGTCGAAGACCGCGTCACTCAACTCGAGCGTATTTCTAACGCTCACAGCCAGCTTTTAACCCAACTTCAGCAACAGCTCTCCGATAATCAGAATGATATTGATTCCCTGCGCGGCCAGATTCAGGAAAATCAGTATCAGCTCAATCAGGTTGTCGAACGGCAGAAGCAAATTCTGTTACAGATCGACGGTCTGAGCAGCGGTGGGGCGGCGGCAGGTGCACAGCCATCGCCTTCGGCAGGCGATCAGGGTGCGGCGGCTACCGCGGCGCCAGCTGCCTCTTCTGGTGCTCCCGCCTCGAGCGGGGATGCCAATACTGACTACAATGCGGCTATTGCGCTGGTGAAGGATCCGTCCCGCCAGGATGACGCGCAGGCAGCATTTCAGAATTTCGTCAAAAAGTACCCGGATTCAACCTATCAGCCGAATGCCAACTACTGGCTCGGTCAGTTGAATTACAACAAGGGGAAAAAAGATGATGCCGCTTATTATTTCGCTTCCGTGGTTAAGAATTACCCTAAATCCCCGAAAGCGCCTGATGCCATGTTTAAGGTCGGCGTGATTATGCAGGATAAAGGCGATACCGCGAAGGCGAAGGCTGTTTACCAACAGGTCGTCAGTAAATTTCCTGGCACCGATGGCGCGAAACAGGCTCAGAAACGTCTTAATGCCCTTGGGTGATTATGGCATGACCAGAAATCGCATTATTTCTGGTCTTGTCGCGTGAATCCTAAGCAGTCAGATGTTTTTTATCGAAATACTTGTTGCGCTGAATTCTTAAATCAGTAATATATGCCGCCGTTGCCACGGGATATCAAACAAGCCTGAAGCGATGAAAAAAGTGGGTCGTTAGCTCAGTTGGTAGAGCAGTTGACTTTTAATCAATTGGTCGCAGGTTCGAATCCTGCACGACCCACCACTCACTACCACGGTGGAACGGTAGTAAAACGTGAAGGATAACGTTGCATTAGCAACGGCCCACAGGGCGAGGCGAAGCCGAGTCATCCTGAACGACCCACCACTTACTTTGATTAGTAAGATGTTGTATCCAGCGCAGTATCGGGTGATTAGCTCAGCTGGGAGAGCACCTCCCTTACAAGGAGGGGGTCGGCGGTTCGATCCCGTCATCACCCACCACTCGGGTCGTTAGCTCAGTTGGTAGAGCAGTTGACTTTTAATCAATTGGTCGCAGGTTCGAATCCTGCACGACCCACCAATTTAACATCGAACTCAGATGTTGAACGTGAAGGATAACGTTGCGTAGCAACGGCCCGAAGGGCAAGCGAAAGCGAGTCATCCTGCACGACCTACCAATTTAACATTGGTGACGAGTGAAAAAATTCAGGTAGTACCCGAGCGGGTCGTTAGCTCAGTTGGTAGAGCAGTTGACTTTTAATCAATTGGTCGCAGGTTCGAATCCTGCACGACCCACCACTTTAGCATTGAACCTTGATGTTAAACGTGAAGGATAACGTTGCGTGGCAACGGTCCTGGAGCGAGCGAAAGCGAGTCATCCTGCGCACCTGAATAGTAAAAGTGAAGTCCCGCGAGGGGTCGTTAGCTCAGTTGGTAGAGCAGTTGACTTTTAATCAATTGGTCGCAGGTTCGAATCCTGCACGACCCACCACTTTAACATTAAAGCTGATGTTAAACGTGAAGGATAACGTTGCGTAGCAACGGCCCGAAGGGCGAGCAGAGCGAGTCATCCTGCACGACCCACCAATGTAAAAAGGCGCCCTAAAGGCGCCTTTTTGCTCTCTGTTGTTTTCTCCCCAGAAATGCTAATTCTCCTTTTTTGTCATCAGACGGCAATAAATTCCCCACGACATTTTCTGTACAATCCGCTATCTTGTTTAGCATATAAAACATCATGACCGCCGCTATGCCATCTGAAGGCATGTTAACGGCATTTGAGTTAAGCCAGTAAAACGAGACTGCAAGATGAGCGTAATGTTTGACCCCGAAACGGCGATTTACCCTTTCCCGCCTAAACCGTTGCCATTAAGTCGCGATGAAAAGCACTTTTACCGTGAAAAGATTAAACGTCTGCTGCGCGAGCGCGATGCGGTGATGGTGGCTCATTACTATACCGACCCGGAAATTCAGCAACTGGCCGAAGAGACCGGCGGCTGTATCGCTGACTCTCTCGAAATGGCTCGTTTCGGCGCCCGTCATTCAGCGTCGACGTTGCTGGTGGCCGGCGTACGCTTCATGGGGGAAACGGCAAAAATTCTCAGCCCGGAGAAGACCATCCTGATGCCTACGCTGCATGCCGAGTGTTCTCTGGATCTGGGCTGCCCGATTGAGGAGTTTAACGCATTCTGCGATGCCCACCCGGATCGTACCGTCGTCGTTTATGCTAATACCTCAGCGGCGGTCAAAGCGCGCGCCGATTGGGTGGTGACCTCCAGTATTGCCGTTGAGCTTATTGAGCACCTCGACAGCCTCGGGGAAAAAATTCTTTGGGCGCCTGACCGTCACTTAGGCCGGTACGTACAGCGCCAGACCGGCGCAGATGTTTTGTGCTGGCAGGGGGCCTGTATTGTCCATGATGAATTTAAAACCCAGGCGTTAACGCGGATGAAAGCCCTCTATCCTGATGCCGCCATTCTGGTACATCCTGAATCGCCGCAGTCTATTGTGGATATGGCGGATGCGGTAGGGTCGACCAGCCAGCTGATTGCCGCTGCCAAAACGCTTGCGGCGCGCCAGCTCATTGTCGCCACCGATCGCGGGATCTTCTATAAAATGCAGCAGGCGGTACCGGAAAAAGAGCTGCTGGAAGCGCCGACCGCGGGAGAGGGCGCAACCTGTCGTAGCTGCGCCCACTGCCCGTGGATGGCGATGAATGGCCTGAAGGCGATTGCCGAAGGGCTGGAAAACGGGGGACGCGAACACGAAATTAAGGTCGATGCGCAGCTTCGTACCGGCGCATTAGTCCCGCTGAACAGAATGCTGGATTTTGCGGCTACACTTCGGGGATAGTGATTAATTACGCAATCAATACTGGACGGGGAAAATATGGATTTTTTTAGTACGCAGAATATCCTGGTGCATATACCCATCGGCACCGGCGGATACGACTTATCATGGATCGAGGCGGTCGGTACGCTTGCCGGGCTGCTGTGTATCTGGCTGGCGAGTCTGGAAAAGATCAGCAACTATGCGTTTGGGCTGGTCAACGTCACCTTGTTTGCCATTATTTTCTTTCAGATTCAGCTTTATGCCAGTCTGCTGTTGCAGGTCTTTTTCTTTGCCGCCAACGTTTATGGCTGGTACGCCTGGTCCCGGCAAACCAGCAGCCATGAAGCCGAGCTGCGTATTCGCTGGCTGCCATTGCCGAAGGCGCTGGGCTGGCTGACCGCTTGTATCGTGGCAATTGCGCTGATGACGGTCTTCATTAATCCGGTCTTCGCCTTCCTGACGCGCATCGCGGTCGCCCTCATGCAGAGTCTGGGACTGCAGGTCACGATGCCGGAACTGCAGCCCGATGCCTTCCCGTTCTGGGACTCCTGCATGATGGTGCTGTCGGTCGCCGCCATGATTCTGATGACCCGTAAGTATGTCGAAAACTGGCTGCTTTGGGTGATCATCAACATCATCAGCGTGGTGATTTTCGCCCTTCAGGGGGTTTACGCGATGTCGCTGGAATATCTGCTTTTGACCTTTATTGCCCTTAACGGCAGTCGGATGTGGATCAACAGCGCGCGTGAGCGAGGTTCTCACGCGTTTTCTCGCTAATGGTGGTGATGAGGGTCGTGCCCGGCGTGCGTCATATTAAGATGGCATTCCGGGCCGCTACAGGGCTGATACTCCATCTGCACGGTCACATGCTCAATATTATATTTATGCTGCAAAAATGCCTGGATGCGATTCAGCAGAGCGTCGTGATCGTGCGGAGGGACAACCTGAACATGCAGCGTCATAACCGTTTTTTCGCCGACCAGCCAGACGTGGACGTGGTGCACGTCGCGGACTTCCGCCACCGAGCGGTGCAAATCGCGCTGCAACCCCTCGACATCTAACGACCGCGGCGCCCCTTCCAGCAGTTCGTTGATACTTTCCTGCAACAGCCGCCAGGCGCTGCGCAACACCAGGCATGAGACCAGCACCGATAAAATCGGGTCAATTGGCGTCCAGCCAGTGGTGATAATCACGATGGCGGCAATAATCGCCCCGACCGAGCCCAGTAAGTCACCCAGCACGTGTAATGCCGCTGCGCGAACGTTGAGATTTCGCTCTTCGCTGCCGCGATGCAGGATCCAGAATGCCAGTATGTTTGCCAGTAGCCCGGCTACGGCAATCACCATCATCGTGTTACCAGCGACGGGCTGCGGATGGTTAAAACGCTGAATCGCTTCCCAGAAAATAAGAATGGTAATCACAACCAGCGCAATGGCATTGACGAAAGCCGCCAGCGTGGTCAGACGCAGCCAGCCAAAGGTATGGCGGGTATTGGGCGGACGACTGGCGAAGCGCACCGCCAGCAGAGCGAACAACAGGGCGGCTGAATCGGTGAGCATATGACCGGCATCAGCCAGCAGCGCCAGCGAGCCTGAAACGACGCCGCCGATGGCTTCAACAAGCATAAATCCGGCGGTGACGATGAAAGCCTGCAACAGGCGTTTTTCGTTACCGCGGTCGGGGGTTTCTGACGGAGTGTGAGCATGAGCCATTACAGAATCCTGTCATTATTTTAGCAATTAGTCTCTGACCTTCTTACAGATTAACCACAATCGGGCATCTGTTCCATCAGCGAATGTCGATAGGGCAAGGTGCTGCGGCATTTGTTTCAACAATACGCAGATGCGGCAACAATAGGCCAAAAATGCCGATGGCCGGAGCATTATTGAGCTATAACTCATCAATGTAATATATAATATTTATATATTTTAATTTTTCAGTGTTTATAACTGGTTGTGGGGCTTTGCTTCTCACTATTCCTGTGGTTTGTATTGTTTTTATCTTTTTAATCAGTCAATTACCCTTGCGACTGTAAAAGTCTGTTTACACTTTTCTGACGGCGAGTTAGATTGAAAGGATTGCACACAATTGATTAAGTATGGCAACGCTGGAAAGAAAATGAATTATCAGAACGACGATTTACGTATTAAAGAGATCAACGAATTATTACCTCCCGTTGCACTCCTGGAAAAGTTCCCCGCGACCGAAAATGCTGCTAACACCGTGGCGCACGCTCGTAAAGCGATCCATCAGATCCTTAAAGGCAATGACGATCGTCTGCTGGTGGTGATTGGCCCGTGCTCTATCCACGATCCTGCCGCAGCGAAAGAGTATGCTGAACGCCTGCTGACGCTTCGTGAGGAGCTGAAGGGCGAGCTGGAAGTGGTGATGCGCGTTTACTTTGAAAAACCGCGTACTACCGTTGGCTGGAAGGGGTTAATCAACGATCCGCATATGGATAACAGCTTCCACATCAACGACGGTCTGCGTATCGCGCGTAAGCTGCTGCTGGAGATTAACGACAGCGGGCTGCCTGCGGCGGGTGAATTCCTCGATATGATCACCCCGCAATACCTTGCTGACCTGATGAGCTGGGGCGCCATTGGCGCGCGTACCACGGAATCACAGGTGCATCGCGAACTTTCGTCTGGCCTTTCTTGTCCGGTAGGTTTTAAAAACGGCACCGACGGGACAATAAAAGTGGCCATCGACGCGATTAACGCAGCGGGCGCGCCGCACTGCTTCCTGTCAGTGACCAAATGGGGTCATTCGGCGATTGTGAATACCAGCGGCAACAGCGACTGTCATATCATTCTGCGCGGCGGCAAAGAGCCAAACTACAGTGCGAAGCATGTTGCTGAAGTGAAAGTGGGTCTGGCAAAAGCGGGTCTGCCCGTACAGCTGATGATTGATTTCAGCCACGCGAACTCCAGCAAGCAGTTCAAAAAACAGATGGAAGTGGGCGCCGATGTGTGCCGGCAGATAGCTGGTGGCGAGCAGGCGATTATGGGCGTGATGATTGAAAGCCATCTGGTGGAAGGTAGCCAGAGTCTGGAGAGCGGCGCGCCGCTGACCTACGGTAAAAGCATCACCGATGCCTGCATCGGCTGGGAAGATACCGATACTATCCTGCGTCAGCTGGCAGATGCGGTAAAAGCCCGTCGCGGTTAATCCGCAGCCTCAGCCCGGCAGCGCATCGTGTCGCCGGGATTCAGAGCTAATAAAAAAGCGTGGACGGGTCCACGCTTTTTTTATGGCTGGCGAAAATTATTTCGCTTTACCCTGGTTTGCTACCGCGGCGGCTTTTGCGGCGATTTCATCCGCATTGCCCAGATAGTAGTGTTTGATCGGTTTGAAGTTTTCGTCGAACTCATAAACCAGCGGTACGCCAGTCGGGATGTTCAGTTCAAGGATTTCGTCTTCGCCCATATTGTCCAGGTACTTCACCAGCGCGCGCAGGGAGTTGCCGTGAGCGGCGATAATCACGCGCTCACCGCTTTTCAGGCGCGGCAGAATGGTTTCGTTCCAGTAAGGCACTACGCGCTCGATGGTCAGCGCCAGGCTTTCGGTTACCGGCAGCTCTTGATCGGTCAGTTTTGCATAACGCGGATCGTGGCCCGGATAGCGCTCGTCGTCTTTGGTCAGCTCCGGCGGAGTAATGGCAAAGCCACGGCGCCACTGTTTAACCTGCTCATCACCGTATTTCTCAGCGGTTTCCGCTTTGTTCAGACCCTGCAATGCACCGTAGTGACGCTCGTTCAGTTTCCAGGATTTCTCAACCGGCAGCCAGGCCTGATCCAGCTCATCCAGCACGTTCCACAGAGTATGGATGGCACGTTTCAGCACAGAGGTATAAGCAAAATCGAAGCTGAAGCCTTCGTCTTTCAGCAGTTTACCTGCCGCTTTTGCTTCACCTACGCCTTTCTCGGACAGATCAACGTCGTACCAACCGGTGAAACGGTTTTCATTGTTCCATTGGCTTTCGCCATGACGGACCAGTACCAGCTTAGTTACAGCCATACACTTACTCCTCAAGCTTTGTTTGAATGATAACAATTCTCATTATATTGCCGCGATTTGCGTCACGGCAATGCTTATCCCTAACCATAGCGAAAATCGTGGCTCAGTGTAAGATGCTTGTAAATCGGCGGTTATATTTTTGTCTGCGAGTGGCGTAATTTGCAGCAAAATGATGAAAAAAAGCCCTCCGTCAGGAGGGCCAGAGGCTTATCGGGCAATAAACTGATATTCCGTCAGGCTGACGTACTCCTCGCCCGGGCGCAAGATGCAGTCGGGCTGAGGCCAGTGCGGATGATTTGGTGAATCCGGCAGAAATTCACTCTCCAGCGCCAGACCTTGCCAGTCGGCGTACGGCTGTTCCGTGCGCGATGGCGTGCCGCCCAGGTAGTTACCCGAATAAAACTGCAGGGCAGGGGCGGAGGTATACACCGCCATCTGCAGCTGACCATCCTGAGACCAGACGTGGGCCGCGGCCTTGCGGGCATCGCCTTTTGCCTGCAGCAGGAAAGCATGATCATACCCCTTCACCTTCTGCTGATCGGCATCGCGAAGGAAGTCGGCCGCGACGGTTTTCGGCGTGCGAAAATCGAAGCTGGTTTGGGCGACGTCCTGTAAATCACCGCCCGGAATACCGTCGCTCTCCACCGGCAGGTAGCTGTCGGCGAAAATTTGTAGCTGATGGTTGCGCACGTCCGTCTGTCCACCGTCGAGGTTGAAGTAGACGTGGTTGGTCAGGTTGACCGGACAGGGCCGATCAACCGTCGCACGATACTCGATGGCGATACGGTTATCTTCGCTAAGACGGTAGTGCGCCGTGGCTTGCAGATTGCCGGGAAAACCCTGATCGCCGTCAGCGGAAATAAGGGCAAACAGCGCCTGATGCGTGTCCGTGCTGACTATCTGCCAGCGACGTTTGTCGAACCCGCCTGGCCCGCCGTGCAGCTGATGGCCGGCCTCGTTAGAAGGGGTCAGTTGGACCGTCTGGCCATCCAGGGTAAAACGGCTGTTGGCGATACGGTTGGCATAGCGACCCACGGAGGCGCCGAGATAGGCCGCCTGACGGGTATAGCCTTCCGGCGTCGCGCAGCCGAGCAGCGCTTCGCGAATTTCGCCATTGGCCAGCGGGAGCCGGGCGGATAATAACGTCGCGCCCCAGTCCATCAACGTGACCACCATCCCGGCATTATTCCGCAGGGTGATCAGATTCCACGGCTGCCCGTCCGGCGCCAGTTCTGTTGTTTGGTTTAGCACTGGCCGGCCCCCTGTGATGGTTTGCAAACGTAGAAGGTCTCTTTAATACCGGTTTTCGCTTCATACTGCTGCGCGACGGCTTGCTTAACGCTATCAACGCACTCTTCCGGTACCAGCGCCACGACGCAACCGCCAAATCCGCCGCCGGTCATACGTACGCCGCCTTTATCGCCGATGGTGGCTTTGACTATCTCCACCAGCGTGTCAATTTGCGGAACGGTAATTTCGAAATCATCGCGCATCGAGGCGTGAGATTCCGCCATCAGTTCCCCCATTCGCTTGAGGTCGCCTTTTTCCAGCGCGGCGGCGGCTTCGAGCGTACGCGCATTTTCGGTCAGGACATGGCGCACGCGTTTCGCAACCACCGGATCCAGCTCATGGGCAACGGCATTGAACTCGGCGATTTTGACGTCGCGCAGCGCAGGCTGCTGGAAGAAACGTGCGCCGGTCTCGCACTGTTCGCGGCGGGTGTTGTATTCGCTGCCGACCAGGGTACGTTTAAAATTACTGTTGATGATCACCACCGCGACGCCTTTCGGCATGGAGACGGCCTTGGTTCCTAAGGTGCGGCAGTCAAGCAGCAGAGCGTGCTCTTTCTTACCCAGCGCCGAGATAAGCTGGTCCATGATGCCGCAGTTACAGCCGACGAACTGGTTCTCCGCTTCCTGGCCGTTAAGGGCAATTTGCGCCCCGTCCAGCGGCAGATGGTACAGCTGCTGGAATACGGTTCCGACGGCCACTTCCAGCGACGCGGAGGAGCTTAAACCCGCCCCCTGCGGCACGTTGCCGCCGATCACCAGATCGGCGCCGCCAAAATGGTTGTTGCGTTTCTGCAGGTGTTTCACCACCCCGCGGACATAGTTTGACCACTGCTGGGTATCGTGGCTGACAATCGGCTTATCGAGGGAGAACTCGTCGCTCTGATTGTCATAATCGGCGGCAATCACCCGGACAATCCGGTCCGCGCGCGGCGCGCAGCTGATCACCGTCTGATAATCAATCGCGCAGGGCAGCACGAAGCCGTCGTTATAGTCGGTGTGTTCGCCGATCAAATTGACGCGACCCGGGGCCTGAATAGCGTGGGTGGCAGGGTAGCCGAATTTTTCAGCAAACAGGGTTTGGGTTTTCTCTTTCAGACTCATTGTTATTCTCCGGATTCGCGAAAATGGACGTCGCTCACTGCCCGCAGGCGTTCGGCGGCTTGTTCGGCCGTCAAATCGCGCTGAGTTTCGGCCAGCATTTCGTAGCCGACCATAAATTTGCGTACCGTCGCCGAGCGCAGCAGCGGCGGATAAAAGTGAGCGTGTAGCTGCCAGTGATTATTCTCTTTGTTATTAAACGGCGCCCCGTGCCAGCCCATGGAATATGGGAATGAGCACTGGAACAGATTGTCGTAACGGCTGGTCAGCTTTTTCAGCGCCAGCGCAAGGTCGCTGCGCTGGGCTGTGGTTAAATCGGTAAGACGCAGAATATGCGCTTTCGGCAGCAGCAGCGTCTCAAAGGGCCAGGCCGCCCAGTAAGGTACGACGGCCAGCCAATGTTCAGTTTCGACGACAGTCCGTCTGCCGTCGGCTAATTCGCGCTGAACGTAATCCACCAGCATCGGCGAACCCTGAGCGGCGAAATACTCTTTTTGCAAACGGTCTTCGCGTTCCGCCTCATTGGGCAGGAAGCTGTTGGCCCAGACCTGGCCGTGCGGGTGCGGGTTGGAGCAGCCCATCGCTGCGCCTTTGTTCTCAAAAACCTGCACCCACGGATAGGTCTGGCCCAGCTCGGCCGTCTGTTCCTGCCACGTATTAACCACGCCTTCCAGCGCTTCAACGCTCAGCTCAGGCAGCGTTTTGCTGTGATCCGGCGAGAAGCAGATGACCCGACTGGTGCCGCGCGCGCTTTGACAGCGCATCAGCGGATCGTCGCTGTTCGGGGCATCGGGGGTGTCGGTCATCAATGCCGCAAAGTCATTAGTAAACACGTAGGTACCGGTGTAATTCGGGTTGGTGTCGCCGGTGACGCGGGTGTTACCCGGACACAGAAAACAATCCGCATCGTGCGCCGGCAAAGTTGATTTTGCCGGCGTTTCCTGCGCCCCTTGCCAGGGGCGCCTGGCGCGATGCGGTGATACCAGAATCCACTGCCCGGTTAACGGGTTATAACGACGATGCGGATGGTCGACGGGGTTAAATACACTCATGACGGTTCCTTAGTCTGGGTAACCCTGAGGATGACGGGACTGCCAGTGCCAGGTGTCCTGCGCCATCTCGTCAAGGTCGCGCGTAACGCGCCAGTTCAGTTCGCGGTCGGCCTTTTCGGCATCCGCCCAGTAGGCCGGCAGATCGCCATCGCGGCGCGGCGCGAAGTGGTAATTAACAGGTTTGCCGCAGGCTTTGCTGAAGGCATTGATCACGTCGAGGACGCTGCTGCCGACGCCTGCGCCGAGGTTATAAATGTGTACGCCTTCGCGGCCTGCCAGTTTTTCCATCGCCGCAACGTGGCCGTCGGCGAGGTCCATGACGTGGATATAGTCGCGTACGCCGGTGCCGTCAGGGGTCGGATAATCATTGCCGAAAACGGCCAGCGATTCGCGACGACCGACAGCCACCTGCGCGATGTAAGGCATCAGGTTGTTCGGGATACCCTGCGGGTCTTCGCCCATATCGCCTGACGGATGCGCGCCGACCGGGTTGAAGTAACGCAGCAGCGCAATGCTCCAGTCCGGCTGGGCTTTTTGCAGATCGGTGAGGATTTGCTCGACCATCAGCTTGCTTTTGCCATATGGGCTTTGCGGCGTGCCGGTCGGGAAGCTTTCGACATAAGGGATCTTCGGCTGATCGCCGTAGACGGTTGCCGAGGAGCTAAAAATAAAGTTCTTTACGCCAGCGGCGCGCATAGCGGAAACTAATTTAAGTGTACCGGTAACGTTATTGTCGTAGTATTCCAGCGGCTTCGCGACAGATTCGCCGACGGCTTTCAGGCCAGCAAAGTGGATCACCGCTTCAATAGCGTGATCGTGCAGAATTTCTGTCATCAGCGCTTCATTACGAATATCGCCTTCGACAAAGGTGGCTGTTTTCCCGCCGAGACGTTCAATGACCGGCAATACGCTGCGCTTACTGTTGCAGAGATTGTCGAGAATAATCACTTCATGTCCCTGCAGCAGCAGTTGAACGCAGGTATGACTCCCAATGTAACCGCTACCACCTGTAACCAGTACTTTCATGATTCGCTCCAATAGGCTTATCGTGTGTGATGAAGATAGCATACCAAAGAAGTGGAAAGTGTGACACAGGCCAAATTGGTGGAATCGCTTACACTAAAATACATAATGCGTGATTTTTTTATTTTTATGTTTAAAAACAGTTTATTGATGTCTTTTAGGGTTATTTTTCTGAAAAAAAACAGGGGGCCGTAGCCCCCTGTAGCGGCTCAGTCAGCGAGTGGACCGACCTGATAAGTGTAACCGTCTCCACTGCGCACAAACTCCAGTCGGTGGGTAATGCAGTCCGGTGCATCTTCGGCGTGGTGGGAGACAAACAGCAGTTGAGTGGCGCCTTCGCTAATCAACACATCCACGAAACGCCGCACCAGCTGACGGTTAAGCGGATCCAGCCCCTGCAGGGGCTCGTCAAGGATCAGCAGCGTCGGGTGCTTCACCAGCGCCCGGACAATCAGCGCCAGCCGCTGTTGTCCCCACGAGAGACCGTGGAACGGCGCATCGGCGGTACGCTTGTCGATCCCCAGAATATCCAGCCAGTTCTGCACCAGCTTGCGCTGCTTATCGGAAACGGCCTGATAAATACCGATAGAGTCGAAATAACCCGACAGAATCACGTTGCGCACCGTGGTACTGACGCGGTACTCAAGATGCAGGCTGCTGCTGACGTAGCCAATATGCTTTTTGATGTCCCAGATGGTTTCACCGCTGCCGCGGCGGCGGCCAAAGAGGGTCAGGTCGTTGCTGTAGCCCTGCGGATGGTCGCCGGTCACCAGACTGAGCAGGGTCGATTTACCGGCGCCGTTGGGACCGACTATCTGCCAGTGTTCACCGGGGTTAACGGTCCAGCTCAGGTGCTCGATGATTGGCCGGTCGTTGTATGACACCACGCCATCCCGCAGGACGATGCGCGGTGCCCCGGCGTCGAGAGCATGGCGGGCGGCGGGGGCGTCTGGTTCCGGTAAGCTCATGCCCGTCAGTTTTTCGCTGTGCGCCAGTTGGGCGATCAGCGCCTGTTGCAGCAGCGCCTGCTTTTCTCCGGTTTCGCTGAGGGTACAATCGGCCAGCACGCCGGCAAACTGGACAAACGGCGGAATCTCATCGAAGCGGTTGAGTACCAGCACCAGCGTGAGTCCTTCGCGGTGCAACCTCTCCAGCAGCCCGGCAAGCTGCTGGCGGGAAGCGACGTCCAGGCCGTCAAAAGGCTCGTCGAGAATCAACAGGTCCGGCTGGGTCATCAGCGCCTGACAGAGCAGCGTTTTACGCGTTTCTCCGGTGGAGAGGTATTTAAAGCGGCGCTGGAGCAAAGACGTAATGCCGAACAATTCCGCCAGGCGCGCACAGCGGGCGGCATCTCTGGACTCTTCCTGGATAATCTCCTCCGTCGTGCGGCCGGTGTCCTCTTCGCCTGGGCTGAGTAAGTCGGTATTGTTACGTTGCCATTCGTCGCTGACCAGCTTCTGCAACTGTTCGAAGGAGAGGCGGGTTACCCGGGGAAAGCGGTTTTCATCGCGGCCGGACAGCAGGGTGAGCTCACCGGACAGCGCGCGAGCCAGCGCCGACTTCCCGCTACCGTTGCTGCCGACGAAGGCCCAGCTTTCGCCGACGCCAACGGTGAGGTGTTCGATTTTTAACGTTTTTGTGTCGCTCAGGCGAAACGTGCCTTGCGAAATTTGCAATGATGACATTGTGTATCCCACTTTTTGCAGCGATTTGCCACAGGGATACGACGTCACGCGCGCAATGTCAATGCCGTCAGCATAACGTGGCGAGAATGATTCGATCGGCATTAAAATATGCTATTGCCTCAGCACCTTCTGCCAGTTTTCGGGTCTGTTCCAACGGTAAGGTGGCGCACAAACTCTGGCCGTCAGGCAGCGCCATCAACACTTCACACTGCTCCGGGCCATACTCGATATGGCTGATTCGCCCGGTGAGTTGATTATCGGCCTCTTTAGCAACCGTCGGGTCCTGGGTCATTGCCACCCAGGGGGCCTTCAGCAGCAGCAGAACTTCCTGGCCCTCATCCAGGCCGAGACGCTCTGCGCTCTGCGCGGTGATAGCGACTTTTAAGCGGGTCTGGCGATCGGCAAGCAGCACCTCGACATGTTGCTGTACCTGCTGGTGGTCGCGGCCAGTGATGGTGCCAAACCACTGATTACGCGCGCTGGTCTGCAGCGAGAAGCGCGAAATAGCGGCCAGCAGGCTGTCGAGAGGCAGGGCGTCGTCGTCACTCAGCACATCGAAGGCTTTTTGCTGAATTTGCGCCAGCAGGTCGTACAGCTGGATCAGCCGCTGTCCGTAGCGGGTCAGCACGGCACCGCCGCCGCCTTTGCCACCGGTAGCCCTGTCCACCAGCGTCTGTTCGCTGAGCTGGTTCATCTCATTGATGGCGTCCCACGCGCTTTTATAGCTGATGCCCGCGTTTTTCGCCCCCTGGCTAATCGATCCGGTGCTATCGATCTGTTTTAACAGGGCGATACGACGAGGATCGGCGAACAGGCGCTGCTGTAGCTTGAGGGTCAGAAGAATTTCGGCCTGCATAATGATATCCTGGCAAAAAAGAGTATTGTGACCGATAGCGGTCATCTTGCAAGATGCATCTGTCGCCGCTATCGGCCCGCCACCGCACAAATGGGGCGTGTTTTTCCAGCTGAAGCGGTTACAATAAAGCATTCGTACTTTCTGGAGCCAACCATGTTAGAGCTATTGAAAAGTCTGGTGTTTGCCCTTGTCATGGTCCCGGTGGTGATGGCCATCATCCTGGGTCTGATTTACGGTCTGGGCGAAGTGTTTAACATCTTCTCCGGCGTAGGTCACAAAGATCGCGGCCAGCAGAACAACTGACTTCCCGGCGCCCGGTTTTCCGGGCGTTGTCTTTTCCTCTTTCCTTTCTACTTTTCCACCTTCTTTTCCGCTCTCTTTTGATCCTCCTCTACCTGGCACCAATTCGCGCTGGGAAAACCCTGATCTTATCGTTATATTATCCCCTACATAACGCACTCACAGGAGTTTCAGATGGCACGTCAATGGTTACGCTTGTTTGCCGGAGCGACGCTAACGCTTTCCCTCGCGGGTCACGCGCTGGCAGAAGAGGGGAAAGTTACGGTGTTTGCCGCGGCATCGTTAACGAATGCGATGCAGGATATTGCGAAGGCCTATAAGAAAGAGAAAAACGTCGATGTGGTCTCGTCGTTTGCCTCTTCATCGACGCTGGCACGGCAAATCGAAGCCGGCGCGCCTGCGGACCTGTTTATCTCCGCCGACCAGAAGTGGATGGATTACGCGGTCGAGAAAAAAGCGATCGATAGCGCCTCGCGTACGACGCTGCTTGGCAACAGCCTGGTGGTTGTCGCGCCTAAAGCCAGCGCGCAGGGCGAGATGGTGATTAACAACAAAACCGACTGGACCAGTCTGCTGAAAGGCGGCCGCCTGGCCGTTGGCGACCCGGAGCACGTGCCGGCAGGCATCTACGCGAAAGAAGCGCTGCAAAAACTGGGTGCCTGGGAGACGCTGGCGCCGAAACTGGCACCGGCTGAAGACGTACGCGGAGCGCTGGCGCTGGTTGAGCGTAACGAAGCCCCGCTGGGGATCGTCTACGGTTCCGATGCGGTGGCGAGCAAAGGTGTGAAAGTGGTCGGGACGTTCCCGGAAGATTCGCACAAGAAAGTTGAATACCCGCTGGCTATCGTCGACGGGCATAAAAATGCCACCGTCACCGGGTTTTACGACTACCTGAAAGGGCCGCAGGCGGCCGCCATCTTCAAACAATACGGATTTACCACCCGCTAATGATTTTAAGCGATCCCGAATGGCAGGCGGTACTGCTGAGCCTGAAAGTCTCATCCCTGGCGGTGGTGTTAAGCTTACCTTTTGGGATTTTTATCTCATGGTTGCTGGTGCGGCGCAATTTCCCCGGAAAGGCGCTGCTCGACAGTATTATCCACCTGCCGCTGGTGCTGCCGCCGGTGGTGGTGGGCTACCTGCTGTTGATTGCCATGGGGCGGCGTGGTTTTATCGGCAGTTGGCTGTATGACTGGTTCGGTTTGACCTTTGCCTTCAGCTGGCGCGGGGCGGTGCTGGCGGCGGCGGTCATGTCGTTTCCGCTGATGGTGCGGGCCATTCGCCTGGCGCTGGAAGGGGTGGACGTCAGGCTGGAACAGGCGGCGCGAACCCTGGGGGCGGGCCGTTGGCGGGTGTTTTTTACGATAACGCTGCCGCTGACGCTGCCGGGCATTATCGTCGGTACCGTTCTGGCCTTCGCCCGCTCGCTAGGGGAGTTTGGCGCCACCATTACCTTTGTCTCCAATATCCCGGGGGAAACGCGCACCATTCCTTCGGCAATGTATACCCTGATTCAGACTCCGGGCGGCGAAGGGGCTGCCGCACGTTTATGTTTGATTTCCATCGTGCTGGCGCTGGTATCGCTACTGGTTTCTGAATGGCTGGCGCGTCTTAGCCGCGTGCGGACGGGGAAATCAGATGCTTGAACTCCATTTCACCCAGACGCTGGGTAACCACTGCCTGAGTATTAATGAAACGCTGCCTGCCAGCGGCATCACCGCTGTTTTTGGCGTCTCCGGCGCGGGCAAAACCTCTCTGATTAATGCCATCAGCGGCCTGACCCGGCCGCAGAAAGGGCGGATCGTGCTCAACGGCAGGGTCTTGAATGATACCGAAAAACGCATCTGCCTGGCCCCGGAAAAGCGGCGGGTGGGCTATGTGTTTCAGGACGCGCGCCTGTTTCCACACTACAAGGTACGCGGCAATCTGAAGTACGGCATGGCGAAAAGCATGGCGGGGCAGTTTGATAAGCTGGTGGCGCTGCTCGGTATTGAACCGCTGCTTGAGCGCCTGCCGGGCGGCCTGTCCGGCGGAGAAAAACAACGGGTGGCCATTGGCAGAGCGCTTCTCACCGCCCCTGAGCTGTTGCTGCTTGATGAACCGCTGGCCTCGCTGGATATTCCTCGTAAACGCGAGCTGCTGCCGTACCTGCAGCGGCTGGCGCGTGAAATACATATTCCGATGCTCTACGTCAGCCACTCGCTGGATGAGATTCAACATCTGGCGGATAAAGTGCTGGTGCTGGAGGAGGGGCGAGTCAAAGCCTTTGGCGACCTGGAAGAGGTATGGAGCAGCAGCGTGATGCATCCGTGGCTACCGCCGGATCAACAGAGCACAATACTGAACCTGTCCGTTGCCGCGCAGCATCCCCGCTATGCCATGACCGCGCTGGCGCTGGGTGAGCAGCAGATCTGGGTGAACTATCTCGACCGGCCAGTCGGCGAGGCGACGCGAATTCGCATCCAGGCCTCCGACGTATCGCTGGTGCTCGAACAGCCGCAGCAGACCAGCATTCGCAATATTTTGCCGGCACAGGTGGTGCAGTGTATTGAAACACACGGGCAGGTTGAAGTGCAGTTGAGCCTCAGCGGCCGCACGCTGTGGGCGCGCATCAGCCCGTGGGCCAGAGATGACCTGGGGATTACGCCAGGTCAATGGCTGTATGCGCAGATTAAAAGCGTTTCGATTGCCGCCTGATTACAGCAGGTTGCGGTTGATGAAGTCGGCAATACTGTTGCTTTCGTTTTCGCCAATGACCACGTTGGCGCGCGCTTTGACTTCCTCAACCGCATTGCCCATCGCCACGCCGGTTCCGGCGGCTTCCAGCATACTGAGGTCATTATAGTTATCGCCAAAGGCCACCACATCCTGCATCGACAGGCCCTGGGCTTCCACCCACTGCGCCAGGCGTTTGCCTTTGCTGTTGCCCGCGCGGGCGATATCGACCTGATCGTGCCACGACCATTCACACTCCAGCCCCAGCGTCTGTCCCACATCAAGGGCAAACTGTTGCAGCTTAGGAATATCTTCATCGGTGAGAGCAAACTTCCACACCGACTGGACGTCGCGGGCAGCCTGCGCCAGCGAATCGACCTGAGTGAACACCGGACGTTGCTCGACCGGCAGCGACTGTGCCCAGCGGGTCGTACGGATAACGTGGCCGGTCGGGCGTTCATAGAGCATGGCGTCGTCAACATACATCAGGCCGTGGATATCGTGAGCGGCGAGCATATCGGTCAGGCTCAACGCCTTATCGACCGGCATCGGATCGGACTGCAGAACCTTTTTTGCCTGATAATCATACAAATAAGTGCCATTACAACAAATTGCAGGTGTATCCAGAGCCAGTGCCTGATAAAAAGGGTGGATAGCGACGTGATGTCGGCCAGTGACGACGATCACCTGGAACCCCGCCTCTCTGGCGCGGGCCAGGGCTTCCAGCGAAGCGGGCAGAATAGTTTTGTTGGAGGTGAGCAGGGTGCCGTCTAAATCCAGTGCAATCACGCGTGATGTCATGTGTTGTTTCCGGTTAATGATGAAAAAAGTGCCTGGCACGATGGTACACCGCTATGCCAGCGGGGCAAATTTTTCAGCATCTACCGTTAAAAGAGTCTATACATTGCATCAGCCCAATCGCCTGATGAATGAAATGTATACGTTTTCCCTGTGCAGTGAGGAAAGGAGCAGTCATGAAACAAACCGTTTATACCGCCAGCCCGGAAAGCCAGCAGATTCATGTCTGGAGTCTCGATCTTGAGGGTAACCTGAAGCTTGTTCAGGTTGTCGATGCCCCGGGTCAGGTTCAGCCGATGGTGGTGAGCCCGAATAAAGAGTATCTCTATGTTGGCGTACGTCCGGAGTTTCGCGTCCTGGCTTACCGCATTGCGCCCGATAACGGCGCGCTGACTTTCGCTGGCGAAGCGGCGCTGCCGGGCAGCCCGACGCATATTTCGACCGATCATCAGGGTCGTTTTGTCTTCAGCGCGTCCTATAACGCTGGCTGCGTGAGCGTTACTCCGCTGACCGATGGCCTGCCGGGTGAAACGGTGGCCGTTGTGGAAGGGCTGGAAGGGTGCCACTCGGCCAATATTTCTCCCGACAACCGCACCCTGTGGGTCCCGGCGCTGAAACAGGATCGTATTTGCCTGTTTACCCTCGGCGATGATGGATTCCTCGCCGCGCAAGAACCGGCGGAAGTGACCACCGTTGAAGGAGCTGGCCCGCGTCACATGGTGTTTCACCCGAACCAGCAATACGGCTACTGTGTGAACGAACTGAACAGCTCCGTTGACGTCTGGGAGCTGAAAGATCCGCATGGCGAAATTGAGTGCGTCCAGACGTTGGATATGATGCCTGGCGATTTTACCGGCGTACGCTGGGCGGCGGATATTCATCTGACGCCGGATGGCCGTCACCTGTACGCCTGTGACCGCACCGCCAGCATCATCACCATTTTCAGCGTATCCGAAGATGGCAGCGTGCTGTCCGTCGAAGGGTATCAGCCGACGGAAGCGCAGCCGCGCGGTTTCAACCTCGATCACAGCGGTAAATATCTGATAGCGGCGGGGCAGAAATCCCACCATATTGCGGTCTATGAGATTGCCGGTGAGCAGGGACTATTGAAAGAGAAAGGGCGCTATGCCGTCGGTCAGGGGCCAATGTGGGTGGTCGTTAACGCTCACTAAGTTGCTGAGATAAAAACCTCGCCGCGCGAGGTTTTTTTATCGGCTCGCGCAGCCTGAGAGGCTGGCAGGCAAAGCGCCATTCACCCGATAGCGCTGAGAGGAGGCAGAGCGTTAATCCAGCGCCACCCAGCGCCTGCCAACCAGCACCGTCAGCGCCACTATGGTGACGATCGCCGCCAGATGCATGACAAAATCCATCGGATGCAGATGCACCGGATGGCAAAACGCCAGCAGGCTGACCGCCATGCTGGCAATGCCCAGTCCCGCCATTGCCAGGCTGCGCACCGGATGCAGCGTTCGGCTGCGGCGCAGACTGGCAATCATCAGCGCCATCATTGGCGTGCTGACCACCAGCAAAAAGGTAAAGCAGGGCGTGCTGTCGCTCTCCGCCACCCGCAGCGCCGGATAGGGAATGCTGCTGATACTCAACCCCAGCCACATCAGCCCAATCGGCAGCAGGGCTTTCCAGCTGAGCGAACGCCGGCCGGCAATACTCATCGTGAAGGCGCTGCGAATCGCCAGCGCGCCGAGCGCAAAAGCCAGCACCAGTTGCACCACCGCCAGAGGGGCGCCGGGCTGTGACCAGTCGGTCGGACTGCGTTGCACAAGGAAACTGGCGGCCACCGCGCACGGCAGCGCCGCTGCCAGCCAGCTCAGAACCCGCCTGCCGGTCGACGGCAGGCGTTTCACCGGCCGCATGTCGCGCCCCAGTTTGTCAATTAACAGGTCATGATTAGTCATGATGAGCTCCAAAACGGCGCAGGTTTTTCAGCGCCCGATGCAGCAGCGATTTCACTGCGGCGACACTCAGATTATTATGTGCAGCGGCTTCCGTCAGGCTCATTTCGCGCAGATGGACGTGCTCCACAATGGCTCGTTGGCGGGAGGGGAGCTGGCGCAAATAGCCTGCCAGCTCCTCCCGGCTATCCCGTTTTTGCGGATCCGGGGAGGTTGCCGGTTCCGGCAGCGTCTCTTCAGGGATCTCCCACTGCTGATAGCGGCCGCGACGGCGCAGCGCATCAACGGCCCGCGCCGAGATAATTGCCATCAGCCAGGGCAAAAAAGGGTAGGTCGGATCGTAGGTATGGCGTACCCGATGCACCGTCAGCAGCACATCCTGAATGACATCTTCCACTAACGCGTCGTCGGCGATTCGCTTACGTATCTGCGAACGAATCACCGGCACCAGCGCTTTTAACAGCCGGGTGTAGGCGAGCTGATCGCCCGCCTGCGCCTGCTCCATTAGCGCGGGCCAGCTTTCACGTGCGCTATCGTTTATGTCCATAATCCGCCTTGTTGCGTTTATGCTTTGTTGCCGGTTGCCTGGTTCAGCGCGTTCACGACGATGCCCGGCGTCAGGAGCTGCGGCAGGACTTTCGGCGGCCCGCCATCGGCAGGATAGACCACGTACAGCGGCAAGCCGCCCTGACCAAATTGATTCAGCGCATCATCGACGTCCGGATTAAATTTAGTCGAGTCTGCCACCATATACAGCGTCCCGGTTTTTGCCAGCGCCTCTTTAACGGCCTGGGTTGAAAGCGATGTCTTTTCGTTAACCTGGCAGGTGATACACCAGGAGGCAGTGAAGTTAACAAAGATAGCTTTGCCGTGGCCGCGCTGCGCCTCGACAGCCTGCGGCGTCCATTTTTCCGCAGCGGTGTCGGCGGTCGCGACAGTCTGTGCGCCGGGCGACACGGAATCAGCCTGAATCAGACCGGCCAGCGGGGCAATAACCGCGACGGCGAGCAGGCCGGTGACGGCGAACAGGCGCTTATGCCCTTTGCCCTGAAAGCGACGCTGCTGGGCGATGCCATAGATCCAGGCGGCAAAACTGAGCGCCACGGAGACCGCCAGTAGTGTTGCCAGCGCGCTGTTACCGGCCTGCTGCGCCAGCACCCAGACCAGCCAGGCGTAAGCGCCGAACATCGGAAAGGCCAGCGCACGTTTAAGTATATCCATCCAGGCGCCAGGGCGAGGGAGGAGTGCCGCCAGCGCCGGAAACAGCGAGACGAGAGTGAACGGAGCGGAAAAGCCGAGCGCGAGGGCAAAAAACACGGCCAGCGCGGTAGCCGGCGGCTGCACCAGCGCATAGCCAATCGCGCTGGCCATAAACGGCGCCGCGCACGGGGTCGCAACGACGATAGCCAGCGCGCCGGTCATCGCCGAGCGTAAAAAGGCGCCGCGGCCAATCTCCAGCCCGCCGACGCGCTGCGCCGATAGACCGACTTCGAACACCCCCAGCAGGTTGAGCGCGGCGGCGAGGATCACCAGCGCAAGCAGGGCAATCACCAGCGGCGATTGCAGCTGGAACCCCCAGCCAACGGCGGCACCGCCGGCGCGGGCAGCCAGCAGAACAGCGGCTAGCAGCAGCATGGTGACCAGCACACCAAGTAAAAAAGCCAGCCCTTCGCGACGAGCGCCCACGGCGTTATCCGTATGGCGCAGAAGCCCGAGTGCTTTCAGGGAGATGACCGGAAAAACGCAGGGCATAAAGTTGAGGATGATGCCGCCAATAAAGGCGGCCAGCATGGCGGTGAGCATCGCTGGCCTCTTTGCTTAGTGGGTTTGCGGGTGGGCGGCGTCGTACTGCTTGACGGCGGCCAGCGTTTTCTCGATATGAGCGTCCGGATTTCGGTCGGTGTAGCTGAGCAGAATCGTTCTGTCCGGCGCTATGACAAATGAAGTCCGGTCGGAGACGGTCTTGCCCTTCATCTCCATTAGCGTTTGATACTGTGCGGCCACTTTCGCCCCCGGATCCGCGGCGACGGCGAACTTATCGCGGCACTCCAGTTTAGAAAAATCGCTGACCTGGTCGGTGTTACCGGCGGTGACGCCGATGACGGTGGCGCCCATTTTGTTGAATTCATCGGTGGCTTCGGCAAAATCGTGGGCCTCAATGGTGCAGCCAGCGGTAAAGGCCGCCGGGAAGAAATAGAGCACCACCGGCCCCTTTTGCAAAGCCTGCTGCAAGGAGAAGGCGATCGGTTTACCGGCTAAGGCACCCTGCAGTTCGAAAGCGGGGGCTTGCGCGCCGACGGGCAGCGCCGCGTTGACGTTAAAGGCGGTGGCGGACAGGCCAAGCGCCACGGTCATGGTCAAAGAACGGGCGAGGTTTTTCATCAGTTTCATTATGAACTCCAGCGATGTCAGGGCGTTCTGGTCAGGTGACTCTGCTATACAGTTCGCCGCAGTGAGAAAGAAAGTTTCGCCGGGGGAAAAATATTTAGCGCCCAGGCGCGATGACCGACGGCAATCCTCAACGAGGCTGAGGACAACCTCGCACGCTGGTTATGACAGTAAGCGCTGCAATTCGCTGGCGTTAGCCTGTAATTGCGCATCAGGATTGCGGCCAATCAGCACGAACTGATATCCGTTAGCGCGCCACCAGGCGAGGTTCATGCCGTGCCGCCGTTCGGCGTTTATCCTCGCATCGTTTTGCTGGCTGGCCGTAGAGATGCACAGCGCCATCGGTCCATACGCCGCGTGAATCCAGGCGATCTGCGCAATGGTGGTTCGCTCGTAGCGCAGGATGCGCACCATTTTTAGCTCGGCACCCGGCAGCGCGAGCTGCTGCGGTTTGAGCGCTAAACCAATATCTTCGGCGGTACGCGTCAGGCCGCGCTGTAATATCGCCGGTGAACTGTCCAGATCGAGCAGAGTTTCCGCGCTATAAAGCGACATGTAACGGGCTTCAAGATCGCGAATGTTCTCGCTCTCATCAGGTTCGTCGGCCTCGGGACGGGCCAGATAGCCTAAGCCGCTGCCGATCAGTAAAAAAGTGAGCGAGGCGGCAATCATGGCACGGCGGCTAAAGGCCGGGGGGCGTGTCGGGATGTCCGCCGCGGACAGCGCGGCCAACTGGGCATCAAGCCGGCTCTGCATGCGCGCGACGGGAGCCTGTTCCAGCAGCGGGGCAAACGCCTGCTGATAATTCTGCGGCTTGCTCTTCAGTTCGGCAGTGCGTGCGGCCAGCTGCCGATCCTCCCGGAGGGCGGCTTCAAAGCGGCGGGCGTCGGGAGCGCTCATTTCGCCGTCCAGCCAGGCAATAATGGCCTCATCGCTATAGGGGGGCGTAAAAAAGGATGATTTCACAAGTGTTTCTCCCTGGCTGAAGGGGCGGGACTGAGCGTTTTTGCCAGCGTCGATCGCGCCGCCGCCAGCCGGCTCATCACCGTACCGATGGGGACCGATAGCATGTCGGCCGCCTCCTGATAGGTAAAACCTTCAACATAAACTAAAAATACCGCGTTGCGTTGGGCTTCCGGCAGGGCGCTGACCTGGCGCATAAGCTGCTGATACTGACGATGATCTTTATTCATTTCACGGTCATCGGCGGCGAGCAGCGGGTCGGTTTCGACGAAGCCTTGCCCCATTCGGACGTGACGCGCCCGCAGTTCGGAAATCCAGATGGAGTGAAGAATAGTGAACAGCCACCGGTCGATGCGGGTACCCGGCGTAAACTGCGCGCTCCGTTCGAGCGCGCGAACGCAGGTTGATTGAACCAGCTCTTCGGCAATATCGCGATTGCGCGACAGAATCAGCCCGTAGCGCCAAAGACGGGCCAGATGTGCGGCAAGTTGTGAACGAACGTCGCTGGTTGTAATTTTTTTACCCTCGCGATGACCTTCAGGATTCCGGGTGTCCGTTAATGGCGGCCTGCAAATCGCGATACTCCTCGCAGCGTTGACCGCAAATCCCGGAGATCACTTTAAGCTGTTCCTGCGCCAGATCCCGGCGGCCTTTTACCATCCACGCTTCGCCAAGATACTCACGCGCTTTGGCGTAGTCGGGCTTAAGCGCCAGCGCGCGCTGATAATAGCCAATCCCTTCATCGGTACGTCCGAGCTTACGGGTGGCATAGCCGCGATAGTTCCAGGCCTCTGCCGTGTTGCCGTTTTTCAGCGAGTCCAGCAGGTTCAGTGCCGCCTGATACTGCCCTTTTTTCGCCAGATGATAGGCGTAGTTGGTTTTATCCCGATCGCTAAGGTTGCTGGTTTTATCCGGGACGCACTGTTTGCTGACGCTGTCATAAACCTGCCCGCTGGGGCAGTCCGGCGTTTTGCTCTGGGTGCTGTTATCACCCATGGCGAATGACGGCGATGCGTATAACAAACATAGCAGTGCCGGAACCATTAAGCGGCGCGCAGCCGGCTGAATCGATAAGATAAGTGCGTTCATTTTTCGTCTCCATGAGTCGCGATGCGGGTAACCCGGCGCCGTCCCATCTTGGGGTGAACCGTGCCGGAAGGTCGTGGTGTTCTTACTGTGAGTAAACGCATCAGCGGGGATTTTTATTCGCCGAAAAATGATATTTTTTGCACGTGCGACAAAAGCCGCTGCGCTGGGGATGTATTGCGGGCGTGGAGCGCAGGAGAAAGCGCAAGAGAAAGTCGCTAAGCAAAATAGCGCAAGAAGAAGGGGGAGACGCGCTCCCCCTTGCTAAGCGTTACTGCTTCGGCTCTGCGACAATCACGCTGCCCACGCCGCGGTTATTGTATTCCCACATGCGGTTGAAGCTGCTGTCGTTGAGATTACGCTGCGGCACGCCTTTCGCATCCACAGCACCGGTGTTGCCGCTGAACGCGCGGTTGGAAATGGCCGCATCGGCCCACGGCTTCGCTACGTTGAAGCCTTCATTGATGGCGCTGTCGCGGATGACAACCTGGCCATTGGTGGCGCTGTCGACATCAAGAGAGCGCCCCAGCTGTGCCACGCCGTTGCCGGCGGCGGTAAAGCGACTGTTCACGGCCAGGAAGCCGTAGGTGACGCTTTTCAACGTTGCCGGTGCAAAGACGTAGGCCTCTTTCTGCGTACGTGAATTCACGACGCGGAAATCGGTGTTATCAAACACCACGGCACCGCGGCCGGAAACGATATCAACATCGCCTTCGATGTAGCTGTTGCTCACCAGGGTGCGGGTCTGGCGATCGTTTTGCAGACGGTTCTGCACGCCGCTGTTGGTGACGAAGAAAGTGTTCTGGCGACCGAGAATGTTGACGTTGTTAATCTGCACCTGGTCGCCATCGCTGCGCAGCGCAACGGCCTGGTGAGTCCCGGCATCCACGCTGTCGCCAAGGTTGTTGGCGATGGTCAGGTTCTGCAGCTGCAGGCCGGTGTTCTGCGACCAGAATACCGCGGAACACATCACGCCGACGGTGGCGGCGCGTTTGCTCTGGCAGCTGTCAAACATATACCACGCCGGTTTACCCGGCATATATTTGCCGGCCGGGTTGACCAGGTGGCGCCAGCTGGTCACGTCCATTTGCGAGTCAATGGCCTGGCTGATTTTCACATCCAGCGGCTTCTCGCCGGTGCCGTACAGCGTCAGCGCGCCGGGTGCCGCAGGGACATACACGGTACCCGTATATTCACCCGGCATAATCGCAATAAACTGACGACGATTGGAGTGACGGGCGATAGCTGCATCAACCGCAGCCTGAATGGTGGTATGGGTCACGCCCTGGGCGCCCGCCGGGCCGACGACGAAGTCAGGCTGAGACGGGATGCTGATGGCCGTCGGGGTCCACGCTGCGGCGTTGGGATCCAGGGACTGGAAATAGCTTGCCGGAGTGAAATTCTTCGCTTCATCAGCGGTTAACACAGGGCGAGAGGCGGTGCCCGGCGCAGTCTGCGTCGAGGGCTGTTGATCGGCAGGGGTTGAGCTACAGGCGGATAACGTCACGCCAAAAGCCAGTGCCAGCGTCAGGCGGGAAACTGAGAATGTGTTCATGTTGCTCCGGGCAAGAATCAATTAACAAAACCTGTCATTCTTCTGGCTGCCTTTTTGATGGCGTAGGTGTTGATTTCCGCCGCAAAGCAACCCGAATGATTGGGGCGGGCATTATACAAAAAACATGCAAGCGGCGTCAGGCCGACAAGGAATGAATTACGCGTATAACGTCCTTTAAAACCTGCTTTTTATACTAAGTTGAGCGAAACGGGAAGACGCTGCGCGAAAAAGTTCGCGTAAACCGCTCACCGGGCCGATGTCTTTGTCGCATCTGGTCACAAAAAAATAACCATTTCCTCTGCTTTTATTGACATTTCGCGGAGAATGAAAATAAATGTCTATACAACCCATGACAAGTTGACTGCGATGACTGAAGCCACCTCCGAACGCGTTATCTGGCGCAATGCCCGCCTCGCCACTCTGACCCCCCATGATTCGCAGCCTTACGGCCTGCGGGATCGTCATGCGCTGCTGGTGCGCAATGGCCGGATTGAAGCCATTGTGCCGGAAAACGATGCCCCGGCCGGGCGGAGCATCGATCTTGGCGGCAGGCTGCTGACGCCGGGGCTGATCGATTGCCACACCCATCTGGTCTTCGGCGGTAGTCGGGCGCAGGAGTGGGAACAGCGGCTGAACGGCGTCTCCTACCAGACGATCAGCGCCAACGGCGGCGGCATTAACTCAACGGTGCGCGCTACCCGTGAAAGCAGCGAAGCGCAGCTCTTAGCGCTGGCCCAGCAGCGACTGGATCGTCTGCTTCGCGAAGGGGTGACCACGCTTGAAATTAAATCCGGCTACGGGCTGGATCTGGCAAACGAACGCAAAATGCTGCAGGTGGCGCGCCGCCTGGCGCAGAACAATGCGGTCGGGCTATCGCCGACGCTGCTCTCCGCTCACGCCACGCCGCCGGAATATAAAGATGATCCGGACGCTTACATCACGCTGGTGTGTGAAACCCTGCTGCCGACGCTATGGGAAGAGGGGCTGTTTGAAAGCGTTGATGTGTTCTGCGAAAACGTCGGCTTCAGCCCGCAGCAGACCGAACGCGTGTTTCAGGCCGCGCAGGCGCGCGGTATTCCGGTCAGAGGGCACGTTGAACAGCTCTCTGCGCTGGGGGGCGCGCAGCTGGTGAGCCGTTATCAGGGGCTCTCGGCCGATCATATCGAATATTTAACCGAAGAGGGGGTGGCGGCGATGAGCCGCAGCGCGACGGTGGCGGTGCTGTTGCCCGGCGCGTTCTATTTTCTCAATGAAACCCGTAAACCGCCGGTCGGACTGCTGCGTCAGTATCAGGTACCGATGGCGGTGGCGACGGATTACAACCCGGGTACCAGCCCGTTTGCCAGCCTGCACCTGGCGATGAATATGGCCTGCGTGAAGTTCGGCTTAACCCCGGAAGAGGCGTGGGCCGGCGTGACGCGTCATGCCGCGCAGGCGCTGGGGCGGCAGAATAGTCACGGCCAGCTGGCGGCGGGGTTTGTTGCCGATTTTGCTATCTGGGATGCGGAACATCCGGTTGAAATGGTCTACGAACCGGGGCGGAGCCCGCTCTGGCATCGCGTTGTGGGTGGCGAAATGCAATGACATTGCGGCGACTGGCCTTCGCCGAGCGTGACGACAGCGCGGCCCGGCGGGCATGGCAAATCGCCCATTGGTGGCGCCGACGATTCAGTATATTCTGACCGTTGCCGCCCATTGAGCATAAGGAAAGCCAGGCTATGTTTTCACCGCACCCCCGAACCGCGCCTGCCCCGTTTTATGAAAAGGTGAAGCAGTCGATCAGCGAAAAGATTCAGCGCGGCGTCTGGCGTCCCCATGACCGTATTCCCTCGGAGGCGGAACTGGTGGCGCAGTTTGGTTTCAGTCGCATGACCATCAATCGGGCGCTGCGTGAACTCACCGATGAAGGTTTACTGGTCCGTTTGCAGGGCGTAGGCACCTTTGTGGCGGAGCCAAAAGGGCAGTCGGCGCTGTTCGAAGTTCGTAGCATCGCCGACGAAATTACCTCCCGTCGCCATCAGCACCGCTGCGAGGTACTGCTGCTGGAAGAGACGAAAGCCGATCTTATCCAGGCCGCCGCGCTGAATGTGGCCGAAGGGACGCGGATTTTTCACTCCCTGATGGTCCATTTTGAAAATGATATTGCGGTGCAGATTGAAGACCGCTGCGTCAATGCGGCGGTGGTGCCGGCATATTTAGAGCAGGACTATACCGTTACCACTCCGCATGATTATTTGTCGCTGATTGCGCCGTTAACCGAAGGCGAGCACATCGTCGAAGCGGTCCAGGCCAGCGGCAAAGAGTGCGAACTGCTGCATATCCATGCCCACGATCCTTGCCTGCTGATTCGGCGCCGTACCTGGTCAGCCACGCATATTGTCTCTCACGCCCGTCTTCTGTTCCCGGGTAGCCGCTACCGGCTGCAGGGCCATTTCACTTCCTGATGATCGTCGCGTCGGCAAAAGCGTGATTGCTGACGCAATATAATAAAATTGTATTATTTCTGTTAAAACCTGACTTGCGCATAGTTGTATAGACAAGTATATGTATCTATGTAAACAACGTTAATTGTCAGGAGAAACCCCGATGTCGCAAAGCAAATATCGCCAGCAAGACGTCCGTGCACCGCGAGGCACAACGTTGAATGCTAAGAGCTGGTTGACCGAAGCCCCGCTGCGTATGTTAATGAACAACCTCGATCCCGAGGTCGCCGAGAACCCACATGAGCTGGTGGTCTACGGCGGTATTGGCCGCGCGGCGCGCAACTGGGAATGCTATGACGCTATCGTGAAGGCGCTGAAAAACCTGGAAAGCGATGAGACGCTGCTGGTGCAGTCCGGTAAACCGGTTGGCGTATTTAAAACCCATGAAAATTCGCCGCGCGTGCTGATTGCCAACTCCAACCTGGTCCCGCACTGGGCGACCTGGGAACATTTCAACGAGCTGGACGCGAAGGGGCTGGCAATGTACGGCCAGATGACCGCGGGCAGCTGGATTTATATCGGTAGCCAGGGCATCGTGCAGGGCACCTATGAAACGTTCGTCGAAGCCGGACGTCAGCACTACCAGGGCAGCCTGAAGGGGCGCTGGGTATTAACCGCCGGTCTGGGCGGCATGGGCGGCGCACAGCCGCTGGCGGCGACGCTGGCGGGCGCCTGCTCGCTGAACATCGAATGTCAGCAGAGCCGGATCGATTTCCGTCTGCGTACCCGCTACGTCGACGAGCAGGCGACATCGCTGGATGACGCGCTGGCGCGTATCAAAAAATACACCGCGGAAGGCCGGGCTATCTCTATCGCCCTGTGCGGTAACGCCGCCGATATCGTGCCGGAGATGGTGAAACGCGGCGTGCGCCCGGATATGGTCACCGACCAGACCAGCGCTCACGACCCGCTGCATGGCTATCTGCCGAAAGGCTGGAGCTGGGAAGCGTATCAGCAGAAAGCCGCATCCGACCCGCAGGGCACCATTCTGGCGGCGAAACGCTCCATGGCCGATCACGTTCAGGCGATGCTGGCCTTCCACGACATGGGCGTACCGACCTTCGACTACGGCAACAATATCCGCCAGATGGCGCAGGAGATGGGCGTCGCCAACGCATTCGACTTCCCGGGCTTTGTCCCGGCCTATATTCGTCCGCTGTTCTGCCGCGGCATCGGTCCGTTCCGCTGGGCGGCCCTCTCCGGCGATCCGCAGGATATCTACAAAACGGATGCCAAAGTCAAAGAGATAATCAAAGATGATCAGCACCTGCACCACTGGCTGGATATGGCGCGTGAGCGCATTAGCTTCCAGGGACTACCGGCGCGTATTTGCTGGGTAGGGCTGGAGTGGCGTCAGAAGCTGGGGCTGGCCTTTAATGAAATGGTCCGCAGCGGTGAAGTGACTGCGCCGATCGTCATTGGTCGCGACCACCTTGACTCCGGCTCGGTCGCCAGCCCGAACCGCGAAACGGAATCCATGCGCGACGGCTCCGATGCGGTGTCCGACTGGCCGCTGCTGAATGCCTTGCTGAATACCGCCAGCGGCGCGACCTGGGTGTCGCTGCATCACGGCGGCGGCGTCGGGATGGGCTTCTCGCAGCACTCCGGGATGGTTATCGTCTGTGACGGTACCGACGAAGCGGCCGCGCGTATTGCCCGCGTGCTGCATAACGACCCGGCGACCGGGGTGATGCGTCACGCCGATGCGGGTTACGACATCGCGATTGAGTGCGCGGCGGAACAAGGGCTGAATCTTCCTATGGTGGCAGCAACGCAGGGGCAACGCTGAAAATGAAAAACTTAACTCTGATTCCAGGTCAGCTGAGTCTGGCGCAGCTACGTGAAGTGTTCCAGCAGCCGCTGACTATTACCCTCGACGAGCAGGCTTTTGCCGTTATTAACGACAGCGTCGCCTGCGTCAACGCCATTCTGGCCGAAGGACGTACCGCGTACGGCATTAACACCGGCTTTGGCCTGCTGGCGTCAACGCGGATCTCCACGGACGATCTGGAAAACCTGCAGCGTTCCCTGGTGCTGTCTCATGCGGCGGGCATCGGTGAGCCGCTGGATGATGCTATGGCACGTCTGATCATGGTGCTGAAGATTAACAGCCTTTCCCGCGGCTTCTCCGGGATTCGTCTGAGCGTCATTCAGGCGCTGATTCAACTGGTGAATAAAGGCGTCACGCCATGGATCCCGGCGAAAGGTTCCGTCGGCGCATCCGGCGACCTGGCGCCGCTGGCGCACATGTCCCTGACGTTACTGGGTGAGGGCAAAGCCCGCGTCGACGGCGAATGGATGCCGGCGCTGCAGGCGTTGCAAAAAGTGGGTCTGCAGCCGATTACCCTGGCGGCGAAAGAGGGGCTGGCGCTGCTGAACGGCACTCAGGCATCGACGGCGTTTGCGCTGCGCGGCCTGTTTGAAGCGGAAGACCTGTTCGCTTCCGCTATCGTATGCGGCGCGTTAACCACCGAAGCGGCGCTGGGTTCGCGCCGTCCGTTTGATGCGCGTATTCACGATGCGCGCGGCCAGCGTGGGCAAATTGACGCTGCGGCGCTGTACCGCCATGTGCTGGCCGACGGCAGCGAGATTTCGCAGTCGCATCACAACTGTACTAAAGTGCAGGACCCATACTCACTGCGCTGTCAGCCGCAGGTCATGGGCGCCTGTCTGACCCAGATTCGCCAGGCCGCCGAAGTCCTGCTGATTGAGGCCAACGCGGTGTCGGACAACCCGCTGGTCTTCGCCAGTGAGAACGAAGTGATCTCCGGCGGTAACTTCCATGCCGAACCGGTGGCGATGGCGGCGGATAATATTGCGCTGGCGATTGCCGAAATCGGTTCGCTGTCTGAGCGTCGTATTGCGCTGATGATGGACAGCCATATGTCGCAACTGCCGCCTTTCCTCGTGAAAAACGGCGGCGTCAACTCCGGCTTTATGATTGCCCAGGTGACCGCTGCGGCGTTAGCCAGCGAGAACAAAGCGCTGGCGCATCCGCACAGCGTGGATAGCCTGCCGACGTCGGCGAACCAGGAAGATCACGTCTCGATGGCGCCGGCCGCCGGTCGTCGTCTGTGGGCGATGGCGGAAAACACCCGCGGCGTGCTGGCCGTGGAGTGGCTGGCCGCCGTCCAGGGGCTGGATATGCGCGAAGGGCTGGCCAGCAGCCCGCTGCTGGAAGAGGCGCGTCATCTGCTGCGCGAGCGGGTTTCGCATTACACCCACGATCGCTTCTTCGCCCCGGATATCGATAACGCTATTGCGCTTCTGGCGGCACGTCACCTGACGCGACTGCTCCCAGCCGTCATCTGACCCTCGTTGTTTTCTGTACCCGCGTCGGGGGGATAAGCTCCCCCCGGCCGTCCTACACGCATATTTGTCGTCATACAAAAACTATCAGGACACTTGTATATACAACAACCACCACCATCGCCACAAAAGCCACACCTGCTGCGTGGGCTGAATGCCCGACATATTCGCTTTATTGCACTCGGTTCCGCCATCGGCACCGGGCTGTTCTATGTCTGCACGCTGGCGATCCTGATGGCTATTTTTCCGTGGAACAGCTTTGGCGAGCAGGGCAGCCCGTTCGTGCTCATTTTTAGCGGCCTGGGGATCCCGGCGGCGGCAACAATCCTCAATATCATCGTGATCAGCGCCAGTATTTCAGCCATCAACAGCGATATTTTTGGCACCGGTCGCATGATGTACGGCATGGCAAAAGAGGGGATGGTGCCTGAAAGTTTCCAGCGCATTGCCAGCAACGGCGTGCCGTGGATGACGGTAGTGGTGATGGGCGTGGCGCTGCTGGCGGCGGTTGCGCTGCGCTTACCGGGGCTACAGGGTGTGTAGCCCGGGTCAGGCGCAAGCCGCGACCCGGGATGTTCCCTAGTGGCGCAGCGCTTACCGGGGCTACAGGGTGTGTAGCCCGGGTCAGGCGCAAGCCGCGACCCGGGATGTTCCCTAGTGGCGCAGCGCTTACCGGGGCTACAGGGTGTGGTCGCCCGGGTCAGGTGCAAGCCGCGACCCGGGATGTTCCCCGGTTGCGCAGCGCTTACCGGGGCTACGAGGTGTGGTAGCCCGGGTCAGGCATAAGCCGCGACCCGGGAGGCTCCCCCGGTTGCGCAGCGCTTACCGGGGCTACAGGGTGTGGTCGCCCGGGTCAGGCGCAAGCCGCCACCCGGGATGTTCCCTGGTGGCGCAGCGCTTACCGGGGCTACAGGGTGTGGTCGCCCGGGTCAGGCGTAAGCCGCCACCCGGGATATTCCCCCGGTAGCGCTGCGCTTACCGGGGCTACAGGGTGTGGTCGCCCGGGTCAGGTGCAAGCCGCCACCCGGGAGGCTCCCCCGGTTGCGCTACGCTTACCGGGGCTACGAGGTGTGTGGTCGCCCGGGTCAGGCGTAAGCCGCGACCTGGGAGGCACCCCGGTTGCGCTGCGCTTACCGGGGCTACGAGGTGTGTGGTCGCCAGGATCAGACGCAAGCCGCCACCCGGGATGTTCCCCGGTGGCGCTGCGCTTACCGGGGCTACGAGGTGTGGTCGCCCGGGTCAGGCGCAAGCCGCCACCCGGGATGTTCCCCCGGTGGCGCAGCGCTTACCGGGGCTACAGGGTGTGGTAGCCCGGGTCAGGCGCAAGCCGCCACCCGGGATATTCCCCCGGTAGCGTAGCGCTTACCGGGGCTACGGGGTGTGGTCGCCCGGGTCAGGCGCAAGCTGCGACCCGGGATATTCCCCCGGTTGCGCAGCGCTTACCGGGGCTACAGGGAGTTGTGGTCGCCCGGGTCAGGCGCAAGCCGCCACCCGAGATGCTTCCCGGTGGCACTGCGCTTACCGGGGCTACGAGGTGTGGTCGCCCGGGTCAGGCGCAAGCCGCCACCCGGGGAGGACTGGCGAGAGAAGGTCAGATAAACAGGGCGGTGATGGATGCGCTGCCCAACGAATTAAAATGGACGTTAAAACCGACCACCGCGCCGCTTGCCCCTTCATCGACATCAATCTTCTCGACATCCAGCGCATGCACCGTAAAGATGTAGCGATGGCTTTCCCCTTTTGGCGGCGCCGCGCCGCCGTAGCCGGGCACGCCGAAATCGGTGCGGGTTTCGATTGCGCTGGCCGGCAGCGGAGTCAGACCGGAGCCGGCGCCCTGCGGCAGTTCGCGCGTTTCCGCCGGCAGATTGGCGACCAGCCAGTGCCACCAGCCGGATCCGGTGGGCGCATCGGGATCGTAACAGGTCACGACAAAGCTTTTCGTCCCGTCAGGCACCTCATCCCACGCCAGATGCGGCGAGATATTATCGCCATCGTAGCCCATGCCGTTAAAAACATGGCGGTGGGGCAATTTCCCGCCATCCTGCAGATCGTGACTGATTACTTTCATGACGTCTCCTCTGGGATAATCGACTGATTAACAAAGAAGTGTAGTCCTGTTGACGGCCAGTTTCCGCTGCTTATTCGCGAAAAAATGTATCGTTGAGCACCGCCGCGTTAACCGCCTCGGTCAGGCGCGTCAGCTGCTGCGGGGTAATCACGTACGGTGGCATCAGGTAAATCAGGCGGCCGAACGGGCGAATCCATACCCCCTGTTCGACGAAGAAGCGCTGTAGCGCGGCCATATTGACCGGGCGGCACGTTTCCACCACGCCGATGGCGCCGAGCACGCGGACATCGGCGACCCGCGGGGATTCCCGGGCCGGAGCCAGCTCGACATTAAGCTGCGCTTCAATCGCGGCGACCTGGCCTTGCCATTCGCCGCTTTCCAGCAGCCGCAGGCTTTCTGCCGCCACCGCGCAGGCCAGAGGGTTGCCCATAAAGGTCGGGCCATGCATAAAGCAGCCGGCTTCGCCGTTGCTGATGGTCTCGGCGACCGGTCGGGTGGTGAGGGTCGCCGACAGCGTCATGGTGCCGCCGGTCAGCGCTTTGCCGAGACACAAAATATCCGGGGCGATGCCCGCGTGTTCGCAGGCAAACAGCTTGCCGGTCCGGCCAAATCCGGTGGCAATCTCATCGGCAATCAACAGAATGCCCTCACGATCGCACATCTTGCGAATGCGCTTCAGCCACTCAGGATGATACATCCTCATGCCGCCTGCGCCCTGTACGACCGGCTCAAGAATCACCGCCGCGATCTCATCGCGATGGGCTGCCATCAGGCGGGCAAACGGCACCAGATCCCGTTCATCCCATTCGCCGCCGAAGCGGCTCTGCGGCGCCGGGGCGAACAGGTTATCCGGCAAATAGCCCTGCCACAGACTGTGCATGGAGTTATCCGGATCGCAGACCGACATCGCGCCAAAGGTATCGCCGTGGTAGCCGTTGCGGAAGGTGAGAAAACGCCGACGCGGTTCGCCTTTGGCCTGCCAGTACTGCAGGGCCATTTTCATCGCCACTTCCACCGCCACCGAACCCGAGTCGGCGAGGAATACGCACTCCAGCGACTCCGGGGTCATCGCCACCAGCTGGCGGCACAGCGCCACCGCCGAAGGGTGGGTAATACCGCCAAACATCACGTGCGACATCTGCTCAATCTGCGCTTTCATCGCCGCATTTAAACGCGGGTGATTGTAGCCGTGGATTGCCGCCCACCATGAAGACATCCCGTCGATCAGCTGCTCGCCGCTGGCGAGAGACAGCTCGCAGCCGTGGGCGGCAACCACCGGATATACCGGCAGAGGAGAGGTCATGGAAGTGTAGGGGTGCCAGATGTGGCGCCGATCGAAGGCGAGATCGTCCGTTGTCATAAGTGACTTGTAAACCATTTTGAAAACATTTAGGTTTACGAGTATAAACCGAACCAACAATTAACAAAACCCTTTGGAGAGGCCAATGGCTCACCACGCACGCTGGACAATGTCGCAAGTTACCGAGTTGTTTAATAAACCATTGTTAGATCTGCTGTTCGAAGCCCAGCAGATCCATCGCCAGCACTTTGACCCACGCCAGGTGCAGGTCAGCACGCTGCTGTCGATTAAAACCGGCGCCTGCCCGGAAGATTGTAAATATTGCCCGCAGAGCGCGCGCTACAAAACCGGCCTCGAGTCAGAGCGTCTGATGGAAGTGGAGCAGGTGCTGGAGTCCGCGCGCCAGGCAAAAAATGCCGGATCAACGCGCTTCTGCATGGGGGCGGCGTGGAAGAACCCTAACGATCGCGATATGCCGTACCTTGAGCAGATGGTGAAAGGCGTTAAGGAACTGGGACTGGAGTCTTGCATGACCCTCGGGACCTTAACCGATAGCCAGGCGCAGCGCCTCGCGGGAGCCGGGCTGGACTACTACAACCACAACCTCGATACCTCGCCGGAATTTTACGGCAACATCATCACCACCCGCACCTATCAGGAGCGTCTGGACACCCTCGACAAAGTGCGCGACGCCGGGATTAAGGTGTGTTCTGGCGGCATCGTCGGCTTAGGCGAAACCGAGAAAGATCGCGCCGGCCTGCTGCTACAGCTGGCTAACCTGCCGACGCCGCCGGAGAGCGTACCAATCAACATGCTGGTTAAGGTGAAGGGCACGCCGCTGGCCGATAACGACGATGTCGACGCCTTTGATTTTATCCGCACCATTGCGGTGGCGCGCATCATGATGCCGACCTCGTACGTGCGTCTTTCCGCTGGCCGCGAGCAGATGAATGAACAGACCCAGGCGATGTGTTTTATGGCCGGGGCGAACTCGATTTTCTACGGTTGCAAGCTGTTGACCACGCCGAACCCGGAAGAGGACAAAGACCTGCAGCTGTTCCGTAAGCTGGGGCTTAACCCGCAGCAGACGGCGGTGCTGGAAGGCGATAACGAGCAGCAGCAGCGTCTGGAACATGCGCTGAATAACCCCGATACCGAGGAATACTACAACGCGGCGGTGATATGAGCTGGTCGCAACGCATCGACCAGGCGCTGAGCGAGCGGCGGCAGGCGGATACCTTTCGCCGCCGCCAGCCGGTGGCGCAGGGGGCCGGGCGTTGGCTCATCCGCGAAGGTCAGCGCTGGCTGAATTTCTCCAGCAACGATTATCTTGGGCTGAGCCAGCATCCGCAGATTATCGCCGCCTGGCAGCAGGGGGCGGCGCGTTACGGCGTGGGCTCCGGCGGCTCCGGCCACGTTAGCGGTTACAGCGAGGCGCATCGTGAGCTGGAAGAGAGCCTGGCGGACTGGCTGGGGTATCCGCGCGCGCTGCTGTTTATTTCCGGGTTTGCCGCTAACCAGGCGCTGATTGCCGCCCTGCTCGCCAGGGACGATCGCATCGTCGCGGACCGGCTGAGCCACGCTTCGCTGCTTGAGGCGGCCAGCCTGAGCCCGGCGCAGCTCCGGCGCTTTGCGCACAATGATGTGCAGCAACTGGACACCCTGCTGGCCAAACCGCTGGCGGGTCAGCAACTGGTGGTGACGGAAGGAGTCTTCAGCATGGATGGCGACAGCGCCCCGCTCAGTGCCATCAGCCGAACCACCCGGGCCGCCGGCGGCTGGCTGCTGGTGGATGATGCGCACGGCATTGGCGCAGTGGGTGAAGAGGGGCGCGGCAGTTGCCATGCGCAGAACGTGCGTCCTGAGCTGCTGGTGGTGACCTTTGGTAAAGCCTTTGGCGTCAGCGGCGCGGCGGTTTTGTGTGACGAGGCGCTGGCGGATTATCTGCTGCAGTTTGCCCGCCATCTGATTTACAGCACCGCCATGCCGCCAGCCCAGGCGGTTGCGCTGAGCGCCGCGCTGGCGGTGATCCGCAGCGATGACGGCCAGCAGCGGCGGGAAAAACTGGCCAGCCGCGTGGCGCAATTTCGCGACGGTATGGCCGGCTTTCCGGGGGAACTGAGCGCCTCGCACAGCGCGATTCAGCCGCTGATCGTCGGCGACAATACGCGAGCGTTGCAGCTGGCGGCGCGCCTGCGCGAGCAGGGCTGCTGGGCAACGGCCATTCGTCCGCCGACGGTGCCGACAGGCAGCGCGCGGCTGCGCCTGACGCTGACCGCGGCCCATGAGCCGACTGATATTATCCGTCTGCTGGAGGTGCTGCATGGCGGCGGTGAATAAACGGGCGGTGGCCGCGGCCTTTGGTCGGGCGGCCAGCCACTATTCGCAACACGACGCGTTGCAGCGTTACAGCGCCGAACTGCTGCTGCGCCAGCTCCAGGGCCGCACCTTTTCAGCAGTGCTGGACGCTGGCTGCGGACCCGGCAGCATGAGCCGCTACTGGCGCGATGCCGGCAGTGATGTGACGGCGCTGGATCTGTCGGTTGAGATGCTGGCCCAGGCGCAGCGCGACGAGTGCGCGCAGCGTTACCTCGAAGGGGATATTGAGTCACTGCCGCTGGCCGATGGCTGCGTCGATCTGGCGTGGAGCAATCTGGCGGTGCAGTGGTGCGAGAGTCTGTCCGGCGCGCTCGATGAGCTGTGCCGGGTGGTGCGCCCCGGCGGTCGGGTGGCGTTCACCACCTTGCTGGCCGACTCGCTGCCCGAACTGAATCAGGCCTGGCGCGCCATTGATGTGCATCCCCATGCCAACCGTTTTCTCAGCGAACAGGCGGTGCGCGAAGCGCTGGCCGGGCGGCGTGCCGTCGGCGAGGTTCACGCCGTCAGCCTGCCGTTTGCCGATGCCCTGAGCGCGATGCGTTCGCTCAAAGGGATTGGGGCAACACATTTGCATCAGGGGCGCAGCGCGGCATCGTTGAGCCGGGGAAAACTGCGTCAGCTGCAGTTGGCCTGGCCAAAACAGCAGGGCCAGTGCCCGCTGACGTACCATCTTTTTACAGGAGTCATTGCACGTGACTAAACGTTTTTTCGTCACCGGAACCGACACTGAGGTCGGTAAGACGGTCGCCAGCTGCGCCCTGTTACAGGCGGCAAGGCTGGCGGGCCTGAAGAGCGCGGGCTATAAACCGGTGGCTTCCGGGAGTGAGCGGACGGCACACGGGCTGCGTAACGATGATGCGCTGGCGCTCCAGCGCAATAGCGCTGTGGCGCTGAGCTATGCGCAGGTCAACCCCTTTACCTTCGCCGAACCGACTTCACCGCATATCGCGAGCGCGGAGGAAGGACGGCCGATTCGCGGCGATGCGCTTTCTGCCGGACTGCGAGAACTGGAGACGCTGGCGGAATGGGTGCTGGTCGAAGGGGCAGGGGGCTGGTTTACGCCGCTGTCCGCAACGCTGAGTTTTGCTGACTGGGTACGCGACGAACAGCTGCCGGTCATTCTGGTGGTCGGTATTAAGCTTGGCTGCATCAACCACGCGCTGCTGACGGCCCAGGCGGTACGTCAGGCCGGGCTGCCGCTGGTGGGCTGGATTGCAAACGATATCCAGCCGCCGGGTAAACGCCATGCGGAATATCTGGCGGCCCTCACCGATCGGCTTGCGGCCCCGTTGCTCGGCGAGATCCCGTGGCTGGCGGAGGCCTCGCAGCGTGAGGATCTCGGCCAGTACCTGGATCTCAGCGCGCTGGATCGGGCGTCATCCACTGCGCCAGCAGCGGTTCATCCAGCTGGATAACGCGGCCTTGCGCCACGTTGCGTCCGCGATGCAGCAGGCAAAAACGGTCCGCCACCCGGCGAATAAACGGCAGGTGCTGTTCTGCAAGCAGCACCGTTAAGCCGATGTCGCGGTTCAGACGCACCAGCAGGTCGCCCAGCTTATGCAAGAAGTGCTGTCCGCTGCCGCGCGAAGGCTCATCAAGAATCAGCAGTCGCGGCCGGACAACCAGCGCTCGCGCCAGCGCCAGCTGGTACTGGTCATCCTCTGACAGCATGGCGCCTTTATGCTGACGTCGTCCGTAGAGGTCCGGAAAAAAATCGTAAATTTCCCCTTTTACGGCGACGTCCGGATTCCCTCCGGCGGCCAGCGCAATATGCAGATTCTCCTCCACGCTCAACTGAGAAAAGATCCGCCGGTCCTGCGGGACATAGCCGATGCCAATAATCGAGCGTGAATGGGCGGAGAGCGGCGTGATATCACAAGGCGGCGAACCGGCCTCATGCCAGGTCATGCTGCCGCTGGCCACCGGGAGATGCCCGGTAATGCAGTTTACCAGCGTGGTTTTCCCCATCCCCTGCAGTCCCATCACGCAGGTGCACTCTCCCGGCTGAAGTTCAAGGTCGACATTCCATAGCGTGTGCTGATTTCCGTAGTACTGATTGACTGCGCGTAGACTCAACATAGACGTTTTCTCCTTTTTGGGGATTGCGGGCGATATGAAGATTCTGCAAATCTCTTGCCAGGAAAAAGATGTTTCGGTTTTTTCCCGTACCGACAGGTGTCGCAGGGTGGGGTGAAGGCGGGTCAGCGAGACGGTTGCACTCTCCCGGTGCTGAGGCCTATGAAAAATGGTGCAGAAAGCAACAAAAAGGCAGGTGCCCTTAGCTGATAAATATCAAAAATAATTCGATAATTTTTTTTAGGCGCCCGATTTTCACCGACGGTCGATTTGTGCGGGGTGGCTGAAGCCTTGGCCTGCAGACAGTTATCCACTATTCCTGTGGATAACCTTGTGCATTAGAGTTAGAGAACTTGCGGTAAGCTAGAGATTACGCGGCCTGCGGCTGAATTGGCGCTAAACCCGTCTTTTGTTTAATGTCATTAAATATCAATTAGTTAAATAAAAGCAATGGTTGTAAGGAAAGTGTCACCTGTTGCCATAAAAGATTCATCGCCTTGCTTGACAAATGTTAAATGACAAATTTTTTTGGGGATAACCCTACTGGCTGGCGAATTATTCTGCAGGATGGCCCATTTTTGCCCCAAAAAGACGCAAGTGCGGATGATTTCAGGTACAAACAGTAATCGAATACTGTTTGTATATCCAGTATTATTTATTGGCAAAAGTCAGCGTGAAGGGTAGAATTAAACACCTGCCGCAGTTAACCAGGCGCTTCATCCTTCTTCAGGGTCAGACATATGAGTAAAACGTTCACGCTGCATTCCGCATTCCGTCCTTCTGGCGACCAGCCGGAGGCTATCCGACGCCTGGAAGAGGGGCTGGAAGATGGTCTGGCGCATCAAACGCTGCTGGGGGTGACCGGGTCGGGCAAGACGTTCACCATTGCTAACATTATCGCCGATCTTCAGCGTCCGACGATGGTGCTGGCGCCGAATAAGACCCTGGCGGCGCAGCTGTACGGCGAAATGAAAGAGTTCTTCCCGGATAATGCGGTGGAGTATTTCGTCTCCTACTACGATTACTATCAGCCTGAAGCCTATGTGCCGAGCTCGGATACCTTCATCGAGAAAGACGCCTCGGTGAACGAGCATATCGAGCAGATGCGTCTGTCGGCGACCAAAGCGCTGCTTGAACGGCGCGATGTGGTGGTGGTGGCCTCGGTATCGGCCATCTACGGTCTGGGCGACCCGGACCTTTACCTGAAGATGATGCTGCACCTGACCACCGGCATGCTGATCGATCAGCGGGCGATTTTGCGTCGCCTGGCGGAGCTGCAGTATACCCGTAACGATCAGGCCTTCCAGCGCGGCACCTTCCGCGTGCGCGGCGAAGTGATCGACGTCTTTCCGGCGGAATCCGACGATATTGCGCTGCGTATCGAACTGTTTGATGAAGAGGTTGAGCGGCTGTCGCTGTTTGACCCGCTGACCGGTCAGGTTGAATCGACGATTCCCCGCTACACCATCTACCCGAAAACGCACTACGTGACGCCACGCGAGCGTATCGTGCAGGCGATGGAGGAGATTAAAGTCGAGCTGGCCGACAGGCGGAAGACGCTGCTGGACAACAACAAGCTGCTCGAAGAGCAGCGGCTGTCCCAGCGGACGCAGTTTGACCTCGAAATGATGAACGAGCTGGGCTACTGCTCGGGTATCGAAAACTACTCGCGCTATCTTTCCGGGCGCGGGCCGGGCGAACCGCCGCCGACGCTGTTTGACTACCTGCCGGCAGACGGTTTGCTGGTGATTGACGAATCCCACGTCACCATTCCGCAAATCGGCGGCATGTACCGCGGCGACCGGGCGCGTAAAGAGACGCTGGTGGAGTACGGCTTCCGTCTGCCGTCGGCGCTGGACAACCGCCCGCTGAAGTTCGAAGAGTTTGAAGCGCTGGCGCCGCAGACCATTTACGTCTCGGCGACGCCGGGTCCTTATGAGCTGGATAAATCCGGTGATGAGGTGGTCGATCAGGTAGTCCGTCCGACCGGGCTGCTTGATCCGCTGATTGAAGTGCGTCCGGTCGCGACTCAGGTCGATGACCTGCTGTCGGAAATTCGCCTCCGCGTGGCCATTAACGAGCGCGTGCTGGTCACCACCTTGACTAAACGGATGGCGGAAGATTTAACTGAATATCTTGAAGAGCACGGCGAGCGCGTGCGCTACCTGCACTCCGATATCGATACCGTCGAGCGTATGGAGATAATCCGCGACCTGCGGCTGGGCGAGTTCGATGTCCTGGTCGGTATCAACCTGCTGCGTGAAGGGCTGGATATGCCGGAAGTGTCGCTGGTGGCGATTCTGGACGCCGATAAAGAGGGCTTCCTGCGTTCGGAGCGCTCGCTGATTCAGACCATTGGCCGCGCCGCGCGTAACATCAACGGTAAAGCGATTCTGTACGGCGATAAAATTACCGCTTCGATGGCGAAAGCCATCAGCGAGACCGAGCGTCGCCGTGAGAAGCAGCAGCGCTATAACGAAGAGCACGGCATTACCCCGCAGGGGCTGAATAAAAAAGTGGTCGATATTCTGCAGCTCGGCAGCAATCTGGCGAAGACCAAAGCCAAAGGGCGCGGAAAATCACGTTCGCCGGTTGAGGCGGATATGCCGGAGGTGCTGCTGACGCCAAAAGCGCTACAGCAGAGAATCCACGAGCTGGAAGGGCAGATGATGCAACATGCGCAGAATCTGGAGTTCGAAGAGGCCGCGCAAATCCGCGACCAGTTGCATCAACTGCGCGAGCTGTTTATCGCGGCATCCTGATCCGCAGCCCGCGATGCGCCGCCGCACGGAGCCCGTCAGTGTGTCGGGACGCTGATTTTTTGTTATTCCGCGCCGTTTTCGGGCTGGCTTAATGTCTGCTTAATATTGCCAGGCGACACTATCCCCATTCTGATAAGGATAGTGTCATGCAAAAATTAACCTTCCGTGAGTCTCTGGCCGTTATCTGCGCTTTTGGCGTGATTGTCGCTTTTTTCCATCAGTGGGTGCTGACTTTCTAACGCGAAGACTTAGGAAACAGAATCCAGCCCCGGACGCCGGGGCCCGGCTGGCGGTTATGTAAGAAGAACTGGGCCTCGTGCAGCTGAACGATGCGCGTCACAATACTTAATCCCAGGCCAATGCCCCCATAGCGGCTGTCCATGCGGACAAAAGCTTTACTCAGCTCGCCGCTTTTCGCTTCATCAATCCCTGGACCTTCATCTTCCACGGCCATAACCGGCGTTGTACCGGCCTGTACGGCGATTTTTACCTTCGACCCCGCCGGGCTATAGCGATGTGCGTTCTCCACCAGATTACGCAGCACAACGCGCAGCAGGGTGGCATCGCCGGAGACAACAACATCCTTGTTGTCATCTCCGTCAGGGAAGGAGAGCTCCAGCGTTTGCTGGCGTTGTTCCAGCATGCTCTCCAGCTCACCGCGAATCGGCTCGACCACATCCTTTTTCAGCAGCACGCGCTGGTAGCTCCCGGCGGAGAATGACTGCCCGACGCGCGCCAGCTGCAGCAGCTGTGAGATGCTGTTGGTCATCTGATCCAGACGCTGGAGCAACTGACTCACCTCCACGTGATGCACTTTCGCCATCAGCTCCAGATGCAGACGCAGTCCCGCAAGCGGGGTGCGCAGCTCGTGCGCGACGTCAGCGGTGAACAGCCGTTCGCGATCGAGGGTTAAGTTCAGGCGAGAAACCAGCTGATTAATCGCCGTCGTCACCGCCGTCACTTCCGGAACCGACTCCGTCAGCGTAATCGGCTGCAGGTTATCCGGCGTCCGGCTTTCAAGCTCAGTTTGCAGATTCGACAGCGGCCGGGTGATTTTTCTCACCGCCACCAGACTGATATACAGCGCCAGGCCGACGATCAGCAGGCTGGGTATTAGCAGGCTGGCGACCGCTTCGCGCACTTCGTGTTCGATGTGCTTCTGGTTGTTATGTCGGTCAATGGCGCTCTCCACCAGCAGCTGAATCTGCTCTTTGCTTTCGTGCCATAACCAGAAAACGCTGATCAACTGACAGACCACCAGAATAGCGCCGATTGTCAGCAGCAGGCGGTGACGCATGGTCCAGGTTTCGCTTGCGAACAGTGCCATAGCGTTATTCCGTTCCCGAATTATTCACCAGCATATAGCCAAACCCTCTGACGGTACGAATGCGGGCTTTGCCCACTTTTTCGCGCAGGTTATGGATATGAACCTCCAGCGTGTTGGTGGCGGGTTCATTGTCCCAGCTGTAGATATCGTTGTAGAGAATTTCACGGTGTACCGGGCTGCCCGCTTTCATCATCAGGCGAGAGAGCAGGGCGTACTCTTTCGGCGTCAGGTCCAGCGCCTCGCCGCCCAGCCACACCAGGCGACGGGTGATGTTCAGTCGCAGGTTGCCCACGGCCATTTCGTTGTCGCCCTGGTTATTATGGCGGCGGAGCAGCGCGCGGATACGGGCGTTCAGCTCTTCCAGGGCGAAAGGTTTCACTAAATAGTCATCCGCGCCGGTATCGAGACCGCTGATGCGGTCTTCAACGGTATCGCGGGCGGTCAGGATCAGAACCGGCTGGCTGAATTTTTCCCGGCGCATTCGCGTCAGGAAGTGCAGGCCATCCTCATCCGGCAGGCCGAGATCGAGTACGATCAGGCTGTAATGGTTGCTGGCGAGGGACAAGGCGGCCTCGTGCGCAGTGGCGACGCCGTCACAGACGTATCCCTCGCTTTGCATTGCCAGGATCAGGCCTTGTAACAGGAGTGCGTCGTCTTCAATGACTAAGATTTTCATCTGGCGGTCTCGCTTCTGCACGGCGTTAAAATATCATCGGCTGCCTGGTACTCGTGGGTATTGACCCCAAGAAGTCCAAGCAAGGTGGAAAACAGATTATCCTGAGAGTAAGGGTCTGTTTTAGCTCTTTGTTGCAGACACTGGCTGGAAACGCCATAGCGCTGTTGATAATCCGGAGATAACCAGATTAGCATCGGCACGTGCTTTTGCGTTTCCGGGGCGATTGACCACGGCAGTCCGTGTAAATAGACGCCGTTTTCACCCAACGATTCACCGTGGTCGGAGAGGTAAACCAGGCTGGTGGTGAATTTATCCTGCTTCGACTGCAGTAATTTTATCGTCTTATCAACCATATAATCGATATACAGAATCGTATTATCGTAGGTGTTCGTCAGCTGCTGCTGGGTACAGCTCTGGATTTCGTTGGTATCGCAGGTTGGGGTGAATTTTTTGAATTCAGCAGGGTAGCGATTGTAATACGTCGGGCCGTGGCTACCGATGGTGTGCAGCACGATAATCCCGTCCTGTTGCAGATTGTCGATGTAGTTCTCCAGATTATGGAACAGCACTTCATCGTAACATTCGCCATCGATGCACTGGCCGGTCAGGTTCAGGTCGGTCACGTTCTGATGCGGGACGCGATCGCAGGCGCCCTTACAGCCGCCGTCATTGTCGTTCCACAATACCCGAACCCCGGCGCGTTGCAGAATGTCGAGAACGCCTTCCTGATGGTGGGCCAGCTCTTCATCGTAATGCGCGCGCGGCATGTTGGAGAACATACAGGGTACCGACACCGCGGTGGCCGTGCCGCACGAGGTGGTGTTGGCAAAGTAGATGACATCATCTTGTTTGAGTCGCGGATTGGTCTCGCGTTCATAGCCGCCCAGCGAGAAATTTTGCGCGCGCGATGTCTCTCCCAGCACCAGGATGGTCAGATTTTTGCGCGGGCCGCTGTGCATTTCGGTTTTTTGCACGGCATCTTCGCCAATTTTTACCAGCGGCAGGTTGTCCATCTGATTGTGCGCGTACCACGAGTTGATGGCGACGATGCTGTTCGAGGGGCTCAGGGATTTCACCAGCTCTTTGTTGTTGCGAAAGACCGAGGCGTAATCTTTATAAAACAGCGCCGCGACCAGAACGATCAGCAGGGCCGAGACGAGGATATTCAGCAGACGTACCGCGATGCTGCGCCACAGCGTTTTGGCTTTACTGATTTTTATCCACCAGGCCAGGGCGACCATCAGCACACCGGACAGTCCCAGCGTCAGCACCATTTTAACGGACATCAGGGCGAAGCTTTCCGCCGGCGTGGTATCCAGAATGTTGGTAATCATGGCGCGGTCGATGACGACCCCGAAGGTCCAGATAAAATACTGGGCCGAGGCGCTGAGCAAAATAAACAGACTAATAACGAGGCGGTCGAGCCTGAGGAAAGAGGCGAGCGTGGTGAGAATATTCATCACGCTGCAGGCAACCACCGGCATACTGAGGAATACCAGCCAGTTGTGCAGGCCGTTTACCGGCAGCAGGGTGAACACCTGTCGATAAAACGCAAGATTGAGCAACAGCCCGACATAGAGGGCAAAAATAATCAGATAAACCGTACGGCTCATGACCGGCCGACGTAAAGCGAATAACGACATAGCAACTATCCTGGGACTAAGATAGTTGCCATGGTGCCACTTTTATTTTAAGACAACCTTAACATTTTAATATAAAGGTCTGACGCGTCATTACCCGCTTCTTCTCGCTGGCCGCGAGCTAACCTAAGGTCTGGATAGCTTTTTCCAGCGCGTTGCGTAACAGCATCCGGTCGTGGCGATAGGGGACATCCGCGGCATCCAGCGGGGTCTGAACGATCGCCCGGTTTTCCAGTCCGCTCGTATCGGTTTTCGGTCCAACGACGATGGCATCGATCACCCGCTTGCCAATATAGCGCTCCATAATCCCGACCCTGTCCGCCAGCGTCAGATTCGCCGCCGGGCTATGTTCTTTGCCTAGATTGTCGATAAAGACCATTGTCGCCGGTGTCCGGCGCAGCGCCTGCGCCATCTCATCGAGCAGCAGAATTGGCAGCAGGCTGGTGTAGAAACTTCCGGGCCCAATCAGGATTAAATCGGCTTCCGCGATGGCCTCTACCGCTTCGCGGGTGGCGGGCACCGGCGGAGTGAGCATCAGCTCCTTCGGGACACCTGGCAACTGGTCGATATTGACTTCGCCATAGACTTCATGACCTTCGTGGTCAATGGCCATCAGATCCACCGGTTGTTCCGACATCGGGATCAGGAATGCGTCCACTTTTAGCAGATTTCTGATTAAATTAATCGCCTCTAAAGGCCGCACGCTCAGGTGATCGAGGGCCTTTAACATCAGATTTCCGAGGTTATGCCCGGAAAGTTCGCCATTACCGGCGAAACGGTACTCAAACATCGCCGAGGCAATGCTGGGTTCGGCGATCAGCTGGTTAAGGCAGTTGCGCATATCTCCCCAGGCAATACCGCCTTCGGAACGGCGAATTCGCCCCGTGGAACCGCCGTTATCGGTAGTCGTGACGATCCCGGTCAGGCGTGAGCCGAGCGATGAGAGTGACGACATCACCCGGCCCAGACCGTGCCCCCCGCCAAGTGCCACTACGCGATCAAGATCGGCGAACGTACGAGTGCGCATACACATTCCTTATCTCTGTTGAACGGGCTCACAGTAACCGATCTACCCCTAAAAGACGATGCCAGGATCCTGACAAAATGACCGATATCAATGCAAAAGCCTGGTTTTTAGCTATTCTGTAACGAAAATGCACGATTGCCTCGATATATACATGATTATATAACGAAAGCGAGAATGGCGAAACAGTCGTTTCCGCGCTACTATCGGCATAACCAGTTAACACTCTAGCCTCTGTGCCTGTGTCGCAAGATATGGTGCTTTGGCCGTGACAGCTTCGCTTGTCACCAGGGCGCGGGAAGAAATGACCGCGTCTCCCGTATTTGGAAAGGTGTATATGGCTTCACAGCTTACCGATGCATTTGCGCGTAAGTTTTATTACTTGCGCCTGTCGATTACCGATGTGTGTAACTTTCGTTGCACCTACTGCCTGCCGGATGGCTACAAGCCCGGCGCGGTCACCAACAAAGGCTTTCTCAGCGTTGATGAAGTACGTCGCGTCACGCGCGCGTTTTCTGCGCTCGGCACCGAGAAGGTGCGCCTGACCGGCGGCGAACCCTCTTTGCGCCGCGACTTTGCCGATATCATCGCCGCCGTAGGTGAAAACCGCGCGATTCGCCAGATTGCGGTCACCACCAATGGCTATCGCCTGGCGCGCGACGTCAGCCGGTGGCGTGATGCCGGACTGACGGCGATTAACGTCAGCGTTGACAGCCTCGACGCGCGCCAGTTTCACGCCATTACCGGGCAGGATAAATTTCACCAGGTGATGGACGGTATTGATGCCGCCTTTGCCGCCGGTTTTGAGAAGGTGAAGGTCAATACCGTGCTGATGCGCGATGTGAACCATCATCAGCTCGATACCTTCCTCGCGTGGATCCAGCCCCGACGTATTCAGCTGCGTTTTATTGAGCTTATGGAAACCGGCGAGGGCAGCGACCTGTTCCGACGCCACCACATTTCCGGCATCGTGCTGCGCGATGAACTGCTGCGTCGCGGCTGGATTCACCAAATCAGCCAACGCAGCGACGGCCCGGCCCAGGTCTTTTGTCACCCGGACTACGCCGGGGAGATAGGCTTAATCATGCCGTACGAGAAGGATTTCTGCGCCAGCTGCAACCGTCTTCGTGTCTCCTCCGTAGGCAAACTGCATCTGTGTCTGTTCGGCGACGGCGGCGTGGAACTGCGCGACCTGCTTGTCGAGGACCAGCAGCAGGCGGCGCTGGAAGCTCGCATCTCCGCAGCATTAACCCAGAAAAAACAAACCCATTTCCTGCATCAGGGCAACACCGGTATTACGCAAAACCTGTCGTATATTGGCGGATAATTCATTCTAAAGGAGCGAACAGATGAGTCAGGCCAGCGCTGAGTTTACCCCAACCCGTATTGCTATTCTCACCGTCTCCAGCCGACGCGGCGAAGAGGATGATACCTCTGGTCACTGGCTGCGTGATGCGGCGCAGGAGGCGGGCCACCATATTGTCGATAAGGCGATGGTTAAAGAGAACCGCTACGACATCCGCGCCCGGGTCTCGGCGTGGATAGCCAGCGATGATGTGCAGGTGGTGCTGATCACCGGTGGAACCGGGTTTACCGATGGCGATCAGGCGCCGGAAGCGCTGCGGCCGCTGTTTGACCGTGAAGTCGAAGGGTTTGGTGAAGTTTTCCGCATGCTGTCCTTCGAAGAAATCGGTACATCGACGCTGCAATCCCGGGCCATTGCCGGCATGGCGAATCGCACGCTGATTTTTGCCATGCCGGGCTCAACCAAAGCCTGCCGTACCGCGTGGGAAAATATCATTGCCCCGCAGCTGGATGCCCGTACGCGGCCCTGTAACTTTATCTCTCATCTTAAGAAATAAGCGATGTCACAACTCACCCATATTAACGCCGCCGGCGAGGCGCACATGGTCGATGTTTCTGCCAAGGCCGAGACGGTACGCGAAGCCCGGGCTGAAGCCTATGTTGAAATGCGCCCGACGACGCTGGCGATGATCATCGACGGCAGCCACCACAAAGGCGATGTCTTCGCCACCGCTCGTATCGCCGGTATCCAGGCGGCAAAACGCACCTGGGAGCTGATCCCGCTGTGCCATCCGCTGATGCTGAGTAAAGTCGAAGTCAATTTGCAGGCTCAGCCGGAACACAACCGGGTACGCATCGAGTCGCTGTGCCGTCTGACCGGCAAAACCGGCGTGGAGATGGAAGCGCTGACCGCCGCCTCCGTGGCGGCGCTGACGATTTACGATATGTGCAAAGCGGTACAAAAAGATATGGTGATTGGCCCGGTGCGTCTGCTGGCGAAAAGCGGCGGCAAATCCGGGGATTTCAAGGCGGACGAGACGCATGATTAAGGTTCTGTTTTTTGCCCAGGTGCGCGAACTGGTTGGCACCGAATCCCTGACCCTCGAGGTCGATGCGCTGTCGACGGTCGAAACCGTGCGGCGTCAGCTTGCCGGTCGCAGCGAACGTTGGGCGCTGGCGCTGGAAGAGGGCAAGCTGCTGGCGGCGGTAAACCAGACGCTGACCCCCTTTGACCATCCGCTGGTGTCCGGCGACGAAGTGGCGTTCTTTCCGCCGGTTACGGGAGGTTAAATGACGCAGACTCGCATCATCGTCAGTCGCGATCGTTTTTGCGTCGGCGACGAATATCCGTGGCTGGCCGAGCGCGATGAAGACGGCGCGGTGGTCACGTTTACCGGAAAAGTACGTAACCACAATCTCGGGGACAGCGTGAAGGCGCTGACCCTCGAACACTATCCGGGAATGACGGAGAAATCGCTGGCGGAAATCGTTGAACTGGCGCGGGAACGCTGGCCGCTCGGCCGGGTGACGGTGATTCACCGCATCGGCGAAATGTGGCCTGGCGAAGAGATTGTGTTTGTTGGCGTGACCAGCGCGCACCGCAGCAGCGCGTTTGCCGCCGGGGAATTCATTATGGATTACCTGAAAACCCGCGCGCCGTTCTGGAAACGGGAAGCGACAGCGGAAGGCGAACGCTGGGTAGATGCGCGCGATAGCGATCGCCATGCGGCAGAGCGCTGGTAGTGTGATACGCTTAATAAGATAAAACGTGTTAATCAGGAGACAGTCATGGACAGATTCCCTCGTTCAGATTCTATTGTTCAGGCGCGCGGCGGCCTGCAAACCTATATGGCCCAGGTATACGGCTGGATGACGGTCGGGCTGCTGTTGACGGCATTCATTGCCTGGTTTGCCGCCAATACGCCGGCGGTCATGATGTTCGTCTTTTCCAGCAAAATAACCTTTTTTGGTTTAATTATCGCCCAGCTGGCGCTGGTCTTCGTGCTCTCCGGGATGGTGCAGCGCCTGAGCGCTGGGATGGCGACTACGCTGTTTATGCTCTATTCGGCGCTGACCGGACTGACGCTATCCAGTATCTTCCTCGTCTACACCTATTCGTCGATTGCCAGCACCTTTGTGGTCAGCGGCGGGATGTTTGGGATAATGAGCCTTTACGGCTATACCACGAAGCGCGATCTTAGCGGTTTCGGCAATATGCTGTTTATGGCCTTAATTGGCATCGTCCTGGCTTCACTGGTCAACTTCTGGCTGAAGAGCGAAGCGCTGATGTGGGCAATTACCTATATCGGGGTGATCGTGTTTGTTGGCCTGACCGCTTACGACACGCAAAAGCTGAAAAACATCGGCGAGCAGATCGATACCCGCGACACCTCAACGCTGCGTAAGTACTCCATTCTCGGCGCGCTGACGCTGTATCTGGACTTTATCAACCTGTTCCTGATGCTGCTGCGTATTTTCGGCAACCGCCGTTAAGGCTTCGGGTCCCCGGGCTGTATCTGGCCCGGGGAGCGCAGATTATCTCCGGCCATCTCTCCTATCCGTCCGCCAGCTTACGCTGATTCTTTTCGCGTAACGTTTTCGCCCGACTCTCCAGCAGCAGATAGCCGACGGTAGCGATAAGCAGCGGCAAAAAGTAATACAGCGCGCGCCAGGCCAGCAGGGCGGCAATAATCTCGCCGCGGCTAATCGACCCGGCGGAAAGCATGGCGATAAAAACGGCTTCCAGCACGCCGATCCCGGCCGGAATATGCACAATGACGCCGGCAATACTGCTGACCAGCAGCACGCCCAGCACCAGGAAATAATCAACCTGCTGCGCCATCAGCAGCCAGATAATCGCGCCCATCACCATCCAGTTGGCCACCGAAAGCGCCATTTGCAGCAGAGCGAACCGCCATGACGGCAGTACCAGCCGTTGGCCTTTAAGAGTCAGATGGCGTCGGCGGGCGAACGCGCAGGCCCACAGATAAAGCGCGCTCATCGCCAGCAGTCCGCCGCCGATGAGCCGCAGCGTGCCCTGGCTGATATACCACTGCGCCGGTAGCGCCACCAGATTGGCGGTGAAAATGACGCCGCCCAGCAGAATAAAGCCCAGCCAGTTGGTGGTAATGCTCAATGAGAAAATACGGGTAATGGTCCCGCCGCTCAAACCCAGGCGCGAATAGAGGCGGTAGCGCATCCCGATACCGCCTACCCAGGTACTGAGGGTCAGATTAAAGGCGTAGCAGATAAACGACACCAGCATCACCTGCCGTTTAGCCAGTTTGTGTCCACACCAGGCGCGCCCCAGCAGGTCGTAGCAGCCATAAATCAGGTAGCTTACTATCGTCAGCCCCATAGCGCCGAGCAGGACGGCACTATCATAGTGACGAATCACCTTCCACACCGCCGGCCAGTCCACCTTTTGCGCGTAAACCACCAGCAGAGCGGTGACGGCGAGGAGGAAAATGACGGTGAAGATCTTTTTCGCCATCCGCCTGCGAGGGGACGATTTTGCCATCAGGGTTTCACCTCCTGATTCGTCGCATCCAGTCGATCCTGAGTCTCAATTTCTGGCTGTACCGGCGGGCGCACCCGCGCCAGATGCGGCGTATGGGCAGGCAGCCAGCCTATCCATGCCGGGAAGTGACGCAGAAAGTGGAATGCCAGCACGCTCTTAGCCAAATTCCACCAGCTGCGCTTTGGCAGCATCGATTTGTCCACCTGCTGGCAGTCCTCGGCGATCAGCCCGTTGAGGTTATCGCGTAAGGTCTGGTTAAACTGGCGATCGTGGATAATCAGGTTGGCTTCCAGATTTAATGACAGGCTGAGCGGGTCAAGATTGCTTGAGCCGACGGTAGCCCAATGGTCATCGGCGAGGGCAACTTTGCCGTGCAGCGGTCGGCGCTGATACTCAAAAACCTGTACGCCGCCGTTGACCAGGTAGCGATACAGCAGGCGGGCGCCGACTTTAACGATCGGAATATCCGGCTCGCCCTGCACAATCAGCTTAACCCGCACGCCGCGGCGGGCGGCGTTACGCATCGCATGCAGCAGCCGGTAGCCGGGGAAAAAGTAGGCGTTGGCAATGATCACTTCCCGGCGGGCGTTAGCCAGCATCTTGAGATAATGGCGTTCAATATCATCGCGATGTTCGTGATTATCCCGCCAGACAAACAGCGCCTGTGCTTCCCCGGGGCTGCGGTTGATCGCCGGCTGGTGGCGACGCCGACGCCACCAGCGGCGGGTCTCTTCGCTGGCCGGGAGATTCTCCAGCTCAAATTGCAGGATATCCTGCACCACCGGCCCCTCCACCTGAACGGCATAGTCCTGTTTTGCCTCCGGGCCGTAGTCGGTCATATGCTCGGCGGAGTAATTGATGCCCCCGACGAAGGCCGTCGTCTCATCGATCACCACGATTTTGCGGTGCATGCGGCGAAACAGATTGGTCCGCATGCCGAACAGACGCGGGCGCGGATCGTAGTAGCGAAAAATCACGCCGGCGGCACTCAGTTCATTGACGAAACGCTCGCTCAGATCGGGAGAACCGTAGCCGTCGAGCAGCACTTCGACCCGTATCCCGCGGCGTGCGGCTTTTAGCAGCACGGCGTGTAGTTGCCAGCCCACGTCATCTTCAAACCAGATAAACGTTTCGAGGATCACTTTTCGCTGCGCGCGGGCGATGGCGGCAAACAGCGCCGGGTAATAGTTATCGCCGTTCTCCAGAAGCAGAATGCGGTTTCCTTCCTGCCAGCGGCATTTCATAAATGAATCTCCACACTCAGCGGGGCATGATCGGAGAGGTGACGCCAGGGTCGAAGCGGCAACGCCGTCGGGTGGCTGGCATGCGCATTTTTCACATAGATCCGGTCAAGGCGCAGGAGCGGAAAACGCGCCGGAAAGGTTCTCGCCGGGCGGCCATGGGCGCGGGTAAAGATCTCCTCCAGCCCGGCCTGCGACTTGAGCACCCGGTTGGCCTGCTGGCGCCAGTCGTTAAAATCGCCGGCCACCACCACCGGCTGCCGGGCGGGCAGGTCGTTGACCCGCCGGGCGAGCATCGCCAGCTGGGCCGATCGCTGCCGCGTCCTCAGGCCGAGGTGCACACAAAACAGGTGTAGCGCCGCGCTTTGCGGCGCAACAATCCGGCAGTAGAGCAGACCGCGCTTTTCGCTGTCGCCAACGGAGATATCAACATTTTCCGTATATTCAATAGGAAAGCGGGAGAGCACGGCATTGCCGTGATGCCCTTCCGGATAGACCGCGTTGCGTCCGTAGGCGTATTCGCTCCACAGGCTATCGGCAAGAAACTCATAATGGCTGCGATCCGGCCAGTTTTCGATCTGCAGCGAATGAATCTCATGCGCCCCGGTGACTTCCTGCAGACAGACGATGTCGGCGCTGACGCTGCGGATGGCGTCGCGCAGTGCCGGCAACATGAAGCGTCGATTAAACGTCGTAAAGCCTTTATGAATGTTAATTGTCAGCACGTTTAACGAAAATCCGCCCGTTTGCTCAGCCATGTTTCTCCGGTCAATGTCACTTTCCTGAATGAAATAGTGTAGTAGGTGTCACAAAAAGATGCGGTGTTCCGGAATTTTCCGTAAAGTGCGGTACTCTGAGTTACAGATAAAGATCCTTCAGGAGAGAAGCCATGAAGTGGCAACAACGTGTACGCGTCGCAACTGGCCTCAGTTGCTGGCAGATTATGTTGCATCTACTGGTCGTGGCAGTACTGGTGATGGGTTGGATGAGTGGCGCGCTGGTTCGCGTCGGATTAGGGCTGTGCGTACTGTACGGCGTCACATTACTGTCGATGCTGTTTTTACAGCGCCACCAGGAAGCCCGCTGGCGTGATGTCGGTGACTTCCTTGAGGAGCTCACCACCACCTGGTACTTTGGCGTGGCGGTTATCGTGCTGTGGCTACTTTCGCGCGTGCTGCACAATAATCTGCTGCTGGCCGTCGCCGGGGTGGCGATTCTGGCAGGCCCGGCAGTGGTGTCGCTGTTGGCGAAAGATAAAAACAGATACGCTAAATCGTTCGGGCTACAACAAGGCGGCAACGCTGCCAATCCCCAGAAGCACAGATAGCTGTGCGAACGGGCCGACGTGGCGAGGCCCAGGACGGACCGGGTAATCAGGCCAACGCCGAGGCAGGCTGAACGATAGCAAGGATCCCCTAAAGCGTTCGGACTGCATCAAGGCGGCGACGCGACGAATCCCCGGGAGCATAGATAGCTATGTGACCGGGGTGAGTAAGGAAGCCAACGCCGAGGCAGCCTGAACGATGACGGGGATCAGGCGATCTTTCTGCGGAACATCGCATATGCCGCTGAACCCGTTGTGGCCGCTATGACCAGTAGCGGCCACAAACTTCCCCATACAATCTCCAGACTCGCATCCTTCAAATAAATCTGCTTGGTGATGTCAGTAAAGTGACGAATCGGGTTTATCCATGTCACGTCCTGCAGCCACTGCGGCATATTCTCAACCGGTGAGACGTAGCCGGAAAGCAGGATCGCCGGCATCATAAAGACGAAAACGCCGATGAAAGCCTGCTGCTGGGTTGAGCACAACGATGAAATCAGCAGGCCGAACCCCACCAGCGACAGACCGTAAATGACCATCGTAAAGTAAAACAGCAGCAGCGAACCGGCGAACGGGATTTGATACGCCCAGATGCCGATAGCCAGCACGATGCTCGCCTGCAGCGTGGCAACAATCAGCGCCGGAACCGCTTTGCCGACGAAAATTTGCCAGGTGGCCAGCGGCGAAACCAGCAGCTGATCGAGCGTGCCTTGCTCCCGCTCGCGGGCCACCGAGAGAGAGGTGACGATCATCACGCCGATGGTGGTGATCATGGCGATAAGCGACGGCACCACAAACCATTTGTAATCGAGATTCGGGTTATACCAGTTGCGCACGATAAGCTCGCTGTTGTTCGGCTTCGCTTTCCCTTCCAGCAACTCCTGCTGATAGTTTTTGACTATCTGCTGGAGATAGTTGGCGGCGATCTGCGCGCTGTTGGAGTTGCGGCCGTCGAGTAAGAGCTGGAGCGGCGCGGGCTGGTTGGTGTCGAGATTGCGCGAGAAGTCCGCCGGGAAGCGGATCAGCAACAGCGCTTTTTGCTCATCGATCGTCGGGCGGATCTCCTGCGGGCTTTTGAGGATCATCACATGGGTGAAGGCTTTGGCCCGGGCGAAACGCTGGGTCAGCTCTACCGCGTGACGACCATTGTCTTCGTTGTAGATGGCGATGGTGGCGTTGGTCACCTCCAGCGTCGCGGCGAAGGGAAACAGCAGCACCTGAATCAGCACCGGCATAATCAAAATGGCGCGCGTTTGCGGCTCGCGCAGCAGCGATTGCAGCTCTTTACGAATCAAGGTCCATAAGCGATGAAACATAGTACCTTCCTCATATCGGGTCGCGCTGTGCTTACCCGATCTACACGGCCCGCAGGTCCGGCAAGCGTCGCCGGGCACAATACGAGCACCAGAATTAATCCAGTCGACGCCTGGTCTTCAGCCAGGTCAGACCGATAAACATCACCGCCGAGGCAATTAAAAACAGCGTGTTCACCAGCAGCACCAGCGGAATATTACCGGCGAGAAACAGGCTTTGCAGCGTGCTGACGAAATAGCGCGCCGGGATGATATAGGTCACCGCGCGGATCACCGCCGGCATGCTGTCGATCTGGAAAATAAACCCGGAGAGCATGATCGAGGGCAGAAAGGCGGCGTTCAGCGCGACCTGCGCGGCGTTAAACTGATTACGGGTGATGGTCGAAATGAGCAGCCCCATCCCGAGGGTGCTGAGCAAAAACAGGCTGGTTATCAAGAACAGAACCACCAGCGAACCGCGAAACGGCACGCCGAGGATGAACACCGCCACCAGCATACACAGCAGCATCGCCAGCATGCCGAGGAAATAGTAGGGAATCAGCTTGCACAGCAGCAGCTCTGCGCGGGTGATTTCCGTCGACAGCAGCGCCTCCATGGTCCCGCGCTCCCATTCGCGGGCCACCACCAGCGAAGTCAGAATCGCGCCGACCACCGTCATAATAATGGTAATGGCGCCGGGAATAATAAAGTGCTGGCTGATAGCCGCGGGGTTAAACCAGTAGCGCATCTGGACATCAATCAGCGGTTCGAAGGTTTCCCCGCGGTCTTGCGCGCGCTGCTGCTGCCAGATTTGCCAGATGCCCTCCACGTAGCCCCGGGCAAAGTTGGCGGTATTGGGTTCGCTGCCGTCGGTAATCAGCTGGATGGGAGCATCATCGCCGGGGCGCGCCATCTTCCGGTCGAAATCTACCGGGATGACCACCAGCCCACGGATGCGCCCGGCCTGCATCATCTCAATCAGCTGCTGGCGATTGTCGCTGACGGTGGCGTCAATATAGGGTGAGCCGGTCATGGCGTGGACGAAATCCAGCGCCTCTTCGCTTTGTTGTTCCAGTAGGACGCCGACTTTGAGTTTACTGGAGTCGAGATTGATCCCGTAGCCGAAGATAAACAGCAGCAGCAGCGGAATGACCACCGCAATCAGCCAACTGCTGGGGTCGCGGACTATCTGCCGCGTCTCTTTGACGCACAGGGCGCGCACGCGGCGCCATGACAGAATTTTAGCGCTCACCGGCATTCTCCTTATCCCAGTTGTGAATCAGAGTGATAAAGGCCTGCTCCATCGTCGGATCGGGCTGTTGATCGTTTGCCGCCTGTGCTTTGAGCGCATCCGGCGTGCCGCTGGCGATCAGCTTGCCGTGATACACCAGGCCAATGCGATCGCAATATTCGGCCTCATCCATAAAGTGGGTCGTCACCATCACCGTCACCCCTTTATCCACCATGCTATTAATATGCAGCCAGAACTCGCGGCGGGTAATCGGGTCGACACCTGATGTCGGCTCATCGAGAAACAGAATATCGGGTTCATGCATCAGCGAGCAGGCCAGCGCCAGACGCTGCTTGTAGCCCAACGGCAGCTCATCGGCCGCATGGCTGGCGATGCTTTTCAGACCAAAGGCGTCGCTCATCCGGGCGATTTTCTCGTTCTGGGCCCGGCCGCGCAGACCGTAAACGCCCGAGAAGAAGCGCAGGTTTTGCTCCACGGTCAGGTTGCCGTACAGCGAAAACTTCTGCGCCATGTAGCCGAGATGCTGGCGCGCCTTCCCGGAGCTGACTTTCAGATCCATTCCCAGTACCAGCGCCTTGCCGGAGGTCGGCACCAGCAGGCCGCACATCATTTTAAAAGTGGTGGATTTGCCGGCGCCGTTGGGGCCAAGCAGGCCGAAAATTTCCCCACGCTTGACGCTGAAATCGACGTGGTCGGTGGCGGCGAAGTCGCCGAATTTTTTGCTCAGGCTCTGCGCTGCAATCACCGTTTCATCGGCCGTACCCTCTACGCGATGGATAATGTCGCCCAGCGGCGATTCCGCGGTCGCGACGCCGCCCAGCAGATCGATAAAGGCGTCTTCAAAGCGCGGTGCGGTTTCGGTCATCTCCAGCGTCGGCATGCTATCGCTGCGCTGCACCTCTTCAACGGTGGCCTCTTTTTTGAGGATCAGGCGGACCGATTTCCCCTGAATCACGCCATCGCTGATCTGCGGCAGCTTCAGCGCGCGTTGCAGGAGGCGACGGTTATTCTCTTCATGGCTGGAGACCAGAAAACTGCGCCCGGCCATGGTTTGGGTCAACGCTTTCGGCTCGCCCTGATAAAGCAGCTGGCCTTCATTCATCAGCAGGACGTCGCGGCACTGTTCCGCCTCATCAAGGTAAGAGGTGCTCCAGAGGATCAGCATCCCGTCGCCCGCCAGTTCGTGCACCATTTGCCACAGTTCACGACGGGAGATAGGGTCAACCCCGACCCCTGGCTCATCGAGCAGCAGGACTTTTGGCTCGCCCACCAGGGTGCAGGCGAGGCCCAGTTTTTGCTTCATCCCGCCGGAAAGTTTCCCGGCCAGCCTGTCGGTAAAGGGGCCGAGGGAGGTAAATTCCAGCAGGCGGGCGAAGGTTTTCCTGCGCGTCTCGCCGGTAACGCTGCGCAGGTCGGCATACAGCGTGAGGTTTTCCATGACCGTCAGGTCTTCGTAGAGGCCGAATTTTTGCGGCATATAGCCGAGCACCGCGTGCAGGGCGCTGTCGTCGGCAATCGGGTCGAAACCGATCACCCTGGCGGTGCCGTCATCGGCCTTCAGTAGCCCGGCGAGCATGCGCATCAAGGTGGTTTTCCCGGCGCCGTCAGGGCCGACCAGGCCGGTCACATAGCCGGCGCGGATGGTGCAGTTGAGCGGCGCCACGGCGGGCCGATCCATGCCGGGGAAGCTGCGGGTTAGCCCGCTGAGCGTGATAACGTCCTCACTCATGTCCGTTCCCGCCGCCGAAGGTGACGGTCACCGGCATCCCCTGGCGCAGCGAATCATCGGCATCGGTGACGACAATACGCAGGCGATAGACGAGGTCAGTCCGTAAATCCGGCGTCTCTACGGTCTTCGGCGTAAATTCGGCGCTCGGCGACACGAAGCCAATTTTGCCGTGCCAGGGCTGATTCGGGCGACTATCGGTATAGAGCAGCACTTCTCGTCCGGGCACCGCCTGGCCGAGATTTTTTTCATCAATGTAGGCACGGACCCATACCGGGTGAGTCAGCGACAGCGTCATGACCGTGCCGCCAGCGCTGAGCATGCTGCCCGGTTCGACGGCGCGAGTCATCAGCGTGCCGTCGGACGGGGCGGTAAGCGTGGTATCGTGCAGGTTGAGTCTGGCCTGTGCCAGGGCCGCCTGCGCCTGTTCAAGGCTGGCTTTAGCCTGGGCGATTTCCTGCGGACGGTTGCCGGCGCGATACTGGCTTAGCTTGTCCTGCGCGGACTTCAGCGTCGCCTGAGCCTGGTCGCGGGAGGAGCGCGCGTTTTCCAAATCGTTAACCGAGATGGCGCTGCTCTGACGCAGCCCCAGCTGGCGCTGGTAGAAGTTCTGCGCGTAATCGTACGCGGCCTGCGCCTGTTTGACGGCGGCGGCGGCCTGGGCTATCTCTTCCGCCCGGTAGCCGGCCATCATCAGGTCATATTGCGCCTGAGCGGTGGAGACATTCGCCTGGGCCTGCTGTAAGGCGTTCTCATACGAGGCGCGATCCAACTGACCTAATATTTGCCCGGACTGAATCTTATCGCCTTCATCAACGTTCAGCGAGGCCAGCCGTCCGCCGACGCGGAAGCTCAGGTTCACGGTGCGAATATCGACGTTGCCATACAGGGTCAGCTCCCTCTGCTGGCTGCTTTGATACCACCACCAGCCGCCGCCGAATGCGGCAATCAGCAGCAGTGCTAACAGAACGATGATGACGGGTTTTTTCATGATCCCTGGCTCCTTTGCAATAATCCTTGCAGAACGAAATCAATATGGCAGGCGATAACCTGGTAAATTTGCTCAGTTTTTTCTTCGTCGAACTGCGTCCATCCGGTACGCAGCAAAATAGTTTCCCGCCCGAGGCGGAAGGCGAGAATCTCACCCAGCAGCGCGTGGGTGTGCAGAATCATGTGCGTGTCATCGGCATCAAGGTCGGTAAATGCGGCGATCAGGCTGGTCAGGTAGCGATGGAGCGGCGCGATCACCTGACCGTGGATGAGCTGGTAGGCCGGGGTAGGGGAAAGCTGCTCGCGGGAGATGAATTTGCTCAAATTGACCGTGTCATCCTGGGTCAGCAGCAAAATCATATTCTGACAGGCGCGCAGAATCAGTAGCCGAATCGCCGCCCTGTCCGGCGAAGGTGCCGCCAGCAGCGTTTCCGCCGCTTCGGCATGCGGACGAAAATTATGGCTGATAAAATCGGCAATCCACTGGGCGCAGGCGAGATAGAGATCGTCCTTGGAGCCAAAATAGTAGGGGATCGCCGCGATATTTTGCCCGGCCTGCGCGGCAATATCGCGGGTGGTTGCGTGCAGGCCGTATTCGCCGAACTGGGCGATGGCTGCGGCAATGAGCTGGCTTTTGGCTTGTTCGCCTTTGCTTGTCACAGGGGTTGTCATCATCGCACTATAAAAATTAATCAATCGATTGATTAAGAGTATGTCCCGTTGGCGATACTGTCCAGCACAGTGGCGACTCTCTTGCGCGTTTTCCGCATGATCCTGGCAAGACGCCCGTGGCGAGGATTATCCGGCGCAGAGGCTCAGAGGGGATATTTATGCGCTGCGTCACAAAACCTGCTAGACTGCGCCCCTTTATGGCATTGTGGTTTTTGCCATCTCTATTCGCAATAATCTCCCCGAAAACTACGCCTGTCACGGGCCGGGGTGGTTTGGAGTTGTTATGTCTTTTGATTCCCTTGGCCTGAACCCTGATATCCTGCGCGCTATCGCCGAGCAGGGTTACCTTGAGCCAACCCCAATTCAGCAGCAGGCTATCCCTGCGGTGTTGCAGGGACGCGATCTGATGGCCAGCGCCCAGACCGGCACCGGCAAAACGGCAGGCTTTACCCTGCCGCTCCTGCAGCATCTGATTCAGAAAGAGCCGCATGCTAAAGGCCGTCGCCCGGTGCGCGCGCTGATCCTCACGCCAACGCGTGAACTGGCGGCGCAGATCGGCGAAAATGTTCGCGATTACAGCAAATACCTGAATATTCGCTCGCTGGTGGTCTTCGGCGGAGTGAGCATTAACCCACAGATGATGAAGCTGCGCAGCGGCGTCGATATTCTGGTGGCGACCCCCGGACGTCTGCTGGATCTTGAACATCAGAATGCCGTGAGCCTGGACAAGGTTGAAATTCTGGTGCTTGATGAAGCCGACCGCATGCTGGATATGGGCTTTATCCATGATATTCGCCGCGTGCTGGCGAAGCTCCCGGCGAAGCGCCAGAACCTGCTGTTCTCCGCGACCTTCTCCGACGACATCAAAGCGCTGGCGGAAAAGCTGCTGCATAACCCGCTGGAAATCGAAGTGGCTCGCCGTAACACTGCTTCCGAGCAGGTGACGCAGCACGTCCATTTCGTTGATAAGAAACGTAAGCGGGAACTGCTGTCGCAGATGATCGGTGAAGGAAACTGGCAGCAGGTGCTGGTCTTTACCCGCACCAAACATGGTGCCAACCACCTGGCCGAGCAGCTGAACAAAGATGGTATCCGCAGCGCGGCTATTCATGGCAACAAGAGCCAGGGGGCGCGTACTCGCGCATTAGCCGACTTTAAATCCGGCGGTATTCGCGTGCTGGTGGCGACGGATATCGCCGCGCGCGGTCTGGATATCGAAGAGCTGCCGCACGTCGTCAACTTCGAGCTGCCTAACGTACCGGAAGATTACGTTCACCGTATCGGCCGTACCGGTCGCGCAGCCGCTACCGGCGAAGCGCTGTCGTTGGTCTGCGTCGACGAGCATAAACTGCTGCATGATATCGAACGTCTGCTGAAAAAAGAGATCCCGCGCATCGCCATCGACGGCTACGCGCCGGATCCGTCTATCAAAGCGGAGCCGATTCAAAACGGTCGCCAGCAGCGTGGCGGCGGTCGCGGCCAGAGCCAGGGCCGTAGCGGTCAGGGGCAGGGTCGCAGCCAGTCCGCGCCGCGCCGTAACGACGGCGAAGCGCCGAAAGCCGGGGCAAAACCTTCACGCCGCGGCGGCGAGGCGAAACCGGCCGGCGAGCAACAGCGCCGCCGTCGCCCGCGTAAACCTGCGGCCGCCGAGTAACCGCCTCCCGCTACCTGTACATCATCCGGGCAACACGGTTTGCCCGGATGACGTAACACCATCCGCAGGCCGCGCACATGCTGTCTTCGGATGTTTCCCTCGCCAACCCTGTAATTCCCGGCCGGTACATTGACAAATCCCGAGCTGCGTTCCACATTGCGCAGAAAGTCATTCCTCCTGTCAGGCAAAAAGTGTCACAATAGTGGCTGTTTATACAGTATTCAGGTTTTCTCATGGCTTTGACCGCTGCGCTGAAAGCGCAAATCGCCGCCTGGTATAAGGCGCTTCAGGAACAGATTCCGGATTTTATTCCCCGTCCGCCGCAGCGGCAGATGATTGCCGATGTGGCAAAAACGCTGGCCGGGGAAGAAGGCCGCCACCTGGCCATTGAGGCGCCTACCGGCGTCGGGAAGACCTTGTCATACCTGATTCCCGGCATCGCCATTGCCCGTGAAGAACAGAAAACGCTGGTGGTGAGTACCGCCAACGTCGCGCTGCAGGATCAGATCTACAGCAAAGATCTGCCGCTGCTGCGCAAAATTATTCCCGATCTGCGTTTTACCGCCGCCTTCGGTCGCGGGCGCTACGTCTGCCCGCGCAACCTGGCCGCGCTAGCCAGCACCGAACCGACGCAGCAGGACCTGCTGGCGTTTCTCGATGATGATCTCACGCCGAATAATCAGGCTGAACAGAAGCTGTGCGCGACGCTGAAAACCGACCTCGACAGCTACCGCTGGGACGGTCTGCGCGATCACACCGATAAACCTGTCGATGATGCGCTATGGAGCCGTCTGAGCACCGACAAAGCCAGCTGTCTCAATCGCAACTGCCACTACTATCGCGAATGTCCGTTCTTCGTCGCCCGGCGAGAAATCCAGGAAGCGGAAGTGGTGGTAGCTAACCATGCGCTGGTGATGGCGGCGATGGAGAGCGAAGCCGTGTTGCCGGAGCCGAAAAACCTGCTGCTGGTGCTCGATGAAGGCCATCATCTGCCGGACGTCGCCCGCGACGCGCTGGAAATGAGCGCGGAGATGACGGCCCCGTGGTACCGGCTACAGCTGGATCTGTTCAGTAAGCTGATAGCGACCTGTATGGAGCAGTTTCGCCCGAAAACCACGCCGCCGCTGGCTAACCCCGAGCGCCTGACCGGCCACTGCGAGGAGCTGTATGAGCTGATAGCCTCGCTGAACGCTATCCTTAATCTCTATATGCCCGCCGGCCAGGAAGCCGAGCACCGTTTTCCAATGGGCGAGTTGCCGCAGGAGGTGATGGATATCTGCCTGCGCCTGGCGAAACTGACCGAGATGCTGCGTGGGCTGGCGGAGCTCTTTCTTAACGACCTCGGGGAAAAAACCGCCAGCCACGACGTGGTGCGCCTGCATCGGATTCTGCTGCAAATGAACCGTGCGCTGGGGATGTTTGAAAGCCAGAGCAAGCTGTGGCGGCTGGCGTCGCTGGCGCAGTCATCCGGTGCACCGGTCACCAAATGGGTGACGCGCGACATGCGCGACGGTCAGCTGCATGTCTGGTTTCACTGCGTCGGTATTCGCGTCAGCGACCAGCTGGAACGACTGCTGTGGCGCAGCGTGCCGCATATTGTCGTCACCTCCGCCACCCTGCGCTCATTGAACAGCTTTTCACGCCTGCAGGAGATGAGCGGGTTGAAAGAGAAGGCCGGCGACCGTTTCGTGGCGCTGGATTCCCCCTTTAACCATGTCGAGCAGGGCAAAATCGTTATTCCGCAGATGCACTATGAGCCGCTTATCGATAACGAAGAGCAGCATATTGCTGAAATGGCAGCTTATTTTCGTGAGCAGGTCGAAAGTAAAAAGCATCTCGGGATGCTGGTGCTGTTCGCCAGCGGGCGGGCGATGCAGCGTTTCCTGGAACATGTTCCCGATCTGCGCCTGCTCTTGCTGGTACAGGGCGATAAGCCGCGCTACCGGCTGGTGGAACTGCACCGCAAGCGCGTTGAAGGAGGGGAGCGGAGCGTGCTGGTGGGGCTACAGTCCTTTGCCGAAGGGCTGGATCTCAAAGGTGAGCTGCTCAGCCAGGTACATATTCATAAGATTGCCTTCCCACCAATAGACAGTCCGGTGGTGATTACCGAAGGCGAATGGCTGAAGAGCCTGAACCGCTATCCGTTTGAAGTGCAGAGTCTGCCAAGCGCCTCCTTTAACCTGATTCAGCAGGTCGGACGCCTGATTCGCAGCCACAGCTGCTGGGGCGAAGTGGTGATTTATGATAAGCGTTTGTTGACCAAAAATTATGGTAAGCGTCTACTGAACGCATTGCCCGTTTTTCCAATAGAACAGCCTGCCGTCCCAGAAGTTATCGTCAAAACGAAAGTAAAACAGACGCGGCGTAAACGGCGTTAACGGCGCAATGTCGGCGATGTGAGCAGCTAACAGGAGTCTTCGATGGACTACAGAAAGATCATTAAAGAAGTCGGGCGCGGGAAAAATCACGCGCGTGACCTGGATGTGGATACTGCCCGCGCGCTTTACCTGCGGATGCTTGATGGCGAGGTGGCTGAGCTGGAGCTGGGCGGGATTTTAATCGCCCTGCGCATTAAGGGCGAAGGCGAAGCGGAAATGCAGGGCTTTTATGAAGCCATGCAGCAGAAGACTCTGCGTCTGACGCCGCCTGTCGCCAGACCCATGCCGATTGTGATCCCCAGCTATAACGGTGCGCGCAAGCAGGCTAATTTGACCCCTCTGCTGGCCGTTTTACTGCATAAACTCGGCTTTCCGGTGGTGGTCCACGGAATCAGCCACGATCCGACCCGGGTGTTGACGGAAACGATTTTTGAACTGATGGGGATCCCCGCCACCCGGCATGCGGGTCAGGCTCAGGCGCGACTCGACGGCCATGAGCCGGTGTATATTCCGGTTGGCGTACTCTGTCCGCCGCTGGAAAACCAGCTTGCCCTGCGCTGGCGTATGGGGGTGCGCAACAGCGCGCATACGCTGGCAAAACTGGCGACGCCATTTGCGGAAGATGCGGCGCTACGCTTATCGAGCGTTTCTCACCCGGAATATGTGGGCAAGGTGGCAAAATTCTTTGTCGGGATCGGCGGACGGGCGCTGTTAATGCACGGGACGGAAGGTGAAGTGTATGCCAACCCGCAGCGTTGCCCGCAAATTAGCCTGATTGACGCATCAGGGACGCGAGTGGTGCATGAACGCCAGAGCGAGCTGCCGGAGGAGGGGGTTGTGCTGACGGAGTCAAAAGATCCTCAGGTCACCGCTCGCTGGATTGAGCGCTGCGTAGCGGGTAGTGAGCCGCTGCCGACATCGCTGAGGATTCAGCTGGCCTGCTGCCTGGTGGCGACCGGCGAGGTTGCGACGCTGGAGCAGGGGCTGTGCAGGGTGGCGGAACACTGGTAGCCACCGCTTTCTCCTGAAAGAATCCCCAAAGCGACGCAAAAAAAAGCCCGTCCGGTGGCACGGACGGGCAAAGCAAGGGTATTAAAGGGTCGTTCAGGGTTAATGCAGGTCGTTCAGGGTTAATACCGGTCGCGCAGCGATTATTTATAGATAACCGCGGTACCGCTAATTTTGTTGTTGGTGTTAGCGGAGGTGATGCTGTAACCCGTGGCGCCAGCGGCTTGTGCTTTTTCAGCCAGTTTCGCTTCCAGACCGTCCAGAGTCGTTGCGCCTGCAGCAGACACCACGCCAATTTTGTTCATGCTTTGAGCCTGAGACGGGCTAACCGGTTGAGCGGCGAAAGCGCCAAAGGACAGAGTTGTAAGAGCAATAGCAGCGGCAGCATATTTAATGGTTTTCATAGTTCATCTCTCGCAGGTTATTTTGTTAAGAGGACGATGTTCCGTCGATGTGATAAGTATCACGCTTTTTTGCGAGAGAGAAAATCGAAGGAAATTAACAGTCTTCATCGATTTTTTTGAACGATTATTAATTTATTGAATATTAATAAATTATTTATTGCCGGAACAGCCGCAGAGACTCCCGCGAGATGAAGGCCCTGTTCAGGGCACATTTTGCCAATTTTTTGCCCGGAAAACGTGCGCGAAAAGATAATGACTTCTGCGGTAATGAACGGTAAAGGAAGGTCAGCGTAGCTGGCTGTCCTTGGATCCACGGCGATTATATCCTGAAAATGTATTGTTATGTAAATCTTTATCCTGCTGGCACTTCACGCAGTATCTGACCCCCGGGATCGCCTTCCTCCGGGCCTCGGGAATCGGCTCTCCACATTCATCACAAAATTTGTGGCTCTCTCCACGGGGAAGGGCGTTTCTCGCCCGTGCGACCGCATCGTCAACGGTGCTGTCGATCTGATCCTGGACTGCGCCATCATTTGCCCAACCTGATGCCATTTTCTACCTCCTCACGGTTGTTACTGTCAGTATATACCCTGAATAATTCGCGTTGCAGGAAGGCGGTACGCAGAGCGCCCCCAGGGGCTGACTCCGGCAAGTGACTGGGGTGCACGACAAAGCTGCCTGCAACAAATTTGCTCGCTGCGTTGCGACGGCCCGTGTGGCTGAGCCGACTAACCCGGCCAACGGGCTGCAACCTGAAATAGGGCGGGTAGCGTGAAGATGGGGGCAAAAATCGGTCAGACAAGGGATCAGATTTCCGACCACTCCCGCAGCAGGTTATGGTACAGATTAAGCAGCGATAGCACTTCATCACTCTCGCCATGGCGGCTCTTCAGGGTCTGAATATTCCGATCCAGCTCGAACAGCATGCTGCGGCGTTTGTCATCGCGGATCATCGACTGGATCCACAGAAAAGAGGCCACGCGTACCCCCTGGGTCACCGGCGTCACGCAGTGCAGGCTGCTTGACGGGTAGAGCACCAGGTCGCCTGCCGGCAGCTTGACCGTATGCTGACCATAGGTATCGTTCACCACCAGTTCGCCGCCCGTGTAACTCTCCGGCGCGCTGAGGAACAGGGTGGCGGAAAGGTCGGTGCGCATCCAGCCGCCCTGGGCCTGACTACGGACCGCGCCGTCAACATGAAAACCGTAGGTTTCACTCTGTTGATAGCGGTTAAACAGCGGGCTGGAGAGGGTTTTGGGCAGCGCGGCGGCGAAGAATAACGAGCTGCGGTTGAGCGCCGCGAGGACCTTATTCTGCAGTTCGCCGTATAGCGGGCTGCGGGTATCGACCTGCTGATTTTTTTTCACCAGCGCGCCCTGATCGCCGGTCGTGGCTCGCCCGTCAACCCAGTCGGCCTGCTGCAGCTGCGCGCGAAAATCGTCAACTTCCTGCGGGCTGAGAACGGCGGGGATATGGTACATCATCGTTGTTTCTCCTGAAGAAACGGGGCGTTGCCGCCCCGTAGCGGATTAGAAATGCACGTTGGCGGTCAGCAGGAAGGTACGCGGTTCGCCCGGATGATAGCGGTAGCCGCTCTTGTTGATTGAAGCAACATAATGGGTATCGAACAGGTTATAGACGTTCAGCTGCAGATCGACGTTGCGGTTGATACGATAGCCCACTTTCGCATCAGCCACCCAGTAACCCTCGGTGTGGGATGGCGTACCGACGGCGCCGTCGCTGCCGCGATGCATGCTGCCGATGTAGCGAGCGCCTGCGCCCAGGGAGATGGCATCGGTTACCTGGTACTGGTTCCAGAGGGTAAAGGCGTGCTCCGGCGTGTACGGCAGCGCGCTGGTGCCGTCCTGAGCGATGTTTTTGCCTTCACGGATGCTGGCGTGCTGCTGGGTATATCCGCCGATGACCTGCCAGTCCGCGGTGATATTACCGGCCAGCGACAGCTCATAGCCCTCAACGCGTTTTTTACCGTATTGCGAATAGGTGCCGTCGTCGTTTTGCTCGACTTCGTTCTCAATATCGGTACGGAAAAGCGCTGCCGTCAGCAGCAGACGTTTATCCATCAGTTCCCACTTGGTGCCGACTTCGCTGGTCTTCGCTTTTTGCGGTTTAAAATCGGTACGGTTGGCGCTATTCCCGCTGCCGCCCTGAGCCAGGGCAAAGTTATTACCGCCTGGAGGCTGCTGAGAGATAGCATAGTTGACGTAAACGTTGCCGCTGTCGGTCAGGTGATACAGCGCGCCGGCTTTCCAGTTCACTAGATTGCCGCTGGTGGAGGTATCAACCGTGGTTAGCGGACTGTTTTTCGCCACGCCGTTCGGGCAGGCGACCGCGCCGCGCCCGGTGCCACCGCACAGGCTGGCGCTGTCATATTTGGTCTGATAGTTATCCAGACGGATGCCGCCGTTAAGCTCGAAATCACGGGTAATCTGCAGGGTATCGAAGGCATAGACGCCGAAGGTATCCGTCTGCCCGTTGGCGTTGGCGCCGCTGCGGTCCAGACCGCCAACAGAGATGCTGCTGGTGGGATGGTAAATATTGACCGCCGGAGGCGTAAGCGGATAAACGCCGTAGTTGGTCTGTGTTTCCCGGGTCAGTTCGAAACCGGCGCTGATGTCATGCCCGATCGAGCCGGTATAGAACCTGGAGGTCAGGTTGGTCTGGTTGGTCAGAATTTTATTGCTGACATCTTTGGTGTTCGCCAGACGCGACCAGCTCCAGGTGCTGACATCGTTCGGGTCCGGCCGGGCGATGTTGGTCGCGCCGCCCATCACTGCGGTCAGCAGGTAATCCTGTTTTACGCGCGACCAGCGGGTGGTGTTGCGGATGGTGGTGTTATCGCTCAGGTCGTGCTCGAAGCGCATGGTTGCCGTATCGGTGGTGGAGTCGTCGTAGTCAGAATCCGTCCCGTAGAAGTTGCTGGTGGCGACCTTACCCGAGTGATTGAGCGCCGCGGCAGCAGAGGTTGGCGCGGAGTACCCCGGCAGACCGATGGTCGGAATACCGCCGTCTGGCGTGTTGTGCTGGGTCACATGCAGGTAGTTCAGGTACAGACGGTTCCCGGTGCCGAGACCAAATGCGGCCGATGGCGCGATGCCATAACGCTCGTTTTTGACATTATCGCGGCCAGCATCGTGGGTCTTTTCACCCATCAGGTTCAGACGCACGGCGCTGGTTTCGCCGATGGCTTCATTGATATCGAGCGTACCGCGGCGGAACCAGGCGCTGCCGGCGCTGACGGAGGCATCGATACCGGAATCCAGACGCGGCTGCTTGCTGATCATATTGATTGAGCCAGTCGGGGCGCTGCGGCCATAGTCAGAACCCGACGGGCCTTTAATCACTTCCACCTGCTCGGTGTTAAAGGTATCGCGGGTTACGCTACCGATATCGCGGACGCCGTCGACATAGATGCTGTTAGAGGTATCGGCCCCACGCATATAAATGGTGTCGCCGGTCGACGAGCTGCCGTTTTCCCCGGCATAGAAGGCCCCGACGCCGGGAACGTTTTTCAACGCATCGGTCAGGTTGGTTACGCCCTGATCTTTCATTACCTGGTCGGAGACCACGGTGACCGTACGGGTGGTATCGGCGAGCGGGCGGGAAAATTTGGGGTCGGCGGATTGCGTAGGGGCATACAGAGAGGGAGCCTGCGCTTCCACCACCAGCGTTTCGCCGCCATTTTTATCCGTGCTGTCTGCGGCCATAACCCCTCCTGTCGGCGACAGGCTCAGGCACACGCCGGTAAAGATCGTCAGCGAGCTAAAACTGCTGAACGGTAAATTTTGTTTTTTGTCCATTTCAATAAGCAACTTATAGTTTTGATTTAAGCCATTACGACCGCAGGCCCGATGATGCCGGTCCCCGACCACTGCAGGTGATTTATTAAAAATAACAATGAATTTGATAATGATTGTGATAATCATTATCAAATAGCGGCAAATTTTTATCACTCATTGATAAAAAAATAAATACATTTCTTTACGTGAGCTGCATTTTTGTTACATAAAAGGGCGCAGTCGGCCATGAGGGTCGGAAACACCTTGGGTTCCGACCCGTTCAGCGCTGTGGATTATTTATAGATAATGGCGGTACCGGACATTTTATTCGCGCCGCCGGCGGAGTTGATTCGCCAGGCAATCGCCCCTTTTTGATGGGCTTTTTCCGCCAGTTTTGCCTGCAGGTCATCCAGATTGCTGGCGCCAGATGCGGAGACGGTGCCTGCCGGGCGTAGCGGACCGCTCTCGACGGGAGACGGCGCGGCCTGGGCAATAAAAGAGGTGGCGGCAAGGGTGATTGCGGTGAGTAACAGCAGATTTCTTTTCATGAGCATATCCTCATTAACGGCATGGGACATACTTTAAGTTTAGGCTTTTACGCCAGGATAGACAGGGTAAAAAACTGAAGCCAGACAATATCTTTTTTGCATAAACGATGGCCCGACCAGGCGCGCGCCGTGGGCCGGGCAGAACAAAAAAACGGCTTAACGGGCGTCCGGGCGGATCAGGTCGAAACGCAGATTTTCATCGATAGTGTAATAGGCGCTCGGCCCGCCGGCGCGGAGAACCGGCCTGGCTTTAGCGGTCTGATAGACGCCATTTTCCAGCAACGACTCATCGATATGGACCGCGACCACTTCCCCCAGCACCAGCCAGCTGTCGACAGGCTCGCCATCGGCGCGGGTCAGGCGAATACATTGAGAGAGGCGACATTCGAAGTTGACCGGGCTTTCCGCGACCCGAGGGGCGGCGACGATACGGCTGGCGGCGGCAGTCAGCCCGGCGCGGGCAAATTCATCTTCGTCGCGGGGGAGGCTGGCGGAGGTTTCGTTCATCGCTTCAGCCAGAGGGCGGGTGGCCAGATTCCAGACAAACTCTTTGGTTTCGACAATATTCTGTACACTGTCTTTCCAGCCGCTGCTGGCAAAACCGATAATCGGCGGCCGATAGTTAAAGCAGTTAAAGAAGCTGTAGGGGGCAAGATTACGATGACCCGCGGCGTCCAGAGAGGCTATCCAGCCGATAGGGCGTGGGCCGATAATCGCGTTAAGCGGGTCGTGCGGCAGGCCATGTCCCTGAGAAGGTTGATAGAAATACATAGAACACCCGTAACCGAATAAGAGATATCCAGACTCCCTTATTTACCGCGCCGCCGTCAACGGGTATCTTACGCGGCTGTTCAAAGGAGATTGCCATGAAAGCCCAGAAACCGGGGTTACACCCGCGTAACCGTCATCATCAACGTTATGATTTGCCCGCGCTATGCCAGGCTCACCCTGAGCTGCAAGGTTTTATCACCCTTAATCCGGTGGGCGAGCAGACCATCGATTTTGCTAACCCGCTGGCGGTGAAGGCGCTGAATAAGGCGCTGCTGGCGCACTTTTACGCGGTGAAACACTGGGATATTCCGGACGGCTTCTTATGCCCGCCGGTGCCGGGCAGAGCGGATTATATCCATCACCTGGCCGACCTGCTGGCGCTGGATACCGGCACCATTCCTGAAAATGCCAGTATTCTGGATATTGGCACCGGGGCAAACTTAATCTATCCGCTGATTGGCGCGCATGAATACGGCTGGCGTTTTACCGGCAGCGAAATTAGTCCGCAAGCGATCGCCAGCGCGCAGGCGATCGTTAACGGTAATCCGGGCCTCAGCCGCCAGATTCGTCTGCGTCGACAGAAAGAGCACGGAGCTATCTTTAGCGGCATTATTCATAAGAACGAGTGTTTTGATGCGACGTTGTGCAACCCGCCGTTTCACGACTCCGCTGCCAGCGCGCAGGCCGGCGGCGAGCGCAAGCGTCGGAATCTGGGACTGGGGGCGGATAGCGTGATGAACTTCGGCGGCCAACAGCAGGAGCTGTGGTGCGAAGGTGGAGAAGTGGCGTTCATTACGCAGATGATCCGCGAAAGCCAGCAGTTTGCTCGCCAGGTGAAATGGTTCACCTCACTGGTGTCGCGCGGCGATAATCTGCCGCCGCTTTATCGCGCGCTGAGCGAAGCCGGCGCGGTGAAGGTGGTGAAAAAAGAGATGGCCCAGGGACAGAAGCAGAGTCGCTTTATCGCCTGGACCTTCATGGATGAAGCTAAACGCCGCCGTCCGCTGGCGCGCTAAAGATCTACGTGGGCGGTCAGGTGCGCCTGGAATGTGCTCTGCCGTGGCTATAGCGTCGGTTCTGCGGGTGGCGCGGCGGTGGGCGCTGGCGCCGGCAGAACCTGGTAGGTTTGCACCGGCGCCCGTATCCCGGCGAGGTCGAAGTGTTTCTTCACCTGGGTATCGAGAGCATAGCGTACCGTCCACTGCTTCAGCGGCAGGGTGGTGAAGGTGACCCGCAGGGTAAATGCCGTATTGCTCAGGCCGACAAGCCCGGCAAATGACGGCTCGCCAATCACCAGCCCGCGAATCTCCTGCTGGTCCATCACGTCGGCAACCGCATTTTTCAGCGCCTGAGCGGCTTTATCCAGATCTTCTTGTCTGTCGACATCGTAGTTGGCAACCACTGAACCAATGCCGCGCACGAAGTTCGCAAAGGTGGTAATCGAGGACCACGGGATAATATGATACGCGCCGGTATCCTGGCGCACACCGACGGAACGGATCGACATCCGTTCCACCGTGCCGGTTAACGGCCCGATGGTCACCAGGTCGCCGGTATTCATCCCGTTTTCAAACTGGATAAAAATGCCGGTGATAATATCTTTTACCAGCGTCTGGGCGCCGAATGAGATGGCCAGCCCCAGTGCACCGGCGCCAGCCAGCAGCGGCGCAATGTTCACCCCCACTTCGGAGAGCAGGATCATGGCCGTGATGGTGCTGATAATGACCGCCAGCGCGTTACGGAATAACGTCAGCAGCGTGCGGGCACGGGCCCCCGGTAGCGGGCGGCCGTGAATATCCGAAGCCAGGCGGTTTTCAATCAGGCTGGCGAGCAGCGTCCAGCCGATGGCGGAGAAGAACAGAATCAGCGCGATGCGAATCAGCACATCCACCGCTTTTTGTCCGGCGCCGTTTTGCATCCAGTTCCAGAAATCAAACAGTCCCCACGCGCTCATCAGCAGCATAATCGCCACACAGACCACTAAAATTCGCGCCACTTTCAGTGCGACGGAGATCCAGCCGTTCATCCGCTTTTGCAGTTCAGGGTAGTTGCGCTGGGTCTGCGGCGACAGGGTGATGGTTTTTGCTATCCAGCGCGACAGGATACCGGAGAGCAGCGCGGCGGCGCCGATAATCGCCAGGCTGCGCAGCGTGGCGCCCATCATAAACTTCAGGCTGTTGCCGGGGTCGAACAGGGAGAAGAAAAACAGCACGATAAAGTAGAGGCAGGCCAGCCAGTGCCAGATGAGCGCAAAGGCGCGGATAAACAGGCTAAAGAAGGCCAGCGAGCGGTCTGCCAGGTGCAGCAATCCCTGGGTAATCCGCGTTTTATTACGGAAAATCAGATACAGCGCCCAGAGGGTGATGCACAGCATAATGACCACATTCGCCAGTGCGCCGACCTGGACGTTGACCTGATTAGAGATAATCGGCACTGCGACAATCAGGCCGTAGCCAATCAGACTGCTCAGCGCGCTCAGGCGCAGGCTCCAGTACTTCGCGCTCTCATCGCTGAGGTTAAACGGCCTCAGGTCCGCCACCCGCGGGCAGAAAATCAGCCGCAGAATCGCTTTAAAAAACTCGATGAGGGCGAAGGCATTCAGAAACAGGCTTTGTTGAAAGGCGATGGTCCGGTTTCCGCCGTTAAACCGATCGCTGAGCATCTGACCAACAAACAGCGTCAGCGCCAGCAGGAGCAGATCGCAGATAAACGCGCCGGCGATGGTGGCCGGAAGCTGTAGCCAGTTACCGCGATCGTGGTTTTTACGCCGCCCCCACTGACCCATTTTGCGATACAGCGGCAGCGCGGCGAGGCGGACCAGCCACCAGAAGGTGAAAACCAGTACGGCCAGCAGCAGGAAATGGCCGGCGGCGTTGCGAAAGGTATCGGCATGGAACGGCTTGTGCGCCGAGGCGGTGATATTGCGCCATAGCTGAGAAAAACGCGAAGCAAAGCGTTCACCGTACTCGCGGCTCACCTGGGTGACGTTTTCCAGTACCGTGTGTTCATCTTTCTCTTCCGGCGGCGCCAGCCTGGGCGTGCTGGCCGGCGGCGGTGTGGCGGCGGCAGAGCGCAACTGGTCGATCAGCTCCTTGCGGGCGGCATCGTTTTCCAGCACGTCAGCCAGCGCCGCATAGGCGGCCTTTTTTTTCTCAAGGTCTGGTTCACTGCTGGCGGGTTGTTCAGCGGTCGCGGTCGGGACGCCGGGTAGCGTCGCTGCTGAAAGCGGGGCGGTAAACAGCGTTGCAAGCAGTAACAGGATCCACGGCACGGGCGCCTCCATCTCATTCCAAAACCATTAAGTATAGAAGTTGATCGCGGGAGAGGCGGCGGGGGATGTGTCTGGAAAGCAAGAGCGGCTCCCCGCATGCGGGGAGCCTGGGGTTATCAGGCAACGTGCTGCAGAAACTCGCGCAGGCGCGGGCTCGGCGGGTTTTTCACCAGTACCTGCGGATCGCCATCTTCGGCGATACGCCCTTTGTCGATAAAGATCAGTCGCGATGCCACTTTTTCAGCAAAACCGATCTCGTGGGTCACGATGACCATCGTCATCCCTTCTTCCGCCAGATCCTGCATCACTTTCAGTACTTCGTGACGCAGTTCCGGATCCAGCGCCGAGGTCGGTTCGTCAAACAGCATCATTTTGGGCTTTACCGCCAGGGCGCGAGCGATGGCTACGCGCTGCTGCTGGCCGCCGGAGAGCTCGGAAGGGTAGTGGTGCGCGCGTTCGGCGAGCCCCACTTTTTCCAGCAGATCTTTAGCCAGTTTTTCGGCGGCCTCTTTTTTAGCGCCGCGCACGCGCAGCGGCCCGAACATGACGTTCTCCAGCGCCGTCAGGTGCGGGAACAGATAGAACTGCTGGAACACCATCCCGGCTTCCTGACGGATCAGGCGCTCGTCGACTTTCGGGTCATTAACCTTCAGACCATCGACGATCAGTTCGCCGCTGGTGATCTCTTCGAGTTTATTAATACAGCGCAGCAGCGTTGATTTCCCGGAGCCGGATGGCCCGATAATCACCACGACTTCGCCTTTATTGATCTTCAGATCGATATCGTGCAGCACCTTGGTCGGGCCAAAGTGCTTGGAAACATTTTTAAATTCAATCACAGGATTTTCATCCTTCTTTCAAGACGGCGCAGAATAAAGCTCAATACCAGGGTGATTATCAGATAAATCACGGCAACGGCGCTCCAGATTTCCAGCGCGCGGAAGTTACCGGCAATAATCTCCTGGCCCTGACGGGTCAGTTCGGCGACGCCGATGACGATAAAGAGCGAGGTATCTTTGATGCTGATTATCCACTGGTTACCCAGCGGCGGCAGCATGCGACGCAGCGCCAGCGGCAGAATCACGTGGCGGATAGTTTCGCGACGGGACAGGCCAAGCGCCAGGCCGGCTTCACGGAAGCCTTTGTGAATGGAGAGTACCGCCCCGCGGGTAATTTCTGCGATATAGGCGCCGGAGTTGATCATGATGGTCACGACCGCCGCCGAGAAGGGGTCAATGCGTAGATCATTGAACGCCATCGGCAGAGCGAAGTAGATAAACATGACCTGAACCACGATAGGGGTTCCGCGAATGATCTCGATAAAGACTAACGCAACGTGGTTCGCTATCCAGCCGCCAAAGCAGCGGGCGAAACCGGCGACGAGGCCGATTATCAGACCGCCGGCCAGGCCGAGGACGGAAATCCACAGCGTCATTTTGGCGCCTTCCAGCAAAATTGGAATGGCAGGCCAGATGGCACTCCAGTCAAACTGCATAATTCGTTCCTGTTACCGTGTCGAAAAACAGAGGCGCGCCTCTGAGAAAAAGTGACTCAGGTCTGCGGCAAGGTGCTACCCGGATGGTGGCCAGGGGTCCTGTCCGGGTGAGCAGAATTCAGCAGACCTGTAAGCGATCAACTCTGATTATTATTTTGGCTCAGTACCGAACCATTTTTTGTAAATTTCGTTGTAGGTGCCGTTTTCACGCAGCGTTTTCAGCGCGCCGTTCACTTTTTCGCGCAGTTCGTCGCTGCCTTTCGGGAAGGCGATACCGTAGTTTTGCGCTTCCAGCGATTCCCCTACCGCTTTAAACTGACCGTGGCCGGCCGTTTTGATGAAGTACAGGATGTTTGGCGTGTCGTGCAGAACGGCGTCAGCGCGACCGGTACCCAGCTCCATATAGGCGTTATCGATATTCGGGAACTGACGCAGGTCTTTGGTTTTGATATTGGCTTTCGCGTAGTCAACGGAGCCGGTACCACCTTTTACTGCCACGACTTTACCGTTCAGGTCCTTCACATCTTTGATGTCGTTGTTATTGGCTTTCACCATCACCAGCAGACCGCTCTTATAGTAGCCATCGGAGAACTCGATCGCTTTCTTGCGCTCTTCAGTAATGGTAATCCCCGCCAGCGCGAGGTCGATGTTTTTCGTTTGCAGGGCAGGGATGATGCCGCTGAAATCCATCGGTTTCAGGGTGTAGTTCAGTTTTAACTCTTTGGCGATGGCGTCCCACAGGTCGACATCAAAACCGACATACTTATCACCTTGCTTAAATTCAAACGGTACAAACGCCGTATCGGTCGCCACAATCAGTTGTTTTTCAGCGGCCTGAGAAGAAACCGCAAAAGCCAGGGTCAGTGCAGCCAGTGAAACTTTTAATACAGACTTCATAGCATTTCCTTTTTTATCCACGGGACGATCCCCTGCGAGAACGTTTAACCCTATGAAAAAATCGTGCCAGTTTTACAACTTGTTGTTTTATAACAGACCAAGTCTATCCTGTTGCACGGTTTCGGTTACAGGTCACGATAAATGCACCGCATTGGGGCGTCATTCTGGTGCGCCATAAACACGCCGAATAACAAGTGCATTTTTAACGCAAACACTGATGGTAAAACAATCTCGATGTAACGATTGTGTGAGGTGATTATTACAATTGTTTTACTTTTGTACGTATTTTGTGCATTGTTGTGCACTGAAATGGTGCGGGTGGGGAGCGAGGAAAAAATCAGGCGGCAGAGGTCAGGGTAAGCGGAAAAAAAACCGCCAGCGAGGCTGACGGTGATAGTGCGGGATGAAGCAGGATTATGCGATGTTGGCTTCGATGAACCACAGGAATTTATCCAGATCGCGGGAGGCGGCGGTAAAGATGTCGGCGGTGTCTTCATCTTTTGCTTCGCCGATCGCTTTACGCACGTCATTGGCCACAATCGCGTAACGGTCAGCCAACTCTTTCAGGTGATCCTGAACGTTGTGAATATCCAGCGGGTAGCTTTTTAGCGGAGTTTTGCTGTTGATCACCTGAGTGGTGCCCAGCGCGACGCCGCCCAGCTGTACAGCGCGTTCCGCCATGGTGTCGAGGTGGTCGGTCAGCGCGGTGCGGAAGCCATCCAGCATTTCATGAACGGCAATAAAATTGGCACCGCGCATATTCCAGTGAGCCTGCTTGGTAATCAGCGACAGGTCAATGAACTGGATCACCTGACGATTCAGCAGCTCGACGGTTGCTTTCTTCTCATTGTCGGCAACATCGTTGCGGGTATAGAGCAGATCGGATGCTTTCGTTTTAACCAGTTTTGCGGTACCCATAGTTTCATATCCTCTTGATATTTATACTCGTCATACATCAAATGTGAATTAAATGGAGCGCGTGTCCCCGGTAACTGATGGCACTAAGTATAGCAATGGATTGGAGTATGAAGAGGGTGGTAGTCCCTATCGGTTTGATAGCGCGGGGGCGTTGGCTATTTTGAAAAACGCGTGAAATTGCGTAAAAAGCCAGCGTGGGAGCGCGGTTCTGCACGGGGCGAGACCAGCGTGCAGAACCGGTAACGTCAGCTAGCTGATATCCACTTTTTCGATTTTGCTTGCCCGATGCATCGTCAGCGTCGAGCCCATCGAGGCGAGGATAATCGCTCCGAGCGCCAGAGTTTGCGTAAAGGTCAGCATCTCCCCAAGAAATATCATGCCCGATAGCGCAGCGAGCGCCGGCTCCATGCTCATCAGGGTGCCGAATGTGCGGGTGGGCATACGGGTGAGGGCAATCATTTCCAGCGAGTAAGGCAGCGCCGTAGAGAGGATGGCGATGGCCAGTCCCAGCGGCAGCAGCGACCACTGGAACAGCGTGTCGGTCGCCTGCAGCATGCCCAGCGGCACAAAGACGACGGCGGCAATAAGCGACCCCATCGCCACCGTTGCCGGACCGTGTTCTTCCCCGGCCCGCTGGCCGGTCAGAATATAGACGGCCCAGCAGCTCCCGGCGCCCAGCGCCAGCAGTGCGCCGGTCAGATCAACCTGCGCGACGTCTTGCCCCAGCGGCAGCAGGAACCACAGCCCGAGCACGGCCAGAATGACCCAGACGAAATCGAGCGGACGCCGCGAGCCGAACAGCGCGACCGCCAGCGGCCCGGTAAACTCCAGCGCCACCGCAATTCCCAGCGGAATACGCTGAATCGATAAGTAAAACAGATAGTTCATGCCGCCCAACGTCAGACCGTATAAGAGGAGCGGCAGGCGCTGCTCTGCGCTAAAGCGCAGACGCCAGGGCTTGAAGATGATAACCAGAATCAAGGTGCCTAACGCCAGGCGCAGAGCGGTCACCCCGGGGGCGCCGACGAGCGGGAACAGCGATTTCGCCAGCGATGCGCCGCTCTGAATAGAGACCATGGCGATTAAAACAACCAGCGTCGGCAGCCATGCCGGTATTTTGCGGGACGAGCCGGGCATCCTTTCTCCTGTCAGGGTTTGTCAAGTGCGGTAAAACTTCCAGTGTAAATGAATTAGCTGGCTACGGTTTATCTATTGTTGAAAAAAACGCGTACCGGAAGCGTACAATGCGGCGAGACGAGAAGAGAAATTAACCGGTTGATTAGGATTAATCTGGATGCACGAGCGGGGCCTTATCGGCCTTAATAGTAGGGTGTTCGCCAAAAGCGTTTGTTTTCCAGTTTGTTACAGAAATATGGAAACTTTTAGTTACATGAAAAGGTATGTTAGACAGTGTAAAGTCAAAAGAGTTTCCTGAAAGTTTTTGATATATTTAAGACTTAGGACTTATTAGAAACACATTTGAGGTGGTTATGAATAAAATTGCACGTTTTTCAGCACTGGCCGTTGTTCTGGCTGCATCCGTAGGTACCGCTTTCGCTGCAACTTCTACCGTTACCGGTGGTTATGCTCAGAGCGACATGCAGGGTGAAGCTAACAAAGCTGGCGGTTTCAACCTGAAGTACCGTTACGAGCAAGACAATAGCCCGCTGGGTGTTATCGGTTCTTTCACCTACACCGAAAAAGATCGTACTGAAGCTGGCGTATACCAGAAAGGCCAGTACTACGGCATCACCGCAGGTCCGGCTTACCGTCTGAACGACTGGGCTAGCATCTACGGCGTAGTGGGCGTTGGTCACGGTAAATTCCAGGACAACAGCTTCCCGAACAAGCACGACATGAGCGACTACGGTTTCTCCTACGGTGCAGGTATGCAGTTCAACCCGATCCAAAACGTTGCTCTGGACTTCTCCTACGAGCAGTCTCGTATTCGTAACGTTGACGTTGGCACCTGGATCGCTGGCGTTGGTTACAGCTTCTAATCACTTCGGTGATATAAAAAATCCGCCTGACAGGGCGGATTTTTTTTGCCTGAAATGCGCGGCGTTCGCCGATTTGCCGCCGGGCTTTCCGGCGGCGGGCCCTGCTACTGGGTCGTGAACAGATCGCTACCCAGATGGGTATAGTCCACTTTCTGTAGCTGGAAGTTGGTGATATAGGTCGGCCCGGCAGCTTGTTCGGAGATGAAGCGGTAGCGAGGCTTAATCTCGGTGGCGCTGATCCCGGTCCACTGCGAGAAGAACCCGAGGAAATCGTTGGCGGAGCGCCGTGCTTTAATCACTTTATGCGCTTTATCATCGCTGGACAGCACCATAAACGGCACCTGGAAATTCTGCTGGTACTTATCATCGTGCGCCAGGTACTGAACCTCTTTACCGCGTTCTTTAAAGGCCAGACCGTGATCGGAAAAATAGGTCATCGAGAAGCTTTCACCCGAATTCTGCAGCTGATGATAGAGCTTGCTCAGCAGGGTATCGGTTTGCGTCATGCTGTAGAGATAACAGGACGTCTCTTTTGATTGCACAAAGACGGTATATTTCCCTTTGGTACGATCGCAGGCCTGCGGGTGAGATCCCATCAGATGCAGGACGATCAGCTGCGGCTGGGTCCGCTGCACGGAGAGCACCTGCTCGGTGAGCTTCAACAACTGCTCATCCTGCGTATTTTTGTTGGCCTCAAAATCGCCATTCTTGAGGAACTGCACCTCATCCGCACGCTTTGCGATGCTGGCTATCGCCGTATCGTATTCGCCAATCTGCCCCTGATTGGAAAACCACCAGGTCTGGAAGCCGGCGCGGTTCGCCAGCGTGACGAAGTTATCCTGATATTGCGGTTTGCCGTCCACTACCCGGTTGAGCGTTAAGCCGAGTGATTTTTGCGTCGAACCGCTGGCGGAAATGTAGTCATTAAACAGATAGCCGTTAACCGAGCTGGCGAACGGGGTGTTGTCCCACTGGCCGCCAAACGCCCCGAGCGCATCGCGGCGCGCGCTCTCTCCGATGACCACGACGTAAAGCTGATATTTGGGTTTGACCGCCAGCACATGCCAGCTGTCTTTCATATTGGCCAGTTGCGTCATGCGCGCCTGCTCGTCCAGCACTTCCTTATTGTTGACCACCACGTCTTTCACGAAACGGAAGGCGGGATAGCCGGTATCAATCACTTTGAAGACGCCGCCCCACGCCAGATTCTGCACCGGCTGCAGAAAGAAGATGCCGATGCTGAACAGCAGCCCAAGGATCTCCATTTTGCTCCACGGCTTACGCTCTTCCGGTTTGCGACGCACGGCAATCACGCCGAGCGCAAAAATAAAGACCGCCAGCAGGTAGTTGTACCAGGGAAAGATAGTCAGAATTTCCGTGGACTCTTCGACGTTGGTGGCATGCAGCGCCAGCAGCGTGTTGAAGTTGGGGGCGCCATACGCCTGGCCAAACGGGTAATACAAGGCGGCAAGCAGCGAGTAGCCTCCCACCACGACTTTTTGCATCCGCGGGGCATGACGCCACAGCAGATGTAGCACGCATGTAAATGCGACGGTATAGAGCAGACTCAATTCATAGCCGAGTGCGAGGTTAATCAGCAGAGACTGGAGAAAATAAAATCCTGTCCACGGGTTAGGGACTAATCCGCGAGCGACCAGCGTTTCTTTCAGGGTGACATTCATAGTTATTAATCAAAAAGACGCCATGTGCATCCCCTGGCATCAAGGGGTAAAACCTGCTGGACAGTGCCTGAAGAGGGTCTCTGCGAGCCGCAGTAGTGGCAGGGCTGACAAAAGATAGGGCTTGCAAATGATAAGGTCAACCGGACATAACGGATTGTTTTGAGAGAAAGCTTACAAAACTTGAAAAAAGCGGCGAGAGTGCGGGGAAACGGGTCAGTTTGACAGGGGATTATGACAAAAAAATGAAGCGGCGTACCGCGACGCCGCATTTAGTGATGGGGTTTTTCCTGGCGATTCTTGCCGTTTATCATGTCGCACAGCATGTTAATTAGCATTAAACGGACTTGAAAAGGGGAATGAGTAAACACGCGTAAGCACCTCTTGAATTCGTTCATGGGACCTCCTGTAATTTCGCCCTTCGCTCCTTGAAGGATGTCTGCATTACATACAGATATAGCACAGGCTATATTTTATAGCTATGGCTAAAACGTTAATTTTTTGTGCTACGGGCCCAATCATTTACAATGGGGCTCTTTTGAGATGATGCTTGAGGCGTCACACGTATGAGGAAGCACAATGAACCGTCGCGCGGGTAGACCTATAACAAAAAAAGTGACGCAGCTTGTTAATGTTGAAGAGCACGTTGAAGGGTTTCGTCAGGTGCGCGAAGCCCACCGTCGGGAGCTGATTGACGACTACGTTGAACTGATTTCAGATCTGATTCGCGAAGTGGGAGAGGCGCGTCAGGTTGATATGGCCGCGCGTCTGGGGGTCTCCCAGCCAACGGTGGCCAAAATGTTAAAACGCCTGGCCAGCGTCGGCTTGATTGAGCAGATCCCGTGGCGCGGGGTCTTTTTAACCCCGGAAGGCGAGAAGCTGGCGCATGAGAGCCGCGAACGCCATCAGATCGTCGAGAATTTCTTACTGGTTCTGGGCGTGAGTCCGGAGATAGCCCGCCGCGATGCGGAAGGGATGGAACATCACGTCAGTGAAGAGACCCTGGCGGCATTTAATCAGTTCACTGTTAAATATGGGCGGCAAGGAGAATGAATCTTCCGTTTATCCAGTCTCTGGCTCGCGATCGTTTTCTGCATTTACTCCTGATCATCGCCTGCGGTTTAAGTTTCTTTGTCCCGTTTGCGCCAAAAAGCTGGCCTCAGGCTATCGACTGGCACACCATTATCACCCTGAGCGGTTTGATGCTGCTGACCAAAGGGATTGAGCTGAGCGGCTACTTTGATGTGCTCGGCCGCAAAATGGCGCGGCGGTTTGCCACCGAGCGCCAGCTGGCCATTTTTATGGTCCTTGCGGCGGCGCTGCTCTCGACGTTCCTGACCAATGATGTGGCGCTGTTTATCGTCGTACCGCTCACGCTGACGTTGAAAAAGTGGTGCGCGATACCGGTTAACCGGCTGATTATTTTCGAGGCGCTGGCGGTCAACGCCGGATCTTTGTTAACACCTATCGGCAATCCACAAAATATCCTGCTGTGGGGGCGATCCGGGCTTAGCTTCCTTGGGTTTATCGGGCAAATGCTGCCGCTGGCGGCGGCAATGATGCTGACGCTGCTGGCGCTGTGCTGGTGCTGTTTCTCCGCCACCCGCCTGTCCTTTCAAAGCGCGGATCGGGCGCCATCGTGGCAGCCGAAGCTGGTGTGGAGCTGTCTGGCGTTTTATCTGATATTCCTGACGGCCTTAGAAATGAAGCTTGAACTGTGGGGCCTGGGGCTGATTATTCTCGGTTTTCTGCTGCTGGCGCGAGCGGTGATTATCCATGTTGACTGGTCGCTGCTGCTGGTCTTTATGGTGATGTTTATCGATGTTCATCTGTTGACGCAGCTTCCCGCGCTGCATCAGGTGCTAAGCGGCGTCGGCCAGCTTTCTGCTAGCGGCTTGTGGCTGTCGACGATTGGCCTGTCGCAGTTTATCAGCAACGTACCGGCCACCATTCTGCTGCTCAACTATGTCCCTCCTTCGACGCTGCTGGCCTGGGCGGTCAACGTTGGCGGCTTTGGCCTGCTTCCCGGTTCGCTGGCCAATTTAATCGCGCTGCGTATGGCGTCAGATCGCCGCATCTGGTGGCGTTTCCATCTTTACTCTCTGCCGCTGTTGCTGTGGGCGGGGGCGGTTGGTTACGCATTATTGCTATTCATCGCCTGATTTTCGGAGGATTGGGCAAGGAACAGACAGAATCACCCCATTCGCCCGCTTCGCCGCGGGCGTATAACGTTAACGCTGAGGTTTAATATCCTGATGAGGAGAGTCCAATGCGTTATCAAAAACTCGGAAACACCGGTCTGTTTGTCTCCCGACTGTGCCTGGGCACCATGACCTTTGGCGGCGAAGGCGGCATGTGGGGGAAAATTGGTCAGCTGCGCCAGACGGAGGCCGAACAGCTGGTGGGCAGTGCGCTGGATGCGGGCATTAACTTTATCGACACCGCCGATGTCTATTCTGAGGGCCGGGCGGAAATGTTAACCGGCCAGGCGCTAAAAAACCTGAAGGTTCCGCGCGAGAACGTGGTGGTCGCCACCAAAGCCTTTGGCGAAACCGGTACGGCCGGCGTCAACTCCCGCGGCAGTTCGCGCTTTCACATCATGGGAAGCGTCAAAGAGAGTCTGCGACGGCTGCAGCTCGATCATATCGATCTTTATCAGCTCCACGGTTTCGATCCGGCAACGCCCATTGAGGAGACGCTCTACGCGCTGGATAACCTGGTGCAGCAAGGGCATGTTCGCTATATCGGCGTGTCAAACTGGGCGGCCTGGCAAATCGCAAAAGCGCTGGGGATTTCCGCGCGCCTGGGGCTGTCGCGCTTTGCCTCCCTGCAGGCTTACTACACCATCGCCGGGCGCGATCTGGAGCGTGAACTGATCCCGATGATGCAGAGTGAAGGGGTCGGTTTGATGGTCTGGAGTCCGCTGGCCGGCGGTTTGCTGAGCGGGAAGTACGATCGCGATGGTCAGAGCGCTGAAGGTGGCCGCCGCCAGACGTTTGATTTCCCGCCGGTAAATAAAGATCGCGCCTTCGACTGCATCGATGTTATGCGCGTCATCGCGCAGGCGAAAGGTGTTTCGGTCGCCCAGATTGCTCTTGCCTGGCTGCTGCATCAGCCGGCGGTCAGCAGCGTGATTATCGGCGCAAAACATCCCGCGCAGCTGGCGGACAACCTCGCCGCCGTCGATATTCACCTGAGCGAAGAGGAGCTGGCCCAGCTGGATGCGGTCAGCGCCCTGCCGCGCGAATACCCCGGCTGGATGCTTGAGCGCCAGGGCGAATATCGCCGCGATCAGCTCGCCCGGCAATAAACACCGTACGTTGTCTGGCCGGATCGGCGCCCCCGATCCGGCTTTTTTATTTGCTGCGCTCACAAAAAACGATCCTTTGTTTTGCCTGGGAAGGGAATACTGTTTATATGACTAGTCATGAAATATAAATGACTAGTCATAAAGGGGCGAGAGATGAACAATGCACTACCGGCGGACTTTTTGTGGGGGAACTCGGTTTCCAGCATGCAGACGGAAGGGGCCTGGAATGAAGGGGGGAAGGGGATGTCGGTGTACGATGTTCGCGAACCCGCGGAATTCGCCTCCGACTGGAAAGTCGCGACGGACTCTTACCATCGCTATCGGGAAGATTTCGACCTGATGCAGGATCTGGGGATGAACTGCTATCGTTTCCAGATTGCCTGGAGCCGGGTATGTCCGCTGGGCGACGGCGAATTTAATGAACAGGGGATCGCCTTCTATCACCAGTTTATTGATGAACTGCTCGCCCGCGGTATTGAGCCGATGATCTGCCTGTATCATTTCGATATGCCGCTTTCGCTGGCGGAACGCTATAACGGTTTCACCGATCGTCGCGTGATGGACGCTTTTATTCGTTACGGCCAGAAGATGATTGCCTGCTACGGCGACAAGGTGAAGTACTGGCTGACCTTCAACGAGCAGAATCTCTACCATATGCCGGAGGCGTTCCTTATTACGGGCTATCTGCGCGGTGAGAAAACCTTGCGCGAGCTGTACCAGATCCAGCACCACGTGATGATGGCCCACGTGCACCTGACCCACTATCTGCATCAGGTGAAACCGCAGTGTTTAATGGGCGGTATGCTGGCGCACGCGCTGGTCTATCCGGCGACCTGCAAGCCGCGCGATATTCTCTGTGCTCAGCAACTGGATGAGTTCTTTAACCAGAATCTGCTGCGCGCATTTGCCGGAGAAGGCTACAGCCCGGAAGTCATGCACTTCGTGGCGCGGGAAGGTTTTAGCGAGATCTACCGGGAAGAGGATCTGGCGCTGATGGCGACGGTAAAAGTCGACTATCTGGCCTTCAGCTACTATGCCAGCCGGACCCTGGACAGCGATCCTGTGCCGCCTGATACGCCGGTGAACAACTATATGCTGTTCGGTGATAAAGCGAATCGCTGGTTGAAAGCAACGGAATGGAACTGGCAGATTGACCCGCTCGGTTTCCGTATGATTATCACGCGCTACTACAACGACTGGCGTTTGCCGGTATTCCCGATTGAAAACGGCATTGGCGTGATTGAGTCATGGGATGGTGAGACGCCGGTGGCCGATGATTATCGTATTGCCTATCATCGCGATCATATCAACGCCATGAAAGAGGCGATATTTACCGATGGCGCGCAGGTGATGGGCTACCTGGGCTGGGGATTGATTGATATCCTTAGCTCTCAGGGCGATATGCGCAAGCGCTACGGTGTGGTGTATGTGAATCGCGAAAACCACGATCTGAAAGACCTTAAGCGCGTGCCGAAGAAAAGCTACGCCTGGTTAAAACAGGCTATCCACAGCAATGGTGACGCGCTGTAGCGGGGCTATCTGTTCTCAGGCCCGCCAGCGTTTGGGCAACAGAACACTTCCAGAGAACATCATTAATAAAAGGACGGGGAATGACGGCGAAGTATCTTGCGATCGCGCGGGAAATCAAAAAACGAATTATCAGCCAGCAGTATCTCGCCAGCGCCCCGTTACCCGACCAGTTTGCGCTGGCGGCGGAATTTAACACCAGCAGGATGACCATCCAGCAGGCGATGCGCCAGCTGATTGTCGAGGGGCTTATCTATACCCGCAAAGGGCAGGGCACCTTCGTGCGCAAGAACTTTCTGCAGCTCTCGCAGTGGGAACTGCCGGGTAGCGATTACTTCGGCGCCACCAAAACCTGGGAGCATCTGGGGGAGGTGACCAGCCAGGTGATCCGCTTTGAACCGCGCTTTGCCACGGAAAAGGAGCAAGCCTCGCTGCTTATCGACGCCGATGCCCCGGTCTATGACTTTATCCGCCTGCGGGTGCTCAATGGCGAGCCGGTCTCGCTGGATATGACGGTGATGCCCGTGGCGCTGGTGCCGGGGCTTAATAAAACCCATCTGGAAAGTTCGGTGTTTCGTTACGTGCAGGAGACGCTGGGGCGAAAGCTGATGGGCTCGTATCGCGTGGTCCGGGCGATGAAGCCGGATGCGCTGGATCAGCAGCATCTGAACTGCGGCGAGAGCGACCCGGTGCTGGAAGTCGAGCAGGTTATCTATCTGGAAGACGGGACGCCGCTGGAGTATGCCCGCTGCCACTATCGCTACGATCATGGCGGCATTATCCTGGTCAATAACGGATAAAAAAGGCGGGCACCGGGCCCGCCTTTTCATACTGTTACGTCAGAAGATTAGTTCAGACGAACCGGCATACCGGAACGGTTCTGGATAGCCTGCTCGACAACGGTCTGATCGACGTCGGGCTGGCCGGTGACCGCCTGAACTTCTTTGGTCAGCGCAATCGGTACGATTTCACCACCCTGGAACTGTGCTTCGGTGGTGGACAGCGGGTTATGTACTTCGACATAACGGCTACCGTCCGGCTCGGTGGTCGCTTTCACCGGCTCATCGATAAACTCGACGCGGGTATCAACCGGCACATTTTCAAACAGGAATTTGATGTCATCGTTACGCAGACGGACGCAGCCGTGGCTGACGCGCAGACCGATACCGAAGTTAGCGTTGGTGCCGTGGATGGCATACAGACGACCAATATACAGCGCATACAGGCCCATCGGGTTGTCAGGACCCGCCGGTACGACGGCCGGCAGCGGGTTACCCGCCGCGATGTATTCCGCGTGCATCTTCGCCGTCGGCGTCCAGGTCGGACCCGCTTTCTTACGTTCTACCTTGGTGACCCACTTGATCGGCGTATCTTTGCCCAACTGGCCGATACCAATTGGCAGCACGATAACGGTGTTGGTGCCTTTCGGGTAGTAGTAAAGACGCATTTCCGCGCTGTTGATAACAATACCTTCATGCACGGTATCGGGCAGAATCAGCTGCTGCGGGATATTCAGCACGGTGCCGCCCTTCGGCAGATAGGTATCCACACCCGGGTTGGCTTCCAGCATGTTGGACAATCCCATCTGGTATTTAGCCGCGAAATATTCCAGCGGTTGCTTGTTGTTATCAGGAACCGTAATCACCTGGTTCTGACCAATCAGTCGACTGCCGTCGGTTGGCAGTGGATAAGTGACAGCGGATGCTGTGTTGCAAAAGCCGACGAGGGCGAAGGCTGCCGCTAAGAGTGTCGATATTTTCATATTCTTCATGTCGTGTGCAGTGGCAAAGCCACAAAGGCCTTTGTCAGATGATTTAGCTAATAGATGGGAGCGCATTATATGTGCATTCCATCCAACAGGGAAATCAGATGTGTACGAAATCACACTTTTTTGCCAGTTGTTTCAACTGTAGCCCGCCGTTTTTCATTTCTGCGGCAAATCGTGGCGGGAAAAAGGCGGCATTACCCCTCGAGAAACCGCGAGCGCAGCGCTTCTCGCGCCTCTGGCGTCAACTGATACTCCTGTTCCAGCCATGTATCCACGCTGGAATAGCGGTCGTGAATCGCCGATAGCGCCGCCGCGAGGTACGACTCATGTACCGTCAGAATTTCTGCCAGGTTCTGCCGTCCGCGGGGGCTCAGTTCATTGCCGAGCAGGCTGAGGATCCCGGTTTCGACCTGGTTTAGCATGCCGTGGGTGAGGAGATACTCCTCCATCACCGTCGGCGTGTCGCAGCCAAGGGCGAACAGCGCCAGCGCGCAGCCGACGCCGGTACGGTCTTTGCCTACCGCGCAGTGCTGCAACAGCGCGCCGTCAACAGGCTGCATCAGCCAACCGGCAAGCTGGCGATAGGCGGCGTTGTTAAAGGGCAACTGACGATAAAGCTGCAGCATAAACTTCTCGCCGTTCATGGTATTGAGCGTCGCGGCATTCAGCTCCGTGACTTTGGCATCGACGTCTGGCGTCAGAGGATTAGCGGGCGCATTGAGATAACGCATCCGTTCATTGAGCCTGTCGGGGCTGCGCTGGACTTCGTGCGGATCGCGATAATCAATGACCCGGGTCACCGGCAGAGTGTCGAGATGGCTCAGATCTTGATCGGTCATCTGGTGTAACGAACCGGAGCGCAGCAGTTTCCCCTGGCGCACGCGGCGACCGTCGGCGGTGTGCAGGCCGCCGAGGTCGCGAAAGTTGATACCGCCCTGAAGCGATAAGAATGCCGGATGGCGAGAGTATGTCGTCATAGGTTCCTTCCAGATTAAGGGAAAAAATCATGTATCGGGTAAATGAATCGCGCACGATAAGAGAGACCGTACCACAGGCGCTGCCTGCGATTTTATTGCAAACCGTGAAAAGTGATGGCTTTGCTGGCATAATGCCCGATGTATCACACTTCTCATTCTCTTTTTTCAGGATAACCCCGTGCTAGTATCCAGCAACGTCACCATGCAGTTTGGCAGTAAGCCGCTGTTCGAAAACATCTCCGTCAAATTTGGCGGCGGCAACCGTTACGGCCTGATTGGCGCTAACGGTAGCGGTAAATCCACCTTTATGAAGATCCTCGGCGGCGATCTTGAGCCGACGTTGGGTAACGTCTCTCTCGATCCCAACGAACGTATCGGTAAACTGCGTCAGGATCAGTTCGCCTTTGAAGAATTCACCGTGCTGGATACGGTCATTATGGGCCACGGCGAGCTGTGGGAAGTGAAACAGGAGCGCGATCGCATCTATTCCTTGGCGGAAATGAGCGAAGAAGACGGCTATAAAGTGGCCGACCTGGAAGTCACTTACGGTGAAATGGACGGCTATTCTGCCGAAGCACGCGCCGGTGAACTGCTGCTTGGCGTCGGGATCCCGGTTGAACAGCATTACGGCCCGATGAGCGAAGTGGCGCCAGGCTGGAAGCTGCGTGTACTGCTGGCGCAGGCGCTGTTTTCCAACCCCGATATTCTGCTGCTCGATGAACCGACGAACAACCTGGACATCGATACCATTCGCTGGCTGGAGCAGGTGCTGAACGAACGTGACAGCACCATGATTATTATCTCGCACGACCGTCACTTCCTGAACATGGTTTGCACCCATATGGCCGATCTCGACTACGGCGAACTGCGCGTGTATGCCGGCAACTACGACGAATATATGACCGCCGCGACCCAGGCGCGCGAACGCCTGCTGGCCGACAACGCCAAGAAAAAAGCGCAAATCGCCGACCTGCAATCCTTCGTCAGCCGCTTTAGCGCCAACGCCTCAAAATCGCGCCAGGCGACCTCACGCGCCCGCCAGATTGACAAAATTAAGCTGGATGAAGTGAAAGCCTCCAGCCGTCAGAACCCGTTCATCCGTTTTGAACAGGATAAGAAGCTGTTCCGTAATGCGCTGGAAGTGGAAGCGCTGGCGAAAGGTTTTGACAATGGTCCGCTGTTCAAAGGGATCAATCTTCTGCTGGAAGTGGGCGAGAAGCTTGCCGTGCTCGGGATCAACGGCGTGGGTAAATCCACGCTGCTGAAAACCCTGGTAGGTGAACTGGAACCGACCAGCGGCAGCGTAAAATGGTCTGAAAACGCGCAGATTGGCTACTACGCGCAGGATCACGAATACGAATTTGAAAACGATCTGACCGTCTTCGACTGGATGAGCCAGTGGAAGCAGGACGGCGATGACGAGCAGGCGGTGCGCAGCATCCTCGGTCGTCTGCTGTTTAGCCAGGACGATATCAAAAAGCCGGCAAAAGTGCTGTCCGGTGGCGAGAAAGGCCGCATGCTGTTCGGTAAGCTGATGATGCAAAAACCGAACATCCTGGTCATGGATGAACCGACTAACCACCTGGATATGGAATCGATCGAATCGCTGAACATGGCGCTGGAGATGTATCAGGGGACCCTGATCTTCGTTTCCCACGACCGTGAGTTCGTCAGCTCCCTGGCGACCCGGGTGATCGAAATTACCCCTGAGCGCGTGATCGACTTCAGCGGTAACTACGAAGATTACCTGCGTAGCAAAGGTATCGAATAACCTTTCCTGACGTGGACTACAGGGCTGAACGGGCCCTGTAGTCCCGTTAAAGAGAGGAAATCTCCTGGCCGCAATGGCAAGACAGACTTATCGTGCCTCCATAAATGCAGGTAGCGTTGGTACAGGTAATACCGACAGGACTTTAAGGCGCTGTAAAGTTCGCTGTTGGGCGCATTCCAGATGATCGCACAGACACGCGGCCGCCAGCTCCTGGTTGCCTTTCAATAGCATTTCGTATACCAGACAATGCTCTTCCAGCATGGCTGTTTCCACGGGGATCGCCAGCAGATCGTAAAAAATGCGGGTGACGATAAAGGGGGACTGATTCTGACGCAGTATCTGCATCATCAGCTTATTACCCGCAGGTTCAAGACAGCGTACGTGCAAATCTTCTTCCAGCATTTCCAGTTCCGCCGGCGATAGCCGTCTGCCTTTGCATTTCTGGGTTCTTGCCAGCGCCGCCGTCAACCATTCTGGAGAAAGGTGCTTCCCTGCCTTACGTAATGCAGCGGGTTCCAGATTTGCTCGAATTTCAAAATGATCGGCGATTTCGCGGGCGGTCAACGGGCCGGTTAGCCATTGAGAATAAGGCTCTTTTTCCACCAGACCTTTGTCACGAAGCCGCATCAGGCTCTCGCGGATCACTGAACGGCTGATATTGTAATGCTGTGCCGCTTTTTGCTCATCAACCTGATAGCAGCCAAATATCATGGCCGTGGAGAGGACAATCTGGAGATTTTCCAGCACTTTTTCGCCAGAGCTACGTGTATCTACCAGCTCTTCCTGTTCATCCAGCCCCAGCAGTTCACGCGTGAGAGCAATGCGCAGAGGTTCTATCTCTTCGGCATCCTGCGCCACGATAAAACCCCGCCCTTCAAAACGCGCAATCAGGCCTTCTTCATGTAACAGGCTTAGCGCCCGGCGAACCGGCACCCGACTGGTGCCAAACAGTTGCGCCAGTGGTCCTTCCAGTAATACCAGACCCTGAGGTATTTTTTTCTGTATCAATAAGTTATGTAAAACATGCCGAATGACTTCGTAGCGCGATGAGCCAGTATCTTCCGCTGCCTTGTGTGTACTGTTTGTCCGCATGATCATTTTGTCAGTCCTGTTCCAGTCACGACACATTATCACATCCTGATGGAGGGCAAACTGCCGTATGTACTGGCACTACTATAGTGCAGTCTGCCCAATAACGGATCATTGATTTAAATATACATTTAAAGAAAGAGGATTGCTGTGTGAGGCTCACTTTTTGCGTACATGAATTTTATTTTTTTAAAATATTGATAAATTTATAAAAAATAAAATATTAAACACTAAGATCACAATTTCATTACTTTTAATTCGAATTTATGGCATTGGTATTGCTAATCTTTAAATGAACATTAATTGAAAATGTACATTTAAGGGTGGCGTATGAACGCTGAGAATATTCGTTACCAGTTTCAGTTGGGTCAGCTTGATGCCTGCGATATTGCTGCACTGTTTTGCCAGGGCAGTCTCACGCCGTCGGCCTTTATCGAGGTCTGCCTGGCTGCTGCTGAGCGGAGCAGCAACATTTTCATCACGCTTACCCATGAGCGTGCACGCGAAGAGGCGGCCGCATCGACATTACGTTGGCGGCAGGGAAGACCTCTGAGTGCCTTAGACGGTATTCCTGTTGTCTGGAAGGATCTGTTCGATCTCGCTGGTACCAGAACGACCGCTGGTTCTGCGACGCGTTTGCAGGTGCCAGAGGCCAGTGAAGACGCCGGGATGGTCATCCGGTTAACCCAGGCCGGTATGGTGAATATGGGTAAAACTAATTTGAGCGAGTTCGCTTTTTCCGGGCTAGGGATTAACCCGCTATTCGGTACACCAGTGGTCTGCTCCAGGCGGTCAACAGAACATGTTCCCGGTGGCTCATCAAGCGGGTCTGCTTGCGCGGTTTCCGCAGGATTGGCCTGTTTTGCTATAGGCACCGATACGGCAGGTTCAATTCGGATACCGGCGGCGTTTAACGGTGTTATTGGCTATCGCGCAAGCCGCCATCGCTACACCGACAGCGGGGTATTTCCCCTGGCTGCGTCGTTGGATACGCTGGGCCCACTATGCCGAAGCGTCCGGGACGCGCGTGAGCTCGATGTTATCCTGTGTGGCACAACCGATGAGGCTTTCAGTACGCCACGTTTTATCGCCGATCCCGTGCTGCTCGATAGCGCCGATGCGGCGGTGCGGGAAAAGGGCTACCGCTGCCTGGCCTTGCTTGCGGCAAGCGGCTTTACGGTAGACTTTCGTCCCGTTCACTCCTTTCATCGGGCTCTGGCATGGATTGCCGAACATGGATGGCCTGGGGCGATTGAAGCTTTCCGACTGCATGCCGATCTGCTGAATTCTCCCGCGGCTGAAAAAATGGACCCTTTCATTCGGCGGCGCTTAGAGGACTCCGGACAGCTTAGCCCCTCGCTTCTTGATGACTTTTTACAGCAACGATCCGCCTGGCAGTGCGCCATGGCCGCTGAACTGGATGGTGCCATTCTGGTTACACCGACAGTGGCGCATGTTGCCCCCCTTTATCAGCCATTAATTGCTGATGCAACGGCATTTGCCAAAACCAATATCGCAACGCTGCGTTTAACTATGCCGGGTAGCTTACTGGATATGCCCGGCGTGGCGTTTCCTGCCGGTACGGATACTGACGCGCTGTACACCAGTCTGCTTTTCTCATTACCCGCTGGCGAAGATCGCCGGCTCCTGATGGCTGCCAGTGCGGTAGCCAATGTTCTTGCTCCGCGCCGCGCTGCTGGCGCGGATTTCTCTGCAGTACAACCCTGAAGGAACTGAACTATGGCCAAAGAAATACTTTGTGCATTTGGTGTGGACGTTGATGCCGTCGCTGGTTGGTTGGGTTCATATGGCGGTGAAGATTCTCCCGATGATATTTCTCGCGGTTTGTTTGCCGGGGAAGTCGGGACGCCGCGCCTGCTGAAAATGTTTGCTGAGCAGAAATTGCGTACGACCTGGTTTATCCCTGGTCATTCCATTGAAACCTTTCCTGAACAGATGAAAGCGGTAGTGGATGCCGGTCATGAAATCGGCATCCACGGCTATAGCCATGAAAACCCGATCGCGATGACGCCTGCGCAGGAGGAGACGGTACTGGATCGCAGTATTGAGCTGGTAAGCCAACTTTCCGGTAAGCGCCCCACCGGGTATGTCGCTCCCTGGTGGGAATTCAGCAACGTGACAAATGAGCTGTTGCTGAAAAAAGGCATCAAGTATGACCACAGCCTGATGCATAACGATTTCCATCCGTACTACGTTCGTGTAGGTGATAGCTGGACCAAAATCGACTATAGCCAGCATCCCGATGCCTGGATGAAACCACTGCAGCGCGGCGAGGAAACGGATCTGATTGAGATCCCTGCTAACTGGTATCTCGATGATCTGCCTCCCATGATGTTCATCAAAAAGTCGCCAAACAGTCATGGCTTCGTCAATCCCCGCCATCTGGAAGAGATGTGGCGCGACCAGTTCGACTGGGTGTATCGCGAAAATGACTATGCGGTATTTGCCATGACTATTCACCCCGATGTTTCCGGGCGTCCGCAGGTGTTGTTAATGCTGGAACGCTTAATTCAATACATCCGTAGCCATGAAGGCGTTCGTTTTGTGACTTTTGACGAGATTGCCGACGATTTTAAGCAGCGCAAACCGCGTTCGGCATAATCCCCTTAACCCCTGACTGAGTGATAGCACTATGAGCACGTTTAAAAAGATCTCCGTAAATGGCTGGCAGCCGCAGCAGTTGACTATCAGGGATGTGAAATTTGCCACCTGGATCGCTTTTTTTGCCTGGGTTTTTGCAGTCTATGATTTCATCCTTTTTGGCACACTGCTGCCGGAAATTGGTAGCCATTTTAACTGGAGCGAGGTTGAGCAGTCGGAGATTGCTACCTGGGTTGCCGTTGGCGGTGCGGTTATTGCACTGGCGATAGGGCCTCTGGTCGATCGCCTTGGCCGTCGTATGGGGATCGTCATCACCGTTGGCGGCGCTGCCATCTGCTCGTTGCTGACGGCGGTGGGCGGTGCCTGGGGGAAAGGTGCTCTGACGGCGATTCGCTCTGTCGCGGGTCTCGGTTACGCCGAGCAAACCGTCAATGCCACCTATCTGTCTGAGCTGTATAACGCGATTGATGATCCGAAACTCAACAAGCGCAAAGGATTTGTTTATAGCCTTGTTCAGGGCGGCTGGCCGGTGGGGGCCCTCGTTGCCTCAGCACTGACCGCGATTCTGATGCCTGTTATCGGCTGGCGGGGCAGTTTTATTTTCGCTGCGCTGCCTTCGTTGGTTATCGCTGTGCTTGCTCTGAAGCTGAAAGAAACGCCGCAGTTTCAGGTGCAAAAGAAGATTAGGCAACTGCGTGAGCAAGGCAATGAGAAAGATGCGCGTCAGGTGGCAGAAGATTATCAGGTCTCTTATGAAGAGCATCATCGGGCGGGTCTGAGCGCAGCCTTTCGCGGCTCGTCGCTGCGTTCAACCCTGGTACTCGGCGCTGCGGTGCTGATTAACTGGTTTGCCATCCAGATTTTCAGCGTCCTTGGCACGACCGTCATCACCAAAACCCACGATATCTCTTTTAATAACTCTCTGCTGATTCTGATCCTCTCGAATCTGGTGGGCTACTGCGGCTACCTGGCACACGGCTGGCTCGGCGATCGGATCGGACGCCGCAATACCATTGCTGCGGGCTGGATGCTCGGCGGCATATCTTTTGCTGGCATGCTCTACTGCCCGGATAATTTTGCCACCATCGTAGCGCTCTACAGTATCGGGCTGTTTTTCCTGATTGGCCCATACGCGGCGGCCCTGTTCTTTATCAGTGAGAGCTTCCCGACCGCAATTCGCGCCACTGCCGGTGCGTTGGTTGCCGCGATGGGGCCGGTCGGCGCGATTATCGCGGGTATTGGTACGACCAGCGTACTCAGCAGCGGCGGTCACTGGCAGGAGGCAGCGCTATGGTTTGGCGCCATTCCGTGCTTCGTTTCCGGCATCATCATTCTGCTTGCCCGCACGACGACGCATAACGGCGTTGATGTGAAAACGGTGGTGACCTCAACGCAGTCGCGGGTTTAAGGAGTAACGATGAAACCGACTTTGTTAACTCAACCGGTCGCCGCAATCAGCGGCGCCGCCAGCGGTATAGGTCTGGCGCTGGCCACACTCTACGCACAGCGTGGGGTACGTATTATCGCGGGGTATTATCCGGCAGATCCCCACGATCCTGCGGCGGCGGCCGCGCAGGTAGAGGCGGCTGGTGGCGATGCGCTTTGGCTACCGCTGGATGTCGGCTCGACCGCTTCCGTCGACACTTTTATCGCCCAGGGCGTACAGCATTTTGGCCGTCTCGATTACATGGTTGCGAACGCGGGTATTTTGCGGCGTGCCACTATTGAAGAGATGAGCGATGCTCTCTGGAACGATATGCTTAATGTTGATCTGACCGGAGTGATGCGCTGTTTCCGTGCCGCCGCGCCGTATTTGAGCGCTGGCGCGAGTCTGGTGGCGGTATCTTCTATCGCAGGGGGCGTGTACGGCTGGCAGGAACATGCGCACTATGCCGCGGCTAAAGCGGCAGTTCCGGGGATCTGCCGTTCGTTAGCCATTGAGCTTGCCCCAAAAGGTATACGCTGTAACGCCATTATTCCCGGTCTGATAGAAACGCCCCAGTCGCTGGATAAACAAAACTCTCTTGGCCCGGAAGGACTGGCCAGAGCCGCAAAAGCGATCCCACTTGCCCGGGTTGGTCGTGCGGATGAGATAGCTAAAGTGATTGCGTTTTTGACCAGCGAAGAAAGCAGTTATCTCACGGGTCAAAGTCTTATTGTTGATGGCGGGCTAACGGTCCGCTGGCCTGATTAAGGAGTGTTTATGCAACTAAAGGGTAAACGCTGCGTCATTACCGGCGCCGCCAGCGGCATAGGAGCGGCTATCGCTGAACTGTTTGCGCGTGAAGGCGCGCGGTTGGTTCTGGTCGATAGGCATAACGATAAGCTCAACGCGATAGTCAACCAACTCCAGCAATACGGTGCAGAGTACTGCGGCGTGGTGGCTGACGTTGGCCAGGTTGATGGGGCCACGGCTGGCGTTGATTGCTGCCTTGCGCGTTATGGCGGCATCGATATCCTGGTCAACAATGCCGGAATGTTAACACAGGCACGTTGTGAAGATATTACGCTGGCGATGTGGGAAGAGATGATGGCCGTCGACCTGCGCAGTGTGTTTTTAGCGACCCAGCGGGCGCTGCCGGCAATGCTGGCGCAGCGTTGGGGGCGTGTGATTAATATTGCTTCACAGCTGGGAATTAAAGGTGGGGCGGAGTTGAGTCATTACGCCGCCGCTAAAGCTGGGGTCATCGGTTTTACCAAATCCCTGGCTCTGGAAGTGTCAGACCGTAATGTGCTGGTGAATGCCATTGCACCAGGTCCGATTGAAACCCCGCTGATTGATGGTATTAATGAGGCGTGGAAGCAGGCTAAAGCCGCCGGGTTACCGCTGGGGCGCTTTGGTCGCGCAGAAGAGGTGGCACCCGCGGCGCTTCTGCTGGCAAGCGAGCCGGGCGGCAATCTTTTTGTCGGTCAAACGCTTGGCCCTAATTCTGGCGATGTGATGCAGTAATGGAGTTGCTATGTGTGGAGTGTGCGGCTTACTCAATCATGGGCCGCAGTGGAGCGATCCGCTGCAGCAGGACATACCTCAACGCCAGCTACGCCTTCAGCAGCTGGCGCTGCTCAATCGGGTGTTGAAGCCCTGGCGATTGTCGCTGACGGAGTTTCATAATAGCTGGTTGCTGGCGAGCCCAACGGGTCAGCAAGCGCTGGTATATTCACTGGACGCATTGTGGATCGAGGCCGAAAAGATGAGCGGGCGTTCGGTGGATCCGCTGGACGAGAACTGGCTAGCGGCGCTGTAGCTACCGTCGGGAGGAACAGTGATGCAATACGAAGAAAAATTACCGCTCCATGTGCTGAGCGGTTTCCTCGGCAGCGGTAAAACAACCTTGTTAAAGGGCTGGCTGGCACAGCAGAATCTTAATGAAATCGCGCTGCTGGTAAACGAATTTGGTGAAGTAGGGATCGATCATTATCTGCTCAGTGAGGTCGCGCCGGAAACCGTGCTGTTACCGAGCGGCTGTGTCTGTTGCCAGATTCGGGGGGAATTGAAAACGGCGCTTCTCGACCTCTATGAACGCCGTGCGCGTGGGCGGCTTCCGCCATTTAACCAGGTCATACTGGAAACGACCGGGCTGGCTGATCCTGCGTCAATACTGTCGACGTTACTGCACGATCCTCAGCTCCAGCACCACTTCAGCCAGGGGACTCTGGTGACTCTGGTGGATGCAGAACATGCCCGATCTCAGGCAGAGACTCAACCTGAATGGCTGGCGCAGGTTACGGCTGCCGATAAACTGCTGCTCAGTAAATGCGATCGGACGACGAGGGAAGAGGCTGTCATGCTCCGTCAGTGGCTACAGCAGCTTAACCCTCTGGCGGAACTGAGCGATACCCGGCAGGCGCTCAATGACTTTCATCGCTTATTTCAGCTTCAGGTTATGCGGGGTTCGCGGGAGCAGCGTTTCCGTTGGCTCGGGGCCTGCGGTCATGACGATTTTTTCCGGCATCCCGTTGCACATTCGACGTTACATCCTGCGACGCAAACCTGCGTGGTGACCCTGCAACAGTCGGTCAACTGGCTCTCATTTGCGATCTGGTTATCGATGCTATTACACTGCCACGGTGGCTCGATACTACGGATGAAAGGCATTTTACGCGTGAGTGAGAGCCGCTCGCCGATTGTCATCCACGGTGTCCAGCATACCTTACACCCGCCCGTGCACCTGCGAGACTGGCCAGGAGAACTGGAAGATTCGACGCTGGTCTTTATCTTACGCGGCCTGGAGGCCGATCGTTTGCAAAGCGCATTCAGTCGCTATATGCAGGAGCCATAAGAGGATGAACTCTGCTGCCGTCGTTAATAACCAACTGACCTTACGCGTGCTTGGAACTTCCGTCACGCTGCTCGAAATACTGCGCGCGCGCGCAGAGCAGGATCTTGGTATCAAAATCGAATATCTGCTGCACAGCGTAGAAGATGCGCAACGGATCGCGGTGATGCATCCGGAAAGTTACGATCTCTACGATCAGTGGTTTCATAATATTGATTTTGTCTGGCCTGCGCGCGCCATTCAGCCGTTGGAGATTAAGCGGCTGAAATATTGGGGCGAAGTGAATGCATTAGCGAAAATCGGTACGCTCAGCGATGATGGAGTCCTTGCCGATGGCTGCGTGCCTGCGCAGCGGCTCTACGTACAGCGTAACCTGCATCTAAGTAGCCAGCCGGGCGAACTCATTAGCATGCTGCCCTTGACGCACAACGCCGACAGTTTCGCCTATCATGTCGATCGACTCCCCGCCGCGCTACGCGGGCAGGAGGAAAGTTGGGGGTGGTTGTTACATGAAGCCCTGACCGGGCAGGTCGCGTTGCAGGAAGATGCCGCGATGGGGGGGCTGGATGCGGCCCTGGCTATGCAGGGGGCCGGAATGGCCCGCTTTGCCAATACCGGAAATCTGACGCTGGAAGAGATCGATTTGCTGACTCAGGGGCTGGCGCGTCTTAACCGGCAGGGGCATTTCGCCGCGTTTTGGGCAACCCAGGAGCAGGCTTGCGATTTGATCGATAATTACCAGGTTGAGGTGCAGAGCCTGTGGGCACCTATCTATTTTCGCCATCATTTTCATCAACGTGGTTACAAAATGGCCCGCCCCCGGGAGGGCTATCGCGCCTGGTATGGTGGTATGTCCCTTTCACGTTGTGCGACCGGGAAAATTAAGGACGCGGCGTATGAGTATCTCAACTGGTGGCAGTCCGGGTGGCCGGGAGCGGTGATGGCGCGTCAGGGTTATTATATATCCAACCCGGAACGCAGCCGTCAGTATCTTTCCGCTGCCGAGTGGGATTTCTGGTACGACGGCAAACCGGCGGCGGAAATGCTCTATGACGCGTGGGGCTCGCCGCTGATCCCCGCTGGAGAACGTCGCGATGGGGGCAGTTATGAACAGCGCATGAGCCATATTGCCGTATGGAATTCCGTTATGGATGAACATAATTATCTGACGCGCCGCTGGCAGGATGCGTTAGGACGCAAGTAAAAGATGTGATGGCTGACTGGTGGCAGGGCATTGCATGCCCGACTGAATTGCGTTTAGCGACTGTTCAGCCCGTTGGCGAAAGAATCCCCGTGGACCAGGCGTTACCGCCGAACTTGTCGCCCCGGTCACGTTGCGTGCCCGGGGCCTTTACGCTTATCGGTTAACCAAATACCCACTCGCTGGCGGCTTCACCATTTATCAGCAGCTTGCGCTTTTCGCCAGCGGGTAACGTCACTTTCAGCGCCTTCCATGCCGGGCGATAATGGCCGCGGGTGTTAATCTGCAGGTTGATGGTCGTGCTGCTGCAGACCATCTCCCACGTCAGCCACAGCGCATCATCCTCTTTATAGCCCCAGCTTTCGCCATCGTCCTCAAACAGCAGGCCCTGCGACGACCCCACGCCTTTGAGCGGGAACAGCTTCAGCTCGCGCTGGTCGTCTTTTGTCGCGCTGACGTGGGTGAGGCGTTCGCTGAGCGGCAGACCGGCTCCGGCGCGGACCAGCAGCGGCAGATGTTCCAGCGGCGCATCCCGCGTTATCCACTGGCCGCCGGAGAACCACTCCCCGCTATAAAAATCGTACCAGCCGGCGGTGTTTTCCGGCAGCCACACCCGGCGCTGACGCTGGCCCGGTTCGACGACGCTGGCGACCAGCAGATCGCGCCCCAGCAGGAAATCATCACACTCTTCAAAGGTTTGTGGATCGTGCTCATGATCGAGGAACGTCGGTCGCAGCATCGGTTCATCGTCGGCATGGGCCTGCCACAGCAGCGTATACAGATAGGGCAGCAGGCGATAGCGTAGTTCAATCGCGCTGCGAATCGCCGGGGTCACGCCCGGATACATCCACGCCTCGTTGACCGTCTGGTCATCGTTCCATGAGTGGATGGTAAAGCGCGGGTGCATCACGCCATTCTGCACCCAGCGTACAAACAGCTCGGCATCCGGTTTATCACCGGAAAAACCGCCGACGTCATGACCAACGTTATATAAGCCGGACAAACTCATCCCCAGCCCCATACGGGTGTTATAGCGCAGTGTCTCCCAGTTGGTGCGGTTATCGCCGCTCCAGGTCTGGACGTAGCGCTGCATCCCAGCGCAGCCGGAGCGGGAGATCAGATACGGCCGCTTTTGCGGTGCGAAATGCTGCTGGGCTTCCATTGAGGCGCGCATCATCAGCAGCGGCATCACCGGACGAATATGCTTGATGGCGATGTTCTGGCCAAAGCCGTGGCAGCGGGCTTCGCCGTCCCAGACTTCAAATTCGTTATTATCATTCCAGGTGGAATCGATGCCCATCTCCAGCAGCTGACGGGTAACGCCGTCCTGCCACCAGGCGACGGTTTGCGGATTCGTGAAGTCGAGGTGCGATCCTTCGTCATCCCAGAAGCTTGAGCGTTCCGGCGCGTCGCTCTCCGAGTCGCGAATAAATAACCCTTTTTCCGCCACTTCGCTATAGCGCGGATGGTCCTGCAACAGACAGGGTTTAATATTGGCCGCCAGTTTTATTCCGGCATCATGGAAACTCTGGCTCAGCACTTTCGGCTGCGGCACCTTGTCATAGTTCCAGTTAAACACGTAGCGCTTGCCGTTGATCGAGGTATAGCCGGAAGAGAGCTGGAACGAGTCGCAGGGAATCGCATGCTCTTCGCACAGGCGGATAAAGTTCATCAGCTGATTTTGCGCATCCGGCGCGTCGGTGTAGTGCATAGTGGAGCCGCTGTAGCCGAGACTCCATTTCGGCCCGAACAGCGTTTTGCCGGTCAGGCGCACAAACGCTTTGGTGACGTCCAGCGCCCGTCGGCCGGTGAACAGGTAGTAATCGATATCGCCTGCTTCCGCCTGCCAGCGGCGGTAGGCGGTGTGGTAGTTATCAATTTCATTGCCCAGATCCAGCCAGCAGCTGCTCAGGTTATCGTAAAACAGGCCGTAGCTGATGTCGCTACGCTGGGTGAGGGTAAAGGGAATGTGTTTGTACAGCGGGTCGGTACTGGCGGCGTTATAGCCCATCGCATCGAGATTACGCATTTCATAGCGTTTACCGTTGCGCTGAAGATCGCCGGCCTTCTCGCCAAGCCCGTAAAACCGTTCGTCCTTGCGGCGGCTCAGGTAGTGCGCCGCACCGTCGCCGTGGGCATTGAGCAGATAGGCGCTGGTGGGGCGGTCATTGACCAGCGGCAGCCACTCGCCGTCGTCGTGACGATAGCTCCACTCCAGCCACAGCGGCTGGTGGACGGTGACGCGCAGCTGTCCGGTGGCGACCGTCAGGCTGTCAGCGTGTTGTTCAAGCGTCCACGCAGGCAGGCTAAAACCGCTCAGATCCTCACGAGGACGGCCTTCCCACGGCACGTCCTGCTGCGGTGCAATGCTCCAGGTGCGGTCCAGCGCCAGCTGGCCTTTACGCTTGAGCAGGACGCGGAACAGGTTCTCTTCCAGTACATACAGGCACAGCGTGTGCTGCCCGTCGATAGTTAACTCAACGTGATGAGCCAACTGTTGGTGTAATGTCCAGTGTTTAAGCGTTTTCATCTTTATATCCATTCTCAGGCGCGTTTGGCGCGACGTTCAGCAATAAATGCCACCAGGAAGAGAGCGCCAATCAGGTCAAAGAACCCCATGGCGATAAACAGCGGGTTGAAGCCGATTTTGTCGGCGGTCACCCCGATTAATAACGAGAACAGGAAGCTGGCAATCCAGGCGGCGGAACCGCGCATCCCGTTGACGGTCGCCATCTGGCCTTTATCAAACGACTCCACCACCAGCGCGCTCAGCATGCAGGAGATAATCTGATGGCCGAAGCCGCCGATGGAGATCAGCACGATGGTGATGTAGGGGTCGCGGGTGATGGCGACGAGAGCCAGCGAAATCATCAGGAAGGCGCCGGTCACCGAACTGGCGACCACCGAGTTCACACGGGTACAGCCGAACCAGCGGGTGTACAGTCTGGTCAGATAGCCGCTGACGACGCTGCCGAGGTCGGCGGCGAGAAACGGCAGCCAGGCGAACATGGCAATCTGTTTCAGGTCCATTCCGTGCTCTTTAGCGAGGTACAGCGGGACCCAAAAGCTCAGTACCGCCCAGGCCGGCTCGGCCATGAAAGCCGGAATCGCAATACCGTAAAAGCGCTTATTTTTCGAGACGGTTTTTAGCGCCGTGAAGAACGGCAGCTTCACCGCCGGCGGTTCATTGTCCTGACGAATGAAGGTCAGTTCGCTTTTGCCGAGGTTCGGATGTTTTTCAGGATTGTTATAAAACACCCACCACAGCACGACCCACAGCAGCGCCAGTACCCCGGTAAACATAAACGCGCCCTGCCAGCCGAAGGAGGCATGGGCAAAGTAGATAATCGGCGGCGCCAGCATCGCGCCAATCGAGAAGCCGACGCCAGCCCAACCGGCGGCGATCGGACGTTCCGATTTCGGGAACCATTCGCCGATGGTTTTGGCGTTTGCCGGCGTGGCGGCGGCTTCCGCACCGCCCATAAAGAAGCGCAGGATAGCCAGGTGCAGCCAGCTACCGGCACCCGCGTGAGCGATACAGGCAATGGCCCACAGCGTGGCGCAAATCATAAAGCCGAGCTTCAGGCCGATGACGTCGATAAGCCAGCCGCACAGCGGTTGGAAAACGGTGTAGGCCAACTGAAACGCGCCGACAATCCACGAATACTGTTCGGTGGTGATGCCGAGCGAGACTTTCAGTTCCGGGGCGATAATCCCCAGAGAGTTGCGTGTGATGTAGTTGACGGTGACGCCGAGTAAAAAAAGGACCAGCATCCACCAGCGCAGATTTTTTACCACCCGCCGGGATTTGCTGGCGGTGATATCGTTGTTGAGGCCTTGACTCATAGAACTCTCCACAAGATTTTTAATGTAGGGTAATGACCGGCTCGCGCAACGAGTTGTCATACCGGTTCCTGTAATATTTTGAATAATATCGTTTTATTTCTTCTTATATCCGGGTAACTAGTATGGAAGTTATCGGACCAATTCAGGTTAGGCGAGAAAACCGGCGGGCAGTAGCGTTATTTATGAAAGTTTTTTCATAAGATGGCGAAATGCTCACTGAAGAGGCACTCATTTCCTTGGTAATCTGGATTTACAGATGATGAAAATTCTTTCATTTTGAAGATGGAGCTGGATCACAAAATGGATAAAAAGCTAAAAATAGCCGAGATCGCCAGCCGGACCGGGATGTCGGCGAGCACGGTTTCCAGAGTGCTGGCAGGAAAAGCGAACACCAGCGAGAAGGCCCGGCGGGCCGTGCTGACGTGCGCGCGAGAAATGGGGGTGCTGGAAGGCATCGCCGCCGGGCGTATGCTGCTCAATAGCCTGGTGGTCTTTGCGCCGCAGCGGGCGTTTGATGAACGTTCTGATATCTATTACTACCGGGTTATTCAGAGCATCCACCACGCGCTGGCCGTCCATGAGGTGCGCCTGCGAACCTGCGCGCTGGAAGAGAACGACAGCGATGCCAATCAGTTCCTGGCCCGTATGAACGAACCGGAAACCGAAGCGGCGATCCTGCTGGGGATTGACGATCCGCATATTCACGATCTGGCGGTAGATCTGGCGAAACCCTGCGTGCTGCTCAACTGCCGCGACGAAGCGATGCGCCTCTCCTCCATTGCGCCGGATCATCGGCTGATCGGCCAGTTTGCCGCGCAGTATCTGTTTGAGATGGGGCATCAGGCGGTGCTGAATGTGATGTGCCTGCGCCGTTACACCATGGATCTGAGGCTGGCAGGTATCAAAGAGGCCTGGCGGATGCGCAACCTGCATTTCACCGATGGGCGCGACCTGCTTACGGTCGCCAGTTTTAGCGCCAGGGACAGCGAACAGCGGGTGGGGGAGTGGCTCGACGCGCGGGCAGGCAAACCGCTGCCAACGGCCTTTTTGGTCGGCGGAGATTTTATGGTCGCCGGGACGGTGAGCGCGCTGCAAAAGCGCGGGCTGCGGGTGCCGCAGGATATTTCGGTGATGAGTATCGACGGTTTCAACCTGGCCGCCATTCAGGATGTGCCGCTGACTGCGGTCCACGTCCCGCGTGACGAGCTGGGGACGGAAGCGGTGCATCTGCTTCAGCAGCGGCTGATTCGCCCGGATGCGCCGCGCGGCTCGCTGCTGCTGAACGGCACGCTGGTGGTACGGGACTCGGTCAGGCGGATACGCTCCGGTAACCGTCTGACCACGGTTGCGCAGGCCGGACTCTACGACGACTAGACGACGATGCCCAGCGCCCGTTTGCCATGAATATTGAGATCGTCGAGGGTAAAGCGATCCTGCCAGTCGGTCTCATAATCTTCACGAGGGAAGTCCCCCGGCGAAGCGCCGTTTTCCAGCGCCAGCTTGACCTTCTGCGCATAGGCGAGGTTTTTCTCGCACATCGGCGCGGCGGGAATGTACATCACATTGCCCCAGCCCTGCTGGTTTTCCACCGGCGCCACCGAGTGGATAACATCGCAGTGCCACCATACCGAATCACCGGCATTGAGCGCCGGGATAGAACTGAGCGCTTTGATCAGCAGCGGATGCCATTTCCCGGAAACCGGCAGCACTTTCCCCGGCGCCACGCCGCACAGCTCATCGTCCGGCACATCGTCCAGCAGCGGGCGCAGCAGAACATACGCCATCGCCTCCGGAATCGGCACTACGTGCAGCAGCCCCTGATCGGGAATCATATCCGAGAGCGCGGTCCAGCCCTGGAAAGTCCGGAAGACGGAGCATTTGGTGGTGTTGTCGACGGTGTACTCTTCGACTTCGGTACGGTGCGCCGCATCCCACGGATCATAGGCATCAATATTGCCGTTAAAGACGTTGGCGAAGACGCGCTGATAGGCCGGCAGCAGCCAGCGCTCCAGCGCGCCGGAATCGGTGTGTGCGCCCAACCCTTTCGAGGTGGTTCCCGGCGGGCGGCGGCGGATGCGATCCGGATAGATAACGCTTACGTCCGGGTCGAACCACTGCTTGCCATCATGGTTAAAGGTCCACAGGTGGTTGAGGAAGGACTGTACGGCCGCCATCTCATCGCTCTGGCGCGCCTGCATCTGCGCCTGTGACCAGTAGATCGGGTAAATCTCCGGGCGTGAAGCGTCAAGTGAGCCGAAGAAGGTATCGCCCGGGCCTTTGTAGACATCGTCGAAATGGTTACGGTCGAGATATTCAAGCATCGCGTTATCCCAGGCCAGCGCCCGTTCACGCGAGAAGTGGCCTTTGATGACCGCGCAGCCGCGACGCTTAATGGCCTCGCGCTGGGCGTCACTGACTTTCCCTTGCGCGATATCGCTGAACGGGATCACCGGCCAGACATCCTCGCCGCGGGCTTTCAACGCCTCAATCTCTTCCAGGCGGGCGCTAATCTTTGCGCTGAGGCGATCGAATACCGCCTGCACATCGCCGATTTGCGCGCGCAGATGCTGTTTCATTTGACGAATCGCCGATTTGTGGTCGGCGGGTAATGTTTCGTGGGTGTAGATAGCAGCCATGGTGACCTCACTCAGCTTTCATCTTTCATTCGAAAGTATTAAATCTTACAAGCGTTAATTTAGGTTAAATTTAAGTTAATGCAAGTTTAAAAATCAGAGGGGGCGCACAAAATGAAAAAACCGGGACAGGAGGCCCCGGTCAGCGGTCAGCAGGAGAAGGGCGGCGTCTTATCGAGTACGGCCTGAATGACCTTCAGCGCGCCGTGATGGTTGTTATCGTCGGTCGTGTAATCGGCGATAGCTTTAATGCTTGCGGCGGCATTGCCCATGGCGAAAGCGTATTTCACCAGCTTCAGCATTTCCGCATCGTTGCCGCTGTCGCCGATGGCGACGCACTCCTGCGGCGAAAGCTGCCAGCGTTTGAGCAGGCGGCTGATGCCGTTCGCTTTATGCAGGCCGGGAATGATTAAATCAACGAAGCCGAAACCGCTGGTCACGGGCTTCATAATGCCATCGAGCGAAACGTGCAGTTTATCGATAAGCTGCGGGATATCGCTATCGGGCAGATTCAGCGAGAATTTGAACAGAGTGTCGTTAATGTTCTGATAATCGCTGATTCGCTGCAGGCGATGATAGTGTTTTGCCATCAGGGCAACGAAAGCGTCGGGCGCCTTGTCGCTGACGTAGGCGCTCTCCAGGCCACAGGCGACGAAGTTCAGCTGGCTGTCTTTCAGCAGCTCGCCAATCACCACCTGGGATTCATGGCGGGTCAGCTCGCCGTGGAACAGCTGTTGGCCGTGTTCGTACACCAGCGCACCGTTCTCGGCGACAAAAGAGATCTGCTCGCGAATTTCCGGGAAAAAAGAGATCAGCTGATAGTACTGGTTGCCGCTGGCGACAACAAATTCAATACCCTGCTGCTGAAGCTGCGCGAACTGCGCGAGAAAACGCGGGCGATCGTACTGCCTGGCGTCATTGAGAAAAGTTCCGTCCATATCGGTGACGATAACTTTAACGGTCATAACAGATGCTCCTGGCTAACTTTGACCAGTAACATTCTAATTACAATGTGACCTGAAGCACAAATTTATTTCGAATGAAAGTTTGCGTTGCCTTATGTGCAGGAGAAAATCCCCGGGTGGCGGCGTAAACGCCTTACCCGGGCTACGGCCCGCAGAGGGCGGTGAACCCGTAGCCCGGCTAAGCGCAGCGCCAGCCGGGGGGTAGTTGCGGCATATGTCCGGTACGGGCGATATTCTCGTCCCCGGGTGGCGGCGTAAACGCCTTACCCGGGCTACCGTCCCGCAGAGGGGTGTGAACCCGTAGCCCGGCTAAGCGCAGCGCCAGCCGGGGGTTTTGCTTGCGGCGGATGTCCGGTACGGGCGATGCTCTTTTCCCGGGTGGCGGCGTAAATGCCTTACCCGGGCTACCGGCCCGCAGAGGGCGGTGAACCCGTAGCCCGGCTAAGCGCAGCGCCAGCCGGGGTTTGCTTGCAGCGGATGTCCGGTACAGGTGATGCTCTCGTCCCCGGGTGGCGGCGTAAACGCCTTACCCGGGCTACGGCCTGCAGAGGGCGGTGAACCCGTAGCCCGGCTAAGCGCAGCGCCAGCCGGGGGTTTTGCTTGCGGCGTATGCCCGGTACGGGCGATGCTCTCGTCCCCGGGTGGCGGCGTAAACGCCTTACCCGGGCTACCTTCCTGCAGAGGGCGGTGAACCCGTAGCCCGGCTAAGCGCAGCGCCAGCCGGGGGAGGACTTACAGCGTATGCTCGGTACGGGCGATGATATCGTCCTGGGCATCCGGCGACAGGGCGGTGAAGAACGCCGAGTATCCCGCTACGCGGACCACTAAATCACGATACTGGTCAGGGTGCTTCTTCGCTTCCAGCAGCGTCTCCCGCGATACGATGTTGTACTGGATATGCCAGCCTTTATGCACTTCGAAGAAGGTACGCAGCAGCACCATTAGTTTCTGCTTATCGGACTCGTTCTCCAGCGTCGCCGGGTTCAGCTTCTGGTTAAGCAGCACGCCGCCGAGAATCGACCCGGTCGGCAGCTTGCCGACGGAGTTGATGACCGCCGTCGGCCCCAGATGGTCGGTCCCGGAAGCCGGGCTGGCCCCTTCCGCCAGCGGCGAGTGCGCTTTACGTCCGTCCGGCGTGGCCATCGTCTGGGCACCAAACGGCACGTTCGCGGAGATGGACGAGGTACCGGCGTAATAGTTGCCGCCGATTGGACCGCGACCATAGCGCGGATTGCGGTACTGCTTCAGCTCATCGATATAGGTCTGGTACGCGCGCGCCAGCAGGGTATCCACGCTGTCATCATCGTTACCGTACTTCGGTGCGCCGTTGATTAAGCGCTGACGCAACTGCTCGTGGGTCAGGCCTTCAAAGTCTTCCGCCAGCGCTTTCGCCAACTGCTGCTGACCGATTGCCCCCTGCTCAAACACCAGCTTTTTCACGGCGACCAGGCTGTTGCCGAGGTTGGCAATACCGACCTGCAGACCGGAAACCCAATCGTATTTGGCGCCGCCTTGTTTAATGCTCTTCGCCCGCTCGATGCAGTCATCGACCAGCGCCGAGCACAGAATATCGTGGACGTTCTCTTCCAGCATGGTATCGACGACGTACTCAATCTCGATCGATTTGCGCGTGTAGTAGCGGATCTGAGTATCCCAGTCTTCCAGCACCTGCTCGAAGCGGGTGAAGTTGCCTTTCGACAGCGCGTGCTCCTGCGGCAGGAACACCTGACCGCTGGTGGCGTCGCGGCCGCCTTCCAGGGCAGCGAGCATCACGCGGGCGAAGTTGATAAAGCTCATTCCGGTGCAGCGATAGCCCCACTTGCCGCCGACGGCGGTTTCGATGCAGCCGATAGCCGCGTAGTCGTAGGCATCCTGCGGTTCGATGCCGAGTTTGATGAATTCCGGAATAACGATTTCGTCGTTATTAAACGCCGGCATCCCGAAGCCGCAGCGAATGACCTGGACACAGGCGTCAAGGAAGTCGTTACTCATACCGGCGTGGTAGCGCACGCTGAGGTTCGGCTGGGTGGAGCGCAGACGGCCGCAGGATTCGAGAATCGCCCACGAGAGCGGGTTCACCGCATCCTGCGCCTTGCCGTTCACCAGGTTCTGGCCGCCGATGGTCACGTTCTGGTATAGCGGGCTGCCTGCGGAGGCTTTCGAGTGCGAGCCGGAGCGAATTTTGTTCACTTCCAGCAACTTCAGCCAGCAGCTGTGCAGCAGCTCAATTGCCTGTTCGCGCGCCAGCGACTGTTGCAGCTCGACGTCGCGACGGTAGTACGGGTAGAGGTACTGATCCATGCGGCCGAAGGAGACCGAATGACCGTTGGACTCGATCTGCAAAATGAGCTGAATGAAGTAGCACAGCTGTAGCGCCTGCCAGAACGTTTTTGGCGGTTGATGGGCGATAATGTCGCAGTTTTCGGCGATGGCCAGCAGCTCGTCGCGGCGCGTTTCGCGTGTCTCGGCGGCAGCCATGGTACGGGCCAGGCTGGCAAAGCGTCGGCAGTGCTCGCTCACCGCCGCCAGCACGATATCAATCGCTTTGAGGAACTGCTCACCGTGCAAATCTTCCAGCACCGTAAGGTTGATGCGCGAGCGGCGCTCGGCCACTTTGGCGCGCATGCCGTCGAGACCTTTTTCCAGCAACAGCGGATAGTTGACCGCAAGGTGAGCGTCACCGGAGGTCATATTACCTTCCGCTTTAATAATGCCGGTGGCCAGCAGCGCTTTTTGCTCGTCGGTAAACATGCCGTAGCAACGATCCTGCACGGTCTGGCCGCGCCACCACGGGCAGATCGCATGCAGCACCCGCTTGTTCTCTTCGCTGACGGCGAAACCGGCCCCCGGACGATCGGCCAGATCATCGATCTCTTTTTCAATCCAGCTGACGGTATATTCCGGGAAGATCGGCGCGGCGCGGACTTCGCTTGCCTGGTTGCCGACGATCAGCTCGTCGTGTTTGATCCAGATAGTCCGCTCCGCCAGGTGATGGGCCAGCGCCAGTGCGCGGCGTACCGGGACAGGCTTATCCAGATGCTGCTGATAAGCGGCGGTGTAATGCTGTGCGCGCTCGGTGCATACCGGCGGCTTAACGATATGTACCAGCGCCATTTTATGCGCCTGAATGCGAGCGCTCAGCGTATCCAGTTTCAGGGTCGTCATGAGTTTATCCTCGTAAAGTAGCCGTTAAACCTTTGCTCTGAGCATAGTGCTGCGCGAAAGCGAGCAGCTCGGGGGCAGCAAGCGGTTTGTCCGGAGCGGTATAGGGCTGACTGAGTAACTGATATTTGTTCATTCCCAGCGTGTGGTACGGCAGGAAGTGAATCTCCTCGACCTTCAGACGGTCGGCGGCAAAATCGGTGATGGCGGTAATGGCGGCTTCATCGGCATTAAATCCCTGAATCAGCGGCACGCGGATGATGATTTTTTTCCCGGCCTGCGCCACGCGTTGCAGGTTATCCAGCACCCGGCGAGCGCTGCCGTCCGTCCACTGCTTGAAAATCGCTTCGTTCACGTGCTTCAGGTCGGCGAGAAACAGATCTACCCACGGCAGCGAAGGCGCAATATATTTCCACGGCACGTGCAGACAGGTTTCGACGGCGGTGTGAATACCGGCTTCATGACTGGCCCGCAACAGCTGCTGCGCCAGCTCAGGGTTCATAAACGGCTCACCGCCCGAGAGGGTAACGCCGCCGCCGCTGCGGTCGTAGAATGGTTTATCGCGCAGTACCGTGGTCATAATCTCCTCCACCGACTGCTCTTCGCCGCAGGCGGTGAGTGCGGTGGTCGGGCAGCATTCGCGCAGCCGCGCATAGTGGTCATCGGTGAGCTTTTCGCGCTGGATAATCAGGCCATCCAGCTTGCGGGTTATCACCTCCGGCGCCGCCTGCTGGCACAGATCGCAGCCGTCGAGACACAGACGAGCGTCATACAGCAGATCCGCCGTGCGGGAACGACTTTCCGGATTCTGACACCAGCGGCAACCCAGCGAGCAGCCTTTAAGGAAGACGACGGTGCGAATTCCCGGGCCGTCGTGGGTTGAATAGCGCTGAATGTTGAAGATCATATCGAGCCCTCTTTCTGCATATGAAGATTAAATTACTTTCGAATGAAAGTTGCCTTGATGCAAATCAACAAGCAGAACGGATACGATCGGGGAGAACAGGGAAAGGTGTCGCGGGTCACAGATTATCCGGCGACGGTTGCCGCCGGGGAAGATTAATGGCTTGCGCACACCTCGCACTGCGGGTTACGCGGTAGCTTCATTTCACGGAACTGGCAGGTCATCGCGTCGTAGATAACGATTTTGCCTGCCGCCGGCGTGCCGTAGCGGCTGAGTACTTTAATCGCTTCCATCGCCTGTAACGCGCCGATGACACCGACCAGCGGCGCCATCACCCCCGCCTCAACGCAGGTGAGGGCATTGTCGCCGAACAGACGGCTCAGGCAGCGATAGCACGGCTCTCCCTCCCGCCAGGTAAAAACGCTGATCTGGCCTTCCATGCGAATCGCCGCGCCGGAAACCAGCGGCGTTTTGTGGCGGAAGCAGCCGGCGTTAAGCTGGTTGCGGATAGCGACGTTATCGGTACAGTCGAGCACCAGGTCATGGGCGGCGATCTGCGCCCACAAGGCCTCTTCTTCCAGCACAGCATTCAGCGTCGTGAGCTGTACGTGCGGGTTGATGCGTGCCAGCGCGTCGCGCGCGGAGTCGACCTTCGGCTGGCCGAGGGTCGCATCGCTGTGCAGCGTCTGGCGCTGCAGGTTGGAGAGCGACACGGTGTCGAAATCCAGCAGCGTGAGCTGACCGACGCCCGCTGCCGCCAGATACTGCGCCGCCGCGCAGCCGAGCCCGCCGAGGCCAACCACCAGCACCCGCGAGGCTTTCAGCCGCTCCTGGCCGTCAAAGTCGAAATCGCGCAGGATGATTTGACGGTTGTAGCGCAGCATCTCCTCATCGCTCAGTTCGACCGCCATTACAGCCCCCCGAACAGATGGTTAAAGGGTTCGACTTCAACCCATTCGCCTGCTTCAACGGCGCCGCGTTCGCGTTCAAGGACGATAAAACAGTTGCCGATACTGAAAGAACTGAAGATATGCGACCCCTGATGACCGGTCGATTCAACCACCAGTTCACCGTCCGGATTGCGTCGCAGCACGCCGCGCTGGAAGTCGAGACGGCCCGGGGATTTCTTCAGCCGCGTAGCGGCGCGAACGCGCAGGCGCATCGGCTGAGCCTGGCTGCTGTTACCCGCCAGTTTTGCCAGCAGCGGCTGCACCAGCTGATAGAAGGTGAGGGTGGCGGACACCGGATTACCCGGCAGGCCGCAAAACCAGCTGTTGCTCAGTTTTCCGAAGGCAAAAGGTTTACCCGGCTTGATGGCCAGCTTCCAGAAGCCGATTTCGCCCAGCTCTTCGAGTATCGTTTTGGTGTAGTCCGCTTCGCCGACGGAGACGCCGCCGGAGCTAATCACCACGTCAGCCTGCCGGTCGGCCTCGATAAACGCCTCGCGCAGTCGGGCCGGGTCGTCAGGGATGATGCCGAGGTTAATCACCTCGCAGCCCAGTTGCTCCAGCATCAGATGGACGGCGAGGCGGTTGGTATCGTAAATTTGCCCGTCGCCCAGCGGCTGGCCCGGCAGCTGCAGTTCATCCCCGGTCGAGAACACCGCGACGCGCACTTTGCGCACCACCGCAACCTCGGCAATTCCCAGCGAAGCGAGCACCGGCAGTTCGGCGACGGTAAGCGGGGTTCCTGCCGGGAAGACCACGGCGCCATCGGCGATATCTTCCCCACGGCGGCGAATGTTTTGCCCGGCTTTGACCGGCGCGACGAAGCGGATGCCCTCTTCGCTCTGCTCCGTCTCTTCCTGCATCACCACCGCGTTGCAGCCTGGCGGAACCGGCGCCCCGGTCATGATGCGAATACAGCTTCCCGCAGGCCAGAGCGCGTGGAACGGCTGTCCGGCGAACGCTTTACCCGCAACCGGCAGCGCCGCGCCGCCGGCGAGGTCGGCCAGACGGACGGCATACCCGTCCATCGCCGAGTTATCAAACCCAGGGACGTCCAGCGGCGAAATGAGATCATGGGCGGTTACGCGCGAAAAGGCCTGCAACAGCGGGACGGTTTCCACCGCGCTGAGCGGTGTAATTCGATTGAGCATCTGAGTCAGGGCTGTGTCGAGCGGCATCAGTCCGGCGGTAAAATCCATGGGCTTCTCCTGCGGGCAAATCATCGAAAACACCTATTATGACAGAAAAGCGCTGACGGCTATATGCCTCCACGGTACGGGGTTTACACCGCACCCGGCGTTTTCTATATTCAAAAATTGTATAGGACAGTCAGCACGATAATGATATTTATACATAAAATCATCCTCGATACGTCAGGAGTACAGCTGGAAAAGAGCGGGTTATCCGTCGCCAGTCAGAAGCGGTTTGCAGGACGTATCAAGACACTTTATCGCTAAGGGATCGCTGAATGGGCAAGGCGGTGATAGCAATTCATGGCGGGGCGGGGGCGGTTACGCGCTCAGCCCTGACGCCGGAACGGGAACGACAGTACGTGGCGGCGCTTTCAGCGATCGTCGATAGCGGGCAAAAAATGCTGGCGGCAGGCGCCAGCGCGCTGGATACGGTGACGGAAGCGGTGCGGCTGCTTGAGGAGTGTCCGCTGTTTAACGCGGGTATCGGATCGGTCTTTACCCGCGACGCAACCCATGAACTGGATGCCTGCGTGATGGACGGTAACCGGCTGCAGGCCGGGGCGGTCGCCGGGGTAAAGCATTTGCGTAATCCGGTGCTTGCCGCGCGAATGGTGCTGGAACAAAGTCCGCACGTGCTGCTGATTGGCGAGGGAGCGGAAGCGTTTGCCGTCTCCCATGGCATGGACCGGGTCGGGAACCATCTGTTTTCGACCACCGAACGGTTACTTCAGTTGCAACAGGCTCAGGCCGCCGATGAGATTGTGCTCGATCATCAAGCCGCGCCGCTCGATGAGCGCCATAAGATGGGGACCGTCGGCGCGGTGGCGCTGGATTTGGCCGGTAATCTGGCGGCGGCGACCTCGACCGGCGGCATGACCAATAAGCTCCCCGGCCGCGTCGGCGACAGCCCGTTACCGGGAGCCGGTTGCTATGCCAATAACGCCAGCGTCGCCGTCTCCTGCACCGGAACCGGCGAAGTGTTTATGCGCACGCTGGCGGCCTACGATATTGCGGCGCTGATGGAGTACGGCAATCTCAGCCTGTATGAGGCCTGTGAGCGGGTGGTGATGGAAAAACTACCGGCGCTCGGCGGCAGCGGTGGCCTGATTGCCATCGACAGAGAAGGCAACGTGGTTCTGCCATTTAACAGCGAAGGCATGTATCGGGCCTGGTGCTATGCCGGGGATACGCCGACGATTGGTATTTATCGGGAATAGGGGGACGCACGTTGTCGCATAGTCAAGAAATCGACGCCGATGATGTTCTGGTGGTACGCGATCTGAACGTGGCGTTTCGCCAGCAGCAGGAGCGGTTTTCCGCGGTGCGGCAGCTGTCGTTTACCCTGCGACGGGGCGAAACGTTAGCCATCGTCGGCGAATCGGGTTCGGGAAAATCCGTCACCGCGCTGGCGCTGATGCGCCTGCTTGATAGGGCGGTAAGCGAGGTCAACAGCGGGGCGCTGTGGCTGCGCCGCCGCAACCATCAGGTCGTCTCCCTGAGCGAGCAGTCAGCCGCAGGAATGCGCAGCGTGCGCGGGGCGGACATGGCGATGATTTTCCAGGAGCCGATGACCTCGCTCAATCCGGTGTTTACTATCGGAGAGCAGATTGCCGAATCTATTCGTTTGCACCAGGGGCTGGGGCATGATGCGGCGCTGCGCGAAGCGAAGAAAATGCTCGATCAGGTGCGGATCCCCGAGGCGGAAACGATGCTCTCGCGCTACCCCCACCAGCTTTCCGGCGGAATGCGCCAGCGGGTGATGATCGCGATGGCGCTCTCTTGTCGGCCAGCGGTTCTGATTGCCGATGAGCCAACGACGGCGCTGGATGTGACTATCCAGGCGCAGATTCTCCGGCTCATTGCCGTGCTGCAAAAAGAGATGGCGATGGGGGTAATTTTTATTACTCACGATATGGGGGTGGTCGCCGATATCGCCGATCGGGTACTGGTGATGTACCGCGGAGAAGCGGTGGAGAGCGGCACGGTGGAGGCTATCTTCCGCGCGCCGCAGCATCCCTACACTCAGGCGCTGCTGGCCGCCGTCCCGCGGCTCGGGTCGATGCGCGGCAGCGATCTGCCGCGTCATTTTCCGTTATTACAGCAGCCCGCCCCCGATGAGGGGGAACAGAATACCGTCGTCGTCGGCGAGCCGATTCTTAAAGTGCGCGATCTGGTGGCGCGTTTTCCGCTGCGCAGCGGCATTCTGAATCGCGTCACCCGCGAAGTCCACGCGGTGGAGAAGGTCAGCTTTGATTTGTGGCCAGGAGAGACCCTCTCTTTGGTCGGCGAGTCCGGCTGCGGGAAGTCAACCACCGGCCGGGCGTTGCTGCGGCTGGTGGCGACGCAGGGCGGGACGATAGTCTTTAACGGCGAACGGATTGATACGCTGGCAACCAGCAAACTTCAGGCGCTGCGCCGCGATATCCAGTTTATTTTCCAGGATCCGTTTGCCTCGCTCGACCCGCGACAAACCGTGGGCTATTCGATTATGGAGCCGCTGCGCGTACATGGCATGGCGGAAGGAGAGGAGGCGCGAGCGCGCGTTGCCTGGCTGCTGGAGCGGGTCGGTTTGCAACCGGAACATGCCTGGCGCTATCCGCACGAGTTTTCCGGCGGCCAGCGCCAGCGTATTTGCATCGCCCGCGCGCTGGCGCTCAATCCGAAAGTGGTGATTGCCGACGAGGCCGTGTCCGCGCTGGATGTTTCCATCCGCGCGCAGATTATTAATCTGATGCTCGATTTACAGCGCGAAATGGGCATTGCATTCCTGTTTATTTCACATGATATGGCGGTGGTTGAACGCATCAGCCATCGCGTGGCGGTGATGTATCGTGGGCGCATTGTCGAGATAGGCCCGCGGCGCGCCGTGTTTGAAAACCCGCAGCACCCTTATACCCGCAAATTGATGGCCGCCGTACCGGTCGCCGACCCGACGCATCGTCATCCGCAGCGCGTACTGCTCTCTGACGAACTGCCGGGCAATATCTATAAACGCGGGGCCGAGGTTAGCAGCATGCCGTTACAACAGGTAGGGCCGGGCCATTTTGTCGCCACGGAACCCGTCGCCGACGTGCTGGGAAGATAACAACGACATCAACAGTACAGCCTTTCAGGAGAACAACATGACACAACGTGTATTACGCAGAGGGTTGCTGGCGCTGGTCGTCACGTCAGCGCTGGCGGCAAGCCCGGCTTTTGCCGCGAAAGACGTGGTCGTGGCGGTCGGCTCTAACTTTACGACCCTCGATCCGTATGATGCCAATGACACCCTGTCCCAGGCCGTCGCCAAATCGTTCTATCAAGGGCTGTTTGGCCTGGATAAAGAGATGAAGCTGCAAAATGTGCTGGCGGAGAGCTACACCATCTCGCCGGACGGACTGGTTTACACCATCAAACTCCATTCCGGGGTCAAGTTCCAGGACGGCACCGACTTTAACGCCGAGGCGGTGAAGGCTAACCTCGACCGCGCCAGCAATCCTGATAATCACCTCAAGCGCTACAACCTGTATAAAAATATCGCCAGTACCGAAGCCGTTGATCCGACGACGGTGAAAATCACCCTCAAGCAGCCGTTCTCGGCGTTCATCAATATCCTGGCACACCCGGCCACGGCGATGATCTCTCCGGCGGCGCTGAAAAAGTACGGCAAAGAGATAGGCTTCCATCCGGTGGGAACCGGGCCATATAAGCTGGACACCTGGAATCAGACCGATTTCGTGAAGGTGACGAAGTTTGCCGGTTACTGGCAGCCGGGCCTGCCGAAGCTGGACTCGATAACCTGGCGTCCGGTGGTGGATAACAACACTCGCGCGGCGATGCTGCAAACCGGCGAAGCGCAGTTCGCTTTCCCCATCCCTTATGAGCAGGCGCCGCTGCTGGAAAAAAACAGCAAGCTGGAGCTGGTGGCCAGCCCGTCTATCATGCAGCGTTACATCAGCATGAACGTGACGCAAAAGCCGTTCGATAACCCGAAAGTCCGCGAAGCTATCAACTACGCCATCAACCGCCAGGCGCTGGTCAAAGTGGCGTTCGCGGGCTATGCGACGCCGGCCACCGGCGTCGTACCGCCATCTATCGCCTATGCCGAGAGCTTCAAACCGTGGCCGTATGATCCGGCGAAAGCCCGCGAGCTGCTGAAAGAGGCCGGTTTCCCTAACGGTTTCAGCACCACGCTGTGGTCATCGCATAACCACAGTACCGCGCAGAAAGTGCTGCAGTTCACCCAGCAGCAGCTGGCGCAGGTGGGGATTAAGGCCCAGTTGACGGCGATGGATGCCGGGCAGCGTGCGGCGGAAGTTGAGGGGAAAGGGCAGAAAGAGAGCGGGGTGCGGATGTTCTACACCGGCTGGTCGGCTTCAACCGGCGAAGCTGACTGGGCGCTGTCACCGCTGTTTGCTTCGCAAAACTGGCCGCCAACCCTGTTCAACACCGCGTTTTATAGCAATCCGCAGGTGGATAAAGATCTGACGGAGGCGCTGAAAACTACCGACGTGAAAGAAAAAACGCGGCTCTATAAAGAGGTGCAGGAGACTATCTGGAAAGAGTCCCCGTGGGTGCCGCTGGTAGTGGAAAAACTGGTCTCGGCGCACAGCAAAAATCTGAGCGGTTTCTATATCCAGCCGGATACCGGGTTTAGCTTCGAACAGGCGGATTTAGCCCAGTGATGGACGGGACTCAGCCCCTCTCCCGCAGCGGGAGAGGAAGATGGCGTTCATGCTCGTCAGCGGCCGATGGGGATGCCAGCAAGGGGGGACGATGCTCAATTACGTGATTAAGCGTCTGCTGGGGCTGATTCCCACGCTGCTGATTGTGGCGGTGCTGGTGTTCCTGTTCGTGCATCTGTTGCCCGGCGATCCGGCGCGATTGATTGCCGGACCGGAGGCCGATGCGCAGGTGGTGGCGATGGTGCGCCAGCAGCTGGGGCTCGACCAGCCGCTGCACGTGCAGTTCTGGCACTATATCACCAGCGTAGTGCAGGGCGATTTCGGCACCTCGATGGCGTCGCGCCGCCCGGTCAGCAGCGAAATAGCCAGCCGGTTTATGCCGACGTTGTGGCTGACGCTGGCGAGCATGAGCTGGGCGGTGGTCTTCGGCATGGCGGCGGGCATTGCGGCGGCGGTGTGGCGTAATCGCTGGCCTGACCGGCTGGGGATGGCGCTGGCGGTGACCGGTATTTCGTTTCCGGCGTTCGCGCTCGGTATGCTGCTGATGCAGGTCTTCTCGGTGGAGCTGGGCTGGCTGCCGACGGTGGGCGCCGACAGCTGGCGGCACTATATTCTGCCTTCCCTGACGCTGGGGGCGGCCGTTGCGGCGGTGATGGCGCGTTTTACCCGCGCCTCTTTTGTCGATGTCCTGCACGAAGATTATATGCGCACCGCGCGCGCCAAAGGGGTCAGTGAGACCCGGGTGGTGCTGAAACACGGTCTGCGCAACGCCATGATCCCGGTGGTGACCATGATGGGGCTGCAGTTCGGTTTTTTGCTCGGTGGGTCGATAGTGGTCGAGAAGGTCTTTAACTGGCCAGGCCTTGGGCGACTGCTGGTGGATTCGGTGGAGATGCGTGACTATCCGGTCATTCAGGCGGAAGTCCTCCTCTTTTCGCTGGAATTTATTCTTATTAATTTAGTGGTGGATGTCCTGTACGCCGCCATTAACCCGGCTATCAGGTACAAGTAAGGTGCGATTGCTCAACTGGAGAAGGCAGGCGGTTATTAACGCCATGCCGGGAGTTAGGCCCGGACAAATACGCACGCCGTGGCGTGAGTTCTGGCGGCGATTTCGTCGTCAGCCGGTGGCGATGGGCGCCGGTATATTTGTCCTGCTGCTGATTGCGGTCGCGCTCGTGGCGCCGTGGATAGCGCCGTTCGATGCGGAAAACTATTTTGATTATGACCGGCTCAACGATGGCCCGTCGATGATGCACTGGTTCGGGGTAGATTCGCTCGGGCGCGATATTTTTAGCCGGGTGTTGGTTGGCGCGCAGATTTCGCTGGCGGCCGGCGTGCTGGCGGTGCTGATCGGCGCGGCGATCGGCACCGTGCTCGGTCTGCTGGCCGGGTATTATGAAGGCTGGTGGGATCGCATCATCATGCGCATTTGCGACGTGCTGTTCGCCTTCCCGGGGATCCTGCTGGCGATTGCGGTGGTGGCGGTGATGGGCAGCGGTATGTCGAATGTGATCATTGCGGTGGCGATTTTTTCGATCCCGGCGTTTGCCCGCCTGGTGCGCGGCAATACTCTGGTGCTCAAACAGCAGACCTTTATTGAATCGGCGCGTAGCATCGGCGCCAGCGATATGACGATTCTGTTCAGCCATATTTTGCCCGGTACGGTATCGTCGATCGTGGTCTATTTCACCATGCGTATCGGGGTGTCGATTATCTCCGCCGCCAGTCTCTCTTTCCTGGGGCTCGGGGCGCAGCCGCCGACCCCGGAATGGGGAGCGATGCTCAATGAAGCGCGGGCGGATATGGTGATAGCGCCGCACGTAGCGCTGTTCCCGGCGATTGCGATTTTCCTGACGGTGCTGGCGTTTAACCTGCTCGGGGACGGCCTGCGCGATGCGCTGGATCCGAAGATAAAGGGGTAGGGTGCGACTCCCCGGTGGCGCTGGCGCTTACCGGGGCTACGGATTGGTGCGGGTTAGTGCGGATGAGTGCGGTTTTGTCGCCCGTCTCGGGTGCGATGCGCTGGAGTCGGAGATAAAGGGATAAGGTGCTGTTCCCCGGTGGCGCTGCCGCTTACCGGGGCTACGGGTGAGTGCGGTTTGGTGCGGATATGAGAGCGGTTTGGCGGGGATGAGTGGGGTTTTGTCGCCCGGCTCGGGTGCGATGCGCTGGAGTCGAAGATAAAGGGATAAGGTGCTGTTCCCCGGTGGCGCTGCCGCTTACCGGGGCTACGGGTGAGGGCGGTTTGGTGCGGATGAGTGCGGTTTGGCGGGGATGAGTGGGATTTTGTAGCCCGGATCAGGCGCGTTAGCGCCGCAATCCGGGGATAAGAGGGCGTGGGATTAAACCCGGCTGCCCCACAGGTCGTATTCGTCGGCATGTTCGACTTTCACCCGGACGACATCGCCAGGTTTGACCTTCGTTTCGCCGTTCAGGTAGACCGCGCCGTCGATTTCCGGCGCATCGGCCATACTGCGGCCAATGGCGCCTTCTTCGTCCACTTCATCGATCAGTACCGTTATCTCGCGGCCGATTTTCTCCTGCAGGCGCTCGGCAGAGATCTGCTGTTGCAGCTGCATAAAGCGGTTCCAGCGCTCTTCTTTCACCTCTTCAGGCACCTGATCCGCCAGCTCGTTAGCGGTTGCGCCTTCAACCGGGCTGTACTTAAAGCAGCCTACGCGGTCAAGGCGAGCCTCTTTCAGGAAGTCGAGCAGCATCTGGAAATCTTCTTCCGTCTCACCCGGGAAGCCGACGATGAAGGTCGAACGCAGGGTCAGGTCAGGGCAGATTTCACGCCACTGTTTGATGCGCGCCAGCTGACGGTCGGCAGAACCCGGGCGTTTCATCAGTTTCAGAATACGCGGGCTGGCATGCTGCAGCGGGATATCCAGATATGGCAGAATTTTACCTTCCGCCATCAGCGGGATCACGTCATCAACGTGCGGGTACGGATAGACGTAGTGCAGACGGACCCAGATCCCCAGTTTCGCCAGCTCTTCACACAGGCTGACCATGCTGGTTTTTACCGGCGCGCCGTTGTGGAAACCGGTGCGGTGCTTCACATCGACGCCGTAGGCGGAGGTATCCTGAGAAATGACCAGCAGCTCTTTGACGCCGGCATCGGCCAGGCGTTTGGCTTCGGACAGCACTTCACCAATCGGACGGCTGACGAGGTCGCCGCGCATCGACGGGATAATGCAGAAGGTGCAGCGATGGTTACAGCCTTCGGAAATTTTCAGATAGGCGTAATGACGCGGCGTCAGCTTCACGCCCTGTTCTGGCACCAGGCTCAGGAACGGGTTGTGTTTAGGCTTCGGCGAATAGTGATGGACATGCTCCAGAACCTGCTCATAGCTGTGCGGCCCGGTTATCTCCAGCACTTTCGGATGTACTTCGCGAATCTGGTCTTCTTTCGCGCCCAGGCAGCCGGTCACAATAACTTTGCCATTTTCTTTTAACGCTTCGCCAATGGCTTCCAGGGACTCCTGAACGGCGCTGTCGATAAAGCCGCAGGTGTTGACGATAACCATATCGGCATTGTCGTAGGTGGGAACCACGTCATAACCTTCGGTACGCAGCTCGGTCAGGATGCGTTCTGAGTCGACGAGGTTTTTCGGGCACCCTAATGATATAAATCCAATCTTAGACATTTTTTGTACAATCATTGCTCAGGAAAACGTGGAGTATACATTATGCCGAAGCTGTTCAGCTATATCAGATGGTCAAGCGATCGTCTGGAGAAAGGGACGGCCAGCAACAGGCAGGACGCGGCGATAGAAGAACATTTTCGGCCATCAGCGGTACTTTTCCGGCGCCAGGCTATTTAGCAGCTCATGAGGCCGTTCACTGCGCTATTCAGTCAGCCAGCGGGCGGTGATTTCCCGTACTTTATTCCGCGTTCTGAACAGGTAAAAATCCAGGATGTCTGTCATGGCAGAATGCAGGAAGGAGATGGCGGGGACTTATTTTTGCGCATAAGACCCCGCGCATGACATTAATACCTTTCAGGGACAATCATATTATCCGGCACCGGGTGACGATGGTACTCAGGATTGCGTTTGCGCGGTGGGAGGGTAATGATATGACTTTCGCCTTCCTCGTACGGCACCTGATGCAGCAGATGGCTGATGCAGTTGAGCCGCGCCTTTTTCTTATCCACACCCTGAACCACCCACCAGGGCGCTTCCGGAATGTTAGTGCGCTCTAACATCACCTCTTTGGCTTCGGTGTAGTCCTCCCAACGACGACGGCTTTCCAGATCCATCGGGCTGAGCTTCCACTGCTTAAGCGGATCATGAATGCGGCTGAGGAAACGCAACTCCTGCTCATCATCGGTAATCGAGAACCAGTATTTGACAATCTGGATCCCGCTACGGGTCAGCATTTTCTCAAACTCCGGCACGCTGCGGAAAAACTCTTCGTACTCTTCGTCGCTACAAAACCCCATGACCCGCTCGACACCGGCGCGGTTGTACCAACTGCGGTCGAACAGCACCATTTCACCCGCCGCCGGCAGGTGGGCGATATAGCGCTGGAAATACCACTGGGTACGTTCACGGTCGTTTGGCGCAGGCAGCGCCGCCACGCGGCAGGTACGTGGATTCAGACGCTGGGTGATACGCTTGATCACGCCGCCTTTACCCGCCGCATCGCGCCCTTCGAAGATGATAACCAGCCGGTGGCCGGTGCGCATTACCCAGTCCTGCAGTTTCACCAGCTCCCCCTGCAGGTGCAGCAATTCACGGAAGTACTGTTTGCGCCAGGCTTTCTTCTGATCGCTGTCCACTTCCGCATCGTCAAAACGCAAATCGTCCAGCTCCATCTCCAGCTCTTCGTCATAGCTGTCGTAAAATTCCTGTAGCAGACGCTGGTTGAAGGTGTCGTCGCGATTAAATTCATGCATAGACATAATCGTTTTCCGTATTGGCCTGTTAGATGTTGGTGAAAATCCAGTAAAGCGTCGCCGACAGCAATACTGAAACGGGCAGGGTGAGCACCCATGCCATTAGCAGGTTGCGCAGGGTGGACATCTGCAGGCCGGAGCGGTTGGCCGCCATGGTGCCAGCGATGCCTGAGGACAGGACATGAGTGGTCGATACCGGCAGACCGAAGGCATCCGCCGCGCCAATGGTCGCCATGGCGACCAGTTCAGCGCTGGCGCCCTGAGCATAGGTCAGGTGGGATTTGCCGATTTTCTCACCGACCGTCACCACAATACGTCGCCAACCCACCATGGTGCCGAGACCGAGGGCGATAGCCACCACCACTTTCACCCAGAACGGGATAAAGCGGGTGGCGTTGTCCAGCTCGCTTTTCAGGGCGTCCAGGTTGTGCTGTGAACGGGTGGCGATTTGCAGCTGTTTCTCGGATTTCAAATGTTTGATGGTTTCCGACGCCAGGTACATATCGTTACGGGTGTTGGATACCGCCTGGGCCGGGATCTTGCTGACCGAACCGTACTGGCGGATCTGATCGCCGATGGCGCCAACCATCTGTGCCAGTGCCGGCATGACGTCCGGGGTCAGTTCGCTGGTACGTACGTAGCTGGTCAGGACCTCACGAGGCTGTACCTGATTCACCGCCGGGAATTGCTGCAGTAAATCGTTGCGGGTCACCTCAGCCAGCGCGGCCACCCGCGGAATTTGTTCCGGCGGCATCGAGCGGTTCAGAGCGTAAGCAATCGGCATGGTACCTACCAGGATAAGCATAATCAGCCCCATACCTTTCTGCCCGTCGTTGGAGCCGTGGGCGAAGGAGACGCCGGTACAGGTGAGGATCAGCAGACCACGGATCCACAGCGGAGGAGGCATGTCGCCCTTGGGAGAGGTGTACAGCTGGCGGTTTTTAACCAACGCCTTCATCACCAGCAGCAGCAGGGCGGCGAACACAAAGCCAATCGCCGGGGACAGCAGTAGCGCATAGCCCACTTTTATCGCCTGCGCCCAGTCGACGCCGCTGGTCCCGGTACGTCCGTGGATCAAGGCGTTAGCCACACCGACGCCAATAATGGAGCCAATAAGAGTGTGTGACGACGACGCCGGTAACCCAAGCCACCAGGTGCCGAGGTTCCAGATGATCGCCGAGAACAGCAGGGCATATACCATAGCGAAGCCGTTGCCGGTGCCAGCCTGCAGGATAAGCTCCACCGGCAGCAGCGAAATGATGCCGAAGGCTACCACTCCGCTGGACAGCAGCACGCCGAGGAAGTTGAAGAAACCGGACCAGATCACCGCCACCATCGGCGACAGCGAGTGGGTATAAATCACGGTCGCCACAGCGTTGGCGGTATCGTGAAAGCCGTTAACAAATTCAAAACCTAACGCTATCAGCAACGCTAATCCCAGCAGGAGAAAAGGGATGTAATCGGTGTATACCGCGCCAGCATCATTGACATCATTAAAGAGGTTTATCCCCGCAAACGCTATGCCGATCGCTAATAAAAAAACAAAAAAAAGAACAGTTAACCGACTGTTCTTTTGGTGTATTTTAGGAAGGCTGGCTGTAGCCTCTCCGTTAGATTGAATAGCGTTATTCTCGCTCATAAATTACCTTTTAAAAACTAATTAATATATTGTTTACAACAGTTCGCAGGTCGGATTATTGTGGGGCAACATTACACATTTATTTCAAAATAATTAAATGTGTATAAAAACCCGCTTTATTGCCTGGTCATTAAACAAAAAGAAAAAATAACTTTAGTTAATATTCATCACTGCTATACGACAGATAACCGAATTAATACTCTGCTGGTTTTATTAAATTCAGCCACATATACATTACATCACACAAATAGCATCAGGTGGTTTAATCTGATAAATAACAGGTTACTGCGGTGGCATCCGCTCACGGGAGGGCGTAACCTTGCCGCCAGCGGACAGGTTTTTCTTTCTGTCCAAAGAAGGGGGAAGCGAAACGGGGCTGGTTGCTGAGAACGGGCCCCTCTGTTTTACGCTGACTGGCGTTTTACTCAGACGTTTTCGCACAAGGTTCTATCAGATCCTCGAAGGCGAATCCGCGGTATGGTTTAATCGATTTAAGGACAATATAGCTTGATAGATTTGAGACTTTGGGGCCTATTTTTAATAGTTCATCAGAGAGCAGTTGATAGGCGCTGATATCAGGGCAAATAAAATGCGCCAGATAGTCTATCGGGCCACTAACTTTTGTACAATTAACAACATAGCGCATTGACTGAATGGCTGATTCGAACAGCTCGAAGTCCTCCAGGCTATGGTTGTTTAATGTTATTGCTGCGATAACATCAACATACCGGCATAATTTAGCAAGTTCAATGTGTGTTTGATAACCAATTATCACTCCCGCCTTTTCCATCCGTCTTACGCGGCTCAGACATGGGCTGGCGGATAAACCGACAGAATCGGCAAGTTCCTGATTAGTAATTCGTCCGTTTTTTTGTAGCTTGCTAAGTATTTTTAAATCAATTCTGTCCAGCGTCAGCGAACCATCACTATCTTTCATAAAGCCTCCAAACGTTTCAGGCAATAAACGTTAATATTTCATACATAAGTAAAATATATGCAATGGTCCGTAGCAGAGTTCTTTCTCTTATTTTAAAACTGGCGCAGCGCCTGTTTTTTAAGCAAATAAAGAATTTCAGCAATTCCTGTTTTCCAGGGGCTGTTATATCGAAACAAATTTCGAATATCTCGTCAACTTCGGCAGGACTTTTTCAGGTTTATTTCTGTAGGGTGGAAGGTAATCAATCAGGCGTTAATCGAGAAAGAGGTTGTTATCATGAAACATGGGGTATCTTTAAAACTACGCCTGATGCGTAAAAAACCGATAGACGATATGGTTGAAGACGCTTCTGCTCACGGAAGCAAACTTGGGCGTTCAATTACACTTTTCCAGTTAACCATGTTTGGCGTCGGCGCGACTATCGGCACGGGTATTTTCTTCGTGTTGAGTGAGCAGGTGCCGGTAGCCGGGCCTGCGGTTCTGATTGCTTTTCTGATTGCCGGGCTGACGGCGGGTCTGACGGCACTATGCTATGCCGAGATGAGTTCGATGATTCCTGCTTCCGGATCCTCTTATTCATACGCTTATGTGACGCTCGGGGAAGGTATCGCTTTTCTGGTCGCCGCCTGTTTGATCCTCGAATATGGCATTTCGGCGGCGGCTGTCGCTATTGGCTGGAGCGAGTATCTCCACAATCTTATTTTTAATATTAGCGGTCTTGAACTTCCCCGCTGGATGCTCTCGGCACCACTGGTTGCGGAAGGCTACAATCTGAAGCCGGGGGGCGATGGCCTGATTAATCTGCCCGCCGCCTGTCTTGTTTTTCTCTGTTGTCTCCTGCTGATGCGAGGGTCGAAAGAGTCTGCCCGAACCAATGCCATTATGGTGGTTATCAAACTCGGGGTGTTACTTCTGTTTATTGCCCTCGCGGCGACATCGTTTAATGCCGGTAATTTATTACCGTTTGCTCCTCATGGATTTGCCGGTATTAGCGCCGCCGCAGGCTCTATCTTTTTCACCTTTGTGGGCCTTGATGCGGTATCCACCGCGGGTGAAGAGGTCAAAAACCCGAAACGTAATTTACCGATTGCTATTATTAGCGCGCTGCTTATTGTCACGGTTTTTTATATCCTCGTGGCGTTAATGGCTTTGGGGGCGCAGTCGCAGAGCGAATTTAAGGGACAAGAGGCTGGACTTGCGCTGATCCTGCAGCATATTACCGGTGCAACCTGGCCTGCCGTTGTGCTTTCTGCCGGCGCCGTCGTCTCCGTTTTTTCTATCACCCTGGTCGTGCTGTACGGACAGACCCGGATTCTGTTTGCCATGTCGCGCGATGGTTTGTTGCCAAAGATTTTTCATAAAGTGAATCCGCGAACGATGACGCCGAATATGAATACCGCGATCGTCGCCTGCTTTGTGTCGGCAATTGCGGCATTTTTACCCTCATCAATACTATGGGATTTAACCAGCATGGGAACGCTGGTCGCCTTCACGGTAGTGTCTGCGGGAGTGATCGTTTTACGTTACTCGCAGCCCGATGCACCGCGTGGTTTTAAGGTGCCTTTCTTTCCGCTGTTACCGATTCTCAGCATTATTGCCTGCCTGTATTTGATTTCCAGCCTGTCGCTGATTGTATTCAAGCTGACCGCCATCTGGGCAATCCTGGCGGCGCTGTTTTACCTGACATATTCCGTTCGCCACTCGCGACTGGAGAAAAAACGCGACGGACAAAATCTGGCGAATAGCGAGGTGGCGGAATGAAATATCTGGTGGGTTTTTCAGCCGACCAGAGTGGTCTGGAGGCATTGCAACTGGCCGCCGTTTTAGCCCGCACGACCCACGGCAGCCTGGTGGTATGCACGCTGGTCCCCGAGGCGTGGGACCATCCCTCACTGGCGCGTATTGATCAGGAGTACGCCAGTTTTCTCTATCAGCATGCCGACCGTGCCCTGGCCTGCGCAAAGGCCGCGTTGCCCGCGGATATTTCAGCGGATTTCATTGCCCGCTCTGTCCCTTCCACCAGTGAAGGGCTCCTGCGAACCGCCAGCGAACTCTCGGCGGATTGTATCGTTATGGGATCGGCCCGGTCAGCGATTAAAGGGCGGTTTGATAGCGGGAGCGTGACGACCAATATGCTACAGAGCGCGGGGCTGCCGGTCATTTTAACGCCGCGCGGATTTACCGTCGCAGATAACGCGGTTGTACAGCGTATCACCTGCGCGGTTTCTGGTTCAGAGCACTCGCCGTTACTGGCGGAGCAGGCCGGCGAAATTGCGGCAACATTTGGCGTCAGCCTGAGACTCGCCACCTTTATTGTCCGTGATAAACAGATGTATCCAACGGGCGTGGGCTACAGCGCGGAGAACCAGGTCGCCAATCAGCTGCGCGTTCAGGCGCAGGCCGCGCATGATGCGATTCAACATGACTGGCATTCACCCGTTGCGCTTAGCAGCGTGCTTGGCGATGGCGAGGACTGGAAATCCGCGCTCGGCAGTATCGACTGGGAAGAGACGGAGTTGCTGATTATCGGCTCCAGCGATCGGGGGCAACTGATGCGGGTCTTCCTGGGCTCAAACGCCGGGAAGATTGCCCGTTTTGCCACCGTTCCGCGCCTCGTGCTCCCGCGGCGACCGGACTGAGTATCCCTGTTTATGCTTATGCGCATCGGTGACCGCTTGCCCTGGCGGGTAAGGGCATCAGCGATGGCAGACATTCTGTTTCAGATTTTCCAGAACGTAAGAAGGCGAATATCGTGAATATTATCTCTACCTCGGTTTATGTTGGTCCTAATACTTTTGCCAGAACTCCACTTATTCGCTTGTGCGTGGATGTGAATCCGCTCTATGCCAGTAAGCTTAATGCCCAGGGGAAGGCCGTTTTTGACGCGTTGAAAGCAGCAATACCGGGAATTTTCGCCGCTGAGGGTGAGGCGTTGCCCGGCGTGCAGGTTGAGGCGACCGGCGGGTTAATCGCGCTGATCGCGCTGCATTTACAGCGTCTGACCGGACTGGATGGCGAGCTGGCCTTTGCCATTGCCAGCGACCATGAAAATGAGGTCGAGGTCCTCTATAGCTATGAGTCGGAGGATATCGGACTGGAGGCGGGGGAGGTGGCCTGCGATATGCTGGCGGAACTGGCCCGCGCCGATGAACAGAGCGCCCCCGTGGATTTAGCTGACCATGTCGCACGTTTTATTCGCTATGCCGACAAATATTCGCTTGGACCTTCAGCGCTTGAACTGGTCCGGGCGGCGCAGGCGCGCGGTATCCCCTGGTATCGTCTTAACGACGCCAGCCTGATTCAGGTGGGACAGGGGAAATATCAAAAACGCATCGAAGCCGCGTTGACCAGCCAGACCTCCCATATCGCAGTGGAAATTGCCTCAGATAAAAATATATGTAACCAGTTACTGGGCGACTTAGGGCTCCCGGTCCCGCAACAGCGCGTGGTCTATGATGGGGAGGAGGCCCTGTCGGCCGCCAGACGTATCGGCTACCCGGTGGTGATAAAACCGCTGGACGGTAATCATGGCCGTGGCGTGACCGTCAATATCGCTGACGATGAGGCGGTTGAAATGGCCTTTACCGTCGCCAACGACGAAGGTAGCGCGGTGGTGGTGGAAAGCATGATAGCCGGCGACGACCATCGTCTGCTGGTGGTGAATGGCGAACTGGTCGCGGCAGCTCGCCGGGTGCCTGGTCACGTTGTTGGTGATGGCGTCCATACCATCAGCGCGCTGGTAGAAAAGGTTAATCAGGATCCGCGTCGCGGGATTGGTCATGAAAATGTCCTGACCCGGCTGGATCTGGATGAGCGGGCTTTGGCGCTGCTGGCGCTACGCGGTTATCACGCGGAAAGCGTTCCGCCGCTGGGCGAGGAGGTTTATCTGCGCAAAACCGCCAATATCTCAACCGGAGGTACGGCTGTCGATGTTACCGATATTATCCATCCAGATAACAAATTGATGGCAGAGCGCGCTATTCGTGCGGTTGGTCTGGATATTGGCGCGGTGGATTTCCTGACATCGGATATCACCAAAAGCTATCGTGAAACCGGTGGGGCCATCTGTGAGATCAATGCCGGACCCGGCCTGCGGATGCATATCTCGCCATCGGAAGGTAAGCCGCGTGATGTCGGCGGAAAAATTATGGATATGCTGTTCCCGGCAGGCAGCCAAAGTCGGGTGCCGATTGCCGCGCTGACCGGCACCAATGGCAAAACAACCTGCGCGCGTATGCTGAGCCATATCCTGAAAATGGCCGGTCATATTGTTGGTCAGACCTCCACCGATGCGGTTTATATCGATGGCAATGTCACGGTTAAGGGCGACATGACCGGGCCGGTCTCCGCCAGGATGGTCTTACGCGATCCGGCGGTAGATATCGCCGTGCTGGAAACGGCCCGCGGCGGCATCGTCCGTTCCGGGTTGGGGTATATGTACTGCGATGTCGGGGCGGTGCTCAATATCTCCTCGGATCACCTTGGTCTCGGCGGCGTTGACACCCTTGATGAGCTGGCCAAAGTGAAACGGGTTATCGCCGAGATTTCCCATGACACGGTCGTGCTGAACGCCGATAACGAATACACGTTAAAAATGGCGGCACATTCACCCGCAAAACACATCATGTACGTGACGCGTAATCGCGACCATATGTTGGTGCGCGAGCATATCCGTCTGGGCAAACGCGCGGTCGTGCTGGAGCAGGGGCTGAACGGAGAGCAAATCGTTATTTATGATAACGGAATGCAGCTCCCCCTGATGTGGACCCATGTCATCCCGGCCACGCTGGAAGGTAAAGCCCTGCACAACGTCGAGAATGCGATGTTCGCCGCAGGGATGGCGTATGCGCTGGGGAAAACACTCGATCAGATCCGTAATGGTTTGCGGACCTTCGATAACACATTTTTCCAGTCGCCGGGACGGATGAACGTCTTCGACGCGCATGGTTTCCGGGCCATTCTCGACTACGGTCACAACGAGGCCGCCGTCGGGGCGATGGTTGATCTTGTCGAGCGCCTGCAACCGCGTGGCAAAAAAATTGTCGGCGTGACCTGCCCGGGCGACAGACGTGACGAGGATGTCACCGCCATCGCGGCAAAAGTAGCAGGGCATTTCGACCGTTATATCTGCCATCGCGATGACGGCTTACGGGGACGTGCTCCGGATGAAATGCCGCGGCTGATGCGCGCCGCGCTGATTGCGCACGGCGTGGATGACTCGGCGATCCACATTGTTGAACAGGAAGAGGACGCGCTGAATACCCTGCTGGGGATGGCCGACCGCGACGATCTGGTTCTGTTCTTTTGCGAAAATATCACCCGTTCGTGGAAGCAGATCATTCATTTCAAACCTTCCTTCGCAGACACAACAGAGCGTGTCGTGTCTGCGCATCATCTCCAGGAACAGGCTTGCGATGTGCCTGACGGCTATAAAGTCATTAGCGACGCGCGTGGTTTACTGATTATTCCTGACGCTGGACAGCCCAACTGAGAAACTTATGACCAATTGCATGAACCCCGATAATGGCAGATGTCCCAGACTTGCGGTCATTGGCGGCAGACTGGAGGACGACAACGCGGCAATCTACCAAGAGATGCATCGTCTTTCGGATGGTCGCATGGTGATTTTCCCGACGGCCTCTTCCGAACCCAAAGTGGTAGGAGAGGAGACGGTCGCGGTTTTTCAGGCCTATGGCTTTGATGTTGTGCTGGCGGAGGTCTATGGCGAAGGGGCAGCGCAAGCTGCCTGCGACCCGCAAATAGTGGCACTGGTTCACGACTACGGTAGCGTCTTTTTTACCGGCGGCAATCAGTCATTTATCACCGATGCGCTGGCCCCGGCGGGCGTCGCCAGCCCGTTATTAACAGCGATCCGCGATGTTCATGCCCAGGGCGGGCTGGTCGCCGGCTCAAGCGCGGGCGCGGCGATGATGTCAGACACCATGATTGTCGGCGGCACCTCGCTGGAGGCGGCGACCTTCGGTGTCATCACCTCGCCTGAACAGCCGGGCATGCTGCTGGGCCGTGGCCTGAATCTGTTTCACTGGGGCATCGTCGATCAACACTTTATTAAACGAGGCCGCCTCGGGCGGCTGATCGTCGCCATGATGGAAAGCGACATTCCGTACGGCTTTGGGATTGATGAGAATACGGCGCTGTTTGTTAAGGGAAACGATGCGTATGTCATTGGCGAATATGGCGTATTTGTGCTTGATATGCGTGCGGCGCAGTATGACTACGCCCTCAGAACGGCGAAGAATATCCTTATCAGCTATCTCGACGACGGCGATGGCCTCGATCTGCGCAATATTGAACCACGGGTCGGCTCACAAAAAATGCCGGTGACTCGTCAGGATGTTGCCTACAGTGCGTCAGCCCGTTCGCTACGAAACGTCTTCGGCGCTTATACGCTGTACGATCTGCTGGCGAGGCTGGTATTAGGCGATCCGCTAAATTACACCCACGATCATGCCAGCGCCATCGATCCCAAAAACGCGATGGCGGCCACCATTGAATTTGCGCGGCTCCCTGAGGTTTCGCAGTCATTCATTGCCATCAGAAATAATGAGTTGCGCATGACGGCCATTCGTTTTCAGGCAAGCCTGGTCAGCCATAAGCTCAATGCATCGCAGTTGAATGCGAGTCAATATAGCGCATTGTCACGCGATTACGGCATCAAGCCGCGGCCTGAATCCCGGCTACTGCTCCTGGGTTCGACGCCGTTAGCCCGCGATGCCCACTTATTTGATGACCTGCTGAACGCCTGTTCGAATGAGGTGGGTATTATCGCCGCCGCCTCGGCCGAACCGCGTAGTGACGCGAGGGAATATTTGCGTGCGCTGGCGGATCGCGGCATCCATGCCGTTGATTTTAATATTACCATCGACAATATCGAACGCCTCAGTCTGGATCGCGCCCTGATCGAGCGGATTGCGGCGCTGAAAACCATTATCCTCACGGGCGGTAACCAGATTCGCCTGGTTGAAGCCTTACTCCATCGCGGCGAAGTGACCCCGGTGTTGCAGGCATTAGTGCGGGCTTATTGCGCAGGAGCGACCCTTATCGCCGTTGGCGGCGCGGCGGCGGCGCTCTCGGGATTCATGATCGCAGGCGGCAGCTCTTATGAAGCGCTGCGTTTTGGGATTGCATCGGATATGGGACGACGCGGTCTGGTGATTCAGGAGGGGTTGGGGCTGTTTGGCTCTGGTATTGTGGACCAGAACCTCGCCTCCGCCCGTCGTCTGGGCCGTCTGGTTGTCGCCTGCGCGGAAGAGAATGTGCGTTATGGTCTGGGGATCTGTGAGGACAGCGGTTTTATCAGCAATCACGATAATTCGTTACTCACGGTGGTCGGGGCCAGAGGGGTTGTGCTGGTGGAAACTGACCCGACGCAGATAGTCCTGCAGGGTGATGATTTTATCGCCGCCGGCACCCGATTGACCTTCGCCTTGCCCGGTGACGTCATCGATCTGAATACCGGCACACTCCGGCGCCAGCAAGCAGATGAACCGGCGGACGCCGCGCTTCGCCAACTTATGACCGATTTTATCGATGAGTGCGGCGGTAGCGATGGGTATTCTTGCGCAGAACACAGGGACTCCGGGCCGCTTTCGCTACGTTTTAACGCTATCGGACAGGGCTGCGGGCTGCTGAATATGACCTGTTTACGGGAGCGGCATGGTTAATTCATCGACAACAGGTACGGATAGTGACTCACCCGCGCCAGAGAATGGCGCTAACATTGCACAGAGCATAACCGCGCGTTTCAGGATAAAAATATGAATGAACATCAGGTTTCGGCCGTTGAGAATACCCACACGCGGCAGAATATTACGCTGCCTGCTAGCGGGACAGGAGCAATACATAACCTCTCAATCCTGCGCTTTGGGAGCCCCGGGGCGCGACCAAAAGCCTATTTGCAGGCGGGCCTGCATGCGGATGAATTTCCGGGGATGCTGGCGCTGCATTATCTGAGCACTATGCTGACCGAGGCGGCGGCACGCGGACGCATCGTCGGCGAAATCGTCATCCTGCCGCAGGCCAATCCCATTGGTCTGGCGCAACAGGATAGCGGTTTCCTGCTGGGGAGACACGATGTTGAAAGCGGGGACAATTTTAATCGTCACTATCTCGACTTTACGCTGGCGATGGGGGAGCGTCTGTCAGACAAACTAACCCCGGACAGCCAGCTCAACCGTGCGATTATCCGAGCGGAAATGGCGACATTGCTTGCCGAACAGCAGCCGACTACCGCCTTAGCGGCGCTGCGTCACACGCTGTTGTCTCTGGCTTACGATGCTGATTTTGTTTTCGATCTCCATGCTGATAACCAGGCGTTGCCGCATATGTATGTGGGAACCCCGCTTTGGCCTGACGCCCAGGATATCGCCGCGGAATTGGGCGTTCGCGCGGTGTTACTGGCTGAAAAATCAGGCGGAAATCCGTTTGATGAAGCCTGCAGCGCCCCGTGGTGGGAACTGGCCCAACGCTACCCGGATTACCCGATCCCGCTGGCTTGTCTGGCGACAACTCTGGAACTGGGCTGCAATGATGATGTCGATGTGCGTCTTGCGCAGGATCAGGCGGCCGCATTATATCGTATTCTGGAAAGGCGCGGCGTTATCGAGGGACCAACCGATTCCGACCTTCCGCGCTTGCGTTGTGAAGCCACGCCGCTCACGGCGATGTCGCAGGTGAAAGCGCAGCATGCTGGTCTTATCGTGTACCGTTTACGTACCGGAGATACGGTAAGAGCGGGCGATGTGGTGGCAACGATTATTGTGCCTGCGGGGGAGGAGGTCGAGGTGATCGCCGAAACTGATGGCATCCTTTTCGCCCGTCACAGTCAGCCTTATGCCTGGCAAGGAAAGGTGATAGGGAAAATCGCGGGGAGCGTGCCGCTGGCTACCCGCCAGGGCAATTTACTCACCGATTAATTCAGCCGAAGGCCGTTATCTGGCTGCGGCGCAGCCAGATAACGTGGCGTACCCGCGGTTGCCTTCTTTCGGGGTAAGGAACGGCAATGAGAAGTACTGCGCAAACTGCCTGTCGTAGGTGTCATAAATCTGCGTGACGAATAAGGTAAAGATCAGCAGCATCGAGAACTGCCTGGTTTTCGCCAGCTCCAGCGCATGGGAGAGCTACAGGCGCGCCGGTAGCGATTTTGAACATAAATGTAACATTGTAAATGATGTTAATTAACCAGGAATTATTGACCTCGCGCATCCTTTTGTACAAAAAATAGCCATATTCTGATAATGGTAATGGATGACAGAGGAGGAACTATGATGAGCGTTGACAGACTGTATCGTAACCTTCTGAATAAGCTGATTAATGCCAATATTGATCTCCACGCTTATTTGCAGTTACGCAAAGCGAAGGGCTATATGTCAGTCAGCGAAAATGAGCATCTGCGTGATAACTTGTTCGAACTGTGTGGTGAAATGCGTGAACACGGGCTGCGGTTGCAGCACGAGCTTGCACCGGAGGAAAAGGATGCACTCCGTCTTGCGGGTGGAGCCATCGCGTCTGCGGCGGTTTGCCTGATGAGCGGGCATCATGACTGCCCGTCATATATTGCGGTTAACGTAGAGACGCTAGAACGCTGTCTGGCTGAGCTGACGATGAATATTCATAAACTGAATAAACGAGCGTCAGTGGCCCACGTCTGAATTCAGGGGGAGGCGAACTCCCCCTGCTTAATGTTATGTAAAAATCCCCTCCTGGTTTGCCTCGCTGGCTACTCTTAGCGCATTACCGAAAGTATTGCCGATGAAAGGAGAATGCTATGCGCCAGGTCGCCATTTCGCTGATGCTCGCCACCCTGCTGTTTCCCGCCGTGACCCTTGCCGGGAAGGTACGCGTCGAGGTCTTGCAAAATCAGCTTGCGCATCCGTGGGCGCTGGCCTTTTTGCCCGATGACCAGGGAATACTGATAACCCTGCGTTCAGGCGAACTGAAGCGCTGGCGGCAGGGGGAAGGTCTTTCGGCCGCGATAACCGGCGTCCCCACGGTGTGGGCCAGCGGCCAGGGCGGGTTGCTTGACGTGGCGCTGGCCCCGGATTTTACCCGCTCCCGCCGGGTCTGGCTGAGCTTTGCTGAAGTCGGCGATGAGGGTAAGGCCGGTACCGCCGTGGGCTACGGTCGTCTGAGTGACAACCTTCAGCATCTGGAGCATTTTCAGGTCGTCTTCCGCCAACAGCCGAAGCTCTCCACCGGCAACCATTTCGGCGGGCGGCTGGTTTTCGATGGGAAAGGATATTTATTCATCGGGCTGGGCGAAAATAACCAACGCCCTACGGCCCAGGATCTGGATAAACTGCAGGGAAAAGTGGTGCGCCTGAGCGAAGACGGCACAGTCCCTGCCGATAATCCTTTTGCCGATCGCGCGGGGGCGAGGCCGGAAATCTGGTCTTATGGCATCCGCAATCCGCAGGGGATGGCGATGAACCCCTGGAGCGCTACGCTGTGGCTCAACGAACACGGGCCGCGCGGCGGCGATGAGATCAATATTCCGCGCAGGGGCAAAAACTACGGCTGGCCGCTGGCGACACACGGGGTCAACTACAGCGGCCTGCCGATTCCCGAAGCGCAGGGCACGGCGGTCGCCGGAACCGAAGCGCCGCTTTTCGTCTGGAAGCGTTCTCCGGCGGTGAGCGGGATGGCGTTTTATGCGGCGCAGACTTTCCCGCAGTGGCAGCACAAGCTATTTATCGGGGCGCTGAAGGACCAGTCGCTGATTGTTCTGAAGGTGGATGGCGATAAGGTGCGCGAAGAGACGCGCCTTCTGCGCGATCGCGGCAAGCGTATTCGCGATGTGCGCGTCGGACCCGACGGCTATCTGTATGTGTTAACCGACGAGTCCAACGGCGAACTGCTGAAGGTGAGCCCGGCCGAATAGCATCAGGTGACCGGAATCATCACCACATCGCGCCACGCCTGGCGTTCATTAAGCTGCTGATACCAACGCTGCAGGTGCGGACGCGGCTGCCAGGTGTCCACCATCTCCATCAGGTTATAAACGAACGGCGCCACGGCGATATCGCCGAGGCCAAAGGCCTCTCCGGACAGCCAGGCAGAGGTGGCCAGTTCAGCGTCAAGAATCGCGAAAAGCGCTTCACAGGCGGCAATACCGGCGGCGATGGCCGCCGGATCGCGCTTATCCTCTGGCGTTCTCACCAGTCCCATCAACACCGGACGGTGGGCGGGAGAAAGCGAACCGTTCGCCCAGTCCATCCATTTGTCGCTCTGCGCGCGCTGGCGCGGCGAAGCGAGCCATAAACGGTCCTGACCATACTCGGCGGCCAGATAGCGAATAATGGCGTTCGATTCCCAAAGGACGAGGTCACGGGCATCATCTTTCAACAGCGGCACCAGACCGTTCGGATTCATCGCCAGATATTCCGGGTCATGATTTAAGCCAAACTCCAGCCCTGCCATAATATGCTGATATGGAAGCTCCAGCTCCGCCAGCGCCCAGCGTACTTTCTTCACATTCGTCGAGTTATTTCTGCCCCATAGCGTAATCATATCGGTTCCTGCCTGTTATTGAGCCGTCGTTGCATCATGGTAAGCAATCATGTTGGAATAAACATAATATTCCGGCAACCATTTTTATTCTGCTGAAATTAAACGTTTTTTATTCCCACTACTTTGCGTTTGGGGCGCCCTTGGGACACTACATCCGAAAAGCTGTCGTTCAGCATTTCAACTTGATCGCGGTTCATTTCCCCGATCCACTTCGAGTAAATGTCATAAACCATCTTCGCGTTCTCATGCCCCATCTGTGATGCAATGAAAGACGGGTTAGCTCCGGCAGTTAAAAGCCAACACGCAAACGTATGGCGAGACTGATAGGGGCGCCGGCTTCGTATCCCCGCCCTCTTTAACCCCGCCTCCCAGCTATATCCCAGTGACTGAGATCCGTAATACTTCGTTTCCCCGCGCCAGTTCTTAACCGGAACAAACACGAACCGTAATTTCTGCTGCTCAGTTAGTCCATGCTCACGGTGATGAAACGTGATTTCGGTCTTGCTTAATGCGCCCGTTAGCTGAAATTGTTCACGCAGGGCCTCCAGGGCAGGTTTAATCAGCGTTACCGTCCTAAACCCCGCGTCTGTCTTTGGCGGCACAAACAGACCCTCATTCGTCTGATTACGTCTGACGTAAATCTCTCCTTTATCAAGGCTCACATCCTCCCAGGCCAGCGCGGTCAGCTCGCCATGCCTGAGGCCGGTGAAAATTGCCGTAGTCCACAGCAAAGCATGCCTGCGTGGCAGGGCACGCATAAAGCCTTCATATTCGCTATGGAGAAGCGGATCCGGGTCTCTTCGGGAGCGCTTAAGCATCTTTATCCCTTCATGCGGGGTGTGGTCGATAAAGCCGCTCAGACTTGCAAGTTTGAGTAATGCGGTCAGATTGTTCATCAGGCCGTTTACCGTGGATACGGCGCGACCTTTTCTTTGCATCCAGGGCGCATGATCGCTAATAGTGTCACCCATTAACAGCGCATTCCTGTAGTTCAGGAGGTCTGTGTGCTGGATATCAGCAATGAGTGTATTATTACCAACGATGGCCGAAAGAGTAGCTATACGCGACTCTGACCCTTTGTATGACGCGGCTGAAACCTCAAGTTTTTTAGCGGAAAGAAATACCTGACACAATTCACCAAAGGTTTTGATTTTTTGCGTTGTGGTGAATTTTTTTATTGCATTCGACTCCGGGAAATGTTCCGCGTAGTCAAACTTTCCCTGCTGTATTTCACTGACGATTAAAGCACGGAGATTGCCTGCTTTACGAATATTGCTGTTTGAAACAGTCCAGCCCCGTAAAACTTCGCGGCAACGAATGCCGCGATACAGAAAGCTAATTCTTATTCCCTTCCCATGCAGCTCTACGCCAGTAGGCATATTCATTACGTATCCCCGACAAGCCTATTAATCCTGGTATAGTTATAGAGAAGTGTTACTCTTCCTTCTGAGGCAGAAGGATTAGGCGAGTGCTTCTTATAATGAACCCCTTCAATCCATCTCCCTTCCCGATAAGATTTAATTTGCCGGGGAGTCATATACATCTTCGCTACTATTCCCTTTTCCATTACCCATTCATCTTCTTGAGCAATATCGGCCATAAATAACCTCATGGCCGGGAAACTATAATCAGTTCCCCGGTTTAATGTTGATTATTGGAAATCATCTCAGTGTGTGCGCTTCCGCATCGAACTTCCTGCCCTGATACCAACCACGACGCAGCCAGCGACGGATGGTGCGCATAGCCTTTGCGTCCCCACGAACAGGTTCCGGGAAGCCGCCGTATTTCACGGTTTTAGGCCCATGCTTACGCTCTGACTGCATCATTCCGCACTCAATGATGTGATCGCGGTAGAAGGCCAGCCACTGCTTGCGATTACAGACAGGACAAGGAATGTCACCACCATTCGTGAGCATGCCATCTTCGTATGCGTCGCAATCCCATAGGTAGCCATCACAGCAAAGACTATCCGGGTAATGCGCGCCAAATTCATAACCTTGATATCCGCAGCTCATAACGTCCCCTCCGTCGCATCCTGATAGCCCTCAGGGACAAGGAAATTGAAAACGCCGTGGGGGCGCATACCTGTATGGAAAAAGCTCAACCGCCCCTTCATGGGTGCGAATCGCAGCGGCTTCGCGTAGTTCAACTGAATACCGACTGGGCCGAAAAACCACGGCGAGTCACTGAGTCGGGTAGTTCCGTCGATGCGGACAACCCCAACGATACCGCCCAGCTGGAAGTTGTTGGCGGAAGGCATCATAAGCGCTGCGATATGGCCGTTCGTCCTCTCCAGAATGCTACGAGCTTCTTTCACCTCGTCCACAGTAGGCCGTTTTCTGGAAGCGTGAATGAGTACCGGCCCACGGTATTTCGTGTCCCAGTTCCGGTTCTCGATGTCCTTAAAGCCATTCACGATGAGCCAGGCCCACGGCTGGCGTATAGAGAGAGCTTTCATATTTCGTCCTCCGATTATTTATTCCACGCAGCTGGTCGTAATTGAAAACCGGTTGGTCTTTTTGGTAATGAATTTCGGAATGAAGTCGTTGCTGCTGTCAGTGCATTTTTCTTCTTTTCTCTTTCATTACAAACTGGACAGTAATATGCATTCTTGCGATACGCACCTTTACCTATAGGGCGGTATTGCAAGTCTTCGCGTGCAAAAGAGCCTCCGCAGCCATAGCAGTTATGAGTTTCGGTTTCCATATATATATTCCTTTGTTAAGGTGTGTTGATGCCTGCCGATTAAGACATTAATTAAATTGGTTGGTATTAAAACGAAACTTCAGTATTAACTTTATATTGAGCTGTAAGCGAATCAGCATCGACGGAAATTAAGTCTCCGTACATATCATAATTTAAAGCGACATCGCTAAATTTAAGTCCTGACTGCGTCTCTACGCGGCCACAAAACATATTGTCTTCTGCGTGCTTTTCGGCATCATGAATATCTTTCATTGATTCCATGGCCTGAGCCCACATGTTTCTGTCGCAAATAAATTGCGCAATAGCGAGCTTGCCTTGAGCTGCCTGAATGCGAGGATTGTGTTTCGGTAAACTAGCCATTGAACACCCCCGCAGCATGCAGAATTTTACCGATTACCGCCGTCCAGACTACCGACATGACGAGCAGCAAAATAACAAGTGAACGAATACCGTTTCTGCTCATTTGTTACTCCAGAATGGGAAGCTGATAACGACAACTACAGCCAAAAACAAGGCAACCTTTATGCAGAACCGATGCCATGCAGGAACTTCATGTTCTCGAATCATTTTCAACACCTCAAAAATTAATCTTATACAGACTGAGAGGCCCATGCTCTTGCGCAACGACGATTAAGCCATGCCAACCTAACCCACAGACCGTGAATACCTAAACCTCGGCGAGTATTGCGGCAATTTTCGCGGTAACGGTGATACTCAGCCTTACATTCAAGGGCATATTTTTTTGCGGTCACCGCTTTTGTCATTTCTGCAACGAGTTCGAACTTTTCCATTTTTAAATCCTTACCCCATTGAATTTGTGCACCAACAGACTTTGCAATGCAGTGCCGGGTGCCTCCCGGTGATACCAGCCAGTTAACAACTGGTATCGGCCTGCTTTTTCCCCACAACATGAATGACCGTTGTTGTACCGCTTTAACTGAACCGCGTGCGCATAGCCGCATTCACTGCATTGCAAAGTCTGTTATTTGCCTGTCTTTTCACCACTTCAGGCTCGGTGGTATGCTGGAGTTCTCACACAACCAGCAAGGAAACCTAATGGACCAGTTTTATATTCACGTCCGACTTTTCAAAGCTACAACCGAACAAACAAAAAAATTCGAAGAATTAATGCTTAACTTCCATTACCAAAAAACAACTAAGGATACCGATGGTGACTGTAGGTTGATTCCAGAGGGCTATATTCTTAAAAGCACAATGGATTGTGATAATATTGTTAAGCAAACCTCCACTATTGCTAATAGCGCTGGTGTTGAAGCAAATATCTTTGTTTGTAAATTCGAACAAAGCGCATGCTTGCTTCCATCTGCTGCCTTAGTTGGCAACGATTTCGTTTATCGCGATCTGACTCCTAAGCCTTTCAAGCTCGATTCTTAAAGCCTTAACCATCGTGTCGTGATAAACACGGTCCACTCCGTCTCCAGTGCATGGAAGGGGGCGGATCGTGCGAGTTATGACATTAATGCTGGCTTGCTGGTCTTTACCTTTCTTAGCGCAATCGCATTGAGATGAAGATGCTGCTGGAGAGGCGTAAAGCTCAACGAAAGCTTCTTTCACCTGACGGGCCTGATCTTTGGCGGGCTCGTTTTTCACTGCACCTTCCGCAAAACCCGATGTAACGCTGATTTTATCTGCCAGGCACTGCGCAGCGATTTCCTGCACCTTCAGGGGAAGATCTTTGAATTCCATGACTCACCTCGTTTAGTTGACCCTTATCGCCGGGTAGCGGAACGTTTATCTATGGCGCCGTTGTTTGGCGTTGATGGATTTAATAATACAACCTGAAGTTATGTTGTCAATAACTTTAAGTTGTATTTTTGCATGTGAGATAAGGAATACTGGATGCAGTCCAAAGTGATAAACTTACTAAAAACCAAAGAGGATGCTGGCATGAACCATGAAGAGGCTGCGCAACTGCGCTATCAGGAGATGTGTCGTATTGTCGGAGATGTCGTGTTTGCTATGGTAGCCGAAGGCCATGAAACCAAGCGGATAGCCATAGCTGACGTGATAAGAACGGAGATTGCAAAGGGGCTGGATAAGTGGGATTCAGACCAGATTCAGATGATGGAGTTGGCGGTGAAGCTGCTGGAAGAGTAGGGCAATAAAAACCCGGCGCGGGGGCCGGGTTAGGCTTCGAGTACAATTACTTAGATTCTGATTTTTCGTTTTTTTGTGTGAGCATAATTACTTTCAAGTCGCCAAGGTTGGTTGATAAGTCTTTGAATCCGCTATCAACCTTATCTTCTAATCTATCTATTCTGGCTCCAATCTCTTGTTTAGAAGTCGTGATATTCTGATTTAGCTCTGTCCTAAGGGAGTCATTTTTACTGGTTATGGCGCTGGATACGCTCCATGTTACTGTTACTGCAGAGCCGACGATTGCGATAACGCCAACTGCTATACCAATCCAGAACTCAAGCCTGCCCAATGTTTTGGAACTCATCTCAACCCCAGGTTTATCTTTGTCATCTGAGCTAAACGTATCTTTGATTGTATGTAAATTGTTTGGCGTTAACAAGTAAGTGGCAGGCTCGAAGACCACTGCATTTCCAACTCTCTTTGCATAGAACAATTCTGATGGAGAGTAGGTAGTACCTTGATTATCCGAATGATGATATTCACTTTTGTCCATCGCCCGTCTCCGCGCTATCATCATTCTTATCTTGAGAAACTCTGTTCAATCTTTTTAGCACAAAACTATGATCGAATAGATTTGTGTAGCCGCATTCGTTACAGGACATAACCAAAAAGTTAATCCCACCACTTACCAATCCTGACGGAGGCACACTAGTTGTGCCAAGGGGTAACAAAAGAGCGACCCCAACCTCCTCATTATCAACATTTTTCTTAGCTGCAGTTCTTAGGGTCCACTTTGAAGATTTACAAAACGGACACACATGACTTTTTTCATCGAAACTGTTAAGGAAGTCCACAAAATCTTGAAATTCAACTAATTTTCTCTCACTCATATTAACTTACACCATTATATCTTTTGATTAATTTGTATGCGTTTTATGAGGGCGTCACGCCTGCATCTAAATCAATAAATGCCTATAAAATCAGATTCATAGCCATCTTTCATATTGTTGTTAGGCTTTATTGCCCTTCTGGGCTGCAAGCCACCGGGCAACGGTCTTATCCATCGTCTCTTTTCGCTCTTTCATCTCGTAGAGCATTTGTTGCTGATCTTCTTCCGGGAACGCATTGAAGGTTTTAAGCAGGTCTAACTGTATAGGGCCTAACTTCATTGCGTCCGGGGTCACCACCTGATCGCCTTCGTCAGGTGGAAGCATGAACCAGTAGGGCGCATGTCCAGTAATATCCGATAACTTATCGACGTTATCCATTGAAGGACTAGCCTTTCCTTTCGCCCATTTTTGAATGGTTTGCTGAGTAACACCCAGCCTTTGGGCGAGATCCGTCTGGCTCCAATTTCTTTCCCGGAGGAGCCTATTTATGCGGTAAGTGGTGATGTCGATAGTCTTCATTTTCATACCTAAATAATACAACCAAAGGCTGTTACTTGCGATATGAACCTAAAGTTGTTGCAAATCACGCCTTGAAGTTGTATTTTTGAATTGTGAATTACAGGAGATGGTCCATGAAAAAAGAAATTAAGGCTCTGGTCGCACGGCGCTTCACCCAAGCAGAAATTGGGCAGAAGTTAAATGTAAGTCAGCAAACCGTTTTTAAATGGTTAAAAAAACAAGTCCCATCAGGTCGGGTTATTCCTCTTTGCCAATTAATGGGTTGGGAAGTGACTCCCCATGAATTGCGCCCAGACCTGCACCCGACTCCAATCAGTGGAATACCTGAGGGCGTCATCGTGCCACAGCGTCAGTCAGTCGAGGTGAATCATGAAAATCAGGCATGAGCGCATTCGCGAGGCCATGAACGCCTGGGCGCTTTATCCCGGTGGTCGTAAAACGCCTGTATCCGCGATTGTCGCCGCGTATTTCGCCCTGGGCATGAAATCCCCTGAGCTTTATGACGAAGGCCACCCTGACGCGCTGAGCCGCAATATCCAGAAGATTTACCGCTGGGTTGAAGGTGACTCTGCAGCATCAGTCGAAAAAATTAACCAGCTGCTGCCGGCCATTGAATATGCGATGCCACCAATTCTGCTGGCCCGCATGCGGAGTTACTACTCCGACACCTTCCGTGAATTGCTGTCGCGCAAAGAGCGGATTGATAACGAAGTTGAAGCGCTGTTCGGCGCCATGATTGCCCTGTCCAGTCGTGTTGCTGGTGGGGGTTCATCTGGCAATGCGTTGATCCACTAAGCGAGGTGACTATGTGCAACCCGTCTGCTGCTGAATTGATTGCTCGTCTGAAGAGAGCTTATCCGGCGTATGTACCTTCTGAAGGGGATAGCGCCTGCAATGGTATCCCTGAAGCCGGTTCGCGTTTCCAGCACAGGCACAAGGGCCACATGGTGACGGTAATCACTGCGACTAAGACAGATGTTTCCTACCGCAAAGCCTGCGGGGCTATTGGCTGGGTGGGGTTAAGAGAGTTTTTACGGTTACACAATGAGGTTTCGGTATGAGCAAGGTTTTCGAAATTGTTCAGGCCATGTCGGGGCAGGGGAATTGCGTCACGATCCCCGGACCGTATCTGGATTTATTTGCCGGTGACCGGCAGCAGCATTTGCTGGCGGCCATCCTGAATCAGTTGGTGTTCTGGTCGGGCAAGTCAAGCCTGGAAAACGGCTGGTTTTACAAAGAGCATGCTGCACTTGCAAAAGAAGTGCGAGCTAAAGACGGCGATGTGGTCCGAAAAGCGATGTTCAAAATTACGGAGCAATACCTGTCAGGAGTTATCGAAGAAGAGCTTCGCCAGGTGGGTGGTACACCCAAAAAACACTACCGCATTGATCAGGATGCACTCATTTCCAGGGTATTCCCGCAAACACTGGATTCGGCTCAAGAGCCGAATGGGAATAAACCATTGAAAGGTATGGAAACGGCTCTTAAGCCGAATGGAAACGGCCCAAAAGCCGAATCGAAGCAAGTTATTGAAACTAATGGAAACGGCTCTCAAGCCGAATGCATTCGTCCCAAGAGCCGAATAGAAACGGCTCATGAGCCGAATCCTGGAAGCGGCTCTCAAGCCGAATCCTATCTCTATACAGATCTTAAAAACAGATCACTACATACAGATCATAAAAACCACGCGGGAGAGATTTCTCCTGTGGATAACTTTGCTGATTCAGGTCCGAAAACACTCCTGCCGGAGATGGATATCCCGGACGCTACCGAAGACAGCGACCTGGCTACCGATGGCGACTTTGACCTCGCGATGTGGTTCTGGTCGACCATCATCGAGATGTACGAACGCGCAGCAGAGTTCGACGGCTCACTTGCAAAACCGAGAGAGCCAAACTTCGTCGCCTGGGCGCAAGAGGTTCGCATGCTGCGCCAGGAGCACGGCTGCAGCCATGACCAGATGCGCACCATGATTGAGCGCATTCAGCGCGATCAGTTCTGGTGCTCCCGAGTTCAATCCATGAAAACCCTACGCAGCAAATGGCAAGAGCTGGCCCTGAAGTTATGCCCGGCAAACCTGGCAACCAGTGGCTCGTTCGGCATAGGCAAACCGGATACCAACATCCCGAAAGGCTTTCGGGGCTAAGGACTTCTCATGAAAACAACAAAATCCAAAACACAGCAGGCTAGCGAAATACCGATGCTCGACTTTATCGCGGCCAATCCAGACATGACAGCGGCAGAGATTGCCAGCGCACTGAACCGCCGTATGCCGTCAGTATCCGGCCAGATCCGCCAGTTACGGGGGATGCACCGCATCATTCCTGGTGGACTCCGCGATGGCGTGACCGTGTGGCGCATTAACGACATGCCATTTGGCTGCAGCAACCGGGAGCGTCTGATGTTTGAGACCCTCCTGAGAGAACACCGAGGTGCTGCGCGATGAAATTACCTGCATGCCCTGAGTGTGGACTCGATCCGGAGTTTCACTGGAAGAATAACTCATTCGGTTCCTGTTTCGTTGCCCTGAAATGCCCGTACTACCACTATCGCGTTAGTCATGGTTACTGGGCTGGTGGCAAAGAAAATGCCAGGAAGGAAATTGAGAAAAAATGGATAGACGCGGTAAAAAACAGCGAGGTTAAAAATGGCTAATTCATTCAGACAAATGCGAGACGGCGACATCATCAAGCGCACCGATAGTGGCATGTTCATCCGCATTGATGAGCTGCATGTAAAACCTGACTTCAATCGCCGCGAGGACGATGAGCGCACACGTCAGGCTGATGACGAATTATTTAATTATCTGATGAACGGCGGCACGGTTCCTCCGCTGGAAGTTGTTGTTCGTGATGAGGGTGGGGTGTGGATTGTCGAGGGGCATCGTCGGCATCGCGCATATCTCCGCTGCCGTGAGGCTGGGAAACCGGTTGAGCGCATCCAGATTATTTCCTTCACCGGCAATGACGTTGAGCGTATTGCCCGCATCATGACGAGCAATAACCAGTTGCCTCTGACTGCGGTTGAACAGGCTGCTGTGGTGAAAGACCTGGCAGCATTCAACCTTACCACTGCGGAAATCGCAAAGCTGGTGCACAAGTCGATCCCGACAATCGAGAAGCTGCTGACGCTCAGCACGGCGGACCACGCTATTCAGAAGAGCGTTAAATCTGGAGAGGTATCGGCATCCGTGGCGGTAGACCGTATCAAAGAGCACGGTGAAAAAGCTGGCGAAGTGCTGGCACAGGACAAGGCAAAAGCCGCCGCTGCTGGTGTGAAAAAGGTCACTAAATCGTTTGTGTCGCCGGAAATCAGCGTGAAAAAAGCCCGCCGCGCGGTAGAGCTGTTGGCGCTGGCACAAATCAGTGACGAAGGCGTTATTGCCCTGGACGGTCTTGCATTGGCTGAAATGCTGGAAATTATCGACGAACAGAAAAAAATCGCTGCGGATCGCAGTAAGGCGGCAGCATGAACATCTCAACAGTAAACGAGATTATTCAGTCGCTTGAGAGCGTGGGCGAGCTTTCGATTAAAGAGCGGAAGTATCTGGACTTAGCGAAAGCGTACCAGCAGCTGGCTGCGGAGAATGTGGGGCTGAAGGTAATGAACGATTGCCTATCTGAGGAATTGCGTGGTTATGAGTCTGATGGCGCTTTTGATGGGCCGAATATGCATCTGCTGTGGTGGCAGGTCGAAACCCCCGCTACCAACGCAGCAATTGCCGGGATTAAGGCTGCTATCGAATACCCGAAAAATAGCACCCCATCTAATGGCTGGACTATCGACCCCCGGGTTCTTGAGTCGTGTAGTGGAGCGGGCTGGCGCAGTCTACGGGTATCACCCTGGTTTGGAAGAGGCAGAGTCTGCGCTGCTGGCTGGGCTTTATTTGCTGCGCGAGGGGGCCAAATGAAACCTTTGAAATTTCAGCAGGTGCAGGATGTCATCAACGCCATCACTACAGACTGGTCAATTCGTGGCCCGTTCCATGATGACGATGGTAAATATTACGCCATGCTGCACGGAGAGTGGATTGGTGATGGGTATCTGAATAAGCGCAAGGCATTGGATGCAATCTATGCTGCGCTGCGCGAGGGGGCCGACAAATGCTGAAGCCGAATCACGTTTATATCGAGGTCTGTCATAACCAGAGCGGCGGCCTGTCTCTTTGCGTCAGTAATGACAGCGGTGGCCACCGCATATCAGGCTCTAAGGTTGGCGGATGCGAAACTCTGGAGTGCTTTGAGGTTGACGCCAACGAGCTTATCGAGCAAATCCGAGAGCATGCAAACATGGAGGGGGCCAAATGACTGAGCAATCCATTCTGGACATGTGCTGCGGTTCTCGCATGTTCTGGTTCGACAAACAGGACGAACGCGCAGTGTTCACCGATATTCGCGCTGAAGAACACACCCTGTGCGACGGTCGCCGCCTGGTTATCAGCCCGGACATTATCGCCGACTTCCGCGCACTGCCGTTTTCCGACGCCTCTTTCCCTGTTGTTGTGTTTGACCCGCCACATCTTGAGCGCGTCGGAGATAACGCCTGGATGGGTAAGAAATACGGACGCCTGAACAAAGATACCTGGCGCGATGACCTACGTGCTGGTTTCAAGGAGGCGTTTCGCGTACTGCGGACGCACGGCGTTCTCATCTTCAAATGGAACGAAACCCAGATACCGGTTAGCCAGATTCTGGCGCTGACCGACGAGAAGCCGGTCATCTGGCAACGCACCGGGAAAGCGGACAAAACGCACTGGGTAATTTTCGTGAAAGGGGCTGCAGCATGAAAGTCAAATGCATCAAAGATACCGAGGGTTGGTGGACCGAAGGCGAATATTACGAAGCGGTAGAATCTGCCGGCGGTTTTATTCTGGTTGGCGATGATGAAGAACCCGCAGGTGACGGCTGGAGCGCTATGCCTATCGAATACCGGGATGACGGTTCGATCGTTTATGTCCTGGGCGGCATTGATGGTGAAGTGTTATTCGAGGAGGCCAGCCATGACTGATATCACCGAACTGGCGCAGAGAGAGAAATTCGAAGCGTGGGCAGAACATGCTTGCGCGGCTCCGTGGGGCTACCCCAAAAAGCGGCGCACTACCGAAGGCTATTCCGAGCAGATTTACACCTGCATGTGGACGGCATGGAAAGCGGCCAGCGCTGAGCTGGTAGAGGCGCTGGAGAGGGCGCAACAGCGGATTGGCGAGCTGGAGAATTACGCAGAGGCAGAGGCAACAGGAGCAGACAAAGCTGCGGAAGATAGCGTGTATTGGATGAAGCGCTGTAAAGAGCTGGAGTCCCGCACCGTGAAGCTGCCAGACCTGCGGCAGATTGTGTCTGGAGGCAGATACGTATGGTCTGATGGCGTTTTTAACTACAGCCAGGACGTTAAGGCAGCGCTGACCGCAGCTGGCATCAAGTGGGAGGGGGAGTGATGGCTAACCTTCAGCTTGCAGTAAATGGAGAGTATTTCGACGCAATGAAGCGAGGCGAGAAAACAGAAGAGTATCGCCTGGTTAATCCGTATTGGGGCCGCCGCATATTTGGGCGAGATTATGACCGCCTAATTATCACGCGGGGCTATCCGCGAGCAGACGACCACGACCGCCGCATTGATATTCCATATGACGGATTCGAAATCAAAACCATCACACACAAACATTTTGGCGACAGTCCTGTGAAGGTATTCGCCATCAAGGTGACTATCGAAGGAGCCAACCAATGACCATCAAATTAACCAGAGAGCGCCTGCAGGAAATCGCTGAAGATGGATTCCTGAAGCATGGTGAAAGCAAAGAGCTGGCCCGCATGGCGCTGGCCGCAATGGACAGCGAGCCGGTGGCGTACATGTACCGCGACAACCTTCATTCAGATGCCAGATTTAGTATGGAATCGAAAATAGGCAACTGGTCTCCAGAAGATATTAACGAGTATGAAATTAGCGAGATTCCGCTCTATCGCCACGCGCAGCCAGCGCCAGAACGCGACCAGGTACGTCGCGAGCATGCAGAGTGGTCACAGGCTACTTTCGGTGATGTCGGCCCGATTGGCCCACTGAAACACCTCAGCAAAGAAGCGCTGGAAGCCGCTGCCGAGCCTAACGACCTCAGCGAGTGGGCTGACATGCAATTCTTGCTGTGGGACGCGCAGCGCCGTGCTGGTATTACTGACGAGCAAATCACGCAGGCGATGATTGAAAAGCTGGCGGTGAATAAACAGCGCGAATGGCCTGCTCCAAAAGACGGTGAGCCGCGGTTGCACATCAAAAAACAGTCAGCACTTGTACTCCCTGAAGAAATAACACTTGAAAAAGTGGCTGAAATGACTGCAGCGAGAGGAGCGGAATACTCTATACGAGATGGCATCATTGCTGCAAAGTGGTGGAACGCCTGCCGTGCCGCCATGCTCTCAGCAGCCCAACAGGAGGCGCCAGATGGAAAATGATAGCGACAACGTCATCACTCTGGTGCAGCCCAATCGAGACGAAGAGAAGTTGCTGAACATCACCGTAACCGACAAGAAGGACTACAGCCAGCAACGCTGCAAGCATAAAGCCGTCGAAGTTGATGAGAAGGGGCGCATCATTCTGTGCCTGCAATGTGGCTGTGCCGTTGACCCTTTCCAGTACGTTCTACAGTGCGCCACTGATGGCGAGGCTGTGGTGAGAGAAATTAAGCAGCTTCATAACCGCCGCGATGAACTGCGCGAAGCTGTCGCCAACCTCGAACGCGAAGAGAAAAACGCCAAGGCACGGTTACGTTCCGCCAGAACAGCAATCCTCTTCGCAGAAAACGACCTGAAAAATACTGAGCAGGGGATAAAGCAATAAAACACAAACACCATATTTGTTATCAACAAATCTAAGGTTTGTTATTTATGCGAATGATAACCAGAAAGAAGCCGGCCTTTACCGAGCTGTATCAGACCGGCGTCCTGACACGAATCGCCGCGGTAAAAAGCCCTGACGGCGGTGGTTGGCGATTGTTTGGCCTTTGGCGCGATAAGGACATCGCGGTTTTTGTCGAGGCTGCTCGCGGCGGTATCCGCGAGTGGTCTGGACTGGACTATCTCGCCAGTTTCTGCGCAAGTTGCGGGATTAGTTTGTGGGAGATTCACAACAAGGTCGAACCAAAATCACCAAACTGAGCCCCGCATCTGCGGGGTTCTTTCTGTGACAAAGTTTCTCATTTAAAACGTAAAACTCTTTACCCACATCCAGCAACCTGATTTATAATAATCACATCGGCTGAACACCGAATCTATGGCGCCATCACCGGAGTATAGTGATGACGCAAAAACGCAGTAACGCCATTTTACGCCGTGCCTTTGAGCGCGGTGTTTCTGTTTGTCTGTCGCACCAGGGCGGTGCGATATGAGAGACCCCCGTCGCAGATGCAAAGCACCCGGCTGCGGTACCTGGTTTAACCTTACCTATTCGAACGTGTACTGGTGCTGTGAAGAGCATAAAGGCCAGTACCTGGCGCTTCAGCGCGAAAAGCAAAAGGCCAAAGCGCAAGACCGGTTAAAAAATAAACCCGTTCACCATATCCGTCCTGAGCCAAAGACGGCGCAAAAGCCCCTCAGTCACTGGCTGGAAGTCACAGAGAGGGTTGTGAATACCCTTTGCCGTGAAATGGCCCTTGCCAATGGGGAGGGCTGTATTTCATGTGGAACTCACCAGGCCGCTGTCTGGCATGCTGGCCATTATCGGACCGTTGCCAAAGCCTCTCACCTGCGGTTCACCCGCATCAATATCAATCTTCAGTGTGATGACTGCAACGTAGGCAAGTCAGGAAATATCAAAGCCTACCGTGTCGGGCTGGTGGCAAAATACGGTGAAGCTTCTGTACAGGAGCTTGATAACGACAACAGGATTCATCGCTGGACCATTGAAGAGCTGGAAGCCATCCGCACCCAGGCATACGCCGACTTACGCGCGCTGAAAAAAGCACAGGAGGCGGCATGACTAATTCTTACTGCGAATACCTGGCTGCTCAGCGCGTAGCGGCATCCCATAAGTTAAAAGAGGTTGGGGACCAGTGGCGAACTCCGGATCTGTTGTTCTGGGGCATCAACGCAATGTTTGGCCCTTTGGTACTGGACCTGTTCGCTGACGACAGTAATGCGAAATGTCCGGCATGGTATACCGCTGAAGACAATGCGCTGGTGCAAGACTGGTCTGGCCGCCTGTCAGAACTGGGTGGCGCAGCATTCGGAAACCCGCCTTACAGCCGCTCTCAGTACCACGAAAAACAAGCCATCACTGGCATGACGCACATCATGAATTACGCTTCAGAGCAGCGTGAGAAGGGCGGTCGCTATGTATTTCTCATCAAAGCCGCACCGAGCGAAACATGGTGGCCGGAAGACGCCGATCATGTTTGCTTTATCCGTGGGCGCATTGGCTTCGATCTGCCGAAGTGGTTTATCCCCGCCGACGACAAACAAAAGCCCACCAGCGCGTTTTTTGCGGGTGCCATTGCTGTGTTCGATAAGTCATGGCGAGGCGAACGCTTCAGCTATATCCACCGCTCCGATCTTGAAGCGAAGGGCCGCGCCTTTATGGCACTGGCGCAGTTTGCCATTAGTAAAAAGGTGACCATATGAACCGTGACGAAATAGAGCGCATCAGGGAGCGCTGGCAAAAGCTCCGCCTCTGCCGTCACCGGGGAACGGTGATGACCGACTATCGCATCCTAAGAAATTACGTTCGCATCTATCAGACCCTGGGAGAGACAGCATGAACCTCGAATCTATCGCCAAATACTTCGCGCCTAAATCACCAATGCTGAGCGACTCGCCACGGGCTACTGCATCGGATGGTCTAACCGGCACTGACATCATGGCCGCTCTTGGTTTGGTAAATGCCAAGTGCGGATTCGGCTTCGACCTCTATCTGGCAAAGATCGGGGTAAGTACACCTGACCGAGCAATGGAGCTACTTTATGAATCAGCAGAGCGATTATCAATCCGCTTTAACATCGTTTCAGAACTCAGCCATGACGTTCGCAAAAGAGTTCTCGAAGTTCTGTGTGCTTTTGCATACCAGGATTACACACGAAGTGCTGCCAGCGTTAGAAAATGCTCTTGTTGCGCTGGGGCTGGCTTCACAGAAGCTCAAGTGTTCACCAATAAATGCTTATATCCGTGGGGTAAGCCACCTTATTGGGCAAAGATGTCCCGCGCAGTTCTCCCAAGTCACTGGGAGTGCTGGATCGAGGCCCGTGAGGTGGTCAAAGTTAAATGCTCAACCTGTAACGGAAAGGGTGTTATCAGCAATTCGTGTCGCTGCAATGGGAAAGGAAAGGTACTGGATAAAGAGGCCAGTGAGCGCATTGGGATACCGGTAATGAAGGTATGCGATCGCTGCAGCGGAAGAGGTTATGCGCGCATGAAGTTTTCGACGGTACTGGAAGGGGTAAGGGCTGTGGCTGACATTAAGAAAACGGTAGCTTATGAGCAGCTGCAACCGTTCTTCGAGGAGCTGGTATCCGAATGTCACAAACAGGAATCATACGCTGATGTCATTCTCTCCCGGGTGACTAAATAATGAGTATTTTCTATAAAAAAAGAATTTTGTGGAAAATATGTATTGCAATTGCCGGAAAAACTGGTTAGATTAATCTCTAACGCTGGGAATCCGTTCAGTCGTTCCGAGGCGAAAAAAAATCAAGCCCGAGGTTAACGCCTTGGGCTTTTTGCTTTCTGCAATCCGGTCAGGGCTCTTGAGTGAATACGTGCCGCACTACACGTTGAAGCTCATACGCGAGAGTCCTGAACCAGATTGCTGTCCCATACTCCTGTGAAGATTCTGCCGGTGTAATTCCGGCGGCGTCGGCTCCACGAAACTGAGCACACAACAGGTAAGAGCATTTAGGGTGTAGGTCATTGACTGCCCGAAAACGGTGAACGCCGGCCGCAGTGCTCTTTCCGTTGTGGTGAATGCGCAGGCTGATGCGCTAGAGACGGCACCCCTTGATGAGGACAGCGCTATCTCTGGAGAATAGTCTTGGGTATGTGTAATGCCAGAGAAAGCCGGAGATCAGCACCGGCCACCACTCACGAAACCGAGCTGCAGCCCTAACTGGCTATCCTGCATCACCAGTGATAGTTATGCTGCAGCCTTCTAAATCCCTCTACCTTGGGACCATTACGGCTACCGTGCCGTCATTTTTACCCTTGGTATTCCTTCCCGCCTTGAGCGGGTTTTTTATTTTCAGGCTCACGGGAATCATCATCGACGTGCATTGTTGTTAATCCAGCCCGTGAAGCCTGACCCTTTTCAAACACACAGCGCCATCCGTCATCAACGGAGGTGGAGCATGCACAGAATGGACAAACTCACTACAGGCATTGCCTACGGCTCGTCCGCAGGTAGCGCGGGGTTCTGGATGCTACAACTGCTCGACAAAGTATCCCCATCCCAGTGGGCTGCCATTGGCGTTCTTGGGAGTCTGGTATTTGGTTTCCTTACCTACCTGACAAATTTGTATTTCAAAATCAAAGAAGACCGGCGCAAAGCTGCCAGGGGGGAATAATGTCTCCAGCACTGCAAAAAACTGTTATTGCAGCGGTCACGGGCGGCGCTATTGCGATCGCTTCCGCTCTCATAACCGGGCCAACCGGTAATGATGGTCTGGAAGGGGTGAGGTATAAGCCGTATCAGGATGTAGTCGGCGTCTGGACGGTCTGCTATGGACACACTGGCAAAGACATCATGTTGGGTAAAACCTACTCTGAGGCAGAGTGTCAAGCGCTGCTCAATAAAGACCTGAACACCGTCGCCAGCCAGATTAACCCTTACATCAAACAGCCAATCCCCGAAACGATGCGTGGGGCGCTGTACTCATTCGCGTATAACGTTGGCGCCGGGAATTTCCAGACTTCCACGCTGCTACGAAAAATCAACCAGGGAGACCAGAAAGGCGCATGTGACCAGTTGCGCCGCTGGACCTACGCCAAGGGCAAGCAGTGGAAGGGTCTGGTAACGCGCCGCGAGATTGAGCGCGAAGTGTGTTTATGGGGGCAAAGATGAAAGTAATCATGGTTATCTTAGCGTTATTGCTGTCTGCCTGTGATGCTGGCCCAACCCCTGCAAAATCAACGATGGCTGTTTCATCCCAGCTTTCTGCAGATGCAGATCGCATCAGGGTGACACAGATGTCGGAATTTCGTGATGAGCTTGCATACGGAAACTGGCGGGGTGTCTACCTCATACAGGATAAGCAGACCGGGAAGGAATACATTGGTATCAGCGGTATCGGGATTTCTGAGGTAGGAGCGCATAGCCAGATGGTTGGCAAGGTTTCGCAATCAGTAAGGGATGAGCGATGAGCCGCTTAACCGCAATTATCAGCGCAGTGGTTATCTGCCTGATTGTTTGTCTCGGGTGGTTGGCAATGCATTACCACAACGCCGCCAGTCAGCAGGAATCCAGAGCCGAAACTGCTGAGCAGCAGGTAAACACCGCTCAGGCCATTACCTCAAACGTCCTGACCACCATGACCATCTTCAACTCCATCGCAGAGGCCAATCAGCATGCAAAAGAGCAGATCGCACTGGGCGCATCGGGAGCCTCGGCAGACATCAAAGTGGCTATTGCGAACGATGATTGCGCTAATCGCCCTGTGCCTGCTGGCGCAGTTAAGCGGCTGCAACAATACGCGAACGGTTTACGTCAAAGTACCGGTGGTGCCGTTACCGGCCAGCCTGACAGCTGATACACCGCAACCGGCAATCCCAGACAATCTGACGTGGGGTCAAAGCCTGGATCTGAACGTCAGCCTGCTGTCGTCGCTGGGGCAGTGCAACAGGGATAAGGCCGATATCAGGCAAGCAGAGAAACAGCGAGCCTCGCAATAGCGGGGCTTTTTTATTGGAGGCCATATGCGCCTGACAGTTCTCGACGACGATCCGGGTGAACGCATCGAACCCGGTCGCGGGCGTATCACGGTATACCTTGATGGTGTTGAGGTGAAGCACGTCTTCTCGGCTGATAGCGATAAAGGCGAAGTGATTGCCGCCGTGCTTGATAGCCGGGGTTACCCCACTGCCGAAAACGGCGAGGTTAAGTGCGAGACTCTGTTCGGTCATGTGAGGATAGAGCGATGCCCGCGCTGATACCTCGTGCTTGCCGCAAGCGTGGATGCCCTGGTACCACCACTGACCGCTCAGGCTATTGCGAGAAGCATCGCAATGAGGGATGGCAGCAGCATCAGCAGGGCAAGAGCAGGCACGAGCGTGGTTATGGTAGCCAGTGGGATATCAGACGTGCGCGCATCCTAAAGCGTGACAATCATCTTTGTCAAAACTGCCTGCGCCGCAAGCTTGCTGTCCCCGCCACAACCGTTGACCACATCAAGGCTAAGGCTCATGGGGGTACCGATGACGATTCGAACCTCGAAAGCCTGTGCTGGCCCTGCCATCGAACGAAAACCGGGCGTGAACGCCTCAAATGATATCTATTATCATCTTGGCAGGGGTAGAGGGGGGGGCGGGGTCAAATCCCTGACGGCAAAGGCCAAAAGGACCGCCGCCTCAGTCAATTTTTTATACCCGCGAAAAATGAAATTTAACCAGGAGTAACGCTTATGGCTGGAACGGCGGGGCGTTCCGGGCGTAGACCAAAGCCAACGGCGCGCAAGGAGTTGGCCGGTAACCCCGGCAAGCGAGCCCTGAATAAAGAAGAACCCGTATTCACTCCCATTAAGGGCGTTGCACCTCCAGACTGGTTCACCGAAGAGGAACTTCCGTTAGCGTCCATCATGTGGGAGCTGACGACCAAGGAATTATGCGGACAGGGTCTGCTCTGTGTGACCGATCTCGCGGTGCTGGAGCGCTGGTGTGTTGCATATGAATTCTGGCGCAGGGCGGTAAAAAATATTGCGGTTGATGGGCTATCTATTACCGGCGCAATGGGCGGGAAAATTAAAAACCCTGAACTGACGGCAAAAAAAGAACAGGAATCAGAAATGAGTTCTACCGGTTCAATGCTGGGGCTGGACCCCAGCAGCCGACAGCGCCTGGTCGGTCTGGCCGGGAAGAAGAAGAACGAAAACCCATTCCTGAAGATGATCACGCCATGAGCCGAAAAGCCTATCCTAACGTTAACGCCGCAAATCAGTACGCCAGGCACGTTGTCGCCGGAAAGATTCCGGCATGCCAGTATGTTATTGATGCCTGCCAGCGACATATCGACGATTTGTCAAAATCGCAGGGAAAGAAATTCAGATACCGTTTTGATAAAGATTTTGCTGAACGTGCAGCCCGGTTTATTCAGCTCCTTCCACATACGAAGGGAGAGTGGGCATTCAAACGAATGCCGATCACGCTGGAACCCTGGCAACTATTTATTATTTGCTGTTCCTTTGGATGGGTACATAAAGGGACCAGGCTACGCCGGTTCAGAGAGGTGTACACCGAAATACCTCGTAAAAACGGGAAGTCAGCAATAAGCGCCGGTGTGGCGCTTTTTTGTTTTACCTGTGACGGTGAATTTGGCGCGGAGGTTTACTCCGGTGCAACCACTGAAAAGCAGGCGTGGGAAGTATTTCGCCCTGCGAGACTGATGTGCAAACGCACGCCGCTACTCGTTGAAGCCTTTGGGATAGAGGTCAACGCCAAGAACCTCAGTCGGCCTGAAGATGGCGCCAGATTTGAACCGCTAATCGGCAATCCTGGAGACGGGCAGTCACCGCACTGCGCTATTGTTGATGAATATCACGAGCATGAAAGTGATGCTCTATATACCACAATGATCACAGGCATGGGTGCCCGCAGACAGCCGATAATGTGGGCTATAACCACTGCTGGCTATAACATTGAAGGCCCTTGCTACGATAAGCGTCGTGAAGTTATCGAAATGCTGAACGGAACGGTGCCGAATGATGAACTTTTTGGCGTCATTTACACCGTTGATGAGGGGGATGACTGGACTGATCCGGCGGTTCTTCACAAAGCCAATCCTAATATGGGGGTATCGGTTTACTCTGACTTTCTTTTAAGCCAGCAAAACAGGGCCAAAAATAACCCCCGCATGGCCGGGATATTCAAAACGAAACACCTGAATATCTGGGTCGCGGCCCGCGCTGCGTATTTCAACCTGTTAAGCTGGCGAAAATGTGAAGATCAAACTCTCACCACTGAGCAATTTGAAGGCCAGCCCTGCATTCTCTCTTTTGACCTGGCGCGCAAACTGGACATGAACTCTAAGGTTCGCTTATTTACCCGTGAGATAGACGGGAAACGGCATTACTACTGTATATCTCCACGCTTCTACGTCCCTTATGACACCGTATACAGCAATGATGTTGACGATCACCGCACCGCTGAGCGGTACCGGAAATGGGTTGAGGCTGGGCTTATCACTATCACCGATGGGGCGGAAATTGACTACCGCGTAATACTGGAAGATGCCAAGCGTGACAATCAACAGACCCCTGTTGAACAAAGCCCCATCGATCCACATGGCGCGACAAACTTATCCCATCATCTGGCTGACGAACAGCTTAACCCGATAACCATTATCCAGAATTACACCAATATGTCGGACCCGATGAAAGAACTTGAGGCTGCTGTAGAGTCCGGGCGTTTTCATCATGACGGTAATCCGATAATGACCTGGTGTATTTCAAACGTCGTAGGTAAGCATCTGCCTGGAAATGATGATGTGGTGAGGCCGATAAAAGAGCAGAACGAAAACAAAATAGACGGTGCCGTAGCCTTAATAATGGCCATAGGTCGCGCAATGCTCAATGAGGAACGCGATTTCCTGTCTACTCTCGACCCGGATGAAGGGCTTTTAATTATATGAAAACACTTATCACTGATGCAATTGGGCTGGCCGGGTTCGGTTCGCTCGCTGCTGGTGTATATCTACAGTTCGGGCTGGCGCTATCTCTGATGATATCAGGTGGCCTGATACTGCTTTATGCGCTGGTGGCGGCAATGAGGGGGAAAAATGCTTCTTGATGCCTTGTTCCGTAGTGAGCCTCTGGAAAACCCCAGCACACCGATCTCGGGGGAATCAGCAGAAACAGATAATATTTTTGCCCGTGACGTGTTTGTCAGCCCGGAAACAGCGATGAAGCTGGCTGCGGTGTATGCGTGTATTTACGTTATCTCTTCGAATATCGCTCAGATGCCACTGCATGTTATGCGGAAAACCAATAATAAGGTTGAAGCTGCACGCGACCACGGTGTGTTTTACCTGCTTCACGATGAACCGAATATATGGCAGACCAGCTATAAATGGCGCGAGTTAAAGCAGCGCCACATTCTAGGCTGGGGTAATGGTTACACATGGGTTAAGCGCTCCCGACGTGGAGAGGTTTCCGGACTTGAATGCTGTATGCCTTGGGAGACGACGTTACTTAATACTGGCGGACGCTACACCTATGGAGTTTACAACGAAGAGGGGGCATTTGCCGTCAATCCCGATGATATGGTGCATATCCGGGCGCTGGGTAATAACCAGAAGATGGGGCTCAGCCCAATTATGCAGCATGCCGAGACCATAGGTATGGGGATGAGCGGGCAGAAATATACCAGCTCGTTCTTTAACGGAAATGCAAGGCCTGCCGGGATTATTTCAGTCAAACAAGATTTGAATAAAGAAAGTTGGGGATGGCTTAAAGAGCAGTGGCAGAAAGCTACTGCAGCTTTACGCAGTCAGGAAAACAAAACATTACTTCTCCCGGCACAACTGGATTACAAAGCGCTCACAGTTTCCCCGGTCGATGCCCAAATTATCGAGATGTCGAAACTAAACCGTTCAATGATTGCAGGAATATTCAACGTTCCGGCACACATGATCAACGACCTCGAAAAAGCCACGTTCTCAAACATTACGCAGCAGGCCATTCAGTTTGTCCGATACACGATCATGCCGTGGGTGACGAACTGGGAGCAGGAACTTAACCGCCGCCTGTTTACCCGTGCTGAGCTGGCCGCCGGATATTACGTCAGGTTCAACCTTACTGGTCTGCTTCGCGGTACCCCGCAGGAGCGCGCGCAGTTCTACCACTTCGCGATCACTGATGGCTGGATGAGCCGCAATGAGGCGCGAGCCTTCGAAGATATGAATCCGGTAGATGGCCTGGATGAAATGCTGGTGAGCGTTAACGCCGCGAACCCGGCAGACGATTTTAAGGCACCAAAAACCGATGAGGAAAAGCCCAATGAATGACCGTGAAACGCGCTGTTACAGCGGGGAGGTCAGAGCCGAGCAACGCACCGATGAACCTACCCGCATTCTGGGCTATGGCTCGGTATTCAACAGCCGTTCTGAACCCCTATGGGGATTCCGCGAAATTATCAAGCCCGGAGCATTTGACGATGTGCTGAATGATGATGTTCGCGGGCTGTTTAACCATGACCCCAATTTTATTCTCGGACGGAGCGCCGCCGGAACGCTGTCCTTGTCAGTCGACGATCGCGGCCTGCGTTACGACATTACAGCACCGGATACGCAGACTATCCGCGATCTGGTGCTGGCGCCTATGCTGCGCGGTGATATTAACCAGTCGTCCTTTGCTTTTCGGGTAGCCCATGACGGTGAAAACTGGTACCAGGACGATGAAGGGATTGTTATTCGTGAAATATCGAAGTTTTCCCGGCTGTTTGATGTCAGCCCGGTGACCTATCCAGCATATCAGGAGGCCGATTCTGGCGTCCGATCAATGAAAGCCTGGCAGGAGGCGCGCAACAGCGGCGCGCTACAGAACGCCATTAATCAACGAATGGCGCGCGAGCGCCTGCTGACCCTTCTTAACGCGTAAGGAAAAAACATGAAACTGCATGAAATGAAGCAAAAACGTAATACCATCGCCAGCGATATGCGCGCACTGCATGAAAAAATTGGTGATACGGCCTGGACTGATGAGCAGCGTACTCAGTGGCAGGCGTCTAAAACTGAGCTGGATAGCCTGGATGAGCGTATTTCTCGCGAAGAGGAATTACGCCGACAGGATCAGAGCTATATTGAAGTGAATGAGCAGGAGCAGCGCCAGCAGCAAAACCAGAACCAGGGAACACCAGAAGCGCAGGCAGAAGCGCGTCGTGCTCTGGCGTTTGATAAATATTTACGCCAGGGTTTTTCTGAGTTGTCAGCTGAAGAACGCCAGGCTGTAAAAGAGCATCGTGCTCAGGGCGTATCACCTGACGAGAAAGGCGGCTATACCGTCCCTACGCAAATGCTGAACAAAATCGTTGATGCGATGAAAGCATATGGCGGTATCGCAAGTGTCGCCCAAATCCTCAACACTTCTAACGGGCAGGATATTACCTGGTCAACCTCTGATGGTACCTCTGAAGAAGGCGAGCTTCTGGCCGAAAACTCGGCGGCTTCTGAAGGTGATGTGACCTTTGGTACCGCTGTTCTTGGGGCCAAAAAACTTTCTTCAAAAATCATTCGCGTGTCCAATGAGCTGCTTCAGGATAGCGGTGTTGATATTGAAGCCTACCTCGCTGGCCGAATTGCCCAGCGCATTGGCCGCGGCGAGGCGAAATATCTGATTCAGGGAACGGGTGCCGGCACACCGACTCAGCCCAAGGGGCTGTCAGCATCTGTAACCGGCACGGTGAATACGGCATCGGCAACTGCGTTTACCTGGAAAGAGATGAATGCGTTGCGCCATGCTGTCGATCCGGCCTATCGCACTGCTCCGCAAATTCGCTGGGCCTTTAACGATAAAACCCTGCAGGTTGTGGAAGAGATGGAGGACAACCAGGGGCGTCCTCTTTGGTTACCTTCTATTATCGGTGGCGCCCCTGCTACCGTTCTGAACGTTCCCTACGTCGTGGATCAGGGTATCGCTGACCTCGGCGCCGGAAATAAATTTATCTATTTCGGTGATTTTAACCGCTTCATCATCCGCCGTGTGACCTATATGACCCTGAAACGGCTGGTGGAGCGTTACGCAGAGTATGACCAGACTGCGTTCCTGGCATTCCATCGTTTTGACTGCGTACTGGAAGATACTGCAGCCATCAAAGCGCTGGTGGGTAAACCGGCATCTGGCGGCTAAGGCAATAATCAGCTTCAATCTCCACCGCTACGGCGGTTTTTTTGTGCCCGCAGTTCGCTGCGGGCCAGGGAAAAAACATGAGCACAACGATTGAGAAGTTACGGGCTCAGTGTCGGATCGATATTGACGATACAACGGAAGATGAGTTGCTGAAGCTCTATTTTGGTTCTGCGCGACGTAAGGCAGAAAACTTCATTAACCGCAAACTTTATGAAGATGAAGTGCCAGAAACCGATCCTTATGGGCTGCTGATTGCTGACGATATTTTATTGGCGCTGATGCTGCTGGTAGGGCACTGGAATGAGAGTCGCGAAGAAGCTTCCGATGTTAATAAGATGAGCATCCCCTTCGGCTTTACCTCGCTGCTTGAACCCTATCGATTTATTCAGTTGTAGGAGAATTTATGCAGGCAGGACGATTACGGCACCGCGTCACCATCCAAAATTTCACAACCTCCAGAACGCCTTCTGGCCAGCCAGTTGAAAATTGGGAAGATGGGAAAACCATCTGGGCCGAGGTTAAGGGGATAAGTGGTCGGGAGTTGTTAGCCGCTGGCGTCGAGCATGCCGATGCGACAATCCGAGTATGGGTGCGTTTTCGCAGGGATATTTCAGCCACATCCCGATTGAAGGTACGCACTGGCCCGTTTAAAGGTGCAATTCTTAACGTCACGGGACCTCCGGTTCCGGATATCAAAGGTACCCGGCTGGAAATTCTCTGCAAAAAGGGGACCGAAAAATGATTGATGTGAATCTGGATTTTTCCGGCTTACAGGATATTGCCCGAGATCTGCAAACCCTCAGCAAGGCCGAAAACAATAAAGTCCTCCGGGATTCGACCCGCGCCGGGGCTGAAGTCCTCAGGAAGGAAGTGATTGATCGGGCCCCTGAGAAAACCGGGAAGCTGAAGAAAAACGTTGTTGTCGTCACTCAGAAAAGCCGCCGCCGTGGCGAAATCTCATCCGGGGTGCACATTCGTGGCGTTAACCCGCAAACGGGGAACAGTGACAACACCATGAAGGCCAGCAATAAGCGGAATGCTTTCTACTGGCGCTTTGTTGAGCTGGGAACGGCAACGGCCCCCGCACATCCTTTTGTCCGTCCTGCGTTCGATACCCGCATCGAGGAAGCCGCCCAGGTTGCGATGAACCGAATGAATACGGCTATTGATGAGGTTCTGGCTAAATGACAGAGGATGATATTTATACCCTGCTGGTTCCGCTGGCCGATGGTCGGGTTTATCCCTATGTGGTTCCGCTGGGGAGCGACAATCTTCCAGCGGTCGCTACTCCCTACATCATCTTTTCGATCCCGACAGATGTTGGCGGGGATGTGTTCTGCGGGCAGGCGGAATCGACACTGCACATTCAGGTCGATGTCTGGGCCAAAACGAACGACGAGGCCAGGGCGTTGCGGCTTGAGGCCCTTTCCCGACTGGAAGTTCTTTCACCCGCCGAAGTGACAAAAATCCCTGGCTACGACACAACAACCCATCTTTATCGGGCAACGCTTGAAATAACGGTCATTGCCTGACAAAAACCAATCCAATCCGACCGCCACTCGCGGTTTTTTTCATTTATGGAGGCTGCAATGTCAGCACTATTTGAACGCGCCCAAAAAACGGTAGTAATGATTACCTCAGTGCCGGTCACTGCGGCAGAACTGGACACGGCGACCTGGTTAAACCTGAGTTGCACTATCAAACAGGCCAGCTTTACCGCCGGTCAGAAAAACGATATTGACGTGACAACGCTATGCTCTGACGAAACGGAAAATATCAACGGCCTTCCGGCACCGTCTGAAATGTCTCTTTCTGGTAACTTCTACCGCAACCCGGCACAGGATGCCCTACGCGCGGCTTACGATAACGACGGCGTTTATGGATTTAAGGTTATTTTCCCGTCTGGAAATGGGTTCCTGATGCGTTCTGAGGTGCGTCAGCACACCTGGGATTCTCAGACCAATGGTGTGGTGGCCGCAACGTTCTCACTGCGCCTGAAAGGCAAACCATCCAATATTAATGCCCCAGGAATTCTGTCTTTCGCTACAGACCTTCCGGCTTCCCAGACAGTCGCGGCAGGAAGCGCCCTGACAATGGGTGTTGTCGTTCAGGGCGGCACAGCACCTTATACCTACGTCTGGAAAAAAGGTTCCTCAACCGTCAGCGGGCAGACCAGCGCCACTTTCAATAAGGCCAGCGCCGTATCAGGTGACGCCGGGGTTTATTCATGCGTGGTTACTGATGCCGATGGCACCGTTATTACTTCTGCTGACCACACCGTCACCATCAGTTAATGGAGCGCCGGGAAACCGGCGATAAACTTAATGGCAAAACAGAATCTTAAAGCGCTTGCACTGGCCCCTATGGCGGGTTTTCGCAAAAAATCAGTCACCGTTCCGGAGTGGGATAACGCAGAAGTTATCATTCGCGAACCGTCGGCTGAAGCCTGGATACGCTGGCAGGGGATCGCCAGCAAACTACCGGAAGGACAGGAAGCGCCAGAGGTTCCAGAACTGACCCCTTCAGAACGTGCTTTCCGCACGATGCGGGCAGATGTCACGCTGTTTATTGATATTTTACTGGATACTGACCTGCAGTACGTTTTCACCGTCGATGACACCGAACAAGTTGAAGCGATTTACGGGCCTGTTCATTCCCGGCTGTTGAAACAGGCGCTTGATCTCATTCGTGACGCGGATGATGCCAAAGCAAAGTAAAAATGCCTGGCATGCAGTTTCTGATGGCGCTGGCGCTCCGGATGGGCCGCACGCTGGGCGAACTGCGACAGACCATGACGGTTGGCGAATTCAGGATGTGGGCTGAATACGACCGTCTCAGCCCGATTGGTGATGTGCGTGGCGATATTCTCAATGCTCAGCTGGTTTCAGCGATGTACGGTGCGCAGGGCGGTAAAGTCACCATTGAAGACGCTCAACTCCAGTGGAGCGCAGAAGAAGACGAAGTAAGCGACGGCGGCGATCCATTTGCCGGGTTAGAGGCAGCGCTTCTTGCTGCCTCAGCATGATATTACAAAATCAGGTAGTCAGTTATAATTCGTGTAGATGCCATTTTTAACTGGTGTTATGTTATTTTTTTTACACACGGAGTGCTTTCGATGACTACTACTGGTTGGATTTTATTATTTGTTTTCGCTCGTCTTGTTGATCTTGTTATTTGGTATTTTCTTAACAGAGGAAGCGTAAGGGCAAATGATCAGATCGCTATGCTTAAAGAAATTTCTAAAAAGCAAAGTGCTCAAATTGATCTTCTTATTGCGCTTGCTCATAAAAAAGATGAACCAGAAAAAGATTACCTCGAAGAAGCCAGGAAAAAAGCTGGTTTAATTTAATTATACTTAAATCATGAAAACCCCGCAGTGCGGGGTTTTTTGTTTCTGAGGAAATGAAATGGCAACCCTGCGTGAACTTATCATTAAAGTTTCTGCTAACTCTCAGTCTTTTCAGACAGAGATTGCCCGCGCGTCACGTATGGGGGCTGATTATTATAAGACAATGCAGAGTGGTGGTCGGCAAGCCGCTGCTGCATCAAAAGATACCCGCCGAGCATTGTCTGAGTTGACCGATCAAATGGAGTCAGCAAAATCTTCAGCGATGTCTCTTGCGGGAGCATTTGCTGGTGCCTTTGCTACCGGACACCTCATTTCACTGGCTGATGAATGGAATTCTGTTAATGCTCGCTTAAAGCAGGCGTCTCAGTCTACGGATGATTTCTCGTCTTCCCAGCGCCTGCTGATGGATATAAGCCAAAAAACTGGCACGGCATTTTCTGATAATGCCAATCTTTTTTCTCGCTCTGCGGCATCAATGCGTGAGTTCGGCTACAGCTCAACAGAAGTATTGCAGATTACCGAGGCTATCTCTACAGGGCTGAAACTTTCAGGGGCCAATGCCCAAGAGTCCAGCTCTGTCATTACTCAGTTCAGTCAAGCCCTGGCACAGGGCGTGCTCCGTGGCGAAGAGTTTAATGCGGTAAATGAAAGCGGAGATCGTGTTATTCGTGCCCTGGCTGCTGGTATGGGCGTTGCACGTAAAGACCTGAAAGGTATGGCTGATCAGGGGAAACTTACCATTGATAAAGTTGTACCTGCACTAATTAGCCAACTTGGAAAACTTCGCGACGAATATGGAGAATTACCACAAACAGTTTCTTCGTCTGCGACAAAAATCGAAAATGCTTTCATGCAATGGGTTGGCGGCGCTAATGAAGCAAGTGGAGCTACACGCACTTTAACTGGTTTACTTAATGGTGTGGCTGAAAATATTGACACCGTTGCCACTGCTGCTGGTGTGCTGGTTGCTGTTGGCGTAAGTCGATATTTTGGAGGTATGACTTCGGGGGCTTATTCAGCAACAGCTGGAATAATTAACGCAGCAAAAAGCGAAGTAGCGTTAGCTGAAGCTCAAGTCAGAGGGACCCAGATTTCTACAGCGCGAGCACGCGCAGCACTATATCGGGCCCAGCAAGCCCTGTCCGCAGCACGCGGAACCGACGCACAAACCGTCGCGGAGAATAGACTGTCGTTGGCACAGGAATCTTTGAACCGAAATATACAGGCAAGAATTGCTGCCCAATCAGCCTTGAACTCTGTTACATCGGTAGGTTCAAGGCTCATGGGGGGAGCACTAGGGCTTGTTGGCGGCATACCTGGACTGGTGCTTCTCGGAGCTGGCGCTTGGTACACAATGCATCAGAATCAGGAGCAGGCCCGCCTTTCAGCTCAGGACTACGCAAAAACTATCGATGAAGTCAGGGAAAAGACCAAATCAATGTCCTTACCTGAGGCATCTGATAATGAGGAAAAAACGAGACAATCTCTTGATGAGCAAAACCGACTCATTGACGCCCAGTCCTCTAAAGTTAAAAGCCTCAAGGAAGAAATAGCTGGTTATCAGTACATTTTGGCAAACCCTGGCCCTACAACCAGCGGAGGTTTCATGATTAATCATCTTACCTCTGTTGAAACCGCTACTCGAGGGCTTGAAGATGCCACTTCAGCACTTGCTGTAGAGCAGGAACGTCTGTCGCAAATGCAGGCTAAATCTGAATCTATACAGTCGGTTCTTGAAGGACTCGAACATCGCCGGATTACATTGATTCGGCAGCAGGCTGCAGAACAGAACGCTGCATATCAGTCATTGATAATGATGAATGGTCAGCATACAGAATTTAACCGCCTTCTGGGGCTTGGTAATAACTTACTGATGGCGCGACAAGGATTAGTTAATGCGCCGATGCGAATGCCCCAGTCAGATTTAACATCACAACAAACAAATGCGCTTGAGAAGAGTCGCCGCGATTTAGCGCTTTCAAAGCTCAAAGGTGAAGCAAAAGAGAGAGCCAGACTGGGATATGCTGCTGATGACCTGGGATTAACTAACGATCCGCAGTATCAGACTGGAAGGCAGGAGCTTGTTAATAATGGACTTGCCGAGTGGAGAAATAATGAAGCGAATAAGCCAAAAAGAAAAGGTCCAAAAACTGATGAAGAAAAAGCAGAGGATGTTTATAAGCGACTGCTAAAACAGCAGCGGGAACAAATAGCCCTCGCAAGCCAGAATACCGAACTGGCAAAAGTAAAATATCAGGTAACTCAGGGTGAATTGCACACCCTCGAACAAGCCAAAAAAGAAACTCTTCTTCATAATGCTGCGCTTATCGATCAGAAAAATATTGCCGAACAGTTGAAAACCTTCCGCGAAGGACTGGCCGACAGTAACGCCGCCGCTCGTGATCGGGGGAATATTGATTTCCTTGGTGCAGGAATGGGCGACAAGGCCCGTGACCGCATGAAGGAAATGGCTGATATTCGTACTGATTTCCTCAAACAGCAACGAGAGCTTCAACGTGACTTCAGTAAAGGGCAGATATCCGAAGACCTGTATAAGAAACAAACTGAGGCGTTGAAAACTGCACTTGATGAGCGCCTGACAATACAGGAGGACTATTACAAAAAGGTTGACGAGAAGCAATCTGACTGGCGTGCCGGAATTAGCGATTCGCTGATGAACTACGCTGATCAGGCTACTGACCTCAGTTCAATGGCAGCATCAGCGACCAGCGAGATTCTCAATAACACCACGAACTCCATTTCCAACAACCTGACCAGTGTTCTGACTGGTGCGACTTCGTTCAAGGATGGCATGTCGAATATCTTCAGCTCTCTGGGCGAAACGGTGATTCAGACGCTGATCCAGATGGCAACACAGGCGTTAATCACCAAAGCGATTATGGCGTCGTTCGGTGGTGCTGCTGGTGGGATGTTCGGTAGTCTTTTTGGTGGAGCCGGTGGAGCTGCAAGTAGTGGAACTGCGCTGCAAAGCTTCGGATCGTCTTTTTCCTTTAACGCCCTCGGCGGTGTCTACGATTCGCCGTCACTTTCTGCATACAGCGGCGGCGTATACAGCACTCCGCAGTATTTTGCCTTTGCGAAAGGGGCTGGCGTGTTCGGTGAAGCTGGCCCGGAAGCAATTATGCCGCTGACCCGTGGCGCTGATGGTTCGCTGGGGGTTCGTGCTGTTGGGCGTGAGTCACCGGCAGTCCAGGATGCCGCAAGGCAGATTGAGGCGCAACCACGAATCGCGGTCAGTGTGGATGCCCGTAGCACGTTTAGCGGGCAACCTGATGACGCAACGATGCTGGCAGTAGAGCGTCGGAATGCCGCGTTAAAGCATGAAATTATTAACGAGTTAGCAGCTGAAGTGATTAAACCGCAAAAGAGATTTGGACGGGCTATTTACTCTAATCTTCAGGCTAAAAGACCAGACTGATTACCTGCCAGGAGGAAATGTTAATGGCAGATATTATCTACCCGGATGAGTACCTGCCCATGCCGCTGATGGACGGGTACGGGTTTAAGCCTGTATCGCCATTATTACGCACGGAATTAACCTCCGGTCGCTCCAGGCAGCGACGGCGATATACTTCAACACCCACTCAGGCATCAGTTAAATGGATTTTTCAGACTGACGCGCTGGCGCAGGTGTTTGAAGCTTTTTTCCGTGATGCTCTTAAAGATGGTGAATACTGGTTTTATCTGAAACTCCAGACCCCCATTGGGGTAAAGCCCTATAGAGCCAGGTTCGTGGATATTTACGAAGGGCCGACGCTGGTGGCACCAAAATACTGGCAGTACAGCGCAACGCTGGAGTTATGGGAGCGTCCGTTACCGCCTGCGGGTTGGGGAAATTACCCGGAATGGCTCGCTGGGCAGTCATTACTCGATATTGCACTGAATAAAGAGTGGCCTAAACATGGAGATACTTGAGCGGCTTTACGCCAGCAGTGGTTCGGAGGTAATTCATGACACGCTGGAAATTACAACTGGACAGGAAACATACCGACTGACTCAGGGATACGACGATATAAGTGTGACGCTTGAAGATGGTCAGCTGGCGACGTTCGAAGCCTGCGCGATTGATATCGCACTTCCTGCACGTAATACCGATGGCACACAGGATTTGAAATTTGCCATCAGCAACATCGACGGCGTTGTTTCACGGGCGATTGATAAGATTCTGGATGAACAGAAATCAGCAAAACTGACTTTTCGCCGGTACGTTTCCACTGATTTATCAGCGCCAGCCGCAGCGCCATACATGCTTGATGTTAAAAACGGCTCATGGACGCCGACAGCGGTTCAGATAACCGCCGGGTATATGAACATTCTGAAAACCGCGTGGCCCCGTAATCGTTACAACCTCGTTGATCATCCCGGTCTGCGCTATCTGTCCTGAGGTTCATCTATGTTTCAACCTGAAAAATATCTTTCAGTCAAATGGCTGAAGGGGGGCCGCGCTTACCCTGAGCTTGACTGTTTCGGCATTGTGAATGAAATCCGCGCAGACCTTGGGTTACCCCTCTGGCCTGATTTTGCAGGGGTGACAAAAGACGGCGGTGGCCTGGACCGCGAGGCAAGAAAGTTGATGCGCTCTCTTGAGCGCTGCGAACCCTGTGAGGGGGCGGGAGTGGCATGTTACTCCGGCTCTGTCGTGACGCATGTCGGTATCGTGGTCTGGCTGGATAATCAGCTTCAGGTTGCCGAGTGTAATCACGGCACTAACGTAACATTCCTCCCCCTCAATCGTTTTATTCGTCGATTTTACCGTGTGGAGTTCTGGCGATAATGACTATCCGATTCTATCCGTCACGCCTGCCCGGTGAACCTCTGGCGAAGCGTGAACACGCTGAAATGACCCTGCATGACTGGCTGCGAAAAAACGTTCCCAGTTATGCGCCTGGCAAAACGCACCCGATCGCGGTTGAAGTTAACGGACGACCCGTCCCGCCTGCTGAGTGGCCATTATGCTATTTACGTGCAGATAGTGATGTTCGTATTTACCCCGTCCCCTATGGTACCGGACTGGAAATTGCTGCCTGGGCAGCGGTGGCTGTCACTGTAGCCTCTGCTGCATACAGCATCATTATGATGTCCCAACTCGGGAAAACAGGAGCATCGACCGCTAACGGCGACCAGCTGGATTTAACCCCCGCAAAGGCTAACACTGCAAAACTCGGGAGTCCAATTCGGGAGGTGTTCGGGCGCTGCAAAGTTTACCCGGATTACCTGGTCCAGCCCGTCAGTCGGTTCGACCCGAATGATCCGCAGATTTATCGCACCGAGCTGTTTTTATCCGTGGCATACGGTGATTACGCTGATTTCCGCAACACAGTAAAAATCGGCAACACACCACTTTCCTCATTCGGGGATGATGCCTCTGTAACGATTTATCCACCCGGCGCTGACGTCAGCGGCGATCGCAGGGCAGATAACTGGTTTAACTCAACAGAAGTCGGTGGTACCAACTCCGGCACTGCCGGTCTCGACCTCGCGTCCACGGGGCCGGGGAGGGTGAGTATCAGCGCTGCGGCGGTTGCCGTTTCCGGGGATGCCGTTACGCTGATTGGTCAGACAGCAGACGACGATTCAGGAAACGATACGTCGGTCCCTGAGTCGTGGAAAGCGGGTACTGTCATTACCATCGTGACGCCTGACACCTTCACTGTCAGCAATGACGGTGGCCGAACGGCTATCCATGGCGATTTTACGGAGCTTAACCCGGTTGTAGGTCAGGCGGTGAGCCTGCACTGGACGAACTACGATTACGATCTTTTTGTGTCGTCGTTTACGCCTGGTTCCCCGGCTGTTCCCGGCGTCGGCGGTTCAGCGGCATCTCTGACCGCTTCAGCCGCGCCGACCACGTATGATTTCAGCGCATCCCCTGTCTCGTTCACGCTGACCTGGTCAGGACATAGCTATGTGATTTCCCTGTCGGCGAATTATCTCACGATGGCTGCGTTGCTCGATACCATCACCGACCAGCTGACCGGGTCGGGACTTATCGCGCAGGATGCCGGTGGCCGCGTGCAGATTATTGAGAAAACCAGCCCGTGGAGCGGGCGCAGCATTGGCTACACAACGCTTCCATCTGCGGTATTCGGGGATGCTCCCGTCAACGTTGCGGGCGTGGCGTCTACCGGCGGGAGCCCGGAAATCTTACCCGCTATCACGCTGGCATGGGGTAGCGCTTCAGGAACTGCATTTTCAGGCATTCCCGACGGCACCCAGCGTATAGCGTTGAGTGCAAAAGGGGACCAGTACAAGATAACTGACATTGACGGGCTGACGATTACTGTCAGCAGGATGAAGGAGGATATTTCCGGCAATCTGGTGATTGATACCAGTTGGCCGGGATTCACCTCCCGCACGTTACTGGACGCCAGTATTACAGGTTTAAATGACTCATCGGACTGGATGGGACCATTTTTGTGCTGCCCCGATGGAGAAGTTACTACTGAAGTCGAACTGAACTTTACCTACCCACAGGGGCTGGTCGATATCGGGAGTAAAGACGGAAAAATTCACTGGCACGACGTCTGGATCACTATTCAGTATCGTCTGACCGGGACCAGCGCCTGGCAATCTGTTTCCATCAGACACGGCAATAATACCGTCAACATGATCGGCTACACCGAGAGGATTGCATTCCCGACGCCGGGAAACTATGAGATTCGTGTCAAACGTGATACGCCCGTCTGGGGCGGGACGACGCGCGATTCTGTCCAGTGGCAATCACTGAAAGCAAAGCTATCTGCCAGGCCAGTCAGGTACCAGAACATCACCACGATGGCGATTACCCTGCGGACTGGTCCTCGCCTGGCATCTCAGTCCGATCGGCGCGTCAGTGCGGTTATCAACAGGCTGTATGATGGCAGCCCGTCGCGCAGTATTTCCGGCGGGTTTTACTATCTCGCCCGCAGCCTGGGGTACAGCGACAGCCAGATCGATATCGCGTCTATTAACCAACTGGAGGCGACATACTGGACACCACGCGGGGAGTATTTTGATTATGTGGCTGACAGCGACAGCACATCGGCAAAGGATATTTTCGACCGTATCACCGAAGCCGGGATGGGTTACTTCCTTCTGTCAGACGGTAAGATTTCGGCGGGTAGGGAGGGAATAAAAAGCTGGGCCGGGATGATCACCCCGCAGGAAATGACTGAGGAAATGCAGACAACTTTCCGCGCCGTGACGGACGATGATTTCGACGGCGTGGACGTGAAATATATCAACCCCACCACCTGGGCAGAGGAAACTGTGCAGTGCCGGACGCCGGATAATCCGGTACCGCGAAAAGTTGAATCGCACTCGCTGGATATGGTGATGAGTGCAGACAGGGCATACCGCATCGGCATGCGCCGGTTGATGAAGCACATTCATCAGCGACGGACATATTCAACGTCAACGGAAATGGATGCCTGGTGCTATCAGTTCAGTGATCGCCTGGTGCTGGCCGATGATATTCCGACATCAGGAACTATCAGCTGTCTGATTGAACACAGGGAATATGATTCAGAGAAAATCACTCTGTTTGTGACTGAACCGCTCAGCCGTGGTTATGCCAGTCCGCGTTGCTGGATACGGTTCCAGGACGGAAGGGCATCGCGACTGCTGGTGCCGACGTTAATTGACGATTACACGCTCACCGTACCCTACAGCGCCGATCTTGAGCCTGAACTCTGGATTTTTGACGATCCGAGCGTTGAGCCGCCGAGATTGCTGTTTTGCGAAAGCGAACAGCGCGCGCGACATGGTTTAGTTGCTGAAATCGCGCCGTCGGATAACGGCACTTTCCAGGTGACCGCCCCGGAATATAAAGACATTTTCTACAACTATGACGACGCCACATATCCCGGCAACGTCTCGTAATACCTCATAACAACCCCTGATTAACTCTTTTCGCTTAAACCCTCGTTTAGGCGAAGCCTCTTTTTGGAGCAAAAAACATGGCCTTTAATCCGCCACTGGGGAGCACGTCTCCCGCCGTGCTGCTCGATAATGCCAAACGCCTGGATGAGTTGGCCAACGGGCCCGCTGCCATTGTTCCCGATCGTGCAGGTCAACCGCTGGATTCCTGGCGTAAAATGCAAGAAGACAATGCTGCGCTGGTGGACGAAACCCGCCAGAACCTTATCCCCCTGAGTCGTCAGTACATGACGCTGGAAGAGGCACAGGCTGATATCGCGAATATCCCGGTTGGGTCGACAACGTATTACCGCAGCCCTGACGACAGCGCCCTGGCTATTGAGGTAATCAATAACGCAGGTACGCTTGTAGCAACCGGCAGAAAAATGCCCTCAGCGATGCCTACAGGCTATCAGGCCGCAACGGCAGTCAGCAGCAGCGCTGCAAACACGGTCGCGATCACTATTCCAGGCCTGCTTGTTGACAGCAGCCTGATTTATTTCCTGTCCCCCATCCTGAATACCGGCGCGGTCAATGTCACGGTGACGGACTCGAAAGGCAACAGCGTGACTCGCTCTGTGCTAAGAAGGGCTAACGCCGTCCTGGTTGGTGGTGAGCTGATTCAATATAACCCAGTGCTAATGGTTTACCGTGGCGCACCAACTGATAATTTCATGTTGATAGCGTCCGGGGCTACGGCGTCGGAGGTGGGATCCAGCCTTGACGCATACAAGACCACTAATGACGCCCTGACCGCCACCCTGAAAAATCAGGTGCCTATCCCGGTGACGGTTAGCAGTGTTGCCGATGATATTTACACGGCAACATCATCCATCACCAGTGGTGAGCTAACGAACTGGCGACTGTTCCTGTTTACGCCGCCATCTGCAAATACAACCCGTACCCCCAAGCTGAAACTCAATGCGTGGGGTGCCTATGACATTAGACATATTAATGGCGGGCAGGTTGCTGCCGGAGACCTGGCATCAGGCCGGGCGCATCTGCTGCACTGGCACGCAGGGGCTAATCAGTTTCGGGTAATGACGTATGCCGATGAGCGAGAAAAAATTTACGGTACAGTTCTTCGCGCAACCATGACCAGCGATGCCAGTACGCCGAATGATTTATCTGTCACGGTTGATGGTTATATCGGCAATGGCACGTTGGTAGTATTGGAACCACCAGCAACGAATACCGGGGCGGTCGCCATCACTGTCGTTAACCGTTACGGCGACAAGATTGTACGCAGTGTGTTTAAGGGTGCAAACTCGCCGCTGACAGGTGGGGAGATAAAGTACGCAGAACCAGTTTTTCTGATGTATCGCGGCGCACCGCAAAACAACTTCAAAATCATTTCGTCCGGCGATTTGTCCACTCCAGTGGCAAAACTCCAGTCGGATGTTGAAACTCTCAAAGCCTCATTTACCGACCCGTATGCGAAGCTGGCGAAAAAAATTATCGGCGATGGTACGACCGCGAATACCGGGCCTTTTGGTTCGATATCGTTCACGAATGGGGTAAGGACCACAGTTAAGCGTCGGCTGGTATTTACCTCAATCGGCTCGTCAGTCGGTGTTGGAGCGGGTTCTTCTGATGGTTCCAAATTTGCGCCTAACTCGCTGTTCGTCGAGGCCATGAAAGCGCAGTTAGCCGGGTACGGTAACTTTGAGTTTATCAATGATAACCAATGTATTCCCACTCAGGCGCTACAGCAGTTTTCTGCCCAACTTCATAACTCACCATACTTCACCAGCACAAACGAGAATGACTGGCCCGATTTTGTACTCATTATTGGCGGCATGAATGATGCGCCCGTCGGGAACTTTAACAACGGGCTAACGTTCCCTGCGCAAAAAGGAAAACTTGAAGCTCTTATCGATGAGTGTAAAGCCAAAGGCGCGGTAGTGATTGTTGCTACCAGCCCACACCACAACCCACTAAGCCCGTCTGTTACGGCTATGGACTTAGGCAGCCTGAACGTTTCATGGCCTGTCAGGACGTTCAACGTTGACACAAACTATACCTTTGATGCGGCAGCGCGAACCATCAATGGCGGGGCATTCTCCTACGGGACAGACAACGCCGCTACCAGCTGGGGCGGCCAGATTCTTCAGGTAGGTCATACGCTCCGTGTATTGAGTGGTGAAAACGCGGGGGACTACACAATCTCAGCCATTTCTGCCGACCGGAACACCATCACAGTAGCAGAATCTTTCCCGGCTTCTGGTCTCATAAAGACGACTATTCGTCATATCGGTCTTAACAGCCTACGCGAAGAGATTCTAGAGCCACCTCCGTCACGATCATTTATCGAGCGGGACTGGTCTGGAAGCAGAACCAAAACCGTAGGCGCTGCCCGATTCGGCATGGTGAACAGCATGTTCCGGTCTGTGGCAAGAGATAAAGCGGTATTCCTGATGGAATGTGAAATACCGTGGTTCCGGGATGGCGTTGAAGCGCATGGTTGGGCGGCGCTGTTCGACGGTACGAACTACAACCACCCGAATGACCTCGGCTATACCGTCAGTTACAAGGCTGGCGCAGATGCAGCGGCATTTAGTCTGTGCAAACTGATTTACGGCGAAAAATACTACTTACCTTCGTGAGGAATAATTATGGCTTTCAAATTATCATCACCCAAAACCGTTCAGATTCATTATCTCAGCGGGTATCTCTGCGATAAGCAAATCGAAATCGACCTGATTTATGCCGTCGAAAGCGTCCGGCAGGACGACGCTGGTGTGGTCAAGGCTTCGCTATCCGTGCGCTACGATGACCAGGCAAAAATCATGGTGGGAGATTACCCCGTTACGCTGGATACCACATCATCAAAATCCTGGGCTGAGCAGGCAGAAGCGCAAATTATGGAGCTGGAAGAGTTTTCTGGTTCAGTTGCTTCATAAAGCCGCCTGTAGAGAAAATTGATAGCCGCAGCCTCTTTGATCTGCCTCCTGAATGAAATTACTGTATGCATAAACAGTATATTCAGGAGAGCAGATCATGCTTCGTCAGTCAGACATCACCCAGGCGTTCCGTGAGTCGATCGCCGTTAATCCGAAGGGGTATCGTTACCTGCATACCAGAGATTTTGTGTGTAAGTTGCAGGAGAGAGGAATCCATTTCTCGGGGCGTGAAGCAAACCAATGGATAGAGCGCTATCAAACCTACTTCGTTGACAAGACGCCAGACGAGTCGGAAAACCGTTTGTGGATGCTTCGCAATATGGGGATTGTTTTATAATGGGATTTCCGTCTCCAGCAAACGACTACGTTGAAGCTACGCTCACGGTCAACAGCTTATGTAATATCGGTGCTAATACGCGCGTTGTTGAAACCAGCGACGGCTATGCCGTCATTGACGTGTCGCAACGCCCAAGGCAGGGCGATATCGTGCTGATTCACCATGACGGCCGCACTGAGTTTGCAAAACTAATGGGAAGGGCGTTTATCACAGCAGAGGGCGAGGCTATAGAAGGTGAGGCGTTAGATGACGTTACAGTAGCTGGCGTTGTAACGCACACAATCATTGATCTGATGCGTGATGATTCGCCTGTTTAATAGAGTAAATTGGGGCAGATTTTGGGGCAAAAAAGGCTTTTGGGGCACGATTTGGGGCGGTAAAATGTCTGCATTTGTCCGTATTTGTCCATTTGAAGAGATTTCTATATCATTGAAAAGTTGGTAATTTGTTGATTTTGTAAATCTATTTTTTATGATGCCATAATAAACATAATATTTAGGCAATCATGATCAAAAAAATTGCTCTGTTTTCAGCAGGGAGCGAGGTTATTGCGTAAACTTTAAAAACTTTACCAACTCGCTGTTTCTTTAAGGTCATTTGTACGCTTTACTCACCGGCTGCTGCTGCGCCGATAGAGTGTTGCGGCATATTTTGTTTGGAAAGGATACTTGGGTGGCTCTTATGACGCATGACGCTTTTTCCCTTCGCGGCCTCGTGGCAGGCTGCGCGCTTCTCGTTCTTGTCGCACCTGCGGTGCAGGCTGCGGAACAACTCCCCGATGCCCCGTCGATCGACGCCCGAGCCTGGATCCTGATGGATTACGCCAGCGGTAAAGTGCTGAGCGAGGGCAACGCCGATGAAAAACTCGACCCGGCGAGTCTGACCAAGATAATGACCAGCTATGTCGTCGGGCAGGCGCTGAAGGCGGGCAAGATTAAGTCCACCGATATGGTCACCGTCGGTCGCGATGCCTGGGCTACCGGTAACCCGGCGCTGCGCGGGTCATCGGTGATGTTCCTTAAACCAGGGATGCAGGTTTCGGTCGAAGACCTGAATAAAGGCGTGATTATCCAGTCCGGTAACGATGCCAGCATCGCGATCGCCGACTATGTGGCAGGGAGCCAGGATGCATTCGTCAGCCTGATGAATGGCTATGCGCAAAAAATGGGGCTGACCAACACCACCTTTATGACCGTGCACGGTCTGGATGCGCCGGGCCAGTTTAGTACCGCGCGCGACATGGCGCTGCTGACCAGGGCGATGATTCATGACGTCCCCGAAGAGTACGCCATTCATAAAGAGAAAGAGTTTACCTTCAATAAGATTCGTCAGCCGAACCGCAACCGTCTGCTGTGGAGCTCAAACCTCAACGCGGATGGCGTCAAAACGGGGACCACCGCCGGCGCAGGCTACAACCTGGTCTCCTCGGCAACCCAGGGAGACATGCGTTTGATTGCCGTGGTGCTTGGCACCAAAACCGATCGTATTCGTTTTAATGAATCCGAAAAGCTGCTGACCTGGGGCTTTCGTTTCTATGAAACCGTGACGCCGATTAAACCGGATGCCACCTTTATCACCCAGCGCGTCTGGTTTGGCGACAGCAGCGAAGCCAAACTCGGGGCGGGCGAAGCCGGCTCGATTACCCTGCCGCGCGGCCAGCTGAAAAACCTGAAAGCCAGCTATACCCTGACGGATACGCAGCTGACGGCGCCGCTGAGCAAAGGGCAGGTGGTCGGGACCATCGACTTTAAACTCAATGATAAAACCATCGAGCAGCGCCCGCTTATTGTCATGGAAGCGGTCAATGAAGGCGGCTTCTTTAGCCGGATGATGGACTTCGTGCTGATGAAACTGCACGGCTGGTTCGGTAGCTGGTTCTCGTAATCAACAGGCCGCGCCCTGCGGGGCGCGGTCAGTAGAGCAGTGAAATCTGTTTTTCTTTCGCCAGCGCAAGCAGATCCTCATCCGGGCAGACATCGCTGGCAATCACATCAAAACGCGATAAATCGCCCATCCGCGCCGGTCTGACCTTGCCAAATTTACTGTGATCGACAACCAGTACGTGGTAGCGCGCGCTGCTCATCGCCCAGTGTTTAACCGGCAGTTCCTCGAGGTTATAGCAGGTGGCGCCCTGCGCGCAGTCGATCCCGGCCGCCGAGTAGAAGGCAATGTCCGGGCACAGATGGCTGAGGGTATCCTGCAGGCTGAGCGGTTTAAAAATGGCATTGCTGGCATGGAACTCGCCGCCGCAGAGAATGGCCCGACACTGCGGTTTTTCCTGCAGCGCCAGAAAAGTGTTCAGCGAATAGCAGATGCCGGTAAAAGGCAGGGCGTTATCAATCGCGTCAATGATCCAGGGCGTGGTTGTTCCACAGTCGAAAAAGGCCATCTGATGGGCTTCAAGCAGCGCGGCAGCGTGACGGGCGGCACGGCGTTTTTCGTCCACCAGACGGGTTTTCTGGTCGCTGAGCAGGTAATGGGTTGCGCTGCGCGGCTCCAGAACGATATAACCGCCTAACAACACCACCGGGCCATTATGGCCGTTCAGGTCGCGACGAATGGTCATTTCTGATACGCCAAGCAGCGCGGCGGCCTCTTTTAGATGAAGCTTATCGCTGCGCTTGAGCGCCTGAATGAGTTGGCTGATGCGTTCATCACGACGTGTTTCCATATTCCCTCTACCCTGAAATCGCCCGGCATCGGCAGGGCGTCAGTGGGCAATTTTACCTGCCCGGAGAGGGTTAGTCACGCACCCAGCCTTTACGAATCGGCAGGGAGAAGCAAACCCGGTACAGCTGCTGCAGAGATTGATACAGCGCCTGGCCACCGGCCGGCCACAGTAGTCCGGCGGCCAGACAACCGCACATCCCGGTCAGCAGGCCGCCCAGCATATCCAGCGGCCAGTGAACGCCAAGATAGACGCGGGACCAGGCGATCGCCGCGGCGGTCGCCAGCAGCGCGATCCCGGACCACAGGCGATGCCAGAACAAGAAAGCCAGCGCAAAGGTAAAGCTGATGGTGCCGTGATTGCTGGGGAAGGAGTTATTCGGCGCGTGATGCAGGAACTGATAGCCGACGCCTGCGGCAAACGGGCGCTCATGCGGGAAGAGCAGGCCAAAAATCCATGACAGACTCAGGCTAATCGCCAGCGCGAGGAACACTTTAAACACCAGCTGCCGCTGGTTTGGCCCCCAGAGCCACAGCGCAGCGGCCAACAGAGGCACAATCAGAATCACCTGTTTGGCAATGAAGGTCGCCAGTGCGATGAGCCACGAGGGTGAGGCGGGGGTGGCGTTGATTAAGGCAAACAGCGTGTCGTTGATATTTTCCAGCATAGATTCAGACTCTTGGTATCCGATAGCAATCAGCCGCCCACCTTAAAAAACGGTGGCGATAAATTAAAGCAGTATTGTCTTAATTATCAGCTTGTTAAGAAGCTGCTGGCGCGGCATGCCGTGGCGAAGATGTCGCAGGGAATGAGTATATCGCCTGTAACCTAATTGAAATATAAACGAAATATAGACAGGTTTAATTAAAATGGCGGTGAGATCGGCGGGCGGAAGGCGCGTTGCGCTATTTTTCATTGTCACTCACAATTCACTATCTCCTCCGCAAGACTTTCATTAAACTTTGCGCGATTTTTGTTTAACTAAGAGATTGCATGCAGAATTATTCACTTTCAGGCAAACGCCTCGGACGGCAGGCGCTTTTGTTCCCGCTCTGCCTGGTGTTATACGAATTTTCCACTTATATCGGTAACGATATGATCCAGCCGGGAATGCTCTCGGTGGTGGAAGAGTTTCAGGTAGGCAATGAATGGGTGCCGACCTCGATGACCGCCTATCTCGCCGGCGGCATGTTTTTACAATGGCTGTTGGGACCGTTGTCGGATCGGATCGGCCGTCGCCCGGTGATGCTCACCGGGGTGGTGTGGTTTATCGTCACCTGCCTGGCCACTCTGCTGGCGCAGACCATTGAGCAGTTCACGCTGCTGCGCTTTTTGCAGGGGATTAGCCTGTGCTTCATCGGCGCGGTGGGTTACGCCGCCATTCAGGAGTCGTTTGAGGAGGCGATGTGCATCAAAATCACCGCCCTGATGGCGAACGTTGCGCTGATTGCCCCGCTGCTGGGGCCGCTGGTGGGGGCGGCGTGGGTGCACATCCTGCCGTGGGAAATGATGTTCGTGCTGTTTGCCGTGCTGGCCGCTATTGCCTTTGTGGGCCTGCAGCGCGCGATGCCGGAAACCGCGACGCGGATGGGCGAGAAGCTGTCGATGAAAGAGCTGGGTCGCGATTATGGCCTGGTGCTGAAGAATCTGCGCTTCGTCGCCGGCGCGCTGGCGACCGGGTTTGTCAGCCTGCCGCTGCTGGCGTGGATTGCCCAGTCGCCGGTGATTATTATCAGCGGGGAAAACGCCACCAGCTATGAGTATGGCCTGCTGCAGGTGCCGATTTTCGGCGCGCTGATTGCCGGTAACCTGGTGCTGGCGCGACTGACCTCGCGGCGCACGGTGCGCTCGCTGATTATTCTCGGCGGCTGGCCGATTATGTTCGGGCTGCTGCTCTCTGCGGTGGCGACGGTGGTATCGAGCCATGCTTATTTGTGGATGACCGCCGGGCTGAGCGTCTACGCCTTCGGGATCGGGCTGGCGAATGCCGGGTTGGTGCGCCTGACGCTGTTTGCCAGCGACATGAGCAAAGGTACGGTTTCGGCCGCGATGGGGATGCTGCAGATGCTGATTTTTACCGTCGGCATAGAGGTCAGTAAGCATGCGTATGAGCAGGGGGGGAGCGGGGTATTCAGCCTGTTCAACTTGCTCAGCGGCGTAGTGTGGCTGGCAATGATTGTCTATTTTCTCAAAGACAAGCGCGTCGGAAACTCCAACGACCCGCAGGCATAACGTCGGGCGTTCCGGGTGGGGCACGACTGCCGCACCCGGACGAAAATCAAGCGAACGGCGCTTCGCGATTCAGCACTTTGTCGATGATGTGTAGCACACCTTCTTCATTGTTATGCGGCGCATCGTAGCGGGCAACGGCTTTCACCGGCTCTGCTGCGTTGGCCATGGCAAAACCAAACCCGGCATGTTGCAGCATTTCAATATCATTTCCGCTGTCGCCAAAGGCGACGACTTCATGATTCTCAATGCCCCAGCGCTGTTGCAAAATACGCAGGCCGTTGGCTTTGTGCACACCGGGAATAATCAGGTCGATACTGCCGTAGCCGGTTGCCACGGCGGTCACCATATCGCCCAACGCCGCGTGTAGCTGCGGCTGGATTTGTGCAATCAGATGATCGGGCACGTTGAGGCCGAATTTCAGTATCACGTCATCGATATGGTTGAAGTCATCCACCAGCTGCAGGCGATGATAATATTTCGCGGCGACCGTCTTTAACTCATCGTTATAGCGATTCAGGGTATACGCGCTGCCTTTGCCGCAGGCGATGATTTCAATATTGGTCAGCGTCTGCAGATAGTCGATGACGGTGTGGAAATGATCTTTCGGCAGCTGACAGTTAAAAACGTCATCGCCGGCGCTGACCACCCAGCCGCCATTTTCGGCGACAAAGGCTATCTCGTGGGCAATGTCCGGAAAAAATGAAATCAGCTGGTAATACTGGTTGCCGCTGGCGACGACAAAACGAATATTCTGCTCGCGCATACGCTGATACTGGTTCAGAAAGCGCGAGCGATTGTAGGTTTTGGCATCGCTTAAGAAGGTACCATCCATGTCTACCGCAATCAGTTTGATGCTCATTAACTGTTCTCCATGACAGGTTCATGTTGTGGTTTTGCTACCGCTCTGGCGACCAGTGCCGCCACCATGACCAGACCCAGCACTACCATCATGGCGCTGCGCAGGCCGAAGTGTTCTCCAAGGAAGCCCAGCAGCGGCGGCCCGACCAGGAAGGCAAGATAGCCGGTTATCGCCACCACGCTGACGCGCTTCGGCGCATCGGGACCGGTGTCGCTGGCGGCGGAAATGGTCAGCGGGAAACCGAGCGATGCGCCAAGTCCCCACAGCAGTACCGAGACGCCGGCTACCCACGGGTTGTCGACAAAGATAATCAGGCCGATGCCCAGCGCGCCCATGACGGCGCTGGCACGTACAACCGTGACCCGGCTGTAGCGATCGATAAACCAGCCGCCGGTAAAGCGGCCTAGTGTCATCCCGAGGGTGAAACCGGCGTAAATCAAGGAGCCAGAGGTGGGGCTGAAGCCGTGGCCGTCCACCATCAGCAGCGGCAGCCAGTCGTTGGCGGATCCTTCAGCAAAGGCCATTGCCAGCACCACAACGCCAATCAGCAACAGCTGAACATCACGCCATACCGGCAGACCTTTTTCCTCATGATGCGCGCTTTCAGCCGCATTTTTTCCGGTCCCATCAGGGATGGCGCGAATCGCTATCGCAATTGGGGCAATCGCCACCAGCGCGGCCAGCAGAATATGCGGCGCGGCGGGCAGACCAAAACCGGTCACCGCCATTCCTACACCGGCGCCGAACAGCGTACCGAAGCTGTAAAACCCGTGCATCATCGGCAGCACGGTTTTATTCATTTCCCGCTCGACGGCGGCGCCTTCGACGTTAATGGCCACCTCCGCCGAACCGAAGCTGGCGCCGAAAATGGCCAGCCCGATGGCAAACAGGATGGCTGAGGTGAGCCACAGCGCCACGCTGAGCACGAGCATGCCGACCACGGCGCACGACATGGTGGTGCGAATCACCTTACGGGTGCCAAAACGTTTGACCAGCCACGCCGAGCAGAGAATCCCGCTCATCGAACCAATCGACAGGCCAAATAAAACGATGCCCATTTCCGCCGTTGACAGCGTCAGCAGGTCACGGATCGCCGGAGTACGGGTAGCCCATGAGGCCATCAGCAATCCAGGGATAAAGAAGAACATGAAGAGGGCCCAGAGTCGGAGCTGTAAAGCCCGGCGGGAGGTTTGCGCTGTCATCCGTAAACGCCTGTGAATGAGAAGATAGAGACAACAGTAGCAAGATTGTGTACATTTGTACATATTCTTCAGCATGCGTATTCGGGCAAGGACCGGGCGCCAGGGAGCGCGACATTGCTGCCGACAGCATGCGCATGACAGCGACTAAGAGGAAAGATATGGCCCGTCGACCGAACGATCCGCAGCGCCGGGAGCGCATTTTGCAGGCGACGCTGGATACCATTGCCGCCCACGGGATCCACGCGGTCACCCATCGTAAAATTGCCAGCTGCGCGGAGGTTCCGCTAGGCTCGCTGACCTACTATTTCAGCGGCATTGACGCGCTGATAGAAGAGGCGTTTCGCATTTTTACCCGCGATATGTCCGCGCAGTACCAGCAGTTTTTTACCGCGGTCAGCAGCCGTGAAGAGGCCTGCGATGCCATTGCCGAGCTGATCTTCAGCGCCCAGGTGACGACCGCGCGAAATATGGAGTTGATGTATCAGCTGTATGCGTTTTGCAGCAGCCAGCCGGCGCTGAAGGCGGTGATGCAGCACTGGATGCAGCGCAGCCAGCAAACCCTGGAGCAGTGGTTTGAACCGGAGACGGCTCGCGGGCTGGATGCGTTTATCGAGGGAATGACCCTGCATTTTGTCACCGATAGCGCGCCGCTCTCAAAGCAGGCTATCCGCCTGATGGTCGGACGGCTGGCCGGAGAGGGGCAATAGCCCGATAACGCGCTGCACGCGGAGAACTTCGAAATAAACATTGTGGAGTCAGCAGGAAAGCGGCGAGGCGTCGCGAACGGGTCATCCTGTTCCAGGCGGATTGTGCGTGTAACACTGGCGCTTCACCCGGCGTATCAGTGTACATCAACCGGTGGTTCAGAGGGGGCACGTCTCCATAAAGCCTGGGACAACAGAAATGGGGTGAGGAGCATGCGCTACCGCCACTGGTACTGCCCGGTGGTGGTAACTGAATAATTTTAAAGGTCATAAAATTCAGACAACAAAAAACCCATCAACCTTGAACCAAAATGGCGGGGTTGATGGGCTCCACAAAATGGGGACATCAAAGAAAAGCAGTGGCACTACTTATGACTGACGGCCAAGAGAAAAGTTCTGCCTCTGTCCCATTTTTTCTTAAATATTTACTGTAGCCCTGGCCAGATGATGACAATCAGCGTCCCCGCGAGAGTCAGCAGCACGTTGGCAATCGCATACGTACCCGCGTAGCCCAGCGCCGGAATGTTGCTGCGCGCGGTGTCGCTGATGATTTCCATCGCCGGGGCGCAGGTACGCGCCCCCATCATGGCGCCAAACAACATCGCGCGGTTCATGCGCAGCACATAGGCGCCAAACAAGAAGCAAATCACCACCGGCACCAGGCTGACGATAAGACCCGCCGCCAGCATCTGGCCGCCGATGGTGCCCAGGCCGTGACCAATCCCGGCGCCGGCGCTCAGACCGACCCCGGCCATAAACACCATCAGGCCGAACTCTTTCACCATATTCAGCGCGCCCTGCGGAATGTAGCCGAAGGTCGGGTGGTTGGCGCGCAGGAAGCCGAGCATGATCCCGGCAAACAGCAGCCCCGCCGCGTTACCGATACCAAAGCTGAAAGAGCTAAACTGGAAGGTGATCATGCCGATCATCAGGCCGACGATAAAGAAGGCGCAGAAGGCGAGCAGGTCGGTCACCTGGCTGTGAATGGAGATAAAGCCGATGCGGTCGGCAACGGTTTTCACGCGTCGCGCATCGCCGCTGACCTGTAATACGTCGCCTTTGTTGAGCACCACGTTATCGTCGATAGGCATTTCAATCTGGCTGCGAATGACGCGGTTTAAGAAGCAGCCGTGATCGGTGAGCTTCAGCTGCGCCAGACGGCGGCCAACGGCGTTATGGTTCTTCACCACGATCTCTTCGGTGACGATGCGCATATCCAGCAGGTCGCGGTCGAAGACCTCTTTGCCATTACGGAAGCTGGGATCAAGGCGGGCATGGGCGTCCGGGTAACCTACCAGCGCGATATCATCGCCCATCTGCAGGACGGCATCGCCATCCGGGTTCGCCAGAATGCCGTTACGGCGAATACGCTCGATGTAGCAGCCGGTTTGCCGGTAAATCCCCAGCTCGCGCAGATTTTTACCATCAGCCCAGGCGACCAGCTCCGGGCCGACGCGATAGGCGCGGATCACCGGCAGGTAGACTTTACGTTTGGAGTCGGTATCGAGCCCGCGTTCACGCGCAATCTGCTGGGCGCTGGTTTGCAGATCCTGATGCTGCAGCTTCGGCATATAGCGCGCGCCAACGATCAGACTGACGAGACCAATCAGATAGGTCAGGGCGTAGCCCAGACTCAGGTGGTCGAGGGAGAGTGCCAGCCGATCGCTGGGCAGGCCAAAGTGGCGAAGCGTATCCCCCGCACCGACCAGCACCGGCGTTGAGGTCATGGCACCGGCGAGCATCCCGGCGGTCAGGCCGATGTCCCAGCCGAACAGTTTTCCCAGCCCCATCGCCAGCAGCATCGCGCTGCCGACCATCACCAGGGCGAGCATCAGATAGTTTTTTCCGTCGCGGAAAAAAATAGAAAAAAAGTTGGGACCCGCTTCCACGCCAACGCAAAAAATAAACAGCATAAAGCCCAGATTTAGCGCATCAGTGTTAATACTGAAATGCTGCTGACCTAATAATAATGAAACCACTAAAACGCCAATAGAATTACCAAGTTGTACCGACCCGAGGCGAAGTTTCCCGAGACAAAGCCCCAGGGCAAGTACAACGAATAATAACAGGATGTAATTCCCGTTTAACAAATCTGCGACGTTTATATTCACGAAAGCCAACTTCTCATTTACTAGTAAGTTGTTGAAGGAAATGGTTATTTGGTCTAAGGTTGGTCCAGTGTTCGCGTTGTCCCGAACCCTGTTCTGGCATCCCGTTATAACCAGTAAAAACAGAGCCGGTAGTTTAATCCTTCCTGGATGCTGCGGCTAGTCACAATCGTTTTTACGCCGGTGGGGGCTAAATTGGCATGGATTGCCGGAATGCTTTATCTGACTGGGCGAAAGTTAAGTGGGTTAGAAGCAGAATCAGGAGGATGTTGTGAAATATGAGCGTGCCTGGGTGGGTATTACCTGTGGGTTCTTTCTGTTTATCGTAGTGTGTTTACTGCTGTTACTGCATATGAAAGACGTCTTTCGGGCTACCGGTCATCCTGAAGTGGGACTGCTCTGCTTTTTGCTGCCCGGTGCGGCCGCCAGCTGTCTCTCTCCGGGGCGGCGCGTCATCCAACCGCTGGTGGGGGCGATTCTGGCAACCCCTGTCTGTCTGCTGATCATGCGGCTTTTTTTTGCGGCTCAGCGTACCTTCTGGCAGCAGCTGGCGTGGTTGTTTAGCGCGGTGTTCTGGTGCGCGCTGGGGGCGCTGTGCTTTTTGTTTATCTGCGCCTGGCTGGATACCAGACGCAATCATTCGTCAGAGGAATGAGTCGGCTCAGGCAAACAGACCGAGATTCTCTTTCGCCCAGGCTTCAAAATCGGTGCAGCCGCCGATATGTTTTTGATCGACAAAAATCTGCGGAACGGTCTCAACCGGTTTGCCTACGGTCTTTTCCAGGTCGCTCTTGCTGATGCCTTCGGCGTGGATATCAACATAGCGATAGTTGAAATCATCGCGTTCATTGGTCAGTTTCTCTGCCAGCTCTTTGGCGCGTACGCAATACGGGCAACCAGGACGACCAAAAATAACGGTAAACATACTTTCTCTCCTTAAATCTCAGCCGGGTGGCGAATGGCGGCTATGATGCCGCGTTATGTCGGCGAGGAAAAGAAGGTTCTGCCTTTTTCTTCGATGGTTTAAGGCTATGTTTGATAACTGCCTTCGTGGTTAAATTATTATACTGTGTCTGCCGCGCGCGATGAGCCAGAAGGCCGCGCGCAAAACATTGACTGGAGGAGTGCTATGCGATCGCCTGCCGTTTTGCCGAAAAGCGTTCTGCTGGTAGAGGTCATCGGGATTGTGCTGTTGACCCTCGCCTGGCTCTCGCTCAATCAGTACCTGCAGCTGCCGGCGCCGTTTTCCAGCCCGACGGCGGCGATGCTGATGATCTTCGCCGGGATCCTGCTGATGCTCCCGGCCGCGATAGCATTAATGTGGCGAATGGCCAGGATCGTCGCGCCACAGCTGACCCACACTCCGGAACCCACTTCTTCATCAGACAGAGAAAAACAAGATGACGCCGACCATTGATCTGCTGCGTAGCCACCGCTCCATCCGCCACTTTACCGATGCGCCGATTGGCGACGAACAGCGCGAAGCTATCATCGCCAGCGCGCAGGGGGCCTCAAGCTCGAGCTTTTTACAATGCAGCTCCATTATTCGCGTCACCGATCCTCAGCTTCGTCAGCAGCTGGTTACGATGAGCGGCGGCCAGCAGCACGTTGCGCGCGCGGCGGAGTTCTGGGTCTTTTGCGCCGACTTTAACCGCCTGCTGCAAATCTGTCCGGATGCCCGGCTAGGGCTCGCCGAACAGCTGCTGCTGGGCGCGGTGGATACCGCAATGATGGCGCAAAATGCGCTGGTCGCCGCCGAATCTCTGGGCCTCGGCGGCGTCTATATCGGCGGGATCCGCAATAGTATCGAAGGGGTGACCGAACTGCTGAAGCTGCCGCAGCACGTCCTGCCGCTGTTTGGCCTGTGCCTGGGATGGCCTGCCGATAATCCGGACGTGAAGCCGCGCATGCCCGCAGCTATGCTGGTGCATGAAAATACGTACCAGCCGGTGGATGAGGCAGTGCTGGCGCAATATGATGAGCAGATGGCGCAATACTACCTGTCGCGCGGCAGCAACACCCGCCGCGATACCTGGAGCGACCATATTCGCCGTACCATCATTAAGGAAAGTCGCCCGTTTATTCTCGAATATCTGCATAAGCAGGGGTGGGCAACGCGCTGATTACGTGTACACTGCTGCCTGCTTCCCGCCCCGCTATTTGGCGGAGCGGGCGGTCGTGGCGCAATTAACATATTGCAGGCCCGCCGGAGCGGGCCTTGTTGCAGAGGTGCAGGGTGAAAATTGCTATATTATCCCGGGATGGAACGCTTTATTCCTGTCGTCGCCTGCGCGAAGCCGCGCAAAAACGCGGCCACCAGGTGGAAATCCTCGATCCGCTTTCCTGCTATATGAACGTGAGTCCGGTGGCCTCATCGATTCACTATAAAGGACGTCAGCTCCCGCATTTTGATGCCGTGATCCCACGCATTGGTTCCGCGATTACCTATTACGGAACCGCCGCCCTTCGTCAGTTTGAACTGCTCGGTAGCTATCCGCTCAATGAATCGGTGGCGATAACCCGCGCCCGCGATAAGCTGCGCTCGCTGCAATTGCTGGCGCGCCAGGGGATCGATCTGCCTCTGACCGGCATTGCGCACTCCCCGGACGACACCAGCGATCTGATTGCCATGGTTGGTGGCGCGCCGCTGGTGGTTAAACTGGTGGAGGGGACCCAGGGCATTGGCGTGGTGCTGGCAGAGACCCGCCAGGCGGCAGAGAGCGTGATTGACGCCTTCCGCGGCCTGAACGCGCATATTCTGGTTCAGGAGTATATCGCCGAGGCGAAAGGACGGGATCTGCGCTGTCTGGTCGTGGGTAATGAAGTGGTGGCGGCTATCGAGCGGCGGGCGAAAGAGGGCGATTTCCGCTCTAACCTGCACCGCGGCGGGGTGGCGACGGTGGCCACGATCAGCGATCAGGAACGTGAGATGGCCATCAGGGCGGCGCAAACCCTGGGGCTGGATGTCGCCGGGGTGGATATCCTTCGCGCGACCCGTGGGCCGCTGGTGATGGAGGTGAACGCTTCTCCGGGCCTGGAAGGCATTGAAACCACTACCGGAATTGATATTGCCGGGCGCATGATCGCCTGGATTGAGCGTCAGGCCACGCCAGAATTTTGTCTGAAAATGGGCGGATAACCGGCGCGGGCGACACTTTCATGGTATGCGCTGCGTTTTTTGCGTAAGCTATGGCGTCGTTTTTCTACAGTAAGAGGTCACAGGTCATATGGATTCACTGGTCGTTCCGGGTCTGGATACGCTACGTCACTGGCTCGATGAGTTAGGTATCAACTTCTTTGAGTGTGATTCCTGCCAGGCCTTGCATCTGCCGCATATGCAGAATTTCGACGGCATTTTTGATGCGAAGCTCGATCTGGTCGATAACGTCGTGCTCTTTTCGGCTCTGGCAGAAGTGAAGCCTTCGGCGCTGCTCGGGCTTGCCGCGGATCTTTCGGCAATTAACGCCAGTTCGTTGACCGTCAAAGCCTTCCTCGATATTCAGGATGACAATCTGCCCAAACTGGTGGTGTGCCAGGCGCTATCCGTCGGCGTCGGTATTAGCGTCGAACAGTTTGGCTGGTTCTTCCGCCAGAGCGAAGAGCAGATCTCTATGGTTATCCTTGAAGCGGCAGCCAACCAGGTGCTCTATAAAGCCGAAGAAGAAGAGTACGTCGCGGAAGATATTCAGCACCATTTTCTTCACTAAACCTGTCGATGAATAGCGCAGCCACTGCCATAGCGGCTGCGTATTACGTGCTTTTATTCTGCATTTCACCTTCCGTTAAAGAATTTTTCACCGCCATTCAGCCGCTTTTGGCTTATCACGTAGACCGTTATTGCATAAAAAATTGATAAAAGGCGTTATTTTACCTGGGCTATAGCCTCTTATTCTGGCTACAGTTATTCTGACGATGCTTCCAGTTGCGGGCAACCATTCCGGGAGAGGACCTCTCTCCTTTTCTTAGGCAATGAGAAAATATGCATGATTATTGCATGCAGACAAGTGCGTATATTAAGCCCGCTTGTTAACGGGCATTGAGAAGGAAAAAGAGATATGACCGCCTTTGGTAAAAAATGGTTAACAGGTCTGGTTACGGGTGCGTTGATGGCCGTCTCTGCCGGTTCACTCGCCGCTGAACAAAAAACCCTGCATGTTTATAACTGGTCTGATTATATTGCGCCGGATACGGTGGCAAATTTTGAAAAAGAGACCGGCATTAAAGTGGTGTACGACGTTTTTGATTCCAACGAAGTGCTGGAAGGCAAATTAATGGCGGGCAGCACCGGTTTTGACCTGGTGGTCCCGTCCGCCAGCTTCCTTGAACGTCAGCTGGCGGCAGGCGTCTTCCAGCCGCTGGACAAGAGCAAGCTGCCAAACTGGAAGAATCTTGACCCGGAAGTCCTCAAGCTGGTCGCCAAACACGACCCGGATAACAAGTACGCGGTGCCGTACCTGTGGGCGACTACCGGCATCGGCTATAACGTCGATAAAGTGAAAGCCGTGCTCGGTAAAGATGCGCCGCTGAATAGCTGGGATCTGGTGCTTAAGCCGGAGAACCTTGAAAAACTGAAAAGCTGCGGCGTCTCCTTCCTCGATGCGCCGGAAGAGATTTTCGCCACCGTCCTGAACTATCTGGGCAAAGACCCGAACAGCACAAAAGCCGATGATTACACCGGCCCGGCGACCGATCTGCTGCTGAAACTGCGGCCGAATATCCGCTACTTCCACTCTTCGCAATACATTAACGACCTTGCTAACGGCGATATTTGCGTCGCCATCGGCTGGGCTGGCGATGTCTGGCAGGCGGCGAATCGGGCAAAAGAAGCGAAGAACGGCGTGAATGTCTCCTACTTTATTCCCAAAGAGGGGGCGCTGGCGTTCTTTGATGTCTTCGCGATGCCAGCGGATGCGAAAAATAAAGATGAGGCTTATCAGTTCCTTAACTATCTGATGCGCCCGGAAGTGATCGCCAAAATCAGCGATAAGGTGTACTACGCTAACGGCAACAAAGCCTCCACGCCGCTGGTGAGCGAAGCCATCCGTAATAACCCGGCTATCTACCCGCCGGCCGATGTGTTCGCTAAACTGTTCACCCTGAAGGTGCAGGATCCGAAAATCGACCGCGTACGCACACGTGCGTGGACGAAAGTCAAAAGCGGGAAATAAAACCTGATGGCCCGGTTCACCGGGCCTGAAAAGGTCTGACCCGGCCGGCTGGTTTCGCCATGCGGCCGGGCAACAAACGGATAAAAGTGCAGCGAATAAATGCACCAGGATGGTGCACCTGCACTGTAAAGTTCAATGTATGGCAACCGGGCCATACGGTGGTAGTTTTTTGCCGGAGAGCACCCGAGTGAACGACGCAATTCCCCGCCCACAAGCGAAAACCCCCAAGGCGCTGACCCCGCTGCTGGAAATCCGTAATCTGACGAAGTCTTTCGACGGGCAGCACGCCGTCGATGACGTCAACCTCACGATTTATAAAGGTGAAATCTTCGCGCTGCTGGGCGCATCCGGCTGCGGCAAATCGACGCTGCTGCGCATGCTGGCCGGCTTTGAGGAGCCGACGGCCGGGCAAATTATGCTCGATGGCGTAGACCTGTCGCGCGTGCCGCCCTATCAGCGGCCCATCAATATGATGTTTCAGTCCTACGCGCTGTTCCCCCATATGACGGTGGAGCAGAACATTGCCTTTGGCCTGAAACAAGACAAGCTGCCGAAAGCTGAAATCGCCAGCCGGGTGCAGGAGATGCTGGCGCTGGTGCATATGCAGGAGTTCGCCAAACGCAAACCGCATCAGCTTTCCGGCGGCCAGCGTCAGCGCGTGGCGCTGGCCCGTAGCCTGGCGAAACGACCAAAACTGCTGCTGCTTGATGAGCCGATGGGCGCGCTGGATAAAAAGCTCCGTGACCGCATGCAGCTGGAAGTGGTGGATATCCTCGAGCGCGTGGGGGCCACCTGCGTCATGGTGACCCACGATCAGGAAGAGGCGATGACCATGGCGGGACGTATCGCCATTATGAACCGCGGGAAGTTCGTGCAAATCGGCGAGCCGGAGGAGATCTACGAGCATCCGACCACCCGCTACAGCGCGGAATTTATCGGCTCGGTCAACGTATTTGAAGGGGTGGTCAAAGATCGCCTGGAAGATGGTCTGGTACTGAGCTCGCCGGGGCTGACGCACCCGCTAAAAGTCGACCCTGATGCTTCCATCGTCGACAATGTACCGGTGTGGGTCGCTCTGCGCCCGGAAAAAATTATGCTCTGCGATGAGCCGCCGGCGGATGGCTATAACTTTGCGACAGGAGAGGTGATACATATCGCCTACCTCGGCGACCTGTCTATCTACCACGTACGGTTGCAAAGCGGACAGATGATCAGCGCTCAGTTGCAGAACGAACACCGCCACCGCAAGGGCACGCCAACCTGGGGCGATGAAGTGCGTTTGTGCTGGGATGCCGACAGCTGCGTTGTTCTGACGGTGTAAGGAGAGGGCGATGAGTATATTAGAACCACCGGCCGGGGTGAAAAAAACGGGCGGTTTTGCCCGATGGCTCACGCGTTTGCAGATGGCGCATGGTCGCAAGCTGGTGATCGCGCTGCCCTATCTGTGGCTGATTCTGCTGTTTCTGCTGCCGTTCCTGATCGTCTTTAAAATCAGCCTGGCGGAGATGGCGAGAGCGATCCCGCCTTACACCGATCTGTGGGAGTGGGCGGACGGTCAGCTCACGCTGACGCTGAACCTCGGCAATTTCCTGCAACTGACCGATGACCCGCTCTATTTCGAAGCCTATCTGCAGTCGCTGCAGGTGGCGGGAATTTCGACATTCTGCTGCCTGCTGCTCGGCTATCCGCTGGCATGGGCGGTGGCGCACAGCAAACCGTCCACGCGCAATATTCTGCTGCTGCTGGTGATCCTGCCGTCGTGGACCTCATTCCTGATCCGCGTTTATGCGTGGATGGGACTGCTGAAAAGCAACGGCGTACTGAATAATTTCCTGCTGTGGACCGGGGTTATCGATCGGCCGCTGGAGATCCTGCATACCAATCTGGCCGTTTATATCGGTATTGTATACGCCTACCTGCCGTTTATGGTGCTGCCTATCTATACCGCGCTGACGCGGATTGACTACTCGCTGGTGGAGGCGTCGCTGGATCTGGGTGCCCGGCCGCTGAAGACCTTCTTCCAGGTGATCGTCCCGTTGACCAAAGGCGGGATTATCGCCGGTTCAATGCTGGTCTTTATCCCGGCAGTCGGGGAGTTCGTGATCCCGGAACTGCTGGGCGGTCCGGACAGCATTATGATCGGGCGCGTTCTGTGGCAGGAGTTCTTTAATAACCGCGACTGGCCGGTCGCCTCAGCGGTGGCGATCGTGATGCTGCTTCTGCTGATCGTGCCGATTATGTGGTTCCACAAACATCAGCAAAAACAGATGGGGGATCATGGATGAATGATTTGCCGGTAGTCCGTTCGCCGTGGCGAATTTTAATCCTCGTGCTCGGCTTTACCTTTTTGTATGCGCCGATGCTAATGCTGGTGATTTACTCATTCAACAGCTCGAAGCTGGTGACGGTGTGGGCGGGTTGGTCGACACGCTGGTACAGCGAGTTGTTCCATGATGATGCGATGATGAGCGCCGTCGGGCTGAGTCTGACTATCGCCACCTGCGCGGCGACGGCGGCAGCGATTCTGGGCACCATTGCCGCGGTGGTGATGGTGCGCTTTGGCCGCTTCCGTGGTTCGAACGGCTTTGCCTTTATGATTACCGCGCCGCTGGTGATGCCGGATGTCATTACCGGGCTGTCGCTGCTGCTGCTGTTTGTCGCGCTCGGGCACGCCATCGGCTGGCCGTCGGATCGCGGCATGCTGACCATCTGGCTGGCGCACGTCACCTTCTGTACCGCCTATGTGGCGGTGGTGATTTCGTCGCGCCTGCGTGAACTGGACCACTCTATTGAGGAGGCGGCGATGGATTTAGGCGCGCCGCCGCTGAAGGTCTTTTTCATCATTACCCTGCCGATGATCATGCCAGCGGTTATCTCCGGCTGGCTGCTGGCGTTTACCTTATCACTCGACGATCTGGTCATCGCCAGCTTCGTTTCCGGCCCTGGAGCCACCACCTTGCCGATGCTGGTCTTCTCCAGCGTGCGTATGGGGGTGAACCCGGAAATCAACGCCCTGGCAACCTTAATCCTCGGCGTGGTCGGTATTGTTGGTTTTATCGCCTGGTATTTGATGGCGCGCGCAGAAAAGCAGCGGGTGCGCGATATCCAGCGTGCAAGACGCAGCTGAAGCCCCTAAAATCTACGGTAATACTGGTATCGGCGTCGCGATGGTGCGACGCCGTTTTCATGGAAGACGTTTCCGTTGGGACTGTTTACAAAAACTCGTTCATCTCATGCGCGTCTTAACGTTCCTGCGCTGGTGCAGGTGGCGGCGTTCGCCATTATTTTGATTCGCGGCGTGGATCTGCTGATGATCCTCAATCAGCTGGGGATCGGTGGGATAGAGGCGTTTATTCATCGTAGCGTGCAGACATGGACCCTGACGCTGGTATTTCTCTCCAGCCTGCTGCTGGTCTTTATTGAGATCTGGTGCGCATTTTCACTGGTGAAAGGGCGGAACCTGGCGCGCTGGATCTTTCTCCTGACGCAAATTATTGTCACCGGTTATCTCTGGGCGGCCTCGCTGGGGTATGGCTATCCGGAGCTGTTCAGTATTGCCGGCGAGTCAAAACGTGAAATTCTGCGTTCTCTGGTGATGCAAAAACTGCCTGATTTTCTGGTGCTGGCGCTGCTGTTTGTTCCGGCGTCGTGTCGACGGTTTTTCCGACTGCAATAACGGTGATACAATCCCCGCCCCTGATTTTTGGAAGGTCTTTTTATGCACTGCGCACTCTATGACGCGGGCCGCTGTCGCTCCTGTCAGTGGCTGGAACGGCCGTTAACACAACAGCTCGCCAGTAAAATGGCCGACCTCAGAACGTTGTTGGCGGACAGCCCGGTCGCGACATGGTTTGAGCCGGTTTCCGGCCCGCAAGCCGGTTTTCGCAACAAAGCCAAAATGGTGGTCAGCGGCAGCGTTGAACGCCCGCTGCTGGGGATGTTGCACCGCGATGGCAGCCCGGAAGACCTGACCGAATGTCCGCTTTATCCGGCCAGTTTTGCGCCGGTTTTTGCCGCGCTGAAACCGTTTATCGCCCGCGCCGGGTTAACGCCCTATAACGTCGCCCGCAAGCGCGGCGAGCTGAAGTATCTGCTGCTGACGGAAAGCCAGCTGGATGGCGGCATGATGCTGCGTTTTGTGCTGCGCTCGCCGACAAAACTGGAGCAGCTCCGCGCCGCGCTGCCGTGGCTGCAGGCGCAGTTCCCGCAGCTGAAGGTGATTACCGCCAATATTCAGCCGGTACATATGGCCATTATGGAAGGCGAGCAGGAGATTCTCTTAAGCGAGCAGCCGGCGCTGGCGGAGAACTTTAACGGCGTACCGCTGTGGATCCGCCCGCAGAGTTTCTTTCAAACCAACCCGAGCGTTGCCAGCCAGCTGTATGCGACCGCTCGCGATTGGGTGCGCCAACTGCCGGTCAAGCATATGTGGGACCTGTTCTGCGGAGTAGGGGGCTTTGGCCTGCACTGCGCCACGCCGCAAATGCGCCTGACCGGGATTGAGATTGCGCCGGAGGCGATCGCCAGCGCGAAGCAGTCTGCCGCTGAACTGGGCCTGAGCAATCTGCATTTTCAGGCGCTGGACTCGACGCAGTTTGCCACCGCGGAGGGCGAGATTCCTGAGCTGGTGCTGGTCAACCCGCCGCGCCGTGGGATCGGCCGCGAGCTGTGCGACTATTTATGCCGTATGGCGCCGCCCTTTATTATCTACTCCAGCTGTAACGCGCAGACGATGGCGCAAGATATTGCGCGGCTGCCGGGCTATCGGGTTGAGCGGGTGCAGCTGTTTGATATGTTCCCCCATACCGCCCACTACGAAGTGCTGACGCTGCTGGTTCGCGAAGTTTAAACAAAATGTGAACTCTTCTGCCGGCGTAAATCGGGTAAGCTTGACTCATAACAGCGTGAAATGAGCGGAGCACTACCCATGGCAAAGAAAATCCTGTTGGTCGAAGATGACGACGATATTGCCGCGTTGCTGCGTTTAAATCTGCAGGATGAGGGATATCAGATTGTGCATGAAGCGGACGGCGCGCAGGCGCTGGTGCAGCTGGAAAAGGGCGGCTGGGATGCGGCGATTCTTGACCTGATGCTGCCCAATGTCGATGGGCTGGAGATTTGCCGGCGCATTCGCCAGATGACCCGCTACCTGCCGGTGATTATTATCAGCGCCCGCGCCAGCGAGACGCACCGCGTGCTGGGGCTGGAAATGGGGGCGGACGACTACCTGGCCAAACCGTTTTCGGTTATCGAACTGGTTGCGCGAGTCAAAGCGCTGTTTCGCCGCCAGGAGGCGATGGGACTCAATTTGCTGATGGATTCCGGGCGTATTGATTGCCACGGTCTGAGCATCGACCCGCTTTCGCGCGAAATCAGACTGCATGACGAACTGGTGGATCTGACGCCGCGCGAATTTGACCTGCTGTACTACTTTGCCCGCCATCCCGGCGAGGTCTTTTCTCGTCTGGCTCTGCTTGACCGCGTCTGGGGCTACCAGCATGAAGGCTATGAGCATACGGTCAATACGCATATCAACCGCCTGCGCAGTAAAATCGAACGCGACCCGGCGGAGCCGGAAATCATTCTGACGGTCTGGGGCAAGGGCTATAAATTCGCGCCCGCGCGTAAAGGAGCCGGGCAATGATGCGTCGCTTAAGCCTGAGCCAGCGCCTGGCGTTGGTGTTCACTTCGCTGCTGCTGCTTTGCGCGGCGGCGGTCTGCGTGGTTCAGCTGTATAGCAGCGCGCAATACGGTAATGCGATGGTCCAGCGTCTTTCGGTCGGGCTGGCGCAGCAGATTGTTGCCCGTGAACCGCTGCTCGATGCGCGGGGCCAGGTTAATCGCGAGGCGCTGAAACCGCTTTTCGACCGGCTGATGGTCTTCAATCCCAGCGTCGAGCTCTATCTGGTCTCTCCTGACGGCGAGCTGCTGGCGGATGCTGCGCCGCCGGGCCATATCAAACGCCAGCGCGTTGACATCGTGCCGATCCAGACGTTTCTCTCCGGTGGCACCTGGCCGGTGTACGGCGACGATCCGCGTAGCCAGGATCAGCGCAAGGTGTTCAGCGTGGCGCCGCTGAATGTCGACGGCCAGCTGCGCGGCTATCTCTATATTATCCTGCAAGGGGAAACCTTTAATGAGCTGGCGGCCAGCGCCTGGCAGAAGACGCTGGGAAGCCTGCTTGTCTGGACGCTGCTGCTGGTGGCCCTGTTTGGTCTGCTGGCCGGCGGCCTGGCCTGGTATTGGGTGACGCGCCCGGTACGCCAGCTAACCGCGCAGGTGGGGATCCCCGGAGAAGACAGCATCGGGGCGATTAAACTGCTGGCGGCGCAAGCGCCGGATCCGCATCCGGGGAATGAAGTGGCGATCCTGCATAACCGGTTTATCGACCTGGCCCGGCAGATCGCCGGACAGTGGGATCGGCTGGCTGACAGCGATCGCCAGCGGCGTGAGTTTATCGCCAATATTTCTCACGATCTGCGCACTCCGTTGACGTCGCTGCTGGGCTATCTCGAGACGCTGACGCTGAAAGCCGATCGGCTGAGTGCGGAAGAGAGCAAACGCTACCTCAATATTGCGCTGCGCCAGGGGAATAAAGTCCGCTCTCTTTCCCAGCAGTTGTTTGAGCTGGCGCGCCTTGAGCATGGCGGCATCAAGCTGCAGCCGGAGAAATTTGTGCTGGCGGAGCTGGTTCAGGACGTGGCGCAGAAGTTCGACCTGGCGATTGCCACCCGCCATATCCGCTTACAGCTCTCGCTGGCCGGGGGATTGCCGCCGGTGGTGGCGGATTTATCGATGATGGAGCGGGTGTTGACCAATTTGCTGGATAACGCGATTCGCCATACGCCGGATGGCGGCAATATCAGCCTGACGGCCCGTCAGAAGGGGGCGGAGATGGTGGTTGACGTCGCCGATAGCGGTCCCGGCGTTGCTGGCGAGCTGCGGGCCACATTGTTTGAGAGGCCTTCGGTGCTGGAGCCCGGCCAGAGCCCGGAATCACGAGGCGGGTTGGGGCTGATGATTGTGCGGCGGATGCTGCAACTGCACGGCGGTGATATTCACCTGGTGGATGTGCCAGCAGGGGCCAGCTTCCGCTTTACCCTGCCGTTGCGCTCATAGCATGGGTTCCCCGTTCGTGCCGTACTGGCCGGGGAGAGCGACCCGGAGCAGACATGGCGCCCCGGGTCAGCGGAGGATTACTGCGGGAACCACTGATTGCTGATTTTCTGATACGTGCCGTCCGCTTTAATCGCTTTCAGCGCGCCATTGAGTTTTTCCAGCAGCGCCTTGTTGTCCGGACGTACCGCGATGCCGAGGCCGGTGCCGAAGTATTGCGGGTCGGTCACTTTAGGCGTGGCGACGCCCAGCTGTGGGTTGGTCTTCAGCCACTCATTCACCACAGCGGTATCGCCAAACACCCCGTCAATACGGCCATTTTTCAGGTCGATAATCGCGTTCTGATAGCTGTCATAGGCGACGGTTTTGACTTCCGGATGTTTGTCCTGCAGATATTTCTGGTGGGTAGTGCCGTTTTCCATGCCAATACGTTTGCCTTTCAGATCGGCAAAGGAGTGGAAGGCGTCTTTTTTAGCGATAACCAGCGCCGAGTTAGCGTAGTACGGATCGGTAAAGGCGACCTGCTTGCTGCGCTCCGGGGTAATGTCCATGCCGGAAATCACCGCGTCATATTTTTTAAATTTCAGCGCCGGGATCAGGCTATCGAAAGCGTGGTTGGTAAAGGTACAGTCAGCCTGCATCTGTTTGCACAGTGCTTTCGCCAGATCCAGATCGAAACCGACGATCTGATTGTTAGCATCCATGGATTCAAAAGGAGGGTAGGTCGCCGAAACGCCGAAGCTGATCTTCTCTGCTGCGGCCGCGTTAAATGCGGTAGTGGCGAACATTGCGGCTAACAGTAACTTCTTCATGCGTGTTGCTCCCGTCTGTCAATATTATGGTCGTTCGTCGTTTCCTGACGTGGAATCACCATGCCAAAAAATGAATTTATATTCAATATAAATGTATTTTTATTTAGTTTTCTGCTGGAAATATGTTCAGGAGATCGGTTAAATGCAGCAATCCGACAACCTGCTTGTCGTCGTTAATCACCGGCAGTACGCTGACGGGAGCCGGCTGATGCTGCTCCATGGTCCTGATCGCCTCATCAATTAACTGGTGTTGACCAATGCAGGTCGCGAAAGGGTTCATCAGCTCCCTCACCGGGGTCTGTAAGAAGAGGTTGTTGTACATGATATAGCGGCGGATATCACCGTCGGTAATAATGCCTTCCAGTTCATTGCGGCCATTGACAATCAGCGCTGCCCCGGAGAGATAGCGGGTCATGATAAACAGCGCATCGAGTATCGTCGACTCCCGACCGATAAGACAGGCTTTTTCGCCGCTGCGCATTGCTTTCCCGACCGTTAATAGCCTCCTCCTGCCGAGCGAACCGCCGGGATGGTAGAGGGCAAACGCCTCTTTGCTGAAGTTTCGCTCTTGCATCAGGGTCACGGCAAGGGCGTCTCCGATAGCCAACGCCAGGGTGGTGCTGGTTGTCGGGGCAAGATCCAGGGGGCAGCATTCGTGCTCAACCTGAGCGGAGATAACCACGTCGCTGTATTTTGCCAGGAGGGAGTCAGGGGTTCCGCATATCGCAATAATGGGCACGCCTGTTCGCTTGAGCGCGGGAAGCATATTGACGACTTCGGTCGTTTCGCCGCTGTTGGAGATAAGGATCACGACATCTTCGCGGCTGACTCTTCCCAGGTCGCCGTGCAGCGCTTCGCCCGGGTGCAGATAAAATGAGGGAGTGCCGGTGCTGGCGAGGGTGGCCGAAATCTTATGCGCGATATAGCCGGGTTTGCCCATTGCGCTTAGCACCACCTTGCCCGGTGCATTTAATATAATATTTATCGCTTGTGCAAAACTCTCATTAATATTAGAGGTTGCACTAATTATTGCCTTTGCTTCTTCATGCAATACGTTACGGCCTCGATTAATTAATTCCTGAATGTTTCTTGTTTTATTATTCATAACGAGTTCCTTTAGTCGTTTATCGTTATTATGGTAGGCCCGATCACAATACTCTTTTAATTTTGTGATTGAGTGAATGAACTGTGAATTTGTGATTTTATTCACATCTCCATATTTAAAAAACGGTTAGCTTAAAAATCGAGTGAAGCTAACACTCAGCGAGATAATGTCATGACACGCTATTCAAAAACGCAAAGGGTGCGTCGTATTATTGAGATGCTTGACGTTAATCATTCCACTACTATTAACCAGTTAGCTGAATACTTTACAGTTTCACATATGACAATTCGCCGTGATGTTGAGGAACTCCAGAAGAACGGGCGGGTCAAGGTTATATTCGGTGGGCAAATTATTAAGGGATTCATTAACGAAAGTCCGGAATATAAAGATAAAGCGCAGCACAATATTGCATGGAAGAAAGAGGTAGCGCTCCAGGCCTATAAACTCTTGCGTCCTGGCGAGATTGTTTTTATGGACGGTGGTACCACGGTGAAACAGCTGGCCTGGTTAATAGATATTCCACTAACGGTGATCACTAACGATATTTCTACCGCCTATATTTTGAATGACCGACCCAACATTAAATTGCTTATTTGCCCCGGTGAGTTAGTCAGGGAAAGCCGCTCAGCCTATTGTACCGAGACGCTGCGTTACCTGAGCGAGCATTATACCGACCTCGCTTTTATCGGGGCCGATGGTTTTGATGAGAATTATGGCGCAATGACGACCACGCAAAGTAAAGCGGACTGCAAGTGGATGGCAATGAGCCGTGCCGCAAAGTCAGTCCTGCTGGTGGATGAGAGTAAACGAAATGTCTTCTGCCATTACAAAATAACCGATTTGGCGGAATTCAGTCAGGTCATCGTCAATAGCGATTCGCTGATGAGGTGACATCAACCCGATACGGAGAGGGAAGCACTGTGAAAATTGCAATAATTGCGGACGATTTAACCGGCGCAAATGCGACCGCCGCGCTGTTAAGTACCAAAGGGTTTACGACCATGACCTGTCTGGATAACGACGCTGAAGAGGCGCAGCGCTTTGATGTGGTTTCATTTTCTACAGATTCCCGCTCTGTTTCCTCTGTTGAAGCCTACAGGCGGGTAGCGGAATGCGTCGCGCGGATTAACCCCGAACAGACGTTGATCAGTAAGCGCATTGATTCAACGCTGCGCGGTAATTTGGGCGCTGAAGTTGATGCGGTCATCGATAGCTTCCCCCATCTGATGGCTATCGTCGTCCCCGTTTATCCCTCCAGCGGGCGTATTTGTGTGGGAGGCTCGCTGCTGGTGGATGGCATTCCGCTACAGAATACCGCAATGCGCAACGATCCTAAAAACCCCATGCTGGAATCGTCGGTGGTGGAATTGTTCCGCCAGCAGACCAATAAAAACGTCAGCTATATTTGTCTGCGCGATGTGTTGCGAGGCGAAATCACGCTGACTAAAAAACTGAAGGAGTTGTATTGCTCTAACGTGCGTATTGTCATCATCGATGCGACAACCGGCGATGATATTCAGCAGATAGCCCAGGCGGTACAGAAAGCAAAAATTCCCTGTTTTTGCGTTGACCCCGGCGTGTTTACAGCGCAACTCGCATGGTTAAAATTTTCATCAGGACGCAGGCGGACCAATAAAGTTTTTCTGGCCATTGGCAGTGTTTCTGATTTGACCCAGCGGCAAATAAAAAAATTACGCTACGAGCGCGAAGTATATATTGAAACGCTGTCGGCAGAAGAGTTAATTAATTTTTCTCTTCACCCGGAAAATGCCGCCCAGCTCGTTGACCGGTTAATTGATAAAACCCGGACCTGTGATGTGGTCGGCATTGATTCTGTCGAGGCCCCTGAGCATATATTCAGGCTGGAAACGCTCGCTAAAAAATTTGCGGTCGACAATCATCAGGTCAGCTGCATGATTAATAGCGGTATCGCCGAAGTCGTGGCTCAGGTGTTGAAGAAAGAAAAATCGCCGATCAGCGGACTCTACGGTAGCGGCGGCGATGTGATGGTCAGTATAACCAAACGATTAAAAGGCAGTGGCGTAGTATTAAAAGACGAAGTTGAGCCGCTGGCCGTCTATGGAAAGTTAGTTGGCGGACTGGCTGATGGGCTGCCATTAATTACCAAAGGCGGATTTGTCGGGAATGATAATACTCTGGTGCACTGCATTGATTATTTAGTGACGAAAGTCTCGGGTAACACTGCCATTACCGAAACTGTGTAAATATAAAAGGAGTTAATTATGAGACCGTTGGTGGTTATTCCAATGGGGGATGCTGCTGGCATCGGCCCGGAGATTACCGTAAAAACCCTGGCGTCGGAGCATGCGCAACAATATGCCAGAATGGTCGTTGTCGGCAATAAAACCATTCTGGAACAGGCGATGAAGTTTTCCGGCGTATCGTTATCAATTAACGTCATTTCTGGCGTGAATGAGTATATCGATCGGCCGGGATTAATGAATCTTATTGAGACCGGAGATCTCAATATTGACGTGTTTAAAGCGGGAGAGATTCAGGGGCAGTGCGGCAGGGCGGCCTATGACTGTATTGAGAAAGCGGTAAAGATGACGCTATGCGGCGACGTCGATGCGGTGGCGACGACCCCGATTAATAAGGAGTCGCTGAGGGCCGGGGGCGTTGATTTTATCGGACATACCGAGATATTTGCTCATCTCACGAATACCCACGATCCGCTGACCCTGTTTCAGGTTCGCACGCTGCGGGTTTTCTTCCTGACGCGCCATCTCTCTCTGGTTGAGGCGATCCGCAGCCTGACGCCGGAGAAAGTATGCGATTACGCGCTGCGCTGTACGCGTGCGCTGCAGCAGCTTGGCGTGCCGCAGCCCAAACTGGTGGTGGCCGCGATTAATCCCCACGGCGGTGAGCACGGCCTGTTTGGCCATGAGGATGATGACGTTCTGTTGCCGGGTATTGAGCTCGCGCGTGAGCAAGGCATAGCGATTGAGGGGCCAAAACCGGCCGACAGCGTATTCCATTTTGCTCTGCAGGGGGCATGGGATGCCGTGCTGTCGCCGTATCATGACCAGGGGCATATCGCCACCAAAATGGTGGACTTCCACCGCACCATTTCTATCACCAGCGGCATGCCTGTCCTGCGAACTTCCGTTGATCACGGTACCGCAAATGACATTGCGGGGAGGGGAATTGCCGATCCGGTCAGCCTGATTGAAGCGGTCAGGCTGGCGGCACTCTACGCGCCTTATTACAAAAAACAATAACCTGTGGCGGGCGTCACCGCCCGCTGCCTCAATAATCCGAGGTGAGTATGTCTGATAAACCAGTGGAAGCCGCCGCGACGGGAATGAGTCCGGCATTGAAGGGGGCGCTAGTCCTTGGCATTGGGTTAATCATTTTTAACCCTGGAAGCACCAGCGGGGAGGAGCTCGACAGTTTCCGCGTGATTGGCGGACTGCTGGTCGCAATAGCGGCGCTGCTCTTTATGATCCTTAAAACGCGCATTCCCGCGTTTCCCGCATTGATCATTGCCGCGGTGATTACCGGCTCGTTGGGCGGGATGAAAAGCGAAATGATGATCGCTTCTGTCACCAGGGGCTTTGGCGGGACGTTAGGCAATATCGGCATCGTGATTGGCTTTGGCGTGATGATGGGCTCGCTGCTGCAGATGAGCGGAGCCTCTAAGCGCATGGCGATTTCGTTTATCAACCTGCTGGGCAAGGGACGTGAGGAGCTGGCGCTGGTGATGATCGGTCTGATCGTCTCAATGGCCGTATTCTGCGATTCGGCGTTTATCGTTCTGGTACCGTTGGTTAAGGCTATCTCCCGTTCAACGGGTAAATCGGTGGTTGGCTTAGGGGCAACGCTTGCGGCCGGATTAGTGATCAGTCATAGCATGATCCCGCCTGCCGTTGGTCCGTTTGGCGTGGTATCGCAGTTCAATATGCCGATTGGCCGGTTTATGCTCTGGAGCATGGTCGTGGCGGTACCGGTGGCGATAGCCGGATTCCTGTATACCCGACGTCTTGGCAACGCTATTTTCCTGATCCCGACGGCAGACGGCAGTGGTTTTACCCGTGAGCGCCCCCTTGCCGGCGAGGAAAGCGTGCAGCAGGAGGAGTCTCTGCCGGGTAAAGTGATTTCGTTTGCTCCGCTGATGGTGCCCATCGTACTGATTCTGCTGGCCACCTTCTTCAAGGAGTTCGGCTACATTGACCCGGAGAGTCATACGTGGCAGCAGTCGTTAGCGCAGATGGTCGTCGCTATCGGCCATCCGGTTACGGCGGTGGGGACCGGGTTACTGATCGCCATTATTGGGCTGGGTAGCCGTTACGAGCGTAAAGAAGTCACCCAAAATATGGAAAATGCGATTCGCTCGGCGGGGATTATCTTTCTGGTTATCGGCGGCGGCGGGGCGCTGGGTATGGTGCTGCGTGATTCCGGCGCCGGCAATATGATAGCCGATTACATTATCCGCACAGGCGTGCCGGGCGTCCTGCTGCCGCTGACCATTTCGACGCTGGTGCGTTTAATTCAGGGGTCTGGTACGGTGGCGATGATTACCGCGGCGAGTATTACCGCCCCGATGATCGGGACCTTAGGCGTGGATCCGGTGATTGCTGGCCTCGGCTGTACGGTAGGCTCTTTTATGTTTTCCTACTTTAACGATGCCTATTTTTGGGTTGTGAACCGCTCGCTCGGCGTGACTGAAGTTCAGGAGCAGATCAGGGTGTGGAGTATCACCTCGACTATCCTCTGGGCGACCGGGTCGGTTACCCTACTGCTGATTAACGCGCTGTGCTTTTAAGAGATAAAAAAAGGGATCCCTCAGGGATCCCTTTTAGGGTTAATTCCGTCGTTCGAATGCCAGCGCTCGACGCTCCACTAACCGCATCAGCAGCGTCAGCAGACCGTTGACGATGAGATAGACGATGCCGGCCGCGCCAAACACCATGACGTCGTAGGTGCGTCCGTACAGCAGCTGGCCGTGTCCCATGACTTCCATCAGCGTAATGGTGTAAGCCAGAGAGGTACTTTTGAACACCAGCACCACCTCGTTGGAATAAGAAGAGAGGGCGCGCTTAAAGGCGTACGGCAGCAGAATCGCCAGCGTGTCTTTCTTGCTCATGCCCAGCGCGCTACAGGATTGCCACTGGCCGTCCGGGATGGCGCGGATCGCACCATAAAACAGCTGGGTGGTGTAGGCGGCGCTGTTCAGGGACAGAGCTATCATGGCGCACAGCCAGGGTTCAGAAATCAGATGCCACAGCACCGGGTAGTCCTGCAAAGAGGGGAACTGACCTGGACCATAGTAAATCAGGAAGATCTGCACCAGCAGCGGCGTACCGGTAAATAAGGTGATATAAGCGCGAACAATCCACACCAGCACCGGCGTTTTCAGCGTCAGGACGATGGTGAAAACCAGCGACAGGATCAGCGCGACGACGATCGACGCCGCCGTCAGCGTCAGGCTGGTATGCAGCCCTTTTAGCAGTTCGGGTAAGTAATCGAGCATCAGCCTGGTCTCCGTTCGAAGCGCGTCGCACGTTGGTCAATACGTTTGAGGATGTACTGACTGAGCAGGGTGATGACCAGATAGATCGCCGCCGCGATGATATACCAGTTAAACGGTTCCTGAGTGCGGGTGGCGATGCTCTTGGTTTGCAGCATCAGATCGTTGACGCTGATTAAACTGACCAGTGCGGTATCTTTCAGCAGAACCAGCCACTGGTTGCCGAGGCCCGGCAGCGCATGACGCCACATTTGCGGCATCACCAGACGGAAGAAGATAGCCCCTTTCGACAGCCCCAGCGCCTGGCCTGACTCCCATTGTCCCTGAGGTACCGCCTTGAGCGCCCCGCGCAAAGTTTGCGAGGCGTAAGCGGCGTACAGCAGGGACAGCGCGATGGCGCCGCACAGGAACGGACTGACGTCGAAGTCTTCAATCTGCATCTGTACCGGAATCTGCACAAAACCAAGATTGATCGTAAAACCGTCAGAGAGCGTAAGCAGCAGCTGTGAGGAGCCGAAATAGATAAACAGGACCACCAGAATCTCCGGTAGCCCACGCAGAATCGTGACCACGCCGGTTGCGAACCATGCCAGCGGGCGCCATTTCACTGACTCCAGCACGGCAAACAGCATCGCCAGCACCAGGCCGATGATCAGCGCGCAAACGGCAAGGCCGACGGTCATCCCGGCGGCGCTTGCTAAGGGAAAAATTTCATTCATTTAGCGTTACTTCTGAAACCATTTGCTGTAGATGGTCTGGTAAGTCCCATCTTTTTTCACTTTTTCCAGCGCAGCATTAAATTTCTGCTGCAGCTCGGTATTGCCCTGGCGCAGCGCAATGCCCAGACCGGTACCGAAGTAGTCTTTATCCGTGACCTTATCGCCCACCGCGGCCAGCTTCGGATTGCTCTTCAGCCATTCGGTGACGACGGCATTATCGCCAAACACGGCATCAATACGGCCATTTTGCAGATCCAGTTTCGCATTCTGGTAGCTGTCATACGGCACGGTGGTGATTTCAGGGTGTTTGTCATTAATAAATTTCTGGTGCGTAGTCCCGTTCTGGACGCCGACTTTTTTGCCTTTCAGCTGCTCGAGGCTGGTGAATTTACCCTTCTGGCCGACAAACAGCGCCGAGTTTTCATAGTAAGGCGTGGTGAACAGCACCTGCTTTTCACGCTCAGGCGTGATATCCATCCCGGCCATCACCGCATCGACGCGGCGGAATTTGAGGCTGGGGATCAGGCTATCGAAGGCCTGGTTGGTAAAGGTGCAGGTGGCATCAATTTCTTTACACAGCGCGTTGGCCAGATCGACATCAAAACCGACAATTTTATTGTTGGCATCAATCGATTCAAACGGAGGGTAGGAGGCCTCAGTGGCGAAACGAATGGTCTGGGCGGCAGTAGCTGACAGGCTCATGCTGGCCAGGATCGCGGCAATCAGTACTTTTTTCATCGTCATTTCCCCGAAAACATCAATGTGAAAGATAGTTTTTAAACGCGTCGGTCTGCGGATGCGTAAAGCAGCTGGCATCCCCTTGTTCAATGATGTGACCATTTTCCATATACACCACGCGGCTTGCCGTTTTACGCGCCACTTCCACTTCGTGGGTGACGATAACCTGCGTAATACCGGTGCCGGCCAGCTCGCGAATAATGCTGACGATCTGAGCGGTGATTTCCGGGTCGAGCGCTGCTGTAGGTTCATCAAACAGCAGGACCTGGGGTTCCATCATCAGCGCCCGCGCAATGGCGACGCGCTGCTGCTGGCCACCGGAAAGATGCAGCGGATAACGATCGCTGTAGGGCTTGAGACGAAGACGTTCCAGCAGTTTTTCGGCGCGAGCGAGCGCCATGTCTTTACTTAACCCCAGCACGCGGCAGGGGGCTTCAATCAGGTTTTGCTGCACCGTCAGGTGCGGCCACAGATTATACTGCTGGAAAACCATACCCACGTTCTGGCGCAGCTCGCGAATGGCTTTGTCAGAAGGCGTTTTGGTAAAGTCGAAGTGGTTACCGGCGATATGTAATGTCCCGGAACGCGGCATTTCCAACAGGTTGAGTACGCGAAGCAGCGAGCTTTTCCCGGCGCCACTCGGGCCGAGCAGCACCAGCGTTTCCCCCTGCGGGCAATCCAGCGTGATGTCGAACAGCGCCTGATGCGCGCCGTAGAAGCAGTTAATGCCGTTTAGTTTAATACTCATCTGGGCTGTCTGATACGAATAGCTATTGAGGCCGCAAATACTACCTTTGACAGAATAGTTATGCAATATTTATGCGTTAAAAGTTAAATGTAAGCCGCATTTACCTCTAAACTTAGCACAAAATATGGGTTCGTGGGGTAGGGAGGCTCGAATGTCGGCATAACTGGAGAAATACCGACATTTTACCGGAGTTATCGTTTCAGCGGCGTAGGTTCCACGTCCTTATCCGCGTTTTTCAAGACTCTGTTGCAGGGAACCGGCCGGGGCACGAGAGTTAATGCCAAGGTAACGCACGTCATCGACGGCCCAGCACTGGCCTTCCTGAATCATCAGCACTTCATCCTGCCAGCTTTGGCTGCCCTGTTTTAAATCGACGCGCAGAGGGATATTGCGGGCATCGCGGTTTGGAATAGTGGAGGCGCTGGCCACGCTGGCGCTATCGGCCGGGGTTGTCGAGCTGGAGAAGAGGTTCGATTGCAGCAGCGAGCTGCGGGACGGATCCTGGCGGGCATCGTTTAATAATCTGGCCAGATCGTCGCTGAGATAAGGACGCAGGGCCGTCAGGTCGTTGTTTCGGTGCTGGATCTGATAATCGTAGAATTTCTGCGCCACCTCATCCGGTCCTCCTTCGATGCAGGCCCCGCTGCGGGTGCCATTATCTTTATAGGCGGGGGTGACGGTGGTACAGGCACTCAGCGCGAGCGCGCACGGGATAATAAAAGCAACGAGTTTGTCGCGCATAATGATTTCCTTATAGGCTCACTACGTTAAAATATCTCTTCAAGCATAGCGTATCGATACGACAATGTGCTTGACTCTCTGAGCTAACACCTTGAACGCAAAAGAAGGACTTGATGATGCAATTTTCAACGACTCCCACCCTCGAAGGGCAGCCTATTGTGAAATATTGCGGTGTCGTGACGGGGGAGGCTATCCTCGGCGCGAACGTTTTTCGCGACTTCTTCGCCAGCATCCGCGATATCGTCGGTGGTCGCGCGGGGTCCTATGAAAAAGAGCTGCGCAAGGCGCGGGAGATTGCGTTTGGCGAGATGGGCGAGCAGGCAAAAGCGCTGGGTGCCAACGCGGTCGTCGGTATCGATATCGATTATGAGACGGTGGGCAAGGATGGCAGCATGCTGATGGTTTCCGTCAGCGGCACGGCGGTACAGACACGGTGAGGATACGCCCTGGACTGAGCGTCGCGCTGCTAACGCTGCTGCTGGCGGGCTGCGCGACAGAAAAGGGAATTATTGACCGCGACGGTTACCAACTCGACACTCGCCATCCGGCACAGGCCGCCTACCCGAGAGTGAAAATATTAGTCATTCACTATACCGCCGATGACTTTGACGTTTCCCTGGCGACCCTGACGGATAAAGAGGTCAGTTCGCACTATTTGATTCCCGAGCAGCCCCCGCTGCATCACGGCAAACCGCGGATCTGGCAACTGGTGCCGGAACAAGATTTGGCCTGGCACGCGGGGATTAGCTTCTGGCGCGGCAGCACGCGCATTAACGATACCTCTATCGGCATTGAGCTGGAGAACCGCGGCTGGCAGAAAAACGCGGGGACGAAAAGCTTTACGCCGTTCAACCCGGCACAGATTAATGCGCTGATGCCGCTGGCAAAAGATATTATTGCCCGCTACCACATTGCGCCGCAAAACGTGGTTGCCCACGCCGATATTGCCCCGCAGCGTAAGGACGATCCCGGGCCGTTATTCCCATGGCGGCAGCTGGCGGAGAAGGGTATTGGCGCGTGGCCGGATGCCGGTCGGGTGGCGTTTTATCTCAATGGCCGACCGTCGTATCAAGCGGTTGATAGCGCAGAGCTGCTGGATATGCTCTCTCGCTATGGCTATCAGGTCACGCCGGAGATGACCCCGGCGCAACAGAAACGGGTCATTATGGCCTTTCAGATGCACTTTCGCCCGGCGCGCTGGGATGGCGTCGCCGATGCTGAAACCCAGGCCATCGCCGAGGCGCTGCTGGAAAAGTATGGCCAGGGATAACCTGCGGTTAGCGGTGTAATTTGCCGTGGTCCTTCAGCCAGGCGGCGGTGCGAATAATGCCGTCATCGAGCGTAACCACGGGTTGATAACCCAGCTCTTGCTGAGCGCGGGAGATATCGAGGGTAAAGTCAAAGTTCAGCTTGGAGACGCCGTAGTGGGTAAAGGCGGGTTCTCTGGCGGATTTATTGCCGAAATGCTCCATACTGCGGGCGATAATATCCAGCATCGGGTAGGGTACGGAGCGGATCCGGCATTTAATGCCCAGTTCATCAATCAGCTTCTGCACGATGCTGTGCAGCGTACGCGGTTCGCCGTTGGTGATATTCCAGGCGCGGCCGGAGGGCAAGCTGTCGCACTGCGGCTGGCTGGCGAGCCACATCGCATGCACCGCATTTTCATAATAGGTCATATCAACCAGCGCGCTGCCGCCGCGTGGCAGCAGGACGCTACCATAGTGCTGCATCATTTGCGCCAGGCGAGGAATAAACACTTTATCATGGGGGCCGAACAGGCTCTGCGGACGCAGAATGGTAAAGCGGGTATTGGGGTTCGCCTGAGCCAGCAGATGAATGACCTCTTCACTGGCCGCCTTGCTGCGGGCAAATTCATTGGCGAAACGCTGCGGGCGGAAATCTTCCTGCACATCGCGATGATGGTGATAATCAAAATAGAGCGACGGGGAGGAGATATGAACGAAATTACGCACCCCCCAGGCAACGGCCCACTCTCCGAGACGGCGGGTGGCCCGCACGTTAGCGAGATCAAAAGCCTGCTGCGTACCCCAGGGAGAGGTAAAGCTTGAACAGTGCCACAGGGTATCGATACCGGCGAGCATCACTTTAGCCTGCGAAGAAACCAGTTCGGTTAAATCGGCAGGCACAAACTCGGCGCCCATTTTGCTCAGAAGCTTGCCCATCGCTTCATTACGCCCGGTGGCTCTGACGCTGATGCCTTGATGACGCAGATATTCCACCGCGTTGCGGCCTAATCCGCTGGTCGCGCCGGTAACCAGTACCTTCATATCAACCTACTGTCCCAGAAAAGAATTTCGTGCGCATTTTTCCGTGATTCTCCTCATGATGCAATGAGAATGATGAAAGAATGCCACACATACTGCCTATTTGCCTGTGATTTGTTCGGCCAGCCGGGCAATGCGTCGCGCCATGCCGCGAAAGATAAACAGATGCGCCGGGATCATCAGCAGCCAGTAGAACAGCCCGGGCATGCCGTGAGGATGCCACCAGGCGCGGACATCCAGCTCGCGGCGATCGCCTTTATCTCTGAGCGTAAAACTCAGTCGTCCCAGACCCGGCGCTTTCATGCCGAATAGTAAGGTTAGCTGCTTTTCCGGTTCGACGATAATGACCTTCCAGCTGTCCACCGTATCCCCGGTCTGCAGGTTGGCGCGATCGGGACGGCCTTTCGCCAGCCGGTGGCCGACCAGCAGGTCCATCATCCCGCGGATTTGCCACAAAATGTTGCCAAAGAAGTAACCCTCTTTGCCGCCGATTTGATTAACCACCTGCCACAGCGCCGCCGCGCTGGCGCGGGTGCTGATCGTACAACCGGCCTGTTTAGGGTAGTAGCCATACTCCGGCCGCCAGCGGGCAAACGCCTGGGCGTCATAGCCCCAGTCGCTGGAGTTCGCCAGCTGCTCTTCGTCTTTTAACGTGCGGCGCACCGCCTCATTAAAGGAGATAAGCGGCTGGGGGATCAGCGCGCGCAGGGCGCGATCGTCGGCGATCAGATCGTGCTTTAGCCCCTGAATCAATGCCCGGGCGATGGTGGGAGGCACCGACGTGATCACGTTGAGAAACCACACCGAAATCCAGCGGGTGGGAAACGGAATCGGGATTAACAGGCGCTGCTTGCCGCTCACCGCCATAAAGCGAGTGAACTGCTGCTGGTAACTTAATACTTCTGGTCCGGCGGCTTCCAGTATCCGATGAGCGCTGGCCGGATGATGCAGCAGTTGCACCAGATAATAGAGCAGGTTCTCCAGCGCGACAGGCGTCGTTCGCGAGCGAACCCAGCGCGGCGGCGTCAGAACCGGCAGATTGTAGACCATATCGCGCATCACTTCGAAAGCGGCGGAACCGGCGCCGATGATAATTCCCGCCCGCAGTTCGGTGACCGGGACGGCGGCTTCCCGCAGAATGTCGGCGGTGATTTGCCTGGCGCGCAGATGATCCGATTGTTCCGCTTCCGGCGCCTGCAGGGAACTGAGAAAAATCAGCTGCCGGACTGGCGTGACGCGCAGGGCATCACGAACGTTGACCGCGACCCGGCGCTCGTGGGCAATAAAGTCGCCGCCTTCGCCCATTCCGTGCACCAGATAATACACGGTATCCGCCTGCGCCAGCAGGGCGGACAGCCCCTGCGGTTGGTTAAGATCGAGCGGCTGGCAGCTTACGCCCGGGAGATTGAGCTTTTGCAGTCTGTCGACATGGCGCGCCGCCGCCAGCACCGGGTAACCCTGCTCGCTTAATGCCTGCACCAGATGCTGGCCGATATAGCCGCTGGCGCCGAGCACCAGAATGTGTTGCGACACGCCGGGCTCCTTAGCGTTGCAAAAATGCCTGCCAGTGGCCGACGACGTCCGCAAGCTGCTGGCGGCTGACATCCAGATGCGTCACCAGGCGCACGATCGGCGAAGCATTGATCAGCACGCCGCGCTGCTGCATAAATGCCCCCAGCGCTGTGGCGTGCTCTTCCCCCACGCGGACAAACAGCATGTTGGTATCATGCCGGGTCACGTCGGCGCCAATGGCGCTGAGTTGCCCGGCCATCCACGTCGCATTATCGTGATCCTCTTGTAGCCGTTGGACGTTGTTTTGCAGGGCGTAGAGGCCCGCCGCCGCCAGAATCCCGGCCTGGCGCATGCCGCCGCCGACCATTTTCCGCCAGCGGGTGGCGCGGCGAATGTACTCGTGGCTACCGACCAGCAGCGAGCCGACCGGCGTACCCAGCCCTTTGGAGAGACAGATAGTGAATGAATCACAGTACTGCGCGATGTCGCGCAGTTCGCAGCCGTAATCAACCACCGCATTGAAGATACGCGCGCCATCAACGTGCAATGCCAGATTATGCTTACGGGTAAACTCCCATGCCTCCTGGAGGTATGCGCGCGGCAGAACCTTACCGTTGTGGGTGTTTTCGAGGCTCAGCAGGCGTGTCGGGGCAAAGTGGATATCGTCAGGTTTAATCTTCGCGGCGACCTTATCCAGCGGCAGAGTGCCGTCGGCGGCGGCATCGATCGGCTGTGGCTGAATGCTACCCAGCACTGCCGCTCCGCCCGCTTCATACAGATAGTTATGCGCGCCCTGGCCGACGATATACTCTTCGCCGCGCTGGCAGTGGCTTAGCAGACCGACCAGATTAGCCTGGGTGCCGGTGGGCAGGAACAGCGCGGCTTCTTTAGCGGCCAGCTGTGCGGCGTAGCGCTGAAGTTCATTTACCGTCGGGTCGTCGCCATACACGTCGTCTCCGATCGGCGCGGCCATCATCGCCTCCAGCATGGCGGGGCCTGGCCGGGTTACGGTATCACTGCGTAAATCTATCACGGCATTTCCTTCTGGGTCGATCATCCCGCAGGCGGCTGCTGTCGCGCGCCTTTTGTGTCCCCGATGACAGGCGCGGTGCTGTCGTCGGGGATGCTCGGGCGCGCCGCATCGCGGCATCAGGCATGATTTCAGAGATTAACGAAAAGAATGTTTTACCTGAGCCAGTTGGTTTTCGCCAGTTCGATGACCTCATCGCCGCGTCCGCTGATAATGGCACGCAGCATGTACAGACTAAATCCTTTGGCCTGCTCCAGTTTGATCTGCGGCGGAATGGCCAGCTCCTCTTTGGCGACGACAACATCCACCAGCACCGGGCCATCGGTACTAAACGCGGTCTGTAACGCGCTATCGACCTCGCTGGCTTTTTCGACGCGGATCCCTGTTATCCCGCAGGCTTCAGCAATGCGGGCGAAATTGGTGTCGTGCAGTTCGGTACCGTCGGTCAGATAGCCTCCGGCTTTCATTTCCATTGCCACGAAGCCGAGGACGCTATTATTAAAGATGATAATTTTCACCGGCAGCTTCATCTGCGCCAGCGAGAGAAAGTCGCCCATCAACATGCTAAAACCACCGTCGCCGCACAGCGCCACCACCTGGCGATCCGGCGCTGCCGCCTTGGCGCCAATCGCCTGCGGCATGGCGTTAGCCATCGAACCGTGGTTAAACGACCCGATCAGGCGGCGTCTGCCGTTCATTTTCAGATAGCGCGCGGCCCAGACGGTCGGTGTCCCGACGTCGCAGGTGAAAATTGCGTCGTCGGCGGCAAAATGACCGATCTGCTGCGCCAGATACTGCGGATGAATCGCTTTGTCGCTCGGCTTTGCCAGATCATCGAGCCCTTTACGCGCTTCACGATAGTGCTCAAGAGCTTTATCCAGAAACGTGCGGTCGGTTTTTTCTTCCAGATGCGGCAGCAGCGCAGCGAGCGTGGACTTAATATCGCCAACCAGCGCCATATCGACTTTGCTATGGGCGCCGATGCTGCCGGGGTTGATATCAATCTGGATAATTTTGGCGTCGGTGGGGTAGAAGGCCCGGTAGGGGAACTGGGTGCCCAGCAGCACCAGGGTATCGGCATTCATCATGGTATGGAAACCCGAGGAGAAGCCAATCAGTCCGGTCATCCCGACATCATAGGGGTTGTCATACTCAACGTGCTCTTTACCACGCAGGGCATGGACAACAGGGGCTTTTATTTTCGCGGCAAACTCGACCAGCTCTGCGTGCGCGCCAGCGCAGCCGCTGCCGCACAGCAGGGCGATATTACTGGCATAGCGCAGCACCTGCGCCAGCTTTTTGATCTCTTCCTCCGGCGGCGTGACCGTCGGCAGCGGCGCGGCGTACCAGTGGGTGCTGGCGCTCTCCGGTGCGGCTTTCAGCGCCACGTCGCCGGGCAGCACCACCACCGATACGCCACGGTTAATCACCGCTTTACGCATCGCGATGGCCAGCACCTGTGGGATTTGCTCTGGCGTGGAGACCAGCTCGCAATAGTGGCTGCATTCACGAAACAGCTCCTGCGGATGGGTTTCCTGGAAATAGCCGCTGCCGATTTCACTGGAGGGAATATGGGCGGCGATGGCGACCACGGGAACATGATTGCGATGGCAGTCGAAAAGGCCGTTAATGAGATGGAGGTTACCCGGGCCGCATGAACCTGCGCATACTGCCAGCTCTCCGGTTAACTGCGCTTCGGCGCCAGCCGCAAAGGCGGCGACTTCTTCATGTCGGGTGGGCATCCAGGCAATGGTGCCCATCCGGTTCAGGCTATCGCTCAGTCCGTTGAGGGAGTCGCCGGTGACGCCCCATATGCGTTTTACGCCGGCCTGTTCAAGTGTTTTTGCTATATATGCCGCCACGGTTTGTTTCATGGTTCTCCAGCTCCTTTTTGTGATAACGCCTACAAGCTTAGATGAAACTGATGGGCATGCCGGTGAATCACCCTGATAAAAATCAATTCTTCATGCGCAATGATTAGGCATAATCTGATCGGGTCTCAGGTGCAAACAGGAATCATTTCAAATGATAAAGTCACTGTTAATCAATGTTAATAAAATGCTAGCGAAAGACGATGTCGGCAAACTCTTGTTACGACTTACCGTGGGCGGGCTGATGTTGTTTCATGGATTACACAAACTGTTTGAGGGGGTAGATGGCATCAGCGGCATGCTGGTGGCGAAAGGGTTGCCGGGATTTATCGCCTACGGCGTCCTGATTGGTGAAGTGGTTGCGCCGTGTCTGATTATTCTTGGTATCCTCACCCGACCAGCAGCGCTGGTGCTGGCGTTTACGATGATCGTCGCATGGCTGATGGTTGGCACCGGTGAAACTTTTGCGTTGGATGCGGTTGGTGCATGGGCGCTCGAAAGCCTGGTCTATTTCTTTACTGGCGCGCTGGCGATTGCCTGTCTTGGGGCGGGGCGTTTCTCGGTGGCGGGAAATTCGGTCTGGCGGTGAGGCATTGCCGGATGGCGCTGCGCTTATCCGGCCTACAACGACTACAGCGATTCCCACAGGCCCGGTAAGCGTCACCGGGCATTTTTATCGGTTGGCACGGAGTTTATCCGACCGACAAATGACAACGATTCTCGTCGGTGGGACACCTCCCGGTGGCGGGAAATGCGGTCTGGCGATGAGGCATTGCCGGATGGCGCGGCGCTTATCCGGCCTACAACGACTACAGCGATTCCCACAGGCCCGGTAAGCGTCAGCGCCACCGGGCATTTTTATCGGTTGGCACGGAGTTTACCCGACCGACAAATGACAACGATTCTCGTCGGTGGGACACCTCCCGGTGGCGGTAATTCGGTCTGGCAGTGAGGCATTGCCGGATGGCGCGGCGCTTATCCGGCCTACATCGACTACAGCGACTCCCACAGGCCCGGTAAGCGTCAGCGCCACCGGGCATTTTTTTCGGTTGGCACGGAGTTTATCCGACCGACAAATGACAACGATTCTCGCCGGTCGGACACGTCTACGATCAGGCGAGAACCAGATCGCCCTGTGGATGGCAGGAGCAGGCCAGCACGTAGCCGTCAGCGATTTCTGCCTCGCTCAGCGTCATGGTGCTGCTGACCGTGTAATCGCCGGAAACCACTTTGGTTTTGCAGCAGCCGCATACGCCTGCGCGGCAGGCGACGGTCACCGGCACCTGGTTGCTTTCCAGCGCCTCCAGCAGCGTGGTGCCGACCGGCGCATAAAACGCTTTCGCTGGCTGCAGTTTGGTGAACTTCAGTCCGTCGCTGGCCGCTTGTGCCACCGGCGTAAAGAACTTCTCTTTAAAGAAGCGGGTCACGCCAAGCGCGGCGACTTCCTGTTCGACCCAGTCCATATAAGGCGCTGGTCCGCAGGTCATGACCGTCCGGGCCGCGAGATCCGGCACGCTATTCAGTAACTCGGTGGTCAGACGCCCGGCGACAAAACCGTGGGCGGCGTTGTTTTCCGCGACCAGCGTCACCGGATACTGCCGCCACTCATCGGCGAAAATCACCTCCTGAGGCGAGCAAATATTGTAAATCACCTGCACATCGGCCTGCGGACGATATTTGGCCAACCAGCGGCGCATCGACATAATCGGCGTGACGCCGCAGCCGGCGGCCAGCATCAGGAACTTATCATCGGCTTTATCTTCACAGGTGAACTCACCCATCGCGTCGGACAGCCAGAGATAATCTCCGCGTTTGAGGTCACGGGTCAGCCACTGTGAGCCCGCGCCCTCGTCAATCCGGCGAACGGTCAGCGTAATGTATTCGCTGACCCCCGGGGTCGAGGAGAGGGTATAGGCGCGCAGCGTTTCCGCCGAATGTCGTACGCTCACCAGCGCATATTGCCCGGCGCGGTACGGATAATAGTCGTGACACAGCAGCGAAATTGTCCAGACATCCGGCGTCTCCTGATGGATGTGATGAACCTGCATCCGCCACGGGCACTGATGGGTTGGCATGGTCATTCTCTTACTCCTTACGCGCTCAACAGCTGCTGCATGTCTTGTTCTACGGTCGTCACTGAACGCAAGCCAAACTTCTCATTGAGAATCGCCAGCAGGTCCGGCGTGAAGAAGCCCGGGGCGGTTGGGCCGGTCACGATATTCTTCACCCCCAGCGAAAGCAGGGTCAGCAGAATCACGATCGCTTTTTGCTCAAACCAGGAGAGTACCAGCGAGAGCGGCAGATCGTTGACGCCGCAGCCCAGTTTCTCTGCCAGCGTCACCGCCAGAATAATCGCCGAGTAGGCGTCGTTACACTGACCGGCATCCACCAGACGCGGCAAACCTTCGATATCGCCGAACTCCAGTTTGTTAAAGCGGTATTTACCGCAGGCCAGAGTCAGGATCAGGCAGTCATCCGGCACGCTGGTGGCGAAATCGGTGAAGTAATTACGTTCGCCGCGCGCGCCGTCGCAGCCGCCAACCAGGAAGATATGGCGCAGTTTTTCACGGCTCACCAGGTCGATGAGGGTATCTGCAGCGCCCAGCAGCGTCTGGCGACCGAAGCCGACGGTGATCAGATGCGGAATTTCGCTGTACGGGAAGCCCGCCATCTGCTGCGCCTGAGCGATAACCGGAGCAAAATCATCCCCTTCAAGGTGACTGACGCCCGGCCAGCCGACAATGCTGCGGGTCCAGATACGGTCATCATAGGCGCCAACGGTCGGGTCGATAATGCAGTTCGAGGTCATCACCACAGGCCCCGGGAAGCGGGCAAATTCTACCTGCTGATTTTGCCAGCCGCTGCCGTAGTTACCGATCAGGTGTTTGAATTTACGCAGCTCCGGATAGCCGTGCGCCGGCAGCATTTCACCGTGGGTATAGACGTTAACGCCGGTGCCTTCGGTCTGCTCCAGCAGGTTGTACAGATCTTTCAGGTCGTGGCCGGAGATCAGGATGCACTTGCCTTCGCTCGCTTTGACGTTGACCTGAGTCGGCGTCGGGTGACCATATTTAGACGTTTCACCGGCATCCAGAATGCTCATCACGTTGAAGTTCATCTGGCCAATTTCCATTGAACACTCCAGCAGAGCGTTCAAATCGGCGGGCCAGGTACCCAGCCAGGCCATGATTTTGTGGTACTGCGCATAGATGTCATTGTCGTACTGACCGAGAACGTGCGCGTGCTCCATATAGGCCGCTGCGCCTTTCAGACCGTACAGACACAGCAGACGCAGGCCGAGGATGTTCTCGCCAATGGCCGCTTTATCTTTATTCGGGGTAAATTCGGCCGCCTGACGCTGCAGGTCGCCGAGATCATCGCTCACCAGTTGCAGATCGGCCATCGGGTTATCGACGCTGGCGGTCGCATCCACGCTCAGGCACCGTGCTTTCAGCGCCTCGCGCATGGCAATAGCCTCACGCGCGTAGCCGACAATCCGCGGGGAGTCGAAGTTAACGTTGGTCAGCGTAGAGAAAAATGCGCGCGGGGCAAAATTATCAACCTCATGATCGATGATGCCATATTCACGGGCTTTTACCGCCCAGGCAGACAGACCTTGTAGGGAAGCAATCAGCAGATCCTGGAGATCGGAGGTTTCTGCCGTTTTACCGCACATACCCTGCGCGTAAGAGCAGCCGTTGCCTGCCGGGGTACGGATGGTTTGTTCACATTGCACACAAAACATGGTCACACCTTTTAAAGTTATATTTGATATACATGTTTAAGGTTATGCCTGCAAAAGAAGGGAGAAAAGGTATTTCTGATACAATTTAAAGGGAGATTGATTTAGCGCAAATTTGGTAGCGACAGGCTACCGCCACGAGGAGCGATCTTTTCCCCCGACGGCGGCGAATACCGTCGCAGGGGGCAGAGCGAAGGCGCTTCAGGCGGTGAAGAGGGCGATCAGCACTGGCACCAGCAGGCTCAGCACAAAACCGTGAACGATGGCGGCAGGGACAATCTCGACGCCGCCGGAACGCTGTAAAACCGGCAGGGTAAAGTCCATTGAGGTGGCGCCGCACAGCCCTAATGCCGTGGAGCGGCTGCGGCGAACCAGGCCGGGGATCAGCATGATGGCCAACAGCTCGCGGGAAAGATCGTTGAAGAATGCGGCGCTGCCGATGACCGGGCCAAAGGATTCGGTCATCAGGATCCCGGAGAGCGAATACCAGCCGAAGCCGGAGGCCATTGCCAGACCGGTCTTCAGCGGCAGGTCGAGAATAAAGGCGTTAATCACGCCGCCGGCTAATGAACTCACGGTGACAACCACCGCCACAATCATGCCGCGGCGATTAAGCACAATTTGACGTAAGGTCATTCCGTTATTACGCAGCTGAATACCAATCAGGAACAGCAGGAAGATCAGCGTATATTCGCTCGCCTCGGTGGCATGCTGTAAAAATGACAAACCGCTCAGACCAATCAGAAAACCAATAAGCACCACGCCGCACAGCTGCAGGGATTCCATCGCCATTGCGATGCGGGAAGGTAATTTCTCCTGCCGGTGCTGGTGGCGCCACGGCATTTTCTGCTCCAGCCACATTAATGCGGCAATATTACACAGTAGAATAACAACCACGCTGACCGCCGCATAATGAAGAATGGACAGCAGGTTGCTGGATAAATTGTCGAGGAAGGCGAGACTAATCCCCATGAAAAAGAGGATGACGTAGACAATCCAGCTCAACAGTCGCGCAATAAGTTTTAGTGCCGAAGGGTGACGCAGAGGAATAAGGTAGCCGACAATCAATGGCAGCAGAATGATTAATAATCCCGAAAACATGAACGATCTGGTCCTTGCAGAATGAGTTGAGCGCCACTGACACTACCCAAATCAGAGAACCGAGTAAAGCTGTGCCTGAAAAGAAAGGCCCGGCATTGCGGTAATGCCGGGCCTTGCGTGAAAGCAGATAACCCGATAAATGGTTAATCGCGTTTTTCCAGCAGCGTGCGATACAACACGCCGCCAAGGATACCGCCGATAATCGGCATCACCCAGAATAACCACAGCTGCTGCAGCGCCCAGCCGCCCTGGAAAATCGCCACCGCGGTGCTTCGCGCCGGGTTAACAGAGGTATTGGTAACCGGAATGCTGATCAGGTGGATTAAGGTCAGCGCCAGGCCAATCGCAATCGGGGCAAAGCCGGCCGGCGCGTTTTTATCCGTTGCGCCATGAATCACCAGCAGGAAGCCGCAGGTCAGGACAATTTCAATCACCATGGCCGACAGCATGGAGTAGCCGCCCGGCGAGTGTTCCCCGAAGCCGTTGGAAGCAAAGCCGCTGGCCGCGGCATCAAAACCGGCTTTACCGCTGGCAACCACATACAAAACGGCGGCAGCAATAATACCGCCCACAACCTGAGCGATAATATAGCCAACCACGTCCTTCGCCGGGAAACGACCGCCGGCCCACAGGCCTAAAGTGACCGCCGGGTTGAAGTGTCCGCCGGAAATATGACCGACGGCAAATGCCATGGTTAATACGGTTAAACCGAAGGCTAAAGCCACCCCGGCAAACCCAATTCCCAGCTCCGGGAAGGCAGCGGCGAGCACTGCGCTACCACAGCCACCAAACACAAGCCAGAATGTACCAAAACATTCCGCTGCTAATTTTCTGAACATAACCACCTCAAAAGAATAATGTATACGGGCATACTTTTTGATGCCGTTCTTTATTTATCAACGTAAAGGATGATGATAAAAATAAAACGACGCTATTTTATGGGTGTTCGTCATACTGCGGCTAGCGAAATAACTCGATATAATTTGATTTGGGGCAATGTGTCTTAATCCTTACACCATTACCAATTGTAGAAAAGTGTAGAACAAAAATAATAAAGATAACCACGTTTGCGTATAAGTTATTTTCTAAATAAATGACATGATTAATAATTATAATTGATTATTATCATTCATCGTCCCGGAGCCGCGTGTGGGCCGGTAGTGTCATGTTGACGCATGTATCGCTATACTGCTGATTATTGAAGGAGAAAGTGGTTACTGAGCGGAGGAGATATGCATCTTGAGCGGGTAGAAATCGTCGGTTTTCGCGGCATCAATCGTTTATCGTTGATGCTGGAGCAAAATAACGTTCTGATCGGCGAGAATGCATGGGGTAAATCCAGCCTGCTGGATGCGCTGACGTTACTGCTTTCGCCGGAGTTCGAACTCTATCACTTCGTCCGCGATGATTTCTGGTTTCCGCCGGGCGATGTCCAGGGACGTGAACATCATCTGCATATCATTTTGACCTTCCGCGAGAATGAACCCGGTCATCATCGGGTACGTCGTTTTCGTCCGCTGAGCAACTGCTGGGTGCCCTGCGAGGATGGCTATCAGCGCATTTTTTATCGCCTGGAGGGCGAGCTGGCCGATGATAACAGCGTCATGACGCTGCGTAGCTTTATCAACAGCAAAGGCGAGGCGCTGGCGCTGGACGATATTGACGAGATGGTGTGCCACCTGGTGCGCCTGATGCCGGTTCTGCGCCTGCGCGATGCGCGTTTTATGCGGCGAATTCATAATGATTCCGTCCCGCACTCGCCGCAGATTGAGATAACCGCTCGCCAGCTGGATTTTCTCTCCCGCGAGCTGGTGAATCACCCGCAAAATTTAACCGATAGTCAGATACGCCAGGGGCTGTCGGCTATGGTGCAACTGCTGGAACACTATTTTGCCGAGCAGAGTAGCGCGCAATCCCGTCACCGCCTGATGCGTCGTCACTCGCATGATGAACAGCGCAGCTGGCGTTACCTGGATATTATCAACCGGATGATTGATAAACCCGGCGGCCGCAGCCATCGGGTTATCCTGCTTGGTCTGTTTTCAACCCTGCTTCAGGCAAAAGGGACGGTGCGGCTCGACCGCGACGCACGGCCTCTGCTGCTGATTGAAGACCCGGAAACACGTCTGCATCCGATTATGCTGTCGGTTGCCTGGCATTTACTGAATTTGCTGCCGCTGCAGCGCATCACCACCACCAACTCCAGCGAACTCCTGTCGTTGACGCCGGTGGAGCACGTCTGCCGACTGGTACGCGAATCCTCGCGCGTGTCGGCCTGGCGGCTTGGGCCGGGAGGAATGAATGCGGAAGACAGCCGGCGCATCGCTTTTCACATCCGCTTTAACCGCTCATCCTCACTGTTTGCCCGCTGCTGGCTGCTGGTTGAAGGGGAGACCGAGACCTGGGTGATTAACGAACTGGCCCGGCAGTGTGGACACCATTTTGATGCTGAAGGGATTAAGGTTATTGAGTTTGCTCAGTCGGGCCTGAAGCCGCTGATCAAATTTGCCCGTCGGATGGGGATCCAATGGCACGTGCTGGTCGACGGCGATGAGGCGGGGAAAAAGTATGCAGCGACGGTTCGTAGCCTGCTCAACGATGACCGCGATCTTGAACGCGATCACCTGACCACGCTTCCGGCGCTGGACATGGAACACTTTATGTATCGCCAGGGTTTTAACGATGTTTATCATCGGGTGGCGCAGTTACCGGCAAATGTGCCGATGAATATGCGACGGGTGATTACCAAGGCGATTCACCGCTCGTCAAAACCGGATCTGGCCATTGAGGTGGCGATGGAGGCCGGTCGCCGCGGCGTGGAGTCGGTGCCGACGCTGTTGAAGAAAATGTTCTCCCGCGTGCTGTGGCTGGCGCGCGGCCGCGCAGATTAAACGTGGCGACAATAAGAATGATTTAAATTTAGCGTTATGTTTTTACCCTCTGCGGATAGAATTACTACCTGGCTCTGCGGGTTAAAACATCAGGAATTTTTATGAAGCTCAATGGAAAACGCAGGAAAGTCTGGTGGCTGCTGGTCGTCGTGGTTCTGGCGCTGGCCTTCTGGGGATGGCGGATACTGAATGCGCCGCTGCCGCAGTATCAGACATTAGTGGGGCGCAAAGGCGATTTACAGCAGAGCGTGCTGGCCACTGGCAAACTGGACGCCCTGCGCAAAGTCGATGTCGGGGCGCAGGTGAGCGGACAGTTAAAAACGCTGCGCGTCAATATCGGCGACAAGGTCCAGAAGGATCAGCTGCTGGGGGTGATTGACCCCGAGCAGGCGCAAAACCAGATTAAAGAAGTCGACGCGACGCTGATGGAACTGCGCGCCCGGTTGAATCAGGCGCGTGCCGAACGCCAGCTTGCCGCGGCCACCCTCGCCCGCCAGCAGCAACTGGCCCGGCGCCAGCTGGTTTCCCGCCAGGATCTGGATACGGCGACGACCGATTTGGCGGTGAAAGAGGCGCAGATCGGTACCATTGACGCGCAGATAAAGCGTAACCAGGCGACGCTGGATACCGCCAAAACCAACCTCGACTACACGCGGATTGTGGCGCCGATGTCCGGTGAAGTGACGCAAATCACCACGTTGCAGGGGCAAACGGTGATAGCCGCCCAGCAGGCGCCCAACATTCTGACCCTCGCCGATCTCAGTACCATGCTGGTCAAAGCTCAGGTATCTGAGGCGGACGTGATTCACCTTCGTGCCGGGCAAAAAGCCTGGTTTACCGTGCTCGGCGACCCGCTGACCCGCTACGAGGGGAAGCTGAAGGATATTTTACCCACCCCGGAAAAAGTCAACGACGCCATTTTTTATTACGCCCGCTTTGAAGTGCCGAATCCGCAGGGGATCCTGCGTCTGGAAATGACGGCCCAGGTGCATATCCAGATGGCGGAAGTCAAAAATGTCATCACCATCCCGCTCAGCGCGCTGGGTGATGCCATCGGCGATAACCGTTATCACGTCCGCCTGCTGCGTAATGGCGAGGTGAAAGAGCGTGAAGTGACTATCGGCGCGCGCAACGATACCGATGTGGCGGTGGTGAAAGGGCTGGATGAAGGCGATGAGGTGATCGTCGGCGAAAGTCGTACCGGGACGGCAAAATGACGGCGTTGCTGGAACTGCGTGATATCCGCCGCAGCTACCTCTCCGGTGACGGCAGTGTTGAGGTGCTCAAGGGCGTGACGCTGAGCATTGCCGCCGGTGAAATGGTGGCGATTGTCGGGGCATCGGGTTCAGGAAAATCGACGCTGATGAACATTCTCGGCTGTCTCGATAAACCGACCAGCGGCAGCTACCGCGTCGCCGGAACCGATGTCTCCTTACTCAGCGGTGATGCGCTGGCCCGCCTGCGGCGAGAACATTTTGGCTTTATTTTCCAGCGTTACCATCTGCTCTCGCACCTGACGGCAGCGCAGAACGTCGAAGTCCCGGCGGTGTATGCCGGGCGCGAGCGACGAGAACGCCTGGCCCGGGCGCATGATTTGCTGGCGCGGCTTGGTCTGGGAGAGAGGGCGGAATATCAACCTTCGCAGCTCTCCGGCGGCCAGCAGCAGCGGGTCAGTATCGCCCGCGCGCTGATGAATGGCGGAGAGGTGATTCTGGCCGATGAGCCGACCGGGGCGCTGGACAGCCGCTCGGGTGAAGAGGTGATGGCTATCCTGCACCAGCTGAAAGCGCAGGGGCACACGGTGATTATCGTCACTCATGATCCGCAGGTGGCGGCACAGGCCGAGCGGATCATTGAGATCCATGATGGGGAAATTGTGCGTAACCCGCTGGCGAAAAGTCCGACTGGCGGCGGGGTCGTCCGCCCGTTGGCCGGGGAAGAGCCTTCCGCATGGCGCCAGTTTACCAGCGGTTTTCGTGAAGCGCTGGTCATGGCGTGGCGGGCGATGGCGGCCAATAAAATGCGCACGCTGTTGACCATGCTCGGCATCATCATCGGCATCGCCTCGGTGGTGTCGATCGTGGTGGTCGGCGATGCGGCGAAACAGCTGGTGCTGGCGGATATTCGCGCGATTGGCACCAACACCATCGATGTTTATCCCGGTAAAGATTTTGGCGATGACGACCCCCGCTATCAGCAGGCGCTGAAATATGACGATCTGCTGGCCATTCAGAAGCAGCCGTGGGTGCGTTCGGCGACGCCCGCGGTGTCAAAAAACCTGCGTCTGCGTGCGGATAACATCGATGTTGCCGCCAGCGTGGAAGGGGTCGGGCCGCAGTATTTTAATGTCTACGGCATGACCTTTAGCGAAGGTAATACGTTTAATGAACTGCAGCTCAACAGCCGGGCGCAGGTGGTGGTGCTGGATAGCAACACGCGTCGCCAGCTGTTTGCGCACAAAACGCGGGTTGTCGGGGAGATTATCCTCATCGGCAATATGCCGGCGACCATCATCGGCGTCGCCGATGAGAAGCAGTCGATGTTCGGCAGCAGTAAAATCCTGCGCGTCTGGCTCCCCTACACCACCATGGCCGGAAGAGTGATGGGGCAATCGTGGCTTAATTCGATTACCGTTCGCGTCCGGGAAGGGTATGACAGCGCCGCCGCCGAACAGCAGTTGCTGCGTTTGCTTGAGCTGCGCCATGGCAAAAAAGATGTTTTTACCTGGAATATGGACAGCATCTTGAAAACGGCGGAACGGACCACACATACACTACAACTGTTTCTGACTTTGGTGGCGGTGATTGCGCTGGTGGTGGGCGGAATCGGCGTCATGAATATCATGCTGGTGTCGGTGACCGAACGAACGCGTGAAATCGGGATTCGGATGGCGGTCGGGGCGCGGGCCAGCGACGTGCTGCAGCAGTTTCTGATTGAGGCTGTTTTAGTCTGTCTGGTCGGCGGCGCGCTGGGCGTGACGTTATCGCTGATGATTGCGGTGGTTCTGCAGCTGTTTTTACCCGGCTGGGAGATAGGTTTTTCTCCGCTGGCGCTGCTGACGGCGTTTTTGTGTTCGACGTTAACCGGCGTGCTGTTCGGTTGGCTGCCGGCGCGAAACGCCGCGCGTCTCGATCCGGTGGATGCGCTGGCCCGCGAGTAGAAACAAAAAAATGCCAGTCAGAAGGACTGGCATTTTACTGGCAGGATGTACACAATGAAGCAAAAGAGTTATGCAGCCGCTTCCGCTTCCACAGGAACAATCACGCTGGCGTGATTGCCTTTCGGCCCCTGGTGAACATCAAACCGAACGGTTTGTCCGGCTTTTAGCGTTCTGTAACCATCCATCTGGATGGTGGAGTAATGGGCGAAAATGTCTTCGCCGCCGCCCTCAGGGCAAATAAAACCGAACCCTTTGGCATTGTTGAACCACTTAACAGTACCCATTTCCATACTTCGACATCCTTCGTAAATCTTTATAGGTAAGATGGAATGAACCGGTGGTGGAGTGACGAGTTGTGCAAATGCTCGCCAACTCTCGCCAGTACAATTTAGAGAAATACGGAAATGCGTCAAGCAATTGACGGTGGCAGGAGGCGAAAAATGCGTCAAAATTTGAAGCAGTTAACGCTATTGCCGGGGAATGTGACAGACATCGCGGATGGAAGTAATAGATGATAGTTATCTATGATCTATTGTAGATTTGCGATGTGCATAGCCTCTGGTCATCGACAGGCCGCCGCCTGTTGGCAACAGCAACCGATGATGAATACTGACGATGAGTAAGAGAGATTGGCTGGACTTCGATCAGCTGGTAGAAGACGAAGTTCGTAATGAGCTTAAACCACCATCTATGTATAAAGTGATATTGCTCAATGATGACTACACTCCAATGGAGTTTGTTATTGACGTGTTACAAAAATTCTTTTCTTATGATGTAGAACGTGCAACGCAACTGATGCTGACGGTTCACTATCAAGGTAAAGCGATTTGTGGTGTATTTACCGCAGAAGTGGCGGAGACCAAAGTCGCGATGGTGAATGAATACGCGAAGGAGAACGAGCATCCATTGCTGTGTACGCTAGAGAAAGCCTGAAGACAGGCGTGAAAATTGGGGGAGGTGCCTATGCTCAATCAAGAACTGGAACTCAGTTTAAACATGGCTTTCGCCAGAGCGCGCGAGCACCGTCATGAGTTCATGACCGTCGAGCACTTGCTGCTGGCGCTGCTCAGCAACCCCTCGGCCCGCGAGGCGCTTGAAGCGTGTTCCGTGGACCTGGTGGCGCTGCGTCAGGAACTGGAAGCCTTCATCGAACAGACCACACCCGTTCTGCCCGCCACGGAAGAAGAGCGTGACACCCAGCCTACGCTGAGTTTTCAGCGCGTGCTGCAGCGTGCCGTCTTCCATGTACAATCCTCTGGCCGCAGCGAAGTAACCGGCGCTAACGTCCTGGTCGCGATTTTCAGCGAGCAGGAATCACAGGCGGCCTATCTGCTGCGTAAACATGAAGTGAGCCGTCTTGACGTCGTCAACTTCATCTCTCACGGTACACGCAAAGACGAGCCGAGCCAGTCTTCCGATAACAGCGGAAGCCAGCCCAGCAACGAAGAGCAAGCAGGCGGGGAGGAACGTATGGAAAACTTCACCACCAATCTTAATCAGCTTGCTCGCGTTGGCGGGATCGATCCGCTGATCGGCCGCGAAAAAGAGCTGGAGCGCGCGATTCAGGTGCTGTGCCGTCGGCGTAAAAATAACCCGCTGCTGGTGGGCGAGTCCGGCGTGGGTAAAACCGCGATTGCCGAAGGTCTGGCCTGGCGAATCGTTCAGGGTGACGTGCCGGAAATCATGGCCGATTGCACCATCTACTCGCTGGATATTGGCTCCCTGCTGGCGGGCACAAAATATCGCGGCGATTTTGAAAAACGCTTCAAAGCGCTGCTGAAACAGCTTGAGCAGGATACCAACAGCATTCTGTTCATTGATGAAATCCACACCATTATCGGTGCGGGCGCGGCGTCAGGCGGCCAGGTCGATGCCGCCAATCTGATTAAACCGCTGCTCTCCAGCGGCAAGATTCGGGTAATGGGTTCCACGACCTATCAGGAATTCAGCAACATCTTCGAGAAAGACCGGGCGCTGGCTCGCCGCTTCCAGAAGATAGACATTACCGAACCTTCCGTCGAAGAGACGGTGCAGATCATCAACGGCCTGAAGCCGAAGTACGAAGCGCACCACGATGTGCGTTATACCGCGAAAGCGGTGCGTGCGGCGGTGGAGCTGGCGGTGAAATACATTAACGATCGCCATCTGCCGGATAAGGCCATTGACGTTATTGATGAAGCCGGGGCGCGGGCGCGGTTAATGCCGGCCAGCAAACGCAAGAAAACCATCAATGTCGCCGATATCGAGTCCGTGGTGGCGCGTATCGCCCGTATTCCTGAGAAGAGCGTCTCGCAGAGCGATCGCGATACGCTGAAAAATCTCGGCGATCGCCTGAAAATGCTGGTCTTTGGCCAGGGTAAAGCGATCGAAGCGTTAACCGAAGCGATCAAGATGGCGCGCGCGGGCCTCGGTCACGAACACAAGCCCGTCGGTTCCTTCCTTTTTGCCGGGCCGACCGGAGTCGGGAAAACCGAGGTCACCGTACAGCTGGCGAAAGCACTGGGTATTGAGCTGCTGCGTTTTGATATGTCCGAATATATGGAACGTCATACCGTCAGCCGCTTAATTGGCGCGCCTCCGGGATACGTTGGTTTCGATCAGGGCGGGCTGCTGACCGATGCGGTGATTAAACATCCGCATGCGGTACTGCTGCTTGATGAGATCGAAAAAGCGCATCCGGACGTCTTTAACCTGCTGCTGCAGGTGATGGACAACGGTACGCTGACCGACAATAACGGTCGCAAGGCGGACTTCCGTAACGTGGTGCTGGTGATGACGACCAACGCCGGCGTGCGTGAGACCGAGCGTAAATCGATTGGTCTTATCCAGCAGGACAACAGCCCTGATGCGATGGATGAGATCAAGAAGATCTTTACCCCGGAATTCCGCAACCGCCTCGACAACATTATCTGGTTCGATCATCTGTCTACCACGGTTATCCATCAGGTAGTGGATAAGTTCATCGTCGAGCTGCAGGTTCAGCTGGATCAGAAAGGCGTCTCGCTGGAAGTCAGCCAGGAAGCGCGTGACTGGCTGGCAGAAAAAGGCTACGACCGGGCAATGGGCGCACGTCCGATGGCACGCGTAATTCAGGATAACCTGAAGAAACCGCTGGCTAACGAACTGTTGTTCGGCTCCCTGGTGGACGGCGGGCAGGTCACCGTTGCGCTGGATAAAGAGAAGGGCGCGTTGACCTATGACTTCCAGAGTGCGCAGAAGCACAAACCAGAAACGGCGCACTAAGACCGCTCTGTGAGAGGAAAAACCGGCCTGCGGGCCGGTTTTTTTACGCCGTTTTTAACCGGCTGCAGATATGAAAAGACCGGGAATTATCCCGGCCTTCAGCATCTGACGCCACGAGGGCGGAAAACTATCAGCGACTACGGAAGACAATGCGGCCTTTGCTCAGGTCGTACGGGGTCAGCTCAACAGTCACTTTGTCGCCCGTCAGAATGCGGATGTAGTTTTTACGCATTTTACCGGAAATATGCGCAGTTACCACGTGACCGTTTTCCAGTTCTACGCGGAACATTGTGTTAGGCAACGTGTCAAGTACGGTGCCCTGCATTTCAATATTGTCTTCTTTGGCCATCTAGTCCTCTGGGGTATCACTACCGTAGTTTTGAACCGGCAAGATAATGCCGAAGTTCAGCGCGTAAGTAAAGGTTTACGTTTGTGCACTTTATCTTTCAGGCTGCCTTCGCTCGCTCGGTTACATAGTTATTGACGCAGCCAGGCGCTTTGCGGTGCTACCTGACGCATCGAAAATTATTCATTGAAGTAGGTTTGGCGCATTGCCCGGAATTCACACGGATAAGCCGCATGACAGGCGCAAACGTAAAGGGGAGTGACAGAACGATGGGCGTTATCTGACTCTTATTATTCCCAAACGGCGGCGGGGCAACAGGCAGAAGCTACTCTACTGCGCAATTATACCATCACGATAAAAAATGTGCTGAAAACATTTACACATTGCCGGTAAATAGCTCCCTGGGCACCCAGAATCTTTCCGGCAGACGACGGGCGCGCAATACCGACAGCGCATCGAGATAATCGCGGCGGGGGATTTCGATGGCGCCCAGCGAAGCCGTGTGTTTATTCAGGACCTGGCAATCTATTAATTTCCCGCCGTCGCGGATAAATGCCTGGCAGAATATCAGCAAGGCCGTTTTCGACGCATTTTCCGCGCGGCTGAACATCGACTCGCCGCAAAACAACGCGCCTTGCGCTACGCCGTACATGCCTCCCACCAGCGTCTCGCCTTGCCACACTTCAATCGAGTGCGCATGGCCAAGCTCATGCAACTGGTGATAGGCCTTGACGATGCCGGGGGTGATCCATGTCCCTTCATCACGATTGTCGGCGCAACCTTCAATCACCTGACCAAATGCGTGGTTTAGCGTCACGCGATAGGGCGAGCGCTGGTGAAAACGCTTCATGCTGCGGCTGAGATGGAACTGCCCGGGCCACAATACCGCCCGCGGATCGGGGGACCACCATAAAATCGGATCGCCCGGAGAAAACCAGGGGAAAATCCCGTGCTGATAGGCCATAAGCAGACGCGACGGACTGAGATCGCCGCCGAGCGCCAGCAGGCCATTGGGTTCGCGTAACGCTCCCTCCGGGGAAGGGAAGGCAATGGACTGACGAGAGAGCTGAACCAGACGCATTTTAACCTCAATACGCACCAGGCAATTGTTCAATATATTCGCGGTTTTTCAAGCGCACGGTCCGTCGCCATGCCGGCAAAGCCAGCGCAGCGGACCGCTGTTTTCAGCACGCCAGAAACTCATTGAGTATATACGCAAAACGGCGTAAATCAGCCGGACTACAGACGCTGCTTAAACTGGTAGTAACGCCCCTGTTCAGCCAGCAGCTCCGCGTGACTACCTTGCTCAATAATCTTGCCGTTGTCCATGACAATTATCCGATTAAAACGCGCCAGTCCACGCAGGCGGTGGGTCACCATCAGCACGGTTTTTTCGCGCATCGCTTCAGCCAGTAAATCGAGGATCTGGCTCTCCGTCGTCGCATCAAGACCTTCGGTCGGCTCATCGAGCAACATCAGCGGCGCATCGTGCAGCAGCGCGCGGGCAATGGCCAGTCGGCGCAGTTCGCCGCCGGAAAGCTGGCGACCGCCTTCGCCCAGCCAGGCATTGAGACCGCTATCTTCCAGTAATTTTTCCAGCCCGACGCGTTCCAGCACTTTCATCAGCTGGACATCGCTGGCACCGGGGGCGGCCAGCGACAGGTTATCGCGCAGCGTGGCGCTAAACAGATGCACACGTTGCGGAACCACGCTCATCGCCTGACGCAAGGTTGCTTCATTGAGTCGGGTTAACGGCTGGTCGTTGAGTAGAATCTCGCCTTGAGCCGGATCCCAGGCGCGGGTCAGAAGCTGCAGCAACGTGGATTTACCGCAACCGGTGCGGCCCAGAATGGCAATATGCTGCCCTGCGCCAACCTGCAATGAGATATTTTCCAGCGCCGGGGAAGGCTGCTGCGGATAGCCGAAGGTGACCTGGTTCAAGGTCAATGACACCGGTCCGAAAGCCTGCGCGTCGCCGGCGGTGAAAGTGACTTCTGGCTGTTGCCCGGTAATCTGCGTGATTCGGCGGGCGGAAGCTATAACCTGTCCAAGATGCTGAAAGGCACCGGTGACCGGCGCCAGCGCTTCAAATGCCGCCAGCGCGCAGAAGACAAAAAGGGCGATCAGCGCGCCAGGCTGGCTGTTGCCGCCCACGCCAGCGGAGGTGAGCCACAGCATAGCAACCACGGCAACGCCACCAATCAGCAGCATCAACGCCTGCGACAGCGCCGTCAGCTCTGCCTGACGACGCTGGGCATCCTGCCAACGCTGCTCGGTTTTCTCCAGCTGTTTGCGGTAGCGGTCGCTGGCGCTGAACAGCATCAGTTCAGCCTGTCCTTGCAGCCAGGCGGTGAGCTGTTGACGGTACTGCCCGCGCATTTGCGTGATGTTCTCACCGGCGGGTTTCCCGGCGCGATAAAACAGCGGCGGCAGAACCAGCAGGGTCACCAGCATAATACCGCCCAACGTCAGCGCCAGCGTAACATCGAGCATGCTCAAGCCTGCGGTGACCACCACAATGACAACCAGCGCGCCAATCAGCGGCGAGATAACCCGCAGATAGAGATGATCCAGGGTATCGACATCGGCGACTACCCGGTTAAGGAGTTCGCCCTGGCGAAAACGCGCCAGCCCGGCAGGGGAGAGGGGGAGTAGTTTACTGAAGGTAAACACCCGCAGATGCTGTAACACGCGGAAAGTGGCGTCGTGGCTGACCAGACGTTCGAAATAGCGGCCGGCGGTACGGATAATCGCCGCGCCGCGAACGCCGGCTGCCGGCAGCATATAGTTGAAACTGTAAATACCGGCGACGCCAACGACGGCAGAAGCGGATAAGAACCAGCCTGACAGCGTCAGCAGGCCGATACTGGCCAGCAGGGTGACGATAGCCAGCACCACGCCGAGGATCAGCAGCCAGATGTGCCGTTTGTATAACGCCAGATAAGGTAATAGCGCGCGCATTTAAATCTCCTCCTGACGGTGGGCTAACAGGGCGGCAAAAGGCCCGTTGGCCATAGCCAACTGGCTATAGGTCCCTTGTTCAACAATCTGCCCATCCTGCATCACCCACACGGCATCCCAGTCGGCGATACCTTCCAGCTGGTGGGTCACCATCAGCGTCGTTTGCTGCGAAGAGGCGTTAAAGAGCGCCTGCATGACCCGCTGTTCGCTATGCGCATCAAGGCTGGCGGCCGGCTCATCCAACAATAACAGCCGGCACGGTACCAGCAGCGCCCGCGCCACGGCGATGCGCTGCGCCTGCCCGACGGACAGACCAGCGGCCTGATCGCCGACCGGCGTATTAATCCCCTGCGGCAACTGGGAGATGAATTCGCTGACCCAGGCCTTATCCAGCGCGAGCTGAAGCTGCGCTTCGCTGGCTTCCGGCCAGGCCAGCACAACGTTCTCGCGTAGCGTGGCGGCGGGGAGTTGCGGGTTCTGCCCGACCCAACTGAGCAGACGATGCCACCGGCCGGCGTCAAGCTCGCGCAGTTCAACGCCGTTGACCGTCAGCGAACCGTCGTAGGGCAGAAAACCGGTCAATGTATTCAACAGCGAACTTTTACCGGAACCGCTCTGCCCGACCAGTACGACGCGTTTACCGGCAGGGAGCGTAAAGTTCAGTGGCCCCGCCAGGACTTTACCTTCCGGCGATTTGACGACCACATCGCGCGCTTCGAGACGAATCAGTTCGTTGTCGCTGAGGGTCTTCTCACCACGAGTCTCCTGCGCCAGCGGTTTTTCCATAAACGTTTTCAGACTATCCGCGGCGCCGATAGCCTGCGCTTTGGCATGGTAAAAGGTGCCTAAATCGCGCAGCGGCTGGAAAAACTCCGGCGCCAGGATCAGGGCCAGGAAGCCGGACATCAGGGTGACGCCGATGCCGTAGTGGCCAAAGTTAAGCTCTCCGAGATAGGAGAAACCGAAGTAAACCGCGACCAGAGCAATGGAGAGCGAGGTGAAAAACTCCAGCACGCCGGAGGAGAGAAAGGCGAGGCGTAACACTTCCATCGTCCGCTGACGGAAATCCTGGGAAGCATGGCGAATATTGTCCGTTTCCGCTTCGCCGCGGTGAAAGAGGCGCAGCGTTTCCATCCCGCGCAGGCGGTCGAGAAAGTGGCCGCTCAGGCGAGCCAGCGCCAGAAAGTTGCGGCGATTCGCCTCCGCCGCGCCCATGCCGACCAGCGCCATAAACAGCGGGATCAGCGGGGCGGTGCCGAGAAGAATCAGCGCCGCCGCCCAGTTGATTGGGAAAATGGTGATCACAATCAGCAGCGGGACGCAGGCGGCGAGAGTCATCTGCGGGAGATAACGCGCGTAGTAATCGTGCATGTCATCAATTTGCTCAAGCACCAGCGTCGCCCAGCTTCCGGCGGGTTTCCCCTGAATCCACGCCGGACCGGCCTGCTGCAGGCGATCGAGCACCTTGCGGCGTATTTCATAGCGAATATGTTGCCCGGCATAGAAACCTACCCGCTCGCGCAGCCATATCACCCAGGCCCGAAGAACAAAAATCAGCACCAGGATGATAAACGGCAATAGCAACGCCGTCGCCGGAATATTTTCCATAATCATGCGATGAAGGATTCGCGCCAGTACCCAGGCCTGACCGACGATCAGCAGGCCGCTAATGACGCCCAGCGCGCGGGAAATCATCAACCAGCGACGGGAGAGAATGCTTTGCTCTTTTAACCAGCGGGTTAACTCTTGTTGACGGGTTTTATTCATTGCGCACTTAGCAGGTGTAGTTATGAGGTTTTTAGGCCACGCAATGTTACAACGAGGAAAAAATAAAGGCGACTTTTCGTCGCCTTCTTTACCTTTGTTACTGACTTGTAAAGATTATTTGCAGGCGTCAGCTAAACCATCAAGATAGCGTTCAGCATCCAGCGCCGCCATACAGCCGGTACCGGCAGAGGTGATGGCCTGGCGATAGATATGGTCCATCACATCGCCCGCGGCGAATACGCCCGGAATGCTGGTCTGGGTGGCATTGCCGTGGATCCCGGACTGCACTTTGATATAGCCGTTTTCCAGCGCCAGCTGGCCTGCGAAAATAGCCGTGTTAGGGCTGTGGCCAATCGCGACAAACAGGCCCGCGACCTCCAGAGACTCAATATTGTCGGCATTCTGCGTATCACGCAGACGCAGACCGCTGACGCCCATCTGATCGCCCGTCACTTCTTCCAGCGTGCGATGGGTATGCAGCACGATATTGCCATTGGCCACTTTATCCATCAGACGATTGATCAGGATTTTTTCCGCGCGGAAAGTGTCACGGCGGTGAATCAGGTGGACTTCGGAGGCGATGTTAGAGAGGTACAGGGCTTCTTCCACCGCGGTATTGCCGCCGCCGATGACGGCCACTTTCTGGTTGCGATAGAAGAACCCGTCACAGGTCGCGCAGGCGGAAACGCCGCGTCCTTTGAAGGCATCTTCTGACGGCAGCCCCAGATAGCGCGCGGAAGCACCGGTGGCGATAATCAGCGCGTCGCAGGTGTATTCGCCGCTGTCGCCGACCAGACGGAAAGGACGGTTTTGCAGATCGACGCTATTGATATGGTCGAAAATAATCTCGGTATCGAATTTCGTCGCATGTTCGTGCATCCGCTCCATCAGCAGCGGTCCGGTCAGATCGTTAGGATCGCCCGGCCAGTTTTCCACTTCCGTGGTGGTGGTCAGCTGACCGCCTTTTTCCATGCCGGTAATCAGTACCGGCTGCAGATTTGCGCGCGCGGCGTAGACTGCAGCGGTATATCCCGCAGGTCCAGAACCAAGAATAAGCAGTTTACTGTGTTTGGTCGTGCCCATGAGATCCCCATAATTTATTGGTATACATTGGGCTGGATTGTAGGGAATTTGTTGTCGTAAAAAAAGAGCACAGCAATTTTGTTAACGATACGTGCAATAGAGGACGCCAATTAACTGGCGATTTTACGTGCGAAGAATATAACTAATTCTACTGTCAGCAGGACAATTATAAGAGGAAAACATGAGAATCACCGGGGGCGGATAATGAATATCTGGCATCTTGTACTAAAAATCGATGTTTTGCTTTGACAATCCCCTGTGCTTTTGCGAAAACATTCATGGAAGACAAAAAGCAGTGTTTCGCGTGCGGCGAATTTTCATGCACGCAAATGCCATTTTTACCGGGTTAGCGAAATCTACGCATGGTGTGGACAGACGCCATGCGTGATGTCGGTGGCTGCCGTCAGGCAACGGGCTTCTCACGTACCCCTGGGGTTACCCGATGTCGTATGCGGGTAAGAACAGGATGGACTCGGGCAGTGAAGGCTCTGAGTCGGAACAGGAGTAGGGAAGGAATACAGAGAGACAATAATAATGGTAGATAGCAAGAAGCGCCCTGGCAAAGATCTCGACCGCATCGATCGTAATATTTTGAATGAGCTGCAAAAAGACGGGCGTATTTCAAACGTCGAACTTTCTAAACGGGTGGGACTTTCCCCGACGCCTTGCCTTGAGCGCGTGCGTCGTCTGGAAAGACAGGGTTTTATTCAGGGCTACACGGCGCTGCTCAACCCGCACTATCTGGATGCATCACTTCTGGTATTTGTTGAGATTACTCTGAATCGTGGCGCGCCGGATGTGTTTGAGCAATTTAACTCTGCAGTGCAAAAACTTGAAGAAATTCAAGAGTGTCATCTGGTATCCGGTGATTTCGACTATCTGTTGAAAACCCGCGTGCCGGATATGTCAGCGTATCGCAAATTACTGGGCGAGACCCTGCTACGTCTGCCGGGCGTGAACGATACCCGCACCTACGTGGTAATGGAAGAAGTCAAGCAAAGTAATCGTCTGGTAATTAAGACGCGCTAACACGGAACAGGTGCAAAATCGACGTAGTTTGATTACACTCCTGTTAATCCATACAGCAACAGTGCCGGGGTGACCCGGCACTGTTGTCCGTTTTAGCAGCAGGCAGGAAACAGCCTGATACCTGGAGAGCCTTTTTTGAGCCAGGAATACACCGAAGACAAAGAAGTCAAACTGACCAAGTTAAGCAGCGGGCGCCGACTCCTTGAGGCGTTGCTCATCCTTTGCTCCCTGTTTGCCATCTGGCTGATGGCGGCATTACTCAGCTTTAATCCCTCGGATCCCAGCTGGTCGCAAACGGCCTGGCACGAACCTATCCATAACATAGGTGGAATCCCGGGAGCCTGGCTTGCCGATACGCTATTTTTCATTTTTGGCGTAATGGCTTATACCATTCCGGTGATTATTATCGGCGGTTGCTGGTTCGCCTGGCGTCATCAGGAGAACGACGAGTACATCGACTACTTTGCCGTTTCGCTACGCCTGATTGGCGCACTGGCGCTGATTCTGACCTCCTGCGGTCTGGCCGCGATTAACGCCGATGATATCTGGTATTTCGCCTCCGGCGGCGTGATCGGCAGTTTGCTGAGCACCACTCTGCAACCGTTGCTGCACAGCAGCGGCGGCACCATTGCGCTGCTCTGCATCTGGGCGGCGGGTTTAACGCTGTTCACCGGCTGGTCGTGGGTTAGCATTGCCGAAAAACTCGGCGGTGCGATTCTGTCTGTTCTGACATTTGCCAGCAACCGTACCCGTCGGGACGATACCTGGGTGGATGAAGACGAATACGAAGACGATGAAGACGACTACGACGACGCAGCGAAGCCGCAGGAGTCTCGTCGTGCGCGCATTTTACGCAGCGCGCTCGCGCGTCGTCAGCGTCTGGCCGAGAAATTCTCCAATCCGATGGGGCGTAAAACCGATGCCGCGTTGTTCTCCGGCAAGCGTATGGATGATGCCGAAGAGGATGTGCAGTTCAGCGCCAACGGGGCCCCCGTCGCAGCGGACGATGTCCTCTTTTCGGGGGCCAGTGCGGCACGTCCTGGCGATGCTGACGATGTGCTGTTTTCTGGCGCCAGCGCGGCGCGTCCGGGGGATTTTGACCCTTACGATCCGCTATTAAATAGCCACAGCATTGCCGATCCGCTGGCTGTAGCAGCAGCGGCAACCGCCGCGCCACAGGCATGGGCCGAACCGGTAGCTGAGCAGGTGCCGGTACAGCAGCCGGTTTACCAGCCGGAACCGTCTTACCCGCAGCATCAGGCGTATCAGCCTGAGCAGGCGCCGGTACAGCAGCCGGTTTACCAGCCGGAACCGTCGTACCCGCAGCATCAGGCGTATCAGCCTGAGCAGGCGCCGGTACAGCAGCCGGTTTACCAGCCGGAACCGTCTTACCCGCAGCATCAGGCGTATCAGCCTGAGCAGGCGCCGGTACAGCAGCCGGTTTACCAGCCGGAACCGTCTTACCCGCAGCATCAGGCGTATCAGCCTGAGCAGGCGCCGGTACAGCAGCCGGTTTACCAGCCGGAACCGTCTTACCCGCAGCATCAGGCGTATCAGCCTGAACAGGTGCCGGTACAGCAGCCGGTATATCAGCCGGAACCGTCTTACCCGCAGCATCAGGCGTATCAGCCGGTACAGCAGCCGGTATATCAGCCGGAGCCACCGGCTCCTGCCGTAGCGCCTGAAGCGCCGCAGGAGGATGTGAAGCCACAGCGTCCGCCGATGTATTATTTTGAAGAGGTTGAAGAGAAGCGAGCGCGTGAGCGCGAGCAACTGGCCGCCTGGTATCAGCCGATCCCTGAACCGGCAAGCCCGGTCGCCACACGGCCTGTTACACCGCCACCAGCGCCTTCGGTCGAAGCCGCAGCGGTAACTACCCTTGCCGCCGGCGTACAGCAGGCGACGAGCGCGGGTGCAACGGCGGCGGCCGCTTCCGCCGCGTCATCCGCTGCGCCGCTGTTCAGCCCGGCATCCGGTGGGCCGCGCGCGCAGGTGAAAGAGGGGATTGGTCCAAAACTGCCGCGCCCTAATCATGTCCGCGTCCCCACGCGCCGCGAACTGGCTTCTTATGGCATTAAGCTGCCGTCACAACGTATGGCTGAAGAGCGCGCGCGTAAAGCTGAACTCAATCAGGCCTATGACGACGAGCCGTTAACGGATGAAGAAGTGGACGCGCTGGAACAGGACGAGCTGGCTCGCCAGTTTGCCGCCACCCAGCAGCAGCGTTACGGCGAAGTCTATCAGGATGAAGAGGATGATTCCGCAGCGGAAGCTGAACTGGCCCGTCAGTTTGCGGCGTCGCAGCAGCAGCGCTACAGCAGCGAACAGCCGCAGGGCGCAACGCCGTTCTCTCCTGCGGATTATGATTTCTCGCCGATGAAAGCGCTGGTCGATGACGGTCCGAGTGAACCGCTGTTCACACCGATGCCGGAGACACAGCCGCCGGTGCAGCAGTACCAGCAGCCGGCCCAGCGGTATCAACAACCGGTGCAACCGTCGCCGGTACAACAACCGTATCAGCAACCTGCGCAGCCGGTTCAACCTCCGCAGATGGCGCAGCAGCCTCAGCCTGCCGCACAGAGCTATCAGCCGCAGCAGGCCCCTCAGGGCCATATGCCGCAGCAGACAGCCGCCGCGCAGCCGCCGCAGGATAGCCTGATTCACCCGCTGCTGATGCGTAACGGCAACAGCCAGCCGATGCAACGGCCGACGACGCCGCTGCCGTCGCTGGATCTGCTGACGCCGCCGCCGAGCGAGGTCGAGCCGGTGGATACCTTCGCGCTGGAGCAAATGGCGCGCCTGGTTGAGGCCCGTCTGGCGGACTTCCGCATTAAAGCGGATGTGGTGAACTACTCACCAGGCCCGGTTATCACCCGTTTCGAACTGAATCTGGCGCCGGGCGTGAAGGCCGCGCGGATTTCAAACCTGTCGCGTGACCTGGCCCGTTCCTTGTCCACCATTGCGGTGCGTGTCGTGGAAGTGATTCCAGGTAAGCCGTACGTGGGCCTGGAACTGCCGAATAAAAAACGCCAGACCGTTTACCTGCGAGAAGTGCTGGATAACACGAAATTCCGCGATAACCCATCGCCGCTCACCGTGGTGCTGGGGAAAGACATCGCCGGCGATCCGGTCGTTGCCGATCTGGCAAAAATGCCGCACCTGCTGGTGGCCGGTACCACCGGTTCCGGTAAATCGGTGGGGGTCAACGCCATGATCCTCAGCATGCTGTATAAAGCGCAGCCGGAAGATGTGCGCTTCATTATGATCGACCCGAAAATGCTCGAACTGTCGGTCTATGAAGGGATCCCGCATCTGCTGACCGAAGTCGTCACCGATATGAAAGACGCCGCTAACGCACTGCGCTGGAGCGTGAACGAAATGGAGCGTCGCTACAAGCTGATGTCGGCGCTCGGCGTGCGTAACCTCGCGGGTTACAACGAGAAGATCGCCGAAGCGGCGCGGATGGGCCGGCCGATTCCGGATCCGTACTGGAAACCGGGAGACAGTATGGACGCCGTCCATCCGGTGCTGGAAAAACTGCCGTATATCGTCGTCCTGGTAGATGAATTCGCCGACCTGATGATGACCGTCGGTAAGAAGGTCGAAGAGCTGATCGCGCGTCTGGCGCAGAAAGCGCGTGCGGCGGGTATTCACCTCGTGCTGGCAACGCAGCGTCCGTCGGTTGACGTCATTACCGGTCTTATTAAAGCGAACATTCCGACGCGTATCGCATTCACCGTCTCGAGCAAGATTGACTCGCGTACCATCCTCGATCAGGGCGGCGCGGAATCACTGCTGGGGATGGGGGATATGCTCTACTCCGGGCCGAACTCGACCATGCCGGTGCGTGTCCACGGCGCGTTCGTTCGCGACCAGGAAGTGCACGCCGTGGTTCAGGACTGGAAAGCGCGCGGGCGTCCGCAGTATGTTGACGGCATTACGTCGGATAGTGAAAGCGAAGGCGGCAGCGGCGGCTTTGACGGTGGTGAAGAGCTGGATCCGTTGTTCGATCAGGCGGTGAACTTCGTCACTGAAAAACGTAAAGCCTCTATCTCCGGCGTTCAGCGCCAGTTCCGCATCGGGTACAACCGCGCGGCACGTATTATCGAACAGATGGAAGCGCAGGGTATTGTCAGCGAGCAGGGCCATAATGGTAACCGCGAAGTGCTGGCGCCGCCGCCCTTCGAGTAAGTGCAAAGTTGGGTAAATAAGCGCAAAATCAGCCTGTTCTGCTGTTCCGTCGTGCCAGGCGGTCCTACATTAGGAGGCAGAAGAGGCTCCCGCGTCGGGAGTGACGCACATTAAGGAATAACAATGAAAAAACTCGCAATCACCTGTGCATTACTGTCTGGATTTGTTGTGAGCCAGGTGTGGGCGGATGCCGCCAGTGATTTGAAAAGCCGCCTTGATAAAGTGAGCAGCTTCCATGCCAGCTTCACCCAAAAAGTGACCGATGGCAGCGGTAACGCCGTCCAGGATGGGCAGGGCGACCTGTGGGTTAAACGTCCGAATCTGTTTAACTGGCATATGACCCAGCCGGATGAAAGCATTCTGGTCTCTGACGGGAAGACCCTGTGGTTCTACAACCCGTTTGTTGAGCAGGCAACCGCCACCTGGTTGAAAGACGCCACCAGCAACACTCCGTTTATGCTGATTGCCCGCAACCAGTCCAACGACTGGCAGCAGTACAACATCAAGCAAAACGGCGATGATTTTGTCCTGACGCCAAAAAGCGGCGGCGGCAACCTGAAGCAGTTTACGATCAACGTTGGCCGCGACGGGACCATCCATCAGTTCAGCGCGATAGAGCAGGATGACCAGCGCAGCAGCTACCAGCTGAAGTCTCAGCAAAACGGCGCGGTCGACGCATCTAAGTTCACCTTTACACCGCCGAAAGGGGTGACGGTGGACGATCAACGTAAGTAGAGGCGAGTGTGAGCAATCTGTCGCTCGATTTTTCCGATAATGCGTTTCAACCTCTGGCCGCCCGCATGCGGCCAGAAAATTTAGCGCAGTACATTGGCCAGCAGCATCTGCTGGCGCCGGGGAAACCTTTGCCGCGGGCGATTGAGGCCGGGCATCTGCATTCGATGATCTTATGGGGGCCGCCCGGCACCGGCAAAACTACGCTGGCTGAAGTGATTGCTCGCTATGCCAGCGCCGATGTTGAACGAATCTCGGCGGTAACCTCCGGCGTAAAAGAGATCCGCGAAGCGATCGAGCGCGCCAGACAGAACCGTAATGCCGGGCGCCGCACCATTCTGTTCGTTGACGAAGTCCATCGTTTTAATAAAAGTCAGCAGGATGCCTTTTTGCCGCATATTGAAGACGGCACCATCACCTTCATCGGCGCGACGACGGAAAACCCCTCGTTTGAACTCAATTCCGCACTGCTATCCCGGGCGCGCGTATACCTGCTGAAATCGTTGTCCAGCGAGGATATTGAGCATGTGCTGACGCAGGCGATGAACGATAAAGATCGTGGCTACGGCGGGCAAAATATCGTGCTGCCGGATGATACCCGCCAGGCGATCGCCGGGCTGGTTAACGGCGATGCGCGCCGGGCGCTCAATACGCTGGAAATGATGGCCGATATGGCGGAGACGGATGCCTCCGGCAACCGGGTGCTGAAAGCGGAACTGCTGACCGAAATTGCTGGCGAGCGCAGCGCCCGGTTTGATAATAAAGGCGACCGTTTCTACGATTTGATTTCCGCGCTGCACAAGTCCGTTCGCGGCAGCGCGCCGGATGCGGCGCTGTACTGGTACGCTCGTATCATTACCGCCGGCGGCGATCCGCTGTATGTGGCCCGACGCTGCCTGGCTATCGCTTCGGAAGATGTTGGCAATGCCGACCCGCGTGCCATGCAGGTTGCTCTCTCTGCCTGGGACTGTTTTACCCGGGTGGGGCCAGCGGAGGGCGAGCGTGCGATTGCGCAGGCTATTGTTTATCTCGCCTGCGCGCCGAAGAGCAACGCGGTTTACACCGCATTTAAAGCCGCCATGGCCGATGCCCGCGAGCGTCCGGACTACGATGTGCCGGTGCATCTGCGTAACGCGCCAACCCGCTTGATGAAAGAGATGGGCTATGGGCAGGAGTATCGCTATGCCCATGATGAGCCAAACGCCTATGCTGCCGGGGAAGCATATTTCCCGCAGGAAATGGCCCAAACTCGTTATTATCGGCCCACAAATCGGGGGCTGGAGGGCAAAATTGGCGAAAAGCTCGCCTGGCTTAGCGAACAGGATCAAAATAGCCCCATAAAACGCTACCGCTAACAGAGGCGTTGCGGTAAGGTTATCAAGATATCCCGGTGGTCGTAGTCTGCGGCCACTTTTCTTTTATTTATTCGATAAGCACAGGATAAGCATGCTCGATCCCAATCTGCTGCGTACCGAGCCAGACGCAGTCGCTGAAAAACTGGCACGCCGGGGCTTTAAGCTGGATGTAGATAAACTGCGCGCTCTGGAAGAGCGTCGTAAAGTTCTGCAGGTTGAAACGGAAAATCTGCAGGCGGAGCGTAACTCCCGATCGAAATCCATTGGCCAGGCGAAAGCGCGCGGGGAAGATATCGAGCCATTACGCCAGGAAGTTAACAAACTTGGCGAACAGCTGGATGCGGCGAAAGCCGAGCTGGACGTGTTACTGGCAGAGATCCGCGATATCGCGCTGACTATCCCTAACATTCCGCACGACGACGTGCCGGCCGGTCGCGACGAAAACGACAACGTTGAAGTCAGCCGCTGGGGGACGCCGCGCGAGTTCGATTTTGACGTCCGCGATCACGTGACGCTGGGCGAAATGCACGGCGGACTGGACTTTGCCGCTGCCGTTAAGCTGACCGGTTCCCGCTTTGTGGTGATGAAAGGGCAACTGGCCCGCCTGCATCGTGCGCTGGCGCAGTTCATGCTGGATCTGCATACCGAACAGCACGGCTACAGTGAAAACTATGTGCCGTATCTGGTCAACCAGGAGACGCTGTACGGTACCGGTCAGCTGCCGAAATTTGCCGGCGATCTGTTCCATACCCGCCCGCTGGAAGAAGAAGCCGACAGCAGCAACTATGCGCTGATCCCGACCGCTGAAGTGCCGCTGACCAACCTTGTTCGCGATGAGATCATCGACGAAGACGATCTGCCGATCAAAATGACCGCCCACACGCCGTGTTTCCGTTCTGAAGCCGGTTCCTACGGTCGTGATACCCGTGGCCTGATTCGTATGCATCAGTTCGACAAAGTAGAAATGGTGCAGATCGTGCGTCCGGAAGATTCGATGGCGGCGCTGGAAGAGATGACCGGCCATGCGGAAAAAGTTCTGCAGCTGCTGGGGCTGCCATACCGTAAAGTGGCGCTCTGCACCGGCGATATGGGCTTCAGCGCATGCAAAACGTATGATCTGGAAGTCTGGGTTCCGGCACAGAACACCTACCGTGAAATCTCCTCCTGCTCTAACGTCTGGGACTTCCAGGCGCGTCGTATGCAGGCACGCTGCCGCAGCAAGTCCGACAAGAAAACTCGTCTGGTGCACACGCTGAACGGTTCCGGGCTGGCGGTGGGTCGTACCCTGGTCGCGCTGATGGAAAACTATCAGCAGGCGGATGGTCGTATTGCGATCCCGGAAATTCTGCGCCCCTATATGCGTGGCCTCGAATTTATCGGCTGATTTTTCTACCTGCTTCTCAAAAGCGCCTTCGGGCGCTTTTTTTTAATCCCCTTATTGATGCCGGGCAATAATCCCTCTGGCGATACCCCCCATACTCCCTTGGTGTTAACGCAGCATAAAAAACTATAAAAAATTAAATTCGTTATATATGCATCTATACAACGAGTGTCAGTGAATTGTGAGCAACCAAAGCGAGTACCCATGAAAATTAAAGCCCCCGATGCTTTACTGGCTGCCGAAGTAAGCCGGCGTGGTTTAATGAAAACCACGGCAATTGGCGGTCTGGCGATGGCCAGTAGCGCATTTACCCTACCATTTACACGCATTGCCCATGCTGCCGACGCTGTGGCGCCGGTGAATGAAACGGTCACCTGGAGTGCCTGTACCGTGAACTGCGGCAGCCGCTGTCCGCTGCGCATGCATGTGGTGGATGGCGAAATTAAATACGTTGAAACGGATAATACCGGCGACGACAACTATGACGGCCTGCATCAGGTACGCGCCTGTCTGCGCGGGCGTTCCATGCGTCGCCGCGTCTACAACCCCGACCGTCTGAAGTATCCCATGAAGCGCGTTGGCAAGCGCGGTGAAGGAAAATTTGAGCGCATCAGCTGGGAAGAAGCATTTGATACTATCGCCAGCAATATGCAGCGCCTGATTAAAGATTACGGTAACGAATCGATCTACCTGAATTACGGTACCGGTACGCTTGGCGGCACCATGACCCGCTCCTGGCCACCGGGAAAAACGCTTATCGCCCGTCTGATGAACTGCTGCGGCGGTTACCTTAACCATTACGGCGATTACTCGTCGGCGCAAATCGCTGCGGGCCTGAACTACACCTATGGCGGCTGGGCCGACGGTAACAGCCCGTCGGATATCGAAAACAGCCAGCTGGTGGTGTTGTTTGGCAACAACCCTGGTGAAACACGCATGAGTGGCGGCGGGGTAACGTACTACCTGGAACAAGCGCGGCAAAAATCCAACGCCCGGATGATCATCATCGATCCGCGTTATACCGATACCGGTGCCGGTCGTGAAGATGAGTGGATACCGATTCGACCTGGCACCGACGCCGCGCTGGTTTCCGCGCTCGCCTGGGTGATGATCACCGAAAATCTGGTCGATCGGCCATTCCTCGATAAATACTGCGTCGGCTATGACGAGAAAACGCTGCCTGCCGATGCGCCGGCCAACGGCCACTACAAGGCTTATATCCTCGGTCAGGGTCGCGACGGCATTGCCAAAACGCCGCAGTGGGCATCGACGATCACCGGAATTCCGGCCGCTCGTATTGTGCAACTGGCACGTGAAATTGCGACAGCCAAACCTGCCTTTATCAGCCAGGGCTGGGGGCCGCAGCGCCACGCGAATGGTGAAATCGCCACCCGCGCTATCTCGATGCTGTCGATTCTGACCGGCAACGTTGGCATCAACGGAGGTAACACCGGCGCGCGTGAAGGCTCGTACGACCTGCCTTTCGAGCGTATGCCGACGCTGGAGAACCCCGTTGAGACCAGCATCTCCATGTTTATGTGGACTGACGCGATTGAACGCGGCCCGGAGATGACGGCGTTGCGTGACGGCGTGCGCGGTAAAGATAAGCTGGACGTGCCTATCAAAATGATCTGGAACTATGCCGGTAACTGTCTGATTAACCAGCATTCTGAGATCAACCGCACCCATGAAATCCTGCAGGATGATAAGAAGTGCGAAATGATCGTGGTGATCGACTGCCACATGACCTCGTCAGCCAAATATGCCGATATTCTGCTGCCGGACTGCACTGCTTCCGAGCAGATGGACTTCGCGCTGGATGCCTCGTGCGGCAACATGTCCTACGTTATCTTCACCGACCAGGTGATTAAACCGCGTTTTGAGTGCAAAACGATTTATGACATGACCACGGAACTGGCAAAACGCCTCGGCGTTGAGCACAAGTTTACCGAAGGCCGCAGCCAGGAAGGCTGGATGCGTTATCTGCATGAGCTTTCCCGCAAGGCTATCCCGGATTTACCGGACTTCGATACCTTCCGTCAGCAGGGGATTTACAAGCAGCGCGATCCGGAAGGCCATCATGTTGCCTATAAGGCATTCCGTGACAATCCGCAGGCTAATCCGCTGGAGACCCCGTCGGGCAAAATTGAGATCTATTCCCAGGCGCTGGCGAACATTGCCTCCACCTGGGAGCTGCCCGATGGCGATGTGATCGATCCGCTGCCGATTTATACGCCGGGCTTTGAAAACTATGACGATCCGCTGACGGCGAAATTCCCGCTGCAGCTGACCGGTTTTCACTACAAATCGCGCGTTCACTCCACCTACGGCAACGTCGATGTGCTGAAGGCCGCCTGTCGTCAGGAGATGTGGATTAACCCGCTCGACGCGAAACAACGCGGCATCGCCAACGGTGATCGCATTCGTATTTACAACCATCGCGGTGAAGTGCATATCGAAGCCAAAGTCACGCCGCGAATGATGCCTGGCGTTGTCGCGCTGGGTGAGGGCGCCTGGTATAACCCGGACGCAGGACGTGTGGATCAGGCGGGGAGCATCAACGTGCTCACCACCCAACGCCCGTCGCCTCTGGCGAAAGGTAACCCATCGCACACGAACCTGGTCCAGGTTGAAAAGCTGTAAGGAATAACCGATGACAACTCAATACGGATTTTTTATCGATTCTGCTCGTTGCACCGGTTGTAAAACCTGCGAGCTGGCCTGTAAAGACTTCAAAAACTTAACCCCGGACGTCAGCTTCCGCCGCATTTATGAATATGCGGGCGGCGACTGGCAGGAGGACAACGGCGTCTGGCACCAGAACGTCTTTGCCTATTACCTGTCCATCGCCTGTAACCACTGCGAAGATCCGGCCTGTACCAAAGTGTGCCCGAGCGGCGCTATGCATAAACGCGATGATGGTTTTGTGGTGGTGGATGAAGATGTGTGCATCGGCTGTCGCTATTGCCATATGGCCTGCCCGTACGGTGCGCCGCAGTACAATGCCGCCAAAGGGCATATGACTAAGTGTGATGGCTGCTACCAGCGCGTCGCCGAGGGTAAAAAACCGATTTGCGTCGAATCCTGCCCGCTGCGCGCGCTGGACTTTGGTCCTGTCGAAGAGCTGCGTGAGAAACACGGCAAACTGGCGGCGGTTGCACCGCTGCCATCTGCGCACTTTACCAAACCCAGTATTGTCATCAAACCGAACGCCAATAGTCGTCCGTGCGGTGATACAACCGGCTATCTGGCCAACCCGAAGGAGGTGTGAGATGGGAAGTGGATGGCATGAATGGCCGCTGATGATCTTCACGGTCTTTGGACAGTGCGTGGCGGGTGGTTTTATCGTCCTGGCGCTGGCGCTGATGAAAGGCGGTTTGTCGCATGAGCAGCAGCAGCGCGTGGTGCTGAGCATGTTTGGCTTATGGGTGCTGATGGGGATTGGGTTTATCGCCTCAACCCTGCACCTGGGGTCGCCGATGCGGGCTTTTAACTCGCTTAACCGGGTTGGTGCTTCGTCGTTGAGTAACGAAATTGCCAGCGGCGCCCTCTTTTTCGCCGTCGGTGGCATTGGCTGGTTGCTGGCGGTGGTGAAGAAACTGCCGACCGGGCTGCGCAGTCTCTGGCTGGTCGCGACGATGGTGCTGGGTATTATCTTTGTCTGGATGATGGTGCGTGTGTATAACACCATCGATACCGTACCGACCTGGTATACCGTCTGGACGCCACTGAGCTTCTTCCTGACGCTGTTGATCGGCGGCCCGCTGCTGGGCTATCTGCTGCTGCGGGTTGCCGGGGTGGATGGTTGGGCGATGCGTCTGCTACCGGTAGTCACGCTGCTGGCGCTGGTGGCCAGCATTATTGTGGCCCTGATGCAAGGCAGCGAGCTGTCGACGATTCACAGTTCTGTTCAGCAGGCTTCTGCGCTGGTGCCGGATTATGGCTCACTGATGGCCTGGCGTGTGGTTGCGCTGGTGCTGGCTGTGGCATGCTGGGTTGTTCCGCTGCTCAAAGGCTATCAGCCCGCCGTGCCGCTGCTAAGTCTGGCCTTCGTGCTGGTACTGGTGGGTGAGATGGTAGGGCGGGGCATATTCTACGGTCTGCATATGACGGTCGGTATGGCTATCGCCAGCTGATAATCCGTTGCGCCAGGACGCCCGGTTCTGGCGCAACAAAAACGTGCTGTTTTTTCATGAAATTTTTCTACTGATATTCCCGCCGTTTTTTTAAAAAAAATAAATAAAAACAATGGAATAATACAAAGAATAATTCTGTTGTCGCTCCGCTGGATGAAAAACTTCTATCGTTGCCCGTGAAACCGCCTCCTGCCTGATTTCTGGTGGATTGACAATGTTTTTAGCGGTGGCATGATGCGCACGAAATCTAAACTTCCTCACGGTTATATCCATGTCCATCTACACCCGGCCGGTGCAAATGTTGCTCTGCGGCCTGCTTCTGTTGACGCTGGCGATTGCGGTTTTAAATACCCTCGTCCCTCTTTGGCTCGCCCATGAAAATATGCCAACCTGGCAGGTCGGTATGGTGGGGTCATCCTATTTTACCGGTAATCTGGTGGGGACGTTGCTGGCAGGATGGGTCATTAAGCGTCTGGGATTTAACCGTAGTTATTATCTTGCATCGCTGATCTTTGCCGTGGGCTGCGTCGGGCTTGGCATTACCCTCGGTTTCTGGACCTGGTTCAGCTGGCGCTTTCTCGCCGGCGTTGGCTGCGCGATGATTTGGGTCGTGGTCGAAAGCGCGCTGGTTTGCAGCGGAACGTCGCGTAGCCGCGGTCGTCTGCTGGCTGCCTACATGATGGTTTACTATGTGGGAACCGTGCTGGGCCAACTGATGGTCAGCAAGCTGCCGACGGAGCTGATGAGCGTGCTGCCATGGGTGACCGCGCTGACGCTGGCGGCAATCCTGCCTATGCTGTTTACCCGCGTAGTGAACCAAAGCGATGAACAGCATGAGCCGGCGCGGATCTGGCCAATGCTCAAGCTGCGTCAGGCCCGCCATGGCGTGAACGGCTGCATTATCTCCGGGATTGTTCTCGGGTCACTGTATGGATTGATGCCGCTGTGGTTGAACCATCAGGGGGTCAGTGACTCCGGCATCGGTTTCTGGATGGCGGTTATGGTCAGCGCAGGTATTCTGGGCCAGTGGCCGATCGGCCGTATGGCCGACCGCTATGGTCGCTTGCTGGTATTGCGCGTTCAGGTTTTTATTGTGATTTTAGGCTGCCTGGCCATGCTTAGCGGCGCGGCAATGGCTCCGGCGCTGTTCATCCTTGGCGCATCGGGCTTCACGCTGTACCCGGTAGCAATGGCCTGGGCCTGTGAGAAAGTCGAGCGCCATCAGCTGGTCGCCATGAACCAGGCATTGTTGATGAGCTATACCATCGGCAGCTTGCTCGGGCCAACCTTCACCGCCATGCTGATGCAGAATTTTTCCGACAACCTGCTATTCATCATGATTGCCAGCGTGTCGTTTATTTATCTGCTGACGCTGCTGCGCAAAGCCGGCCATCATCCGACGCCGGTGGCGCACGCGTAATTTTTCTTCCGGCCTTCGCTATGGTGATAATCAAAGGGGACGTTGTCCCCTTTGATTTATTTGCCGCCAGCGACGAGCGCATCAAGCTGGCTCTGATGCTCCACCCTGATGAGCCGATGCAGCTGATCCCCCTCATCCAGCCAGCAGACTAATCGCTGGATCATCTGAATATGCTGTTCGCTATTGGCCGCGGCCAGGACGATAATCAGGCGCACATCGGGGTGATCGGGAAACGCCACGGCTTCGGCGCAGCAAACCAGTGAGAGCACGCTGTGCGGGCTCAGAACCCCTTCATCCGGGCGGGCGTGCGGGAGGGCAAATTCCGGAGTGAGTATGTACCAGGGGCCATTTTTCTCGGTAGCGCTGATGATGGCATCCGCATAGCCGGCGCTGATTTTCCCCTGCTGCGCCAGCGGACGGCAGGCCAGCTTAATCGCGCCGCGCCAGTCCAGACTATGCGCGGTGTACTGACAAGCGGCAAATAATTTTTCATCCATGTCGGCTCCTTAAATAGCGAACCGGTCAGTGGGCGACCGGCTCGTGCGACGGTCAGCGAAGCGCGTTATACAGCGCCTCGCCGGAGATGCCGTATTTTGCCTTGAGCTGCCGGCTGTTTCCCGACTCGGTGAAGGTATCCTGCGTTCCCAGGCGTGTCAGGCGCGCCGGATGGGCCGCCTGGGCCATCGCTTCGGCTACCTGACCGCCAAGGCCGCCGTTTACCGTGTGATTCTCCAGCGTGGCGATCAGCGGGCAGTCTTCTACCAGCGCATAAAATTCCTGCTGGTTAAACGGTTTGAGCGTCGCCACGTGGATGAGCTTGCCTTTTTTGCCGCTGGCAACCAGCTTTTCATAGCCTTCGCTGGCCTGTTCCAGCACCGTGCCCTCAAAGAGAATGGCGAACTCGTTGCCGCTGCTGGCGATAGCCGCGATATCGGTGACCCGGGGTATCACGCTCTTATCGCGCACCGGCATCGGTTCACGCGCCACGCGGATATAAACCGGGCCTTTGATTTTTGCCGCCTGCTCAAAGGCGTCGGCTATTTCTTCGGCATCTGCCGGCGTCAGGATCGTCAGGCCCGGTAGCACACGGGTCAGGGCAAGATCCTCCAGCGCGTGGTGCGAGGCGCCGTCCGGTCCGTCATCCATTCCCGGATGGCTACCTACCAGCTTGACGTTGGCTTTGGCGTAGCAGGCCTGTCGCAGTTGAGTCCATGCCGTCCCCGTCACAAACATCGCAAAATTGACATAGAAGGGGATATAGCCCTCAAGCGTCTGACCCACGGCAAAACTCATCGCTGAACCTTCCGCAATCCCCATTTCGAAGAAGGCCTCCGGGTAGCGAGCCTGAAACTGGTCGGTGCGGGTTGAACTGGCTAAGTCACTATCGATAGCGACGATGGGGTAGCCTTTTTCTTTCAGGGCAATCAGTGCATTACCGATCTCATCACGCGGTGCTTTCATCACTGTAACTCCTCCATTGCCTGCTGGTATTGTTCGTTGGTCGGGGTTTTTGAGTGCCAGTCGCCGTTATTTTCCATATAGCTGACGCCGGAGCCCTTGGTGGTATGGGCAACGATGGCCACGGGCTTGCCTTTCAGATGGCGGGAGAGCATCAGGGTGTCGGCCACCTGGTGCATATCATTACCGTTATGCAACTCCAGCACGTGCCAGCCGAAGCTGCGGATCTTATCCGCCAGCGGCTCGAGATTAACCACCTCATTGACCGGATCGTGGGAAGAGAAGCCGTTGTAATCGATAATCGCGACCAGATTATCCATTTTCATATGCCCGGCCTGCTGCAAGGTTTCCCAGATTTGCCCTTCGTGCATTTCGCCATCGCCGATGATGGCAAATACCCGATGAGGCTCGTCGCGCCGCTTTTTAGCGGCTGCCATACCGAAGGCGACGGATAGCCCCTGGCCGAGCAAACCGGTCGTCGCGTCGACATCTGGCAGCGATTTTATGCTGGGGTGTCCCTGCAGGCGCGAGTTGATCTGGCGGAAGGTATTGAACTCGCTGCGATCGATTTTCCCTTTTTGGTAAAGCATGGCGTACTGCGCGGCAACGGCGTGCCCTTTGCTCATAACGACGCGCGCGCGGGGCGAGGCCGCCAGGTCAACCTCCTGATAATAGATCCAGGTGAGGATATCGATTATCGATAAGGCGCCGCCCGGATGGCCAATGCCGGACTCATAAATCATCGTGACAATATCGCGGCGAGCGGCGAGCGCATGGGACTTCAGTTCATCAATGTTCATGTTGTTTCCTCCTTATGGCAGCATTTTGCCGATGTAGTACACAACCAGGCCCAGGGCGACAAAGTCGGTTTCCGGGAAGCTGGTTCCCGACAGGCCGACGGACTCCATGATGGGGTAGATCAAAGCAGGACCGATGCCGATCAGGATCCCGGTGACGAAGCTGCCGGCGATAGCTCCTTTCCAGCCGCCCGAAGCGTTACCAAATACCGCCGCGGTGGCGCCGATAAAGAAATAGGGGATCGCCACCGGAATAATGACGGTTTGCCCGAGGATCGCCAGAAAGCCCATCACCACCAGCCCGCCAACAAATGAAGAGATAAATCCCAGTACCGTGGCGGTTGGCGCATACGGGAAAACGACCGGGCAATCGAGGGCGGGTTTGGCGTTGGGAATGAATTTCTCCGAAATGCCGAGGAAGGCCGGGACAATTTCAGACAACAGCAGGCGTACCCCGGTAATGATGATGTACAGAGACGCGGTGAAAGTGAGCGACTGGAACAGAGGGTAAACCAGCCAGTGCATTCCGCCAGCCGCCGCCGTGACCGCTTCTTTCCCGGCGGCGAGCGCCGCAATGTAATAGAAAATACTGACCGAGATTGATACGGAGACGATGTAATCTTTAAAGATCCCCAGCCAGCCGGGCAGGTTCAGCTTTTCGGTCGACTGCTTAGGATCGCCCACCTTTGAACCGATCCATCCGGATGCCGCGTAGGCCAGCGTCACGTAGTGCCCCATCGCAATTTCATCATTACCGGTGATTTTTCTCATCCACGGCTGGGCAATTGCCGGGTACAGACAGGCGGCCAGCCCCAGCAGGATTGAACCGACAATAATGGTGGTCATGTCGCTATAGCCGAGCGCTTTCAAGGTGACGGTCAGCAGGGCCGAGAGATAGAGATTATGCTGTCCGGTGAGAAAGATGTATTTGAAAGGGGTCACGCGGGCAAAGAACAGGTTCCAGCCAAAACCAATCACCATAATGAGCGAGACGCACATCGCGAATTTAGTTTGCGCCAGCCCGGTCAGCGCTTCCGCCAGTGGCATAACGCCTTTCAGACCAAAGCCATCGCTGAATAATGTCTGAAAATTGCCGAGAGAGGTCACGGCCAGCCCGGCCCCACCGGCAAAAACCAGAAAGCCGACAATGGTTTTGAAAGTCCCGGAGAGCACTTTTTCAATGGGCTTTCGTTGGATCAATAAGCCAATTAATGCGATAAAACCAACTAAAAGTGGGGTGACGCCCAGAATGTCGAATACAATAAATCTGAGGAAATCCATATTGCCTCCGGGAGAGGTTAGTTGTGCTGGATTACGCGGATAAGCGCTGATTCCATTTCTTCACTGTTCATCAGGTCGGTGATACCGATAGCGTTAAACCCGGCAGCTTCGACTTCATCGGTGAGATCGCGCATCGTGATCACGAAATCAATATCTCGCCAGGTTCGTAAACCTGAGAGAACGTCGTGTTCCAGTTCGATATCCCAGCCGTGTTTATCGATGATTTTTTGTGCTTTTATTTTGAGCATTAAGGAACTACCCATACCGGTGCGACAGACGATGAGACCTTTCATGAGATGTTCTCCTGTTTGTAAAAATAATTATTTTTATTTGTTTGTGTGAGATAATAATTATTATCTTTAGTGCGAAACGAAAGATGTGACTGTGTTTGCATTTTGAGTAAGAAAGGCAAAAAATGAGCCAGATAGATAACAACCTGTTGATAAACATACGGAATGGGTCTTCAGAACTCAGCCCGATACTGGAGAAAGTGGGCCGTTTTATTGCGGAAAATCCTGATTTTGTGATGCGGCATACGATTTCAGAACTGGCCGACTCTGTTGATACCAGCGAGGGCAGTATCACCCGTTTTTGTCGGGCGTTTGGATTTAAAGGTTTCTCAGATTTCAGAACGGCACTGGCGGTTGAGCAGGGGGCTGCCCGCTCGGAAGGCGGCGATGACGACGATATTGCGCCGGTGCTGGCGAGCATTCGCGATAGCAATACCATTATCGATGCTCAGGAGCTGCAAAGCGCAGCGGTTTGGCTGAATGCGCTGAATAACATCGCTATTTATGCGGTGGGTACGGCGGTGCCCGTTGCCCTGTTTCTGCAAATGAATTTAATTAACATGGGCAAAGTTGCCAGCTTCGTCGATCGCTCTTATCCGGCGGCGATCCCGATATCAACCGATCGGCAAAAGACGGGAATTATCGTCGTGCATACCGAACAGGCCTCGGCGGATATGATGCAGGCTTTGACGCTGGCGAAGCAGCAAGGGGTGAAAATATTGTCGCTGACCCGCGGCACGTTTACGCCGCTGGCCCGTTTATCGGACTGGAACCTGCAGGCCGCGGTGGCTTTACAGGGAGAAGGTGAATCAGGATTTGCCGAAATTGCGGGAGCGATGATGGTTGCCGATCGAATGCTTCGCGCGCTGGAGGAGCAGGATGAGCGCTATGCGGAATATCGTAAGGCGCATCAGAAACGCATTTTTTCGATTGAAAGCGTGGCTAATAAGCTGTCGCAATACTTTATGTCGTAATGATTGCCGAAGCGTTTTACACCCGGATAAGACGTTCTGCGCCGCTATCCGGGGAAAATTCTGCTTAGCTGGCCACGCCGCCCGTCGGCTTAGTACATCACCTTATGACCATACTGCTCGAGAATGCCTTTGACCCGCTCCATGGTCTCTTTCTTCGGCGGGTGTACGCCATCCAGCTTGTACTCTTCACCCATCGCGACCCATTTGTGCTTGCCTAGCTCGTGATAGGGGAGCAGTTCGATTTTTTCGACATTGCCCATATCGCGGGTAAACTCGCCGAGGCGGTGCGCGGAGTCATCATCGTCAGACCAGCCGGGAACCACCACGTAACGAATCCAGACTTTGATGTTTTTATTCGATAAATAGCGGGCAAACTCCAGCGTACGGTGGTTAGAGACGCCAACCAGATTCTGATGGATCTCATCATTCATCTGTTTGAGGTCGAGCATGACCAGATCGGTCACTTCAAGCAGCTCGTCAATAACCGGGTCGTAGCGACGGACAAAGCCGTTGGTATCGAGGCAGGTATGAATGCCTTCTTTGTGGCAGGCGCGGAACCAGTCGCGCACAAACTCGGCCTGCAAAATCGCCTCACCGCCCGATGCCGTAACGCCGCCGCCGGAAGCATTCATAAAGTGGCGATAGGTCACGACCTCTTTCATCAGGTCTTCGACGGTGACTTCGGTGCCGCCGTGGGTATCCCAGGTGTCACGGTTGTGGCAATACAGGCAGCGCATCAGGCAGCCCTGGAAGAAGGTGATAAAGCGAATCCCTGGCCCATCGACAGTGCCACAGGATTCGAAGGAGTGAATACGACCAATAGTTGACATTGCGGTGATATCTCCAGATTCGGCCCTTCCGGGGCCTGTGATGCACAGCTCAAACCGGCTGTGTTTAAGAGCCAGTCCCATTAGGCTATTTTACTTGCCATTTTGAACCTGGGCAGTGCTCACAATTCTCACGTACTACGTGTACGCTCCGGTTGCTGCGCGCTGTCCGTGTTCAAACTGGCTGCGACAATGACGCCTGATGGGATAGGCTCTAAGTCTGTTTTGGCTGTTATCCATAGAGTATAGATAGCGGACAAAAGAGACTGGGGTGGAGAGGGTGTTAAAAAGGCCCCACTTGCGTGGAGCCTTTATTGTACGCTTTTTAAATCGCGATTTCAGTCACAACCATTACATGGTCTGAGTGAAGGTACGTGTGATAACGTCCTGCTGCTGTTCTTTAGTCAGGGAGTTAAAACGTACTGCATAGCCAGATACGCGGATGGTCAGCTGCGGATATTTTTCCGGGTTTTCCATCGCGTCGAGCAGCATTTCGCGGTTCATGACGTTGACGTTCAGGTGCTGACCGCCTTCGATAGACGCTTCGTGGTGGAAGTAACCATCCATCAGGCCAGCAAGGTTGGTTTTACGCACTTCGTCGTCTTTACCCAGCGCGTTTGGCACGATAGAGAAGGTGTAAGAAATACCATCTTTCGCGTAAGCAAACGGCAGTTTAGCCACGGAGGTCAGAGAGGCAACCGCACCTTTCTGGTCACGACCGTGCATCGGGTTAGCACCTGGTCCGAACGGCGCACCGGCACGACGACCGTCAGGGGTGTTACCGGTTTTCTTACCATAAACCACGTTAGAGGTGATGGTCAGAACGGACTGAGTCGGGATAGCGTTGCGATAGGTAGTGAGTTTCTGAATTTTCTTCATGAAACGTTCTACCAGGTCAACCGCCATGTCATCAACGCGAGCATCGTTGTTACCGAACTGCGGGTATTCGCCTTCGATTGCGAAGTCAACGGCCAGGCCGTCTTCGTCACGAATCGGTTTAACTTTCGCATATTTGATAGCAGACAGGGAGTCAGCCGCAACGGACAGACCTGCGATACCACATGCCATGGTGCGAATGACGTCACGGTCATGCAGCGCCATCAGAGAGGCTTCGTAGCTGTACTTGTCGTGCATGTAGTGGATAACGTTCAGCGCGGTGACATACTGCTTAGCCAGCCAGTCCATGAAGTGATCCATACGGTCCATCACTTCGTCGAAGTTCAGAACGTCGCCTTTGATAGGTTCAGATTTCGGACCCACCTGCATTTTCAGTTTTTCATCAACGCCGCCGTTGATAGCGTACAGCATGGTTTTCGCGAGGTTAGCACGCGCACCGAAGAACTGCATTTGCTTACCAACAACCATCGGGCTTACGCAGCATGCGATAGCGTAGTCGTCGTTGTTGAAGTCCGGACGCATCAGGTCATCGTTCTCGTACTGCAGAGAAGAGGTATCGATAGACACTTTAGCGGCGAATTTCTTGAAGTTCAGCGGCAGTTTTTCAGACCACAGAACGGTGATGTTCGGCTCCGGAGAAGGCCCCATGGTGTACAGGGTGTTCAGGAAGCGGAAGCTGTTTTTGGTGACCAGAGTACGGCCGTCAACGCCCATACCACCGATGGATTCCGTTGCCCAAATCGGGTCGCCGGAGAACAGTTCATCATATTCCGGAGTACGCAGGAAGCGAACCATACGCAGTTTCATGACCAGGTGGTCAATCATTTCCTGAGCGTCTTGTTCAGTGATTTTGCCTGCTTTGATATCACGTTCGATGTAGGCATCCAGGAAGGTGGATACGCGACCGAAGGACATTGCTGCGCCGTTCTGAGACTTAACCGCGGCCAGGTAGCCGAAGTAGGTCCACTGGATAGCTTCCTGTGCGTTGGTTGCCGGACCAGAGATATCGCAGCCATATTTCGCTGCCATTTCTTTGATCTGACCCAGAGCACGGTGCTGTTCAGAGATCTCTTCACGCAGACGGATAGTCGCTTCCAGGTTTACGCCGTTTTCCAGGTCAGACTGCAGAGACAGGAACTGTGCGTATTTGTCTTTCATCAGGAAGTCGATACCGTACAGAGCAACGCGACGGTAGTCACCGATGATACGGCCACGGCCATACGCATCCGGCAGACCCGTCAGAACGCCAGACTTACGGCAGTTCAGGATGTCTTTGGTGTACACATCGAATACACCCTGGTTATGGGTTTTGCGGTATTCGGTGAAGATTTTTTTCAGCATCGGGTCCAGTTCGCGATCGTACGCTTTGCAGGAACCTTCAACCATTTTGATGCCGCCGAACGGAATAATCGCACGTTTCAGCGGTTTTTCAGTCTGCAGACCAACGATTTTCTCAAGAGCTTTGTTGATGTAGCCTGCGTCATGAGAAGTGATGGTGGAGGCAAGGGCGGTGTCGAAGTCAACAGGCGCGTGAGTTCGGTTTTCCTGTTTAACACCTTCCATAACGTTGTCCCACAGCTTGGTTGTCGCTTCAGTTGCGCCAGCCAGGAAGGACTCGTCGCCTTCATACGGGGTATAGTTTTTCTGGATAAAGTCACGTACGTTGACTTCTTTCTGCCAGTCACCTTTCGCGAAACCTTCCCAGGCTGTGGCTAACTTTTCATTAAGCTCGGACATGTAACACCTACCTTCTTAAGTGGATTTTTTATTTACTGCCTGAAACGGCCCTTAGTGATGGTCGTCGCCACGCAGGTAAATGACCCAGTATGTCAACCCAACCAGCAGACCACCGCCGATAATGTTCCCGATAGTTACCGGAATCAGGTTATCAGTAATGAAGTTCATCACGGTCAGGTGAGAGAAATTTTCCGGAGCAGAACCAATCGCGGTCCAGAATTCCGGGCTTGCAAAGTCGCGGATTACGATACCCAGCGGGATCATAAACATGTTAGCGATACTGTGCTCAAAGCCGCTGGCAACAAACATCGCTACGGGGAGCACCATAATCATGGCTTTATCCATCAGGCTGCGGCCGGAGTAGCTCATCCACACCGCCAGACAGACCATCAGGTTAGCCAGGATACCCAGACACACGGCTTCAATAAATGTATGGTGCATTTTGTGGTCGGCGGTTTGCAGGACGTTAAGGCCCCAGGCTCCGTTGGCGGTCATATGCTCGCCAGATAACCACATCAGCAATACAAACAGCAGCGCGCCTATCAGGTTACCAACATAGACGTTGAGCCAGTTTCTTGCCAGTTGACCCCAGGTAATTCGTCCGCTGGCTTTCGCCACGACGATAAGAACGGTGGAGGTAAACAGGTCGGCACCGCAAATGACGCAAAGAATCAGGCCGAGTGAAAAGCAGATCCCTCCGATCAGTTTAGCAATCCCGAAAGGCATCGCGGCAGTGCCGGTTGTCGCCGTAATATAGAAGACAAAAGCGATGGAAATGAAAACACCAGCGGTAATCGCCAGATAAAACGTCTTCATCGGGTGCTTTGTCGCTTTGTAGACACCTGCTTCTTCGGCGACTTTCGCCATGGCTGCAGGGAGTAAAAGATCAAAAGGGTTGTCAGCTTTCACACTAACTCTCTCTTTATAAAAGTTGGCGGTGAGATACTAACAAAGCATTATAGAAGGGAATTTGATGTAGATCATATCCCACCGGAACTATAAGCCCTGGATATGTGTGGTTTTTACTTGTTATGGTGATAAGTGTATGTTTTAAATTAAAAAAATAAATTTTAAAATTTACAAATTATGTTGATTTTTTTCATTTTGGCCGCTGCGGACGGTTAATTAAAATGGGGTATTTTTTATTAAAATTAACAATCCTAAAGTGATGCGTAAAAAAAGTTTACTGTAAATTAACGTTGCAACTACAAATTAGCCGCAGGGCTATTTAACGATGAAAAACGGGGTCCTTATCGACCCCGTGAATAATGTGGCTGGCAGTAAAATGAAGCCTTATTTAGCCCAGAATGCCGCTTTTGCCCGCTGCAGTTTTTCATAGGCTTTCAGTAAGGACTGATGGGCCGGGAAAGCCTGCAGATCGCTATCTACGGCCTGCAGACCATAGAACGGCGCTTCACCGCTCATCGCCGCGCTGGCGGCTTCTACCGCATCAGCACCGTACATGCGGATAAAGGCATTCAGATACTGCAGAGGCTGACGTTCTTCTTCCTGACTGAGCAGCAGCAGCGTCTGCAGGCAGCGGTAGTAGTTCGCGCGCTCGGCACTGAAGATTGAGGCATTGAATTCAATGGTCCATTCCGTCCAGATCAGCGCCTGCTCCAGATCGCCGCCGGCCAGCGCCAGCATCGCCTTCAGCTCACCAATGCGCAGCGTATACCAGCCATTGTCTTTGCCTGTCGCCAGGCCCAGCAGCTCACGCACGCGGGTAAAGTCGTCATTCCCTTCATCGTCCAGCTGTTCGATCAGCGCCAGATAATCTTCTTTATCCCATTCGCTGCCCGGCAGGGAGAGAAGAGTTTCGCGCAGATGGCTGCCCATGCTGTTATTGGCCAGCCACAGATCTTCTGCCGGGTAAATGTCTGACATTCCCGGAACGATGATGCGGCAGGCGTAGACGCTCAGGTGCTCATAATCGGCGATGTAAACTTCTTTATCTTCTGCTTTAAAGATAGCCATCAGGGTGGCGAACTCTTCTTCCGTCGTGCCGGAGAAGCTCCAGTCGACGAACGGGTAGTCGGCATCCTGTTTGAACATATCCCAGGAGATCAGGCCGCTGGAATCGATAAAGTGGGTTTCAAGGTTGGCGTGTTCAGCCACTTCTTCATCATCGAAGGTTGGTGGCGTAAAGACATCGAGATCTTTCAGGCTACGACCCTGCAGCAGTTCGGTGACGGTACGTTCCAGGGCGACGCCGAAGTCCGGATGCGCACCGAAAGAGGCGAAGCAGGTTCCGTTCGTTGGGTTAAACAACACCACGCAGATAACCGGGTATTTACCGCCCAGCGAGCCATCGTAAGCAAAAATCGGGAAACCTTCGGCCTCCAGCTTATTAATGGATTCAACCACGCCCGGATAGCGCGCCATGACCTCTGCCGGAATTTCTGGCAGGCTGATGCTTTCAGCGATGATGCGGTTTTTGATATGACGCTCGAAGACTTCCGACAGCGCCTGAACGCGCGCTTCGTTCGGCGTATTGCCTGCAGACATCCCGTTAGAGACATACAGGTTGCCGACGATATTCATCGGGATATAGACGGTTTCGCCATCGGACTGACGGGTGAACGGCAGGCCGCAAACGCCGCGTTGGTCATTGCCTGACTGCAGATCGACCAGCATGCTGGCGGTCAACTGATCGTCAGGATCGTAAAATGCGCGCAGACGAGGATCCAGCAGACCTTCCGGCACCTCGTCATCGTCGGTCAGCGGGAACCATTTCTCATTGGGGTAGTGGACGAACGCTCCGTTAGCGAGGGTATCGCCCAACCAAAAGTCAGCAAAAAAGTAGTTGGTGGACAGACGCTCGAAATATTCGCCAAGCGCGGAGGCCAGCGCCGCTTTTTTGGTCGCCCCTTTGCCGTTGGTGAAACACAGCGAGCACGCTTTATCACGGATATGTACTGACCATACGTGCGGTACGGGATTCAGCCATGAGGCCTCTTCAATATCAAATCCGAGGTCGAGCAATTTCTGCTGGAAGCGAGCGATGGAATCTTCCAGGGCGGCATCTTTGCCGGGAATAAATGTTTGAGTCATGGCGATCACTTTTATCGTACGTAAAGCGCGCAATGATACGGCTTTTAGATGACCGGCGCTATCTTCATCGTCTGGCTATCCGTACTGACCTCCGATAACTGTGCAGGCGTTAACCATGCAGGCATTTGACTGGCATCGTATGGCGCTGCGGATAACGGTGTTGAACAGCTGGGGCAGGTCCGGTTGGTTATGCCGGAAACCCACGGGCAAATCATTCTCTACGATGATCGGACCCGGACGCCAAAGCCGGTCTGGCCATTTTCCCGCCGCCCCACAACGCAAGCTCGTCACCCTTGTGCGCGACGATAAATATGCCGGCGTAGGTTGTAGCGCAGTTCTTAAGCTCCGCGCCGGGGATAAACAATTATCTCCACGCTGCGCATATGCAGAATGGTCGCGGGCCAGCAGGGCGAAAAGCGTCACCTGACAGCAATTATGTCGGTTTTATGACGTCAAGCTGGCAGATTCTTTTGTGTGAGCGAGGCCGCATTTTCCCGACGCTCAGTTTTAGCCATTGCGGTGCGTGTCACTGAATGATAAAACCGATAGCCACAGGAATAACTTATGCCCGCGACGGTTCGCGGGTAAATAACATAGCAAGTGGTGAGGGGAAATGGCTCAGGTCTATAACTTCAGTTCAGGCCCGGCAATGCTGCCGGCGGAAGTACTCAAACTGGCGCAAAAGGAACTGTGCGACTGGAACGGTTTGGGGACGTCGGTGATGGAAATCAGCCACCGTGGTAAAGAGTTCATTAAGGTGGCTGAAGAAGCGGAACAGGATTTTCGCTCCCTGCTCAATATTCCTTCCAATTATAAAGTTTTATTCTGCCACGGCGGCGGTCGCGGACAGTTTGCCGGTATCCCGCTGAACCTGCTTGGCGATAAAACCGTTGCCGACTACGTCGATGCGGGCTACTGGGCGGCCAGTGCGGTAAAAGAAGCGCATAAATACTGCACGCCGAACGTGATCGACGCCAAAATCACCGTTGACGGCCTGCGCGCGGTTAAGCCGATGAGCGAATGGCAGCTGACTCCGGGGGCTGCCTACCTGCACTACTGCCCGAACGAAACCATTGACGGTATTGCCATTGAAGAAGCGCCAAACTTTGGCGACGATGTGGTCGTCACGGCGGATTTGTCATCGACGATTTTATCCCGTGAAATTGATGTTAGCCGCTATGGCGTGATCTACGCGGGCGCGCAGAAAAACATCGGTCCTGCTGGCCTGACGCTGATTATTGTGCGCGAAGATCTGCTGGGTAAAGCCAGCGTAGCCTGCCCATCGATTCTGGATTACTCCATTCTGTCCGCCAATGACTCCATGTTTAACACGCCGCCGACATTTGCCTGGTACCTGTCAGGTCTGGTGTTTAAATGGCTGAAAGAGCAGGGCGGGGTTGCCGCTATGGATAAAATCAACCAGCAGAAAGCCGACCTGCTCTATAGCACCATCGATAACAGCGCTTTCTATCGCAATGATGTCGCTGCGGCGAACCGCTCGCGCATGAACGTCCCGTTCCAGTTGGCCGATAGCGCGCTGGATAAACTGTTCCTTGAAGAGTCCTTTGCCGCCGGTCTGCATGCGCTGAAAGGCCACCGCGTAGTGGGCGGCATGCGTGCCTCTATCTATAACGCGATGCCGCTGGCGGGCGTGCAGGCACTGACCGACTTTATGCAGGATTTTGAACGCCGCCACGGCTAATCACCCTCCTGCTTTTCATCCCCGCAGCGGGTCTGCGGGGTTTTTATTCTGTTTGTTTGAGAGTTTAGTTTGATGGAATCCCTGACGTTACAACCCATTGCGCGAGTCGATGGCACCGTGAACCTGCCTGGGTCAAAAAGTGTCTCTAACCGCGCTTTGCTGCTGGCGGCTTTGGCCCGTGGCACCACGGTGCTGACCAACCTGCTGGACAGCGACGATGTACGCCATATGCTGAATGCCCTGAGCGCCCTGGGAGTTCATTACGTTCTGTCTGCTGACCGTACCCGCTGTGAAGTGACCGGCAACGGTGGGCCGCTGCTGGCCGGTAGCGCGCTGGAGCTGTTCCTGGGTAACGCAGGGACCGCCATGCGTCCGCTGGCGGCCGCGCTGTGTCTGGGTAGCAACGATATCGTGCTGACCGGCGAACCGCGAATGAAAGAGCGCCCGATTGGCCATCTGGTCGACGCCCTGCGCCAGGGCGGCGCGCAGATTGATTATCTGGAGCAGGAAAATTATCCGCCTCTGCGCCTGCGCGGCGGCTTTACCGGCGGCGAAGTGGAAGTGGACGGCAGCGTCTCCAGCCAGTTCCTCACCGCGCTGCTGATGGCTGCGCCGCTGGCACCGCAGGACACGACCATCGCCATTAAAGGCGAGCTGGTGTCTAAACCCTATATCGACATCACGCTCCATCTGATGAAAACCTTTGGCGTTGATGTTGAAAACCACAACTACCAACGCTTTGTCGTCCGCGGCAATCAGCAGTACCAGTCGCCGGGCGATTACCTGGTGGAAGGCGATGCTTCCTCAGCCTCTTATTTCCTTGCCGCCGGCGCCATCAAAGGTGGGACGGTCAAAGTCACCGGTATCGGCCGCAACAGCGTACAGGGCGATATCCGTTTTGCCGACGTACTGGAAAAAATGGGCGCAACCGTCACCTGGGGCGAGGATTTCATTGCCTGCACGCATGGCGAACTGAACGCTATTGATATGGATATGAACCATATTCCGGATGCGGCGATGACTATCGCCACCGCGGCTCTGTTTGCAAAAGGCACCACCACGCTGCGCAACATTTATAACTGGCGCGTGAAAGAGACCGACCGTCTGTTTGCTATGGCGACGGAGCTGCGTAAAGTGGGAGCAGAGGTTGAAGAGGGGGAGGATTACATTCGCATCACCCCGCCTGCGAAGCTCCGCTTTGCTGAAATCGGCACCTATAACGATCACCGTATGGCAATGTGCTTCTCGCTGGTGGCGCTTTCCGACACACCGGTAACCATTCTCGACCCGAAATGTACGGCGAAAACTTTCCCGGATTACTTCGAGCAGTTGGCGCGGATCAGCACGCTGGCGTAACGTTCGCCTGCGCATAAAAGTAAAACGAAAAAGTAAAATATTGTCATCTTCCGGGCTGACGTTCCGTCAGCCCGCTATAATTGCGCAATTCTTCTGCGTTTCATTTCTGGTAGTCCGTAATTTGCAAGCAATGCTCACTTTCCGGCGTAGAGATGCGTATAATGCGCGGCGTTTACATTCTATGCGCCTTGCTGAAGGAGAAAAAGATGACGGCAAATATTCCGGTAATCACCATTGATGGGCCTGGCGGTGCAGGTAAAGGCACCTTGTGCAAGGCAATGGCGGAAGCGCTGGGCTGGCATCTGCTGGATTCCGGGGCCATCTATCGCGTTCTGGCTCTTGCGGCGCTGCATCATCATGTTGATGTCGGATCGGAAGAGGCGCTGGTACCGCTAGCGGCGCACCTGGACGTGCGTTTTATCTCCACCGACGGCAGTCTGGAAATCATTCTTGAAGGCGAAGACGTCAGCGCCGCCATTCGTACCCAGGAAGTGGCCAATACCGCATCGAAAGTCGCCGCGTTTCCCCGCGTGCGTGAAGCGTTGCTGCGTCGCCAGCGTGGATTCCGTGAAGTCCCGGGTCTGATCGCCGACGGACGCGATATGGGAACCGTCGTCTTCCCGGATGCCCCCGTCAAAATTTTCCTTGACGCCTCTTCGGAAGAACGTGCTCAGCGTCGCATGCTTCAGTTGCAGGAGAAGGGGTTTAGTGTTAACTTTGATCGCCTTTTATCCGAGATAAAAGAGCGCGATGACCGCGATCGTAACCGCGCCGTCGCCCCACTTGTTCCCGCAGAAGATGCATTAGTTCTGGATTCAACCAGTTTAACTATTGAGCAAGTGATTGAAAAAGCGCTACAATATGCGCGCCAAAAACTGGCACTCGCGTAATCGCGACCGATTTAGCAGTACCCCCGCAGCAATGGAGTGTTAGCGGGTATGTTAAACAACCCCATCCGGCACGGAGCCAGGTGGACGTTAAATATGAAACCTGAAGATTAAACATGACTGAATCTTTTGCTCAACTATTTGAAGAATCCTTAAAAACAATCGAAACCCGTCCGGGTTCCATCGTTCGTGGTGTTGTTGTTGCTATCGACAAAGATATCGTACTGGTTGACGCCGGTCTGAAATCTGAGTCCGCCATTCCGGCAGAGCAGTTCAAAAACGCCCAGGGCGAGCTGGAAATCCAGGTTGGTGACGAAGTTGACGTTGCTCTGGATGCAGTAGAAGACGGCTTCGGTGAAACCCTGCTGTCCCGTGAAAAAGCTAAACGTCACGAAGCTTGGATCACGCTGGAAAAAGCTTACGAAGAAGCTGAAACTGTAGTCGGTGTTATCAACGGCAAAGTTAAAGGTGGCTTCACTGTTGAGCTGAATGGTATTCGCGCGTTCCTGCCAGGTTCCCTGGTTGACGTTCGTCCGGTTCGCGACACTCTGCACCTGGAAGGCAAAGAGCTTGAGTTCAAAGTTATCAAGCTTGACCAGAAGCGTAACAACGTTGTTGTATCCCGTCGTGCCGTTATCGAATCCGAAAACAGCGCAGAACGCGATCAGCTGCTGGAAAACCTGCAGGAAGGCATGGAAGTCAAAGGTATCGTTAAGAACCTCACTGACTACGGCGCATTCGTTGATCTGGGCGGCGTTGACGGCCTGCTGCACATCACCGACATGGCGTGGAAACGCGTTAAGCACCCGAGCGAAATCGTAAACGTTGGCGACGAAATCACTGTTAAAGTGCTGAAGTTCGACCGCGAGCGTACTCGTGTATCTCTGGGCCTGAAACAGCTGGGCGAAGATCCGTGGGTAGCTATCGCTAAGCGTTATCCGGAAGGTACCAAACTGACCGGTCGCGTGACCAACCTGACCGACTACGGCTGCTTCGTTGAAATCGAAGAAGGCGTTGAAGGCCTGGTTCACGTTTCCGAAATGGACTGGACCAACAAAAACATCCACCCGTCCAAAGTTGTTAACGTTGGCGACGTAGTGGAAGTGATGGTTCTGGATATCGACGAAGAACGTCGTCGTATCTCCCTGGGTCTGAAGCAGTGCAAAAACAACCCGTGGCAGCAGTTTGCGGAAACCCACAACAAGGGCGACCGTGTTGAAGGTAAAATCAAGTCTATCACTGACTTCGGTATCTTCATCGGCCTGGACGGCGGCATCGACGGCCTGGTTCACCTGTCTGACATCTCCTGGAACGTTGCAGGCGAAGAAGCAGTTCGTGAATACAAAAAAGGCGACGAAATCGCAGCAGTTGTTCTGCAGGTTGACGCAGAGCGTGAGCGTATCTCTCTGGGCGTTAAACAGCTCGCAGAAGATCCGTTCAACAACTGGGTTGCACTGAACAAGAAAGGCGCAATCGTAAACGGTAAAGTCACTGCAGTTGACGCTAAAGGCGCAACCGTAGAACTGGCTGACGGCGTTGAAGGTTACCTGCGCGCTTCTGAAGCTTCCCGTGACCGCGTTGAAGATGCGACTCTGGTTCTGAGCGTTGGCGACGACGTTGAAGCTAAATTCACCGGCGTTGATCGTAAAAACCGCGCAATCAGCCTGTCTGTTCGTGCTAAAGACGAAGCTGATGAGAAAGATGCCATCGCAACTGTTAACAAACAGGAAGATGCAAACTTCTCTAACAACGCAATGGCTGAAGCTTTCAAAGCAGCTAAAGGCGAGTAATCTTAGTCATTCAGGTTACAACAACCTGAATTACGACGAGTTTACTTGACAGATTGCAGGATTCGTCCTGTAATCAAGCACAAAGGGCGGCTACGGCCGCCCTTGTTTAAAGCAGTTAGCTAATTTTGCCTTGAAGGAAACCGGAGGAATAATGACCAAGTCAGAATTGATAGAAAGACTTGCCAGCCAGCAATCTCACATTCCCGCGAAAGCGGTCGAAGATGCTGTTAAAGAAATGCTGGAACATATGGCCTCAACGCTTGCTCAAGGTGAGCGCATTGAAATCCGCGGTTTCGGCAGTTTCTCTTTGCATTATCGAGCACCTCGCACCGGGCGTAACCCGAAGACTGGCGATAAAGTTGAGCTGGAAGGTAAGTACGTTCCGCACTTTAAGCCTGGGAAAGAATTACGCGACCGCGCCAATATTTACGAAGAGTAAGTCTCGCCAGACGGCGACAACGTACTCCGATGATAAAAAAAGCACCTCTGCGGTGCTTTTTTTATGCCCCCAGTTTGCCCTGCCTCGCAGTAGCGCCCCCGTTTTGCAGCAACATCGCAGGTTTTGCGCAAGCCGCAATCCACATCTGCCCGCCGACCGCTGACGACCTTTCGCTTTCGCGCAATACTCTCCGTCAACAGGGAGGGGGACATGCGTTTATCACAGCTTGCCGGGTGCACGGTTATCGGGATCTGCCCACTGCTGTTGTTACCCGACCTGCCCACGCTGCCCGCCGTTCAGGTGATTATCGCTGGCGCGATCCTGATAGCGTTTTACCGCTGGAGTCCATCACGTTACCTGGCGTTGACCATGCTGTTTTTTGCCTGGGGTGTGCTGAGCGCGCGTCAGGTGCTGTGGCCGATGCAGGTGCTACCCGGCGGTAACCGGCAGGTTGAAATCCAGTTGACGGCAGTCGAAGGGGAGATGACCTATCAGGGAAATATTCTCCGTTTAAACGGGCAGAGACTATGGCCGGCACCAGCGGTGACTCTGTACGGTAATGCGCTGCCCGATCCGCCATGTGCCGGGCAGCGCTGGAAGATGACCGCTCGTCTTCGCCCGGTCCATAGTCAGCTCAACGAAGGGGGCTTTGACGGCCAGCGTTTTGCCCTGGCACAACATCGTGCGTTAACCGGGCGCTTTACGTCGGCTGAAGCGCTGGACCCGACGTGCAGTTACCGCGCACGCTATCTGGCATCGCTGGCGCGCACTCTTGAGGCTTTTCCCTGGCAATCGGTGATACTCGGGCTCGGCATGGGAGAGAGGCTGGTTGTCCCGGGGGATATCAAACGGCTGATGCAGGAAACCGGCACATCGCATCTGATGGCGATCTCGGGGTTGCATATTGCGTTAGGCGCCATACTCGGCGGACTGGTGGTTCGCGGCCTGCAATTCTTTTTCCCGTGCCGGTGGATTGGCTGGAGAATGCCGCTACTTGTCGGTCTGGCCTGCGCGCTATTTTACGCCTGGCTGACCGGTATGCAGCCGCCTGCGCTGCGGACCTGCGTGGCCCTGATCTGCGTAGCGGGCCTACGGCTGTCAGCCAAACGCTGGTCGTCCTGGCAGATCTGGCTCTGTTGTATTGGCGCTATCTTATTCGCCGATCCGCTGGCGGTGTTGTCTGATAGTCTGTGGCTGTCTATCTTTGCCGTCGCGACGTTGATTTTCTGGTACCAGATGGCACCGTTGCAGCTGCGCACCAGCTGGCCATGGCGCGAAGTGCTCGCGTTAGGCCACCTGCAGCTTGGGCTGATGTTTCTGCTATTGCCGATTCAGATTCTCCTTTTCCACGGCATCAGCCTGACTTCCTGGGGGGCAAACCTGATTGCCGTGCCGTTGGTCACCTTCGCAGTGGTTCCCTTGATCCTGCTGGCGATGCTGCTGCATCTCAGCGGGCCTGCGGTGGTTGAAATGGCGGTGTGGTGGCTGGCAGACCGTCTGCTGGCGGCATTATTCTGGTTTTTGCGTCTGCTGCCGCAGGGTTGGCTCAGTCTGGATTTTCGCTGGGCGGCGTTAAGCGTATTGCCATGGCTGCTACTGCTGGTGTGGCGTTTTCACGCCTGGCGTTCGCTACCGGCACTTTGTCTCAGCAGCACGGTGCTGCTGAGCTGGCCTTTCTGGCGCCACGAAGTGAAAGATGAATGGCGGGTCACGATGCTGGACGTCGGACAGGGGCTGGCCATGGTCATCGAACGGGAGGGGGCGGCAATCTTGTATGATACGGGACTGGCCTGGTCCGATGGCGATAGCGGTCAGCAGATTATTATTCCCTGGCTACGCTGGCATAACCTGCGCCCGGAGGGCGTGTTGTTGAGCCATGAGCACCTTGACCACCGCGGTGGTCTCAATTCGCTGCTGAAGGCCTGGCCCGGGCTCTGGATCCGCAGCCCACTGGGCTGGCAGGGGCATCTTCCCTGTCAGCGAGGTGAAAGCTGGCAATGGCGTGGATTGACTTTTCGCGTGCTCTGGCCGCTGGTGGGCTCCAGCATGACCGGTAATAATCGCTCCTGCGTGGTCCGTATTGATGACGGAAAACAGAGCGTTCTGTTGACCGGAGATATTGAAATTCCGGCGGAAAGGGCAATGATGAGCCGCTACTGGCAGCATCTTGCGTCTACACTTATCCAGGTTCCGCACCACGGGAGTCAGACCTCTTCTTCGGTTGCATTATTGCAGCGGGTCGGCGGCGCGGCGGCGCTGGCTTCAGCCTCGCGATATAATGTCTGGCGGATGCCGGCGGCTAAAGTGGCGCTGCGCTACCGACAGCAGGGCTATCGGTGGTTTGATACGCCGCATCAGGGGCAAGTTACGGTTATTTTTTCTCCAGAAGGTTGGCAAATCCAAAGCTTACGAGATCAACTTTTACCGCGTTGGTATCATCAGTGGTTTGGCGAGACCGTGGATAACGGGTAGAATATGCGGCTATTTCAACATAAGCTGGTTTATTGAATGCAGAATGATAAAGATCTCTCCACGTGGCAGACCTTCCGCCGCCTCTGGCCGCTTATTGCGCCATTTAAAACCGGACTGATCGTCGCGGCCGTTGCGTTAGTCTTTAACGCCGCTAGTGATACCTTCATGCTATCGCTTCTTAAACCGTTACTGGATGATGGTTTTGGTAAAACGGATCGCTCAGTGCTGCTATGGATGCCGCTGGTGGTGATTGGGCTGATGTTGCTGCGTGGCGTCACCAGCTATATTTCGAGCTACTGTATCTCGTGGGTTTCAGGCAAAGTCGTCATGACCATGCGCCGCCGACTGTTCAGCCACATGATGGGGATGCCCGTCTCCTTCTTCGATAAACAGTCCACGGGTACCTTGCTGTCACGCATTACCTATGATTCCGAACAGGTTGCGTCATCCTCTTCCAGCGCGCTGATTACCGTTGTACGCGAAGGCGCTTCGATCATCGGCCTGTTTGTGATGATGTTCTACTACAGCTGGCAGCTGTCGCTGATTCTGATAGTCCTGGCCCCCATCGTCTCCGTGGCGATTCGCGTGGTATCGAAGCGTTTTCGTAATATCAGCAAGAATATGCAGAACACCATGGGTCAGGTGACCACCAGCGCAGAGCAAATGCTGAAAGGGCATAAAGAAGTGCTGATGTTTGGCGGCCAGGAGGTAGAAACCAAACGTTTTGATAAGGTCAGCAACAAAATGCGCTTGCAGGGGATGAAAATGGTCTCCGCGTCGTCTATTTCTGACCCGGTTATTCAGCTGATTGCGTCACTGGCGCTGGCATTTGTCCTCTATGCCGCCAGCTTCCCGAGCGTCATGGAAACGTTGACTGCCGGTACCATCACCGTGGTCTTCTCCTCGATGATTGCGTTGATGCGTCCGCTGAAATCGCTGACTAACGTCAATGCTCAGTTCCAGCGCGGGATGGCCGCCTGCCAGACGCTGTTTGCGATTCTTGATTCCGAACAGGAAAAAGACGAAGGCAGGCTGGTTCTCGATCGCGCGAAGGGCAACCTGGAATTTAAAGACGTCACCTTTACCTATCCGGGCCGCGAAACGCCGGCGTTGCGAAATATCAACCTCCACATCCAGGAAGGCAAAACGGTCGCCCTGGTCGGACGTTCGGGGTCGGGTAAATCGACCATCGCCAGCCTGATTACGCGCTTTTATGATATCGATAATGGCCAGATTCTGCTCGATGGCCACGAGCTGCGTGAATACACCCTGGCATCGCTGCGCAACCAGGTCGCGCTGGTATCGCAAAACGTTCATCTGTTCAACGATACTGTGGCGAATAATATTGCCTATGCGCGCGAGGAAGAGTACAGCCGCGAGCAGATCGAAGAGGCGGCTCGTATGGCCTATGCGATGGACTTTATCAGCAAAATGGATAATGGCCTCGATACCGTTATCGGTGAGAACGGCGTACTGCTCTCCGGCGGACAGCGTCAGCGTATTGCCATCGCGCGTGCGCTGCTGCGTAACAGCCCGATTCTGATTCTGGATGAAGCGACATCGGCGCTGGATACCGAGTCGGAACGCGCTATCCAGGCGGCCCTCGACGAGCTACAGAAAAACCGCACTTCGCTGGTTATTGCCCACCGTTTGTCCACCATCGAACAAGCCGATGAAATTGTGGTTGTGGAAGATGGCCATATTGTCGAGCGCGGTAGCCATGCCGACCTGCTGGAACACCGCGGCGTGTACGCTCAGCTACATAAAATGCAGTTTGGCCAATGATTGCGCGTATCTGGTCCGGTGAGTCGCCGGTATGGCGACTCTTGCTGCCGCTCTCCTGGCTTTATGGCCTGGTGAGCGGGCTGATTCGCCTCAGCTATCGGCTGGGGCTGAAGAAAGCCTGGCGAGCACCGGTTCCGGTGGCGGTAGTGGGCAACCTCACCGCCGGAGGCAACGGCAAAACGCCGGTGGTCATCTGGCTGGTGGAGCAGCTCCGGCAGCGCGGTATTCGCGTTGGCGTTGTCTCCCGCGGTTATGGCGGGAAAGCGGTGAGCTATCCATTATTGCTCAGCAAGCAGACCAGTACGGCGGAAGCCGGCGATGAACCGGTACTTATTTTTCAACGAACCGGCGCGCCGGTTGCGGTTTCGCCGGAGCGTCGTGAGGCGGTACAGGCGCTGCTTCATGCGCATGATTTGCAGCTCATCATCACCGATGATGGTCTGCAGCACTACAAACTGGCACGGGACAAAGAAATTGTCGTGATTGATGGCGAGCGCCGTTTTGGCAATGGCTGGTGGCTCCCGGCCGGGCCGATGCGTGAACGCGCGTCGCGTTTACGCAGTGTCGATGCCATCATTGTGAACGGCGGCGTCGCGCAGGCCGGGGAGATCCCTATGCGTCTGCAGCCTGGACTGGCGATAAATTTACGCAGCGGCGAACGGCGAAACGTGGCCTCTTTCGACAATGTCGTTGCCATGGCCGGGATCGGCCATCCCCCGCGCTTTTTCGCCACCCTCGAAAGCTGCGGCGTCCTGCCGGTAAAAACCGTCGCGCTTGCCGATCACCAGGCATTAACGCAGGCAAGCGTTTCCGCCCTTGCGAACCCGCAGCAAACGCTGCTGATGACCGAGAAAGACGCGGTGAAATGTCGTGGGTTTGCCGAAGCAAACTGGTGGTATTTACCTGTCGACGCCATAATGACGGATGAACGCGCACAGCAGCTGCTGACGGAACTGGTGACGCTGGCGCAACGTTAGTTCTGCCACGCTCGCTTCAATAACGCGGTGCCGGAGTCCTTGACGGAGAACCTGCATGTCGGTATTACAACTTTCGCTTAAAGAAGCCCGCCATCTCCATCTTGCGGCGCAGGGATTGCTGAAGAAGCCCCGGCGTCGTGCCCGCGCCAGCGATATTCTGCAAACTATTCAGCAGATGTCATTGCTACAAATCGATACCATTAACGTCGTTGCCCGCAGCCCCTATCTTGTGCTTTTTAGCCGGCTTGGCCGCTATCCGCAAAGCTGGCTGGAGGAGGCCCTGCGCAGCGGGGAGCTGATGGAATACTGGGCCCATGAAGCTTGCTTCCTGCCCCGCAGCGACTTTGCCCTGGTACGCCACCGCATGCTGACGCCCGATAAGATGGGCTGGAAATATCACAAAGCGTGGATGACTGAACACGCTGATGATATTCAGCTGCTGCTGGAGCATATCGCGCAGAATGGTCCGGTTCGTTCGGCCGACTTTGAACATCCGCGCAAAGGCGCCAGCGGCTGGTGGGAATGGAAGCCGCACAAGCGCCATCTGGAAGGCTTGTTTACCGCTGGCAAAGTGATGGTGGTGGAGCGGCGCAACTTTCAGCGGGTGTACGATCTGACGCATCGCGTCATGCCGCACTGGGACGACGGGCGCGATGCGCTGACGCAGTCGCAGGCGGAAGCGTTAATGCTGCGCAACAGCGCCCGGAGTCTCGGCATTTTTCGCCCTCAGTGGCTGGCGGATTACTATCGGCTCCGCCAGCCCGCTTTACCGGCGCTGCTGGCGAGCTGGCAGGAGGAGGGCGTGGTGGTCCCGGTGCAGGTCGAGGAGCTGGGCGAAATGTGGCTCCACCGCGAGGCGCTCGGGCAGCTGGAGGCGGCGCCCGGCGGTAAACTCGCCGCCAGCCACAGCGCGGTGCTTTCGCCTTTTGACCCGGTAGTCTGGGACCGTAAGCGCGCTGAGCAACTATTCAGTTTCAGCTATCGCCTCGAGTGCTACACGCCCGCGCCGAAGCGTCAGTATGGCTACTTTGTCCTGCCGCTGCTGCACCAGGGAAGACTGGTGGGCAGAATGGACAGCAAGGTGCATCGGAAAACCGGGGTTCTGGAGGTCTTTTCGCTGTGGCTGGAAGAGGGGGTCAAGGTTACCCTGGGGCTGGAGAGAGGGCTGCGTCGGGCGATAGAAGAGTTTGCTATCTGGCAGTCGGTACAGCGCATAACCTTCGGTCGTCTGCCGCCGGGGCTTTTCACCGACCGTCAGCAGGGCTGGGAGATTTCCCCGGTCTGAACAACGTCACCCCCGCTCAGCCTTTGCCGCAAACGGATCCCTGAGTTTGCCATCATGTGATATGCTGCTGCGGAATCTATTCGGTCCATCAGGAGGAATCATGGATCACCGTTTACTAGAAATCATCGCCTGTCCTGTCTGCAACGGTAAACTCTACTACAGCCAGGATAAGCAAGAGCTGATTTGCAAAATTGACAGTCTGGCCTTTCCTTTCCGTGAAGGCATTCCCGTCTTGCTGGAGACCGAAGCCCGCGCATTAGCCGTGGGAGAGAGCCATTCATGAGTTTCGTGGTCATCATTCCTGCCCGTTTTGCTTCCACGCGTTTGCCGGGCAAGCCCCTACAGGATATTAACGGTAAGCCGATGATCGTTCATGTTCTGGAGCGCGCGCGCGAATCCGGGGCAGAGCGCATTATTGTCGCGACGGATCATGATGATGTTGCGCGTGCGGTAGAAGCTGCCGGCGGTGAAGTGTGTATGACGCGTGCGGACCATCAATCCGGGACCGAGCGTCTGGCCGAAGTTGTTGAAAAATGCGGCTTCAGTGATGACACGATCATCGTCAATATCCAGGGCGATGAGCCGATGATTCCGCCGGCGATCGTCCGCCAGGTGGCTGAAAATCTGGCGGCCAATACCTGCGGCATGGCAACGCTCGCCGTTGCGATTCACGATGCTCAGGAAGCATTTAATCCGAACGCCGTGAAGGTGGTGATGGATGCGCAGGGCTATGCGCTCTACTTCTCCCGCGCCACCATTCCGTGGGATCGCGATCGCTTTGCACAGTCGCGCGAGACCATTGGCGATTCACTGCTACGTCATATCGGTATTTACGGTTATCGCGCCGGCTTTATCCGTCGCTATGTCAGCTGGGCGCCGAGTCCGCTCGAGCAGATCGAAATGCTGGAGCAGCTGCGGGTGCTGTGGTATGGCGAAAAAATCCATGTCGCGGTAGCCGAAGTTGTCCCGGGGACCGGTGTTGATACGCCGGAAGATCTGGAGCGCGTGCGCGCGGAGCTGCGTTAATTCGTTCATCCCCTCCGCCGTGAGGGGATATCCTCAAGCTGTTTTTCCATACCTTTTCCCTCAATTTTTTGATCTCGCCTGATGACATCCCTGCGACTGGCGCTCATTATTAAAACCAGTAGTATTCACAGGGGTAATCAGAAATGGAACAGCTGCGAACCGAACTTAGCCATCTGCTGGGAGAGAAACTGAGCCGCGTGGAGTGTATCAGCGAGAAACCCGCCTCGGCGCTGTGGTCGCTTTATGATGCGCAGGGAAACCCGCTACCGCTGCTGGCGAGAAGTTTTACCACCCCGGGCATTGCCCGCCAGCTGGCGTGGAAAATCTCCACGCTGGCGCGCAGCGGTACCGCGCGCATGCCGGTGGTCTACGGGGTGTTGACGCATGAAGAGCATCCTGGCCCGGACGTGTTGTTGATTGAGCGACTGCGCGGGGTCTCTGCGGAAGCGCCGGCCCGTACGCCGGAACGCTGGGAGCAACTGCAGGAACAGATCGTGGAGGCTCTTCTGGCGTGGCACCGGCACGATAGCGGCGGCTGCGTCGGCATGGTGGACAGCACCCAGGAAAACCTGTGGCCGTACTGGTACCGCCAGCGGGTTGAGATGCTGTGGAGCACCCTTAATCTGTACCAGGATACCGGCCTGACGATGCAGGATAAACGGATTCTGTTCCGCGCCCGCGAGTGCCTCCCGGATTTATTGAAAGATTTTAATGATAATTGTGTGCTGGTACACGGCAGCTTTACGCTGCGCAGTATGCTGAAAGATGCGCGTAGCGATCAGCTGCTGGCGATGGTCGGGCCGGGGATGATGCTGTGGGCGCCGCGAGAATATGAACTGTTTCGCCTGTCGGACGGCGGGCAGGCGGAGCAGTTGCTGTGGCACTATCTGCGCCGCGCGCCGGTGGCCGAATCCTTCCTGTGGCGACGCTGGCTCTATCTGCTGTGGGATGAGGTGGATAGCCTCGTCAATACCGGGCGCTTTGACCGCGCCCGGTTTGACCTGGCCGCGAAATCAATCCTGCCCTGGCTCGCCTGAGGTGCCCTTTAACCATTGCCAGATGCGCCCCAGCGTTTCGTAGCCGACGCGATCGCTGTGCATCAGCCAGACCGGGGAAGGGATCGCCCGTTCCCACGGGTTGAGCGGCGAGGCGATCGCCAGTTGGTTGGCGGGCGCAGGCAGCGGGTTTAGCCCGACATGTTGGAAGAAAATCATCGCTCGCGGTAAATGCGATGCGGAAGTCACCAGCAGGAACGGCGCATCGCCGATGGTCTGTTTCACCGCTTCGGCTTCCTCTTCGGTATCTTTCGGTTTATCCAGAACGATAATTTCGCTGCGCGGTATCCCGAGACTCTCTGCAACTCTGGCGCCAGCTTCTGCCGTGCTGACGGGATTGGTTTTCGCCGCCGCGCCGGTAAAGATGAGTTTTGCGCCCGGGTTTTCATACCACAGGCGGATCCCCTCCGTCAGCCGCGGCAGGCTGTTGTTGATAAGATTTGAACTGGGCGCCCAGTCCGGGTTCCAGGTGTAGCCCCCACCAAGTACGACGACGTACTGCACGCGCTTTGCATCCCGCCACGTCGGGTATTTATCTTCAATGGGTTTGAGCAAACTATCGGCGACCGGTTGCAGGCTCAACAACAGCAACAGCAGCCAGCCGAGGCTGACGCAGAGCTTGCCGCTGCGCTGGAAACGGCTAAACCACAGTAGCGCGATGCCGACCGCCATCAGCAACAGCAGCAGGGGAAGCGGCAACATCATGCCGCCTGAAACCTTTTTCAGTGTAAAAAGCATGCCAGATGGCTCCTTTTTTAACCATATAACCAAAGTTATGTCCGGATCTTATAACAGATCGCTTCATTCTCAGCGTGGGTATGACAAAATAGCGGCTTTGTGTTGGCAGGTGGATCCGTCCGTGAAAGATCGTAATTTCGATGACATGGCTGAAAAGTTTTCGCGCAATATTTACGGCACCACCAAGGGCGAACTGCGTCAGGCCATTCTGTGGCAGGATCTGCAACCGCTGCTGAACCAGTTGGGGCCCGGACCACTCCGGGTTCTTGACGCCGGCGGCGGCGAAGGGCAAACGGCGGTAAAAGTCGCGGAAATGGGCCACCATGTGACGCTATGCGATCTTTCGGCTGAAATGGTGGCGCGCGCCCGGCAGGCTGCTGCCGATAAAGGTGTGATCGACAACATGCATTTTGTACAATGCGCCGCACAGGATATTGCGCAGCATTTGGAAAGCCCGGTCGATCTGATACTGTTTCATGCGGTGCTGGAGTGGGTGGCTGAGCCGCAGGAGATGCTGCGAACGCTGTGGTCGGTTTTACGACCCGGCGGTGCGTTATCGTTAATGTTCTACAATGCTAACGGTCTGTTGATGCATAACATGGTCGTCGGGAACTTCGACTACGTACAACTCGGCATGCCGAAAAAGAAAAAACGCACGCTGTCGCCGGACTATCCGCGTTCCCCGCAACAGGTTTATGGCTGGCTGGAAGAGCAGGGCTGGCGCATTACCGGTAAAACCGGCGTGCGGGTGTTTCATGATTATCTGCGTGAAAAACGCAAACAGCGCGACGATTTTGCGGCGCTGCTGGAGCTGGAGACGCGCTACTGTCGCCAGGAGCCGTATATCAGCCTGGGTCGCTACATTCATGTCACAGCGCTTAAGCCGCAGATGCAAGGATAAACTATGAGTGAATTTTCCCAGACAGTCCCCGAACTGGTTGCCTGGGCCAGAAAAAATGATTTTTCTATTTCGCTGCCAGTAGACAGACTCTCGTTTCTGCTGGCGGTTGCTACGCTGAACGGCGAGCGGCTCGAAGGGGAAATGACCGAGGGAGAACTGGTGGATGCGTTCCGCCACGTCAGTGATGCGTTTGAGCAGACCAGCGAAACCATCAGCCAGCGCGCCAATAATGCGATCAACGATATGGTGCGCCAACGTCTGCTGAACCGCTTTACCAGCGAAATCACGGAAGGCAATGCGATTTATCGCCTGACGCCGTTGGGCATCGGTATTACCGATTACTATATTCGCCAACGCGAATTTTCTACGCTGCGTCTGTCGATGCAGCTGTCGATCGTTGCCGGCGAGCTCAAGCGCGCAGCCGACTCGGCGGAAGAGGGCGGCGATGAGTTCCACTGGCATCGCAACGTCTTTGCGCCGCTGAAATACTCGGTTGCTGAGATTTTCGACAGTATCGATCTGACGCAGCGCATCATGGATGAGCAGCAGCAGCTGGTCAAAGATGATATCGCTCAGCTGTTGAACAAAGACTGGCGCGCGGCTATCTCCAGCTGCGAGCTGCTGCTGTCGGAAACGTCCGGCACTCTGCGCGAGCTACAGGATACCCTGGATGCCGCAGGCGATAAGCTACAGGCTAACCTGCTGAGAATTCAGGATGCGACAATTTCGCGCGACGACCTGCATTTTGTCGACCGTTTAGTCTTCGATCTGCAAAGTAAACTGGACCGTATCGTCAGCTGGGGCCAGCAGGCGATTGACCTGTGGATCGGCTACGATCGCCACGTGCACAAATTTATCCGTACCGCTATCGATATGGATAAAAACCGCGTCTTCGCCCAGCGTCTGCGTCAGTCGATCCAGACCTACTTTGACGCCCCGTGGGCGTTGACTCACGCCAGCGCCGATCGTCTGCTGGATATGCGTGATGAAGAGATGGCGCTGCGTGACGAAGAGGTTACCGGGGAGCTCCCGGCGGATCTGGAATACGAAGAGTTTAACGAAATTCGCGAACAGCTCGCCGCGCTGATTGAAGCGCAACTGGTGGTTTACAAAGACAAAGGCGTCCCGCTGGATCTCGGTCTGGTGGTGCGCGAATATCTGGCGCAGTATCCGCGAGCTCGCCATTTTGATGTGGCGCGAATCGTCGTCGATCAGGCGGTACGCCTGGGCGTCGCACAAGCAGATTTCACCGGACTGCCGGCAAAATGGCAGCCGATTAATGATTACGGAGCCAAGGTACAGGCGCATGTCATCGACAAATATTGAACAAGTGATGCCAGTTAAACTGGCGCTGGCGTTGGGCAATCCGTTATTTCCGGCGCTGGACAGCGCCCTGCGAGCAGGTCGTCATATCGGCCTGGACGAACTGGATAATCACGCATTTTTGATGGATTTCCAGGATTACCTGGAAGAGTTTTACGCGCGTTATAACGTTGAGCTGATTCGCGCGCCGGAAGGGTTTTTCTATCTGCGCCCGCGCTCCACGACGCTGATTCCGCGCTCGGTGCTCTCCGAACTGGATATGATGGTCGGCAAAATTCTTTGCTATCTCTATCTCAGCCCGGAACGTCTGGCCAACGAAGGGATTTTTACCCAGCAGGAGCTCTACGATGAGCTACTGACCCTGGCGGACGAAGCTAAACTGCTGAAGCTGGTGAACAACCGTTCTACCGGGTCCGATCTCGACCGCCAGAAGCTGCAGGAGAAAATGCGCGCATCGCTCAACCGTCTGCGCCGCCTGGGCATGGTCTGGTTTATGGGCCATGACAGCAGCAAATTCCGTATTACCGAGTCGGTCTTCCGCTTTGGCGCTGACGTGCGCGTCGGCGACGATCCGCGTGAGGCGCAGCTGCGTATGATTCGCGACGGTGAAGCGATGGCGCTGGAAAACCATCTGCAGCTCAATGATGAGAACGAAGAGAATCAGCCGGATAGCGGGGAGGAAGAGTAATGATTGAACGCGGTAAATTTCGCTCGCTGACGCTGGTTAACTGGAACGGTTTTTTTGCCCGCACCTTTGATCTGGATGAGCTGGTCACCACGCTGTCCGGGGGCAACGGCGCCGGGAAATCGACCACCATGGCGGCTTTCGTCACGGCACTGATTCCGGATCTGACTCTGCTGCACTTCCGTAACACCACAGAAGCGGGCGCCACCAGCGGTTCGCGCGATAAAGGCCTGCACGGTAAGCTGCGGGCCGGGGTATGTTATTCGGTACTGGATGTGGTCAACTCGCATCACCAGCGGGTGGTTGTGGGCGTGCGTCTGCAGCAGATTGCCGGTCGCGATCGTAAAGTGGATATCAAGCCGTTTGCGATTCAGGGGCTGCCGATGTCCATTCAGCCGACCCAGCTGCTGACGGAAACCCTTAACGAGCGCCAGGCGCGCGTGCTGAGCCTCAACGAGCTGAAAGACAAGCTTGAAGAGATGGAAGGGGTGCAGTTTAAGCAGTTCAACTCAATAACCGACTATCACTCGCTGATGTTTGATCTGGGCGTGGTGGCTCGTCGTCTGCGTTCGGCGGCAGACCGCAGTAAATACTATCGCCTGATTGAAGCCTCGCTGTACGGCGGGATCTCCAACACCATCACCCGCTCGCTGCGCGATTACCTGCTGCCGGAAAACAGCGGCGTGCGTAAAGCGTTCCAGGATATGGAAGCCGCGCTGCGTGAAAACCGCATGACGCTCGAAGCCATTCGCGTCACCCAGTCCGATCGCGACCTGTTTAAACATCTGATCAGCGAAGCGACGAACTATGTCGCGGCGGACTATATGCGTCACGCCAACGAACGTCGCGTGCATCTGGATAAAGCGCTGGAGTATCGTCGCGATCTCTTTACCTCGCGGGCGCAGCTGGCGGCAGAGCAGTATAAGCATGTCGATATGGCCCGCGAACTGCAGGAACATAACGGCGCCGAAGGCGATCTGGAAGCCGATTATCAGGCGGCCAGCGATCATCTGAATCTGGTACAAACCGCGCTGCGCCAGCAGGAAAAAATCGAGCGCTATGAAGCGGATCTCGATGAACTGCAGATTCGCCTCGAAGAGCAGAATGAAGTCGTCGCCGAAGCGACCGATCGACAGGAAGAGAACGAGGCCCGCGCCGAGGCCGCTGAACTGGAAGTGGATGAGCTGAAAAGCCAGCTCGCCGACTATCAGCAGGCACTGGACGTACAGCAGACCCGCGCCATTCAGTACAACCAGGCGCTGCAGGCGCTGGAGCGGGCGAAGGCGCTGTGTCATTTGCCGGATTTAACGCCGGAAAGCGCCGATGAATGGCTGGAAACATTCCAGGCTAAAGAGCAAGAAGCGACGGAAAAAATGCTGTCGCTGGAACAAAAAATGAGCGTGGCGCAGACCGCGCACGGCCAGTTTGAGCAGGCATATCAGCTGGTGGCGGCCATCAACGGTCCGCTGGCGCGTAATGAGGCCTGGGACGTGGCGCGCGAGCTGTTGCGCGATGGCGTCAACCAGCGTCACCTTGCCGATCAGGCGCACGGGCTGCGTAGCCGTCTGACTGAGCTGGAACAGCGTCTGCGCGAGCAGCAGGACGCCGAACGCCAGCTGAGCGAATTCTGCAAGCGTCAGGGCAAACGCTACGATATTGACGATCTGGAAGCCCTGCATCAGGAGCTGGAAGCGCGTATTGCGTCGTTGTCCGATAGCGTCTCTTCCGCCAGCGAACAGCGCATGAACCTGCGCCAGGAGCTGGAACAGCTGCAGTCGCGCACCCAGTCTCTGCTGCGTCGGGCGCCAATCTGGCTGGCCGCGCAAAACAGCCTCAACCAGCTGTGCGAGCAGAGCGGCGAGCAGTTTGAATCAAGCCAGGATGTCACCGAATATCTCCAGCAACTGCTGGAGCGCGAGCGTGAAGCCATCGTCGAACGTGACGAAGTGGGTGCCCGTAAACGCGCCATCGACGAAGAGATCGAACGCCTCAGCCAGCCGGGTGGGTCTGAAGATCCGCGCCTTAACGCGCTGGCGGAACGTTTTGGCGGCGTACTGCTGTCGGAAATTTATGACGATGTCAGCCTTGAGGACGCCCCGTACTTCTCCGCGCTGTATGGCCCGTCGCGTCACGCGATCGTGGTACCCAATCTGGCGCAGATCGCCGAACAGCTGGAAGGGCTGGAAGATTGCCCGGAAGATCTCTATCTGATCGAAGGCGATCCGCAATCCTTCGATGACAGCGTCTTCAGCGTCGATGAGCTGGAAAAAGCGGTGGTCGTTAAAGTGGCCGATCGCCAGTGGCGCTACTCGCGCTTCCCGACGCTGCCGCTGTTTGGCCGCGCCGCGCGCGAAAGCCGCGTTGAAACGCTGCATGCGGAGCGGGAAAGTTTATCAGAGCGTTTTGCGACCCTTTCTTTCGACGTGCAGAAAACGCAGCGCCAGCACCAGGCCTTCAGCCGCTTTATCGGCAGCCATCTGGCCGTCGCGTTTGAAGACGATCCGGAAGAAGAGATCCGTAAGCTCAACAGCCGCCGCGGCGAGCTGGAGCGCGCCCTTAACACGCACGAAAGCGATAACCAGCAGAACCGGGTGCAGTATGAGCAGGCGAAAGAGGGGGTTTCCGCCCTCAACCGCCTGTTGCCGCGCCTTAATCTGCTGGCGGACGATACGCTGGCCGATCGCGTTGACGAAATTCAGGAACGGCTGGATGAAGCCCAGGAAGCGGCGCGCTTTATTCAGCAGCATGGCAATCAGCTGGCGAAGCTGGAGCCGATGGTTTCAGTCCTGCAAAGCGACCCGGAACAGTTCGAACAGCTGAAAGAAGATTACGCTTACTCCCAGCAAACGCAGCGCGATGCGCGCCAGCAGGCGTTTGCGCTGAGCGAAGTGGTGCAGCGTCGTGCCCACTTCAGCTATTCCGATTCGGCGGAAATGCTCAGCGGCAACAGCGATCTCAATGAAAAACTGCGCCAGCGTCTGGAGCAGGCGGAGGCTGAACGTAGCCGCGCCCGCGACGCGATGCGTACCCATTCTGCGCAGCTGAACCAGTACAATCAGGTGCTGGCGTCGCTGAAAAGCTCCTTTGATACCAAAAAAGAGCTGCTGAGCGATCTGTACAAAGAGCTGCAGGATATCGGCGTACGCGCCGACAGCGGTGCGGAAGAGCGTGCCCGTGCGCGCCGCGATCAGCTGCATACGCAGTTAAGCAACAACCGCTCGCGCCGGAATCAGCTGGAAAAAGCGCTGACCTTCTGTGAAGCCGAAATGGACAACCTGACCCGCAGGCTGCGTAAGCTTGAGCGCGACTACTGCGAAATGCGCGAGCAGGTGGTGAGCGCCAAGGCGGGCTGGTGTGCGGTCATGCGGCTGGTGAAAGATAACGGCGTCGAACGGCGTCTGCATCGCCGCGAGCTGGCCTATCTCTCTGCGGATGAACTGCGTTCGATGTCGGATAAAGCGCTCGGTGCGCTGCGTCTGGCCGTAGCGGATAACGAACATCTGCGCGATGTGCTGCGTGTCTCCGAGGATCCGAAGCGTCCGGAACGTAAAATTCAGTTCTTTGTCGCCGTTTACCAGCATCTGCGCGAGCGTATCCGTCAGGATATTATCCGCACCGACGACCCGGTAGAAGCGATTGAACAGATGGAAATCGAACTGAGCCGTCTGACGGAAGAGTTGACCAACCGTGAGCAGAAGCTGGCTATCAGTTCCCGCAGCGTGGCCAATATTATTCGCAAAACGATCCAGCGCGAGCAGAACCGTATCCGGATGCTTAACCAGGGGCTGCAAAGCGTCTCCTTCGGCCAGGTCAACAGCGTGCGTTTGAATGTCAACGTGCGGGAAACCCACTCGACGCTGCTTGATGTGCTGTCCGAACAGCACGAGCAGCATCAGGATCTGTTTAACAGCAACCGCCTGAGCTTCTCGGAAGCGCTGGCGAAGCTGTACCAGCGTCTGAACCCGCAGATCGATATGGGGCAACGCACCCCGCAGACCATTGGCGAAGAGCTGCTCGACTACCGCAACTATCTGGAGATGGAAGTGGAAGTGAACCGCGGCTCCGACGGCTGGCTGCGCGCAGAATCTGGTGCGCTGTCTACCGGGGAAGCTATCGGTACCGGGATGTCGATACTGGTGATGGTGGTGCAGAGCTGGGAAGATGAGTCTCGTCGCCTGCGCGGCAAAGACCTGTCACCGTGCCGTCTGCTGTTCCTCGATGAAGCGGCGCGTCTCGATGCCCGTTCTATCGCCACGCTGTTTGAACTCTGTGAACGTCTGGAGATGCAGCTGATCATCGCGGCGCCGGAAAACATCAGCCCGGAAAAAGGCACCACCTACAAGTTAGTGCGTAAAGTGTTTAATAACCACGAACACGTCCATGTGGTCGGGCTGCGCGGTTTTGCCGCCCAGTTGCCGGAAACGCTGCCTGGAACGGCGGATGCCTCTTAGCGGTCATCGATCGATAGAGAAAAGGGCGACTTGATGTCGCCCTTTTTGTTAGCGAATCGGTTAAGTTAACGTTTTATAATCTTTAAACTTCTTTACATTTGGGGAGGCAAAAGCTTTTGCGCCTCTATATACTGAGAGTAAAACCCGTTTTTACGGGCAGCAATGTGACAACAGGGGGCAAGGGATGTTGCTAAAGAAACGCTATGGTCGTCAATTGTCAGCGCTGAGTTTAAGCCTGGCTTTGGCATTTGCTCCGCTGTTCAATGTCCAGGCCGAAGAGCCTGAGATCGTACCCACCGACAGTTCCGCGACGACAGGAGAACTGTCGTCCGCGCTTATCCAGAGCGAGGGGCAGTCCGCGACGGTGGCGAAAATGGCCGGTGAGCAGCCGCTGGCAGCAGGCGCCGCAGAAAAAAGCCGCGCCGCGATAATGGCGCAGTTGCTGGCTGGCTATCAGCCCGTGTTTATGAATCCGCTGGTATCGCTCTATGCGGCCAGAGAGATGAAACCGATGTGGGAGAACCGCGAGGCGGTTCAGGCCTTCCAGCAGCAGCTGGCTGAGGTCGCCATCGCCGGTTTTCAGCCGCAATTTACCGTCTGGGTCAGCCTGCTGACCGATCCGGCGGTGAACGGCATGGCTCGCGATATCGTGCTGTCTGACGCCATGATGGGCTACCTGCATTTTATCAGCGGCATTCCGGTGCAGGGGAATCGCTGGCTGTACGGTACCAAACCGTACACGATGGCGACGCCGCCGCTGTCGGTGATCAATCAGTGGCAGCTGGCGCTGGATAATGGCTCTCTGGTGCCGTTTATTGCCGGGCTGGCGCCGAAGCATCCGCAATATGAGGCGATGCACCGGGCGCTGCTGGCGCTGGTGGCCGATTCCCGCCCGTGGCCGCAGCTGACCAGCAACGCGTCGCTGCGTCCGGGAGAGTGGAGTAACGACGTTGGCGCGCTGCGCGAAATTTTACAGCGCAACGGTATGCTCAATGATTCCTCGAAGATTGCGCTGCCGGGGGATGTCGTGAGTCCGTCAGCCGGGAAGAAGAGCAAAACCGCGGCGCGCGGCGTTTACGATCGTCAGCTTGTTGAGGGCGTTAAGCGCTTCCAGGCCTGGCAGGGGCTGGGCGCCGATGGCGTGATTGGTCAATCCACCCGCGACTGGCTCAATGTTTCTGCGGCCCAGCGTGCGGGCGTACTGGCGTTGAACATTCAGCGCTTGCGTTTGCTGCCGGGAAAACTGTCTACCGGCATTATGGTCAATATTCCGGCCTTTTCGTTGGTCTATTACCAGGATGGCAGCCAGGTGCTGGCATCGCGAGTGATTGTGGGGCGGCCGGATCGCAAAACGCCGATGATGAGCAGCGCGCTAAACAACGTGGTGGTTAACCCGCCGTGGAACGTGCCGCCGACGCTGGCGCGCAAAGATATCCTGCCGAAGGTACGCAATGACCCTGGCTATCTTGAGCAGCATGGTTACACGGTGATGCGCGGCTGGAACAGCAAAGAGGCTATCGATCCGTATCGGGTTGACTGGTCGACAATCACCGAAAACAATCTGCCGTTCCGTTTTCAGCAGGCGCCTGGCGGGCGTAACTCATTGGGGCGCTATAAGTTTAATATGCCCAGCTCCGATGCTATCTATCTGCACGATACGCCGAACCACAATCTGTTCCAGAAAGACGTGCGGGCCTTAAGTTCCGGCTGCGTGCGGGTCAACAAAGCCTCGGAGCTGGCGAATATGCTGCTGCAGGATGCTGGCTGGAACGATACGCGGATTTCCGATGCGCTCAAGCAGGGTGATACCCGCTATGTCAATATCCGCCAGAATATCCCGGTTAATCTCTATTATTTGACTGCCTTCGTAGGAGATGATGGACGTACACAATATCGAACAGATATTTACAATTACGATCTCACCGCGCGATCTGGCGCACAAATCCTTGCGAAAGCTGAACAATTAATCAGGTAAATGAAGTAGTTCAACGGATCCCGTTGTCCTAACTTTTGGTGAAAACAGGCCCTGATCCTCTACAGGGCCTGTATTTACTGGGGTTAGGCTACCTTGACGTTGGCAATAATGCCCGGTAAGGTGCCTTTCGTGCGCCAGAAGTGCATATATTCGATTCATTTACTTGTAGACCTGATTATCATGGACAAATTTGACGCTAATCGCCGCAAATTGCTGGCGTTAGGTGGGGCTGCGCTCGGTGCTGCCGCCATTCTGCCTGCGCCGGCATTTGCCACCCTCTCGACCCCCCGACCGCGTATTCTGACGCTGAATAACCTGCATACTGGTGAATCACTCAAGGCGGAGTTTTTCGATGGCAGAGGCTATATTCAGGATGAATTAGCAAGACTTAACCATTTTTTCCGTGATTTCCGCGCGAATAAAATAAAGTCCATCGATCCGAGTTTGTTCGATCACCTTTATCGTCTGCAGGGATTGCTCGGCACCAATAAACCTGTCCAGCTCATCTCGGGCTATCGTTCCCTCGATACCAATGAAGAGCTTCGCGCCCGAAGCCGCGGTGTGGCGAAACATAGCTATCACACTAAAGGACAGGCCATGGATTTCCACATAGAAGGCATTTCGTTAAGCAATGTTCGCAAAGCGGCGTTATCTATGGGCGCAGGTGGTGTAGGATACTACCCACGTAGCAACTTTGTGCATATTGATACCGGTCCGGTAAGGCACTGGTAACGAAAGGAGCATCATGAACTATCGTATTATTCCGGTTACCGCGTTCGCTCAGAACTGTTCTTTAATCTGGTGCGAACAAACCCGGCTTGCCGCGCTGCTCGATCCCGGCGGTGACGCTGAGCGAATCAAACAGGAAGTCACGGCAGCAGGCGTCAGCCTGATGCAGATTTTGCTCACACACGGTCATCTCGATCACGTCGGTGCGGCGGCGGAACTGGCGCAACACTATGGCGTGCCGATTATCGGACCGGAAAAAGAAGATGAGTTCTGGCTGGAAGGTCTGCCGGCGCAAAGCCGGATGTTTGGGCTGGAGGATTGCCAGCCCTTACAACCGGACCGCTGGCTCAATGAAGGCGACGTCGTCAGCGTGGGGAATATTGCGCTGCAGGTGCTGCACTGTCCTGGGCATACGCCAGGGCACGTGGTCTTTTTTGACGAGGCTTCCCGGCTGCTGATTTCCGGCGATGTGATTTTCAAAGGTGGCGTTGGGCGCAGCGATTTCCCGCGCGGCGATCACGGTCAGCTGATTGAGGCGATTAAACGTAAATTATTGCCTCTGGGTGATGATGTGACGTTTATTCCCGGTCACGGGCCGATGTCGACGCTGGGCTATGAGCGGCTGCACAACCCTTTCCTGCAGGATGAAATGCCCGTCTGGTAATAATCTTCACGGGAGATAAAAAGGCCGCGCAAGCGGCCTTTTTTGTCGGCTGGCGAGATTACAGCACGGCGACGATTGCTTCACACAGCGGCGCCATGTTATCTGGCGTCATGCCCGCAACGTTAATACGCCCGGAGGCCACGGCGTAGACCCCGAACTCTTCACGCAGACGCAGCACCTGCTCTTTGGTCAGGCCGCTAAACGAGAACATCCCGTTTTGCTTAATGATGAAAGAGAAGTCGCGGCTGGCCCCTTTTTCCTGCAGGGTATTGACGAACAGCAGACGCATGCGCTGAATACGCTGGCGCATATCGGTCAGCTCTTGTTCCCAGATAGCGCGCAGCGCGTCGTTGCTGAGAATTGTCGCCACCACCGACGCACCGTGTGCCGGCGGGTTGGAGTAGTTCGCACGAATCGTCGACTTCATCTGAGTAAAGGCGCGGTCAACGGTCTCGGCATCCGCAGCAACCAGCGTGCAGGCACCCACGCGCTCGTTGTACAGGCCGAAGTTCTTCGAGTAGGAGCTCGCGACCAGCAGCTCTTTATGCAGCGCAACGAACGCGCGCAGACCTTCGGCATCTTCTTCCAGACCGCGGGCAAAGCCCTGGTAGGCGAAGTCGAACAGCGGCAGCCAGCCTTTTTCAACGGACAGTTGCGCCAGCTGTTGCCACTGCTCCAGCGTCGGATCGATACCGGTTGGGTTATGGCAGCAGCCGTGGAACAGCACCACGTCGCCCGCCTGCGCTTCATTGAGGCTTGCCAGCATACCGTCGAAGTCGAGGGCGTGGTTGGCCGCATCGTAATAGGCATATTCGCGAACATCGAGGCCTGCGGAATTAAAGACGCTTTTGTGGTTCGGCCAGCTCGGGTTGCTTACCCAGACGCGCTTAACGGCGGTGTTCTTCGCCAGGAAGTCAGCGGCAACGCGCAGGGCGCCGGTACCGCCAGGGGTCTGGGCAGTGCGCGCGCGCTTATCGCTGACGATTGCGCTTCCTTTACCGAACAGCAGTTCCTGGGTGCAGCGGCCAAATTCCGCAATACCGTCGATACCCAGATAGTTTTTGGTGGTTTCATTTTCCAGCAGATACTGTTCTGCTTTTTTAACGCTGGTCAGGACCGGGGTTTTACCCGTTTCATCTTTGTAAACACCAATCCCGAGGTTAATTTTAGTCGGGCGGTCATCGGCACGAAACAGATCGGCCAGGCCTAAAATGGGGTCGGCAGGGGCGGCAGTAATGTTCTCAAACATGACGAGGTTCCATTGTGATTACTGAAGGGAATTTCGCTATCAGGGTAACGGGAGATCTGCAAATTGCCAACCGTTTGCGACAAAAAGCGAGAAGGTTTTCGAAAGTTACGATCTTTATCTTAGTAATGTAGAAAAGCAGGACCGAAGTCCTGCTTTTTAGGCATATCACGAAGGGGTGTAGTGATTAGAACTGGTAAACGATACCAACTGCAGCCTGGTCATCGGTGGCCACTTTAGCAGCTTTGGTATAGCTGTTGTCGTCCAGCAGGTTGAATTTGTATGCTGCGTAGACGTTCATGTTCTTGTTGAAGTAGTACCAGCTACCCACTTCGATGTATTTAACCAGGTCAGCATCGCCGCCGCCGAAGCCGGTACGACCCTGCAGGTTTTTACCTTTAGTCTGAACGTAGCCGATGGACGGACGCAGACCGAAGTCGAACTGATACTGAGCCACGGCTTCGATGTTCTGAGTTTTGCCAGCGAAGAAGTTCGCCTGTTTTTCCGGGGTCATGTTGTAGGTCTGAGAGTACATGACTGCGGCGTAGACGTTGTTTGCATCGTACTTAGCGGAGGTTGCCCATGCTTCAGCTTTGTTGCCGTTGCCGTCAGCTTTCTGCGCGACGCTACGGTTGGAGCCAGAGTAACCTGCAGACAGCGCGATACCGTTGCCAAATGCATAGGTCGCAGAGGTGCTGACGCCGTCGCCGTTCTGTTGCTGGATTGCACGGCTGCTGTCGTTTTTACCCTGGTACTGCAGCGCGAAGCTCAGACCGTCAACCAGACCGAAGAAATCAGAGTTACGGTAGGTTGCCACGCCGTTGGCACGGCCAGTCATGAAGTTGTCGGTGTTGGTCCAGCCGTCACCGCCCCACTCAACCAGCATATCGGTTGCGGATTCAACGTCGTAGATAGCGCCATAGTTACGGCCGTAGTCGAATGAACCGTAATCGCCCGCTTTCAGACCCGCGAAGGCCAGACGAGTTTTGGTCGGCTGGGAACCTTCAACGTTGGACGCATCCATGTTGTATTCCCACTGGCCGTAACCGGTCAGCTGATCGTTGATCTGGGTTTCGCCTTTCAGGCCGATACGTGCATAGGTGGTGTCGCTGTTGTTGGTGTTACCATTGGTGGTCCAGACGTGCTCACCAACCATTTTCCCGTAGAAATCCAGTTTGTTGCCGTTTTTGTTATAGATTTCTGCAGCGTTAGCTGCGCCGGCTACCAGCAGGGCAGGGATTACCACTGCCAGAATATTGCGCTTCATCATTATTTATTACCCTCATTAATATTTTTATATGAACACTCGCCACCGCCGCCAATAATTTCCGTCAATAAAAATTTACAGAACTATTGATGATAGTTTGGTGTCTGAAGGCATCTTTCCATCCGCGCCAGCGTTTCGCTAGCCGGAAAATGCTACCAATGTCGCATATGAGTAACAAAAAGAAATAGTATGTAACTAAATATGTATTTTTGGGAACTTTGTGAACTCAGTCAAAATTCCGTTCCACTTTGCTCGTAAAACAAACAGACCATATATATCTATATGAATTAATTATGATTAATTTAGATAAAGGCGCATTTGTACATTTTATGCCTGCATTTCGCTTTTTTTTTGCTCAGCATTTGTCTTTGCATCTTGTGCTGCGGAAGGTTAAAAAATGAACAAAATTATCAGGTGGTTCGTCGGTGAATGAACATAAGGTGCGGTTTATCGTGCGGGAAGAAGTCGTAATAGTGAGTAACATAAATGTGAACCGGAAGGGTTGATGTTTAAATTTCTTGATGTTCGTTAACAAAATCTGACATAAAAAAAGGCCAGCTTACGCTGGCCTCTGGCAATGATAAGAAAAATTAATCAGAATGTGGCGCTGCGCGGAGTACGCGGGAACGGGATCACATCACGCACGTTTTGTACGCCGGTGACATAGGCGATCAGACGTTCGAAGCCCAGGCCGAAGCCGGAGTGCGGTACGGTGCCATAACGACGCAGGTCGCGGTACCACCAGTAGTCTTCTTTATTCAGCCCCATTTCCGCCATACGCGCGTCAAGCACATCCAGGCGTTCTTCACGCTGAGAGCCGCCGATGATTTCACCGATACCCGGCGCCAGAACGTCCATTGCGGCGACGGTTTTACCGTCTTCGTTAAGGCGCATATAGAACGCCTTAATGTCTTTCGGATAGTTTTTCACCACCACCGGCGCTTTGAAGTGCTCTTCCGCCAGGTAGCGTTCGTGCTCGGAGGAGAGATCTACGCCCCAGTAAACCGGGTTTTCAAACTGCTTACCGCAGTTTTCGAGGATGGTTACCGCGTCGGTATAATCAACCTGGGCAAAATCGGCAGACACGAAACGCTCAAGGCGATCGATCGCATCTTTATCCACGCGCTCGGCGAAGAATTTCATATCGTCCGCACGTTCTTCCAGTACCGCCTTGAAAACGTATTTCAGCATGGCTTCCGCGAGGCCGGCGACATCGTTCAGGTTGGCAAACGCGACTTCCGGTTCCAGCATCCAGAACTCCGCAAGGTGGCGGCTGGTATTGGAGTTTTCGGCACGGAAGGTTGGGCCAAAGGTGTAGATTTTAGACAGCGCACAGGCATAGGTTTCGCCGTTCAGCTGGCCGGATACGGTCAGGAACGACTCTTTACCGAAGAAGTCTTTATCAAAATCTACTTTGCCCTGATCGTTACGCGGCAGGTTTTCCAGATCCAGCGTGGAGACGCGGAACATTTCACCCGCGCCTTCGGTATCAGAAGCGGTGATAAGCGGCGTGGAAACCCAGAAGAAGCCCTGCTCGTCAAAGAAGCGATGCAGCGCTTGCGCCAGGGTATGACGCACGCGAGCGACCGCGCCAATCAGGTTAGTGCGCGGGCGCAGGTGCGCCACTTCACGCAGATACTCGATGCTGTGACGCTTAGCGGCCATCGGATAGGTATCCGGATCTTCTACCCAGCCGGTCACTTCAACGTGACTGGCCTGGATTTCAAAACTTTGGCCCTGACCTTGAGATGCCACGATTTTACCCGTAATGACGACCGAGCAGCCGGTGGTCAGGCGCAGCACTTCCTGATTGTAATTGGGCAGAGAATTATTAATAACGGCCTGTACAGGATCAAAGCAGGAACCGTCATAGACGGCCAGGAAGGAAAAGCCAGCTTTTGAATCTCGGCGGGTACGTACCCATCCGCGCACGGTGACTTCGCTGTCAACGGCAACACGGCCCTGGAGTACGTCGGCTACAGGCACAACGCTCATAATAGTCTCTCTATTCGTAGTCCAATAAAAAAATCTGTTTCCCCCGATAATGGGGATATCTATGTTACCTGTCATCTTCCATCAGACAAGCAGATTTCGCACCATCAAGGGGAGTTTTCGGAAATAAATAAACAACAAGGAGCCAGAACGGCTCCTTGTGGCGATAAATGTGGTGATTAACTGGCCTTTTTCACCGGCGGAAGGTCAAAGGCTTTACGCAGGGCCCGGACAAAGGCCTTGTCGTGGCAGATGGTTTTCCCCGGACTGTCGGAGAGTTTCGCGACCGGCTTACCGTTACATTCCACCAGCTTTATCACGATGTTTAGCGGTTTAACCTGCGGGATATCGCAGGTTAAACGGGTGCCAATACCGAAGCTCAGATTGACCCGCGAAGAGAAGTGGCGATAGAGATCGACGGCTTTCGCCAGATCGAGGTTATCGGAAAAGACCAGCACTTTACTCATGGGGTCGATTCCCAGCTTCTGGTAATGGGCGATGGCTTTTTCGCCCCATTCTACCGGGTCGCCGGAATCGTGGCGCAGTCCCTGGTAGCGGCTGGCAAATTCCGGGCCGAAATCCCGCAGGAAGGCGTCCATAGTAATGCAGTCGGTGAGGGCGATGCCGAGCCGGTCAGGATACTCTTCCAGCCAGGCTGCCAGCGCTGCGCGCTGGCTGTTGGCTAAACTGGGGCTGATTTGCTGATGCGCCTGGAACCATTCATGCGCCTGGGTGCCCATTGGCGTCAGATGAAGCCGACGAGCCAGATCGTAGTTGCTGGTACCGATAAACCACGGTTCCTGCTGCAGACGTTTGACGATGGCCTGCTGTACTTCGCGCGAGAAGCGGCGGCGGGTGCCGAAGTCCATCAGGCGGAAGCGGCTGAGATCGAGATCGGCGGTGATTTGCGCAAAACCGGCCAGCTTGTGTTCGAGGGTTTCCAGCGCTAAATCGACGCCGATTTCCGGCGAGCGGTAATGATGGACCAGCTCACTAATCACCGCCAGCAGCGGAACTTCCCACATGATGACTTCACGCCACGGGCCGGACAGGCGAATATTCAACTTGCCATTGTCGTTGGTGACGGTGACCTGGCCCGGGTCGTAGCGGAAGTCGCGCAGCCAGTCGAGATAGTCATGGGAAAAGAACGGCAGGGTAGATAACCAGTGATATTCATCGTCCTGCAGCTTCAGGTCGCGCATGGTTTCAACCTGCTCGCGAATTGCGTCGGCATAGATACCGAGCAGATCGTCCCCGCGGCAGCGGAACTCCGCCGCAACGTGTACATCGCCGTAGCGGTGGAAGACAGCCTGTTGCATATGCAGCTTGTAGGCGTCCGTATCGAGCAGCGAGTGCAGTACAGGAGAAGTGAATTGTGTCATGGTGCGCAGTAGCGTCCTCTCACTGGAGCGTTTCCATCAAAAACCGAAGCAGAAAAAAGGAGGCGGAGTATACCTTTATTACCCGACTCTGTCCCGCAGTGACGGCCGATGGCAACGCTGACGGTCATTTGCGAGGCCTAGTTTAATATATTGAACAGGGATCACACCACAAGCTTTGCACCGGGTCGAGCGCATTTCGTGCCTCTTAGTGTTATCAATATGTAGCAATTTTCGTGTTTAGCGTTGAAAAGATGAAGATTCTGCATAGCGCGATCTACGCAACAGGAATAGACTGGGTTTGACACTTTATGGAACATGCTAAAGGTTTTTTATGACACAACAGCCCCAAGCCAAATACCGCCACGACTACCGTGCGCCGGATTATCTCATTAGCGATATCGATTTGACCTTTGACCTGGATGCCGGGAAAACCGTGGTTACGGCTGAGAGCAAAGTCTCCCGTCACGCGGCGGCGTCCGATGTGCCGTTGCGTCTGGATGGCGAAGACCTGACGCTGGTCTCCCTGCTGGTGGATGGCCAGCCGTGGAGCAACTATAAAGAAGAAAATAACCAGCTGGCGATCGGCGGATTGCCGGAACATTTCACCCTGACCATCGTCAATGAAATCAGCCCGGCGGCGAATACCGCCCTGGAAGGTCTCTATCAGTCTGGCGAAGCCCTGTGCACCCAGTGCGAGGCGGAAGGCTTCCGTCATATTACCTGGTATCTGGATCGTCCGGATGTGCTGGCCCGCTTCACCACTAAAATTATCGCCGACAAAGCGAAATATCCGTTCCTGCTCTCCAACGGCAACCGTGTGGCGCAGGGCGAGCTGGAAAATGGTCGTCACTGGATCCAGTGGCAGGACCCGTTCCCGAAACCGTGCTATCTGTTTGCGCTGGTCGCCGGCGACTTCGACGTATTGCGCGATACCTTCAAAACCCGTTCCGGGCGTGAAGTGGCGCTGGAGCTGTTCGTTGACCGCGGCAATCTCGACCGCGCGCCGTGGGCGATGACCTCGCTGAAGAACTCGATGAAATGGGACGAAACCCGTTTTGGTCTTGAGTACGATCTCGACATCTATATGATTGTCGCCGTCGACTTCTTTAATATGGGGGCGATGGAAAACAAAGGGCTGAACGTCTTTAACTCCAAATATGTACTGGCCCGCACCGATACCGCCACCGATAAAGATTATCTCGATATTGAACGCGTCATCGGCCACGAATACTTCCATAACTGGACCGGCAACCGCGTGACCTGCCGCGACTGGTTCCAGCTGAGCCTGAAAGAAGGGCTGACCGTGTTCCGCGATCAGGAGTTCAGCTCCGATCTCGGTTCGCGCGCCGTGAACCGGATTAACAACGTGCGCACCATGCGCGGTCTGCAGTTCGCCGAGGACGCCAGCCCGATGGCCCATCCGATTCGCCCGGATAGCGTCATCGAGATGAATAACTTCTATACCCTGACGGTGTATGAGAAGGGCGCCGAAGTGATCCGCATGCTCCATACGCTGCTGGGCGAAGCCAATTTCCAGAAAGGGATGCAGCTGTACTTCGAACGCCACGACGGCAGCGCCGCCACCTGCGACGATTTTGTTCAGGCGATGGAAGATGCCTCTAACGTCGACCTGTCGCATTTCCGCCGCTGGTACAGCCAGTCCGGCACGCCGGTGGTGAGCGTCCATGATGACTACAACCCGGAAACCGAACAGTACACGTTGACCATCAGCCAGCGCACGCCGCCGACCGCGGAACAGCCGGAGAAACAGCCGCTGCACATTCCGTTCGAGATAGAACTGTATGATAACGAAGGTAAGGTGATCCCGCTGCAGAAGGGGGGGCATCCGGTGCATCACGTGCTGAATGTGACCCAGGCCGAGCAGACCTTTGTCTTCGACAACGTCTACTTCCAGCCGGTACCGGCGCTGCTATGCGAATTTTCCGCTCCGGTGAAGCTGGAGTATAAATGGAGCGACCAGCAGCTCACCTTCCTGATGCGCCACGCGCGCAACGACTTCTCCCGCTGGGATGCCGCGCAGAGCCTGCTGGCAACCTACATCAGGCTGAACGTCAACCGCCATCAGCAGGGTCAGCCGCTGTCGCTGCCGATTCATGTGGCCGACGCATTCCGCGCGATCCTGCTGGATGAGAAGATTGACCCGGCGCTGGCGGCTGAAATTCTGACATTGCCTTCCGCCAATGAAATCGCTGAGCTGTTTGCCATCATCGACCCGATCGCCATTGCCGCGGTCCGTGAAGCGCTGACCCGCACGCTGGCGAAAGAGCTGGCGGACGAGTTCCTCGCGGTTTACAACGCCAACAAGCTGGCGAGCTATCGCGTGGAACACGCCGATATCGGCAAGCGTTCACTGCGCAATACCTGTCTGCGCTATCTGGCGTTCGGCGACGTTGCGCTGGCGGATAAGCTGGTCGTCGCCCAGTATCATCAGGCTGACAATATGACCGATGCGCTGGCCGCCCTGTCGGCCGCGGTCGCCGCGCAGCTGCCTTGCCGCGATGCCCTGATGCAGGAGTATGACGACAAATGGCATCAGGACGGCCTGGTGATGGATAAATGGTTTATCCTGCAGTCCACCAGCCCGGCGGACAATGTTCTGGAGACGGTACGCGGCCTGCTGAATCACCGCTCGTTTAGTATCAGCAACCCGAACCGTGTACGTTCGCTGATTGGCGCGTTTGCCGGCAGTAACCCGGCGGCATTCCACGCCGAAGATGGCAGCGGCTATCAGTTCATGGTGGAGATGCTGACCGAGCTCAACAGCCGCAACCCGCAGGTGGCCTCCCGCTTGATTGAGCCGTTGATTCGCCTGAAACGCTACGATGCTAAACGCCAGGCGCTGATGCGCGCGGCGCTGGAGCAACTGAAAGGTCTGGAGAATCTCTCCGGAGATCTGTTCGAGAAAATCAGTAAGGCTTTGGCGTAAGGCGATACCATTCCCGGATAACGGCGCGGATGCGCCTTATCCGGGCTATCAACACCCTCAGACGGTAGCCGCCCCGGTAAGCGCAGCGGGATTAACCGTGGCTCAATAAGCGCGGCGCCGATTCGCTCTTACCACGTTTCATCACTCTGTTCAGTACTTCGGCTTCCAGTTCAGCCAGTCTGGCCGAACCGGTGCGCCGCGGCCGCGGAATATCGACGGCGACATCGAGGCCAATTTTCCCTTCTTCAATCAACAGCACCCGGTCCGCCATGGCCACCGCCTCACTGACATCATGGGTGACCAGCAGTACGGTAAAACCGTATTCTTCCCACAGCGAGACGATCAGATCCTGCATCTCCAGCCGGGTTAACGCATCGAGCGCGCCCAGCGGTTCATCGAGTAGCAGCAGGCGAGGGCGATGAATCAGCGCGCGGGCCAGCGCAACGCGCTGTTTTTGTCCGCCGGAGAGCGCCGCCGGCCAGTCACCGGCGCGGTTTTCCAGACCAACGCTGGCCAGCGCCTGCAGGGCGGCATCACGCCACTGGCCCTTCAGCCCAAGACCGACATTGTCGATCACCGATTTCCACGGCAGCAGCCGCGAGTCCTGGAACATCATGCGGCTGTCATCCTGAACCTGCGCCAGCGGCGTTGAACCGGCCAGCAGCTCGCCGCCGTTAGGTTTTTCGAGCCCCGCCAGCAGACGCAGCAGGGTACTTTTGCCGCCGCCGCTGCGCCCGACCACCGCGACAAACTGCCCGGTCGGAATATGTAAATCCAGTGCGTTAAGAATGGTATTTTCGCCGTAGCGTTTGGTCACGCCGTTAAGCAACAGCGGGATCCCTGGGTTCAGACGGGCAGTCGTCATGCGTTGGCCTCCTGAAGATGATAAGCCGGGTTCCAGCGTAGCCACGCGCGTTCCAGCAGCTGCGCGCTGACGTCGGCCAGTTTGCCAAGAATGGCGTAAAGAATAATGGCGACAACCACCACATCCGTTTGTAAAAACTCCCGCGCATTCATCGCCAGATAGCCGATGCCGGCGTTAGCGGAGATGGTTTCGGCGACAATCAGCGTTAACCACATCAGCCCGAGGGCGAAGCGGATGCCGACCATTATCGAGGGCAGGGCCCCCGGCAGAATCACATGGCGGAACAGGGCGAAGCCGGACAGGCCATAGCTACGCGCCATTTCCACCAGTCCGCGATCGATATTGCGGATGCCGTGCCAGGTGTTGATGTAGATAGGGAACATGGTCCCCAGCGCGACGAGGAAGATTTTGGCGCTTTCATCAATGCCAAACCATAAAATAACCAGCGGAATCAACGCCAGATGCGGGACGTTGCGCAGCATCTGAATCGAGGTATCCAGCAGCCGCTCCCCCCAACGCGACAGGCCGCTTATCAGGCCCAGCACCAGCCCGATGGAGCCGCCGATGGCGAAGCCCAGCAGAGCGCGCCATGAACTAATGGCCAGGTGTTGCCACAGTTCGCCGCTGGCGGAAAGCGTCCAGAAGGCCTTGAGTACCCCTTCCGGAGAGGGAAGGATGCGGGTGGATAGCCAGCCGACGGAAGAGGCGAGCTGCCAGATGATGACGGTTCCCACCGGCAGAAGCCAGGGGGCGACCCGCAGCAGCAGTTTTTGCGCGGACGTAGCCATGATGTACTCCTTAGCTTTGTGCGACTTTGCGCGGAATAAACTCGTTGGCCACCGCCTCGCCCTGCAGGCGCAGAGGCTGCGGCTGAGGAATCGACGGGATAGTGATATCCAGCAGCGGGAACAGCAGTTCGCCGACGCGATAAGCCTCTTCAAGATGCGGATAGCCGGAGAAGATAAAGCTATCGATACCCAGCGCCGCATATTCATTGATTCGTTTGGCTACGGTAGGCGCATCGCCGACCAGAGCGGTTCCCGCCCCTCCACGCGCCAGCCCGACGCCAGCCCACAGGTTAGGGCTGATTTCAAGCTTGTCGCGCCGACCGTTGTGCAACGCGGCCATCCGCTGCTGTCCGACGGAATCGGTTTTGGCAAACGCGGCCTGCGCCCGGGCAATGGTATCGTCATCAAGATGCGAGATGAGGCTTTCGGCCGCTTCCCAGGCTTCTTCATTGGTTTCCCGCACAATGACATGCAGACGAATACCGAAGCGAACCGTACGACCGTGACGGGCGGCTTTTTCACGCACCTGGGCGATTTTTTCCGCAACCTGCTCCGGCGGTTCTCCCCAGGTGAGATAGAGATCGACCTGCTCGGCGGCGAGCTCTTGCGCCACATCGGACGAACCGCCAAAGTAGAGCGGCGGACGCGGCTGCTGCTGGGGCGGAAACAGCAGTTTCGCGCCGCGCACCCGCTGGTGTTTTCCATCGAAGGTGACGGTTTCGCCTTCCATCAGGCGGCGCCAGATATGAGTAAATTCAGCCGAGGCTTCGTAACGTTCGGTATGGTCGAGGAAAACCCCATCGCCGGCAAGCTCCTGCGGGTCGCTGCCGGTCACCAGGTTAAACAATGCCCGGCCGTTGGACAGGCGGTCGAGCGTCGCGGCCTGGCGGGCGGCGACCGTCGGGGAGGTGACGCTCGGGCGCAGGGCGACAAGAAATTTCAGGCGCTGGGTGACGGGAATCATCGAAGCGGCAACCAGCCACGCATCTTCGCAGGAGCGCCCGGTCGGGATCAGCACACCGGTAAAACCGAGGCGGTCCGCGGTTTGCGCAATTTGTTGCAGGTAGCCGTAATCAACCGGGCGGGCGCCTTCTTCGGTCCCCAGGTAGCGACCATCACCGTGGGTCGGTAAAAACCAGAACATATTCAGACTCATGATTTCGCTCCTTGTGCGGTTGCGGGCTGCCAGATGCGGGTGCGGATGTCGACTTTTTTCGGCACCAGTTTGTTCTCGTAGAACAGATCGGCGGTTTGCTGCTGCCGGGCGGCGGTTTCGCGACTGACCGGAGTAATGGTGGTCGGCGGCCGGTGGTCCAGATAACTGGCGATCACCGCTTCAGGGAGTCCCATCGTTTTTGCCAGCAGGGTAATACTTTGCGGGCGTTGGCTCAGCGTCAGGGCATCCGCCTGGCTGAAGGTGTCGAGCACGCCGCTAATAAAGGCGCCATTTTTCTCCGCATAGGGGCGCGAAGCCAGATAGAAAGAGCCGGTTTGTTTCAGATCGGTTCCGTCTTTGAGCACCCTGGCGCTCGCTTGTTGCAGAGCGGCGGAATAGTAGGGATCCCAGATAGCCCAGGCATCAACATTGCCCTGTTGAAATGCCGCGCGGGCGTCCGCGGGGGCAAGATAAACGGGTTGAATATCGCTGAATTTCAGGCCCGCCTGCTGTAGTGCCCTGAGCAGCAGGTTGTGGGAGCTGGAGCCTTTCTGAAACGCGACTTTGCGCCCCTTCAGTTCAGCGACGGTTTTGATCGGGCTGTTTTCCGCGACCAGAATCACTTCCGCTTTTGGCTTCGGCGGTTCCGCGCCGACATAAACCAGATCGGCTCCGGCGGCCTGGGCGAAAATCGGTGGGATATCACCGGTACTGCCCAGATCGATACTGCCGACGTTTAGCGCCTCAAGCATTTGCGGGCCGGCGGGAAATTCTACCCACGAGATTTTGGTGTTTGGGTAGCGCTTTTCCAGCAGCTGATGGCTTTTGGCCAGCACCATACTGACGCTGCCTTTTTGGTAGCCGATGCGCAGCGCATCCGGCGCGGATTGTGCCGCCTGGCTCAGGGCCGATAGCGTCAGCAACCCACTCAGCGCGAGGGTTTTGAGAAGGTTACGCATGTTCCACCCCATGGAGAGTCTTGAGCGCGGGAGCGCGGCTGGTCGGACGGTGCAGCGCCTGCCAGAAGGTCTCCAGCGCCAGATCGAGTCGCCCCTGCAGATTAGGGGTAAACTGCGGTTTATGTTGATAGTCGGTGACCTGACTATCGTCAGCGAACACGCCGTGCAGAATCTCCTGCGCTTTGAGGGCGTTGAGCACCGGTTTTAGCGCATAATCCACCGCCAGCATGTGGGCAATCGTGCCGCCGGTCGCCAGCGGCAGGACGATTTTCCCCTCCAGCGCCCGTTCCGGGAGCAGGTCGAGCAACGTCTTCAGCGCGCCGGAAAAAGAGGCCTTATACACCGGGGTGGCGATGATAAGCCCATCGGCGCCGGCCAGCTGTTCGTTCAGCGTATGTAACGCCGGATTATCGAAGCGAGCGTACAGCAGGTCTTCCGGAGCAAAATTTTGCAGATGCCAGTGGCAGACTTCAACGTCTGCCGCGGAGAGCGTCTCTCTGGCATATTCCAGAAGTGCGCTGGAACGGGAAGGGTAACGCGGACTGCCCGCAAGTGTAATAACACGCATCTTCTCTCTCCTTATAACCAAATGTTTGCATTTATCTATAATTGATAACATTTGCTGGCAGTGTGACAGAGCCGATTTATTTCCCTAAATGATTTTTCCACCCTTGTTTTGTCAAAAATTGCATAATGCGGGGGAGAAAAGTAAACGTTTGCGTTGGATGCGAGATTTTTTGTCGCAGGTCAATTCCCTTTCCGGCGTCGATCGAACATAATACGCCCCCGGTTTGCACACCGGGAATCCAGGAGAGTTCATGTACTACCCCTTCGTTCGTAAAGCCCTTTTTCAGCTCGATCCTGAGCGCGCTCATGAAATTACTTTTCAACAATTACGTCGTGTATCAGGTACGCCGCTGGAAATGCTGGTCCGTCAGAAGGTGCCGTCCAAACCGGTCACCTGTATGGGACTCACGTTTAAAAACCCGCTGGGTCTGGCCGCTGGGCTGGACAAGAACGGCGAGTGCATTGATGCGCTCGGCGCCATGGGGTTTGGCGCCATTGAAATCGGTACCGTAACGCCGCGTCCGCAGCCGGGGAATGATAAGCCGAGGATCTTCCGCCTGGTGGATGCCGAAGGTTTGATCAACCGCATGGGCTTTAATAACCACGGTGTTGATAACCTGGTTGAGAACGTAAAAAAGGCGCATTTTGACGGTATTCTCGGTATTAATATCGGTAAGAATAAAGATACGCCGGTTGAGCAGGGTAAAGATGATTATCTGATTTGTATGGAAAAAGTCTATCCATATGCCGGGTATATCGCCATTAATATCTCCTCACCGAATACCCCGGGCCTGCGCACCTTACAATACGGCGATGCCCTCGATGACTTACTCTCTGGTATTAAAAATAAGCAGCTTGAGCTGCAGCAAAAACATCAAAAATATGTCCCTGTCGCGGTGAAGATCGCCCCGGATCTTTCTCTTGAGGAATTGATCCAGGTGGCCGACAGTTTAGTTCGGCATAATATTGATGGCGTCATTGCCACCAATACTACCCTCGATCGTTCGCTGGTCCAGGGAATGAAATTCTGTGATGAAACGGGTGGCCTCAGCGGTCGTCCATTGCAATTAAAGAGTACGGAAATTATCCGTATGCTGGCGACAGAATTAAATGGTCGTTTGCCCATTATCGGAGTCGGAGGGATTGACTCGGTGATCGCGGCACGGGAAAAAATCGCTGCCGGTGCAAGCCTCGTCCAGATTTATTCCGGATTTATTTTTAAAGGCCCTCCGCTGATTAAAGAAATTGTTACCCATATCTAATCTTTTCCCCCTCTGATCCCCCCAGGGCTTTATTTCCGGCCCTGGTTGTTTTATATTCCTCCACTGTTGCTTATTTAGACATTTTAGTCTTTTCTTAATTTTGGAAATTATTCTGTTGCAGGCTGCCATTGCATTACAGATGCACGGGAAAGAGGACGGGGAAACGATGCGAATTAAACCTGACGATAACTGGCGTTGGTATTACGATGAAGAGCACGATCGCATGATGCTCGATTTGGCCAATGGTATGTTGTTCCGTTCGCGGTTTGCGCGTCGGATGTTGACGCCCGATGCCTTCGCGCCTTCCGGATTCTGTGTTGACGATGCCGCGCTGTATTTCTCTTTTGAAGAAAAATGTCGCGATATTGAGTTATCTAAAGAGCAGCGCGCGGAATTAGTTCTCAACGCGCTGGTCGCCATTCGCTTCCTGAAACCGCAAATGCCAAAAAGCTGGCATTTCACAACGCATGAAATCTCCTGGCAGCCCGCCACCGGCGATGCCGCCAGCGCCTGGCTCAGCGATAGCGGACAGCAGGTGAATCTGCTGGTGATTGAACCGGGCGAAAATGCCGCGCTCTGCCTGCTGGCGCAGCCAGGGGTAACGGTCGCCGGGCGAGTCATGCAGCTGGGGGATGTGATTAAAATCATGAACGACAGGCTGCAACCGGCACAGGGTATGACCAGCTACAGCCTGGGTCAGGCGGTTTAAAACGCGCTAAGGCACCAGCCGTAAGGCCGTTTTCGGTATACAGCTACAGCACAGAATCGTACCATCGTCAGCGACCGCGTTTTTCTTCAACGGGCTGACCTCGCCTTCTTCCAGTCTGATGCGGCAACTGCCGCAAATGCCCGCCCGACAAGAGTAGGGGATGCGAATGCCTTTTTGCTCCAGCTGTTCCAGCAATACCTGCTGATTATTGCCGCTAAACCGCTGTCCCTGCCATTCAATTTCAATCACGGAATCCGGCTGCGCGACGACCGCTGGATTCTCGTCGCTTTCGCTTTCGCCTGCGCCGTAGGCTTTTGCCGGGCCGCGAGTCAGCACTTCCACTTCATCGCCCACGCGCACTACGCCGCTGTTGCGGGCAATCAGGTTTTGCCCAAAATCGACATCGCCATTATCCAGCGCGGTACGGAACCGTTGCAGGGTGGCCAGCGGTTCGCCGGAGGGATGCTTTTGCCCCCGCTCCGGACTGACGGTGGTCAGCACGCAGCGGCTGCAGGGTTTTGCCACATCAAAAACCACCTCGCCAATGCGAATCACTTTCCAGGTATCCTCTTCCCAGGCCGCCGCGCCGGTCACCACCAGGTTAGGGCGAAACTGCTCCATTCGCACGCTGGCCGGACAGCGTTTTTGCAGATCGCGCAGCGAGGCTTCGTTGGCCAGCAGGTAGGGGAAACCATCGGCAAAGGTGAGCGGGACGGCATCATGGCGTTTCACCCGTCGGGTGAGGTGAGGGCCTAACCAGCGGAGCTGAACATCGCGGTTAAAGAAACCGCTGAGCCACTGGTTGATCGCGGGCGGAGCAATCAGCGCGGTGAAGTGATTCCCCCAGACTTCGGTCGGCGCTCCCTGCGGCGAAAAATCGCTGAAGCGCACTATCGCGCTGCTGCCGTCTACCGCCGTCAGATGAATACCGTCGTGCAACGGGGATGGCGTAAACTTCACCATCTGCGGAAACTGGCGGGCAGTAATAAAGGTGCCATCGGTTTCCGTCACCATAAAGGCGCGATCGCAGGCCAGGCCGCTAATATCGGCAAACGCGTGCGTCAGACCAATTCCACGCATGGATTTGACGGGATGAATAAAAAGTCGCGATAGCGTTATCATGCGCTGCCTCTGGGCTTAAAAATAAGCCTTTAACTTTATGACATGAGGCGCATATTGGCTATAATGCGCAACAATTTTCTTTTAGTAAAAGTGACGATATGAATTCTCTGTTTGCCAGTACGGCTCGTGGCCTTGAAGAGCTGTTAAAAACTGAACTGGAAGCACTTGGCGCGGTGGACTGCCAGGTAGTCCAGGGCGGGGTCCATTTTCAGGGAGATACGCGCCTGCTGTATCAAAGCCTGATGTGGAGCCGACTGGCTTCGCGCATCATGCTGCCGCTGGGCCAGTGCAGCGTGTATAGCGACCTGGATCTGTACCTCGGGGTGCAGGCCATTCCATGGACGGAGATTTTCACCCCTGACGCCACCTTCGCCGTGCATTTTAGCGGACTGAACGATGAGATTCGCAACAGTCAGTACGGGGCGTTAAAGGTTAAAGATGCGATCGTCGACAGCTTTACGCGTAAAAATCTGCCGCGGCCCAACGTCGATCGTGAAAATCCCGATCTGCGGATTAATGTCTGGCTGAATAAAGAAACGGCGCATATTTCACTCGATCTCAGCGGCGAAGGTCTGCATCTGCGCGGCTATCGCGACGGCACCGGTATGGCACCTGTCAAAGAGACGCTCGCGTCGGCTATCGTTATGCGCTCTGGCTGGGTTCCGGGAACGCCGCTGCTCGATCCGATGTGCGGTTCCGGTACGCTGCTGATTGAAGCCGCCATGCTGGCGACCGATCGCGCACCGGGCCTGCATCGCGGTCACTGGGGCTTCAACGGCTGGCTGCAGCACGATGACGCGGTCTGGAAAGAGGTGAAGGCCGAAGCGCAGACCCGCGCACGTAAAGGGCTGGCGGCCTATGAGTCGCGTTTCTATGGCTCTGATGTCGATGCCCGCGTCATTGAACGCGCGCGCAGCAACGCCCGTCGCGCGGGCGTCGGCGAACTGATTGCATTTGAAGCGAAAGATGTTGCCCAACTCAGCAACCCGCTGCCAAAAGGCCCGTACGGCACCGTTATCAGCAACCCGCCGTACGGCGAACGTCTTGAAAGCGAGCCGGCGCTGATCGCCCTGCATAGCCTGCTTGGGCGGACGATGAAAACCCAGTTCGGCGGCTGGAATCTGTCGCTGTTCAGCGCTTCGCCGGAGCTTCTTAGCTGTCTGCAATTGCGCGCGGACAAGCAGTTTAAAGCCAAGAATGGCCCGCTGGACTGCGTACAGAAGAACTATCACCTGGCGGAAAACGACGGCAGCGGCGCGGTCTCCCTGGCGGAAGACTTCGCTAACCGTCTGCGCAAAAACCTGAAGAAATACGAGAAATGGGCACGTCAGGAAGGGATCGAGTGTTACCGCCTGTATGATGCCGATCTGCCGGAGTATAACGTCGCGATCGACCGCTACGGCGAGTGGGTTGTGGTACAGGAGTATGCGCCGCCGAAAACGGTGGATGCGCATAAAGCGCGTCAACGTCTGTTCGATGTTATCGCCGCGACGATCTCCGTGCTCGGCATTGCGCCGAACAAACTGGTGCTGAAAACCCGCGAGCGGCAGAAAGGCAAAAACCAGTATCAGAAAATGGCCGAGAAGGGCGATTTCCTCGAGGTTCAGGAGTATAACGCGCGTCTGTGGGTCAACCTGACCGACTATCTGGATACCGGTCTGTTCCTTGACCACCGTATTGCGCGTCGTATGTTGGGCCAGATGAGCAAAGGGAAAGACTTCCTCAACCTCTTTTCCTATACCGGCAGCGCCAGCGTTCATGCCGGCCTCGGCGGGGCGCGTTCGACGACCACCGTCGATATGTCGCGTACTTATCTCGAATGGGCCGAACGTAACCTGCGCCTCAACGGCTTAACCGGGCGCGCGCATCGCCTGATGCAGGCTGATGTGCTGAGCTGGCTGCGCGATAGCGATGAACAGTTCGATCTGATCTTTATCGATCCGCCGACGTTCTCTAACTCAAAACGCATGGAAGATGCCTTCGACGTGCAGCGCGATCACCTGCGTCTGATGACGGATCTCAAACGTCTGCTGCGTAAAGGCGGCACCATTATGTTCTCGAATAACAAACGCGGTTTCCGTATGGATCATGACGGGCTGGCGCAGCTGGGGCTGAAAGCGCAAGAAATTAGCCAAAAAACGCTGTCTCAGGATTTCGCCCGTAACCGTCAGATCCACAACTGCTGGCTGATTACCGCAGCCTGAAAGGAATAAAGAATGTCATTGATTAGTATGCATGGTGCCTGGCTCTCCTTCAGCGACTCTCCGTTGCTGGATAATGCCGAGTTGCATATCGAAGATAACGAACGCGTCTGCCTGGTCGGGCGCAATGGCGCGGGTAAATCCACCCTGATGAAAATCCTTAACCGGGAGCAGGGGCTGGATGACGGGCGCATTATTTATGAGCAGGATCTGGTTGTCGCGCGACTGCAGCAGGATCCGCCGCGTAACGTGACCGGCACCGTCTATGATTTCGTTGCGGAAGGCATCGCCGAGCAGGCGGCCTACCTCAAAGGCTATCACGATGTTTCACAGCTGGTGATGATCGATCCGAGCGACAAGAACCTGAATGAACTGGCGCGTCTGCAGGAGCAGCTGGATAATTTAGGGCTGTGGCAGCTCGACAGCCGTATCAACGAAGTGCTGGAGCAGCTTAATCTCGATGCCAACGCCGAGCTCTCCTCACTCTCCGGCGGCTGGCTGCGTAAAGCGGCGCTCGGCCGTGCTCTGGTCTGCGGGCCGCGCGTGCTGCTGCTCGATGAACCGACCAACCACCTTGATATTGAAACCATTGACTGGCTGGAAGGTTTCCTCAAGACCTTCAAAGGGACCATTATTTTCATCTCGCACGACCGTTCCTTTATTCGCAATATGGCGACGCGAATTGTCGATCTCGATCGCGGCAAGCTGGTGACCTATCCGGGGAACTACGATCAGTATCTGCTGGATAAAGAAGAAGCGCTGCGCGTGGAAGAGCTCCAGAATGCGGAGTTCGATCGCAAACTGGCGCAGGAAGAGGTGTGGATCCGTCAGGGGATCAAAGCGCGTCGTACCCGTAACGAAGGGCGTGTGCGGGCCCTGAAAGCCATGCGCCGCGAACGTGGCGAGCGCCGTGAAGTGATGGGCAGCGCCAGGATGCAGGTCGAAGAGGCCGCACGCTCGGGCAAGATTGTCTTCGAAATGGAGGACGTCAACTACCAGGTTGATGGCAAGGTGCTGGTTAAGGATTTCAGCGCCCAGATCCAGCGCGGTGACAAAATTGCCCTGATTGGCCCGAACGGCTGCGGGAAAACCACGCTGCTGAAATTGATGCTGGGTCAGCTGAAAGCGGATAGCGGACGTATTCACGTCGGGACTAAGCTAGAAGTGGCCTATTTCGACCAGCACCGCGCGGAGCTTGACCCGGATAAAACGGTGATGGACAACCTTGCGGAAGGCAAGCAGGAAGTGATGGTCAACGGCAAACCGCGCCACGTTCTGGGCTACCTGCAGGACTTTATGTTCCATCCGAAACGCGCGATGACCCCGGTGCGCGCGCTGTCCGGCGGCGAGCGTAACCGTCTGCTGCTGGCGCGTCTGTTCCTGAAGCCCAGCAACCTGCTGATCCTCGATGAGCCGACAAACGATCTGGATGTCGAAACCCTCGAACTGCTGGAAGAGCTGGTTGACGGCTATCAGGGCACCGTGATGCTGGTCAGCCACGACCGTCAATTCGTCGATAACACCGTCACCGAGTGCTGGATCTTCGAAGGGGAAGGGCGCATCGGGCAATATGTCGGCGGCTACCACGACGCCCGCGGTCAGCAGGCGCAGTATCTGGCGCAAAAGCAGCAGACTACCAAAAAGACGGTAGAAGTTAGCCAACAGAAAGCAGAAAGTGTCAAACGAGCGTCAGGCAAACTAAGCTATAACCTGCAGCGCGAACTGGAACAGTTGCCGCAACGGCTCGAAGAACTGGAAACCCGGCTGCAAACTCTGCAGGAGCAGGTTGCCGATCCTTCTTTCTTTGGCCAGTCACACGACCATACGCAGCAGGTGCTGGCACAGCTGGCCGAGGCGGAACAGGCGCTGGAAACGGCCTTTGAACGTTGGGAATATCTCGAAGGATTAAAAAACGGCGCATAAGCTGAGGAGTTTTCATGTGCGATAATCATCATGCTGCGCGGCATATTCTGTGCCCACAATGTGATTTGCTGGTGGCTTTGCCGCAGCTGGAGCATCGCCAGAAAGCCGTGTGCCCGCGCTGCGGCACGACGCTGACAACTTCATGGGACGCGCCCCGGCAGCGTCCCACAGCCTATGCGCTGGTGGCGTTGTTTATGCTGCTGCTGGCCAACCTGTTCCCCTTTGTGTATATGCGGGTGAGCGGTCTCAGTAGCGAAATCAAGCTGCTGGAAATCCCCGACGTGCTGTTTAGCGAAGATTACGCCAGCCTCGGCACCTTCTTTGTACTCTTTGTACAGCTGGTGCCGGCTTTTTGTCTGGTCACCATTCTGCTACTGGTCAACCGTATTCGTATGCCGCGCGCGCTGAAGGCGTTTCTGGCGCGTATTCTGTTTCACCTCAAAACCTGGGGAATGGCGGAGATTTTTCTCGCCGGTGTGCTGGTGAGTTTCGTCAAGCTGATGGCATATGGCGATATCGGCGTCGGCTTAAGCTTTATCCCCTGGTGTTTGTTCTGCCTGCTGCAACTGCGTGCGCTGCAGTGCGTAGACCGACGCTGGTTGTGGGACGATATTGCCCCGATGCCGGCGGTGAGGCAGCCGCTGAAGGTCGGCGTGACGGGGCTCCGCCAGGGCCTACGTTCATGCTCGTGCTGTACCGCGGTTTTAGCTGTTGATGAAGCCGTTTGCCCTCGCTGTCAGACTAAAGGCACCGCGCGACGCAAACACAGCCTGCAGTGGACGATGGCCCTGCTGCTGACCTCGTGCATTCTTTATCTGCCCGCCAATATCATGCCCATCATGATTACCGATTTGCTGGGCGATAAATTGCCGTCAACGATCATGGCGGGGGTGATCCTGCTGTGGAGTGAAGGGTCGTATCCGGTGGCGCTGGTGATATTTATCGCCAGTATTATGGTGCCGACGCTGAAAATGCTCGCCATTGCCTGGCTGTGCTGGAACGCCAACGGTAACGGGCAGCGCGATTCCGAGCGTATGCACCTGATTTACGAAATTGTGGAGTTTGTTGGCCGCTGGTCAATGATTGATGTTTTTGTCATCGCGGTGCTCTCGGCGCTGGTGCGCATGGGAGGGTTGATGAGTATCTATCCTGCGATAGGGGCGGTGATGTTTGCGCTCGTTGTTGTCATGACAATGTTCTCAGCCATGACCTTTGACCCTCGTTTGTTGTGGGACCGTGAACCAGATTCAAGCCATGAGGAAAGGCAGCAGCATGGAAAATAAGAGCGGAGAAGCGAAAGTGCAAAAGGTGAAGAACTGGTCACCCGTGTGGATCTTCCCCATCGTCACTGTGCTAATCGGCGCGTGGATTCTTTTTTATCACTACAGCCATCAAGGACCGGAGGTGACGCTGATCACCACCAATGCTGAAGGGATTGAAGGGGGTAAAACCCGGATTAAAAGCCGCAGCGTGGATGTCGGGGTAGTCGAGAGCGCCACGCTGACCGACGATTTGACGCACGTAGAGATTAAAGCCCGGCTGAACGCCGGCATGAAGAAACTGTTGCATGAAGATTCGGTATTTTGGGTCGTCAAACCGCAGGTAGGACGTGAAGGGATCAGTGGACTCGGCACGCTGTTGTCCGGGGCCTACATTGAACTGCAGCCGGGGACGAAAGGTGGGGAACCCGCCCGTTTCCCGCTGCTGGATTCTCCGCCGCTGGCTTCGCCGGATGCCAAAGGGATCCGTATCCTGCTGGAGAGTAATAAAGCGGGGCAACTGTCGCCTGGCGACCCGGTACTCTTCCGCGGTTATCGCGTTGGTTCGGTGGAAACCAGCTCCTTTGATGCGCAAAAGCGCAGCATCACCTATCAGCTGTTTATCAATGCGCCCAACGATCGTCTGGTCACAACCAACGTTCGCTTCTGGAAAGACAGCGGCATTGCGGTCGATCTCTCTTCGTCCGGGATGCGCGTGGAGATGGGATCGCTGGCGACCCTGTTCGGCGGCGGCGTCAGCTTTGATATCCCGGAAGGTCTGGATATGGGAGAACCGGTGGCGAACAAAACGGGCTACCATCTCTTCGACGATCAGAAGAGCATTCAGGATTCCGTCTTTACCCAGCATATTGATTACGTCATGTTCTTTAAAGACTCCGTGCGCGGCCTGCAGCCGGGGGCGCCGGTCGAGTTCCGTGGAATCCGCTTAGGTACCGTCGGTAAAGTGCCGTTCTTTATTCCAGGACTGTATCAGCACCTGAACGAAGACTATCGCATCCCGGTGGAAGTCCGTATTGAACCAGAACGGCTGATCAGTCAGCTCGGCGGCGATCTCGATATCCGTACGCATATTGATGATCTGATTAACCGCGGCCTGCGGGGATCGCTGAAAACAGGCAACCTGGTGACCGGCGCGCTGTACATCGATCTCGATTTCTATCCGAAAGCGCCTGCGCGCGGCAAGATCCGGGAGTTTGGAACCTATCCGATCATTCCAACAATCAGCGGTGGTCTGGCGCAGATCCAGCAGCGCCTGATGGACGCGCTGGATAAGATTAACAACCTGCCGATAAATCCGCTGCTGGAGCAAGCGACCACCACGCTGGCGCAAAGTGAAAAAACGATGCAGCACGTTCAGACCACGCTGGATAGCCTGAACAAGATAGCGGCAAGCCCGTCAATGCAGCAGCTTCCTGCCGATATGCAGAATACGCTGCGCGAATTGAACCGCAGCATGCAGGGCTTCCAGCCCGGTTCGGCGGCATACAATAAGATGGTGGCAGATATGCAGCGCCTGGATCAGGTTCTTCGCGAACTGCAGCCGGTACTGAAAACGCTCAATGATAAGAGCAACGCGCTTGTATTTGAGGCGAAGGATAAAAAAGATCCTCAGCCGAAGGGAGCGAAATAATGAAAAAATGGTTAATCGTGGCTGCGGCCTGTGCGCTGGCGGCTTGCAGCAGTGGGGAGAATAAAACCTACTATCAGCTTCCGGTTGGACAAAGCGGCGCGCAAAGCACCGCCCACCAAAGCAAAAACCTGCTGTGGGTTGAACAGGTCAGTATCCCGGATTATCTGGCGGGCAACGGTGTGGTCTATCAGACCAGCGACGTGCAGTATGTCATAGCCAGTAACAATCTGTGGGCCAGCCCGCTCGATCAGCAGCTGCGTACTACGCTGGTGGCGAATCTGAGTGCGCAACTCCCGGGTTGGGTAGTTGCTTCGCAGCCTCTCGGCAGCGATCAGGATACGCTCAACGTGGCGGTCAATGGCTTTCATGGCCGTTACGATGGGCGGGTCATCGTCAGCGGCGAGTGGCTGCTGAAGCATCAGGGACAGTTGATTAAGCGCCCGTTTAACATTGAGCTTAAGCAGCAGCAGGATGGCTATGATGCCATGGTGAAGACCCTGGCTCAGGCCTGGTCTCAGGAAGCCACGGCAATTGCCAGCGAATTGAATCGCCTGCCATAAGTAAAATGAATGAAAATGAAGCGCCGCGGTGGACTGAAAAACCACCGCGGTTTTTTATTTGTCTCGTCAGGTCGTTACTTGTGCCGGTTCACATTTTTTGTACAAATGAATTTTCATGTAGCTCACAATTATGACAATGGCGTGAATTTTGCGCATTGACGTTGCCCCTGATTCGCGGTATTCGTTAACCGTGGTTGCATATTTAGTGACCACTGTTTTCTTTTCCACCAGATCAAATAATGAGGGAAACGAGGCATGAAGAGACAAAAACGAGATCGCCTGGAACGGGCACATCAACGTGGATACCAGGCCGGGATAACCGGAAGATCGAAAGAAATGTGTCCCTACCAGACCTTGAACCAAAGGTCCTACTGGCTAGGAGGCTGGCGAGAAGCCATGGAGGACAGGGTACAAACTGCCTGACTGTCTCTTTAAAAAAAGAAGCCTCCGCATAGCGGGGGCTTCGCCTTTTTCAAGCTATCGCTGCTTATCAGAATGCAGACGTATCCTGGAACAGACCCACTTTCAGATCGGTTGCGGTGTAGATCAGACGATCGTCAACCAGCACTTCACCATCCGCCAGGCCCATAATCAAACGGCGGTTTATCACACGTTTGAAATGAATGCGGTAGGTCACTTTTTTTGCCGTTGGCAGCACCTGGCCTGTGAGTTTAACTTCACCTACGCCTAACGCACGCCCTTTACCCTCGCCGCCTAACCAGCCGAGGTAGAAGCCAACCAACTGCCACATGGCATCCAGTCCCAGACAGCCAGGCATAACCGGATCGCCGATAAAGTGGCAACCGAAGAACCACAGGTCCGGGTTAATATCGAGTTCTGCTTCAACATAACCTTTATCGTAGTTACCACCGGTCTCGGTCATTTTGATGACGCGGTCCATCATCAGCATATTCGGCGCAGGTAACTGTGGGCCTTTTGCGCCAAACAGTTCACCACGGCCAGAGGCAAGAAGGTCTTCTTTCGTATAGGATTCGCGTTTATCTACCATGTTTTCAGTAAGCCTTATTTTGAGTTCGGGACGCAGGATAGCTAACACGTGTAAGCTGAACAAGTCCGATCAGTTGGAACCTGAACCGCCTAACCAGCGTAGCGGCCACGGAAAACGATGACGACTCTCTTGCTGCGTCGCCTGCGCGATCCGTTCCTGAATGGTTTGCCGTAAAGTTTGCCCTTCGCCATCCCATAGCAGCTGGGTCAGAACAGGCAGCGCTTCCGTGACATCTTCCACCGCCCAGATGAAAAACTGCTCGTCAGCGACGGCCTGCCGGAGTTCTGCCGCCAGACTCAGGTGGCGGATATTTGCCGCAGGAATAATCACCCCTTGCTTACCGGTTAATCCGCGCTGCTGACAAATGGTGAAAAAGCCTTCGATCTTCTCATTAAGGCCGCCTACCGGCTGCACGCGACCAAACTGATCGACGGAACCCGTAATGGCAATGCTCTGATTAATCGGCACGCCAGCGAGAGCGCTGATCAGCGCGCACAGTTCGGCCATCGAGGCGCTGTCGCCATCGACTTCACTGTAGGACTGTTCAAAGGTCAGCGAAGCCGTGAAGGGGAGCTGCTGTTCGAGTTCCAGCTCGGACATCAGGAACGCCTGCATGATCATCATGCCTTTGGCATGAATGTTGCCGCCCAGCTCCGCCTTACGTTCAACGTCGATAAACTCACCGTCGCCGATATGCACGACGCAGCTGATGCGCGACGGTTCGCCAAACGGACGCGGATGTCCGGGGAATTCGATGACCGACAAGGCGTTAATCTGGCCGATGCATTCGCCTTCGGTCTCAATCATTATCTGTTCTTGCAGGATTTCATCCTGAATCCGTTCGGCGAGGTAGCCTTCACGCCACTCGCGACGAGCCAGCATGGTTTGCATCTCTTCTGCGGTGATTTGGCCACCTTCGCAAAACGCCGCAGCCTCGCGCAGCTGGCGGGCTATCCACAGCGGGCACAGCGGTAATGTCTCCTGATCGCCGGTATAACGCGCGGCTTCCTCAATCAGCAGGGGCCAGGCGTCAGCGGCCAGTCCCGGTAGTCCGAGCTGCTGCGCATTTTTGCCTACCCACTGACACCACAGCTTGAGCGTGTCGGCATCGGCAATCTGGATATTCTCTTCGTATTCACTGTAAATCGCCTGGGCGGAGAGTTCGGGCTCCATCTCCTGGAAATCGGCCAATGAATCACGTTCACCCACCAGAATCACCTTCAGGCTGAGCGGCATAGAGGGAATCGCGACCGGCAGAGGACGCGACTCATCAATGGACAACCAGTCAAAGCGCTGGCGAGTGACCATACTTTTCAGGCGCATCCACAGCAGCGGCTGAGCCAGTAACGCACGCAAAGAGATAATCAGCACGCCGCCGTTGGCGCGGTGTACCAGACCTGGCTGGAGAGTGATTTCGCCGTTAAATTGCCGTACGCAGCCAAAGAGCTGCTCTGCTTCTGCCCAGTCGGTAGATTCAACCGGCGCGGAGCTGGCAAAATTATCATCGGCAGCTTTAGCCGGGGTGAGGGTGACGTTGCCGCCATTAACCTGATAGCGCACACCGTAGAGCGGTGCGGCAGGTTCATGTAAGGTTCGCGTTTCCGTCGCCAGCCACTGCAGGTATTCCGGTTCTTCCGGGGCCTTCACCAGCATGAATGGCGAAATGGTCGGAGTCACCAGAAGCTGCTCCAGACCATAGAATAAACGGGGCTGCAGTTCGCCGGAGAGGCCATCTTCTGCCTGGGATAAATCGGCTTGTGCAAACAGCGCCTGATAACTTTCCGTATCAGGAGCAAGGTCGTTTCGGGTAAGTTTCGTAATGGTCAAAGTCGCTGTTTTTTAGTCAGATGTAAAACGCGCGATTATACCTTATGCTGCGTCTGAGCACACGGGGGATTGCGTCTGCCGTGGTGATTACCGGGTTACCTGCATCACGAATGATGATTTATTCTCAGCACATTGGGAAAAAACTGATATCCTGAAATGAGTTACACGGTCACATTGAGATCGCAATGAAATATCAACAACTGGAAAATCTTGAAAGCGGCTGGAAATGGAAATATCTGGTAAAAAAACACCGGGAAGGTGAGTTGATTACCCGCTACATTGAAGCCAGCGCAGCGAAAGCCGCGGTCGATGTCTTACTGACGCTCGAAAATGAACCTGTTCTGGTGCATACCTGGATTGAGCAGCATATGAATCCGGAGTTAATGAACCGGATGAAGCAGACAATCCGCGCGCGTCGGAAACGGCACTTCAACGCGGAGCATCTGCATACGCGTAAAAAATCGATCGACCTGGAGTTTATCGTCTGGCAGCGTCTTGCGGGACTCGCGCAGCGGCGTGGGAAAACCCTGTCTGAAACCATCGTACAGTTGATTGAAGACGCGGAGCATAAAGAGAAGTACGCCAGTAAAATGTCCAGCCTGAAGCACGATTTGCAGGTGCTGCTGGGAAAAGAATAGCTGCAGAGGACAGGGCAAAGTGGTACTGGGCCTGGCTCTGTGTTGATATCCGAATTCAGGCCAAAAAAAACCCCGCAAAGCGGGGTTTTTTATCGGTAGTAAAACTTAAGCCTGCGGCTGAGTTACTACGTCTTTGTAACCTTTAACTTCGATCTCTACGCGACGATCTGGACCCAGGCAGTCGATCAGTGCAGCGCGAGCTTTCACGTTGTTACAGGTAGCGCCAGTAACCGGGTTGGATTTACCCATGCCACGTGCGGAGATTTTGCCAGCCGGGATACCTTTAGACACCAGGTAGTCAACAACGGACTGAGCACGTTTCTCAGACAGCTGCTGGTTGTAAGCGTCAGAACCGATACGGTCGGTGTAGCCCAGAACCACTGCGGAACCGTCTTTCGGATCCATGTTGCTCAGCTGGGTGTACAGCTGATCCAGAGCCTGTCGACCTTCTGGTTTCAGGGTAGCTTTATTGAAGTTGAACAGAACGTCAGACTTCAGAGTGAAGTGCTTAGTCGTCACTTCCGGAGCCGGAGCCGGAGCTGGTGCAACAACCGGAGCCGGTGCTTCATCCTGACCGAAACGGTAAGAAACACCCAGGCTCAGCATGCCGTTGTCAGGACGAGTACCAACGGTACCTGCGTCACCGATGTTGTTAACCCACTGGTATTCCAGACGGGTAGCGATGTCACGAGTCACAGCCCACTCTAAACCACCAGCAAATACCGGGGATACGCCAGTGTCGTGTTCGCTGCGGGAAACGCCGGTAGAAGCGTAGTTACCTTTAGAATCTGCACGCCAGACCATACCACCCAGACGGGTGTAGATGTCCAGATCGTCAGTGATCGGGTAACCCAGTTTAGCAGTCAGCTGAACGCCCTGAGCTTTGAAAGCGCCGTTGTCTACGCTGCCTTTATAAGCCATACGGCCCAGCCAGTCGTAACCCATTTCAAAACCGAGGTACGGGTTAACCTGATAACCACCGAACGCACCAGCGCCCAGCTGATCGTTACGGGTCGGGCCATTGTTGTTCTGGAAACCGTTACCGTAGAAACCGGTATCGTGATACTGGGACCAGCCCAGTTTACCACCTGCATACCAGGTGTTATCTTTCGGTGCGGCCTGCGCTACGGTAGCGAAGCCAGCCAGTGCCACTGCAATCGCGATAGCTGTCTTTTTCATTTTTTGCGCCTCATTATCATCCAAAATTCGCCATGAAGTTACAAAAGACCTCACGGTTAAATCCTTCACCCGGGGCGTGACTTGTTGTTAACTATGCTGATACATGCAGCGTAAGCCGATCACCCCTGGCGATGTAAAGTCTACAACTTAGTTCGAAACTTACAAGTGTGAACTCCGTCAGGCATATGAAAAAAAAGGGTTGTGTACACAACATTTAACAAATATGGTTGATTTTCAATCAGCGGATAAAGCCGCGAAACCGCATCAGACAGGCATTCCGCTACAAATCACCCTTTTTCGAAAAGGGTATTGCTGTAAGCAAAAAAAATTCCAGGATTAATCCTAATTTGGCTTAATGGTACAAATTAGAGTGAATTTTTAGCCCGCTGAGTTGTCTCCCTGCCTGGTTCGTATTTCCAACCGGCCGCATGATAAACCCCATTGCGTGACCCTCTTGCGCGGCGATAACCAGGCGTTCATGCTCTTCCGCCGTCAGCTCATCGGCCAGCCAGCCAATCACCACGCTGTAATTCCCTGTGCGCAGCGCACGGATCATCGATTCGACGGTATTGTAAGGGGAGAGCTGATTAATCTGCATAACCTTCGACAGCGGTAATCCGGAAGACTGAACCCATTCGCGACTCAATTTCTGCTTCGGCGTCAGCCAGAGCTGCCAGCGAGACTGCTGGCCGAGTTGCTGCAATAAAGGTAGCAGCAGTAATTGCGTCATCATCGGTTGATCTTCACGGTAGACAATTTCACTGATCAGCCCGCTGGCCGGTTGTTCGGCGACGTCATGTGAGGGGCGACGTACTGAAGCAGAAGTCAGTGATGAACGATTTGCGTAAGCTGAAGTAAACATAGTCTATCCCGCCTGTGGGTTACTGTATGAATATACAGTATATCCGACAGGGGAAAAGATCAACCTCATTTATCACTTCGTTGGTTGAAAATTGTACATGGTTTTTGTCAATTCCGCGCCAGACCGTTCTGGTGGGGAGTGAGGAAGATCGATTTTTATCGCCAATCGTCACGGCGGCAGCCGTGCGCCAGGTTCATAGGTCGAATCACATCGCGCAGATTTGCCACGTGGATAGCCAAACTATTCACCAGCATTTCAGTAAGCAGGGCTGGCGTATTTATTACTTATATATTGAGTATTTTCGCCCGACTGTTTTCTGAAAGCACCTCGCAAAACGATGATTAAATCTTGAACAGCGTCAAAATCATCTTGCTGCAATATACGAAGTCACTTACTTTCTATATTAACGGATCCGTTCACAAATAATCTTCTATTTACATGATTAACAAAGGAATAATCATGAAGAAAATTTCATCTTTACGGTTCCATCAATTCCAGGAATGTTTATCTCCACTCGGTAAAATAAGCTGTCGCCCGCTCTTTGGCGGCTATAGCCTTGCCATCGACGATACCGTTTTTGCTATGGTCGCCGAGGGCGAAATCTATCTTAAAATTTGTGAGCAGAGCGCGGAATATCGTGTGGTGCATGCCACCCCTCTTTTGACGATGCGGAAAAATGGTCGCCCGGTCTTGCTGAAATATTATCAGGTTGACGAGACTCTCTGGCGTGATAGCAAAACGCTTTTCAATCTATCGGCGTCCTCATTACAAAGCGCACGTAATGAAAAGCGACGACAACGCGCTTCCGGAAGATTAAAAGATCTCCCGAATATCAGTTTTCATATGGAACTGCTGCTAATTAACGCGGGGGTGAGCGATGAAAAAATGCTGCGTCAGTTTGGTGCGGAGAAAGTCTGGCTGAAATTGCGGGAGTCGAACAAAGCGCTCACGTTGAATGTTCTCTATGCGCTGGAAGGGGCGATTGCCGGAGTGCATTCCGCAGCGCTCCCGACGCAGCGGCGTCAGGAGCTTAAGGTATGGGCCGGCACCCAGCACAAAAAAATCGATGCTTACTCGGGTTGAACCGCAACCTGCTTTTGCAATCTGCAGATTTCCGGCAACAGCGCCAGCAGCAGACCAATTTGCTGAAGCACCAGCGGTTCTTTGCTGTCTGCCCGGGGCTCAAGGTGTTGGATCCGGGTCTGCAAACTATTAAGCGCCTGCTGCACCCGCTGTTCGTCGGCGGGCGTGTGGTGCAGCGCATCATCAACGTAGCAGACGGCATCATCAAGCAGGGCCAGAATTTCCGCAGTCGTGAGTTTTTCCCGGTGCGCGCCGAGCGCGGAAATATAGCTGGTAAAGGTATGGTTCAGGCACAGTAAACGGAATGCCGTTTCGCGCATGGCTGCGTTTGCCCGCGGTTCCGTCGACAGGTTCGACACCACAGAAGCCAGTTCACCATCCCGACTATGGGCATCGCGACGGGCAACGCGATAGGCCAGGCGGTTATCGCGCCCCTGGTGATACTGTTCGAGAATGGCATCAAGGTAGCGACAGTTGGCGTTGATAGCCTGATCCAGAACTCGTGGCAGGTTGCGGAACTTCCAGTCTGGCCAGATAAAACTCACGGCCGCCCAGGCGATAGCACAGCCAATCAGGGTATCGAAAATACGCGGTAGCGCGACCTCGAAACCTTCGCCTAGCAGGTTAAAGCACAGCAGAACCAGCAGGGTGATGAACATGGTCGCGTGGGCATACTGGACGTTGCGAAAAGCGAAGAACAGCACGCCGGTCAGGACAATGAGCAAGAGTTGGCCTTCAACCGATGGCACAAGCAGTAATAGCGGCAGGCCGATGGCCACCCCGATCAGGGTACCGATAATCCTCAGCGCGAGCCGATGGCGGGTGGCGTTATAGTTTGGTTGGCAGACAAACAGGCTGGTCAGCAGTATCCAGTAGCCGTGGTTTAACCCGGTAAGCTGGATAAACGCATAGCCGGTACAGAGCACCAACGACATTCTTACCGCATGGCGGAACAGCGCCGATTCTGGCGACATATTGCGGCGCAGCCGCAGCCAAATATCGCTGAAATTGTTCAGACCATCGTCCGCGAGCAGGTTTTCGGTCGCGCTGTTCACCGGGGCGCTGGTTTGCGCCGACTCAATTGTCGCCAGCTGCGCGTCAATCGCGCGGAGATTATTCAGCAGAAAGCCCAGCGCTTTCATCTGTTCTGCCGGCGCGCCGCTGGCGCGTACGCGATCGAGGGCGGCGTCAAGGTGCATAAATGCCCGCTCGAAATGGGCATCGTGCTGGTAAGGTTCGCGTAAAAGAATTGCGCGCGATAGTTTCTGGCATGCCTGCGCCTGCATCGACAGCATGCGCTGGAAGCGGAACATCACATCGCTATAGCGGAAATGATCGCGCAGCGTTTGGTACTGAATGTGCGATGAGCTGGCGCGTTCGTGAATATCCTGAGCCACAAAATAGTATTGCAACGTGCGGCGGGTGCCGCGCTGGCCGCGGTCGCCGCGCAGACGCGTCAGCAGAGAGACCTTGGTCTGATTGAGCGTCGTCACCAGTTGACCATTGGCAATGGCTAAATCATAGAGCGGTGCCTGGCTCTCATCCTCAATATCCGGGTCGAACAGGCGGGATTTAAGTTCCAGGTAATGCGCCAGCTGCTCATAGCTGCGCGCAAGATTATCCTGCAGAGGACGGATCGGGAAAATCAGGTGTCCGCAGAGCGTCAGCAGGTTGTACCAGACCGCACCGGTCAGCAGAAAAAACGGCTGCAGATACCAGCGATCGTAGAGCGTTACGCCCAGCATGGTATAAATGGCGATCAACAAGGCGCCAAATGCGATAGTGGCGTAACGCTGTCCCAGACCGCCGAGCAAAATAAATCCGGTGGTCGATACGGTTAACCCCAGCGCAAACAGCCAGGGCCAGGGGAACAGCAGCTCCACCGAGGCGGAAGCAATAAAGAAACACACTAGCGTGATGGCCAGGTTGCGCAACCGGCCGGCCAGACGATCGTCGAGGTCGGTCAATGCTGCGGCCACCACGCCCAGCGTCAGGGGAATGGTCAGTTTGATTTCGCCAAGCCACCATGGAACGGCGGTTGTGCCGCAGAGTGCGATAAAAATCCTGGCGTTGTACAGCCAGGCGCTGTTCCATGTATAACGGCGTAGCAAGGGGCTAAGCATGGTCGTGTTCCGTCCGGTTACTGAAAGCGACGACGCGCATTCGCTTCACGCGCTGCACGAGCCGTTTCGACAGAAACCACTCTACGTCCCACCGGCCATAATGCAATAGCGGCAATTTTAAAATTGGCAATACCGACCGGGATGCCGATGATAGTCAGGCATTGGGCGATACCGCTGAAAATATGCATCAGGCACAGCCACCAGCCGAAAAAGAGAAACCACAAAATATTCAGAATCGTGCCGCCGGCATTCAGCAGGCTATTTTTGCCTTGCGGTTCAAGTTCATCGACATGAATAGCTTCATTACCGTAAGGCAGCAAGGAGAGACGGGTAATTTCCCAGCATGAGCGGGTTAATGGCAGGGTGAAGATCAGGATGATGCTGACCAGCGTTGCCAGCAGCCATCCCAGCGTGGTGGCGAAACCGCCAAGGATAAAGTTCAAAATATTCAGAATGGTACGCATAAACCCTCAGTTCAGTCCTGGAGATAATAAGACCTGACCATTGTAACGTTTTTTACGCTGGAGCACCTGGTCGCTGGCGGTTAAACTTAAAAACATCCAACCTGATTGAAATTCGGCATGATATGGAACTTAAAGCGACAACATTGGGCAAACGTATGGCACAGCACCCCTACGACCGGGTGCAATTGCTTAACGCGGGAGTAAAAGTTTCGGGTGATAACCATGAGTATCTTATCCCTTTCAATCAGTTATTGTCAGTTCAATGTAAGCGCGGCCTGGTCTGGGGTGAGCTGGAGTTCGTTTTACCGGACAGCAAAGTTGTGCGTTTACACGGTACCGAGTGGAATGAAACGCAGCGTTTTTATCATCATCTGAATACCCTCTGGCAGCAGTGGAGCGTGGAAATGAGCGACATTGCCGCCGGTGTTCTCCGCCAGCAGCTGGAGGAGGTCGCCCGCGCCAGTGCGGAGGGTAAGTGGCTGACCCGGCAGCAGGTGACTGACATTCAGGTGAAGATTCGCCGCGCCTTGACCGGCCTGCCGATGCCGACCAGCCGCCTTGACGCTTTCGACAACTGCCGTGAGCTGTGGCGGCAGTGCCAGGGCTGGCTGGCCAATACGGAAGAGGCCCGGCAGGTACATAATCAGGCTTTTACGGCATCGATGCTCGAGCAGTATCGCGGATTTTTTGCCAGCGTCGAAACCTCGCCACTGAATCCCGCGCAGGCGCGGGCGGTGGTCAACGGCGAGCGCGCTTTGCTGGTGCTGGCCGGTGCCGGAAGCGGCAAAACCTCCGTGCTGGTGGCGCGAGCCGGATGGTTATTAACGCGGGGAGAAGCCGCCGCCGATCAGATTCTGCTGCTGGCATTTGGCCGCCAGGCGGCGCAGGAAATGGATGAACGTATTCGTGAGCGGCTGGGCTCAGAAGAGATAGCGGCGCGTACCTTTCACTCTCTGGCATTACATATTATTCAGCAAGGCAGCAAAAAAGTGCCGACCATCAGCGAGCTGGAGAGCGACAGCGCGGCTCGTCAGACGCTGCTGCTGCAAAACTGGCGCCAGCAGTGTCAGGAGAAAAAAGCGCAGGCTAAGGGATGGCGGCAATGGCTGGAAGAAGAGATGGACTGGCAGGTGCCGGATGGCGAATTCTGGCAGGATAAAAAAATTCAGCGGCGAATGGCCAGTCGCCTCGATCGCTGGGTGAGCCTGATGCGAATGCACGGCGGATCGCAGGCGGAGATGATCGCCGGCGCGCCGGAAGAGGTGCGCGACCTGTTCGGCAAGCGCGTTAAGCTGATGGCGCCGCTGTTGAAGGCATGGAAAACGGCGCTGAAAGACGAGGGCGCGGTCGATTTTTCCGGGCTGATACACCAGGCGATTAATATTCTGGACAAAGGGCGCTTCGTCAGCCCGTGGAAACATATTCTGGTCGACGAGTTTCAGGATATCTCGCCGCAGCGCGCCGCCTTGCTGGCTGCGCTGCGGCGACAGAACACGCAGACGACGTTATTCGCCGTTGGTGATGACTGGCAGGCTATCTATCGCTTTAGCGGGGCACAGCTCTCTTTGACCACCGCATTTAATCACTATTTTGGCGAAGGCGATTGCTGCGCGCTGGATACCACCTACCGGTTTAACGGGCGTATTGGTGAAGTAGCGAACGGCTTTATACAACAAAATCCGCATCAGCTGAGCAAACCATTGAACAGCCTGACGGCCGGAGACAAGAAAGCCGTGACGCTGCTGGCGGACGATAAGCTCGACGATCTCCTCGATAAGCTCAGCGGCTATGCGAAACCGGAGCAGCGGATTTTATTGCTGGCGCGCTATCATCATTTGAAACCCGAGGCGCTGGAAAAAGCGGCGACGCGCTGGCCGCATCTGCAGCTCGATTTTATGACCATTCATGCCAGTAAGGGCCAGCAGGCGGATTATGTTATTGTGCTGGGGCTGCAGGATGGCGATGATGCGTTTCCGGCCCCGGCGCGTGAATCCATTATGGAGCAGGCGCTGCTGCCGCAGCCGGAGGATTTTCCGGATGCGGAAGAGCGGCGGTTGCTCTATGTCGCTATCACGCGCGCGCGGCTTCGCGTCTGGTTATTGTTCAACAAAGCGCGGCCTTCGCCGTTTGTCGGCATGTTAGAAGAATTGGCTGTGCCGGTGGCGAGAAAACCGTAAGTGCCGGCGGGTGGGCCGCCGGCCGGAATTACTTCAGACGGTCGGCGAGGTAACGTTGATAATCCGGGATCAGAATATCGAGAGGTTCGCCGAAGGTCGGCGACAGAATGATAAAGTCGGCCGTTGAGGCATTGGTGGCGACAGGGATGTTCCACACCGTCGCCAGGCGCAGCAGCGCCTTGACGTCCGGGTCATGCGGTACGGCGTTGAGCGGATCCCAGAAGAAAATCAGCACATCGATTTTACCTTCCGCGATTAGCGCGCCGACCTGCTGATCGCCACCCATCGGTCCGCTCAGCATCGCGTTAACCTCCAGCCCGGTTGCGCGGGAGATAAGGTTACCGGTAGTGCCGGTTGCATAGAGTTCATGCTGGGCCAGCAGCGGCTGGTGGCGCGCAACCCATTTCATCAGCATATCTTTACAGTGATCGTGAGCAACCAGCGCAATATGTTTGCGTGCGGGTAACGTACGTGTCGTCAGTTCCATATTTTCATTCCACATTTTGACCTGCAGACAGATTACTGGAAGTGACTGCTGCTGCAAGCATCCGGGTGAAAATTTTTGACGCATCCGTAAGTCAGGATGAATGGCTCGTTCGTTCTGATTAACATACACTTGGGCTAAAGAGTGGAGGATAAAATGAAAGAGAACGATATCGCAGGCATTCTCACCTCAAGCCAGACGATTGCGCTGGTCGGGGCGAGCGACAAACCGGATCGCCCGAGTTATCGGGTGATGAAATACCTTCTTGAACAGGGGTATCACGTTATCCCTGTGTCGCCGAAAGTCGCGGGCACCACGCTGATGGGGCAGAAAGGCTACGCGACCCTTGGCGATGTGCCGGAAAAAGTGGATATGGTCGATGTCTTCCGCAACTCCGATGCGGCGCTGGCCGTTGCTCAGGAAGCCATCGCCATTGGGGCGAAAACGCTGTGGTTGCAGCTGGGAGTGATTAACGAACAGGCGGCGGTCCTGGCGCGCGAGGCTGGGCTGAATGTGGTGATGGATCGCTGCCCGGCGATTGAAATACCGCGCTTAGGGCTGGCGAAGTAAATAATAAACCCCGCGATAGCGCGGGGTTTCTTGACATCAGTTACGTAGCCGCGGGGCCTGCAACTGTCGGCGAATCGTTCTGGCCAGCTCGTCCATCGACGGCTGTTCCGGATGTTCATCGCTGGCTTCACTGCTCAGCTGCGCTTCCGCAAGATAGGTGTGGATCGGCTGACCGTCATCATCTTCCATGACCACATGATACCAGGGCGCTGCGCGCAGTTCGTCATTGGCCGCAATTTCATCCTCTTCCGGCTCGGCGAGCGAGTAGACGGCATCGATATCAACAACCACGCCGAGGTAGCCCAATAGCGTATGGCGAACCTGCTGGCCGATACCGAATTTGCTGGCAATCATAGGCACCTCCTGGGAAACGTTATTACCTGCTATATGCGGGCAATGTTCCGCTTTTCAAGTTACATGATGCGACAGGCAAACCCTTTCAGATACAGCCCTTCCGGGTAGGTTGCAATCACCGGGTGATCGGCAGCCTGACGGAACTGTTCTATAAATTGTACATCACGTCCGGCATCAATTGCGGCATCGGCAATGATTTTCTGAAATAAATCGGTCGCCATCAAACCTGAGCAGGAGAAGGTCAGCAGGATCCCGCCGGGATTTAACAGCTGAATCGCCAACATATTGATATCTTTATAGCCACGGCAGGCGCCCATCAGCTGGTTTTTGTTCTCAACGAACTTCGGCGGATCCATGACGATAACGTCAAATTTCTCCCCCTGATCGCGATATTTACGCAGCAGTTTAAAGACGTCGTCACGAACAAATTCCGCTCTGGAAAGATCCAGCTTATTCAGCTCAACGTTTTGTTTTGCAACGTCCAGCGCCTCCTGGGAGGTATCGACGCTGATAACCTGACGGCAGCCGCCCATCAGGGCGGAAACCGCGAAACCGCCGGTGTAGGAGAAACAGTTCAGAACGCGCTTGTCGGCGACATAGCGGCGGGTTGCCAGACGGCTATCGCGCTGGTCGAGATAGTAACCGGTTTTGTGGCCGCCCTGAATGTCGACCAGCAGCTGCATACCGTGCTCGGTAATCGGCAGCAGGGCAGGCGGCAGTTCGCCGACAACCAGACCCTGCGCCAGCTCCAGCCCCTCTTTTTTACGCACCGCGACGTCGCTGCGATCGTAGATAGAGCAGTTCGGGAACAGCGTTTGCAACGCGCTGACGATGGCGGCACGCTGGTATTCAGCACCGGCGCTCAGCAGCTGCAGCACGAAAAAGTGACCAAAGCGATCGATGGTCACGCCCGGCAGACCGTCGGATTCGCCGGCGATCAACCGATAGCTGTCAAGGCCATCGCGGGCTGCCAGCCATTCGCGCCAGCTCTGCGCCTGCTGCAGACGACGCTCGAAAAAGGCGTTATCGATAGCTTCATTGCGATCGAAGCTCCAGACGCGGGCGCGGATCTGCGAAGAGGGCGAATATGCGCCGCGGGCCAGCCATTTTCCCTGTGAATCAACGATATCGATGGTTTCACCGGAACGAGCTTTACCTTCCATCCGGGCGACGGCGCCGGAGAAAATCCACGGATGGCGACGCAGCAGGGATTTCTCGCGTCCTTTAGTCAACACTAAGCGGGGGAAAATGGAATCTGTCATGGAGCTACCTTTAAGCAACGGGAATATCGGCACCGAAAAATGGCGCGTAGGTTAGCACAAGTGACCGACGCAAGCATCATTCCACCTGCGCCGTCAGATGAGCGTTTCGGCACAAAACGCAGGCGCTTTGGCACAATAAAAACCTTCCCGCGATCTTACAGTGATTCCTCACCCAACGGAGGAAAATACGATGAAAACAGGAACCGGGTTAGCAGCCATTTTGATGGCGGTTATCAGTACCAGCGCGGCAGCAGCGCCATTTCGCGTCACCAGCAGCGATATGCGCGAAGGCGAGAGCCTGGCGGTATCGCAACAGTTTAACGGTTTTGGGTGCAACGGGGGGAATGTCTCGCCCCAGTTGACCTGGGAACATGCGCCGACGGGCACCCGCAGTTTTGCGGTGACCGCCTACGACCCGGATGCCCCTAGCGGTAGCGGGTGGTGGCACTGGACGGTTGTGAATATACCGTCGACGGTTTCCAGCCTGGCGACTGGTGCCGGAGATAAAAATAACGCTAAACTGCCTGCAGGCGCCGTGCAGGGGCGAAATGATTTCGGTTATGCGGGGTTTGGCGGAGCCTGCCCTCCGCCGGGCGATAAGCCCCATCATTATCACTTTACGGTATGGGCGCTGAATACGCCGTCGTTACCGATTGATGCCCAGGCCAGCGGCGCGTTGGTGGGCTTTATGCTGCGCAGCCACGCTATCGCCAGCGCGCAGCTGACGGCCATGTCAGGACGCTAAACGACGGACAGAGAGCTCAAATGCGCAATATTCACTTTCAGCATAATGCGTTATCGGCGGCGGAAATCACCTCCCGGCGATTATACAAACTGCATCGCGTCAGGCTTTTTTCGCCGGCGCTGTGCCGGGTCAATCGCGGAAGTAAAATCATCGTGCAGGGGACCAGTCAAATGCAGGCCACCCCGCAGCAGCTGATTATTTTGCCCGCCGACGTTGAGCTTGAGGTCATTAATCAGCCGGACAATGGGTTATTTTGTTCCGACCTGCTGTCATTGACCGCAGACCTGCTCGCGGATTTTAAAGCGCGCTATATGAGCGAACCGCCTCCCGGCCGGCTGACGTCATTATGCGCGCCGATGACCCCTGAACTGTCGTTTATGTGGCAGAACGTGTTGCAAGCGGTGCGAGGGGGACTCTCGACGGAGCTGCAGCATCACCAGACGATGGGGCTGCTGCTGGCGTTGCAGCAGGCGGGATATGCCGGGCCGCTGCTGAACGAAAGACAGCAGGATCTGACCGCTCAGGTTCGGCAAATTATCATGCTGTCGCCGGCGGAAGCGTGGAGCGTTCCTCGGGTGGCAAAGATGTTGTTTGTGGGAGAATCGACGCTGCGCCGCCGTTTACAGCAGGAATCGCAAAGCTTTCGCCTGATTGTTGAGGAGGTGCGCATGGCGTACGCCTTAGGCCAGCTGCAGTCAACGTCGCTGCCCATCGGCGAGATAGCGCTCAACAGCGGCTATCAGTCAGGGTCACGCTTTACCGCGCGTTTTCGTCAGCACTATGGCCTGTTGCCGAAGCATGTACGCTGACGAGAATTTGCTATTCTCTGCATCAGGGCAGGGCAAAAAAGGGGCGTAACGATGGCGACAATCTGCACAATGGCATGGGTGTATGGATCGGTTCAGGGCGTGGGGTTTCGCTACTCGACGCAGCGGGAGGCGCTACGCCTGGGGCTGGCGGGCTATGCCCGTAATCTTGATGATGGCAGCGTGGAGGTGCTGGCCTGCGGGGAAGACGAGCAGGTGGCGGCACTTATCGCCTGGCTGAAAGCCGGCGGGCCGCGCAGCGCGCGGGTTGACCGGGTGAATACCGAGCCTCATCAACCCACCAGAGAATGGCAAAAATTTGCCATTCTCTATTAGATACACTTCACCGGTTTAGGCAGGCCGGCAATTTTTGTCGCCTGTTTGGCTGGCCCTTTCGGGAACAGGCGGTAGAGATAGCGGCTGTTGCCTTTCTCTTCGCCAAACTTATTCGCCATCGCCTTGACTAACATGCGAATGGCGGGCGAGGTGTTGAACTCCAGATAAAATTCGCGTACAAAGCGCACCACTTCCCAGTGTTCAACGGCAAGGGTAATGCCTTCCTGCGCGGCGATAACTTCCGCCATGGCTTCGTTCCACTGTGTCGTCTCTTTCAGATAGCCGTCGCTATCGGTCTCAATTTCGTTGCCTTCAAAGATAAACATAATTCTTCACATACCGTCCAGACTGGCCGCAGTGTAGCAAAAAATAAGGCCCCGCATAAGCGGGGCCTGAGCACAGCGTCGGCAGAGGTTAGTCCCGGCTTGCGAAGCCAAGGATGCTCAGCAGGCTGACGAAGATGTTGTACAGCGACACGTACAGGCTGACGGTAGCGCGGATATAGTTGGTCTCACCGCCGCGGATGATATTGCTGGTTTCAAACAGGATTGCGCCTGAAGAAATCAGGATAAACACCGCGCTGATGGCCAGGTGCAGAGCCGGCAGCTGCAGGAAGATGTTAGCCACCATACCGATCAGCACCACCACTACGCCTGCCATCAGCATACCGCCGAGGAAGGACATGTCTTTACGAGTGGTCAGCACATAGGCCGAGCAGCAGAAGAAGACCAGTGCGGTACCGCCCAGCGCCAGACCAATCAGGTCACCCATGCCCGCAGACAGATAGGCGTTGAGCATTGGCCCAAGGATATAACCCAGGAAGCCGGTGAAAGCGAAGGCCGCCAGAATACCCGTCGGCTTATTGGCCAGTTTATAGGTCAGGAACATCAGACCATACATCCCCACCAGCGTCAGAATCAGCCCTGGAGAAGGCAGCATCAGCACCGTGCTGGCCGTTGCCGTAATGGCGGAAAATGCCAGCGTCAGACTGAGGAGGAAATAGGTGTTCCGCAGAACTTTATGCGTACTGAGCAGCGATGAACGGTCACGCGACGACGTAATAATACGATCCATGAGTCACTCTCTTATGACAGATGTAATTAATAATGAAGCATAAAAAAACCACGACGGAAGCCATAGTGCTTTTACCCATCTTTACTTAGACCCCCGAGGCAATCATGCAGCATATTATGCTAATAAATGATGAAAAGGTGGTGTGTTTGTGTGTTTGGTTTCAGGAACCCGATCGGAATCTGATAGGTTACTGAAAAATATTGCGGTATTGCTGTTCTGTGGCTAAGTGTGGAGAGGGTACAAACGAAGCATAATAAAGGCAAGGGATATGAAATCACAAAAATACAATCACATCACGCAGGCTTTGCTGGCTCTCGGTTTACTCTGCACGACGGCCACGGTATTTGCCGCTCAGGTTCCCCCGGGGACGGTGCTGGCAGAGAAGCAGGAGCTGGTGAGAAATAACGGCAGCGAGCCGGCATCTCTGGATCCGCATAAGGTCGAGAGTGACGTTGAGTTTAATATTATCAGCGATCTTTTCGAGGGGCTGGTCAGCGTCTCACCGGCAGGTGAAATACAGCCGCGGCTGGCGGAAAAGTGGGAAAATAAAGAGAACACCGTCTGGACCTTCCATTTACGTCCGGGCATGACCTGGTCTGACGGGACCGCCATTACCGCGCAGGATATTGTCTGGAGCTGGCAGCGTCTGGTCTCTCCTCTGACGGCATCACCTTATTCCAGCTACCCGGGCAATATGCATATTGTCAACGCGCAGGAGATTGCCGAGGGGAAAAAAGCGCCGGAGACGCTGGGCGTGAAGGCGGTTGATGATGCGACGCTCGAAGTTAGATTAACGCAGCCGAACGCGGCGTTTTTAGCGATGCTGGCGCACCCTTCGCTGGTTCCGATTGATAAAGTGCTGGTAAACCGCTTTGGCGAACAGTGGACCAAACCGGAGCATATCGTGACCAGCGGTCCGTATAAGCTGTCCGCGTGGGTCGTGAACGAGCGCATCGTGGCCGAACGTAACCCGCGTTATTGGGACAATGAGCATACGGTCATCAATAAAGTGACCTGGCTGCCGATTCATTCTGAAGCGGCGGACGTTAACCGTTATAAAGCGGGTGAAATCGACATTGTTTATACGCTGCCGATTAACCAGTTCGCGCAGCTTAAAAAGACCATGGGCGATCAGCTGAACGTGTCGCCGCAGCTGGCGACCTATTATTACGAATTCAACACCACCCGGCCGCCATTTAACGATCCGCGTGTCCGGCTGGCGCTGAACATGGCGCTGGATAAAGACATCATTGCGGAAAAAGTACTGGGGCAGGGACAACGCCCGGCCTGGCTGATTAGCCAGCCTGATATCGGTGGCGTAAAACTGCAAAATCCGGATTATGCCAGCTGGCCGCGCGCGAAACGCATTGCCGAAGCCAAAAAACTGCTGAGCGAAGCGGGGTACTCGGATAGTCACCCGCTGGTGTTTAATCTGCTGTACAACACGTCGGAATCACACCAGCGCGTGGCGATTGCCGCCAGTTCGATGTGGAAGAAAAACCTTGGTGTGGAGGCGAAGCTGCAAAACCAGGAATGGAAGACGATGCTCGACACCATGCACACGCACAATTTTGACGCGGTGCGCTATGCGTGGATTGCCGACTATGACGATGCCGCTACTTTCCTGAATAACTTCCGCACCGGCGATAGTGAGAATACCAGCCAGTACAGTAATCCTGCCTATGACGAAGCCTTACAGAATGCCGCCAAAGCGTCGGATGTGGTGGCACGAGGCAAGTACTACCAGCAGGCGGAGGATCTTTTGGCGAAAGAGGTGCCGGCGGTTCCGGTTTATCACTATGTCCGCACGCACCTGGTGAAGCCGTGGGTGGGGGGATTTACGCCTGATAAGCTGGGGTACTATTTCACTAAAGATATGTACATCAAAAAACATTAACCACAGCCAGCCCGATTGACGTTGATTTTTTGCGCGAACTGACTGAATTTCAGACGAATAACACGGTTTTGTTTATTTTTAAGGCGGTTGAACAAATTCGTGCTTTACAGCCTGAACAGAGGTGTTTATAGTGCGCCCCATACCGGAAGCGTGGCCGAGCGGTTGAAGGCACCGGTCTTGAAAACCGGCGACCCGAAAGGGTTCTAGAGTTCGAATCTCTACGCTTCCGCCAAATAAAAAAAGGGGTTACCGAAAGGTAGCCCCTTTTTGCTTTGGGCTCCTGGTATAGTGTTGGTATATTCGCTTGGTATATTTCCCGCTTTGGCACTCCTGATCACTCGTCTTTCTGCAGCGGTGGAACGTTGAGAGTCGGAGAAATTTTCACCTTCCTGTCATATGTTGCCACCTGCAGTTCGGTCTTGTGTCCACTAAATAACTGCTTATCTTTGCTGCTCCCTTCAAAGTCTGATATCGCCTTTGCCTTGATGTCGTGTAAGGTGCCGGGGATCTTTAGCCCACTTCCCGCTTTGCATCATGCCACCGTTTGCCTGATAAGCCTGCTAGTCGCTGAGGTTGTCGCGACAGGACACTCTTCTCCCGCGCGGCAGAGGCCATTCCAGCGGTGGCATTCACTTCTGCCATTGAGATAAGCTTTGAGACAGGGATTCGGCGCTTTTACTGGCAGGGCGGTTTGTCTGGTACAATTTCGATACTGGAGCATCCGTAGCCGATCCAACCGCTTATCCCACGAGAAACCGCGGCTCTGCGTACCAGCAGTCACCTACGAGGAGAACATTGCGCGACCTTGAAACAAGCTGAGGTTGTGACTAATTTCTAAAATGGTTACGCGTTGTCAATCAATGGTTATCACGCTAAGCTGAAAACATGACTAAGAATATGAACGTCCCACCATCACGTGGTCCACTTGATCACAGCGTGCGAGAGCAAATTGTCGAAGCTGCTTTTGCGCATTTCGGCCATTACGGCTATGAAAAAACCACCGTGGCAGAACTTGCTAAATCTATAGGTTTTTCAAAGTCCTATATCTATAAATTTTTTGATTCCAAACAGGCTATCGGCGAGGTGATCTGTGCTAACCGCCTGTCGTTGATCATGGAGGTGGTCGATTCCGCAATCGCCGATGCGCCGTCAGCCAGCGAGAAACTCCGTCGTCTCTTCGGGGCACTCACCGAGGCGGGGAGTGAACTGTTTTTCCACGATCGCAAGCTTTACGACATAGCCGCCGTAGCCGCGCGGGAAAAGTGGCCTTCAACGGAAAAGTATGCAGCGCATCTGCTGAAACTGATTGAGAGCATTCTGGCTGAAGGCAGGAAGAACGGGGAGTTTGAAAGGAAAACGCCGCTGGATGAGGCCACCAATGCGGTATATCTGGTGATGTGTCCTTTCGTTAACCCCGTGCAGCTGCAGTTCAATCTCGAAGCGGCTCCCAAAGCAGCGGTACTGCTTTCCTCACTGATTTTAAGAAGCCTCGCCCCCTGATTTGTGACCATTGACTTTATTGGTCACTAGTCTGAGAATGCGGATCCCATCCTGATAATTCACAAAGGTTCCCATGCTCAGGCTTAATTCAGCCCGTTTTGCCGTTTGCCTCCTGCCGTTCATCCTGGGGGCCTGCGGCGACAATTCCGCGAATGACGATCCGCGCACGCGGCCGCCGCTCGTCAGAGTCGCGGCCGTAGAACTTGCAAACAAGACTTCTCGTACCTTTACCGGCGTGGTCGTCGCAAGAACGCAAAGCGATCTTGGTTTCAGGGTGCAGGGTAAGATCCTCGAACGCGTTGTTGATACCGGCCAGACCGTTAAACGCGGTCAGCCGCTGATGCGGCTGGACCCTGCCGACCTGAAGCTGCAGGCACTGGCTCAGCGCCAGGCCGTTGATGCCGCCAGGGCGCGCGCAAGAAAAGCCACCAGCGATGAGGCACGCTATCGCGGCCTCGTTGCCTCCGGCGCCGTCTCCGCAGCTGAGTATGACCAGATTAAAGCGACGGCCGATTCTGCTACAGCGGATCTCAGCGCCGCCCAGGCTCAGGCAAACGTGGCGCAAAACGCGACGGGCTATGCTGTACTGCTGGCCGATTCCGACGGCGTGGTAATGGAGACGCTCGGCGAACCCGGCCAGGTGGTCAGCGCCGGGCAGGCGGTGATCCGGCTGGCGAGAGCGGGGCAGCGCGAAGCGCTGGTGCAACTGCCGGAAACGTTGCGTCCCGCCATCGGTAGCGAAGCGCAGGCCACGCGCTATGGCAACGAAACACAGCCTGTCGTCGCCAGGCTGCGGCTGCTGTCCGATTCGGCCGATGCGGCGACCCGCACATTCGAGGCGCGATATGTGCTGGAGGGCCCTCTGGCGAACGCCCCGCTGGGAGCCACCGTGACGCTGCAAATCCCAAAAAATAGCGAGGAACGCCCGGTGATGCAGGTGCCGCTGGCTGCGCTTTACGATGCGGGCAAAGGGCCCGGCATCTGGCGAATTACCGCGCCGCCGACAACGGTCGTCTGGCAGCCCGTCAAGGTGCTTAGCGTGGGTGAGGAAGCGGTGCAGGTGACCGGCGATGTGCAGCCGGGCGAGCAGATTGTGGCGTTAGGGGCACATCTGCTGCACGAAGGCGAAGCCGTCCGCCTGGCTGAACAACACGATGCTGTTCAGGCCGGGAGCAAACCATGAGCGAAAAACGCTTCAATCTGTCAGCGCTGGCGGTACGCGAGCGCTCGATCACCCTGTTTTTGATTATTCTGCTGACGATTGCCGGTATTTACGCGTTTTTTGGTCTCGGGCGAGCGGAAGATCCGCCCTTTACGGTCAAGCAGATGACCATTATCAGCGTCTGGCCCGGAGCGACGGCGCAGGAAATCCAGGATCAGGTTGCCGAGCCGCTGGAAAAACGCCTGCAGGAGCTCAAGTGGTATGACCGCACGGAAACCTATACCCGCCCCGGCATGGCGTTTATCACGCTGTCATTACAGGACAGCACGCCGCCGTCTCAGGTGCAGGAAGAGTTCTATCAGGCGCGAAAAAAGCTGGGCGATGAAGCCAAAAATCTCCCCGCCGGCGTGCTGGGGCCGATGATCAACGATGAATTCTCCGACGTGACCTTCGCGCTCTTTGCGCTGAAAGCGAAAGGAGAGCCGCAGCGTCTGTTAGTTCGTGATGCCGAACGATTACGCCAGCAGTTTCTGCACGTCCCTGGCGTGAAGAAAGTGAATATTATCGGCGAGCAGGCTGAACGGATTTATATCTCCTTCTCGCATCAGCGTCTGGCGACGCTGGGGCTCTCTGCGCAGGATATTTTCAATGCGCTGAACAGCCAGAACACCTTAACCCCGGCGGGTTCCATTGAGACTCGCGGCGCGCAAATTTTTATCCGCCTCGATGGCGCTTTCGATGAATTGCAGAAGATCCGCGATACGCCATTGATCGCTCAGGGTAAGACGCTCAAGTTGTCCGATGTGGCAACGGTTGAGCGAGGTTACGAAGACCCTCCCACTTTGCAGATTCGTAACCAGGATCAGCCGGCGCTGCTGCTGGGGATTGTCATGCGCGAAGGCTGGAATGGCCTGGCGTTAGGGAAAGCGCTGGATGGCGAAGCGGCAAAAATCAATGCCAGTATGCCGCTGGGGATGACCCTGACGAAAGTCACCGATCAGGCGGTGAATATCAGCGCGTCGGTCGACGAATTCATGATCAAGTTCTTCGCCGCCCTGCTGGTTGTGATGATGGTCTGTTTTGTCAGCATGGGCTGGCGCGTGGGCGTCGTGGTTGCGGCGGCGGTCCCCCTGACGCTGGCGATTGTTTTTGTGGTGATGGAAGCCGCCGGGATCAACTTTGACCGCGTCACCCTCGGCTCGCTCATTCTGGCGCTGGGGCTGCTGGTCGATGACGCCATTATCGCCATCGAAATGATGGTGGTGAAAATGGAGGAGGGCTACGACAGAATTAACGCTTCGGCCTACGCCTGGAGCCATACTGCCGCGCCGATGCTGGCCGGAACGCTGGTGACGGCCATTGGCTTTATGCCTAATGGCTTTGCCCAGTCCACCGCCGGGGAATACACCAGCAATATGTTCTGGATTGTCGGCCTCGCCCTGATCGCCTCGTGGCTGGTTGCCGTTGTTTTCACGCCGTATCTGGGGGTGAAGATGCTGGCGGATATTGCCAAAGTGGAAGGCGGCCATAGCACCATCTATGACACGCCGCGCTACAACCGCTTCCGCCGTATGCTGGCCCGCGTTATCGCAAGGAAATGGGGCGTGGCCGGTTCCGTCGTCGCTATTTTCGTTCTGGCCATCCTCGGAATGGGGCTGGTGAAAAAACAATTTTTCCCCACCTCTGACCGGCCGGAAGTTCTGGTCGAAGTGCAGATGCCCTACGGTACCTCTATTGGCCAGACCAGCGCCGCAGCGGCCAAAATAGAGGCGTTTTTGCAAAAACAGCCGGAAGCGAAAATGGTTACCGCCTATATTGGCCAGGGCTCGCCGCGTTTTTATCTGGCGATGGCGCCCGAGCTACCCGACCCGTCGTTTGCAAAGATAGTGGTGTTGACGGACAGTCAGCAATCACGCGATGCGCTCAAACTCCGACTGCGGGAAGCCGTGGCCAACGGGCTGGCGCCTGAAGCGCGCGTGCGCGTGACGCAACTGGTGTTTGGCCCCTATTCACCGTTCCCGGTGGCATGGCGAGTGATGGGGCCCGATAGCGATAAATTGCGCGATATCGCCGATAAGGTTAAGGCCGTGCTGCAGGCAAGCCCGATGATGAGGACCGTCAACACCGACTGGGGGTCGAAGGTCCCGGTCTTACATTTCACCCTCGATCAGGACCGTCTGCAGGCAACCGGTTTAACCTCCAATGCCGTGGCCCAGCAGCTCCAGTTCCTGTTATCGGGTATTCCCGTGACCTCGGTACGGGAAGATATTCGTTCGGTTCAGGTGATGGGGCGCGCCGCGGGCGATATCCGTCTGGATCCGGAGAAAATTGCGGGTTTGACCCTGGCAGGCAATGCCGGACAGCGCATTCCTCTGGCTCAAATCGGGGAGGTTGAGGTCACAATGGAAGACCCGTTGCTGCGCCGTCGCGATCGCACGCCCACCATTACCGTGCGGGGCGACATTGCCGATAATCTTCAGCCGCCGGACGTTTCCGCCGCCATCATGAAGCAGCTTCAGCCGATTGTGGATTCGCTCCCGCCCGGATACCGCATCGACATGGCGGGCTCGATTGAGGAGTCGGGCAAAGCCACTCAGGCGATGATGCCGTTGTTCCCCATAATGGTCGCCCTGACGCTGCTGATCATCATTTTGCAGGTACGTTCCATGTCGGCCATGGTGATGGTGTTTCTTACCGCTCCGCTCGGGCTGATCGGCGTGGTTCCTGCGCTGCTGCTGTTCAATCAGCCGTTTGGCATCAATGCTCTTGTCGGTCTGATCGCGCTTTCGGGCATCCTTATGCGTAATACGCTGATTCTTATCGGCCAAATCCATCATAACGAGCGGGAAGGTCTCGATCCGTATCATGCGGTGATAGAAGCTACGGTACAGCGGGCAAGACCCGTACTCCTGACGGCAATGGCCGCGGTGCTGGCGTTTATTCCCCTGACCCATTCGGTGTTCTGGGGAACCCTTGCCTATACGCTGATTGGCGGAACGTTAGGAGGCACCATCATGACGCTGGTCTTCTTGCCGGCGATGTATGCGATCTGGTTCCGGATCCGCCCTGAGATTCAGCCCCATGCGGAACAACGGGCATAACTTCGTAGCGCGCGGGATGAACAACGCGAGCAGAGTTCCCCCCCGAACTGGGGGGTGACGTTTTTGTGATGGACGTCATAAAATAACGCCCGGTTATTGTGATGTTATTTGCACGCAATGGATTTGTATTTGAATCAACCCGCCCTATCTCTGCGGGTTTTTTTTCGTTCCGCGCTTGCTGAGTGGTGACCGGCTGCGCCGCAGGCGGAGTCAATCAACAGGAGGACACGACACCGAATCCATACATCTTTCAGCCAAAGCGTTCATGCCGGTGGCAGCGGGGATTCACTCACCCATCGCCGGGCTATCGCTGACAGGTCTGACTGGGTAAAACCCGTTGGGCTGCCTCTCCACACCCTGCAACGCCTGGTCGATTCCCCTGATGAAAACCGCATATCTTGAACAAACCAGTTTGAACGGCCTGAACATATCCGTCACTCAAAACAAGCGCTGCGCTCCCAACACTCGTCACAGCTTGGCGAGCGGCAGGTAACTTCTCCTTGCTGCAGCAGACAGCGTTGACGATAAAAGAACTTTTTCCAGCGCATATTGTGTTCGTTCATCACCACCAGCTGCGGAAAACAGTCGCTCATCAGCAGGCGCAATTCGGCGCGCGACGCCAGGCCAAGGTCCTGCCAGAGATGGTTAAACGCCAGCGAAACCTCGGCGATAATCTGCGCCATCGGTCCGGCTCCCTGCTGCATCCAGTCCGCCAGCCATGCGCTCAACTGCTGACGTTCCTCTTCGCGGGTGGCATTCAGTTCCGCCATCAGGCGACGGCGGAGTAGCACCTCGCCATCCAGCGGCGTTTCCTCCTCGCCCAACCGTCGCCTCAGCGCCTGCCAGTCGTGCGCACTCAGCCCCATGCGCAGCGGAAAACTGCCTTTGCCCGCGTGATACAGTAGCCACAGGCGTCTTAGCCAGTCGCGCGGTGCCATCAGGCGACCCCCTTGTGCGGCAACGCGGCAGGCCAGCTCCCGCGGCGCTGTTGCCACCAGTCGGGCAACACCTCGGAGACCGGCCGCCATGCCCCGTCAACGCACGGCTCAATGCCTTGCTGTTCCAGCTTTTGCCACGGCGTGTGGCCGATACGCACGCAAAATACGGCTTTCACGTCCGCCAGCAGGTCGAGGATCGCCGCAAATCTGGCATCGTTATCCTGCGGTTCGCAGTCATCGCGCCCCTGGCAATATTTCGGCGTAAACCGTTCGTTGACCAGCACCATGCCGGCGGCCGACAGGCTGTAAATAGAGAACCGGTCGGCGTGGCCAAAGTGACAATCAATCACATCCCCGCGGCTTGACGCCACGGCGACCAGGCAGGCGTCATCGGCTTCCGATTCGCCGCGGGTCGCAATGCTGGCGTGCAGCTGCGCGCGCTGGTGGAGGATCGGCAGCCAGGCCGGGAGGCTCTCTGGCGCCGGAAGCTGGGTAAACTGCTGGCTGCGGTCTTCGCCGAGCATTCCGATGGCATCGGCGCGGCACTGGTGGCAGTGGGTCATCTGCGGCATCACCTCTGCGCACCGGCTGCGGGTCGCGGCGAGCAGTTCTGCGTCCGGCTCCGGCTGGCCGTTGAGGCCAAACACCGTGCCGTGCTCCGGTCGGGCAATGAGCGGCATAATGTTATGGATAAACGCGCCGCGGCTTCGCAGTTCGCGGCTGACGTCGGCCATGCCGCTATCGTTAATGCCGGGGATCAGCACCGAGTTTATTTTCACCAGCACGCCTTTGGCGGTCAGCCTGCGCACACCCTCAAGCTGACGGGCAATCAGGATTTCTCCCGCTTCGCGCCCGCTGTAGCGTTCGCCGTCCAGCCATAGCCAGGCGTAGATTTGCGCGGCAATCTCCGCGTCGAGGGTATTAATGGTGACCGTGACGTGGTCAACGCCGACATCCAGCAGGCGATCTACCGCGTCAGGCAGCATCAGTCCGTTGGTCGACAGGCATAATTTCAGGTCCGGTAGCTGTTCGCGGATCAGCTCCAGGGTGCGAAAGGTGCGGGTGATGTTGGCGAGCGGATCGCCGGGCCCGGCGATGCCCACCACCGAAAGCTGCGGGATCGCCTGCGCGACCTGACGCACTTTCACGACCGCCTGTTCAGGCGTCAGCAGCGTTGACGATACCCCGGGGCGGGACTCGTTGCTGCAATCAAATTTGCGATTACAGTAGTTGCACTGCAAATTGCAGGCGGGCGCGACCGGCAGATGCATCCGTGCAAAACGGTGATGCCCATGACGAGAGTAGCAGGGATGCGCGGCGACTTTATCGGCAACGATCGGCGTGAGTGCGCCATCGTCCGCTGAGTGGCAGGCTGTGCCGCGAGGAAAAGAAGAGCAGGAAGTCATAGTCGTACCTTCGTGGTTGGGCGATACCTTCCTGCTGCAAATGCTATACCAGCGGTGAATTTTGCAACTCTATGAAACATAAAATCTTTAACCAGTAACCCGTCGCCCTGAATTGTCGTAATTCCGCCGTGCTGGCGACAATGTTCACAACCTCACACAAGGCTCACAGTCGCGGCATGGTGATATCCATTATCTGAATCCGATACGCTACCTGGCGCGGCGTCATCCCCAGCAGTCGCGCCGCTTTGGCCTGCACCCAGCCGGCTTTTTCGAGGGCCGCAATCAACCGCTGGCGCTCGTCAAGGCTGTTATCGAGCCAGCCGTCCTCCGCCGGACCGCTGATGGGTTGCGCTTTCGGCGGATTATCGCGATGGTTGAACAGGATCACGTCACGGTCTATCAGGCCGCTCTCCGACATCACCGCCGAACGCTCAAGGCAGTTTTCCAGTTCGCGGACGTTGCCCGGCCAGCTGTACTCCATCAACAGGCGAATGGCCCCATCGCTGATACGCAGCGTTCTCCCCTGGTGCTGAGCGATTTTACGCACCAGAAAGTGCGCCAGTTCGGCGATATCCTCCTGACGTTCGCGCAGCGGGGGCAGGGCGATGGGCATCACGTTCAGGCGATAGTAAAGATCCTCGCGGAAATGGCCCAGCCGCACCTCTTCTTCCAGATGGCGATTGGTCGCCGCGATGATGCGCACGTTGACGCGCAGGGTTTCATCGCCGCCGACGCGCTCCATTTCTCCCTCTTGCAGAATTCGCAGCAGCTTAGCCTGAAACGAGGCGCTGCTTTCGCCGATCTCATCCAGAAACAGAGTCCCGCCATCCGCCAGTTCAAAGCGGCCTTTCCGCTGGCGCACCGCGCCGGTAAACGCGCCTTTCTCATGACCGAACAGCTCGCTCTCCAGCAGAGTATCCGGCAGCGCCGCGCAGTTGAATTTGACGAAAGCCGCAGCGGCGCGCGGTGAATTATGGTGAATGGCATTGGCGATAAGCTCTTTCCCGGTACCGCTTTCGCCGCGTACCAGTACCGTGGTATCCCAGCGCGAAACCTGACGAATAATCTCCATAATCTGCCGCATCGCCGGGCTTTTACCGACCATATTCTCGAGGCCGAAACCGCGCGATGGCGTACAGGCGCGCGGCCGCTCAATTCTGGCGGCCTGCGGCTGCTGTGAGGCAGAGGCCGGCAGGATCATCAGGCGAATCGTCTGGGCTATCAGATTGGCGACAGTTTCGAGAAACCGGGTACAGGCCGGTAGCCGCTCTTCCTGACGAGCCATCGGTTGCGCCGCCAGTACGCCGATAGGCCGGGAATGGGGGCCCATGAGCGGTACGGCAATAAACGGCAGGTCATAATCGTACAGACTGAGACGGTCGAGAAACCGCTGATCGTCGGCCACGCGCGGTAGTACCAGCGACTGGCCCTGCGCCAGCACGGTACCAACCAGGCCTTCCCCGGGCCGGTAGCGAATTTGCGTACTGCCGGGCAGCGTCTGATTTTCCGTTTGCTGCAGTGCTTCGATGCTCAAAATCTCCTGCTGACTGTCGTACAGGCAAATCATCCCGTGTTGCATAAACGCGTCGTTATGTAACACGCTCAATACCTCCTGCAGCGTTTTACTCGCTTCGGTGGCGCGGCTCAAAATGACGCTTATCCGCTGCATGGCGGTAAATTGCTGGGAGAGATCGAAGCGCCTGACGGTGGTATCCGAATCGAATTTATGGCTCATTGCTCACCTCTGGCCAGGGTATTGAAGAGCGGGAAACGCATGACGAGGCTGGTCCCCCCCTGCGGGCGCGAAGCCAGTTCAATCGCGCCGCGATGGTAGGCGACCAGGGTTTGGATCAGCCGCAGTTCCATCCCTTTGCCGGGAGCGTTCAAGGCATCGGGGGAGTGGGTATAGCGCACCTGTAGCAGCGGCACATTGTCGTTGAGATACAGCGAGAGCCAGCCCTCATCCTCTTCGGCATAAAGCGCTATCTCCAGCGGTACGGAGGGCAGCTCGGCGGCGAGGGCCAGCGTGCGGTCGAGCCATAAACTTAAGCAGGCCAGCAGCTGCGTGCGTTGGCCAAAGCCCACCAGATGCGGCGACGCCATATCAATATGCAGTTTCGCGCGGTGGTCAAAGCGGGTGCGGTATAGGGCGCACAGGTCGTCAAAGAAGGGCTGCAGCGGCCAGACGGCGTTGCTTTCCAGCTCGAGGGAGGGGCGGCAGCGCTGCAGGCGCGCCATGGCCTCTTCGCCTTCACGCCACGCCGCGTCCAGCGCCACGTTGCCGCTGCCTTCACCGTTCAGCCGACGGGCCGCTGCCAGCATATTGATCGGGCAGTTAAGCTGGATCAGCGCGGCGTCCAGCGATTCGCGGATGGCGGCCAGCAGCTTTCCGGCGGTCATCTGCTGTTTCAGTCGGTCGAGGCGGCCCTGCTCCTGCTGCTGACGCTGCTGGGTGCAGTCGGCGATCACCACCAGCGTTCGCGCCGGGGCGCTGTCGACGAAATAGCGGCTGGCTTCTTCGCTGACGCCGGGCAACCCCCAGCAGGTCACTGACAGCCAGCGGACCGCGCCGCGGATAACCACCGGCAGAATTTGCTCTGCGCCGGGCCCCATCGCCTGCGGGGAAACCCGTAGCTCAACCAGCAGCTCTTTCCCGCCGCAGTCCGCGCAGAAGGTTTTGTAGGCGAGGTTATCCATCACCACCCGATCGTGCTCATCCACCACCACCACGGCGGCGGGGATATTATTCAGCACCGCTTCCATCAGCGTCATATGATTGCGCAGCCGCTGTTCCAGGGTATAGCTGACGCTAATATCCCGCTGCATCGCCAGATAATGTTCCAGCTCGCCCTGCGGATTCAGCACCGGGGTGATGTCGATATCCACCAGATACAGGCCGCCGTCGCGGCGCTGGTTAATCAGCTGACCGCGCCATGGCTGGCGCTGAAGCAGGGTGTGCCACATCTCCTGGTAGATTGCTCGCGGCGTCTGGCTGCTGGCCAGCAGGCGCGGGTTTTGGTTTAACAATTGCGCCAGCGAATAGCCGGTCTGACGGCAAAAAGCCGGGTTGGCGTAAATAATATTCGCCCGGGCATCGGTGAGGGAAATCGCCACCGATGCCTGTTCGACCATCGTAAAAAACAGCCCCGGATGTTGTTGAGTCAGCACGCCGGCAATCGCCTCCGGCACGGCGTTATCGCGCATCATATTCAGGGTCATCGCAAACTCCTGTGTCGCAGTTATGACAATTTGTCCGACACCGCGACAGGGATCGCGCGGTTTTATCCGAACCCCGATAACCATGCAAACCGTGCGCCCTTATCGAAGCGACCGGCAGAAACATTGATCCGGCAGGGGTAAAAGCGGCGTTTGCGTCATACTTCCCGGCTTACCAGGCCCGCCGCGCGCGGCGGAACGGCGCTGGAGCGATCGTGATGGGGCAGGGATGAACTGTCGCAGGGCAGTGAAACCTGGCATAGCCTTCGCAATACCCCTGCGAGAACGCGTATTTTCAACCCCCTTTTCCGACAGGAGCGCAACATGGCGAACATTGGTATTTTCTTTGGCACCGATACCGGTAAAACCCGCAAAATCGCGAAAATGATCCACAAGCAGCTCGGCGAGTTGGCGGATGCCCCGGTCAACATTAACCGCACGACGCTGGACGACTTTATGGCCTATCCGGTGCTGCTGCTGGGCACGCCGACGCTCGGCGACGGCCAACTGCCGGGGCTGGAGGCCGGATGCGAAAGCGAATCATGGAGCGAATTTATCAGCGGCCTCGACGACGCCAGCCTGAAAGGGAAAACCGTGGCGCTGTTCGGCCTCGGCGATCAGAGAGGCTATCCGGACAACTTCGTCAGCGGCATGCGCCCGCTCTACGACGCCCTGCGCGCACGCGGCGCGCAGATGATTGGCAGCTGGCCGAATGAGGGTTATGAATTCAGCGCCTCTTTGGCGCTGGAAGGGGAACGCTTCGTTGGGCTGGCACTGGATCAGGATAACCAGTTCGACCAGACCGAAGCGCGGCTGGCGAGCTGGCTTGAGGAGATTAAACGCACCGTGCTGTAGGCGTTAACGGGTAGCCGCCGAGGCTACCCGCACAGTCCCGGTTGACGGGAAATCATCTGTTCCAGCCACTGGCGCTGGCGGCGCTGCTGGCTCTGCTGCCAAAGATAATCGCGCGCGCTCTCCAGCGCCTGCTGCTGCGCCATCGGCGTGGCGGGGCGAATCGCTTCACACCATAAAAGATGCCAGCCCAGTTCGCTGGCGACGGGCGGACTCAGCGCGTTTTCCGCCAGCGCAAACAGCGCACTCTCGAGCTGCGGATAGAGTAAACCCCGGCTAATCCAGCCTAAACGCCCGTCTTCCAGGGCGCTCGGACACTGAGAATGGCGGCGGGCTAGCGGGGCGAAAGCGTCCCGGGAGGCGTTAATTTGCTGATAGAGGCCGAGGATTTTCTGATGAACGGCTTCACGGTCATTCTCGACGGTCAGCAGCAGATGGCGGGTCAGACGCTGTTCCGGGCGCATAAACTGCGTCTGGTGGCGCAAATACCAGGCCTGGACCGTGGCGAGATCCGGCTGCGGCGCCTGACGGGCGATATCGGCAAAGGCGATTTCCAGCCGGGCGTGATGCAGCACGATAGCCGCGCGTTCTGGCGGCGTAAAGTTACCTTCAGCAAGCCAGACGGCAAGGGAGGCGGCGATGTTATCCCTTAACGTCGGCGGAACAGCGCCTTCCGGAACCCGCGCGACTATCGTCTGCTCCATCTGGCACTGGCGTTGCCAGGCCTGCTCAAAGGCCAGCGTATCGGCAGCATTCAATGTTGCCGGATCGCTGTCCCAGCGCGTGCGCGCCAGCCGTTGCCGACCAAAACGTTGCCATGCGTTCACTGTTCTCTCTCCTCTGTAAGGGCGATGGCCTGTGCCGGGACTCTGAACCAGCGGCCGCTAAAATCGACGGTGTAGCAGTCGCCGGACTCACCCCGATCGGTAGCCTCAATGCGTCCCCGCTGGCCTGCGGTCACGACCACATCGCCGTTGACCGAGAGCGCCATCAGGCAGGTGACGCTATCGCCATATTGCAAGTTCCCGGCCAGCCACGGCTGAGCGATGGGGATCAGCTCCTGTTCGCGGCAGCCGATGATCCGATCGCTCTCCGGGAAGTGAATTTGATAGATAATCTGATCCTGCAAAAAAACGCCCCAGTCGCGGACAAATCCGCGGCTACCGCGCCTGACCAGCAGCGCGCCGGGTGCGAAGCCCGCGACGGTACCGTCGTTACGAATCGCGCGTACCACGCGAACCTCTTCACTAAAGGTGAATTTAGGTCTCATGTTCCGCTCTCCTGAAACTGTTGCTGATAGCTCTCCGCGAGCAGTCTTCGCGCCAGCAGCCAGGGGGCGCGGGCGTTTTCTTCCAGTTGGTTTTGCAGCGGTACCGCAGCGCGCAGTTTGCGGTGAAACGTTGCCAGCACCGGCAGGCTGCAGCGGCCAAGCAGATCGGGCTGATAGGGGACGGCGAAAAACTGAAAAAAAGATTCGGCGCAGTGAAGTTCCTCCACGCCGGGAATGTGATAAAACCACTCCATCATTACCCCCTCGCCCGCAGGGCGGATTCAGCGCACAGCTCGTCGTAGATAGCCACCAGCTCGTAATCTTTCGGACTGCGCTTCCAGTTCTCGGCGAAGCGGCGGATGGCGGGCAGCAGCTGGTTAATCTGCGCGGCGTTGAGATGATAGCCCATCTGGTCAAAAACGCCGTTGACCGCCTGACGTCCTGAGTGTTTGCCCAGCACCAGCCGATAGCTACGCCCCATCAGGGAAGGGGCGATGGACTGGTAGCTCTCGCTATCGCGCAGTAGCGCCGCCACATGGACCCCTGATTCATGGGTAAAAACCAGCTCGCCGACCAGCGGCTGCTGTGGGTCAATGGCGCGCTGTGCGGCTTCCGCGACCTTCTGACAAAGCGCGGGCAGCGCGGCAAACTGCACGCCGGTCTCCAGTCCGAGGCAGCGCTCAAGGCCCAGCGCGACGGTTTCCAGCGCCGCGTTGCCCGCCCGTTCGCCGAGGCCGAGGATCGTGGTATTGACGCTGGTGGCTCCGGCGCTGACCGCCGCCAGCGTATTGGCGGTCGCCATGCCCAGATCGTTATGGGCATGCATCTCGATTTCTGCGCCCCAGACTTCACGCAGGGCCGAGATTTGCGTCGCGGTGGTGAAAGGATCGAGTATGCCGAGCGTATCGGCATAGCGCAGGCGAGCTGCACCGCATTGCTGCGCTACCCTGGCGATATCGCGCAGAGTCTGCCCGCTGGCCCGCGAAGCATCCTCGCAGCCGATGCATACCTTCAGGCCGAGGCTATGCGCCAGGTGGATAAATACTGCCAGCCGCTCCAGCAGAACCGCTAACGGTTCACGCAGTTTGTACTGGCGCAGCTTATCCGACGCCGGAATCGAGATATCCACCCAGTCGATGCCCAGATCGGCGCTCTGGCGGATTTCCTGCGCGTTCATCCGACACCAGGTCATCAGCGTCGCGCCAGGCAGCTGGCGGCGTACCAGTTGGATCCGCGCGATCTCCTCATCGCCCATCGCCGGGGTGCCGACTTCCAGCGCCGTAATTCCGGCGGCATAAAGCGCCTCGGCAATGGCGACCTTTTCACTGGTGCGAAAGGCGACGCCGGGGCTCTGCTCGCCGTCGCGCAGGGTGGTATCGTTAATCAACACGCGTCCCATCAGCCACCTCCGCCTTAGCCGTAAACCGGCGCGAAGACGGCATCCGCCGGGCGCGGTTTGCCGTTGTGCCAGTAGGGCGACAGCGCGCGCAGCCGGTCAATAATCGGCGGCAGCATGGTGACGACATAATCGATCTCTTTCTCACGGGTGTAGCGCGAGAGGGAAAAACGGATGGTGCCGTGGGCCGCGGTATAGGGGATATTCATCGCCCGCATGACGTGGGAGGGTTCCAGCGAACCTGACGTACAGGCGCTGCCGCTGGAGGCGGCGATCCCGGCCTGGTTGAGCAGCAGGAGAATGGCTTCGCCTTCAATAAACTCAAAGGCCAGATTCACCGTGCCGGGCACCCGCGGTTGGCTACCGCCCATCACCATCACCGACGGCACGCTGGCCAGCAGGCGCTGCTCGAGGCTATCGCGTAGCTGGCCGATATGCGTCATGCCCGGCAGGTGAAGACTCGCCAGCTCGCAGGCCGCGCCCATACCCACGATTCCGCTGATATTTTCCGTCCCGGCCCGCCGACCGTACTCCTGATGACCGCCGCGCAGCAGCGGGCGAAAGCGCGTTCCCCGCCGTAGATAGAGGCAGCCGACTCCTTTCGGCCCGTGGAACTTATGCGCCGAGCAGGAGAGCATATCGATGCCGGTCTGGCCCACCGCAATCGGTATTTTCCCCGCCGCCTGCACCGCATCGCAGTGAAACAGCGCACCTTGTTCGTGGGCCAGCTCCGCCATTTCGACGACCGGGAAAAGCACCCCGGTTTCGTTATTCGCCCACATGACGCTGACCAGCGCGACGCGCGGGCCGAGCGCCGCGCGGTACTGCGCCATGTCCAGCGCCCCCGCGCTATCCACCGCGATGCGATGAATCAGATAGCCCTGGCGCTCGAGGTGCTCGCAGGCCGCCAGCGTCGCCGGATGTTCGACCGCGCTGGTGATAATTTCGCGCCGTTCCGGCAGCAGGGCGATTGCCGAGGCGATGGCGGTGGCGGAGGCTTCGGTGGCGCAGGAGGTAAAGATTATCTCGCTGGGATACTCCGCGCCCAGCAACGCCGCTGCCTGCTGATGCGCGCGCTCCAGCGCCGCCTGGGCCGGAATGCCGAAATCATGTATCGACGAGGGGTTGCCGTAAAAATCGGTCAAAAAGGGCATCATCGCTTCCAGAACCATCGGGTCCAGACGGGTGGTGGCGTTATTATCGAGATAAACCTGTTTCATCTTGTCCCCCTTGGGTCAGTTAACCGCGGCTCAGGCCGCCACCACTTCCATATAACAGCCGGTACGTTCCATCAGTTTTTGCTGCAGCCAGGCCAGGGTCATATCGGTCATCATGCAGCCGCTACAGCTGCCGGAGAGACTGACGGTCACCTGGTGGTTGGCGACGCTGAGCAGCGACATATCGCCGCCGTCGGCCTGAATATGCGGGCGCAGTTCAGCGATGGTCTCGACGACGCTCTGCCAGTGCGGATCTTTGCCGCTGGCCGCGGCAGGCGGCGTCTGCGGCTGCTGGGCGAGGATCTCCGCCAGTGCCAGCTCGATTTTTTCATGGCAGGAGGTACAGCCGCCGCCCGCTTTGGTGTAGTTGATCACCTCTGTAAGGGTGGTCAGGCCGTTATTCAGTACCGCGCGGCGAATATGCCCTTCATCGACGCCGAAGCATTTGCAGATAAGCTTGCCTTCGTCATGTTCTTCCTCAAGGCTTTCGCCGCGAAAGTTAGCGATCGCCGCGCGCAGAGCCTCCTGGCCCATCACCGAGCAGTGCATCTTCTCCGGCGGCAGTCCGTCAAGATAGTCGGCAATCTGTTGGTTAGTTATCTGCCCGGCTTCGGTCAGGGTATGGCCGATAATCAGCTCCGTCAGCGCGGAAGAGGAGGCGATGGCGCTGCCGCAGCCGAAGGTCTGGAAGCCCGCTTCCTCGATGACTTCGCTTTGCGGGTCAACCCGCAGCATCAGGCGCAGCGCATCGCCGCAGCTTAACGAACCCACATCGCCTACCGCGTTGGCGTTGTCCACCACGCGCGCGTTGCGGGGATTAAAGAAATGGTCTTTCACTTTCTCGGAGTAATTCCACATGCTGTCAGCTCCAGGGATGATGACGGAAAACGCCGGGGCGCGGTTCACCGCAGGAGTGCGGCGGTAATGATGAACTAGCAAATGCAATACCAGGGGGTAAAATTAATTATTTTCAATTGGTTATGTTTTTAACCTGACAAGACTCGCCCGACAGTGTCGCGATGTTTTGTGGGCTTTGTCACAGAAACGACACGACTAATGCCGCGAATCCAGATCCTCATGCCACTCCTGTTCCTGAAGCAGACGGGCAAAGCGATCCGGGTCGCGCTGACGTGTGCTTTTACGCTGCTCTTTGTCGTACCAGTAGAGCTGGATCTCCTGCAGTAAGCCGACGATGGTGGTGTCGGCCGGGACGCGTTCGGCACGCACGCCGACCTGCAACAGCTGGCGAAAAACCGCCTCGCCGATCGCCACGCAAAACAGCGTGACGCAATCCTCAAGGGCGTGGATCCTCCGGGCTATTTTCTCCGCCTGATGGCCGTTTTCGACCGAGAAATCCACCACCCGGATCAGCGTGACCCGATCTGCCCTGACGCCGTACACCACCAGCCGCGGCGTGGCGCCAAAATGCTGATCGACATGACGATAATCGGAACTGGCGAAGGCGACCTTCATAGACCAGTCATCGGAATGGACCATCTCAAACTGACGGTTAATCGGCGGCATATGCGCCTCCTGTGGAGAGTGACGATTCTGTGCTCTGGCGCAGCGGCGATCGGTAGCGGGCGAGGTGGTGATGGCGCTCGCGCAGCAGATTCGCCAGCTCAAACAGCGTATCGCGCATTCCGCAATACCCCTGGCGTACCCGGCGAAATTCGCCGAGCTTGTCAAAGACAGGAAACCCCGCGCGCACCAGCGGCAGCGCGAACTGCTCCGCCAGGTCGCAGGCGTGCGAGTTGGCCACCAGCAGGTCGGCGGGATGGGCGCACAGCAGGGTTTGCAGATCCTCCAGATCCCCAGGCACCACGCGTTCGACCGGCAGCTGGCGCAGGCTGGGGTGGCTGGTGGGAGCGACCAGCGGGCCGGGTTGCATCCCCTGGCTATTGGCGAAATCACACCACGCCGCCAACAGATCACCTTCCGCTGCTATCGCCATGCGCCGGCCCTGGAGCCACATATGGCAATCGATCATCGCATCCTGCAGCTGGCCGCGCTGGCGTTCCAGCCACTCGGGAACGCCGCGACCGGAAATTTTCGCCAGCTGATGGATAAAAGTGTCGCAGCGTTCGAGGGTCATCAGATGCGGCAGGGAAATAACCTCCCCCCGGCAGCGCTGGGCCAGCAGCGTCGACGCGCGATGCACAGAGACGCCAATGGCGACGCTGCACAGACTTTGCCCCATTTGCTCTATCTGGCGCAGCGGCGTTCCGCCCTGGGTCAGCGGCGAAAAATCCCCCGCCGCCAGGTGCCCATCCATCGATTGCGCCAGGTCCGGCAGAATTATCGGCTGCAGGCCAAAGGCTTCAACGCAGCGGCGCAGCCATTCGATATCGCCCGGCGAGCAGAGGTGACTGACCAGCAGGTTGACCCGGCGGTTACGCGCAGCGGGGCGCGGCGCTGGCGCCACCCATTGTTCAATAATGCTCTCCAGCACCGCGCTGAAGCCGTTTTCCATGGAGCCATAAAAATCCGGGGTGTTAACCGTCAATATCGCCACCCCCTTGTGGCGGGGATACTCTTCGCGAAACTGGCGAACCACGCGGGAGAGATCGCTGCCCTGGGCTTCAGACAGCCCGGTGCTGAGCAGTACGATAGCCTGCGGATTAATGCGCTGGCACAGGGTATCCAGGGCGGTAAAAATATTGCCATCCGCGCCCATAATCGTCGAGGTGGGGTCCATCGCCGTCGACTGCAGGGGAACCGGGTCGTGGAAATGTTGAATAAAAAAGACTTTGGCGAAGGCGCTACAACCCTGGGCGCCGTGGACCAGGGGGATACTGTGGGCGATCCCGAGGCTTGCGAGGATCGCGCCGAGCGGCTGGCCGGTTTTGATCGGGCTGACCGCCAGCGGTTTATTGGTGCGGAAGATGTCTGCCATGGTTTACTCCTGGTGCCAGGGGGCGCGGGAATGGGTTTGTGGCCAGATCGGGCTGTTGATGGTCTGACAGAGCTGGCGAGCGAGGGTGACGATGCCCTGATAGCCAGCGTAGGCGTGCTCGCGCTCCTGATTAATATCGAGAAACGGCAGCCGGGCTTTATAGGCGGTGTACATATTGCGTCCGCCGGCGATCAGCAGATCGGCCTGATAGCGATACACCACGTCCAGCAGGATGCGGGCGTTACCTTCCTCCAGCATCACCGCCTCGTCGCCCATCAGCTCGCGGATCCGCTGTTTATCCTCTTCGGTGGATTTACGCGTGCCGGTTGCCACCACGGTCATACCCAAATCCTGCAGCGCCGATACCACCGACCAGGATTTCACCCCGCCGGTATAGAGCAGCGCTTTGCGGCCGCGCAACTGTTCGCGCCACGGTTGTAGCGCCAGTTCAGCCGCCTGCTCCTCCCGCGCAATCAGCGCTTCGGTGCGGTGGCGCAGGTCGTCATCGCCGAGCAGCGCCGCCAGCTGGCGCAGGGCGTCGGAGGTGGCGCGAATCCCGTAAAAGCTGCCCTCGAACCACGGCGTGCCGTAGCGCAGCTCCAGCGCTCTGGCGACGTTAATTAACGCCCGCGAGCAGACCAGCATATTGGCCTGCGCCCGGTGCATGGTCTGGATCTCGGTAAAACGGCCATCGCCGGAGAGGCTGCCGAGCACGCGGATCCCCAGTTCATCGAGCAGCGGCTGAATATGCCAGAACTCGCCGGCAATATTGAACTCGCCAATCAGGCCAATATCGTGACGCTGTTGTGGCGCAAACGGCGAGGTTTCCGGCCAGGGGGCCGGTTCGCGCTGGCCGATGACCCGGTTCACCATGACTTCGCCCGCCAGCCGGTTGCCGAGATTTTTACTGCCGTAAAAACCGGCGGCATCAATAGCGATAACCGGTACGCCGGTAGCGGTCTGCGCGGCCTGGCATACCGCTTCCAGGTCATCGCCCTCCATGGCCGGGACGCAGGTGTTGTAGATAAAGACCGCCGCCGGATGATAGCGGGTGACAATATGGCGCACGGCGTGAAACAGGCGGCGTTCGCCGCGGCCCATGATCACATCCTGTTCGTTGAGATCGGTGGTGAACCCGAGTCGGTTAAGGGTGGGCCCAGAGCTGATGCTGCCGCGGTTATCCCAGGAGCTTCCGGCGCAGCCGATGGGGCCATGGACCAGATGCGCCACGTCGGCAATGGGCAACAGGGTTATCTGCGCGCCGTCGAACGCGCAGCCGCCGGCGGTGGCACCGGGTTTGGGCGCTCTGCAGCCGGATTTTTGTTTATGGTTGTGTTCACAGGCCGGTTCATCCAGCAGCGCCAGAATCTCATTTCCCTTCATAGTGACCTCATTGACGATGGGGGGATGAGGGGAGGATGCAATTCGCGCTCCATAAGCGGAACCTTGATTTTTAAAGAAAAGATGTTGTTGGTTTTGCGACAAAGGTAACAATCGGACAATGTAGCTACTGGGTTAAAAAGGAGGGAGAATGCACGATGTATCGGTCCGTAACGTGTTTTGACGCCATTGCCATTAAGGGGGAGGCGTCGGGCTGCATTCATCCTGGCAACTCCTGTGGCTTTATGCATGGCGCCGCTTAGCTAAAGGCCCGGAGTCATGCCACAAGTCTGGCGCTGATCGCGAAAAGCGCCTGATGAGGTGGCTTCTGTTTGCTTATAATTGAAATGAAAATCGTTCTCAATTAAAGTGTGATAAAAATCACTCAATGTGGAAGCCTGAGAACCTGATATGTCCGCCATCGATGCCTCATTTTCATCGGAAATCGATCAATTATACCTGCATCATCACAGCTGGTTGCGAGGGATTCTGCGTAAACGGTTAGGCAACTTTAGCGATGCCGCCGATCTGGCCCACGATGTCTTTATCCAGCTGCTACTGAAACCCCGAAGTTTTGACAGCAACGAAGGCGCGAGGGCCTATTTGAGCGTGATGGCGCACGGTATGTGCGTCGATCTGTGGCGGCGAAAAGAATTAGAAAAAGCGTGGCTTAACACATTGCAGCTCCATGCGGGCACCATCGTGATTTCCACCGAACATAAAGTGTTGATCCTCGAAACGTTGTATCAGATTGACGCCATGCTGCGCAGCCTGTCGGAAAAAGTGCGCGCCGCTTTTATTATGTCGCAGCTCCAGGGGATGACTTACGCACAAATCGCGTTGGCCTTACAGGTTTCCGAACGAATGGTGAAGAAGTATATGGCGCAAGCGATGCTCCACTGCGTGTTACTGGAAGCGGAACTGAGCGATGCCACGGCATATGATCCCTCTGCGGCTCCCCGTTAACGCCGCTATGCCAAACGCCTTCGTCCATAAACCCGGTTATCAGGCGCTGCAGCAAGCCGCAGACTGGTATGCGCAGCTGCTTGAGGCCGAACCGCAGGCTGAAATCCATCTGCGCTGGCGCGCCTGGCTGGAGGCCAGCGAAGAACACCGCCATGCCTGGCGCTATGTGCAGACCGTCAGCCAGCGTTTTCAGCCGCTAAGTGGCGGACTTGCATCCGCCGCCGCCGATACCCTGTTGCGACCTTCCACGGTTATGGGACGGCGACGCGTACTGAAACTGACCGCGTTGTTTGCTTCCGGCACGCTGCTTTCATGGCTAACTTACCGCCATACGCCACTGCGGGAATCGCTGCTTGCCGCCAGCGCGGACTACCGCAGCACCACCGGCGAAATAAAGCAGCTGACGCTGCAAGATGGTACGCGGCTCTGGCTGAACACCGCCAGTGCCGTTGATGTGCGCTATGATGAACGGCGTCGGCAAATTATCCTGCTGTCAGGTGACCTGTTAATCGATACCGCCCGCGATTCGCGACCCTTTTTTGTCTCAAGCGCTCAGGGCCAGATGCAGGCATTGGGTACCCGTTTCAGTGTCGAGCAACAGGAAGGTCTGACTCATCTGGCGGTTTACAACGGTACGGTGGAAGTTTCTGCGCAACGTGGGCACGTTTTGCGCCGGGTGAATGCCGGTCAGCAACTGGGGTTTGATCGGGACGGCAAGGGCGAGCTGTTAGCCAATGCGTTCCCTGACGCCGATTGGGCGCAAGGCATATTGCAAGCGAATAACGTTCCGCTGGGCGAGATCATCAGGCGTCTGGCGCGCTACCGCCGCGGCTATCTGGCCTGCGATCCGGATGTTGCCGATCTGCGGGTGATGGGCGCTTTCCCGTTGACCGATACCGACAAGTCGCTGGCGATGCTGGCGCGCGTTTTTCCTGTCCGTATCCATCGGCGTTTCTCCTGGTGGGTGACGGTGGAAAAGCGCTGAACACAAATTTTTTTATTTTTCAGGTTCCCTTTTTGCCTTTCTCCTTCGATTCACCAGAAAACCTCCTTGTTTTTCTCTCTGGGTAGAAGGTAAATCGGTATGTCGCTGACATCATTAATCTCATTATCCGGCGCAAGCCGAACCCCCGTCTCACTCGCCGTTGCCATCCGGTTGTTACTGTGTGGTACACCGCTGCTGGTCGCTCCTGGTTTGGTGCAGGCGAATAGTCCTGCATCGCACGCCTACGCCATTCCGGCCGGACCGTTGAACCAGCAGCTTAGCCAGTTTGCCGCCCAGTCAGGGGTGTATCTGGCAGGGGACGCCAGCCTGGCGACCGGCAGCGGCGCGGCATTGACGGGCAACTATGGCGTAGAAGAGGGGTTCGGCATTTTGCTGGCCGGCAGCGGCCTGCAGGCAGTGCGCCAGCCCAACGGCTCCTACCTGTTAGGAGCCGTTCCTGAGGGTGATGAGATGGTGGTGCTGGCGACTGTCGATCAGAATGGCGTCACTGAAGGCTCCGGCTCCTACACCACGCGCAATATGAGTACCGCCACGCCGCTGAATCTGTCGCCACGCGAAACCCCGCAGTCGGTGAGCGTGATGACGCGGCAGCGCATGAACGACCAGAATATGACCTCGCTGGACGAGGCGATGGGGCAGACTACCGGGGTTAACGTCGTCAATCAGAATGGTTTTCAGGTGAAATACGAATCGCGCGCGTTCGTGATGGACAACATCAAGGAAGATGGCGTCAACACCTCCACCCAAAGCAGCGTGATGAACTCTTTTCAGGCGTCGAGCGAATCGCCCGATATGGCGATTTATGATCGAGTGGAGATCCTGCGAGGCGCGTCAGGCCTGACGCAGGGAAGCGGCGAGCCGGGCGGTACGGTTAATCTGGTGCGTAAGAAGCCCACCTATCAATTTCAGGGTTCCGGCAGCGTCAGCGCGGGAAGCTGGGACAACTACCGCGGCGAAATGGACATCTCCGGACCGTTAAATGATGATGCCAGCCTGCGCGGCCGCGTGGTTGGCGTTTATCAGAACAAGCAAAGCTTCGTGGACTATCTTCACAACGAACGCAATGTGCTGTATGGCGTACTGGCCTACGACCTGACACCCGACACCGTTGTGACGACGGGCCTCAACTGGCAGAAGACCCGCTCGGTGCCTGATATCTATGGCGTGCCGTTCGCTAGCGACAAGAGCAGTCTGCATCTGCCGCGAAGTACCTATCTGGGGGCCAGCTGGAACCGCATCAACTTCGAAAAAATCAATCCGTTCGTCGAGTTTGAACACATATTTACCAACGACTGGATGCTGAAAAGCGCCCTCAACTACACCCACTCCCGCTCCGATGGCCGGTACATCAGCGCATGGGGCAACGGTACGACGGGGGTCGATCCGGCCGTCGGCACCGGTAGACTCAACAATAATCTGCGCTACGACAACAAGGGCGAACAGTGGGGCTACAACCTGAGCATGAGCGGCCCGTTCGCGTTACTGGGACGCAGCCACGAACTGGTGTTCGGCGGGGATTACCAGAAAGAGAATTTCGACAACCAGTTTGGCAGGATAGCGAATACCTCCACGGTCGATATCTTCAACTGGCAGCCGAACACCGTGGCTGAACCCGACTGGTCGAATCCCGGTCTTTACAATAGCCGCTACAACGAACGTTACAACGTATATCAGCGCGGGCTGTTCGCCACGACACGCCTGGAGCTGGCGAATGACTGGAAGCTTATCCTGGGTGGCCGTTACAGCGCTTATAGCTATGACTACTACTATGACAACCACCGCAATAGCGCCTCCAGCGAGCATAGCCGCCTGCATGTGCGCGATAAATTCGTGCCCTACGCTGGCCTGCTGTGGGATTTCGCTGACAACTACACCTGGTATGTCAGCTATACGGATATCTACAAGCCGCAAAGCGAACGGGACCGCAATAACACCATTCTGCCCGCCATCACCGGCGTCAACTATGAAACGGGGGTGAAAGGCGAATTCCTGAATGGCAGTCTGAACACTTCGCTGGCGCTGTTTCGCATCATTCAGTCCAACCGCGCGTTTTCCGAGGCGGACAGCTCTGTATGTATCGATTCCGACAGCGGCTGCTACAGCGCTGAAGGCAAGGTTCGCAGTCAGGGCCTGGAACTGGAAATCGCCGGTAAACTCGCCGAAGGCTGGCAGATACAGTCAGGCTATACGCTGACCAACAGCAAATATCTTGAGGCGACAGAAAGTCAGAAAGCCGCTGGATTCAGTCCGCGTACGCCGAAGCATATGTTCAAGCTTTACAGCAGCTACACGCTGCCTGGCGCGTTAAACCAATGGACCATCGGTGCTGGCCTGACGGCGCAGACCGCCACGGCAACCTACATTAACCGGGCTTACGGACTGTCTCAGGGTGGGTACACTCTGCTGAACGCTAACGTGAACTACCGCTATAGCGATAATTTGAGCTTTAACCTGGTGGGCAACAACCTGACTGACAAGGTCTATTACCGCAATCTGATCAACCGCCACCTCGGCGCCAACAACTTTTACGGCGATCCGCGCAACTTTATGCTGACGGCGAAATATACGTTTTGATCGCCGGTTCTCTCTCGACGGAATGCGGTCTGCCATTGGCAGGCCGCTGGTTTGATGCCTGATGCAGACACTTAAACGTTTTTATCAACTGATTTCCCCTTTCTGGTTTGTTCGCAGCGCAGCCCTTCACTGGCTTTTATTCCTGACCATCGTCGGCCTGACGCTATCTGTTGTGGGCATTAGCGTTTTGTATAACAACTGGAGTAAAGATTTTTATGATGCGCTGGCCGATTATTTTCAGCACGCCAGCGTGGCGACATTAGCGCTGCGCTATGCGGGATACACCATGCTATTCGTATTGACTATCGCCTGCGGCAACTGGCTGAAAAAGCTGTTGCTCATTCGTTGTCGTCGGGACATGGCGCAGCGTTTCGAGCAGATGTGGCTGATGGGCAGCGCCCACTATCGGCTCAGTATGACAGGCGAGCCAGATAATCCGGATCAGCGTATTACCGAAGACATTAAGCTGCTGATTGAGCAGAGTCTGGAATTATTGCTTTCCCTGGTAAAAAATATCGCCCGCCTGTTTTCGTTCATCGCGATTCTCTGGCAACTGTCCGGCGTACACACACTGCACATCAGCAACGGTTACGCCGTGACTATCCACGGCTATCTGGTGTGGATAGCGCTGGGCTATGCGGCAGTGAGCAGCGTACTGGCCCATCTGTTTGGCCGCCGTTTACACGGACTCAACGTCGCGCAACAGCGCGCTGAAGCGGACTACCGCGCCACGCTTTTGCGGGTACGGGAACATGGCGAGTCAATCGCTTTCTATCGCGGGGAAGAGACCGAGAAAATGCGAATGCAGCAATGTTTCCTGGCCATCGCCAGAAACTGGCGCCGCCTGATGGGACAGGAGTTCCGGCTGGACACCTTTACCACGCTCTACTTCCGCTTTAGTCTGATGATCCCGGTATTCGCCGTTCTGCCGCTTTATTTGTCGCGTTTGGTCTCTCTGGGAGCGATCATGCAGGCCAGGGCCGCCTTCGGCTACGTGCTGGACGCCTTTGGCTGGTTCATCGACTCCTATCGCCAGTTGGCGCGCTGGTCCGCTACCGTTGAGCGGCTGTGGGAATTCCAGCGCAGCCTGCAATGTTTACCGGCATCGCCGGCAATTCCCTGCGCAGGCGATGCCCTGAACATCTCCAGGCTTACTGTACGCCACTGCGATGGTTCAGCATTATTTCCCCCCTTTACCGCCTCCCTCTCGCCGGGGGAGTGGGCCATACTCTCGGCCCCCAGCGGGAGCGGCAAGACCACGCTGCTGCGTACGCTGGCTGGTCTATGGCCTGCCGCATCGGGCCAATGGAGTCTTCCTGCGGGAGACATACTGTTCCTGCCGCAGAAAGCCTATTTGCCACAGGATACGCTGCGTCGCGTGCTGAGCTACCCGCTGGCGCAAACGCCGGATACGCCGCAGCTACGCCATGTGTTGACGCTGGTCGGTCTGCCAGCACTCTACGTTCGCCTGGATGAGGCACATGACTGGAGTCGGATATTATCAGGCGGCGAGCAGCAGCGTCTGGCGCTGGCCCGGGCCCTTTTATTACGGCCTGCGCTTTTGTGCCTGGACGAGGCGACCAGCCATCTGGACGACGCGGCCGCGATTGACCTGCTCGGGCTGTTGCAACAGGCGCTGCCAGAGACGATAGTACTGGCCATCAGCCACCAACCTGCGGTCTTCGAACTCTTTGAACATCATTGGGTGTTAGCGCCGCGGCACTAGCATCGGGTATGTGCCAGACCAGCCCTCAGACAATGGCATCACGCTAACCCGCGGCGAATGATGTCACGGCCAGAAGCCATCCTCCAGGGAAGGGGGCGAAAAAAAGCCCGCGGGGTCAGCGGGCAACAGGCACAAAACAGGGATTAAAAAACGCGTTCCTCCAGAGGGTTATCCCTGTTAAGCCGCTTCGCCAGCCACGGCGGCAAACGCCCGGCCAACAGCGTACTGAGCGCCTTGCACTGGGCCTGAATGGGAGTGCCAGGCTGCGCCTTCATCGGGTGGATTCGATGACGGATCAGCCGGGCGGCGGCGGGCCCGCCGATCTCCTGGCAGAACAGCAGCTGGCAATCCTCAATAAGCCGGGCCCGCACCTCGTTGGCCTCCTGCGACTGGGGCGCGGACGGATAGCGCCGCAGATCGTACAGCCAATCGCCTTGCTCATCGAATGCATAGATAAAAAACAGCCGCCCCTGGCCAAAATGGCCGTTAATCGCCAGGCCATCCTGGGAGCAAAATGCCGCCAGTAGCTGCGGCGTCCGCTGGGCGGGGCGAATGATGCGTAAATGGTCAGGCAGCATGCCCTGCAGGCTTGCCATCACCCGTGACCAGCGGGCGGGAGACATGACTGCCGTTGTCGAGGGAAAGCTGGCGGCCAGTCGGGACTGCGTCAGGGTAGCCAGCCGCGCCGGGGTCAGGGTCTCGCCGCTCTCCTGCGCCAGCCAGTCTAAGATTTGCGCCGGCTGCAGGTCCGGCAGGGACTGAAACAGCGCCAGCAGACGCCAGAAAAGGGTATCGTTGTCGGACATCTCCTGCTCCTTATATCAGCGTGTCGCGCGTCGCGCGCAGACTTATCGGGAAGACGGGCCGCCCCGGCTGCGGATTCACGTAGTAGCGGCGTCCTCCTTCCAGCGAAATCGCGCCGCCCCAGCGTTCAGTGTCGTTATGCTCAATCTGTATCACTCGCGCTTCCAGATCCTGTTTGGCGATATAGGCGTACAGGTCCGCGCCGCGCTCACGGAAAATCACGATGGGCATACTCCCTCCTGGCCCCGCTTGACGCGGGGCACCTGATGGTTAACGGACAAGATCGAAGCTGTAATCGGTTTTACCCAGCTGGCTGGTATCGCTATCCAGTTTCTCCAGCACGGCGTTCACCAGCGTCGTCACAATGTTCATCGCCCCTTCATAACCCCAGGTGGTCTGGCGGTGGAGATGGTGGCGGTCGAACAGCGGAAAGCCGAGGCGGATAAGCGGTACTTCAAAGGCTTTGCCCTTCGCCAGGGTATCGCGCTGGATAAACTTGCCGTAGGAGTTGCCTATCATAAAGTCCGGTTGACGGGTGAACATCAGCGAACGGAAGTGCCACAAATCGCAGTTGATAAACACTTCGCTGTCGCGCCCGTACGGCGAGGCATCGAGCATTTTCTTCATCGCTTTTTGCCAGCGCTTGTTGGCGTTATGGCTCAGGATCACCGTCGGCTCACAGCCCAGCTCCAGCAGGAAGCGGGTCAGGCCCATCACGAAGTCCGGGTCGCCGTAGAGGCCAAATTTCTTACCATGCAGCCAGGTGTGGGAGTCGAGCATCATGTCAACCAGCCGGCCGCGCTCAAGCGTGAGGGCGTCGGCGATTGGCTTGCCGCTGAGCTCACTGACGGCCATCAGCAGCTCATCGGTGGCGGCCAGACCCAGCGGAACCGCCACCTCGGTGGCGGGCTGGTTCCACATCTCCTGCACCACTTTTTTGCTCTTCAGTAACTGCCACGGCTGCAGAAGCAGCGTATCGATGGCGTCGGGAGCCTCTTTCATCTCCTGCTGCGTTGTGCCGCCGGAATACATCCGATAATGGCCATCGGCGGGGGTGTCGAGAACCTCTGACGGATCGGAGAGCAGGCTGCACGGTACCGCCATCTGTTCCATCATCCGCTTTAATACGCGGAAGTTGCCGAGATAGGTTTCAAAGCCGGTGACCAGATTGAGCTTCTGCAGTTTGCCCGGCTGCCCCTGATAGTCGGCGGTAAAGGTTCTGGCGAACCCTTCAAACATATTGTCCCAGCCGGTGACGTGGCTGCCGATAAAGCTTGGCGTATGGGCGTGCGGCACGGCGATGCTGCCATCGACAAAGCCATCTTTTTTGGCATTGGCGATAAACGCCTGCAGGTCATCGCCGATAACTTCCGCCATGCAGGTGGTGGAAACGGCGATAATCTCCGGTTTATACAGCGCGCTGGCGTTCTGCAGGCCCAGGTTCATGTTGTTGTTGCCGCCGAAGACCGCCGCGTCTTCGGTCATCGAGTCGGAGACGCAGGCGATCGGCTCTTTGAAATGGCGGTTGAAATAGGTGCGAAAGTAGGCCACGCACCCCTGGGAGCCGTGAACATAGGGCAGGGTGTTAGCGAATCCCAGCGAGCAAAGCACTGCGCCAAGCGGCTGGCAGGCTTTCGCCGGATCAACGGTCAGCGCCTCGCGCTGAAAATTCAGCGCTTCATACTCGGCGGTGGTGGTCCAGGCAAAGACCTCCCGCACGCGCTCTGCATCGTGCGCCTCTTCCAGCTGCCGCTTATTGCGGAACAGTTCCTGATATTCATCCTGTTCGAATAGCGGATAACAGCTATTAATTTTATCAATCGTTTGGCTCATGGTGTTCTCCTCCCGCGCCACAAATCGGTGAACAGACGGGACAGTGAGTGGGCAATCACGCAGACTTCAGCCACGGAGCGGTCAGTTCGCCCCACGCCGGGTTGTTGAGGGTCATATCCATATCGCGGGCGAAAATGGCGAAACCATCGTAGCCGTGATACGGGCCGGAATAGTCCCACGAGTGCATCTGGCGGAACGGTACGCCCATTTTCTGGAAGACATATTTTTCCTTGATGCCGGAGCCGATAAGGTCGGGCTTCAGCGCTTTGACGAACGCCTCCAGCTCGTAGCTGCTGGCGTCATCAAACAGCAGGGTCCCCTCTTTGAGATCCGGTAGGGTACGGTCGTAATCATCGTTATGGGCAAACTCATACCCGGCGGCGATGATCTCCATGCCGAGATCTTCATAGGCGCCAATGACGTGGCGTGGTCGCAGGCCGCCCATATAGAGCAGCACTTTGCGCCCCTCCAGGCGCGGGCGATATTTGGCGATAACCGCCGCCATCTGCGCCTCATACCTGGCGATCACCGCTTCGGCGTTAGCGCGAATAGTATCGTCGAACTGGTCGGCGATTTTGCGCAGCGATTCGGCGATTTTGGTCGGCCCGAAGAAGTTGTACTCCATCCACGGAATCTGATGTTTCTCCTCCATGTGACGGGCGATATAGTTCATCGAACGGTAGCAGTGGACCAGGTTCAGCTTGACGAAGGGGGTATTCTCCATCTCCACCAGCGTGCCGTCGCCGGACCACTGCGCCACCACCCGCAGCCCCATCTCTTCAAGCAGAATACGCGAGGCCCAGGCATCGCCGCCGATATTGTAGTCGCCGATGATTGCCACATCGTAAGGGGTGGTTTCAAACGGTTGTCCTTCGCGATTGTTAAGGATCCAGTCGCGGACCACGTCGTTGGCGATATGGTGCCCCAGCGACTGCGATACGCCGCGAAAGCCTTCGCAGCGTACCGGGATCACCGGTTTATCCAGCGCTTTGCTGCTGGCGTTGGCCACCGCGCTGATATCATCGCCAATCAACCCCACCGGGCATTCCGACTGAATGGTGATCCCTTTGGTGAGCGGGAACAGCAGCTCCATCTCTTCAATCAGCTTGCTGAGCTTTTTATCGCCGCCGAAGACGATATCGCGTTCCTGAAAATCAGAGGTGAAGTTCAGGGTGCCGAAGCTATCGACGCCGCTGACTCCGGTGTAGTAGTTGCGGCGTCCGGCGCGCGAATACTGGCCGCAGCCGATCGGCCCGTGCGAGATGTGGGCCATATCCTTGATTGGCCCAAATACCACCCCCTTGGAACCGGCGTAGGCGCAGCCGCGCACGGTCATCACGCCGGGTTGCGATTTGCGGTTAGAGATAATGCACTTGCCGACGCTCTCCATTTCCGGATCGCTGACCATCATGTGCTTTCTGCGCTCTTTTCGCGCGGTTTCCGGGAACACCTCCAGGACTTCCTGGATCAGCGCCAGATTGCGTTCGCCTGTTGCGTTGGTCATCATAATTGTCCTGTGCTCAGGCCGCGTTTTCTTCGGCGGCGGTTTTACCAATGATGCTGGTGTCTTCCTCTTCCATGATACCGAACTCCATCAGCAGCGATTCCAGCTCATCCATGGTGCAGGGCGTCGGCACCACTTTCATGGTGTTGTTGACTATCTTCTGCGCCAGCGTGCGGTATTCGTTGGCCTGTTGGCAGGTGGGATCGTACTCGATAACCGTCATCCGGCGGATCTCCGCGCGCTGCACGATGTTGTCGCGAGGCACAAAGTGAATCATCTGGGTACCGAGCTTTTCCGCCAGCGCCATAATCAGTTCGTCTTCGCGGTCGGTCTGGCGTGAGTTACAGATCAGGCCACCGAGGCGCACCTTGCCGGATTTGGCGTATTTAACGATCCCTTTGGAGATATTGTTGGCGGCATACATCGCCATCATTTCGCCGGAGCAGACGATGTAGATCTCCTGGGCTTTGTTTTCGCGGATAGGCATAGCGAAGCCGCCGCAGACCACGTCGCCGAGCACGTCATAGAAGACGAAGTCGAGATCGTCTTCGTAGGCGCCTTCTTCTTCCAGAAAGTTGATCGCCGTAATCACGCCGCGCCCCGCGCAGCCGACGCCTGGCTCCGGGCCGCCGGATTCGGCGCAGCGCACGTCGCCGTAGCCGATTTGCAGAACGTCTTCAAGTTCGAGGTCCTCTACCGAGCCCACTTCAGCTGCCATCTCCATAATGGTGTTCTGTGCTTTAGCGTGCAGGATCAGACGGGTGGAGTCCGCCTTCGGGTCGCAGCCGACGATCATCACTTTCTTACCCATCTCCGCCAGCGCGGCGACGAGGTTCTGCGTGGTGGTGGATTTGCCGATACCGCCTTTACCGTAAATAGCGCATTGACGCATGGTCATGGTGACTTCTCCTGTTGTTGAGTGTTTGCCAGCAGAGAAGTGCAGGGAATATACCAGCCGTGCCGGTTTGTTTAATGTGTTGATTTATATGTAATTTACTTTGATCTGCTGCGACGGGCGCAAAACAAAACGGCACAATAGGGCGACCAAATGTGGGAAACAGAACAATTCTGCTCGCCGCGGCCATGGTGGCGCTTTGTCGCCTGTTCAACAGCTTGTCGCGCTCAGTGTCTTATTTCACGCAATCTCTCCGCGCGATATGCGGCACATTCCTCTCTAATGTATTGAATTAACGCTAATTATTTTGTGATTCGCGAGCTGGCACAGGCTGTGCTTGAGGCAACAACTGGGTTTGCCGCTTTTTTGTGGCGGCGAAGATGCCTCTCACCTTCGAGGATTGAACAATGTCCGGAACAATGAAAACAATGGATGGCAACGCCGCGGCGGCCTGGATCTCCTATGCCTTTACCGAGGTCGCGGCGATTTATCCCATTACCCCCTCCACGCCGATGGCGGAAAACGTCGATGAGTGGGCGGCGCAGGGGAAAAAGAACCTCTTTGGCCAGCCGGTGCGTTTAATGGAGATGCAGTCGGAAGCCGGGGCGGCAGGCGCGGTACACGGCGCGCTGCAGGCCGGGGCGCTGACCACTACCTATACGGCGTCGCAGGGGCTGCTGCTGATGATCCCCAATCTGTACAAAATCGCCGGTGAACTGCTGCCGGGCGTCTTTCACGTTAGCGCCCGGGCGCTGGCGACCAACTCGCTGAATATTTTTGGCGATCATCAGGACGTGATGGCGGTTCGCCAGACCGGCTGCGCGATGCTGGCGGAGAACAACGTCCAGCAGGTGATGGATTTGTCGGCGGTGGCGCATCTGGCGGCGATTAAGGGGCGCATCCCGTTTGTTAACTTCTTCGACGGTTTTCGTACCTCGCACGAAATTCAAAAAATCGAGGTGCTGGAGTATGACCAGCTGGCGACGCTGCTGGACCGGTCGGCGCTGGACCGTTTCCGTCGTAACGCGCTGCATCCGGATCACCCGGTCATCCGCGGCACGGCGCAAAACCCGGATATCTACTTTCAGGAACGGGAGGCGGGCAACCGTTTTTATCAGGCGCTGCCCGACATGGTCGAAAGCTATATGGCGCAAATCAGCGCGCTCACCGGGCGGGAATATCATCTGTTTAACTACTCCGGCGCGACGGATGCCGAACGGGTGATTATCGCCATGGGGTCGGTCTGCGACACCATCCAGGAAGTGGTAGATACGCTAAACGCGGCGGGAGAGAAGGTTGGGCTACTCAGCGTGCATCTGTTTCGCCCTTTTTCGCTGGCCCACTTCTTTGCTCAGTTGCCGAAAACCGTACAGCGTATTGCGGTCCTCGACCGTACCAAAGAGCCCGGCGCTCAGGCCGAACCGCTGTGCCTGGATGTGAAAAACGCGTTCTACCATCACGACGATGCGCCGCTGATTGTCGGTGGCCGCTATGCGCTGGGCGGCAAGGACGTTCTACCCGACGATATCGCGGCGGTGTTTGACAATCTGAACCAGCCGCTGCCGATGGACGGATTCACGCTGGGAATTGTCGATGATGTGACCTTTACCTCACTACCGCCGCGTCAGCAGACGCTGGCGGTCTCTCATGCCGGGATTACCGCCTGTAAATTCTGGGGCATGGGCTCGGACGGCACCGTCGGGGCCAATAAAAGCGCGATTAAAATTATCGGCGACAAAACCGCGCTCTATGCGCAGGCCTACTTTTCCTATGACTCGAAGAAATCCGGCGGCATTACCGTTTCGCATTTGCGCTTCGGCGACCGACCGATCAATTCGCCCTACCTGATCCATCGCGCCGATTTTATCTCCTGCTCGCAGCAATCCTACGTTGAGCGTTATGACCTGCTGGATGGGTTACAGCATGGCGGGACTTTTCTGCTCAACTGTAGCTGGTCTGATGCCGAGCTGGAGCAGCATCTGCCGGTCAGCTTCAGGCGCTATCTGGCGCGGGAAAATATCCGTTTTTATACCCTCAACGCCGTGGACATCGCCCGCGAGCTCGGGCTGGGCGGGCGGTTTAATATGCTGATGCAGGCGGCGTTCTTTAAACTGGCGGCGATTATCGACCCGCAGACCGCCGCAGATTACCTCAAGCAGGCGGTTGAAAAAAGCTACGGCAGCAAAGGGGCGGGGGTGATCGAGATGAACCAGCGGGCGATTGAGCTGGGCATGGCCTCGCTGCATCAGGTGACGATACCCGCCCACTGGGCGACGCTGGATGAACCCGCGGCGCAGGCTTCAGTCATGATGCCGGATTTCATCCGCGATATTTTGCAGCCGATGAACCGCCAGTGCGGCGATCGGCTGCCGGTGAGTGCCTTTGTCGGTATGGAGGACGGAACCTTTCCCTCGGGAACCGCCGCCTGGGAGAAACGCGGGATCGCGCTGGAAGTGCCGGTCTGGCAGCCCGAGGGTTGCACGCAGTGTAATCAGTGCGCCTTTATCTGCCCGCATGCGGCGATCCGCCCGGCGTTGCTTAATGACGAAGAGCAGGATGCCGCCCCGGTCGGACTGCTGAGCAAGCCCGCGCAGGGGGCGAAGGCGTATCACTATCATCTGGCTATCTCGCCGCTGGATTGTTCCGGCTGTGGCAACTGCGTGGATATCTGTCCTTCGCGCGGAAAGGCGCTAAAAATGCAGCCTCTCGATAGCCAGCGCCAGATGGCGCCGGTCTGGGACTATGCGCTGGCGCTGACGCCGAAGCACAATCCGTTTGCTAAAACGACGGTCAAAGGCAGCCAGTTTGAAACCCCGCTGCTGGAGTTTTCCGGTGCCTGCGCGGGCTGCGGAGAAACGCCTTATGCCCGGCTGATAACCCAGCTGTTTGGCGACCGAATGCTGATCGCTAACGCCACCGGCTGCTCTTCTATCTGGGGGGCCAGCGCGCCGTCGATTCCCTATACCACTAACCACCGCGGTCACGGCCCGGCATGGGCGAACTCGCTGTTTGAGGATAACGCGGAATTTGGACTCGGCATGATGCTGGGCGGCCAGGCAGTGCGTCAACACATTGCCGATGATATCACCGTCGCGATGACGCTGCCGGTAAGCGAGGAACTCCTCGACGCGATGCGCCAGTGGCTGACGCTGCAGGACCAGGGCGAGGGCACCCGCGAACGCGCCGACCGGCTCAGTGAACGGCTGGCGGCGGAAAAAGAGGGCGTGCCGCTGCTGGAGCAGCTGTGGCAGAACCGCGACTATTTTGTCCGCCGTTCGCAGTGGATTTTCGGCGGTGACGGCTGGGCCTACGATATTGGTTTTGGCGGGCTCGACCACGTGCTGGCGAGCGGCGAGGATGTGAATATTCTGGTGTTTGATACCGAGGTTTACTCCAATACCGGCGGGCAGTCGTCTAAATCAACCCCGGTGGCGGCGATCGCGAAGTTTGCCGCCCGGGGTAAACGCACGCGGAAAAAAGACCTTGGCATGATGGCGATGAGCTACGGCAATGTTTATGTGGCCCAGGTCGCCATGGGCGCCGATAAAGATCAGACTCTGCGGGCTATCGCCGAGGCCGAAGCCTGGCCGGGACCGTCGCTGGTGATTGCCTATGCTGCCTGTATTAACCACGGTCTGAAAGCCGGGATGCGCTGTAGCCAACGTGAGGCGAAACGGGCGGTTGAAGCGGGATACTGGCACCTGTGGCGCTATCATCCGCAGCGCGAAGCCGAAGGTAAAACGCCGTTTATGCTGGATTCCGAAGAGCCGGAAGAGAGCTTCCGCGACTTTTTGCTTGGCGAAGTACGCTATGCCTCATTGCACAAAACGACGCCGCATCTTGCGGATGCGCTTTTCAGCCGAACCGAGGAGGATGCGCGGGCCCGCTTTGCGCAGTATCGGCGGTTGGCCGGTGAGGAATAGCCGGAGTAGAGGACCAGATGAGGGTGCCACACTGTCAAATGGCCATGATGCGCTCACGAATAATGACAGGAGCAAAATATGTTTACCGGTATTGTAAGCGGCACCGCTGAGGTCTTGTCTATCGACGAAAAGGACAATTTTCGTACTCATGTGGTGAAGTTACCTGCACAACTGCTCCCTGGGCTGGAAACCGGTGGATCGGTGGCACACAACGGTTGTTGCCTGACCGTTGCCAGGATCGATGGGGCGAGAGTCAGTTTTGACTTAATGCAAGAGACGCTGCGCGTGACCAATCTGGCAACGCTTCGCCTGGGCGAACACGTCAACGTCGAGCGTGCCGTTAAATTCAACGATGAAATAGGCGGCCACCTGATGTCGGGCCACATTATGACCACCGCAGAAGTGGTGCAAATTCGGGTTACGGAAAATAACCACCGGATTGGATTTAAGGTCCGGGAGCCGACATTAATGAAATATATCCTCTACAAAGGATATATCGGCGTTGATGGAATCAGCCTCACCGTCGGGGAGGTCGCGGCGGACGGTTTTTGGGTACACCTGATTCCGGAAACGTTGCAACGCACGACGCTGGGCACCAAAAAACGGGGCGACCGGGTAAATATTGAAATTGATCCGCAGACTCAGGCGGTAGTCGATACCGTAGAACGCGTGCTGGCCCGGAAATAACCGGCGCGCAGCCATGTTCGGGAAATACGCTATCCCCCGTCCTGCGGGGGGTTGCGGTCTGGTAAGAAGGTATTGTCTTTACGCTGTCAGGGGGGGCGTTATCACTCCCGAGGTCAGAAGATCAATCATAGCCCGCGTGGCTGTCGATTGGTGTCGATGGGGGGCATAGATAACGGAGAAAGGTCGGGAGCGCCCACGCAGTTGTGGCAGCACCTCGACTAACTGCCCGCGTTGTATCCGCTGATGGACGATGAACTCATAGCTCTGGCAGATGCCAATACCCTGTTCAGCCAGTGATACTACGCCGAGCACATCATCTGACGTTTCAATATATGAAACGGGAAGCCAGTCGACTTCGCGACCGGCATCACGAAACACCCAGGGCGCGCGACGTCCTGTTCGGGGCATGACAAAAGGCAGACAGACGTGCCGTTGCAGCTCTTCCAGCGTCTGAGGCGTTCCCATTTGCCGAAGATAATCGGGTGATGCCACCAGCAGCAGTCCGGCATCCTCTGGCTTGCGTGCAACCTGGCCACTGTCAGGCATCTGACCCAGGCGGATCGCCAGATCGAACCCTTCAGCGACCAGATCGACATTACGATTGGTGATGTTCAGTTCTACCTGAACCTGCGGGTACTGTCGGGGAAAGCGTGCCAGCAAAGGGGGGAGCCGGTAGTGGCCATAGCTTGTCGGGACGCTCATTCGTACACGCCCCGTCAGTTCTCCTTCCTGGCCCTGAACTTCGCATTCCGCCTCATCGAGTAGGGTAAAGGCTGAGCGTGTCTGCTCGAAATATATCCGTCCGGCTTCCGTCAGACTAATACGCCGCGTGGTTCGCTGTAAGAGCTGTCGGCCAGGACGCGCCTCAAGCCGGGAGACCGCACGACTTAAAACGGATGGGGTGGTTGCAAGAGCGACGGCGCCCGCGGTAAATGAGCCGTGTTCAACAACGGTAATGAAGACCTCAACATCTCCCAGATAATCGAATTTCCGGCTTATTTTGCTCTTCAAGGAACAAATGTTTTTCAGTTTCGCTAATTTATCTCCACTCTGGCGATGAGCAAAGTGACCCGCAGGCATCACCTGGAGGGCGTCGGGAGGCGCGATATTTGCGGCTAAGCGCCTGTCCACGTACTGACAACGCATGGCGCCTGGGGCCGCGATGTGGGATGTCCTCTCCGGGTTTCAATGAGCGCAACGTTATCGCGACTTCACATGAACCGGTTGCCCGCATTCTGCTGGCTTTTAACTTCCCCCTTTAATTAACGGAGCATATTCATGTCCAACTCAATAAATCGCCTGCCCGCCATGGCGATGGCGGCGTTGCTCTCTTTCGCAACGGTGGCTAGCGCGGCAGAGGGTACGCCGCTCGAACGCTGGCGCAGCTATGCTGGCGTGAGCTGGGAGGGCGCGGAGGTCTTTTCTGGATACCACGATTCCGTCAGGGCCGGCGCGTCTGAGCGCATTCCCGTCCCGCCGGGGAAATGCGCTGGATGCGGCCCCCGATAAGAGCCTGCGCAACGTCCTCGGATTCTATATCGATCGCAAAAACGGCTGGCTGTGGGCGCTGGACATGGGCTTTGTCGCAGGTGAAACCGAATCACCAGTCGGGGCGCAGAAACTGATGGTTCTGGACCTGAAGTCTGGCAGCACGATAAAAAGCATCCCCCTGGATGGGGTGGCAGACCGCAAGGCAAGCTTCCTGAATGATGTCGTGGTCGATTTCGCCACCGCGACGGCCCGGCGCGTACTCGACGGCGCCCGGGGCCTGCAAATTGAGCCAGGCGTCAAGGTGGTGGTGCACGGAGCGGAAGTCTGGCCGGGGAAACCGCTGCAGATCGGCATCAACGGTATTGCTCTGTCCCCGAATGCAGACACGCTGTACTGGACGGTGACCACGGGAACACACGCGCATGCGCTGCCTACTGCCATCCTGCGAGAAGCGAGCGCGACCCACCCACAGATTGCCGATCGGATAGAGGATCTGGGGTCGGTAGGAGGTAACACCGACGGCCTTGTCACGGATAGCGCTGGCAATCTCTACATCACGGATGTCACCCATAACGGCATCGTCAAATATGACCCCCAAACCAGGTCGATGACATTGGTGGCCTCCAGTACGCAGGTTCACTGGCCCGATACGCCAGCCATCCGGCCCGACGGGGATCTGGTCTTTACCTCAAGCGGACTCAATGATCACTTCGCGGGAGTGATCAACGCTGGACAAGAGCGCTACGATCTGTGGCGTATGCCATTGCACCGTCAGTCTGAAAACAAGTGACTGACCGACTTCCCACCCTGAAGGACGGGGAGTCTTGTTTTATCGCGTGCGCTTTGCTCCACAAGCCGCTCAGGATTGACTGACCGCGTAGCGTGGCGGAATGGGCTTTCGGCAGCGGGCAGGATATCGGAGCAGAGGTGGGATTTTTGTCGGCGCAGAAATGCAACCGGGATCATATTTTTTATATTCTCAGCGGAAAATGATCTTTTCTTAAGGTTATTTTAACCTTTCATTTTATCTTGTTTTAAATAAAGCATTTTCAGATAAGAAAACTTTTCAAGGCAGTGTTTTTAACTGTTTTCAGTTTATGGTAATTGTTTTCATTATCATTACCATTTCTCTATGCTTTAATCCTTTTCGGCCAGGTTATCGGCGGCCATTTGTCTATCAATACTAAGGATTAGCACATGAATTTTCGCCTGTCGTCATACTGCTCCGCCGCGCTCGTCGCCGCTTCTGTGTTCCTTGCCCCTCAGGCCCTGGCGGCCGAAAGCGCTGAAGGCATCGTGGTCTATAACGCGCAGCATGAAAATCTGGTCAAGTCGTGGGTGGATGGCTTTACCAAAGAAACCGGTATCAAAGTGACTCTGCGTAACGGCGGCGACAGCGAGCTGGGAAATCAGCTGGTGCAGGAAGGCGCGGCTTCGCCGGCTGATGTTTTCCTGACGGAAAACTCCCCGGCAATGGTCCTGGTCGACAATGCGAAATTGTTCGCACCGCTTAACGCCGACACCTTAAGCCAGGTGGCGCCGGAATTTCGTCCTGAGCATGGCCGCTGGATCGGCATCGCCGCGCGCAGTACCGTTTTTGTCTATAACCCGGAAAAGATCAGCGAATCTCAGTTGCCGCATTCTCTGATGGATCTGGCGAAACCGGAATGGAAAGGGCGCTGGGCCGCTTCGCCATCGGGCGCGGATTTCCAGGCCATTGTCAGTGCGATGCTGGCGCTGAAGGGCGAGAAAGCCACGCTGGACTGGCTCAAAGCGATGAAAACCAACTTCGTGGCCTATAAAGGCAACAGCACCGTGATGAAGGCCGTCAACGCCGGGCAAATTGATGGCGGGGTGATTTACCATTACTACCGCTTTGTCGATCAGGCCAAAACCGGCGAGAACAGCAAAAACACCAAACTGTACTACTTCAAACATCAGGATCCGGGTGCCTTTGTCAGCATCTCCGGCGGCGGCGTGCTGGCGTCCAGCAAACATCAGGAGCAGGCTCAGGCCTTCATCAAGTGGATCACCGGCAAACAGGGTCAGGATGATCTGAGAACCAATAATGCCTTTGAATATGCCGTGGGCGTTGGTGCCGCCTCTAACCCGAAACTGACGCCGCTGAAAGAGCTGGATGCGCCGAAAGTGGAACCCTCTTCACTGAACAGTAAAAAAGTTATCGAACTGATGACGCAAGCTGGCCTGCTGTGATCCCTCCGGTGAAGTGAATACCTTATGTCTGGTCTGAGTCTTACACTCGGAAAAAAAGTACGACGCCTGCCTGAGCGCAGGCGTCCTGCATTTCCGATGGTTGCATTAGCGATACTGTTTTCATTATTGGCGCTTCTCCCGCCGGGTTTTGTGATTGCCGTGGGGATTGATACTGGATGGGAGGCCATTAAAGCGCTGGTATTCCGTCCGCGCGTCGGGGAGTTGCTCAGCAATACGCTGTGGCTCAGCGCCCTGACCGTCCCGACGTGCATTGCGCTTGGGGTGACGGTCGCGTGGTTGACCGAACGCACGACCCTGGCGGGGCGACAGATCTGGTCAGCGCTGGCGGTTGCTCCGCTGGCGATTCCGGCGTTTGTCCAGAGCTATGCCTGGGTCAGCGCGGTGCCATCAATGCACGGCCTCTCCTCCGGCGTGTTCCTTTCGGTGCTTGCCTACTATCCCTTTATCTATATGCCGGTCGCGGCGGTGCTTCGCCGCCTGGATCCAACGCTGGAAGACGTTGCCGCCTCGCTGGGCACGCCGCCATGGAAGGTTTTTTTCCACGTGGTATTACCGCAGCTGAAGCTGGCCATTTGTGGCGGCGCGCTGCTGGTGGCGCTGCACCTGCTGGCGGAATACGGCCTGTATGCGATGATCCGCTTCGATACCTTTACGACCGCTATCTATGACCAGTTCCAGTCCACCTTCAGCGGTCCGGCGGCCAATATGTTGGCCGGCGTGCTGGCGCTGTGCTGCCTGGCGTTCCTGCTGCTGGAGAGCATCACCCGGGGGAAAGCGCGCTATGCCCGTATAGGCGCCGGGGCCGCGCGCGAGCAGAAACGCAAACACATGAACGTGATGGCGACCGTTGCTGCGCAGTCGCTGCTGTGCGCGCTGCTGCTGCTGGCGCTGGGAGTACCGCTGATGGTGCTGTGCCGCTGGCTTTGGTTGGGCGGCCTCGGGAGCTGGATGAACGCCGATCTGTGGCTCTCGCTGCGTCAGACGATCATGCTGGGGGCCAGCGGGGCGCTACTGACGACCGCCTGCGGTATCCCCATCGCCTGGCTGGGGATTCGCTATCCGCATCGCCTGTTTCGCCTGCTCGAAGGGTGTAATTACATAACCAGTTCGCTGCCGGGAATCGTGACCGCGCTGGCGCTGGTCACGGTGACCATTCACTACGCCCGCCCTATTTACCAGACCGAAGTGACGCTGTTTCTGGCCTATCTGCTGATGTTTATGCCCCGCGCGCTGATCAATCTTCGCGCCGGGATCGCCCAGGCACCGGTGGAGCTGGAAAATGTCGCGCGGAGTCTGGGAAGAAGCCCGGGGCGGGCGCTATGGAGCATCACACTGCGTCTCGCCGCGCCGGGTGCGACGGCCGGGGCCGCTCTGGTCTTTCTCGGCGTCAGCAACGAACTGACGGCGACGCTGCTGCTTTCACCGCTGGGAACCCGCACGCTGGCCACCGGCTTTTGGGCATTAACCAGCGAGATAGATTATGTCGCTGCGGCGCCTTACGCGATGCTGATGATCGCGATTTCTCTACCGTTGACCGGTGTGCTTTATCACCAGTCGAAAAAAATTGCGGGTTTGTAAATGCTGGAATTAACCTCGATCTCAAAATCTTTTGCCGATGTTCAGGTGCTGGATAACCTTTTTCTGTCGGTAGCCCCCGGCAGCCGCACGGCCATCGTCGGGCCGTCCGGCTCGGGAAAAACAACGCTGCTGCGTATTCTCGCCGGGTTTGAAACGCCGGATGCCGGACGCATCGTGATGCAGGGCAGAACGCTGTTTGATGAGGGGACTTTTATTCCCGCCCATCAGCGCGGCATCGGTTTCGTCCCGCAGGAAGGGGCCTTGTTCCCGCACCTTAATGTCGCCGACAATATTGCCTGGGGTCTGGATGGCTCCCGGCAGGAGAAGCGCCGTCGGGTTGCGGCATTGATGGAGATGGTGTCGCTGGATGGCCAGTTGGCCACGCACTGGCCGCATGAAATTTCCGGCGGCCAGCAGCAGCGCGTGGCCCTCGCCCGGGCGCTGGCGCAGCGGCCATCGCTGATGCTGCTGGATGAACCCTTTTCCGCCCTCGATACCGGGCTTCGCGCCACCACGCGAAAGGCGACGGCAGACCTGCTTGCCCAGGCTGGCGTCGCCTCGATTCTGGTGACCCACGATCAGAATGAAGCGCTGTCGTTTGCCAGCCAGGTCGCGGTGATGCGTCAGGGGCGCTTTACCCAGGTGGGCTCCCCGTTTGAGGTCTATTCGCGGCCCGCCGATGAAGCCACGGCGCTGTTTCTGGGCGATGCGCTGGTGCTGCCCGCTGAGCTTCAAAGCGGACGGGCGCAGTGCGCGATTGGCGCGCTGCTGACCGATAATGACGATGCTACGGGGCTGGGGCGGGTTATGCTGCGCCCGGAACAGCTAATGATTACGCCGTGCCAGAATGAGGAGAGTGCCGTCACCATCCTCGACGTCGATTTTTCCGGCCATCTGTCGACCTTAACGCTGGCGATCGCGCAGCAGACGTTGACCCTGAAAACCGTCAGCCGGGCTGACTGGACGCCGGGACGGCGGGTGCATATTGCGGTCAGCGGTAAAGGGCGGGTGTTTATTCCTTAATACACGGAAATCGCGCCAGGAGGTGCAGGCGCGACGGCGGTATTCTGGCGGCGAAAAAAAGCCAGCCAATGGCTGGCTGGCAAAGTTTCGGATACAACTCCATATTATGGTTGGTGTTTCGGGGGATCCTGGACACCTGTCTGGGCACGGCGCTATACGCTGCAATACCCAGAAAGCTGGCCAGCTATCGTCGCCTCGTACGGCTATTCTCCGGCCAGCAGCTTTTTGCAGCTGTAGATAAACGCACTGGAACGCCGCGTTAACCCTTCAATTTCCCGCGGTTTCAAACCGTGACGCAGATACGTCAGAATGCATTGCCGATCGGCCTCGACATGGGATCGGCAGTGATATTTCGCAGCCTCTTTCTCTACTTTTTGCTGCGCCAGCAGGTCGGCAATCTCCTGTTGCTTGTCCCGGGCTACCGGCATCAGCTCGCTGTCATCGGATCGCGCTATTTCGTTCCACAGCGCCAGGGCGCGGCGCAACAATCCCCGCTCCTGCAGGTTTTGTGCCTGAATCTGTTTCTCTTGCAGTGTCGTTACCATGATATTGGCGCGGCCTGTTGCTGTGAATTAATTTGTCATACAAATATGGCGATGATTGATTCAGAAAGGAAATGAATAATTTTTATCTTAATTATGAATGAATGGCATAATTTTGTATCTTTTTGATTTAAATGAGTTTTATTTGATGAGCAGGAAAGGGGGAAGACCCGGCGTCTGAGATCCTGCTGTGCGCTGTCATCAGACCCCGGAGAGGCAAAAAAATTACAAATCAATCAGTAAGTTGGCCGAGTGGCTGCGGGAGCAGCACAGGGCTATCTGCTGCACGGCAGCAGATTTCTCGGCCTCGGATTGAACCGTATCACGATGATCGGCCTGACCGGCCATCAGCGGGGTCAGACAGGCGCCGCACATCCCCATTTCGCAAGAGAGCGGCACGGCGACGCCATTTTCCTGAAGCACCTGGGCAATGGTTTTATCGCCCGGGACCGGCCACGTCTCGCCCGACGACGCCAGGGTAACGGTAAACGTATCCTGATGTTCGCTCGCGGCGGCCTTCAGCGGCTGGAAGGCTTCGCTGTGAACCTGCGCCTCGGGCCAGTTTTTCTCCGCCGCGATCCGCCGGGCGGTAGCCATAAAACCCGACGGGCCGCAGAGATACAGATGGTGCCCGGCGTGCGCATCGCCCAGCGTATCTGCTAACGACGCGCGCGGACTTTGCCCTTCGTCTGAACAATGGACCACCCAGCTGCCACGGCTGAAAGTTTTTGCCATTTCGCCGACAAAGGCCGCATTTTCCTGCCGTTTAACGTAATAATGCAGCTCAAATGGCGTGCCTGCCGCCGCGAGATGCAGCGCCATGGTATACAGCGGCGTGATGCCAATGCCGGCGGCCAGCAGCGTGACTCGTCGCGCAGGCTGCAGCGTAAACAGATTGCGCGGCGGGGAGATAAGCAGCGTCTGACCCGGACGCAGCGTCTCATGGATATAGCGTGACCCGCCGCGGGAAGCGCTCTCCCGGCTAACGCAGATCAGATAAGCGTCGGCGCCCGCTTCGCCGTGGGGACCGGTCAGCGAATACTGGCGAATGATCCCGCAGGGCAGGTGAACATCAATATGCGCCCCCGGCAGCCAGCCGGGAAGCGGTTTGCCGTCCTGCGCTAACAATCTGATGGCGAGACTTCTGTCCCCCTCGCGCCACAGGCCATCGACAACCACCTTCAGTACGTCACTCATCATTCTTCTCCCTTTACACCAGGAAAAACTCACCAAAGCCCATTTTCTTCAGGCTACGACGATAGGCGATTGAACTGCGATCGGCGGGAATATGCGCCTCCAGCGTTAAGTCCAGCGGCAACCGCTCCGGACGCTGGGTCTCCACCATCAGACGGTCCTCTTCGAACACGCGCAGGTTGAAGGCATGCACCTCTTCGACCGGCACATGCAGGTCAAAATTGCGCGCAATGGGGGCAAACATTCGGGTTACCCGCGATGAGACCGGTGAGGCGGCATTCATGATAACCAACCGGGCCTCGCCGGGGAAATGGATGGTCAGGGTCGCCGTAAAGGGCAGGTGCAACTCAAAATGGCGCAGCCACTGGAAGCCGTCCGGCGCGCGAAATTGAGAACTGGCCGGGTAATTGCCGACCGAACTCCAGTAATCGGCGGTAAAGCCAAAGGGGGTCTCCTGCGGGATATAGTCGGGAACCAGCTGATTATCGGGATCTGCAAAGGTGTCGGTATGGATCCAGGCGAAGTGGGCAACATCGAGAAACCCCTCGACCTGGCGACCGGCAAAGCCGTTGACCTCAAAGGCCGGGCAGTTGATCTGCTGAAAGCCTTCATCGTCCCAGTGGGGAAGGGTGGGCAGCGGCAGCGGGTTTTCCGCATCGAAAGCCAGGCAGGTCCAGATCAGCCCGTAGCGCTCTTCGACCGCGTAGCAGGTGAGGTTAAGCTTCGCCGGCACCGGTCGATCGGGGCTGGAGGGAATGCGGTTGCAGCGGCCATCTTCCCCGAAGCGCAGGCCGTGATAGGGGCAAACGATCCCTTCTTCATCATGGAAGCCCAGCGTCAGCGGCACGCCGCGGTGCGGGCAGACGTCACGCGCGACCACGACCTGGCCCTTAATGCGATAGATAACCAGCGGTTCATCCAGCAGCACCGCTTTCACCGGCGCGGCGCCAATATCTTCGGCGCGGGCGACCGGATGCCAGCAGCGGGCCAGGCGTAGCCAGTCTTCAGGATCGAAAGTGCAATGGGCGGGGGGCGTTGGCGCGGCTCTGGTCATGATTTTCCTTCCTGCTCACAAAATTCATTTGTTTAATTGTTGTGAGTTTATTGTTGTCATATTAGGGTGTTGACATCCATAAGCATTAATTCACTCACCCGTTGCAAAAAAGAGGACAGGGTCGGCATGAGTCCGTTTTCGCGTTTTGCGCTCTATTTCGCCGAAGTCGCCCGCAGCGGCAGCCTGCGTCGGGCCGCTGAAAAGCTGCATATTTCGGCTTCGGCGATCAATCGCCAGATCCTGCAGGCCGAAGAGGAACTGGGGACGCCGCTGTTCGAACGGCTGCCGGAAGGATTACGGATGACGACCGCCGGCGAGTTGCTGTATGACAATCTGCTGCGCTGGCAAAAAGAGTTTCGCCTGACCCGACAAAAGTTTGACGAGCTGCAGGGGCTTAAGCGTGGAACGGTCAGCGTCGGAATGGTGCAGGCGTTGGCGGAGGGGAGTTTTGCCGCGTCGCTGGCCGATATCATCAGCACCTGGGACTGGCTGGAGCTGGTTTTACAGGTGGCTGACAGCCATACGGTCAGTGAAAAAGTCCGCCAGGCCGATCTTGATTTCGGCCTGATTCTCGACCCGGAAGGCCAGGCGGGACTGAGCGTGCTGGCGTTTGTTGAGCTGGAAATGGGCATCGTCATGCGCCCGGATAACCCCCTGGCGAATGCGCCCGCGCTCTCCCTGGGGGAGCTTAGCCAGCAGCGCCATATCGTCCCCGGCGCGCCGTTGATGATTCACGAACGCGTTGGCATGCTCTATCGCCATTATGACTTTAGCCCGGCCAACAGCATCCGCTGTAACGATATCCGGCTGATTAAATCGCTGGCGTTGAAAGGCAGCGGCGTGACCGTTCTGAGCCTGCTGGATGTGCTGGATGAGGTGAAAAGTGGTCAACTGGCGTTTATTCCGCTGCGCAATAAGCTGCTGCGGCCGCTGACGCTGGCGCTGTGTACGGCGCCATCGCGCCAGCTGTCTCGCCCGGCGCAAATGGCGATTCAAAAATTGACGGCGGTAATGGAGGAGATGCAAACCGTCGGCGGAGGTTAGCCCAGCGGGCCGCCCTGGATGGTTTCGCACAGGCCATTGATAATCCGCTCCCCGGTCTCCTCTTTGAGCTCCTGATACCACGCCTGGGTCAGGGCCATATCTTTCCCGTGCGTGATATCGCAGCGCTTGCGCGCCTTCAGTATCAGGTCGCGCACGCGCGCGCAGCGCAGCGCTTCGTACTGGCGCAGCGCGGAAACAATCTCGCGATTTTCCCGGAAGATATCGCCAAGCACCACCGCATCCTCCATCGCCGCGCAGCCGCCCTGACCAATGTCCGGGGTCGTGCTGTGTCCGGCGTCGCCGAGCAGCGCGACCTTGCCGCGAACCAGGGTATCGAAGGGCTCAATGTCATGGATTTCAACGCGATTGGTTGTCTGCGGATCGAGGGCGGCAATCAGTTTTTGTACCGCTGGTGCCCAGCCGCTGAAGTAGCGGCGAAGATCGTCGCGCAGGGTGTGCCGGTCTTCGGCCAGACCGGCGGGCAGCGGAACATCAAAGAAGAAATAGAAACGCCCCTGCGCCACCGGCATCAGCGAGACGCGCTTGCCTTCGCCGACGAAGGTGGTCCATTGATCCGCTGGCGCAATGCTCTCATCGATATCCACCAGTCCGTTCCAGTTGACATAACCGGCATAACGGCGTTCGGGCTTATGGCCAAGTACGTAGGGGCGCAGCGCCGAGCGGCTGCCGTCGGCGGCGATCAGAAAATCACCGTGGGCCGTGGTTCCGTCGCTAAACCAGACGGTGACGCCGTCGGCATTTTCCTGCGCACGGGTTACCCGTTTACCAAACTGCACCGCCTCGCGCCCCCAAAAATTGAGCATCTCCCTTTGCAGTTCGCTGCGTGACACCGGGCAGGGGCGGCCGCCGGTGCGTTCAACCAGCGGAGCAAGGCTAAAGCGGGTCAGGGTTTCTCCGTCCTGGTACTCTTTATAGGCTAAAAAGTGCATCGGGCCGCCGTAGGTTTCGATGATCTCGCCCATGCCGAGATTTTTCATGCACTTCACGCCGTTTGGCCAGATGGAGATCGCCGCGCCGACCGGTTTAATCTCTTTCACCGCCTCAAACACTTCACAGGTGATTCCCGCCTTCTTCAAGGCCACCGCCGCGCTCAGGCCACCGATACCGGCGCCAATCACTAATGCTTTCATGCTGTTCTCCTTACATTGCGTCGTAAAGGAGGCGAGCAATTTACGTACCAGCTTGCGCAAAGCACCAAAATCGGCGTTGCGGCGACAAGAGGGTGACGTTTCGCACCTATCTGGTGCGTCAGAGGGTGGCAACCGCCAGTTTATGAACTAAAAATTTCTTAAGGGTGATGATGGAACCGAATGTTTCATCAGCGGTGGACGGCAGAGGAGCGGGGAAGCAGCAACGATATGAGATGGCTATCATTAATAAACAATCGGTTATTGAACTTAGCGGGCCCCACGGCGCGACTCTGGCCTGCTTTGTGCACTGTGCAGACAACGTTGATGTGAAACGGAGGAATGATGATGTCGCAAAACAAAAACAACCGTCAGTTTGCGGCCCGGCAGCGTGGGGCGACGGCCTGGAGGGACGATGATTCCGCTCAGCCACTTTAATCAACTGCCTCGCGACGAGGCCGCGCGTCTGCTGGAACCGTGCGTGGCGATTGACGACTGGGTGACGGCGCTGGTGCAGGCCCGGCCCTACCCGAACCTTGCGGCGCTGCACGCCATGGCGCAGCAAACCTCGCTGACGTGGGGCGAGCCGGAGCTGGATCTGGCGCTGAGCGCACACCCGCGAATTGGCGAAAAACCCGCCGCCCGGCACGGGCATGCCGCGCTGTCGCGGCAGGAGCAGGCGGCGGTCAACGATCGGGACGCTTCGCTCATCCAGGCGTTAACGGAGGGCAACGCTCGCTACGAGGCGCGCTTTGGCCGGGTGTTTCTGATTCGCGCCAAAGGCCGCAGCGGGGAGGAGATACTGCAGGCGCTGACGCAACGGCTGAACCACAACCCGGCGCAAGAGGTTGCGTCGGCGCTGGCGCAGCTCCGTGAAATTACCTTATTACGACTAACGGGAGTCATTGGCGAATGAATACGTTAAGTACCCATATTCTGGATATTTCCAGCGGCAAGCCTGCGCAGGGGGTGGCGGTCAACCTGCTGCGGGGAGGGCAATCCATCGACAGCGGCATCACCGATGAAAATGGGCGCATTGCGTCGCTGGCGCCGGGCAAACTGGCCGCCGGCCGCTATCGGCTGGTGGCGGAGACGGGCGACTGGTTCACCCGCGGCGGCCTCGAAACGCTGTATCTGTGCGCGCAGATTGATTTTGTTATTGCCGAGGAGGCGGATGAGCATTTCCATCTGCCGTTCCTGATTGCCCCGGGCGGCTGGTCAACCTATCGGGGAAGCTGAGCGCGCCGACGCCCGGCAGCGGGCCGGGCTTACTCACTGCGCCTGTGCCTGCCAGACGCACTCGCCGTTGACCCAGGTCTGGTGAATATTGCGTTCGTCGCCCAGCGTCATCAGGACAAACAGCTGTTCGTAAATATCCTGACAGCGGGAGAGGCGCAGGCGCTGCAACGGCGTCACTCCCAGGGTGATGGCGACAAAGTCGGCCTCTTTTCCCGGCTGGAAGTTGCCAATGTTGTCATCAAGACACAGCGCGCGGGCGCCCCCCAGCGTGGCATGATAAAAAGCTTCGCTGGCGCGCAGACGATAGCTTTGCAACTGCGCCACTTTATAGGCTTCACCCAGAGTACGTAGCATGCTGAAGGTCGTTCCCGCGCCGACGTCGCTGCCGATGCCGATGCGCACTTTCCGTTGCCAGCTGGTGGGCAGGCGGAACAGACCGCTGCCGAGAAACAGGTTTGAGGTCGGGCAGAAGGCGATCGCCGAGCCGGTCTCGTGCAGACATTGCCACTCGGCGTCGGCGAGGTGGATGCCGTGAGCAAATACGCTGCGTTCGCCGGTCAAGCGATAGTGGTGATACACATCAAGATAGTGCTCATGTTCCGGCCACAGGCTTTTCACCCACGCAATCTCGTTGAGGTTTTCGCTCAGGTGGGTATGCAGCCAGGTATCCGGGAACTCTTCCCGCAGGCGCTGGACCGCCGTCAGCAGCTCCGGTGTCGACGTAGCGGCAAAACGCGGCGTGATGGCGTAGCCGAGGCGACCCTGATGGTGCCAGCGCTGAATAAGCTCGCGGGTTTGCCGGTAGCTCTGCTCCGCCGTTTCGCTCAGATAGTCCGGGGCGTGGCGGTCCATCATCACTTTACCGGCGAGCAGGCGCATATTCAGCCGCAGGGCTTCGCTAAACAGCGCCTCGACGGATTCGGGATGCAGGGTACAAAACACCAGCGCGGTGGTGGTGCCGTGGCTCAGCAGCTGGTTGATAAAGAACTGCGCGATCTCCGCGGCATACGCCGCATCGCCAAACTGACTCTCCACCGGAAAGGTGTAGGTGGTCAGCCACTCCAGCAGCTGCTCGCCGAAGGCGCCAATCATCTCCGTTTGCGGATAATGCACGTGGGCATCGACAAAACCGGGGAGTAGCAGCTGTCCGCGCAGATCGAGATAGCCGGTGTGCGGATCCAGGTGCTGCTCGCCCTCCTGCCACGGCAGCAGCGCCTGAATTTTTCCCTGCTGGATAAACAGCACGCCATCATCAAGATAGCGCGCATGGCGAGCGATATCGTCGGCGCTGTCGGCGACCGCGGCGATATCGAAAAAGGCGCCGCGAACGGCGGTATGGTACTCAATCATCAGGACAACCTTCTTTGTTCCAGAGAGGGACATTAATATTGAGCAATATTAATGCCAGTTTGCCGGAGAGGATATGCCGCGGTGCTCCGCCGCGGCACAGGGGAGGGGTTACTCTTTCTGGGCAAGCGGTCGGGCGCTAAAACGCGATGCGGTGGGGGCGCGATCGTCGCGGGCGATCCAGCGGTAGGCCGCGCCGCTCAGGAAGACGCCGATAAACCAGCTAAAGTTCGCCACTTCATGCAGGGCCGGGATAAAGCTAATCACCAGGCCGATTGCCACCGACGGGAGCAGCGCCGCGATGGCTTTCGGGTTAAAGCCGTTGCGGTACCAGTACTGGCCCTGCGGCGTGTCATCAAACAGGTCGTCGACAGACACCTGGCCGCGCTTAATCAGGTAGAAGTCGACAATCAGAATGCCAAACAGCGGGCCGATAAAGGCGCCCAGCACATCCAGCGTATAGTGAATCAACTCCGGGGAGTTAAACAGGTTCCACGGCGTCAGCAGAATGGAACCGACCGCGGCGATCATGCCGCCGGTACGGAAGCTGATTTTCTGCGGTGAGCAGTTGGAGAAGTCGAACGCCGGTGAGACAAAGTTGGCGACAATATTGATGCCGATGGTGGCGGTAATCATCGTCAGCAGACCAATGGCCACCGCCAGATCGTTCCCCACGCGGCTGACGGTTTCAATCGGGTCGGTGATCATCCGGCCGAACAGCGACTGGGTGCCGGAGACAATCACCACGGTGACTATCGAAAACAGCAGGAAGTTAAACGGCAGACCCCAGCGATTGCCGCGACGGATTTCGCCCATGCTCTTGCCATAGCGCGAGAAATCGCCGAAGTTCAGCAGCGGGCCGGAGAAGTAGGAGACCACCAGCGCGGTGGCGGTGATCATCTGCCAGGTCTGTTCGCCGGCGGTCAGCGATTTGCTGGCGAGAGTAAAGGAAATACCGTCGAAACCGGTTTTGTATACAATCCAGCCCGCCAGCGCCAGCATTACCACGTAGACCGCCGGACCGGCGACATCAATAAAGCGCTTAATGGCGCTCATCCCGTGCCAGAAGACCATCGCCTGCAGCAGCCACATGGTGGCGAAACAGAGCCATCCGAGATGCGACAGACCAAGGAAGGTGGCTGCGGTTAATGTTGTCAGCGAAGGCCAGAACTTGAGCAGCACCAGCATCAGCGCGTTGGCCGCCAGATAGGTCTGAATACCGTACCAGGCGAAGGCGATAAGACCGCGGATCACCGCCGGGATATTGGCACCAAAGACGCCAAATGCCTGACGACAGATGACCGCATAGGGTACGCCCGCCATCTGGCTCGGCTTCGCCACCAGGTTGGCGCACAGCTGGACGATACAAATTCCCACCAGCAGGCAGAGAAGCACCTGCCAGCTGGCCAGCCCGAGGGTGAAGAAGCTCGCCGCCACCACGTAGCCCCCCATGCTATGGACGTCGGACATCCAGAAAGAAAAGATGTTGTACCAGCTCCAGTTCTGGTCGCGCGTCGGCGCCAGATCCTCGTTACACAGTCGTGGACTGTAGCCGACGGTGGAGTCAGCGGCCTTAACCTGATGGGTATGTTGTCTGTTTGGCATGAAACCTGCTCCTCTGAATGAAAACCCTTTTACGTTACTGGTTGAGGTTGTTGCAGGATTCAGGCCAGAATCATTAATCTTGTATACAATAAATTTATTTTATGTGTACGATTGGCTATCGAAAAGTGAAATTCGGAGTGGGTGAATGCGTAATGAAAATCGTCAGCAGGCCGCAGAAGCGCCGCATGACAAGGATGAATCCATCTATCAGGCCCTGATGACCGCCATCGTCGAACATCAGCTGCTGCCGGGCAGCAAGTTGCCGGAGGAGGCACTGGCCGAGGTCTTCGGCGTGAGCCGGACCGGGATCCGCAAGGTGCTGCAACGACTCAATGCTGTGCAAATGGTGACCTTAACGCCCAAACGTGGTGCACATGTCGCCAGTCCGACGGTGGAAGAGGCGCGGGAGATCTTCCGTACCCGCACGCTGCTGGAGGTGGCGAACCTGCCCGATGTCATCGCCCACTGTCAGCCGCCGCACCTGGCGGCGCTGGAGGCGATTATTCGCCAGGAGCAACAGGCGCATGAAACCTGTGATGGCCCGGCGGCGATTCGCTTTTCCGCCGAATTTCATATTCAGCTGCAGGCTATTTCCGGCAATCAGGTCCTCACCGACATGGTGACGCGCCTGAGCCAACGCTCTTCCTTAGTGATAGCGGCATGGGGCGCGCCGTGGCGCCAGGGTTGCCGCTGCGACGATCATCAGCAGCTCGTCCAGCTGCTGCGCGAGAAAGCGCTGCCGCCCCTGAGCGCGGCGTTAACGCACCATTTTGAACATATCGTTGCCAGCCTCTGCTTTGAGCGGGCTGGCGAATGCCTGCCTGATTTTGCCCGGCTCTTTGCCGGCGACAAGGAGTCCTGATGACCGCTATTTGTATACAAGTGATTAATCCCAACACCAACGCCGGGATGACCGACACCATCGCAACCGCCGCCCGTATGGCGGCGGCGCCGGGGACCGAGATTATGGCGGTCTCTTCACGGGAGGGCGTGCCATCGATCGAAGGCCATTTCGATGAGGCCATTGCCGCCGTCGGCGTGCTGGAGCAGATTCAGGCCGGCCGTCAGCAGGGCGTTGCGGGCCACGTGATCGCCTGTTTCGGCGATCCGGGATTGCTGGCGGCCCGCGAGCTGGCGCAGGGGCCGGTGATCGGCATTGCCGAAGCGGCGATGCATATGGCGACGCTGGTGGCCACGCGCTTTTCGATAGTGACTACGCTGCCGCGTACGCTGATTATCGCCCGCCATCTGCTGCATCAATATGGCTTTTACGACCACTGTGCCGGGCTGCACGCCATCGATCTGCCGGTGCTGGCGCTGGAGGACGGTAGCGGCGTGGCGCAGGAGCAGGTGCGCGCGCGCTGTATCCAGGCATTAAAAGAGGACGGCTGCGGCGCCATCGTGCTGGGCTGCGGCGGAATGGCGACCCTGGCCCAGGCGCTCACGCGGGAACTGCAGGTGCCGGTCATCGATGGCGTCAGCGCGGCGGTGAAGATGGTGGAGTCGCTGGTGGCGCTGGGTCTGTCGACCAGCAAACGCGGCGACTTAGCGTTCCCGGAAGGCAAAGCCCTGAGCGGTAAATTTCAGACATTCAATACATTTGCAATTTAAGGGGTGGGAGATGACGTCAGCAGCACAGGATTACCCGCGCGACCTGCGGGGATACGCCGGTCAGCCGCCGCACGCGCAATGGCCGAACCAGGCGCGGATTGCCGTGCAGTTCGTCCTCAATTATGAAGAGGGGGCGGAAAACCATGTTCTGCATGGCGACGCCGGTTCCGAGCAGTTTCTCTCCGATATTATCGGCGCCGCGAGCTACCCGGACCGGCACATGTCGATGGACTCGCTGTATGAGTACGGCAGCCGCGCCGGGTTCTGGCGCATTCATCAGGAGTTCAGCCGACGCGGGCTGCCGCTGACGGTGTTCGGCGTAGCGATGGCCCTCGCGCGTCACCCCGATATCGTCGCGGCGATCAAAGCCGCCGACTACGACGTCGTCAGCCACGGCTGGCGGTGGATCCACTATCAGCATATGGATATCGACACGGAGCGCGAGCATCTGCACAAGGCGGTGCAGGTCTTAAGCGATCTGTTCGGCAAGCCGCCAACCGGCTGGTACACCGGGCGGGACAGCCCCAACACCCGGCGGCTGGTGGTGGAACACGGCGGCTTCGATTACGACAGCGACTACTATGGCGATGATTTACCCTTCTGGACCGAAGTGCAGTGCGGTGACGGTTCGCGCAAGCCGCATCTGATAGTCCCCTATACCCTCGACGCCAACGACATGCGCTTTGCCACCGCGCAGGGCTTCAACACCGCCGAGCAGTTTTATACCTACCTCAAAGATAGCTTTGATGTGCTGTATGAAGAGGGGGAAGATGCGCCGAAGATGATGTCCATTGGCATGCACTGCCGCCTGTTGGGGCGGCCGGGGCGCTTCCGCGCCCTACAGCGTTTCCTCGATTATGTCCAGCAGCATGAGCGGGTGTGGGTCTGTACGCGCCAGCAGATAGCCGGACACTGGCGCGAAGTTCATCCATTCCGGGGGTAGTGCGTTCCCCGCGAGCCCGGCTCAGCGCCGGGTTAGCTCATCAGACTCACCTGCGCGGCGACAATCCGCCAGCCATAGGGAAAGCGGACCCAGGTTTGCTGCTGGCGGCCAATCCGCTCGCTCCCGTCGCGGGTGAACTCGGTGCTGCATACCGCGTAATCCTCGCCGAAGGTGACTATCTCGGTGTGGCGTAATTCGCGCTGTAACCCCGCCGCCGGACGGGCGGCGCGAAAGGCGCGAATTTCGTCAATACCGTAGAGATTCTCGCCAGCCCCCAGGCGCACCGTTCGTTTATCGTGCCAGAAGAGCTCATCCAGCACCGCAATGTTGTTGCTGATCAGCGCCTCTTCGTAGCGATAAAAGGCGGCCGTGACCTCGGCCAGCACGCGCGGCCGGTTAATATTATCCTGATTGATCATACTGCTCTCTCCGCAGGGCGGGCCTCGGTGATGCCCGCTTGTTCGAGGGCGCGCGCGGCGCGCAGACAGGCCAGTTCATTAAACGGCGCGGCAATCAGCTGCACGCCAATGGGCTGGTTGGATGCCGTTCGCAGCGGGACCGTGACCACCGGCAGGCCGAGGAACGAAATGGGTTGGGTGAGCATGCCCATACTGGCGCGAACGGGCAGCATCTCGCCGTTGATCGTCATGGTTTGCTGGCCGATAAGGGTGGCGCTGCACGGCGTCGCCGGGGCGATGAGCACATCGGCGTGGCGCAACAGCGATGTTATCGCCTCCCGGGCATGGCGGCGAAAACGCTGCGCCTGCAGATACCACGCCGAAGGAATCATCGCCCCGGCCAGCAGGCGCTCCCGCGAGTTCGGTTCAAAGCGTGCCGGTTCACGCCGCAGCGCCGGCAGATAGTGATTGCCCCCTTCGGCGGCGCTGATGATAAACGCCGCCGAACGGGCAAGCTCCGCCTCGGGGAACACATGCTCTTCGCGGGCCTCAAGGGCCTGCGCCACGCGCGCCACGGCGGCGCGGGCGTCGTTATCGCACCAGTCGCTGAAATAGCCGCCAAGTACCGCGCAGCGCAGACCCTCCGCCCCGCGTTCCAGTCGCTGGCGAGTAGGGGCAATGGCTGCATCCGCCTGGGCGTCATCGTCGGGGTCGTGTCCCTGTAAGGCATCGTACACCGCCGCCAGATCGTCGACGCAGCGGGCAAACGGGCCAATGTGATCGAGGCTGGCGACGAACGGATGGCTGCCCGCGCGCGACAGGCGGCCAAACGTCGGTTTCAGGCCAAAAATACCGCATAAGGAAGCCGGGACGCGGATCGAGCCGTTGGTATCGCTGCCCAGAGCGAAGTGAACCAACCCGGCGGCGACCGCCGCTGCCGACCCGCCGGAAGATCCGCCGGCGATGCGCTGCAGATCGTGCGGATTATGGGTGGCGCCGTAGTGGCTGTTTTCGGTGGTGAACCCGTAGGCGTAGGCGTCCATATTGACCATTCCGCTAAGCAGGCCGCCTGCCGCGCAGATCTGCCGCACCGCCCAACCGTCGTTGGCGGCAGGCGGGCGCTCGCTGAACAGCCGGGCGCCGGCGAGGGTGGTTTCCCCGGCAACGTCGAACAGATTTTTTACCGCGTAGGGGACCCCCGCCAGCGGCGGTAACGGCTGGCCGGTTCGACGCAGCGCATCAATCTGCCCGGCTTCGGCGAGCATCCGGCGTTCGGTGATCTGCGTCCAGGCATTAATCTGCGGGTTGACCTGCGCCATGTCGTCCAGGGTGCGGCGGGCAATCTCTCTGGCGCTCAGCTCGCCGTCGGCCAGCGCGCGCTGAATATCAGCAATCGTCATCTCAGTCAGCGTCATGCTTTGTATACTCCGGCAATCTCCAGGCGTTCATCCAGCGCAAAGGCCATCAGCGGCTCAGCCATGGCGGCAATGCGCGCGAACTGGAGCTGAAGTTCGCTGCGCCGGGTGTCGTCCAGCTCCAGCGCCAGCAGGTGTTCCATTTGCGCCAGATAAGCGTGCCAGTCATTTACGTTATGCTTCATCTTCGTCTCCTAATAACCGGCGGCGGAGCCGTTGCTGCGCGGATCGGCAGCCCCTTCAAACAGCCCGTTGGGATGGCGGACGATGGCGCCGGCGTGACCCATCGCTTCGCTATAATCGGCCAGCACTTCCACGTCATGACCCAGCGCCCGCAGGCGGGCGATGCTCTCTGGCGTGAAGCGGCCTTCCAGCTTCAGTGAGTCTGAGGTTTGTCCCCAGGTTCGCCCCAGCAGCCAGCGCGGGCGCGAAATACTCTCCTGTAGCGGGACGCCCTGCAGGATATAGCGGGTGAAAATGGCCGCCTGAGTTTGCGGTTGGCCGTCTCCGCCCATTGAACCGTAAACCATGACCCGGCCGTCGTTGAGGCGTGCGGCGGCGGGATTGAGGGTATGAAACGGCTGTTTGCCTGGCGCCAGCGCCAGCAGATGCGCGGGGTCGAGACTGAACGAGGCGCCGCGGTTTTGCCAGACGATCCCGCTATCCGGCAGCACCACGCCGCTGCCAAATTCGTGATACAGGCTTTGAATAAAGGAGACCGCCAGCCCGCTGCTGTCCATCACCCCCATCCAGACGGTATCGCCGGGACCTTTTCCCGCCCCCCACGGAGCGGCCTGCCGATCGTCGATGTTATCGGCCATCCCCTGGAGCGCCTGCGGGTCGAGCAGACTCTGAATATCCACGTCGAGATGGCGGGGGTCGGTAATGTGGGCATCGCGAAGGCCGAAAGCCTGCTTGGTAGCCTCGACGATACGGTGCACGGTCTGCGCGTCATCGGCATCGTGCATCGCCAGCCGGTCGGTAATCCCGAGGATCGCCAGCGAGACCAGTCCCTGCGTGGGCGGCGCCAGGTTCCACAGTTCGCCGTGCTGGTGCTGAAGCTTCAGCGGCGCAGGGCGGCGGGCGCGATGCTGTTGCAGGTCGGCAAGGGTAATGGGCAGGCCACAGGCCGCCATCCCGGCAGCCAGACGCCGGGCCAGCGGGCCGCGATAAAAACTGTCGAGGCCATCATCGACCAGTTGCTGAAGCGTCGAGGCCAGCGCGGGCTGACGAAACCGGCTACCGGTGACCGGCGGTTGTCCGTTGACCAGAAAGGTCTCCGCAAAACCTGGCAGGTCATGGAGTTCGGCGAGTTTTCCGGCACTGGCGCTGGACTGGGAGGCGGTCACCGGCGTACCGTCCGCGGCATAGCGAATCGCATCCTCCAGCAGGCGCGCCAGCGGCAGCGCTTTTCCGGTCAGGGTCTGCGAGACCTTGAGCGCTTCATCCCAGCCGCTGACGGTCCCGGCGACGGTCAGCGCCGCCTGCGGCCCGCGGTGAGGAATCTGCGCCAGCCCGGCGTAGGCTTGCGGCGTGGCCAGCGAACCTGCCGCACCGCTGGCGTCAATGGCTATCGGTTCGCCCTCCGGCGGCACGATAAGCCAGAAGCCATCGCCGCCCAGGCCGTTCATATGTGGGTAAACCACCGCAATGGTGGCCGCCGCGGCGACCATGGCTTCTATCGCGCTGCCGCCTTCGCGCAGCACGGCAACCGCACTTTGGCTGGCCAGATGGTGCGGGGCGACCGCCATCCCGTGGGCGGATACATTACTCTGCATGGGTTGTCCTCATGATCCAAACGTAATCTCAGCGCTGCAAAAGCTGTTCCACTTTGAGCGTAAAGTTTCATTCGTCGGGGGAGATGGCGCTTTTTTCTTAAACTGGCATGCATTATGAAAGGGCTCACATCATGTATAGTTTGATGAAACAAAAGTTACAGAGGCTGTATGGAACAACTGGATGAACGCTTGAAAGGGCAATATGCCTCATTGTCGCCTCAGGAACAGCGGGTGGCGGATTTTATTTTCGATCACTTCGACGACCTGATTAGCTATAACAGCGCCGAGCTGGCGCAGCTGAGCGGGGTGTCAAAAGCCACGGTGAGCCGCCTGTTTAAGCGGCTGGGCTACGAAAAATATAAGGATATGCGCGATGAGCTGCGCACCTTACGCCAGAGCGGAATGCCGCTGACCGATCATCGCGATGCGGTGCAGGGTAACACCCTGCTGGCGCGGCACTATAAACAGGAGATGGCGAACCTGACGCAGTGGGTCAATGCGCTCGACGCGCAGCAGTTTGCCGAGGCGATTAGCGGGATGGTCAACGCCCGGCGCATTGCGATCATCGGCATGCGCAACTCCTGGCCGGTGGCGCTGCATCTGCGCCAGCAGCTGCTACAGGCGCGCGGGCAGGTACAGGTTCTGCCGCAGCCAGGGCAGAGCTTAAGCGAGGAGCTGGTGGATCTGACGGCGGACGATCTGGTGGTGGTCATGGCCTTTCGCCGCCGTCCGCGCATCATCCGCCCGTTACTGCAGCAGCTCCAGCAGCGGGCTATTCCGGTACTGCTGATCTGCGAACCGCAGGCATACAGCCTGTTTCCGCTGTCCCGCTGGCAGCTGTGCGCCCCTCTGGATAGCGTTTCGGCCTATGACAGCTACAGCTCGGTAAACAGCTTGATCAACCTGCTGGCGAATGCGTTTTTGCACGAAATTCTCGATAAAGGCCGCCCGCGCATCCACGATATCGCCACCCTCTATCAGCAGCTGGACGAGCTTGAGCAACGATAATGGGGCCTCAGGCTGGTGCTTTGCTCTGTTTTGGTGCAATAAGATAGTGGGGAAATGAGCACCGTTTTCCCACTATTCTCCGCTATATCCTGTTTCCCCTCTCTTTTCTTGCACTTTTCTTGATGACCCTCGCATTTTTTGTATCTGGCACATTAGTTGCAGAAGTTTATTTAAAGAATCTTTTGTTTCATACTAACGTAACGGGTAAACATCATGAAAAAACTGCTGATCGCTCTGGCCGGAGCCGCTTGTCTGTTCACGCAAATCACAGCGGCAAAAGCCGACCAGTTGCAGGATATCGAAAAGCGCGGCGTGATTCGCATCGCGGTGCCGCAGGATTTTCCGCCGTTCGGTTCAGTGGGAACCGATCTCCAGCCGCAGGGTTATGACATCGATATGGCGCGTTATCTTGCCAGTCAGATGAAGCTCAAACTGCAGCTGGTACCGGTGACCAGCGCCAACCGGGTGCCTTATCTGCAAACCGATAAAGTTGACCTGGTTATCTCCAGCCTCGGCAAGAACGCCGAGCGCGAGAAGGTGATTGATTTCAGCCGCGCCTATGCGCCGTTCTTCCTCGGCGTGTTTGGCCCGAAAGGGGCGGAGGTCAAAGAGGCGGCGGCGCTGAGCGGCAAAACCATCGGCGTGACTCGCGGTGCGGTGGAAGATATGGTGCTGACCGGTATCGCGCCGAAAGAGGCGCAGATTAAACGCTACGAAGACAACAACACCACGCTGTCGGCGTACCTCTCCGGCCAGGTGCAGTACGTGGCGACCGGGAACCTGGTGGTGGCGGCGATCGCCCGCCAGAATCCGGCGAAAGCGCCGGTGCCGAGCTTTATGCTGAAAGATTCGCCGTGCGTGATTGGTCTGAAAAAGAATGAACCGGCGCTGAAAGCCAAAGTGGATGCGCTGATTGAGCAGGGACTGAAAGACGGCACTCTGAACGGGCTGTCTGAGAAGTGGCTGAAAGCGCCGCTGCCCGCCGACTTTGCCGCATAAGGTCAGTGAATGACGGAACAACTTCATTTTTCTGCGCTCTGGCCGCACTGGCCGGAGCTGCTGGCCGGGCTGTGGGTGACCATTCAGCTAACGGTTATGGCAACGGTCGGCGGTCTGGCTATCGGTATTTTCGGCGCCGCCATTCGCAGCGGGCGGCCATCGTGGTTCAGTCGGATTTGGGGCGGTTATGTGGAGCTTATCCGCAACACGCCGTTCGTGGTCCAGCTGTTTTTTATCGTCTTTGGGCTGCCTAACCTCGGGCTCAAGATGACGGCGGGCGAAGCCGCGCTGCTGGCGATGGTGGTCAACCTGGGCGCCTACAGTACCGAGATAGTCCGCGCCGGGATCCAGGTGACGCCAAAAGGCCAGTGGGAGGCCGGACGCGTGCTGGGGCTGAGCCGCACGCAGACTTTTATCCGGGTGGTGTTGCCGCCTGCGCTACAGCGGATTTACCCGGCGCTGGTCAGTCAGTGCATTATCGTGATGCTGGGATCGTCGGTGGTTTCTCAGGTCTCTTATGAAGAGCTGACCTTTGCCGCCAACCTGATCCAGTCGCGGACGTTTCTGAGCTTTGAGGTCTATCTGGTGACGACGGGGATCTACTTAGCGCTGTCGATAACAATGCGTCAGCTGCTGATGGCGGCAGGGCGGAAATGGTTGGGGGTGCAGGCATGATGGCCACCTTTACTGACTGGGACATTATTCGCAATCTGCTGCTGGCCGGACGCTGGACGGTACTGCTGTCGCTGGTGGCGTTTCTCGGCGGCGCGCTGGTGACGTTGCCGCTGCTGCTGCTGCGCCTGACCGGCGGACGCCAGGTCAAGCGCCTGATCCGCGGTTATATCGAACTGTTTCAGGGGACGCCGCTGCTGATGCAGCTGTTTCTGGCTTTCTTCGGCGTGGCGCTGTTCGGCATCGATGTTTCGCCGTGGACCGCCGCGTCGATGGCGCTGACCTTCTACACCAGCGCCTTTTTACTCGATATCTGGTTCGGCAGCATCCGTGCGTTGCCGAAAGGGCAGTGGGAAGCATCGCGTTGCCTGGGGCTGAATTTTGCCCAGACGCTGTTTCGCGTCATTGCGCCGCAGGCGCTGCGTATCGCCATTGCGCCCACCGTGGGGTTCGCGGTGCAGGTGGTGAAAGGCACCGCGCTGGCGTCGATTATCGGCTTCGTCGAGCTGACCAAAGCCGGCACGATGCTGACCAACGTCACCTATCAGCCATTTAAAGTCTTTGCGCTGGTGGCGCTGGGCTACTTCATTCTGTGTTACCCGCTGTCCCGCTACAGCCGCTATCTGGAGAATAAATTCAATGCCTCTCATCACCATTAATCAGATGCAGAAGTACTACGGCGACAACCACGTGCTGAAAGGTGTCGATCTGGACATCGAGATGGGCGAGGTGATTTCGATTATTGGCCGTAGCGGCTCGGGGAAAAGCACGCTGCTGCGCTGCATCAACGGGCTGGAAGGCTATCAGGACGGCAGCATCAAACTGGGGGGCATGACCATCACCGACCGCGATTCGCAGGCCCGCGAGATCAGCCGTTCCGTCGGGATGGTGTTCCAGAATTTTAACCTGTTTCCGCACATGACCGCGCTGGAGAACGTGATGCTGGCGCCGCGACGGGTGCTGAAAAAAAGCGCCGCCGAATGTCGTGAGCTGGCGCAGCGGATGCTGGAGAAGGTCGGTCTTGGCGATCGGCTGGACTATTATCCTTCCAGCCTCTCCGGCGGCCAGCAGCAGCGGGTGGCGATTGCCCGCGCGCTGGCGATGTCGCCAAAGGTGTTACTGTGTGACGAGATTACCTCGGCGCTGGATCCTGAACTGGTGGGCGAAGTGCTCAAGGTGCTTGAGCAACTGGCCGCCGAGGGCATGACGCTGATTCTCGTCACCCATGAAATGAATTTTGCCCGTGAAGTGGGCGATCGGGTGGTGTTTATGCATCAGGGACGGGTCTGGGAACAGGGCGACAGTAAAACGCTGTTTGCCAACCCGCAGACCAATGAACTGAAGCAGTTTATCTCCTCCGTTCGCGGCCTGAATTAATCAAAGGATTCTAAAATGGATATCGCTCAATTTTCGCAACTCAACCCGCCGCCGCGCCTGCTGATGGGGCCGGGGCCGATTAACGCCGACCCGCGCGTGCTGCGCGCCATGTCGAGCCAGCTGATTGGTCAGTACGATCCGGCGATGACCCACTATATGAATGAGGTCATGGCGCTGTACCGCGGGGTGTTCCGTACCGAAAACCGCTGGACGATGCTGGTGGACGGCACCTCGCGCGCGGGAATCGAAGCGATTCTGGTGTCGGCTATTCGTCCCGGCGATAAGGTGCTGGTGCCGGTATTCGGCCGTTTCGGCCATCTGCTGTGCGAAATCGCCCGCCGCTGTCGCGCCGAGGTTCACACCATTGAGGTCCCGTGGGGCGAAGTCTTCACCCCCGACCAGGTGGAAGACGCCATCAAACGCGTGCGCCCGCGCCTGCTGCTGACGGTGCAGGGCGATACCTCGACCACTATGCTCCAGCCGCTGGCGGAGCTGGGTGATATCTGCCGTCGTCACGAGGTGCTGTTTTACACCGACGCGACCGCCTCGCTGGGCGGTAACCCCCTGGAGACCGATGCCTGGGGGCTGGATGCGGTATCGGCGGGGATGCAGAAATGCCTCGGCGGCCCGTCTGGCACCTCGCCGATTACCCTCAGCGCGCGCATGGAGGCGGTGATTCGCCGCCGCAAATGCGTGGAGGAGGGGATCCGTACCGACGCCCATCTTGATGGCGTGGATGAGATAGTTTACTCCAACTACTTCGACCTCGGTATGGTGATGGACTACTGGGGGCCGGAACGCCTGAATCACCACACCGAAGCCACATCGGCGCTGTTCGGCGCCCGCGAATGCGCGCGCCTGATTCTGCAGGAGGGGCTGGATCAGGGGATTGCCCGGCACAAGCTGCATGGCGATGCGCTGCTCAAAGGCATTCAGGCGATGGGGCTGGAGACCTTCGGCGACCTGAAACATAAGATGAACAACGTGCTCGGCGTCGTGATTCCGCAGGGCGTCAACGGTGACCAGGTCCGCAAGCTGATGCTGGAAGATTTTGGTATTGAGATAGGCACCTCCTTTGGCCCACTGCACGGCAAAGTGTGGCGCATCGGCACTATGGGCTATAACGCGCGGAAAGATTGCGTGCTGACCACGCTCAGCGCTCTGGAGTCGGTACTGAATTACCTGAAATTCTCTACCACCCAGGGGGCGGCGATGCAGGCGGCGTGGGATCACTATGACAGCGAGAGTGCGCGATGAATCAATCAGCACGCCAGCAGGCGGAGATGATGGCGGCCGCGGAGCGGGTGATGGCCCGCGCCGATGCGCTGGCTGCGATCAGCGAAACGGCCGAAGGACTGACCCGGGTGTATCTCTCGCCGCAGCATTTGCAGGCCAATCAGCAGGTGGCGCGCTGGATGACGCAGGCGGGCATGACCGTCTGGCAGGATAGCGTCGGCAACATTTGCGGGCGTTATGAAGGCGAACAGGAGGGAGCACCGGCCATTCTGCTGGGGTCTCATCTGGATACGGTACGCAATGCCGGGCGCTATGACGGCATGCTGGGGGTGCTCACGGCGATTGATGTGGTGGAAAACCTGCATCAGCAGGGGCGTCGTCTGGCGAAAGCGATAGAGATTGTCGGTTTCTGCGATGAGGAGGGGACCCGTTTCGGGATTACGTTGCTGGGCAGCCGCGGCCTGACGGGAAGCTGGCCGGAGAGCTGGCTGACGCAGACCGATGCGCAAGGGATAAGCGTAGCGCAGGCGATGGTGCAGGCCGGGCTTGACCCTGCGCGAGTCAGCCTGGCGGCGCGCCCGACGGCGGATATCGCCGGCTATCTGGAGCTGCACATCGAGCAGGGGCCGCGTCTTGAACAAGCGGAGCTGGCGCTCGGGGTGGTGGAGGCGATCAACGGTGCCCGCCGCCTGAACTGCCGCTTTACCGGCGAAGCGGGCCATGCCGGAACGGTGCCGATGAGCCAGCGTCGGGATGCGCTGGCCGCCGGCGCCGAATGGATGGTGCTCATTGAGGCGACCACCCGGCAGCACGGGGGAGACCTGGTGGCTACGGTGGGGACGCTGCGCTGCGCCCCGGGCGCGGTTAACGTCATTCCCGGCGAGGTGGCGCTGACTCTGGATATTCGCGGCCCGCAGGATGGCCCGCTTGATGCGCTGCTCACCACGCTGCTGGACGCTGCGCAGACGATAGCCGCCCGTCGCCATCTGCACTTTGCCGCCGAAACGTTCTATCACATCGCCGCAACCGCCTGCGATCGGCGGTTACAGACGGTGTTGACGCAAGCCGTCAACGAGGTTCAGGGGCGCTCGCTGTCCCTGCCGAGCGGCGCCGGGCATGATGCGATCGCCATCGCCGAACGTTGGCCGGTAGGCATGTTGTTTGTGCGCTGCAAAGGCGGCATCAGCCACCATCCCGCCGAGTCCGTTACCGCCGACGATGTGGCATTGGCTATTGCGGCATTTCGCCGAGCGACGCAGGCGCTGGCCGAAAAGGCTTAAGTCGTCCCGACTGGCGTATGAGCGGTATCCTCCACGCAGGCGCCGCGCTGAAGGCCGGCGAGCGGCGGCAGCGAAGGGGGATTTTTACCCGAAAATAGCACGAAATGATAAATGTGCGGATGATGAACTCTATACCATCCGCGGCACTGACCCCGTCGCCATGGATTGGTAGTCAGTTGGAATAATTCCGCGGGGTCAGTCTGTTCTTCTTGTCAAGCATCGATGATACCCTTAACCCTCAGATAATTATCATTTTTACTCGCTGAAAATTCCCTGGTCGTTATGTTACCTTGTGAAAAGATTTGCTGCAGACGAGAGACGTGCCGATGCTGAATTCAGAAAAGAATATTAATATAAATGCGCAGTCCTCCCGTTCCTGGATGAACCTTTTCCCCGCATTGCTGGTGATTATCGCCGTTTCCACATTGTGCGTTGTGATTTCAAAACCCTTAGCTTCATGGGACCTCATCTTCACCAACGCCGGGCTGTATATTGATCTGTTAGCCCTATTGTTCCTGGTGTTTATGCTATGGATTTCGGCAAAGGTCAGAATGAGCCATGTCGCGGTGAACTGGGTGCGCAACGGACTGCTGCTCTGGATAGCCGGCGGCACCTTTGATTTCATGGACGAAATATTTGTCCAGCCGAGATGGATGGGCTATTACTGCGAAGATCTGCTCCGCCTCTCCGGCATGCTGATGACGACCATCGGCATCTACAAAATTATCGAGCGTATTAACGTGCTGTATGTCGACGCGCGTTCTCAATCGTTAAAAGACGAGCTGACCCAACTGCCTAACCGGCGCTTTTTCATTGATACCATCCGGGAAAAACAGGGCCACCAGCTGGCGCTGATGATTCTGGACATCGATTTTTTCAAGAAGATCAATGATACCTACGGCCATCTGGTGGGCGATGAGGTGCTTTTCGCCTTGGGTAAACAGCTGGCAAAATTAACCAGCGATAAAATTCTGCCGTCCCGGATTGGTGGCGAAGAGTTCGCCATTATTGTTGACGGGATGTCGGCCGAAGAGGTGCGCGAGCTGGCGCAGTCGATTCTGGAGAATGTCCGCTCGATTCTGATTAATCACGATTATCCGCTGTCGGTAAGCATTGGCGTCGGCATGCGTGAAAAAGATGAACCGCAGGATGTGTTTATTAAGAAGGTGGATGAGGCGCTCTACCAGGCTAAACATAACGGCCGCGGACGCGTGGAGTGGGCCGCATCCTGAGGCCGCTATCCCTGCTGCGCGCTGCGGCAGTGGCGGCGATATTCGGAAGGTGAGCGTTCGGTGTAGCGTTTAAACACCCGGCAAAAATAGTTGCTGTCGACAAAACCGCAGTTGTGGGCAATCTCTTTGACTTTTAAATCGTAGCCCCGCAGCAGTTTTTTGGCCTGCTCCAGCCGCACGCGGGTCAGGTATTCGTTAAAGCCGACGGAACCTGATTTCTGAAAAATGTGCGACAGGTAGTTTGGCGTGATATGAAAACGTTTCGCCACCGATTCGCGGGTTAATGGCTGGCTGAGATTCTCCTCCAGATAATCCTGTACCGCCATAAACAGATCGCGGCTGCGGCTGACCCGCATCTCCAGTCCGACCAGCTGTTCAAGGCAGTGACTCAGCAGCGCCGACACCACAAGCCGTGCGGTGACCGGGTCTGGCTGCAGACATATTTCGTTCAGCGCCAGCAGCAGATAAGAGCCTACGCGCGGCCCCAGGCGGGCGACGCTTTGCTTCTCCGTTCGCAGCTGTTTGCCGTCCCAGCGCTGGATGCAAAACCCCAGTTTTTGCCTGCCGAATAAAATACTTAAGGTCGATGCCGGACCGGTCCACTGCGGACAGGTCCATTTTCCCGCCGGTACATAAAGCACTTGCGATGTTACCAGCCGCATATCGGACAAGGGTAAGCCGTTCTCCCGCAGCTCCCCCTCCAGCACAATTTCCAGACGTGGAAATGCGACCTGATAGGCCAGTTCCGGGAGCGAAATATCCGGTTCCGGGAACCTGACCCGCAGCCTGTCTTTCTGATTGATCAGACGATTTAAAATATCCGGCAGATCTTCAATCATCCTTCACCCCGAGAGCGAACTATTATCCCGTTGAATATAATCTATTTCATACCCGCAGATCTCTTTTAGATAGCCTGATTGAACGCGCAGAGCCGACCTGCGGCCGTCTGCAGCTCAGAGTTTGATGAACATCACACTTTGTCTCCCCGCGTACGGATGTCCAGTTTTTCGTAGGAATCGCCTCATGTATTTCCCCAGGCCGACGATTAGAGTTTATTTCGTGTTATCGAAAGGTTAAGGAAAAAAATATGGAACATCAATCTGCTGTCTATCTGGATGCCCTTGGCGCCAACATCGCCTTATCCGATAAAATGAAACTGGAGCTGGATACGCTTGGCTACACCGTGGTGCATCATCTGGCCGACCCGGCGTGGCTGGCGGCGATGCGCGAGCTCATCGACGTGCTTGTCGAGAGCGAAGGGGACAACCTGGCCATGGAACACCATCAGGAGGCGACTGCAACGCGGATTGCCAATCTGGTGAATAAAGGGGTGATTTGGGAGAAGGTGTGGTCTCATCCGCTGGTGCTGTCGGCCTGCCGCTATATTTTTCAGGGCGACTTTAAAGTGTCCAGTCTGAATGCGCGCGAGGCGCTGGTTAACGGCGGCCACCAGCCGCTACACGCCGACTGGAAAAAACCGCGTCCCGATTTTCCCAAAGTGCATCTGGTGAATACCATTTGGGCGATCGATGATTTAAGCGCTGAGAATGGCGCTCCGCGAATTATTCCCGGCACGCATCTACGTCCGGAGCTGCCCGAAGAGGTCCTGAGCGACCCGGAACTGCCGCACCCGGAGGAGGTGGTATTTGCCGCCCCGGCAGGAAGCGTGATGATTTATAACGCACATACCTGGCACGGCGGAACCTGTAATACCACCGGCAGCAGAAGACGGGTGCTGCACGGTTTATACATCGACCGTCAGGACAATGCGCAGCAGGACCAGCGGCGCTGGTTAAAGCCGGAAACAGCCAGCCGCCTGACGCCGGCGCAAAAATGGCTGCTGGATGTGGAGTAACTTCCCTGGCGCCAGAAACTTGTCGTCCCGGTATCAAGTTGCCCGGTATCAAGTAGCCCCGGTAAGCGCAGCGCCACCGGGGAAAGGTTCCCGGGCGGCGGGATAACCCCTTGCCCGGGCTACATCCGGCATCAATTGTCGGCCTGGTATCAAGTCACCCATATCGAGTAGCCCCGGTAAGCGCAGCGCCACCGGGGAAAGGTTCCCGGGCGGCGGGGTAACCCCTTGCCCGGGCTACATCCGGCATCAATTGTCGGTCTGGTATCAAGTCACCCGGTATCAAGTAGCCCCGGTAAGCGCAGCGCCACCGGGGAAGTTCCCGGGCGGCGGGGTAACCCCTTGCCCGGGCTACATCCGGCATCAATTGTCGGTCCGGTATCAAGTCACCCATATCAAGTAGCCCCGGTAAGCGCAGCGCCACCGGGGAAAGGTTCCCGGGCGAAGGGATAACCCCATTGCCGGGTTACGGTCCGGCACAGATTGTCGGCCCGACATCAATTGTCACCCCGATGGCGCTGCGACGCTGTTCGGGCGACAAAGCGGCTGAGGCTAGCGGTTCTCGCCCCTGGGAGTGGAATAGCCCACTTTATTCTCAGGGGATATCTAAATAGACGATCGGTTTTTTCATGATGCTTTTTACCGCTTCAGCGATATGCTGCGGCTGGAGTAAAAACGTTTTGATGCTGGTTTTAATCGTGCGGTGGCCGCAAAAGCGCTTTGCGTCGTCGATTTCAATATCCGTGACCAGCAGCACGACATCGGCCCGGGCAATATCGTCAGGGGTGATTTTATTCTCAATCCCCAGCGCCCCCTGGGTTTCGATTTTGATCTGCCACTTTTCATGGTGGCCGACTTTTTGTAAACGTTCCGCCGCCATATAGGTATGGGCCACACCGCTCACGCAGGCCGTAACCGCAACGATCTTGAGATCCATAGCATCCTCCGGGCATTAGCCGCCGACAGTTACGCGAAAACCAGCTTGTTCAGCCATGATAGTGAATCGGTTAATTTCTGCTGCCGATGGCGCCTCGACCGTTGCCATCGCCCATCGCTTGCCGAGCAGCGAGTATTTCGGCTCGCCATATTGATGAAACGGCAGCAGATGAATGTCAGGCAGCGCAAACGGTGCCAGGAAGGAGAGAATCTGGCTGAAGTTCTTTTCACACAGGGTAAAGCCAGGAATGAGCGGCACCCTGGGGATGACGTGAACGCCATTTTCCACCAGCCGGCGGAAATTTTCCAGCACCCGAGGGAGATCCATGGCAAGCAGTTTTCTCGCCTGCCCGGGATCGATGATTTTCAGATCAAACAGCACTTCGTCGCACGCCTGGGCAAGAGGATAAATGCGGCTGAAGGCGGCGTCGCCCGCCGTTTCTATCGCCGTGTGGATCCCCCACTGGCGCAAGGTGCATAAGAAGCGGGTGGCAAACCCCGCCTGCATGAGCACCTCTCCGCCCGATAGCGTCACGCCGCCGCCCGAGGCGCGAAAAAAAACCTCATCTTTCAGGACCTCTTTGAGCAACGCTTCCTGAGTAACATCGCGGCCAATCTGCTCCCATGCGCCGGAAGGGCACTCTTCGACGTCCTGCTGGCAGCGCGCGCAGTGGAGGCAGCGGCTTTCCCGACGCACGGTTTCAATTTTGGGCGAGAGGGATTCCGGGTTGGCGCACCACGGGCAGGTGTGCGGGCAGCCTTTAAAAAAGACGATGGTTCTGATCCCCCGGCCATCGTTCAACGAGTAGCGCTGGAGATTGAAAATGCGCGCCCGGTCGGCGCGCGTCTCGATAACGTCACAGTTGATGCGTGGTGCGGTGGATAATGTCATCCTGGATCTCCTTCGATAACTCCACAAAGAAGGCGCTGTAGCCCGCGACGCGTACCACCAGACCGGCGAAATCCTGAGGGCGCTGCTGCGCTTCCCGCAGCGTCTGCGCGTTGACCACGTTAAACTGGATATGCTGAAGCTTCAGGCGGGTGAAAGCCTGTAAGAAATCGGCCAGCTTATTGAGCCCGCTCGCTCCGCTCAGGGTCGCCGGGGTGAACTTAACGTTGAGCAGTGTGCCGTTGGAGAGCAGGTAGTTATCCAGCTTGCTGACCGATTTCAGGACCGCCGTTGGCCCCTGTGAATCCTGGCCGACCATCGGCGACAGCCCGCCATCGGCTAGCTGCTCACCGGCCAGGCGACCGTCCGGGGTCGCGCCAACCACCGAGCCGAGCGGAACGTGCGCCGAGACAGTGTACGAACCGGGGGTGAAATGGCCGCCGCGCGGGTTGCGATACTGCTCCACCTCTTTACAGTAAAAGCGCAGCAGGTCGGCGCTGATATTGTCCACCTCGTCAATATCGTTGCCATATTTTTCAAAGCGATGAACCAGGCGGGCGCGGATTTGCTCGCCTTCCGGCGTCTGGAAATTCGCCTTAAGGACCTGAATCAGCTCGTCATAGCTCATGCGCTGCTGGTCGAAGACCATCCCCTTGAGCGCATGCAGGGAGTCGCTGAGATTGGCGATACCTATTCCCTGAACGCCGGAAAAGTTGTAGCGTGCGCCGCCTTCGGTGATGTCCTTGCCATGCAGCGCGCAGTCCTGAATAAACGAGGAGAGCAGGGGAACAGGTGCCTGATTCCGGTGGCCGAGGTCGCAAATGTTGCTGCCTTCGACCATCAGCTTGATGTAGTAGCGGGTTTTCTCGCGGATCTGCTGAATCAGCCCGTCCCAGCTGATATCGGGATTACCTTCATTCTCCAGCATCACGATCTCCATCACCTTCAGCAGGTTGAACATCGCAATATCGTGCAGCCCGTAGGTGCGCCCGGGGATAGAGAGCTCGACGCAGCCGACGACGGCATAATCCCGCGCATCCTCCAGCGAGACGCCGCGATTGAGAAAGGCCGGAATCACCACTTCGTCGTTGAAAATTTGCGGGATCCCGGTGCCGAGGCGGATCGTTTCCGCCGTTTTGTGCAGGAACGGGCGGTCAGTCAGTTCGTTGACGCGCACCCCGAGATTGGGCTGCGGCAGACGGACGTTCTGGTAGGTATCCAGCGCAAGAAAGGAGAGCACGTTTACCGCGCTGCGCCCGGTCTCGCTCAGGCCGCCGAGCAAGGCGGTGTAGCCCGTAGGGAAGCCGGCAAAGTAGCGGGCGCTGCTGGATGAGCGCAGCAGGACGATATCGTTGCACTTGACCCACAGCGATTCCAGCAGCGTTTTCAGAAACGCGGGATCCTCGCCGCGGGTTAACGACGCCTGATAAAACGGCAGCATATACTGGTCAAAACGGCCAAGCGAAATAGAACTGGCGTTGGACTCGTACTGCAAAATGATGTTCATGTACCAGAACAGCTGACAGGCCTGCCAGAAATTTTCCGGGCGATGCCCGGCGTTATGGCGCGAATGGGCGGCAATCGTCTCCAGCTCCTCGCGTCGCTGCGGATCGTCGCAGCGGCGGGCCATCTCAGCGGCGAGGGTGGCGTAACGCAAAATGTGGCGCTGTGAGGCCGCCAGTAAAATCACCACCGCCCGATAAAAATCGTTCTCCGGATGCTGCCGGGCCAGGTTTTCCATTTCCGCCGCCAGCGCCGCCAGTCCTTTATTCAGCAGAAGCGGATAGTCAATAATGATGTGCCCCTGGCCTTTGTCGGTCTGGTTGACGCTGAAAATCTGCGTGCGCACCGCCGCTTTTACCTCATCGGTCATCTGAGCGTTAATGACATCTTTCATCGAGCGTTTTTCCCAGTACGGGAACAGGGCTTCGCGGTAGATGCGCTTGTCTTCGTCGCTGATGGCGAAGCGATCCTGTGGCCGAGTGGGGAACCGATCCAGCTCGTTAAGCAACCAGTAGGGGTCCATCTCGGGCGAGACGATGCCGGCGCGCGGTTTGATTGTCCGGTTGCCGGCGATCAGTTCGTCATCGCGAATCGAAATCTGTACATGGTCAAGGATCCAGGCGGTGGCCTTCGCCCGACGAATCATCGTCGGCTCACCCTCGGTGCGTTGGTGGCTTTCGGTATAGAGCAGGGCGCGTTCGAGCGATATTTCCCGAGGGTGAGCGAACAGGCTCGCGATTAAGCGTTGGGTACGATTGGTCATGACAAACTCCATATGAACGCCTTTCTCCACGTGCGGGTTGAGGCAATTCGCGACGCGGTTTGCGCACGGACTGCCGGTCACCATGACGCTCGTGGAGCAAGGCGTTGAGTCGCGCGCCGCATCGCCGCGCGCGATGGTATTCAGGCTTTCTGCGAAAGATGACTGTCGATTTTGTTCATAATGGCGTCAGCCCGCTTCACGGCATCGCTGATATTGACGCGAACGATGGTTTTGCCGGCAAAACGCTCTTCACACTTGATGCCGATATCTTTGGTCAGAATCACGATATCGGCGCTGGCGACATCGTCTGCCGACAGCTCATTCTCAATGCCGATGGAGCCCTGGGTCTCCACCTTGACCTGCCAGCCTTTGGCTCTGGCGGCACTCTCCAGCGACTCCGCTGCCATGTAAGTGTGTGCGACTCCGGACGGGCAGGCGGTAACGGCGATAATGCTGGTCATAAAAGACTCCTTCTGACGTTTCAGTTAATTTCGAAATCAAGATCCAGTTCGTCATTGGCTTTGGCTTCTGGCGCTTTCTTCTTCGTGAGAGCTTTAAGCACGATGACGCAGGCGGCGCAGACAAATGCCCCGACCAGCAGGCCGATGATGAACCCGCCTTTACCCTGAACCACCGGCAGGACAATCAGTCCACCCCAGCCGGCGTAGCATTGAACGCCGAGCAGAGCGGTCGTCACGCAACCGCTGGCGGCGCCAATCATGATCGACGGGATAACGCGCAGCGGGTCGGCGGCCGCGAAGGGGATGGCGCCTTCCGATATGCCAACGCAGCCCATGACCAGGGCGGCCTTGCCCGTTTCTCGCTCCTCCGGGGTGAAATATTTGCGACCGATCAGCGTCGCCAGACCCATGCCCAGCGGCGGCACCGCGATCCCGACGGCAGCGATAGCCACCACGGTATACACGCCCTGGGAGACGCAGATCAGCATGAAGGCGTAGGCCACTTTATTGACCGGGCCACCCATGTCGAAGGCCAGCATCAGCCCCATAATGATGGCGAGGAGCACGATGCTGCCCTCGCGCATGCTTTGCAGCCAGGTCGTCAGACTGGCGGTGAGCGCGCCGACAGGCTCTCCCAGCCCCCACATCATGATCCCGGCCGTAATAAAGGTGCCGATAATGGGGATCACAAAAATGGGCATCACGGAGCGCAGTACTTTGTGGACGGGGATTTTCTTCAGGTAGTAAACCACCAGACCGCCGATCATCCCGGCGATCAGGGCACCGAAAAAACCGGCGCCAAAACTGTTGCCGACCCACGCACCAATGGCGCAGGGCGCCAGCGCCGCGCGGTCAGAAATGGAGTAGCCGATATAGGCCGCCAGAAAAGGCACCATCAGGGTCAGTCCGGCGACGCCAATATCAAACAGTTTTTTCAGGTTGGGATCCGTCGCGCTATCGGGCACGGCGCCCTTGCCGTACAGCATGACCGAGACGGCGAGCAGGATCCCCCCGGAGACCACAAAGGGGATCATATGTGAGACGCCGGTCATGAGATGCTGGCGTGTATTTTTTAGTATTTGCACCAGTTCGTTCATTGCTTGCTCCTGAGCGCGGTATCGCTCGTGACAGTATTGTTGCTTCAACAGTAGGAAAATGGCGGGGGAGAAAACAGTAGAGAAAAAGTGCATTTACTGGATATTTGTAAGATGCGCGCGAAATTGCGATCCATCTCAAATCTTAAGTGATATAGGGTCAGATCACGACAAAAAGAGAGATTTGTGATGCGGAACATAAAAAAGATCTCTGTGTACAATTTTCCAGTAATTCACTCTTTTCTCGCGTAGTCCCGGCCGCGTGCTTTCTTTACCGTTGAGGCCATGATGTCTTGCTCAGGAGAAAGCCAATGGCCCAGGTCATTAAATTTCGTTGCGATTTGCCAAATGGCGTCCACGCTCGTCCGGCCAGTGTGGTGGAAACGCTATGCAATACCTTTGTGTCTGCTATTGACTGGTGGAATACGCGCAGCGACCTGCGCGGCAATGCGAAAAGCGCGCTGGCCATTATTGCAACCAACACCATACAGGGCGATGAGTGCCAGTTAATGATCAGCGGTGAGGATGAGCAGCGGGCGTTTGCTGCGCTGTCGGCATTTATTGACGATCAATTTCCGCACTGCGATACGCCGTTGCCGACGGCGGAAAGCATGGAGGTTCAGCCGGTTCCGGAATCGCTGTCGCGGCTGAATCCCCTCCTGTTCCACGGACTGCCGGTGTGTGCCGGGAGCGCAGGGGGCATGCTTATCCATCTGAAATCCTTCGATCTGCGCGACCCGGGCCCGCTGCCAGCTGCCGGGAATGTTGAGCACGAGCAGGCGCTGCTGGATCAAGGTTTGCTGCTGCTGGTTAAAAATATCGAGCTGCGGCTGCTGGATAACGACGGAACCGCCGGCGCCATTCTGGAGGCGCATCGTTCGCTGGCGACGGATGCTTCTCTACGCCAGCATCTGCTTGGCGGGCTGCTGACCGGCCTGAGCTGCGCCCAGGCGATTGTCGCCAGCGGCGAGCACTTCTGCGCTCAGTTCAGTGGCTCCGGCAACCGCTATTTACAGGAGCGAGTGCTGGACGTACGCGATGTCTGCTTCCAGCTCCTGCAGCATATCTACGGCGAATCCCGTTTCCCGGCCCCGGGTAAGCTGACCGTCCCGGCGATTTGTCTTGCCGATGAGTTAACGCCCAGCCAGTTTCTGGAACTGGATAAAACGCGGCTGAAAGGCCTGCTGCTGAGCAGCGGCGGGACCACCTCGCATACCGTGATTCTGGCGCGTTCTTTTAATATTCCGACTCTGGTTGGCGTGGAGATGGCGGCGCTGCAGCCGTGGGTGGGGCAACCGGTATACATCGACGGCAATGCCGGGCTGGTGGCGGTGAACCCTGATGAAGCGGTGACGCGTTACTACCAGCAGGAGGCCTGGGCTGCGGCGCAGTTACGTCATCAGCAGCAGGCGTGGCTTGATAAAGACGGAGTGACAAAAGATGGGCTGCGTCTGGAGGTGGCGGCCAATATTGCCCACTCCGTTGAAGCCGCCGCAGCGTTTGGCAACGGCGCGCAGGCGGTGGGCCTGTTTCGTACCGAAATGCTGTATATGGACCGGCCCGGCGCGCCGTCTGAAGATGAACTTTATAATATTTTTTGCCAGGCGCTGGAACCGGCGAACGGTCGCAGCATGATTATTCGCACGATGGATATCGGGGGCGATAAGCCGGTGGCCTATCTTAATATCCCGGCGGAAAACAACCCCTTCCTCGGCTATCGCGCGGTGCGAATTTACGAAGAGTACCAGACGCTGTTTCGCACGCAGCTCAGGGCCATTCTGCGTGCCTCGGCGCACGGTCCGCTGAAAATTATGATTCCGATGATCTCCTCGATGGAGGAGGTTTTGTGGGTGAAAGAAAGACTGGCCGAAGCCAGGCAATCCCTGCGCGATGAACATATTCCGTTCGATGAGAAAATCCCGTTGGGTATCATGCTGGAAGTGCCGTCGGTGATGTTTATCATCGACCAGTGTTGCGAAGAGATCGATTTTTTCAGTATCGGCAGCAACGACCTGACGCAGTATCTGCTGGCGGTGGATCGCGATAACAGCAAGGTCAAGCGCCACTACAACAGCCTCAATCCGGCTTTTTTGCGCGCGCTGGACTACGCCGTGCAGGCGGTACATCGACAGGGGAAATGGATCGGCCTGTGCGGTGAACTGGGGGCGAAAGGCTCGGTGCTGCCGCTGCTGGTGGGGCTTGGGCTGGATGAACTGAGCATGAGCGCGCCGGCGATCCCGGCGACGAAAGCGCGTCTGGCGCGGCTGGACAGTCGGGCCTGCCGTCAGCTTTTGAACCAGGCCATGCAGTGTCGCACCTCGCTGGAGGTGGAACACGTATTAGCCCAGTTCCGCATGACCCAGCAGGACGCGCCGCTGATTACCACGCAGTGCATTACCTTAAACAGCGACTGGCGCAGTAAAGAAGAGGTGCTGAAAGGCATGACCGATAATCTGCTGCTGGCGGGGCGTTGCCGCTACCCGCGTAAGCTGGAGGCCGACCTCTGGGCGCGTGAAGCGGTATTTTCGACCGGGCTGGGCTTCAGCTTTGCCATTCCGCACAGCAAGTCGGAGCATATTGAGCAGTCCACCATCAGCGTGGCTCGTCTGGCCCGGCCGGTGGCGTGGGGAGATGACGAAGCGCAATTTGTGATTATGCTGACCCTCAATAAGCATGCCGCCGGAGATCAGCATATGCGTATCTTCTCTCGTCTGGCGCGGCGCATTATGCATGAGACGTTTCGTCACGCGCTGGTCACCGCCGACAGCAGCGAGGCCATCGCCGGGTTATTGCAGCGCGAGCTGGAGCTGTAGTTCGCAGCGGAGAATCCCCCGGTTGCGCGGTGCTTACCGGGGCTACGGATCGGCGTCGCCTGCGGTTTTATTGGTTTTGTTGCCCGGGTGAGGCGCTGATGTATCTGGCGTGGCTGACCCGTTGTTTTCGCCGCAGTGCGATGCTTACAAAGCGGAGCTGGTCGGGGAGTCGTCACCGTTCAGGCCGGGCAGGAAGAAAAGAATAAAAGCAGGCATAATGCCTGCTTTTATTCTTTTGTGATGCGTCGTGACACAATGTGGCGGCGCAACGTGGCGTATCGAGAGGGGCTATTTTTTCTTCTTATGGGTCGGGAGCTGGCTGGCGCGGCGTTCTTTGACGTATGACACCAGACTGTAAATCGCCACTCCCAGCAAAATGACCGCGACAACAATGAGAATAATACCAGACATAAGCGATCCTGGGCTTGAGTTGAAAACCATGAACTCTATTAAGTTACGTGTAAGATAGCATCAGGATGTGTCCGAAATATGACTCGCTTTTTTGTTAAAATCGAAAAAAATCAGAATGATAAAATCATACTGACCGGCGCAGCAGCGCCGTTTTGTCGGGCGGGTAACACTCCGTTAAGTGATTTTACAGACGTGGGATCCGCAGGCTGATACCCTGCATTTGAGTAAGAATTGTCTGAGAGTAATGCATGCGTAATCAACATATCGTCGGCCTGGTTGGGCTGACTCTTATCCTGGCTTCATTTGCCGTCGCGGCGGAGCCCGATCGCCAACAAACCCGCGAACGCATCGTCGATCAGGTGCTAAAACCTTGTGAAGGTAAAAAAGCGGGAGACAAAGTGGTGATGGTCGATCGCCGCGGCGGCGAACATGAGGCCATCTGCACGCTGGCGGCGGTACCGCTACCGGAGTAACGCCCGCCGCCGTCGGGTCAGTGATTTCCCGTACCGCCATCCACCCGCAGTTCGCTGCCGGGTACGTAGCTGGACTCATCCGATGCCAGATACAGGGCGGCGTTGGCCAGCTCCTGCGGCGTGCCCATCCGTCCTGGCGGCACCAGGTTTTTGATCTCCTCCTGCAGGTCGCTCAGGGCCTGGGCGCTGAGGCCCAGCTTATCCAGCGCCGGAGTGTGCACGGGACCCGGACTCAGGCCATTCACCCGGATACCGCGCGGCAGCAGCGCCTGTAGCAGGAAGAACGGGCCTTTGAGGTTGAGATTCATCAATCGATCCCACTCCGCTTCGCCCCAGTCGCCGAAGGGGGCGTGGATGACCCAGCACGGCCACCAGCTCAAACGTTAACTCCGGCGATAGCGCGGCGCCGGCTGGCCGTTGCGCGCGCTGCCAAACAGCGCGAGTCGCGCCTGGTCGAAATGACTCCAGAGCGCCAGATCGTGGACCGGCGGCAGGGTGATATTTTCGCCCTGATCAAGCCCGCTGAGCGCCGCGTCTACCAGATCTTCCGTGGTCATCACCGAGCCAGCGGGCAGCGCGTCAAGTGCGACGCCGGAGGTCGGCCACAGGTCCGTCGCGGTTGCCGCCGGGAGTACCGCCTGAATACGCAAACCGCTGTCGGCAAACTCCTCCTGAAGCGCACGGGTAAAGCTCAGCACCCACGCCTTGCTGGCGCTGTAGACGGCGCTGCCCGGTAGCGCATGCAGCGCAAGGATTGAGGCGATATTGATAAGCGTCCCCTGACCGCGAGGGCTGAAGGCGGCCAGCGCGGCATAGCTCAGGCGCAGCAGAGCGGTGGTATTCAGGGTATGAATCATTTGATGCTCGCGCACATCCGTGGTCAGCAATCCTCCCATTTTCGCCGTGCCGGCGTTGTTAATCACCAGCGCGATCGTCGGATCTGCCTGCAGACGCGCTTCAACGGCGCGGATACCGCTCTCTTCGCTCAGGTCTGCCTTTAGCACGTCGGACCGGATGCCATACTGGCTTTGCAACTCTTTGGCGAGAGCCTGCAAACGTTCTTCGCGGCGCGCGACCAGAATCAGGTGATAGCCGCGAGCGGCGAGACGTTCGGCATAGAGGGCGCCGATACCGGATGATGCGCCGGTAATTAAAGCGGTATGAGAAGGGGTCGTCATGGCGTTACCTCAAGTAATAAGGTTTCATTATTAAACCAATTTTAGCATGAGTTAAATAGTTTAATAATGCAACCAATTGACGAGGATTATTTTATTATGAGAAATGATTAAAAGTTAATAATAATTAAAATCAATCTGTTACTTGAAGTCGGGCGGTAATGTCGTCGGGCTGGAGCGTCCGGCCATCGGCGGCCTGCAGCACCAGTTTGCGCAGCGGCTGGCGCGTGAGATTATCAATTAACACGGTGGTGGGTTCGTCGGGCGTCAACAGATATTCGTCAGCCCATTGCGCCAGCGCCACCAGCACAGTTTGCAGGCCGCGTCCCTTTTCGGTAAGCACATACTCCTGCCACGCGCTGCCGTCCGAAGCGGGCTGCATCGTCAGAATACCTTCTTCCACCAGCATTTTTAGCCGCCCGGCGAGCATGTTTTTAGCAATGCCGAGGTGCTTTTGAAATTCGCTGAAGCGCCGGGTGCCCCCCAGGGCATCGCGGACAATGAGTAGCGACCACCAGTCGCCAATGACGTCAAGTGAGCGGGCAATAGGGCAACTGCTGTTTTCCAGACGGGTACGTTTCACGAGAGCTCCTGTGGATTCAGTTGTTTTATTATAAAACTATTTCCCTGGACGGAGAAAAGTTTCTCCCGTTGCGCGAGTTTGCGAGCCGTCGTGCGGAAAAATGTCATCAATTTGTCACAATGTAAGCGATGATAATCACTGACTGAGGATTAAGGGATGCAAAAGAGTCTACTCGCCAGCGTCGTGGCCGGCGCCATATTGTTATCGACGGCAGCCCAGGCAGAGGAACAGACGGCACCGCAGGGCTATCAGCTACAGCAGGTGTTGATCATGAGTCGCCACAACCTGCGCGCGCCGCTGGCCAACAACGGCAGCGTGCTGGAACAGTCGACGCCGAAATCATGGCCGGAGTGGGATGTGCCCGGCGGTCAGCTGACGACCAAGGGCGGCGTGCTTGAGGTCTACATGGGGCACTATATGCGTGAATGGCTGGCGCAGCAGGGGCTGGTCACCCGCGGTGAGTGTCCGCCGGAAAATACGGTTTACGCCTATGCCAACAGTCTGCAACGTACGGTGGCGACCGCGCAGTTCTTTATTACCGGCGCCTTCCCCGGCTGCGGCGTCACGGTGCATCACCAGCCGCAAATGGGCACCATGGACCCGACGTTTAATCCGGTGATTACCGACGATTCCGCCGCCTTCAGCGAAAAAGCCGTACAGGCGATGGAAAAAGAGCGGCAGACCATGCAGCTGGCCGACAGCTACAAGCTGCTTGAAGCGATGACGGACTATCAGAATTCTCCCTCCTGCAAAGAGAAGCAGCCGTGTTCTCTGAGCGATGGCAAAGACACCTTCAGCGCAAAATATCAGCAGGAACCGGGCGTTTCCGGGCCGTTAAAGGTGGGCAATTCGCTGGTTGATGCCTTTACGTTGCAGTATTACGAAGGCTATCCGCTGGATCAGGTGGCGTGGGGCGAGATAAAAACCGACAAACAGTGGCAGGTGCTGTCGAAGCTGAAAAACGGCTATCAGGATAGCCTGTTCACCTCGGCGGAGGTGGCGCGCAACGTGGCTAAACCGCTGGTGCAATATATCGATAAAGCGCTGGTCAGCGATCCCGCTCAGGCGGCGAAAGTGACGCTGCTGGTCGGGCACGATTCGAATATTGCCTCGCTGTTGACGGCGCTGAACTTCAAGCCTTATCAGCTGCATGACCAGTATGAGCGTACCCCGATCGGCGGAAAAATCGTTTTCCAGCGCTGGCATGATAGCGGCGCCAACCGCGATCTGATGAAAATCGAGTATGTATATCAAAGCACGGCGCAGCTGCGCAATGCCGAAACCTTAACCCTGCAATCCCCGCCGCAGCGGGTGACCCTGGCGCTGAACGGCTGTCCGGTGGATGCCAACGGCTTCTGTCCGATGGCGACGTTTAAACAGGTGATGAACGACGCGGCGAAATAGAAAAAACGGACCGACCATGGCTGGCCGGTCCGGGGATGATTTTACTGGCCCGGCCATGCGCCGGGCACACCGGGTTACACGTTTTTGCGCTCGATGGTCTGTTCGCCCCAGAAAAGGGCGTCTTTATCCGTTTTCGCGAAGGCCAAAGACAGCACTTCATCGCTGCCTTCTTCCCAAATTTTTTCTGCTAACTTTTCATCGTAATTGGCTAATTCAAAAATCGCTTCGGCGATCTCTAAAGAGGTATTTCGTAAACTTGCCCATTCGCCCACATGGTGGGCTTTCGCTTCTTGAGTTGGCATGCAAATCCTCCTGCTGAAGGTTAGCCGTGTAGTTTAACTGCCAGTCCTGCGACATGTTCACCCTGATAGCGGGCGATCGCCAGCTCTTCCTGACTTGGCTGACGGGAACCGTCTCCGCCGGCGATAGTGGTTGCGCCATACGGAGTGCCGCCGCGCACCGTTGACACATCAAAAAGCTCCTGGGCGCCGTAGCCGATAGGCACAATCACCATCCCGTGATGGGCAAGCGTTGTCCAGGTAGAGGTAATGGTCTGCTCTTGTCCACCGCCGGTACCGGTAGAACTAAAGACGCTGGCCAGTTTGCCGTACAGTGCGCCCGATGCCCACAGACCGCCGGTCTGATCGAGGAAGGTGCGCATTTGTCCGGACATATTGCCGAAACGGGTGGGGGTACCAAAGATGATAGCATCATACTCTGCCAGTTCCTGCGGCGTGGCGACGGGCGCATTCTGCGTTTTCCCGCCTGCTTTGGCAAACGCCTCAGCTTGCATAGTTTCCGGCACGCGCTTCACGACCACCTCAACGCCGTCGACTTTGTTTGCACCTTCGGCGACGGCATGAGCCATGGTTTCGATGTGTCCATACATTGAATAATAAAGCACCAGAATTTTAGCCATTTGCATCACTCCTCGGTTGCGTTAAAGATCAGTCAAGCGACTGGCTACCTTTAAAGATAAGGCCTCTGGCTAAGAGTGCAAATCTAACAATCATTTATTTGATTTATAACAAAATTGCAAAGAATGCGTTTGTCGCAAAAAGAAACATCTTTATCTGCCCGCTTTTCATCAGCCATAAGAGCCGCTTAGCGCGGCGCGGGCGGCGCTAAATCTGTCGTCGGCGTCAAAATATTACAGAATATTACTATTTACCTGGTAAATGAGTTTCATTCACTACGCTTAACAGTACGCAATACGAAAAATGGTCATGCCAGATGCCGCCGGGTTGCGGCCTCGTATTGTACGCAGCGCAAGATGATGTCTAACCAAGTGGAGGTCAGTGATGGCAAACCATCGTGGCGGTTCCGGCAACTTTGCTGAGGATCGTGAAAGAGCATCAGAAGCAGGTCGTAAGGGTGGCCAGCATAGCGGGGGCAACTTCAAAAACGATCCCGAGCGCGCCTCGGAAGCAGGTAAAAAAGGGGGAAAAAACAGTCACGGCAATCGTCATAGCTGATCCATGCGGCTGACTGTCTTCAATGTGGCTTTACGCTTCCTGGCGCCAGCCACATCCTCCTCGCCGCCGGCATCCGCCGGCGGTTTTTATTGCCCGCTGAGGTTTAAACGGGAGTGACGTCGGGCTGTTGCGCTTCACGCGCGCGGCGGTTAAGCAGCGCGTGAAGTAAAATGGCGCCGAAGGTGGCCGTACCGATCCCGCCAAGGGTAAAACCGCCCAGCGACAGAGCAAAATCTCCGGCCCCGAGTACCAGCGTGACCGCCACCATGATCAGATTGCTGTTCTGACTCAGGTCAACCCGATTCTGGACCCAGATACGGGCACCGGCGACCGCAATCAAGCCAAAGACCACGATCGACGCGCCGCCGATAACCGGCCCGGGAATGGTGTGGATCAACGCGCCAAACTTCGGCGAAAAACCGAGCAGAATCGCCATCGCCGCGGCGGCAACGAACACCAGGGTGGAGTAGACCTTGGTCACCGCCATCACGCCGATATTTTCCGCATAGGTCGTTACGCCGCTGCCGCCAACCGCGCCGGAGAGCATCGTCGCCAGCCCATCGCCAACGAACGCCCGTCCCATATAAGGGTCCATATTGCGTCCGGTCATGCCGGCGACCGCCTTCAGATGACCGAGGTTTTCCGCCACCAGAATCACCGCCACCGGAGCTATCAACATCATCGCCTGACCGTCAAAGGTCGGGGCGGTAAAGTGCGGCAGCCCGAACCACGCTGCCTGGTGCAGTAAGGTAAAATCGAGCGCTTTCCCCAGTCCGAAAACATTCGCCAGCAGCGCATACAGCCCACAGGCGACGATCAGGCCGACGAGAATCAGCAGTCGCTGGATCATCCCGCGGGTAAAGACCGCCACCAGTCCGATACAGAGTACGGTCAGCACCGCCATCCAGCCATCGAAGGCGGAGGCGGAGACGCTGTGTACGGCGATGGGCGCGAGATTGAGGCCAATAGCCATCACCACCGCGCCGGTCACCACCGGCGGCATCAGTCGTTCAATCCAGCGGGTGCCGATTTTCATCACCACCACGCCAATCAGGGTATACACCAGGCCGCAGGCGATAATGCCGCCGAGAGCGACGCTAAGGTGCGGGTTGAGCCCCTGGCCATTAAAGCCGGTGACGGCAATCACTACGCCGATAAAGGCGGCGCTGGAACCCAGATAGCTGGGTACCCGGCCGCCGGTCACCACGAAAAACAGCAGCGTACCGATCCCGGACAGCAAAATCGCCAGGTTAGGATCCAGCCCCATCAGAATCGGCATCAGTACGGTGGCGCCAAACATGGCGACCGCGTGCTGAACGCCCATGACCATCGTTTGCCCTATGGAGAGCCGTTCATCAGGGGCCACCACGCCGGACGCGGCGGAAGGGGAGGTCAACTGCCAGCGAGGAAAATCGAAAAGTGCCATGATGATATCCCGGGTTTGAGGTTAGCAGGCTGGACGCATAAGCGTGTGGTAACCGCGGTCGAACCACATCAGCCCGCGCGGCTCTGGATGTCTGACGATGGCGGCCACTTCGCAGAACAAAATGTCGTGGGTGCCGACGCTGACTATCTGGTTGATACGACAATCGAAACTCACCAGCGCATCCACCAGGCGCGGGCAGCCAGTAAGGCCGGTTTGCCATTCGGCGGCGGCGAAACGTTCCGCCATCGGCGTTTTACCGCCAAAAACGTTGGAGAGCGACTCCTGGCCTGCCGCCAGAGTGTTGACGCACAGCGCCTGATGCTGGTTGAAAGTCGGCCATACCGAGGCGGAACGGTTGAGACAGACCAGCAGCGTGGGGGGCGTATCGGTTACGCTGCAGACCGCGCTGGCGGTATATCCGGCGCGACCCGCCGGGCCATCGGTGGTAATAATGTTGACCGCCGCGCCGACCTGGGCCATGGCGTCACGAAAACTCTGTTTATCCGCTACGGACATAGTGGCTCCTTACGCCAGCTGGCAGGCATCATCAAAGGGCAGGCGCGGCAGGCGGCCATACAGCCGGGTCTCGTCGCCGTAACCGATATTGATCAACAGGTTGCTCTTCCAGCCGCTGTCGGCAAAGAACGCCGCATCGACCTTGTCGCGATCAAATCCCGACATCGGGCCGGTATCCAGCCCAAGCGCGCGGCAGGCGAAAATCAGGTACGCCGCCTGCAAGGAACTGTTGCGAAACGCGGTCTCTTCCGCCAGCTGCGGACTGGAGGTGAACCAGCTGCGGGCATCGCCGTGGGGAAACAGCGTCGGCAGACGATCGTAGAAGGCGCGATCCCAGGCCACGATGGCGGTCACCGGCGCACGCAGGGTTTTTTCGAGGTTGCCGCTGGAGAGCGTCGGGCGCAGCTTCTCCTTGCCTTCCGGCGTGCGGACAAAAACGATTCGCGCCGGGGAGCAGTTGGCGGAGGTCGGGCCCATTTTCATCAGATCGTATATTTCGTGCAGCAGGCTATCGCTGACCGGTTTATCCAGCCAGCCGTTGTGGGTACGGGCGTGAGTAAACAGACTGTCGCGCGCGCTTTGGCTAATGCTTTCGCTCATAGATTCTCCTGATATCAGGCCAGCATGGCGGCCAGCCCGTTGCATAAAATAGGGTTGAAGGTGTCGGCATCGGTCACGTTGCAGGCGTGGCCGCCCCAGGCCATCTCGAAGCGCTGGCTACCCGGTATCGCCGCGTGTAGCGTGCGCGAGCAGGAGGCGGGAACCAGCAGATCGTCATGGGCGCTGACGACCAGGGTCGGGCACGCCACGGCGGACGCCCGGCGAGAAAAGTCGGCCTGCTTCAACGCCTGCAGCCGCTTGAGCAGATTCTCCTTGCCCTGGAAATGGCTGAGCGCAAGCGCATCTTCCGCTTCCAGCCGCGGCATCCGTGCGGCCATCCACTCCGCGGGGTAGAGGAACAAAGGCTGCGCCTCAACCCACGCCTGGGCGCCGCCCGCGTGCAGCAGACGCTCGCGTACCTGAAAACAGCGGCGGGTGTGGGGAGACAGGGTCAGCCAGCCGTTGACCAGCACCAGGCCGCTGACCGCGTCAGGAAAGTCCAGCGCCAGCTGCAGGGCAATCAGCGCCCCAAGGGCGTGCCCCACCAGGGCAAAGCGGGAGACTCCCGCCGCCTGCAGCGCCTGCTTCAGTTCCTGCGCCATGGTTGCCATGCTGTAGTCAGCCGGCAGCGGTCCGGCATTTTCGCCGGTGCCGTTGTGATCATAGCTCACCAGTTGATACCGTTGCTCCAGCGCCGCGCGCTGCGGCAGCCAGTAGCTGCCCGCGCCGCCGAGGCCGGCGCTCAGCACGACCGTCGGTGCGCCCTCAAAGGGCGCCGGAGAGATATTCAGTTTCATAATGCTGCTTTTCCGATATGGGCGACGGTCGCAATCTCGACCAACGCCTCCGGCTTGACCAGTCCGCACTGGATGCAGAAGCGCGCCGGTTTATCGCCAGGAAAAAACTCGGCATAGACTTCGTTAATCGCGGCGTAGTTTTTCCAGTCGGTGATAAAGATGCTGTTGAACGTCACATCCTCCATGCGGCCACCCGCCGTTTCGATCACCGTTTTGATCGTGTCGAGAACGTGGCGGGTTTGCGCCTTTGGGTCGCCGATGTGCACCACGTTATTTTGCTTATCAAACGGCAGCGTGCCGGAGACATACACCACGCCATCGGCCAGCGTTCCGGGGACAAAAGGGGCGATCGGCGTGGTGGTGCCGGGCGGAATAATGACCTGTTTAGGCATAACGTTTCTCCTCCGGGAAAGTGAGCGGCGCGGCCGGGGACAGCGCATCGCAGAAGCTGGCGACATCGCTGACCCAGCCAAAGAAAGTCTCAATATTGAACAGCGCGGCCTGCTGGGCGAAGGCCGGGCCCGCCTGGTGGGTGGCGTCTTCCAGCACGACGCCGAAGTATTCGAGGAAGAAGCCGTCGCGCAGGGTCGATTCCACGCAAACGTTGGTGGCGATGCCGGTAAAGATCAGATGACGGATGCCGCGGCTGCGCAAAATGCTGTCCAGTTGCGTGTTGAAAAAGCCGCTGTAGCGCGGTTTCGGCAGCACCACATCGCCGGGCTGGGGCTGCAGCTCATCGACCAACTGATAATCCCAGCCGCCTTTAGCCAGCAGTTTGCCCTGTAGCTCAGGACGGCGGCGCATGGTCTTCAGGGCATTGGATTTGTGGTAGTTCGGCGAACCCGGGCCGCCGGCTTCCATATACTCCTCGTCCCAGCCGTTCTGGAACCAGACGATCAGCATGCCGGCGGCACGGGCCGCGGCGACGGCGGTGTTAATGTTGTCGATAACCGGTCGGGTGGCGGAGACGTCAAATCCGGCGAGGTCGAGATACCCTCCCTGGCTGGCATAGGCGTTTTGCATATCGACGACGATCAGCGCGCTGTTTTGCGCCGGAAAGGTCAGGGATTCCGGTCGGGCGGAAAGCGTAATCATCAGGCAACCTCGCGGGTAACGGTGGCAATATGGTCGCGGCAGCGCATCAGCGGCTGAATGCGTTCGCCAAAGGCGTCGATGCCGGAAAGAAAATCATCAAACGTGAGCAGGACGCCGTCGGTGCCGGGTACGGAGGCGACGTCGTCGAGCATACGGGCGACGCTAGCGTAGGAGCCCACCAGCGTGCCCATATTGATATTGACCGCCGAGGTCGGATCGGCCATCTGCCGCACGTTGGTATCGCTGCCGGAGCGGGTGTCTTTTTGGCTTTGTTCGGTGAGCCAGGCCAGCGCTTCGTCATCGGCGCCCGCCTTGTAGTGCTCCCATCTGGCGCGGGCCGCTTCGTCGGTTTCATCGGCGATGACCATAAACAGCACATAGGATCCAACATCGCGGCCGGTCTTTTCCGCCGCCTGCATCATGCGCGCGGCGGTCGGGGCAAAGGCGGTCGGCGTATTGACCCCTTTGCCGAAGCAGAAGTTGTAGTCGGCATACTGCGCGGAGAAGGCCATCCCCGCATCGCTCTGTCCGGCGCAGATAACTTTCATCGGCTGCGACGGCTGCGGGCTGACGCGGCAGTCGTTCATGGTGAAGTAGTCGCCTTTAAAGTCGCTGCGTCCGGTCCCCCACAGATCGCGCAGCACCTGCACATATTCGGTGAGATAGTCGTAGCGGCGGGCGAAGTAATCGTCGCCGGGCCAGATACCCATCTGCTCATATTCCGGTTTTTGCCAGCCGGTCACCAGATTGACGCCGAAGCGGCCGCCGGAGATAGAGTCGATGGTGGAGGCCATGCGGGCGACAATGGCCGGCGGCAGCGTGAGCGTCGCGGCGGTGGCGTAGATCTGGATCCGCGAGGTCACCGCCGCCAGACCGGCCATCAAGGTGAAGGATTCGAGGTTATGATCCCAGAACTCGGTTTTGCCGCCGAAGCCGCGCAGTTTGATCATCGACAGGGCGAAGTCAAAATGGTAGTGCTCCGCTTTCTGGACGATCGCTTTATTCAGTTCGAACGTCGGCATGTACTGCGGAGCATGGGTGGATATCAACCAGCCGTTATTACCAATCGGAACGAAGACACCAATTTTCATACGAACCTCTCTGCAATCGTTGAAGAAGAAGGCGCGCGGCGCTGCATCCTGCATCTCCTGGGTCACCTCGCCAGCAAGATAAAGCAAAGGTGATGCCAGTTTTGCAAACCGCAATGTTATTAATGTGTTGCGCGTTAGTTGCCAAAAATGAAGGCGGAAAAAGTGGACTGAATGGTCAAAATGAGTGCACGAAAAAACGGCAGTCATGCGCAATTGGGGTGCATAAGGTCGTGTCGAGGTTGGGCTTTTGCTATGCTGATGGCGTTGAAAGAAGGAGATAACGATGGCAGAGGGCGCTGTAAAAAAAACCGGGAAGCGTTCGCAGGCGGTGAACGCAAAGAAAGAGGCTATCCTGGCCGCTGCGCTGGACGCATTTTCGCAATTTGGTATCCACGGTACGCGGCTGGAGCAGGTGGCTGAGCTGTCCGGGGTATCGAAAACGAATTTACTCTATTACTACCCGTCGAAAGAGGCGTTGTATGTCGCCGTATTGCAGCAGATTCTCACCATCTGGCTGGCGCCGCTGCGGGCCTTTCGCGAAGATATCAGCCCGCTGGTGGCTATCCGCGAATATATTCGTCTCAAGCTGGAGGTGTCGCGCGATTATCCGCAGGCATCGAGGCTGTTTTGTCTGGAGATGCTGCAGGGGGCGCCGCTGCTGATGGGCGAGCTGACCGGCGATCTGAAAGCGCTGGTTGATGAGAAATCGGCGATTGTTTCTGGCTGGGTCGATAGCGGGAAGCTGGCGCCGGTCGACCCTCAGCATCTGATCTTTATGATCTGGGCCACCACGCAACATTACGCCGATTTTGCCACCCAGATTGAGGCGGTCACCGGCGCAACGCTGCGTGACGAGGCGTTTTTTCAACAAACCGTGGAGAACGTCCAGCGGCTGATCATTGAAGGTATCCGGGTGCGTTAACTGGCGGGGGGAAGCGGACAGCTCTGGTCACCCTCTTCACACTGCAGCAGCGAAGCAAGGAACGATTCGCGCTCAACGGTTTTGTCTGCCATACACTGATTGATGAGCATCGGCTGGACGCTGCCGCCCTCGGTGCCGGAAGCGATGAAGGCGCAGTCGGCGTCGCGCAGCGCTATCCACGCCAGCTGCGCTTTTTTCAACAGTGCCTGCTGTTTACCCGAGGCGCGCTTCAGCGCTTCCTGATAGGTCTGATTCAGCTTGCTATCGGCCGCCTGATATTGTGCTGCCGTACACTGATTCAGCTCAGCCTGATTACCGGCGCTGGCGCATTCGTCCGCCAGGGCATGCCCGCTTGCCAGCAGGGCGACAAGGGCAAGTAACGTTCGTTTCATTGGACCACTCCCATAAAAAAGCTTCCGTCGGGGAGCTTTAATTAACCACAGCCGGCGTCCGGTGTCATTAGCTGCCGTAGGTGCCGTCTGCTTTTCCCGGCGGATTTTCCTGGTGGGTTTTCCCGGGGGCGGCGCAGGGCGCCTTGCCTGGGCTACGGGCGGATTTTCCCGGGGTCGGCGCAGAGCGCCTTACCCGGGCTACAGAACGGCAGACGGCTGAAGACAGGTAGCCCGGACAGGTGCGTAGCACCGCCTCCGGGGAACAGCGTTAGCCGATGGTCATCAGGCTGGCGTTGCCGCCTGCCGCCGCGGTATTGACGCTCAGCGAGCGTTCAATGTACAGACGTTCCAGCAGCAGGTTGCTCTCACCGCGGGCGAAACCCTGAACCGAGATAATCGCGCCATCGCGTGCCGCCACCTGCTCGCACAGTTCGCGCAACTGGTCGGAGTCGCCGTGGTAGATAACCGCATCGAACGCCTGAGCGCTCAACATCTCCGGTTTGGCAAAGTGGAGACGTTCGCTGACCTCGCGCGGCAGTTTCTTCGCCAGTTCGCGATGCAGAGCGCTCTCCGGCCACAGGATTTCACAGCCGACCGCGGTGACTGCCGCCAGCTGAATCAGCGCATCCTGCTCGTTATCCGCCACGCACAGCACGCGGTCGCGAGGGATAAAGGTCAGGGTATTGCGCTCGCCGGTCGGCCCCGGCAGCAGACGCTGGGTACCGGCTTGCGCCAGGTCACGATACTGCTGGCACAGCGCCTGCAGTTCAGGGCGACCGGCGGCCCACTGCTGCAGCGCGTTCAGCGGTTTTTCCAGCAGGGTTTTCAGCTGCGCATCCAGCGGGCGTTGCGCATCCTGGCGGGCAAGGGTGGTCCCGACGGCATTTTGCGGACGGCTGGAGAGCAGGCGATACAAATACAGCGGGCCGCCGGCTTTCGGTCCGGTCCCCGACAGACCCTCGCCGCCAAACGGCTGCACGCCGACCACGGCGCCAACCATATTGCGGTTAACGTACAGGTTGCCGACCTTCGCGCTGCCGGTGACCTGCGCGATGGTCTCATCGATGCGGGTATGGACGCCGAGAGTCAGACCGTAGCCGGAGGCATTAATCTGTTCGACCAGTTGATCCAGAGCGTTACGGTTGTAGCGAACCACGTGCAGAACCGGGCCAAAGACCTCTTTTTTTAGCTCATCAAAGCTCTCCAGCTCGATCAGGGTCGGCGGAATGAAGGTCCCGCTGTGCCACTCACGCGCATCCTCGCTGTTTTCCCGTACCGCCTGGAACACCGTGCGTCCTTTGGCGCGCAGGCTCTGAATATGGCGTTCAATATTCTCTTTCGCTTCGGCATCGATGACCGGACCGATGTCGGTCGTCAGGCGGCCAGGGTTGCCCATCCGGCATTCGCCCATCGCACCGCGCAGCATGGTCAGCGTATGGTCTGCTATCTCTTCCTGCAGGCAGAGAATACGCAGGGCGGAACAGCGCTGCCCGGCGCTATCGAACGCGGAAGCCAGCACATCGACCACCACTTGCTCGGTGAGGGCGGAGGAGTCGACGATCATCGCGTTCATCCCGCCCGTTTCGGCGATAAGCGGCGTCGGACGCCCCTGTGCATCCAGACGGCTGGCGATATTGCGTTGCAGCAGGGTGGCGACTTCGGTGGAGCCGGTAAACATCACGCCGCGAACGCGATCGTCGGTGGTCAGCGCGGCGCCGACGGTTTCCCCGCGGCCCGGCAGCAACTGAATCACCCCCGGCGGGACCCCGGCTTCCAGCAGAATCGCCACGCCCTGGGCGGCAATCAGCGGCGTCTGTTCGGCGGGTTTCGCCAGTACGCTGTTACCGGCGGCCAGCGCGGCGGCAATCTGACCGGTGAAAATCGCCAGCGGGAAGTTCCACGGGCTAATACAGACCACTGGGCCCAGCGGACGGTGGGTTTCATTATCGAAATCGTCGCGCACCTGACCGGCGTAGTAGTGGAGGAAATCGACGGCTTCGCGGACTTCGGCGATGGCGTTGCTGAAGGTTTTACCGGCTTCGCGGACCAGAATGCCGATCAGCGTCTGCATCTGGCCTTCCATCAGTATCGCCGCGCGTTCAAGGATCGCCGCACGCTCCTGTGGCGGGGTGGCAAACCAGATAGGCGCGTTATTGACCGCGCTGGTCAGCGCCAGCTCAATCTCTTCCGGGCGGGCTTCACGCACGTGGCCGACGATATCTTTCGGCTCGGCCGGGTTAATCACCGCCTGCAGTTCGCCGGCAATCACCGGATGCTCCAGCGTCGGCAGCGCCTGCCATTTGTGCAACGCGCTGTTCAGCAAAGCGGAGGAGAGGGAGGCCAGACGGTGTTCGTTGGCCAAATCCAGGCCCGCGGAGTTGCTGCGGCCTTTGCCGTACAGATCGCGTGGCAGCGGGATCTTCGGATGCGGCAGACCGGCCTGACCCTCCTGCTGAGCCAGTTTTTCCACGGCGCTGACCGGGTCGGCCACCAGCTCATCCAGCGGCAGCGTACTATCCGCGATACGATTAACAAAGGAGGTGTTGGCGCCGTTTTCCAGCAGGCGACGCACCAGGTATGCCAGCAGCGTTTCGTGAGTCCCGACCGGCGCATAAATCCGGCACGGACGATTCAGTTTACCGTCGGCAACCTTGCCGACCACCTGCTCGTAGAGCGGTTCGCCCATGCCGTGCAGGCACTGGAACTCATACTGGCCGGGATAGTAGTTCTGCCCGGCCAGCTGATAAATGGCGGCCAGGGTGTGGGCGTTGTGGGTGGCGAACTGCGGGTAGATCAGGCTCGGCACCGCCAGCAGCTTTTTCGCGCAGGCGAGGTAGGATACGTCGGTATACACTTTGCGGGTGTAAACCGGGTAGCCTTCGAGGCCGTCCATCTGCGCGCGTTTGATTTCGCTGTCCCAGTAGGCGCCTTTTACCAGGCGGATCATCAGGCGACGGCGGCTGCGGGTGGCAAGATCGATCAGGGAATCAATGACGAACGGGCAGCGTTTCTGATAGGCCTGAATGACGAAGCCGATCCCGTTCCAGCCGGCCAGCTCTGGTTCAAAACACAGCTTTTCCAGCAGATCGAGGGAGATCTCCAGACGATCGGCTTCTTCGGCATCGATGTTAATCCCGATGTCGTACTGCCGTGCCAGCAGAGTCAATGATTTCAGGCGCGGATACAGTTCATCCATCACCCGATCGTATTGCGCGCGGCTATAGCGCGGGTGCAGCGCGGAGAGCTTGATCGAAATCCCCGGCCCTTCATAAATACCGCGGCCGTTAGAGGCTTTGCCAATCGCGTGGATCGCCTGCTGGTAGGAGACCATATAGGCCTGAGCATCGGCGGCGGTGAGGGCGGCTTCGCCCAGCATATCGTAGGAGTAACGGAACCCTTTCTCTTCCAGCTTGCGGGCGTTGGCCAGCGCTTCGGCAATGGTTTCGCCGGTCACGAACTGCTCGCCCATTAAACGCATCGCCATGTCGACGCCTTTGCGAATCAGCGGTTCGCCGCTTTTGCCGATAATCCGGTTCAGCGAGCGCGACAGGCTGGTTTCGTTATGGGTAGAGACCAGTTTGCCGGTAAACAGCAGGCCCCAGGTGGCGGCGTTAACGAACAGCGACGGGCTGCGGCCGATATGCGATTGCCAGTTACCGTTGCTGATTTTGTCGCGGATGAGGGCATCGCGGGTGGCTTTGTCCGGAATACGCAGCAGCGCCTCCGCCAGACACATCAGCGCCACCCCTTCCTGCGAGGAGAGGGAAAACTCTTGCAGCAGGCTCTGCACCATGCCGGCGCGACCGCTGGCGGTTTTTTGATTACGCAGTTTTTCCGCTAGCTGATAAGCCAGCCTGTGCGCCTGTTCTGCCAGCGGCTGCGGCAGACGCGCCTGCTCCAGCAGCATAGGGACGGCGTCGGTCTCCGCCCGGCGGTAAGCGGCAGTAATCGAGGCCCGGGTGACGGACTGCGGCAGGATCTGCTCGGCAAATTCGAGGAATGGCTGCCACGGCTCATCGACCTGGCTGCTGGCGTCATCGCTTTCATTGGCGGTGCCGGTAAGCAGGGTCGGCAGCTCGGGCAGCGTCTGGTCGTTTTCCAGCTTTTCCAGATAGTTGAAAATGGCCTGTTTAATCAGCCAGTGCGGCGAGCGGTCAATACGGCTCGCGGCGAACTTAATGCGTTCACGCGTCGCGTCGTCAAGCTTAACACCCATGGTGGTGGTGCCCATGCTTATCACTCCTGTTATCAATCGTTGTTCTTTTTTTCGGTTACGCGGAAATATCCACTATGTTGCAACTTTGTGCAACCTTGTTAATCGTGACCTGTGTAGCAAGCTGAGAAAGGCGTAAATTGTTAATTGCGGTGATGGATATAACGGAAAATTAACCTTTCTCCGCCGCGGTTTTTTATGCGTCAGTTAACAGTTTTACAAGGTGCAACCAATAAAAATGTGAGAGAGTGCAACCTGTAACGAAATGAAGTTTGGTACGGACAAGAATTAGTGTAAATGCTGTGTTAAATCGTTTGTGAAATGCCGACGCATCCGTCAGGATACGGTCGCCCAATACAACCATTGCGCCATTACCCCGTTCCGGTAGTGGAATAAAATGACAAAGCAGGATGTTGTTGACAAAATAATCTGGAGATTTTACATGGCTATTAGCACCCCCATGTTGGTGACTTTTACTATTTATATATTTGGCATGATATTGATCGGTTTTATTGCCTGGCGATCGACAAAGAACTTTGATGATTATATTCTCGGCGGTCGCAGCCTCGGGCCATTTGTGACGGCGCTCTCCGCGGGGGCCTCTGATATGAGCGGCTGGCTGCTGATGGGATTACCCGGTGCGATATTTCTCTCCGGTATTTCCGAGAGCTGGATTGCCATCGGCCTGACGCTCGGCGCATGGATTAACTGGAAACTGGTCGCCGGCCGCCTGCGCGTTCATACCGAGGTGAATAATAACGCGCTGACCTTGCCGGATTATTTTACCGGCCGCTTTGAAGATAAAAGCCGCGTGCTGCGTATTATTTCGGCGCTGGTTATTTTGCTGTTCTTCACCATTTATTGCGCCTCCGGGATTGTTGCCGGCGCTCGTCTGTTTGAAAGCACCTTTGGCATGAGCTATGAAACGGCGCTGTGGGCCGGTGCGGCGGCGACGATTATTTATACCTTCGTCGGCGGATTCCTCGCCGTCAGCTGGACCGATACCGTGCAGGCCAGCCTGATGATTTTCGCGCTGATTCTGACGCCGGTGATGGTCATTATTTCCGTTGGCGGCTTTGGCGAATCGCTGGAAGTGATCAAGCAGAAGAGCATTGAAAACGTCGATATGCTCAAGGGGCTGAATTTTGTGGCGATTATTTCGCTGATGGGCTGGGGCCTTGGCTACTTTGGCCAGCCGCATATTCTGGCGCGTTTTATGGCCGCGGACTCGCATCACAGTATTGTTCACGCTCGCCGTATCAGCATGACGTGGATGATTCTCTGCCTGGCGGGCGCGGTGGCGGTCGGTTTCTTCGGTATTGCATGGTTCAATAATAACCCGGCGCTGGCCGGGGCGGTGAATCAGAACTCCGAGCGCGTGTTTATCGAACTGGCGCAAATCCTGTTTAACCCTTGGATTGCCGGTATCCTGCTGTCGGCGATTCTGGCGGCGGTGATGTCCACCCTGAGCTGCCAGCTGCTGGTGTGCTCCAGCGCGATTACCGAAGACTTGTATAAAGCGTTTCTGCGTAAAAACGCCGGGCAAAAAGAGCTGGTGTGGATCGGACGGGTGATGGTCCTGGTGGTGGCGCTGGTCGCCATTGCGCTGGCGGCCAACCCGAACAACCGCGTGCTGGGTCTGGTGAGCTACGCCTGGGCCGGTTTCGGTGCGGCGTTTGGTCCGGTCGTTTTGTTCTCGGTAATGTGGTCGCGTATGACGCGTAACGGGGCGCTGGCTGGGATGGTGATCGGCGCGCTGACGGTGATTTTCTGGAAACAGTTCGGTTGGCAGGAGCTGTATGAAATCATCCCTGGCTTTATCTTCGGCAGCCTCGGTATCGTGGTCTTCAGCCTGCTGAGCAAAGCTCCGTCGGCCTCGATGCAGCAACGCTTTGCCGAAGCGGACGCCCATTACCATTCGGCTCCGCCGACGCCGGCTATCGCCGAGTAAACTCAGGACAGGTCAATCCAGCCCGCGTTTCAGCGGGCTTTTTGGTTGCTGATAGCCGGTCAAACGCCCGGCGGCGCTGCTCCCCCTCTTGCTAATTCCATGAAAATACGCTGATATCGGGGGCACAAAAAACAATGAGGATAGCAAAATGACGTTCAGACAGGGTGCGCTGGTGCTGGTGATGGCCGGGTTGCTTGGCGGTTGCGTGGCGCCGGCGAAGAAGAGTGCGCCGGTTCCCACCGCGGCGGTATGCCCGGCAGAGAATGCGATGGTGCAGACCACGCTCTATTTCGGTTTGAGCCGCCCGGCGGGCAAAGATATCACCGCCCAGGAGTGGCAGCAGTTTGTTGACCGCGACGTCACGCCGCGCTTTCGTGAGGGGTTAACGGTGTTTGACGCCCGGGGCCAGTGGTTGGGCAATGATGGCAACGTGGCCCGCGAGCAGAGTAAAGCGCTGATGCTGATTCATGGTAAAGACGGCGACAGTGAAGAGGGGATTGAGGCGTTACGTCACCTCTATAAATCGCGCTTTGCCCAGGAGTCGGTGATGCGCGTTGACCAACCGGTCTGCGTACATTTTTAATGTAAACTGCCTCTGCTGAAAGTGCCGGGTGGCGGCTGACGCCTTACCCGGCACAAACGCAATGGCGTCTCCCCGGTTACAGCACCAGCCCCGCGAAGCTGGCAGAGAGCAGGCTCACCAGCGTGGCGCCGAACACCAGACGCAGACCGAAGCGGGAAACAATATTGCCCTGTTTTTCGTTCAGCCCTTTAATGGCCCCGGCAATAATACCGATCGAAGCAAAGTTGGCAAAAGAGACCAGGAAGACCGACAGGATGCCCAGTCCGCGCGGGGTCATACCGGCAGCAATTTTCTGCAGCTCAATCATCGCCACGAACTCATTGGCCACCAGCTTGGTGGCCATAATACTTCCGGCGTTCAACGCATCGCTGAGCGGAATACCAATCAGCCAGGCCAGCGGATAAAAAACGTAGCCGAGAATTTGCTGGAAGCTCAGACCAAATAGTGTGGCGAACAGGGCATTAATGGCGCTGATCAGGGCAATAAAACCAATCAGCATCGCCAGAATAATCATCGCCACTTTAAAGCCGGCAAGAATATATTCCCCGAGCATTTCGAAGAAGCTTTGTGATTCGTGGAGCTTCTCCAGCTTAATCTCTTCCTCGCTACCCGGGCGCGTCGGGTTAATAATCGACAGCACAATAAAGGTGCTGAACATATTAAGGATCAGCGCCGCGACCACATATTTTGCGTCGAGCATGCTCATATAGGCGCCGACGATGGAGAGCGACACCGTTGACATCGCGGTCGCCGCCATGGTGAACAGCCGGCGGGAGGAGAGGTCGCCCAGCACGCCTTTGTAGGCGATAAAGTTCTCCGACTGGCCGAGAATCAGCGAGCTGACGGCGTTAAAGGACTCCAGTTTCCCCATGCCGTTGACTTTGGAGAGCAGGGTACCTATCACGCGGATGAACACGGGCAGGATGCGCCAGTGCTGGAGAATACCGATCAGCGCCGAAATAAAGACAATCGGGCACAGTACGCCAAGGAAAATAAACGCCATCCCTTTTTCGCTCATGCCGCCAAATACAAAGTTGGTGCCTTCGGCGGCGAAGCCGAGCAGCGAAGTGAAAAATCCTGAGATATTTTTAACTATCCACAGCCCGCTTTCGGCATGCAGAAAAAAGAAAGCCAGCGCAATTTCAATGATAATTAACTGGATAATATAGCGAACGCGGATTTTTTGTCGGTCATAGCTGGCAAGCCAGGCAAGGCCGAGGATAACCGCCAGCGCCAGCAGGAAGTGCAAGAATTGTGTCATGTTGTTCTTTTCGCAGGTCAATAAGGCCGCTATTTAGCCACAGCCGCACTGGCGGGTAAATATCTGCAGTGAAAAAACCGCTTGAGCGTGGTGAAGACAGATAATCCCCTAAGTAATTATTTTATAGCGATTAATTTACAACTCGTCACTGATCTCTCTATATTTCGCTTGTGTTTCTGATTATTGTAATGATAATCACTATCAGAAATATTTACCTATCTTTGCATCCACTGACTGCGATTCACATTGAAGGGTGTTGGCATGTTTGTTCCATTTCTCATTATGTTACGCGAAGGGCTGGAAGCGGCGCTGATTGTCAGCCTGATTGCCAGCTATCTCAAACGCACCCAGCGCGGCAGCTGGATTGGCGTCATGTGGATTGGCGTTATCCTGGCGGCGGCGCTGTGCCTGGGCCTTGGGATCTTTATCAACGAAACCACCGGCGAGTTTCCCCAGCGTGAACAGGAGCTGTTCGAAGGCATCGTGGCGCTGGTGGCGGTATGCATCCTGACCTGGATGGTCTTCTGGATGCGTAAAGTCTCGCGCAACGTGAAACAGCAGCTGGAACAGGCGGTGGATAATGCGCTACAGCGCGGTAATCATCACGGCTGGGCGCTGGTGATGATGGTCTTTTTCGCCGTCGCGCGGGAAGGGCTGGAGTCGGTGTTCTTCCTGCTGGCGGCCTTCCAGCAGGATGTGGGGATCTGGCCGCCGCTCGGGGCGATGCTGGGGCTGGCGACCGCGATTGTCCTCGGCTTCCTGCTTTACTGGGGCGGGATCCGCCTTAACCTCGGGCTGTTTTTCAAATGGACCAGTTTATTCATTCTGCTGGTGGCGGCCGGGCTGGCTGCCGGGGCAATTCGCGCCTTCCATGAAGCCGGACTGTGGAACCACTTCCAGGACGTGGCGTTTGATCTGAGCGGCGTGCTGTCGACCCACACGCTTTTCGGCACGCTGCTGGAAGGGATCTTCGGTTACCAGGAGACGCCTACCGTCAGTGAAGTGGCGGTCTACTTTATCTATTTGATTCCGGCGCTGGTGCTGTTTGCGCTGCCGCCGCGTAGCAATACAGCAACCTCGCGTACCGCTCCGCTTAAGTAGGGCGCCGCAGGACTATGGTTACCACATACTTACCGAAAGGGATGATCATGATAATTCATTTTCGCCGTAATGCGCTGCAGCTTGCCGTCGCAGCGTTGTTCAGCTCTGCTTTCTACGCCCAGGCTGCGGATATCCCGCAGGTAAAAGTGACCGTTAACGACAAGCAGTGTGAGCCGATGAACGTCACCGTGAAAGCGGGGAAAACGCAGTTCATTATTCAGAACCACAGTCAGAAAGCGCTGGAGTGGGAGATTCTTAAAGGCGTGATGGTGGTGGAAGAGCGCGAGAATATTGCGCCGGGCTTTACGCAAAAGCTGACGGCGAATTTGCAGCCGGGCGAATATGACATGACCTGCGGTCTGCTGACCAACCCGAAAGGCAAACTGATTGTCACCGGCGAGGCCACCAAAGATGCGGCGAAAGCCAATGCGGTGTTGAGCCTTGGCGAGGCGATTACCGCCTATAAGGCCTACGTTACGGCGGAAACCGCCCAGCTGGTTAGCGGCACGAAAGCCTTCACCGATGCGGTGAAAGCGGGCGATATTGAAAAAGCGAAAGCGCTGTATGCGCCGACGCGCCAGCACTACGAGCGCATTGAACCGATCGCCGAGCTGTTCTCCGATCTGGACGGCAGCATTGATGCCCGTGAAGACGATTATGAGAAAAAAGCCGAAGACCCGAAATTCACCGGCTTCCACCGTCTGGAAAAAGCCCTGTTTGGCGATAACAGCGTCAAGGGGATGGAAAAGTATGCCGACCAGCTGAACAGCGATGTGCTGGAACTGCAAAAACGCATCAGCGAACTGGCGTTCCCACCGTCGAAAGTGGTGGGCGGCGCGGCGGGCCTGATTGAAGAAGTCGCGGCCAGCAAAATCAGCGGTGAGGAAGATCGCTACAGTCATACCGATCTGTGGGACTTCCAGGCTAATATCGACGGCGCACAGAAAATCGTCGACCTGCTGCGTCCGCAGCTGCAGAAAGAGAACAGCGCGCTGCTGGCGAAAGTGGATGCTAACTTCAAGAAAGTTGACGCGATCCTCAGTAAATACCGCACTAAAGACGGCTTCGAAACCTATGACAAGCTGACGGATGCGGATCGTAATGCGTTGAAAGGGCCAATCACCACGCTGGCGGAAGATCTGGCTCAGCTGCGCGGGATCCTTGGACTGGACTAAGTCGATGGCAGAACACAAACAATTTGACGTGAATGAACCTTCACGTCGTCGGTTATTAAAAGGGATCGGCGCGCTTGGCGGCGCGTTGGCTATCACCGGCGGCTGTCCGGTGGCGCACGCGGCGTCCGGCAACAGCTCTCCGGGGGCGCTGTCGCCGGACGCGCGTGCCGAGGCGCAGCCTTTTTACGGCCAGCACCAGGCCGGCGTGCTGACGCCGCAGCAGGCATCGATGATGCTGGTGGCCTTTGATGTGCTGGCCAGCGATAAAGCTGACCTGGAGCGGCTGTTTCGCCTGCTGACTCAGCGCATTGCCTTTCTGACCAAAGGGGGGCCGGCGCCGGACACGCCAAATCCGCGTCTGCCGCCGATGGACTCGGGGATCCTCGGGCCGTGGATCTCCCCGGATAACCTGACCGTCACCGTTTCGCTGGGCCATTCGCTGTTTGATGAGCGCTATGGATTAGCGGACAAGGCGCCGAAAAAGCTGCAAAAGATGACCCGCTTCCCCAACGATGCGCTGGATGCGGCGCTTTGCCATGGCGATCTGCTGTTGCAAATCTGCGCCAATACTCAGGATACGGTTATCCATGCGCTGCGCGATGTGATTAAACACACGCCGGATTTGCTCAGCGTGCGCTGGAAGCGCGAAGGGTTTATTTCCGATAGCGCCGCGCGCAGTAAAGGCAAAGAGACGCCGGTTAACCTGCTGGGCTTTAAAGATGGCACCGCGAACCCGGTCAGCACCGATAAGGCGCTGATGGATGACGTGGTGTGGGTGACCCCCGACCAGGGCGAGCCGGCATGGGCAACCGGCGGCAGCTATCAGGCAGCGCGTATCATCCAGTTCCACGTGGAGTTCTGGGATCGCACCCCGCTGAAAGAGCAGCAGACCATTTTTGGTCGGGATAAGCACAGCGGCGCGCCGCTGGGCATGCAGCATGAACATGACGTGCCGGATTACAGCCGCGATCCTGACGGCGATATGATTGCCCTGGACAGCCACATTCGGCTGGCGAATCCGCGTACGCCGCAGACGCAGTCCAGTCTGATGATGCGCCGTGGCTACAGTTATTCGCTGGGGGTGACCAACTCCGGGCAGCTGGATATGGGACTGCTGTTTGTCTGCTACCAGCATGACCTGGAGAAGGGATTCCTGACGGTGCAAAAACGCCTTAACGGCGAAGCGCTGGAGGAGTACGTCAAACCTATCGGCGGCGGCTACTTCTTTGTGTTACCGGGCGTTATCGATAGCCAGCACTACCTGGCGCAATCTCTGCTCGAAGCCTGACGTGCCTGCCCGAAAGGGCAGGGCGTTTCTGCTGTTTTTCCATTCTTTTTTTGTATTTCCTGCCTTGTTTCATTTTTCTGTAATCTTATAGTCGGAAACTCTCTGCAGCTGCAATGAGAACTATTTGTTGTCTATATGTAAGAAATAAGTTGCATTAAGAATTATTTTTGATGTACTTATTACAGACGCGGTAGTTCCCGGCAGTGATGTCGTTTCACTATGGAGATCGCGAATGCCCGATTGCTGTAACGGAAAACGTCAAACCTCATACCGTACTCCTCAGCACGGGGGCCGCACTCCCGGCCGTGATTCCTGCTCCCCAGACTTATCCCTATCCACAAGCAAAAATTCGAACCCAGGCAAGGTTACCGGTGCGCGTAGCCGTGACCCTCTGCCAATTCGTCAGGCAAGCAATGGCTTACAAGGAAGCCAAACCTCAATCGTTAGTGCGCATAATCGCGTCGATCGTGGCGCGTGTGATGTAAACCAACAACGCAAGGTGCTATCCATGGGAAGACAAAAAGCAGTGACCAGAGCTCGTCGTGAGGCCAAACGTGTGCTGAGACAGGATTCGCGAAGCCATAAGCAGCGCGAAGAAGAATCGGTCACATCGCTTGTGCAAATGAGTGGCGTAGAAGCAATTGGCATGGCGCGGGATAGCCGCGACGCATCGCCGATTGAAGCGCGCAATGACGCTCAGGCGCATTATTTGAATGCCATCGATAATAAACAGCTGATTTTTGCAACGGGCGAAGCCGGGTGCGGAAAAACCTGGATTAGCGCAGCGAAGGCAGCCGAAGCCCTGATTCATAAAGATGTGGACAGGATTATTGTTACCCGTCCCGTTCTGCAGGCCGACGAAGACCTCGGCTTCTTACCGGGAGATATCGCCGAGAAGTTTGCCCCCTATTTCCGACCGGTGTACGACGTGCTGGTGAAGAGACTGGGCTCTTCCTTTATGCAGTACTGCCTGCGGCCGGAAATCGGCAAGGTGGAAATCGCGCCGTTCGCCTATATGCGCGGACGTACATTTGAAAATGCCGTGGTGATTCTGGACGAGGCCCAGAACGTGACGGCTGCGCAAATGAAAATGTTTTTAACCCGCCTCGGGGAAAACGTGACGGTCATCGTTAACGGCGACATTACCCAGTGTGATTTACCCTCTGGCGTGAAGTCCGGGCTGGTCGATGCGCTGGCGCGTTTTGAGGAAGACGAAATGATCGGTATTGTGCGTTTTACCGCCGATGATTGCGTCCGTTCGATGCTCTGCCAACGAACGCTGAAAGCCTACTACTGATCGCTATCTGGTGTGCAAAGCCTGGGGAAACCCAGGCTTTGCTTATCTGGAGCGCTGGGATCAGCCGATCGCGCCCAGCGCGTCTTCGCTGCCCTGTGTTTTCGGCAGTAAGAATAAGGTGGCGAAAATGTCCAGCAGGTAGAGAAGGGCCAGCAGAGTAATGGCGGCGGTAAACGACCAGTGGCTGACGAACAGCCCAATCACCAGCGGTCCAAAACCACCGACGCCGCGACCAAGGTTAAACAGCACGTTCTGCGCCGTAGCGCGGACCCGTAGCGGATAGGTATCAGAGATAAGCGCGCCGTAGCCGCCAATCATCCCGTTAACAAACATACCCATTACCGCTCCGGTAAACAGCATCAGGGTCGGGTCCCGCAACTGGGCGTAGACAATGACCATCACCACCGCGCCAGCCTGGTAAAGCAGAAAGATCTTCCAGCGGGCGAAACGGTCTGCCAGCACGCCGAACAACCAGATACCGAAAGTCATGCCCACGACGGTGACCGCCGTCCAGAGTCCTGATTTGGTGAGTGAAAAGCCAAAGCTGGAGGAGAGATAGCTGGGCATCCAGATCATCAGGCCGTAGTAGCCAAAATTCTGTACCGAGCACAGGATGAGGATCCCGATACTGGCCTTCGAGGTGGCGCGATCGGCAAACAGCATCCTGAGCCGGGCCGTAAAGGAGACCTCCTGAGTGACCGCGATATCTTTGGTAAATGCGTCAGGCTCCCCCATGCCGCGGCGGATGGCAAATGAGACCAGCGCGGGCAGCAGGCCCACCAGGAACATCCCGCGCCAGCCGATGATATCCAGCAGGAGAGGGGTGATAAAGGCGGCAAGCAGAACGCCAAGCTGCCAGCCGATGCCAACCCATGCCGAGGCGCGGTTGCGCTTATGGGCGGGCCAGACTTCGGCAATCAGCGCCATGCCGATACCGAATTCGCCGCCGAGCCCCATACCGGCAAGGGTGCGATAGGCCAGCAGATCCCAATAGCCCTGGGCAACCGCACAGAGGCCGGTAAAGACCGAGAACATCAGGATCGTGAAGGTCAGGACGCGAATACGGCCCAGACGGTCGCTGAGATGGCCGAAAAAGATCCTGCCCAGTACCGCGCCAATCAGCGTCCAGGTGACGAGGGAGCCGGCCTGAGAGGTGCTGAGCGCCAGCGAAGCGCTGATAGCAGGGAGCATAAAGCCCAGAATCAGCAGATCAAAGCCATCCATTGCGTAGCCGCTGATCGCCGCGACCATCGCTTTCGCCGGCGTTACGCCGCGTTTGTTAAGTGGAGAAGAGAACGTCATGTCCAGACCTTAGAGTGAAAATTGTGCGCCAAGTATAAGTTTGTCGGCGGCCGCAATCTACAGGCAAAGCGGGGCAAAGGGTCAGGGTAGCCCGGACGGGGCAAGAATATCGCCCCGGGAAAAGGCATTTGCGCTGCCGCCGGGGGGAGGGAGCAACAGGCGAAAATACGCGGCGGCGACGAGTTTTCGCAGAAGGTGAGGCGGTACGCGCTTTTGTCTCATCTTTGTTATTGCCTGGGCAGGGCGAACCCCCTTGACAGGGGATTAATCCAGGCGACAGGGAAAGCGCCGGTTAACGCCAGCAAAAGACAACCCGCTATCCGGTGATAATTACTGCATCACATAATCCAATGGCCAGGACTAGATGGTGAGATATTTTCTGGTCCCAAACGGACACAGGATAAAAGCACATTTTTTTATGTGCATACATTTCTCTGTACTTTTAGTCATGCCGCTGCAGCCATGTGGCTTTAAATACTGATGCCATTGCTCCGGCATAAAGGGGGTGATTTTGAAAATATCCAGCTCCTGCTGCCTGCCATTAACAATATATTCGTTATTGTCTATCTCTAGTACACTTCCAGTATTTAAAAAATAATCTCCATGATACCACAGGACGAGCTTTAATGATTTTAGCGACACACAAACGGCCAGACACGTTTTGCTGCGGGGGAAAACTAATACATCGGTAACTTTCCATTCCATATAATATCCTTATATGAATGTGAACAAATGTATTTTTTGAACTGAATATGATTATTGCAGATTTTGAATGGCTGGCAATGAAAAATAATGATGTTTGCTAAACATTACATAATCATACACTGGCTTTCAAAGCTGAGAAATATCAGTTGGTTATCCTGCCTGTGAGCTTTTTTAACAGGCAATAAAATTTTAACTAATGGCCGCTTGATTTTGTCGGAATGGCTTTCTTCCTTTTTATCACTCATATTACGTAGGTTTCTTTTTTACATGGCGAAGTTTTTTTCAGGATATGTATAGATATATATTTTTTCTGCCTGACACAATAAACATAAAGTAAAGACGCGGCTGTGATTGATAAGTATTGATCTACAACAACTTTATGCCGGGAAATGTCATTACTATCACCGATGTGAGTACCTTAACTAAAGGAGTAGGCTATGAAAAAGACCCTGGCTGGATTGATTGCTGTTGTAGGTTTAGTTTCAATGAACGCATCGGCGGCGATGCTGATTTCTAAAGATGAAGCTCATCACTTTAAATATGAATATATCGATAATATTACGGTGGCGGCCTCTGGCGGACAGATTTCATCACCGATGGATCTTCATGAAAAGCTGTCGCAGCTCGCCGATGAGAAAGGTGGTAAATATTATGTCATTATCGCCGCCCGGGAACATGGACCGAATTTTGATGCGATTGCTGAAGTTTTCAAATAATGTTTATTAACTAGTCGCAGATAAATGCTGTTTCTGTAAACGGAGACAGCATTTTCTTATGCTTAATTAAATACAGGCTGATTTCCTCTATATGGACTATAATGATAATGGGAAAGGGTAGGGCGTTTACTCATTGACAGAAAATACGTGATCCTTTGGTGTGAAAATGAATATAAAAAATGATGTTAGCATTAAATATATGATAGTGGCAATGTTGACTTTGTTTTATGTTTCTTTTTGCGTAATTTTCTTTCATATGCAGTATGATAATGTCCAGGAGGTAATGAAAGAATATCTTTATGATGCCAGACTGGAAATACTTAATGAAACCTACACCGATGATAATTTATCACTGGCTTTGAGCTATTTGAATCAACAGCGGAATCCTCGGTCTGCGAAGAGTGATTGTTATTTTCCTTTAGAATATAATTCTGCGTTAAATGTCTGGGGGATTAACGTAGACAAGCGGCAGGGTTTAGCAAACTTATATGGGACATTACAGTCTAAAAATAAGCAGATAAGCTGCGAAACGCTTAATTTTCTACATTTATTTGATGAGATTTATCAGTTTCGCAGAGATGAGCGAGAATCGCATAATCAACTGGTCTATTTCATTCCGAAAGACCGGGCGTATATTTATTTCTCAACTCCAGTATTTAATAAAAACTATACTGAATCGAACATTTTTAAAAATATTGATTACTTCCATACAAAAGATTTTTTGTCTTTGATGAAAAATAAGACGTTATCCTGGACTTATAATGTCAGAACGGATATTTATGATGATTTTAATACCGGGGAGAAAGTGATCTCAGTCGGTAGTATCGTTTACAATTTTAACGATGCACAAGGGGTGGATATAATCGGTTATGTGTTTAAAGATTTTGTTCAGGATGATTTAAAAAGAATCATCTATGACCGAATAAAGCCAGAGTGGCGTAACCATGTGAAGATGATTGTCAGGGACAGACTCAAAAATTCAGAGATGACTTATGGGGTGAGTCGTCTGTTTAGTACAAACGTCAGGCTTAACTTTTCACATAAATATGAGGTGAGTTACGCATATCCCGTTTCTATTATCCTGATTGATAACATTACGACGTTTCTAATTTCATTTGTGGTTTATATCCTTGTACTGCTGTTGATGTTATATATATACCGGATGATGGTGGTATTCAAGGGCGATAGCTATGCAGATCCGTTGACCGGATGTTATAACCGACGTTACTTAGAGTTATACACTACGAATAGCCGTCTCTCAGATAAACGTGTTGGTGTACTGGTACTGGATTGCAATAACTTTAAAACCATTAACGATCAACTTGGCCATGATTCCGGAGATCGCGCATTAGTCTTTCTGGCTCAAACGCTGGTTAAGGTTTTTCGCAAGAATAAGGATAAATTGATCCGTCTGGGAGGCGATGAGTTTTGTGTGCTTATTTTAGAACCTGATAATATCGAGATAGAAAAAGTCATTGCCCGCATTAATGATAAATTACGGGAGTTTGATTCAGATATTATATTTTCTGTTTCATGGGGATATCATGTTTCTGCAGGAGCCAATATTATTGAGGCACTGCGCAGTGCTGATATGAAGCAGTACGAGAATAAGGAATCGATGAAGAAGCAGGCATAGCGCTAGCGGTCTTCATTTATGAATCTTCAATTTATGAATCTGAATGGTTATGCTTGTTATTCTGCGGGGATAACCGTTTGCTAAGGCTAAGTTGAGATGCCAGAGAGCATAATCGTGTCTTCGGACAAGGGATGCGACTGTCCCAGCCTCACCGTGTTTACTGATGCAGTAACGATGATTGCATACTCCTCACTCCCTCACTCCCTCACTCCCTCACTCCCTCACTCCCTCACTCCCTCACTCCCTCGCACATCATTGGTCTGATTTTTTATCATTACCGGACTCCTGCTATTTTGTGGCGCTTCAGCGTCAGCGTCAACGTCAACGTCAACGTCAGTGTCAACGTCCCGGCATCAGCTTCTTTTTCCCTGCGTCATTGATACCGCTCTCTGCATTTGTAGACCTTTTGCTGAGTCTCCTCAGGTACTGCACAGACAGCAGACCTTATCTCTGCGGTGATGAAACAGTCCTTGCCTGAACGCCTTCACTCATACTGTCGGGTATGCCGTTTCTTGCGATCCGGCCTCGTTCAGACGGCAATCTGACCTGATTTATAACTTAAACGGAATTAAAACGGAGATAAATTAGTTTGTTTAATAAATATTACAAACATTATAATTTACAATGTAAATCATTTTGATGGTGCCCTATTCCTGAAGCGAAGTTCATTGAATTATATAGCTATTAAATTTTCTGATGTTGCATGGCTGCTAATAAAAAGATCGGTGAATTATAATTTAATAGATTTAACCTATCGAAACTTTGACTTTGATAGCTCCGTTGATTTTGAGATTTTTCCTGTATCGTTTAGTTTCTGTCTGTATGAGATGCATATGATTGTCATCTGACTTTATTTATAAATATGGTGGATAAATTGACGATAATTTATTTAACTTTACATTGATTAATCCAGCAGAAATTGGGGAATATTCCTATGCTGGCGTTGGCAATTTACTGTAGTGACGAGATTTTTTTCTAAGATTCAGCGCGAATCATATCTGAGAAGATCTGCAGGAAAGTGGTTTATTACGTATTCTGAACAACAGGGGAGGTCATTATTTTATTTAAAGCTGCTAATGATTTTTTATTGATTCAAATCAAGTGATTTTTATAATAAATTGCATAAACAAAGAGTTATCTTTTTTCTGTCTTGTGCCTTTTTAAGAATTTTCCTCAAAAAAATAACGGGGAAAACTTAATATTTAATCATTGTTCGAAAATGCAACAGCGTTTATAAGCTGTGAAGTGATTTGTTTTATCTATCAAAATCCATGTTGATTTGAGTTAAAAACTGTTAGGAAAAATGTTGGTGCTATGATTTAAATAAAGGTGTAAGAAAACAATACTAAACAATTTTGAATGTGTTTGGTCTGTCTGACACGTTGACTTCGTGTGCGTTAAATATACAGAGAGAAGATGAGATATCATATTGTGTCAGATAATTTATATTTTCTCCTGGGAGTTAGAGGACTATTTAACCGGAAGGGGTTGTTTGCATTTATATATTACAGCTGTGAACAGTCTACGCTGGAGCTGATGCGTGATATCAATGGTCATCTGAAACCCGGTGATGTGCTGGTTTGTGCACTGCATGATATTATTCTGCGGCAGAATGTATTGAAGTTGTCATGTGTATTATTTGGCCGGATATTATTTATGCCGTTTTTTACGGTGACTGAAAAAACTACGGGTTCATTACCCTGGGTCCTGAATAGTACTGTAACAGAAGATGCTTTCTTTATTCTCCTGAAGAGAATGGAAACCGCCGCATATCCTAAAAGAAATATTACCGATAAGCATATAGAAACAATCGGATTTCTTACATCGGGTAAAACAATTAATGAACTGGTCATGACGACAGGCTGGACGGCTAAAAAACTCTACTACCAGCGAACGGCATTACTGAAGAAGTGCGGTCTTACCGGAACGACGGATCATGAAGTCCTTCTCTGCAGAGACATATTGACATTATTAAGGAGGCATAACGTAACAAAAGCTAAAGCACCGCCATCTCAACATCATCTGTCACCGGGTGAATATTATTCATAATGATGTAGTAAAGGGACCTGTATGCAAAAAAATACTTTATATAAAGCGATAATTTCCGCATTCGTGATTGTGGGGGGATTGTCAGCCAATGCAAACGCTGCCGACGGTACCATCAACTTTAACGGGACTGTGACCGCAAGCGCCTGTACCACCCTTGTAGGGGCAGCTCCGGCTGGAGGGAGTGCTGGTCTTACCGCAACCGTTAACCTTCCTCCGGTATCAGCCGACACGCTGAATGCCGCGGCCGGTACATATGCCGGGCATACCGCATTCACCATCCAGCTGACCGGATGTCAGGCTGCCGGTTCGCTGAACAGCGTGCGCGCAACATTTTCTACCGCCTCTCCGGCTGCCGGAGACAATACGGTAATGGGCAATACCGCTCCTTCCGGTGCAGCCGACGTGGCCGTGGCGATTCTGACGGCACAAAGTACGCCTATTCATCTGAACGGTGGCACATTACTTGACCCCGGTGCCGCGCTCCCTGCGGCGGCTGGCGCTCCGGGGCCGATCACGCTTAATTATCTGGCGGCATACAAATCCCTCAGCACAGCGGTCACCCCCGGTCCTGTTACAGGCGTTGCCGACTACGTGATTTCCTATTTCTGATAATACGGAATAACTGTTTTATTTGCGATTAAAGCCGGGCGACCGGCTTTTTCCGGATAACGACAGTATCTGGTTTTTACCGCGCTATACCAGGGAATATCATTATATGTATCGTTTTTTATTGCGCTGTATTCACACGGAAGAACCACAGAGTCGGCTATCTCTGATGTCGATGGTTTTCCCGGTGCTTCTCAGTAGTTTCAGCGTCAGTGTTTTTGCCGGAAACGATTTTGAGGAAGCGTTTTTACGGCGCGATAAAAACGGTGTATCTCAGGATGTTTTTATGTACCAGGACCCTGTTATACCCGGGAGGAAACTGACAGATATCGTCATAAACGATCGCGCACGCGCGAAGACAGAAATTGACTTCGTCAGTCATGGTAATAACAAAGTTATCCCCTGTCTTTCATACCGTCAGCTGAAATCCTTTGGCGTCAGAGTCAGCCAGTATTCTGGCTGGATAACCCGCGAAGAGGATACGGCGGGGTCGTCTGAAGCGCAAACCTCCGCACCTTCTCGCTGCGAAGATATTGCGCTGCGAATACCTGCTGCTTTTGTTCAGTATGACCACACACATCAGGTGCTGAACATTACCGTGCCGCAGGAGGCCATGGACAACGAGCGTTTTACCATGATCTCGCCGGATGAATGGGATCACGGTACGCCCAGCCTGCGCTCATCCTACAGCGGCTATTTTTATTCGTCACGGCTGAAGGGGGCATCCGGCCAGGGCTGGACGCTAAATGATACGACCACCGAGAGTGCCTGGTTGAGCCTGAATACAACAGGCAATGCCGGGCCATGGCGTCTCTACAGTATTGATTCGTTTTACCGTAACGACAGGAGTCAGTGGAAATCGAATCACGACAGAGCCTATCTTGCACGCGATATTGCGTTCCTGCGCAGCAGCCTGCAGATGGGGGAAATCTACACCCGTACCTCCGGCACGATGGCGGGGGCGATCCCTCTGCGGGGTATCTCGCTGGCGACCAGTGAGCGCATGTCGCTTGATAACCAGTACAGCTATGCGCCGGTTATCCGGGGAGTGGCGCGCACGAATGCCAGATTGCTGGTACGCCAGCGTGATACGGTGATTTACAGCACGTTGCTGACGCCTGGCGCATTCGCAATTGATGATCTGTATACCGCTCAGGTGGGGGCCGATCTCGACGTCGTGGTGGAGGAGTCTGACGGGCAGATTCAGTCTTTCCGGGTTCCTTACACGGCCCTGCCGGGCATGATCCGTGCCGGCGCCATCCGCTACAGTCTGGCCGCGGGCACCTGGCGCGGTCCGGACGGCGGGACATCCGAACCTGCGCTGTTATCCGGCACTCTGGAATACGGTTTTGAACATTTCACTCTGAATAGTGCCTCTGTGCTGGCTGAAAATTACCAGATGCTCTCTTCGGGGGCGGCATGGAATATTGGCGCGATCGGGGCTTTTTCTGCCGATGTGGCGTATGCCCGCCACATCGAAACCTGGAGAGATAACCGCCAGCGCGAAGGTACGGCCGCCAGGCTGCTGTATGCCCGCCAGTTTGATGTTACCGGGACATCGCTGCAACTGCTGGGTTACCAGTATCAGTCAGAATCTTTCCTGGATGCCAGCGAATTTCTTGCGCGTCAGGGTCAGAACTGGATTGACGGCTATGCTCCGGACACGGCTTCCTGGCAAAAACGCCGACGTAACCGGGTGGAGATGACCGTCAACCAGAATATGAACTCTGTCGGCAATCTGTATATGACCATCAGCCAGGAGAGTTTTTACGGCACGGGCAATAAAAACACCTCGCTGAGTGCCGGAGCGGGTACTACCGTCGGTTCGGCCAGCGTCTCTCTGTCACTGATGCACAATCGTTACGAACGTCTCAGCGATAACCAACTGACTCTTTCCCTCAGTCTGCCGTTATCAGTATTGCTCCCCGGAAGGCACGATGCCGGCTTTCTGAGTTACGGCCTCAGCCGCAACAAAAACAACCAGTACGGTCAGTCGCTGGGGTATGCGGGCAACAGCGCGGGCAGTGACTTCAGCTATGCGGCCAGTCTCCTGCGGGACACTCAGGGCGAATACAGCCAGTCAGGATCTCTGGGCTGGAACGGCAGCAGGGCAAATATCAGCGGAAGCATTAGCCATGGAAGGGATTACCGCCAGTACTCCGCCGGGATGTCCGGAGGGGTGACGCTTTATCGCGGAGGGGTGATTATGTCGCCGCCATTGGGTAACACCGTGGCTATTGTTGAAACCCCTGGAGCGGAAAACATCCGGGTTTCCGGTATCAACAATGCGCGGACCGATTCATCCGGCCGGGCAGTGGTGACCTGGTTGACGCCTTATCGCTACAACCAGATTAACCTCGACACCGGGGAATCTGATGGCGCTGAGTTGCAAGAGTCCTCCCGCAAAGTCGTCCCTTCAGAAGGCGCTGCCGTGCTGCTTCGGTTTGCCACCCGCTCGGGCAGAAGAGCGCTCGTGGAAATACACAGCCGAAAAAGTATTCCGCTGGGCGCTCTGGTGTACAGCGAAAGCGCTCCCGGAGTCAATGAGGCAGAGGAGGCCGGTATCGTGGGCCAGAAAGGACTGGCCTGGCTGACCGGGCTGGATACCCGTGAGGCGCAGGTACTGAACGTTATATGGGGCCAGCGGCCCGCAGAGCAGTGCCAGATTGCGCTTTCCGCACCGACAGAAGCGCAGCTTAAACCAGAAAACTGGCATAAAAAAATCAGAGCGGAGTGTCTCTGATTCTTCACCACCAAACTGCACAAAAAAGAGTAACGCAATGAAATTGTTAAAACTATATTTTACCGGCCTTCTGGCGGTTGTCTTCCTCGTCGGTTCGGCGACAGCCGGCGTCAGGCCGCAACTGACCCGTATTGTTGCGTATGCGCAGGACAGAGAAACCGCGGTAGACGTTATCAATGACAGCCAGGAGACCTATATGGTGCAGGCCTGGCTGGAAGATCTTCGGGGGAATGACCACGATCTTCCGCTGGTGCTGACACCGCCGGTGATGAAGCTTGAGGGTAAAAAACAGGGGAAATTTCGGCTCGTGGTTCTGAGGGGGGCGATTGCGCAAGACAGGGAGTCCGCATACTGGCTATCGCTGCAGGAAATCCCCCCTAAAGCCGGGAGCGCCAATAAGCTGGTTATTGCCGTGCGCAGCAGGCTCAAAGTTTTCGTTCGCCCTGACGGACTGAGCTCTGCCGGCGCTCGCGATGCGATAAAGCAAATTCGCTGGAGTCTTGAGAAAGACGGTAACGATGTCTGGCTGAAAGCAACCAATCCCACGCCGTATTATGTCAGCTTTGCCCGCCTGAGCGTGGGGGCTGGCAAGGGGATTACGCTGGAGGATCGTCATCGTATGCCTCCGCCGTTCGGTAGCGAACGTTACCATCTGCCTGCCTCCGTGAATCCTGACCGCGTGAGCGTGACCTGGAGCGGGATCCATGACTGGGGCGGTGCGGGTGAAGAATACCGGGCGGAGTTGAAGCAATGAGAAGAGCGGGGAAAGAAGAGCAGGTACAGGGGATAAAACACCGCTCCCGCTGCTGGCTGGGCGCTTTCCTGCTCATATTATCAGTCGATGTTTCGGCGCAGTTGCATATCTCACGAAGTTATATGTGGGGGCACCCAGCCAGTGAAGTTTTTCAGCAACCTGTGGGAACCTGCGTTTACTCATATCCGGATAGTATGCCATTTTCGGTACATCGCCCGGTGGTGGTGGATAATTCTATCCCGGATGGAACCATTCTGATGTCGTGGGATTACGCCGATTTGAATACTTCGATTATGTTGAATTGCACCGGGAACGGGACAGAAAGCTCATTTCTGAACATCCTGAATGTGGAGTCATCGATCACTATTGTATCTGCGGATATCGCATTGGCTGGTTTAGGTTTCGGTCTGTCAGGCTCCGGGTCGGGGATTCTGAATACTTCAGTAGGCGGCGTCGGAATTCGTTTCTATGTGCGATCTGACTCGCCGAACCTGGGTAGTGATGGCAACAGTTCCGCGTACATCAGAATGTCTGGATTCGGCAGCAGTGGAACCGAATATGCAGCCAGTGGCGTGGAGTATCCTCTGATTGGTCCGACGACGGGAATGGCCGCGCTGGTACTCAGAATGATGGATTCACGTACTGAAGGTGGTCATACCTTCTGGTATATGCCTTCCAGAAGTGTGTCGCTTTCCCTGCGCGCCGAGCTGATAAAAACCGGTTATGTCACCAGCTATGGTCCTCTCTCGGTCAGCCATCTCTTTAATAGCTGGGTTAATCCTGCGCCGACAGGAATTGGCACCAATCCGGATACGAATTTTCTCTCCGGAAACGGTGTGACGCTGGTCCGACCGACCTGCAAGCTGAGCTCACAGCGTCCCACGGATTATACGGTCAATATGGGGATATGGGATGCCGATACGATTACCCGAGAGGGGGCCCCCGCTTTTGGGGCTGATGTTCCTGTTCCGGTGGAACTGGAGTGCAACGGGATGGCGGAGAATGTCCGGATGCGATTTGAAGATGCGGGCGCGTCGCCACTTCCGGTGGGTAACCTCAGCCTTTACGACGCCGCCGGCGGAAATAAAATTGATGGGCTGGAAATTGAGCTGCGATACAACGGTAACCATATTGATATCAACGGGTCAGCTGTCGATATTGGGAGTTATGGTTCGGGGGCCACTTCTGTCGCGGGGGATAAAATTTTTGCGGCGTCATCCGCAAGTTTTATGCCGATAACCTTCCAGGCACGCTATATCCAGCGAGCGACGATCGCGCGAGCTGGCGTCAATTATACCGGGCCAGTAAGCGGCACCGTAAATCTGTTTATGGTTTATGACTGATGATGCCATCAAGACGATTTTCTGCGCCTTTTCCCGATAAAAGCTGGCCGGGCTGGGTGTCAAACCAGAAACGGTATCATGGAGTTCTAATCAGGGACGCACTCAGGAACAGTGCGTTCCGGCTTTAATCTCAACCGGGGAAGAGGGGGGACTCGCTTCGCTCACTGCGTTTGCGGTCTGTCCAACTGGCTACGCCAGTTGTCGACCCCCGGTCGGGGGTTCTCATCCCCCTCTGGCGGGATGCAATATGCGAAAAAAAAGCTCGTACTTTCGTACGAGCTCTTCTTTAAAGATGGCGGTGAGGGGGGGATTGACTCGCTTCGCTCGCCCCTGCGGGGCAGCCCGCTCACTGCGTTTGCGGTCTGTCCAACTGGCTGCGCCAGTTGTCGACCCCCAGTCGGGGGTTCTCATCCCCCCTGGCGGGATGCAATATGCGAAAAAAAAGCTCGTACTTTCGTACGAGCTCTTCTTTAAATATGGCGGTGAGGGGGGGATTCGAACCCCCGATACGTTGCCGTATACACACTTTCCAGGCGTGCTCCTTCAGCCACTCGGACACCTCACCATATTGTTTCGCTGCTCACCTTGGGTGGGCAACGGGGCGCTACTATAGGGAGTTGCGCTAAAACGGTCAAGCAGTATTTATTCTTTCTTTACCGTTCGGTGAAGCAATGAACACTACTCTGGCCGGATGCCGCCGGGGCGGTGATTTTCACGCGGATAATCAAGCTGTTCGCTACTCTTCAGGACATCCTGAGCTTCAGCGGACGGCAACTGAAGAGCGGGAGGGCTTTGGTATGCACCTTCGCCCACCTCGCGGTAACCGGACGATCCCAACCGCGCGACATCCGGATGCCAGCGCCGCGCTATGCAACGAGACGAGACCCGCTTTCTTTCCGGCCGCTTCTCCCAGACGCTGCTGGATCTGCTGGTGCTGAGTCTGGAGTTGCAGGATCTGGATAACGTGAGCGCTGAGCGCGATCTGTACGCCCGCATGATGAATTACATTCGCCGGCAACTTGTCGATCCTGATTTGAATATCGAGAGTCTGGCACGGGCGCACTACGTCTCCGTCCGCACCGTGACGCGCGCTTTCGCCCGGCACAAAAAAACGCCGATGGCCGTGATCTGGCAGGAAAGGCTGCGGGCGAGTCGCGAGGCCATCGAGCGCGGGAGGGTGAATAGCGTCTCCCAGGCGGCGCTGGATTTCGGCTTCTCCGACTTCTCCCATTTTAGCCATGCCTTCCGTAAAGCCTTCGGCGTCTCGCCCAGCACCCTGTTGCACCGGGATCGGCACGGTTTGCGAGGCTGGACGGTCTCGCGGCGGGCAAGCCGCTACGCATGCATTTATTGCATGCTTTAGTCGGGCTTATCAAACCAGGAATTTCATCACCGACTGCGCGGTTTCACTTTTGGTCTGAGATATTCCCCGTGAGGTATTTGCCGACACGCGTAAATAACAAAACCACCGGTTAAGGTGGCTTTGGCAATAAGGCTCGGGGAGATTGAGCGGCGCAGTTTAACATTTTCCCGCTACGCGGTTTTTACCGCCGACTTGCGCTTCGCCGACATGATATATCCCGCGCAAGCGCAGCAGGCAATAAACCAGGGAATAAAGCGTATCAGCGGCGAGTCGCTGCCGCTTATCAGCTGCAGGTTATTAATCACCAGAATAATCGCCATCAGCATGCAGGCGATGGACATCAGCGGTGACCACAGCACCCGCCAGCGGCTGTTGTTATGCCCGGGCAGACGGCGGAAGAACATCACCACCGCCGCAGAGACCCCGACCTGGAGCATCAGGATTGACAGCGTGGCAATGGCCGAGCCAAAGGCGAAGATATGCACCATGGGATCTATATTGCTGCCGCCCATTCCCGCCAGCAGCAGCAACAGTAACACGCTGTGCAGATGGCTGGCCTTGTGCGGCGTACCGTTGGTGGGGTGCGTGGCCGACAGCTCCTTCCAGATCAACCCGTCGCGGCTGATGCTGTAGATATAGCGCGAGATATTATTGTGAAACGCCAGCGTGGCGGCAAACAGGCTGGTGATCAGCAGCACCGACATGGTATCTACCGCCCATTGACCTACGTACTCACGTGTGATGGTGAAGACAAAGTTGCCGGGATCTTTACTGGCGATTTCCGCTATCTGATCAAAGCCGTAGACCTGCACGAACGACCAGCTGGTAAAGCAGAAGAATGCGGTGATGATTATCAGTGCGCAGAGGGTGGCGCGGGGGATTGTTTTTTGCGGATCGCGACACTCTTCGGCGTAGATGGCGGTGGATTCAAAACCGATAAAGGCGGCTACGGAGAACACCAGCGCAATACCCAGGTTGCCGTGCATAAACACCGACGGTTCAAATGAGCTGAAGGTGAGCGGGCCGCTCTTTTTCAGCAGGATCATCACGTCGGTCAGCAGGACGATGCCGACCTCTGCCAGCATCAGCACGCCCAGCAGCTTGCCGCCGATCTCTACGCGTTTGATGCCCAACATCCAGGCGGTCAGGGTAAACAGCATGCTCAGCACCCACCACGGAATATTGAGCGCCAGGTGCTGTTGTAGAAACTGTTCGCTGAAGAAACCCAGCATGGCCATTATTGCCGTCTGTATTGAGACGTAGGCGACCAGCGCCAGTACCGATGCGGCCGCGCCCGCGTTGTTACCCAGGCCTTTTGAGATATACGTATAGAAGGCTCCGGCATCGGTGACATAGCGGCTCATGGTGAGGTAGCCCACCGAGAAGAGCATCAGGATCAGACAGGCGACAATATAGATAACCGGAATGCCGCCGCCATTGCCGGTAAAAATGGCCACCGGCAGCCCGCCCACCACCCCGGTAAGGGGGGACGCTGCGGCGACCACAAAGAAGACCAGGGAGGTGAGTCCCAACGTATTTTTTCGTAAACCGGTAGAGTTGCTCATCGCCAGCGCCCTTATTGGATAGTGAAGCCAGACTCAGCAAATCTTTTTCCTGCTGAGTGGTCAGGTAACTATCGGGCATCATTGACCAACGCTGGCGGCAGAGATAGAAAAAATCGGACAACCCCAAAGTGCAACAGATGCACTATTTTAGTGCTACTTGCGTTCAACATGGTGCTTACCTAATTTTAACATCCATGCTGATACTCAATGGTAGCGTAGCCGTTCATCCCACGCCTCGCCGAGGGCCCGGCGCTGAAATTCCAGCGGGGTGGCGCTGACCAGTTTCTTAAATTCCCGCAGGAAGTGCGACTGATCGCTGAAGCCCAGATCCAGCGCCAGAGTGGTAAATGAATGCCTGCCCGGTTTATACAGGGTATTCAGCGCTGTCTGGCAGCGCATAATACGGCCGAATATCTTTGGCGACATGCCGGTATCCTGGCGGAACTGGCGTTGAATGGTGCGGCATGTATAGCCGGTCAGCGTCTCCAGCTGTTCAATGCGGATATTGCCTTTCAGCTGTTGAATGGTGTGAATAATGCAGGTGGTCACACTCGACGTGCGGCGCGCCAGACGCGGGGTAAAGTAACGATCGAACAGCGTGACCTGCTGGGAGAACTGCGCGCTGCGCAGGATTTGCTCACAGGCGCGCCGCGCCCCCGGCACCACTTCAGCGAAGTCGTATTCGCGGTTGGTTAGCTCCTCCGCCATCAGGTCCAGAAAGTCGGGCATGATGCCCGGCGCAAAGCGTACGCCGAAGTAACGATGGCCGTTGATCAACTCTACGCTGCGCGCCTCCAGCGGTGTGCCGCACACTCGCGCCGTTGGCCGCGCGGTATCACAGTCGAAAACAATATCCACGCAGCCGTCCGGGATAGCCATGGTGACATCCGCCGCCGGCGACACATCAAAAGTGTAGAAATGCGATATCGCCGGATTGGCGGAAGCCATGATCGAGTAGTGCTGCGCTGCGCTCAGGACAAACCAGGGTTGTTCAGGATAGATAGCATCGGCATAGCCAGAAATAAGAGCGTGTGACACAGGCTGTCCTCGTAGTCATGAAGATAACGCCTGGCTAATGCAATCCGGATGCCATGCTGAATTTCCCATGTCGCAAATATTCAATACAGCCTCCACGGGGAAAGGTATTGATAGAGTCATTCACTCAACCGCAAAGGCTGACCGCAATGACTAACCAGACAAAGATTGACTTCATCTACCTCTCCGAGCAGGACATGATCAGGGCCGGGGTGACCGATATGCCCGCTTGCGTGGACACGATGGAAGAGATGTTCGGCCTGCTGTATCGGGGGGATTACCGAATGGCGGGCGCCAATAATGACTCCCATGGCGCGATGGTGACCTTCCCGGAACATTCGCCGTTCCCGACCATGCCAAAACCGACTGCCGATCGTCGTCTGATGGCGATGCCCGCCTACCTGGGCGGCAGTTTCGGCACCGCCGGGGTGAAGTGGTATGGCTCGAATATCGCCAACCGCCAGAAGGGCCTGCCGCGTTCGATCCTGATGTTTACCCTCAATGACGTCGACACTGGCGCGCCGCTGGCGCACATGTCCGCCAACCTGCTTTCGGCCTACCGCACCGGCGCGATTCCGGGGGTGGGCGCACGCCATCTGGCGCGTAAAGACTCGCGGGTGATTGGCCTGATGGGGCCGGGGGTGATGGGCAAAACCGTGGTGGCGGCGTTTATTGCCGTCTGCCCGCTGATTGACACTATCAAGATCAAGGGACGCGGGCAGGCAAGCCTCGATGGCTTTATTACCTGGCTGACCGCGACCTACCCGCAGGTCACCACGATTGAGATTGTCGACACCCTCGAAGAGGTGGTGCGCGGTGCCGATATCGTTACCTACTGCAGTTCCGGCGAGGTGGGCGATCCGGCGACTTACCCGCTGGTTAAGCGTGAGTGGGTCAAGCCCGGCGCCTTCCTCGCCATGCCGACGCTGTGCACTATTGATGAAGGGATGGAGCAGCCTGATGTGCGCAAGGTGCTCGATAACACCGGCCTGTATGAGGCCTGGTACACCGAAGTGCCCAAGCCCGCCCACAATCACATACCGCTGATCGGCGTGCGCTTTATGGACATGCTGGCCGCCGGACAGCTGAGCGCGGACCAGCTGGAAGATATTGGCAAAATCGTCGCCGGCGATGCGCCGGGCCGCCAGAACGAGGAAGAGATCATCATTATGTCGGTCGGCGGCATGCCGGTTGAGGATGTGGCGTGGGGCACGGTGGTTTACCGCAATGCGCTGGCGCAGGGGATCGGTGTGAAGCTGAACCTCTGGGACACCCCGGAACTCAGCTGATGCCAGGCTGAACGCGAAGATACGTTAACGATTTCATCAAAACAGAGAGCGCTATGAGCAACATTACTAAAGTTAAAACCGGTTCGATTTATGAAGAGAAGGGCAGCTACTCGCGCATTGTGGCAGTAGATAACTGGATTTTCGTTTCCAACACCGCCGGGCGTCATCCGCAGACCAAAGTGATCCCGACCGACATTGCCGAACAGACCCTCCAGGTGTTTGCCAATATCGAACAAGCGCTGGCGGCGGTAGATGCCACGCTGGCCGATGTAGTGAGTTCTCGGGTGTTTATTCAGGATCCGGCCGATGTGCCGGCGGTGATGACCATTGTGGGCGAGAAGTTTCGCGGTATTGACCCGGCCGCTACCGTGACCTGCCCGCCGCTCGGTTCCACGGTATATAAAGTTGAGCTGGAGGTCACCGCCTATCGCGGGGCGTCAACAGCCAGCGTACAGACCATTAACCTCGCGCTTTGATTTTGTTATTCACTCTATAAAGGTACAGACTATGGCCCCGACAATCACTCCGGTTACGACATCCGGTGCATTTCCCTCCGCCACCACGGTGGTGATTATTGGCGGGGGCATTGTTGGTCTGACGGCGGCGCTAACGCTCTCTGAACGGCAGATCCCCGTGGTGGTGCTGGAAAAGGGGCGCATCGCCGGGGAGCAGTCATCGCGCAATCTGGGCTGGGTGCGTAAAACCAGCCGCCTGGCGGAAGATATCCCGCTGGCGCTGGCATCGGACCGGCTGTGGGCGGGAATGGCCGCGCGCACCGGCAGGGATGTCGGCTACCGCCAGGCGGGGATCATGTTTAACGCTCGCAGCGAGGCGCAGATGGCGATGTACGAGGGTTGGCTGCAATCCGTTCGTCATCTGCAACTTGATTCGCGTCTGTTAAGTCGCGAGGAAATAGCCCGCCACGTGCCAGGCGGCAGCGAGAAGTGGGCCGGGGGGATTTTTACCCCTTCGGACGGCCGGGCGGAACCGACGCTGGCCTCAAGCGCAATAGCCCACGCGGCGATGGAACGGGGGGCCGTTATCGTGGAGAACTGCGCGGTGCGCACGTTGAGTACCGCGGCGGGCCGGGTCAGCGGCGTGATCACCGAACGCGGCGAGATCCGCTGTGAACAGGTGCTGCTGGCCGGGGGGATATGGTCGCGGCGCTTTCTCGGTAACCTCGGGATAGCGCTGCCAACTCTGCCGCTGATCTGTTCGGTGTTGCGCACGAAACCGTTGGCCGGGCCGACGGAGATTGCGGTGGGGGCGCCGGACTTCTCGTTCCGGCGACATATCGACGGCGGCTATATCGTGACCCAGCGTGGGGCGCTAGATGCCTCGCTGACGCTGGACCACCTGCTACTGGGGATGCGCTATCTGCCCCAGTTGCGTACACAGCGCGATTTTTTACGTATCAAGCTGGGGCGGCCGTTTTTCAGCGATCTGGCGTTGGCCCGTCGCTGGGGGGCTGGCGACAAATCGCCGTTTGAGCGGGTGCGCACCCTTGATCCATCGGCCAATCCGGCGCTGAATCAGGAGGCGCTAAACAACCTGAAAGCGGCCTGGCCGGTATTTGCCGGTGCGGAAATCGCTGAGGCCTGGGCGGGCACCATCGACGTCACGCCGGACTCTAACCCGGTGATTGGTCCGCTGGCAAAAATGCCCGGTCTGACTTTGGCGACGGGCTTTTCCGGTCACGGCTTCGGCACTTCACCGGCTGCCGGACAGCTGGCGGCGGATCTGGTGTGCGGCGGTGAGCCGATTATTGACCCGCATCCCTATCGCTTTGAGCGTTTTTGAGGCGGGGCAGCCCGCTCACTGCGTTTGCGGTCTGTCCAACTGACTGCGCAGTTGCCGACCCCCGGTCGGGGATTCTCATCCCCCCCCGATGGAGAATATAAAAGAAAAGAGCCCGTACTTGCGTACAGGCTCTCATCCCGAATATGGCAGTGAGGGGGGGATTGACTCGCTTCGCTCGCCCCTGCGGGGCAGCCCGCTCACTGCGTTTGCGGTCTGTCCAACTGGCTACGCCAGTTGTCGACCCCCGGTCGGGGGTTCTCATCCCCCCGATGGAGAATATAAAAGGAAAGAGCCCGTACTTGCGTACAGGCTCTCATCCCGAATATGGCGGTGAGGGGGGATTGACTCGCTTCGCTCGCCCCTGCGGGGCAGCCCGCTCACTGCGTTTGCGGTCTGTCCAACTGGCTACGCCAGTTGTCGACCCCCGGTCGGGGATTCTCATCCCCCCTGGTGGGATGCAATATGCGAAAAAAAAGCTCGTACTTTCGTACGAGCTCTTCTTTAAAGATGGCGGTGAGGGGGGGATTCGAACCCCCGATACGTTGCCGTATACACACTTTCCAGGCGTGCTCCTTCAGCCACTCGGACACCTCACCATATTGTCGCTCCCGTTGTTGTCGGGAACGGGCGCTAATTTAGGGAAATACGTATCTCTCGTCAATCAACTTTTGCAAAAAAACGCGTGTTTAGCCAAACTTCGCGCAACTTGCGTTTTAAATGCGCGACAATCGATTTTTTTGTCGCCAGCCTGTTTTTATTCGATAGAAAAATGAAATTTGCTATGCTGGCAATCCAATAGAAAACAATAAGTAAAATACGGCGCCAGGATCAACCTGCAATCCGCGCCCGCAATCAGGAGTCATGATGGACATTATCTTTTATCACCCGACATTTGATACCGCTCACTGGATTGCCGGGCTGGAAAAACAGCTGCCGGGCGCGCGCGTGCGCGAATGGAAATCCGGCGATACCCAGCATGCGGATTACGCGCTGGTCTGGCATCCGCCGGTGGAAATGCTGCAGGGACGGGACTTAAAAGCCGTTTTTGCCCTCGGCGCTGGCGTTGACTCTATTCTGAGTAAACTCCGCGAACATCCGGAAATGCTGCCGCTGTCGATTCCACTCTTTCGCCTCGAAGACACCGGAATGGGCCAGCAGATGCAGGAGTATGCGGTGAGCCAGGTGCTGCACTGGTTCCGACGTTTCGACGATTACCAGGCCTTAAAACAGCAGGCCCGCTGGCAGCCGCTGGAGGACTATCGTCGCGAAGCGTTCACCATCGGGATCATGGGCGCGGGCGTACTCGGTTCGAAAGTGGCGGAAGCGCTGCAGGTATGGGGATTTCCACTGCGTAGCTGGAGCCGCAGTCGCAAATCCTGGCCTCAGGTGCAAAGCTTCGCCGGTCAGGAGGAGCTGGGCGAATTTCTCGGCGCTACGCGGGTGCTTATCAACCTGCTGCCGAACACGGCGGAAACCGTCGGCATTATTAACCAGCAGCTGTTGGCGCAGCTTCCGGATAACAGCTATGTTCTCAATCTGGCACGCGGCGTTCACGTGGTCGAAGCGGATCTGCTGGCGGCACTGAATAGCGGTAAGCTTAAAGGCGCGATGCTGGATGTCTTTAGCCGCGAGCCATTACCGGCGGAAAGCCCGCTGTGGGCGCATCCCCGGGTGGCCATGACGCCGCATGTCGCCGCAGTTACGCGTCCGCTGGAAGCGATAACCTATATTGCCAGCACTATCGGCCGGCTGGAGCGTGGGGAGGCGGTGAACGGGCAGGTCGACCGCCAGCGCGGATACTAAGAGAAAACCCCGCTGCGGCGGGGTTTTGCTGATCATGCGTCCTGATTCCTGCTATTCTTGCCACAAACAGAGAAGGAGATTGTGATGTATCCTGTTGACCTGCACATGCATACCGTCGCCAGTACCCACGCCTACAGTACCCTGCACGATTATATTGCTGAAGCAAAGCGCAGGGGGATCAAACTTTTCGCCATCACCGACCATGGTCCGGATATGGCCGATGCCCCGCACTACTGGCATTTCGTCAATATGCGCATCTGGCCGCGGATAGTCGACGGCGTCGGCATTTTACGGGGTATTGAAGCCAACATAAAAAATACCCGCGGCGAAATTGACTGCTCCGGGCCGATGCTGACCTCACTGGACCTGTTCATTGCGGGCTTCCATGAGCCGGTTTTCCCGCCGCAGGACAAAGCCACCCATACTGAAGCGATGATCGCCACGATGGCGAGCGGCGCAGTACATATTATTAGCCATCCAGGCAACCCGAAATATCCCGTCGATATTCCGGCGATAGCCGCCGCGGCGGCAAAATACCAGGTGGCGCTGGAGATCAACAACTCATCCTTCGTCTCGTCGCGGGTGGGCAGTGAAGATAACTGCCGGGCGATTGCCGCCGCCGTACGTGATGCCGGAGGTTGGGTGGCGCTGGGATCGGATTCGCATACCGCATTTACGCTCGGCGAGTTCAAAGAGTGTCGTAAGATCCTCGATGATGTGAACTTCCCCGAAGAGCGGATCCTGAACGTGTCCCCGCGTCGGCTGTTGAATTTCCTTGAGTCCCGTGGGATGCCGGCGATCCCTGAATTTGCCGATCTTTAATATAAAAACTGGAAAAATTGAATGAACGAGTTTTCAATCCTCTGCCGCGTGCTGGGCTCTTTGTACTACCGTCAGCCGCAGGATCCGCTGCTGGTGCCGCTGTTTACCTTGATTCGTGAAGGGAAGCTGGCGGCGAGCTGGCCGCTGGAGCAGGATGAGTTGCTGGAACGTCTGCAAAAAAGCTGCGACGTGCAACCGCTGGCCGCCGATTACAATGCGCTGTTTGTTGGTGAAGAGTGCAGCGTTCCTCCGTATCGTAGCGCGTGGGTAGAGGGGGCAAGCGAAGCTGAAGTTCGCGGTTTCCTCAGCGAGCACGGGATCCCGACCGGAGAAGGTCAGGCCGACCACATTGGTTCGCTGCTGCTGGCCGCCTCCTGGCTTGAAGATCATGCGACGGAAGATGAAAGCGAAACGCTGGAAACGCTGTTTGCTGACTATATTCTGCCGTGGTGCGGGGTTTTCCTCGGCAAAGTCGAGGCGCATGCCGGGACACCTTTCTGGCGGACGATGGCGCCCCTCACGCGTGAAGCGCTCTCCGCTATGTGGGATGAACTGCAGGAAGAGATGGAAGAATAAATGTGATTTACATCGCATTTATATTGCAAGCGTAATCTTTAACTTGCATGTAACGTGCTTCAGATCTCATTTGGTGGGCGCGTATCTGCTATGATACGCGTCATGAACATACTCCTCGCAATCGCAATAACGACAGGCATTCTCTCCGGAATCTGGGGCTGGGCGGCGGTCGCGCTTGGCCTGCTGAGCTGGGCGGGCTTTCTGGGCTGTACGGCCTATTTCGCTTGCCCGCAGGGCGGGTTAAAAGGGTTGCTGATCTCAACCTGTACGGTGATGAGCGGTGTGGTGTGGGCGCTGGTCATTATTTATGGCAGCGCGCTGGCGCCGCATCTGGAAATTCTGGGCTATATGATGACCGGGGGCGTGGCCTTCCTGATGTGTATTCAGGCTCGCCAACTGCTGCTCTCCTTTGTCCCCGGTACTTTTATTGGCGCCTGCGCTACGTTTGCCGGCGACGGCAACTGGCGGCTGGTGGTACCTTCGTTGGCGCTAGGGCTGGTGTTTGGTTACGCAATGAAAAATTGCGGGCTATGGCTGGCCGCCCGTGCGCGGAAAAACAAATCCGCATTAGTGAACGAAACGCCCGACCAGGCATGAGCTGATTTCACCCGCAAACTAAACAGGACCTCCGGTCCTGTTTTTTTCTGGCTGTTCCGACTCCCGGCCCATCGCTCCGGCTCTCGGGGGGAGACTCCGCCCGCCAATCGCCGCCTGAAGGGATGTTAACCCGCAACATAGCCTTGCTATCCTGCGGACGGATGATAGCCAGCCATACGCTTACCGGACTTTCGTCGGGCGGGCTATCGTGCCATATTACCCACTGTGCTTTATGTAAAGACGTTTGCCGACAGGAGGCGAAATGACTGTTAAACCTGAGGTTATTCTCGGCGACATCACTACGCTTGACGTCGATGTTATCGTCAATGCCGCCAATCCCTCGCTGCTTGGCGGCGGGGGTGTGGACGGCGCAATCCATCGTGCAGCCGGGCCGGAGCTCCTTGCCGCTTGTCAGGTCGTCCGGCAACAACAAGGGGAATGCCCCCCGGGGCATGCGGTGATTACGACCGCGGGTCAGCTGCCGGCCAGCGCGGTTATCCATGCCGTCGGGCCGGTCTGGCACGGCGGCGGGCATCAGGAGGCTGAGCTGCTTGCTGACGCGTATCGAAACAGCCTGCAGCTGGCGTCAGCGAACAGCTATCGATCGATTGCCTTCCCGGCCATCAGTACCGGCGTATATGGATATCCTAAGCAGGCGGCGGCGGAAATTGCCGTGCAGACGGTCAGCGCCTTTCTGACGCGTTTCAATCCTTTGGAACGCGTCTGCTTTGTCTGTTTTGATGAGGAAACCGCGGATATTTATCGTCGCTTGCTTGAGCCGCCGCGAGATGAGTAAAGGAGCGCCGTCCCGACCCACCACCGCCTGATATCCGCAGGCTATCAGCCTGCGGAAACCTGAGCCTTAGCCGCTCTTGGCTGAAATTTCCCCGAAAACAGAAAACGTAGCAGGGGAATACGCAGATGAATTTCATATAGCATCAGCGCAATACCGATCACGAAGACTAAGCCCGCCATAAACCCTAGCATATTGGATTTGATCGCCGGCGCCAGCCAGGCGCCGTAAAGCAGAGTCAGCGGGTGGTGCACCAGATAAATGAACAGCGAAGCATTAACAAAATAGGTCACCCGCGCCGACTGGAAGTTCAGCAGACGGTGGCCAAGAGAAAAGACCACGTTCACCATCCACAGACCCAGTACCATGGTAATGACCGACTCGGTTTCATACATCCAGCCGTCGCCGGAACCATATTGCTGATTCAGGCGATAGGCGATAAAGCCCAGCAGGGCGCCGACGAAGCACCATGGCGACGGCGTAGTGAACAGCGTTTTCAAGCGCGGATTGATAAATACCTGGGCGCCGAGAATAAAGAAGGGCAGGTAAAACAGCGTCTGCATCACGATGAAATTGAACAGACCGTTGCTGAGCAAGGGAGCATACAGGACGAACAGCGAGCGGCGGATCACCGCGTAAAGCACGCCAAGCGCAAGGAAAACCATCGATAGCTGACCTAATGTGACGGTGTCACCAAAGGTTGACTCATTGCCTGAACGGCGGCCGGTCAGCCACCGAAACAGCACGACGCCCAGAGACGTCAGGACCACCAGCACCAGTAAAAACCACAGGTGAGAGACCAGTTCCCACGCCAGAGTATTGAATTTGTCGTAACCCGAGAGGGCGCGCCAGTTTTCGGCCTTGCCGTTAACGTATTGCAGCATGAGGAACTGCGGCAGCGTCAGCAGGGGAATGGCGGTCAGCATAGGAATGGCGACACGCTCAACGCGCACTTTCCACCACTTCTTCAGCGGATAACGCAAATAAAGCATGTAGGAAAAGTAGCCAGAAATCACAAAGAAGACCTGCATGCGAAACGCATGGATAAAATCGTTAAACAGCGTCAGCCACCAGGAGGGCTCGATACTATTCACATGCCAGCTGTGGCTGGAATAGATCAGTGATATATGAAAAGGGATCCCCAGTAACATCAGCCATGCGCGGATGCTATCGAAGAAATATTCACGTTGTACCGGCGTATTATTCATACAATATCACTACATTCTCGGACAATTCGTCTTATCACTCAACGTGATAACGTTTAAATTCTCTGCAACCCTACATCAACTCTGGAACCCTGTCTCCAGGATAAGTACGTAAAGTACCAATGCGGCAGTTAACTGCCTGTTACCTGCGCCGCTAAGGTGAACAAAGCAGGGATTATGTTGTCGGATTGCCTGAATTACCATTAAAATAGATCGGATCGATTTAAGCACACAAAGGGGGAAGTGCTTACTTATATGAAACTTAAACCACAGATGATGAAAATGCGCTGGTTAAGCGCAGCCGTAATGTTGTCCCTGTGTACTTCATCTGCATGGGCGTTTAGCATTGATGACGTTGCAAAAGAGGCCAAAGCGTTAGCCGGAAAAGGCTATGAAGCGCCGAAGAGCAACCTGCCCTCCGCTTTCCGCGACATGAAATACGCGGACTACCAGCAAATCCAGTTTAATCACGATAAGGCTTACTGGAACAATCAGAAAACCCCATTCAAACTTGAATTTTATCATCAGGGTATGTACTTCGACACGCCGGTCATCATTAACGAAGTGACGGCAAACAGCGTGCGTAAGATTAAATATAATCCGGATTACTTTAATTTTGGCAGCGTCCAGCATGATAAAGATACGGTGAAAGACCTGGGCTTCGCCGGCTTCAAAGTACTGTACCCGATCAACAGCAAAGATAAGAACGACGAAATCGTCAGCATGCTCGGCGCCAGCTACTTCCGTGTTCTGGGACAGGGCCAGGTATACGGGCTTTCCGCGCGCGGCCTGGCTATCGATACCGCGCTGCCTTCCGGCGAAGAATTCCCGCGTTTTCGTGAGTTCTGGATTGAGCATCCGAAAGCTACGGATAAGCGTCTGACGATTTATGCCCTGCTTGATTCCCCACGTGCGACCGGCGCCTACCGTTTTGTGATTATGCCGGGCCGCGATACCGTCGTTGACGTGCAGTCCAAAGTGTATCTGCGTGACAAAGTCGGCAAGCTGGGCGTTGCGCCGTTGACCAGCATGTTCTTGTTCGGGCCGAATCAACCTTCTCCGGCGACCAACTATCGTCCGGCGCTGCACGATTCTAACGGCCTGTCGATTCTTGCCGGTAACGGCGAGTGGATCTGGCGTCCGCTGAACAATCCGAAGCATCTGGCTGTCAGCAGCTATGCGATGGAAAACCCGCAGGGCTTTGGCCTGCTGCAGCGTGGCCGTCAGTTCTCGCGTTTTGAGGACCTCGACGATCGTTACGATCTGCGCCCGAGCGCCTGGATCACGCCGAAGGGTGACTGGGGTAAAGGTAAAATCGAACTGGTTGAAATCCCGACCAATGATGAAACCAACGACAATATCGTGACTTACTGGACGCCGGATCAGCTGCCGGAGCCGGGTAAAGAGATGAACTTCAAATACTCGATTACCTTCAGCCGCGATGAAGACAAACTGCACGCGCCGGATAACGCCTATGTGATGCAGACCCGCCGTTCTACCGGTGATGTGAAGCAGTCGAACCTGATTCGTCAGCCGGATGGCACCATTGCCTTTATCGTTGACTTCGTCGGCGCAGATATGAAAAAACTGCCGTCAGATACGCCGGTCACGGCGCAGGCGAGCATCGGCGATAACGCAGAAATCGTTGAGAATACCGTGCGTTATAACCCGGTGATTAAGGGCTGGCGTATGATTCTGCGTGTGAAGGTGAAAGATCCGAAGAAAACCACGGAAATGCGCGCAGCGCTGGTCAATGCTGACCAGACGCTGAGTGAAACCTGGAGCTATCAGCTGCCTGCCAATGAATAAGATAACGAAGTACATTGACGCGTTGCCGCTGTCTGAGGCTGAAAAAGCCGCGCTGCCTGATACAAGCCTGCAGGCCGTACATGAAGCGCTGGACGCTGAACATCATACTTTTGTTCGTGAAGACGATTCCCCGCTGGGTTCCGTGAAATCACGACTGGAACACAGCTGGCCAGACTCTCTGGCCGGTCACCAGCTGATAAAAGATGATGAAGGGCGTACTCAGCTCAACGCAATGCCGAAAGCAAAACGCTCCTCAATGTTCCCGGACCCGTGGCGCACCAACCCGGTTGGGCGTTTCTGGGATCGGTTACGCGGACGTGACGTGACCCCGCGCTATCTCTCTCGCCTGACCAAGGAAGAGCAGGAGAGCGAGCAGAAGTGGCGTACCGTCGGGACTATCCGTCGTTACATCCTGCTGCTGCTGACGCTGGCGCAGACCGTTGTCGCAACCTGGTATATGAAAACCATCCTGCCGTATCAGGGGTGGGCGCTCATCAATCCGGCTGACATGGTCGGGCAGAATCTGTGGATTTCCTTCATGCAGCTGCTGCCATACGTGCTGCAAACCGGGATCCTGATCCTGTTCGCGATTCTGTTCTGTTGGGTTTCCGCCGGTTTCTGGACCGCGCTGATGGGCTTCCTGCAGCTGCTGATGGGGCGCGATAAGTACAGTATCTCCGCCTCGACCGTCGGCAACGAACCGCTGAACCCGGAACACCGTACGGCGCTGATTATGCCTATCTGCAACGAAGACGTCGATCGCGTATTCGCCGGCCTGCGTGCCACCTGGGAGTCGGTGAAGGCGACAGGGCAACAGCAGCACTTCGACGTGTATATCCTGAGTGACAGCTACAATCCGGATATTTGCGTCGCCGAGCAGAAAGCGTGGATGGAGCTGATTGCGGAAGTGCAGGGCGAGGGACAGATTTTCTACCGTCGTCGTCGCCGTCGTGTGAAGCGTAAAAGCGGTAACATCGATGACTTCTGCCGTCGCTGGGGCAGCCAGTACAGCTACATGGTGGTGCTGGATGCTGACTCGGTGATGACCGGCGAATGTCTGACCGGGCTGGTGCGTCTGATGGAAGCGAACCCGAATGCCGGGATCATCCAGTCGTCGCCGCGCGCTTCGGGCATGGACACTCTGTATGCTCGCTGTCAGCAGTTTGCGACCCGCGTTTACGGTCCGCTGTTCACCGCCGGTCTGCACTTCTGGCAGCTTGGCGAATCGCACTACTGGGGTCACAACGCCATTATCCGCGTGAAGCCGTTTATCGAACACTGTGCGCTGGCGCCGCTACCGGGAGAAGGGTCGTTTGCCGGGTCGATTCTGTCGCACGACTTCGTGGAAGCGGCGCTAATGCGTCGTGCCGGTTGGGGCGTGTGGATTGCCTACGATCTGCCGGGCTCTTATGAAGAATTGCCGCCGAACCTGCTGGATGAACTCAAGCGTGACCGCCGCTGGTGCCACGGTAACCTGATGAACTTCCGTCTGTTCCTGGTTAAAGGTATGCACCCGGTACACCGTGCGGTGTTCCTGACCGGCGTTATGTCCTACCTGTCGGCGCCGCTATGGTTCATGTTCCTCGCCCTGTCGACCGCGCTACAGGTGGTACATGCGCTGACTGAGCCGCAGTACTTCCTGCAGCCGCGGCAGCTGTTCCCGGTATGGCCGCAGTGGCGTCCTGAGCTGGCGATTGCGCTGTTCGCCTCGACGATGGTACTGCTGTTCCTGCCGAAATTGCTGAGCATTATTCTGGTGTGGTGCAAAGGCTCAAAAGAGTACGGCGGCTTTATTCGCGTCACGCTCTCTTTGCTGCTGGAAGTGCTGTTCTCGGTACTGCTGGCGCCGGTGCGTATGCTGTTCCACACCGTGTTTGTGGTCAGCGCGTTCCTCGGTTGGGAAGTGGTGTGGAACTCTCCGCAGCGTGATGATGACTCCACCCCGTGGGGTGAAGCCTTTATGCGCCATGGCTCGCAGCTGCTGCTGGGTCTGGTGTGGGCGGTCGGTATGGCGTGGCTGGATCTGCGTTTCCTGTTCTGGCTGGCGCCGATCGTTGTCTCGCTGATCCTGTCGCCGTTCGTGTCGGTGATTTCCAGTCGGGCCACCGTCGGTCTGCGTACCAAACGCTGGAAGCTGTTCCTGATCCCGGAAGAGTACTCCCCGCCGCAGGTACTGAAGGATACCGATGCGTATCTGACCCTGAACCGTCAGCGTTCCCTGGACAATGGTTTTATGCACGCCGTGTTTAACCCGTCCTTCAACGCGCTGGCGACGGCAATGGCAACCGCACGTCACCGTCATGGCCACATTCTGGATATCGCCCGCGAACGTCACGTTGAACAAGCGCTGAACGAGACGCCCGACAAACTCAATCGCGACCGTCGTCTGGTGCTGTTGAGCGACCCGGTCACCTTGGCACGTTTGCACTACCGCGTGTGGGCCGCGCCGGAGAAATACTCTTCGTGGGTGAACGCCTATCAGCAGGTGACGCTTAACCCGCTGGCGTTGAAAACGAAATAAGCCGTCTGTGAAGGAAAATACCGGCAATATTGCCGGTATTTTTTTATCTGAGAAGGGAGGTCGCTGATGAGAATTTTATGGGTTATCGCCATGGCGCTGCTGCTCAGCGGCTGCGGCAGTATTATTAGCCGCACGGTGCCGGGGCAGGGGCATGGCAATCAGTATTACCCCGGCGTGCAGTGGGATGTGCGCGACTCATCATGGCGCTACATCACCATTCTCGATCTGCCTTTTTCGCTGGTGTTCGATACGTTGCTGCTGCCGCTTGATGCCAGCCACGGTCCGTACAACTAATCAGCGTTCATCCCACTCATCGGCGGCAGTCTGCCCCTCTTCGGTATCCAGAGAGGGCTCCAGCTGAAATTCTCCTTCGTCCCACTCATGCAGCGTATTCTCTTCCAGCCACTCCTGACGCAGCTCTATCTCGTCATAGTCGCCGTCAAAAACGCTCTGTGCCGCTTCGCCGCTTAATATCGGCAGGCATTCGCCTTCTTCATCTTCGTCGGCAAAAAATTCGGCCTGCCAGGCGATATCGCCATCCTGCAGAACGTATTTTTGGATATTCAGTTGCTCAATGTTGGCACTCTCCTCGTCGCTATCCGGATTATTGACCAGGAACTCTTCGCGGGCCGCATCGATAGCTTCTTCGAGCGTGGCATAGAAAATCGCATCCTTTGGCATAGATAACCCCCTAAGAAGAATGAAAAATGGACACGATTCAATCTATAGAAGGCGCTGAGCGTTGCGTCAAGGAAAGGCTGTGCTGTTGAGCTTAATTTACCGAACGGCCACCCGGGTCCGCGTCCTGCGCGGATTCATCTGTAGAAGTGCGCCGCAAGCTGAGGGCGGAATAGACCGCGTTGAACAGGACGACCGCCGCGGTGACAAAGAACACCGCCCGGAAGCCATAGCTGGCAGACACCGATGCGCCGATCAATGGGCCGGTGACGTTGCCGATATCGCGAAAGGACTGGTTATAGCTAAAAATGCGCCCGGCAACCTGACTGGTTGAGTTGTACACCAGCAGCGTCTGCACGGCCGGCAGCAGCGCGCCGTCGGCGGCCCCCAGCAGAAAACGCAAAATAGCCAGCTGCAACGGGGTCTGGACGAACGACATCGGTATCAGCAGCAGTACGGAGACCGTCAGTGCGACGATAAGGATTTTTTCCGGCCCGATACGATCCCCGAGCTTACCGAGGCGCGGAGCGCTGATCAGCGCCGCGACGCCCGGAACGGAGGCAATCATTCCGCTGATAAAGGCGATATTCCCGACGTCTCCGGCCAGGTCTCGTACGTAGAGCGTCAGAATAGGGGCAATCGAGCCGGTGGCGACCTGAATAATCATCGTAGTGACAAACAGACTCAGGACCAGCTTTGGGCTTTTCAGGGACGAAAAGACATCTCTGGCATTAAGCATCTCTTTCCTGGCGACCGGGACGAACTGCTCGCGGATGAAAAACAGCGTCAGGATAAAACAGACGAGCAGGACGCTGGCGGTGAGAAAGAAAACGGTGCGCAACCCCCAATGGTCGGCAAGAAAGCCGCCCGCCAGCGGGCCAAGCAGCGCGCCGCTGACGGCTCCGGTGGAAAGCGTACCCAGCGCCCAGCCGCTCTTCTGCCGGGGGATCTGGGTGGCGATCAGGGCATTGGCATTGGGAATAAAACCTCCCAACAGCCCCAGCAAGGCCCGTAGCACCAGAAACTGCCAGATATTTTGCGCCAGCCCCATCAACATCATGACAATGGCCATCCCCAGCGCGGAGCGCAGCAGCATAATTTTGCGCCCTTTGCGATCGGCCAGGCCGCCCCAGAAGGGAGAGGCCACGGCGGAGAACAAGAAGGTAATGCTGAATACCAGCCCGGACCACATATTCAGGGCGCTGTGGCCCGTCACGCCAAGCAGCTCGACGTACAGCGGGAGAAAGGGCATGACCAGGCTAAAGGCGGCGCCGGTCAAAAAACAGCCGAGCCAGGTGACCGTGAGATTTCGCTTCCAGTTAATCGGACTATCAGCAGACGACATAGGCTTCCATTGGCCTGCCATGCAGGACAAAAAAACAAAAGATGAGCCTGCTAATTATGCGCCTGCGTAACGATTATCGCAATGGCGAAGAGCGTTTAAAGCTAAAGCGGAAGGTGCCTCCGGTCAGCATCGGGCCGCCGGAGGAAGCACAGTTAATAGCGCGAAGGTACGCCGGGCGGGCGGGTCTTGAAGCGGCGGTGCAGCCACATATATTGCTCCGGCGCCATCAGGATGCATTTCTCGACGATACGGTTCATCCAGGCGGCGGTCGTCTCCGCATCATCAAGCGGCGGATCGCATTCCGGCGGCAGAATAATCAGCTCATAGCCTTTCCCGTCGGGTTTACGCCGCGGCACGAACGGAACAATGCACGCTTTCGACATCTTCGCCAGCATCCAGGTCCCCGACGTCGTTGCCGCCTGGTCGACGGCAAAGAGCGGCACGAATACGCTGGCGGTCGGGCCGTAGTCGTGGTCCGGCGCATACCAGATCACTTCGCCTTTTTTCAGCGCGCGGATCATCCCTTTCAGGTCCTTACGGTCGATCATGTCTTTATTCGAACGCAGCCGACCCCAGGTTTGCAGCCAGTCAATCACCGGATTGTCGTTCGGGCGGTAGACGCCGATGCCGGGTTCGTTGATGCCAAACATCCGCGCCCCCATTTCCAGCGTCAGGAAGTGGATGCCGATCAGCAGAATGCCGCGATGTTGCGCCTGCACTTCCCGGATATGCTCGACGCCGATGGAGTCGGTCCAGCGCGCAATACGCCGGGTCGGCCAGAACCAGGCCATCCCGGTCTCCATTAAACCCATCCCCACCGATTCGAAGTTTTGCACCACCATTTGATGACGCTCTTCTTCGCTTTTGTCCGGGAAGCACAGCTCCAGGTTACGGTAAGCGATTCTGGCGCGACGTTTCATAAAGCGCATTGCCAGGCGGCCAATCGCATTGCCAAGCCGGTAAATCAGTGGATAGGGAAGCTGAACAACCAGCCACAGCAGGCCAATACCTAGCCAAAGCAGCCAGTAACGCGGATGCAGCAGCGCCGCGGAAAATTTAGGTAAATGGGTCATCTCATACCTGTTTAAATAAGCAACTCATTCTATTATCGCATTTTTTCATGCTTCAGCCAAAACGGCTGTCCCAGGTGGCATTTATTGTTAAATGCGAAGCAACGGGAGTGAAATGAATGTAGCGCAAAATGTGGGGATGTAAATTAACGTCGTTTGCTATATGATGCCGGCCGTTTATTTACCTCATTTCCTATGTCGAGCAGGTACACCATGCCAGTGTTACATAACCGCATTTCAAATGAGACGTTAAAAGCGCAGATGTTAGCTGAGAGCGAACCGCGTACAACGATCTCGTTTTATAAATATTTCACCATCGTGGATCCAAAAGCCACGCGTGATGCATTGTGGATTGCCCTCACCAGATTAAACGTCTTTGGGCGTATCTATCTGGCCCACGAAGGAATCAATGCGCAAATCAGCGTGCCGGAGAGTCAGGTCGACGCGTTACGTGAGTTTCTCTACGCCTTTGACCCGGCGCTGGATGGTCTGCGTCTGAACATCGCGCTGGACGACGACGGAAAATCCTTCTGGGTGCTGCGTCTGAAAGTCCGCGATCGTATCGTGGCGGATGGGATCGATGATCCGACGTTTGATGCCTCAGACGTTGGCGATTACCTGAAAGCGGCGGAAGTGAATGCGATGCTGGACGATCCTGAGGCGGTGTTTATCGATATGCGCAACCACTACGAGTACGAAGTGGGCCATTTTGAACAGGCGCTTGAAATTCCGGCGGACACATTCCGCGATCAGCTGCCGAAAGCGGTCGAGATGATGCAGGAACATAAAGATAAAAAAATCGTTATGTACTGCACCGGCGGTATTCGTTGTGAAAAAGCCAGTGCCTGGATGAAGCACAACGGCTTCAGTAAAGTCTGGCACATTGAGGGCGGGATTATTGAGTATGCCCGCCGCGCGCGTGAACAGGGGCTGCCGGTACGCTTTATCGGTAAGAACTTTGTCTTTGACGAGCGGATGGGCGAGCGCATCTCCGATGACGTGATTGCCCACTGCCATCAGTGCGGCGCGCCGTGCGATAGCCATACTAATTGCCTGAATGACGGCTGCCATCTGCTGTTTATCCAGTGCCCGAGCTGCGCCGGGAAGTTTGCCGGCTGCTGTAGCGAGGCGTGCATGGAAGAGCATAAGCTGCCGGAAGAGGAGCAGCGTCAGCTGCGCGCCGGGCGGGAAAATGGCAATAAGATCTTCAACAAATCTCGCGGCCGTCTGAACACGAAGCTGGGGATCCCGGATCCTGAAACCTCAGAAAAACCATAACCAGATAAGATCAACGATCGCCAGCAGCAGCCACAGCGCGAGATAAATCATAAAGTGCTCGCGGACGTTGTTGACCAGTAAATCATACAGGCGACGCATAAACTCTCTCTGTGATGAACGGCCTCTTTTGAGGCCGTTTTTTATTGCCCGAATCAACACCGCGCACGGCGGCAGGTTATCGCTGAAAGCGTGCCAGCGAAAAGGGGCTCAGGTCGAAGGCTGGCGTCTCCCCCAGGGCAAACTGCGTGGCAATCTCCCCCAGTACCGGGGCGAATTTGAAACCATGGCCGCTTAATCCGCTAATCAGCAGCGTCTCAGGATGGCCGGGGAGGGTGTCGATAATAAAGTCTTCATCCGCCGTATTATCGTAGGTACAGGAGGCGCCATGCAGACAGCCGCCGATACCGGGCAGCACGTTACGCAGGAAGCTGAACGACTCAGAGCCGTCGGTGGCCACCGCGCCAAATGGCGTACGTTCTTCTGGCGTGGAGATAAGCTGCCCGCCGTTGTGCTTGCCGATCTTCAGCTCATTGTCTTGCGCCGGAAAACCATAGAACTGATCGCCGTTGGGCAGCTCACCGGTAAATGCCGGGAAGTTGTTTTTGCTGCTGTAGCGGCCATCAGCCTGGAACCAGGCAAAGATTTTGCGCACCGGCTGGACCGGCAGGCCGGGCAGCAGACGCGTGACCCACGTCCCGGCGCTGACCAGCAGTTTCTTGCCGCTGTAGCTGCCGTCGGCGGTGTCGATAGTCACGCCATCCGGGTGATGATGTATGGCGGTAACCGGGCAATTAAACAGCTGAGCGCAGCCCGCCTCACGTGCAAGACGTATCCAGGTTTCGATGGCCAGCTCGCTACGTAACACCCCGGATGCCGGTTCGAATATTCCCCGGTAATCTTCCGGGACGCGAATCTCAGGCCAGCGGGCCATGATAGCCGGAGCATCCATCTCTTCGACGTTCAGCTGAAACTCCCGGGCGCTGTTGGCAACGTTGCTGAGAAACGCCGAGTTTGCCGGGCCGAGGTTAATCACCCCGGTGCGTTCGAAGATGGCCTCGCCGCTGAGAGTAGCAAGCTCATCCCACAGCGCCTGCGCACGCAGCACCAGCGGGACATATCTCTCTCCTTCACCGTAGGCGTGGCGGATAAGGCGCGTATTACCGTGATGGCTGCCTTCCTGATGCGGAGGGGTATGCGCGTCGGTCATCAACACGTTAAGTCCAGCCCGGCGGGCATAATAGCCAGCAGCGGCGCCAGTGGAGCCGCTGCCGATAATGATGAGGTCGTATTGCATGGTCTGTTCCGGTTTTTTGCTTTATTAGCAGGGTAATTAACAACCTGCACATATACAAGCCCGAAAATAAATCAGGCACCCGCAGGTGCCTGTTGAGTTGGCGTATATCGATCGCGGCATTATTATTAATGCCTGCGGTACTCGTTTACCTGGTATTCACCTGATTCTATCTTCGCAATACCTGCTTCCAGGATAGAAATAAATTGACGTGCGACTTCCGTCGTTAGCCATAGCGTCTGGCCAATTTCAGCTTCGTTACTGCTTTCATGAGTGGGGTTTTGGTAGTGCAGGCGCAACATCATGGCATCGTAGCTATCAACGGTGCTGATGTCCCATCCGACGAGGGGATGGGTCTGGATGACTTCATTATTCTTTTCCATCATAACCCCTTATTCATATGTTAAAAGACAACAATTCTCGAGGTTTAATGCGTATTTTTTGAAGCAAGTTAATTATATCAGGTGTTAAGAATAAACTCGAGAAATTAAATCAAACGGGGCGAGGTCACCTCTTTTTGGTGATTTTTTGTACAGGGGCGAGCCGCGAAACGTTATTTCTTAAGCAAATGAACGGGAGAAAAAAGAAAAATCTGAGGCTGAAACGGGGATAAAAAAAGCCGGGGCGACCCGGCAAAAAAAAGCACAATGAGGGAGCAAATAAAATTTGCTGTCCCTGACGCTATGTCCTGGCGGCGGCTTCAGAGGGGCCTGCTCAGTTCGCTCAGAGCCTACGCCATTCTGCAGCAGCATACCGCCAGAGAGGGTCAGGATACGTCATGGACAAACCAGTCATCAGCGCTTTCCCAGGTTTCTTGCAGGATTTCGCTTATCCGGTCTTTATCTTCTTTCAGGCCGCCAATGACCGACAAATTGTTATTGGTGGCAAAACGTACGGTTACCTGGCTTGAATGAGCCGGGAACTGCTGTTCGATGCGTCGGGAGAGTTCATTGTTTAGCGCTTCTAAGGCGCCGTTGGGTAAGGCTGTGGATTTGGCGATAGACACTTCGATGCGCATGATTGCCCCCTGTGTAATATACTGTTTATTTATACAGTATAAGGTTTGCATTTACAACAAGGGGCAACGCTTTTATTTTTTCATCGTCCAGCGCAGGGTTTCACCGGCAAGGAAAGGCACCAGGCTATCGTCCGGCAGGGCGATGCTTTCAACGACGGCGCTCTCTTCGCGCACCAGCTCAACAAAGGTCTCATTCACCGGCAGGCCGTAGAAACGCGGACCGTTCAGTGAACAAAACGCTTCGAAGTGCTGCAGGGCATTCATCTCTTCAAACACCGTTGCATAGCTGCCCAGCGCGGTCGGCGCGTTAAAGCAGCCGGCGCATCCGCAGCTGGCTTCTTTACGATGGCGGGCGTGCGGGGCGGAGTCGGTTCCCAGAAACGCGCGGGTAAAACCGCTGGCAACCAGTTCACGCAGCGCCTGCTGGTGAATATTGCGTTTCAGAATCGGCAGACAGTAAAGATGGGGGCGCACGCCGCCAACCAGCATGTGGTTACGGTTAAACATCAGGTGCTGAGGCGTAATGGTCGCGGCCAGCAGTTCGTTGCCGTCGCGGACGTATTCGGCGGCATCTTTGGTGGTGATATGTTCAAATACCACCTTCAGACCCGGTAAACGCTGACGCAGCGGCTCCATTACCGTTTCGATAAAGCGCGCTTCGCGATCGAAGATATCGATCTCGGCGTGAGTGACTTCACCGTGAACCAGCAGCGGCATACCCAGTTTTTCCATGCGCTCCAGTACCGGCATAATGGCATCGATGCTGGTGACGCCGTGGCTGGAGTTAGTGGTGGCATTGGCCGGGTAGAGTTTGGCCGCCGTGAATACGCCAGCGTGGAATCCACGCTCCAGCTCTGCCGGGTCGAGCGTATCGGTCAGATAGCAGGTCATCAACGGCGTAAAGTCGTGCCCGGCGGGAACGGCGTCAAGGATTCGCTGGCGATAGGCTATCGCCGCTTCAACAGTGGTGACAGGCGGCACCAGATTCGGCATCACGATCGCCCGGCCATAAAACTCACTGGTGTAAGGCACGACGGTCTTCAGCATATCGTCATCGCGCAGATGGATATGCCAGTCGTCAGGGCGGCGGATTTTCAATACCTGGGGTTGTGCTGTCATGGAAAGCTCCGGCTAATAGGGTCAGTCATCAGGGCTGTTTTTGCCGGGCACTAAGGATAAGCGTAAACGTTTTCCTTTGCATCAATTTCCGTAAAAAAACGGGCGCCGCAGCGCCCGTCGTATTAATCGGTGAACGGGATGATAATTTCGCCCGGTTTCACCTCGATGCCTTTCGCGTATTTTTTCGCCAGCGCTTCGCCGGTGCTGGCGTCTTCGCGCAGAACGTAGGCCGGCTGCTGGTTAAAATAGCTGCGCAGAGACTGGTTCAGGTAGGGAATCAGCGTTTGCACGACGGACTGCAGCTTCTCAGGCGACACTTTCGCATCAACCACTTCCATCTCCTGCAGGAAGATCGCGCCTTTGTCTTTATTAAAGACCGGCAGCGCTTTGAGCTTCAGATCGATGGTGGCTTTCTGATTGCCGAACAACGAGTTCAGATCCAGGTTGGCAATGCCGCTCAGCGTCACTTTGTTCGGCTCTTCACGGCCAATCGCGCTGGTCAGATCGCGTAATTCAATATGCGCATCCGCCACGCCCGGCAGCCCGATATCTTTGGCGAAATGGTTACGTTTCTGCAGCGCCTGGTTAATTTCCTGCTCGCTGACTGAATACTGCGTGAGCTGGTTACAGCCGCTCAGAAGGCCGCTGACAAGCAGCGCGGCCACGATAAACATCTTTTTCATTGGATTCCTTAACGGTCATACCAGGGCTTATCCTGACATAAAGCAGCATGGCCTGCCAGCATTCGGCGCACTAGCGGAAAATGCTGAAAACAGGCCTTACGTTGCGAGCCGGGTCAGGTACGTGGCTCCAGCATGCCGGATGTCGAGCGCTTCTGGCTGAACTGCCACCACAGGGCAATGAAGGTAAACAGACCGATAATACCCAGCATCAGCCACGGCAGTTCGGGCTGATTCAGCGCTTTACCCGCATCGAACAACCATCCACCGCCGGCGTAGCCAAACGCGCCGCCAAAGGCCAGCCCCAGTCGGCTAAAGCCCATATAGCTGCCGCGCGCCCGGGCGTCGGCTAAAGAGGCGCCCAGCGTTTCCCGCGCTGGTTCGGCGATGATCGAGCCCATATAGAAGAGACAAATCAGGGTAAACAACTGCTGTAAATTGCTGGTCAAGCCAATGGGCAACATGGCGACGGTCATCACCAGTAACCCGGCCATCAGCCGATGTTCCAGGCGAAAGCGCTGTTCGCTCCAGCGGGCGATGGGGTAGAGCAGGGTCAACGAGATAGTGGCTTCAATGGCGTACATCCATTTCACCGCGGTCGGTGAACCGGCGATGTCGTTGACCATAATCGGCAGCATCAGCATCACCTGGACGGCCAGCATGTAGTAGCCGGTGAGCGTCAGGACGTAGGTGACAAAGCGCTTATCGCGCAGCACCCGGCCCAGACCTTCCCGAACCGGGGTTTTCACGGTGGAGAGCTTCCACGCCGGGAGATACCAGGCGTTGAACGCGGCGCAGGCGACAAACAACGCCGCGCCCACGCTGCAGACAAGACGGAAGTCATATTGCAGCAGCCAGCTGCCGAGCAGGGCGCCGATCACCGCCCCGGCGCTGTCCTGCATCATCAGAATCGAAAAGAACCGCCCGCGCTGATGCGGATGCACCAGCTTGACGACCAGCGCGGCGCGCGGCGGATCGAACAGCGTGCCGCCGAGACCGGAGAGAATGCAGGAGAGCCACAGAACCCACGGCTCATGGGCCACGGCCATTGCCGCGAAACCGCCCGCGCGCATGAGCATGCCGGTGACGATCATCGGTTTGGCGCCAAAGCGATCGGCGACCGCGCCGCCAAAAATGCCTAATCCCTGCTGTACCAGCTGACGCAGGCCGAGCGCAATCCCGACCATCAGCGCCGCCCAGCCCATCTGGTCAACAAAGCGAATAGAAATCAACGGAAAGACGACAAAAAAGCCCAGCACCACCAGCATGTTGTCGACCAACAGGAAATATTTACCCAGGCTCCTTGCCTGCGATACGCGGGACATTTCCCCTCCAGGGAAAATAAACAGTTACCGGGATAGTGTGCGGGGAATATGCTGACTTTCCCAGCATCCTTGCGACAATATTTTTTTATCAAAATGCAAGATCGATAGAGTCTATTCATCGAAAAAGGGAGCTGGTGCAGAAAATGGTATGTTGCTGTTTTCACACAAGCGTTCAGGACAGGTATAGTGAAGAGAGCAGGGTAATCAGTCAGGGGAACAGGAGAAGGGAATGTTTGGCTATCGCAGTAACGTACCTAAGGTGCGTTTGACGACGGACAGGCTGGTGGTGCGGCTGGTATACGATCGTGACGCCTGGCGTCTGGCCGATTATTACGCGGAGAATAAAGGGTTCTTAAAACCCTGGGAGCCGGTGCGCGACGACAGCCACTGCTACCCCTCTGGCTGGCAGGCGCGTTTATCGATGATTTCCGAGTTTCATAAACAGGGATCGGCATTCTATTTTGCGCTGCTCGATCCGCAAGAGAAAGAAATTATCGGCGTGGCAAATTTTTCCAATGTGGTACGCGGGTCGTTTCATGCCTGCTACCTCGGTTATTCCATTGGCGAGAAGTGGCAAGGCCAGGGGCTGATGTTTGAAGCCCTGACCGCGGCGATTCGCTATATGCAGCGCACGCAGCATATCCATCGCATCATGGCCAACTACATGCCGCATAATCAACGTAGCGGCGATTTACTGGCTCGTCTTGGCTTTGAAAAAGAGGGGTACGCCAAAAATTACCTGCTGATTGACGGGCAGTGGCGTGACCACGTACTGACGGCGTTGACGACCCCGGACTGGACTCCGGGTCGCTGAGGAGAAAGCATGAAATATCAGTTAACCGCACACGAAGCGCGCGTCATCGGTTGTTTGCTGGAAAAACAGGTCACCACGCCTGAGCAGTATCCGCTGTCGGTCAATGCGGTGGTGACCGCCTGCAATCAGAAAACCAACCGCGAGCCGGTGATGTCGCTGAGCGAAAGTGATATTCAGGATCTGCTGGATGCCCTGGTCAAACGCCATTACCTGCGTACCGTCAGCGGTTTCGGCAACCGGGTGACCAAATATGAGCAGCGGTTTTGTAATTCTGAATTTGGCGATCTGAAACTGTCGCCGGCGGAAGTGGCGGTTGTGACAACGCTGCTGCTGCGCGGCGCGCAGACGCCGGGCGAGTTGCGCAGCCGCGCGCAGCGAATGCATGACTTTAGCGATATGGCGGAAGTGGAGAGCGTGCTGGAAACGCTGGCCACCCGGGATGACGGGCCTTTCGTCGCTCGTCTGCCGCGCGAGCCGGGAAAACGAGAATCCCGCTATATGCATCTGTTTTGCGATGATATGGACTCGCTTATTACCGCCGTTGAAGCCGTCTCGCCGCCGACCGATGATCTCCTCGCGCGGGTTGAGACGCTGGAAGGGGAAGTCGCGGAACTGAAAGAGCGACTGGCCTCGCTGCTGGCTCACCTGGGAGACTAATCGTGAGCGCAAAATTACGCATTGGCGTGGTGGGGTTAGGGGGCATCGCGCAGAAGGCCTGGCTGCCGGTGCTGGGTGCTGCAGACGACTGGACGCTGCAGGCGGCCTGGTCGCCGGGTAAAGAGAAAGCGCTACGTATCTGCGATGCCTGGCGCATTCCTTATGCCGACTCGCTGGAGCAGCTGGCGGCGCAGTGCGATGCGGTCTTTGTGCATACGTCAACGGCGTCGCATTTTGAGGTCGTCAGCCGCCTGCTGAATGCCGGGGTGCATGTGTGCGTGGATAAACCGCTGGCCGATAAGCTGAATGAGGCCGAGTCGCTGGTCGAACTGGCGGCGCGCCGCAAGCTCACGCTGATGGTCGGTTTTAACCGTCGCTTTGCGCCGCTGTACCGTGAACTCAAAACGCAGATGGGCAGCGCCGCATCGCTGCGTATGGATAAGCATCGCAGCGACAGCGTCGGCCACGATCTGCGTTTTACGCTCCTGGATGATTATCTGCATGTGGTGGATACCGCGCTGTGGCTGGCGGGCGGTACCGCGCGCCTGAGCGGCGGCTCGCTGCAAACCACGGCCCACGGCGAAATGCTCTATGCTGAACACCACTTCAGCACGCCCCAACTGGAGGTCACCACCAGCATGCACCGTCGCGCCGGCAGCCAGCGGGAGTGGGTGCAGGCCGTGACCGACGGCGCACTGTACGGCGTCTGTGATATGCGCGAATGGCAGGAGGAGCGCGGTCAGGGGCTGATGATGCGCCCGGTTCCGGGCTGGCAAACCACGCTGGAGCAGCGAGGTTTTGTCGGCTGCGCGCGTCATTTTATCGAATGCGTGCAAAATCAGACGGTTCCGGAAACCGCCGGTGAGCAGGCGCTGCTGGCCCAACGGGTGGTCGAAAAACTCTGGCGCGAGGCAATGAGTGAATAATTGGTTGTAACATCTGGGAGTAGTAATTCATGACGAACCCGGTAGACTATCGCCACTTTCCAGCGCCCGCAATCGCGGGCGTTTTACTTCAGGGTTGTGGAATAAGACGTTAATGAACCTTTTAAAATCACTGGCAGCAGTCAGTTCGATGACCATGTTTTCACGCGTTCTCGGATTTGCGCGTGATGCTATCGTCGCGCGAATTTTTGGCGCAGGGATGGCGACGGATGCCTTTTTCGTCGCGTTTAAATTACCGAATTTACTGCGCCGTATCTTCGCTGAAGGGGCGTTCTCTCAGGCATTTGTTCCCATTCTTGCCGAATATAAAAGCAAGCAGGGCGAAGAGGCGACCCGCGTGTTTGTGGCCTATGTTTCTGGCCTGCTGACGCTGGTTCTGGCGGTCGTTACCCTTCTTGGCATGCTGGCGGCGCCCTGGGTGATTACCGTGACCGCGCCCGGTTTTGCCGACAGCGCGGATAAATTTACCCTGACCACCCAGCTGTTGCGCATCACCTTTCCTTATATTCTGTTGATTTCACTGGCGTCGTTAGCCGGGGCGATCCTTAACACCTGGAACCGTTTTTCCGTTCCCGCCTTCGCTCCGACGTTCCTCAACGTCAGTATGATTGGCTTTGCCCTGTTTGCCGCGCCCTATTTTCACCCGCCTATGCTGGCGATGGCGTGGGCGGTGACCGTCGGCGGGGTGCTGCAGCTGGCCTATCAACTGCCGCATCTGAAAAAAATTGGCATGCTGGTTCTGCCGCGCATTAACCTGAAAGATGCCGGCGCAATGCGGGTGGTCAAGCAGATGGGGCCGGCGATCCTCGGCGTCTCCGTCAGTCAAATTTCATTGATTATCAACACTATCTTCGCCTCGTTCCTGGTGTCAGGTTCGGTGTCGTGGATGTATTACGCGGATCGCCTGATGGAGTTTCCGTCCGGAGTGCTTGGTGTGGCGCTGGGGACTATCCTGCTGCCCTCGCTGTCAAAAAGCTTTGCCAGCGGTAATCATGATGAGTACTGCCGCCTGATGGACTGGGGGCTGCGCCTGTGCTTTTTGCTGGCGTTGCCCAGCGCCGTGGCGCTGGGGATCCTGGCGAAGCCGCTTACCGTTGCGTTGTTCCAGTACGGGAAATTCAACGCTTTTGATGCCGCGATGACCCAACGCGCGCTGGTGGCTTACTCCGTCGGACTGATGGGGCTGATTGTCGTTAAGGTACTGGCGCCGGGCTTTTATTCGCGGCAGGACATTAAAACCCCGGTAAAAATCGCGATCGTTACGCTGATTATGACCCAGGTGATGAACCTGATCTTTATTGGCCCGCTGAAGCATGCCGGGCTGTCGCTGTCTATCGGTCTGGCGGCCTGTCTTAACGCCGGTCTGTTGTACTGGCAGTTGCGCAAACAAAAAATCTTTACTCCGCAGCCGGGATGGTTCTCCTTCCTGCTGCGCCTGGTGATTGCGGTGCTGGTGATGTCGGCGGCGCTGTTGGGCATGATGTATATCATGCCGGAGTGGTCGCAGGGCGCTATGCCGTTCCGTCTGCTGCGCCTGATGGCGGTCGTGGCGGTGGGCGTGGTGGCGTATTTTGCCACCTTAATGGCGCTGGGCTTCCGGGTAAAAGAGTTTGCCCGACGTACGGCCTGACGCCAGACGCCGGATTGTAAGAGACCCGTTCCGCATGGCGGAGCGGGTTTTTTTTAGCGGACTGCGCGCGCTACGGATGCCAGACGGGCGCTTTCCCGCAGACGAATCGCCAGCGCGATGGCGCCGGTCACCACGGCCAGAATAACGACGCCGTTCCAGCCGGCAACGACGTACAGCCGACTGCCGAGGACCGAGCCGAGCGCCATACCAATGAACACGCCGGTGAACAGCAGGGCGTTCAGGCGGCCGCGGGCCTGCGGCTCGAGGCTGTAAACCAGATTCTGGTGGGCGACCAGGCTGGACTGCAGACCGAGATCGAAGCCGATGGCCGCAAGACCAATCAACAGCAGCTGACCATGTGGCGGCAGTACCGGCATCAGGAACATCAGAGCAAACGAGAGGGTAACCAGCCCTGCGCCCAGCTGAGTGACCCTTCCGGCGCCATATTTATCGGCCAGTCCGCCCGCCAGGGGCGCGGCAAGGGCCCCGGCTGCACCGGCGATGCCGAATCCCCCGGCCACGGCGCTGCCCATCTGATAATGAGCGAGCAGCATCACCGCCAGCGTTGACCAGAAGGCGCTGAAAGCGATGGATAAAAAGCCCTGGGCCACTGCCGCGCGTCGTAACGCAGGATAGCGTTGCCACAGGTGCGCCATGGATTTCATCAGCTGCGGATAGCTTAACGTGGAGTGAATCGCAAAGCGGGGCAGAATACGCCACATCAGCAGACCGATGAGGGCGATACTGACGGCCGCCGCCTGATACATCACCCGCCAACCGAACAGCGCACCGACCAGTCCGCTGACGGTCCGCGAGAGCAGAATTCCCAGCAGCAGGCCGGTCATCACCGTCCCGACCATTTTCCCCTGTTTCCCCGCCGGGGCCAGAATCGCCGCCGCCGGAACAATATCCTGCGCCATCGTCGCGGCCATCCCGATCAATAAGCTGACCACCAGCAGTGACGTGAGCTGGCCCGTCAGGCTACACAGCAGCAGCAGGACCGCCAGCGCCGCGCTTTTCAGCAGAATCAGCGTTCGTCGGTCGTGGCGATCGCCGAGCGGCAGCAGAAACAGAATGCCCAGCGCGTAGCCGGCCTGGGTCAGGGTCGGGACGAGGCCCATCCCTTCAACGCTCAGATGCAGATTGGCCCCCACCAGCGGGAGCAGAGGCTGGGCGTAATAAATAGAAGCCACGCTAAAACCAGCGCCAAGAGCGAGTATAAAAATAATCCAGCCCGCTTCGCGGGAGGAGAGTGGAGTCGGGGTCATGATGAAGTCCTCGTAGATGAGATGGGGCTATTCTTCCCCGAATGCCGCTGGCGCGGTAGATAGCGTGGTGGTAAAACGGTTATACGCTTCACGTATAGAGCAAATGATAATGAAGAGACAGGAACGTATAGATCGCATTGAACTGATGCGGACTTTTATTCGCATCGTCGAGGCCGGTTCACTCTCTTCGGCGGCCCGGCAGCTGGATACCACCCAGGCGACGGTCAGCCGCCGTCTGCAGTCGCTGGAGAGCATGCTCGGTAGTCGACTGATTCTGCGTACAACGCATGCTATGAAGCTCACCGATGATGGCGAGCGCTGTTATCAGCACGCGCGTCAGGTGGTGGATGCCTGGCTGGCGCTGGAGGATGAGATGAGTATCGCGGACGATCGGCCGGTGGGGGTGCTGCGCGTGCGGGCGCCTCATGCTTTTGGTCAGCAGCAGCTGCTGGGTCCGCTGGTCAATTTTCTGCAACGCTATCCGCAGCTGGCGGTGGAGTGGATGCTCAATGACAAAACCGTCGATTTTCTCAGTGATAATATCGATTGCGCGATTCGGGTGGGCGCCGAAGTTGACCCGGCCACGGTATCGGTACAGCTGGCTGAAGTTCCGCGTAGCCTGGTGGTCGCCCCCGCGCTGTTGGCGCAATACCCGGCGTTAGCGATACCTCAGGATCTGTCGCGGTTGCCGTGGGTGGCCATCAGCACCTTTTATCAACATGAAGTGGAGTTGCAGCATCAGGAGGATAGCCGGGAGCTGGCGTTTGGTATTGTGCCGTGTCTGAGTACCGATAGCGTGTATGTGGCCCGTAATACGGCGCTGGCGGGGCTGGGCGCGGCTATCGTGTCGAGCTGGGCGGTGGCCGAGGATATTGCCGCCGGTCGGCTGGTTGAGCCGTTTCCGCAGTGGCGGGCCTCTCCGCTGCCGGTCCACCTGGTCTATCCGTGGGCGCGTTATTATCCAACCCGACTACGAAAGTTTCTCGATCTGATGCGCGAAGTGATGCCGCAGGTTGCCGGGATGCAGCGCCCGGAGGCGGAATAAAAAAACCGGCCAGAGGCCGGTTTTTTTATGACGTGCTGCGTTTACTCGGCAGGTTGCGGACGGGTAGGTTCCGCCGTCGCCTGATGAGTCGCGCTGTGGCCGCCTGCAGCGCCTTTGCCGTCAAAGGCAAACGACGGGCGAACCCAGTCGCTGTGACGCGGCGCTTCTGGCTCGTAGGCTGGCGCCGGGGCACGCGTCATCGGGGCGGTCGCGTGACGGTGAGACACGATAACCGCTGCCGCTGGCGCGGCGGCCACCACCGGAGCAGGCGCTGATTCGACGACCGGCGCTGTTTCTACCACCGGAGCGGCTTCAACGACCGGCGTCGGCTCGATGGCCTGTGCGGCAGGAACTTCTTGCGCCACAACCGGTGCAGTCTCCTCAACAACGGCTTCAGCGGCAGCTTCCGGCTCGGCAGCAACCGGCGCAACGCTGGTTTCGGCCGTTACAACCGGGGTTTCTGCGGCGATAACGTCCTGCGCGGCGACCTCCGGCTGAACAGTCTGCGCGGCTTCAGCGACGGTCGCTTCGGCTACGACAGGTTGTTCGGCGGCAACAGGCGCTGCCTCGGCAACCGCCGGGGCGACCACTTCTGCGATGGCGGCTTCAGCGACAGCAACCGGCGCGACAGTTTCAGTAACGGACGCCTGAACCTGCTGTTCTTCCTGCTGCTGATCCTGGGCACGGACAACCGGGTAGCGAATCCACACTTTACCTGACGCCATTTCCGGGGATGCGCAGGCTACGGTCAGCGGCATCGGCGACTGGGTCGGGTAACGCTCATCGCGGTAACGACGACGGCGCTGACCGCTGACGCGCAGATGACGCGGCGAGCGACGAGAGCGACGCGGCATACCGTTGGCTTCGCGGGACTCGCTGTTGTCGTCATGGTCGCCGTTACTTTCAACGACGGCAGGCAGATCGACTTTCGCCAGTTCCGTGCGCGGAGCGACGGCTTCCGGCTGGACCGCAGCCGCGGTTTCAACAACCTGAGCAGCCGTTTCAGCGACCGCAGATTCAATGCGAACCTTCTGGGATAACTGACGCGGTTTACGTCGGGACATCGTCTGAACGCGCTCTTCCTGTTCGACTTCCTGCTGGACTACCGGCTCTTCGCGCGTTGGTGCTTTAGCTTCCTGCGGGGCCTGGCGCTTGTCGTCGTTACGACGACGATTACGCTCACGGCGCGGCTGCTGCTCATCGCGCGCTTTGCCTTTTTCCGCGTCCTCGGTCACCGTCTGGCGAGATTCACGCGGCTCGACATTCTGCTGCTGTTTCTCGCGACGATTACGGCGGTTTTCCTCGCGGGATTCCCGAGGTTCACGGCCTTCCGTATTTTCAGCGCGGCTGTCGCGGTTATCACGACCGTCGCGGTTATCACGACGATCGTTGCGATCGCGGCGATTGTTGGTCCGCGGTTTACGACGCTCTTGCTGACGTTCCGGTTTCTCTTCGGCTTTCTTCTCTACCTGAGGTTCTGCCGGTTTAGTTTCTTCTGCGCCGGAGAAGATGTTTTTCAGGGCGCGAAAGAAGCGTGAGAGCAGACCAGGCTGCGCCGGCGCGGCAGCGGCTACCGCGGGTTTCGCGGCGGCAGGTGCGGCAACAGGAACGTCCTGCTCTGGCGCAGGCGGTACGTCCGGCATCACGAAGGTGGCCAGGGCCGGCTGCTCAGGGCGTTTACGTTCGGCAGGCTCTTCATCCGCAGGCAGCGCCATCTCTTCTTCGTGCAGTTTAGGCAGCAGATAGCTCAGGGTAGAGGTCTCTTCGCCTTTGCGCACGCGCAGCACGGAGTAGTGCGGGGTTTCCATCTGATCGTTCGGGACGATGATCACGCGAACGTCGCCCTGACGGGTTTCAATGGCGCTCACCGCGGCACGTTTTTCGTTCAGCAGGTAGGACGCAATCGGCACAGGCACGATGGCGTGAACTTCCTGGGTGTTCTCTTTCAGCGCTTCTTCTTCAATCAGACGCAGGATAGAGAGCGACAGGGATTCGTTATCACGCACGGTGCCGGTACCGCTACAGCGCGGGCAGACGTGATGGCTGGATTCACCCAGCGACGGGCTCAGGCGCTGACGCGACATTTCGAGCAGACCGAAGCGAGAGATGTGGCTGATCTGGATGCGCGCACGATCCTGGCGCACCGCTTCGCGCAGGCGGTTTTCGACCGCGCGCTGGTGGCGTACCGGCGTCATGTCGATGAAGTCGATGACAATCAGGCCGCCGAGGTCACGCAGACGCAGCTGGCGGGCAATCTCATCGGCCGCTTCCAGGTTGGTGTTGAATGCCGTTTCTTCGATGTCGCCGCCGCGGGTGGCGCGAGCGGAGTTGATATCGATAGCGGTTAACGCTTCGGTGCTGTCGATAACGATAGACCCGCCGGAAGGCAGGCGCACTTCGCGCTGGAAGGCGGATTCAATCTGCGATTCGATTTGATAGTGGCTGAACAGCGGAATTTCACCGGTGTACAGTTTGATTTTGCTGCTGAAATCCGGGCGACCCAGTGCGGCGATGTGCTGGCGAGCCAGCTCAAGCACTTTTGGGTTATCGATCAGGATTTCGCCGATATCCTGGCGCAGATAATCACGGAAGGCGCGCACGATGACGTTGCTTTCCTGATGAATCAGGAACGGCGCCGGGCGGCTTTCAGCGGCTTTCTGGATGGCTTCCCAGTGTTTCAGACGGAAGCTCAGGTCCCACTGCAGCGCTTCGGCAGATTTGCCGACGCCGGCGGTGCGTACGATAAGCCCCATGCCGTCCGGCAGCTCGAGGCTGGCCAGCGCTTCTTTCAGTTCGGTACGATCGTCACCCTCGATGCGGCGTGAGATACCGCCCGCGCGCGGGTTGTTCGGCATCAGTACCAGATAGCTACCCGCCAGGCTGATAAAGGTGGTGAGCGCGGCGCCTTTGTTGCCACGTTCTTCTTTATCAATCTGCACAATCACTTCCTGACCTTCACGCAGCACATCCTTAATATTCGGACGACCATGAGAATTGTAGTTGGCAGGGAAGTATTCGCGGGCGATTTCTTTGAGGGGGAGGAAACCATGACGCTCGGCGCCGTAATCAACAAACGCGGCTTCAAGGCTAGGTTCAATACGGGTAATTTTGCCTTTGTAGATGTTCGCTTTTTTCTGTTCGTGCCCGGGGCTTTCGATATCCAGGTCGTACAGGCGCTGCCCATCAACAAGGGCGACGCGCAACTCTTCCTGCTGAGTTGCGTTGATTAACATTCTTTTCATCGTAACTTACTCATTATTCTTACATTGACGACTAAGCTGCGGGCAGAGTATTGCCTTGCCGGGGGGAACCGATGGCCTCGTGTCTGTTTCACGTCGCCAACCTCACGGTTGTCGCGCGCTTAAGAGGCGCAGAGTGTCGGTCGCCTGTATTTCAAACGGAAACACAGCGCAATTAGCAGGGGAACAGCCTGGGATGTATCACCAGAGAAGATTCCATTTATACGCGTCATTTTTCAGATTGCTTCTGCGTCGGCTTGCTCGTTCACCCCTGTTACTGACTCACTGATGATGTCAGTTCCGGAGATTCTCTCTTTCGCCGCCTTGGCGCATCCTGAATAATTTTGCGTATATCTCGTCGTCTTTCACGTTACAAAGGTAGTGGCTTAACCTGCTCATCTCAATCAGCGGACTGAGTAGAGCACCCGGGAATACCCGGAGTCGACGCCTTCCTGCGACGTGAAATCCATAGAGGCCTGTACCGGTAAGGACTGCAACCCGCAGCCCGCTAACTGTCTGAAAGATCAATACGTCTTACGCCATTGCTGCGTGGATGATCGGTCAGACAAAATTGGTCATTCCGCTAATTTCTTGTTCTAACAAGATTCAACACGGAAAACGGCATCATTATTCCATTGCTAACCTTGTTATAGCAAGTTGACTTTTACCTTTTATCACCCGGTTACTCACAGTTTTTTCACCAGCGGATACAGATTGTTCTAATAACAAACAAAACGTCGATGAAGCGTTCAATGAAAACCGGATAATGATAAATATAAGCATATAAAAATGAGTGGCGCTAATGCGTCGGGCTATTTAGAATCGCGCACCATGAAAACTGAGACTCCAAGCGTAAAAATGGTTGCCATTACCGCCGATGAAGCGGGGCAACGCATCGATAACTTTTTGCGTACGCAGCTAAAGGGCGTACCGAAGAGCATGATTTATCGCATCCTGCGTAAAGGCGAGGTGCGGGTGAATAAAAAACGCGTCAAGCCGGAATACAAGCTGGAAGCCGGCGACGAAATCCGCATTCCGCCTGTACGGGTTGCCGAGCGTGAAGAAGAAGCCGTCTCCCCGCATCTGCAGAAGGTGTCGGCGCTGGCCGACGTGATTCTGTATGAAGATGACCATATTCTGGTGCTGAATAAACCGTCCGGTACTGCGGTGCACGGCGGCAGCGGCCTGAGTTTCGGCGTCATTGAAGGCCTGCGCGCGCTGCGTCCGGAAGCCCGTTTCCTCGAACTGGTTCACCGCCTTGACCGCGACACCTCCGGCGTACTGCTGGTGGCGAAGAAGCGTTCTGCGCTGCGTTCGCTGCATGAACAGCTGCGCGAAAAGGGCATGCAGAAGGATTACCTGGCGCTGGTGCGCGGACAGTGGCAGTCGCACACCAAAGTGGTGCAGGCACCGCTGCTGAAAAACATTCTGCAGAGCGGCGAACGTATCGTGCGCGTCAGTCAGGAAGGAAAACCGTCGGAGACGCGCTTTAAGGTTGAAGAGCGCTATACGCATGCGACCCTGGTGCGCTGCAGCCCGGTTACCGGACGTACCCACCAGATCCGCGTCCATACGCAGTATGCGGGCCACCCGATTGCCTTTGACGACCGCTATGGCGACCGCGAGTTTGACAAACAGCTGGCCGGCACCGGCCTGAATCGGTTGTTCCTCCATGCCGCCGCGCTGAAATTTACTCATCCGGGGAGCGGGGAAGTGATGCGCGTAGAGGCGCCGCTTGATAACCAGCTGAAACGCTGTCTGCAGGTGCTGCGTAATAGCAAATGATCGTCGCGGCGGACGGTGAGTCCGCCGCTATTCCCGGCCGATAAGGGGGAGCAAAATGAGATTACCGGCTGAGACGAGAAAAGGCGATGGCAAAGAAGCAGGCCAGAACGGCGGTTCCGGCCCGGCAGAATAAACGGCTAGCGCAACAGCGGATTACAGCCTTCCCGGCGTAGCATCTGACACAGGGCGATCAGCGGCAGGCCGACCAGCGCATTCGGATCGCGTCCTTCCAGTCGTTCAAAGAGCGTAATCCCCAGTCCTTCACTTTTAAAACTCCCGGCGCAGTGCAGCGGACGCTCTTTGCGCACATAATTGTCGATTTCCTGGTCGCTTAAGTGGCGGAAATGGACATCAAAGGGCTCACATTCGGTCTGCAGATGGCCGTTGGCGGAATTATAAAGCGCCAGTCCGGTATAAAAGGTCACTATCGTGCCGCTGGCTTTTCTTAACTGCAGGCGCGCATTCTCTTCGCTATGCGGCTTGCCGGTAATTTCGCCATCGAGGACGCAGACCTGATCGGATCCGATAATTAAGTGCTGAGGGTAGCGGGCGGCGAGCGACTGCGCTTTTGCCTGCGCCAGACGGACCACCAGCTGGCGGGCAGGTTCGCCTGGATGGGGAGTTTCATCGACATCAGGCGCTGCGCAGTCAAACGGCATGGCCAGTTTTTCCAACAACATCCGCCGCCAGGGCGATGTCGATGCCAGAATAAGCTCAGACATATTTTTTCATCCACATATAGCGCTTCGAAGAGCATCATTTTAAACTATGGGCCGCAATGTGTGCGAATAAATGGCGAAAGGCAACCTGAGGCTGCCTTTTTCTTTGACTCTATGACATTACAAAGTTAATATGCGCGCCCTATGCAAAAGGTAAAATTACCCCTGACTCTTGATCCGGTCCGCACGGCTCAAAAACGCCTCGATTACGAAGGTATCTATGCCCGTGATCAGGTTGAACGTGTAGCCGATTCTGTAGTCAGCGTGGACAGCGATGTGGAATGCAGCATGTCGTTCGCTATTGATAATCAGCGCCTTGCCGTTATTACCGGCGATGCAAAGGTTTCAGTAACCCTCGAATGTCAGCGTTGCGGGAAACCGTTCCCCCATCATGTCCACACCACGTATTGTTTTAGCCCCGTCAGAAATGACGAACAGGCCGAAGCACTACCGGAAGCGTATGAGCCGATTGAGGTTAACGAATTCGGTGAAATCGACCTGCAAGCGATGGTTGAGGATGAAATCATTCTCTCCTTGCCTGTAGTTCCGGTGCATGATTCTGAACACTGTGAAGTGTCCGACGCGGACATGGTCTTTGGTGAACTGCCTGAAGAGGCACAAAAACCAAATCCATTTGCCGTATTAGCCAGCTTAAAGCATAAGTAATTGAGGAGTAAGGTCCATGGCCGTACAACAGAATAAACCAACCCGTTCCAAACGTGGCATGCGTCGTTCCCATGACGCTCTGACCGCAGTCACCAGCCTGTCTGTAGACAAAACTTCTGGTGAGAAACACCTGCGTCACCACATCACTGCCGACGGTTTCTACCGCGGTCGCAAGGTTATCGCTAAGTAATCACGCACGACTCCATGGATTTCGCGCGGCAAGAGACGTGAGCGAAAGCATCGCGCTAGCATAGACAACTATGTGACCGGGATGAACGAGCGCAGTCAACATGCTTGCAGCGTGAAAAACAAAGAGTATAAGCGTGATGAAGCTTAGCGAGGATTTCCCCAGGTGACTGGGGAATAACCGAACCGGGCAGCGACGATATCTTGACACGTCTAACCCTGGCGTTAGATGTCATGGGGGGCGATTTTGGCCCATCCGTGACAGTGCCTGCAGCACTGCAGGCACTGAACTCTAATTCGCAACTCACACTTCTTTTAGTCGGCGACCCCGACACCATCACGCCATTACTTGCCAAAGCTGATTTCGAACAACGTTCGCGCCTGCAGGTGATCCCTGCGCAGTCAGTTATTGCTAGTGATGCGCGGCCCGCACAGGCGATCCGCAATAGTCGCGGAAGCTCAATGCGCGTGGCGCTGGAGTTAGTAAAAGAAGGGCGGGCGCAAGCCTGCGTCAGCGCGGGGAATACCGGCGCGCTGATGGGACTGGCAAAATTATTGCTCAAACCGATTGAAGGGATTGAGCGTCCGGCGCTGGTGACGGTCTTACCGCATCAGCAAAAGGGCAAAACGGTGGTGCTTGATTTAGGCGCTAACGTGGATTGCGATAGTACGATGCTGGTGCAGTTTGCGGTCATGGGCGCGGTACTGGCCGAAGAAGTGGTCGGCATTGAGAATCCCCGCGTCGCGCTGTTGAACATCGGCGAAGAAGAGATGAAGGGCCTCAATAGTATCCGCGATGCCGCTGCGGTGCTGAAGACGCTGCCGTCGCTGAACTATATCGGCTATCTTGAAGCCAACGAATTATTGACGGGCAAAACCGATGTGTTGGTTTGTGATGGATTCACGGGCAACGTCACATTAAAAACTATGGAAGGTGTTGTCAGAATGTTCCTCTCGCTGCTGAAATCACAGGGTGAGGGCAAAAAACGGTCGTGGTGGCTGCTGTTATTGAAGCGTTGGTTACAAAAAAGCCTGGCAAGGCGATTCAGTCACCTCAACCCCGACCAGTATAATGGCGCCTGTCTGTTAGGATTGCGCGGTTCCGTGATTAAGAGTCATGGTGCTGCCAATCAGCGCGCCTTCAGCGTGGCGATAGAGCAGGCAGTGCAGGCAGTGCAGCGGCAAATTCCTCAGCGGATCGCCGCTCGCCTGGAATCTTTATACCCAGCAGGTTTCGAACTGCCCACCGGCGACAGAAACGGGAACTCCCGGCAGCAACGCGGGACAAACGAAGAAGGCTGACGACCAGCGGTTTGAACAAGGCGGGTATATTACCCAAGAGTGACTGAGCGTACATGTATACGAAGATTATTGGTACCGGCAGTTATCTGCCCGAGCAAGTGCGTACTAACGCCGACCTGGAAAAAATGGTAGAGACGTCTGACGAGTGGATTGTCACTCGTACGGGTATCCGTGAACGTCGTATTGCTGCACCGAATGAAAACGTTGCGACGCTGGGTTTCGAAGCGGCAAAAAATGCGCTGGAGATGGCGGGCGTTAAACCGGAGCAAATTGGTCTGATCGTTGTTGCGACCACCTCGGGGACTCACGCCTTTCCAAGTTCGGCTTGTCAGATTCAGTCTATGCTGGGTATTAATGGCTGCCCGGCCTTTGATGTGGCGGCAGCGTGCGCAGGCTTTACCTACGCGCTGAGCATCGCCGATCAATATGTGAAAAACGGCGCGGTGGATTACGCGCTGGTGATTGGCGCTGACGTTCTGGCGCGCACCTGCGATCCTGACGATCGCGGGACGATCATTATTTTTGGTGATGGCGCGGGAGCCGTGGTGCTGGGCGCTTCTGAAGAGCCGGGGATCATTTCCACCCACCTGCATGCGGATGGCCGCTACGGCGAGCTGTTAACGCTGCCGAACGCCGATCGCGTTGAGCCGGAAAATCCTGTCTATCTGACGATGGCGGGCAACGAAGTGTTTAAAGTTGCCGTGACCGAACTGGCGCACATTGTCGATGAGACGCTGGCGGCTAACAATCTCGATCGCTCGGCGCTGGACTGGCTGGTACCGCATCAGGCTAACCTGCGAATTATCAGCGCGACGGCAAGAAAACTGGGGATGTCGATGGATAACGTGGTGGTGACGCTCGATCGTCACGGCAATACCTCCGCGGCTTCCGTTCCCTGTGCGCTGGATGAAGCGGTTCGCGACGGCCGCATCCAGCGTGGTCAGCTGATTCTGCTGGAAGCCTTTGGTGGCGGTTTCACCTGGGGTTCCGCGCTGGTTCGTTTTTAGTATAAGGATTTAGACATGACGCAATTTGCTTTTGTGTTCCCGGGACAAGGTTCTCAGACGGTTGGCATGTTGTCTGACATGGCAGCAGCGTATCCGGTTATCGAAGAAACTTTCCGTGAAGCCTCTGCGGCGTTGGGTTACGATCTGTGGGCGCTTGCTCAGCAGGGCCCGGCGGAAGAACTGAACAAAACCTGGCAGACTCAGCCTGCGCTGCTGACCGCTTCCGTGGCGCTGTATCGCGTCTGGCAGCAGCAGGGCGGCAAGACCCCGGCTCTGCTGGCCGGTCATAGCCTGGGTGAGTATTCCGCGCTGGTTTGCGCCGGGGTGATTGATTTTGCCGACGCGGTGCGTCTGGTCGAGATGCGCGGCAAATTTATGCAGGAAGCCGTCCCGGAAGGGACCGGCGCGATGTCCGCGATTATCGGTCTGGACGATGCGTCGATTGCCAAAGCCTGCGCAGAGTCCGCCGAAGGGCAGGTCGTGGCCCCGGTCAACTTTAACTCACCGGGCCAGGTCGTGATTGCCGGTAACAAAGAGGCTGTAGAACGTGCAGGTGCGGCTTGTAAAGCTGCCGGCGCTAAACGGGCGCTGCCGCTGCCGGTGAGCGTCCCGTCCCACTGCGCGCTGATGAAGCCTGCGGCGGAAAAACTGGCCGTTGAACTGCAAAACATCACTTTTAACGCACCGCTTATTTCGGTGGTGAACAACGTTGATGTGAAGTGTGAAACGGCGCCAGACGCGATTCGCGATGCGCTGATTCGCCAGCTGTACAGCCCGGTTCAGTGGACTAAAACCGTTGAGTTTATGGCATCCCAGGGCGTAGAACACCTGTATGAAGTGGGACCGGGTAAAGTCCTCACCGGCCTGACCAAACGTATTGTTGACACCCTGACCGCTTCCGCGCTTAACGAGCCAGCAGCGATGTCTGCGGCGCTTGAGCAATAAAAGAGGAATACCATGAGTTTTGAAGGAAAAATCGCGCTGGTTACCGGTGCAAGTCGCGGCATTGGCCGCGCAATCGCAGAAACGCTTGTCGCCCGTGGTGCGAAAGTGATCGGCACGGCCACCAGCGAGAGCGGTGCGCAGGCGATCAGCGATTACCTCGGTGCCAATGGCAAAGGTATGCTGTTGAATGTGACCGATGCGGCATCTATCGAATCGGTACTGGGAAATATTCGCGCAGAGTTTGGTGAAGTGGATATCCTGGTTAATAATGCCGGTATTACTCGTGATAACCTGTTAATGCGGATGAAAGATGATGAGTGGAACGATATTATCGAAACCAACCTGTCATCAGTTTTCCGTCTGTCAAAAGCAGTAATGCGCGCTATGATGAAAAAGCGTCACGGGCGCATTATTACTATCGGTTCTGTGGTCGGTACCATGGGAAATGCTGGTCAGGCCAACTACGCTGCGGCGAAAGCGGGTCTGATTGGTTTTAGTAAATCGCTGGCACGTGAAGTCGCGTCCCGCGGTATTACTGTTAACGTTGTTGCTCCGGGCTTTATTGAAACGGACATGACGCGTGCGCTGTCTGAAGATCAGCGTGCGGGTATTCTGGCGCAAGTTCCTGCGGGTCGCCTCGGCGATGCAAAAGAAATCGCCAGTGCGGTTGCGTTCTTAGCTTCTGACGAAGCAGGTTACATCTCTGGTGAAACCCTGCACGTCAATGGCGGAATGTATATGGTCTGACCGAGATTTGCGCAAAACGCTCAGGAACCACGCAGTCTGTGTGGTCCCGAATGCGGTTTTGTGCAAAATGATTTGCGTTCTGAGGGCAAACACCCGCAAAATAGCGTAAAATCGTGGTAAGACCTGCCGGGATTTAGTTGCAAATTTTTCAACATTTTATACACTACGAAAACCATCGCGAAAGCGAGTTTTGATAGGAAATTTAAGAGTATGAGCACTATCGAAGAACGCGTTAAGAAAATTATCGGCGAGCAGCTGGGCGTTAAGCAGGAAGAAGTTACCAACAATGCTTCCTTCGTTGAAGACCTGGGCGCTGATTCTCTTGACACCGTTGAGCTGGTAATGGCTCTGGAAGAAGAGTTTGATACTGAGATTCCGGACGAAGAAGCTGAGAAAATCACCACTGTTCAGGCTGCCATTGATTACATCAACGGTCACCAGGCGTAAGTGAACATCTCCAGGCGGTCATTCGACCGCCTGAGTTTTATCTTTTTGTCCCACAAGAATCTATTTTCCCTCCCTGGAGGACAACCGTGTCTAAGCGTCGTGTAGTTGTGACCGGACTGGGCATGTTGTCTCCTGTCGGCAATACCGTAGAGTCTACCTGGAAAGCTCTCCTTGCCGGTCAGAGTGGCATCAGCCTGATCGACCATTTCGATACTAGCGCCTATGCAACAAAATTTGCTGGCTTAGTAAAGGATTTTAACTGTGATGACATTATCTCGCGCAAAGAACAGCGCAAGATGGATGCCTTCATTCAATATGGAATTGTTGCAGGCTGGCAGGCCATGCAGGATTCTGGTCTTGAAGTAACGGAAGAGAACGCAACCCGCATCGGTGCCGCTATTGGTTCCGGCATTGGCGGTCTCGGCCTGATCGAGGAAAACCACAGTTCGTTAACCAACGGCGGACCTCGTAAGATCAGCCCGTTCTTTGTACCGTCTACAATTGTTAACATGGTGGCCGGACATTTGACCATCATGTTTGGTCTGCGTGGGCCGAGTATCTCTATCGCGACCGCTTGTACTTCCGGCGTACACAATATTGGTCAGGCTGCGCGTATCATTGCGTATGGCGATGCAGACGCAATGGTGGCCGGCGGTGCGGAAAAAGCCAGTACCCCGCTTGGCGTGGGCGGCTTTGGCGCCGCGCGTGCGCTCTCAACCCGCAACGACAATCCGCAGGCGGCAAGCCGTCCGTGGGATAAAGATCGTGACGGTTTTGTACTGGGCGACGGTGCGGGTATGGTCGTGCTGGAAGAGTACGAGCACGCCAAAAAACGCGGCGCGAAAATTTACGCGGAAATCGTCGGCTTTGGTATGAGCAGCGATGCTTATCATATGACGTCTCCTCCGGAGAATGGCGCCGGTGCGGCCCTGGCGATGGTGAATGCCATCCGCGATGCAGGGATTGAACCTGGCCAGATTGCTTACGTCAATGCGCACGGCACCTCGACGCCGGCGGGCGATAAAGCAGAAACTCAGGCGGTTAAGTCTGTCTTCGGCGATGCGGCGAGCCGCGTGATGGTCAGCTCAACCAAATCAATGACCGGGCACCTGCTGGGCGCCGCCGGAGCGGTAGAATCAATCTACTCCATTCTGGCGCTGCGCGATGGCGTGGTTCCGCCGACCATCAACCTGGATAATCCGGATGACGGTTGTGACCTCGACTTCGTTCCGCACGAAGCGCGTCAGGTTTCCGGTATGGAGTACGCGCTGTGTAACTCCTTCGGCTTTGGTGGCACCAACGGTTCACTGATCTTTAAAAAGATCTAAACCCGTTGCGCTTGCCGCTAAATTCTGACTCAGGCCTGCATAAAATGCGGGCCTTCTTTTTTCTTCAGCTTTCTCTGCTTGTCCTGCGTAATTCATCCTGAGACACTGACAGGCCACCGATAAGGAGCCGCTATGTTCTTGATTAATGGCATTGAACAGGACACCCTCGCCGCCAGTGACCGGGCAATTCAGTTCGGCGACGGGTGCTTTACTACCGCGCGTATCGTGGAACATAAAGTGCAGATGTTGCCCGCCCACCTTCGTCGTTTGCAACTGGCCTGCGCGGCGCTGATGATTCCCTATGCGCAATGGCCGCAGCTGGAAGCTGAAATGCAGCGCCTGGCGCATGAACAGCAAAGCGGCGTGCTGAAAGTGATACTGACGCGGGGCGCGGGTGGTCGCGGCTACAGCGGTGCAAACTGCCAGTCGCCCACGCGTATTCTCAGCGTTTCAGCGTATCCGGCCCATTATGCGCGCTGGCAAGAAGCTGGCGTTACGCTGACGCTAAGCCCGGTTCACCTCGGGCGTAATCCATTGCTGGCCGGGCTGAAGCATCTGAACCGACTGGAACAAGTGTTGATCCGCTCTCATCTTGAGCAGACGGACGCCGATGAAGCGCTGGTTCTTGACAGCGACGGGTGGCTTACGGAATGCTGTGCCGCGAATCTGTTCTGGCGCAAGGGTAGGGATGTGTTTACGCCACGTCTCGATCACGCTGGCGTCAATGGCATTATGCGTCAGCATTGTATCGCGCAACTGGCACAATCGCCGTTTCGCGTTGTCGAAGTCACAGCGCGCGCTGATGCGTTGCGAGACGCCGATGAAGTGCTGATATGCAATGCGCTGATGCCGCTGATACCGGTTCGCCGCTGGGACGAGACATACTGGTCCTCGCGAGAGCTTTATCATTTTTTAGCCCCACTGTGTGAGCTGTCTGGTTAGTCATGAAGAAAATGTTACGATTTATCCTGCTGTTGTTGGTCGTGCTGGGCATTGCCGCAGGCGCAGGCATCTGGAAAGTTCGTCAGCTTGCGCAGAGCAAGTTGCTGATAAAAGAAGAGACTATCTTCACCTTAGAGGCCGGTACCGGGCGCATGGCGCTGGGTGAGCAACTGTATGGCGACAAGGTGATCAACCGGCCGCGGGTATTCCAGTGGTTGCTGCGTCTTGAACCCGAATTATCCCACTTCAAAGCCGGTACCTACCGCTTCATGCCGAACATGACGGTACGTGACATGCTGCAACTGCTGGGCAGCGGCAAAGAGGCCCAGTTCCCGCTGCGGTTTGTGGAGGGGATGCGGGTGAGCGACTACCTGCGTCAGCTGCGCGATGCGCCGTACATCAAACATACGCTGGCAGACGACCGTTACGAAACGGTTGCCGAGGCGCTTAACCTCGAACATGCGGACTGGGTTGAAGGCTGGTTCTGGCCAGATACCTGGATGTATACCGCCCATACCAGCGATGTGGCGATCCTCAAGCGCGCGCATCAGAAGATGGTTGCGCAGGTCGAAAAAGCCTGGGAAGGGCGGATGGAGAATCTGCCGTACAAAGATCAGAACCAACTGCTGACCATGGCGTCCATTATTGAAAAAGAGACGGCGGTTGCCGCAGAACGCGACCGCGTGGCGTCGGTATTTATCAATCGTCTGCGCATTGGCATGCGTCTGCAGACCGACCCGACCGTGATCTACGGTATGGGAGAGCGTTATACTGGCAAGCTGACCCGCAAAGATCTGGAGACGCCGACGGCATACAATACCTACGCGATCGGCGGTTTGCCGCCGGGGCCCATCGCCGTACCGGGAGAAGCCTCTCTGAACGCCGCGGCGCATCCGGCGAAAACGCCTTATCTCTATTTTGTTGCCGATGGTAAAGGCGGGCATACGTTTAATACCAATCTGGCCAGCCACAACCGCTCGGTACAGGATTATCTGAAAGTACTTAAGGAAAAAAATGCGCAGTAACTATATCGTTATCGAAGGCCTGGAAGGCGCAGGGAAGACCACCGCGCGCAATCTGGTGGTGGAGGCGCTGCAGGAGTCGGGTATCAGCGATCTGGTGTTTACCCGTGAGCCGGGCGGCACAATTCTGGCCGAGAAGCTGCGCAGCCTGGTGCTGGATATTCAATCCACCGGCGATGAAGTGATTAATGACAAAGCCGAAGTGCTGATGTTTTACGCCGCCCGCGTTCAACTGGTCGAGACGGTGATCAAACCCGCTCTGGCAAACGGCCAGTGGGTGATTGGCGATCGTCACGACCTGTCGACCCAGGCCTATCAGGGCGGCGGTCGCGGTATCGACCAGACGATGCTGGCTACGCTACGCGATGCGGTACTGGGCGATTTTCGCCCGCACCTGACGCTGTATCTGGACGTGACGCCGGAGGTGGGCCTGAAGCGCGCGCGCGCGCGCGGCGAACTTGATCGTATTGAACAAGAATCGCTGGATTTCTTCAATCGTACCCGGGCGCGCTACCTTGAGCTGGCGGCGCAAGATCCCACTATCCACACCATCGATGCGACGCAGCCGCTGGAAGCCGTCGCAAGCGATATCAGGGCGGTTATCAGCCGCTGGGTCGCGGAGCAAAGCGCATGAAATGGTACCCATGGTTACGCCCGTCATTTGAACAATTAGTCGCCGGCTATCAGGCTGGACGGGGTCACCATGCGTTACTGCTTCAGGCCTTGCCTGGCATGGGGGGCGAGGCGCTGATCTATGCGCTGTGCCGCTATCTCATGTGCCGCCAGCCGCAAGGAAATAAAAGCTGCGGGCAGTGTCACAGCTGCCAGCTGATGCAGGCTGGCACGCACCCCGATTACTACACCCTGGCACCGGAAAAAGGCAAAAGCGCCCTCGGCATTGACGCCGTGCGTGACGTTAACGAAAAGCTGTATGAGCGTTCCCGCCTTGGCGGCGCCAAAGTAGTGTGGACAGGCGATGCGGCCTTGTTAACGGATGCGGCGGCGAATGCCCTGTTAAAAACGCTGGAAGAGCCGCCGGAAAACACCTGGTTTTTCCTCGCCTGTCAGGAGCCCGCGCGGTTGCTGGCCACGCTGCGCAGCCGCTGTCGCCTCCATCATCTTGCGCCGCCGTCAGAGTCCTACGGGCTGGCGTGGCTGGAACGCGAGGTGACGATGCCGCAGGAGGCGCTGCTCTCCGCGCTGCGTCTGAGCGCGAATGCGCCTGCGGCGGCGCTGTATCTGCTGCAGGAGAGTCACTGGGCTTCCCGGCAGCAGCTGATTCAGACGCTGGCGGGGGTCTTAAGCAGCGGCGACTGGCTGGCGCTGCTGCCGATACTGAATCACGAACAGGCTGCGGTTCGTTTGCACTGGCTGGCATCGCTGCTGCTGGATGCACAAAAACGGCAGCAGGGAATCACCCTGGTGAGCAACCCTGATGCCTGGACGCTGGTCAATCAGCTGGCGCAGACGCTGCCTGCCGCCCGTTTGCAGGCGATCGCACGCGACGTCAGCGCCTGCCGGGACCAGCTGTTGAACGTGGTTGGCGTCAACCGCGAACTGCTGCTAACCGAGCGCCTTCTGCGCTGGGAACATTACCTGCAACCTGGGACGGTACTTCCCGTATCCCACCTCTGAGCGAGACATTATGTTTTTAGTCGACTCCCACTGCCATCTGGATGGTCTGGATTATCAAACGCTGCACAAAGACGTAGACGATGTGCTGGCGAAAGCCGCGGCCCGCGATGTGAAGTTTTTCCTCGCCGTGGCCACGACGCTGCCGGGATACCGCGGAATGCGTGAGTTGGTCGGCCCGCGTGACAATGTGGTTTTCTCCTGCGGCGTCCATCCGCTCAATCAGGATGAAGAGTACGATGTTGACGAGCTGCGCAAGCTGGCGGCGGAAGAGGGGGTTGTGGCAATGGGGGAAACCGGGCTGGACTATTTTTACACCCCGGAAACCAAACCCCGTCAGCAGGCTTCCTTCCGCGATCATATCCGCATTGGCCGCGAACTAAACAAGCCGGTTATCGTGCATACCCGCGACGCGCGCGCCGACACGCTGGCTATTTTGCAGGAAGAAAAAGTGACGGATTGCGGTGGCGTACTACACTGTTTCACTGAGGACAGGGAGACCGCCGGTAAATTGCTGGATATGGGGTTCTATATCTCGTTTTCCGGTATCGTCACCTTCCGCAATGCCGAGCAGCTGCGCGATGCCGCGCGCTATGTTCCGCTTGACCGCCTGCTGGTGGAAACCGACTCGCCGTACCTGGCGCCGGTCCCGCATCGCGGTAAAGAGAACCAGCCGGCAATGGTACGCGATGTGGCGGAATACATGGCGGTACTGAAGGGCGTTCCGCTTGAGCAACTGGCGCAACAGACCACGCAAAATTTCGCCAGCCTGTTCCACATTAACCCCGCCAGACTGTAACCTGCCGATCTTTCTATTATTTTAAGGCTCGTAATTAATAAATAAAGCGAGTAAAGTTCACCGCCACAAAAGGGGCGGTGACGTGCTTTTGGTTACATTTAGATACAGATTATGTAAGTTGATGTAAACTTTCCCACGCCGACTGATTGAAACGTGATAGCCGTCAAACAATCATTCCGCCAATTATTTTACTCTGTGTAATAAATAAAGGGCGCTTAGATGTCCTGTCCACGGCACGGTTCTCCCCCCGTGCCAATGCGTGAAAACGTAAAAAGCACCAAATACTCAGGAGCACTCTCAATTATGTTTAAGAATGCATTTGCTAACCTGCAGAAGGTCGGTAAATCGCTGATGCTGCCGGTCTCCGTACTGCCTATCGCAGGTATCCTGCTGGGCGTCGGTTCCGCAAACTTCAGCTGGCTGCCAGCCGTTGTTTCCCACGTTATGGCAGAAGCAGGCGGTTCAGTCTTTGCCAATATGCCATTGATCTTCGCTATCGGTGTGGCGCTTGGCTTCACCAATAACGACGGCGTATCTGCGCTGGCTTCTGTTGTTGCTTACGGCATCATGGTGAAAACCATGGCGGTCGTTGCGCCGCTGGTTCTGCATTTACCTGCGGAAGAAATTGCGGCCAAACACCTGGCTGATACCGGCGTACTCGGCGGTATTATCTCTGGGGCTATTGCAGCGTACATGTTCAACCGCTTCTACCGTATCAAGCTGCCTGAATATCTGGGCTTCTTTGCGGGCAAGCGTTTTGTTCCGATTATCTCCGGTCTTGCCGCTATTTTCACCGGCGTGATCCTGTCCTTCATCTGGCCACCGATCGGCTCTGCTATCCAGACCTTCTCTCAGTGGGCGGCATACCAGAACCCGGTAGTAGCCTTCGGTATCTACGGCTTCATCGAACGCTGCCTGGTACCGTTTGGTCTGCACCACATCTGGAACGTTCCTTTCCAGATGCAGATTGGTGAATACACCAACGCGGCAGGTCAGGTGTTCCACGGCGATATCCCTCGTTATATGGCAGGCGACCCGACTGCGGGTAAACTGTCCGGCGGCTTCCTGTTCAAAATGTACGGCCTGCCGGCTGCCGCTATCGCCATTTGGCACTCCGCTAAGCCGGAAAACCGCGCGAAAGTGGGCGGTATCATGATCTCCGCAGCGTTGACCTCGTTCCTGACCGGTATCACCGAGCCGATCGAGTTCTCCTTCATGTTCGTTGCGCCGATTCTGTACGTTATCCACGCAATTCTTGCCGGTCTGGCCTTCCCGATCTGTATTCTGCTGGGTATGCGTGATGGTACGTCGTTCTCTCACGGCCTGATCGACTTCATCGTCCTGTCTGGTAACAGCAGCAAACTGTGGCTGTTCCCGATCGTCGGTATCTGCTACGCCATCGTCTACTACGTTATCTTCCGCGTGCTGATTAAAGCACTGGACCTGAAAACTCCGGGTCGTGAAGATACCACTGAAGACAGCAAAGTCGGTGCGACCAGCGAAATGGCTCCGGCACTGATTGCCGCGTTCGGCGGTAAAGACAATATCACTAACCTTGATGCATGCATCACCCGTCTGCGCGTCAGCGTGGCCGACGTCGCGAAAGTTGATCAGGCTGGCCTGAAAAAACTGGGCGCTGCCGGTGTGGTTGTTGCTGGTTCAGGCGTTCAGGCAATCTTCGGCACCAAATCCGATAACCTGAAAACTGAAATGGATGAATACATCCGCAGCAACTAAGTTGTGATGTGGGGAGACTAAGGCAGCCAAATGGCTGCCTTTTTTATGCTCTCAATCCGGCGGATGAAACCGCAGGCGCGTATCGGGGCAAAAAAGAGAGGTCGGCGAGCGTCTTTAATACGTCTGCAGCAGTAAGCCGTGCTGTCGGAAGGGCGCTTAAGCGCGCGCGGCGGAAAGCCGCAAGCCGCGATATGATGAATCCATCAGCAGCTAGCATCGTCGCGACATAAGAAAAAGCGCATTCAGGTTGAAAGAGAGGGAGCAACTCGCTCATACTCTTAGGCGAATCCTGTGCATCCGCGTTTATCTGCAGAGGCAGGCCAGAGCACGGTATAAAAATTAATAAGGAATCAGTCATGGCAGAAGAAACGATTTTTAGCAAAATCATTCGCCGGGAAATCCCGTCGGATATGGTTTATCAGGATGAACGGGTGACCGCTTTTCGCGATATTTCCCCGCAGGCACCGACCCACATTCTGATTGTCCCCAATATCCTGATTCCTACCGTCAACGATGTCACCGCTGAACATGAACTGACGCTGGGGCGCATGATGACCGTTGCGGCGAAAATTGCGCGTGACGAAGGTCTTGCTGATGATGGCTATCGTCTGATTGTTAATTGCAACCGCCACGGCGGCCAGGAAGTCTACCATATCCACATGCACCTGCTGGGCGGTCGCCCGCTGGGGCCGATGCTGGCTCACAAAGGTTAATCGATGCGCGCAGCTCATTTCGGCTCGCTTCTGGCGGCTGTGCTCCTGGTCGGGTGCGGTTCCCATGCGGAAATCCCCGTTGCTGAACAGCAGACGCTGGTGATGGAATCCAACGTGCTGGCGGCGGGCATCAGCGCCGATGCGCCAGAGGTTACGGCCTCCGAGATTCAGGCTACCGCCACCTCCAGGCTGTTTAATGAACGCCAGCAACCGATCACCGTGCATTACCGCTTCTTCTGGTATGACGCCAGAGGGCTGGAAATGCATCCGCTGGAGCCGGCCCGCAGCATCACGGTGCCTGCGCACTCTTCTGTCACCTTGTACGGTAGCGCGAATATTTTGGGGGCGCATAAGGCCCGCCTGTATCTTTATCTGTAAGGGGTAATTGTAATGATTAAAATGTGTCGCTACGCGTTAATTACGGCACTGGCGATATTCCTTGCTGGGTGCGTGGGGCAACGTCAGGAGCCCGCTCCCGTTGAGGAGGCGCAGCCGAAGCCAACGCAGCCCGCGCAACCGCAGCCGACGGTGCCAACCGTACCGACGGTTCCGTCTATTCCGGGGCAGCCGGGGCCGATTGAACACGAGCAGCAGCCGGCACAGCCAGCGCCGCGCGTGCGTCATTATGACTGGAATGCGGCGGTACAGCCGATGGTGGGGCAAATGCTGCAGGCGGGCGGCGTCAATGCGGGGAGTATTCTGCTGGTCGACAGCGTGAATAACCGCACCAACGGCACGCTAAACGCCGCCGACGCGACGGCGGCATTGCGCAATGCCCTGAGCGGGAACGGCAAATTCACGCTAGTGTCCGCTCAGCAGCTGGGCGTGGCAAAACAGCAGCTAGGTTTATCCCCGCAGGATAGTCTCGGCAGCCGCAGCAAAGCGATGGGGATTGCCCGCACCGTGGGCGCTCAGTACGTGCTGTACTCGAACGCGACCGGCAACGTCAATTCACCTGAGCTGAAAATGCAGCTGATGCTGGTTCAGACTGGCGAGATTATTTGGTCAGGTAAAGGTGCCGTTCAGCAACAGTAAACTGACGCGCGATGAGGTGTTGTCGCGCTTTTTCCCCCGCTATGCACCTGTCGCCGGCCTGGGCCAGAATGGCCTGAGCGGCGGCAGCTGTATTATCAGCGACGGTGTCCGGCGGCTGGTTCTGCGCCAGCCGCACGACTCTGACGCGCCCGTCCGTGAATTTCTCCGCCAGTATCGTACTCTGTCTCGCCTGCCGACGACCGTGGTCCCCGCACCGCTTTTCTATGCGCCGGGCTGGCTGGTGGTGGAATATTGCGACGGTGAGATGAAAAGCGCGCTCCCGGAGTGCCCGCAGCTGGCAGGGTTATTGTATCATCTGCACCGGCAGCCGCGTCTGGGCTGGCGTGTGGCGCTGGCGCCGCTGCTTGAACGCTACTGGCTGGCGTGTGATCCAGCGCGGCGTACACCGCAATGGCTACGTTGGCATAAGCGTTTGTTACAGCGCGGGGAGCCTCATCCTCTGCGGCTGGCGCCGCTACATATGGATGTGCATGCCGGCAATATTGTCCATACCAAAACAGGGCTGCGGTTGATCGACTGGGAATATGCCGGCGATGGCGATATTGCGCTGGAGCTGGCCGCGGTGTGGGTTGCGCCGTCAGAGCATCGTCAGCTGGTCGCCGCATATGCCCGGCGGGCGCGCATTGATGAGCGGCTGCTGTGGCGACAGGTACAACGCTGGCGTCCGTGGGTCATTTTGCTGATGGCGGGCTGGTATGAACGCCGTTGGCAGCAGACCGGCGACCGGCAATTTATCACGCTGGCAGATGAAACATGGTGTCAGTTAGACAAAGAATGAAAAGGATAAGAGAGGTCAGTGTGGGTCCGGTAATGTTGGATGTCGAAGGGTTTGAACTGGATGCGGAAGAGCGTGAGATTCTTGCCCATCCGCTGGTAGGCGGACTGATTTTATTCACCCGCAACTATCACGATCCAGCCCAGCTGCGGGAGCTGGTGCGCCAGATCCGCGAGGCCTCGCGCAATCACCTGGTGGTGGCCGTCGATCAGGAAGGCGGCCGCGTGCAGCGCTTTCGCGAGGGCTTTACCCGCCTGCCGGCCGCGCAATCTTTTGCCGCGCTGCTGGGGATGGAAGAGGGCGGCGCGCTGGCGGCTCAGGCCGGTTGGCTGATGGCCAGCGAGATGATCGCGATGGATATCGATATCAGCTTTGCGCCGGTTCTTGATGTCGGCCACATCAGTGCCGCGATCGGCGAACGCGCTTATCATGAGGATCCGGATAAAGCGCTGGCTATCGCCCGCCGCTTTATCGACGGTATGCACGAGGCGGGGATGAAAACCACCGGGAAACACTTCCCGGGACACGGCGCCGTGACCGCAGATTCGCATAAAGAGACGCCGCGGGATCCGCGGGCTGAAGCCGAGATTCGGGCCCGGGATATGGCGGTTTTCCGCACCCTGGTGGCGGAACATCGTCTCGACGCCATTATGCCCGCCCACGTTATTTACAGCGATGTGGATCCGCGCCCGGCCAGCGGTTCAGCGCACTGGCTGAAGACGGTATTGCGCGGCGAGTTAGGTTTTGACGGCGTGATTTTCTCTGACGACCTGTCGATGGAGGGGGCGGCGATCATGGGCAGCTATGCCGAACGCGGGCAGGCATCGCTGGATGCCGGTTGCGATATGATCCTGGTCTGCAATAATCGTAAGGGGGCGGTCAGCGTGCTGGATAACCTGTCGCCGATCAAAGCAGAGCGTGTTACGAAATTGTATCATAAAGGCTCATTTACCCGTCAGGAGTTAAGGGATTCTGCCCGTTGGAAGACGGTTAATGCGCAGCTGGAGCAGCTCCACGCGCGTTGGCAAGAGGCGAAGTCTGCGTAATTGACCTGAAGTCTGGTGAGGATACGATGATTATCTATTTACACGGTTTTGACTCAAACAGTCCCGGAAACCATGAGAAGGTGCTGCAGCTGCAGTTTATCGATCCCGATGTGCGTCTGATAAGCTACAGCACGCGGCACCCAAAACATGATATGCAGCACTTGTTAAAAGAAGTCGATAAAATGCTGCAGCTCAATACTGACGATCGGCCGCTGATTTGCGGCGTCGGCCTGGGTGGCTATTGGGCGGAACGGATTGGTTTCCTTTGCGATGTGCGTCAGGCCATTTTTAACCCCAATCTGTTTCCCGCGGAAAACATGGAAGGCAAGATCGACAGGCCTGAAGAGTACGCTGATATCGGGACCAAGTGCGTCAACAATTTCCGCGAGAAAAACCGCGATCGCTGTCTGGTGGTACTCTCCCGCCAGGACGAGGCGCTGGACAGCCAGCGTTCGGCTGACCTGCTGCATCACTACTATGAAATCATCTGGGATAATGAGCAGACCCACAAGTTCAAGAACATCTCACCTCATCTGCAGCGGATAAAAGCCTTTAAGACGCTAGGCTGAGTCACTCCTCCGCAGCGGCCCGTCGTAGAGACATACGACGGGCTTTTTTTATGTCGCCAATAGTGGCATGGTTAAAAAACAGGCGGTAAAACTTGATGCATATCAATTTTGGTATGACCAATGACCCGTTCATGGTATTCTCAATTTCGCTGAATGGTTTCACTGCTGTAACTTGTTGTTAAATAAGAGCTATTTGTATAACTTTTAATTAACAATTGGTTAATATTTTTAGGGGGTCTCGTGACTACACCATTGAAAAAAATCGTAATCGTAGGTGGCGGCGCCGGTGGACTGGAACTGGCGACTCAGCTGGGTGGAAAGCTGGGGCGTAGCAAAAAAGCGAAAATCACGCTGGTGGATCGTAACCATAGCCATCTGTGGAAGCCGTTGCTGCATGAAGTGGCGACCGGTTCGCTCGATGAAGGTGTTGATGCGCTGAGCTATCTGGCCCATGCCCGCAACCACGGTTTCCAGTTCCAGCTGGGTTCAGTGGTGGATATTAACCGTGAAGCGAAAACCATTACGCTGTCTGAGCTGCGTGACGAGAAGGGCGAGCTGCTGGTTGCCGAGCGCAAGCTGCCGTACGACACGCTGGTGATGGCGCTGGGCAGTACCTCTAACGACTTTAATACCCCGGGCGTCAAAGAGAACTGTATTTTCCTTGATAACCCGCATCAGGCCCGTCGCTTCCATCAGGAAATGCTGAACCTGTTCCTGAAATACTCGGCTAACCTCGGCGCCAACGGCAAAGTCAATATCGCGATCGTCGGCGGCGGGGCTACCGGCGTTGAGCTCTCGGCTGAGCTGCATAATGCGGTGAAACAACTGCACAGCTATGGTTATAAAGGGCTGACCAACGAAGCATTGAATGTCACCCTGGTTGAAGCGGGCGAGCGTATTCTCCCTGCGCTGCCGCCGCGTATTTCCGGCGCCGCTCACAGTGAGCTGACCAAGCTTGGCGTGCGCGTTCTGACGAAAACCATGGTAACCAGCGCCGATGCGAACGGCCTGCACACCAAAGACGGCGAGTTTATTAATGCCGACCTGATGGTGTGGGCGGCAGGGATCAAAGCGCCGGACTTTATGAAAGAGATCGGCGGTCTGGAAACCAACCGCATTAACCAGCTGGTGGTTCAGCCAACGCTGCAAACGACGCTGGACCCGGATATTTATGCCATCGGCGACTGCGCCTCCTGTGCGCGTGCGGAAGGCGGATTTGTGCCGCCGCGCGCCCAGGCGGCCCACCAGATGGCAACCTGCGCGCTGAATAATATTCTGGCGCAGATGAAAGACAAACCGCTGAAATCCTACGTCTATAAAGATCACGGTTCGCTGGTTTCGCTCTCCAACTACTCAACCGTGGGGAGCCTGATGGGCAACCTGATGCGCGGTTCGATGATGGTCGAAGGGCGTATTGCGCGTTTCGTCTATATCTCTTTGTACCGCATGCACCAGATTGCGCTGCACGGCTACTGTAAGACCGGTCTGATGATGCTGGTAGGTCGCATCAACCGCATCATTCGCCCGCGCCTGAAACTGCACTGATTGTCTGTTCGCCCCGTTCCCGGATTGTGCCGCCAGGCCAGTTCGGGATGGCGGGCGGCGACGCAGGTTGAGCCGGTCAGCGCTTTGCCGGCTCAATGACAGAATTTCCGTCTGTCATCTCGCGCATAACATCTCAGATTCCTCTGAATCCACGCCATTTGCCGCTTTTCCCCGCATTTTTCATCCGCTTTCTCATTTGCAAGGTCCCCGGGTCGATAGCAAAATTGTTTCTATCAGCAACAAGGGAGGATACCCCGTGAATAAATCAATGTTGGCGGGTATAGGGATTGGCGTGGCTGCCGCGCTGGGTGTTGCAGCTGTCGCTGGTCTTAACGTCTTAGATCGTGGCCCGCAATATGCGCAAGTGGTGTCCAGTACACCGATAAAAGAGACCGTAAAAACTCCGCGTCAGGAATGTCGCAACGTCACCGTGACCCATCGTCGTCCGGTACAGGATGAAAACCGCATCGCCGGTTCCGTTCTTGGTGCCGTTGCCGGCGGGGTCATCGGTCATCAGTTTGGCGGCGGTCGTGGCCGCAGCGTGGCGACCGTGGTGGGCGCGCTGGGCGGCGGTTACGCCGGTAACCAGATTCAGGGGTCGATGCAGGACGGGGATACCTACACCACCACGCAGCAGCGCTGTAAAACGGTGTACGATAAGTCGGATAAAATGCTGGGCTACGATGTGACCTACAAAATCGGCGAGCAGCGAGGAAAAATCCGCATGGAACACGATCCCGGCACGCAAATTCCGCTGGACAGTAACGGCCAGCTGGTCCTCAACAACAAAGCGTAAAAAAGACATTGACTGTGATTTGCCCCTCCTGCGCTCAGGCTGAGGGGCTTTTTTATCAGAAACTGACGGCGTAGTTCAGGCCAAAGGTACGGCCACGACCTTTGTATTGATACAGTGAACTGCTACCGTAGGTCGGGCTATACAGCAGCGGGGCGCGCTGTCCCCAGATGGTGACATAGTCTTCGTTCAGCAGGTTTTCGATGCTGAAGGTTAGTTTACCTACCGGGAGCGCATAGCTGCCGATAAAGTCTACGGTATTATAGCCGTCGAGTTTTTTACCGCTGGCATCGCTCAGGTCGAACACCTGCTGGGTTTGCACGCGCAGCGACCACGGATCCGGCGCCCAGCCGACCCAGGCGGTGGCTTTTGATGGCGAAGCGAGAGTCACATCCCATTTCTGCCAGCTACCGGCACTCTTCACCTGAGATTTCAGCACGTTGAAGTTCGCACCGGTGCTCCAGTCGCTATCCGGGAAGAAGTAATCGACGGCCCCTTCCACACCGTAAATACGCCGCTTGTCGGATTGTACGTCGATAGTCATATCGCTGCGGTTAACGACAATGGTTTTGTCCGAGGTGGAGTAGTATGCCGCCAGCTGGGTGCGCAGGTTATCACCGGTGTAACGCCAGCCCAGTTCGTAGGAGTTGACTTTGATCCCCTGCAGCGGCGAATCACCGACGTTGACGCTCGACAGCAGGGGATAGTTGCCGTTGACCGCCGCGCCGTATTTGCCGATACCATAGTATTTACCCGGGTCCGGCAGCTCAACGCCCTGTGAGAAGTTAAACCAGGTCTGCTGACGGTTGGTGAGGTGGGCGACAATGCCGGCGTTAAACAGGAAGTTATCATAATCCGTTTTACCACCCGGGATGGCATCGGCCGATTTCACTTTGCCGCTGGCGACATCCTGCTGCTGAGCGTAGCCGACAAAATCATCAACCTGGTTTTCCGTCCACTGATAGCGCACGCCGCCGCTCAGGGTGAAAATGTCATTCAGGTCATAGCTGCTTTGCAGGAACGGCGCCAGGTTAGTGATGCTGTAGCCCGGGTAGCGTCCCGTCGTGTAGATAGCCTCGTTGTGCAGCCCGCCTGACGCCATCGAACGCGGCAGATCGAAGAACATCTGATTAGCGTTGAAGGTCTCGTGATCGGCATCCAGTCCCCAGGTCAGATCCCAGCCGTCAAGCGGTTGGCTGTTGAGGGTAATTTTCGCGCCGTACTGATCGGTATCCTGCTTTGACGAGGAGAAACTGCTGACCTTGCCTTTGCTGAGGGCCGGGAAGGGATAAAAGGTCAGCGACTCGTCGCGATAATAGATCTGGCTGACCAGGTTCTGGCCATAGAAGTCGGCATCGGAGTATTGCAGGCTAATCAGATGCCTTTCGGTACCAGGAAGGCGGTCGGAATTGAGTCCGTCGGTGGTATAGGCTTTGCCCTCACCGGTGACGGCTGACATGTTCTTGCCGAGATACAGGCCGTAATCATCGCCCTGGCTTTTATAATACTGCGTCACCAGCTGCAGTTGACGGTTATCGTCAATGTTGATGGTGCCTGTCCCCATCACGTCCAGGCGATCCGAGTGCTGCAGGCCGGTCTGGGTATTATCAAGGATCAGCGCATCGTTGTTGCCATCGTACCAGCCGCCAAAACGCTGATATGCCACCGATAACCGCCCGGATGCATGGTCTGTGCCGCCGCTGACCGCCGCCGCTACGCGTTCATCGCGATCGTTGCTGTTGGCAAATCCGCTTTTACCGCCCACTTCCAGATCGACCTGCCGTTCCTGCTGCCCTTTTTTAGTCACAATATTGATCAGGCCGCCGGTACTGCCACCGCCGTACAGCGAGGTCGCGCCGGAGATGACTTCAATATGCTCAATGTTGAACGGGTCGATAGCGTCGAGCTGACGACTGTCGGTACGGGAGGAGTTGAGGCGTACGCCGTCGATCAACACCACGATGGCCCGCCCACGCATGTTCATTCCGTAGTTGGTTCGTCCCTGGCTGCTGACATCAATGCCGGGAATCAACTGGGCCAGAACGTCTTTGAACTCTTTTCCGCCCTGCACCTGCTGTTCTATCTCCTGGCCTTCGATAACCCAGGTCGTTTGGGCCATTTCGGCGACGGTGCGGTGAGTCCGGTTGGCACTGACGATAATGTTTTCTTCATCCGCCTGCGCGGCAAAAGCGGGCAGGGCGGTGGCCAGCAGCAGTGGGTTCAGCACCCAGAGACGCTTGTTCATACGCATTCCTTTTATGAGTTAACTGGATTCATGTTGTTTTTAGTTTTCGATGCGGGCGCATCGATTGTTACAGATGGAAATAAGCAGAAAAACTTAAGAGCGGATTTTGCACGTAGTGATTATTGTTATCAATATCATTTACAACAAAAATGGCGCGTAACGATGTGAAAACATTAATAAAACAGGGGATAAATCAGAGCGGGGGGTGAAAACCCGGTGGCGAACGTCACCGGGGGAACGCAGATTAGTGCTGGAGGATTTGCGGCCACAGCCGCAGGGTGGTATCGGCGATTTGCATCAGCCTGGTGAAATCAGCCCCTTCGCGCGCGCTGATAGACATCCCTTGCAATACGCAGTTTAAGAACTGCGCCAGCTGTCGCACATCGCCATTTTCCGGCAGCTCGCCGCGCAGCTGCCGCTGCTGGAGGAACTGCGTCAGCGTTTGTTCCTGCATCGCGTGCCGCGACTTAATGGTATTGGCGATCGCAGTAGATGATGCCGCCAGCGCCGCGGAAGTATTGATCATAAAGCAGCCTGCCGGCGTGTCTTTGCTGGTAAAACAGGTGGCGATGGCGGTGAAATAGTCCCGCAGCGCCTGATCGACTGTTTTTTCTTCGGCAAACAACAGCGCTTCGTGTCTGGCGGCAAAACGTGAAATATAGCGATCCAGCACCGCGCGAAATAACCCTTCCTTGTTGACGAACTCGGCGTACAGCGTCGGTGCTTTTGCCCCGGTCGCCTCCACCAGATCGGCAAGAGAAGTTGCCTCGTAGCCGTGCTGCCAGAACAGTGCCATAGCCTTATCCAGCGCCGCTTCCTTGTCGAACACTTTGGGTCGGCCACGGCTTTTTTTTGTGCAACTTTGAACGTCAGTTGTCATGATGCCGCTGTACCTATGTTGGTTTGTTGAAGCGGGCATTATAAAAATAAATGTTACAACGTTCCAGCACTGAACCCACAAAAATAAATAATTCATATATGTATGAATTTTAAGTCGTTTATAAATAAATGAACGATCGTTATAAAAATAAATTGACGTGTGATTCAGGTCACATTATTATTTACCTATCGATCGTTAAGTTAATTATTGCGACCCGACTAAAAAACATCTGCATAGGTATAATAATCATGAAAAACATCAAAACGCTGACGCTTGCCGCCGTACTGAGTTCTCTTTCTTTCGCCAGCTTCGCGGCTGTTGAAGTGCAATCCACACCTGCTGGCCAACACAAAATCGGTACCGTTTCAGCCTCCGCCGGGACCAACCTGGGTTCGCTGGAAGACCAGCTGGCGCAGAAAGCGCAGGAAATGGGCGCGACTTCTTTCCGCATCACCTCAGTAACGGGTCCAAACACCCTGCACGGCACTGCGGTTATCTACAAATAAGTTTCGTTTTACCCCTGTCATGCCACTGACAAAACGCGGCCCCTGACCCCTTTATCAGGCCGCGAGCAGTAAGTTGTTCTCCGTTATGCCACTTACGTTTCGCGGTTTTCACCCCTTTATGAAACCGCGAAGCGTCGTCCTGGCGTTTTACCCTGCTTTTACCTCATAAAAAAACCGCCTTCAGCGGTTTTTTTATCTCTGTCATTAAGCACTTACAATGACTGTTCGCCAGCGGTGTGGTGGCGGGTCACGTCAACCGGCATACCTGAACGCAGCGTCATCGCGCGCTCCATCACCGTCTGGTCGGTCTGCGCGGCCTGCTTAAATGCTGTCATTTCACCATTCAGGACGATCGGTAGCGTCTGCGGATCGTCATCTAAGTGTTTGGACAGCGGCTGATGGATTTCCGCCAGACGCCTGCCGTCAGGCTCCACGGAGACTTTAACTGGCGTGTTGATGATATTGACTTTTGTCCCTGGGGTAACGAGGTTATACAGGGTTTTGATGTCATCATCGCGCAGGCGGATACAGCCGGAGCTCACGCGCATGCCGATGCCAAAATCGGCATTCGTGCCATGCAGCAGATAGACGCCGCCGTAGGCCGCAAGGCGGATAGCATGATGGCCCATCGGGTTATCCGGCCCGGCAGGTACCACGCCCGGCAGCTCTATTCCCATCGCTTTATACCGCGCGCGAATATTGGCCGTCGGCGTCCAGGTTGGATTGGCGCGCTTGTCGGAGACGGTGGTGACCATCGTCGGGGTAAGGGTATCGCCTCCCAACTGACCGATACCGATAGGGTAGACGGTGACCTCATTTTTCCCCGGCGGGTAATAGTAGAGGCGAAGCTCGGCGAGGTTAATCACCAGCCCTTCGCGCGGCGCTTCCGGCAGCAGCGTCTGGAGCGGAATGGTCAGTACGCTGCCGGCACGCGGAACGTAAGGATCGACGCCGGGATTTGCCTGAAGCAATGCCAGAAAGCCGACGTTGTATTTTTTGGCGATAGCCTCCAGAGAACCGCCGTTATTCTGGACGACGTGAAACTGATTTTGCCCGACGAGGCGGCTGCCGGAAGGCGGCAACGGCCAGGTATTGGCGCGGGCGGGGAGGGTCAGTACGGCCGCTACGGCCGCCAAGGCCAGCCACAGAGAGAAACGCGATATAAAAGTAGTCATAATAAATAAATGGTTATTTTTTTATGAGGAAACGGACGGGAATTATCACGCGGTTGTCTGTGGGGAAACCCAGGTGAATTGCAAAACATTTGTAAAGTTTACCGGGTGTCACTGCGAGGGAAGAAAACAGGCGCGAAGACGGCGACGGGCGCCGCCTCCGCGCTGCGATTATGCGGTCGCGTTCTCTTCTAACTGCCGCATAAACTGGCGAACCCACTCCATACGCGTTTTACGTTCGCCAAGTTCCTGCATGAACTTCAGCCGCGTCGGGCCATCCAGGCGGAAGTGCTGAGGCTGTTTTTGCAGCAGGCCAATCAGCCACACCGGGTTGACGTTGTTCTTTTCATTGAACTCAATCACGCCGCCTTTGTCATTGCTCTCCAGCTTACGGATCCCCAGCTTCTGCGCCTGTTGACGCAGACGGGCGATATCCAGCAGGTTTCTCGCCGCATCCGGTAGCGTGCCGAAGCGGTCGATCAGTTCGACTTTAATCTCTTCCAGACTGTGCTCATTCCTGGCGCTGGCAACCCGCTTGTAGAACGAGAGTCGGGTATTCACATCAGGAATAAAGTCGTCCGGCAACAGTGAAGGCATCCGCAGTTCAACCTCAGTCTGCTGGCTGGTCAGATCCTCAAGTGAAGGCTCACGTCCGGCTTTCAGCGCATCGACAGCGTTCTCCAGAAGCTCCATATACAGCGAAAAACCGATGGTGGTCATCTGCCCGCTCTGATCTTCGCCCAGCAGCTCGCCAGCGCCGCGGATCTCCAGGTCGTGCGTGGCCAGCGCGAAACCGGCGCCGAGATCCTCCAGCGAGGCGATGGCTTCCAGACGCTTTTGCGCATCGCTGGTCATCGCTTTCGGGTGCGGCGTCAGCAGCCAGGCATAGGCCTGATGATGCGAACGGCCGACGCGTCCGCGCAGCTGGTGCAATTGAGCCAGGCCGAAATGGTCCGCGCGTTCGATGATAATGGTATTGGCGGTCGGGATATCGATCCCGGTCTCAATAATAGTGGTGCAGACCAGCACGTTAAAACGCTGGTGGTGGAAATCATTCATCACCCGTTCCAGCTCGCGCTCGCGCATCTGCCCGTGACCGATGGCGATTCGCGCCTCCGGCACCAGCTCCGCGAGCCGATCCGCCGCTTTCTGGATATTCTCCACGTCGTTATAGAGGTAGTAGACCTGGCCGCCGCGCAGCACTTCACGCAGAATCGCCTCGCGAACCACCAGCGAGTCATATTCCCGGACGAAGGTTTTCACCGCCAGACGGCGGGCGGGCGGCGTGGCAATAATGGACAGATCCCGCATACCGCTCATGGCCATGTTCAGCGTTCGCGGAATCGGTGTGGCGGTCAGCGTCAGAATATCGACATCGGCACGCATCGCTTTGATTCGCTCTTTGTGGCGAACCCCGAAGCGGTGCTCTTCATCGACGATCAGCAGCCCAAGGTCGCGCAGCTTAACTTCGCTTTGCAGCAGCTTGTGCGTGCCGATAAGAATATCGATTTTACCTTCGGCAGCCTGTTCAAGAATCTGCGCCTGCTCTTTCGCGCTGCGAAAGCGCGACAGCATTTCAATGCGCACCGGCCAGTTGGCGAAGCGGTCGCAGAAGTTATCGAAGTGCTGCTGCGCGAGCAGAGTGGTCGGCACCAGCACCGCGACCTGCTTGTGGTTCTCCACCGCCAGGAAGGCGGCTCGCATCGCCACTTCAGTTTTACCGAAGCCGACGTCGCCACAGACCAGGCGGTCCATAGCCAGCGGTTGACACATGTCGCTGAGAACGGCGTTAATCGCCTGCGCCTGATCCGGGGTGGTTTCAAACGGGAAACCATCGCAGAACAGCTGATACTGCTCGCGGTCGTACTTAAAGGCGAAGCCCGCTTTCGCCGCGCGCTGGGCGTAAATATCGAGCAGTTCCGCCGCCACATCGCGCACTTTTTCCGCCGCTTTCTGCCGCGCGCGCGCCCAGGCATCGCCACCGAGTTTATGCAGCGGTGCGCTCTCTTCTGCCCCGCCGGCGTAGCGGCTGATCAGGTGCAATGATGACACCGGCACATACAGTCTGGCGTCATTGGCGTAGGTCAGCATCAGGTATTCCCCTTTGATGCCGCCTGCCTCCAGCGTGGTCATGCCGGCATAACGGCCAACGCCATGCTCCAGATGTACCACCGGCTGGCCGATATGCAGTTCCGCCAGGTTGCGGATTAAGGTATCGGGGTTAATGGTGCGTCGCGAATCCTGGCGACGACGCGCCACGCGCTCGCCCAACAGGTCGCTTTCGCAAATCAGCGCCAGATTCCGCGGGCTATCGATAAACCCGTGTTCGGCGGCGCCTATCATTAAATAGCGGCCGCTGCCGGTGGCCTCTTCCAGCCGCAGAATATGTTTCGGCGCGATTTTGATCCGCGCCAGCACTTCGCCCAGCGCTTCGCGACGACCTTCGCTCTCCACTGAGAAAATCACCGGGCCGCTAAAGGCTTCGAGGAAGCGGCGCAGATTATCCAGCGGCGCTTTGTTTTGCGCCTGAACAGAGAGGTCCGGCAGCTTCTGATAGCCGAGGTTAGTATTGGCGGCTTTATCGGCCAGACGCTCCGTTTTTAACTGGATACGCGGCCATTTTTTCAGCTCGCTGAACAGTTCGTCGCTCCGCAGCCAGAGCTGTTCCGGCGGCAGCAGGGGACGCATCGGGTCGACGCCGCGGCTTTCGAAGCGGGCGCGGGTTTCGTTTTGAAAACGCCCGGCGCTGGCTTCCAGATCGCCGGTATTGACGATCAGGGCGTTCGCCGGGAAGTAGCTGAACAGCGGCGGCAGAGGCTCATTGAAAAACAGCGGCTGCCAGTATTCGATGCCGGTCGGTAATGTCCCTTTGCTGACCTGCTGATAGATATGTTCGGCGTCGCGTTTGACTTCAAAGCGATCGCGCCACTGGCTACGGAACAGCTCAATCGCCGCCTGATCGGTCGGGAACTCATGAGCGGGCAGTAGATTAATGGCGGCCACCTCTTCCAGCGTACGCTGGCTGTCGACGTCGAACAGGCGCAGGCTGTCGATTTCATCATCGAAGAAGTCGAGGCGATAGGGTTGCTCGCTCCCCATCGGGAACAGGTCAAGCAGGGCGCCGCGGGTAGCATACTCCCCGTGCTCCATTACCTGATCCACATGGCGATAGCCGGCGCTATCTAACTGAGTGCGCAGGCCGTCGCGCGACAGACGCTGGCCTTTTTTCATCACCAGCGCGTGTCCGTGGAGGAAATTATGCGGACAGACGCGCTGCATTAACGTGCTGACCGGCACGATCAGCACGCCGCGCTGCATGGTGGGTAATTGATAAAGCGTGGCGAGACGGGAAGAGATAATGTCCTGATGCGGCGAGAAGCTATCGTAAGGTAGCGTTTCCCAGTCAGCCAGTCCTGTCACCATGCTGTCGGTAAACTGGCGAACTTCATCATTCAGACGCAGGGCATTTTGCATATCGGGGGCGACGAGTATGACCGGCCCGCCGTGGCGCTCGGCCATTTCCGCAACCAACGTGGCACAAGCCGCGCCGGTTAATTCACCGAGATGCCGCTGTTCGCCGGGCTTGACCGGCAGTGTGTATCGGTATTGTTGAGGCATAGCTGTTATCAGGATCCCTTCTTGATTCGCTCTATATGTGTACCCTAAATATTTCGAGTTGCGGCTCAAAAACACCTCAGGCGTTGTTGAACCGCGCTTGCACTGACCCCGAAGGGGCAAGGCCACAGGCCAGGTTACGCAGCAAGTGAGCGACAAATTCGTCAGGAGCGAACCTGAACAGTCGACGCTGCCTCAGGCGAGAGAGCAGGACATCTCTCAAATTTTCCGATTGCTTCCCGATGAGCTTATGCAGGTAAGCGATTCCGGTAAACCAGCGTCGTCAATGCACATGCAGCGTGCGGTATGACGGCTATATAAGGGCAAACCGCGCATATTCAATGTTGATGATTATCCGCGATTGACCCGTATTCGCCAACCTGATTGACGACATGCGGGCCCGCTACGGTGAAAGATTCTGATAGATAAGCGCTGACTAATCAAATATCCATTTGATTTATCTTTATTTTTTTCTTATTGCGCGACAAAAACTTACCGTTTCAGTGATTTACGCGTTGTGCTATGCCATATATACTCGTGCATCGGCTATCAGCAACCAGATGGATTACATGTACCAACCTGCCGCACTTTTTATCGGCCTTCGCTACATGCGCGGGCGCGCAGCCGACCGCTTCGGTCGTTTCGTCTCCTGGCTATCCACCATCGGCATTACGCTTGGCGTGATGGCGCTGGTGACCGTGCTTTCGGTCATGAACGGCTTCGAGCGAGAGCTGCAGAACAACATCCTGGGGCTGATGCCACAGGCCATAATTAGCGCGCAGCAGGGCTCGGTGAACCCTCAGCAGCTGCCGGAAAGCGCCATCAAATTACAGGGCGTCACGCGCATTGCGCCATTAACTACCGGCGATGTGGTGCTGCAAAGCGCCCGCAGCGTCGCGGTTGGCGTGATGCTGGGTATCGACCCGACGCAAAACGATCCGCTCACGCCGTATCTTGTCAACGTGAAGCAAAGCGATCTTCAGGCCGGGAAATATAACGTCATTCTTGGCGAACAGCTGGCCAGTCAGCTAGGGGTTAACCGCGGCGATCAGATTCGCGTCATGGTGCCCTCAGCCAGTCAGTTCACGCCTATGGGGCGGGTGCCGAGCCAACGACTGTTTAACGTTATCGGCACCTTTGCCGCCAACAGTGAAGTGGACGGCTATCAGATGTTGACCAATATCGACGATGCCTCGCGCCTGATGCGCTATCCGCTGGGTAACATCACCGGCTGGCGTCTGTGGCTGAGTCATCCTTTACAGGTGGATACCCTCAGTCAACAGGCGCTGCCGCAGGGGACGAAGTGGCAGGACTGGCGCGAGCGCAAAGGCGAGCTGTTCCAGGCCGTGCGCATGGAAAAAAATATGATGGGCCTGCTGCTGAGCCTGATCGTGGCCGTCGCGGCGTTTAATATTATTACTTCGCTGGGGATGATGGTCATGGAAAAACAGGGCGAAGTGGCGATTTTGCAAACCCTGGGGCTGACCCCGCGACAGATTATGCTGGTCTTTATGGTCCAGGGGGCCAGCGCCGGGATCGTCGGTGCGCTGCTTGGCGCCGCGCTTGGCGTGCTGCTCGCCAGCCAGTTGAACAATTTAATGCCGATTATCGGCGCATTCCTTGACGGCGCGGCGCTGCCGGTCGCAATCGAGCCGTTACAGGTGACGATTATCGTCCTGGTGGCCATGGTGCTGGCACTGTTATCGACGTTGTATCCTTCCTGGCGCGCTGCCGCCACTCAACCCGCTGAGGCTTTACGTTATGAATAAGATCCTGCTGCAATGCGACAATCTGTGCAAACGCTATCAGGAAGGCAGTGTGCAAACCGATGTGTTGCACAATGTCAGCTTCAGTATTGAGGAAGGGGAGATGATGGCGATTGTCGGTACCTCGGGTTCCGGGAAAAGTACACTGCTCCATCTGCTCGGCGGGCTGGATACGCCGACCTCCGGCGATGTGATTTTCTCCGGACAGTCGATGAACCGGCTCTCTGCCGCCGCACGCGCCGACCTGCGTAACCGTGAACTCGGCTTTATCTACCAGTTCCACCACCTGTTGCCGGATTTCACCGCCCTCGAAAACGTGGCAATGCCGCTGCTGATTGGCAAACAGAAAGCCGCGGATATTGAACGTCAGGCTAAGGCAATGCTGCATGCCGTGGGGCTGGAGCACCGTAGTAACCACCGCCCGTCAGAGCTTTCCGGCGGTGAACGCCAGCGGGTGGCGATTGCCCGCGCGCTGGTTAACAAGCCACGTCTGGTGCTGGCGGATGAACCGACCGGTAACCTCGATGCCCGCAATGCCGACAGCATTTTTCAGCTGCTGGGGGAACTGAATGTTGCCCAGCGCACCGCGTTTCTGGTGGTGACCCACGACCTGCAACTGGCCAAACGGATGGGCCGCCAGCTGGAAATGCGTGATGGTCATCTGGACGCGAAACTGACCCTGATGGGGGCCAGGTAATGACTTCTCCGTTATCGTTATTGATTGCCCTGCGTTTTAGCCGCGGGCGGCGGCGCGGCGGCATGGTGTCGCTGATTTCGGTGATTTCGACGATCGGGATTGCGCTCGGGGTGGCGGTCTTAATCGTCGGCCTCAGCGCGATGAACGGCTTTGAACGTGAGCTGAACAACCGCATTCTGGCGGTGGTTCCACATGGCGAAATCGAGCCGGTGAAGCAGCCGTGGACCAACTGGAGCGATGCGCTGGCGAAGGTGGAAAAGGTCAAAGGTATCGTTGCCGCGGCGCCCTACATTAACTTTACCGGGCTGGTGGAGAGTGGCAGCAACATGCGCGCCATTCAGGTAAAAGGGGTCGATCCGCAGCAGGAGAGCCGCCTGAGTTCGCTGCCTCAGTTTGTCCAGAATAACGCGTGGGCTAATTTTAAAGCTGGCGAACAGCAGGTTATTCTCGGTAAAGGGGTGGCGGATGCACTGCACGTGAAGCAGGGCGACTGGGTTTCCATCATGATCCCCAACTCTGACGCCGAACATCAGCTCCTGCAGCCGAAACGCGTCAGGCTGCATGTGACCGGGATTTTGCAGCTCAGCGGCCAGCTCGATCACAGTTTTGCCATGATCCCGATGGACGATGCCCAACAGTATCTGGATATGGCTGGCAGCGTGACCGGGATTGCGATTAAAGTCACCGATGTCTTCCACGCCAATACGCTGGTGCGCGATGCCGGCGAAGTGACGAACAGCTACGTTTACATCAAGAGCTGGATCGGGACTTACGGTTATATGTATCGCGATATCCAGATGATCCGCGCCATTATGTACCTCGCGATGGTGCTGGTGATAGGCGTAGCCTGCTTTAACATCGTTTCCACCCTGGTGATGGCGGTGAAAGATAAAAGCAGCGATATTGCGGTACTGCGCACGCTCGGGGCGAAAGATGGCCTGATCCGCGCCATTTTTGTCTGGTATGGTTTGCTTGCCGGTTCGGTCGGGAGCCTGATTGGCGTAGCGATCGGCGTCGTTTGCGCGCTGAATCTGACGTCCATTATTAACGGCCTCGAATACCTGATCGGGCATAAATTCTTGTCCGGCGACATCTATTTTATTGACTTCCTGCCGTCTGAACTGCACTGGCTGGATGTTATTTATGTGCTGGCGACGGCACTGTTGCTGAGTTTGCTGGCCAGCTGGTATCCCGCCCGCCGCGCCAGCCGCATTGACCCGGCGAGGGTGCTGAGTGGCCAGTAATTCAGTGGATTGCGGGGTATACACTCTGGTCGGATAAGGCGAAGCCGCCACCCGACCTTGCGCCCGGCGGCGCTCGCTACGCGGGCCGACAAGGTCCCCGGTAATCCACTCTTTACGTCGTCCTGACCTTTGCGGTCAGTAAAGAGGAATGGCTATGTACTACGGATTTGACATTGGCGGTAGCAAGATAGCGCTGGGCGTGTTTGATAAAACGCGGCGATTGCAGTGGGAAAAACGCGTTGCCACGCCGAAGGCGAGTTATGCCGACTTTTTGCAGGCGGTTGAGGCGCTGGTAGATGAAGCCGACAGCCGCTTTGACTGTCAGGGGAGTGTCGGGATCGGGATTCCGGGGATGCCGGAAACCGCAGACGGCACGCTGTATGCCGCCAACGTTCCCGCGGCCAGCGGTCAGCCGCTGCGCAGCGATCTGAGCGCCCGGCTCGGGCGTGAAGTTCGTCTGGATAACGATGCCAACTGTTTTGCGCTCTCTGAAGCCTGGGACGATGAGTTTACGCAATATCCGCTGGTCATGGGGCTGATTCTCGGTACCGGCGTCGGCGGTGGCCTGGTCCTCAACGGCAAATCGATTACCGGACATAGCTATATTACCGGTGAATTTGGCCATATCCGGCTGCCGGTGGATGCGCTGGCGGTGGTGGGGCGTGACTTCCCGCTCACCCGCTGCGGCTGCGGCCAGTTGGGCTGCATTGAAAACTATCTCTCCGGCCGCGGTTTTGCCTGGCTCTATGAACATTATTATCAACACGCCATAACCGCACCCGACATCGTGACGCTGTGGCAGCAAGGCGATGCGCGGGCGCGCGAGCACGTCGAACGCTATCTTGACCTGCTGGCGGTCTGTCTGGGTAATATTCTGACTATTGTTGATCCGGATCTGCTGGTGCTTGGCGGAGGATTGTCTAACTTTACTGCCATAAGCGAAGGGCTGGCGCAGCGCCTGCCGCGACATTTACTTCCCGTTGCCCGGGTGCCGCGTATCGAACGCGCGCGCCATGGCGATGCCGGAGGTATGCGCGGTGCGGCCTTCCTTCATTTGACTCATTAACCACAGGGGGAGCTATGTTGTCGCGCCGCTTACACCGATTGAGCCGTTTTCGACGCAATAAACGTCGCTTGCGTGAACGCCTGCGCCAGCGGATTTTTTTTAAAGAGGATAAGTCGGCTGTGGAAACAATAGCTAAGCCCAAAGTCGTGGTGCTGACCGGCGCGGGTATTTCGGCGGAGTCCGGGATTAAAACGTTTCGCGCTGCCGATGGTTTGTGGGAAGAGCACCGGGTGGAAGATGTGGCGACGCCGGAAGGCTTCGCCCGCGATCCGGCGCTGGTACAGGCGTTTTATAACGCCCGCCGTCGGCAACTGCAAAGCCCGGAGATAGTGCCGAATGCGGCGCATCAGGCACTGGCGCGACTGGAAGCGGAGCTGGGCGACCGCTTTGTGCTGGTCACTCAGAACATTGATAACCTGCACGAACGCGCGGGAAACCGCCGGGTGATTCATATGCACGGCGAACTGTTGAAGGTGCGCTGTTCGTGGAGCGGTCAGGTGCTGGAGTGGACTGGAGACGTCACGACGGAAGATAAGTGCCACTGCTGCCAGTTCCCGGCGCCGCTGCGCCCGCATGTGGTCTGGTTTGGCGAGATGCCGCTGGGGATGGATGATATTTACAGCGCGCTGGCCGATGCCGATATCTTTATCGCCATTGGCACTTCCGGGCACGTTTATCCGGCGGCAGGCTTCGTGCACGAAGCCCGTCTGCAGGGGGCGCATACCGTGGAACTCAATCTGGAACCCAGCCAGGTCGGCAGTGAGTTTGCCGAAAAACACTACGGTCTGGCGAGCGAGGTTGTACCGGCGTTCGTCGACCGGCTGTTGAAAGATCTCTGATTCCGTCGTGCGATGGCGTTGATTGCCGGGCGCGAAAGACACCAGGCCGCTCTATGTTTTTCATAGACGGCCTGTTTCATATCGGCCCGATCGTTCCCGCCGGGTATGACAGCAGAGCAGGCGGCAAACCGGAGCAACGGCCAGCGCTCCCCGGTTATGCAGGCCGCGCCACGCGCCACGTTTTATAACGCTTTGTGCATATTGATGACCGCGCGGGCGTTGGACGCGCTGGTGGCGAGGACATCGATGACGCCAGTGCGCAGGGCGCCGAGTATCGCCGTTGCTTTGGTACTTTCCGAGGCGATGGCAATGACGCAGGGGATGGACCGCAGTTGTTCAAGACTCAGGCCGATAACCCGATCGTTCATAACGGTATCGACCGGTTTCCCCTGGATATTGAAAAAACTGTATCCGGCGATATCTCCCACCACTCCCTGATCCTGCCGGGCTGTCGCAATCTCTTTGGGGGAAAACCAGCCGAGCTGAACCATAAAGCTGTTCTCATTCATATCGCCGAGACCAATTATCGCAACGTCAGCTTTGCTGGCCTGCTCAAGGGTCGCTTTGATGAGGCGGTTTTGCATAAATGCCGCTCGCAACTCCGGAGTTTCAACATATGCAGGAGCGTAGAGCGTTTCACTGAAGCCGTTAAACTTACGTGCCAGGTTACGGCTGATGTGATCGGCATCTATGAGCTGGTTGTCGCGTTTGGTTCCGCCGATTCCACAGATAAAACGGCAGTGCCGCTCCGGGAAGATCCCAACGTGGTTGGCGACGGCAGCCACATTGCGCCCTTGTCCGACGGTCACCGTCATATCATTCTTTAAGATGCCGGCAAGGTAGTTACTGACCAACGCCGCCACCTGCTGACGCTGTTCGTCTTCATCATGGTGGTCCAGGGCGATTAAGGCGCGTTTGATGCCGAAATGGGAAATAAACTGCTGCTCTATCTGCGAGCTAAAGACCGGGTGATATTTCACGCTGATCTCCACAATCCCTTCCTGTCGGGCTTTTTTCAGCAGCCGACCGACTTTAATCCGTGAAATGCCGAATCGCTGGGCAATCTCTTCCTGAGTTTGTTCCTGGTCATAATAGGCCACGGCAATTTCGGTCAGCAGTGCATAATCTGGGTCTTGTTCAGTCATCGTTTGGTGTTTCCATCTCTGATGTCCGCCTAATATTACTGCGACTTAAGAATAAATTCCTGTGTAACGCGTTGAACGATTTCACAATAGCCAGTGGCGTCCCAGGCCGCCCGGCCAATGAAGAGACCGTCGACATCCTGTTGTTGCAGTAATTCCACCGCATTTTGCTTGTTAACGCTGCCGCCGTAGAGCAGGGGGATTTGCAACCCGGTTTCCTGACCAAAAAGTTCACATAGCCCCTGGCGTAGCGCCCGATGGATCTCTCCTACTTGCTCCGGACGGGCCGGCGTACCCTGTTCGCCAATCGCCCAGATTGGTTCATAGGCAACAAGCGTGTCTACAACCTGCTGCCGGCTTAAGCCATGAAGGGCGATTTTCATCTGACGGACGACCGTTTCGCGCGAGACCTGCCAGCTTTTCTCTTCGGCGCTGTCGCCAATACATATCAGCGGACGCAAGCCATGACGCAACGCGCTATGGACCTTTCTGTTAATGGCGGCGTCGGTTTCGTTGAAGGCACCGCGTCGTTCGGAATGACCGAGCTCAACAAGCGTCGCCCCCGCTTCCAGCAGCATGTCTGCGGATATTTCACCTGTCCATGGACCGCTGTCGGCTTCATGCATATTTTGCGCGCCGGTCAGACAGCGAATATGTCGCTCCTGCAAATAGCGGCTGACCGGATGAATGGCCGTAAAAGGAGGGATGACAAAAGGCTGAATATCCGGATGAACAACCTGCCCCAGACGCTGCGCCAAAATCTCGCACCATTGCATCGCTTCGGAAAGCGGCTTGTTCATCTTCCAACTGGTGCCTAACCAAATTGTCTTCATCTTTCGTTCTCCATCGTAAGTAAATCAATGCGTTGTGAACATGGTTTATTCACCGCTGTGAAAGATTGAACTTTTTATCACTGTGTGAACATATGTTAGATCACATTTTTTTATTAAATAATTCGGTTGATTTTTTTATGTGACAAAGATCACCAATATCTTCTTAATCCTCAGGTAATGTTTTGCTCATATGATTAGAAGGTGAACATATGAACAAAATGACGTTCAACTACGAGAGGCCCACGATGTCACAAGAAAAAAAACCTGTTGTCGCAATCACTATCGGCGATCCTGCTGGGATCGGCCCGGAGATCACCGTTGCCACCATGATGGATAAAAGCGTGTATGACGAGTGCCAACCTTTTCTGATTGGATCGATCCCCATTGTCGCCCGGGCGATGAAGATCATGGGATGTGATTTTGCGTTGAACAAAATCACACACCCGGAGGAAGCGCTGTATCGCTGGGGAACCATCGATGTGATGGAAACCGGCGATTACGATTGCGACAGCATTGAATGGGGAAAAGTGCAGCAGTTGGCGGGAAAAATGTCGCTAGATTATGTGATGAAATCCATCGAATTAGGTAAAGCAGGCCTGATTGATGTGGTCTCGACGGCGCCGATTCATAAAGAAGCGATTAAGCTGGCAGGCTGTAAATTACCGGGTCATACCGAGATCTATCAGGTTGAAACGCAGTCAGATTATGGCCTGACGATGTTTCATGTTCAAAAATTGCGGGTGTTTTTCGTCAGTCGCCATATGGCGTTGAAAGCGGCGTGTGATTATGCCAACAAAGAACGCGTGCTGGCCTGCGTACAGCAAATTCACCATGAGTTCACCGCCCTCAAAATTGCCAATCCGCGTATCGCGGTTGCGGCGCTTAACCCGCACGCTTCTGATAACGGCCTGTTTGGTCACGAGGAAGCGGACAACCTGATTCCGGCGGTGAAGGCGGCGCAGGAGATGGGAATCAATGCGATTGGCCCGGTTCCGGCGGATTCGGTATTCCATCTTGGCAAGCAGGGACGTTATGACGCGATCCTTTCCCTGTACCACGACCAGGGGCATATCGCCTGCAAAACCCTCGACTTTGAACGCTCCATTACTATCACCTTCGGCCTGCCGTTTATGCGCAGCTCCGTTGACCACGGGACCGCTTTCGATATTGCCGGTACTGGCAAAGCAGGAACCGTCAGCATGCTGGAATCGACGCTGGTCGCGGCGCGTTACTGGAAAATGAAACATCAATAATCGCGGGTGTTAATGCGAATCAATGAGGACAAAGAGATGGAAAAGCATCTGTTGATTAGCAAAGGCAGTAAAGGCTGGGGTGGGCCGCTGACGATTGATATCCATCAGAGCAAAAAGATTGCTTATATCACCGGGGGATTGGTTCCCCCGGTTGTTGAACGACTGAGTGAGCTGACCGGCTGGCCTTCCGTTGACGTCTTTAAGAACGGCGAGCCACCGGAAGACGAAATTGGTTTGATGGTTATTGATTGCGGCGGTACGTTGCGCTGTGGGCTCTATCCGAAACGGGGTATTCCGACTATCAACCTGCATCCAACCGGTAAAAGCGGTCCGCTGGCGGAGTTTATTCATGAAGGCATCTATGTTTCCGGCGTGACGCCGGCCTGCATCGAAATGGTCTGGCCGCAAGGGGAAGGCGGTAAGCTGGGGATCGTCGCCGACGATCTGACCGGTGCGACCACCGTTGGGGTATTACTGGCGCGCAGCGGTTTAAAAACCGCCGCGTTCTTCGATACCGAATCCTTCGCTCGCAATGAGGTGGAGTATCCGGCGATGGTGGTCAGCAGCGACAGCCGTCCTCTGCCGAAAGCGGAAGCCCAGCAGCAGGTCAGCGCCGCGGTGAAACAGCTGCAGACCCGCGGCGCGCACTACTTTACCAAGCGTATCGATACCACCCTGCGCGGCGGCATAGGTTTTGAAATCGACGCCATGCTGGAGCAACTGCCGCTGGAAACGGTTGCCGTTGTGGTGCCGGCTATGCCGCAGTCGCGGCGTATTCTGGTTGGCGGCTACTCGGTGATTGACTCCGTCGCGCTTTCACGCACAGATGTGGCACGCGATGTACGCACTCCGGTTACCGAGTCCTGGGTGCCGGGGCTGCTGGCGGCGCAGACTCATCATCAGGTTGGACATATCGCGCTGGCCTCGGTGATGAAAGGCGAGGGGCAGTTGCAGGAGGATCTCCAGGAACAGCAGCAGCGCGGCATGCGGGTGATTGTGGTCGATGCCATTACCGTGGAAGATGTCGATGCGATTGCCGGGGCGGTGGTTGCGCTGAACTGGAACGTACTGGCGGTCGACCCGGGCCCCTTTACCGAACGACTGGCGGTGCGTCGTGGCCTGATGCGGGAGACGCGAAGTAGCGTATCAGCGACGACGGCAGCGGAAAGCCAGCGCGGATCGATTCTTGTGGTTGCCGGTAGCGCAACGCCGGTGACGAAAAAGCAGCTCCAGCATCTGATCGCCAATGATGAAAGGGTTTGCCACATCCCCGTTGACGCCGAACTGTTGGTCGACAGGAAAAACGCCGCTGAAATCGAAGTTAATCGCGTGGTACAGCATGCCCGGCAGTGCGTACCGGCGCAGCAGAACGCCATATTCGTTTTTGAATCAGCGTTAACCGGACGACTGCTGGATCTACAGGAAGAAGAACAGCGCTTTGGTCTGGCGCACGGTCAGGCTGCGAAAAATATTAACCAGGGATTGGGGAATATTGTCCGTGAAGTGCTTAGCTGCGCGTCGGGAGAAATTAAAGGTCTGTATATGACCGGTGGCGACACGATGGTGAATGTTCTTAAAGAACTCGGCGCCACGGGAATTGAAATGATTGACTATGTGATACCGCAAACCGATATGGTGCGTATTATCGGCGGCGATTATGCCGGCCTGATTTGCATTGGCAAAGGCGGTTTAACCGGGCCGGAGGATATTATTAGCACCATTGTCGAAAGAATTTATAAAGAAGCGCAGCAATAATTAATAATTCATATAAATAAAAATCGGCGTAATGGTCGTCTGGGTAGTATTGCGTCGTTATCTCTGTCAAATCATAATTTATGAGTTACCCTATGAACATAAATATACTTGAAAAGATGAACAAGGTGCCAGGCGGTTTAATTATTATCCCACTGCTTGCGGCGATTTTTATTAATACCCTGGCCCCCGAAGTGCTGGGCATCGGCGGCCCGACAACCGCATTATTCAAAGTCGGTTCCAGCGCGATGATGGGGATTTTCCTACTCATTTGCGGCACCTCGATTAATATCCGTCAGGCCGGGCTGCCGCTTTATAAAGGTGCGGTACTGCTATTCCTTAAATGTCTCGCCGGCGCGCTGGCAGTGTGGGCTGCGGGGGCGCTGTTCGGCCCTAACGGTTTCCTCGGGATTTCCACGCTGGCGCTGATTGCCTGTTTAACCAGCTCCAACAGCTCGCTGTATATCGCGCTGTGCAGCAACTACGGCGATGCCAGCGACGCCGGGGCGATCTCCGTCTTCTGCGTCAAGGACGGCCCGTTTGTTACTATGATGGTGCTGGGGGTCAGCGGCCTGGCCAATATTCCTTTCGCCGCGCTGCTGTCGATGCTGATCCCGCTGCTGATTGGGATGCTGTGGGGCAACCTTGATAAGCGTTTTAAACAGCTGTGCGCCGCCGCTCAGCCGCTAATCATTATTATTATGTCGTTTGCTATCGGCGCCAATTCCAGTATCAACACGGTATTTACCGCCGGTCTGTCGGGGATCCTGCTCGGCATTATCTCTGCGGTAACCGGCATTGTGTTCTATTTTATCTACAACCTGTTCCTGAAGAAGAAAACCGCGCTGGGAGCCGCGCTGGGTACGACGGCAGCCAGCTCGGCGCTGACGCCAGCAATGGTCGCTCAAGCCGACCCCTCGCTGGCGATGTACGTTGATGCCGCCACCGCACAGCTGGCGACGGCGAGCATCATCACGATGATTACCGCGCCGGTACTGGTGGCCTGGTTTGATAAACGTCTGAAAAAGCGCGCGCCGGCGGTTGAACCGGTGAAAGAAAAGAGCAGTGAAGAGAAGGTGGCATTATCTTCTCATGCCGCAAAAGGAAACAAATAATATGACTGTGCCGTTGTATTCATTACTTATCACGGCTGTCGGGGAGTATGTTGAAAACTATCTGCAGGAACAGAAGCTAATCTTATTCTCTGAGCCCGTTCCTGACGATATTGCGATGTATTGCGCGGTACACCGGGGCAGTGAGCTAACGGCTGAATTATCACCCGGGCAGATAATGAAAATAAATCAGGCTATTTATCGGGTGACGGCGGTAGGTAGTGTTGCAACGGCAAATTTAAAACAGCTTGGCCATATCACTTTAAATTTTGATGGTGCTGCAACGGCTGAATTACCGGGGATGGTACATCTGTGTGGTCAATCACCACATGATATCCAGCGTGGTGACCGAATATCTTTCTATCAGGATCTAAATTAAGACCTGGAGCTAAATTAAGGAAATTATCATGAAAACAATCGCTATTGGTGCGGATGATGCCGCCTATGCTTTCCGCGACGCTATCGTCGCTTATCTGAATGGGCTCGGGATGAAGGTCGCGGATTACAGCAGCGATAAACGCCAGGGCAGTACGGTCTATCCGGATGTTGCTCATGCGGTGGCGATGTCGATAAAGCAGGGCGAGCACGATCGCGGCATCCTGATTTGCGGCACCGGTATTGGGATGAGCATTGTGGCGAATAAAGTACCGGGAGTACGTGCCGCCCAATGCCACGATACTTTCTCCGCCGAGCGGGCGCGCAAAAGTAATAACGCGCAGATTATTACCCTTGGCGCGCGCGTGATTGGCCCGGAGCTGGGCAAAAAAATTATTCAGGCCTGGCTTGAATCCGAATATGAAGGCGGCGGCTCCGCGTCAAAAGTGGAGCGTATCGACTATTACGAACACCAGCACGCCAGAGATTAATATCCGCAGTCGTAATATAAGGAACAGACTATGAGCCAGTTAGACGAGCTGAAAAAATATACCACCGTGGTGGCCGATACCGGTGATATCGAATCGATTAAAAAGTTTGCCCCGCAGGATGCCACCACCAACCCTTCGCTGGTGCTGAAGGCCGCGCAGCTCCCGCAATATCAGGCGTTGATTGCCGACGCAATCGGCAAGGCGCGTCAGCAGGGCGGCAGCGCAGAAACCCAGCTGATTAACGCCAGTGATCAGGTCGCGGTGGATATCGGCACTGAGGTGCTACGTCACGTGCCGGGGCGTATTTCTACCGAAGTCGATGCCCGTTTTGCCTGGGATCGCGGGATGTGCGTGTCGAAAGCGCGCAAGCTTATCCAGATGTATGCAAAGAACGGCATTGGGCCGGAGCGCATCCTCATCAAACTCGCCGCCACCTGGGAGGGCATTCGCGCCGCAGAGGAGCTGGAGCAGAGCGGCATCAACTGTAATCTGACCCTGCTGTTCTCCTTCGCACAGGCGCGGGCCTGCGCCGAAGCGGGCGTCTTTTTAATCTCGCCGTTCGTCGGGCGTATTTATGACTGGTATCAGAAAAACCAGCCGCAGGCTGAGTATCAGGTCGACAGCGATCCGGGCGTGGTTTCCGTGCGCCAGATTTATCAGTACTACAAATCTCACGGCTACGACACCGTGGTGATGGGGGCTAGCTTCCGCCGCATTGAGCAGATCCAGGCGCTGGCGGGCTGTGACCGTCTGACCATCTCCCCGGCGCTGCTCGATGAGCTGGCCGCCAGTGCAGGGACGCTGAGTCGCCAGCTGGCGCCAGGCTGCGTCACGGAAACTCGCCCCAGCCCGATGACGCAGGCGGCGTTCCTCTGGCAGCATCATCAGGATCCGATGGCGGTGGAAAAACTGGCGGAAGGTATCCGGCTGTTCGCCGTCGATCAGGTCAAACTGGAAAACCAGATTCAGCAGATGCTGTAAGGGCAGGGAAAGAAGCTCATGAACACCACGAAAACCCCCCGCCGTCTGTGCGCCAACGCGCTGCGTGCGCTGAGCATGGATGCGGTACAGAAAGCCAAATCCGGCCACCCCGGTGCCCCGATGGGGATGGCTGACATTGCGGAGGTCCTGTGGCGGGACTTCCTGCGACATAACCCGAACAACCCGGCCTGGGCCGACCGCGACCGCTTTGTGCTGTCCAACGGCCACGGCTCCATGCTGATTTACAGCCTGCTGCACCTCACCGGTTATGATCTGCCGATCGAAGAGCTGAAAAACTTCCGTCAGCTGCACTCTAAGACGCCGGGCCACCCGGAAGTGGGCTACACCGCTGGCGTTGAAACCACCACCGGCCCGTTGGGCCAGGGGATTGCTAACGCCGTGGGCATGGCTATCGCGGAAAAAACGCTGGCTGCGCAGTTCAACCGTCCGGGCCACGATATCGTCGACCACTTCACCTACGCCTTTATGGGCGACGGCTGCATGATGGAAGGGATCTCTCACGAGGTCTGCTCCCTGGCCGGTACCCTGAAACTGGGTAAACTGGTGGCGTTCTATGATGATAACGGGATCTCCATCGACGGTCATGTAGAAGGCTGGTTCACCGATGACACCGCGAAGCGTTTCGAAGCCTACGGCTGGCACGTGGTGCGCGGCGTTGACGGTCACGACGCTGACGCCATCAAACGCGCGGTAGAAGAAGCGCGTGCGGTTACCGACAAACCGTCCCTGCTGATGTGCAAAACCATCATCGGTTTCGGTTCGCCGAACAAAGCCGGTACTCACGACTCTCACGGCGCCCCGCTGGGTGATGCAGAAATCGCGCTGACCCGCGAAGCGCTGGGCTGGAAACATCCGGCCTTCGACATCCCGTCTGACATCTATGCGCAGTGGGATGCCAAAGAAGCCGGTCAGGCGAAAGAGTCTGCCTGGAACGAAAAATTCGCGGCCTACGCCAAAGCCTTCCCGCAGGAAGCGGCTGAATTCACCCGTCGTATGAAGGGCGAAATGCCGGCTGACTTCGACGCCAAAGCCAGTGAATTTATCGCTAAGCTGCAGGCTAACCCGGCGAAAATCGCCAGCCGTAAAGCGTCGCAGAATGCGATTGAAGCGTTTGGTCCGCTGCTGCCGGAATTCCTCGGCGGTTCCGCTGACCTGGCACCGTCCAACCTGACTCTCTGGTCTGGTTCGAAAGCGATTAACGAAGACACCGCCGGTAACTATATCCATTACGGCGTGCGTGAATTCGGCATGACCGCGATCGCCAACGGGATCTCTCTGCACGGTGGTTTCCTGCCGTACACCTCCACCTTCCTGATGTTCGTGGAATATGCCCGTAACGCGGTGCGTATGGCGGCGCTGATGAAACAGCGTCAGGTGATGGTCTACACCCACGACTCCATCGGCCTGGGCGAAGATGGCCCGACTCACCAGCCGGTAGAGCAGGTGGCTTCCCTGCGCGTGACTCCGAACATGTCCACATGGCGTCCGTGTGACCAGGTGGAATCGGCGGTGGCGTGGAAATATGGCGTTGAGCGTCACGACGGCCCGACCGCGCTGATTCTCTCTCGTCAGAACCTGGCGCAGCAGGATCGTAGCGAACAGCAGTTGAAAGACATCGCTCGCGGTGGCTACGTGCTGAAAGAGTGCGCCGGTCAGCCGGAGCTGATCTTCATTGCCACCGGCTCTGAAGTGGAGCTGGCGGTTGCCGCGTGGGACAAACTGACTGCCGAAGGGGTGAAGGCGCGCGTGGTCTCCATGCCGTCTACCGACGCGTTCGACAAGCAGGATGCGGCGTACCGTGAATCCGTACTGCCGAAAGCGGTCTCTGCTCGCGTGGCCATCGAAGCCGGAATTGCTGACTACTGGTTCAAATACGTCGGCCTGAACGGCGCTATCGTTGGCATGACCACCTTCGGTGAGTCTGCGCCGGCAGAGCTGCTGTTCGAAGAGTTCGGCTTCACCGTTGACAACGTGGTCGCTAAAGCGAAAGCGCTGCTGTAGTCATAGCGTCGCAGAACGCGCGGGCTTTGGCTCCATGAAATGAAAAGGGGGTTACCTGACCAACCGGCAGGCACCCCCTTTGACCTCGTCGCCGGGCGGCGCGGTTATTGTTTACCCATCGCGTCTTTGCCCATTTTGTCTTTCGACATTGGATCTTTGGCCATACCGTCTTTGCTCATGGCGTCCTTGCCCATGCTATCCTTCGACATCCCATCTTTCGACATACACTCTTTTTTCATGCTATCTTTCGTGCAGTTGTAAGACATCTTACCCATATTATCTTTGGCCATGTTATTTTTCGCCATATTATCGGCAGCGTAGACGCTGGATATACCGAAAAATAAAGCAGAGCACATCAGTAAGGTATTCATTTTTTTCATTTGGTAATTCCTTCATGTTGTATAAATAATGGATGATGACGGCTATAAATTAACTACCCGCGAACCAGTTATAACCCTGGTCTTCCCAGTAGCCGCCGGGGTAACGATTGGTCACTTCAATCGCCATAATATGTTTCGGGTTTTTATAGCCGAGCTTGGTTGGAATTCTTAACTTCATCGGAAAACCATATTTACGCGGCAATAGCTGGCCATCGTAGGTTAATGCAATAATCGTCTGGGGATGGAGCGCAGTGGCCATGTCGATACTGGTATAATAATTATCAGCACAGCGAAAACTGACGTAGCTGGCGCGCAGATCGGCACCGATCCTTTTGAGGAAGAGGGCAAAAGGAACCCCGCCCCATTTACCAATGGCGCTCCATCCTTCCACGCAAATATGCCGTGTGACCTGGCTGACCTGCGCCATTGTATGGAGTTCGGCCAGTGTCCAGGGGCGTTTGTCCGTTACTAATCCCGTAATTTCAAGGCGATAATCGCTGGCATCGATCGTAGGCGCCTGATCCTCGCTATAAAATGCATTAAACGGGAAAGGGCGAGCGATCCTATTTTCGGGATAAACCGGCGCAAGGTTATCAGGATTGAATAACCAGTGTTGAATACGATCGTTAAATCGGGAGAGCTGGCTTAAGGTTTTTTCGACCTCGCTGTTATTGCTGATATCGCAACCGGTTAACAGCATCAGGCCGCCAAAGGTTAATCCCTGCCTGATAAAGCGGCGGCGGCCTTCCGATGAGAGCTGCTTGTTAATTTCCCGGCTCGCCTCCTGAACGACGATTGTCTTGTCGGCTGCGGAGAGTAAATTTTTATGATTGTTCACTGTATTTTCCTTATCGTCCGCGGAGCATCGCCAGTAACGTTTTCGGGACCAGCAGCACCATCAGCAGATGAATAACGACAAACCCCATCAGCGCGGACATCGCCAGGAAATGAATCACCCGTGCGTTGTCATATCCCCCGAGTAAGGTTCGTAGCAGCGGAAACTGCACAGACTTCCAGATAACCAGACCGGATAGCGCCAGAATAATGCTATCGAGCATGACGAAGAGATAGGCCAGTTTCTGGATGTAGTTATAATGGCCGGGATTGTCATGTGTCAGCCTGCCGCGTAATGCGGAAATAAAATCGTGAATGACCCCTCGTGGCGACAGCGGCCAGAATTGTTTTTTTAAGCGTCCGCTGACAACATTCATCAGCAGGTAAAATACACCGTTAAGAGCAAATAACCACATTGCTGAAAAATGCCATTGCAATGCGCCGGCCAGCCAACCGCCAAGAGTCAGTGCATCCGGAATATCAAAATTAAACAACGGTGATGCGTTATAAATACGCCAGCCGCTGGTCACCATAATTAATATCGAAAGCGCATTGACCCAGTGGCAAATTCTTAACCACAAAGGATGAACGATAGCGGGTTTCACCTGACCTGAGGGGCTGTTCATCATGATATTCCCGGTTATTGCGTTAATCACAGTGTGGCCTGAATCTGTTCGCCGATGTATCACGAAAAGTTAAATTAAATGTGATAACTCGCGATGCAAATGTCGTATAGACTTTCTCTGAAAGCGATCAATAAGGCGGCAGCGATGAAGCCCAAAAAAGTGTTAATTATTGAAGATGATGAAAATATCGCGGAGCTTCTGCAGCTACATTTATGCGAAGAGGGCTATGAAATCAGCCATGCTGCTGAAGGCGTCGGTGGGCTGGCGATGGTCAGGCAGGGCGGCTGGGACGCGCTGATCCTCGATCTGATGTTACCGGGCATCGACGGTCTGGAGATCTGCCGGCATGCCCGCACTATGGCAAGCTACATGCCGATAGTGATAATCAGCGCGCGCTCAAGTGAAGTCCATCGTGTCCTGGGGCTGGAGCTCGGGGCAGATGACTACCTCGCGAAACCCTTTTCAATGCTTGAACTGGTGGCGCGAGTGAAGGCGCTCTTCCGCCGTCAGGAGGCCATGACCCAGAATCTGATGCAGGACGCCGGCATGTTGCATATTGACCGGCTGGCCATCGACCCGCTTGCGCGCGAAGCGCGTCTGCGCGATCTCCCGCTTGACCTGACGCCGCGCGAGTTCGACCTGCTGTGGTTCTTTGCCAGGCATCCCGATAAGGTCTTTTCCCGCATCAGCTTGCTCAATCAGGTCTGGGGCTATCAGCATGAAGGGTATGAGCATACGGTCAACACGCACATTAATCGGCTGAGGATGAAAATAGAAGATAATCCGGCGGAGCCGGAGTTTATCCTGACGGTTTGGGGAAAAGGCTATAAATTTACGGCCCCGCACCCCGAGCCTGGCCGCTGAAACATTCCGCCGGCGCGAGTCGAATGCGGCGCGAGTACCACTCGTACTTTCTTCGCTGCGCGCCGCTGTCTCGCTCGCCGTTCACCGGCCTCTCTTCTGCCGATAGCGCGCGCTGTCGCGGCGGGTGAAAAGCCATCTCCCATCACATTCCCCGCCGCCAGACGAGAATTGTTGTGCGTGAACGCTAAATTTTGCTCATCTGTTTTGGTTGGCTGCCCGGGTTGTTGCCAGATTTAGTGAGAGTTCGCGTGCACACCGGACCGCATCACTTACACAACATATCAGCCAGTCGCGGAGTATCAGTCATGCATCCACCGATGATGTATCAGGATTTAACGACCCGGGCGCTCATTGAACATGCCGCGCGATATCATAGCGATACGGAAATTGTCTCGGTCGGGACGTTGGGGGGAAGGGAGTACAGTACCTGGGGAGAGGTGGCGGATAACGCCCGGCATCTGGCCTCCGCCATGCATCGGCTGGATCTCCCGGCAGGCGCCCGCTGCGGCACGCTGGCGTGGAATAATCGCCGTCATCTGGAAATCTATTTTGGCATCAGTTCTGGGGGATGGGTGACGCATACCATCAATCCACGCCTGTCCGCGGAACATCTCGCCTTTATCATCAGTGAAGCCGCGGACGAGATTCTGTTTTTCGACTACACCTTTCTGCCGCTTATCTGCGCGCTGCGGCCCCAATTGCCAACGGTAAAGCATTTTGTTCTGCTGGCGCCGCGGAATGACGAAGCGCTCGCCGCGCTGGATGCGCTGCTGTTTTTTGATGAGCTGGTCGCTGAAGCGGATCCGGCGTATCGCTGGCCCGAGGTGAGCGAAGATTCTCCAGCCTCGCTGTGCTATACCTCCGGGACCACGGGGAAGCCGAAAGGGGTGCTGAATACCCACCGCTCGCTGGTACTGCATACGCTGAGCGGCAATCAGCCGGATGCGGCCGGTATATCGGCACAGGACACGCTGCTGCCGGTGGTGCCGATGTTCCACGTCAATGCCTGGGGCACGCCTTTTATTGCCGCGATGGCGGGCGCTCGCCTGGTTCTGCCGGGGCCGAATCTGGACGGCGACAGCCTGCTGCGGCTGCTGAGCGAAGAGCAGGTCAGTGTCGCCTTCGGCGTTCCGGTCATCTGGGCCGGTTTGCTTGCCGCGCTGCGTAAATCGGATATTCGCCTGCCGCATTTTAAACGATCTTTTGTCGGCGGGTCGGCGCTGCCGCCGTCGATGATTGAAGTCTTCCGCCGCGATTATGATATTGCGCTGATTCATGCCTGGGGGATGACCGAGACTTCGCCCATCGGCACCATCAACACGCCGCTGAGCAAACATAAGGCCCTGACCCAGGAGACACAGGAAAAACGGGGGCACGGTCAGGGACGCGTCATTTTTGGCATCGATCTGCGGGTGGTGGATGCGCAGGGCCAGACGCTGGCCAACGATGGCGAAAGTCAGGGCTATCTGCAGGTGCGCGGCCATTGGGTGGCGGCAAATTACTATGGTCGTCCCGATACGGCGTTGACCGATGACGGCTGGTTCGATACCGGCGATATTGGCACTCTTGATGAGAATGGCTACCTGGTGATTCACGATCGGGCGAAAGATATCATTAAGTCCGGCGGAGAGTGGATCTCGACGGTGGAGCTGGAGAATATTGCGCTTGCCCATCCGGCGATTCGCAGCGCGGCGGCGATTGCGGCGCAGCATCCGCGCTGGGATGAGCGTCCGGTGCTGCTGTGCGTCAGGGCGGAAGGGGGCGAAATTGAAGAGCCGGAGCTGCTGGCCTGGTACCAGGCACGGGTGCCGAAATGGCAGCTGCCGGACCGGATTCTGTTCATCGATGCGCTCCCCGTCAGCGCCACCGGTAAAGTCCTGAAAAACCGACTGCGCGCCGAGTTCGGTCAGATTCTGATGGCGGATGGGCGCGAGGCGGGCTAAATCGGTTTCTGGCCGCCCTAAGGTTTATGCCCCGTGAGCCAGGGGCATAAGCATTTTGCTTTCTCTGTAAGCGGCGAACAGTAAAAAAATGATGATATAAAGACAACAGATCAACGCCATCGCGCTGATGTAAGCCGGCAGGTGGGTGACGTAAATCATGCTGCACGAGAGAATGACCAGAACGATGCCGGTATACATAGGGTGGGGAAGCCATCTAAAAATGCCGGTTCTGATAGCCGACACGCCGGGCAGATAGTAACCCGCCCAGGTATGGCACCGGCCTAAATCAAGTTTGCCTTTTATCATCAGGATATTACCGATCACGGCAATCGCCAGACATCCCCATTCAATCAGGCTAATGGTTGCCACCAGAGACAGGCTATAGCCAAAAATAAGGATCGGAACCAGCCACATGAACCTTAAGAGTTTGATCGCGGCGACAGGAAACAGAGGAGAGGCCTCGGCCGGCTGCTTGCGCGGAATGATAAAGGCGGTAAATACGACCAGATTGAGCAGTGCCAGAAACAGCCATACCGTCGCCATCATGATTAACCTCGAGCCGGATATTCAGCGGTGTCATGAGGAAAAGTGTAGCTGAGCCATGCAGAGAGAGGACAAAAAAACGGCGGAGCCGGGGCTCCGCCAGACGGGATTAACGGCCCGCTTTTAGCTTCTGATAATACTCTTCATACAGCGTGCTGGCGCTGCCGACATCGTTTTGCCATTCGCCTTTGGCGATGATGTCGGCGTCCGGGTAGAGCGACTTATCATTGGCGACGTCCGGGCTGAGCATCTTACGCGCGGCGAGGTTTGGCGTCGGGTAGCCGATGGTTTCCGCCACCTGTTTTGCCACTTCCGGGCGCAGCAGGAAGTTAATCAGCTTCAGCGCGCCGTCGACGTTTTTCGCATTCGCCGGAATCGCCAGGCTATCCATCCAGAAGATCCCGCCTTCTTTCGGCCACACGACCTCAAGCGGCGTGCCTGACTGGCGGGCAACCCACGCTGAACCGTTCCATACCATGCCGAGATTCACTTCGCCTTCCATATACGGGTTAGCCGGGTTATCGGAGTTAAACGCCGCCACGTTAGGCATCAGTTTTTTCAGCTCGTTGTAGGCGGTTTCAATCTCTTTCGGGTCGGTGGTATTGCCGGAATAGCCCAGCTTACGTAAGGCAATCTGGAATACTTCACGCGCATCGTCGGTCAGCAGCAGGCTGCTTTTGTATTCCGGCTTCCACAGGTCGGCCCAACTGGTGACGGTTTTCGGATCGATAGCATCGCTATTGACGCCAATGGCCGTCGCGCCCCAGATGTACGGAATGGAATAATCGTTGCCCGGATCGAACGGTTTATTCAGCATCTGCGGATCGAGGTTGCTGAAGTTAGTCAGCTTGCTCTTGTCTATCTTCTGCAGCATCCCCTCTTTACGCATCTTATCGACGAAATAGGTGGAGGGTACCACCAGGTCGTAAGCGCCGCTTTTGTAGGTTTTGAGCTTGGCGTACATGGTTTCATTCGACTCATACGTCGAATAGATAACCTTGATGCCGGTCTCTTTGGTGAACTGTTCCAGCAGACCCGGCGGCACATACTCGGTCCAGTTATAGAAATAGAGCGTTTTGCTGTCGTCCGCATGCGCGGCGCTGATACCCATGACCAGAGCGCTGGCAGCGAGCAGGTGGCGTGACCATTTTTTCATTTTAACGTCCCCTGAGTTTTATCACGTGCAATCAATTGGCTGGCGATGACCATCACCAGAGAGAGAACTAACAGAATCGTCGCCAGGGCGTTCACTTCCGGCGAGACGCCCACTTTGACCATCGAATAGATCTTCAGCGGCAGGATCTCGTAACCTGGACCGGTCACGAATGACGACACCACCACATCATCCATCGACAGCGTAAAGCTCAACAGCCATCCGGCGGCCACGGCAGGCAGCGCCAGCGGCAGAAGAATTTTACGCAGAATGGTCAACTCACTGGCGCCCAGATCTTTCGCCGCTTCCAGCATCCGCACATCAAAACCTTTGAGGCGCGAATAGACCGTCACCACCACGAAAGGCAGACAGAAGGTGATGTGGGAAAACAGCAGCGACCAGAACCCCAGCTGAATGCCGAGCAGCATAAACAGCACCAGCAGGGAGATGGCCATGACGATATCCGGTGACATCATCACCACGAACAGCATCCCGCTGACGAACGGTTTACCGCGAAAACGATAGCGATACAGGGCGACGGCGGTCAGCGACCCGATAAGCGTCGCAAAGGTGGCCGACAGCACCGCCATGGTCAGCGAGTGCCGCGCCGCCTGCAGCAGGCTATCGTTATTCATCAACAGGCTATACCACTGGGTGGTGAAGCCTTGCCAGTTGATACCAAAACGCGAACTGTTAAACGAGTTGACGATCAGAATAATGATCGGAATATAAAGGTAAGCATAAATGGCGGTCATAAAGCCGCCGCGCAGCAGGCGACCGATCATTCGAGTTCCACCTTCTTGTTCAACAGACGCGCCGCGCGCCAGTAAATCAACAGCATCAGGCCCATGACCAGCGTCAGAGTAATGCTGGTTGCGGCACCAAACGGCCAGTCACGGATATTCAGGAACTGACTCTTGATAACGTTACCGATCAGCAGGTTTTTGGCGCCGCCCATCAGATCCGAGACGTAGAACAGTCCCATCGCCGGGAGCATCACCAGCAGACAGCCGGCAATAATACCCGGCATCGTCAGTGGAATAATGATGCGGATAAAGGTTTGCAGCTTGCTGGCGCCCAGATCCCTTGCCGCTTCCAGCAGAGGACGATCCAGCTTCTCAATACTGGAGTAAAGCGGCATCACCATAAACGGCAGCAGAATATAGACCAGTCCGATGATGACCGCAGAGGGGGTGTACATGATGCGCAGCGGCGTATCAATCATCCCCAGCCACAGCAGAAACTCATTGAGATACCCTTTGGTGCTAAGGAAGATCTTCAGCCCGTAGATACGGATCAATGAGTTGGTCCAGAACGGCACGATCAGCAGAAACAGCAGCAGCGGGCGCACTTTTTCCGGCAGCCTGGCCAGAAACCAGGCGAAAGGGTAGCCGAGCGCCAGGCAGGCGAAGGTCGCCAGCAGCGCCATATTGAGCGAGTGCAGCAGCACGTCGTAATAGAGCGGATCCAGCAGGCGCGCGTAGTTATCCAGCGTGAAGACCATTTTGACGAAGCTGGCGTCGTCGCGGGTCAAAAAGCTGGTACCGATGATCATCAGGTTGGGCAGGAACACAAACAGCACAAGCCAACCGACGATAGTGGCGATCACCACATTCTGCAATTTACTGGTATTCTTCATCAGCCAGCACAACCTCCCAGCTTTCTACCCAGTTAATGGCCATTTTCTGGTCAAGCGGGTGGTCAAAGTCCGGATCGTCTTCGTTAAAGAATTCACTGACCATGACCATTTTGCCATTTTCCAGTTCGACGACCGACTCCAGCGTCATGCCTTTGTAGTTGCGCTCGCGGATGTAGCCGATCAGTCCGTCGGCGTCGCTGCCGGGGTGGACTTCATCGACGCGCAGATCTTCCGGGCGCAGCAGAACGTTTAGCCGCTGGCCCCGCTCGACGGGGAAATTGACGTAGATATTGCATTCGCGGCCTTCAACACTGGCGCGGACGCGCTGCTCGTCAAGGCGTTCAATGACCGTCGCATTAAAGAGGTTGATCTCGCCGATAAAACTGGCGACGAACAGGTTTTTCGGCTCTTCGTAGATTTCACGCGGCGTGCCGTCCTGCTCGATTTTCCCGTCGCGCATAACCACGATGCGGTCGGACATGGTCAGGGCCTCTTCCTGATCGTGGGTGACGAAGACGAAGGTGATGCCAAGCTTACGCTGCAGTGCCTTCAGCTCGTTTTGCATCTGCTTGCGCAGCTTATAATCCAGCGCCGACAGGGATTCATCGAGCAGCAGCAGGCGCGGTTTATTGACCACCGCCCTGGCGATAGCCACCCGCTGCTGCTGACCGCCGGAGAGCTGATGTGGTTTGCGTTGGGCAAACTCCTCCAGCTGGACCATGCGCAGCGCATCGAGGACGCGAGGGGTGATTTCCGCCGCCGGCGTTTTCTGCATCCGCAGACCGAAGGCGACGTTTTCGAATACGCTCATATGGGGAAACAGAGCATAGCTTTGAAAGACGGTGTTGACGTGGCGGTTTTCCGCCGGAACATGGGTGATGTCCTGACCTTCGAGATGAATCCGCCCGCTGTCGACGTTTTCAAGCCCGGCAATAAGACGAAGAACGGTGGTTTTACCGCAGCCAGAGGGGCCAAGCAGGGTGAGAAACTCACCGTTGTTGATGGTCAGATTCAGATCTGAGATAACCGTTTTGCCATCAAAGCCTTTGCGAATTCCCGCCAGTTGCACCAGCGGCGAAAGCGAACGCGGTTGTATATTCAATTTTTAACTCTGTCCCATGTAGACGCAGCGGACGATTGACCGTTGCGGGGTTTGTGGTTAACCACCTTTGCGGTTGCGCATAATAAACGAGGGCAGGCATTTTACGGCAAACGCTTACGAACGCCAATGCTTGTCTCATCCGGATGCACGACCTTTACATCAATACGCGGGTTCAGGTATTAAATTCTTATTTGCCGGGCTAAAAATGACCTGACGCAATATTTGTATATTCGCGCTTATGAATAATGTTGTCACAAAAGATGAGGGTGGCTACATGGATAAATTGCTTGAGCGTTTTTTACAGTACGTTTCTCTGGATACACAGTCGAAGCCTGGCGTGCGTCAGGTTCCAAGCACGGAAGGTCAGTGGAAACTGTTACGCCTGCTGCAAGCACAGCTGGAAGAAATGGGACTGGTTAATGTGACGCTAAGTGAGAAAGGGACGGTGACGGGAACCCTGCCGGCCAATGTTGCCGGCACTATTCCTCCCATTGGCTTTATTTCCCACGTCGACACGGCGCCGGATTTCAGCGGCAAAAACGTCAACCCGCAAATCGTTGAAAACTACCGTGGCGGTGATATCGCTCTCGGGATTGGTGACGAAGTGCTCTCGCCGGTGATGTTCCCGGTCCTGCACCAGCTGCTGGGGCAAACGCTGATTACCACCGATGGCAAAACGCTGCTTGGTGCCGATGATAAAGCCGGTATCGCCGAGATAATGACCGCACTGGCGACGCTGAAGGCGAAAAATATTCCCCATGGCGATATCCGCGTGGCCTTCACGCCGGACGAAGAGGTCGGGAAAGGGGCGAAGCATTTTGATGTCGCCGCGTTTGACGCCCGCTGGGCCTATACCGTCGACGGTGGCGGCGTGGGTGAGCTGGAGTTTGAAAACTTCAACGCCGCGTCGGTGACCATTAAGATCGTGGGCAACAATGTCCATCCGGGCACCGCAAAAGGGGTGATGGTGAATGCGCTGTCGCTGGCGGCACGGATTCATGCCGAAGTCCCTGCCGATGAGGCGCCGGAGACGACCGAAGGCTATGAAGGCTTTTATCATCTGGCGAGCATGAAAGGCAGCGTTGATCGGGCAGAAATGCACTATATCATTCGCGATTTTGACCGTAAGCAGTTCGAGGCCCGCAAGCGCAAAATGATGGAAATTGCCAAAAAGGTTGGCAAGGGGCTGCATCCGGATTGCTATATCGAGCTGGTGATTGAAGACAGCTATTACAATATGCATGAAAAAGTGATGTCGCACCCGCATGTCGTTGAGATTGCCCGCCAGGCGATGGTGGATTGTGATATTGAACCGCAAATGAAACCGATTCGCGGCGGCACCGACGGCGCGCAGCTCTCTTTCATGGGCTTACCCTGTCCGAATCTGTTTACCGGCGGCTACAACTACCACGGTAAGCATGAGTTTGTGACGCTGGAAGGGATGGAGAAGGCGGTGCAGGTGATTGTGCGCATCGCGGAGCTGACGGCAAAACGCAGCGCCTGATCCCGCTCCCGTCGCTCCCACAGGCCCGGTAAGGCGCGAGCCGTCACCGGGCAACCTCGGGGCTCAGTCCTCGAAGAACCAGTAGCCGCAGTTGACCAGCGCGGCAAGCATCGCGAGGAACGACGGGTCTTCCAGCGCATCGCCAAAATGTGCCGCGTTAAGCGACAGATGCGTTGCCAGCGCGTCCAGCGCCGGGCGGTGCGGCGAATTAATTTTCTCGCCGTTGACGAACACCTCGCCGTCAATACGCAATACGCGCAGCCCGCCCAGCCGCACCAGGCGATCGCCCTGTTGCAGCGCGTCGTAAATCTCATCAGGCTGATACGGTGGCTCAGCAGGAGCCACGTCCAGCTCGTGGCGGGACTGGGTAATAAACTCGCCAAACCACTGCTTAAAATGCTCGGGCTGGTTAATCAACCCCAGCATCATATCGCGCAGACGATCCAGTTCAGCCGGCAGAATATCCGCCGGATGATCGCGGGAAGGCACGTCCGGGTCGGCATAGCGCTGGCTGCCCAGTTCACGCTGCAGAATATAGTCGGCAAAACCGCTGAACAGCTCGCGGGCGTTCGGCGCGCGATAGCCCACCGAATAGTTCAGCGAGTTTTCCAGGGAGTAACCTTCATGCGGGAATCCCGGCGGAATATAGAGAATATCGCCGGGCTCCATCTCTTCATCAATGATGGCGTCGAAGGGATCCACCTGCAGCAGGTCCGGATGTGGACAGTGCTGCTTCATCGGGACTTTATCGCCCACGCGCCAACGACGTCGGCCGGTTCCCTGGATGATAAACACGTCATATTGATCGAGATGGGGGCCTACGCCGCCGCCGGGTACGGAGAAAGAGATCATCAGATCATCAATACGCCAGTCGGGGAGGGCGCGGAAGGGTTGCATCAGCGCGGCCGTCGGCTCATGCCAGTTATTCACCGCCTGCACCAGCAGTGACCAGTTGTTTTCGCTCAGGTGATCGTAGCTTTCGAAAGGACCATGGCTGACCTGCCACTTCCCGTCCTGATGGCTGACCAGGCGGCTATCGACTTCGCTTTCCATCGCCAGCCCGGCCAGTTCATCCGGGCTAATCGGGTCGACGAAATTAGCGAAGCCGCGCTTGAGGACTACCGGGCGTTTTTGCCAGTAGCGTTCGATAAAGTCAGGCCAGTTAAGCGTTAATTGATAATCCATTTTTTTATTCCACAGCAGGTGTCTGTCTGGGATTATACACGCCATGCTTCAAACTGCCTCTTTGTTGACGGCGATTGTGCTGCGCAGTCACAGAGTTTGCCCAACCGCGGCAAGCGGGGAGGTTCAGCTTTCCGTATCGTCGGGTAACTGGCGGCCAAAAACCACCTCCATGCAGGCTCCGCCGAGCAGGCTTTCACCGGTGAGGATGTCACCATCGTATTGCTCAACGATATCCCGGGCGACGGAAAGTCCCACGCCCTGGCCCGGCCGCAGCGTATCGGCGCGTTGCCCGCGATCGAATACCGCGGCCCGCTGGTTTAACGGGATGCCGGGGCCATCATCTTCCACCAGAATATGCAGGTGGTTGTCGTTGGTCTGACGCACGGAGACTTCGACAAATTCCAGACAATATTTACAGGCGTTATCCAGCACGTTGCCCATCACTTCCATAAAATCATTCTGTTCGCCGACGAAGCTTGTCTCCGGAGAGATATCGAGACTGATGTTGACCCCTTTACGCTGATAAACCTTGTTCAGCGCCGAGGTCAGCTTGTCGAGCAGCGGCGCAATCGGATGCAGTTCGCGGCTGAGCAACGTACCGCCGCTGCGCATGCTGGCGCGATGCAGATAGTAGCCGATTTGCTGTGAGATACGGCTGATCTGCTCCAGCATGATAGGCTCTGCTTCATTGAGGTCGATTTTTTCGCCGCGCAAAGAACGTAAAGTGCTTTGCAGCACGGCCAGCGGGGTTTTCAGACTGTGGGTCAGATCGGTCAGCGTGGTGCGATATTTGTCGTAACGCTCGCGCTCGCTTTTAAGTAGCCGATTAAGGTTGCTGACCAGCCGGGTCAGTTCGCGGGTGGTATTCGGGTTGAGCATCTCGCGGTGATGCTCTTCTAGCTCACGGACCTCTTTTGCCAGCGACTCGATAGGGCGCAGGCTCCACCAGGCCGCCACCCAAAGCAGCGGGATCACCAGCAGCAGATTGGCAACCAGCACGTAAACGAACCAGCTCCAGACCATATAGGAGCGTTTCAACTCGACGGGAATGGTGTCAATCACCACGATGCTCAGCTGCGGCATCTTATCGGTTGCCGGATAGATATTGATCGCCACCGAGTGGGTCATTTCTGAACCATCATCCTGCTGGCGAAGGGCGTCCAGCTCCTCCTGGAACTGATGATTGTCGCGCAGCAGCATGCTGCTGCTGTCAACGTCGGACTCGATTTCGTGGAAGCCGTTGCTTTTCAGCCATTCGGGCTGAATGCGTTTTGCCAGCCAGGCGACATCGCGCTGCATCCACAGCAGTTTGCCGTTGGCATCGTATATCAACGTAACCGTCGGGCTCTGCATGTTCAGCCTTTCGGGGATATCCACATCGATGCGATTATTTTCCCACCTTGCCAGCATGTAGAACAGGTTACTTTCGCCGCGCAGCAGGCGGAAGGTGGTTTTATCAAAGCTGACGCTGTAGCCCACTAGCGCAACCATGCCGTAGGCCAGCGACAGCACCAGCACCACAGCCGCCGTCGCCAGCAGAAAACGCACGCGTAATGAAAGCGGCAAAATATGCCTTAGCGGATTTTTCATTCGCGCAGTTCAAATAAATAGCCCTGGCCGCGCACGGTTGTAATGACGTCATGCGGGTGCTGAGTCTGAATTTTTTTCCGCAGCCGCCCCATCAGAACGTCGATGGTGTGGCTTTCGCGCAGTTCAGCATCGGGGTAGAGCTGGAGCATTAATGAATCTTTGCTGACGACTTTGCCACGGTTGCGAATCAGCGTTTCCATAATGGTGTATTCAAAGGCGGTCAGCTTGATGGGCTGTTCGTTAATCGACAGCTCGCGGCGTGACAGGTCGACCTGGAAAGGCGGAATGGAAATAACCTGTGACGCCAGGCCGCTATTACGACGCAAAAGCGCCTGCATCCGGGCTGCGACTTCTTCAATATGGAACGGCTTGGTGACGTAGTCGTCCGCCCCGGCGCTCAGCACCTCGACTTTGTCCTGCCAGCCTTCGCGGGCGGTCAATACCAGCACCGGAACCGACACGTCATGACTGCGCCAGCGGCGAATCAGCGAAAGACCGTCTTCATCGGGCAGGCCCAGATCGACAATGGCGATATCCGGCACGTGTTCACCCAGATAGTAATCGGCTTCCTTCGCATCTTCTGCTGCGTCCACCTGGTGGCCTAATTCCTGGAGCTGGACTTTCAGGTGATGGCGCAGTAAAGCGTTATCCTCAACGACGAGCACGCGCATGCCTTTTCTCCCGTTTATTTTGATTTTAAGTAGTGTAGCGCTGATTAGATATACTGAATTTAAACGGCTGTAAATGAAAGGCTTTTGTTGCAACCAGACCTGCCGTCCCATTTGCTGGCCTGCCACGTCGGTGGAGAGAGGGAGGTAGCGCCAGCGTCCGATATGTGTCCGGCAAGAGAAGGGGCATATCGTGGACATATATTGGCAAGTTTATCCTCATGTTTCCAGCCTGGCGAACACGGCGCGGATAAAACGACGCTTCAATGGGTGATGTGAGGAAAAAAGCGAACTCAGGCGTGTGGAGGGGGCATTTATCGCCCTGACGACGTTCTGGCGAATGAATGGCCGGAATGATTCCCGGCCATCTGTTTATCGGTATTCATGCACTCCTCGCTGATTCCGGCTGGAAGGCGAGGCCAGGCGCTTACTTCAGTTCATCAACCATGGTGGTGGCGCGGCCGATGTAGTTAGCCGGGGTCATGGCTTTCAGACGAACCTTCTCGTCTTCCGGCAGCGGCAGACTGTCGATAAACTGCTGCATCCCTTGCGCGTCCACGCGCTTGCCGCGGGTCAGCTCTTTGAGCTTCTCGTACGGTTTTTCGATGCCGTAGCGGCGCATCACGGTCTGGATCGGCTCAGCCAGCACTTCCCAGTTATGATCCAGCTCGTCCAGCAGGCGATCGCCGTTCAGCTCCAGCTTGCTGACGCCTTTAAGGGTCGACTGGTAAGCAATCAGCGCATAGCCGACGCCTACGCCGAGGTTACGCAGGACGGTGGAGTCCGTCAGGTCGCGCTGCCAGCGGGAAACCGGCAGTTTGCTCGCCAGATGCTGCATCATGGCGTTGGCCAGGCCGAGGTTACCTTCGGAGTTCTCAAAATCGATCGGGTTCACTTTATGCGGCATGGTGGAGGAACCGATTTCGCCGGCGATCGTTTTCTGCTTGAAATGGTTGAGGGCGATATAGCCCCACACGTCGCGATCGAAGTCGATCAGGATGGTGTTGAAGCGCGCGATGCAGTCGAACAGCTCGGCAATATAGTCATGCGGCTCAATCTGCGTGGTGTACGGGTTCCACTGGATGCCCAGCGAGGTGACGAACTCTTCGCTGAACTGGTGCCAGTCCACTTCCGGATAGGCTGCGATGTGGGCGTTATAGTTACCCACCGCGCCGTTGATTTTGCCCAGAATTTCCACCTGGTTCAGCTGACGATACTGACGCTCCATACGGTAAGCGACGTTAGCCATCTCTTTACCCATGGTGGACGGCGTGGCCGGCTGACCGTGAGTTCGGGACAGCAGCGGCACATCGCGATACTGAACCGCCAGGTCTTTCACCGCGTCGATAAGCTTGCGCCAGTACGGCAGAACCACCTCATCGCGCGCGGTTTTCAGCATCAGCGCGTGGGAGAGGTTATTAATATCTTCGGAGGTGCAGGCGAAGTGGATGAATTCGGATACCGCGTGCAGTTCAGCGATATTGGCCACTTTTTCCTTGAGGAAATACTCTACCGCTTTGACATCGTGGTTAGTGGTACGCTCGATGGTTTTGATGCGCTGCGCATCTTCAACGCTGAAGTCGGCAACGATTTTATCAAGGAAACCGTTTGCGTCGGCAGCAAAAGCAGGAACTTCCTTGATCGCTGCGTGCGCGGCTAACTTTTGCAGCCAACGTACTTCAACTTGTACACGGAATTTCAGCAAACCGAATTCGCTGAAGATACCGCGCAGCGCGCTGACTTTATCGCCGTAGCGTCCATCGACAGGGGAAACGGCGGTCAGTGAGGATAATTCCATAGATCACAACTCCGGGGTTAAATGAGCAAGAATTTGTTTGGCCTGGTTAACCAGACGATTACGAGAAAACATGAGCTGCATGCGCCCGCCGCCCACCTGGTGCCAGAGCACGGCGGCGCGAATGCCTGCCAGCAGGGAGGCGCGAACTTTGGCCTGAACCTGCGGGCTCTGCAACACGGCCGGTGAGCCGGTTACCTGAATACGCGGGCCCAGTGGGCTGATGACGTCAACATAGATGCCCGCCATGGCGCTGAGCAGGGTTTCCGATTGCAAATCGAAATGTTCCAGCTGACGGCGCAGGCCGGCAATACGGTTGCCGAGGGTATCCATCGCCCCTTTGCTCCCGTCAAGCTTACGCTCAAGCACCATCAGGCTTAACGTGTAGCGGGTCAGCTCGGCATTGAGGCCCTGACGACTGCCGCTGTTGAGTACGCCGAGCAGGGTTTCCAGCCCGAGGCGAAGATTGGCTTCACTGCCACCGAACACCGCCAGCGTTGAATCCGGGTTGAGATCGATGATGCTGTTCAGTGAAACGTGCAGGGCATCGCCGTCGCAATGGCCCTGGTGCGCCAGTTGCTGAACCAGACGGGCGGCCTGGCAGATACCCGCCAGCGCCAACGTGATGTCATAATAATTCTTCGCCACACCTACTCCTTGTAAACCGTCGGGGAGGATTTTGCCTCACCGGCGGTAAAAAACTGTCTGTCAGGACTGCAGCGGCAGACGCTGCTCGATCACGCCGCCGCCGAGGCACACTTCGCCAAGATAGAAGACCGCCGACTGGCCCGGCGTCACTGCCGCAACCGGTTCATCAAAAAGCACTTCGATGCGTTCGTCATCCAGCGCGTTTACGGTGCACGGAATATCGGTCTGGCGATAGCGGGTCTTCACCGTGCAGCGCAGAGTACCTTTGACCGGCTCGCGATCGACCCAGTGCAGCTGTTGGGCAATCAGCCCTCTGGACATCAGACGCGGGTGGTCGTGCCCTTGAGCCACAACCAGAATATTGCTTTCGACGTCTTTATCAACAACGTACCACGGGTCTTCGCTGCCTTCTTTGGTGCCGCCGATGCCGAGGCCTTTACGCTGGCCAAGGGTATGATACATCAGACCCTGATGTTCGCCGATTTCGTCGCCGTCAACGGTGACAATTTTGCCCGGCTGAGCAGGAAGGTAACGGCCAAGGAACTCGCGGAATTTACGTTCGCCGATAAAGCAGATCCCGGTAGAGTCTTTTTTCTTCGCGGTGATCAGGTCGAGATCTTCCGCTATCTTGCGCACCTGCGGCTTTTCCAGCTCGCCAACCGGGAACAGGCTCTGGGCGATCTGCTCATGGCCGAGGGTGTACAGGAAGTAGCTTTGATCTTTGTTGCCGTCGAGGCCGCGCAGCAGCTGGCTTTTACCATTGACATCGGCACGGCGCACGTAGTGGCCGGTGGCAATATAGTCGGCGCCCAGATCTTCTGCCGCGAACTCAAGGAAGGCTTTAAATTTGATCTCTTTGTTGCACAGAATGTCCGGGTTCGGCGTGCGCCCGGCTTTGTATTCGGCCAGGAACAGTTCAAACACGTTGTCCCAGTATTCTGCGGCAAAGTTAACGGTATGAAGCTCAATCCCGAGCTTATCGCAGACGGCTTGCGCGTCGGCGAGGTCGGCAGCGGCGGTGCAGTATTCCTCACCATCGTCTTCCTCCCAGTTCTTCATGAACAGGCCTTCTACCTTATAACCTTGCTGAAGCAGCAACCAGGCAGAAACAGAGGAGTCGACGCCGCCGGACATGCCGACGATCACTTTTTTTTGGCTTTCTGACATTGGAATATTCACCACATTGAACTTCAAGGCGGCATATTCTAGCACGCACGAGCGGCTCAGGCACCCCCCAGGAGCGGCCAGTTAAACGCGCCAATTAATGACAGCGGATAGCGCGGGTCCTGTTGATAGCTGCGGATGCTTTCGGCAACCAGTTGAGAGCGCAGATTTGGCGCCGTCAGGATCTGTTGCGCACTCAGCCACAGACAGCGGTCGATATCGCTGTCATGCGGTTGCGTGGCGCACGTATCGTTAAGTTCGATGGCGAACAGAAAGCGTAAAAACGGCGTATTGTCTGGCGCAATCCACTGGTGCATGCGAATAAAATGCTGGGGCGTGGCGCGAATGCCGGTCTCTTCCCACAGCTCTCGCTCGGCGGCCTGCGCCAGCGTTTCATCTGCTTCGAGGTGTCCTGCCGGCTGATTCCACAGCGCTTTGCCGTTGATGGTTTCCTCAACGATCAGAAATTTGTCTTTCGCGTGTACGACGCAGGCGACGGTGACGTGCGGTTTAAACATACTTCCCGTTCCTTGTGTGATTAGCCGACCTGGCGCCACTCGCCGTTGGCCAGTCCGTCGAGAGTATAGCCGCCCATGGCGTAACGAATAAGCCGCAGCGTGGGATAACCGACGTGGGCGGTCATGCGTCGCACCTGACGGTTGCGCCCTTCATAAAGGGTGATTTTTAGCCAGCTGGTGGGAATGGATTTGCGTTCGCGGATAGGCGGATTGCGCGGCCACAGCCAGGCAGGTTCTGCCACCCGTTCAATGCCGGCGGGCAGAGTAGGGCCATCGTTGAGCGTGACGCCAGTGCGTAGCGCGGTTAATGCGTCTTCTGTTGGCTGGCCTTCGACCTGAACATAGTAAATTTTACCGGTGCGCTTGCCGGGCTGGGTCAGCGTGGCCTGTAGTGCGCCATCGTTGGTCAGCACCAGTAATCCTTCGCTATCGCGGTCAAGACGACCCGCCGCGTAGACCCCGGAGATGGAAATAAAATCTTTCAGCGTGCTGCGTCCGGCTTCGTCCGTAAACTGCGGCAACACATCATAGGGTTTATTAAACAAGATCACGCGTTTTGGCGCGTGTTCTTTGCGTTGTCTGGCGTCTTGTTGTGAGCTGAATCGCTCAACGCGATGTTTTCTAAATGAAGTTTTCTGCATGGTATTTTCAGATCCTGACAATTGCCGCATTATAGCCTAATTACGAATGCCTTTCATGGACGCAAACATTCAGGTAGTATTGACATGCTCATCACAATTTTTTAACAAAAATATTGCTCAAACTGATTCGCGCTACAAGAAGGCGGCACGGACGCGAATCTCCGGTTAGCGGGATGACCCGGTGGCGGAGTGGGCGGATAAAGCCAACGCTCGGTTAGTGTGAAAAGGAAGAGCAGAACCAGAAGCGCTCGAAGGAGAGGTTAATGGAAAGCAAAGTAGTAGTTCCGGCGGAAGGTCAAAAAATCACCCTGCAAGATGGCAAACTGAATGTCCCTGACAACCCGATCATCCCGTTCATCGAGGGTGATGGTATCGGTGTTGACGTGACTCCGGCGATGCTGAAAGTGGTCGATGCCGCCGTTGAGAAAGCCTATAACGGCGAGCGTAAAATTTCCTGGATGGAAATTTACACCGGCGAAAAATCGACCCAGGTGTATGGCCAGGACGTCTGGCTGCCTGCCGAAACTCTTGATCTGATTCGTGACTATCGTGTTGCTATCAAAGGCCCTCTGACGACGCCAGTTGGCGGCGGTATTCGTTCCCTGAACGTTGCGCTGCGCCAGGAGCTGGACCTCTACGTCTGCCTGCGCCCGGTTCGTTATTACCAGGGTACTCCGAGCCCGGTTAAACACCCGGAGCTGACCGACATGGTTATCTTCCGTGAAAACTCCGAAGACATCTATGCGGGCATCGAGTGGAAAGCGGACTCTGCTGAAGCAGAAAAAGTGATCAAATTCCTGCGTGATGAGATGGGCGTGAAAAAAATTCGCTTCCCGGAACATTGCGGTATCGGTATCAAGCCGTGCTCTGAAGAAGGCACCAAGCGCCTGGTTCGCGCGGCTATGGAATACGTTATCACCAACGATCGCGATTCGCTGACCCTGGTACACAAAGGCAACATCATGAAGTTCACCGAAGGCGCGTTTAAAGACTGGGGCTACCAGCTGATCCGCGAAGAGTTCGGTGGCGAGCTGATTGACGGCGGCCCGTGGCAGAAAGTTAAAAACCCGAACACCGGTAAAGAAATCATCATTAAAGACGTGATCGCCGATGCCTTCCTGCAGCAGATCCTGCTGCGTCCGGCGGAGTATGACGTCATTGCCTGTATGAACCTGAACGGCGACTACATCTCTGATGCGCTGGCAGCCCAGGTTGGCGGTATCGGTATCGCGCCGGGTGCGAACATCGGTGACGAATGCGCGTTGTTCGAAGCGACCCACGGTACAGCGCCGAAATATGCTGGTCAGGATAAGGTGAACCCGGGTTCTATTATTCTGTCCGCTGAGATGATGCTGCGCCACATGCAGTGGTTCGAAGCCGCAGACCTGATCGTTAAAGGCACCGAAGGCGCCATCGCCGCCAAGACCGTGACCTATGACTTTGAACGTCTGATGGAAGGCGCTAAACTGCTGAAATGTAGCGAGTTTGGCGACGCAATTATCGCGAACATGTAATCCAGTCTCTGGGTTAAACAATAACGGGAGCTTAACAGTTCCCGTTTTTTATTAGTTTTTGAATGGTTATCAATATTTTATCAACTCAGGTTCTCAAAACCTCATTCCGAAAATCCTCATAAAGCCTCTCTTGTCCATCCCTTGCCGCGGGCATCAGGGCATGTAATGTCAGTGGGGGACGCCGGGGCTGTCGGCTTCTCTCGCCAGGGAAACCGACGTCGCTGGCGAATGGCTGACGCGATCGGAAGGCTCAATCCGCCGCAGACCGGTTCACTGAACATACCAGGGTGGCATGATCCCACCATGGGTTGCTGTTCACGCGGGTCGCAAGCACATCGAATTGCGCCTCCCTGAGCTCATTGATTAGGGCCGGGAGTGGTCTCAGCGTTCGCCAGGGCTGACCATTTTTGAGTAAATGCTGCTTCGCGGCATGATATGCCGCTCTGTCTTCCGCGTAACGAGGGGTTCCACACATCGAGCCGACGACAAATCGTCCTCCGGGTTTGAGCAATCTTCTCACCTCCGCAAAGCAGCGGCTGCGGGCATCATCAATCAGGCAATGCAAACAACTGCCATCAATAATGAGCTCAAACGCGGCATCCTGACATTGGTGGATATCACCGACATGACCGACAAGAAAGTGTGCTGAAAGACCGATGCGCTGAAAACGCTCTTCTGCCCATCTGATGGCGGTTTCTGATAAATCTATCCCCCACACAGCAAATCCCTGTTCGGCAAGATACTGCGCGGCCATGGCTCCGTTCCCACACCCCAATTCAAGTACCGGCGCGCCGGGACGAGGCAGGTGGTGATGTAAGTTGAGCCAGTGAAAGATCTGCTCCTGCTGTTTTTTAGCCCTGAGATAACCTTCTCCAGCCCAGGCGGTAGCGCCATTAGCCCGCAGTTGCCGATACGCTTGTTCATAGGGATTCATAGTGAAAATGCCTTTTTGCCAGCGACCATAGGCGCCAGTTTATACGCCATAGGGCTATGGGATGAAGCGTTTGTGTAGCGAAAATAGCCTGCGCAGCATGCAATAACAGGGCTGCATCCGGCACACCTGTATCATTTTCCGCTCGTAGCGTCCGCATGTTCCTTGCGCAAAAAACTGACCGGTATTCAATGATGGCGCAGAGGTAACATCCGGCCGGAGTGCGCGGGGTTAAGAACCGTCTTCAGCAGCAGGTGAGGCGATAGCGCCATCTTTCCTCAGAGCATGACCATACTGCCAGGTGGATACCAGGCAGATCAGTAAAACAGGTAACATCATCAGGCCCAGCGCCTTCCAGCCCACAACTGCCAGCATCACGCCGGCCCCTGAGGTAGCGATCGCGGAGAAAATAAAGCGGCTGGTTTCGGCCAGACCTTGTGCTTTTTTTCGCTCATGATCCCGATAAGAGAGACTGAGCAGCGTAGAGCCACCGACAAACATAAAGTTCCATCCGATCCCCACCAGCAGCAGACTTAAGCTGTATGCCAGCATCGTTTCCCCGCTCAGGTTAACCGCGATGGCTGATATGTTGAGTGCGATCCCGGTATATAACAGAGCGGTGATACCCACTTTTCGTATCAGCAGACCGGTAAACAGTGAAGGGACATACATCCCCAGCAGATGCAGCTGAATAACCAGCGCGCCCTCATTCATTGAATGGTGGTGCGTCACGGAGAGAGGGGCCGCCGTCATAAGAAAAAGCATCACGAAGGAGCCCACGACCAGGTGAAGCCAGGCCGTACGGTAATCCGCACGTTTCATTAACTGCCGACTGGTCGGTGACCCTGGCGGAGGCGCGGCGCTGTCCGGGGCAGGGGGATCTTTTTTTTCTCGATCGAGGAACAGGGCCAGATTAAGCGCAGACAGAATACCCAGTATTGCCACAACGAGATAAACACCGGCAAAGCGAGGTAGTCCGGGGACATCCCGCGCAATAATCGTCAACAGCGGCCCGAGGATTGCCGCCACAACGCCGCCAATCATGACCAGAGAGATAGACTGCCCCTTCACTTCCGGCGGAGAGTGATCGGCGGCAACCAGACGATAGTACTGGCTGAAAGCCTGATAGACGCCGACAAGAAAGCAGCCGGTGCAAAAAAGTAAAAAACTGCCCTTCAGCACGGCGAGAAAAGACAATAATCCGCCCGCTGTACCGCATACCGATCCCAGGATAAACGCGAGTTTTTCGTTTCCCCGGCCAATCATGCTGGCCGCAAACAGACTCGAGAACGCGCCGGCGACAGTGATGAGCGCAAATGGCACTGTCGCCAGTTCATCAGACGGCGCCAGCTGATAGCCCACCAGAGTGGCGATGGTCAGATCAACAGAGACAGCGCAGGTAAAAAACAGATTACTGACCGCAAGGATGACGGGGATGCGGCCCGGAATGTATCGCATGATGCCCCTCCTACAGGGATGAACTGAACGGAAGTAAAGCGCAAGGCGCAGCCGTTAAACGCTACTCTGACTATTCCTGGCTGATGCCGGGGCACCGGGTATTGTTTTTATCAACTGACAGTAAAACCCGCCGTAAGCAAGCGGCTGTTCCTGAGCAGAAGTCTCAGGGGATGGGCAGGGTAGAGCAAAGCGAAGCGGTTCAAATAACGGTTTTCGGCGGGCCGCTTTCTCATCGTGAAAGATTTTTGTGGTCATGATTTAAGCTTGCGTCCGTTATTCGCGTCGTCAGAACGCTGTATTTATGGCTTCTCGATTACCTGAGCAATAAATAAAGCAAGAAGGATGCCATAAAAAAAGCGGATTTAACCCGCTATTCATGGCGCGCCTGCACCGTCCGGGAGCAAATTTTCCCTGCCCTGGTGCAACAGATTTAATTATCTATTTTATTATTAATAATAAAATAGATAAATTATTCACTGACAGGGGTTTTAAATTAAACGGTTATTGAGAGCTTACGGTGGCCATAGCATAAAGTTCAACAGGAATAACATGAATCTGAAGCCAGCTCGTTTCCCGGTTATTCTCTTTCCCATGTCATCCAGCCTCCGTGCCTGCCTGCTCAGTATCAACCAGTATAGCCACACCGCTGGACGTCATCCGGACTCCAGCCCATTCAGCACCCAATATGGCGGATATTAACGGTCATCCTGACCTCATCGATGGCACGATCGCGAGCGTACAGGCTGAAGAGAGTAATTCAGAGTGTTTTTCTACTATGTTGCCATTTAAGGATTAAATTTAGTGATTTTTTCTTAATGTGTTAATTTTTATGGCATAAAATGCGATAGCAAAACTCCGGGTATATATCATTTCTGGTGTTAAAATAGACTTCATCGTCACTTTTGGTGATTAAAACTCCTGCAATTAGTTCAATGTGTGAATTAAATTTTATTTAATTCATTGATGTATAAGGTTTTGTTAAAACCTGGTGACAAGAATAAAACGTTACTATAAAGTAAATTTAAGTTTATTCATTGCCGTGTTTTTATCATGAATAGTTCTGAAAAAGATGACCTGGCGCCTGTGGGCCAGTTATTACGCGAATGAACGCCTGTCAGACCGTATCTTATTTGCCGACCAACGAGATCGCGATAATTTCCGCAGATCTTACCGGGGTGCAGCTGCGCCCCCTGTTCCTGACAGGATGTATTTTTATGCAGCAGATCGCTTTTTATATGCTTATCGCCAGCCTGACCATCGCCACCCCCGGGCCGGGCGTGTTGTTTACCCTGACGAACACACTGAACTATAGCTTGCGTCATGCCATGGCCGGGATCATCGGTGTGGCCGCCGGAATGGGGGTGATAGCGATCGTTGCGGCCAGCAGTGTCGGAGCGATCATCACCACCTCCCAGCTGGCGCTGCTGGCGGTGAAAGTTACCGGGGCCGCTTACCTGATCTACCTGGGGAGCAAATTATTCCGCTCGGTCCCCCCTGTGCTGAACAATCGCGCGGTCACCGCGGGAACCGATGTCGTACCGCCGGCGAGTCAACGTTTCCGCCAGGGACTGCTGGTTTCTCTGCTCAATCCCAAACCTATTGTCTTCTTTATGGCGCTGTTCCCGCAATTTATTCACCCGCAGCAGCCATTTGTTGCTCAGTTTTCGATACTGGCGGGTATTTTCTGTCTTTTAGTGATCGCCATCCACTCGCTTTACGGGCTTTTCGCCCACGCCGTAAAGATGAAGATGTCTGCCGGTAATCTCTTCAGTAAACTCAATAAAACCGGCGGGATAGTGTTCATGTGTTTTGCAGCTGGCCTTATCATTTCCGCCCTGCATCCTTATATCTGAACCTCTGCTGCCTTATTCCTTATGGCGTCGTTAACATGGACATTTTCGCTGATAACCCAGGGCGTAAATCCTTTTGACCACCACGAGGGGATATCCCGGCAGTGTGGGGCGGCGTATTGGACCATTTACCTGGAGAAATGACGGGCGATAGCGTTCCCGGCCCCATTCCCTGGAGTATGCCGTGACGCTGGAATTTATTAAAGCGGGTAAACCAACGTATAATGTAGCGCCGGAGGAGCGACGGTTGATGACCAGGAAAACGGCAATATCAAAAGCACGAAGAAAACAGGTGCGCTGACAATACCTGCTCAGGTATTTGCTATCATCCCCACATCCCCACATGGACACGTGAATGTTGTATATGACGTCAAAACAGCAGAAATGAAAATCCTGTCAAAAGGGAAATCCATTGAGAGTTGCGCTGGCTACGCAAGATAACTTTCCTGACGGAAAAGTGAAGGCAAGTTGCCAGGATCTTCTGTAATACAGGTGAAAAATGTTTCAAAAAAAACCGTTTCTCCTCCCCCTGCTTATTGCTCTCTCGTCAGGGGGGGTTATCCTGACAACTTTTCTGCTTCTTGGAGGGATCTATTTATTTCAAAAGAAAGAAATAGAAAACTCGCTCCTTGAGAGTAACCTGGCTTACGCGATGAAAATTGCTGATACGACAGACCGATATCTGGCCATGGCGCAACGTGAATTAGCCTGGACCGCGTCAGAGCTACATAGCACCGATACATCCCTGGCCAGGCATGAGATAGAGCGTCTGCAGCTGAGGTCAGAAGTCTTTAACTCTGTCGGAGTGGTTGACACTAAGGCTGTTATTATTGCCACTTCACCTTACTTGCCTGCGCTGACAGGCCTCAAAGTGCATTCTGACGCCAGCCAAAATGCTCTGGCCGTTCAACAACCGCTGATTTCTGGTCCATTCACGTCGGTTGCCGGGAATGAGATAATCATGCTCTCGCACCCACTCCGTTCGTCAGATGGTCACTATCTGGGGTATCTCGGTGGAAGCATTTATCTGAAAAAGCAAAGTATGCTAAGTGATATTATTAGTCTTCACTTTTATAAAGATAATGTCTCGGTAACTATTGTCGATCGCGATGGCATGGTGATATTCGCGACGACTCCCTCGAAGACAACCCCGCGTCTCAATCTATCTCCACAATTGAAAGCGTATATGAGCAACAACTTAAGCGGTTCTTTTGTCGGGCGAGATCGTTTGGTTGGCTATGCGGGTCTGAAGAAATCTGACTGGAATATTATTGTGTCAACGCCGTCAGAGGTTGTAACCAGTATGTTGTTGAATACTGCGAAGAAAATTTCCGGGCTGGTGCTGGCTATACTGTTCTTTATTGCTACGGGGGTGGCTTTCCTTTCATTACGGATAGCAAAACCACTGGCGCAGCTTGCCCGGCTGGTTCAGGCCACTGACAGTCTTACCTCCCCGGAGAAAATATCATCCATCAGGGCCTGGTATCAGGAAGCTTATCTACTCAGAGATGCGATGGAAAAACGCTTTCGTTTAGTCTCTGCACAATTTGCCGCACTCAGTGATGAGGCGATGACAGATCCTTTGACGGGTTTGTATAACCGACGGGGTTTCTATGAGCAATTAACGTATATCAAGAACCTCAAAAATCAGTGTGCGATTGCCGTCGATATCGATCATTTTAAAACGATTAACGATCGTTTCGGGCACAGTGCTGGCGATGCCGTGCTGGTTCATACCGCGGATCTATTAAAACTGACATGCCGCAAAGGGGACGTCATCAGCCGCTTTGGTGGCGAGGAGTTCGTGGTCCTGTTGTCGGAAACCACGCTCGCAGAGTCCGCTGCGATCGCTGAGCGGATCCGTCAGGTCATATCGGCTACAGAGTTCGCTGAGGCCGGACATCTTACGGTCTCGATCGGTGTTGCGGGGCTAAAAGATTATGCCAGCGACTACGAACGACTCCTTATGGAAGCGGATTCAGCGTTATACCAGGCCAAACGACAAGGACGAAACCGGGTCGTGGTCAGCGAGCATCGCCAATAGTCATTTGCCTGACGTTGCTGCGCTAAAGTTGCGAATATTTTTTTGCTTTATTAACGGTGGGGGACTGGTCAGGATTTTTACCGCCGCGGTTTTCAGACAGGAACAGGAGCCGGTTTGCGCAACGGCAGATGACTCTCGCCACCGGGTCGCCTGGGGAACGAAAACCAGATATCGGCATTCTCAATTTTCAGCGGCTCTGTCGACCGGGAGAGCCGCAGGGAAAGGCCGAACGGCGTGCTGAAAATAGTGAAGCTGTGGCTGCAACCATCTGGCGGCAAGACAATACATCAGGAAAGGGAACCCAGAATTAATTACCCCTAAAATAAGCGATGATTTGAACTTCCCTTCAAAATTAAATGAGGATTTAAGAACAAACAAAATAACGGTAAGCCCGCTAAAGCCAAAGAAGACGCGTAAAAAAGCAGTGTTAATCGCACCGAATTCAGGTGCGGCAATTCGCATGAACAAAAAACTTGCGCCCCAAATGGCGGCCTTCAGTATTTCGCGCATAGCCGGCATGGTGTCCTCTACCTGTAAGAGTGGCCGCTAATCTTGCGGTGATGCAATCCTGGTACAGCCGCCGACATTCCCGCTATAATCGCAGAAATTTCTCAACGGGGTTAGAGACGAAATGACAAAACTCACCTTACAAGAGCAGCTGCTGAAAGCCGGGTTAGTGACCAGCAAAAAGGTCGCTAAAGTGCAAAGAACGGCGAAAAAATCACGGGTTCAGGCGCGTGAAGCGCGAGAGGCGGTGGAAGAAAACAAAAAGGCGCAGCTCGAACGTGATAAGCAGCTCGGTGAACAGCAAAAGCAGGCTGTTTTAGCCAAAGAATATAAAGCTCAGGTGAAACAGCTTATTGAAATGAACCGAATTGTGCCGGCAAAAGGGGACATTGGCTTTAACTTTACCGACAACAACCTCATCAAAAAGATTTTTGTCGATAAGCTGGTTCAGTCCCAACTGATTAGCGGCCGTCTGGCGATCGCGCGTTTGGTGGCAGACAGCAGCGGCGAGAGCGTATACGCGATTATTCCGGCTAACGTCGCGGATAAAATTGCGCAGCGCGATGCGGACAGCATTGTGTTACACAGCGCGCTCAGCCAGGAAGAGCAGGACGAAGACGACCCGTATGCTGATTTTAAAGTGCCTGATGATTTAATGTGGTAGTTGATCTCGCCGTTGATCTTGTATTGCGTCGAATGGCCGCCTCAGTGAAGGGGATGAGCGCCTGGCCTCACGGCAAAAAATGCCGCCCCCTCAAAGGATGAATCAGTAAGGATGAATCAATGATGATGTTTCGCCCCATGCGCGAAGAAGAATATCCGGCCTATCTGCAATATTTTATTGCGGATTATGCGCGTGAAATCGCCGCCAACTATCGACTTAGCGCAGAGGATTCACTGGCAAAAGCGAAGCGCGAAATCGCCGGGGATCTTCCGGAGGGGGTGAATACGCCCGGGCAGGTTCTGCTGTGTCTCTTTATCCAGGCAGACAATCATGACAGACACGTCGGTTATCTCTGGTACAAACCCGATGCCGCCACGCGAAGCGTGTTCATCTATGATTTTTATATCTTCAGCGCCTGCCAGGGGCAGGGGCTGGGCACGCAGGCGCTACGCGCTTTTGAGCAGGAGATGCGTGAGCAGGGGGTTGAACAGATTCGACTTCGCGTTGCCGGGGATAATGAACGAGCCCGCCATGTCTACCAGTCCACCGGTTTTTGGGTGACGGGAATCAATATGAGTAAAACGTTGATCGGTTAACGCGCGACCGGCGCTACGCGGACGTCGACTAAAAGCCGTTTATAGCGCCGGGCTGCGGTCAACGGCTCCTCAGGGTCTCGCCGCTGTGCTTACCCTGAGTCTGGTTACCTTGCGCGCCGTTCGGTCCGGCGAGGATTCTGGATAGTGATTCCGAACGCCTGAGCCGGACCATTCCTTCAGCGCGCTTACTCCGCAGCTTATTTCGCCAGCAGCTCCCGACGAACAATCTCCGCGCCGGCACTTAACGCATTGAGCTTGCCTCTGGCGACCTGACGAGACAGAGGTGCCATACCGCAATTGGTCGAAGGATAAAGCTTATCGGCATCGACAAACTCAAGCGCTTTGCGTAGCGTACCGGCGACCTCTTCCGGGGTCTCAATGGTATTGGTGGCGACATCAATGGCTCCCACCATCACCTTTTTGCCGCGAATCAGCTCAAGCAGATCCATAGGGACATGCGAGTTATGGCACTCCAGCGAGATGATATCGATATTTGACGTTTGCAGCCTCGGGAACGCCTCTTCATACTGACGCCACTCTGACCCCAGCGTCTTTTTCCAGTCGGTATTGGCTTTGATGCCATATCCATAGCAGATATGCACGGCCGTTTCACATTTTAGTCCTTCAATGGCTCGTTCTAATGCGGCGATCCCCCAGTCATTCACCTCATCAAAAAAGACATTAAATGCCGGTTCATCAAACTGGATAATATCGACACCCGCCGCCTCTAATTCTTTAGCCTCTTGGTTGAGAATTTTGGCAAATTCCCAGGCCAGCTTTTCGCGGCTTTTATAGTGATTATCATAGAGGGTATCGATCATCGTCATCGGTCCTGGCAGGGCCCATTTAATCGGTTGTCTGGTCAACTGACGTAAAAACCGGGCATCTTCAACGAAAACAGGCTTCTGACGCGCCACTTCACCCACGACCGTCGGCACGCTTGCCTCATAGCGATTGCGAATTTTCACCACTTCGCGTTTCTCAAAATCCACGCCGCTGAGGTGCTCAATAAAGGTGGTGACAAAGTGTTGGCGCGTTTGTTCGCCATCGCTGACAATGTCAATTCCCGCACGCAGCTGATCGTACAGGGACAAACTCAGCGCATCTTTTTTCCCTTCAATTAATTCCTGGTCGTGTAATTTCCACGGGGACCACAGTTTCTCAGGCTCTGCCAGCCAGGAAGGTTTAGGTAAGCTGCCAGCCGTCGATGTGGGTAATAATTTCTTCATAATAGGGAGCCTTGTATGTTCGGTGAATTAAAGTGCGTAGCCAGCAGACCATTGCTCAAGAATATTCTGGTAAGGCTTAATGAAATGCTCTTCAGTAAATTTTCCTTGCTCAATCGCCAGCTGGCTTCGTTCTTCCCGATCATAAACAATTTTGGTTAATGAATGATCCTGGTGATTCAGGCTCGGTTGATAATATTGCCCTGCGGCAGCATTGGCATTGTAAATTTCAGGCCGGTAAATCTTCTGGAACGTCTCCATCGTACTGATGGTGCTGATAAGCTCAAGATTAGTGTAATCACTAAGCACATCACCAGCAAAATAAAATGCTAACGGCGCAACGCTATTCTGCGGCATAAAATAGCGAACCTTTAATCCCATTTTGGCGAAATATTGTTCGGTCAGCGACGAGCCATTTTGCTGATATTCAATACCCAATACCGGATGCTGATTTCCGGTCCGCTGATAGGTGTCTTTGCTTGATACGCTCAGGCAAATTACCGGCGGTTTGTTAAAGTTCTGCTGATACTCGTGTGAATTGACGAAATGTTTAAAAATATTCCCATGCAGATCGCCAAAACCATCCGGGATGCTAAATTGGGATTGCTGTTTGTTATGCTCTAACAGCCGCACGCTAAAATCATAATCACGTACATAAGAAGAAAAATTATTCCCGACGATGCCGTCAATACGTTCTTGCGTTTTTTTATCAAGAATATTCGTTTTTAATATCTCAATCACCGGGAAGCTGCCGCGGCGATCCTGGTCATGGAGTGTCATCTCAACTGAAATAATTTCCAGTTCGACAGAATAACGATCGCCTTTCGGGTTATCCCAGTACGCCAGCGAGTTAAAACGGTTGTCAATCATCGTCAGCGTGTTACGCAAGTTTTCCTCACGGTTGTCCCCTCTGGCCAGATTCGCGAAGTTGGTTGTAATTCGCGTATTTTCAGCGGGGTTATAATGCGTGTCAAAACAACTACGTTTAATAGCAAATGTAAAATTTTTATTCATCGCGATGCTGCACCCTAAGTTCTGATATGAAGACTGAATTTATTCCCTGAATCCCAGAATATCCTTTCTTTTTATCTGGTTTTATCGTTCAGTAATCATCATATTGTCTCTGATTAATAAACACATTTTATGCCAGAGTCCCCGGATGAGTGAAAGCGACATAATTTCATTACAACATGAGGTATCTTCATGGTCGCCGATCGGGCCACTTAAAAACCGCGACCGCTGCTCTCTGCCGTCTCTGCGCATGGCCGATGGTCGGCGCGCGACTCTCAGGCTAAGCGGATGAGTGGCAAGAGCGGGGCGACCCGCAGTGTAGAGTCTCAATCACAAATGTGTTTAGATATTTGCTTCTGAAATCCGGTGACCAACATGATGAATCCACAAGAAAATATTGTCAGTCAGTTCAGTACGCTTTCACCTGAGTTACAGCGGGCCGCAGAGTTTTGTCTGCAAAACGTGAATATACTGGTTGTGCAATCCATGCGCGCTTTCGCCGCGCAAGCCGGGGTGAAACCCGCTACGCTGCTGCGTCTGGCGCAGCGTCTCGGATTTAGCGGCTGGGGAGAGCTGAAGGATGCCTTTATTGACGATCTCGGCTTACGTAATGATACATATGTATCTAAAGCAAAAAAACTCGTTGCCAAAGATACGCAGTCGAAGCTGTATGAGGAAGTTTTTCAGGCGCATCAGGCCAATCTGGCCTTCACCGGGCGTGAAAATCAGCAGGCGATGCCGCGAGCCGTCACGCTGCTGGATGAGGCGGACAACGTCTATATCTGCGGGTTTCGCGCCAGCTTCCCGATTGCCTGGTCGTTGTATTATGTCTACCGTTTATTCAACCGTCAGGTGTCATTGATTGATGGTCTGGCAAGCAACATTGAACTGTTTACCCGCGAACTCACCGCTGGCGATTGTGTGCTGCTTACCAGTTTCGCCCCCTATTCACGAGAGTCGTTGGATGTCCTGCATGCGGCGCAGCGGGCCGGCGCCCGTATTATCGCCATCACCGACTCACCGGTCTCCCCGTTAGCTCAGGCGGCGGAGTGCACATTGCTGTTTTCAATCGACAGCCCCTCGTTTTTCCCGTCTGTCGTCTCCGGTATGGGGCTGGCGGAATGTCTGCTGGCGATGCTGGTGGCGCGTCACGGCAACGAGGCGGTCAGCAAAATCGAGAGCGCTGAGCGCTATCTGATCGACTCCGGCGCCTATGTGGTTCCCGGCAAATCCGGGTAAATGAAGCACTTCTCCCTGTAATAAGAAAATTAAATACATATGCATCATAATTGCGTTGACGTGATTCAAATGAATCCTGCAAGATAATCCTCATAGTACGCAATAGCGTTTTCAGGAGCAGGAACAGAGCATGAGTCAGATCATTCATCGCAGCTTACGCCACACCCCCGCCGTCGCGGCGAGCGCGCAAGGTGTTTACATCACCGATGCCAGCGGCAAACGTTATCTTGATGCCTGCGGCGGCGCCGCCGTCTCATGCCTTGGGCATGGGCATCCCGACGTGCTGGCAGCCCTGCATCGTCAAATCGACCAGCTGGCCTACGCGCATACCAGTTTCTTTACCAGCGATACCGTTGAGCAGTTGGCGGAGCAGTTGACTCGCCAGGCACCGGGCGACCTTAACTACGCCTATTTTGTCTCCGGGGGCTCCGAAGCGGTAGAAACCGCATTGAAACTGGCGCGCCAGTATTTTGTCGAAATCGGTCAGCCGGAGCGCACCAAATTTATGGCCCGCAAGCAGAGCTACCATGGCAATACGTTGGGGGCATTGGCCGTGGGAGGCAATGAGTGGCGTCGTCGTCAATTCGCGCCGCTGCTAATCGACGTGATTCGCGTCGCCGCCTGCAATGAATACCGCGACCGTCGCGAGAATGAGAGCCAGCAGCAGTATACCGATCGTCTGCTGCTGGAACTGGAGCAGGCAATGATCGAGGCCGGCCCGGAAACCATTATCGGTTTCTGCGCAGAAACGGTGGTCGGCGCGACAACCGGCGCGACCCCGCCGACCCCGGGTTACCTGCGCGGCGTGCGTCAACTGTGCGATAAATACGGCATTTTGTATATTGCCGATGAAGTGATGTGCGGCATGGGGCGTACCGGCACGCTGCACGCCTTCGAGCAGGATGAGGTTGTCCCGGATCTGGTGACCATCGCTAAAGGCCTGGGGGGCGGATATCAGCCGATCGGCGCGGTGCTGGCCAGCGAGAAGATTGTCGCCGCGCTTCAGGCCGGCAGCGGTCTGTTCCAGCATGGACATACCTACATCTGTCATGCCACTGCCGCCGCCGCCGCATTGGCGGTCCAGCAGGTTATCGAGCGCGATAACCTGCTGGATGCGGTGAAACAACAGGGTCATTACCTACAAAACGCGCTGCGTGATGTGCTGGGTGAGCTACCGCATGTCGGGGACACTCGTGGACGTGGCCTGTTTGCCGGCGTGGAGTTGGTTTATGACAAAGGGGACAAAACCCCGTTCGATCCCGCATTAAAGCTGCATGCGGCAATCAAGGCCAACTGTCTGTCCCGTGGCCTGATGGTCTACCCGATGGGAGGAACCATCGATGGACAATATGGCGATCATATTCTGATAGCCCCGCCGTTTATCATTACGCAACCGCAGCTTGATTTCGTGGTTGATACGCTGCATCAGGTCATTCGTGAAGAAACGCACAAGTTAGCGAGGCCAGTATGATGAATCGTTTACCGCCGCTGGCCGAACAGGAGTGGGATGAACATCAGCGCCCGCTGGCGGAGGAGATCATTAACGGCCCCCGCGGCGCACTGTTGCCGCCCTTTGAACCGCTGCTGCGCAGCCCCGAATTGATGGCCCATGCACAGCGCATGGGGGAGTACCTGCGCTATCGCAGCGCGCTCGGACAACGGTTGTCTGAACTGGCTATTCTCATGACCGCGCGCCATTGGTCCCAGCCGGTGGAATGGGCGATTCATGCGCCTATTGCCCGTGAGAAGGGCATTTCAGCCGCGGCGGTACAGGCGATTAATGAATGCCGTCTGCCGGTGGATTTGCAAGCGGATGAGTGGGTGGTTTATCACTTCTGCCAACAGCTGCACCGAGAGAAAAGAATCAGCGATGATACCTGGCAACACGCCATCGCGCTTTGGGGAGAAAAGGGCGTGGTCGATTTGATGGGCATTAATGGTTATTACAGTTTACTTTCTATGATTATGAACGGCGCGCAGACGCCAGTGCCCGATACCGGGGATGAGATTATTCCCGCTTAAATAATTGACCGGCAAACTGGAGGGTCTTTTTTCTTCACTCCAGGTTGCTTGCTTAATTTGTCATGGAATACACACACCGGTTGTTAGCCCTTCAGTGGGCGCAACATCTGTTCTGTTATATACTTTCTCATCGACGTTGAGGGTTATTATGTCTACTTTTATTAGCAAATTAAAAATTACACTGGCACTGGTCGCATGCTCCACCAGTTTTTTAGCCGCGGCGCAGGATAAAATAACGGTGGGTGTTGATACGGCATTTGTCCCCTTTGAATTTAAACAAGGTGATAAATACGTAGGCTTTGATATCGACCTGTGGGATGCTATTGCTAAAAAAATGAATATAAGCTACGAGTTACGCCCCATGGATTTTAGTGGGTTAATTCCTGGCTTGCAATCGCGTAATTTAGATGTGGCAATGGCGGGTATTACCATTACCGATGCACGAAAACAGGTTGTCGATTTTAGCGACGGATATTATAACGCTGATTTGTTAATAGCGGTGAAGAAAGGGGATAATAGCATCACCCGCTTCAGCGATCTGGCAGGCAAAAAAGTGGGGCTTAAACAAGGCACCGCCGCCGCGACCTTTATGAAATCGAAATACAAAGCTAACTATATTGAATTTCCGAATATCGACAATGCCTATCTCGATCTGCAGGCAGGGAACCTCGACGCCGTGGTACATGACTCGCCGAACGTGCTCTATTACGTGAAGACGGCCGGCGGTGGTAAAGTCAAATCCACCGGGGAAACCGATAGCATTTTGCCACAGCAGTATGGCTTCGCGATGCAGAAAAACAGCAGCCTGACGCCAAAGATTAACGCCGCGCTTGAGGCATTACGCGCAGATGGAACTTACGGCAAAATTTATGTGAAGTGGTTTGACAAACAGCCTAAATAACGTCTTCTGGCCGGAGCAATTCGGCCCATATTCCATCTGAGCCGGTTTTATTATGAATTTTGATAGTCATTATATATGGCAATCCCTGCCGCTGCTGCTGCAGGGATTGCAACTGACATTGATTATTTCGCTGTCAGGTCTGTTGGGTGGGTTTATTATTGGTTTGTGCGCCGGAACCTGCCGGGCGTTTGGCGGCCGGATCGCGAAAACGCTGTCGTTAGTGTTTGTTGAGTTAATTCGCGGCACGCCGATCATGGTACAGGTGATGTTTATTTATTTCGCTCTGCCGATGATATTGCCTGTGCGTATCGACCCGGTTACCGCCGCGATTGCGACGATTATGATTAACTCCGGTGCCTATATCGCCGAAATAACGCGTGGCGCAATCTTATCAATCAATAAAGGCTTTAAAGAAGCCAGTCTGGCAATGGGATTATCGCAACGTAGCACCATCTGGCATGTGATTATGCCTCTGGCATTGCGGCGTATGATCCCAGCGCTGGGTAACCAATGGATTATCAGCATTAAAGATACTTCGTTGTTCATTGTTATCGGTGTGGCTGAGTTAACGCGGCAAGGACAGGAAATTATTGCCGGAAACTTTCGCGCCCTGGAAGTGTGGACGGCAGTGGCGTTGATTTATCTGATGGTGACGTTATGCCTGAGTTTTCTGCTGAAGCAACTAGAGAAAAGGATCCACATTTTATGAGCATGGTTGAATTTAGCGCAGTATCTAAAAGCTTCGGCACGACGCCCGTGCTGCATGATATCAATTTGAAAATTGAAGCCGGAGAAGTGGTGGTGATTATCGGGCCATCGGGGTCGGGTAAATCGACGCTGCTGCGCTGTATCAATAAGCTGGAGGAGATTAGCTCTGGCACGCTGCTGGTGGCGGGGATGCATATTACCGATCCGCACGCCAACGAATGCGATATCCGCCGTGAAGCGGGCATGGTGTTCCAGCAGTTCCATCTCTTTCCGCATTTAACCGCGCTGGAGAATGTGATGTTTGGCCCCATTCGGGTGCGTAAACAGAGTAAAGCGGCGGCACGCGAACAGGCGCTGGCGTTGCTGGATCGCGTCGGTCTGAAGGAACGCGCTAACCACTATCCAGCGGAGTTATCCGGCGGCCAACAGCAGCGCGTGGCGATTGCGCGCGCGCTGGCGGTGAAGCCGAAAATGATGCTGTTCGATGAGCCCACTTCCGCGCTTGACCCTGAACTGCGCCATGAAGTGCTAAAGGTCATGCGCTCGCTGGCCGATGAAGGGATGACCATGGTCATTGTCACGCACGAAATTGGCTTTGCGCGTGACGTGGCATCGCGCTTGATCTTTATTGATGGCGGAACCATTGCCGAAGATGGCGCACCTGATATGCTGCTAAACGCGAGCACCAATCCGCGCCTGAAAGAATTCCTGCAACACGTATCCTGAACAGAAGTGGATAATAACCCTATGCAAAAAATAACAATTAGTGGCTCTCCGTTTGCCGTTGGTCAACGTTTGGGCGAGTTCGGCCGCCACGCCTGGCATCAAAAACTGGTACATATTCCGCTGTGGCAAACGGTCATCGCGATGAAAGACAGCGCTCAAACCCAGGCGATGCGAGCCCTGGTTGAAGAGCAGTTTCCGCTGATTTGGCAAGAGCTGGCCGGTATGGCGGCGGGGTTACAGGCGCCGGTTGACGAAGTTTTCGCCTGGAACTGCCGGGGCGATTTAGTGCGATCCACGTCGGATGGCTGTACCACGGTGGCGGGGGAGAGCCCCGAGGCGGAGAGCGTTATCGCCCACAACGAAGACGGTTTCCCGCAGTTACGCGACGATTGCGCGTGGGTCAGTATTTCCCCCACCGAGGGGATGGCCTTTTCCAGCTTTGCATATCCAGGTTCGCTTTGCGGTCATACCTTCGCAGTCAATGCCCGGGGGATCGTGAATACCGTAAACAACATTCGCGCGCTGCACCGGCCCGTCGGTATACCGCGGCAAATCCTCGCGCGCGCTGCGCTGAATGCCGGGACGCTGGATGAGGCCATTGCCGTTTTAACCTCAGCGCCGCGTTCAGGCGCGTTCCATCACACCCTGGGACAGTGCGGGGATAGTCGTCTGTTCAGCATTGAAGCGACCGGCTCCGGTTATTCCGTGCGTTTGCTGGATGGCGTATTTGGCCATGCTAACCATTTGATCCACGAATCGCTCGGGGATGTGCAGCAGGTGATCACCGACAGTTCCGCCTCGCGCCAGGCTCGCCTTATCGACGAGTTAACAACGTCATCGCAACTGGATGCCGCTGGCGCCCTGGCAATACTATCCGACAGGCAGGATGCGGAACTGCCGATATACCGTCTATCGCCGCAGGATCCGGATGAGGAGAATACCCTGGCTACGGCCCTGTTTGTGCTGAATGCCCGGCAGGTGGAGTGGCGCATTTTCACCCTGGATCGTCAGCAGGCCATCTTGCAAGGTGTGGTGAATGCATGACCTGCATGAAGTGAATGACGCGAATGCGCCGGGGTGATTCTGGCTCTCCGGCGCAGGCGGAGGGAGTCTGGTGAAGACGGGCACCGCACGCAGGGCCGCTATAGCGCCATACAATCGCGGGTTCGGGAGAGAGAAGGCGTATTGCGCGCGGTGTGCAGGGGCCGACAGGCTGCGCCACAAGGGGGCAGAATGTCGGCCCAGGGTCAGAGGCCATGCGCTCAGACTTTAAGCAGTTTCACCGTGGTATCGATGTCAATCTCATCTTCCGAGAAGATCAATGTCGTCCCCTGAAAAGTGGTGATCGCCAGTTTTTTCAGCGAGCGCATATCACCGGGCTTAACGTCGGATTTCGGCTTGATGCTGCTCATCAGGATCCCCACGGACAGCACCGCATTTTCTTTATCAATGCGGGTATCGGCAGGCACTTCTTCGCTGTAGACCAGGTAGGATTTGATCGACGTGAGCTTCAGACGCTCGCCGGCGATATAGATGTATTTGCTTTCCGGCACCACTTTCACCGCATAAGCTGACAAACCCTTGTTATTGGTGGTGGGTTCGAAGGTCACCGCCGCATCTTTCTTAATCAGATCAGGATTGGCGACCTTAATCACATGAAAATAGCGGTTATCGCCGTTTTCATCTTTGATAAATCCAAAACCTTTATCTTTAAACCAGGTTGTGATCGTTCCGTTCATCGCCATTACCACCTACTTAATCATGTATTAACTCAATTTTTGCAGCGCGCAGTGTAATGCACAATGCCTGCGCAGACCACGCCTTTGGTTTCAGTCTGGACGATAAATTTGGACTACGCGAGAGAATGGCGTGCAGCAGCATAACCACACGCCGGTTTACCCTGGTCAGAGAGCCAGGGGAGCTACTCATTGCCCCATTGATTGAGGAACATCGCAATCTCATCGATCCGATCCGGATGAAGACCGGCTTCACGCGCCATTTCGCCCTGGGCCTCTTCGCTGATCTCCTCGTTGTTCATGAGACGCGTGAGCAGCAGCTGAAAATAGCGCGCCAGAGGATCGCGTTCTGATTCACTGACCGGCTTTGCGCATTCCGTCGCGTACTCATCGGCGATGTCATAATATTTTAGCGGTATTTCATTATTCATTCAGTAGCCCCTCAGGTTAATGCCGGCATCATTTGCCGGCGATCATAGCATCCTTATTTCATTTTTTCTGCCACCCGCGCGGCAGCGGTCAGAAAGCGAGAAACGCCCGTGAGCAAGCACGGTCTCTTTGCGTTTTGCCGGGCGCTCTGAGCGTTAACGGGAAGCGTGTCAGGGGAGCGCTTTCTTTTTATTCTCTGCGGATGATAATGTTGCCCGATAACTTGTAACCCGATGCCGTCAATGAAGATATTGCTCGTAAGACATGGTGAAACCGAATGGAATGGCGTTAACCGCCTGCAGGGGCACCTTGATAGCCCGGTGACCGCGCGCGGGCATCGACAAATTGCGGCGCTGATCCGCGCGCTTGATGGCGAGAAGATCGATCGGGTGGTCTCTTCTCCAGCAGGTCGCGCCGTCGCGGCGGCCATGCCGATCGCGGCCCATTTTGCCTGTCCGATCCGCTTTGATTCGCGGCTTATGGAACGGGGGTTGGGGCCATTAGAGGGCACGGTCTACCCACAACTTGATGACGAGAGGCGCAGGCTGTTCGAGTCAATCTACTCCGGCGATCCGAATGTGAAACCGCCGCACGGCGAGTCGCTGACCGAGGCCGTCGACAGAACGACAGCGGCGCTGCTTGACGCCGCTGAGGCCGCGGATCGGTGCGTGTGCGTGGTTTCTCATGGTCAGGTGATTCAGGCGGTTGTCTCCAGACTTGACGGCCACGGCCTGGAGAACTTTCCCCGCTATGCGCATCCGAATGGCAGCTACTCGATCCTGGAGCGTGCTGAAGGCCGCTTATCGCTGGTGACATGGGGGATAGCCACCCATCTGCTGGTGCGGGGATAAGCGGCCAGCTTATCCCCTTATGGTCTTAGTCGGTTTTCAGCATGCCGAAACTGACGATTCTGGAGCGACCCTGCTCTTTGGCCCGGTAAAGCGCGGCATCCGCGGCGCGCAGCAGGCTGTCGCTCTGGGTATGCTGCGGGAAACTGGCAATGCCTATCGAGACATCCACCTGGCCAATATCGTTGAGGCCATCGCGCAGGGTCAGGCTGCGGACATTGTCGTAAATCTCCTGGGCGCAGGTCCGGGCCGACTCTTCACTGGCACCGGCAAGCAGCGCCAGAAACTCCTCGCCACCGTAGCGAAAAGCCATCCCTCTGTCATGTACCGCGCGTTGCACAATCGCCGCTACGCTCTTGATCACCAGATCGCCGGCTTCATGACCATACCGATCGTTAATCATTTTGAAGTGATCGATATCGATCATCAGGCAACTCAGCGGCGTATGGTTTTGCACCGCGAGATTGATTTGCGTATTCAGGGCATCATCCAGATGATGACGATTACGCAGCCCGGTGAGCGAATCGAACAGCGCTTTCTCCAGCAGCGCGCTGCGCAGACGCTGGTTTGCCAGCGCCAGGCCCAGCGCTTCGGCCATCAGTTCCAGATAGGCGCGAGAAGGGGCGGTGGCGGAGGTGACGTTCCTGAAGGAGAGCAGGCCGATCGCTTCCCCTTGCGCAACCAGCGGCACGCAAAGCGATTGGTGAATGCAGGCCTCGGGCAGGTGCGAACAGGCGATGTCTGGCTCACCATTGACCGGCGGATGGCTTAACCCCCGGCGCACGGCCCAGCAGTTGTCAGGATAGAAGACCTCGGGTTCATCCGGCGGCGAGAGCCATTGCGCCACGCAGCGCAACTGCCAGGGGTTGGTTTCGAGAACATACAGGCGTCCGGGAATCGCGGGGGCGATATTCGGAGCGAAGAGTTCGGCGACCTTGATGACATCCTCAAAAGATTCGCAGCCTTGCAGACGCTGGGTCATGCGCGCCAGCAGTTCGCGAATCGCCCAGTCAGCATCCCGCTCTTGCTCAAGACGCTGACGCGCGAGGCCATTTTCGCGGAAAATACGGATCGCCTGGGCCATATCGCCAATCTCATCGATCTGCGTGAAGCGGGGGGCTTCGACGGCATAATCCTGTGAGGCAAGGCGTTGTACCACATCGCTTAAACGGACAACCGGGTACAATACCCGCCGTTGAAGGATAAACCCGAGGACAAACAGGAACATCAGCGCCGTCAGGGCGACCATGATTTCTGATAAGGTACGCCAGGTGTGCGATTTTGCCGTGGCTTGCGCAATGGCGCTGGCGGCCCGGCCTTCCAGCATCAGGCGGAAGTGATCGATCTGCGTCTGTACCCGGTCCAGATCCTGTTCATAAGGCTTGCCGTAGAGCAGGGCGATCGCCTCGTTGTCTGCGCCACGTTCAATACTGGCAAGCGCGGTCTGCTGTTCATCCTGTAGCTCATCCGCTATCTGCAGCCCCTCGCGCAGCAACAGCAGCTCCTGGGAGGTCGCTCCCTGATCTTTCAGCTTTTCCAGCCGCTGCTCTATCGTCTTCAGCGAACGGGCCTGCTGGCGGTATTCCTGTAAGAGATCCGGATTTTTGTTAATGACGTAAGCGCGAGCGAGGTCGGATAATTCCCAGCTCTCGGTTTCAACCGATTCAGTTAATTGGTCGAAGATCTGCCGCTGCTGTACGGCCCGGCGTTCGGCCGTCTCCGCGCTGGACGCCATCAGCATGGCAATACCGGAAGTGATGGTCAGGCAAACGGTGATCCCGTAGGCCCAGTTGGTCATGGTGGCGATTCTCACCCGAATTTTCCTTGCATGCAGATGAACAAATGAGGTCAGGTCTAATTATAGAACCCGCTTCGGCCCATTTCCGGGCAGAGGGTTAGCGGCGTTTTTTGCAAATAATCGTGCTATGCAGCGTATCGGCATGCTGGCATAACGTACAAAAAACATCTTTATCCAGGGCGCCATTTATAACATCGTTCTCTATCAGCTGTAAGGCATCCTGATAACGCATGGCGACGCGATAGGGGCGATCTTCGGTCAGGGCGGTAAAGATATCGGCAATGGCGATGATCCGGTCAGGCAGCTGCAGATAATCCTGATTCAGATGCAGCGGATAGCCGCTGCCATCGAGTTTTTCATGATGGTTCGCCGCCCAGTTAATGATTTCCCCCAGTTCGCTAAAGGCGCTGAGAATTTCACCGGTCATATAACTATGTTCTCGCACATGACGTAGTTCATCAGGGGTGAGTTCACCCTGCTTTTCCAGGATATCCAGCGGGATATTAATTTTACCAATATCGTGCAAATAACCGGCAATCTCGATTTTTTTACACTCTTCTTCCGGCAGATGCATATAGGTTGCCAGCAGGCAGGATATTTCGCCGACCATAATACTGTGGCTGGCGGTAAAACTGCTGTAGGTATCGACAATTTTGGCGATTAACAAACAAATATCTTTTAGCCCGTCGATATCGATGGACAGTTCGTTTATCGGGCCGATGATTTCCAGCATCCTCTGGATATGTCCGGGGTGAAGATGCAGCCAGAAATGCTCTTTTTGCGCGAGCTGGCAGACGGTGTCACAGAGCATCGGATCGATCGCTTGATGCAAGGTGCGAAAGGTGTCGATGATCATGTCGGGGTAATGATCGGTGGTGATATTTCCGCCAGAGAGCAGACGTTCAAAAGCATCGGCAAAAAAAACGATATGCTCTTCGAGGTTGCCTTTACGCGCCGGGTTAAAATGGTGATGGCGAATAAGAGGCAAAACAGGCGCGAAGGTGGGTAAGCCGTCGAGCATCTCGGCGCCCCGCTGCTGGTGGGGGTCTTCGATATTATCGATGTCATTCAGCGACGTAACGATTCGTTTATCGCCGAGTACGCCAATATCGTGAAGCAGCGCGGCGCAAAATATAGTCTGCTGTTGCGCTCGCGGCAGCTTCAGGGCCAGCGAGAGTTCGAGGGCAATTAACGCCGTGCGCTGCATATGCAACTGAAGTTCCGGGTTGATTATCTGTATAACGCGCGTGGTTAGCATCAATGCTGATTTTAAGGTGAGACGCATCGTTTTTCTCCATCCGCGTGATCGGGATAATATCGGCTCATTCTGGTCATCTGTGTCCAGATAACGCCAGCAGGGGGAAAGAGACGCCAGTACGCAGCGAAATGATCGGTAAGTAAATTCCGGGATAATTTCATTTATAGCAATACTCAAGCCCATAATGCGTGGCGACAAAGGCACATAAAGCGTGAAAAAAGTCTTTAACAGTCGTCAGTTAATCATTTTGCTCATAAAAAGAAAATACATTGTCGTGAGCCGGTTGCGTTATTTCGCCACCGGGATGATAGCTGGCTATTTTGACCATTGGCAAAACGAATTTTAGAACCGGATAGATGATGGAGTGATGAACGCTTGCCGCCGCTAAAGGACGCGCGGTTTCTCGAAAGGCGTTGGCGGCGTGAAACCAGTACAGGGACTCAAGGCGCAAAGCCGCGCGCAAACGCCACCGTCACCGCCCATGCCGGGACGGTGACGGAACAGCAGCAGAAGGTGTTCCGTCACCGCTGCATCATCAGAAAGTCATGGCGCCTTGCAGATACAAGGTACGCGGCTGACCGGCATAAATACCTTTGTTGTTATCATCATAGGAGCGGGTGTAGTACGCGTGGTCGAAAATGTTTTTCACGCCGAATGCCAGGTTGAGGTTGGCCATTTGCGGGCCAAAATCATAGGCGACGCGGGCGCCCCACAGCATATAGCCCGGAATGCGGCCGGTGCTGCCGTCAGCGCTCTCTTCCACGGTGTTGGCGTTGTCAGCGAACTGGCTGGACTGAAAATCGCTGTTGAGGTTGAACGTCCAGTTGCCCGGTTTGTAGTCCACTCCGATCGTGCCTTTATGCCTGGGCGAGAAAGGCACCTGGTTGCCGTAGGTGTCGCCTTTCTCACGAATGATGGCGTTGACATAGGCATAGCTGGCATAGACCGACAGGTTGTCCAGCTGCGAATTGAGATCGCCAAGGTCGTAACGCGTCCGGGTCTCCAGCCCGCTGTGCCGCGTTTTGCCGCGAGCGGTCACGGTATCGTTGGTCTGGTTGGCGTCGTACTGATTGTTAAAGTTAATCAGGAACAGCCCCATCTCCGCGCTCAGCGCGCCGTTGTCGTAGCGGCTGCCGACTTCCCAGGTACGGGCTTTTTCCGGTTCCACATGGCCGCTTTGCACAGCCTTGCCAATTTGGCTGTACTGTACGGTACCGAACGATCCTTCTGTATTGGCATAAAGATTCCAGCTGTCTGTGAGGTGGTAAAGTACGTTAAGCGCCGGCAGCGGGGCGTTATAGCTCACCTGCTGGCGGGTATCTTTCAGGTTGTTGTCCTGGTAAGACTCAATATGTTCGAAACGCATGCCCGGCGTGACCGTCCAGTTGCCGATATCGATGCGATCGTCGATATACCAGGCGTGAGCCTCGGTCCCTGAGCGGGTATCGCGGTCGTACGGACTGTTGGTGTCGGGTAACTTGCCGCTGACGGTGGGGGTGGTGTAGCGCATCTCGTGCGTGGATTCATTCACGTAGCGATAGCCGACGCCGACTTCGTGAGCGGAGGCGCCGAGCATAAAGCTCTGGCTGTAACGCGGTTCGATGCCGCGAACCCAGTATTCACGCGGGGAAAGGGTTGTACGTTTTCCCTGCTCCAGATAGCCGCTGCGCAATGTCTGAGTATAGAAGCCCTGGATATTGAACTTGCGCTGCGCATCAGGCTGGAACTGGTAGCCGAGGCTGGCGAGCTGACGTCGTCCCCAGAAGCTATCTTTTAAGCGGGTGGACTGCCAGCGATCGGCAGCATAATCGGCGCGGGACAGACCGCCGGGCATATCGGCTTCGCCGTCATAGTACTGCAGCAAACTGTTGAACGTGTGCGTCGCGTTTGGCGCATATTTGCCTTTCAGCATCACGTCATCGATGCGCGTGGCGCTATGTTCACGCCAGTCGCTGCCGCGGGTGCCGGAATAGAGCAGGGCCGCCCCCAGTCCGTTATCGGCGCTACCGCCCAGTATCAGGTTGTGGGTCTCTTTGGGATTGTTCTGCGAGGAGTTCGGGCTGAGCTGTCCTTCCACCCCGCCCGCGATGGCGAAATCCTGCGGGATGGCGCGAGTGACAAAGTTCACGACCCCACCCACGTTTTGCGGCCCGTAACGCACGGCGCCCGCGCCGCGAACGACATCCACCGCCTCCATGTTGCCGAGCGATACCGGCGCCAGCGAGAGCTGAGGCTGACCGTAGGGGGCGAAGGGGACCGGGATACCGTCCATCAGCACCGTCGAACGGCTGGCGAGGCGTGGGTTCAGGCCCCGGATACCAAAGTTCATCGCCAGATCGTGGCTGCCGGTACCGGTATTTTCCGGCGCATTGACCCCGGGAATGCGATTCAGGACTTCGCGCATGGTGCTGGCGCCGGTTTTGGCGAAATCGTCGCGGCGGATAACATCGCGGGCGCCGGCGTGTTCAAAAACGTCGTTTTCTCGCGCCTCGCCAAGCCAGTCGCCGACCACCGTCAGCGTTGATTCCGTATCAACCGGCGCCGGTTCCAGCGTCCAGGCATGATTGCCCAGCGATTTCAGCCGCAGGCCGCTGCCGGTGAGCAGCGTTTGCAGACCGTCTTCCACCTCATAGCTGCCGCGCAGGCCAGCGCTGTGTTTGCCGCGGGTCAGGCTGGCATCCGCCGAGAGCGTGATCCCGCTACGGGCGGCATATTGGTGCAGAGCGCTGTCCAGATCCCCGGCGGCAATGTCAAACTGCGTGGCGGCATAAGCGGACGCTGCGGTCAGCCCCGCGAGCGGCAGCATACTTAAACGGATTGCCATCACCAGAGGCATAGGTTTGCGTAATACGCGTAAAGGCGTCATGTGTTCTCCACGATCGTTTTTGGTTGTCATCACCTGTTAAGTCGAACGAGCAGGTGAAAAGGGACAATCGAGAAGGCGAATTTTTTGTTTTTTTCTCAGGCCGCGACAACAGTGACCCAGTAGCGGGTGGCAAACTGCAGTTTTACCGGCAGCGTCTGCGCGATGATGTGCAAAATCGCATCGCTATCGCCCAGCGCAAAGGTGCCGCTCAGGCGTAAACCGGCGACGGCGGGATCGCAGCGTAAGACCCCGGGGCGATAGCGGGACAGGGTGGCGATCACCTCGCGCAGAGGCCGATCGCGGAAGCTGAGAACGCCCTGTGTCCAGCTGGCATCGCTGCTGTTCAGCGGCTGAAGGCGGGAGAAGGCATCGCGGGTAAACCACAGGCTCTCGCCCGCGTGGATAATCGTCCGCTGGCCGTCTGGCAGCGCCACCTCCACGGCGTGCTGTTGTACCGCCAGGCGCGTCTCACGGGCCAACTGACGGACGGTAAATTCGGTGCCCAGCGCGGTGAGTAAACCGTCGCGGGTCTGGACGCGAAACGGTCGCCGCTGGCGGTCACGGGCAGTGGTAATGGCAATTTCGCCGTAGCGCAGGCGTATCAGGCGCTGGCGGTCATCAAAACGCACATCGGCGGCGCTGTCGGTATTGAGCGTCAGCAGAGTACCGTCGTTGAGCGTTTGCCGCAGCGGCAGGCCTTTTGCCGTCCGGTAATCGGCGCGCAATCCTTCCGCCAGTTCACTGTTCCACATCTGCCAGCCGCCGCCAGCGGCGAGCAGCAGCAGCACGCCTTTGAGCACCTGGCGGCGGGTCAGGCGGCTGTCATTGAGCGTCCGGCTGGCAAGAGGGCCGGGAAGTTGTCCCATCTGCCGGCGCAGGTTTTCGACCTGCTGCCACGCCCATTGGTGATCGCGGTGTTGTTGATACCACTGTTGCCAGCGGGCCTCCTGCTGCGGGTTGGCGCGACCATCGCTTAATACCGCGTACCAGTGCGAGGCGGAACGCAGGGCCTGCCGACGGGATTCGGATAACGCTGAACTCACAGGCCATTCTCGAGGCGAAAGAGCAGGCAGTGCTCGGTTGCCCTGGCGACATATTTTTTCACCGAGCTTACCGAGACCGTCAGACGTTCGGCTATCTCGGCATAGGTCAGCCCCTCCAGCTGCGAAAGTAAAAAGGCCGCGCGGGTTTTCCGGCTCAGACCATCAAGCATGGTATCGACCTGCTGCAGCGTCTCCAGTTGAAGGTGCAGTTGTTCCGGCGAAGGGACCTGGGTTTGCGGGAGGCGGGCAAGCATCTCCAGCCACGCACGTTCCAGCGCATGACGACGAAACCTGTCGATCATCACCCGTTTGGCGATGACGCACAGGAAGGATTTAGGATCGCGGATAGCGCTGAGGGATTCGCTGCCCATGATGCGCAGAAAGGTATCCTGAGTCACATCATCGGCGTCAAAGGCGGATTGCAGCTTAACGGTTAACCAGTGTGTCAGCCAGCCGTGATGGGCTTGATACAGCGAGGCGAGCGTGGGCGGTGCGACGGCGGAAAGCTGAGACATGATCGGCTTCAAAACAGGTTATCAATAGCGACATGTTAATATGAGAATGGTTATCATTACAATTAAAAGGGGCGCAAAAATGCGCAGCGGCAAGACTAATTTCAATAAGTGATTGTTGCGATTATAAAATGTTGTCGATTTTACGCTATCAGGTCTTAGACCTGTTTCACCGACGGGTTAGCGCTGAAGAGTGGGGATAAAAAATGATAATTGTTCGTTATATACGAATAATATGCGATTTATTTGCCGCAAGCGCCAGACATTCAGCAGATTTATAAAATAAGGTGATTCTTATTTTATATATAGAGAATGAATGAAAAGATACGTTACATGCTATTTATAGATCCTGGTTCTGAAGTATGGAAAATAGTTATATTGACTCGCGTGGATTCTTTAGCAACGTTTATACTTTTACCCCTGCGCCGTCGTCAGCGGGTTGGCCGGTTGGCAAGGTGTCGCCGACCAGTGATGACAGGGGTTGCGCAGCGATATGCGGTGGATGAGTACAAACTGATTTAATTATGTGCAATCAGCAAATCGAAATAATTAGCGAGAAAAGGGTTGCCTCAGTAAATATTTGTCATCAGATCTGCTATTTTATTTTACATTCTGTTACAATTGTGAGGGTATTATGCTTTTTTCTGCTCAGGGATGTTTTTTACTTGCCGGAGTGAATTTAGCCGGATTACTATTGTCACAGTTGCCATACGTACCGCCTAACGACTGATGAATGGACTTCGTTTTTTCCTTAAGCGCTACTCATTTATTGATGTTTACAGGAAAAATCATGTCTTGCGCTTTTAATAAAAGTCTTCTGCACCCTCGCAACTGGGGGACCTGGTTTGGCCTGGCCATCCTCTGGTTAATCGTGCAACTACCCTATCCTCTGTTACACATCATCGGCACCAGCGCAGGGAAGGCGTCACGCCGTTTCCTTAAGCGTCGTGAACATATTGCCCGACGCAATCTCGAACTCTGTTTTCCGGACATGTCGCTGCAAGCGCGGGACAAGATGATTGAGCAGAATTTTATGTCGCTGGGCATGGGGCTTATCGAAACCGGGATGGCCTGGTTCTGGAGCGATGAGCGGGTGAAAAAATGGTTCGCCGTTGAAGGCTTTGAAAATCTGAACAAAGCGTTAGGCGCCGGGCAGGGCGTGATGGTCGTTGGCGTGCACTTTATGTCGCTGGAACTCGGCGGTCGTACCATGGGCCTGTGTCGGCCAATGATGGCGACCTATCGCCCGCATAACAGCCCGCTGATGGAGTGGGTGCAAACCCGCGGACGTCTGCGTTCGAATAAAGCGATGATCGATCGGCGTAATTTATCGGGTCTGGTGCACGCGCTGAAAGCCGGCGAAGCGGTATGGTTCGCCCCGGATCAGGACTACGGCCCGAAAGGCAGCGTGTTTGCGCCGTTCTTCTCCGTCCCTCAGGCGGCGACGACAAACGGTACCTATGTCCTGTCGCGTCTCTCCGGTGCGAAGATGCTGAGCATCAGCATGGTACGTAAGATGGACCGTAAAGGTTACACCTTGCACATCAGCGATGTGCTCAATGACTATCCTGGCGAAGATAAACAGGATGCGGCCAGCTACATCAACCGGGTGATTGAAAAAGAGATTCTGCGCGCGCCGGAGCAATACCTGTGGGTCCATCGGCGCTTTAAAACCCGCCCGCTGGGCGAAGGCTCGTTGTACTAAGCTAACCCGCACCGTAAGCGCTTTCAAAATCGCGGCAGTTGCGTTAACGTGAGCGCGATCGTGTTTTTATGTTGAAAGCGAAGGAGTGCAGCGTGTTCGCTGAGTTTGGTGTGTTGAATTATCTGACCTATCTGGTTGGGGCCATTTTTATCATCCTGGTGCCCGGCCCTAATACCTTTTTTGTACTGAAAACCGGTATCGCACACGGCGTTAAGAAGGGCTACCTGGCGGCAGCTGGCGTGTTTATCGGTGACGCGGTGCTGATGCTGTTGGCCTTTGCCGGTGTCGCGACCCTGATTAAGACCACGCCGGTGCTGTTTAATATCGTGCGCTATCTGGGGGCGATTTACCTGCTGTGGCTGGGAGGCAAAATGCTCTATTCCGTGCTGACTCATCGGGAAGGGCACGCGGATGCCGGGGCTGAACCGGGAAGCGCAATTCTGAAACGCTCGCTGACGCTGAGCCTGACGAATCCCAAAGCTATTCTTTTCTATGTCTCTTTTTTCGTGCAGTTCATCGACGTCAATGCCAGCACGCCCGGGCTGGCGTTCTTTATCCTTGCGCTGACGCTGGAGGTGATTAGCTTTATGTATATGAGCTTCCTGATCCTGTCCGGTTCGTTCGTGACGCGCTACGTCAAGACCAGAAAGAAACTGGCAAAAATTGGCAACAGTCTGATTGGTCTGGTGTTTGTCGGTTTTGCCGCCCGTCTGGCAACCCTGCAATCGTAAACCGCTGGCCGGTAGTGATCCCGGCCAGATCGCCATATCCTCTGGCTTGTAACAAAAACCTTTCAATTTTTATTGCATTAATGTTACATATACCGCCGATTATCGGTCGGAGAAAAGGGAACCCGGATGCTTGTGCAAAAACTCATCAGCAACAAAAACAGCAAGAAATTTTTCTTGTCGATAGGGATTGTGTTTGTCATCGCGCTCACCGTGGTGGGGCGAGCAACGTTTGGTGGGGTCGTTAGCGAATACAACATGCCGTACTCCGAATGGAGCACATCGATGTTTTTCCTGCAGGGGGCGATGGTGACCGTCTACAGCATCGTGTTCACGCTGCTGTTTTCGATTCCGCTGGGCTTCATCTTTTTAGGTTCTGACCGCCAGGACTAAAGCGACGGGGCGAACGGACGTTCGCCCTGCTTCATTTCTGCTACCAGCCGCGGCCATCATAATGATGATGGTGGTGCCTGTGGTGATAACCGTCGTCAACAATACATCCCGATAACAGCGTGCATAGCGCAAGAATCAACGGTAACACGATCGGTTTTTTCATTTCTCACTTCTCCGTTGTCCACCGTCCGTGGGCAAAGAGCTTGCGGGATCGGCTGATGAAGTGAGTGTATAGCGTTAACTTATTGAGTGGATAGGATAACTCCGCAATAACACGCTGACCAATGATCTCTTGTCGCAAACACTACCACCAGCCGAACTGAACGCCGGCCAGGGCAACGATGGCGATGATAATCATCAGAATGGTGCTTTTTTTCATTACGCGCCGCCCGGAGCCGCGTAGCCGCCGACAAAAAACCAACTGAGAAAAATAACGGCGACGATAAAAATGGCCACCGGGAAAAGAATACCCAATCTCATGATGTTACCCCTGAAGCTAAAAATACGACCTGTCCTGCCACAAAATCATTAAGCCGTTGCCTGCTATGCGAACAGCTTACCGGAAAACCTCGCTATCATACTGGATATCGCCAGCAGATTTTAATCAATATTCAGGAAGGCATTCCGCCGACGGGACTTTTTATCCTGATACATGGCGTCATCCGCAGCACGCAGCGCACTTTCGACATCCTGAACCTGCGGATTGACCTCAGCGACGCCAAAGCTGGCGCCGGGATAGTTAATCCGCTGTTCGCCAACACAGTAAATCCCACGCAGGGCCTCTCGCAGGGTCGCAATAAAGGTCTGTTGCTGCCCCCTGTCCAGCCCGTGGCCGACGACCAAAAACTCATCGCCGCCGAGACGTCCCACCAGGTCTCCCGGGCGAATATGCGCATTCAGGCGTTCGCCGATTTGAATCAAAAAGTGATCACCGCATTGATGACCGAAGCGATCGTTTATCGTTTTAAAATCGTCAAGGTCGATAAAGATCAGCAGAATATTACGCTGCTGTTCGCGCTCGCGGGGAAACATGGCCGACAGATGCTTAAACAGCGCCCGGCGATTGGCTAAACCGGTCAGTTCGTCGGTACAGGAGTGCATTTCCAGCGCCACGTTGGCGGCGCGAAGCCGGGCAACCAGCGTCTCTTTCTCGACGTAGTGAGAAATTAAGTTGGCGAACAGCTCCATGACCTGCGTAGCTTCAAGGTTATAGGGCTGCTTATGGCGGCTGGTTGCACACAGCGTGCCGTACAGCGAGCCATCGGCGAGGCGCACGGGAATGCTGAAGAAGGTGATGATACCAAGCTCCTGAGCGGCAATGCACGACTGCCAGCGGCTGTTGACATCGTTACTGAACCGGCAGTTTTCGTCGATTGCACGCTTACACAGCGACTCATTCCACGGCACCGAAAACCCTTCCGGGATCTGCATTTCGCTGCTGTTATGCGCATACAGAACCTGCTGGTGCTGCGCGGCTAAATCAATACGAGTCAGGTAGGTCGACTCCATTCTGGTCACCAGCTCCAGCATCTCAAGCAGCTGCCTGACTAACATTTCGAGGGAATGTTCAGTGGCGAGCGTTTGCGAGACGCGAGCAAGAATAAAATCTGACATGAATGTACGGCTCCCGATCGCGGGTGGGGCCGTCCGTCATTTATGCTGGAAAACGGCTACCAACGAAGAGTAAACATAGATACAGGAAATTTAACACATTTGTTAAGGGAATACCTGCGATCGCAGCAGGAAAAAAGCCCCGTCGGGGGCGACGGGGAAAACTCATTGATTATGGAATGATCTGTTCTCTGGTTCGTTCGAGAACAAGCGCTACTCTAAGAAGCAAAAGTGCAGTTAAAATGGAGAAACCATGAAGAATCAGGGCAAATACGTGCTCTGTGCAAAGAAGGAGCAGAAATGAAGTGGATGATAATGATGCTGCCGCTGGCCCTCGCCGGCTGCGTGAAGCAACAGGATGCCCCGCCGCCGCCGCAGTCTATCGGCATGGCCAACCCGGCTTCCGTCTACTGTACTCAGAAAGGCGGTAGCCTGATTCCGGTTCAGACGCCGCAAGGCGTACGTACGGACTGCAAACTTCCCGGCGGAGAGACCGTGGATGAATGGACGCTATGGCGCCGGGACCATCCTGCTAAGCCTTAACCGGCAGGTTTTCCAGCCACTCAGCCAGTACCCGCGCATGGTTTTGCCGGGTATCTTTGGCGGCATACAGCAGGGTTAATGGCTGTTGATGAGCCAGCGTGGCGAGGCGTAATCCTTCGTCATGCCGGGCATCCAGCTCTTCGCGATACTGTTGACTGAAGCTGGCGAAATCGATCGCCTCGCCGTGCAGCGCTTTACGTAGCGCCGAAGAGGGCGAGAGCGATTTGCACCACTCATCGTAGCGCAACGCCTCTTTTTTCATACCGCGCGGCCAGAGCCGGTCAACCAGGACGCGGTAACCGTCGCCGGGCTGTGGCTGGTCATAAACGCGTTTACAGTGAATCATCGCTATTCTCTCTCTGTTGCATCCAGGCGAGGAGCTGGGGAAGCTGTCGCTCGGAAAAAACCGTGATTCCGTGTTCACGCAGCAGCGCTGCCGCCACGCCTGAACCCGGCTTTCGCTGCCCGCTAAACGTCCCGTCGTAAATGAACTGACTGCCGCAGGTTGGGCTGCCGTCGGTTAACAAGGCGGCCTCGCAACCGGCTTCCTGCGCCGCGCGCAGGGCCAGCCAGGCGGCCAGCTGATAGTGCGGAGTGACGTCCTGACCGTCGCTCTCAACGATACGCGCGCGGTCCTGCATAACATCCGTACCCTGGGCGTGAAGGATTTCGGCCGGGAGTCGGGGGACCGGCAGCCCGGCGGCGAGCTCCGGGCAATGAATCACCAGCCGACCGTCGCGCTGCCAGCGTGCCAGTACGTCGGCGAGCCGCGCTTTTTCGCTGCCATTATAGCGAACCTGAAAACCCATCAGACAGGCGCTGACCAAAATTTTGCTTTTCATAGGCGGTCCATTATGATTTCTCTGCGCTATACAATAGCGCCTGCGCGTGGAAATTACCCGCGCGTAAAGCAAGCAGAAAGCGCGAAAGGCTCTGTGTTGCGATGAAAACAGGGGTTGTGTTCCGCGAAGGAGATCGCTAATCTGAGCTTCCTTGTGTTGCCCGAAAATCGCTCTGACATAAGGATCCTGCTATGAACACCCCCCTGCGTATTGCCCTGGTTGGCGACTACAATCCTGACGTGATTGCCCATAAAGCTATCCCCCTCGCTATCGATGACGCTGCCGCCGTGCTGGAACTGCCCGTGCGCTATGACTGGCTGGCAACTCGCGATATTCACCATGCCGACGCGCTGGTGGATTACGATGCTATCTGGGTGGTGCCCGCCAGCCCGTACGAAAATGCCGAGGGCGCGTTTACCGCCATTCGCTATGCGCGCGAAAACAGCGTGCCTTTCCTCGGAACCTGCGGTGGTTTTCAGCACGCAATAATCGAATATGCGCGTAACGTGATGGGCTGGCAGGATGCGGCCCATGCTGAAACCGATAGCGCAGGACGGATGGTGATAGCGCCGCTAAGCTGTTCGCTGGTTGAAAAGTCGGACACTATTGAACTGCGTGCTCATACCCTGATTGCCCGTGCGTATGGTCGCGATACTATCGCAGAGGGCTACCACTGTAACTACGGTATTGCCGACAGCTTTGCCCGTGAACTGGAACAGGGGGAGCTGCGGGTAACCGGGTGGGATGAGGAGGGCGAGATTCGCGCGGTGGAGCTGATCACGCACCCGTTTTTTGTGGCGACCTTGTTCCAGCATGAACGTCATGCCCTGGAAGGGCGTCCTTCACCGCTGGTGCAGGCGTTTTTACATGCCGCGAGTCAATAATCTCACCGCCGGTTAATTTCACAGGATTCAGGTCGCATCGCCGCCATCGCCATGGCGGCTTAGCGGACGGTTATCCGTTTATCTCCCGGTCGCGTCCGGCCAGCGCGCCGAACAGCGCCATCACGACTGAAATCAGCGCCACGGCGATAAGCGGGATCTGCCAGTCGCCGTTGGCATCATGAATTTTCCCCATGAGCGGTGGTCCACAGGCGGCCAGCAGATATCCGATGGTCTGCGCCATCCCTGACAATGCCGCCGCCTGGTGCGCGGAGTTCGCGCGCAGGCCGATAAACGTCAACCCCAGAATCATGGTCGCCCCCGAACCGAAACCAAAGATAAGCGTCCAGACTACCGCCTGTCCCGGCCAGAACCACAGCCCACAGGCGCTGATGGCGCACATCAGCGCCACACTGACCGCGATGGCGCGCTGGTCTTTTAGACGATGAAGAATCAGCGGAATCGCCAGACCAGGGGCGGCGGTGGCCAGCTGGAGCAAACCATGCAGGGAGCCCGCCTGCGCTTCGCTGTAGCCAAGGCTCTGTAAAATGGCCGGCAGCCAGCCGATAATCACGTAATAGACCAGCGAGTTGATGCCAAGGAACAGCGTGACCTGCCAGGCGAGCGCGGAGCGCCAGATGCCGCGATTATGCATGGCGCCGGAACCGGTGAGCGGCGCGGTCGCGCTCTTGCGCGTTTGCGGTAACCACACCAGCAGCGCCAGCAGCGGAAAGACCATTAACATCAAGAGGGCGCCGTGCCAGGCGAAACCCGCCAGCGCCAGCGGTACCACCATGGCTGAACCCAGCGCGGCCGCTCCGCCCATGGTTATCGAGTAGGCCCCGGTCATCCTGGCAACGTGCTGTGAGAAGTCGCGTTTGATCAGACCCGGCAGCAGAACGTTACCGAGCGCAATTCCGCAGCCGATGATCGCCGTGCCGCTAAAGAGCAGGGCGGTGGACGGGAGCGAACGCAATCCGATGCCCAGACAAATCAGGATTAACGCCGCCAGCAGGCTACGTTCAATGCCCAGCCAGCGCCCGACGCCTGCCGCCAGCGGGGAGACCAGGCCAAAGGCCAGCAGCGGCAATGTGGTGAGCATCCCGGTTTGCGCGGTGGAGAGACCATAGTCAGCGCGAATGGCGTCCAGCAGCGGGGCTGCGCCGGTAAACGTCACGCGTAGCGTAGAGGCAATCAATAAAATCCCGATAATCAGCAGCAGATGACGGCGGCCGGTAGAAGGAAAAACAGAACTCATGGCAATCTCTGACGAGTAAACAGGGCGGCTACAATAGCGCGTTTGCCGGTGCTTTAAATCAAGCTAAAATGACAGATTATCGCTAATATCGGACAAAATCATGACAGGACTTGGCCTTGATGGCTACGATCCGGACAGCGGTCATCAATCGGCGCTCGCTTTTCGCATTCAGGTGGTGGAGAACGAGCAGTTTATCCCTCGCCATCAACACCGCAAAGGCCAGTTGATCCTCGCTTTGCATGGGGCGCTCACCTGCGAAGTGGAGAACGCCATGTGGATGGTGCCGCCGCAGTACGCGGTGTGGGTCCCGGGCCAGATGCCGCACAGCAACCGCGCTACGTCGGGGGCGCAAATCTGTTTTTTGTTTATTGAACCGGATGCCGCGCCAATGCCATCGCACTGCTGCACCTTAAAAATTTCCCCCCTCGTTCGCGAGCTTATCCTGACCCTCGCCGGACGTCACGGCGAGGCGTTTGCCCATCCGACAACGCAACGGCTGGTACTGGTGCTGTTCGATGAGCTCCCGCGGCAGCCGCAGGAACATCTGCAACTGCCGGTTTCCCCGCATCCGAAGATTCGTCAGATGGCGGATTTGATGGCGGTTGATCCGGCCCGCTGGCAGACGCTGGGGCAGTGGGCGACCGAATTCGCGATGAGCGAACGGAATCTGGCGCGGCTGGTGGTGCGCGAGACCGGGCTGAGTTTTCGCCGCTGGCGTCATCAGCTGCAGTTGATTCTTGCCCTGCGGCTGTTGATTGGCGGGAAAACGGTTCAGCAGACCGCGCAAACGCTGGGATATGACTCGACGACCGCGTTTATTACGATGTTTAAAAAGGGGCTGGGCCAGACGCCAGGGCGCTACCTGGCGAGTCTGGTTACGACTTCCCGATAAACAGGGAAATGATGCCGGCGGCGATCAGCGGGCCAACCGGTACGCCGCGGAACAGCGCCACGCCGAGGACCGTGCCGACCAGCAGTCCAGCCACCAGGTGCGGTTGCGAGCCCATCAGCGCCACGCCGCGCCCGCCCAGCCATGAGACGAAGACGCCCACGGCAATCGCCAGCAGCGACTTCCAGTTGACGAACGAGTGCAGCAGCGTCGATGGCGGCAACGTGCCGCTGGCAATGGGGGCCATGACGCCAATCGTCAGAATAATAATGCCGATCGTCAGCCCCTGCTTTTCAATCCATGGGAAAAAGACGTTAAGCGGTGTGACGCGAACGATGATTAAAACGAGGATAGAAATGGCCACGGTGGTGTTATGGCTGATAAAACCCAGCGCGGCCAGCCCCAGCAGAATAAACAGGGTTGTATCGAACATGAACGGGGATCCTTGCCCAAATTATAAGCCTGTCTACTTTACGCGTAATAGCGTGAACAGACAGGCATTTTTTGACGAACGACCTCGTTTTCAGGCATCTGCACAATGTTGCCTGACGGCAGACTATCGCGCTCTCAGCTTTCGCGGCGAAAGGCGACCAGCTCCGGGCGGGCAATGCGCAGATAATCCTCGCTGTTGAGGACGATCGATTTATCCAGCCGCCCGGCGTTAAAAGCAATTTCGGGGTAGCGATCGAACAGCAGCGGATCGGCAATCAGCCGCAAATCCGCATGAAAGCTGAACGGAGGAATGGCGCCGAAAACGCAGGCGGTGAGCGTATCGACTTCCGCCGGGCTGGCCAGCGATGCTTTGCTGCCGCCGATATGCTGCGCCAGGCGTGACAGGTCCGCCTGTTGGTCGGCGGCGAGGATCGCCAGCACATGCTGGCTAACACCGTTGCCTTTGACTTTACAGACCAGCGCTTTTGCGCCCTGACCCAACGCGGTACCGCGGATTTCCGACACGGCCTCGCATTTCCCCACGGCCTCATGGTCGACGACGCGATAGCGCGCCTGGTGCTGTTCAAGCAGTTCGAGCAACTGACGGTGAGTGTTTCGTTTTTCCGGCATGTTCATCGCAATCTTTCCATCATGACAAAGCCGTCAGCATAATCTTCTTCCTGCCAGATGAGAACCGCTGCTGCCCGAAGGGGCATATCCTGTCGCGCTTTCATCATGCCTGCTGTTCCATTGCGCCCCAGATTGGGGGTACTATCTAACCCATTATCTCTTTGCAACAGGTAACATCCCCGATGGCTCTGATCCCCAAAAACTACGCCCGGCTGGAAAGCGGCTACCGTGAAAAAGCATTAAAAATCTATCCGTGGATATGCGGGCGCTGCTCGCGGGAGTTTGTGTACTCCAACTTACGCGAATTAACGGTTCACCATATCGATCACGACCATACCAATAATCCAGAAGATGGCAGCAACTGGGAGCTATTGTGTCTGTACTGCCACGATCATGAGCACTCCAAATACACGGAGGCTGACCAGTACGGCACGCGGGTCGTGGCGGGGGAGGATGCGCAAAAAGAGGTGGCCGCCGCAACCTACAACCCCTTTGCGGATTTAAAATCGATGCTCAATAAGAAGTCCTGAGACCGGCGGTCTTGTCGCCGATCAGGTCTGCCTGGCAGCCCTGATCGGCTTATCTTCCCGGAGAGTGCGGTCTCGTGTCTCCACGACTTTGCTACTGTAGCGTTCATTCAGACGCAATCCTTCACCGCGTTGCCCGCTGCGGGCGGCTTACGCCAGTGGTTCCCGGTGGACCGTCCCGTTAGCTCAGCAGACCTGCGCCGATGTTCACCGACAGACCCAGTATCGCGAGATTGAACACGAAGGAGATAACCGATTGTAGCAGCGTGATTCTACGGATCCCGGTTGTCCCTGTGGCCACATCGGCGGTTTGCGAGGCCACCGCAATCGTAAACGCGTAGTACAGAAAGTCCCAATATCCCGGGTCCTCCGGCTTTTCCGGAAACATCATCGGGGTAACGTCTTGCGTCCGATGCAGATAGTGCTGATGGGCATAGTGCATAGCGAAGGAGCTGGGCAGCAGGGCCCAGGAGACAATGAGCGTTGCCACCGTCAGCAGGAGATGCACCGCGCGCGGCGTGCCGGAGAGCGCTTTCAACGCAGGGAGTTCGCTTAAAATGGTGACGATGCTGGCCGCACAGGCCACAATCACTATCGTTAGCACGAGCATCGCGCTCTGGTCCTGTAAGCGGGCAATGCGCTGAATGCCCGATACGTCAGTCATCAACATGCGGATCCAGATAAAAACCAGATACGGCCACGCCAGCGCATTCCAGCCGATCAACAGTCTTTGCAGCGTCCCCAGGTTTGTCGGAAGCAAGAAAAAACAGACCACGCCCAGCGCGATTGAAATCAACAGGGGCAGACGAATGTAGAGGTGGTCGGTAAGACGCATAGTGGCAGTCGCATCCAGTCAGGCACTGATTCAGGCGGATAAAAAATCATTATTTGAATTGAAGCGTGAAATTCAACAGCCAGAGCGCAAAAAACAGTCAGGATCTTAATGTAACTGACTGTTTTTATTAGTTAGCTTCTGGCCTCGGAACCCTGCTTGTGGAACAGTTCGCGGAACACCGGATAGATATCTTCCTGGTCGCGAATGTGCTGCATCGCAAAGTTCTCAAAGGTTTCCTGCAGATGTTCATATTCGCGCCACAGCGTCTGGTGCGCGCGACGGGTTATCTCTATGTAGCTGTAGTAACGTACCACCGGCAGGATATTTTTTGCCAGCAGCTCATGGCACAGCGGCGAATCATCCGCCCAGTTATCGCCGTCCGAGGCCTGCGCGGCATAGATATTCCACTGCGACGGATCGTATCGGGCTTTAACAACTTCATCCATGAGCTTCAGGGCGCTTGAGACGATAGTGCCGCCGGTTTCCTGAGAATAGAAAAACTCGTGCTCGTCCACCTCTTTGGCCTGCGTATGGTGACGAATATAGACCACCTCAACGTTCTTATAGGTCCGGCTGAGGAACAGATACAGCAGGATATAAAAACGCTTCGCCATATCCTTGGTGACCTGATCCATCGAGCCCGAGACATCCATAAGACAGAACATCACCGCCTGACTGGACGGCTCCGGGCGTTTTTCGTAATTTTTGTAGCGCAGGTCAAAGGTATCGATAAAGGGCACGCGTTCAATTTTTGCCCGCAGCTCGGCTATCTCCCGACGTAACCGCTCCTCTTCCAGCAGTTGCGCCGGTTCACTTTTGCCTATGGTGTCCAGATCCTCCTCAAGCGCCCGCAGCTCGCGACGCTTACCCGCCGTCATCGCGGTACGTCGCGCCAGCGAGTTTTGCAGGGATCGCACCACGCTGATATTGGCCGGCACGCCGTTAGCGGTGAAGCCTGCCCGATGCGTTTTAAATTCGGTGAGCTGGCGCTGCTGGTTTTTCTTCAGATTCGGCAGGGCGAGATCCTCAAACAGCAGATCCAGATACTCATCTTTCGATATTTGAAAGACAAAACCATCCTGACCTTCGCCGTCGGCGCTGGCTTGCCCCTGACCGCTCCCGCCACCGCCGCCGCCTCCCTGAGGGCGCTCGATGCGGTCATTTTGCACAAAGTGGTCGTTTCCCGGATGGACGCGGTTACGCAACCCACCGCGCCCCTGATGAAACATCGGTTCGTTGATATCGTCCGTCGGGATCGAAACGGATTCTCCGCTGTCAATATCCGTCACTGAGCGCTTATTGATAGCCTCGGAGATGGACTGTTTAATCTGCGCCTTATAACGGCGCAAAAAGCGCTGGCGATTCACCGCACTTTTATTCTTTCCGTTCAGGCGCCGGTCTATGAACCAGGTCATATGCCCTCCTGTGCTGCAATTGCCAACCTTATGCTGCGACGGAAATGCCGGATGGCGCTAAGCTTACCCGGCCTACAGGTCGCTGTTATTGTAGGCCCGGCCGCCGGGCAATTTCCGCTATCAGGATGATTTACGTACGCGCAGGTACCATTCGCACAGCAGACGCACCTGCTTACGGGTATAGCCTTTCTCCATCATACGATCGACAAAATCGTCGTGTTTTTTCTGCTCGTCGGTTGAGGTTTTGGCGTTAAACGAAATCACCGGCAGCAGCTCTTCGGTATTGGAGAACATTTTCTTTTCGATAACCGTGCGCAGTTTTTCGTAGCTGGTCCAGTTCGGGTTCCGTCCGTTGATATTAGCCCTGGCGCGCAGGACGAAGTTGACTATCTCGTTACGGAAGTCTTTCGGGTTGCTGATCCCGGCTGGCTTCTCAATTTTCTCCAGCTCGGCATTCAACGACTCGCGATCAAACAGTTGGCCGGTGTCCGGATCGCGGTATTCCTGATCCTGAATCCAGAAATCCGCATAGGTGACATAACGGTCAAAGATGTTCTGCCCGTATTCGGAGTAGGACTCAAGATAGGCGGTCTGAATCTCTTTACCGATAAACTCGGCGTATTTCGGGATCAGATAGCCTTTGAGAAACTCCAGATAACGTTCCGACTGCTCTTGCGGGAACTGCTCGCGCTCGATTTGCTGTTCCAGAACGTAGAACAGATGGACCGGGTTCGCGGCGACCTCGGCGTGGTCAAAGTTAAACACCCGCGACAATATTTTGAAGGCGAAGCGGGTGGAGAGGCCGTTCATCCCTTCGTCGACGCCAGCGTAATCGCGATACTCCTGATAGGATTTCGCTTTCGGGTCGGTGTCTTTCAGACTTTCGCCATCGTAGACGCGCATTTTGGAGTAAATGCTTGAGTTTTCCGGCTCTTTCAGTCGCGACAGGATTGAGAAGCGCGACAGCGTCTCCAGGGTCCCCGGGGCGCACGGCGCGTGGGTCAGCTCACTGTTGTTAAGCAGTTTTTCGTAGATACGCATCTCTTCGGAAATGCGCAGGCAATAAGGCACCTTGACGATATACACGCGGTCGAGGAAGGCCTCATTGTTTTTGTTATTACGGAAGGTCACCCATTCGGATTCGTTGGAGTGGGCGAGAATAATGCCGTTGAACGGCAGGGCCGAAATTCCCTCGGTCCCGTTGTAGTTGCCTTCCTGGGTCGCGGTCAGCAGCGGATGCAGCACCTTAATTGGCGCTTTAAACATCTCGACGAACTCCATAATCCCCTGGTTGGCGCGGCACAGGGCGCCGGAATAGCCGTAGGCGTCCGGATCGTTCTGGGCATAATGCTCCAGTTTACGAATATCCACTTTACCGACCAGCGCGGAGATATCCTGGTTATTCTCATCCCCCGGTTCCGTCTTGGCGATCGCAATTTGTTCAAGGATGGAGGGCCACACTTTGATCACGCGGAATTTGGTGATATCGCCGCCGAACTCGTGCAGGCGTTTTGCCGCCCACGGCGACATAATGGTGCCAAGATAACGGGTAGGCACGCCATACTCTTTATCCAGAATCTGCGCGTCTTCCTGCGGGTTAAACAGGCACAGCGGATGATCGTTAACCGGGCTACGCTCGCCGTTGGCGCTCAGGATATAGATAGGTACACGCTGCATTAAGGATTTCAGACGTTCAGCCAGCGACGATTTCCCCCCGCCTACCGGGCCCAGCAGATACAGAATCTGTTTCTTCTCTTCCAGACCTTGTGCGGCGTGTTTCAGGTAAGAGACGATCTGCTCGATAGCATCCTCCATACCGTAAAACTCTTCAAATGCCGGGTAGCGCGCGACAACCCGGTTTGAAAAGAGACGGGACAGCCGGGGCTCCAGGGCCGTGTCGACCATAACTGGCTCACCAATGGCCATCAGCAGCCGTTCCGCCGCGTTGGCATAAGCACTGCGATCTTGCCGGCAGATGGTAAGAAACTCCTGCAGTGTGAACTCTTCGTCCTTGGCAGCTTCATAGCGCTGGCGATAGTGATCGAATATATTCATGGCATGCCGTCCTTTCGTTTTAAGCACAAGTTGAGAGCCGTTCATATGAATAGTGGGAGCTCCCGGAAGAGGTAAACTGCGCGACGTTCATCGATTCTCCAGCAACCCTTATGCCAGGTTGTCGAAGCGATAAAGACAACGTGCGCTAAAATCACTTCTTCTAAATTAAAGCGTAGATGCATTTAGAAAACTTGCATGCCGTCAAAAATCAATTTCAATGACATATCAATAACTCATCCGGAAAAAAGCGCCTTTTTCGCACGTCTTGCCAGCTCGCGTCATGGTGCTGTCATTCCGCTGCAAGTTTATGGTCATCTGTAGATGAGAAATTGAATGATTTATGTAATGACGGGTAAAGAATTTGAGGCATGGGGTCTACGACGTTAAACTGCCCCGGTGTATTAATTGACAAACGGGAAGATGGATTGTGAATAAGATCAAACCTCTGGCACTCAGCGTGTGCCTTGCGGCCTCTGTTTCGGCTGCCCACGCGGAAGGGAAATTTACGTTAGGGGCCGGCGTGGGTATCGTCGAGAACCCTTATAAACAATACGATGCCGATGTTTACCCGGTCCCGGCAATAAGTTATGAGAGCGACAGCTTTTGGTTTCACGGCCTCGGCGGCGGCTACTATTTGTGGAATGACGACACCGATAAGCTGTCCGTAACCGCCTACTGGTCACCGATGTACTTCAAGCCGGGCAACAGCGATAGTGAGCAAATGCGCAAACTGGATCGCCGTAAATCAACCATGATGGCCGGGCTCTCTTATATCCACAACACGCCGTACGGCTTCTTGCGTACGACGCTGGCAGGCGACACGCTGGATAACAGCAACGGTATCACCTGGGATACCGCCTGGCTCTATCGCTATACCAACGGCAACCTGACCTTGACGCCGGGGATCGGGGTAGAGTGGAACAGCGATAACCAGAACGAATACTACTATGGCGTTTCTCAGCATGAGTCGAATCGCAGCGGCATGCGTAGCTACGACCCGGATAGCAGCTGGAACCCCTATCTTGAGCTGTCGGCCAACTATCGTTTCCTCGGCGACTGGAGCGTGTATGGCGTGGCGCGTTACACCCGCCTGTCAAATGAAATCACCGACAGCCCGATGGTGGACAAATCCTGGAGCGGCCTGATCTCCACCGGGATTACCTACACCTTCTGATCGAACACGATAACGATCGTAGCGCAGACGGCTGTGCGTCATGTTGTGCGTCATGCTGTGCACCATAACGAAGAAATTTGTGCAGCAAAACAGGGCACCAGGCCCTATTTTGCACTGTAGTGGTGCGGTGGCATTAGCGGAGGAGTCGATGATGGAAAAAACGCTATCTTTTGGCGATCGCGCGGCGGTTCCTGCTATCGGGCAGGGCACCTGGTTCATGGGTGAAAACCGCTCCCGACGTGCGCAGGAGATTACTGCACTACGAGCGGGCGTGGAACAAGGGCTGACGGTCATCGACACCGCTGAAATGTACGCTCATGGTGGGGCGGAAGAGGTAGTCGGAGAGGCGATTCGTGGCCTGCGGGACCGCGTCGTGCTGGTCTCCAAAGTCTATCCGTGGCATGCGGGTGGACAGAAGCTCATGGATGCCTGTGAGGCCAGCCTGCGCCGTCTGGGCACCGATTACCTCGATATGTACCTGCTGCACTGGGCTGGCGAGTTTTCTTTTGCCGAGACCGTGGCGGGTATGGAGACGCTGGTGGCGCAGGGAAAAATTCGCCGCTGGGGGGTATCGAATCTCGATACTGCCGCGATGCAGGCGCTGTGGCAGGTTGCCGGTGGCGATCAGTGCGCGACCAATCAGGTACTTTACCACCTGGCGTCGCGGGGAATTGAACATGACCTGCTGAAGTGGTGTCAGCAACGGGCGCTACCGGTGATGGCCTACAGCCCGTTGGCCCAGGCCGGACGTCTGCGCGATGGACTTTTAAATCATCGCGTTGTGACCCATATTGCTAAAGAGCGAGGGGTTAGCGCGGCACAAATTCTGCTGGCCTGGGTCATCAGTCATCCGGGCGTCATGGCTATCCCGAAAGCCGCAAGTGTAGAACATGTGGCCCAGAATGCCGCAGCGCTGACGCTGATTCTCACGGCTCAGGAGCGGTCGCAGCTCGATAATGCGTTTCCCGCGCCGGGCAACAAAGTCCCGCTCGATATGGTGTAAAGCGCGACGCGTCAGAAAACATTAGTGATTCGTTGATGAAAATCAAGGTTCACTGGTGAGTATCTCCTTAAAGATAAAAGAAAAAGGAGATTAACATGACTGAACTTAACAAACCTCTGGATGTGAAGCTGGCTTTCCCGTTGTGGAAAGCGGTGCTCACGATACTCTTCGGCGTTATTATCTGGTTTATCCCACCGCCGGAGGGGCTCACCCTCCACGCGTGGCAAATGTTCGCTATTTTTGCCGCCACTATCTTCGCCATCATTCTTAAGGTGCTCCCGATGGGGGCGGTAACGATGATTGCGCTGATTGTCTCCGCATTTTTGGGCGTGACGCCTCTCTCTCCGGGTAAAAGCGACAAAGTTGCGGCGTTATCCGGGTTTGCCAACGGTACTATCTGGCTGATTGGTATCGCCATGTTTATCTCCCGGGCGGTGATCAAGACCGGTCTGGGCAAGCGGGTGGCGCTGTGGTTTATTTCTAAATGCGGTTCCAGCATGTTGGGGGTTGCCTATGGTCTGGCGCTGTCGGATGTTGTCCTTGGACCGGGGATCCCTTCGGCATCAGCGAGGGGCGGCGGAATTATGTACCCGATTACCCAGTCCATTGCCACTGCCTACCAGTCAGAACCTGGCGTGACGGCGAGAAAAGCCGGCGCCTTTTTAATGATTTGCGTTTCGCAGATCGATGCCATCGTCTGTACGATGTTTTTAACGGCAATGGCGGGTAACCCGCTGGTGGCCGAACTGGCGAGAAGCCAGGGAATAGAGATAACCTGGACGACCTGGTTTGTCGGGGCTATCGTACCGGGGATTGCCTCTCTGATCCTGCTGCCGCTGGTGATTTACGCGATTTACCCGCCGCAGCTGAAAAAAACGCCGGAGATTCCAGCGATCGCCCGAGAAGAACTGCGCAAAATGGGGCCGATGTCGCTGGCAGAAAAAATTCTGGCCCTCGATTTTGTCCTGCTGATATTGCTATGGACTATCGGTGATATTTTCTTTTCGATTCCGGCTACGCTTTCGGCGTTTATTGGGCTGATGGTGCTGCTGATCAGCAACATCATGTCGTGGAAGAATATTATTGAAGAAAAAACGGCCTGGGACACCATGTTCTGGTTTGCCGTGTTGGTGATGATGGCAAATGCGCTTAATAAGTACGGCATGATTAGCTGGATATCTGAGCGAATTGTCGGCTATGTCGGTCACTTCGAATGGATAACGGTTTTTTTACTGCTGGTCATGGTTTATTTCTATACCCGCTACTTTTTCGCGTCGGCGATGGCGCATATTTCCGCGATGTATCTGGCGTTTCTTGCCGTAGCCGTTTCAGTCGGCGTACCGCCGCTTTTTGCCGCGCTGGTGCTGGGTTATACCTCTAACTTGTCGATGGGGCTTACGCAATACTCGGGGGGCCCGGGGCCCGCACTGTTTGGTTCGGGATATAACACGACGGGGCAGTGGTGGGGCGTCAGTTTCGTGGTTTCGCTGGCGTCTATTGCTATCTGGCTGGTACTGGGCGGCGCGTGGATGAAGCTGGTGGGATTCTGGTAACGGAAAAACGTCACGAGTGCCGGTCAATAAAACAGGGCGTTTCGCCCTGTTTTTAATTATCTCCCGTTTATCGGCAGCAGAAGGCGTTAGCCGCGTTTCGCGATGCGGATAGTTTGCGCCAGCCGAGAGGGGTTCTCTTCGCTGGTTTTCTGCGCTTCGGTAACGCAACAGGTCTCGACGCAAACAAAGGTTTTATAACCGTCATCCGGCATATCGCCCATGCTGATGGACAGCGCCGGGCCTGGGTTCCAGCCAACTACGTTGCTGTGGTGATGGTGGACGACGTCGATGTTGCGATTCAGCGCAGCGTCGTGAATCACGCTACAGGCTTCGGCATTCAGATAGACACGGTCGGTACGATCCGGGAAGGTCTGTACGCCGTTGCTCAACACGCCTTCTTCGGCGTTGTTCACTTTATCGATATAGCGGTCGCCGAGGCCACTGACTTTTACCGCGGCGATGTCGCCGACGTTGAAGTAGGTATGCAGCGCGGAGGTGGTTTCAAATTCGCCGTGCGCTTCCAGCTCGATCTCGCAGGTTTTACCCAGTCTGAAACGCGCATACAGCGTAAATTCGTGCGGCCAGTACCTGCGGGTTTCATCGCTACTTTTTAGTTCGAAGGTCAGCATCACGCCGCTTTCATCTTCGTCATGGCCTTTCAGCGCCCACGACAGGTTACGGGCGAAGCCGTGAGACGGGAAGCCCTGCTGCGCCGCCGGGCCAAACCACGGCCAGCAAACCGGCACGCCGCCGCGCAGCGCCACGCCGTTTTTGAACGGCGTATTGTTGCTGAGCCACAGTACTTCTTGTTCGCCAGCCGGTTGCCAGGAGAGCAGGTGCGCGCCCTGGAAAGCAACGGAGGCTTTAACCTGCGGATGGTCGACAACGATCAGCTCCAGCTCATCAAGCTGGCGGCGCGAGAGGACAGGGGTAAGTTGTTCAACTACCGGGAGAGCAAAAATTTTGTTAATCATGGTGCAATCCTAAAGGTTAGCCGTAAACATGAAGCCATAAAAAAAGGCGACCGAAGTCGCCTTTTTGGATCAATGTCTCATCTCAACTTATTTGGAGATGTGAGCGATCAGGTCCAGAACTTTGTTGGAGTAACCTGTTTCGTTGTCGTACCAGGAAACCAGTTTCACGAAGTTGTCGTTGAGTGCGATACCCGCTTTAGCATCGAACACGGAAGTGCAAACTTCGCCGTTGAAATCGGTAGAAACAACGTCGTCTTCGGTGTAACCCAGAACGCCTTTCATTGCGCCTTCAGAAGCCGCTTTGATTGCTTTCTTGATTTCTTCGTAAGACGCTGCTTTTTCCAGACGAACGGTCAGGTCAACAACGGATACGTTCGGAGTCGGAACGCGGAACGCCATACCGGTCAGTTTGCCGTTCAGTTCTGGCAGTACTTTACCGACTGCTTTAGCAGCACCGGTAGAGGACGGGATGATGTTCTGTGCTGCGCCGCGGCCGCCGCGCCAGTCTTTGTGAGACGGGCCGTCAACGGTTTTCTGCGTTGCGGTGGTCGCGTGAACGGTGGTCATCAGGCCTTCGATGATACCGAAGTTGTCGTTGATGACTTTAGCCAGCGGAGCCAGGCAGTTGGTGGTGCAGGATGCGTTAGAAACGATGTCCTGGCCTTCGTATTTGTCAAAGTTAGCGCCTTTAACAAACATCGGAGTGTTGTCTTTGGACGGGCCAGTCAGAACGACTTTTTTCGCGCCAGCGGTGATGTGTTTACGAGCGGTTTCGTCAGTCAGGAACAGACCGGTTGCTTCAGCAACAATGTCAACGCCTGCTTCGTTCCACTTCAGGTTAGCCGGATCACGTTCAGCGGTAACACGGATTTTTTTACCGTTAACGATCAGATGACCGTCTTTCACTTCAACGGTACCGTTAAAACGGCCGTGAGTGGAGTCATACTTCAGCATGTATGCCATGTAGTCAGCGTCTAACAGGTCGTTGATTGCAACGATCTCGATGTCAGAACGTTCCTGAGCAGCACGGAAAACAATGCGACCGATACGGCCAAAACCGTTGATACCTACTTTGATAGTCATATATTCCACCAGCTATTTGTTAGTGAATAAAAGGTTGCCTGTAAAATTACAAAAACCTTACGCAGCGTCAAGCGGAATCGTGTCAATCATTGCGACAAATCAATCCTGAGCACACCTTTTGCACGATTGATTTGCCTCACTCTCCCTTTGAGCCCAATTCCATATTGGGGCTGCGCCTGGAATTTTAAAGGCCATTAAAGATAAAAATGAGATGTCTGTCACAATTATCTGGCTGTCTTTTGGCTCCGGATAAGTTTAGAACAAAAGTCCACGCTTCATTGTTAATGTTTTGTTAGAATCGGGGCGTAAAGTTGTCCTTTCACAGTGAGAAGCAAGCACATGGCGAATAAACCCTCCTCGGACGAGCTCAAAAAAAATTTGAGCGAGATGCAGTTTTACGTGACGCAGAATCACGGTACTGAGCCGCCGTTCACCGGGCGACTGCTCCACAACAAACGGGACGGCGTCTACCACTGCCTGGTGTGCGATGCGCCGCTGTTTCACTCGCAAACGAAGTATGATTCAGGCTGCGGCTGGCCGAGCTTTTACGAGCCGGTGAGCGAGGAGGCGATTCGCTATCTGAACGATGACTCCCACGGGATGCAACGCACTGAAATTCGCTGCGGAAATTGCGATGCGCATCTGGGGCATGTGTTTCCGGATGGACCGCAGCCGACCGGGGAGCGTTTTTGCGTCAATTCGGCCTCATTAAGCTTCAATGACGACGATAATGGCGAGCAGATTAAAGGCTAAAGAAACGATTCAGCAAATTATTCCAGTGCGGAGTTGAACGGATCATGGAAATCGAGCAAATAATAGACAGTATGACGCCGGAAGTGTACCAGCGACTGGCAACGGCGGTGGAGCTGGGAAAATGGCCGGATGGCGTGGCCTTAACGCCCGAGCAAAAAGAGAACAGCCTGCAGCTGGTGATGCTTTACCAGGCGCGGCATAACAGCGACGCGCAGCATATGACCATCGATACGAACGGCCAGATGGTGATGAAGAGCAAGCAGCAGTTGAAAGAGGATTTTGGCATCGCCCCCCGACCGATTGCGACGCTGAAAATGCACTAGCCAGCGGCCTGATGCCCGGCGCAGGGCCTGGGGCAGGATTGCGCAGGCCCGTTAAGACCCCGCTCCGTCGGGCCTGAGCCAGGATTGCGCAGGCCCGTTAAGCCCCCACTGCCGGGCCTGAGGCAGGATTACGTAGGCCCGGTAAGGCAACGCCGCCACCGGGCAAGGTTGTGACAACTGACAACTCGGGTAAAACGCCGCTCACACCACCCAGCGGCCGATCGCCGCATAAGGTTTAATCCCAGGCGACGCCGCGAGCTGCTTCGCCTGCTGATTATGGTCATCGGCGCCATACTCCCAGAACATGACCCCCGCCAGACCTTTTCGCTGAATGTAATCAGCCTTTATCGCCACCGAGCGACAGGGCGTTGAATCTGCGAGTCAGCTCAATTTGTAGTCAAAGCGATGCGGGGAAATGGCCCGAAGCGGACGCTTCGGGCACAAGGATTACGCCTGCGTTTCCAGCCAGTCGTCGAGGATGTACAGCGTAGCGCCGGCGGCGGCCATCGCCATAAAGGCGTGCGCGCTATCCTGCGCCTGGAGGTTGACCCCGCGGCAGCCGTCGGTAATGACGTTGACGGTATAGCCGAGATCCAGCGCATCCAGCACGGTAAATTTGACGCAGTAATCGGTCGCCAGCCCAACAATGATCAGATCGGTGATGCCGCGTTGGCGCAGCCACTCGTCAAGCGCGGTTTTTTGCCGGTGACCGTTGTCAAAAAAAGCGCTGTAGCTGTCGATAGCCGGGTTTTCCCCTTTATGAAACACCGCGGTAATCGCCTGTTGCTGCAGCAGCGGATGCAGCGCCGCGCCTTCGCTGTTCTGCACGCAGTGATCGGGCCAGAACGTTTGCGCCAGGCCATCGAGATGGCCCTGAGTGTACGGTTCGACCTCGTGCTGGCTGGCGAAGCTGCCATGGTTCGCCGGGTGCCAGTCCTGGCTGGCGACGACGGTTTCGCCGCGGGCAAGGCAATGGTCGATAAGTCGGTTGGCGACATCTATGGTGCTATCGCCATCCGGAACGGCCAGTGCGCCGCCGGCGCAAAAATCGTTTTGTAAATCGACCAGCAGTAGTGCGCGGTTCGTCATCGGTTCTCCTTACTCATCGGGGGTCAGTTCGCCACGCAGGTTTTTCTGCATCAGGTTGCGAATCTCATCGACGCTCAGGTTCTGGCTCAGCAGATAATGTAGTTTGGTCAGCGTGGCCTCAACGGTCATATCAAAACCGCTAATGACGCCCGCCTGGGCGAGGGCGTTACCGGTGGCATACCCGCCCATATTGACCTTCCCGGACATGCACTGGGTCAGGTTGATGACCACGATCCCGCGCTGGCTGGCTTCTGCCAGAACCTGGATAAACTCGCCGTTTTGCGGGGCGTTGCCGACGCCATAGGAGCGCAGGATCAACGCTTTCACCGGCTGGCGCAGGAAATTACGCACCACGTCGGCGGAAATGCCCGGATAGATAGTGACGACGCCAATCGGCTGCGGCGTGATGGGATGGACAATCAGCTCGCCGGTACCCTGTGGCGCAGGTGGCGTGCCGAGGCGACGAATGTGGATCCCGGCTTCCAGTAAAGGCGCCAGATTGGGGGAGGCGAAGGCGTCGAAACCATCGGCATGGGCTTTGGTTGTGCGGTTGCCGCGATACAGACGATTATTGAAGAACAGCGCCACTTCATTAATCGGGTAATTCGCGGCAACGTACAGGGCATTGAGCAAATTGATCTGCCCGTCGGAGCGCAGCTCGGCCAACGGGATTTGTGACCCTGTCACAATAACCGGTTTGCCCAGATGCTCCAGCATGAACGACAGCGCTGAGGCGGTAAAGGCCATGGTGTCCGTCCCGTGCAGGATAACAAAGCCGTCGTACTCGTCGTAATGCGCGCGGATGTCGTCGGCGATGTGCTGCCAGTCTTCCGGCGTCATATCGGAAGAGTCCATCAGCGGCTCATACTCATGGATCGTAAAGTCCGGCATCTCCGGACGGTGGAACTCAGGCATCAGCGCCAGCTGACGCTGCAGGTGGCCGGAAACGGGGATATAGCCGTGTTCTGAGCGCTGCATACCGATGGTCCCACCGGTGTAGGCAACGTAAATCGATTTCTTTTGCATATCATCGCTTAGGTTGGACGTAGACAGGCGCAGTATAAAGTGACCGCTAAAAAAATACAGCGCAATCCCCGTTATACTTCGCGGTACGGGGGCGTGGCGCGCGCATTCCCCCCGACAACACTGACGTTGTCGGGGGGAACGGGTCAAACGAGGGGGACTAGCGGATATTGGCGCAGGTTAAGCAGAACGCGTAGCGGTTCTGCGGATCGTTGAACGCGGCGAGCTTATCGCTTTCGGCCTTGACGGCATTGGCTGCGGCGGCAACCGGTGCCGGCAGCCAGGCCTGCAGCGCCGCAGGCAGCGACGCGCGTACCGAACCGGTCAGGCTGTCGAGAACCATCGAGAAGAACGTCGGCTCTTCCTGATAGTAGCTGATATGCCACTGTTTCAGCTTCGCCAGCTCCGCGGCTTTCGCCACCGCGTCGTCAAAGTCGCCCAGGCTATCGACCAGCCCGTTGGCTTTCGCATCTTCACCGGTCCAGACATGGCCCTGGGCAATCTGGTCGATTTTCTCCGGCGTGCTGTTACGCGCGTTGGCGACCAGAGTGATAAAGCGTTTGTAGCCGTTTTCAATGCTCAACTGCATCAATTGCTGAACTTCAGGCGGCAGCGATTTGGTGGTTGAAACATCGGCCAGCGCCGATGTCGCCACGCCATCGGTATGAACGCCGATCGAGGCCAGCGTATTTTCGACGGTGTTAATGACGCCGAAGATGCCAATCGAGCCTGTGAGAGTGCTAGGGTTGGCGACGATATAGTTGGCCGGCGTGGAGATCCAGTAGCCGCCGGAAGCCGCCATGCCGCCCATGGAGACCACCACCGGTTTACCCGCCGCTTTCGCCGCCGCCAGCTCTTCACGAATCACTTCCGAGGCGCTGACGCTGCCGCCCGGGCTGTTGACGCGCAGGACAATCGCTTTCACCTTCGGATCGAGGCGAGCATCGCGAATCTGCGCGGCGGTCGTGTCTCCTCCGACATTACCCGGCGTCTCTTCACCGTCCATAATCGCGCCGTTAGCGAAGATAACCGCAATGGCGGCACCCTGGTCGGACGGCGTTTTCACGCTGTAATCGTAATAGCTGATCGCGCGATAGTGATTATCCTCTTTGCTCCAGCCGAACTGTTTAGTCAGCGCCTTCTCCACGTCGGTGGCGGTGCCCAGTTCATCAACCAGCTTGTTGTTCAGCGCGTATTGCGCCGTATCGCCGTCCACTTTACGCAGACCGTCAATCAGGCCCTGAGCGCCAGGGAACAGCTGCTGCGCGGTGATTTGGCGGTTAGCGGCGATGGTATTGAGATAGTTTTGCCACAGCTCGCCAATCCAGCGACTGTCGGCTTCACGCGCGGCAGGCGACATATCGTCGCGGATAAACGGCTCGACCGCCGATTTATAGGTCCCGACGCGGAAAACGTGCGTCGAGACTTTCAGCTTGTCGAGCAGCGATTTGTAATACAGGCCGTTGGTGGCAAAGCCGTGCAGGTCGACGTCACCCTGCGGCGAGAGCCAGATTTTATTGGCGAAGCTCGCCAGATAATACTGCCCCTGGCTGTAGTTGCTCCCCACGGCATACACCGGTTTTCCGCTATCGCGGAATTCACGCAGCGCCTTACCGATATACTGCATCGAAGGCTGATCGCCGCCGGCAAAATTTTTCAGATCCAGTACGATGCCGGTGATATTGCGGTCATCTTTCGCCTGGCGAATGGTCTGTACGATATCAAACAGCGAGTTTTCCTGGAGACGGTCGGAACTGGCCCCAAAGAGCTGACGACCGATCACGCCGAGTTTGCTGCTGGCGGACGGTTTATCGACCACCACGCCGGTGATATCCATCAGCAGCGCACCGCGAGCGGGATGTTCCGTTGTGGTGCTGCTGAACTGTGCCCAGATACCGACACACACCAGGACCAGCAACAGGAAAACCACGTTCAGTGCGAGCTGGCGAATAAAGTTGAGTACCCGCCATGTCCATTTAAAAAATCCGGCGAGCAGCCGCCAAAGAGTTCGCATGTATTCTCCCTAACATTGTTAAAAATGGGCCAACCGCATGGGTTGCCGCGTCTGGTTATCCTAAAGAGACGGCTGACGGTTGTCAGCAGGAATCACCGGTCGTGCTGTAACAAAATTCTTGCGCATGTTAATTTTATGCAAAATGACAGCACAGGAGTCACATCGATGGATGCTCTCGAACTACTGATAAACCGCCGTAGCGCCTCGCGCCTCGCAGAGCCGGCACCGGCCGGCGAACAACTGGAAAACATTCTTCGCGCCGGATTGCGCGCCCCGGATCACGGGACGCTGCAGCCCTGGCGTTTCTTTATTATTTCCGATGATGGCCGCGAACGCTTCAGTCAACTGCTGGAGAAAGGGGCGATTGCGGCCGGGCAGGATGACAAAGGCATTGAAAAGGCCCGCAGCGCGCCGTTCCGCGCGCCGCTGATTATTACCGTCGTCGCCCGCTGCGAAGATCACCCGAAGGTGCCGAAATGGGAGCAGGAAATGTCTGCCGGCTGCGCGGTGATGGCCATGCAGATGGCGGCGGTTGCGCAGGGCTTTAACGGCATCTGGCGCAGCGGCGCATTGACCGAAAGCCCGATCGTCCGTGAAGGATTCGCCTGCCGCGAGCAGGATAAAATCGTCGGTTTTCTCTATCTGGGAACGCCGCAGCTTAAAGCTTCAACCACCGTTTCTCTGCCGGACACCGCGCCGTTTGTGGTCCGTTTCTGAACCAATGCTGAGTAAGAACAGCCCGGCAGGCATACCGCGCCGGGCTGTCGCGCCGACAATCCGCTCGGCGTCAACATCGCTCTGCCAGGGTGTTTAGCGATAAACGGAACGAGCGATGCGGGTGTAGGTATGCCTGACTCCGCGAATCGCAATACTGTAGGCCAGAATATTCTCCGGTAATGCCACTCCCATATAGCCCGTATCGCCAATATGGTGCAGGTCGGCGCCCGCCATTTTACTCATCAAGGCTATCTGACGAAGGGTGCCGACATCAGCGCCTTCCTGGGAAGTCCCAATCGCCGTCATCGCCAGCGCGCCATGCGCATGCGCAGTCTCAATAAGCGATGCCACTCGTTGCTGACTCATTCCTGGTATCGTGCCTGGGGCCGGGAGCAACACAATATCCGCCCCCTGGGCGGCGAAGGCGATGACATCCTGCTCGCTGATAATGCTGCTGCCGCTTTCACCTACGACTCCCGCGCCGTGCATTTTCCCGGTGATAATCACTGCGCTGTCGCCCACCGCCTGGCGAATCTCCCCGGCGGCTATCGCCAGCGCCCGGTTGCTGACCCCGTTATTCGGGTTGCCCGTTAACAGCAGAATTTTCGCCCCCATCGCGACCAGCTTACGGGCATTGTCAGCCGTAGCCGAGCGCCCCGGCCTCATTTTCCAGATATCGTCATGGGCAACCGCAAATTCCGGGTCTACCGCCTCCAGATTGACGCCAATAATACGCCCGGTCAGGCGCTGCAGTTCATGCAGCGTTTTGTCCGCCGCGATACCGGCAGGCAACCCCTCAATATGCGGATTTTCACTGTCAAACATATTAATCAGCAAGATATCCGCACCTTGCGATGCGGCAAGCTCGGCATTGGTGACATTGTTCAGCAATGGCTGAGTGATGGCGATAGATTCACTGACCATTACCCGACCTTCGCTGGCGCGAATGGCATACAGCAGTTGCTCTTTATCCATTGACACAAAATCGGAAGCGCAGCAGTCCAGCAGGCGTTTAGTTTTCATCGGGATATTCCTCGTCGCTGAGCCAGTGTTGCTGTTTCGCCTGCCGCCGCTGGCTGGCGAAACAGCAACACTGGCATCCATTTACCGCAATTGTTTCAGCCATCTTTGCTCGAATTAAAGATAAATCACTTAGGTCCCACGAGTGAACCGTTTTAGTGAAATGGCGGCACAGCGCAAAGCGAGCTGGTGGGAGATCAGCGGCGTTTAGCAATCCAGGAGGAGCGCCACGCGCTGCAACTGACCAAATAGTGAAGATGGCGAGGTCATGCGGCTTGTCCATCGCAAAATCGTCTATTTGTCTGCTTAATGAGCAACCACTCGCGATTTCAGACTGTCATACTTACCACCCCGGCGTTTGAGCGCTACCATAGCGGGATTGCAATGACAGGAGATGTCCATGAGCGAGCAAGCTATTCGTTTAACGCAATACAGCCACGGAGCCGGTTGTGGTTGTAAAATTTCCCCTAAAGTACTGGAAACGATCCTGAAGAGCGATCGGGCGAAGTTTATCGATCCGCACCTGCTGGTGGGGAATGAGACCAGCGATGATGCGGCGGTTTATGACCTGGGCAACGGGACGTCGATCATCAGCACTACCGACTTTTTTATGCCGATAGTCGACAGCCCGTTCGACTTTGGCCGTATCGCCGCCACCAACGCCATCAGCGACATTTTCGCGATGGGTGGAAAACCGATTATGGCGATTGCCATCCTTGGCTGGCCGATTAATACCCTGGCGCCGGAAATTGCCCGCGAAGTAGTGGACGGCGGGCGTTTTGCCTGCCAGCAGGCGGGCATCTCCCTGGCGGGCGGCCACTCGATTGACGCGCCGGAGCCGATTTTCGGTCTGGCGGTCACCGGCGTGGTGCCGACCGAGCGAATCAAGAGAAACAGCACCGCCGGGGCGGGCTGCAAACTCTATCTCACCAAGCCGTTAGGCATTGGCGTGCTGACCACCGCCGAGAAAAAATCGCTGCTCAAACCGGAGCACCAGGGGCTGGCGACGGAAACCATGTGCCAGATGAACCTCGCCGGTGCGGCCTTTGCCACCCTCGGCGGCGTAAAAGCGATGACCGACGTCACCGGCTTCGGCCTGCTGGGCCACCTGAGCGAAGTGTGCCGTGGCGCGGGTGTTCAGGCGCTGCTCAACTACGCGGATATCCCGAAACTGCCGGGCGTTGAAGAGTACATTGCGGCGGGCGCCGTTCCCGGTGGCACCGGGCGCAACTTTGCCAGCTACGGCCATCTGATGGGCGACATGCCAGCGGCGTGGCGCGATCTGCTGTGTGACCCGCAAACCTCCGGCGGTCTGCTGCTGGCGGTGACGCCGGAAGCCGAAGGCGAAGCGCGGGCCGTAGCCGAAGAGTTCGGGATTAAGCTTGCCGCCATCGGCGAGTTGGTGACCGCACGCGGCGGACGTCCTATGATCGAGATCCGTTGATTACATGCGGTTGTTTATTGCGGAAAAACCCAGTCTCGGCCGCGCCATCGCCGATGTGCTCCCTAAGCCGCATCGCAAAGGCGATGGTTATATTGAGTGCGGTAACGGGCAGGTGGTCACCTGGTGTATCGGCCATCTGCTCGAGCAGGCTCAGCCCGACGTCTATGACGGGCGCTATGCGCGCTGGAATCTGCTCGACCTGCCGATTGTGCCGGAGAAGTGGCAGCTGCAGCCCAAACCGTCGGTCACCAAACAGCTCAACGTCATCAAGCGTCTGCTGGGCGATGCGCAGGAGGTGATTCACGCCGGTGACCCGGACAGAGAGGGGCAGCTGCTGGTCGACGAAGTTCTCGACTACCTGCAGCTGGCGCCGGAAAAGCGCCAGCAGGTCCAGCGCTGCCTGATTAACGATCTCAACCCGCAGGCGGTGGAGCGGGCGATTTCTCGCCTGCGCGCCAACAGCGAGTTTATTCCGCTCTGCGTTTCGGCTCTGGCCCGCGCCCGCGCTGACTGGCTGTACGGGATTAACATGACCCGCGCCTATACGCTGCTCGGCCGCAATGCCGGCTACCAGGGCGTGCTGTCGGTCGGTCGGGTGCAGACGCCGGTGCTGGGGCTGGTGGTGCGGCGTGACGAAGAGATTGAGAACTTCGTCGCTAAAGATTTCTTTGACGTCAAGGCGCATATCGTGACGCCGAAGGATGAGCGTTTCGTCGCCACCTGGGTGCCGAGCGATGCCTGCGAGCCGTATCAGGATGAAGAGGGGCGTCTGCTGCATCGTCCGCTGGCTGAACATGTGGTGGCGCGTATTGAGGGCCAGCCGGCGCGGGTGACCGCCTACAACGATAAGCGGGATTCAGAACCGGCGCCGCTGCCGTTTTCGCTTTCGACGTTGCAGATTGAGGCGGCGAAGCGCTTTGGCTTTAGCGCGCAAAACGTGCTGGATATCTGTCAGAAACTGTATGAAACCCACAAACTGATTACCTATCCGCGTTCGGACAGCCGCTATCTGCCGGAAGAGCATTTTGCCGGTCGGCATGCGGTTCTTAATGCCATCGCGGTGCATGCGGCGGATCTGCTGCCGCAGCCGGCGGTGGATCTGGAAATCCGTAACCGCTGCTGGGACGATAAAAAAGTGGATGCGCACCATGCGATCATCCCGACCGCCCGCAGCAGCCAGGTGAAACTGTCCGATAACGAAGAGAAGGTGTATGGCCTGATTGCCCGTCAGTATCTGATGCAGTTCTGCCCGGATGCGGTCTTCCGCAAGTGTCAGATCGATCTTGATATTGCCAATGGCAAATTTGTCGCCAAAGCGCGTTTCCTCGCCGAAGCCGGCTGGCGCGCGCTGCTGGGCAACAAAGAGCGGGACGAAGAGAACGACGGTACTCCGCTGCCGGTGGTGGCAAAAGACGACGAGCTGCTGTGTGAAAAGGGCGAAGTGGTGGAGCGGCAAACTCAGCCGCCGCGCTATTTTACCGATGCAACGCTGCTGTCGGCGATGACCGGGATTGCCCGCTTTGTGCAGGATAAAGATCTGAAAAAGATTCTGCGTGCGACCGACGGCCTGGGGACGGAAGCGACCCGCGCCGGGATTATCGAGCTGCTGTTTAAGCGGGGCTTTTTAGTCAAAAAGGGCCGTTATATTCACTCCTCCGATGCCGGGCGCGCGCTGATTCACTCCCTGCCGGAGATGGCGGCCCGCCCGGACATGACCGCTCACTGGGAGTCGGTACTGACGCAAATTAGCGAGAAGCAGTGCCGCTATCAGGACTTTATGCAGCCGCTGGTCGGCACGCTTTACCAGCTGATTGAGCAGGCCAGGAGTACGCCGGTGCGTCAGTTCCGCGGCATTGTCGCGCCGGGCGGCGGTAAAAAGAGTTTCAGTAAAGGTAAAACCAAAGCGAAAGCGAAAGACAAAAAGCCTGCGGCGGACTCCGTTGCGGAAAAACCATAAAAAAACCCCGGATTTCCGGGGTTTTTTTATGGTTGCCGCTCATCCCCGTCTTAAGGGACGGCGGCAGGGAACCGCGACGTCTTAAATGACGCCCTGCGCCAGCATGGCATCGGCCACTTTGACGAAACCGGCGATATTGGCGCCGCGGACGTAGTTGGTCTGCCGCGCTTCGCCGCCGTATTCAACGCAGGCGTGGTGAATGTCCAGCATGATGTGATGCAGACGGGCGTCGACCTTCTCCGCCTTCCAGCTCAGGCGGGCGGCGTTCTGCGCCATTTCGAGGCCGGAAGTGGCGACGCCGCCGGCGTTCGCCGCCTTGCCAGGCGCGAACAGCACGCCCGCATCAAGGAACAGATCGGTGGCGGCGATGGTGGTCGGCATGTTAGCGCCTTCGGCAACGGCCTTCACGCCGTTAGCGATCAGCAGACGCGCCGCATCGGCGTCCAGTTCGTTTTGCGTGGCGCAAGGCAGTGCGATATCCACAGGAACGGACCACGGCTGTTTGCCTTCGAGGTAGGTCAGACCATACTCGCGGGCGTAGTCGGCAACGCGGCCATCGCGGCTGGCTTTGATTTCGCACAGACGGGCCAGTTTTTCCGGGGTAAAGCCGCCTTCATCGACAACGGTGCCGCTGGAGTCGGAGGCGGTGATCACGCGGGCGCCGAGGGTCATCGCTTTTTCGATAGCATATTGCGCCACGTTACCGGAACCGGAAACCGCCACCCGCATCCCTTCGAAGCCTAGACCGTGACGCTTGAGCATCGCGTCGGTAAAGTACACCAGACCATAGCCGGTCGCTTCCGGACGAATCAGGCTGCCGCCGAAGGAGAGCCCTTTACCGGTGAATACGCAGGCGCTGTTGTTGGCGAGTTTACGCATCATCCCGGCCATAAAGCCGACTTCACGACCGCCAACGCCAATATCGCCTGCCGGAACGTCGGTGTCCGGGCCCAAATGGCGATACAGTTCGGTCATCAGTGCCTGACAGAAGCGCATCACTTCGCCATCGCTCTTTCCTTTCGGATCGAAGTCGCTGCCGCCTTTTCCGCCGCCCATTGGCAGCGTGGTGAGGGCGTTTTTAAAGGTCTGTTCAAAGCCGAGGAACTTCAGGATCGACAGGTTGACCGACGGGTGGAAACGCATGCCGCCCTTGTACGGGCCAATTGCCGAGTTGAACTGCACGCGCCAGGCGCGGTTAACCTGAACCTGATTGCGGTCGTCGACCCAGACGACGCGGAACTGAATAGCGCGCTCTGGTTCAACCAGACGTTCCAGCAAAGAGAGCTGGCGATAGCGCGGGTTTTCTTCAAGGAAGGGCCACAGCGTGGTCATCACTTCGCGGACAGCCTGAGCAAATTCGGTTTGTTGCGGGTCGCGCTGTTGAACGCGGGTAAGAAAGCTTTCCAGAGTACACATCTGATCCATAGATATAATTTCCCCTTATGGTTGTGGTTGCATGTATACGCGTCACGTGCAGATTGCTTCGCTGTCCGCTTCGAAGCGCCTGGGCGGCCGCCTGAGGCAATCTGAATGATTTTGTATCTCTTTTTTTATTATTCGGCCCTTGAAAAGACCGATTTTCCGACTATAACACCGGGAATCGTTAGGCAAGCAAGGAAAAATTATCCAGACAGGAAAATTTATAATCTGGCGTCAGTCATAACTAAAAACGATGACGCCAGTGGCAGGGAATTAGCGGGGAAGCCCGGCGGCGCGTTGGGCAATAAACGCGTTCAGCAGCGGAATATCCGCCGGAGCAAGGTCGAAGGTGAGCGCCTCTTGCGGCGTGCACCAGCGCAGCTGGCGATGATAGTGGGCGCTGGGAAGGCCGCTAAAGCGCGCCACCCACCAGGCGTGCAGGTGAATCAGGCGGCCGGAGACCTCCCGTTGATGACTGGCGATATAACGCTCAACTTGCGCCGTAATGCCGAGCTCCTCCTGCAGTTCGCGGATAAGCGCCTGCGGCTGGCTCTCGCCAGCTTCCACTTTGCCGCCGGCAAATTCCCATAGGCCGGGCTGATCGGCGTGGGACGGGCGCTGCGCCAGCAGAATTTTGCCATCCTGTTCAATAATGGCGGCTACAACATCAAGCGTTTTTTGCATCTGAATCATCGTTCCGGGCAGGATAATGGCCTATTATCACCACCTTTGTCTGTGCCAGACAACCTTTAGCCCATCGGAGATATGTCGTGCTCGATAGTCATCTGCATCCCCGCCTGAAACCCTTGCTCAATATTTGCGCCGCGCGACTGGACCGCCTCGGCGTCTGCGCCGACGGTGTGACCCTGACGGGATTCGTCATCGGCGTTCTGGCGCTGCCGTTTCTCGGGCTGCGTTGGTACGGGGCGGCGCTGGTGGCGATTGTCGTGAACCGGCTTCTCGACGGATTAGATGGCGCGCTGGCGCGTCGCCGCGGGTTGACCGATGCGGGGGGATTTCTCGATATTGCTCTCGACTTTCTGTTTTATGCCCTGGTGCCGTTCGGGTTTATTCTCGCCGATCCGGCGCAGAACGCCGTGGCCGGAGGCTGGCTGTTGTTTTCTTTTATCGGCACCGGCAGCAGCTTTCTCGCCTTTGCCGCGCTGGCGGCAAAGCATCAGCTAACCAATCCGGGCTACGCCCATAAGTCGTTTTACTATCTCGGGGGATTGACGGAGGGGAGTGAAACCATCCTGCTGTTCGTGCTGTGCTGCCTGTTTCCCGCGCAGTTCGCCTGGCTGGCGTGGCTGTTCGGCGCGCTCTGCTGGCTGACCACCGCCACTCGAATTTACAGCGGCTACCTGACGCTGAAGCAGCTTCAGCTTCAGCGTCAGGCGTAAGGCGGTTACTGACTACTCTCCGGTCCGCGTACGCCGGTCTGCACCGGATTTTTCGGGTCGCTGCTCCATTCGTACCAGCCGCCATCGTACACCGAGATATTTTTCCAGCCCATGGCGCGGGCGTACATAAAGGTCTCTGAGGCGCGCCAGCCGGTGCCGCAGTAGAACGAGACCTGCTGATCGGGACGGATATTCCACTGTCGCCACATGGCGGCGATATCCTCCGCGCTGCGCATGGTGCCGTCCGGGTTGTGGAAGTCCTGCATATGGGTGGAGTCGCTCCCGGCGTGTCCCCAGCGGGCGCCGGCAATCTCGCCTTTTGGCTTGATATAGCTATAGCCGCTGGTGGTGCCGATAAACTCCGGCCAGGAACGGATACTGACCAGCGACGCATCCTGACGATGCAGCAGCGCGCGCGCCTGCGCCATATTCAGCATCAGCTGCGGCTGACCGGGAATCGGCGCGCCGAAGTCGGGGGCCGGTTTGGGTTCCGGCGGCATCCCGCGTTCGACCGGCAGACCGGCATCGGACCAGGTTTTCCAGCCGCCGTCGAGCAGACGCACATCTTTTACCCCGGCGTACAGCAGAATCTGCGCCACGCGGGCGGCGGCGTAGACGTCGCGGCCGTAGAGAATCACCGTCGTGTCATGACGAATACCCTGTTTCGCCAGCAGCGCTTTCAGCTGGGCATCGGAGACCTTATTCCACAGCGGTTCGCTCTCCACCTCGTTGGTATCGATATAGCCGGCGCCGGGAATATGATTCAGCAGATAGAATTTGGGCGCCCCCCAGGCCGCTTCAATCACTTTCCACTCTCCGGCCGGTGCGGCGGTCACCGCTTTACCCTGCTGGAGGTCATGCAGCCACTGCGGGTAAACCAGCTGCTCAAAGTGCGGCAGTTTTTGCAGGCGCTCGGGTTGACTCAGCGCATCGCTAAGGGTGCTGAGACGGGTAAACCCTGCGGCCTGCAGGCGCGCGGCCACTTTCGCGTTGTCTGCATCGCTGCCGTACAGCGCGACGGGGGTATCGGCCCGCAGCTGATGCTGTCTGGCCCATGCGCTAAGCTGTTCATCGTTCATGGCACTGAGCCAACTGGCGGAGAGATTCAGCGCCTGCGGTTCGTGACCCTGCGGGCCGTTAGCCCGTTGGGGCCAGCCGTTGTAGAACGCGCTCAGACGTGTATCAATTGCGATACCGTGCTGCTGTTGTAGGGTGGAGAGCGTCAGCGTTGGCATGGTTTCAGCGGCGAAGGAGGTGGAAGCAGCAAGCCCGATCAGCAGGGCGAGTGCGGTCAATTGAGAAACACGTTTCATCGAAGTGCCCGACAAGAAAAAATTGAGCGCACATTTTCCGCCGCCCCCGTGGGGAATTCTTTGCGATAACGCAGGTTAGCAGAGTTTTCATTGCCAGTTGCGCATATTCAGACAGCGGCCGCGGGCCGGAACATCGTCACTGTCGTGAGTCACCAGCACCGCCGGGATGGCGAGGCGCGCCAGCTCATCAAAAACCCAGCGGCGAAAATCGGCGCGTAGTTCGGCGTCAAGGCGGTTAAACGGCTCATCGAGCAGTAGCGCCAGCGGACGGGCCAGCAGGGCGCGGAGCAGGCTGACGCGGGCGCGCTGACCGCCGGACAGCGTCGCCGGATCGCGGGAACAGAACCCGGCCAGCCCGGCCCGTTCCAGCGCCTGCTGGACCTGAATTTTACGCGCCGCGCCGCGGATGTCTGCCGGTAGCGCCAGCAGCAGGTTTTGCCCGACGCTGAAATGGTCGAACAGCAGCGCATCCTGAAACAAAATCCCGATCCGCCGCCGCTCGGTGGGGCGTTCATCGCAGCGTTCATTGTTGAGCCACAGTTCGCCGCTGGCGCGAAAAGGGGCCTCCAGCGCGCCAATCATCCAGGCGAACAGTGTGGACTTACCGCTGCCGGATGGCCCCATCAGCGTCAGCACTTCGCCCGGCGAGACGGAAAATGCGATTTCCCGCAGCAGAGGACGATGGTGCAGCGTCAGGGTCAGGTTGTTTACGGTAAGCACTAGCGTAATCCTCGTCGATAGCGGCCTGCCAGCCAGGCCAGCAGGGCGGTCAGGGAAAAGACCATCGCCGGCAGCAGTAGCTGCCATAACGCCTGCGCGGCAAGCGTTGGCGTATCGCCGCCGCTGCTGAGCGCTACGGCTTCGCTGGTTAACGTCGGCGTCCGCCCGGCACCCAGCCACAGGGTGGGCAGATACTGGGCAATGCTTACCGAGAAGCCGACGGCCAGCGCCATCAGCAGCGGGCGTATCAGCATCGGCAGTTTTACCCGCCAGAATTGCTGCCAGCGCCCCCAGCCAAGGGTTCGCGCCACCAGCGTCAGCCGCGGGTCGCGGTGACGCCACGCCGGGCGCAGAACAAACAGCATCCACGGCACCACCCACAGCAGGTGGCCCCACAAGACGGTGGCGAATTGCCCATCCAGCCAGGCAGACAGCGCCAGTTGATACTGAGCGTCGGCCAGCGGTAGTGCAGGCAGGACCAGCGGTAGCCAGACCCAGCTATCGCCGCGGGAGGGGCCGCACTCCAGCCACAGCAGGCAGATAAGCGCCCCCGCCAGGCAGGCGAGAAGCGCCAGCCCGAGGCTGTTCGCCAGGCTATCGCTTAGCGCAGAGGCGCTGTGTGCCAGTGCCGCCAGCAGCAGCGCGCAAAGCAGACCGCTCAACGGCAGGCCGATTGCCAGCAGCCGCCCGGCGAGCGCGCGCGGCTGCGCACGACGAATGCCTCGCAGGTCAGGGACCCGTCGTTGCCAGAGGCGCCATCCGCCCCAGGCGCAAACAAGCAACCCTCCCAGGATGAGCAGCAACAGCAGGCTGGCGAGGGCGCCTTTCGCCTGCTGCCTATCATCGCCGTGGTTTAACCATTGCCAGGCGAGTACCGCAAGCGTTGGCGGGTTGCCCGGACCGATCACCAGCGCGACATCCACCGTCGACAGGCTCCAGGCGGTGGTCGCCACCAGCACGACCGCAAGCGCGGGCGCCAGCGTCGGCAGTATCAGCCAGTTCAGACACTGCCAGCGGCCGTATCCCTGGCTTTTGAGAATCGTGGCCTGCTCCGCCAGGCGCTTTTCGCTCAGCAGACCGTAGATAACCCACAGCAAAAAACCACTCTCTTTGATGGCCATCGTCAGCCCCAGACCGATGCCGTAGCGATCGGCCAGCGGGGAGCAAACGGAACAGATGCGATACAGCCAGCCGCCTTCGGCGAAAAGCAGCAGCGCGGCGGTGGCAAAGGCGACATGAGGTACGGCTAACAGCAGCGGCAGGCGTCCCGCCAGCTGCCGCCAGCCGCGGGAGGGCCAGAGCGCGGCGACGACGCTCAGGCTTATCAGCAGCGCGCCGCCGACCGCGAGGAGCGTGGAGATAAGCGTCGCCGCCAGCGCCTGCCAAATCTGCGGATCGACGAACAGCGTCTGCCAGCAGGCGAGGCGGAACGCCGGCGCGAGCATGAGCGCAATGGCCGGGAAGACGGGCAGATAAATCAGCGCCATGCTTCCCCAGGCCAGCAGAATCAGTGGGTACCGTAACGGCGCAGCCATTCCTGCTCCAGGGCATCAACCCAGGCTGCGTGGGGTTCCGCCAGTACCGGCGGTCGGTTTTGCGGAGTCAGCGCCTGTAGCGCCTGGCGCTGGTCGTTGGGTAAGCTCTGCGGGTTCAACACGCTGGGGTCGCCCCACACCGCCGGGTCAGCCTTACGCAATTGCGCCGCCGGGGAGAGCAGGAAGTTGGCTACCACTCTGGCGCCCGCCGGGGCGCGCGCATTGGCCGGAATGGTCACGAAGTGCACATTACCGAGCATCCCGTGCGTAAAACCAAAGCCATAGCTGTCTTTCGGCAGCTCACCGCTAACCGCTTTTTGCCGGGCATGCAGCGGGTTAAACGTCAGCGACAGCCGGAGCGTGCCGTTCGCCAGCATGGCATCCATGCGGGCTGGTGAGGCCGGGAAATCGCGCCCCTCCCGCCACAGCAGAGGATGAAGCCGGTCGAGATAGCGCCACAGCGGCGCGGTGACGGCGGCAAACGTCTGTGGGTCCGGGGGGAGGCGCAGCGCCTCCGGGCGTTCCGTCAGACTCATCAGCAACTGCTCAATAAAGGCGGTGCCGGTAAAGTCCGGCGGACGCGGATAGGTGACCTCGCCGCGATGCGCGGCGGCAAAGGTCAGCAGCGCCTCAGGACTGTCTGGCGGCGTCGGCGTCTGTGTGCCTCGGGCGATAAAGGTGAGCTGCGCGCTGCCCCACGGGGACTCTGCACCTTCGGTCGGCAGGGAGAAATCCTCACGCACCGGCTGGCGGGTATCAACATAGCGCCAGTTTGGCAGCGTCTGGGCCCACCCGGTTTGCAGCAGGTTGGCGGTTTTCAGGGTACGGAAGTTCTCACCGTTAACCCACAGCAGATCGACGGAGCCGTTTTGCTTGCGCCCGGCACGGGCTTCCGTTTGCAGGCGCTTTACCGTATCCGCGGCATCGGCGATATGCACGATGCGCAGGTCGATGGCATAGTCGCGCTTCACTTCGGCGCTGACCCAGTCGAGATAGCGATTTACCGCCGGGTCGCCGCCCCAGGCATTAAACCAGACCGTCTGTCCGCGGGCCTGGCGAGCTATCTGTTGCCAGCTATCGTCGGCGTGAGCGGCAAGCGGGGCGCACAGCAGCGCCGCGAGCCAGAGTAAACAGTAGCGCATCATCCGCTCCTTATTATTGGGGGTCTTTTGCCGAGTCCGCCGGGGGGATCTGGCACAGGCCCTGCGCCGGGATCGCCATGGCGGAATTAAAGCGTGCCGACAGATTTTGTAAGCCGATCAGCGCCGTGAGTTCGGTCAGGGCCTGGGCATCAAATCGCGCCATCAGCTTGCCGCGCAGAGCATCGTCGACGGTTGGCGGCGTCAGGCTGGCGGCTTCGGCATACTCTAGCGCCAGACGTTCGTTTTCGCTGAACAATGGGCTCTGGCGCCAGCTGGCGACGGCGAGGAGTTTATCGTGGTTGCCGGTGCGTTCAGCCAGCTTCATGCTGGTGATGTCCACGCAAAATTCGCACCGACACATCTGGGCGACGCGGGCGCTGACCAGCGCGCGCAGCACCGGATCAAGGGGCGAACGCTTGCGTTCAAGATAGCCGACAAACATCGACAGCAGATAAAAGAGCCACGGAATACGTCCCCACCAGCGAACAGGGCTAAGCACTTCGCCGTAATGGCGACGATGCAGCCAGGTCTGCGGGCGCAGGATCAGGGGGATGGTGCGCAGCGGCGACAACCTCATCAGGACTTCCTCTTATGACGTTCGAGATAGCGGGCTTTAGCTATAAAGATAATCAGCGTCAGCGCAAACAGAACGGATAATGCGCTAATAAACCAGAATGTCCCGCCGGTTAACTGGCTGCCCACCCACGAGTACACCAGCGTGGCAGGCAACTGGCCGATACCGGTGGCGAACATAAACTGGCGAAAGCGAATCGAGGTCAGACCCGCCGCATAGCTGATAGGATCAAAGGGGACAAACGGCAGCAGCCGACAGATCAATACCGTCTGTTGACCGTAGCGGTCGAAGAAGGCGTCCATACTGCGCAGCACCGTTTTGCCGGTCAGCTTTTCAACCGCTTCGCGGCCCAGCACTCTGGCGATAAAAAAACACAGCGCGGCGCCGGCCATGGCGCTGGTCCAGGAAAGTGCAGCGCCCCAGAAAGCGCCAAACAAAGAAGCGTTAGCGAAGGTGATCAGAAAGGCGGGGAGCGGCGCCACGACGGCCTGCAGGATCATTAAGGCGAAGGAAACCAGTGCCGCCTGCGGCCCGTAGGCGTGAATAAAGCGCTCAATGGCGTGCTGATCTAAGGCGGAAAAGGCCGCCAGACTGTGCTGAATAAACGCATTCACGGCGGGGATACGCCACCAGGCGACGAGCGCGGCCACGACAATGAGGACTAGCGCCGCGCGAGCGCGCCAGATGAGACGCGCGTTATTTTTCTTCATGGCTAGCCTGCAGCTTGTCGGGATCGATCTGTCGCCGCCGGGCAAAGATTTTGGCGCCCTGAATGATGCCAAATAAGGCGAGGCCGGCGAGGCTCAGTTTCAGTATAAACCCCAACGTAATGCCCTCTCTGGCGAGTTCGCTCGCCATCAGAGTATAGATAAACAGCCCCGGCAGGGTCGTCAGGAGCGATATCAGCATAAATGAGCCGAATGGAATGGCGGTCAGGCCATAGGCATAGTTTTGAATGTTGTACGGAAACAGCGGCACCAGGCGGGTAAAAATCAGGAAATCTGTACCGCTGCGGGCAATTCCGCGTTCAATAGCCTGAAAGGTGGCGGTATGTCCGGCATATTTCAGCAGCAGATCGCGACCCAGCCAGCGGGCCAGCAAGAAAGAGAGCGCCGAGGCCACCGTGGCCGCACACAGCGATAGCAGGGTGCCCCATACCGGGCCAAAGACCACGCCGCCGACCATCACCAGGATACTGCCCGGAATCAGGCACAGGGTGGCGACGATAAATAAGGCAACATAGAGCGTCCAGCCGAGCGGGCCGCTGTGTTGGATCAGCGCCTGCAGTTGACGGAAGTGGGTCAGCAGGTCGGCAAAGCCAGAGAAGGAGACAATCGCCGCCGTGGCGCAGAGCAGGGCGAGAATCAGCAGCAGCTGAGAGTCTGCTTTATGACGGCTTCTTTTGCATGGGGATCTCCTGTTTTTACCGCGTTCCGTGAACCTGCGCCCCGGTCGCCAGGGCGTGCGCGACAGTATAATAAATGGCAAGCCGCAACAATGTCTTACCGCGGATTTATTGATTTTGCTCAGGATAAGCGCACTCTCCGCGGCCGTCAGGCCGGGAGAGTCGAGGGAGAAAGCGCGTTACGGTTTGAAGGTGGCCCAGACCGGCGCATGGTCGGACGGTTTTTCCATACCGCGAATGTCGTAATCAATACCGGTTTCTACGCAGCGCTGCGCCAGTGGAGAGCTTGCCAGCAGCAGGTCGATACGCAGCCCGCGGTTATCGTCAAAGCCTTTGGAACGGTAGTCAAACCATGAGAAGCGATCCTGGCTATCGGGATTGGCCTGACGCCAGGTGTCAACCAGGCCCCAGTCCAGCAGGCGCGCCATCCACTCACGCTCTTCCGGCAGGAATGAGCACTTACCGGTGCGCAGCCAGCGCTTACGGTTCTCTTCGCCAATGCCGATGTCAAGGTCGGTTGGGCTGATGTTCATATCACCCATGATCAGCAGCGGATTATCTTTGTTCAGCTCACTATCGAGATAGTTTTGCAGATTCTGGTAAAACGCCGCTTTTGCCGGGAACTTAGTTGCGTGGTCGCGGCTTTCGCCCTGCGGGAAATAGCCGTTGATCACCGTCACATTGCCGAATGCGGACGGAATTTCCGCCATGATGATGCGCCGCTGGGCCTCTTCGCCGTCGTCCGGGAAACCGCGGCGCACTGAGACCGGCGTCTCTTTGGTCAGCAGCGCCACGCCGTAGTGCCCTTTTTGACCGTGGTAGAACACGTTGTACCCGAGTTTTGCCACCTCTTCGAGCGGAAACATGTCGTCGTGTACTTTGGTTTCCTGTAAGCCAATAACGTCAGGCTGATGTTTGTCGACGATGGCGGCCAGCTGGTGGGGTCGGGCACGCAGGCCGTTGATATTAAAAGAGAGAAATTTCATAGTCGCTGCCACTGTGCAAGGTGAATAGTGCAGGGATGGTAGCAGAAATTCGTCGGGCTGGCTGCCGGAAGGTATTTTATTGTGCCTGTTGTTCCGATTGGCAGTGCTGGCATAACCCGCGTGCACCATTCCGGCGCAGCCTGCGCTAAAAAAGGGCGAATATCTACGATAAATTTCGTAGAGGATCACAAATACAGAATTATATCTTACTGATGCATAAACTATCTGATTTATTCACTGCTGTTGCCGAGGGGTAAGATATTTATTCACTATTTATGCATTTGATGTGCATAAATTGAAATCGTAACTTATTGATATTCCTTGCCTGACTCCGATTTATGCATTTTTTCCTCTGGCTGGCACGATGTGTGCAATCTACATTTACAGCGTGACAACCTACAATTTTTAACATTATTCATACTTTTTATTTACCGGAAGAGGTCGATATGTCTCAGTCAATTACGCGTAACAATTTTGATGAATGGATGATGCCGGTCTACGCGCCAGCGGCTTTTATTCCGGTACGCGGTGAAGGTTCACGCCTGTGGGATCAGCAGGGGAAAGAGTATATCGATTTTGCCGGCGGCATTGCGGTGAATGCCCTGGGACACGCTCATCCGCAGCTGATTCGGGCGTTGACGGAACAAGCCGGAAAGTTCTGGCACACCGGCAACGGATACACCAATGAGCCGGTCCTGCGTCTGGCGAAACAGCTGATCGACGCGACTTTTGCCGACCGCGTTTTCTTCTGTAACTCAGGCGCAGAGGCTAACGAAGCGGCGCTGAAGCTGGCGCGCAAATATGCTCACGACCGTTTCGGCAGCCACAAAAGCGGCATCGTCGCGTTCAAAAATGCCTTCCACGGTCGCACCTTGTTTACTGTTTCTGCGGGCGGCCAGCCGGCCTACTCTCAGGATTTTGCCCCGCTGCCGCCGCAGATCCAGCATGCGGTTTATAACGATCTCGAATCGGCGCGGGCGCTTATCGATGACAACACCTGCGCGGTGATTGTTGAGCCGATGCAGGGCGAAGGGGGCGTGGTGCCAGCCGATGCGGCCTTCCTGCGTGGTCTGCGCGAGTTGTGCGACGCCCATCATGCGCTGTTGATTTTTGATGAAGTCCAGACCGGGGTGGGCCGTACTGGTGAGCTGTATGCCTATATGCACTATGGCGTCACGCCGGATGTCCTGTCGACGGCGAAAGCGCTGGGCGGCGGTTTCCCGATTGGCGCGCTGCTGGCAACGCAAGACTGCGCCAGCGTCATGACCGTCGGGACGCACGGCACCACCTACGGCGGTAACCCGCTGGCCAGCGCGGTGGCCGGCGAAGTGCTGTCAATAGTCAATACGCCGGCGGTACTGAACGGCGTGAAGCAGCGCCACCAGTGGTTTACCGAGCGGCTGAACGCCATTAACGCGCGCTACGGCCTGTTCAAGGAGATCCGTGGACTGGGACTGCTGATCGGCTGCGTCCTCAATGATGCCTGGGCCGGAAAGGCGAAAGCCATCAGTACCCAGGCGGCGGAAGAGGGGCTGATGATTCTGATTGCCGGCGCGAACGTGGTGCGTTTCGCTCCAGCGCTCATTGTGAGTGAGGAAGAGGTGAAAACCGGGCTGGATCGTTTTGAACGGGCCTGCCAACACTTCCTCGCGGGAGCGTCATCATGATGGTGATTCGTCCTGTAGCCGCCGAAGATCTGGCCGGTCTGGTGACCCTGGCCGGTGAAACCGGCGGCGGCCTGACATCGCTGCCTGCCGATGAAAAGACGCTGGCGGCGCGGATTGAACGTTCGCAGAAAACCTGGCGCGGGGAGCTGCCAAAAAGCGAACAGGGCTATGTTTTTGTCCTTGAAGAGACCAGCAGCGGCGCGGTGGTGGGGATTTGCGCTATCGAAGTCGCGGTAGGGTTGAACGATCCCTGGTACAACTACCGCGTGGGGACACAGGTTCATGCCTCAAAAGAGCTGAATGTCTACAACGCGCTGCCGACGCTGTTTCTCAGCAACGATCACACCGGCAGCAGCGAGCTGTGCACGCTGTTTCTCGATCCGGCCTGGCGTAAAGAGGGCAACGGCTATCTGTTGTCGAAATCGCGCTTCCTGTTTATGGCCGCGTTCCGCGAGCACTTTAATGAAAAAGTGGTGGCGGAGATGCGCGGCGTGATTGATGAACATGGCTATTCGCCGTTCTGGGAAAGCCTCGGCAAACGCTTTTTCGCCATGGAGTTCTCGCGTGCCGACTACCTGTGCGGGACCGGGCAAAAAGCTTTTATTGCCGCCTTGATGCCGAAGCATCCGCTGTATATCGACTTTTTATCCGATGAGGCGCGCGCGGCGATCGGCGAAGTTCATCCGCAAACGGCGCCGGCGCGCGCGGTGCTGGAGAAAGAAGGGTTTCGCTACCGCAACTATATCGACATTTTCGACGGCGGGCCGACGCTGGAGTGCGACATTGACCGGGTGCGGGCGATTCGTAAAAGCCGGCTGGTGACCGTGGCGGAAGGGCAGCCCGCGCCGGGGGAATGGCCGGTATGCCTGGTGGCCAACGAGCAGTATCTGCAATTTCGCGCGCTGCTGGTGCACGCCGATCCGCATACCGATCGCCTGCTGTTAAGCGCGCGCGAACTGGATGCCCTGAAATGCCATGTCGGCGACCAGGTGAGACTGGTTGGTCTGATTCCGGAGGAGAAAAAATCATGAGTTTATGGATCAACGGTGAGTGGCAGAGTGGACACGGTCCGGCGCGCAGCAAAATCAACCCGGTCAGCCAGGCGCTGCTCTGGCAGGGCAACGACGCCGACGCCGGGCAGGTGGCGCTGGCGGTCAGTGCCGCGAGACGGGCCTTCCCGACATGGGCCAGGCAGCCGTTCAGCGTCCGTCAGGCGATCGTGGAAAAATTTGCCGCGCTGCTGGAAGCGAACAAAACCGAGCTAACCGCGGTCATTGCCGCAGAAACCGGTAAGCCGCAGTGGGAAGCGGTAACCGAAATCAGCGCGATGATCAACAAGATCGCTATTTCCCTGAAAGCCTACCATAGCCGCACCGGTGAGTCGCAAACGGTCATGGGCGATGGCTCGGCGACGCTGCGCCATCGCCCGCATGGCGTGCTGGCGGTGTTTGGTCCGTACAATTTTCCCGGCCATCTGCCTAACGGGCATATTGTGCCGGCGCTGCTGGCGGGGAATACGCTGGTGTTTAAGCCCAGCGAACTGACGCCGCACAGCGGCGAGGCGGTGGTGAAACTGTGGGCCGAGGCGGGACTGCCGCCGGGGGTGCTGAACTTACTGCAGGGCGGACGGGAAACCGGCGAAGCGCTGAGCGCCCAGCCGGATATTGACGGGCTGCTGTTTACCGGCAGCTCGGCGACGGGGTTTCAGCTGCACCGCCAGCTCGCCGGCCAGCCGGAAAAGATTCTGGCGCTGGAGATGGGCGGCAACAATCCGCTGATTGTCGACGACCCGCAGGATATCGATGCGGCGGTGCATCTGACCATTCAATCGGCCTTTATTACCGCCGGACAGCGCTGTACCTGCGCTCGTCGCCTGCTGGTGAAGCGCGGCGAGAGAGGCGATGCGTTTCTCGAACGACTGGTGACAGTGTCACAAACCCTGGTGCCCGACGCCTGGGATGCGTCGCCGCAGCCGTTCCTTGGCGGGCTTATCTCGGCCCAGGCGGCGCAAAAGGTGCACCAGGCCTGGCTGGGACAGGTTGCGAAGGGCGGAAAAACGCTGCTGGAGCCGCGGCTGTTGCGGGCTGGTACTTCGCTGTTGACGCCGGGAATTATCGAACTGACGGCGGTGGCTGAAGTGGCCGACGAGGAAGTTTTTGGTCCGCTGCTCAGCGTCTGGCGCTATGACGATTTTGCCGAGGCGATCGCCCTCGCGAATGCCACCCGGTTTGGTCTTTCCTGCGGGCTGATTTCCGCAGAGCGCGAGAAATTCGACCGCCTGCTGCTGGAAGCGCGGGCCGGAATCGTCAACTGGAACAAACCGCTGACCGGCGCCGCCAGCACCGCGCCGTTTGGCGGCGTGGGGGCCTCCGGTAACCACCGGCCGGGGGCATGGTACGCGGCCGATTATTGTGCGTGGCCGATGGCAAGTCTCGAAACGCCGGAACTGACGCTACCGGCGACCCTCAGTCCCGGTCTCGACATCCTGCGAGGAGCCGCCCGATGAAAGCTTTTGAGGTAAATTTTGACGGACTTCCCGGTCTGACCCATCACTACGCCGGGCTCTCCTTTGGCAATGAGGCGTCGACACGACATCGCTATCGGGTATCTAACCCGCAGCTGGCGGCGAAGCAGGGGCTGAAAAAGATGAAGGCGCTGGCGGACGCGGGCTATCCCCAGGCCGTCATCCCGCCACAGGAACGGCCGAATGTTCCTCTGCTGCGCCGGCTCGGATTCAGCGGCAGCGACCCGCAGGTCATCGAGAAGGCGGCGCGCCAGGCGCCGGATCTGCTGTCGGCGGTGAGCTCGGCTTCGTCAATGTGGGTGGCCAACGCGGCGACGGTTTCGCCCTCGGCCGATTCGCTGGATGGCCGGGTTCACCTGACGGTGGCCAATCTTAACGATAAATTCCACCGCGCCAGTGAAGCACCAACGACCGAAGCGTTGCTGCGCGCTATCTTCCCTGATGAGCAGCGCTTTGCCATCCATCCCCCTTTGCCGCAGGTGGCGTTGTTTGGCGATGAAGGGGCGGCGAACCATAACCGCCTCGGCGGCGAGTATGGCGCGCCGGGCGTGCAGCTTTTTGTCTACGGTCGCCAGCAGGGCGGCGAGGGCGAAAGCCCGCTGCGCTACCCGGCACGACAGACGCTGGAAGCCAGTCAGGCGGTTGCGCGCCTGAATCAGGTGAATCCGCGGCAGGTTATTTTTGCCCGGCAGAATCCGGCGGTGATTGATAAAGGGGTATTTCACAACGATGTGATTGCGGTGAGTAATCGCCAGGTGCTGTTTTGCCATGAACAGGCGTTCGTCGATCAGCCTCAGTTGATGCGCGAGCTTGCCGGGCAGGTGGCCGGGTTTACGCCCGTTATTGTACCGACCCGCGCGGTGACGGTAGAAGAGGCGGTAGCGACCTATCTGTTCAACAGTCAGCTATTGAGTAAACCCGATGGCACGATGCGGCTGATTCTTCCCCAGGAGGCGCAGGAACATGCTGGGGTCTGGCGTTACCTGAACACGCTGCTGGACGCTGACAACCCGATTGATGAACTGCAGGTTTACGATCTGCGCGAAAGTATGGCCAACGGCGGGGGGCCGGCCTGTTTGCGCCTGCGAGTAGTGTTGACGGAGGAGGAACTGCGGGCGGTGAATCCGGCGGTATTGATGAACGAGGCGCTGTTTGTGACCCTCAATGACTGGGTCGATCGCTACTATCGCGATCGTCTCACCCAGGCGGATCTGGCGGATCCACAGCTGCTTGTCGAAGGTCGCGAGGCGCTCGATCGGCTGACGCAAATCCTGCAGCTGGGTTCCGTTTATCCGTTTCAGCAGGCGCTGTGACTTCGTTTTCGTTTCAAGGAGGCGTCGTGGACGACTTTCTGGCATTAACTCTGGCGGGGCGTTTGCCCCACCATTTTCATGGCGAAACGGCGCATTTTCGCTGGCACTGGCTGGATTGCGGGGTGTTGCAACTGACGCCGCATGCGCGCTGCGAGCGGTCGCTGGTTCTGTCCGCGGGTATCCACGGCAATGAAACCGCGCCGGTGGAGATGACCCATCAGCTGCTACAGCAGCTGTTTAGCGGTGAGCTGCCGCTGCACTGGCGGATGCTGGTTATCTTCGGCAATCCGCCCGCGCTGCGGCAAAATAAGCGCTACCTGGACTGCGACATGAACCGGATGTTTGGCGGGCGCTGGCAGGGTTTTCCCGTCAGCGACGAAACGGCCAGAGCGCGTCAGCTGGAGCAGGTGTTGACGCGGTTTTATGCTGGCGGAACGGGCGGCCGCTGGCACCTTGATTTACATACCGCGATTCGCGGGTCGCTGCATACGCGCTTTGGCGTGCTGCCGGCGCGTGAAGCTCCGTGGGATGAGGATTTTTTGCGTTGGCTGGGCGGCGCCGGGCTGGAGGCGCTGGTCTTCCATCAGCAGCCGGCGGGGACATTCACCCATTTCAGCTGTGAACGTTTTGCCGCGCTCTCCTGTACCCTGGAACTCGGGAAGGCGTTACCGTTTGGCGCTAACGATCTGGCGCAATTTAGCGTCACCCAACGGGCGCTAATGCGTTTGCTGGTGGGCGACATGACGGTTGTTGACGCCGAGCCGGCGCCGCTGCGCTATCGGGTGGTGCAGCAAATTACCCGCCATAGTGATAAATTTCATCTGTTTATGTCGGATCGGACGCTCAATTTTACCGCCTTTCCCGGCGGAACCCTGCTTGCCGAAGATGGCGATATTCGCTATGTGGTAGAAAAAGCGCAGGAGTTTGTTCTGTTCCCTAATCCGTCCGTGGCGCGGGGGCTACGGGCTGGGTTGATGCTGGAGCGTTTACCGTAGCCTCGGGCCGAATATTTTGCCGCTCATCCGGGCGGCTGTTTAATTTCGGATGGTGACTTTTTCGCGCAATCTTATTTTTTCGTGCGCTGGAGTCTGATTGCGGATTATTCCTGGATAAATGCTTTGTTTTTAATCTTTGCTGCTTTATAATCCATAAAAACCATCTAAAAACAGTAAGTTATTTATTTTCTGTTGCAATTCCCTCCTTAATTTCCTTATTTTCTCCACAATTGGTGAGAAAATGTTTTTTACACTTTCATTGTTTTACTCTTGCTCTGACTAATTGACGATAAACGTCGTAAAGTTTATCTCGTCAACACGGCAACACGCCGTAAAAATAACTTAAAGTAAGGACCAGATATGAAGAAGATGACTGCTCTGTTTGTTGCCTCTACACTGGCTCTGGGTGCGGCTAACCTGGCTCACGCTGCCGATACCACCGCCGTTCAGACCGATAGCAAACCGATGATGCACCATAAGGGTATGCATGGCGGCCAGCATGAAATGATGTTTAAAGGGCTGAATCTGACCGATGCGCAAAAACAGCAGATTCGCGACATCATGAAGGACCAGCGTGAAAATATGAAACGCCCGTCGCTGGATGAACGCCGCGCGATGCATGAGCTTATCGCCAGCGATACCTTCGATAAAGCGAAAGCGGAAGCGCAGATCGATAAAATGGAGGCGCAGCACAAAGCGATGGCGCTTTCCCGTATGGAAACCCAGAACAAGATTTACAACATTCTGACGCCGGAACAGAAAAAACAGTTCAATGCGAATTTTGAGAAGCATCTGACAGAACGCAACGCGGCAGAAGGTAAAATGCCCGCATCAGCTGAATAACTCAGCGCTTTGAATGAAGACCGCCGGTCTTGCCCAACATACGCCGTCAGGCATTGGGCAGGACCGGCGGTTTTTTTTGCCCTAACGGGGGGGAGAGCGGATGCAGCGTAAAGCAGCCACTCAGCAGCGGTTTACAGAGAATTTTGTAGCCGTCATGATCGAAACTGGCCGACTGGCGCGTTAAGGACTCTGCCTGCTCCAGCGTCTCGACCGCTCCCAGCCACAGCCAGTTATGAATGACGTGATAGTGGGTGAGGTCTGGACCTTTCTCTTCCAGCGCGATGGCCCCAGGCCACGGCCAGCACACCAGCTGCATCTGCGCCATCCGGGCGCGAAGTCTTTCATGATGCGCGGCAAGAGTTTCCTGGCCGCAGCAGGCGCCGGCGCAGCGTCCCAGCGCGTGCCGGAAACAGGCGCGGCCCGCAGTGAGCGTCTCCAGTCCCAGCAGCCCGTAACAAAGATGCTGTTCGTCTGCGAGGGTTTGCAGCGCCTGCAGCGCTGCCCGCCGGTTGGCGAACAGGCCGTACAGATGATTCTGGTGGGAGAAATCAACCTCGCGGGCGTACACCACCTGCGGGCGAGCCCCTTCCAGCCGCAACGAGCAGAGCTGCTTATTACGCCGCAGGCGCTTATTAAACAGCGGCTGGCGTTCTTTAATCAACTGCGCCTCCAGCAGCAGCGCACCCAGCTCTCCCGCGGTACGCTGCCAACTGATGCTTCGCGCCTGGCGCAGCATGGCCGCCTCTTCGGGCGTACGCAGGTGCGACAGCACCCGACTGCGGAGATTCACGCTCTTACCGATATACAGCGGGAGCGTCTCGCTCTCACCGTGAAACAGATAAACGCCCGGCAGAGTAGGCAGCGCCTCCACCCATGGACGCAGATGTTCGGGATATTCATAGATAGCCGCCGCCTCGAATTCCAGACGCGGGGCAGATTGCCTTCTCACTACACGGGCTCCTGATGCTGGTTATTTGTCCAGTATAGCAGGGCGTTCAGGCAGCGAAAAGTACAAAAAATAACCCCGGCGGTGGCCGGGGTCAGCGAAATGCAGGGCGCGCGTTATTTTTTCCAGAAGTCGTCGAAAACGGTGATCGGCGTCCGGCGCTTATGCTCGGTTTTCAGATACCAGCCTTCAATAATTCTGGCGATGCCCGCATCCAGCGTTTTGCCTTCCAGATAGTCATCGATATTGTCGTAGGTCACCCCCAGCGCAACTTCATCCGGCAGAGAGGGGCGGTCGTCTTCCAGGTCGGCGGTCGGCAGCTTCTTATACAGATGCTCCGGGCAGCCCAGCAGCGCCAGCAGCTGCTTGCCCTGGCGCTTATTGAGACGGAAGATAGGGTTGATATCCGTGCCGCCGTCTCCGTACTTGGTAAAGAAGCCGGTAATCGCCTCAGCCGCATGGTCAGTGCCTACCACCACACCGTGGGTCATCCCGGCAATGCTGTACTGCGCTTTCATGCGTTCGCGAGCTTTCTCATTGCCGCGAACAAAGTCGCTAAGCTCAATACCGGCCTCCCGCAAGGCCTGCTCGCTGGCCAGGACGGCGCCTTTAATATTTACCGTCAGCACCCGATCCGGCTGGATGAAGGCGATCGCATCCTGGCAATCCTGCTCATCCGCCTGGACGCCATAAGGCAGGCGTACGGCAATAAACTGCAGCTTTTCATCGCCGGTTTCGGCCCGCAGTTCAGTGATGGCCTGCTGACAAAGTTTGCCTGTCAGGGTTGAATCCTGGCCGCCGCTGATTCCCAGAACCAGTGACTTAATAAAAGGGTAGGTCTGCAAGTACGACTTCAAAAAGTCCACGCTGCGGCGAATTTCACCCTCAGCATCGATCTGGGGCTTTGCGCCCAGCGCCTGAATAATTTCTTGTTGTAGCGTCATCGCGCCCTCCGGAAAGTGAATCTGTTTGGCTGCCAGTAAGGGTTAAAGCTACCTCTTTGCCGGGAAAACGACAAGGATCACAGAATTGAGTGGCGTAAAAGAAAGCAATCAACGACATAGGTTTTTTTTATTAGAAAGAGCTTAAATTTGCCCCTTTTGTACCTTCGGCTTGAAAAATAACGCTATTTATTCCAGGCTTATTAACACGCAGAATAAAAGAGGACGGAATATGAACAACAATTTAACTGGATTTCTGGGCGCAGCAGCCGTTTTGACCATGCTGGCAGGTTGTACGGCTTACGATCGTACCGCCGATCAGTTCACGCAACCGGTCGTCAAAGATGTCAAAAAAGGTATGACCCGCTCGCAGGTCTTACAGATTGCGGGTAAACCGTCTTCTGAGGTTACCATGATCCATGCCCGCGGAACCTGTCAGACCTATATCCTCGGTCAACGGGATGGTAAAATTGAAACCTACTTTGTTGCCCTCGACGATACCGGCCGCGTGATGAACTCCGGCTACCAGACCTGTGCGGAGTACGATACCGACCCGCGTAACAGCAAGTAGTGCAACATGCTGGGATCTACGAAAGCCCGACCACTGGTCGGGTTTTTTTATGACCGCTAATGCTTATTTAATTGCGCGAATTATTTGGGGGAAATGTGAAGGTAGTCAAAACGCGAGGTCAATGAGAGACAATTTTGATTAACCAGGAATTATCCAGGCATCCGAACGATGCCGTATACTCAATGCATAAACAATACTAATTGAATGATGACCTGTCTTACCCGGCCTTCAGACAGAAAATGGTACTGAGGCCGCCAGGTTTTACACATTGAGGAAGCGCTCATGGAAAAGAAACACATCTATTTGTTTTGCTCGGCTGGAATGTCAACTTCACTGCTGGTCTCTAAAATGCGTGCGCAGGCGGAAAAATATGAAGTGCCGGTCATCATCGAGGCTTATCCTGAGACACTTGCGGGAGAAAAGGGCCCTGAAGCCGATGTCGTATTATTAGGCCCACAAATCGCGTATATGCTTCCTGAAATTCAGCGGCTGTTACCAAATAAGCCGGTGGAAGTTATCGACTCTGTACTGTATGGCAAAGTCGATGGTTTAGGTGTACTGAAAGCGGCCGTTGCGGCCATTAAGAAAGCTGCTGCACATTAATTTAATTTTAAAACTCAATATCTTTTCGGTTTTCGCTGAATCAATAGTGCGCTAAGGCACTATCTTATTTGCCGGAATAGCGCAAGGTGAGAGTTTATTTTCCCGTCAAAGAGTAATTTCATACATCTATGCCGTAATGATTCGATTACGGCTTTTAAGGGTATTTGCTATGAGTAAAGTGATTGATTCGCTTGAAAAGGTACTCCTTCCTTTCGCAGTGAAAATAGGAAAGCAACCGCACATTAATGCGATTAAAAACGGCTTTATTAAATTAATGCCGTTGACCCTCGCCGGGGCTATGTTCGTATTAATCAACAACGTTTTTCTGAGTTTTGGTGAGGGTTCTTTCTTCTATTCAATGGGGATTCGCCTGGATGCTTCCACCATTGAAACGTTAAATGGCTTTAAGGCCATCGGCGGCAACGTTTATAACGGGACGTTAGGAATTATGTCGTTGATGGCGCCGTTCTTTATCGGTATGGCGCTGGCTGAAGAGCGTAAAGTCGATCCGCTGGCCGCGGGGCTGCTATCGGTCGCCGCCTTTATGACCGTCACGCCGTACAGCGTGGGCGAGGCCTATGCGGTCGGCGCGAACTGGCTGGGTGGGGCAAACATTATCTCGGGTATGATCATTGGCCTGCTGGTGGCGGAAATGTTCACCTTTGTTATCCGCCGCAACTGGGTTATTACCTTGCCGGACAGCGTTCCGGCCTCGGTATCACGCTCATTCTCGGCGCTGATTCCGGGCTTCCTGATCCTCTCCGTGTTCGGCATTATCTCCTGGCTGCTGGCCAACCATGGCAGCAACTTCCACCAGATCATCATGGACTCCATCTCCAGACCGCTGGCGTCGATGGGCAGCGTGGTGGGCTGGGCCTACGTTATCTTTAACTCCCTGCTGTGGTTCTTCGGCGTACACGGGTCTCTGGCGCTGACCGCGCTGGACAACGGCATCATGACCCCGTGGGCGCTGGAAAACATCGCGCTGTACAACCAGTACGGTTCCGTTGAGGCGGCCATCGCTGCGGGCAAAGAGTTCCACTTCTGGGCCAAGCCGATGCTGGACTCTTACATCCTGCTGGGGGGCTCCGGGGCCACACTCGGTCTGATTATCGCTATCTTCATCGGCTCACGCCGCGCAGATCACCGTCAGGTGGCGAAACTGGCGCTGCCGTCAGGCATCTTCCAGATTAACGAGCCGATTCTGTTTGGTCTGCCGATTATCATGAACCCGGTAATGTTCATCCCGTTTGTCCTGATTCAGCCGATTCTGGCCGCGATTACGCTTGTTGCCTACTCGATGGGGATTATCCCGCCGGTGACTAACCTGGCGCCGTGGACCATGCCTACCGGCCTCGGGGCGTTCTTCAACAGTAACGGGAGTATCGCCGCACTTTGCGTGGCGCTGTTCAACCTCGGGGTGTCGGTGCTGGTTTACCTGCCGTTCGTCGCGGTCTCCAACAAGGCACAGGCGGTTATTGAAGAGCAGGAAAGCGAAGAAGATATCGCTAACGCGCTGAAATTCTGATGTCGAGCGGTACGGGAGCTTTCCCGTACCGCCTGAGAAATGAGGAAATAGTATGTTTGATCTGGATAATATCGAAGCGGTTGACGTACCTGAGAACGATCTCGAAGAGGTGGTGATGGGGCTGATTATCAACTCCGGACAGGCCCGTAGCCTGGCCTATGCTGCACTTAAGCAGGCCAAGCAAGGGGATTTCGCCGCCGCCAAAAATATGATGGAACAGTCGCGAATGGCGCTGAGTGAAGCGCATCGCGTGCAGACGCAGCTCATTGAAAGCGATGAAGGCGAAGGCAAAATGAAGGTCAGTCTGGTACTGGTCCATGCGCAGGATCATTTGATGACCTCCATGCTGGCGCGTGAGCTGGTCGCCGAATTGATTGAGCTGCATGAGAAGGTACAATAGGCCATCTACACGATGAGGCAGCCAAAGATGATCACCACTGAAATCAGTACCGCGCGGGAACAGCAGCTTTTCAACGGGAAAAATTTTCATGTGGTTATCTACAACAAAACGGAAAGCGTAAGCGGGCTTCACCAGCATGATTATTACGAGTACACCATCGTTTTAACCGGGCGCTATTATCAGGAAATCAATGGCAAGCGGGTATTGCTGGAGCGCGGGGATTTCGTCTTTATCCCGATGGGGTCGCACCACCAGAGTTTTTATGCTTTTGGCGCGACTCGCATTCTTAACGTCGGTATCAGCAAAAGTTTCTTTGAGAAACACTATCTGCCGCTGCTGCCGTTTGGTCTGGTTGCTTCGCAGGTCTACGCGGTAAAAAGCACCTTTCTCAGCTACATCGAGTCGGTTATCGCTTCGCTGAACTTTCGCGAAACTGAGTTTGACGAATTTATTGAACTGGTCTCGTTTTATACCATTAACCGTTTACGGCATTATCGCGAGGAGCCAGCGCAGGATGTCATTCCGCAATGGCTGAAAAATACCGTCGAAGATATGCACGATAAGCTGAAATTTGGCGAAGGCGCGCTGGAAAATATGGTCGCCCTCTCCGGGAAAACACAGGAATATTTAACCCGGGCAACCCAACGCTATTATGGTAAAACGCCGATGCAGATTATTAATGATATTCGCATCAATTTCGCCAAGAAGCAGCTGGAAATCACCAACTACTCGGTAACCGATATTGCTTACGAGTCGGGGTACAGTAGCCCAAGTCTGTTTATTAAAACATTCAAGAAGCTGACCTCATTTACGCCAAGCAATTACCGAAAACAGCTGACCAGCATTAATTAACCGGAGCGGGTTATTCCGCGTCAGGACATATTCAATTTAACTTTCCGTTTCTATGCGGAGGGCGGACTACGGTCAATTCGTAGTGCCACAAGGGAGAATATAATGAGCCAGAAACTAAAAATTGTCACTATCGGCGGCGGCAGCAGTTATACCCCGGAGTTACTGGAAGGGTTTATCAAACGCTATCACGAACTGCCGGTAACGGAATTATGGCTGGTTGATGTCGAAGAAGGACGGGAGAAACTCGATATTATCCATGCGCTGTGCCAGCGTATGGTGGAAAAAGCGGGCGTTCCGATGCAGGTTTACAAAACGCTGGATCGTCGCGCCGCGCTGGAAGGGGCGCATTTCGTCACCACGCAACTGCGGGTTGGCCAGCTGAAGGCGCGTGAAAAAGATGAGCGCATTCCGCTCAGCCACGGCTACCTCGGGCAGGAGACTAACGGTGCTGGTGGCCTGTTTAAAGGTCTGCGTACCATTCCGGTGATTTTTGATATCGTGAAGGATGTACAGGAGATCTGCCCGGATGCCTGGATCATCAACTTTACCAACCCGGCGGGGATGGTCACCGAGGCGGTGTATCGCCACACCAACTTTAAGCGCTTTATCGGCGTGTGTAATATTCCGATCGGCATGAAAATGTTTATCACCGATGTGCTGCAGTTGAGCCCGGAAGATGAACTGCATATCGACCTGTTTGGTCTCAATCACCTGGTGTTCGTTCGCGATGTGCTGGTGAATGGCAAATCGCGCTTCGATGAACTGCTCGATGGCGTTGCTTCCGGTACCCTGAGCGCCAACTCGGTGAAAAACATTTTCGACTTACCGTTCAGCGAAGGGCTGATCCGCTCGCTGCGCCTGATTCCGTGCTCCTATCTGCTCTACTACTTTAAACCTAAAGAGATGCTGGCCATCGAAATGGGTGAGTATTACAAAGGCGGCGCGCGAGCCCAGGTGGTGCAGAAGGTCGAAAAACAGCTGTTCGAGCTGTATAAAAACCCGGATCTGAAGGTCAAACCAAAAGAGCTGGAGCAGCGCGGCGGCGCCTATTACTCCGATGCGGCCTGTGAAGTGATCAATGCTATCTACAATGACAAGCAGGCCGAGCACTACGTAAACATCCCGCATCATGGCCACATTGATAATATTCCGGCGGACTGGGCGGTGGAGATGACCTGCACGCTCGGCAGTGAAGGGGCGACGCCGACGCCGCGCATCACCCATTTCGATGAGAAGGTGCTGGGGCTGATTTATACCATCAAAGGCTTTGAAGTGGCGGCCAGCCAGGCCGCGATCAGCGGCGAGCTGAACGACGTACTGCTGGCGCTTAATTTGAGCACGTTGATTCACTCTGACCGCGATGCCGAGCAGCTGGCGCGTGAAATGATCCTCGCGCACGAAAAGTGGCTGCCAAACTTTGCCGCGACAATCGAGCAACTGAAACAGTAACGGGAGGGCTGATGGAACGCGTGTTAATCGTTAATGCCGACGATTTTGGCCTGAGTAAAGGCCAGAACTACGGCATTATTGAAGCCTGTAAAAATGGCCTGGTCACCTCGACAACGGCGCTGGTTAACGGGGCGGCGATTAGTCATGCGGCCCAGCTGAGCCGCAGCGTGCCGGAGCTGGGGGTCGGGATGCATTTTGTCCTGACCCTGGGCGAGCCTTTATCGGCGATGCCGGGTCTGACCCGCGACGGGCGACTGGGGAAGTGGATCTGGCAAATGGCGGAAGAAGATAGCCTGCCGCTGGATGAAATCGCCCATGAGCTGGAGTGCCAGTATCACCGGTTTATTGCGCTGTTTGGCTGCGAACCGACGCATATCGACAGCCATCACCACGTGCATATGATCGCCGGGATTTATCCCATTGTCGCCGCATTTGCCCGCGAGAAGGGGGTGGCGCTGCGTATTGATCGTCAGCTCGCTCAACGTGACAAACTGGCGCAGGATACCGCGCGCAGCAGCGACGGTTTTACCAGCGAGTTCTACGGCGAGGCCATCTCGGAGGCGCTGTTTTTACACACCCTGGACGCCTCTATCCAGCGGGGAGAATCATCGCTGGAGGTGATGTGCCACCCGGCGTTTGTGGATAACACCCTCATGGGCAGCGCCTATTGCTACCCGCGACTGGCGGAGCTGGATGTCCTGACCTCGGCATCACTGAAGTACGCGGTGGCCGAGCGTGGGTACCGTTTAGGCACCTACCGCGACGTTTGATATCAAAGCGCAGGGGAAGACCTCATCTTCCCCGCTATTTTACCGGTTCCTGCCAGACTTCACATCCGTATGCGAAGAGACACGTAAGGGGCGACGAAAGGGGATGCAATCGGCTATGATAACCCTTCTGTCTCCCGCTTTGTTTAGTGAATCTATCGGTTATGAAAACACTTCGCCAACAAAATCGCCCTGTCATTAGCTACGTGCCTCGGGTGGAACCCGCCCCGCCGGAACACGCCGTCAAAATGGACGGTTTTCGCGATGTGTGGCTGTTGCGCGGCAAGTATGTTGCCTTTGTGCTGATGGGAGAGCATTTCCGCCGTTCGCCGGCGTTTAGCGTACCGGAGTCGGCGCAGCGCTGGGCCATACAAACGCGACAGGAAGGCGAAATCGCCTCCTGAATACGGCTTAAAAATAAAAAACCGCAGAGCGGTGGGCTCTGCGGTTTTTTTATGCCTGCCAGCCTGAGGTTATGCTGTCGTCAGTCTGGCCACGGCGTCGGCGATACCTTGCCGGGAGGGCGATTAGCGATGCGCCAGTTCGGCGTCGTCTTCGCTGTCGAGAATCGTTTTATCGGTCTGGCGCAGCCATTGGCTGGTCAGGGTACCGGCGGTCATTGAACCGCTGACGTTCAATGCCGTACGACCCATATCGATCAGCGGTTCGACGGAAATAAGCAGGGCCACCAGGGTCACCGGCAGGCCCATGGCCGGCAGGACGATCAGCGCCGCGAACGTTGCGCCGCCGCCGACACCTGCAACCCCTGCGGAGCTGACGGTGACGATGCCGACCAGCGTGGCTATCCACAGCGGATCAAACGGGTTGATGCCGACAGTCGGTGCCACCATCACGGCCAGCATCGCCGGGTAGAGACCCGCACAACCGTTCTGACCGATGGTGGCGCCAAAGGAGGCGGAGAAGCTGGCAATTGATTCCGGTACGCCCAGACGACGGGTTTGCGCTTCGACATTCAGCGGAATCGACGCGGCGCTGGAGCGACTGGTGAAGGCGAACGTCAGGACCGGCCACACCTTGCGGAAGTATTTCAGCGGGCTCACGCCGTTAATCGCCAGCAGCAGACCGTGAACCACAAACATAATGCCGAGGCCAATGTAGGAGGCAACCACGAAGCTGCCGAGCTTGATGATGTCCTGCAGATTGGAACCGGCCACCACTTTGGTCATCAGCGCCAGCACGCCGTACGGCGTTAACTGCATGACCAGGCGCACCAGCTTCATCACCCAGCTTTGCAGGGTATCGATGGCAGTCAGGACGCGTTGGCCCTTCTCAACGTCATCTTTCAGCAGCTTCAGCGCCGCGACGCCGAGGAAGGCGGAGAAGATAACGATGCTGATGATCGAGGTCGGGTTCGCGCCGGTCAGGTCGGCAAACGGATTCTTCGGTACAAAAGAGAGAATCAGCTGCGGTACGCTGAGATCGGCGACTTTACCGACATAGTTGCTCTGAATCGCATTCAGACGTGCGGTTTCCGCGCTGCCCTGCACCAGCCCTTCGGCGGTCAGACCAAACAGGTTGGTCACCAGCACGCCGACCAGCGCCGCAATCAGCGTGGTAAACAGCAGGGTACCGATGCTCAGGAAACTGATTTTCCCCAGCTGCGAGGCATTATGCAGACGGGCGACAGCGCTGAGAATAGATGCGAAAACCAGCGGCATGACGATCATCTGCAGCAACTGGACATAGCCATTGCCGACGATATTGAACCATTGAATGGAGTCTTTCAGCACCGGGCTGTCGGAGCCATAAATCAACTGCAGCGCCAGGCCGAACACCACGCCAATGACGAGGCCGAGCAGTACTTTTTTGGCGAGGCTCCACTGTTTGTGGCGGGTTTGCCCCAGCGCAAACAGCAAAACCGCGAACACGATAACGTTCGCTATTAATGGAAAATTCATCCCCGTTCTCCTGATAGGTTTTTATCTGGCCGGTCTGTTACCAGCTCTAATGGCGCAAGGTTAGCAGAAGAGGAATTCATTACTTATATTCAAATGGAATGGGTTATAACTATTTTGACTGTTTCGTTTGTTTATCGTCCGGTCTGGTGACTAATAAAACGATTAAAGGTTATCTGCAGTGAATTAATCATCCCCGAAGACCAGCGCACCGCGCTGTTTTCAGCGAAAGTTTGCGGCATCCAGACGGCGTAAACGAACAGCGCCATACAGAGCGCTCGCTCCAGCTGGTTACCTTTACGCGGCGCGAGGATCGGCAGGCGGAAGCGCCAGCGGCAGGGCCACAGCAGCGGCACGCCCGCCGGGGTGAGCATATCGGCAAGAATATGGCTGAGATAGCCAAGCACCAGCCCCTGCACGGCGTCGGCGGGCACGAACCAGCTTTCCGGCACTTTCAAATAAAACAGCGTGATAGCGCCAAAAACCGCCAGCAGACTATGGGTGAACCCGCGGTGACCAAAGGCGCGGGCGACGGGCTTCGATATCCAGCTTAGCCGCTGCCCGAGAAATGACCTGGGATGATCGATATCCGGCAGCAGGCAGGTCAGTACCGCTGAGGGAACAATATGCCACCAGTCACCCTGTGCCAGTACGGGGGTTAATTCCGCATTTTTCGCAAATACCGCACAGGCGATAGAAAAGAGGAGATGGCCTTCCGCCGTCATGATAAAAACCCTAAACTGTCAATTCATACAGTATAGGGTTTTTATACAGTGCGCGAAAGAGGTGACGGTGTAACTCTTTGTCACAAAATTATCAACGCGCCAGCCAGCCGCCATCAACCGCCAGCGTATAGCCATTGACGTAATCCGCGGCCTGCGACGCCAGGAATACCACCGGACCCTGTAAATCACCCGCAACGCCCCAGCGTCCGGCCGGGATACGGTCGAGGATCTCTTTGCTGCGATCGGCATCATCGCGCAGTTGCCGGGTATTCTCGGTGGCCATATAGCCGGGAGCGATGGCGTTGACGTTAATATTCTGTCCGGCCCATTCGTTGGCCATCAGGCGGGTTAACCCGAGCACGCCGCTCTTTGATGCCGTATACGAGGGGACGCGAATCCCGCCCTGAAACGAGAGCATAGAGGCGATGTTAATGATTTTTCCGCCGCTGCCCTGCTCAATGAACTGTCTGGCGACCGCCTGCGATAAAAAGAATACCGACTTGAGGTTGAGATTGAGGACGTCGTCCCACTCTTTTTCGCTAAAGGTAAGCGCATCGGCGCGGCGTATGGTACCGGCGTTATTCACCAGAATATCTACCCGTCCCATGGCGGAGACGGCTTTCGCGACGATGTCGGCGATAGCATCCTGATGGCTGAGGTCTGCCTGGATGGCGGTAAATCGCCGTCCCAGCGCCAGCACCTGTTCGGCCGTTTGATGTGGGATCTTACGATTGACGCCGACGATATCGCAGCCGGCCTGGGCAAGGGCCAGCGTCATTCCCTGGCCCAGACCGGTGTCACATCCCGTCACGATGGCGACCTTACCCGTCAGGTCGAAGGCGTTAAGTACCATATGCACCTCTGTATGCTGATTTATGCGCGTAACCACGCCGTTTTTTCAAGCATAGGGGGTGCAGAACGGAAAAACAATAAAAAATAAAACGGTGTTTTATTTTTTATAATCGGGCAACCGCGCCGATCACTGGCCGGAAAGGGGGCCGCAAAGTCCGCTGGCGGTGAGGGATTCCAGCGTCGTGAGCTTAACGTCTGCCAGTACAAAACGCGGATCGTGGTGATTTTCCTCGGCCGGAACGACGACAGAGCGCATGCGGGCGGCCTTACTGGCGATCATACCGTTGACCGAATCTTCCAGCGCGACGCAGGCCATCGGGTCCACGCCCAGGCTGGCGGCGCAGTTGAGATAGACCTGAGGATGGGGTTTGCTGTACGGCAGCGATTCGGCAGAGGAGAGGGCGTCAAATTGTTCGCGCAGTTCAAACATGGTGAGGACCTTTTCCAGCATCCGCAGCGGCGAGGCCGACGCCAGGCCAACCTTCAGCCCCTGCGCTTTACACAGGGCAACGGCTTCGCGTACGCCGGGTAACAGAGGGCGGGAGGCTTCAACCAGCTCAATCGCGCGGCTGATAATGCGGGCGGTGACTTCGTCACGAGCCGGGCCTTGCCACGGCTGCTGGGCAAACCACAGGTCCACCACCAAATCGATGCGCAATCCCAGCATATCGGGCAGCTCATCGCGGCGGCTGATATCGACTCCGAGGCTTTCAATGACCTCCAGCTCCGCCTGATCCCATAGCGGCTCGGAATCAATCAGTAATCCATCCATATCGAAAATAGCGGCATGAATTTGTCGCCTGGCTGACATAAGTCCTTCTCCTGTAGCGCAAGTAGATAACGAATTTGTCCTCATGGTATATCATACCGCGCATTATTGGGCGAAATTCGCCGCTGAGGGTAGACTTAGACGGTGATGAAAGCGTCTTAAACAAGGGGAATCCATGACGTATCAACAAGCTGGACGCATTGCAGTGCTTAAACGTATTTTAGGGTGGGTGATTTTTATCCCCGCGGTGATTTCAACGCTGATTTCGGTACTGAAGTTTATGTACGAACACAGTGAAAAAAAACCGGGCATTGATGCGGTACTGATGGATTTTGCACACGTCATGATTGAAATGATGCGTTTTAATACGCCATTCCTTAACTTTTTCTGGTACAACTCGCCGCTGCCGGATTTTAAACACAGCCTGAATATTGGCTTCTGGATTATCTATATTCTGGTGTTTGTCGGCATGGCGCTGCAGGCGTCAGGCGCGCGCATGAGCCGCCAGGCGAAGTTCCTGCGTGAAGGGGTGGAAGATCAGCTGATTCTTGAGCAGGCGAAAGGAGCGGAAGGGCTCACGCGCGAGCAAATTGCGGAGCGTATCGTGGTGCCTCGTCATACGATTCTGGTGCAGTACTTTCCACTGTACATCCTGCCAGTTGTCATGATTGTCCTCGGCTATGTCTTCTTCTCGCTGCTCGGATTCCTGTAAAAATGGCCCGGCACGCCGGGCGCTTTGTTACTCGCCGGGTATCGCGCGCGGCTTACCCTGATTGTCGACCGCCACGTAGATAAACAGCGCTTCCGTGGCTTTGTAACGTTGGCCAATCGGCTCAGACGACACTTTTTTCACCCAGACTTCGATGTTGATGGTGATCGAGGTGTTACCGCGTTTCACGCAGCGCGCGTAGCAGCACACCACGTCACCCACGGCGACCGGCCGTAGAAAGGTCATGCCGTCAACGCGCACGGTTACCACACGGCCTTGCGCAATCTCTTTGGCCATAATCGCGCCGCCGATATCCATCTGCGACATCAACCAGCCGCCAAAAATATCGCCATTGGCGTTGGTGTCCGCTGGCATTGCCAGGGTGCGTAAAACCATTTCACCCTTTGGGGTGAGATCTGATGTTGTCATTCTGTACTCTGTGCTGGTCAAAGAGGATCAGCGCGATGCTACTATGAAAACGGCGGGGTGAAAACAGGGGAATACGCCCGCGGCTGCGGATGTGGGGATTCAGAAGCAGAGGATAACGCTGGCGCTACTGGCGCGCCGGGATTGTGACAGAGCGAAGCGCGCGCGTTTTCGCGATAAATTTGCTTAACGAACAGGCTGCTGATACCGGTAGCCCGCCAATAAACGGCCTGAGAGGTGCGTAGGCCGCTCAGCAGATGTGCTGTATCGGCGAAGAGGCAGACAGGCGATTCTCAAGAGAAAGCGCGGCCAACGCCGAAAACGAGAAGCAGGCGATGAGAGGGGAACAGGCAACGCAAGAAGGGCGGGGGCAGAAGCGCTACCCCCGGCTTCGCAATTAGTGGTTATCATCCTGCGGCATATGGCGATAGATATATACGCCGCTCAACAGGGTGAAGACCAGCGTCAGCGCCGTCAGGCCGAAGACCTTGAAGTTGACCCAGATATTCTGTGGCAACCAGAATGCGATGTAGATATTGGCCAGACCGCAGAGAATAAAAAACAGCGCCCAGGCAAGGTTCAGACGTGACCAGACCTGCTGTGGCAGGGTCAGCTCTTTTCCGAGCATGCGTTGAATCAATGGTTTTTTCATCACCCATTGGCTGAACAGCAAGGCGCCGGCGAACAGAGCGTAGATCACCGTGACCTTCCATTTTATAAACTCATCGTTATGGAAGAAAATGGTCAGGCCGCCAAATACGGCAACCAGCACAAAGGTAATCAGCGCCATCTTTTCGACTTTACGATAGCGTACCCAGGTATAGATCAGCACGATAGCGGTGGCGATAATCAGCGCGGTGGTTGCGGCATAAATATCGTAGAGCTTGTAGAAGGCGAAAAAGACTACCAGCGGTAAAAAATCCAGAAACTGCTTCATACATCGGACCCGTCGTTCAGATAGGGCCGGAGAATCCCGGCCCAGGTTAATTTAGTTGCGGATAAGCATATACAGGCGGAACAAATAGATCAGCAACAGCGCAGATATCAGATTGCTGATCGTATTGATAACCACCGCGCCGACGTTCGGCGTCAGTACCGCGAAGCTGGATGCAAACAGCAGCAGCAGTGTTTTCGCCAGCAGCCAGCCCATCACCGCCGGGGCGACCAGACGCATATTGGCCCACGCCAGACGCATACTGCTGCGCATAGCGCTAAAAATCCCCAGCTTATCCTGCACCAGCATGACAGGGGCGAAAGCCAGCACGATAGCCAGCAGTACGCCCGGCACCAGCACCAGCATGATCCCCATCTGCACCACAAAGGTGGTGAACAGGATCAGCAGCAGCAGCTTCGGCAGTACCGGCGCAGAAGCCCCGATAGCGCGCAGCGCGCTGACCCGCTGTCCGGCGGAGACCAGTTGAATCAGCAGCAGCACGCCGCCGGCAAGAATGGCATTACCCACCAGACCGGAGAAGGTCGATGCGGCCGAGGCGCGCAGCAGGATCTGCTGTTGCTCTGGCGTCATGTTTTGTACCAGCTCAAACAGCCCGACGCTCCCCGCCAGATTATCCCCTTCGCTCAGAATCGAGAGCTGCTCTTCACTGGGTGAAAAAGCGTGGCCAAGGACTACCGTAATGAACGCGCATAACAACGCAATCAGTAAAATGGTGACAAACTGATTACGAAAAAAATTTCCCGTGTCACGGTAGACGGTCTTCGCCGTGATAGACATGCACTCTCCTTGAGTATTGCAGGTGTTAACTAGCCGGCGATTGTACCGCAAATCCCTCCTGGGTAGCAGCCTCTGCCGTTGTCAGGCTAAGTATATCTTTGTAAAGAGGGATGAGCGGCGGCAGGCCGTAGCGGGCGCGGGCCCGGTTGCAGGCGTCGTTTAGCTCGCCGCCTTCGCCGGACTGAGCGAATTCGCGGCAGGGAGAGGGGCGATGCTGATAGATAGCGCAGTGCACCGATTCGCCGATTTCACCCGTGAGGGCGGCGCAGCGGATTTGTCGTTGGTTGGTGCCGCTCATGCAGCGCAGAAAAGGGGTCAGCGGCTCGGTAAGCTGCGTCGGCACAATGCCGCCAGCATCGTCGGCTTCCGCCCAGTAGAAAGAGACTCGAAAATACGCACAACAGGCACCGCACGTCATGCACGGGTTGATTTCACTCATGATTACACCTGATAAAAACGCATCAACACAGATTGTCGGCAGATAAATTATCCAGACGCATTGAGGGCGGCAAGAGGTGGCGGAAAATTTTTTTGCTGTTCGAAAAGTCAAAATTGACGCGAAGTTGTGTTTTTTGGTATCGCCATGAAAGTAAAAATTAATCTGGATCAATAAATGTTAAATCTCACGACTTTATGTGATCCAGAACGGATCAAAAGTAACTCGTTATAGGTATATTGACCGGCGCTAAATAACCATAACGGGAAAGTGGATATGAAAAAGTTAGCAGCGGTTGGCATTATTTTGAGTACCCTTTCCGGCAGCGTCTGGGCGCATGAAGCCGGGGAGTTTTTTATTCGTGCGGGTTCTGCCACCGTTCGGCCGACGGAAGGGTCTGATAACGTGTTGGGCAGTCTGGGTGGTTTTAACGTCAGTAACAACACGCAACTGGGGTTGACCTTCACCTATATGGCGACGGACAACATCGGCGTTGAGCTGCTGGCGGCCACGCCATTCCGTCATAAGGTTGGCACCGGCCCGACCGGGACCATCGCCACCGTGAATCAGCTGCCGCCAACGCTGATGGCGCAATGGTATTTCGGTGACGCTCAGAGCAAAGTACGTCCGTATATCGGTGCAGGTATTAACTACACCACCTTCTTTAATGCCGACTTTAATGACACCGGTAAAAATGCCGGATTGAGCGATCTGAGTCTTAAAGACTCCTGGGGAGCGGCAGGGCAGGTAGGGCTGGATTATCTGATTAACCGCGACTGGTTGCTGAACATGTCGGTGTGGTACATGGATATCGACACCGACGTGAAATTTAAAGCCGGCGGCGTGGACCAGAAAGTCAGTACCCGCATCGATCCGTGGGTGTTTATGTTCTCTGCCGGTTACCGGTTCTGAGTTCTTCTGCAAACCCCCTGCAAAACTGGTCATGATATGGCCAGTTTTTTTGTCTGTTTTTAATGTTAAGACGGCATATCAGGAAAAATTTTCCGCCACCATTCAGGTTTCATATCTTCGAAAGAATGAGACTCCGGGGCAAAAATGTCACTCTGACACGGGTCAAAAACGCCTGACAATAACCCTATTCCCGAATCGTCATCAATAGCACCGAGAGAACTGCCGCATCGTGGGCAAAAAGCCCGGCTTGATGTTTCAGAAGAACGATACAAAGAAGGTTTACCGCCTGCGCCAGTCCACTGCACATCCGCTGAAGAGAACTCCAGCCAGACAACAGTCTGGCTTCCGGTATGTTTCTGGCAAAGGTCGCAGGAGCAGGAGTGAGGACTTCCAGGGTTAATAGCCCTGAAGCGTATAAACTGGCACAAACAACCGCCAGATAATGCAGTCGTCATAAATAATTCCCTTCCGCAGTTGGTATGCGGAAAATATAGCAGAAAATTTGAACAGTTCCTGCGACAGGGAAGTCCCTATATAATTAGCGTGTATTGATGGGGTTATTCTGAAGTTTTTCTCGCCGGTTGAAATACGGAGATCCTCTCTATCCCTGTGCTCAGCGACACGGTGCCGTGTGGTTTTCCCCGATGAACAGCGCCTGTTCCTCTTCTTCATACTCAGCGCGAAGAAGAGGAACGGGATGCGCAGAATTATCTCAGCAGGACGATCCCGCTGTGGATAGCCAGATAGAGACCCATTGCGGCAATCAGCAGGCTTGAAAAATAGGGGGCTCTGCGGGCAAGGGTATGAAAACCTTCCCAGCGTCTGGCGACCTGACGGACGCCGATTGCGGCACCCACGCCCACCGTCACCAGCGTCAGGGCAAGTCCAATACTAAAACTCACGACCAGCGTTGCGCCCAGCGCCAGAGCTTTGATCTGGATACAAATCAACATCACCGTAATGGCCGCAGGACAGGGGATTAACCCGCCGGTCAGGCCAAAGAGTAAAATCTGCCCGTTGGTGACCTCTTTATTGGTGAACCGTTTTTCTATGTCGTGCGCGTGGGCCAACTCATGCGCATCCCGGTACGCTGTGGAATCGACATCCAGCCCTTCAAGTTCCGTATGATCGTGCGCATGTTCATGCTCGCAAAATTCCAAATCGTAATCATGGACATGGCCGCGATGCCCCAGCGACAGGCGCACGCGAAAATCGTGCGGTTCCGGAATGGGGGATGTTGACTGCAGATAGCTACCGCAATCGATAAAATCAAATGACTGCGTACCCGCGGGCGTTTCTCGCTGCGTGACTAACGAAACAGTCCCGGCATCCCATTCTCTGCCGCTGAGCGTACGTATGCGCCAGTGCGGCGGCTGACCCTCTTCAAAAATGGACAGTTCCACTTTGCCATGACCGGTATCGATCAGTCTTGATTCATCATGATGGTGCCGCTCGCTTTCCTGCTGGCTGGTCAGCCAGTTTTTTTCTCCCTTCCAGGTTCGGCAGAACATCCAGACGGCGGTACCCAGAATAATGATGGCAGAAACCAGCTGCAGCCACGGCTCAGCCGATTCGGCGGTAAAGCGGTTACTGATATACATGCCGCCAAAAGCAATCAGCCAGACGATGGCGGTGTGTGAAAGGGTGGCAGCCAGTCCAAGCATGGCCGCCTGCCTGGCCGTGCCTTTTATCGCAATGATGAAGGCCGCCATCATCGTTTTTGAATGTCCTGGCTCCAGCCCATGAAGTGCGCCGAGAAGCACCGCGCCTGGAATGAAGAACCAGGCGTTTCCTTGCTGAAGTAGCGTTGTAAAGTCGGTCATGAGTTGTGCTCTGGGTTATGGAAGATGGGCGGGATTCTACTCCCCCCTAGTACATAATACTACCCCCCAGTAGAATTGTAATAGTATAATCAGCCAGGATTTTTCCATGGGAGATTGCAGCATGTCGCATACCATCCGCGATCAAAAAAAGCTTAAAGCCCGCACCAACAAGATTCAGGGCCAGGTCATTGCGCTGAAAAAAATGCTCGATGAACCGCATGAATGTGCCGCCGTACTTCAGCAGATCGCCGCGATACGCGGGGCGGTCAATGGATTAATGCGTGAAGTCATTAAAGGCCATCTGGTCGAACATATCGTTCATGAAGGGGACGAGGCGAAGCGGGAAGAAGATCTGGACGTCGTGCTCAAGGTCCTCGACTCCTATATCAAGTAAGCACTCCGTCGAGAATCATAAAACAGGTGCCATACTCTGCTACGAGAGTCAGGGGGCGCCGGGACGGTCGATAGGCCTTCGCACGGATCACCACGGCACGGTTTTTCCCTGATAATCCAGGTACTCCAGACCAGGCCTCTGCTGTTTTGCCAGCAGCACGGCAACCAGATGAGGAATCGTCTCTTCGATACTCAACGGCGCCTCATCGCCGCCCAACGCGGTACGAATCCACCCCGGCGCCATCACTACCAGCGGACGTGATGGCGAACGGGCGGCGAAACTGCGCATAAACATATTGAGTGCCGCTTTGCTGCCGCGATAGAGCTCGCGCTGACCGCGGAGGTTATTGGTCAGGCTGCCCTGGCCTGAGGACATCGCCCCCAGCAGTCCCTGCGGCACCACATGGTGCTGAAGGCGCTCAAGTACCCGCATTGGCGCAAGGGCGTTCGTCAGCATCACCTCAATAAACTCCTCGGTGGAGACCTCGCCGATGGTCTGCGTCGGATCGCGATTGGTGGTCCCCGCATTAACAAACAGCATATCCAGACGGTCAGCGGCGAGCTTTGTATCCAGCGCGGCCAGCTGGTCATCGTCACACACATCCAGCGTTTCCAGACGTACCCGTTCGGGGTTTTCCAGCGCGAGTTGATGCAGCGGAGTGGTGTGTTGCATATCGCGTACGGTGCCGATCACATTCCAGTCATGGCGCAGAAATTCAGCGGCCATCGCGTGGCCGAGGCCGCGTGAAGCGCCGACAATCAGTACGGTAGGGCGAACGTTCGTGGTCATAATAAAACTCCCTGAGTAAAACGTGAGTTTATGACTATAGTCATAAGACATATCAGGCGGAAGGCGCAGCATTTGCAGTAATAAGATGCAGCAGACGCCATGACTAAACACAGGACGCACATGACCGATCCCGATTTTAATTTGCTCGTGGCGCTGGATATTTTACTGGCGGAAGAGAGCGTGGCGGGGGCAGCGCGGCGCTCAGGACTCAGTGCCTCGGCGATGAGCCGCACTCTGAGCCGTTTGCGTGAGGTCACCGGCGATCCGTTACTGGTGAGAGCCGGGCGCAAAATGGTCTTAACGCCGCATGCGCAAAACTTAAAAGCGCGAACGCAAAACGTGGTGTCTGAGATGCGTTCGGTGCTCAACAATTCCGCGGCACCGCTCCATCTTCCGACGCTGGAGCAAACCTTTACTCTGCGTACCAACGAGGGATTTGTGGAAACTTTTGGCCCGGCATTAATTTGCGCCTGTGCGGCGCAGGCGCCAGGGGTGAAGCTTAATTTTGTCGCCAAAAGTGAAAAAGGACCGCAGTTTCTGCGCGACGGGAGCGTGGATCTGGAGATCGGGGTCCTGAAAAATATGGGGCCGGAAATTCGTCTGCAGGCGCTGTTTCGCGATCGTTTTGTTGGCGTTCTGGCTAAAACACATCCGCTGGCGCAGGGCGGAAAAATCACTCGCGAGCGCTATGCCGCCTGCGAGCATGTGATTGTTTCCCGCCACGGGATGGTACGCGGGCCCGTTGATGACGCGCTGGCGGAATTTGGCCTGAGCCGCAAAATTGCGGCGGTGGTGCCGGGTTTTACCGCGGCGCTGGCGGTTGCCCGCGGCTCGCAACTGATGGCGCTGGTCCCGGCTTCCTGTCTGCGTCATGGCATGAATGACGGCATCGTCATGTTCGAACTGCCGGTCAGTACACCGGAGATTACCGTCTCGCAGATGTGGCATCCGCGTCAGGAGCTTGATCCCGGTCATTACTGGCTGCGCCAGCAGGTGTTGAGCGTTTGTCGGCAGGGGATATGATGGCAAAAAAAGCCCGCACAAGTGCGGGCGAAAAATACTGGAAGCAATGTGAGCAATGTCGTACCAAATACCTGAGTGTTTTGCTCAACTATTCGGTAATGAGAAAGATAACGATTATCATCTAAGATATCAACCCCAACTTTTGTGCGGAAGCGACTTTTTTAGCTGAGCAGAAATACGGTCCGTTTCTGGCTGTTATCACGCGGCCATGCGCGCGCCACTTCGCTGAGCGCGAGCGGGGTGGTGGCGATGGTAAAATCGCCTGCAACGGCGGCCTGCAGCATTTCGCCGGTAGCCGCCAGAAGTTGCGGCATCGACAGGCTACCGATACCGCTGCCCATCAGCTGTAGCGGGGCCGCTCTCAGTACCGCGCCGTTGAGCGCAATTTCAGCGCCGGAAAGCGAACCCACCTGTACGTAGCGCACTGGCGCGTTGCCTGGACTGTGTTGCGCCAGCGCGGGCAGCAGCAGTTCCGCGCTGCGGCCCCATAAATAATCCACCACTACATCAACCTGCTGTGCCGCCTGTTCGCTGAATTGTGCCTGTAGCGTCGGGTCATCGGCCGTTAAGTCGATACAGACGTCGGCGCCGAGGGCGGCCAGTATCTGCATATTTCGACCGGTGGCAACGATCTTCCTTGCGCCGAGGAAACGGGCAATCTGTACCGCTAGCTGACCGGCGCTGCCGGTTGCGCCGTTGATCAGCACGCTCTCTCCGGCAGCCAGTCCGGCACGTTTCACGAGCGCGGCCCACGCGGACATTCCGGGATTAGCCATCGCCGCGGCGGTAATATCGTCCAGGCCATCTGGTAAAGGCAGGCAGTTTTCGACGGCGACCGGTGCCCACTGCGCCATGCTGCCCCACGGCGCCATCGGGAAAGCGAAATAAACGCGCTGTCCTCCGGCCAGCGTTCCAACGCCATCAATGCCGACCACAAACGGCAGTCGGCCGTCGAAACTGTAATGCTTACCGGAAGCGCGACCTTTCACCACATGGCTGATGGCGGCGGCATTCACCTTCACCAGGGCGTGACGGGCGTCGGCCTGCGGATCGGTAAAATCGGCCCATACCGGACCCTGTTGCAGATCAAAAACCACGGCTGCTTTCATAATGTTATCTCCTGAAGGCAATTATGTGTAAAATGCACATAATAGATAACGGCACTATACCCGGTTAAAAAATACATGCAAGATGCACATAATAATTACGACATTACCGATTTCCACGGCGCGCTGCTCGATATCATTAGCGTGATGAATCAGCCCGTGCGTGATGAGCAGCTGCTTCAGGCCGCAGATGTCCAAATCGATCAAATTCTGTTTCCGCTGCTGGTGGCCATCGGACGTTGCGGGCCGGTGGGAGTCGTGGAGCTGGCGGATAGCCTGGGGCGCGATTACACCACCGTCAGTCGGCAGGTAAAAAAACTGGAGGCGCAGGGACTGGCGCTAAAACAGCCTAATGCCCACGATCGGCGGATTAGCGAAGTCACCTTGAGCGAGCGGGGAAAAACACTGATTGAACGCATCGCGGTGGCGAGGACACGACTTATCAATCAGGTACTGGCAGGGTGGGCTGAGGAAGAGGTAGCGGCGCTGTTCCGTCTGACGCGCAAATACGCTGACAGCTTGCAGAGGAAGTAGTCCTCTGGTGTCGATATTGACGGCAGAGAAGATTCTGCCGTCAGATGGCCACTTGCAACATCTGGATAAATGTCTGTAACCGAACTGCGGTTTTTTGATTGTTGGCATTGCAGCCCTCCCAGGCTTGTTGCGGCGTGTTCTTCAGCCGCAATAATAATCCGTTGGTGAAAAAACAGCGGGGCTTGCGGCTGAGCATGTTGTCGGATTAGAGGATAAAGGCAAGGTCAGTGATGAAATCGAGAAACCGAGGTCTTAATTTATCAAGGTGGCGAATGAAAAAGATAAAGGTATAAAGTTTTTTAATTATTCACGCTGAAATAAAAGCGTGGTTTTCTTTTATTGGTTTCTTTGGTGAATGTCATTTTTTATTTAATAAATGCTATGAATGAATATACTTGCTTTCTGTTATGAAGGAACAGGTTAATATATTGAATTTTATAATAATAAAATTATCTTCTGATTTCGTTTGATCTCATTGAAGAACAGGAGTAAATAAAATCCAGTAAATGAATATTAGCAAACATAAGGATTTTATATGCAAGGTCAGCCCTGTTTCACTTCCAGGCGAAGGCCGTTTGATTCTTGCCAGAAAATATTTTCCATAAAACGATGCTGGCGTATTGTGGCTGTGTTGGCAGGATTGTTTCTCCGGGTCATAACGCCATATACCCGCGCGGATCAATCTAGTGCTGCAGTGGAGCAATCCACAGCAAAGGGGGGCACTGCTAACAAGTCATTAAGAAAACTGTCTCCTAAGCAGTTCTGTGTGGACGTGGAAATTCCAGGGAAATACAGTATCAGTATTCTTTTTGATATAGGGTTTTCAACCAATGAAAGCAGTAAGGACTATCAGCCTGAAATAAATAAGTTCATGGAAAGAGAACGTGAGGTTTTAACTTTGTTAAAAAATGAAGTTGAAGGTGAAATTAATGTTTATAGAATTGCGAATGATAAATTTGTTCGAAAAATAAAAATTCCAACAGAAAATGGGGGCTATTTATCTCATTGATCGTGCTGGAACTGATCGGTACTATGCCAGTTTTTGGCTAGATAAAGGACGGCACATAATTGTTCCAGACATATGATATTGAATTAACATATAAGAGGCAATAATGATAGATAATCCAGATGCAAGGGAGAATAAAATTTTCGCGAGAGCTGATTTTTTTATATTGATCTTTTTACCATTGCAAGGAATAGGGTATTTGTTTTATAAAAATATAAATACCAGTAATCTGGCTGGGTGGTTTTCTGTTGTTATTTTTTCTATGACTATTTTTTGTTTGATTTTATCTTGCTGGTTTGTTACATCTTTCTTAACTATATCAAGAAAGAGTACTGAAAAAAGAGAGCCGCCATGGCTTGTGTTTTTACAGTTAATACGATGGTATGTGACCTCTTTTCTTGTTATTACATATGACTTGTCATTTATTTTTAATGTTATCAGAGGAGGGTATTTATGAGTCATGACGAGGAACGCGTATCCGAAAAGTATGAGTTGTCATTTGTGTTGGTTGATAATGTTCAAAACTATTTTGAGATAATTCGTGCTGACCGCGTCCCTGACAAAGCACAATTTATCCGCGTTGTGAGTGGGAAATTTGGCGCGACCGCCTCTTTTATCAACTTGATGGATAAATATAAAAATGGAACCGATACGGTTAGTGACTGATTAGGTGTAGGGGCCGATTTAGCCACAATTGTTGTAGGATATACGGCTAATCCTTTTGTTGCTGGAGTTGCAACAACCCTGGGAATTGCATCATTTCTGACATCAGATACGGCGAAAATTATGGCAGGAATCTGGCTTGATAGTGTGAATAAATATGGGCTTTTTGATGCGGAAACAGGCCGGTTTATTCTTCCTCCTGGTATGTTGGATTCGTTTCTTTCATCGGAAGGGCCCGATATGTCAAACGTGGAAAACAATGCCAGCCCCATTATTATTGACCTCTACGGCGATGGCATCGAAACCTTATCCGTCAGCAGCGGTGTTTTCTTCGAACATGCTGATAACCCGTTTGTGGGGAAGCCAGCAGTGTTTACGGTAAAGCATTTTTCAGATTGAACTATAGTGGTAATGAGAATTATTAAATTCAGAGTGGAACTGAATGTATTGATTTATCAAGATGGAGAATGAGAAAGATAAAGGCATGAGGTTTTTATATTTTTTGCGATAAGATAAAGGAATGATTTTCTTTCATTGTTTTATTTGGTGAATGTTATTCTGCATTTGATAAATGCAATGAATGAATATACTTGCTTTCTTTTAGGAAGTAACAAGTTAATACATTGAATTTCATAATAATAAAATTATCTTCTGATTTCGTTTGATCTCATTGAAGAACAGGAGTAAATAAAATCCAGTAAATGAATATAAGCAAACATAAGGATTTTATATGCAAGGTCAGCCCTGTTTCACTTCCAGGCAAAGGCCGTTTGATTCTTGCCAAAAAATATTTCCCACAAAACGATGCTGGCGTATTGTTGCTGTGCTGACTGGACTGATTTGTCTGGCAGTGTCGCCATATACCCATGCGGAGCAAACCATTGCAGAAACGGGGCAATCCACAGCAGAGGGGGACACTGGTAACAAGTCATTGAGGCAACTGTCATGAGTGATTCTCTATATATTAATATAATAAATGATTTGAATATGGTTTTTATTTAAAGATGGCGAATGAGCGATTTAATAGAGTACTCATTGGGGTTGTTATTTAACGGGGTATTTAAAGGGGTGATTTAATGAGATATGATGGGGTTGAGACGAAAGATTTATTAAAAAGTAATTCTTCAAAGATGAGTTTATTACTTTTGTGCTCTCTTGTCTTTGAAGTTTTGGGGTATGTCTTATATAAAAGGTCAATAGATAATCATCAATGGACGGTTTATTTTTCTGTTTTTCTATTTTCTGCAGTTATATTTTGTTTTGTTTTAATATATAAAACGTTGCTCTTTCCTAAGGCATTAACACTTGTTTATGGCAGGATTGATGTCCCTGAAAAGTATTTTTGCTCCACTGTTGATTTATTGAGGCATGGTGCAGTCGCTTTAGCGGTGGTGCTATATGATCTCATTTGCATATTTAGGATTATTAGTGGTGATAGTATATGAAAGATAGTGAAGGTGTTGCCTCAATGGATGTGGTCGGAACCATTGCCGATCTTGTTCAGTCTGTTCTTGAATTGCAATTTAAGTATAAATTTCCGGCCGATGAGCAGTTTTCCAAGGTTATTAGTGGAAAGTTTGGTGCTGTTTTTTCCACTGCTAACTTAATGGATAAATATAAAAATGGAACCGATACGGTTAGTGACTGGTTAGGTGTAGGGGCCGATTTAGCCACAATTGTTGCAGGATATACAGCTAATCCTTTTGTTGCTGGAGTTGCGACAGCCCTGGGAATTGCATCATTCCTGACTTCAGACACGGCGAAAATTATGGCAGGAATCTGGCTTGATAGTGTGAATAAATATGGGCTTTTTGATGTGGAAACAGGCCAGTTTATTCTTCCTCCTGGTATGTTGGATTCGTTTCTTTCATCGGAAGGGCCCGATATGTCAAACGCGGAAAACAATGCCAGCCCCATTATTATTGACCTCGACGGCGATGGCATCGAAACCTTATCCGTCAGCAGCGGTGTTTTCTTCGATCATGATGGTAACCCGGTTGCGGGAAAGTCAGCAGGGTTTGCGGCAAAGCATTTTGTCAGCTTGAGCTATAGCGGTAATGGGACTTATTAATTTCAGAATGGAATTGTACGTGTTGATTTATCACGATGGAGAATGAGAAAGATAAAATCATTAAATTTTTATATTATTTGCGATAAGGGAAAGGAATGATTTCCTTTCATTGGTTTATTTGGCGAATGTTATCCTGTATTTGATAAATGTAATGAATGAATATGCTTATTTTATTTGATGGAGAAACAGGTTAATGCATTGAATTTTATAATAATAAAATTATTTTCTGATTTCATTTGATCTCACTGAAGAACAGGAGTAAATAAAATATATTAAATTAATTTAAACAAATATAAGAATTTTATATGCAAAGTCAGCTCTTTTTCACCTCCAGACAAAGGCAGTTTGATTCGTCCCAAAACATATTTTTCACAAAACGCTGTTGGCGTATTGTTGCTGTGCTGGCCGGATTGTTTTGTCTGGCAATTTTGCCCTTTATCCGTGCGGAACAGTCTGGGGCAGAGGCAGAATCCGGTGAAAAATAGAAAAATGGCTCGCATTTGTCATGTTTCTTTCGGAAAAATCTTTCATGAAATATTGATACCGGGTAAATAGGTTGTAATTTAATGCCTCAGTCATTAGCAGAGAGTAGATAGTGTAGTTAATACAGTATCCGACTTGCAGGATAGTGAGTGTAAGATACAGGAGAAGTTCGAATGGTATATATAACAGATAAAAAACTTTCTGCAAAAGAGCGGATTCAGAAAGAAATAAGAAATAAAATTCTTGTGTGTGCTTTCACTTTCCTGGTTCTGGAAAGTGTTGGTCATATTATATATGATCATTATCTTAATACATTATTATCTGAGTTGATTGTTGTTTTTTGTTTCGTATCTGGTTTTTTTCTGGTCTGCTTTTTTACTAAATTGATATTAATTCAGGGGCGTTTGTGGAAAAAAGAGAGAAAAAAAGAGTCGCCTGATTCTTTCTGGGATAATGTGGAATATTGGGGGAATGTATTTATAGGTGCTGGCACGGTTCTGTATAGTATGATTTTGGTGTTTAAAATAATTATTTCGTGGGGTGCTAAATAATGGGTTCTGAGTCTGAAGATATAGAGTTAAATAAAGTTGACTTTACAGATGAATGGGATAAGCTAACAAATTTAACTCAGTTTATTTTAACTAATATTGTAGGGGGGATTGATATTAAAGGTAGTAAACAATTCTTCCATGAAAATAAACAATTCATCCGGGTAATAAGTGGAAAACTTGGTGCAGCAGCTTCCCTTGCAGATCTGATGGCTAAACATAAAGCAGGCGAAGCGACTCTGAGCGACTGGTTAGGTGCCACTTCGGATATTACGTTGTTAGTGGCCGGGTATACCGGTAACCCGCTGCTTGCAGGTGTGGCAACCGCGCTGGGTGTGGCCTCTTTTCTGACTTCTGAGGGTGGTCAGAAAATGGCTAAATCTTTATGGGATGCGATTCAAAAATACGGTATTGCCGATCCGGATACCGGTGGTTGGTTATTGCCTCCACATGACTTTCTTATGGAACAGTTATTCGGTAGTTCAGGACCGAGTATGTCAAACGCGGAAAACCAGGCCAGCCCCATTATTATTGACCTCGACGGCGATGGCATCGAAACCTTATCCGTCAGTAGCGGTGTTTTCTTCGATCACGATGGTAACCAGTTTGCGGAAAATACCGGCTGGGTGGCCCCGGACGACGGGTTACTGATATTTGATCGTGATGGTAACGGGCAGATTGATAGCGGCAGTGAACTCTTTGGCAATAATACGCTACTGAAAAATGGCAAACTGGCGGCCAATGGCTATCAGGCCTTGCAGGAACTGGATGAAAATAAAGACGGGCAGTTGAACAGCAATGACGCTATCTGGGCATCGTTACGTATCTGGCAGGATGGTAACAGTAATGGTCGGGTTGACGAAGGAGAGTTACTTTCTCTTGAAGAAGCCGGTGTGGCTGCCATTGGCACCGGATACAGCACGTCACAATATGTTGACGTACAAGGAAATGCCCACCGGCAAACTGGCAGCATTACGCATATAGATGGATCTGTCGGCCAATCGACGGACGTCTGGTTTGCGGCGAACAAAGGATACTCACGTTACACAGGTGATGTGACCCTGTCCGCTGAAATTCAGGCTCTGCCGTATATTCGCGGGTTTGGGAATATGGCCGACCTGCATACGGCGATGAGTCTTAATCCGCAACTTATCGCGCTGGTTCAGCAGTTTGTGGCCGATCCCTCGGCGGCTAAAGCGTCTGGCCTTATCGAAAAGCTCCTTTTTACCTGGGCTGGCGTAGCGGATATCGCTGAAAACAGTCGCGGGAGCTATATCGATGCCCGCAAGCTTGCGGTTATCGAAACCGCTGCTGGCAGGGGATACCAGAACACGGTTAACGGTACGGTTAACCCTCTGAGCAACGCCGCGGCCTTATTACAGGATGAATACCGCCGTTTTGCTGCCTATACCGAAGCCTGCCTGCTGACCTCAACACTGTATGCCAGCGATTTTGATTTCATTCATCTGCAACTTGACTCCGATCTCAGCGGTTTGACGCTGAACTTTGAAGCATTTGAGGTACATCTGAATACTTTGATGCATACGGATATGGAGCGTTATTTGCGGGTGAGTAATGTCTTGTATGCATATATGGAATACCTGCCATCCTTTGCGGACGTCCGGGTGAGATTAGGTATTCCTGAGGCGTTGACATTTACCGGCAGTGACGATGTGGATGTCGTGACGGGAAAAAACACGAACGATGTGCTGTGGGGAGGAAAAGGAAATGACCTGCTGAAGGGCGGATACGGGGATGACACCTACCTCTTTAACGCCGGAGATGGGCAGGACACGATTTTTGAGGGCAGCGGAACGGACACGCTGCGGCTGGGAGAGGGGCTGCTGGCGGAGCAGGCGGTGGTCAGCCGCCAGTCCGTGCAGGGGTATGACAGCCTGGTACTCGGCTTCTGCGACCGGGCGGACAGCGTGATTATCCAGGGGTACTTCAGTCTGGACTACTATCAGGTGGAGCAGATTGTCTTTGCCGACGGCACGGTATGGGACGTGCCCGCAGTGAAGGCGATGCTGCTGGCGGGAACGGAGGCGGCGCAGAGCCTGCAGGCCTTTCGGGAGGGGAGTGAGATCCACGCCGGAGGCGGGAATGACGTGCTGACCGGGGACAATGGCAACGATGCGCTGTACGGCGAGGCGGGGGACGATACCCTCGACGGCGGCTTCGGCAACGACCTGCTCCACGGCGGAACGGGAAAAGACACCCTGAAAGGCGGCAGCGGTAACGATATTTACCTCTTTAACGCCGGAGACGGGCAGGACACGATTATCGAGAGCGGCGGAACGGACACGCTGCGGCTTGGGGAGGGACTGCTGGCGGAGCAGACGGTGCTCTCCCGGCAGCGGGTACAGGGCTATGACAGCCTGGTGCTCAGCTTCCGCGACCGGGCGGACAGCGTGATTATCCAGGGGTACTTCAGTCTGGACTACTATCAGGTTGAGCAGATTGTCTTTGCCGACGGCACGGTATGGGACGTGCCCGCAGTGAAGGCGATGCTGCTGGCGGGAACGGAGGCGGCGCAGAGCCTGCAGGCCTACCGGGAGGGGAGTGAGATCCACGCCGGAGGCGGGAATGACGTGCTGACCGGGGACAATGGCAACGATGCGCTGTACGGCGAGGCGGGGGACGATACCCTCGACGGCGGCTTCGGCAACGACCTGCTCCACGGCGGAACGGGAAAAGACACCCTGAAAGGCGGCAGCGGTAACGATATTTACCTCTTTAACGCCGGAGACGGGCAGGACACGATTATCGAGAGCGGCGGAACGGACACGCTGCGGCTCGGGGAGGGACTGCTGGCGGAGCAGACAGTGCTCTCCCGGCAGCGGGTACAGGGCTATGACAGCCTGGTGCTCAGTTTCCGCGACCGGGCGGACAGCGTGATTATCCAGGGGTACTTCAGTCTGGACTACTATCAGGTTGAGCAGATTGTCTTTGCCGACGGCACGGTATGGGACGTGCCCGCAGTGAAGGCGATGCTGCTGGCGGGAACGGAGGCGGCGCAGAGCCTGCAGGCCTACCGGGAGGGGAGTGAGATCCGCGCCGGAGGCGGGAATGACGTGCTGACCGGGGACAATGGCAACGATGCGCTGTACGGTGAGGCGGGGGACGATACCCTCGACGGCGGCTTCGGCAACGACCTGCTCCACGGCGGAACGGGAAAAGACACCCTGAAAGGCGGCAGCGGTAACGATATTTACCTCTTTAACGCCGGAGACGGACAGGACACGATTATCGAGAGCGGCGGGACGGACACGCTGCGGCTGGGAGAAGGGCTGCTGGCGGAGCAGGCAGTACTCTCCCGGCAGCGGGTGCAGGGCCATGACAGCCTGGTGCTCAGCTTCCGCGACCGGGCGGACAGCGTGATTATCCAGGGGTACTTCAGTCTGGACTACTATCAGGTTGAGCAGATTGTCTTTGCCGATGGCACGGTATGGGACGTGCCCGCAGTGAAGGCGATGCTGCTGACGGGAACGGAGGCGGCGCAGAGCCTGCAGGCCTACCGGGAGGGGAGTGAGATCCACGCCGGAGGCGGGAATGACGTGCTGACCGGGGACAATGGCAACGATGCGCTGTACGGCGAGGCGGGGGACGATACCCTCGACGGCAGCTTCGGCAACGACCTGCTCCACGGCGGAACGGGAAAAGACACCCTGAAAGGCGGCAGCGGTAACGATATTTACCTCTTTAACGCCGGAGACGGGCAGGACACGATTATCGAGAGCGGCGGAACGGACACGCTGCGGCTCGGGGAGGGGCTGCTGGCGGAGCAGACGGTGCTTTCCCGGCAGCGGGTACAGGGCTATGACAGTCTGGTTCTCAGCTTCCGCGACCGGGCGGACAGCGTGATTATCCAGGGGTACTTCAGTCTGGACTACTATCAGGTGGAGCAGCTCGTCTTCGCCGATGGCACGCTATGGCTGCCGGAGGATGTGCTGAATTATATCGAACACAATATTCCTTTACCGGTCATGGATACCGCGGAAAGCACAGCAGACATCGCGCTGTTGAAGCAGGAGATCTGCCAGTTTCTGGCCTCGGGTGACGTTGATGATGCGGACGATGCCGGGGTGGCTATACCGCTGGCTACCGCGCAAACGACGGCGGAAAACTGGCGAACGGCCATTGGCTATTAGTGGAGCTGCGTTATGTCATCGGATGATAATCTATGGCAGGGGCTGCGGCTGATCGCCCGCTACCACGGTACGGCGGTGAATATCCGCGCCCTGCGTGAGCAATTTTTTGTCGATGCGGAACATCACATCACCCTGCAACTGGTACGTGCGGCCCGCCATTGTGGCTTTCGTTGTCGCTACTATCCCCGCCTGCACGTTACCTCGCGCTTACCTCTGCCGGCGCTGGTTCATTTACCCGATCGGGGATATAGCGTGCTGTTGGCGGTTAAGGACGGGCAATGGCTGGTTCAGGAGATCGATCGGCCGCAACCCTCCGTGTACTCGCCTGTGGAAGGGGCCAGGGTAGGCGGTTTTTTATTTAGCCAACGCTTCTCTGTGGAAAAGCTGGTCAGCGAGTTCAATCTGCGCTGGTTCTGGCAGGCATTTATGCAGTATCGCAGGCTGGTTGGTGAAGTCTTGCTGGCCTCATTTTTTATTCAATTGCTGGCATTAGTCACCCCCCTTTTTTTCCAGGTCGTGGTCGATAAGGTTTTGGCCCATCAGAGTCTGACGACGCTGGACGTCCTGGCGCTGGGAATGCTCGGTATTACCGTTGCTGAAGTCGTACTGGATGGACTACGAACTTACCAGCTGGCGCATACCGCGCAAAGAATTGATGTCACCTTGAGCTCATTGCTCTTTCGTCATCTCCTGGCGCTGCCGCTGGCGTGGTTTAAAGAACGACAGGCAGGCGTTACCGTAGCGCGGGTTCACGAACTCAAAACGGTACGGGAATTTCTCACCGGCAGCGCTCTGACGCTCTGTACCGACCTGCTCTTTATGGTGCTCTTCTTCGTCGTCATGGCGCTCTACAGTATTCCATTGACTCTTATCGTCATTATTTCACTGGTTTTTTACGCCATTTTATCGGCGCTTATCACGCCATCTCTGCGCCGTCGTCTCAACGATCAGTTTCGCCAGGGAGCGCAGAATCAGGCTTTTCTGGTGGAGAGCATCACGGCGATCGAACCGCTGAAAGCGATGGCGGTTGAGCATCATATGGTCCGTCGCTGGGATACCCGAATCGCCGCTTTTGTCAGCAGCAGCTTCAGAACGCAGAATTTGGGGAATATTGCCGGGCAGATTTCCCGCTTTATTAGCCGGGCAACCAGCGTGGCTATCCTGTGGTACGGCGCGCAGCAGGTTATTCAGGGCGACATGACGGTCGGCGCGCTGATTGCCTTTAACATGTTTGCCGGCCAGGTTACCGCGCCGGTGCTGCGCCTCGTACAGCTATGGCAGGACATACAGCAGGTCTCGGTTTCCATCAAACGGCTGGGGGATATTCTGAATATGCCTACCGAGCAACAGCCTGCGAGCGGCATCGTTCTCGCCCGGATGAAGGGGGCGGTAAGGTTCGCCGGGATCAGTTTTGCCTATCATCCCGGCGGCGCTCAGGTGCTGAACAGCGTGACGCTATCCGTGCGGCCAGGCGAGGTGATTGGCATCGTAGGGCGCTCGGGATCGGGTAAGAGTACGCTGGCGAGACTGATGCAAAGGCTGTATTTACCCTCGGCAGGCCAGATATTTATTGATGGCACGGATATCGCTCATACCGATCCGCAATGGTTGCGCCGTCAGGTTGGCGTCGTGTTACAAGAAACTCTGCTTTTCTCCGGCACCCTGCGGGAGAATATCGCCCTTGCCGTACCCGATGCCTCGCAGCAGCAGGTCATGGCCGCTGCCGCGCTGGCCGGCGCCCATGAGTTTATCAGTGAACTTCCGATGGGCTATGACACACCGGTTGGCGAACACGGCGGGCAACTTTCCGGCGGGCAGAAACAACGTATCGGCCTTGCCCGCGCCCTGATAACTGACCCGAAGGTATTGATTCTCGACGAAGCCACCAGCGCGCTGGATTACGAGTCTGAACGGATTATTCACCACAATATGGCGGAAATCTGTCGGGGAAGGACGGTATTCATTATTGCTCACCGCTTGTCCGCCGTGCGGCTGGCCGACCGTATTATCGTGATGGAAAGGGGCGGGATCGGCGAGCAGGGAACGCATGCTGCACTCCTTACGCAGAACGGTCTGTACGCACGTTTATATGCGCTACAGCAGGGGATGGTCGGATGAAGCGCTATCGGGAATTTCTCCCCGCGGTGCTGGAGGTTCAGGATACGCCGCCTTCGCCTGCGGGCAGGGGCATCATCTGGTGCGTGATGTTGACGATGTCCGCGGCGTTCTTATGGGCGGCCTGGGGTAAGGTTGATATTGTTGCCGTGACGCAGGGGAAAATTGTGGTGAGCGAACTGTCGCGTCCGGTGAATGCCGCGGTCACCGCTGAAGTCGCGGCGGTGATGGTGCGGGAGGGGATGCACGTGGCTCAGGGCCAGCCGCTGATCAAATTTAACGATGGTCATTTGCAGGCGCAAATAAAAGAGAACTGGCTGCGCCAGCGTATTAACCGGTTTCACATTGCGCGTCTGACCTTGCTTAACCGTTATTATCATCAGGGGATCGTTACCGCTCAGCTTTCTCCCGCGTACCAACAAGAGGATGTCGCGCTGGCGGAACAGGCGGCGTTGCGGCTAACGGCGGAAATCGAGGCGGACCGTCGTGAAAAAGCGGTGTTTGACAGCAGAAGAGCGGTACTGCTGGCGCAGCTGGCCGAGGGGCAGGGAGAAAAAGCGCTGGCTGAAAAGCTGCTGCCGGTTTTCAGAGAACAATATCAGGCGCTGGAATCGCTGTATCAAAAGAAGCTCACCAGTCGGGACAGCCTGCTGGAGAGTGGGAAAAAATATACCGAGTCCCGGCATCGGGTGGTGGCCGCAGAAACTCGTTTACAGGAGGTACGCGACAGTCTCCATCAGACAGAGCAGGAAGCCTTGGCCAGAACGGCCGATAAAACCAACGCCCTTGCCAAAGAGAGCGCTGAGCGCAGCGATGAAAACCGGGTGCTGGAAACCCAGTTAAGCCAGCTCCAGTCCCTGAGCGCGCAATACCTGTTGCGCGCGCCGGTCAGCGGAACGGTGGAGTCTTTGGTCTTCAGGGATGCGGGCGGCGCCGTGGAGCCCGCGCAGGAGCTGCTGAAGATAGTCCCGGATAGCGGTGAACGGGTGGCGGAAGTCATGGTCAGGAACCAGGATGTCGGTTTTCTTCGGCCCGGACAAAAAGCGGCGGTGAAAATCAGTACCTTTGACTTCACCCGCTATGGGTGGGTGACGGGAGAGCTCCGGCAGGTCTCGGCTGATGCCGTTGAAGATCGGGAGCTGGGGTTGGTTTATCGGGCGGTGATTTCCCTGAAACAGCGAACGTTGATGGTGGAAGGAGAGGAAAAACCTCTTGAACCGGGGATGCAGGTTACCGGTGAAATAAAAACGGGACGCAGAACAATCCTGAGTTATCTGCTGAGTCCCGTTATGGAAGCGCTGGATGGGGTGGGTAAACAGCGCTAGTAACGGCTTTTCGCTTAAAGCCGTTACCGTATGCCGTGTTCGATTAGCGCGTCGCCGCCTTCAGGCTCTGCACGAATGCTTTGAGCTCGGCCAGCATGGTCTGCGGATCGTTAACGTTGCGCTCGATGATCTTCACGATCGCCGAACCGGAAATCGCCCCGGCGGCCCCGGCTTCAAGCGCGGCGCTCACCTGCTCCGGCGCGGAGATGCCAAAGCCCTGCAGCGGCGGCGCGGCGTTATATTCGGCCAGCTTTTCCACCAGGTGGTGCAACGGCAGCGCGGCGCGGTTTTCCGCTCCGGTCACGCCGGCGCGCGACAGCAGGTAGGTATAGCCGCGGCCCCAGGAGGCAATCTGGCGCAGCAGGTCATCATCGGCGTTAGGCGGGCAGATGAAGATCGGCGCGATATTATGGCGCAGCGCCGCCTGACGGAATGGGGCTGACTCTTCAATCGGGACATCGGCGACCAGCACCGAATCGACGCCCACGCGTTCGCACTGGGCATAGAATTCGTCGATACCCGGGCTGAATACCAGGTTGGCGTACATCAGCAGGCCAATCGGGATAGTCGGGTGTTTGTGGCGAATCGCCGCCAGCATTTCAAAACATTGCGCCGGGTTAACGCCTGCGGCAAAGGCGCGCAGGGTCGCGCCCTGAATCGTCGGGCCATCCGCCAGCGGATCGGAGAACGGAATCCCCAGCTCCAGTGCGTCGGCGCCAGCTTCAATCAGCGTATCGATGATCTTCAGCGACAGCTCAGGGTTCGGATCGCCGAGGGTGACGAAGGGAACAAACGCGCCTTCCTGGCGGGTTTTCAGTTGTGCAAACAGCGTCTCATAACGTTCCATCAGATTTCCCCTCGCGCTTTCAGAATATCGTGTACGGTGAAGATGTCTTTATCGCCGCGGCCGGACAGGTTAACCACCAGCAACTGCTCTTTCTCCGGGTTTTCGCGCATCATTTTCAACGCATGCGCCAGAGCGTGAGAGGACTCCAGCGCCGGAATAATCCCTTCATGGCGGGAGAGCGCTTTGAAGGCTTCCAGCGCTTCGTTATCGGTAATCGACACGTAATCGGCGCGGCCGGTACTGTTGAGGAAGGCGTGCTGCGGGCCAACGGACGGGAAGTCCAGACCGGCGGAAATGGAGTAGGATTCCTCAATCTGACCGTCTGCGGTTTGCATCATCGGCGACTTCATCCCGAAGTAGATGCCGACGCGACCGTGTTTCAGCGGCGCGCCGTGCTCACCGGTTTCAATCCCATGACCCGCAGGCTCTACGCCGATCAGACCGACGTTGGTTTCATCGATAAAGTCAGCAAACATGCCGATAGCATTAGAGCCGCCGCCGACGCAGGCAATCACCGCATCCGGCAGACGACCTTCTTTTTCGAGAATTTGCGCTTTGGTCTCTTCGCCAATCATGCGCTGGAATTCACGCACGATGGTCGGGAACGGATGCGGGCCCGCTGCGGTACCGAGCATATAGTGCGCGGTCTCGTAGCTACCGGACCAGTCGCGCAGCGCTTCGTTACAGGCATCTTTCAGCGTGGCGGAACCGCTGTGCACCGGAATCACTTCGGCGCCCATTAAACGCATGCGGAACACGTTCGGCGACTGGCGTTCAACGTCTTTTGCGCCCATATAGATGCGACACTTCAGGCCGAGCAGGGCGCTGGCGAGTGCGGATGCCACGCCGTGCTGACCGGCGCCGGTTTCGGCGATAATTTCGGTTTTACCCATTCGTTTAGCCAGCAGCGCCTGGCCCAGCACCTGGTTGGTTTTGTGCGCGCCGCCGTGCAGCAGATCTTCGCGCTTCAGATACAGCGTGGTGCGGGTTCCCGCGGTCAGGTTACGGCATTTGGTCAGCGCCGTCGGGCGACCGGCGTAGTTTTTCAGCAGATCGGTAAATTCCGCCTGAAACGCAGGATCTTTCTGCGCGCTGACGAACGCTTCTTCCAACTGGCGCAGGGCAGGCATCAGAATCTGCGGGACATACATACCGCCAAATTCGCCAAAGTAGGGATTAAGTAAAGTGCTCATTATTGCTCCTTAATATGCGCGCAGTGTTTGAAACACCGAAGCCAGTTTGCTGGGATCTTTAATACCCGGCTGTGACTCTACGCCTGAATTGAAATCGAGTCCGGCACAGCCGCTTTTCGCGGCTTCTACACAGTTATCGGCACCCAGGCCGCCTGCCAGAATGACATTACGCAGGTCCTGGCCCTGCAGCAGCGTCCAGTCGAAACGCTGGCCGCTACCGCCCTGGCCATTATCGAATACATACTTGTCGACATGGGCGAAGTTGCGCGCGGGCAGGGTATCGCTGACGCTGAGGGCTTTCCAGATCTGGACGCTGTCCGGCAGCGCGGCGCGTAGAGCGTCGATATACGTCTGGTCTTCGCTGCCGTGCAGTTGAACGGCAGCCAGCTGCAGATTGTCAGTCCGGACAACGATCTCTTCTACCGGGGCATCACGGAATACGCCAACGTAGCGCAGCGGGGCGGACTGAATAATCTCTTGCGCCTGGACATCGTTCACGGCGCGCGGCGAGGAGGGCACAAAAATCAGCCCGCCATAAATCGCTCCGGATTCACAGGCGATCTGCGCATCCTGAGGACGGGTCAGGCCGCAGACTTTATTCTCGCCGAGCAGCACGCGCTTCACGGCGGCATCAAGATCGGCCTGTTCCATCAGGGCGGAGCCTATCAGGAAACCGTTGGCAAAATGGCTGAGCTCGCGCACTTCGGCGTAAGTATGGATACCGGATTCGCTGATAACCGTCACATCATGATCCAGGCGCGGCGCCAGCTGGCGGGTGCGGTTCAGATCAATCGACATATCGCGCAGGTTGCGGTTGTTAATCCCGACCACTTTGGCCTTCAGCGCGATGGCGCGCTCCAGCTCCTCTTCGTTGCTGACCTCGGTCAGCACGCCCATGTTCAGGCTATGGGCCACGGCAGCAAGCTGGCGATACTGGTCGTCGTCAAGCACCGACAGCATCAGCAGGCAGGCGTCGGCCTGGTAATAGCGCGCCAGGTAGATCTGGTAAGGATCGATGGTGAAATCCTTGCACAGAATCGGCTGCGGCGCGATGGCGCTGACGATCGGCAGAAAGTCGAAGCTGCCCTGGAAATATTTCTCGTCACACAGAACGGAGATGGCCGAGGCGTAATTTTTATAGACACCGGCGATGGTCGCCGGGTCAAAATCCTGGCGAATCAGTCCTTTCGACGGAGACGCCTTTTTGCACTCCAGAATGAACGCGGTGCGGGTACCGGCGAGCGCATCGTAAAAATTACGCTGAGTCGGGACGACGTCGTTCTGAAAACTGGCTAACGGTTGCTGTTGTTTGCGGGCTTCTACCCAAATCGCTTTGTCGGCAACGATTTTTGCTAAAACGGTCTGCATTGTTTACCCTCTTGCCGCTAATGCGGTCACTCTGTCATAGGCCGCTCCGCTGCGCAGCACATTGATCACCTGCTGAGCGTTGGCCTTCAGGTCTTCGTGGCCGTACAGGCGCATCAGCATGGCGACGTTGGCGGCGACGGCGGCTTCGTGAGCGGCTTCACCTTTACCTTGTAGCAAGCGCGTCAGAATGTCACGGTTTTCTTCCGGCGTGCCGCCAGCCAGCTGCTCCTGATGGTAAGGGGTAAGACCAAAGTCATTGGCTGTCAGCTGATAGCTTTTGATTTCCCCGTTATTCAGCTCGGCGACGACCGTCGGCGCATGCAGCGACACTTCATCCATCCCGCCGCTGTGAACCACCGCGGCACGCTGGTAGCCCAGCACGCGCAGGGTCTCGGCAATCGGCAGCACCAGTTCCGGGCTGTAGACGCCAATCAGCGCCAGCGGCGGATGCGCCGGGTTAATCAGCGGCCCGAGCACGTTGAACAGCGTGCGGGTTTTCAGCTGCTGGCGAACCGGCATCGCATGGCGGAAACCGGTGTGATACTTCGGTGCAAACAGGAAGCAGACGCCCAGTTCATCCAGCGCGGCGCGGGACTTATCGGCATGCATATCCAGGTTGATACCGAACGCCGCCAGCAGATCGGAAGAGCCCGACTTGCTTGAGACGCTGCGGTTGCCGTGTTTGGCGACTTTCAGGCCGCAGGCCGCGGCCACAAAGGCGCTGGCGGTGGAGATGTTGATGCTGTTGCTGCCGTCGCCGCCGGTACCGACGATATCGGCGAACAGGTAATCCGGACGCGGGAACGGCGCGGCGTTTTCCAGCAGGGCGGTGGCGGCGCCGGCAATCTCTTGCGGTTGTTCACCGCGCACCTTCATGCTCACCAGCGCGGCAGCCAACTGCTCGGGTTTGACCTCGCCGCGCACCACCGCAGAGAACAACTGGTGACTTTCCTGCTGGCTCAGGGTTTCCGCCTGATACAGTTTTTCGAGGATCGGCTGAATCACGTTGGTCTGTTCGAGTTTCTGTAGCGCCCATGCCAGGGTCTGCTCCAGCAGACGTGCGCCCTGGGTGGTGAGAATCGACTCCGGATGGAACTGGAAGCCGCAGACGCGGTCGGCATCATGACGCACCGCCATGACCATCCCGTTAAAGTTGGCGTTAATGGTCAGCCCGGCCGGAATATTGCTGCCGACCAGCGAGTGATAGCGCGCCACCGGCAGCGGGTTGCTCAGCCCGGCAAACATTGCCTGACCGTCATGTTCGATGCTGGAGGCTTTGCCGTGGAGGATTTCGCCAGCCTGGCCCACGTAGCCGCCGTAGGCTTCCACAATGGCCTGATGGCCGAGGCAGATACCGATGATCGGCAGCTTGCCGCGCAGCCGGGTCAGCAGCTCCGGCATGCAGCCGGCTTCGCTGGGGGTACCCGGCCCCGGGGAGAGCATCAGTACCGGGTTGTCCATAGTGCCGATACGCTCAATTAAGGTCTGTGCCGGAACCGAGTTACGGTAAATCACCACGTTATGGCCGTTCGCGCGCAGCTGGTCTGCCAGGTTGTAGGTAAAAGAGTCGATATTATCGAGCAGCAGAATGTCGGCCATCAGAAAGTCTCCTTAGCGTGGTGGGCCTGAGCGATTGCGCGCAGCACCGCGCGAGCTTTATTGCGGGTTTCATCCGCTTCGGACTGAGGCACTGAATCCAGAACAATACCGGCGCCAGCCTGGACGGTGGCGATGCCGTCCTGCACGTAGGCAGAACGAATCACGATGCAGGTATCAAGGTCGCCGTGGGCGGTAAAGTAACCCACCGCGCCGCCGTAACTGCCGCGGCGTTTGCCTTCGGCGGCGGCGATAAGCTGCATGGCTCGGACTTTCGGCGCGCCGCTCAGGGTGCCCATATTCATACAGGCGCGATAGGCGTGCAGCACGTCGAGGTCGCTACGCAGTTCGCCAACCACCCTGGATACCAGGTGCATCACAAAGGAGTAGCGGTCTACTTTGGTCAGGTCGGCGACGTAGCGGCTGCCCGGCGTACAGATTCGCGCGAGGTCGTTACGCGCCAGGTCAACCAGCATCAGATGCTCGGAAAGCTCTTTATGGTCGGTGCGCATTTCCAGCTCGATACGGCTGTCGAGATCGCGATCCAGCGATCCGTCGGCACGGCGGCCGCGCGGGCGGGTGCCGGCAATCGGGTAGATCTCAATCTGGCGGCTGACGGCGTCATATTTCAGCGAGCTTTCAGGCGAGGCGCCAAACAGAGAGAAGTCGTTATCCTGCATAAAGAACATGTACGGGCTGGGGTTGCTCTTTTTCAGAACGTCGTAGGCCGCCAGCGCCGACGGGCAGGGCAGAGAGAAGCGACGGGACGGCACAACCTGGAAGATTTCACCGGCGCGAATGGCGCGCTGCATTTTGCGTACCACCGCACCGTACTCTTCATCGCTTTGATCGCAGTCGCAGGTCATCGATTCAACTTTGGTCACCGGCAGCGGCGCAGGCGGCTCGTTAAGCTGCTGGCGAAGCTGGGCAATTCGCTGTACCAGACGCTGTTTTTCATTTTCCAGCGGGGTGAACAGGCTCGACTGAATGCGGGTATTTTTGGTTTGATGGTCGATAACCAGCAGGGTTTCGGCCAGATAGAAGCAGTAGTCCGGGCAGGCGGTGTCGCTTTCCAGCGCCGGCAGATTTTCAAAACCGGCCACCAGGTCATAGGCAAACAGGCCGCCGAAGAACATCGCTTCGCGCTCGTCCGACGGGACGGTCACCAGCTCCTGCAGCAGACGGAAGGCGTCGAAGACTGATAAAGAGCACAGGCGAGCATCTTCATCCAGCAGCGCGCTGACGGGCGGGAAGGTCAGGATCCGGCTGTTGGGCTGACGCTGATTGCCGATGCCCGAAGGCAGGGTGTTATCCAGTAAATCCAGCAACGCCGCGCCGTTAGCGGACAGCGCCTGTAAAGTGACGGTGTCACCTAGCGCGGTAATGCGCAGCGCGCTGTCCACCAGCAGCAGGCTCTTTAAATCATCTTTGCTGTCGATATCCGCGGACTCCAGCAGCAGCGTGGCCGGGCGAGCGCCGCAAAGCTGGTGGAACAACGCCGTGGGATTCTCGCGGTAAATGGCGTCGCTGGTGAGAAGCTCAAGTGCCGGTTTTGATGTTTGCATTATTGTTGTCGCCTTTCGGTATTATAATTTGTCCAATAAAAAGCCCGCTCATTGGCGGGCCGGGTATCTGTATGCTGAGTGCAAAACGCGATCACGCCGCCCGATATCAGGAGGTGCGCCACCAGCCGTGCAGAGTGATATATTGCGTTGTCATCGTGATACCCCTTCATGTGAACTTGCGTACTAGTTAACTGGTCCAGAGGAATAAAGTCAACCCCTGTTTGCAGATTTTCTCCGTGAGTCGTTATGATAATGCGCTAATTTAAGCCCATGTCCAGCAGGAGTCTCTTTGAGCGACACCCAATACGCAGTGATTTACGATCTGCACAGCCATACCACCGCCTCTGACGGGCGGCTGACTCCGCAAGAACTGGTTCATCGCGCTCACCAGATGCGCGTCGGGACGCTGGCGATTACCGACCACGATACCGTGGCGGCGATCCCCGCAGCGCGTGCCGAAATCGCCCGCGCCGGTTTACCGCTTACGCTGGTGACCGGGGTGGAAATTTCAACATTGTGGGAAAACCACGAGATTCATATTGTCGGGCTGAATATTGATATTGCGCACCCGGCGCTGACCGCGCTTCTGGAAGAGCAGAAGGCGCGTCGCCAGCTGCGCGCGCAGATGATCGCCGAGCGGCTGGAGAAAGCGCGGATTTCTGGCGCCTGGGAGGGCGCCATGAAGCTTGCCGACGGCGGGGCGGTCACCCGCGGACATTTCGCGCGCTTCCTGGTGGATGCCGGGCATGCCAGCAATATCGCCGACGTTTTTAAAAAATACCTCGCCCGCGGGAAAACCGGATACGTTCCGCCGCAGTGGTGTACAATAAAACAAGCGATTGATGTCATTCATCATTCTGGCGGCAAAGCGGTTATCGCCCATCCCGGGCGTTACGACCTCTCCGCCAAGTGGCTGAAACGGCTGTTGGCCCACTTCAGCGAGCAGGGTGGCGATGCGATGGAACTGGCGCAATGTCAGCAGGCACCCCATGAACGTACGCAGCTTGCCGCGTATGCCGCGCAGTTTGGTCTTCTGGGTTCGCAAGGCTCTGATTTTCATCAGCCTTGTCCGTGGATCGAACTGGGCCGCAAACTTTGGCTACCCGCTGGTGTGGAAGGGATCTGGCACAGCTGGGAAACGGCCGCAGAATAAAATTGAGAGGGAAGTATGAGCCAGTTTTTTTATATCCATCCGGACAACCCGCAGGTACGGTTGATTAACCAGGCGGTGGAGATTGTGCGTAAGGGCGGGGTGATCGTTTATCCCACCGATTCCGGTTACGCGCTGGGCTGTAAGATTGAAGATAAAGGCGCGATGGAGCGTATTTGCCGTATTCGTCAGCTGCCTGATGGCCACAACTTCACGCTGATGTGCCGCGATCTGTCGGAGCTGTCCACCTACGCGTTTGTCGATAACGTGGCGTTTCGCCTGATTAAAAACAACACTCCGGGCAACTACACGTTTATCCTCAAAGGGACCAAAGAGGTACCGCGTCGCCTGCTGCAGGAGAAGCGTAAGACCATCGGCATGCGCGTGCCGTCGAACCCGATAGCCCAGGCGCTGCTGGAGACGCTCGGCGAACCGATGCTGTCGACCTCGTTGATGCTGCCGGGCAGCGAATTTACCGAATCCGATCCCGAAGAGATCAAAGACCGGCTGGAGAAGCTGGTGGATCTGATTATCCACGGCGGCTATCTGGGTCAGCAGCCGACCACCGTTATCGATCTGACCGAAGACGCGCCCGTGGTGCTGCGCGAAGGCGTCGGCGATGTGAAACCGTTCCAGTAAACCCTTTCCTCCGGGCGGGACTTCCGCGACCGCCCGGCCTTAGCGCACCGCCCAATGTTTATTTCAAGAGAATAGTGGTGTTGTGGTGGGTTATTTCCATTACGACTCGCATCCTGCTGGCGATATCTGCTGAAAACAGCGCGCTAACAGCATCCTAATATCATGCGTCAACCGACAAAATATCCTTCCGGTTATTTTTAGAGGGAGAGCCACTATTGCCGCCGGGGAGTCTGGATATGACAGACCTTGTTAACCCTCCACAGGTTTCGCTTACTTTGAGATGGCATTTCTGTCTTAACAGAGACCAGAATCTGGCTGCGGCTAGTACCGCTGGGCGCAATATCTTCAGCGGGCAGGGAATGGATTTCGCTGAAAGGTGACGAAAAAGTGTTCTTCACCTCGGCGCGGCTGGCGATGCCCTGCAGGGAAGCAGCGGCTGGTCAACTTAACGATGAGAAAGGGGATTTCGGCACCACTATGTAAACAAATTTAAATTCTCTTGTTAAAAACCACTGTATTTGTGAGGTTGTTCACTGTTCCCATTCAGCTTTTCCTTAACATTAACTACACATGTTCAGTCAGCGCTTTTATTCTCATCACCCGTTGTCCTGGGATGCTAAGCCGCTGATAGGGTCATCTGGCGTTTAAACACAGTAATGAACAGTATAACAATCACATTGATTAATAGAGGATGAGTCATGTCGACATATTATTTTCTGCCTGCACGAAATATATTTGGTGAAGGCAGTGTGCAGGAAGCGGGTACTTTGGCAAAAACGTTAAATGTAAAAAAAATCCTTATTGTCACCGACGCGTTTCTCGAAAAGAACGGCATGGCGGATAGTGTTGCGAAAATCTATCAAGAAGCCGGGATCGATGTATATATATTTGGTGGCGCAGAGCCAAACCCCACGGATAAAAACGTCGCGGCAGGCATCGAATGCTATCGTGAACACGGTTGTAACGGGATTGTTTCACTCGGTGGCGGTTCCTCTCATGACTGTGCGAAAGGCATCGGACTGGTCGCGGCAAATGGCGGAAAGATCAGTGATTATGAAGGGGTGGATAAATCCAACAACGATATGATTCCGTTGATGGCTATCAATACCACCGCAGGTACAGCCTCCGAAATTACCCGTTTCTGTATTATTACGGATACCAGTCGCAAGGTGAAAATGGCGATCGTGGACTGGCGTGTAACCCCGCAAATTTCTATTAACGACCCGGTATTAATGGTTGGAATGCCGCCTTCTCTTACCGCCGCCACCGGCATGGATGCGCTGACTCATGCTATCGAAGCCTACGTGTCGACAATGGCTAATCCGCTGACAGATGCTGCCGCATTACAAGCTATTAAGATGATTACTCAATATCTGCCCAAAGCGGTAGCGAACGGTGAGTATATGAAGGCAAGGGACAATATGGCCTATGCCCAGTACCTCGCCGGGATCGCGTTTAATAACGCCTCGCTGGGCTATGTACACGCGATGGCGCACCAGTTGGGCGGATTCTATAACCTTCCTCATGGCGTATGTAACGCTATTCTCCTGCCTTACGTCGAATCTTTTAACCTGATTGGGAATCTTAATCGCTTCCGCGATATTGCAGAAGCCATGGGGGAAAAAGTCGCAGGACTGTCGACCGATGAAGCGGCAGTGAAAGCGATTGCCGCCATCCGTCGTCTGAGCAAACAGGTTGGCATTCCCGCCGATCTGAAAAGTCTGGGGGTCAAAACTGAAGATTTTGCCATTATGGCGGAAAATGCCAAAAAAGATGTTTGCCAGCTAACTAACCCAAGAAAAGCGACGAAAGAGCAGATCATTGAGCTTTATCGTCAAGCTTATGAAGGCGAAGGCTCGCTCTAGACAAGCGCTGTTGTCGCATTCACTGAGGATTTATTACCCCTTACAGGTAATAAGTCCTCAGGCCAGCTTATCGTTGATTAACACTTCCCGCTATCAACCAGGCTTATATTGTCTTTAATAGACATCCCCTGCAAAAATTTTTACAGTAACCCCTCTGGAGAGAAAACGAGTATTACAATAAATCCTAAGGCGTCAGTCCGTCCTTGGACCGTTCAGATTTTGGGGACAGAGAGCTTGCCTGTACTGATTATGGTGACTTCGTGGCGTAAGGGGGCGGAATGAACGATATTGAATTTAAAAAAATTTATTTGTCGCTTCCGATTGCTGCATGCGTCATTGATCGATCCTTATGTTTTGTTGCCGCGAACTCGATGTATGCGGATCTCATGCGCGCGCCGCTGGAAAGCATACCCGGCCGCTCTATGATTGGCTTTAACCCGCCTGAACACATCAGTAATGTTCGTCGTGACTTTGCAATATTAGATGAAGGGAAACAGCTCCAGGATCATGAAATTGAGTTGTGGGATGGGAATTATTGGGTATCGGTCCGGCCTGTCGTGGAGGAGGCTGACGCGCGGGTTATGTGTATTTCGGTGACGTTAACCAATATTACCCATCATATGCAAAAAGAAGAAACGCTCCATCAGCTCATTGGGCAAATGTCTATCGTTAATCAGGAGATTCAACGATTATCAGAAACCGATGCGCTTACCGGCCTCGGAAACCGTCGGGCTCTGGATGCGATACTCAAGCATGAAATGACAAATATATTTCAGGTATCGGGTAACATTTCCGTATTAATTATTGATATCGACTATTTTAAAGGCTTCAATGACACCTACGGACATCTTGCCGGAGATGATTGCCTTCGCTGTATCGCCGAGGTGATTCAAAAAAGCCTTCACAATCCTACGTACGTTGCAACCCGGTTTGGTGGCGAGGAGTTTGTGGTAGTCCTGCCTCATACCGCCATCGAGGAGGCGAATTTGCTTGCCGAAACGATACGGCGCCAAATCGCGGCGATGGGACTTGCAAACCTCAGTAGCCCGTACAAGGTCGTCACGGCAAGCGTGGGAGTCGCAAATTATAATACTTCAGGCGAAAACGCCGGCAATGAAGCGGAGATCATGCAGTGTCTTTTGGCTGGGGCTGACTCGGCACTCTATGACGCAAAACTTCATGGCCGCAACAAGGTTTGTCTTCTTCGCTAACGTCTTTCAGGTCGTACTTCCTGAATCACTCCGTACTCTACTTTTACGTTGGGCCTTTGCCGCGGGAGCCCGGCACATGAAGGCGAACAGGACGGCTGGTCTCTATCGCCGGGCGTACCCGCGCTGAATCCGGCTTCAGCGCAGCGTCCCTCGCTTCACCAGCCGCGCATCAAAAACCCGGCTTTCCGGTCGTTGCGCATCCGGGGAAAGCAGCAGTTCACAGGCCGCTTGCGCCATCTCCGCCAGCGGCTGCGAGAAGGTGGTGAGCTGATAGCCGAGCCAACTGGCTTGCTCAATATCATCGAAGCCGATCACGCAAAGATCCTGCGGAATGCGCAGGCCAAATTCGTGGCGCGCGGCGTCGATAAAACCGCAGGCGATCAAATCGGTGACGCAGAATACGCCGTCCGGGCGCAGCGGCTGGCTTAACAGTTTACGCGCGGCGAGAACGCCGGTCTGGTAGCTGGTGCTGCCGGGGCGGATCAGCGATACGTCGGTCTTCGCATCGGCTGCGGCCTGCATAAAGCGGGTTTCACGAATGACCATGCTGGGCGAGCGTGCGCTGGAGGAGACCACGGCAAGATGCTGGCATCCGGCGACAATCAACTGGTCAAAAGCCTCTTTCATCGTCGTGCTGTAGTCGATGTCGATAGTGTCCGCACCGGCATACTGTCCCATACGGTTAATCAGAATCACCTGCTGGCCGCTTTGCAGACAGATCTCAATTAGCGAGCCGGGTGGTTTGCCCGACAGCACGATGGTGGCGGTGGAGCGGTAGTTTAAGGTCTGTTGCAGCGCCTCTTTCGCACTTGCTTCGCCGTCATCGGTATTGATAACCATCACCGCGCGTCCGGCTTTGTTCAGGCGGCGGGTCAGGTGCTCCAGCAGGCTGGACTGATACGGCGACGCCAGGTTGCCGCCGAGGATACACACCGGGCGGCTGGCTTCTTTCGACAGGCCGCGTGCCAGATGGTTAACGTGGTAGTTCAGCACCTCTGCGGCGGCGAGCACCTTGCGCCGGGTTTCCGCCGAAACGCTGCTGCCGGGGGTAAAGGTACGCGATACTGCCGATCGTGACACGCCCGCCAGGCGCGCCACCTCGGTGGCGCTGGCAAATCCGGACTGTTTACTCTTATCGTTCATCATGCGGTTCCGCTGCGGCTATCGCCCGTTCGCGAAGGATGGCATGTTCCGCCAGGCGGATCAGTGACGGCTTTGGCGCTTCAAACCATTCATCCGGATGGAGCTGTCGGCGATCGCGGATTAACGCCATTGCGGCATCAAGCGTCGGGAAGCGCTGCGGGCACTCCAGGTGCATAAACAGTGCGACTAACGCCACCGAGCGGCTGCGGCCGCCGCGGCAGTTGACCAGGACATTGCCGCGTCGCCGGTTGCGGTAGGAGGCTTTATCCGGGATTTGTTGCAGCAGCGCCGAGCGCATCAGTTGATAGCCCGCGTGCAGCATCTCCGGCGCGTTGCCGTCGCCATCGATCAGCCCCAGCTTGTAGTAACGAACCGGCCCGCCGCCGTGGGAGAGCAGATGTGCGGCGGCTCCGGCTTCCGGCACGTTGACCCAGTCGATGTCGAGATTCACCGCACAGTTAATCACCACCCCGATATCGTGCTCCGCCAGCAGCGCGGCATCGCTCACCCCGACGGATCCGCCGATATAGATATCCATTTCCCAGCCGGGAAAATCTTCCACAATCAGACTGATCGGCGGGCGGGGATATTGCGGCGCCGGGGGTATCTCCGCCGCGCCCGGTAGTGCGCTGGCGCAAGCCGGAGCGGCCTCCGGTTCGCGGTGTGTCATCGTCTCGCCAGTGTTGACCATTGTTCCCGCCGTCGCGGTTTTCGCAGCCGTGTCTTCCGCCAGCGGAATACCCGCCGCACGGGCCAGTTCGGCGGCGATGCCGGGGGCAACCGCCAGCACCGGCAGACCGTTGAAAATCCCTTCTGCCGTGTCGGGCGCGATGCCAGTTCGTCCACCGGCTTCGCGCACCAGCAGCATTCCGGCCAGGCAGTCCCAGGCGTTCATATGAATTTCCACGTAGCCGTCGGTGCGGCCTTCCGCCACCCACGCCAGCGCCAGCGCGCCGGAACCGCCGCGCCGCACACTGGTGCCGAGATTCAGGAGCGATGCCATCACCTCCAGATAGCGGCGCTGGCTGTGGCGGGCAGACCATCCCAGCTCAACGGCGGCGCGCTGCGTGTCGGTAACCGCCGTGCAGCGCAGCGGCTGGTCGTTTTTCAGCGCGTAGTGGCCGCGCCGCGCCAGATACAACTCCTGGCTTGAGGGATTATAAATCGCCCCCAGCTCGGTAACGCCGTGGTGCACCCAGGCAATGCAGACGCAGAAGTGGGCGATGCCGCGGGCAAAGTTGGCGGTGCCGTCAATCGGATCGACTACCCACAGACTCTCCGCGCTGGCAGGCTGGCTGGCGGACTCTTCGCCGAGGATCAGATCATCGGGGAAGGCGTCGCCAATCGCCTGTAGAATCAGCGCCTCAACGAAGGTATCGGCCTCGGTGAGAATATCCTGGTGGCCTTTCAGTTGGTATTCGCCCGCCTGACGGGAGTGGAAGAAGCGCAGGGCGGTGTCCCCGGCCTCGGTAATAATGCGTTTGAGCGCCGCTTCGCGCCGGGCAATATCGAGAGTGGTCAAAGTATGCTGCCTGTTGAGAGTGAATAGGAACGGCTTCGTTGCTACACGATGCGCTATTTTTTGTAGTTCAGGTTCCAGATATCCTGCCAGTCCTGGCGGCTTTTCCAGTCCTCTTTCGCCGTCGCTGTCAGGTATTCCATCAGCTCGCCGCGATATTTTTCGATACCGGAAGCCTCATCGGCAGGCAGTTTTACCGCCGGGTTGGTGGACATTTTGCCATCCACGCCCTGCGGACCAATGCCTTCGGCAGTCAGCAGATAGTGAATAAACAGCTTCGCGGTGTTCGGGCTTTTGCTGCCGGTGGCCACCACGCCGAGGCTCGGATAATTCCAGCCGATAAACGGCTTCAGTCCACCGCACAGGCCCAGCTTCATGCCCTGCTTGTTGTCACGGAATTTGGCGGTGGATACCAGGCCAACGAAGTCGGTTTTACCGTCCGGTGCACCGATAGCCGAGGCCGCATCGTTATCGGAATGGGTCAGCAGCACGCCGTTGCCCGCCAGCGCTTTGACAAAGGCCGCAGTGGCGGATTTCTCATCGGTTTGCAGCGGCTTGCCGAACTGCTGCTGATAGGCATCGCGCATCTGCTGGTCGTAGTGGGTTTCCATCTGGCTGAACCAGTCGGTGTAGGCCGGTTTGCTGGTCGGGTCCTGCATTGCCACACGGCCCCGCCAGGCCGGTTCGGTCAGCTGCCAGAGATTCGTCACCGGGCAGGTGGCGTGATGGGCAGTGTTATAGGCAAAAACGTTCGGGGCCAGTACCACGGTCAGCGGATCCTGATAGCGCGCGGGAATGCTGCCTTTCAGATCGTCCGGAACCCAGCTCTGGACATACCCTTTGTTCAGCAGCTGCGTCATCCCCGCCGGGGCATCCTCAACGATGGCGACGTCGGCCCGCACGTTTTTTGCCTGCGCTTCCCGGCTGATAATTTCAATAATCTGCGGGGCATCGGCCTTGACGCCGTTAGCCTGTAGCCCGTACCGCTCGCTGAAGGCTTTCGCCTGCTGAACGATTTTACCGGTGGAGGCATAGACGGTAATCGGCTGCTCCTGCTTCGCGGCGGCGATCAGTTGCTGAAGATCGACGGTTTCAGCCTGAGCAAATGTGCTGCCCAGCAGGGCGCTGGTGACAACGGCGGCGGTCAAATTGCGCTTCATGGTGGTTCCCTTCAAAGTGATAAAGACGAGTTAACGTGCGTAAATGTCGTGACGCAGCCCGCTGCTGTTAAAGAAGTGCAGGGAGTGGGTCGGGAGCTGGCAGTGCACCTGCTGGCGCGGTTGCCAGCGCGGCCGCAACTGCGTGGAGTGGAACAGGCGATCTTCACCGGCCACCAGCTCAATCACCCAGCTGCCGCCGGTGGGCATAATGTTGTCGATGGTCATCGTAATACCGTTGTTGCCAGCCCCTTCGCTGAGCACGATCTCCTCCGGGCGAATGCCGCAGTGCAGGGTGCGATCGAGCAGGTTAAAGCGCTGCTGAAGGTGCGATGCGAGCAGGCTGACCGGCTGGTTCAGAGGGATCATATTCAGCCGCGGCGTACCGATAAACTCGGCGACAAAGCGGTTGGCCGGGGTGGCGTAAATCTCATCCGGGGTCCCGACCTGCTGCATATGCCCGGCGCTCATCACCGCAATGGTCGTGGCGAGGGTCATCGCTTCCCACTGATCGTGGCTGACGAAGACGATGGTGGTGCCAAAGGTTTCATGCAGACGACGCAGCTCGGCGCGCATCTCCAGACGCAGGGTGGCATCAAGGTTGGAAAGCGGTTCGTCCAGCAGCAATACGCCGGGGTTCACCGCCAGCATGCGCGCCAGGGCCACGCGCTGCTGCTGACCGCCGGAAAGCTGTGCCGGATAGCGTTTGGCGTAATCGGCAATGCGCAGCTTTTCCATCACGTCCTGGCAACGGGCGATACGCTCGTGGGTAGGCGCCTTTTGCAGACGCAGGCCAAAATCCACGTTCTGTTCGACGGTCATATGTGGCCAGAGCGCGTAGCTCTGGAACACCAGGCCGATGCCACGCTTTTCAGGTGGCACGTAAGTGCCATGGGCGATGGAATCGACGAGCTTATCGCCAATGCGGATCTCGCCGCCACTGGCATGCTCAATCCCGGCGATCATCCGCAGGATGGTGGTTTTCCCGCAGCCAGACGGCCCCAGCAGGCACATAAACTCGCCATCTTTCACCGTCAGGTTGATATTGTTGACCGCCGGCGTATCGCTGCCGGGGTAGGTTTTGGTGAGATTGTTCAAATGAATCGTCGGCATCTTATTTCTCCAGTCCGTCAGCCAGACCGGTACCGGTGATCTTCTGGATAATCACCGTGCCAGCCCATGAAATTAGCGCAATCATCAGCACCACGGCGTTGGCCGCCTGCTGGTAGTTGTAGTCAATCAGGCGCAGGGAATAGGTGGTCAGCACATCGGTCGCCGGGGTGGCGAGGATCACGAACAGGCTTACGCCTTTAATCCCTGAGATAAACGGCAGCAGTACCCCGGTGGCCAGCGGCGCGGCCTGAATTGGGATCACGATGCGGCGGATACGGGCGAACCAACCCGCTCCGGCAATGCGCGCCGCCTCTTCGGCTTCTTTGCCCAACTGGGTCATCGCGGCGATACCGGAACGGCTGGCGTACGGCATTTTTTCCGCGATCAGTGCCAGTACCAGAATCAGCGGCGTACCGTACAGCGCCGGGAGCGGTCCTCTGGCCACCGCAAACAACGACAGGAAGGCGGCGGCGAAGGCGATGCCGGGCACCAGATAAGGCAGGAAAGTTAGCTGGCGCAGGCAGGCGGCCATCCAGCGGAAATGGCAGCGCATCACCGCGTAGCCGACCAGCAGCCCCAGCACGCCGCAGGCGACAGACGCCGAGCCGACGATCAGCAGCGTGTTCCACACCGTGTACCAGAACTCGGTGGTCAAGAGAATGCCGTTACGCAGCGCCACCGTATCGAGGTCATGGCCGATCCAGTAGGCGAGGGTGAAGTTATCGGCGGTAAAGCGCCCCGGCAGGATCATAATGGTCGACAGGAACAGGGTCAGCAGCGGGATAGCCACGCCGAGTGCCACGAACAGTAGCGGTATTGTCCCGGCGGCGATGCGCCAGCGGCCCAGATGGCTGCGGCGCTCCATCACGCCCTTGCCGCCCACGGTGACGAAGCGTTTTGCCTCGCGCAGCATTTTCATATCCAGCATCAGGGTCAGCATACCCATCAGCATGATCACCGTGGCGATGACCGCCGCCACGCCGGACTGGCGCGTGCCGATAGCGCGATACAGCCCGGTGGAGAGCGTATCGAAATGCACCGGCAGACCGAGGATATAGGGCAGGGCGAACTCGCCGATGCAATCGGCAAAAATCAGCAGCGCGGCGGAAAGCAGCGCCGGGCGCACCAGCGGAATAATGATTTTAAAGGCGATCGCGTTGCGGGATGCGCCGAGCACCCTGGCGCACTCTTCCATCTGGCTGTCCATGCGCTTCAGCGCGTTACCGACAATCAGGATCACCAGCGGGGCGTAGTGCAGCACCATAATGGTGACGATAGGGAAGTAGCCATAGGCCATCCAGTTCGGCGTCTGAATGCCCATGGCTTCCAGCCAGCCCGGCTGTCCGCCGATGGCGTGGTTTTTGAAAATCGTGCTCCACGCCAGCGCGAAGGTCCAGGAAGGCAGCATAAACGGCACGATCAGCAGGGTGGCAAACCACTTTCTGCCGGCAATATCGGTGCGGTTGATAAGCCACGCCAGCGCAACGCCGACCACCATCGCCCCGGCCACGGTGCTCAGGGCCACCGCCAGCGTATTGAGCATCGGCGTCCACAGGAGCAGTTCGGACATCCGCGAGGTCAGCGTGCGCAGCAGGTAATAGTCGGTGACGGTGCCTTCGGGCGCGCCGGTGCGGCCTTCATCGCCGCTCTGAACCAGAACCGCATTCAGCAGCACCGAGACTACCGGGGCAAGGATTATCCAACTGAACAGCATCAGCAGCAGCGCGGCCAGCAGATTGGCGGGTTCATGGCTGATAATCGACAGCGTATGACGGATTCTGGGCCACACGCCTGGGCGGTGGCGGATTTCAACTTGGTAAGACACGGGTTTACCCCTGGCTATGAAAGACAGACAGGAATATATCGGCGCAATGTGACAGTTTTGCGAGTTTTTTGCACATATGTGCAAATGTGCGCGAGTTTATTTTATCCCCTGTCAATATGTTGCCCTGTCGGGAGTGAGGGCAGGCAGTCGCTGAGTTATTTTACGGCGGCGAAGGCCGAGGCTACGCGCGCGATATTGCCGCGGTTAAGACCCGCGATACAGACACGCCCGCGGGCAATCAAGTAGACGCCAAATGCTTCACGCAGCTTATCCACCTGTTGCGCGCTGAACCCGGTGTCACTGAACATACCGCGCTGGGTTAGCAACCACGAAAAGTCGTGCTCCGGCAGGGCGTCTTTGAGCGTCTCCACCAGGGCCTGGCGCATTCATTACACCGCATAGCGTCCCGGGCGGTGGTTCATGGCAATAATCGAATTGAGGATCACGGCACCTACAATAGAGGTCGCCAGCATCGGCAGGCTCACGAAGAACAGCGACGCGGTCACGATGCAGGCATCGACCACCATCTGGAATTTACCGGCGCGGATGCCGCTTTTATCCTGCAGGTAGAGCGCCAGAATGTTGACGCCGCCGAGGCTTGCTTTATGGCGGAACAGCACCACAAAACCAATCCCCACCACAATGTTGCCGAACAGTGTGGCGTAATAAGGATTGAGCTGGTCGAAATGGATAAAGCGGCCGTGCAGCTCGGAAAATAACGACACCAGCGCTACCGCACAGAAGGTTTTGAGGGTGAACTGCGCCCCCATTCGGCGAACAGAAAGCCAGTAAAACGGCAGGTTAATCGCAAAGAAGGCGGCGCTAAACGGCACATGGGCGGCGTAGTGGATGAGAAACGCCATGCCGGCTGTACCGCCCGTCAGCGCGCCTGCCTGGCGAAATAAAATAATGCCGAAAGAGATCATCAGCGTGCTGAACAGCAGCGCCAGCGCATCTTCCAGCCAGGAGTGCGCGAGTTTATTGGGGGTCAGGACATTATCCATAAGAAAGTACGATCCAATGATGGCGAAAGATAAGTCATATTCTGCAAAAATCGCACCAGACTGCAAAAATCGCACCAGAAACGCTTGCTGGTGCGATTGAATGCGGAAAATACAGACAGCCTTATCGCTAATGCATTGATATTGTGAAAGAGAGTTTTTGCATGCTTCGCGCGTCTTATGGCCTTATTGTGGGCGATGTGTGTATTTTTTGTTGGTCAAATACATCAATTAAGCAAATGATTGCACCAAAATAAAATGCATTGCCTCGTTTCAGGGCACTAAACCGCTTCCTGGCATCAACTGACCATTTTCTTTCAGCCTGTTCAGCACCACCGAGGTTTTCAAATGGGCAACCCCTTTGTTCTGAGCCAAAATATGGCTGATTAAATGGCTCAGTCCCGGCAAATCCGCTACGGCAACCCGGAGTAGATAATCAGCGTCGCCGGTGGTTTTCCAGGCATCAAGAATGGCGTCTACTTCGCTCAGCATCTGGTGGAAGCTCTCCACATACTCCTGCGTGTGGTTTAAGAGGCGCACCTCAATTAACCCCAGCATTTCACGCCCGGCCACGTCCGGAGCGAGCCGCGCGTGGTAGCCGAGAATCAGTTGCGCCTGTTCCAGCGCGATACGACGGCGTGAGCACTGGGAAGCGGAAAGGCCGACGAGACCGCCCAGTTCCTGATTGGTCAAACGGCCATTGGCCTGCAGCAAGGTGAGGATTTTCAGATCAAAGTCGTCAATGTTATACATGTGAGCCAATACCGGAACAAAAAAGAGGCTATCAGACTAACAGTTTTTTTGATGGCGGGAAGCCTGACGGCGTTGCGCTTTTTCCCTTTGCACCAAAATGGTTCGCTTTCATGCATGTTAAGACTGTTTTTCTCATGGAATGTGCGCATCAGGCTTATTTATTGCGCGATTATGATGATAAATCCGCCAATACTCACAAAGTGTGAATCTGGCTGAAGATTTAATTTTCTATTTTTTCAGTTGGTTAGCCTGCCGTTGTCGATTTCTTCCCACTGGCTGGCCTGGAAGTTGCTCAGGCCGGGAGTGATGTTTACAAACAGGGGGAAGCTTAAAGATGGCAGCACAGCAAGATAATGAATTAAAACGCGGGTTAAAAAACCGCCACATCCAGTTAATTGCGCTTGGCGGGGCCGTTGGCACCGGGCTTTTTTTAGGCATTGCGCAGACCATTCGCATGGCCGGACCATCCGTACTGCTGGGGTACGCGATTGCCGGGCTCATTGCTTTTTTTATTATGCGACAGCTCGGCGAAATGGTGGTTGAAGAGCCGGTGGCAGGATCATTCAGCCATTTCGCCAATCGCTACTGGGGGCCCTTCGCCGGGTTTATGTCCGGCTGGAACTACTGGGTGCTGTATGTGCTGGTAAGCATGGCGGAACTGACGGCGGTCGGGATTTATATTCAGTACTGGTGGCCGGGCGTGCCTACGTGGGTGTCGGCGGCCATTTTCTTTGTGGCCATTAACGCCATCAACCTGACGAGCGTCAAAGTGTACGGCGAGATGGAATTTTGGTTCTCCATCATCAAGGTGGCGGCCATCATCAGCATGATTGCCTTTGGTTGCTATCTGCTGTTCAGCGGCAGCGGCGGTCCGGAAGCTTCCGTGGCGAACCTGTGGCAGGACGGCGGTTTCTTCCCGAACGGTATCAGCGGATTGGTGATGGCGATGGCGGTGATCATGTTCTCCTTTGGCGGTCTGGAGCTGGTGGGGATCACGGCGGCGGAAGCCGATAACCCGCAAAAAAGCATTCCTGAAGCCACCAATCAAGTTATCTACCGCATCCTGTTGTTTTATGTGGGTTCGCTGGCCGTGTTGTTGTCGCTCTATCCGTGGAAAAACGTGGTGGAAGGCGGCAGCCCGTTCGTCCTGATTTTCCATGCGCTGGACAGCAATATTGTCGCAAATGCCCTCAACCTGGTGGTGCTCTCCGCCGCACTGTCGGTCTACAACAGCTGCGTTTACTGCAACAGCCGGATGCTGTTTGGCCTGGCGCGGCAGGGTCACGCGCCGCGTTCGCTGCTCAAGGTGAACCGCCGGGGGATCCCGCTGGCCGCGCTCGGCGTTTCCGCTGTCGCAACGGCGCTGTGTGTGCTAATCAACTATGTGATGCCGGGCAAAGCCTTCGAATTGCTGATGGCGCTGGTGGTTGCTGCCCTGGTGATCAACTGGGCGATGATTTGCATCACCCATCTGAAATTCCGTCTCGCCATGCAGAAAGCCGGGAAAACCACCGCTTTTAAAAGCCTTGGTTATCCGCTGACTAACGTTATTTGTCTGCTGTTTCTGGCGGGGATCCTGGTGGTGATGTTTATGACGCCGGGGATCCGTATCTCTGTGTGTCTGATCCCGGCATGGCTGCTGGTGCTGGGGGCGGGCTATATGTTCAAGAAAAAACGCGCCATGGCATCCGTACAACTGACGGAAGTGAACGAAGGTTAAAGTGAATTTCCCTGCTGACTGGCGGACATCGACACTCTCCGTGGCTGAGCAGGGAGGATAAATCGGGATCGGGATTTGATTCACATACCTGCGGGTAAACAGACGTTATGCCGAGGGGGATTCTGCGCCGGAAATACCGGGTTTTCCGGCTAAGCATCTTTGACAGCTGCTGACGTGTGCACTTAAAACATGTTAACTTACCTTTCGGCCTTGCCGGAATGCTTCGCGCGCTTCGTTCAAACTCATAACGTTAGCCCCGCCTCTGTAGTCAGAGTCCCCTGCTTGAACAGGATAATCCTCCCGGCTGCAGCTGGGAAAATCTCAAAACTACCTTCATCGGGAAATTCATATTGACCGCAGCAAGGGCACGAGTGTTTATTAGCTATCAATTTTAAATTTCTCCGCCTGAAATCTGAAAATCTAGATCGTCCTGATAGAATTCTTTACTTAAAATACCTTCAATAGCTCTAACTTTTTGATCAGTAAGGTTCCAGCCCCCAAGTCCAGCCACAAAATCGTTATAGTCCTCTTTGGTCCACCCCATGACTTTACTAATCTCGGGAAGTTTTTCTTTAGGCACTTCAACCTCAAAAACAAGTAGTTCATCTACGCGATCAAATGCATCAACAGTATAAATAATTGTCATTTCTCAACCCTTCTTGTTGGATCTGCCGGTTTGGTCTGCTCTCCTGATACAGGATCAAACTCCCCGAGATGGTTTCGACCTGAACGATCATACATTTCAACTGTACCGTAGGCAGAGGTTGCGACTCTGGATTATTGAGTGTGATACGCCCGGCGTTGGCACTGAATGCAGGTGGAGGTGATGGGGGCTGTTCGGGGTATAATCAAAGATTTCACGAATGACGTTATTCTTCGTTTTGCAAGCGCTAATCGATTTATGCCTGTCAGTCTGAGTATGGCTGATTCAGAAAAGGCGCAGGCGTCGAAGCTGAAGAAGGGGCAGAAGAAAAATAAAAACACATTTAAAATCAATCTATTGAATTGTTGCTGCTTATGGTCGTCTTCATGATGTGTGACAGCTTTAGCAGCACTTTGTATCACTGCTTTTATGCACACCATTTCCGGGCCTGTGACAGGCCTCACTGTCAAACATAAGCCTGATGAATTCGCCCAATGATTTTCATGTTGCTTTGCTCCAAATGGACAATAATTTCTCTGTTGTAAAAGGGTTGCGGAAGGGGACACTGACGGAATTTTCTGAGATATTTCAAGGGTAGGCCAGCATCACTGCTGGCTTATTTTAGGGATGCTATCGAAAGTATAACACTGCTCCGGCGATAACGATTGATACCAATCCTAAAGCAGAGAAAGCGTACTCGACGATAAACCAGTTTTTGAGGTGAGGTGGCAAGTTTCTGATAAATGCAACATCATCATTTGTACTGTCAACTGAGCTTTTACCAAAGATCAAAGGGTTCACGATAAAGTTGATCTTTGCTGCATAACCTGAGCTAAACCCTATAGAATCGGCATTATCGAAGATAATCGCTCCGGCAGGGAGAGAACCAAACTTTTCTTTATACAGTGTGCAGATCGTGGAGAAACGCTTTTTGTTGAGAAATGAGAGCAACGCGACCGCGATACCACAGCAGAGGCTTAACCCCGCGAATCCGCAGATAATCAGATCAGATAGAGTGAACATTTATTTAACAACCTCATAAATTTTCTCTCCTGCAAACTCCCCAACGTTGCTACCAACCTCACCGACGCCATAACCAACTGCACCAGATACGATTACACCACAAGCTAATGCGCCAACTGCCCCAACTTCTACGGTTAATGCGCCGAGTACAACCGAACATGCCGCAGTAGCGCCGCTGTACACTGCTGAAGATGTGTAAATACCCGCAGCAGTACCAACACTGAATCCGCCAACCTGAGTAAATGCTGCTTTTTCACAATCGCTTCCAACGGTGCAGGCTTCATAAACTTTGTCCAGCCTGTTAGCTCCATCGAGAGCAATACCGACATAGCCAACTGCTTTCATCATCTTCACGTATTTTGCTGCGTTCTCCATGAAGGTGGCGTAGCCTTCAATGTCAGCAACCCCTGTCTGATTCCAGCGGTGAGTGATAGAACTGGTCGAAAGTCCTAATGCTCGCTTGATGTCCGGGTAGTCTTGCAATGCGAGTTTGTGACGGGTGAAATCAGTGAGAATGCTATCAAGTTCACCGAATAGCTGACGTCTTTGAACATAGAACTGCTCGCTGATCAGTGAGCCGCTGGTAATGTACTGATTTTTATACGCTTGCTGAATCTTGGCCAGAACACTTTCGATCTTTTCAAAGTATTTTCCCGCAGCATCTGAGGCAATCCCGGTTGTCGTGCTGGCACGAGAAGTGAAAAGATCAATGGTATCTTTATTCTTATGCAGAAAGTTTGCTTCCTCATGAGTCAACGGGGCTAAAGCGGCATCAACTCGCGCTTTTGCTTTTTGCATATGCGCGATCTGTTCGTCGTCCTGCTTATCAGGGTCAACCACCAGCATAATAGAACCCGCTTTGTATTCCTTACCTGCTTCATTTAATGAGCGGTATAGCTCGCGTGTTCCTTTTGGCTGATCACCAGCAAACAGGAAGCTTTCGAAAGTTTCGGTTGTCGATTTTTGAGGAACTACGCAGAAACCCGCATCTACGCCAGTCCGCTTTTTCTTGGCAGTCTGTGCATGTTGTTCAGGTTCCGTAGTAGCTTTAATCCATGCAGGGTCTGGTCTTGGAGTATTACCCATCCATTGACCCGCGGAAGAGATAAGGATGTTAGATCCTATCGGGCAGCCACAAATAACGGTTGCACCATTTCCAGCGGCGATTCTGCCTTCAAGGTTCATCGTTGGGATGTTACCGATTATCTCGCCAATTTTTCCGCATTTAGGACAGGGCGTAGTTTTATCGCCGTGTCTCAGTGCTCCCAGATGTGCGTTTGAAAAGTTTGGCAAACTACTAAGCCCTTGTGCTCCCGTAGTAGTTTCATCCCCGTGAAGTCCTTCAGGAATTCCATCCCATGTTGAGCGGTTACTCATGCAGTAGCCTCATCAGCCAGAAAATCCTCAGGGAAAGGTATGCCTCGACGCACTGGACACATCACCCCAGATTGTGGGGTACTGATAATCTCATCCCCGTTATCCAGTTTACTTCCCACTAAAGCAATGCCACGACCTTTGCAAGTCTTGCTCTTTCCGGTACTCGTCGCAATACGTGCGGTAGTCCCGTCGGGGTAAACAACTTCATCACCTTTCAGTGCAATGCTCATCATTTCGCCATTTTCAGCCTGCATTTTAGCTTCATGGTTAGTCTCGTGAACGATACCGCCCCGGCGCGTAAGACTCCCAACAGTGGCAAAGCGGTAGATGCCTATAACAGGATGGAGGCGATTCGTTTCTCTCTGTTCGGCAATAATGGCTCGCGCGCTTTCAGCCATACTCGCTATTTGTTCAGGGGTGAAAGTCGGTTCGTTGAAAGATGCCTGGATTTGAGCGGTAAATTCATTGGTGTACTGTTTCATAAGTCCCTCTACGTAAATTGAATTAGTTCAAAACATTATTCATTGTATAAATAATATCCTTTCACAGGAAATGGTTTTTCCAGAAAATGAAACTGTATTTCAAATTATTTGCATGCTGAATGTATTGGTGTGATTCATTCAGCTTGCGAAATATCGAAGGTTTTGACCGCAGGGCATTTTTTTGATTTCGTAATGAAGGTAAACGTGCCAGCGACGCTGCTTGTGTAAATGCAAAGAAGCTCACCTTTGGGCAAAGGTTGCGACTCAGGATTATTGAGGGTGATACGCCCGGCGCTGGCGTTGAAGGCCACCATCAAACTGACCCTGACCCCGAATATGATCCAGCGGGATGTATGGACGGATCTGATTCATGATCACTTCGGCTTGTTTTTGGCGGTCAGTACCGAGACTCATACGTACAAAACTAGTTGAATCATTTAGTCTAAAATTCGTGTAGTATGTGCGCCCACGAATCATTGTGTGTGACAGCTTGTGTGACACGTTGTTTGCCATGCTGTGTACCATGAAATAGTTACAGATCAGTGAGTTAAGTTTATTATTCGACTAACTCGTTGTTTTAAAAAGTATACCAGACGCCTGGGAAGGCTGCGCGAGTGACATTATTATCAATGACTTATCTTGTGATTGTTATCTAACCCTTTGATTTTACAACATTGGATGTCACAAGATGACCAACAAGCGACTGTACAACAATCCGAAATACACCACAAAGCGCGGCAATACTTTTTACATTAACTTTCGTCTTCCCACCGGCGCATTCTTTCGTCAATCCTTGGGCACTGATTCCCTGAAAGTGGCAGAGGTGACAATGTCACGTTTAATGCCTTTTATTGCTCTTGTCCAAAATGGAACGATGAGCGAGGAATCTTTCAAACGGGAGATCCGGGGCGTTCGTAAAGCGACAAAACAGGATGTTGACGCGTTGCAACTACATTGGTTGAAGATCGGTGCGATTGAGGCAGAGACAATCCCAGAGGTTGGACAATACCATCTGAAATTGACGGGGGGAGAGGAGATTGATCCCGATCGTTCACAGCAGGTTGCCCGGCAATATGCCCAAGAAAATTTAAAACAACTCTACAAAGGCAAAACCGAGTTCACGGGATTGCTCAAGTATGCGCTCATCAATCAGGATCTGGATGTTTCTGATGTAGGCACGGAACTTGATAAAGCGGCGAGCGAAATAACGATGAGTCGTGCGCTTCTCTATCAGGCGTATGATGCCTTCTACAGTGGTGACCTGTTCAAATTTAAGCAACTGACCTCGCAAATGGTGGAACAGACGGAGGTGTATCAACGCAAGGTTGCTGCCACTTTACCGCAACCAGAACCACAATCAGCAGAACCAGAGAATGATGTCACCCCATCCACACCATTACTTTCTGCTGCCTGGAAGATGTACACCACAGAGAAGGGTAAAGGCTGGGCGGCGACCATTGCCAACGAGAACAATCGCTACTACGAAGTTTTAATGTATGTTGTTGGTGATCTTCCCGTTGGTTCAATCAACAAACAGCATATTCGGCAGACACTGGAAGTCGTTAAAAACCTCCCACGTAGAAATAAAAAGCCTTACTCAGAGTGGACGCTTGAGCAGTGTATTGAATCTGATGTCCCGGAAGAAGATCTGATCAGCAGTGCCAACGTTAAAAAACACCTCAAGATATACTCTTCCTTTTTCAAAGTGTTCCTGAAAGATGAGAAAGATATCTTAGAAAAATCACCTACTGAGGGGATTAAGTATGAAGTTCAGGAGAACAAAGGTGGGCATTACTCGCGGCCTGAGATGAGGCGCTTCGTCGAACGGCTGAACACCTTCACGGATTGGCGGCGGGATTACTTCCTAACTTTGATTTATACGGGAGCACGACGAGGTGAAATTGCGGCCATCCGTAAGGAGCATCTCCGCAAGGATGAAGAGACCGGGCGCTACTACATCTTTATTGCTGGTGGCAAAACTGAACACGCGCAGCGGCAGATACCAATAAGTAAAACCATCGAGGCGCTTCTTCTGGAACGAACCCAAGGGATTAAGCCGGGGGCGCTTGTGTTTGGTGATTTGCCTACTTACGAGCAGATTGGCCTTGAGTGGCATAGCCTGATGGAACAGTGCAACATTCCAAAATTCAACGAGTTCGATCAGAAGAGGGTGATCCATGCCTGCCGCCATACCTTCATCTCTGAGGCCATAGCGAAGACCCAAAATGCTGCGCTGGTACAGTTTGTCGTTGGTCATAGTCGAACACAATCATTAGGTATCACATCGCGATACACGCACCGACCTCCCTTAAAAGATCTGCTTCCAATTGTTGACTGTATTAAATGGTAAAGGGCTGGATTGTTAACTTATGCCAGGTTTATTATCAAAAATGGATACACGTCGCTACCTCCGCCACGGTAAACACCAAGGCGGATCAGATGCATGGCGCACCAATCCCAGAATGTTTAAAAATCTCTCTGGTGAGTTCGGCGGCTTTACCTTGGATGCGGCGGCGAACGCGGATAATGCGTTGTGTGATCGTTTTTGGTCTGAAGAGAATGACGCCCTTACACAGGACTGGTCACTTGAGGGTCGCGTGTTCTGCAATCCTCCGTTCTCCTTGGCGGCTGAGTTCCTTGCTCACGCTCATAAACCGGTGCTATCTGTTTTTCTGATTCCGTGTCGCCCCCAAACATCATGGTGGCTGCGGTACGTCTGGGGCAATCCCCATTGTCACGAGATCCGTTTCTTGCACCGTGGCCCAAAATTCTTGCATCCTGAGACAGGGAATAGTGATATCCGGGCACCGCTTCCCGTTGCTGTGGTCATATACAGAAGTATTCCATGTAACGGCGATAAACGGATGAGCGTTTGTTGTGCTGACACAATGCTCACCCTTGAGGTGATGTCTAAAGGGAGCAAACCGGGACGGCCAAAACTTTATGATTGGCAGACTCTGGATAACGTGATCAACCTATGGGACAACAAACGGCAGACAGCCAAACAGATAGCAGATACGTTATCGATCCCACTGAGAACAGTGCAAAGAGTAGTTCAAAGATTAACCTGATTGCGCCATATTGCACATGGATTATGACGCAATTTGTATTATTTTCATGCGGTAAATGATCGCTGGATATACTCATCACGGCGCTAAATGGCTACTATTGTTTAAAATCGACGCGCAGAGTATTTTTTACAGGCCTAAGCTAATGATGTTCATGAGGTTATGAATGGTGATCAATCGTCAGGTTTGCCAGTGTTTGGCATTGCTTATACTGGGTGCTGTTGCTTTCGGAGTCGAAGCTGAAATTCAATCTCTAAAATGCGTCTACCCGAAATACAGTGATAGTAAGGGATTACATAAAGCAAAAAATCCGATGGTCTTCTCGTTCATCATCGACACTAAGACGAATAAAGTCTACATGACTGGTAATGTTAGCTCTGTGGAGGTGACTCCTATCCCAAATGGGGTAAGTGGAAACTCTTTCATAGAAACTACACCTGTCGGTAATGTTACGGTTACAACTGTGATGGCTAGCGGCGAGTCGGTACATAGCAGGAGTATGGTTTATCCTGATGGCATTTTAGCCTCTCAATACTACGGGACTTGCGTAGCGAACTGACAACCAATGAAGAGGGTTTAAAAGGAAATGGCTGTTCTGCATTCCTGCCTGGCACTTCGTACAACACGCGAAAATAAGAAGGGAAATTTATGTCTGGTATGTTAGCAAGCACAGCGGCGGCTGTGGGGATCATTGATAAAGCCGTAGGTATCGCAAAAAAACTTGCTGATGATAGCGGTGAACTTGATAAAGCAACGTTAAAACTTGAGCTTGCAAACCTTATGAGTGAACTCGCCAGCGTCAAAATGGAAGTTATTACTACTCAGGCGCTATTGTTCGATGCGGAACAGAAAAACAAGCAACTTGAAGAGCAGTTAAAAGATAGGGCATCGTTTGTCTTTAAAGCTCCTCTGTACTGGAAAGAGGGTGACGAAGTCCCCTTCTGTCCTAAATGCTACGAAGGCGAGAACAAGAAAATTCATCTACGTTCTATTGTGAACGATGGAAACCGAGCTTATGGAATTTCGCCTACGAACAAATGGCTATGTATGCATTGCAGATTTTCTCTGTCAAAGAATCAATTGCGTTGATTCTTTCTCCTTGCCGTTAGTAGTCGATCCCTTGGTAAACATCTTCGATATCCTTATCCATGATCCCGCAGTACGCCAGCGTAACCGCCTGGCTGCTGTGACCATACGTCTTTGTAAGTGTCGGCAGGCTTACGCCACGTTGCAGCGCGTGATAGCCCAGGTTCTTACGTGGGGTATGTGCTGCGATATGCAGATTTAGGATCTCCCCAGCCTCTTTGAATTTTGCTGAGACAGTTACGCGGCTGATCGGCTTGCCTTTGGCCCGGTTGCTGTCCACCTCGAAGATATATTCATGGCCCGGATTATCAGCCCGGCGCTGCGCCACCAGTTCAAGCGCCTTAGCGGTCAGCATAATAGAGCGAGTCTTACCGGTTTTCTTCTCTTTGAGGTGTAACACGTTCCCCTCTACATTGCCAAAATCTACAAAACGAAGTGCGAGGGCATCAGTTATACGCGCGGCTGTCTGGTTCAGGAAAACCCACAAATCACCGTAGATTGGGCTTGTGTTATGTTTGCGTAGCAGGGCTTCAACCTCTGCGATCTTCTCTTTGTCTCTGACTGGCTCAACTCGTTTCATCTTATGTTCTCCCGTGGTCCGTTCTGCAATCTCGTTATGTAAGGTATGAACGTAATATTGATCGTAAAATGATCATTGTAAAGGGTTTTTTATAATAATTATTTTCCCGCCTTCCGAGAGGATTACCAACAAGGGGGAGTGCCTCAGGCTGGCTGAATGGGAAATATACTGCTGGAGTAATCGCAGCAGGGTTAGGCAACCGTTCCGATGCTCCAATAAAAATGAAACATAATTTCAAAATATCTTTCCGCCAACACCTTATACAGGCTGGCAAGGGTGCTAGGTTGCATAAACCTAGCCTATTTCTCTTGAGATGACCTATCAGACTGACCCTGTAACATCACAACCCAGATAAACCGGGGATTTCCTTTCTTACACTTGTTTATTGTGTAAGTTAGAGCGTTGTTCTCCTCCCCTCAGCGTCTGGCGCAATTCCACCAACAAGACGCACTGTTGCCGGTGGCAACCTTGCGGCTGACCATATGGCCCTGGTCTTTACTTCCTCCCACAATATAAACAGCAGAACCACATCCCGCCCCCTACATACCCTCTATAACGCGCTGTAACGCGTTCTGCGACGTTTTCCCACAAAAGGTACATCTCGCTAACCGTGATTGCCGAGCCTCTCTCAGGCGCTCCCAGAGGCCAGAAAAGCGATGATTTTTGATTCTTTTTGAGAATGAAATGGCTTTTTATTTTTTTTCGACAAAACAAAAGGGGAAGCGGGATTGTTGCTTAGACCACATCCGAAGGGGCAATACCACGTTATCGGCAGACAGAACTGACGAAGCCGCGCCAGCCGTGGCGCTCAGGCCATACCGCTGCATACCCCACACCATAGCGAATGTCGCTTGTTACCACGCAGACTCTACTCCCGCGCGCGGAGAGTGTCCTAAGTAGGGCCTGAAAGGTCGAAATACGGTAGGTTTTCGGGCTATTAATGTGCATTTATTTTGAGAAAAGATCGCCAGGTAGCGGGGTCTTAACCACTGAATTTTCTTCAGTGGTTAACGTAACCATGTCCCAAAACAGGACATAGAATTCAAAAACCATGTCCCAAAATGGTACATGAATCATGTCCCAAAAAAGGACACTAATAAGATCAATAATAAAATAAAATCAAGAACACCAATAAGATCAGTAAAACCTTATGCGGTCTTCCCTGGCCGTGAAGACCTTACACAAGGTCAACACCCACACATCGTTTTAGAGATCGCCATTGTGATGGCTATCGTTATTTCTGATCTTGTTCAGTCGCTACGCTCGACGCTTCGCGATAGGCATCGCCCATGCGGTGTCCGGCTAATCTCTCCCTTACCGGGAGAGGCCAGCCACCTTTTGGGCAGCAAGGGCGACAGCCCGCGCAGTAATTTGGAAGCACTGTCACGAGACCGTAGGTCGAGAGTCTAGCCGGCGCGAGGGGGTGGCGCATGGGTTTAAGCAATATCCGTGCCAGCTATACACAACCACGCTAAATCCTTAACGTATGGGGTCTAGAATCGCTTATAACGCTTCAGACAATACGATGGTAGCGCCTGAGTGTTAGAACGCGTTACAGCGCGTTTTAGCGTTAATCAAAAAGATCTTGATATTGAAATCAGGATTGTGTCATAGTAAAATAACGAAATCAATGTATTCTATATTTTTGCTTGCTATTTGCAGAAATTACTGATACAATGGTTTTAACAAATAAGGTGCATCGCCGCCCGGTGATTGCTCCTGACAAATGGGTACAAATGACCTCCGGGAATAATTTCAATAACTCAACGGAGAACCCAATGAATAAATCTAAATCCCAACGCATTACCCCAGCCACCATGACCGGCGAGCAGATCGCAGATGCCATCCTCTATGGCACGTACACCAAAACCGCACTTTGGTCTTTCATTAGCCGTAGTGGCGGTGCAGATGCGGCTCATGCGAAATATCCGCAGCTTGCCGTTGCACTTCATATTCTGAAACAGGAACGGAAAAAAGCAAAGAGTGCCCGCGCGGTCAAGACAATTCTCAAGCCCTTATCCCGCCAGTATGCCGACGGTCAGTCGCTGACTGAGATCCTGGACCCGGTACTCCAGAGCTACCGTCGTCTGTATCGTGAAAAACTCAATCTGGATATGACGCCGGAACAAGTGATCCTCTTCCTGGTTGCCACTGATGGTGTGGAAAACCTGGAAAATTACGGTTATAGCGTCGCGGGCTTTCCTACTGCTACAGCAGCGTGATCCTGTCCGGCGCAGTGCCGGGCTATCAGACCACTGAACAAACGTTAAATACATAATCAAACGCAGGCCATACAGGCCGCTGAATCCTGATCGCTCACCCGCGATAGCAGGATCGCATCCGTATACCTCACCGGAGGGAAAATTGAATGATTAATCTACGATTCACACCTGAACTATTCGCCATCATCCGTGCCAATGCGGCGGCTGAGGGGATCGGAGTCGGCCTGTACTTGGTGCGGCTCATTGAAACTACGTTAATTCCAAAAAATGGGAGAGAGAATGTACGAGAAGGAAAAAACTAACGTCCAGCGCACACCGAGCGAGGGATACGGCGTAATAGAGATGCGTTATCTCTGTGCTAAACAACTGATCATCCGATCTACGGGTGAGATTGTGGATGTAACGGACGCAATGCGCCTCCTGTACATTTACATGCAGAACCAGTTTCTTGGATTCTCAAGCCGAGGGCTGTCATTTTATAAAGATCAACGGGAAATGGCTGCGGCGCTGGGTTGGGACAGAAAAAAGGTGATGCGCTCTTTGGATGGGCTGAAAAAGATCGGACTGGTCGAAGAGGCCGGGAAAATCGGTAATAGCGAAGCGTACACGGTTTACTTTTTCAGTGACATAGCGGAGTCTCTGGAGGTTGTCCACGGGAAGTGGAAGGGTGTCCCGGCCTGGGATCACGACCGTGCAAGCGTAAAGAAAACACGCAGGAAAGCGAAGATCAAAAAATCCGGGGAGATACAGGAGAATGGCAAATCCGAAATACAGACACCTACTGATGCACCCACTAATCAGAATGTTGGCTTGGCCGCTGGCAGTGCCGCGCCTATTGTTGGACAACACGATCGCGTGGCATCTAACGACGACTGTAGCGGCAATGATCGCGCCGATGATGATCATAAAGTAAAGCATACTGTGGCTGACACGACAGCAGAGAGGCCCATTGTTGTGACGGGATATAGAATCCCGACTATACAGAGCAAAGGGACGATCTACACTCCCGAACAGATGGCTCGTTTCGCTGCTGAGGAGCGTACAAAGTATGCCAATGGTGGCACACCTTTTTAATGATGAGGAATAATGACGAATGATGATCGCAACGGCGTAAGCGCCGAACCACTCCCCGACCGACCCGATTTAACCCGCCTGTTTAAAAACCGCGCTCGCGACGGCGACATAATCAAAAAATGCAAAATCATGCTCATAGCTGGCTACCCGCCTGGCAAGGTAGCGCTGATCCTGCGTCTGCCGCTGGAGCGTGTTATGGCATTGTACAATTCAAGCTATAACCCACGCTGCCGCAGGTTCGCTAAAAATAATGCGTACAGCAACGCACAGGTTGCCGTGATCTCGTTCAACGAAGGCGCAAAATTAGCCGAAATATGCCAGACGCTGGCGCTACCCTTGTTTACTGTGGTCCAAATGCTGCGGCAAAACAGTGTCACCGATGCCGAAATGGCACCAAAAATGCCTCCATACGATGATTCGTTATCTGTGGAATATCGGCAGGTGGTCGCCAGAAAAGCGGCCTGCAAACAGAAAACGATCCAAATAAGCCCGGTTCGGCGCGTTAGGAAAGCCACAGGCAAGAAAGCCACTGTCTGATATTTAATGCTTTGAATCTACTAGAAATTTTATCTTTGTGCCCTCTGGGCGTGGCGATTTGTCGCGCCTTGATATATCCCACACGATTTATACGGAAAATAATAATGAAAGCAACTCTCGAAAAAGTAAAGGCGTCAATCGCCGCCGCGCTCCTTGGAAAAACTCCAGAACAATTGGCGGACGAACAACGCAAAGCGGCGGTGAAAACCGCCGTTGATAATTATTTGATCCAGCATCCCGATTGGAGACCATCAACGAAGACCGCGCCAGCAGTCGCGCCAGTTGCCAACACCAAACAGAAATCTAAACGCATTATGAAGACGCTGGGCGCTGGGGCGGGTGGTTTTATACACATTGCGGAAGATGACGCGTTACGCCGTGCTCGCGCCAAATGCCGGGCGATTGTTGCCGCCGATCCGGCTGCGTACTCCCACATTATCGAATCCGCCCCGCTGCGTGACCATCAGGAGGCGTAATGTCGGGAACTAATTACACAGTCACGACGTTAACGAACAAAGTCGTTTGGGATGTCGATGAGAACAGTTATCAACGGGCGCTCAAACGCATCAAAAAACTGAGAGAGGAGAACGAAGCCCCTCAAAAAAAACTTGAGCAGGCCCAGAAGCGGATCGCCAATAACGAAGGCAAGGCCGCGTTGGCGGCAGCTAAAGCACAGACACAGCGTTTAAAACTGGCACAGCGCCTTTCTGCTGAACAGCAGAAACAGGCACAGACTGCCGCGAAAGTTGCCCAGCAAGAACAGACCCACGCGAAGAAGATGGCGGCGCTATCTGCTAAAAATGCCGCCCAGGCGATGAGCCAGGATGAGGCTTTAGCCCGGCAGAATCTCCGTTTGAGTCGGATAAGCGATCGTATCCGCGCGGCGACTGCACATCGCGCGATGACGTATAACCCCAACATGGGTGGCACAGCTTCTGATCCGTCGGTTGTTGGACGTCAGGACGCCGCAATGGCGCGTGGTCATGCTGCTGTTTCTGCCGATATCGCGGCGACCAAACGTCGGATTGCCGACGAAGAGAAGCGCGAGGCAGCGCTCAAACGCGAGGTTAATTACTACAATGCGCTTCGCCGCAGTGCCTTAACGCTGGCTAACGTGAACGGGGCTGACGTGGCGACACGTTATAAAGCTATCTCCGCCGCGAAGGAGGCGTTAAAAGCCCAGAAAGAAGAGCGGTTTACCGTCGAGGAAACACGTTTTGAAATGGCCCGTATCACTCAGGAATTGAGGAAGCAAGCCAGACTGCAAAACCGAATAACCCGCGAGCAAAAAGCCGCCGGGCTACGTGCAGGGCGCGTTAATACAGAGAAGAGAGATAAAAGCGGCGCGTGGTTGTTAGCAGGTGGCGCTGTCGGTGCTGCGACCCTAGCAGGCAGCATGGGAATTTCCCGCGCGGGCGGTGTCTTGAGTGAAAGCCTCGAACGCTCGAAAGAAGCGAAAGCCCTAGAACAATACGGCATCTCGCAATTAGAATTTTCCGCTATCCGTGATGTCACTATGAAGGACACAGGTTTTTCTCTGTCTGCTGATAAATACGCCGACATGCAGAAAGATTTCCATGAGAAGGCTGGCGAGCTACTCCAGGGGAGTTTTAAAACCGACAAAAAAGGGAAAACTACGTTCAGCGGCGGGGGCGAGATTGGCAACGATTTAATCAATGCCGTCCTCAGCAAATCAGACCAAAGAACAGCCCAAACTGTAATTAACGAGCTACAAAAAACCGATATCGGCGGCTTTGTCCGGTACGTAAACCAATTGGGGAATATGAAGCGCTTCGGCTGGTCAGAAAACGAGCGAAGATTCTTCCTTGAGAGTATCAATGATGCCAGTTTGTTATTAAAAACGTTCTCAGATGATGGTGACCGGGTCATTGACCGGATGAATCAATTATCAAAAGAAGGCTGGGCACTCAGTACGGCGCAGCAGGCCAACCTTGAAAGATTATCTTCGCTGGGTGCTGAGTACACCCGAGTGCAAGAATCTTTGGGCGATCATTTTTCTGCGTCGTTTGTTGCCGGATTGGGGCAGTACGCCACCAACACGGATACCCTCCGCCAGTCAATGACTGGGTTAATCCAAATTGCTGACGACCTGGGACAATCGTTAGGTGAATTGAGCACAACCGTATTGGCCTGGGCTAGTCGCGTTGGCGAGCTACTAAAGGGGGGCCAGACCCTGCCGGACGCAATTTATAACACCGCCGTTGATGATGGTGGGAATGCTGCTGCTGATTGGTTCACAGAGAAAACTGGATTCGATCCGCGCAGCATCGGACGCTGGTTCGGGGCTGACCAGAAGCAGGGCGGGACCGCTATCCAGAATGCTGCGTCACCGTCCGATTTTGGATATCAGCCCGGCAATCTCTATCCGCCTGTCATGCCGACGTTCACACCGCCGTCGTTAGACGCTTTGTCATATCGTCAACCGCTGCCTGTGAGCGTTACAGGCCAGCCTGTGGATATCAACAACCGCGTCGATATCTTCGTGAATGACGGAAAGATTGATGGTCTGATCGATGCCAAGGTGCAAGATAGCCAGCGCGAACAGCTCAACCTGATCGCAGGGGTAGTGCAGTAAATAAATAAAGGAGGGGTGTAGCTCGCCCCACTTTTGATTCACAAATAAATTGCACAGTCAACAAATTTAACGTAAATTTTGATTGCGCTTTCAATGATAAAGTGGTAAAATAATTACATAGGATGATTATTAGACTCGAAAGAGTCTGCGTACTACAGCCATGTCACGTATAACCTCCTCTCAGGCGGGATGGTTCCCAGACTAGCCTCTTTGCACCAGCCCGCCTTCTTATTCTCCTGTTGTGGTATGCCACCATGATGGGGTTTGCCCTCCTCGGGTTGTCCGCCGGACAGAAAACGGCATCGGGCGCGGCGCGTTTGGGGTTTCTCCCCCCATCAATTGGCGCTGCCGCCGCCCCCTCATTTCCATCTCTCAGAAAAATAACAAGAATACCTTCATTCATTTCTCCTCAACGGGCGGTATCTCCGCCGCCCGGATTTTTTTCTGAACTGATACAGCGGGGAGAACCCCCGTTAACCAAAGGTTAACCCCGACTGGCGGGGCTGAACTGATACAGCGCCACCAAATAAATGAAGGTCGCCATCGCGCGACCTCTTTTGTACTCGCACATCGTCAATTTTGACGAACACAGAAATCATGCGGCCTTGCAGGCCATACCAAACAAATATTTTGGAGTGAAATTATGAAAATGGGTGAATCCCATCGCACGTATAACGACGTGATCACAAGCGCGGTTAGTGGGAACTTTGACCGCAAAACCATCAAAATCCCAACCCTGGCCGTCGAGGTTCAACCAGGTTCTGTTATCAAATCCGATGGCACCGCGTATACCTCTGGTTCTGATGCTCTGCTAGTCCTGAGCCATCACCGCGCCGGAACTGATGCCAACATTATTGTTGCCGATCGCCTGGTATATATCCGCCCGGAAACCATCACCGCCGTTATGGGCGCGACTGTAGGCGCTGCTGCAATTGCTGCATTAACCGCTAATGGCAATATTCGCGTTGCCCTTGCTGACAAATAATAAATAAGATAAGGAAATCACAAGATTATGGCTCTTTCTTCCAATTTCGAGTACGTAGATTATTCTGCATCCTTTACTAGTGTTCCGTCGCGTAACCGCATCCTGACCAACCTGGGCATCTTCCAGCGCGGCACTACCGATCAGTTTAAAACAAGCCTGGATGTGTTAACCGCAATGGCGGATACAGTAGCGCCAGCCGCTAACCGATTCGGCAGTGAATGGGGTTCTACTCCAAAACCAAAAGCGGCTAACCATTTGATTGAATTGCCGTTATTCCCCACGCAGGACATAATTACAGCAGCCGATGTACAACCATATCGTAAGTATGGATCGCCGCTACAGGCTAGTGTTCTGGATGCAGTTACCGCTAAAAGTCTTGCTCACCACGAACGTTTCTCTGCTACCCGTGAAAAGATGTTCGCCGAGTCATTATTCCGTCATCGTGTCACCGATATGGAATTTACAGCCGATGGCCCGATCCTTGATTGGTCTGATGAGTTCGGCTATGACCAAAGCACAGGGACCCTGTCCATCAATATGACAGATGATCCGCTGGAATCCCTGTCTGATGAGGTCAGTAAGATGAAAGCCCGTATGGGTGGCCTGGCTCCGCTGCTGAAGGGCATTTATCTGTTTGCGGGTTCCAACGTGTTCAAGCGAATCCGGTTCAACCCGCAGATCCGCGAGCTGGTGAAATATCACGTCCTGGGCGCACAGGGTCTGGTTTTCGATCAAGATCTGAATCCAGGTTTCAGCTACTACATCGTTGATAACGTGACCGTCGTCGAGATGAGCGATACCGCATTTTACGGTATTGGACCTGATGAGGCGTACCTCGTCCCGCTGATGGATAAACCTCTGAGCGGTGATCAGAGCGCGGTGTTCACCAACCTGGTGGGGCCAACAAGCCGAAATCTTGAGCTGGCCTTTGCTGATGTCGTGGATTTCCGCATTTATAGCAGCACCGATGCGTATAAGAACATCACGCTATCCAGCGAATTCTCGATGCTTCCCACCACGTTCCGCCCCGACCTTGTTACCCACCTCACGATGAACGCATAAAGAAGTTGGGCGGTGATTGCCGCCCTCTTAATCCTTTGGAGAGGTAAATATATGCAATTGAAAATTCTGGGTGTGGGAAATGCGCCGCTGCTATCGGTCAAGGTCAAAACACTTGACGATGCTGCTGGCCTGTTAAACGTCTCAGCGCTCGCCAGGGCTTTAGGGGTAAAGCGCAGCACCTTCTTAAGCAAGGTCGCCAGCGTGGGCCTTGAGGCCGCGATTCTGCACTACGCGACACAGCAAAAATTGAAAGATGCTATCTGACCGGACGGGTAAAACCGCCCGGTTTTTTTTATGCCTGCAATCCGGCGGGGGTGTACAACAAACAGGGTTACACAGTGGTAAAAAGGCTGTATAATAACAACCAAGAAATCAAGTAAGTTATTGAAAATAAACAAAATTTTATTTTCACAACGACGCCTGGGAAGGCGACACCTTAAGGAAGCTCAATGAGCGAGAAATTACAGAAAGTGCTGGCCCGCGCCGGCCACGGCTCCCGCCGTGAAATTGAATCTAAAATCGAAGCTGGCCGCGTCAGCGTCGATGGTAAAGTCGCCACCCTCGGCGATCGTGTAGAAGTGGTTCCGGGTTTAAAAATTCGTATCGATGGTCATCTGATTTCGGTGAAAGAGTCCGCTGAACAGATTTGCCGCGTCCTGGCGTATTACAAGCCGGAAGGCGAACTCTGCACGCGTAACGATCCTGAAGGCCGTCCGACGGTATTTGACCGATTGCCGAAACTGCGCGGCGCGCGCTGGATTGCGGTGGGGCGTCTGGATGTCAACACCTGCGGTCTGCTGCTGTTCACCACCGATGGCGAACTGGCAAACCGTCTGATGCACCCGAGCCGCGAAGTGGAACGTGAGTACGCCGTGCGTGTGTTCGGTCAGGTTGATGACGACAAACTGCGTCAGCTGTCTCGCGGCGTGCAGCTGGAAGATGGCCCGGCGGCGTTTAAAACGATCAAGTTTGCCGGCGGCGAAGGGATTAACCAGTGGTACAATGTCACGCTGACCGAAGGGCGCAACCGTGAAGTCCGCCGTCTGTGGGAAGCGGTTGGCGTGCAGGTCAGCCGTCTGATTCGCGTGCGCTACGGCGATATTCCGTTGCCGAAAGGCCTGCCTCGCGGCGGCTATACCGAGCTGGATCTGGCGCAAACCAACTACCTGCGCGAGCTGGTTGAACTGCCTGCGGAAACCACCTCGAAAGTCGCGGTAGAGAAAGATCGTCGCCGTATGAAGGCGAATCAGATTCGCCGCGCGGTGAAACGCCATTCCCAGGTGGGAAACAGCAACAACCGCCGTTCGGGTGGCAGCCGTAGCAACGGCTAATCTGCTTAAATCCGGCGGGTTCTCGCCGGATTCCTCTTTAAAGTGGTGCTGGCGTCAGGTGGAGATCCATTGCGCCTGCCGCTGAATGCCACGCTTATCAGTAATCAATCCCCATCTGCGCTTTGATACCGGCATCGAATGCGTGCTTAACCGGTCGCAACTCGCTGACGGTATCAGCCAGCTCGATGATCTCCCGGTGGCAGCCGCGTCCGGTGATGATCACCGTTTGCTGTAGCGGGCGGTTGCGCAGCGCACTAAGGACCGTTTCGAGCGGCAAATAGTCGTACGCCACCATGTAAGTCAGCTCATCCAGCAGCACCATGTCCAGGGATTCGTCGGCCAGCATCCGCTGCGCGTGTTCCCAGACCGCAAGGCAGGCCGCCGTATCGCTTTCACGATCCTGGGTATTCCAGGTAAACCCGGTGGCCATCACCTGAAACTCTACGCCGTGCGGCTCCAGCAGGTTGCGCTCGCCGTTGGGCCAGGTGCCTTTGATAAACTGGATGACGCCCGCTTTTTTTCCATGCCCGATAGCGCGGGTGACGGTACCAAAACCGGCCGTCGTTTTGCCTTTTCCGTTGCCGGTGAAGACGATGACGATGCCGCGTTCTTCCTGCGCCGCCGCCACGCGGGCATCCACTTTATCTTTTACCCGCTGCTGGCGTTCACGGTAGCGTTCATCACTCATTGTGCAATTCCTGGTTTACGCCCTGGCTGGGCATCGAAAGTCATTCCCGTCTTGCGACGGCTGTCATCGCCCATCAGCCATAGATAAACCGGCATAATATCGGCGGGGGTTTTGAGCTTTTGCGGATCTTCCGTCGGGAACGCGTTGGCGCGCATTTTGGTGCGCGTTCCGCCTGGATTGATACAGTTAACCCGCAGGTGACGACTCTGGTACTCTTCGGCCAGCACCTGCATCATCCCTTCAGTGGCAAACTTGGAGGCCGCATAGGCGCCCCAGTTGGCGCGTCCCTGGCGGCCGACGCTGGAGGAGGTGAAGACCAGCGAACCCGACTCAGACTTGAGTAATAAAGGAAGCAGCGCCTGGGTCAGCATAAAGGTGCCGTTGACGTTGACCTGCATCACCTGCTGCCAGACTTCCGGCTTTTGTTGATCCATCGGGCAGACATCGCCCAGCAGACCGGCATTGTGCAGTACGCCATCAAGACGCGGGTAGTGGACGCTAATCTGCTGTGCCAGCTGCTGGCACTCCTGCGGCGTGCAGGTTAACAGATCCAACGTGAACCAACGCGCCGGAAGCCCGCCGGCCTGGTCTATTTCCTGCGCCACGCTGCGCAGTTTCTCTTCGTTACGTCCGACCAGCACAACGCTTGCGCTGTAGCGCGAATAGGTCAATGCGGCTTCGCGGCCGATACCGTCGCTGGCGCCGGTAACCAGGATAATGCGATCTTTTAATAAATGATGCTGCGGTTGATAGTGCACGGCGACTCCTTGGGCAATCTGCTGACGATCGCGCGTTGTATTCGGTCTCATACTTTTGCGTTTTATGCCTGAAACAGCCGGGCATTGCAATCAGCGAAGGGGAAACTCTTCGCGGAATGAACATCTTGCAACGATTTCATCGTCGCTGAAAAAAACGGGAAGGGGGCTCGCGCACCACACAAAGCGCAGAGACTTGGTGACGCCGGCTGATGTACACTGTGCTTCAACGTCAGTGGTTTACACAAGGTGAATACGTGGAATTACTTGCTCAATATGGCCTGTTTTTGGCCAAAATCGCGACCGTTGTCGTCGCCATTGCGGTTATTACCGCCCTCATTGTTAACCTGACCCAGCGGAAGAAACAACGTGGGGAACTGCGGGTAACCAATCTCAGCGAGCAATACAAAGAGATGCGGGAAGAGCTGGCGGTCGCGCTGCTGGATGGTCCGCAGCAAAAGGTGTGGCACAAAGCGCAAAAGAAAAAGCACAAGCAGGAGGCGAAGGCAGCCAGGGCGCGGGCTAAGCTTGGGGCTAGCGAACCAAACAGCAAACCGCGCGCCTGGGTGCTGGATTTCAAAGGCAGTATGGACGCCCACGAAGTCGCCAGCCTGCGCGAAGAGATCACCGCGGTTCTGGCGGCCGTAAAACCGCGCGACCAGGTGATCCTCCGTCTGGAAAGCCCCGGCGGGGTGGTTCACGGCTATGGCCTGGCGGCGTCTCAGCTGCAGCGTCTGCGCGATAAGCAAATACCCTTAACCGTGGCGGTTGATAAAGTCGCGGCCAGCGGCGGTTACATGATGGCCTGCGTGGCGAACAAAATTGTGGCTGCGCCGTTCGCCATCCTGGGATCTATCGGTGTGGTTGCGCAGATCCCTAACCTGCATCGCTTCCTGAAGAACAAAGATATCGATATCGAACTGCATACCGCCGGTCAGTACAAACGTACCTTGACGATGCTGGGTGAGAATACTGACGAAGGTCGACGCAAGTTCCGCGAAGATCTGAATGAGACCCATCAGTTGTTCAAAGATTTTGTCCATGAGATGCGGCCATCGCTGGATATTGAGACCGTCGCCACCGGTGAACACTGGTACGGCGTTCAGGCGCTGGAGAAAGGGCTGGTAGACGTCGTGGAAACCAGCGATGAACTGCTTCTGGGGCTGATCGACAATCACGACGTGATCGGCGTTCGTTACCAGCAGCGCAAAAAAATGCTCGACCGTTTTACCGGCAGCGCCGCCGAAAGCGCCGACCGTTTGCTGCTACGCTGGTGGCAGCGAGGGGAAAAGCCGCTGATGTAATCAGTGAATGTGAACAAAGCAACGCGAGGCAACTGCCTCGCGTTGGCGTTTTATGCCCGCTCAATACAGAGAAGAGGGCTTAATCGGCCAGGTGGTATTTCTCTGACAGCGCATGGGCGAGGTATTTGAACATATTGAATACCGCCGTGCTCTTCGCTGTTGGCAAGCCTTGCTCATCAAGATAAAACTCGCCGCTAAATACCAGCACGCCGTTACGCTGAACGACGTCGGTCGCTTCAATCCCGGCTAGCGTATCTTCATGCTCGCGGATGAGTTTGTTGGCTATTTCAAGCAGCGACTGGCGATCGATAGGTTGGGTTGTACCTTGCATAAGTGACTCCTGTGATTCTTCGCCCGGTAGTTTACGCCGCGCGGCGAGATGGGGCAAATTTTCCATTCAGAGTACAGGGTTAATGGCAAAGCTCTAAGAAACATGACTTTACTGGCAGGATTTGCTTTTGCATGCTAATAAAGTTGCGTAACGAATTTTATCAGGTACAGTGTGACGCTTTCGGCGATCTGGCAACAGATTTGCTTGACATTCGGCCAAAAATTCTTCGTGCTATGTCACCTGACGAGAAAAAGTCAGTAAACTCAGCTATCTGGTTTTATGGATGTGGAACTGGACGTGCAAAGGGTTGATATCCATCGACGGCGTCGCAACATTTGACGTACGTCGTCAGTGGATGGTGAATCAAAATGTGCGATGTATTCCTGGATGAATCAAATTAGGTAAAGGTGAATATGGGTAAAGCTCTCGTTATCGTTGAGTCCCCGGCAAAAGCCAAAACGATCAATAAGTATCTGGGTAATGACTATGTGGTGAAATCCAGCGTGGGTCATATCCGCGATTTGCCGACCAGTGGCTCAGCTTCCAAAAAGAGCGCCGACTCTACCTCCACCAAAGGGGCTAAAAAGCCTAAAAAGGATGAACGTAGCGCTCTGGTCAATCGTATGGGCGTAGACCCATGGCATGACTGGGATGCTCAGTATGAAGTACTTCCGGGTAAAGAAAAGGTAGTTTCAGAACTCAAACAGTTGGCGGAAAAAGCCGACCACATCTATCTCGCAACCGACCTTGACCGCGAAGGGGAGGCCATTGCATGGCACCTGCGGGAAGTGATCGGTGGAGATGACAAACGCTATAGCCGCGTGGTGTTCAACGAAATCACCAAAAATGCGATCCGTCAGGCTTTTGAGAAGCCAGGCGAACTGAATATCGATCGTGTTAATGCCCAGCAGGCGCGCCGTTTTATGGACCGCGTCGTGGGCTATATGGTTTCTCCGCTGCTGTGGAAAAAAATTGCCCGCGGTCTGTCCGCAGGCCGCGTCCAGTCGGTTGCCGTACGTCTGGTCGTGGAGCGTGAACGCGAAATTAAAGCGTTCGTACCGGAAGAGTTCTGGGAAATCGACGCCAGCACCACCACTCCGGGCGGCGATGCTCTGTCGCTGCAGGTGACGCATAAGCACGACAAGCCGTTCCGTCCGGTGAACCGCGATGAAACGATGGCTGCCGTTGCGCTGCTGGAGAAAGCCAGCTACAGCGTGCTGGAGCGTGAAGACAAACCGACCAGCAGCAAGCCCGGCGCGCCGTTTATTACCTCGACCTTGCAGCAGGCAGCCAGCACCCGCCTGGGCTTCGGCGTGAAGAAAACCATGATGATGGCGCAGCGTCTCTATGAAGCTGGCTACATCACCTACATGCGTACCGATTCAACGAACCTGAGTCAGGATGCGCTGAGCATGGTTCGCGGCTATATCGGCGATAACTTTGGCAAAAAATATCTGCCAGAGAGCGCCAATCAGTACACCAGCAAAGAAAACTCACAGGAAGCGCACGAAGCGATTCGTCCTTCTGACGTCAACGTGATGGCTGAAGACCTGAAAGGGATGGAAGCCGACGCGCTGAAACTGTATCAGCTGATCTGGCGCCAGTTTGTCGCCTGTCAGATGACGTCGGCGCAGTACGACTCCACCACGCTGACCGTGAAAGCCGGCGACTTTAAACTCAAAGCGCGCGGTCGTACCCTGCGTTTTGACGGCTGGACCAAAGTGATGCCGGCGCTGCGTAAAGGTGATGAAGATCGGACGCTACCGGTCGTCAATCAAGGCGAGAGCCTGAGCCTGGTCGAACTGATTCCGGCACAGCACTTTACCAAGCCGCCTGCGCGCTTTAGCGAAGCCTCGCTGGTTAAAGAGCTGGAAAAACGCGGGATTGGCCGTCCGTCTACCTATGCGTCGATCATTTCGACCATTCAGGATCGCGGCTACGTGCGGGTGGAAAACCGTCGCTTCTATGCCGAGAAAATGGGTGAGATTGTCACCGATCGTCTGGAAGAGAATTTCCGCGACCTGATGAACTACGATTTTACCGCGCAAATGGAAGATCGCCTCGATCAGGTGGCGAATCATCAGGCCGAATGGCGTCAGGTGCTGAATCACTTCTTCGGTGACTTCACCACCCAGCTGGAAACGGCGGAGAAGGATCCGCAAGAGGGCGGCATGCAGCCGAACCCGATGGTGCTGACCAGCATCGACTGTCCGACCTGCGGGCGTAAGATGGGGATTCGCACGGCCAGCACCGGGGTGTTCCTCGGTTGTTCCGGCTATGCGCTGCCGCCGAAAGAACGCTGCAAGACCACCATTAACCTGGTGCCGGAAAACGAAGTGCTCAACGTGCTGGAAGGCGACGATGCCGAAACCAACGCGCTGCGCGCCAAGCGTCGCTGCCAGAAGTGCGGCACGGCGATGGACAGCTACCTGATCGATCCTAAGCGCAAGCTGCACGTCTGTGGTAACAACCCGACCTGCGATGGCTATGAGATTGAAGAGGGCGAGTTCCGCATCAAGGGTTATGACGGCCCAATCGTTGAGTGTGAAAAATGTGGTTCTGAAATGCACCTGAAAATGGGGCGTTTTGGTAAGTACATGGCCTGCACCAACGACGAATGTAAGAATACGCGCAAAATTCTGCGTAACGGCGAAGTCGCTCCGCCGAAGGAAGATCCGGTTCCGTTACCGGAGCTGCCGTGTGAGAAGTCGGACGCCTTTTTCGTCCTGCGTGATGGTGCGGCAGGTGTTTTCCTTGCGGCAAACACCTTCCCGAAATCGCGTGAAACTCGTGCGCCGCTGGTGGAAGAGCTGTACCGCTTCCGCGATCGTCTGCCGGAGAAACTGCGTTATCTGGCCGACGCGCCGCAGCAGGATCCTGACGGTAATAAAACGCTGGTGCGTTTTAGCCGTAAAACGAAGCAGCAGTACGTCGCGTCAGAGAAAGATGGCAAGGCGACCGGTTGGTCAGCCTTCTATATTGACGGTAAATGGACTGAAGCCAGCAAGTAAGCAGTACTCTCCTGAAGGGCCGCGATGCGGCCCTTTTTGTCACTGATTTTCCTGCCTTATTCGCCATTCCTGTACGCCGGACGATAGCCTTATAACCAGCTTATTATTTTTCGTTAGTGTCTATACACTGTAGATATAAATGATATAGTGGTTATAGCTAATCTCTTTTTTATTATTAAATCGTCTTATACATCATCGTGTTCAGGATGCTTTGTGGCGCCATAGCGGCGAGTCGCAGGGACGGCAAACGTGCAGCTTGCCGACAGGCGGCCTGAACGTAAAATGTATGAACGAATTCATTTTACGCGTTAACGGATATCAGCCATGAAACTACAGCAGCTCCGCTACATCGTTGAGGTTGTTAACCATAATCTGAATGTCTCCTCGACTGCCGAAGGTCTGTATACCTCACAGCCCGGTATCAGCAAGCAGGTACGCATGCTGGAAGATGAACTCGGTATTCAGATTTTCGCCCGTAGTGGCAAACATTTAACTCAGGTGACGCCGGCCGGTCAGGAGATCATCCGCATTGCCCGCGAAGTCCTGTCGAAGGTCGATGCGATTAAATCGGTCGCAGGCGAACATACCTGGCCTGACAAAGGCTCGCTGTATGTGGCTACCACCCATACTCAGGCCCGCTATGCGTTACCTGGGGTGATAAAAGGCTTTATTGAGCGCTATCCGCGCGTCTCCTTGCATATGCATCAGGGCTCGCCGACACAAATTGCGGAGGCGGTGTCAAAGGGGAACGCGGATTTCGCCATCGCGACCGAAGCACTGCATCTCTATGATGATCTGGTCATGCTGCCGTGCTATCACTGGAATCGTTCGATTGTGGTGACGCCTGAACACCCGCTGGCCTCCCGTGGGTCGGTGACGATTGAAGAGCTGGCCCAGTACCCGCTGGTCACCTACACCTTCGGCTTTACCGGCCGTTCTGAGCTGGATACCGCCTTTAACCGTGCCGGGCTGACGCCACGTATCGTTTTCACCGCCACCGATGCTGACGTTATCAAAACCTATGTCCGTCTTGGCCTTGGGGTCGGGGTGATTGCCAGCATGGCGGTGGATCCGGTCTCCGATCCTGACCTGGTTAAGCTTGATGCTAACGGTATTTTCAGCCACAGCACCACGAAAATAGGTTTCCGCCGCAGCACCTTCCTTCGTAGCTATATGTATGATTTTATTCAACGTTTTGCGCCGCATTTGACACGAGATGTGGTGGATACCGCGGTGGCCTTGCGCTCGAATGAAGATATTGAGGCAATGTTTAAAGATATTAAACTACCGGAAAAATAGCCCTGTAAATGATAATGGCATCCTTACGGGGATGCCAGAGCCTATTATGGCCTATAATCGGGCCTCTAAACCTCGTATAAATCACAATTTTCGTTAACTCCTCGTACCACATTTTCAAATATACCCGCCGCGATCAAATTAATGATTAAAGGTCTCCGTTTCTAAGAAAATTAGCTGGATTAATCTTAATCCCATAATTAATATTTAATCGTACCTGATAATTTTAGCGATTGGTGGTGATGAAATGATAAGTGATATCGATTATATGAAGTTTGCGATGTCACAGGAAAGTGACAAAACGGAGATCGATCCTGTGTTGAGGAGTCGGGCCTGGAGCGCTGTTATCCTTGGGCTCGCGATGTTCTGGAGTATTGTGGCGCTAGTCATTTGTAACGTCTGGATCATTAGCTGAACCTTTTTTTCTGAGTCTGAATATATTTCATTTTTATGACAGTTAAAATACGAGGTATTATTTAAGTTAATAAACTAATGGCAGCAAGGAGGATATATTTCGCCACAATGGTTTTTAATCCCTGACCCATACTGTTGAACTAATCGTCAATAAGCCGGCGATTAGTTCTTTTTCGTTTCTGCGTATTAATCAACTCCCTCTCTTACCATCGTTTCATCAATTGTATTCAACATTTTCCCGCGATGTTATTCAGGTTTTCTGTCCTTATCGCTTTTCAATTCGTTCCCGCCGATTTTAGCAATTCGGGTTGTTATCAAAGTGTTATGCCCGGTATGTGTTATCTTTAATATTAACCCTGAGGAGGATCAGGGCATGCCATCCCTGTGATAAAGGAGGAGCTATGTCGTCAACCCTACGAGCAGCCAGTAAGGATACGCTACAGGTCAAAGATAAAACCTACCACTACTACAGTTTACCGCTGGCCGCTAAAGAACTGGGCGATCTGACCCGTCTGCCCAAATCGCTTAAAGTCCTGCTGGAGAATCTGCTGCGCTGGCAGGACGGTGACTCGGTCACCGCCGAAGATATTCACGCGCTGGCAGGCTGGCTTGAACATGCCCATGCTGACCGGGAAATCGCCTATCGTCCGGCGCGCGTGCTGATGCAGGATTTTACCGGCGTACCCGCGGTGGTGGATCTCGCGGCAATGCGTGAAGCGGTCAAACGCCTGGGAGGCGATACGGCGAAGGTCAACCCGCTGTCGCCGGTGGACCTGGTTATCGACCACTCGGTCACCGTCGATCGCTTCGGCAATGACGATGCGTTCGAGGAAAACGTGCGTCTTGAGATGGAGCGCAACCACGAGCGCTACGTTTTCCTGCGCTGGGGACAGCAGGCGTTCAGCCGCTTCAGCGTCGTGCCGCCGGGCACCGGTATTTGCCATCAGGTTAACCTGGAGTACCTCGGCAAAACGGTCTGGAGTGAGGAGCAAAACGGCGAATGGGTGGCCTGGCCTGATACGCTGGTCGGTACCGATTCGCATACCACGATGATCAACGGCCTGGGCGTGCTGGGCTGGGGCGTCGGCGGTATTGAAGCGGAAGCCGCGATGCTGGGCCAGCCGGTCTCGATGCTGATCCCGGATGTGGTGGGCTTTAAACTGAGCGGTAAACTGCGCGAGGGCATTACCGCCACCGACCTCGTGCTCACCGTGACCCAGATGTTGCGTCAGCACGGCGTGGTGGGTAAGTTTGTTGAGTTTTACGGCGATGGTCTGGATTCGCTGCCGCTGGCCGACCGCGCGACCATCGCCAATATGTCCCCCGAATACGGTGCGACCTGCGGCTTCTTCCCGATTGATGCGGTAACCCTCAGCTATATGCGGCTGAGCGGTCGTAGCGATGCACAGGTGGCGCTGGTGGAAGCCTATGCTAAAGCGCAGGGCATGTGGCGTCAGACGGGCGATGAGCCGATCTTCACCAGTACGCTGGCACTGGATATGGGCACTGTCGAAGCGAGTCTGGCGGGGCCAAAACGGCCGCAGGATCGCGTGGCGCTGGGGGATGTCCCGAAAGCCTTTGCCGCCAGCAGCGAGTTGGAGGTTAATCAGACACAAAAACAGCGCCAGCCGGTCGACTATACGCTGAACGGACATCGCTATTCGCTGCCCGATGGTGCGGTGGCGATTGCCGCCATCACCTCCTGTACCAACACCTCTAACCCCAGTGTGCTAATGGCCGCCGGCCTGTTGGCCAAGAAAGCGGTTGCGCTGGGCCTGAAGCCGCAGCCGTGGGTGAAAGCCTCTCTGGCGCCAGGATCGAAAGTGGTGTCGGATTATCTGGCCCACGCCGGGCTGACGCCGTATCTCGACGAGCTGGGTTTCAACCTGGTCGGCTATGGGTGTACTACCTGTATCGGTAACTCCGGGCCGCTGCCGGAACCGATCGAAGAGGCTATCAAAAAAGGGGATTTAACCGTCGGCGCGGTGTTGTCCGGTAACCGTAACTTCGAAGGGCGTATTCATCCGCTGGTGAAAACCAACTGGCTGGCATCGCCGCCGCTGGTCGTGGCCTACGCCCTGGCCGGGAACATGAATGTCAATCTGACCCGCGATCCGCTTGGCACCGGTAAAAATGGTCAGCCGGTCTATCTGAAGGATATCTGGCCGAGCGGCCTTGAGATCGCCCAGGCGGTTGAGCAGGTCACGACCGATATGTTCCACAAAGAGTACGCGGAGGTGTTTGAAGGAACGCCAGAATGGAAAGCCATTCACGTCGATCGCTCCGATACTTACGACTGGCAGGAGGATTCAACCTATATCCGTCTGTCGCCATTCTTTGACCAGATGGGGGTTCAGCCTGAGCCGGTAGAGGACATTCACGGCGCGCGTATTCTGGCGATGCTCGGCGACTCGGTCACCACGGACCACATCTCTCCGGCCGGGAGTATCAAGCAGGACAGCCCGGCCGGGCGCTATTTACAGCAACATGGCGTCGCGCGCGTTGACTTTAACTCCTACGGTTCCCGCCGCGGCAACCATGAGGTGATGATGCGCGGGACCTTCGCCAACATCCGTATTCGCAACGAAATGGTGCCGGGCGTGGAAGGAGGGATGACCCGACATCTGCCGGACAGCGAACCGATCGCGATTTATGACGCGGCGATGCGTTATAAAAATGAGGGGATCCCGCTGGCGGTGGTGGCCGGGAAAGAGTACGGTTCCGGCTCCAGTCGCGACTGGGCGGCGAAAGGCCCGCGGTTGCTGGGTGTGCGGGTGGTTATCGCTGAATCATTTGAGCGTATTCACCGTTCCAACCTGATAGGGATGGGGATCCTGCCGCTGGAGTTCCCGCAGGGCGTCACGCGTAAAACGCTGGGGCTGAACGGGGAGGAGCGGATAGATATCAGCAACCTGCAGGCCTTGCAGCCAGGCGCGACGGTGCCGGTGACCCTGACGCGGGCGGACGGTACGCAGGAGACGATCGACTGCCGTTGCCGCATCGATACCGCCACCGAACTGACCTACTATCAGAATGACGGCATTCTGCATTATGTGATCCGCAACATGCTGTAAAAAAAGGGCCAGCAAGCGCTGGCCCTGTCTTTTTTTGCCGACTTATTTATTCAACAGATGCCCCATTTTGGCGGCCTTGGTGTCCAGATAGTGGGCATTTTTCGGGTTGCGCCCGACAATCAGCGGCACGCGTTCAACGATATTAATCCCGGCTTCGCTGAGAATTTCCACTTTTTTCGGGTTGTTGGTCAGCAAACGCACCTGGTCGACGTGGAGCAGTTTGAACATATCCGCGCACAGCGTAAAGTCGCGCTCATCCGCCGCAAAGCCCAGCTGATGGTTGGCTTCCACGGTGTCATAGCCCTGATCCTGCAACGCATAGGCGCGAATTTTATTCAGCAGACCAATGTTGCGGCCTTCCTGACGGTGGTACAGCAGGATACCGCGTCCCTCTTCGGCAATATGCGACAGCGCCGCTTCGAGCTGAAAACCGCAATCACAACGCAGACTAAAAAGGGCGTCGCCCGTTAAGCACTCAGAATGTACGCGAGCAAGGACCGGGGACTGGCCCGAAATATCGCCGAAGACCAGTGCGACATGATCCTGCCCGGTTGCCAGTTCTTCAAATCCCACCATCAGGAAATCGCCCCAGGGGGTTGGCAGTTTGGCTTCTGCCACACGTTTAAGCTGCATGTGATTCTCCAGATTCTGTCAGCACCTGAATGTGCTTTCTGTTTGGCGCTATTTTGCCACAATGGCGCGACGTTCTCCTAATTACGCACGGCTGCCTGCGCGTAAAGCGCACAAACGTACCACTTTCCGTTATGATAGTCGGAAGAAGAGATAAGGAGAGAAGATGCTGTCGATTGCCAGACGAACCGCCCTCGGTGCGGCATTGCTTATGATTATGCCCGGCGTGGTGTGGGTATCCGGTTGGAAGTGGCAGCCAGACCTTCCGCAAGCGTGGTTAAAACTGCTCTACTGGGTGACAGAGAGCGTGACCCAGCCGTGGGGCATCATTACCCATACGGTTTTATGCGGCTGGTTCCTGTGGTGTCTGCGTTTTCGTCTGCGCGCCGCGGTGATGCTGTTTGTGATTCTGGGGGCGGCTATCCTGTTGGGGCAGGGCATAAAATCCTGGATAAAAGAGCAGGTTCAGGAGCCGCGTCCTTTTGTGGTTTGGCTGGAAAAGACGCAGCAGGTGCCGGTTGAGCAATTCTACGCGTTAAAACGCAAAGAACGCGCTAAACTGGTGCATGAGCAGCTGGCGCAAGAGCAGGATATTCCTCGATTCCTGCGCAAGCACTGGCAGAAAGAGACCGGTTTTGCTTTTCCGTCCGGGCACACGATGTTTGCGGCCAGTTGGGCCTTGTTGGGCGTCGGACTGCTGTGGCCGCGGCGACGCTGGCTGACCATCGCCGTGCTGCTGACGTGGGCGACGGCCGTGATGGGCAGTCGCCTGGCGCTGGGCATGCACTGGCCGCAAGATTTGCTGGTCGCCACCTTTATCTCGTGGCTGCTGGTAACCCTGGCCACCTGGATAACCCAGCGGCTGTGCGGTCCGCTTACGCCGCCGGGAGAAGAGGCGCAGGAGATTAAGACGCGGACGATAAATCAGGGATAACGTTGATTTCCGCGCCGGACGGACGCATATCCGGACAGGGTGCCATGCTTTTCCATTTCACCGCTGCGGCGAAAATGATACTTTATAGGGCTGAACGCGGGATTTTTTCGCTCAACCCACAAAACGGGAAGTAGTGTGAAATATTTACTGATTTTCTTACTGGTATTAGCCATCTTCGTCATCTCCGTGACCTTAGGCGCACAGAATGATCAACTGGTCACGTTCAACTATTTGCTCGCGCAGGGTGAATTCCGTATTTCGACGTTGCTGGCAGTGCTCTTTGCCGCAGGGTTTGCAATTGGCTGGTTGATTTGCGGCCTTTTCTGGCTGCGGGTTCGCGTTTCTCTGGTTCGCGCTGAACGTAAAATCAAGCGCCTTGAACATCAGATTGCGCCAGCCAACGCCGCGCCAGCCGACGCAGGTGTTCCTGCGGTGAAGGAATAATCATTTATGCTGGAGTTGTTATTTCTGCTTTTGCCCGTTGCCGCTGCTTACGGATGGTATATGGGGCGCAGAAGTGCACAACAGTCCAGACAGGACGACGCTAGCCGCCTGTCGCGTGACTACGTGACCGGGGTGAACTTTCTGCTGAGCAACCAGCAGGATAAAGCGGTGGATCTGTTCCTCGACATGCTGAAAGAGGACACCGGTACCGTTGAGGCCCACCTGACGCTGGGTAACCTGTTCCGCTCGCGCGGTGAGGTTGACCGGGCTATCCGTATTCACCAGAGCCTGATGGAGAGCGCCTCGCTGACTTACGATCAGCGGCTGCTGGCCGTTCAGCAACTGGGGCGCGACTATATGGCCGCCGGTCTCTACGATCGCGCGGAAGATATGTTCAAGCAACTGGTGGATGAAACCGATTTTCGCCTCAGCGCGCTGCAGCAGCTGCTGCAAATCTATCAGGCCACCAGCGACTGGCAGTCGGCCATTGATGTTGCCGAGCGTTTAGTGAAACTGGGTAAAGAAAAACACCGGGGCGATATTGCCAACTTCTGGTGCGAGCTTGCGCTGCAGCAGATGGCGAACAGCGATATGGATAAAGCAATGTCGCTGCTGAAAAAAGGGGCTGCGGCTGACCGCAACAGCGCCCGCGTGTCGATTATGATCGGCCGGGTATGGATGGAGAAGGGCGACTACGCGAAAGCGGTAGAGAGCCTGGAGCGGGTCATCAATCAGGATAAAGAGCTGGTGGGCGAAACGCTCGACATGCTGCAGACCTGCTATCAGCAGCTGGGCAAACTTGATGAATGGGAACTCTTCCTCCGCCGCTGCGTCGATGAAAACGCCGGAGCGACCGCGGAGCTGATGCTGGCGCAAATTCTCGAACAGCGCGAAGGCGTGGAGGCGGCCCAGAGCTATGTTACCCGCCAGCTGGAGCGTCATCCGACGATGCGGGTGTTCCATAAGCTGATGGACTACCACCTTAATGAAGCCGAAGAGGGGCGCGCGAAGGAGAGCCTCGGCGTTCTGCGCAATATGGTGGGGGAGCAGGTTCGCAGTAAACCGCGCTACCGCTGTCAAAAGTGCGGTTTTACCGCTCACACTCTGTACTGGCACTGTCCGTCCTGCCGGTCGTGGTCAACGATTAAACCCATTCGCGGCCTCGACGGGCAATAGTTTTTAAAAAAAGCGCAATTTAGTTACAACATACTTATCAGTTTTTATCATCCGCTGCCTTTGACACCATCGCTGCCATCGTCCGCCAGGCGGCGAAAAGCAGCCTGTCAATTTCCCTCCATCGCAGGTAGAATGCTGCCCGTTTACCTTTTTTGCGCCAAACGGCGCCCATCAACAATTAAGGTCTGGTCATGACGTCTACTGCTTCATCTTCGCCTCGCGTTGTCACATCCTCTCCCGTTGTTGTTGCGCTCGATTATGACAACCGCGACAAAGCGCTGGCCTTTGTTGACCGTATTGATCCACGCGACTGCCGCCTGAAGGTGGGTAAGGAGATGTTTACGCTGCTGGGGCCACAGTTTGTTTGCGACTTGCATCAGCGCGGTTTTGAGGTCTTCCTCGACCTGAAATTTCATGATATCCCGAATACCACTGCGCGCGCGGTAGCCGCGGCGGCAGAGCTGGGTGTCTGGATGGTCAATGTTCATGCCTCTGGCGGTGCGCGAATGATGACCGCGGCACGTGAAGCGTTGCTGCCGTTTGGCAAGGACGCGCCGCTGCTGATTGCCGTGACCGTCCTGACCAGCATGGAAGCCAGCGATCTCCAGGATCTTGGCATCACGCTTTCTCCCGCCGATCATGCGGCAAAACTGGCGGCGTTAACCCAGCGCTGCGGCCTCGACGGCGTGGTCTGTTCTGCGCAGGAAGCGGCCCGCTTCAAGCACGAACTGGGGCAGGCCTTTAAGCTGGTGACGCCGGGTATTCGCCCGCAGGGCAGCGATGCCGGAGACCAGCGCCGTATCATGACGCCGGAACAGGCGCAGGCAGCCGGCGTAGACTATATGGTGATTGGTCGTCCGGTGACTCAGTCGGCGGATCCGGCAGCGACCTTACGCAGCATCAATGCGTCACTGACTCAGGGGGTATCATGACCGATTCCAATAGCCGTCTGGTCTATTCGACGGAAAGCGGCCGTATCGATGAACCGAAGGCGGTCGTTGAGCGTCCTAAAGGCGATGGCGTGGTACGTATTCAGCGTCAGACCAGCGGCCGCAAGGGCAAGGGCGTATGCCTGATCGTCGGTATTGACCTGGACGATGATGCGCTGGCAAAACTGGCCGCCGAGCTGAAAAAGAAGTGCGGCTGCGGCGGGTCGGTGAAAGATGGCGTGATTGAAATTCAGGGCGATAAGCGCGATTTGCTTAAATCACTGCTGGAAGCCAAAGGCATGAAAGTTAAGCTGGCGGGTGGGTAATCAATAACAAGGCCACGGTAAATACCGTGGCCTTGATTTTTAGCAGGTGCGTGAGTCTGTAAGTCTACTGATGCGGATTATTTTTATCGTTGATCCAGTTGAGACCTTATTTACCAACCTGGTGACCGATAATCCCGCCAACTGCCGCGCCGCCCAGGGTACCGAGCGTGCTGCCATCGGTTAAGACTGCGCCGCCGAGTGCGCCTGCGCCTGCGCCGATGGCGGTATTACGATCGCGTTTGGACCAGTGGGAACATGCGCTCAGAGACATTGCTACGGTAACGGCCAGAACAGCGGCAGCCATTTTTTTGCTCATTGAAGTCATCATAATTTTCTCCTGAATAATCAATTCATGGATACAACTTCCTTTAAAGCATAGCGTGATGCCAGGTTTTAAGGGCTATTCCATGAAACTTAAGTTGCGCAGGCGGTACTTTAATCACGCAGGTGATAGTCACTTCCTGTTATATCGCTAACATTAATTCTACTTTTTTTTAATTTTGCTGGCAGGTAAAAACTCTTAATTGCGGGCTCGGAATACTCTCAGACAGGGATTCATGCGGTCTGCGCCCACGACGGTGGGCGGCGGGGAAAGAAAAAATGCCGGGCGAAAAAGCAAGTCGGGGCGAATTCAGGAACAACTAACAATATCGACGGTGAGTCCGCTTTCTGTCAGCTGCTGACGTGCGTCATCGTGCAGACCGCTGTCGGTAATAATGCGGCTAAACCGCGCCACCGGACCGAGCGGATAAGGGTGCACGACGCTGAACTTCGAACTGTCGCTCAGGACAATCGCCTCACAGCCCTTTTCAAGAACGGCATTGACCACATCCGCGCGCATCATATCCTTGCCGGTAAAACCGGTTTCCGGCTGCCAGCCATCGATGCCAATAAACGCTTTGCTGAAGTGCACCTGCTGAATAAACTGCCGCGTGAGCGGACCGACCATACTTTCGCTGCGCTTCTGATAGATCCCGCCGAGCAGAATGACCTCTGCGGGCGTCTCTTTAAGCAGATGCGCAATATAGCTGCTGACGGTGATGATGGTAATGTCGCCGCGTTCGGCAAGCGTGCGGGCGAGCAGGGCGTTGCAGCTGCCGTTTTCGATAAATACCGTCTCACCGGCGTTGACCAACTCTGCGGCGCGCGTAGCCAGTTCACGTTTGATCGAGAAATGAGTCATCATCCGGGTTTCGACATCTTCACTATCCAGCGGGACGGCGAAACCATGGGTCCGGCGCAGATAGCTCTGTTTTTCCAGTAAATTCAAATCCTGTCGAATCGTGACTTCAGAGACACCGGTCATTTTCGCGAGATCGGTCACGCTCATGCGGCCTTTATCGATGACCATTTGCAAAATACTTTGTTGTCGGGCGTTCATAGCAACATCACAGTTAGGGGGAAATTTTGGCTGCAATCGACTTCATTGAGCGATTGTGGCGATGTGGGCGATCAGATTTCCCAGGGTGCTTTCGGTTGGCCGGGTTTCGCTTCTGGCTCATCGCTGGCAAGCGCCTGCAGCTCCGCTTTGAGGATCTCCAGATTATGAATTGCAGAGTGATAATCTCCGGCAACCAGAATATCCAGCACGGTATCGATACGTTGGGCGAGCAGGCGGGCATTCAGATCAGACATAGCATTATCCTGGTTACAAAAACGAATGAAATCAATGATGCAAAAAACAGATGAAAAAGAGAAGAGAAAAAAACGCACAACGTAAATCATCTGCGTTATAGCGTCAGAAAAACGAGGAAAAACGGGGCAATAGCAGACAATGCGGAGAAAAAACAAGCGGCCCCCGATAACGGGAGCCGCTGAAGACGGCTATCAGGCGAACGGACGCGCGATGACGCTGCGGGTTTCCATACGGACTTCAGCAATCTTGACGTCGATAACGTCAGTGACTTTGTAGACGGTTTCGCCTTTGATCTGCACGGTACCGTTTTCCTGGCTACAAACCAGTTCATCACGCACGGCGTGCAGGAACGGCGCCGGGATAAAGGCGACGGCGCCGTTGTCCACCAGGCGCACGCGCATCCCGCCGCGGCTGATATCGATGATTTCCGCGGCGAAGCGTGTATCGGTACCTGCCTGCGGGCTCAGATAGCGGGCGTACAGCCAGTCACCCACATCGCGTTCAGCCATGCGGTTCAGGCGGCGGCGCTCGGCCATCTGTACGGCAATTTCATCTTGTGGACGCGTTGCCGTTTCACCTTTAATGATCGCTTTCAGCAGACGATGGTTAATCATGTCGCCATATTTACGAATCGGTGAGGTCCAGGTGGCGTAGGCTTCAAGGCCAAGGCCGAAATGCGGACCCGGTTCGGTGCTGATTTCCGCGTAGGACTGGAAGCGACGAATGCGGCTGTCGAGGAAACCCGACGGCTGGGCATCAAGCTCGCGACGCAGTTTACAGAAACCGTCGAGCGTCAGTACTTCGACCGGATCAACGTGGACGTCGTGGGTCTTCAGCAACGTTGCCAGCTGTTCGGTGTTGGCCGGGTCAAAGCCGGTGTGCACGTTATAAACACCAAAGCCCAGCTGGTCGCGCAGAACGCGGGCGGCGCAGATGTTTGCCGCGATCATTGACTCTTCGACAATGCGGTTCGCGATGCGGCGCGGTTCGGCAACGATATCCAGCACCTCGCCTTTCTCGCCCAGTACGAAACGGTAGTCCGGACGGTCCTTGAACACCAGCGCATGGGTTTTACGCCATTCGCCGCGGCGCAGGCAGACATCCTGCAGCAGTGTAATCTGCTGAGCGATGGACTCGCTCGCAGGCTGCCAGCTGCCGGTATTTTCCAGCCAGTCGGAGACGTTGTCGTAGGCCAGTCTGGCTTTTGACTCAATGGTCGCGGCGAAGAATTCGATATCGTCTTCAATCGTGCCGTCAGCCGTGAGGATCATGCGGCAGGCGAGGACCGGACGCACTTCGTTGGCGCGCAGAGAGCACAGATCGTCAGACAGCTCGCGCGGCAACATCGGGATGTTAAAGCCCGGCAGATAGTTGGTGAAGGCACGAATTTTTGCCGCTTTGTCCAGTTTGCTGCCTTCGGCAATCCAGGCGGTCGGATCGGCGATGGCAACGGTCAAATGCAGCTTGCCGTCGGCGGCAGCTTCGACATACAGCGCATCGTCCATATCTTCGGTGCTGGCGCTGTCGATGGTGACGAAGTCCAGCGCCGTTAAGTCACGACGTTCCAGACCCTCATCCAGCATCTCGGTCGCCACGCCGTCCGGGGCTTCTTTTTCCAGATTGTGGCGAGCCAGCGTGACCCACCACGGAACGAAGTGATCGTCGCTGAAGGTAATAAACTGGGTTAATTCGGCATAAAAGCCGCGGTCGCCTTTCAGCGGATGACGGCGCATTTCAGCAACGGCCCAGTCACCCTCTTTAAAATCATGGTTCACGCTACGATCGGCGCGGCAGGGGATGGCGTCTTTCAGCAGCGGATGATCGGGAACGATAGACAGTCGGTCATCTTTCTTATGCACTTTACCGACGAAACGGGTCAGAAAAGGTTCAATCAACTCTTCCGGCTCGGCGCTTTCACGTTCTTTTTCGGTGTGGATCACGGCGCTGATACGGTCGCCATGCATCACTTTTTTCATTTGCGGCGGCGGAATAAAGTAGCTTTTTTGCGCATCAACTTCGAGGAAGCCAAAACCTTTTTCCGTCCCCTTAACGACCCCTTCAACACGAGGAGTCTGGGAATGCAGTTGCTGTTTAAGCTGCGCTAGCAGCGGGTTGTCCTGAAACATAGTTAGGTATTTTCGTGGCTAAAAGAGCGGCTGACATTTTTACGCGATAATGCCTGTGGCAGCAAGCGATGTTTGGCATTTTACGTCTGTTGACGAACGATTCCGAGGGCGATTTTCAGACGATTCATCCAGCCACACGCTCCGCTCCACGCCAGAATGTCGATGATCTGCGCATGGGAAAGCCCATGTTCAGCGAGGGGCGTTAATTGCGCCGCGCTAAAACGGTCGGGCGCCCGGGTTAAAAGCTGTACCGCCTGCAAGATGCTGCGCTCAGCGGGATGGTTTTGTGCCCAGGACTCAAGCGCGCGATCGTCGTTGCGTAGCGCATCAACAAGCTGCGGGGAAACCGTTCCGCTTTCGGCCCAGGCATTAAAGCAGCTGGCGCTACCGTTGATGCGCGCGGTCATCAGCGCCACCAGCGAAGCAAAAGGCTGATTCACGCGCAACCGGGTGAGTAATTGATGTTGGCTGCTGAGAAGGGTTTCGTGGACGGCAAGCAGCGGCGCCAGCCCGGACAGACCTGGATGCGCTAGCCAGTCGGCCAGCAGCGCCTGGCGTTCGTCACTGGCATAGCGGAGGTCGGTATCGTTGATGTCGGGCGCCCAGGTCAGTTGACCGATCGTAAAATCGTCGGACGGCGCATCTTCCTGCTGCGGCATTCCTGGCATCCAGCGCACCGGGAAGCCGAGACCAGCGTGGAACGCGGCAATTACGCGCGCCTGGAAGCCGACAAAACCGACAATCTGATTAATGAGAATCATATCGCGACTGGTTAACCCGACCTCATCCAGTTGGCTGCGGGAAAGGGTGTTAATGACCGATGGCGAACCGGCCAACTGGCGGGCATACTGGGTCATTTGCGCCAGCCGGCGGTTGCTCTCGCGTGAAGAGTCTGGTCCCGGCAGCGGCGCCAGTCGGGCGGCATAATGGTTACACAGCCGCTGCACGCCATACACCTGAGCGACGGTCAGCGCGGTGCTCAGCCGGTCATAGGCGCTAACGGTTTGTAAACGATTGACGACGACCGAGGCGGGAAAGAGCGCGTCGGCCAGACATCGCGCTGGCGTCAGCCAGCCCGCATGCGCGCGAAGCCACTCTTCCGGTAACGTCAGATCGAGTAAAAAGCGATCTTCGACATGGGCGGCTTCAGGGACGAGCGGCAACACATCCACCGGGCAGATGGTTGACTGGGTTTCATGATACCAGTGGTTTTTGCCATAAACGCGGCGTTGCTCCATGGGCGTTCCTTGATCGGTAGGTGGCGGGCCGCACTTCCGTGGGCCCTGTATGCGTAACTATCCTGGCGTAACCCCGAAGCGGGAGAAAATATTGATACGTGCTAACAAATAGCTGTTTGGAATAACAGGGGGGAATGTTCGTCTCTGGAATGCAGAGAATGCAGAGAATGCAGAGAATGCAGAGAATGCAGAGAATGCAGAGAAGTGAGGAATGTGGCGAAGGCAATCCCTCCTCACCGACGTGAGGAGGGAAAAGAACTTATTTCAGTTCCAGTTCGTTCATGGCCGCGATGCTGAAACCGCCATCGACGTGAACGACTTCACCGGAGATACCGGCAGACAGGTTGGAGCACAGGAAGGCTGCGCTGTTACCCACGTCTTCGATAGTCACGGTACGACGAATCGGGGTAACCGCTTCGCAATGCGCCAGCATTTTACGGAAGTCCTTAATGCCGGACGCTGCCAGCGTACGGATTGGACCCGCAGAGATGGCATTGACGCGCACGCCTTCCGGACCCATCGCGTTCGCCATGTAGCGCACGTTCGCTTCCAGAGACGCTTTCGCCAGGCCCATAACGTTGTAGTTAGGAATCGCGCGCTCTGCGCCCAGGTAGGAGAGCGTCAGCAGGGCGGAACCCGGGTTCAGCATACCGCGGCAGGCTTTCGCCATCGCCACGAAGCTGTAGGCGCTGATATCGTGAGCGATTTTGAAACCTTCGCGGGTGACCGCGTTGACATAATCGCCGTCCAGCTGGTCAGCCGGCGCAAAACCGATTGAGTGAACGAAACCATCAAATTTCGGCCAGACTTTAGTCAGTTCAGCGAACAGAGCGTCGATGCTCTCATCTTCCGCCACGTCGCACGGCAGTACGATGTTGGAACCCAGTGCCGCGGCAAATTCTTCCACACGACCTTTCAGTTTTTCGTTCTGATAGGTGAACGCCAGTTCAGCCCCTTCACGGTGCATTGCTTGCGCAATACCGTAGGCGATGGACAGTTTGCTGGCAACGCCAGTGACCAGAATGCGCTTACCGGAAAGAAAACCCATAGCTTTAATCCTTATCGTTATTGCTTATTTTTACTTTAACAATCATGAAGTTAAGTTTGTTATTTCAAAATAACTCAAATTTAGCCGGGAATTATATCCCACTGACGACCCCTTGTGTCACGATATTTTCGTGCGGTAACACGTAATGATAATCGGACACACTCCAGTATATCACCGGATAGCAGGCTCGTTTTACGCCGCTCGCCCGGCGTTCGGCAGGCGAGCGGCGGGGGATGCGGGCCAGCAGAAACCGGCTTCGGATGAGCGCGGAATCCGTGCGCCGGGCAACAGCCTCTGCCGGCAGTTCCCTGACTGCGCTTACCGGCAAGCTGCCAGCATTTTGCAACACCCGGGTTATGTCGTCGCCATTGTCCCCGGCGTTGCGGCAGGGAAGAGCGCTCAAAGGCCGTTATCTTCGCCGTTTCCCCCTCGTTTGTCGCTTAGTGTAAATTTTTAGTTACACGCAATTTTCAATTTGATCACAAATTATTTACAGTGCAGCTCACAAATCCATCATCGGGAGCGTGTGCTGCTTTGTTAATGCTTGTATATACATGCTCTGTCATCTGAATTTTACCTCCGACTGGCAACCCCAGAACGGCATGACTTAAATGAATCAGGAGAATTACCATGAAGCAGAGCATCACTTTTCGCCAGGTCTGTCTGACAACCCTGTTCTCAGGACTCTTGCTCTGCGGCAGCACGGTCAATGCCAAAGAGTGGAAGTCCATCACCATCGCAACGGAAGGGGGTTATGAGCCCTGGAACCTGACGCTGCCGGGCGGAAAGCTGAGCGGCTTTGAACCCGAGCTGATGGCCAATCTCTGCCAGCGCATGGGCATTGAGTGCAAACTGGTGGTGCAAAACTGGGACGGGATGATCGCCGGACTCAACGCCGGGAAATACGATGTGATCATGGATGCCATCGTCATTACGCCGGAAAGAAAACAGGTGGTCTCCTTCACGATCCCCTACGCCGCAACACCGGCGTCATTTATCGCGGTAAAAGGCACGTTGCTGCCGCCAGCGACGGGGGCCAACCACACCATCAAGCTTAACGATGATGACAAAGCGATTCAGGCAGCGATTGCGCCATTAAAAGCGGCCCTGAAAGGCAAAACGATTGGTATCGCTTCCGGCACCGTCTATACCCCGTTTATCGACAAGTACTTTAAAGATGTGGCCGATATTCGCGAATACAGCAATTCAGCTGACGCCATTTTGGATCTCCAGGCTGAACGTATTGATGCCGTCTTTGACGATATTACCTTCGCCAACTCCACGCTTGCCCGCCCGGAAAACAGCAACCTCAACTTCAGCGGCCCGCAGCTGAGCGGCCCCATCTGGGGCGAAGGCGAAGCGCTGGGCGTCCGTCACGCCGATGCCGATTTAAAAGCGAAGCTGGATACCGCGATTAAGGCCGCGCTGGCGGACGGAACGGTGAAAAAGCTGAGCGAAAAATGGTTTAAAAGCGATGTCACGCCATAAGTGAGGTTGGAGATGCTGAGTCTGCTGAGTTTTGGTGACAACGGTTGGGGAACGCTCATCCTGAGCGCGACGCTGACCACGCTGCTGCTGTCTCTCGCCGCGTTAGCGGTCGGTGCCGTGGTCGGCGGCATCATTGCCGCCGCAAAACTGTCGTCACACGCCCCCGTCCGCTGGTTTGGTTCGGCCTATTCGGTCGTATTCCGCGGGATTCCTGAACTGCTGGTTATTTACCTGTTCTATTTTGGCGGTTCAGGGCTGGTCTCGGCGATTGGCCAGCTGTTTGGCGCCGACGGCTTTATCGAGGTCCCGCCGTTCCTGATTGGCTCGCTGGCTATCGGCTTGATTTCCGCCTCGTATCAGGCTGAAGTTTACCGCGCGGCGCGCCTGGCGCTGATGCCCGGCGAAGTCGAGGCGGCGTCGGCAATCGGCATGCCGCGCTGGCGGATTTTTCAGCGCATCATGCTGCCGCAGATTGCCCGCTATTCGCTGCCGGGGCTGGCAAATGTCTGGCAGATGAGCCTGAAAGATTCGGCGCTGGTCTCGGTGACGGGGATTGCGGAGTTAATGCGCGCCAGCCAGATTGCCGCCGGCTCCACCCGCGAATACTTCCTGTTCTATCTGATTGGCGGCGGCTGCTACCTGCTACTCACTCTGGCGTCCAACCGGGCGTTTATGCGAGCGGAACTGCGCCTGAATCGCGCCTGGCTGCGTCGCAGCGCGGCTCAGGCTTAAGGAGAATCTATGTTTATCGACATTGCCTTTCTCAGCGATACCTTCCTCAAGCTCTGCGCTGCGCTGCCGGTTACGCTGGGGCTGTTTATCTGTTCTTTTCTCTGCGGCGGCATACTGGCGGTGGGGGTTCTGGCGCTGCGCATGAGCCGCTGGCCGCTGCTCAGCGGTTTTGCCAAAGGCTACATTCTGGTGTTTCGCGGTTCGCCGCTGCTGATCCAGCTGTTTCTTATCTACTACGGGCTGGGGCAGTTTGGCGTGATTCGCCACAGTTTTTTGTGGCCGCTGCTGCGCGAACCGTTTATCTGCGCGGTGCTGGCGCTGGCGCTGTGTACCGCCGCTTACACCGCTGAAATCCTGCGCGGCGCGCTGCTGGCGGTGCCTTCCGGGCAGATCGAAGCCGGACAGGCCTGCGGGATGTCCCGTTTTTTGCTGCTGCGACGCATCATCGCCCCGGTGATGCTGCGCTATGCGCTGCCGGCCTACTCGACCGAGGCGATTTTGCTGGTGAAATCCACGGCGCTGGCCAGCCTGGTGACGGTGTGGGATGTGACCGGCGTGGCGCAGCAAATTATCCAGAGAACTTACCGGACGATGGAGGTGTTTCTCTGCGCCGCGGTTATCTATTTGCTGCTCAACTTTATCATCGTACAGCTTTATGCGCTGCTTGAGCGTCGTCTGACGCCGCATACCCGGCAAACCCCTGCCACCGTATCACTCAAACCGGCCGCCAAAGGAGAATAGTATGCACGATCCCCGTCCCGTGACGCTGTCCGTCAGCGATATCCATAAATCCTTTGGTTCACTCGATGTGCTGAAGGGGATTTCCATCCAGGCGCAAAAAGGCGATGTGATCTCGATTCTGGGCGCCAGCGGTTCTGGTAAGAGCACGTTGTTGCGCTGCATCAACCTGCTGGAGACGCCCGATGCCGGCGTGGTCAGCGTGGGAGGTGAAACCATTGAGATGAAGCACCATGCGCGCGGCCACCGTTTAGCGGCCAACCCTAAGCAGATCGAGCGCCTGCGCTCGCGGCTGGGGATGGTGTTTCAAAGCTTTAATCTGTGGTCGCATATGACGGTGCTGCAAAACGTGATTGAAGGGCCGCATTACGTCCTCAAGCGCAGCAAACAGGAGTGCATTGAGCAGGCGGAAAAGCTGCTCGACCGCGTCGGTATGCTGAACCGTAAGGATTTCTACCCGGCCCAGCTCTCCGGCGGTCAGCAACAGCGTGTGGCGATAGCCCGGGCGCTGGCGATGGATCCCGAGGTCATGCTCTTTGATGAGCCGACATCGGCGTTGGATCCGGAACTGGTGGGCGAAGTATTAAAAGTGATGCGCAGCCTGGCGGAAGAGGGGCGCACGATGCTGGTGGTCACGCATGAGCTGGGATTTGCCCGCCATGTTTCCAACCGCGTGGTGTTTATGCATCAAGGCACCATCGACTGCGACGGTCCGCCGGAGGCGCTTTTTGGCGCGCATGGGTCGCCGCGTTTTCAGCAGTTTATCTCCAGCCACCATCAGCCAGGGCAAGCCGTATGAGTCAACAGGTGTTGTGGGGCGATGCCCCGTTATGCTGGCAGGATGTCGTGCGGGTCGCCAGAGGCGAGGCGCAGCTGGCGCTCAGCGCCGATGCCTGGGAGCGCATCGCGCAGGGGCGGGCGATTGTTCAGCATATTATCGACGCGGGGCAGGTAGCCTACGGGATTAATACCGGCCTCGGCGCCTTGTGCAATATCACGCTGCCCGCAGAGCAACTGAGCCAGCTATCGCGCAATACGCTGCTCAGTCACGCCTGCGGCGTCGGCCCGCTGCTCGACGACGCGCAGACGCGAGCCATTATGTGTGCCGCTGTCGCCAACTACAGTCATGGTAAATCCGGGATTTCCTGCGCCATCGTGCAACAGCTGATTGCCTTCCTGAATCAGCACATCACCCCGCAGGTGCCTTCGCAAGGTTCAGTGGGCTATCTGACGCATATGGCGCATATCGGTCTGGCGCTGATGGGGACGGGTGAGGTGAGCTGGCAGGGGCGGGTGCTACCGGCCGCCGAAGCGTTGGCGCAGGCGGGGCTTTCCCCCATTTCACCGGGGGCGAAAGAGGGATTAAGCCTGGTCAACGGGACGCCGTGTATGACCGGGATGGCCTGTCTGGCCCTCGACGATGCACGCTGGTTGCTGGACTGGGCCGACGTCACCGGTGCCATGAGTTTTGAAGCGCTGCGCGGCCAGATTGTGGCGTTTGATGCCGGGATCCTGGCATTGAAGGCCAGTCCCGGCATACAGCATAGCGGAGCCCGACTACGCCAGCTGTTGGCCGACAGCCCGCTGTTGAGCGCCAGCGAGGGGATACGCACTCAGGATGCGCTCAGCCTGCGGTCCATGCCGCAGGTGCACGGCGCCTGTCGCGATCAGTTTGACCATGCTGAGCGGCAAATTAACACCGAGCTGAACGCCTGTACGGATAATCCGTTGATTCTCGGCACCCTGGAGAGCTGGCGCGTGGTGTCGCAGGCGCATCCGCATGGCGAATCGGTCGCTATGGCCTGTGATGTGCTGGCGATTGCGATGGCCGAGCTGGGCGCTATCGCCGAGCGGCGTCTGGATCGCCTGGTCAACCCGTTAATCAGCGGTCTGCCGGCGTTTCTGGTGGCGAAACCCGGCGTCAACTCCGGCATGATGATCGCCCAGTACGTGGCGGCCTCGCTCTGCGCGGAAAACAAGCAGCTGGCGCAGCCGGCGGTGCTCGATAATTTTGTGACCTCGGCGCTGCAGGAAGATCATCTGAGTCTGGGGACCGGCGCCTCGCTAAAGCTACAGCGCCTGCTGGATAACCTGTATCAAATCATGGCGATCGAGTATCTGCTCGCCGCGCAAGGGCTGGAGTTTCATGCGCAGGACATGTTGGCCGCCGGCACGCGTCATGCGTTGGCGCTGCTGCGACAGCATGTGGCGACATGGGAAGACGATCGCTGGCTGGCGCCAGAAATAGCCAAAGCGGTTGCGACTATAAAGAACCATCGCGCAGACTGGCTGGCATAGCGGCGGGATGGTCCACCGCGGTCAATAACAATGCGCTATCGCGAGGCAGCCTGTGGTCGGTTTTATCCGTCGGCGGCTTCGCGTGCGGCCTGTCGCGCGCCGTTCCCGGACCTGAGCTGTCTTACCCGCCGCTGGCGCGGAAGGTTATTTACCGTCTTTGCGCCAGGCATCGGCGGTCAGCGCCTCGCCAAAGTGTCCGGCAATCAAGCGGCGGGTGAGGTCATGCAGCGGTGACGCCAGCACGTCGGCGGTGCTGCCGCGTTCGACGACCTCGCCCTGATGCATCACCAGTACCTGATCGCTGATATGCTTCATCATCCCCAGATGCTGGGTTACGTAGATATACGAAATCCCCTGTTTCTCCTGTAATTCCAGCATCAGGTTGATCAGCTGCGAACGCATCGACATGTCCAGCGACGCCAGGGCTTCATCGCAGATGATCACTTTCGGGCGCAGAATCAGCGCGCGCGCGAGGCCCAGACGCTGCTTCTGGCCGGGAGCCAGCATATGCGGATAGTAGCTTACGTGGTCCGGCAGCAGGCCAACCATCCGCAGCGTCTCAATAATCTGCTTCTCCCGCGCTTCCGGTTCGAGATCGGTATTCAGGCGCAGCGGGAAGTCGAGGATCTGCGAAATACGCTGTCGCGGGTTCAGCGAGGTCGACGGGTCCTGAAAAATCATGCGGATACGCTGGCTGCGGAAAGAGTAGTCGCCGAACGTCAGCGGATGATCGTCAATCAGCAGCTCGCCGGATGTCGGCTCGATCATGCCCGCCAGCATTTTCGCCAGCGTTGATTTTCCCGAGCCGTTCTCACCAATAATCGCCAGCGTCTGGCGCTCGCGCAGCGTAAAACTGAGCGGTTTCACCGCTTCCACCATCTGACGACGAAACCAGCCGGTACGGTAGCGAAAGGTCTTACTCAGATTACGCACTTCGAGCAATGTTTCGACCATTTCACTCTTTCTCCATGTTTAGCGGGAAATGACAGGCGTACAGATGCGTTCTGGCTCCGGTCAGACGCGGCGTTTCAATGCATTCACGCTGCGCATAGGGGCAGCGCGGCCCAAGACGACAGCCGATCGGCAGCTGTTCGAGCAGGGGAATGGCGCCCGGCAGCGTATTCAGGCGACTTTTATGCGGGAGCGCGCTGCCAAAATCCGGGATCGCGCGGATTAATGCCTGGGTATACGGATGATGGGGCGTGGTCACCAGCTCTTCGCTGGGCGCCGTTTCTACCGTTTGTCCGCAATACATGACATTGATTTTATCCGCCCATTTGCTGAGCATCTGCATATCGTGGCTGATCAGCAAAATGGTGGTGTTATTGTTCTGGTTCAGACGGGTAAGCAGGCGGATGATTTGTGCCTGGGTCGTCGGTTCCATGGCGTTGGTCGGCTCATCGGCGATCAGCAGACGCGGCTGGTTGGCGAGGGCGATGGCAATCATCACCTTCTGGCACTCCCCGTCGGTTAATTCGTAGGGGAAACTGCGCATGGTGTCTTTGTGATCTTTAATGCCGACGCGGTGCAGCAGTTCGATGGCCCGGCGTTTCCGCCAGCCGATACGCTGCCACCAGCGGCCTTTAAAGGTCCAGCCGGGGATATTCTGCATTAACTGCAGGCCGATACGCTCCGACGGATCGAGACAGGACTGCGGCTCCTGAAAGATCATCGACACGTTGTGGCCAATCAGCTTGCGGCGCTCGCGGCTGGAGAGACGTAAGAGATCGATATCATCGAAACGCATACGGTCGGCGGTGACCCGCCAGTTGTCTTTGGTGACGCCACAGATAGCTTTGGCTATTAAGCTCTTACCGGAGCCGGATTCGCCCACCAGACCACGAATTTCACCTTCCGCAAGGGTCAGGCTGACGCGGTCGACGGCTTTAACCCAGCCTTCGTTGGTTTTGAACTCAATGGTTAAGTTGCGAATATCGAGTAACGGCATTTATTCCACCCCGGCGATAATGGCGCGGCGGATCCCGTCGCCCAGCAGGTTGACCAACAGGACGCTGATCATAATCGCCGCGCCGGGTAGCATGACCGCCCATGGCGCGACGTAAATCAGCTCCAGCGCGTCGCCCAGCATCGCGCCCCATTCCGGTGAAGGAAGCTGGGCGCCGAGGTCGAGAAAGCCCAGGGCAGCGATATCGAGAATCGCCATGGATAACGCGCGGGTGATCTCCGTGACCAGCCCGGAGGCGATATTCGGCAACACCGCGAACCAGAGAATATTTAATGTCGACGCGCCGTCGAGACGGGCGGCAATGACGTACTCTTTTTCCAGCTCATCATGCACCATGCTGTAGACCGAGCGCACGATCCGCGGCAGCAGCGCCAGCCAGACGGCGAACATCGCGTGGCTCAGATGCGGCCCGGCGAAAGCCACGACAATAATGGCCAGCAGCAGCGACGGAATCGACAGCAGGGTATCGAGGATATGGTTCAACATCGCCGACAGCAGGCCATGGGTTGAACCGGCAACGACGCCGAGCACCAGACCAAACAGCGTGGCCGCGAAGGTGACGACAAAAGCGCCGCCGACGGTCGGCGCCGCGCCGCTCAGCAGACGGCTCAACACATCGCGACCGAGATCGTCGGTTCCGAGGAAGAATGACACTTCGCCATAGCGCGACCATGACGGCGGCAGCAGCTGGTAGCCAAGAAACTGCTGATCGATCCCATAAGGAGCAAACCAGCCGCCGAAGACGCACAGCAGCACCAGACCCGCGCAGCCGTACAGGCCGATCATCGCGGTCGTATCGCCGTAGAATTTTCGCCAGACGGTACGCAGCGCCCCGGGCGGACGCTTTTCCAGATACACGCTATCGTAGGGCATAGGAATCCGTTTTATGTTCGTTAATCATGCTTGACGTCTTTTTAATGTTTCCGCTTTCTGAGCGGCTTTGCCGCCCGTTTTCGCTTTAAATCTGTTTCGCCCGGACAACCCTGAAGGTTCTCAATCTGCAGAAAATGCATATGCTCATGCGTCTATGGTCTGCACAATGCACACAGGCTCGCTGATACTGAGTTAAGAAAGGCCTTCGGCAAGAAAATCGATGTCATTTCAACTGCTCACGGAGTGAATGTCAGGCTCTCTATAACCGGCAGTATAACATTCTTTAGCGCTACGGATGGAACGACGAGGCGGTAGCGCTGACGACTGGCGATTATCCGAGCGTATCCTTAGCTCATGCCAGGGCGCTCAGGCGGCAATACCGATCCTGAGCGCGGGAGGGACTGGCGCGAGGACGCAAGGCGAAAGCGGGCAAGCAGGCGATTCAGCGGGTGAGCGGTCCTGGTAGCGGACGACAAATCACCGCCAGGGCAACGGCGCTACACAAGGGAAACAGCGCCAGCAGTAGCCACGGATAGATGGCCTGGGGTGAGGGTACCAGCGCCGCATCCAGCAACGGACCAAACAATAAATTACCCAGCAGCACCGCGAAGCCGCCGGCGGTGGCGAGCGCGCCATAGTGCGCGCCAAGCGTCGACTCGTCGGCAAACAATGGGATCAGATCCTTTGCCGAGGGTACCAGCAGCATCTGCCCCAGCGTTAACAGCGTCACAAGACATACCGAGGGGATTAACCGCCACCAACCTTCCGGCGGCTCTGTCGCCGCAAACAGGGCCACGCTCATAAAAGCGGTGGAGAGCAGCAAAAAACCAACCGGTAAGATTTTGACCGCCCCCATTCGTCGCGCGAAGCGCGCAAGCGGAAGCTGGAAGGTAATGATCAGGAGCGAAGCCAGCATAAAAAGTGGGCCGAGATCTTTCTCGCTGCCGCCCGATCGCTGAATCTCCACCGGTAGCGCCAGATAAAGCTGGTTGTAGCTTAACAGCCACGAGCTATAGGCGATGATAAAGGCGACAAAACGCGGCTGGCGGAATGTCGTCCACCAGGGCAGAATTTTTAGCGCCTGTTTGCTGTAACGAGGAGCAGGGAGGCAAAAGTACAGTACCACCAGGGCGCCGACAAAGACGCCTGCTCCAGCGAGCGCCACCTGGCGGAAGCCGAACCCCGCCAGCAGCGCGCCAGCAACCGGGCCCAGCACGGCTCCGAGTTCGCCGCACACGGCAAAAAGGGCGAACCACTCCGCGCGGCTGCGCTTACCGTTCGTCTCGCTTTGCGTTCCCGCTTTTGCCAGTAGCGCTTCAATCGACGGGGAAAACAAGGCACCGCCGATGCCCGTCAGACATGCGCCGAGAATGATGGACCACAGGGAGTGCCCGAATGCCAGCAACAGATAACCGGCGACACGAACAATGCAGCCACACAGGATAACGGCCTTCGCGCCGTAGCGGTCAGAGAGCGCGCCGCCGAGGATAAACATCCCTTGCTGCGAGAAGGTGCGCAGCCCGAGGACCAGCCCGATAACCCCGCCGGAGAGCAGCATATCGTCGCGTAAAAAGATGGCCAGGAAAGGGACGACCGCATAAAAGCCAATGTTGAAAATAAACTGGCTGCCCAGTAAAACGGGCGGCCGAAGCGTTGTGACAGGGCGCAGAGAGAAAAGAGACATGCTACCTGAACCTAAACAATAAAATGAATGTGCTGCTTGCCATGAAAGCGCGAGGTCTCAATTTTCGTTTTCACCCGGAACACTTCCCAGAGAAGCTCTTCGGACAGAATGTCCTGCGGCGTCCCGGTCGCGATGATCTCGCCTTCCTGCATCACAATCAGCGCATCACAGAACATGGCGGCATGGTTGAGATCGTGGATGGCCACAATGCTGGTGACGGGTAGCTCACTAATCAATTGCATTAACTGCATCTGGTGGTGAATGTCCAGATGGTTGGTCGGCTCATCGAGCAGGATTTCGCTGGGGGTCTGCGCCAGCGCGCGGGCAATGTGGACCCGCTGGCGTTCCCCGCCGGAGAGACTCAGCCAGCCCTGCGCGCTTTTTTCCAGCATGTCCACTCTTTGCAGGGCGGCGGTGACGGTCTCGTCATCGTGCGTACTCCAGTTCGAAAAAGGAGAGTGATGCGGAATACGCCCAAGTTTTACTACGTCGCGAACGCGCATATTGGCATCGGTCATGCCGTGTTGTTCAACAAAGGCCACCCGGCGGGCAAACTGCTTTTTGCCCATGCGGGAAATGTCCTGCCCGTCCAGCTTCACGCAACCGGCATCCGGGCGCCGCAGCCCCGCAAGGATGCGCAGAAGTGAGGATTTGCCGCAGCCATTAGGGCCGAGAAGTCCTACGGTTTCGCCACGAGAAACATCGAGCGAGACACCGTTGACGATGACTTTTTTGCCTACCTTCCAGGTAATATTGTCGGCAGAGATACTCATTACTTATTTATTCCTTGAGCGGTAGATAATCACGGCAAAGAAAGGAACGCCGACCAGCGCGGTCACCACGCCGACAGGAAGGCTTTGCGGCGCGATCAGCAGGCGTGAAGCAATATCGGCCAGCACCATCAGGACCGCACCTGCCAGAGCGCTGGCAATCAGCAGCGTACGGTGCAGGGGACCAAAGAAGAAACGCATCATATGCGGAACCACCAGACCAACAAAGCCGATAGAGCCGGCCATACTGACGATAGTGGCGGTGATGAGCGCGGTAACGGTGAAGAGAATCAGGCGCACCCACGGCACGGCGATGCCCAGCGACGCGGCGGCATCATCACCAAAAGTAAAGGCATCCAGCGCCCGGGAGTAGTAGAGGCAAATGGCCAGTCCGGTCAGTACCACCACCAGCACCAGCTGAAATTCAGGCCAGCGCACGCCGCTAAAGCTGCCCAGCAGCCAGAACATCACATCGCGCGCCTGCTGCGCGCTGGCGGAGGTGCTGATGGTATAAGCGGTAATCGCATTGAAGAGCTGGGAAGCGGCAACGCCGGCCAGAATGGTGCGTTCATTACCGCCGCGCGCGCCGTTGGTCAGGAAGGCGACAAAGGCGAAGGCGGCAAACGCCCCGGCAAAGGCACCCGCGGACAGAGAAACCGCCCCGGTACCGATGCCCAACACGACAACCGCAACGGCCCCGGTGGAGGCACCGGCAGAAACGCCGAGCACATAAGGCTCAGCCAGCGCATTCTTCAGCAGGCTTTGCAACACGGCGCCGCAGATAGCTAACCCGGCGCCACAGCAGGCTGCCACCAGCGCGCGGCTCAGACGAAAGTCCCAAATCACGCTTTCATAGATGCGGTTGAGCGGAACCTCGGTCAGGCCCATTTTATTACTGATGGCGTAAAAGACGTTTTGCAGCGGGATCGACAGCTCACCCACACTGACGCCAATCGCAATCACCAGAAATAACAAAACGATAGAAAGCAAAAGCGAGATAGTCAGTAACAGCCCCTGGCGGGGCTGAAGAATAGCGGTCGTCATCAGTTCAGTCCCAGCTTTCTGAGCTGCTCGCCGACCTGTTCAGCACCGTAGATAGTCCGGATGGTCGGGTTCATTGCCTGACCGTCCATGACCACGATATGCCCTTTTTTCACCGCGTCCAGTTGGCTGACGGCAGGATCGCTTTTCAGGAATTTGATTTTTTCCTCAGCGTTATCAAGCGCCCAGCGGTTACGATCGAGGCTGGAGACCACAATCACATCCGGGTTTGCAGCGATAATACTTTCCCAGCTTACCGTCGGCCATTCGGTCTCGGAGGTGATGGCGTTATGCCCACCCAGAACGTTGGCAATAAATCCGGAAGAACTGTTTTTACCGCCGACATAAGCATCAGAAGACGGGGATGCGCTGGAGAACCAAAAAACAAAAGAGAGATCCCGTTTGTTTTTACCGAACTCTTTACGCAGGTCCGCTTCACGTTTTTTGAAATCGGCAATAACGGCCTGGCCACGATCTTCTACGTTAAATATTTTGGCGAAATCTTCAATTTCTTTATAGAGATACGTCATATCCCACAGTTTCTGGCGGCTGCCGTACATATCGCCAGAGGCTTTTTTGGTCGCGCACATGCCAGGGGACACATAGCTGTTCACACCCACGGTCATCAAATCTTCGCGCTTCGCGACCTTACTTTCCGGCCCCAGCAACAGCGGTAACTGAGCCGCCACAAAATCCGGATTTTGCGCAAGCACAGATTCAAGGGTTGGGATTTCAACCGTTAGCGTTTTAATTTTTGCATTCTGTTCAGCCAGCTGCGGCAAGACTTTGGTCGGCCAGAATGCACTGGCGGCCACCTTATCCTGCAGGCCCAGCAGGAGTAAAATTTCAACGGTATTTTGCCCCAGCGCCACGACGCGTTCAGGCGATTTGGTAAATGTCTCTTTATACCCGCAGTTTTCAATGGTCAGAGGATACGTGGTCGCCAGAGCGGAACTGACCGACGCAAACACCATACCTAACGCGCAGATGACCTTTTTCATTAAACGCTATCCTTCATTATTAAAATCGTTTTCAAAAATCCCGGAGCTATTTTAATGCAAATGTAACTCATTACTGAAGCGGGGTTTTATACAATGGCGGATATAGGGTGTCAATGATAGCCCCGGCAGTCGCTATCAAAACATGGATTGCCGGGGCAAACGGAAAGGGCCGATGCGGACGTTTTGGCGGACCACAATCAGTAAAATTTGATGACGAAATTTTATATCAAATTGATTTATATTGAATTAATGTTTTTTATCCCTGCTAGCGCAGGGCATACCATTCCTTATGCTTCAGCGGGTTAGCCATCGCCCCCAAAATATCGGATATTACGTTGACGGTAATCACCAGCGCGCCAATAACCATGACGCCGGCCGAAATGGCGGCGTAATCCTGCTGGCGGATAGCATTGATCAACCAGCGGCCGAGTCCCGGCCAGCTGAAGACCATCTCGGTAATCATCGCCAGAGTCAGCATGGTCGAAAACTGTAGCCCGAGGCGGGGGATAACCGGCGGCAGGGCGTTGTGCAGAACGTGGCGGAGCAAAATCGTCCGCCGCGAGACGCCGCGGGTGGCGGCGGCCTTCACGTAGTTGGCATCAAACACTTCGCTGGTGCTGATGCGCATCAGGCGGATCACTTCGGTGGTGGGGGCGACTGCCAGCGTCAGCACCGGCAGCACCATATGGCGTACGGCGCTGACGATCATTTCATGGCGCCACGGCGAGTCGGAGAGCCAGGCGTCAATCAGCGCAAAACCGGTGACCGTCTTCACCTCGTACAGCAGGTCGAAACGCCCGGAGACCGGGAACCAGCCGAGAGTCAGAGAGAAAAAGAGCGTCAGCAGCAGCGCCAGCCAGAACACGGGAATCGAGAAACCAAGCAGCGCCAGGGCGCTGATCAGCGTATCGGGCCACTTGTTGCGCATAATCCCCGCCAGCAGACCGACGGGGATACCCACCAGCAGCGCGAAGCCAAACGCGAGGATACACAGCTCCATGGTGGCCGGGAAAACCTCTTTCAGCTGTTCGGAAATCAGCTGACCGTTAATGCTGGAGACACCGAAGTCCCCGTGCAGCAGCCCGCCGAACCAGAACTGCCAGGCGTTCCACAGCGAGGCGCCCTGCAACGGGGCGTGGGGGGTAAAATAGCTCAGGCTGAAGCCGACGAAGGTCAGGAAAAAGAGCGTGACCAGCAGTAGCAGCAGGCGGCGCAGGGTAAAAATAATCATGGTTTTTTCACCTCGTCTTTTTTCACCTCATCTTTTTTCTCCCGCGAGACCCCCGCAAAGGAGGCGTTGCCAAACGGACTCAGTATCAGACCTTTCATATCATAGCGGTAGGCCTGCAGACGCAGCGATGAAGCCAGCGGCAGCACCGGCAGCTCACGAGCGAGGATATGCTGCGCCTCTTTATAGGCTTCAATGCGCGACGCCAGTTGCTGGGAGCGCAGGGCCTTTTGCAACACGTCGTCAAATTCGCGATTGCACCAGTGGGCGAAGTTGGTCTGTGAGGCAATGGCCGCACAGCTCAACAGCGGGCGGAAAAAACTATCCGGGTCGTTGCTGTCCGTGGCCCAGCCGGAGAGCGTCAGATCGTGGTTCATGTCCATCAGCCGGGCCTCCTGGAAACGGCCTTCGACTGGCACAATAATCACCTTCACGCCAATTTGCGCCATGTCCGCCTGAATCAGCTCGGCGGTCTTCAGCGGGCTGGGGTTCCAGGCCTGTGAGCTGGTGGGCACCCAGAGCTTAAGCGTCAGATTCTCCAGCCCCAGCGCTTTGAGGCGCTCGCGGGCTTCTTTCGGGTTGTATTCGGTAATTTTAGCGTCGTTATCGTAGGCCCACGAGGCGCGCGGCAACATCGAGGCGGCGGTTTCCGCCGTCCCGTAGTAAATAGACTGCATCAGACGTTGGTTATTGATAGCCAGCGCCAGCGCATGGCGCACTTCCGGTTTATCCAGCGGTGGCCGGGCGGTATTGAACGCCAGCCAGGCGATATTCATTCCCGGGCGCAGGGTCAGACGCAGACGGGGATCGTCGCGTAAAATGGTCAACTGGCTGGCGGCAGGCCAGGCCAGAACGTCGCACTCCCCGGTGAGCAGTTTCGACAGGCGGCCGGTGCCGCCGGAACCGAGGTCGATCACCACCTGCGGCATCAGCGGTTTGCCGCGCCAGTAGTCCGGGTGACGCTGCAGGCGTACGTACTGCCCGGCGCGATACTCTTCAAGCTGGAACGGGCCGGTACCGACCGGCTGGCGGTCAAGCTGTTCCGGACGATCGGCTTTGGTCAACTGCGCGCCGTATTCCGCAGACATGACCGATGCATAGTGGGTCGCCAGGTGCCAGAGGAACGAAGCATCCGGGTGCTTCAGGCGAAATTCGACGGTCTGGTTGTCCAGCTTGCGCACGCTTTCTACGCTGTCGGCGAACTGTAAACTGTCGAAATAGGGGAAGCTGCTGCCGTTGACGCTGTGCCACGGATCGTCGCGGTTAAAAATACGACTGAAGGTGAAAATCACATCGTCAGCGTTAAAGGCGCGGCTGGGCTTAAACCAGGGTGTCGACTGGAAAGGGACGTGGCTACGCAGATGGAAGCGGTAAGTCGCGCCGTTATCCAGGACTTCCCAGCTTTCGGCCAGTTCAGGGACCAGACGGTAGGTATAAGGATCGACATCCAGCAGGCGATCGTATAGCTGGGCGGCTAAGGTGTCGACAATCAGACCGCTGCTGACTTTCTGCGGGTTAAAGGTATTAACCTGGCCGCTTACGCAGTAAACAAAGCCGCTATCGCGAATATCGGCATTCGCGGGCAGCGTGGGCGCGGCAAGAGCCTGCCCGCACAGCAGCGACGCTACTGCGAGAAGAGAAGATATTTTCAGGCGCATAATGTTTTTATGATGACGGAGCGGTGCTCCATCTTATTAATATTGAATGACATATTCCATCACCTTCAACGCTCACAGGGATACTATCACGGCGACGGCGCCGGTTCGCATGCCTGTCACGCCGCTACGTCGAGTATACCTCGTAAAATCACCCGGCGTTTTAATCCGCCATCCCCCTGAATAAACGAACAACGCGCACGAACGTATGGGGCTGCCGATCGTGATGCTGCAAAGGGGGTTACGGATTGATATTTATCAAAAACCTGAGGGTATGGTGCTCTTTCAGGCGCTTCCCGGCATATTCATGCGCTGTATGGCGGATAATGAAACATGGTATCTTTTTATCGCCACTTTCTCCAGTTGGCTGTTCGTTCGCCGACGCTTACAGCGCAAGTAAGCGGTTATATCGACCAATGTAGTCCCTGGGGGTGATTTCGATAGCCTTCCCGCCCCGATGGGTGGCAACAAAGCTACGCAGCACCAGCCCGCTATGCTTCTCGCTAATTTCCCAGCCCTGATCCCGGTAGGAATTCAGGGTTGAACGGATACATAAATCGGAGAAGATCATCATCACGGAGAGGGCGGGCGATCGATGGTTTTTCATTGTGTGGGTCAAACTGACATGGGCCGCATAGCGACTAAGAGTATGAATATTAACCGGAATCATGTGCATTTTCAGTCCATTGAACGATGATGCGCAGACTATAATTCACATTGGTAGATCTTACCAGTTACAAGTAATTTACCCGGACGGGGTGACTTCGCTGGTGGCGAGGCGGGATAATGCGGGCGGTCTGGCGACCTGCCCGCAGTGTTTATGCTCTGTCAGGCGAGCGATTGCGACAGATTTGCCAGCGCGAATTTAAGCACGCTGTCGCCGTTGAATGAGGCGTAGGGCAGGCTCTCAATAACCGCAATCTCCTGCTTATCTTGCAGCACGTTAGCGATTTCATCCTTTTTATATTGAATATGCGGTGCCACCAAAACGGCGTGGTAGGCTGGCGCAACGCTAAACACATTCTCCAGGCCTACGGCGCTAATTAACAGCTTCAGACCCTGAGCATCCGCTATTTTTTGCATTTTCTTCGCTAAGATGTTTGCCGTCTCGCCTGACAGGCAACATATCAGTAACTTTTTCACGGTTTTATCCTCGATGGAGTAGCGAAACTACCTTATTCCGCTTCTGTCGGAGAAAATGCGTGGCGCATCAATTTTGTCTGACAAATTTATCCGCACGGCGAGACAGGCGAGAGAAAAGTGCGGCCGCGCCAGCGAGCGCGCGAGTGCTGGTTTTGTGACGGTGTCACTTTTCCAGTGCAGACGACGCCGATTGTCCAGCAGGCCCGGTCCGCCTGGCTGCCCATTCGGCGCTCCATGATGGTGTTTACCCCGGCTACCGAAGCGAGCCGGGTGAAAATCCATGATGGAATACAGTAAGGGAAACAGTGATCCGATGGGGGCGAGATTAGCCACTGAGCGGGGTAAATTCGTAGAGAACCAGGGCGTTGCTTTCCAGCGAGTCGACGACATGCCAGCCGTTTTCCGGCCGCTCCTCTGAGACGCTCAGCGCCGGGCGCGCCCGGTGCATTATCCAGTGATAATCCTCTTCGTCCGGCCCGCTCTGGCTGCGGAATGTGTCAAAAAGGGGGAATAACGCCCCGTGATGGCGATCGAAAAGATGCTGTTTAACCCGCCAGCGGCCCTCAAGTCCCGATAGCTGCACGCTATAGGGCTGGCTGAAGCGTTGGATAAAAGCCTCTTCGCTGGAGAGCCAGGGGTTGAACACCACCGTATTACGTAACAGCAGCTGATAATGTTCCCCGTGGCGTAACAGCAGCAGATTTTTGTCATTCACCAGTACCTCGCCACGCAGTCGCCGCCACAGCCACAGCACCCAGTAAACCGGGCGCGGGAGGCCGTGCAGATAGTGCAGCGCCAGGCTTGAGGTATCCAGCTTGCCGTTGGCCCGCGCTTCGCCCTGCAGGCCAGAATTGAGCCAGAACCCGGCCAGCCACACTTGATCCGCCAGCCCCAGCAGGTTATCCATCAACAGCGCGCCGCGAAAGAAACGGCCGTTGGTGTCGCGGGTGTTGCCGGTCAACGTATTCCAGGAGAGCAGCCAGACGGGGAGCGAAAGCTGGCGCAGGGCGCTGTGGATCTGGCGCAGTTTATGTACCGGGTAGTTTTCGCTGGCGGCCAGCCTGCTGCTATCGAGCTGGGCCAGATCCAGCAGTTCGTTCGCGTCGGCCTGGCAGGCGAGAAAACTGGCTTCGCTCAACAGCGGCGAACGCAGCAGCGGGTCTTCAGCAATGGCGCTCTCCGGGAAGCGATGCCAGATCCCCAGCTGCGGCTGTGGCAGTATCGCCCGCAGCGTGTCGCGTTGCTGTTGCCAGGCGTGTTGGCGCGCCTCTTCGCTGGCCTGCGCTGACCAGTGCCAGACAAATCGCCAGCTGGCGAGCGTCGCCGGGGGGAAATGATTCGCGGCGAGGCGTAAAAAACGCTGGAGCAGATCGCAGCGGGTGGTCAGCCCGGTATGCAAAATCAGCCCCCAGCCCATGCTGGACAGCCAGCTGAAAATTTGCTGCAGCTGGTACCAGCAGGCATAGCCAGCCATCTGCGGATCATCCCAGCCGGTGGCGAACAGTCTGCTGCTGAGAAACGGGTCGTTAATATCAATCGCATAGACCGGCAGAGTAGTGTGCAGCCGTTCCAGTTCGCGGCGGACATCCTCACGCAATAAATCATCCAGCTCGCGGACGGTGATAACGATGCGGGTATGGCGCAATGGTGTGGCCCGGCGCGGCAACTGGCGCAGATCAATCTGGCGGGTCTGCTGCGGATTTAGCCGCGGCGGAGGATTATCCCAGCCGTTTTTCTCCGGCTCATTCAGCCGGGCATAGAGGCGCTCCACGGCCACCGGCTGCCAGATATCGCTCGGGACGGAGCGTAAACGGCCGGACTCCGGCGCAGCCTGCGGATGCTGCTGGCGAAACTGACGCGGGGTTTGCTCATGCAGACGTTTAAACAGATCGCTCATGATGCGGGTGCTGGCGAACCCTTGCTCCTGGGCAATCTGCTGCACTGGCTTGCGGGTGGTGAGGAGCTGTTCCGCCGCTTTATTGAGACGCAGAGCGGTGATGTATTGCACAAAACTTACGCCGACTTCTTTACGAAACAGGCGCGACAGCCAGGCTTCGGAGACAAATTCGGCGGCGGCGACATCGTGCAGTGAAAGCCTCTGCTGATAGTTGGCGTCGATCCGCGCCACCACCCGGGCGATGCGGCGGCTCCACTTCTCCGCTCCGCGCTGTGTCCCGGCGATGACGGGCCGGGTATAGCGCGTGGCCAGCAGCAGGGCGATTTCACTGAGCCAGCGATTGGCCTCCAGGCGGTAGCGGGACTGGTGATTCACCAGTTCAATGACCAACAGCTGGCGTAGCAGATGGCGCAGGTTATCATCGGCATCGCGGGTCGCGTCAGAAATCTGGTAGTCGACGGCGAAAAAATCACCGTCAAGGCGCGTCAGCCAGCCGCAAGACAGGGTCAGCAGCATCACCGCATTGGCCGCCGACGCGCTCAGGCTCCAGCGCTGATGACGGTTCACTATCGCCAGGTCGCCAGCATGCAAAGGCTGGCGGAGATCGCCGTCGTGCAGCCCGACGTGGCCTTCCAGCACCCACAGCAACGTTAATGCCTCGCTATCCTGCTGGCTGTACTGACGAATATCGCGCACCGCGACGCTAAAATCGCCTGAATAGTGTTCCACCGTCACGCCCCCTCAAAGACAAAAAACAACAGGTCGTTTTTTGTCATAACCGATTTGTATGAAAAACACTCATGAATAATCCGTCAATATAAAACAAAAAACAGCGCATAGGCGGCTTTTTAACCGCATAAACTCGGAAGTGTCGCGCAAACCCAATGAAGGAATAACAAAAATGACACATCCACTTATTGAGGCCTTACAGGTTAATGAAGCGCAGTTTATTGCCCTGCGTCGCCAGTTCCATCAGCAGCCGGAGATCGGCTTCGAAGAACATCAAACCAGCGATGAAGTCGCTCGCCTGCTGGCCGAATGGGGTTATGAAGTGCATCGCGGTCTGGCGGGAACCGGCGTGGTCGGGACCCTAACCGTCGGCAGCGGTCAGCGCCGCCTCGGCCTGCGCGCCGACATGGACGCGCTGCCGATGCAGGAAGCGAGCGGTAAAGCCTGGGCCAGTCAGGTCGATGGCCGTTTTCACGGCTGCGGTCATGACGGGCACACCACCACGCTCCTTTACGCCGCCGAGTATCTGGCGCGCACCCGGCAGTTTAATGGCACGCTCCAGCTGATTTTCCAGCCCGCGGAGGAGCTGCTGTACGGCGGTCGGGTCATGGTGGAAGACGGCCTGTTCGATAAATTCCCCTGCGACCTGATCTTTGGCCTGCACAATATGCCGGGGCAAGCGCTGGGGAAAATTGGCCTGCGCGACGGTGCCATGATGGCCTCCTCCGACACCCTGCATATTGAAGTTAAAGGAGTCGGCGGACACGGGGCGGTACCGGAGCATACCGTTGACGCCACGCTGGTTGCCTGTCACATCACGCTGGCGCTGCAATCCATCGTTTCGCGCAATATCACGCCATTTGAACCGGCGGTGGTGACCGTCGGCAGTATTCAGGCGGGACATGCACCAAACATTATCAACGATAAGGTGCTGATGAAACTGACAGTCCGCACGCTGAACGAGCAGGTGCGGGAAACGATCCTGCAGCGCATTCACGGTATTGCCGTTGCCCAGGCGGAAAGCTTCAACGCCACCGCCACCTTAACCCACGTCAACGGCAGCCCGGTGCTGAAAAACGACCCCGCCGCCAACCAGATGGTGCGCGAGGTGGCGACGTCGCTGTTTGGCGACGCGCAGGTCGGGGAGGTGAACGCGTTTATGGGCAGCGAAGATTTTGCCTTTATGCTCGAACATAATCCGCACGGGTGTTATTTCACTATCGGCGCCGGAGATGAAGCGGATCGCTGTATGGTGCATAACCCCGGCTATGATTTTAACGACGAAATCCTGCTCAAGGGCGCGGCGCTGTGGTGCGGCCTGACGGAACATTATCTGCGCTAACGACCCGCCACCGTGAGGACCCTGTTATGAGCTCTGTATCTCTGAGCGACACACCGTTTGTCGGCACCGATCGCCTGCTGGCGGGCATCGTGCTGAGCATGCTGACCTTCTGGCTGTTTGCCCAGTCGGTCATCAACGTCGTGCCGGCAATGAAAAGCAGTCTGGATATTTCCCTTGAGACATTGACGCTTGCCGTCAGCCTCAGCGCGCTCTTCAGCGGCTGTTTCGTCGTCGCCAGCGGCGGGCTGGCGGATAAGTTTGGCCGGATGCGCATGACCCATATTGGCCTCGGATTGAGTATTGCCGGCAGTGCGCTGCTGATCCTGGCCCAGGGGCCAGGGTTGTTTCTCGCCGGGCGCGTTTTACAGGGGTTGTCGGCGGCCTGCATCATGCCCGCCACCCTGGCATTAATTAAAACCTGGTATGAAGGCAAGGCCCGCCAGCGCGCGGTGAGTTTCTGGGTTATCGGTTCGTGGGGCGGTAGCGGGCTGTGTTCATTCGTCGGCGGCGCCATCGCCACCGGGCTCGGCTGGCGCTGGATCTTCGTCTTTTCCATTGCCGTTGCGCTGGCGGCGCTGCTGCTGCTTCGCGGCACTCCGGAAAGCCGTAGCGCCGGCGCGCAGCAGCAAAAGCTGGATATCAGCGGCCTGTTGAGTCTGATTGCGTCGCTGGTGCTGTTGAATCTGTTTATCAGTAAGGGGCACGGCTGGGGCTGGAGCAGCGGCCTGTCGCTGACGATGTTTGCCGGTTCGCTGCTGGCGGCGGGGGTTTTCATCCGCAGCGGCCTGCGCAAAGGGGACGCTGCGCTGATTGATTTTGCGCTGTTTCGCAACCGGGCCTACAGCGCTGCCGTGCTGTCAAACTTTCTGCTTAACGGCGCGATTGGCACGATGATGATCACCAGTATCTGGCTGCAAAAAGGGCACAATATGAGCCCGCTGGAGACCGGCGGCATGACGCTGGGTTATCTGGTGACCGTTCTGGCGATGATCCGCGTGGGAGAAAAGCTGCTGCAGCGCTATGGGGCGAGGCTGCCGATGATGACCGGGCCGCTTTTAACCGCCGTGGCGATTGTGCTTATCTCCTGCACCTTTCTCGATAAGTCGCTGTATATCGTCACCGTCTTTTTCAGCAACGTGCTGTTTGGCCTCGGGCTGGGATGCTATGCGACACCCTCTACCGACACGGCGGTCGTCAACGCGCCGGAAAACAAAGTGGGCGTCGCCTCGGGGATTTACAAGATGGGCAGCTCGCTGGGCGGCGCGATGGGAATTGCGGTGACAGCGTCACTTTTCGCTCTATTTTTACCGCTCGGTATGGCCAGCGCCGCGCAGTATGCGCTGTGGTTTAACGCGGCGATGTGCCTGGGGGCCACGCTGGTCAGCGCCCTGATGCTGCCGCGCAGGTCTCACAGCTGATGTTTTTTGAGCAGCGCCCGCAGCTGGTGGTAGGTTAGCCCGAGCAGCGCCGCCGCCTGTTTCTGATTGTACTTCGCCTGCTGCAGACTGGTCTGCAGCAGGTTTTTTTCTTGTTGCTGCTGGAAGGCTCGCAGATCCAGAGGCAGCGCTGGCCCGGCGGGATTCGCGGCAACGTCTGCGGAAGGCGACTGCAGCGGCAGAGGTTGATGAAAAGGATTAATGATGATGTTGTCCAGTTCGCTGTCGCTGGTGCCGTGGCGATAGACCGAGCGCTCCACCACGTTTTTCAGCTCGCGTATATTCCCCGGCCAGCGGTAGCCGAGCAGCGTTTCGCGGGCGCGGTCGCTGAAGCCGGGAAACAGCGGTAGCCCCAGCTCACGACACATCTGGATAGCAAACTGATTTGCCAGCAGCATAATGTCGCTCTGTCTGTCGCGCAGCGGCGGCAGCTGCACCACATCGAAGGCGAGGCGGTCGAGAAGATCGGCGCGGAAATGGCCGGCCTCAACCATCTGCGGCAGGTCGGCGTTGGTGGCGCACACCAGACGCACGTTGACCTGCAGCGGCTGACTGCCGCCCACGCGCTCCAGTTCGCCATATTCAATCACCCGCAGCAGCTTTTCCTGGACCAGCATCGGCGCTGTCGCCAGTTCATCCAGAAACAGGGTTCCCCCGTCGGCGCGCTCAAAGCGCCCCGGATGACGCTTGCTGGCGCCGGTAAAGGCGCCAGCTTCATGACCAAACAGTTCGCTATCCAGCAGGTTTTCATTCAGCGCCGCGCAGTTGAGGGAGATGAACGGTCCCTGCCAGCGCGAAGAGAGAAAGTGCAGGCGGTTGGCGATAAGCTCTTTACCGGTACCGCGCTCGCCAATGACCAGCACCGGCTTGTCCAGCGGCGCCAGCCGCGACACCTGTTCCAGCACCTCGAGAAAGCTGTTCGCTTCTCCGAGCAGATTGTCCTTGTATTCCGCCATGATGAAATTCGCCATTTAATCGTGTGATTCACCAGGTTACTCTAGCAACCCGTTGTGCAGATAACAACCACTCCTTTTAAAATCAACATGATAAAAAGTTGGCACAGGATTTGTATTAACCAACGTAAGTATCACACAGGCCACCGCCTGAAATCAGAACTATGAGGATCAACGTTATGGGTATTTTTTCTCGTTTTGCCGACATCGTGAACGCCAACATCAACTCCCTGCTGGAGAAAGCGGAAGATCCGCAGAAGCTGGTTCGTCTGATGATCCAGGAGATGGAGGATACGCTGGTCGAAGTGCGTTCGACCTCGGCGCGTGCGCTGGCGGAAAAGAAACAGCTGAGCCGCCGCATCGAACAAGCGCTTGCCCAGCAGGCCGAGTGGCAGGAAAAAGCGGAACTGGCGCTGCGTAAAGACAAAGAAGATCTGGCGCGCGCCGCGCTTATCGAAAAACAAAAGCTGACCGACCTTATCGGCAGTCTGGAAAATGAAGCGCAGATGGTGGATGAAACGCTGACGCGCATGAAAAAAGAGATTGGTGAGCTGGAGAATAAACTGAGCGAAACCCGCGCTCGCCAGCAGGCGCTGACGCTGCGTCATCAGGCGGCCAGCTCCTCCCGCGATGTGCGTCGTCAGCTGGATAGCGGTAAAATTGATGAAGCGATGGCGCGTTTTGAATCCTTTGAACGTCGCATCGATCATATGGAAGCCGAAGCGGAAAGCCACGGTTTTGGTAAACAGAAAACGCTGGATCAGCAGTTTGCCGACCTGAAGGCGGATGATGAAATCAGCGCGCAGCTGGCGGCGTTGAAAAGTAAAATGAACCAAAACAACTAATGGCATACGCCAGCGCCTTCGGGAGCGGCGGGGCGGGTCCGGCGGTCGCGACCCGCTGCCCCGACTTTCTGAAGGATAACGCGTTGCGGCGTGGTCATGCGCCGCTATTCACTCACTGTAAGGAGTACACATGAGTACGCTTTTTATTGCCATACCCCTGACGCTGTTCGTGCTGTTCGTTTTACCGGTCTGGCTTTGGCTGCACTACAACAACCGCACTGCGAGCGGCAGCTTATCGCAGAATGAGCAGCAGCGTTTGTTGCAGTTGACCGACGATGCAAAGCGCATGCGCGAACGTATTCAGACGCTGGAAGACATTCTTGATGCCGAACATCCGAACTGGAGAGACAAATAATGGGTGGACTGGATCTGAATAAAAAACTGTGGCGGGTGCCGCAGCGCGGCATGGTAAAAGGCGTCTGCGCCGGTATCGCGCAGTATCTGGATGTGCCGGTCAAACTGGTACGGCTGATTACCGTGCTGGCGATGATCTTTGGCCTGTTTTTCTTTGTGGTGGTGGCGTACATCATCCTGACATTCGCTCTCGATCCGATGCCGGAAAGTGAGTTGTACGGCGAGAAAATGCCGACCAGCGGTGAGCTGCTGGCGGCGGCGGATCAAGAGCTGGCGGCCAGCGAACGCCGCCTGCGCGAAATGGAACGCTATGTCACGTCGGATACCTTTACGTTACGCAGCCGTTTTCGTCAGCTTTAACTGAAAGATGAGGTCACGCATGAACATAAAATGGCAGCAGGCGGGGCAAAAAGTGAAACCCGGCCTGAAAATCGCGGGCAAGCTGGTTGTGCTGACCGCGTTACGCTATGGTCCGGCGGGCGTTGCCGGCTGGGCGGTGAAATCGGTGGCGCGTCGGCCGTTAAAAATGCTGCTGGCGGTGGCGCTGGAACCGTTGCTCAGCCGTCTGGCCAATCGTTTTGCCCGCGCAATGAAATAATTTATCGAGGCGATGCCCGAGCGCATCGTCGCGGCGTCCACGGGGTGAACTCGCGCAGGCGCGCCTGCGCGCAGCCACTGAGGTGAATGCCATCAGCGCTCAGCCTCCGGCATCACGGGCGGGAATCTTGCTACTTATCCTCACCTAATAGCTTATAATCAAAGCACTTTCCTTCAGAGCATAACAGGATGGCAATGAAGCGATTCAAAACTGAATTCAATGCGCTGGTGAACCGCGGCGTTGACCGCCATTTGCGTCTGGCGGTCACGGGCTTAAGCCGCAGCGGCAAAACCGCCTTTATCACCGCGCTGGTCAATCAACTGCTGAATATTCACTCCGGGGCGCGTCTGCCGCTGCTCAGCGCGGTGAGAGAAGAGCGCCTGCTGGGCGTTAAACGGGTTCCGCAACGTGATTTCGGCATTCCACGTTTTACCTATGACGAAGGGCTGGCGCAGTTGTACGGCTCGCCGCCGGTGTGGCCGACGCCAACCCGCGGGGTAAGCGAAATTCGTCTGGCTCTGCGCTACCGCTCCAGCGAATCGCTGCTCCGCCATTTTAAAGAAACCTCCACGTTGTACCTGGAAATCGTCGATTACCCGGGCGAATGGCTGCTTGATTTACCGATGCTGGCGCAGGATTACCTCAGCTGGTCGCGACAGATGACCGGTCTGCTGCAAGGGCAGCGTGAGGCGTGGTCGGCCCGCTGGCGTCAGCTCTGCGACGGGCTGGACCCGCTGGCGCCGGCCGATGAAAATCGTCTGGCGGAGATTGCCGCCGCATGGACGGAGTATCTGCATGCCTGCAAGCGAGAAGGGCTGCACTTTATTCAGCCGGGGCGCTTTGTGCTGCCGGGGGATATGGCCGGGGCGCCGGCCCTGCAGTTTTTCCCCTGGCCGGACGTGGATGCGTTTGGCGAAGCGAAGCTGGCCCAGGCGGATAAACACAGCAACGCCGGGATGCTGCGCGAGCGCTTTAAATATTACTGCGAAAAAGTGGTCAAGGGCTTTTACAAAGACCATTTCCTGCGCTTCGACCGCCAGATCGTGCTTGTGGACTGCCTGCAGCCGCTGAACAGCGGTCCGCAGGCCTTTAACGATATGCGTCTGGCGCTGACTCAGCTGATGCAGAGCTTCCATTACGGTCAGCGAACCCTGTTCCGCCGCCTGTTTTCCCCGGTGATCGACAAGCTGCTGTTTGCCGCGACCAAAGCCGATCACGTTACCGTCGATCAGCACGGCAATATGGTTTCCCTGCTGCAGCAGCTGATTCAGGACGCCTGGCAGAATGCTGCGTTCGAAGGCATCAGTATGGATTGCCTCGGGCTGGCATCGATTCAGGCGACGCAGAGCGGGTTGATTGAGGTGAACGGCGAGAAGATCCCCGCGCTGCGCGGTAACCGCCTGAGCGACGGTCAGCCGCTGACCGTCTACCCCGGAGAGGTGCCGGCCCGGCTGCCGGGTCAGGCGTTCTGGCAACAGCAGGGGTTTCAGTTTGAGAATTTCCGTCCGCAGGTGATGGACGTCGATAAGCCGCTGCCGCATATCCGCCTGGATGCCGCGCTTGAATTTTTGATCGGAGATAAATTGCGATGAGCGAACCTTTAAAACCGCGTATCGACTTCGACGGCCCGCTGGAAGCGGAGAAAATGGCGGCGCTGAAATCGGCCCGTGCCTTTGACGGTGCAGAGGCGGAGAAGTTTGCCCCGGCGCGAGTCGATGCCCCGGAGGAGGACGAGGGGGCGGCAGAAGCGGTGGTTGAATCGGTTCTGCGGCCGAAACGCAGCTTATGGCGCCGCATGGTCAGCGCCGGTCTGGCTATTTTTGGCGTCAGCGTGGTGGCGCAGGGCGTACAGTGGACCCTGAGCGCCTGGCAAACCCAGGACTGGATTGCGCTGGGCGGCTGCGCAGCGGGAGCGCTGATTGTCGGTGCTGGCGTCGGGTCGGTCGCCACCGAATGGCGGCGGCTGTGGCGCCTGCGCCAGCGCGCCCACGAGCGCGATGAGGCGCGGGATTTGCTGCACAGTCATGCGGTCGGAAAAGGGCGCGCGTTTTGCGAGAAACTGGCGCAGCAGGCCGGGCTGGATCAGGCGCATCCTGCGCTGCAGCGCTGGTATGCGGCGATTCATGAAACGCAAAACGATCGGGAAGTGGTCAGCCTGTATGCGCAGCTGGTGCAGCCGGTGCTCGATGCCCAGGCGCGACGGGAAATCAGCCGTTCGGCGGCGGAGTCCACGCTGATGATCGCCGTCAGCCCGCTGGCGCTGGTGGATATGGCCTTTATCGCCTGGCGTAATTTACGCCTGATCAACCGCATCGCCACGCTGTATGGCATTGAGCTGGGGTATTACAGCCGTCTGCGTCTGTTCCGCCTGGTGCTGCTGAATATCGCCTTTGCCGGTGCCAGCGAGCTGGTGCGGGAAGTGGGTATGGACTGGATGTCGCAGGACCTGGCGGCCAGACTCTCGGCGCGTGCGGCGCAGGGGATTGGCGCCGGACTGCTCACCGCGCGTCTGGGGATTAAGGCCATGGAGCTGTGTCGCCCGCTGCCGTGGATTGCTGATGATAAGCCGCGGCTGGGCGATTTCCGCCGTGAACTGATAGGTCAGTTGAAAGAGACGCTGCAAAAAAGTAAAAGCGGTCCACAGCCCTGATCGCCTTTTGAAAACCGCCTCCCGAACGGCGGTTTTCGCTCGCTTCCGCAGCCGTCGGGGCTTTGAACGGATATCTTTACGCCATAACGGCCGTTTTTCCGCCATGCTGTCAATAATTGTTGACAGCTATCTTCACGCCAGCAAATAACTGTCCTATTATTCATCGGTCATTGGCCTTTTTAGGGTGAATACTCCCATGCGTCTTGAAGTCTTTTGTGAAGACCGTCTTGGTCTGACTCGTGAATTGCTTGATTTGCTGGTGCTCCGCGGGATCGATCTGCGCGGCATCGACATTGATCCCATTGGCCGAATTTATCTTAATTTTGCCGAGCTGGAGTTTGCCAGCTTCAGCAGCCTGATGGCGGAAATCCGCCGGATTGCCGGCGTGACCGACGTGCGTACCGTGCCGTGGATGCCGTCGGAACGCGAACACCTGGCGCTCAGCGCGCTGCTGGTGGCGATGCCGGAACCGGTGCTGTCGCTGGATACCAAAGGCAAGGTTGAGCTGGCGAACCCCGCCAGTTGCCAGCTGTTTGCCCAAAGCCAGGAGCGGCTGCGCAGTCATCCGGTCGCCCAGTTAATTACCGATTTTAACGTCCAGCGCTGGCTGGAGAGCAGCCCGCTGGAGTCGCATAGCGAGCATGTGGTGGTTAACGGCCAGAACTTCGTGCTGGAAATCACCCCAGTCTACCTTGAAGGCGAACACGGCGAACGGGTCCTGACCGGTGCGGTGGCAATGCTGCGTTCCACCGTCCGGATGGGGCGGCAACTGCAAACCATGACCACGCAGGACACCAGCGCCTTTAGCCAAATCCTCGCCGTCGGCCCGAAAATGCGCCATGTCGTCGAACAGGCTCGTAAGCTGGCGATGCTCAGCGCGCCGCTGCTGATCGTCGGCGATACCGGAACCGGCAAAGATCTACTCGCCCACGCCTGCCATCTCGCCAGCCCGCGGGCAAGCAAACCCTATCTGGCGCTGAACTGTGGTTCCATCCCGGAAGATGCGGTGGAAAGCGAGCTGTTTGGCGACGCCATTCAGGGTAAAAAAGGGTTCTTTGAGCAGGCGAACGGCGGTTCGGTCCTGCTGGATGAAATCGGCGAAATGTCGCCGCGGATGCAGACCAAGCTGCTGCGTTTTCTCAATGACGGCACCTTCCGGCGCGTCGGGGAAGATCACGAGGTTCACGTCGATGTGCGGGTCATCTGCGCGACGCAGAAAAATCTGCTGGAGCTGGTGCAGAAGGGATTATTCCGCGAGGATCTCTACTACCGCCTCAACGTGCTCACCCTCTACCTGCCGCCGCTGCGCGACTGTCCGCAGGATATCATTCCGCTGACGGAGCTGTTTGTTTCCCGGTTTGCCGACGAGCAGGGGATCCCGCGACCGAAGCTTTCCGCCGACCTCAGCACGGTGTTGACCCGCTATAGCTGGCCCGGCAACGTTCGCCAGTTGAAGAACGCGGTTTACCGCGCGCTGACCCAGCTCGAAGGCTATGAGATGCGTCCGCAGGATATTCTGTTGCCGGATCACGATGTGGCCTCGCTGCCGGTTGGCGAAGAGGCGATGGAAGGGTCGCTGGATGATATTACGCGTCGCTTTGAACGCTCGGTCCTGACCCAGCTTTATCGCAGCTTCCCGAGTACCCGTAAGCTGGCGAAGCGTCTCGGCGTATCGCATACCGCGATCGCCAACAAGCTGCGTGAATACGGTCTGAACCAGAAAAAAGGCGAAGAGTAGCGCGGTCACCGGCGGCTCAGGCGGCCGGTGACCACCTGATGTCAAGGAGGCTTCTGCCTTTCGTCCGCTTCTGGATATACTCAGTTTTCTTCATCTTTTAGGAATACGGATGTCAACTTCGCCGGGTCATCTGCTTCAATGGATGAAACTGCTGGGACTCTCTGCCGGACTCTCCGGGCTTCTGTTCTGGCTGCACCTGCCTGCGGCATTGCTGCTGGGGCCGATGATCGCCGGGATAACCTTGAGTCTGCGCGGGGCGAACATGCGCGTTCCGCGGCCATTTTTTATTGCCGCTCAGGCCATTATCGGCTGCATGATTGCCCGCACGCTGACCCCCTCTGTTTTTAGCGTCCTCATCGGGCACTGGCCGCTGGTGCTGCTTATCCTCTTCTCCACGCTTGCCGTCAGCGCGCTGGCGGGGTGGCTGCTGGTGCGCTATAGCGCGCTACCCGGGGCGACCGGTGCGTGGGGCTGTTCGCCTGGCGGGGCGTCGGCCATGGTGGTGATGGCGCAGGATTACGGCGCCGACGTGCGGCTGGTGGCGCTGATGCAGTATCTGCGGGTGCTGTTTGTCGTGGGCACGGCGGCGCTGGTGGTGCGTTTTGCCCTGGGCGGCGATGCGCAGGCGATGACCCAGCAGATAGTCTGGTTCCCGCCATTGACGTGGCAACTGCCGTGGACGCTGCTGCTGACGATGGTTGCGGGATGGCTGGGGCTGAGAATGCGTTTCCCGTCTGGCGCGATGCTCTTCCCGATGCTGGCGGGCGCGGTGGTGCAGGGAGAGGGCTGGTGGATGCTGGATCTGCCCGAATGGCTGCTGGCGCTGGCGTATGCCGCCATTGGCTGGAGCGTTGGACTAAAGTTTAATCAAGAGATCTTCCTGCTGGCTCTGAAGACGCTGCCGCAGATTATCGCCGCCATTATCGGCCTGATTGTGGTTTGCGCGCTGATGGCGCTGGGCGTGACCCAGGTGCTGCCGCTCGATTTTATGACCGCTTATCTGGCGACAAGCCCCGGCGGGCTGGATACGGTGGCGATTATTGCCGCGGGCACGCGGGCGGATATGTCGTTTATTATGGCGATGCAGACGCTGCGCCTGTTTACCATTTTGCTGACCGGCCCAATGATTGCGCGTTTTATTTCGCGCTATGCGCCACAGAAATAAACAAGCCTCCGTAGGACGGAGGCTTGAGGTAGCCGGAGGCTGGCGCTGACGCCGCCCTCCGGGATAGCCTGTGGTTTAGCCTTTCAGCGAAGCCAGGGCCGCATCGTAGTCCGGCTCTTCGGTGATTTCGTTCACCAGCTGGCTGTAAACAACCTGGTCATTTTCATCAACAACGACCACCGCACGTGCCGCCAGACCAGCCAGCGGACCGGCTGCAATGGCGACGCCGTAATCGGCGAGGAACTGCGGAGCGCGCAGCGTGGACAGGGTGACGACATTGTTCAGGCCTTCCGCGCCGCAGAAGCGAGACTGGGCGAACGGCAGGTCGGCAGAGATGCACAGCACCACGGTGTTATCCAGCTCGGAAGCCAGTTGGTTGAATTTACGAACCGATGCCGCGCAGACGCCGGTATCGATGCTCGGGAAAATATTCAGTACTTTACGTTTGCCGGCGAACTGGCTCAGCGCGACGTCAGAGAGATCTTTGGCGACCAGCGTAAACGGCTGCGCGGTAGCGCCAGCCTGCGGAATGGAGCCCTGAACAGCAACGGGGTTGCCCTGGAAATGCACGGTTTGTGACATGTTTATCTTCCTGTTTACATATAGTTAACGTCACGGGTAGTGTATGACATCCGTTATCGGCACGGCAAATCCTATTTAATGTTTCCCCTGGAGGAACCTGGGAATGCGAAACCTGCGAGTGTACGAAGAAGCCTGGCCGTTACATACGCCTTTTGTGATTGCCCGCGGCAGCCGCAGCGAGGCGAAAGTGGTGGTCGTGGAAATTGAGGAGGACGGCGTCAAAGGGGTTGGCGAGTGTACGCCGTACCCGCGCTATGGTGAGAGCATCGCATCGGTCATGGCGCAGATCCTCACCATCGGCGAGCAGCTGGAAAGCGGGATGACCCGCGAACAACTCCAGCATCTGCTGCCGGCCGGGGCCGCGCGCAACGCCGTAGATTGCGCGTTGTGGGATCTGCAGGCCCGTCGCGTCGGGAAAACGATTCCTCAACTGCTGGGCATCGGGCTCCCTGCTCATGTGGTGACGGCGCAAACGGTGGTGATAGGCCCTCCCGAACAGATGGCGGCCAGCGCCGCCGCGCTGTGGGAGAAGGGCGCCCGGTTGCTGAAGGTGAAACTGGATAATCATCTGATCAGCGAACGACTGATTGCCATTCGCAACGTAGTGCCGCAGGCGACGCTGATCGTGGATGCCAATGAATCCTGGTCCAGCGATGGCCTGGCGGCGCGCTGCCAGCTGCTGGCGGACATCGGCGTGGCTATGCTCGAACAGCCGCTTGCGGCGGACGCTGACGACGCGCTGGAAAATTTTATTCACCCGCTGCCGATCTGTGCCGACGAGAGCTGTCACACCCGTGATAGCCTGCCGCAGCTGCGTGGGCGCTATGAGATGGTGAATATTAAGCTGGATAAAACCGGCGGCTTGACCGAGGCGCTGTTTCTGGCGCAGGAGGCCGGCGAGCTGGGGTTTGAACGTATGCTGGGCTGTATGCTCTGCACGTCGCGGGCGATTGCGGCGGCGCTCCCGCTGGTGCCGCTGGCGCGTTTCGCCGATCTGGATGGCCCGACCTGGCTGGCGGTGGATGTCGAGCCGGCGCTGCATTTCAGCACCGGCGTGCTTCATCTCTGAGCGTGCCAGCGCAGCAGATCCATCATCGCCGACAGATGCTTTTCCGTGGCTTCGTCGGCCGAGATGGGTGGAAACTCGGCGGTGATACAGGGCAGGTCGATATCAGCGCACCAGCTGCCAAAAGAGCCGGGGGTTTCGTAACCGACGCTGCCGACCAGCGGCAGGGCGAACGCGTCGGCCAGCCACTGTCCCAGCTCGCTGTGGCCGGGATCTTCAATGCAGGCCAGCGGATCGTGGAAGGAGACGACCCACGCCGGGTGGATCTGATGGATCAGCTGGCACAGCGCCTGGGTTTCCGGTTCTGAGCCGGGCCTGTCACCGGTCAACAGCACCACGTCGCGCTGCTCTGCCGCGCTGTTCCAGCGATACACCGTTTCCCCTTCTTTCCAGTTTGCCGCGGGAAAGTTGCGGTTCAGATCGACGCCACGGGCGTTGGCCCGTAGTCCCAACTGACAGCCATCGGGATTCACCGCCAGCACGACGTGATGGCGGCGTAATTCCGGCTTCAGGGTACGCAGCGCACAGGAGAGCGTCACGATCGATGAGTTTTCATCGCCGTGGGTACCGGCAAGAATCAGGCCGCTGCGGCTGTCCGCCAGCGGCGCAGGGAACCAAAGCAGCGGCGCACCAAGATGTGACTGACCATAGCGCTGCGTACCGGGCGGGAAGGCGCCGCGCTGAGGGCGAGGACGGGAAACGGGCATAGGACATCCTGTTAGCAGGTTATTTTCTGCAGTGTTGTGTAAAAGCCTCCCGGAATCAAATAGTTTCCTGAGGCGGTTAAATCGGTAGACATGTCAATTTTCTATCACAAGCCGTTTGCAATTTCAGGTGATGAAACAAATAATTATCGCTCTGCCAGCTCTGGTTTTTTATTTTAAAGGGGATCTCATGAAGTATCCTGTCACATTGACATGCGGCGCGCTGTGGTTAGCCAGCATTTCTTCTCTTGCCTGGGCGGCGGATGTCCCCCAGGGAACCGTATTAGCCGAAAAGCAGCTGCTGGTACGGCACATTAAAGATGAACCCGCATCATTAGATCCCGCTAAAGCCGTTGGCCTGCCGGAAATTCAGGTGATTCGCGATCTGTTTGAAGGTTTAGTCAACCAGGACGCGAAAGGCAATATTATCCCCGGCGTGGCGACCCGCTGGCAGAGTAACGATAACCGCGTCTGGACGTTTACCCTGCGTGATGATGCGCGCTGGTCCGATGGCTCGCCGGTGACGGCGCAGGATTTTGTCTATAGCTGGCAGCGTCTGGTCGACCCGAAAACCACGTCGCCTTTCGCCTGGTTCGCCGCGCTGGCGGGGATCGGCAACGCGCAAAATATTATCGACGGGAAAGCGGCGCCGCAAACGCTGGGCGTCACCGCCGTTGACGCGCGTACCCTGCGCGTGCAGCTGGATAAGCCGCTGCCGTGGTTCAGTAATCTGACGGCCAGTTTCGCGTTTTATCCGGTACAGAAGGCTAACGTCGAGAGCGGGGCCAACTGGACGCGTCCGGGCAATCTTATCGGCAACGGCGCTTACGTGTTAAAAGATCGCGTGGTTAACGAAAAACTGGTGCTCGTGCCGAACAGCCACTATTGGGATAATGCGAAAACGGTCATTCAGCAGGTGACTTTTGTCCCAATCAATCAGGAGTCCTCGGCAACGAAGCGCTATCTGGCCGGCGATATTGATATCACCGAGTCTTTCCCGAAGAATCTGTATCAGAAATTGCTGAAGGAGATTCCGGGCCAGGTGTATACGCCGCCGCAGCTGGGAACCTATTACTACGCCTTTAATACTCAGAAAGGTCCCACCGCCGATGAGCGCGTGCGTCTGGCGCTGAGTATGACTATCGACCGTCGTCTGATGGCGGAGAAGATACTGGGAACCGGCGAAAAGCCGGCCTGGCACTTTACGCCGGACGTGACGGCCGGGTTTACCCCGCAGCCGTCGCAGATGGAAAGCATGAGCCAGGCGGAGCTGAATGCCCAGGCCAAAGCGCTATTGCAGGCGGCGGGCTACGGTCCTGGTCGTCCGCTGAAGTTAACGCTGCTGTATAACACGTCGGAAAACCACCAGAAAATCGCGATAGCGGTCGCTTCAATGTGGAAGAAGAATCTCGGCGTGGATGTGAAGCTGCAGAATCAGGAGTGGAAAACCTATATCGATAGCCGCAATAGCGGCAATTTTGATGTCATTCGCGCCTCGTGGGTCGGGGATTACAATGAGCCTTCCACTTTCCTGTCGCTGCTGACCTCGACCCACAGCGGGAATATTTCCCGTTTTAACGACCCGACCTATGACAAGATTCTGAGCCAGGCGGCGCTGGAAACCTCGGATAAAGCGCGCAATGATGATTATAATGCGGCAGAAAAAATCATCATGAGCAAAGCGCCTGTTGCCCCCATTTACCAGTATACCAACGGGCGTTTGATTAAGCCGTGGCTGAAAGGCTATCCGATTAATAACCCGGAAGATGTTGCCTATAGTCGTACGATGTATATCGAAAAACATCCGTAATTCTTACTTCAGCTCCGTTTAACCCGGGCGCGCTATCCGCGCCCGGTTTTTTTGGCAATATTGCACCACCACGATGGCCCGCTATAACGCCGCGTCAGGGGGACAGGCAAATCTCATTTTCTTCAATCACCGCATGCTTTCGCGGATTGCCGTTATTTTAATCTGCTCAGTTTTTAGATTCTCGCCCCGTGCTCCGCATATTCTTATTAATATGAGGTAAATTCTTCATGGTGCAATACAATAAAAAAGCAATAAAATTCAACGATTGTCATATTGATGTTATACGGGAATTAAGTTCGCTGTCAGAATAATATTATTTGAATGAAATGAGCGGCTTAATAGTGACTTTTTATTGTCGAGCAGCAACGGACTTCGCTGGCTGGCGAGAAGAGCCGTCGTTCTGGCGGCACAGCGGATGAGATGGCCCGGCGTTGGCGCACCCTTCGCGGGCAAGGGGACGGCGGGATGACGGCGGCGAGCGCGCTCGGGTGGCCGGCAGACCACCGAGAGGGCAAACAGCATGTTAATGTCGCGGCACGGCCTGTCAACGTCAATCGCCTTTCGCTGTTGACAAGACAGTCAAATAACGCGCTTGATTAACCGACGAGAAATTAAAATCTTACTAATACACTATGAGTAATTGGATTTTCTTATGCGTAATGTTGCTAATACGCATGACCCGTGTGTTTAAAGCGACGTCAATCGTTGACGAGGTATCGCGTTAAACTGGCCATGTCAGACTATCGATCGTTCAGTCAAATTCATTCAGTCAAATTCATTCGGGAAAGTTCACGGATGTGTATCTCTCCTGTTTTGCTTTTGTTATTAACGTCTTTTTTTGAACGTAAACTGCTGTTTTTTTCTGTCTTTGAGATAAGAAACAAGAGAAAAAACAGCAACCAGAAGCAGTACTATAGCTAATACTAAAAAGAATATGTTTGCCATATGGTTTAGTCCCCGGGAAGTTCATGGATATTCTTGCTTTTATGACAGCGAATCTACTCCAGGATTAAGAAAAATCCTAACTAAATATTTTAATAGAATGTAAGAAAAGTTTTTTTAATTCTTTTTGTGTTTTAAAGGTGTCGTTTTGTGCTGAAAATTAAAATATAATTAGCATTATATTGTTATTAGTGACGGTTTTTTCGCTCAAAGATACCGGATTAGCGATGGCTGGCCTGTGCGGCAGGCAAATACAGGCAAGAGGCCGATAGCTGGCGATATCTGATTAATAACTCACTGAAAATGGCAACCGGGCGGTGTGTCGGGAGCGTGGGGCAACAATAAGCGTGCAGGCCTCGCGGGAGACCTGCTGAAGCGGACGGTTTAGCACAATACGCGCGCGGATCGCCCGCGATGGTCATTCAGGAATGGGGTTCGGCGGGTCGTTCATCCATAAACGCTCAGCGGGGCTGTGTCCGAATGAGGAAGAAAAACGTAGGCAGATTCCGACCGGCGTTAGTCCACGTTATTGAAGTAGTCCCGCGCCACGGCTTCGACGCGCTTAGCATCAATGCCCGTTTTTTCGGTAATCAACTCAATGAACTGCCTGAAATTATCGCTCATCACATTACCTCCGTCCCAATGGGCGACGTAGAAACGGCACTGATAGCGATAAAAGTGGAGGGGGGTATCTCCTGACGTGTCATACATAAGAATCTCCAGTTCAGTATCTCGGGCGCATCGCCGGTACGGTGGGGATAACGATGGCCCATAACGGTCGGCTTCACAGAGACTATCCTCCTCCCAACCGGCGAAAATTTCCAGAGATGCGACTAACTCTTTGCCAATTTTCTGGTCATTTCTCCTGCCGGTGGCCGGCAGGGAGAGTCTATCTGACAAGTGACATATCCTGTCGAGCTGGCTGGTGTTAACGCCCGGCTTTTCTCGCTGCCCGTATCCTCAACCGGAACCGTCTCCCCCGATCGCGCCGCAGATTATCTGCTCGCGTTCCCTCAGCCGCTACCTCATGGAACAGGAGGCGCTGTGGCAGGCTATTTGCCGCTAGGCCAATGCCTCGATGTCGTCACGGTATAACCATTTTGTCCGGCGCTGCGCCAGCATCGCCCGCTGTTGTACCGTCGGCGCACGCTCGCTGACGACATAGTCGAAATCACCTACATGGCCGTTACGACAGAGCGCCGTGCGGCCAAATTTCGTGCTGTCGATGACCAGTACCGTGACATCTGCGCTGGCGGTTAAGGCCAGACGGGCCACCACTTCATCATCGTTAAAATCATACAGATCGCCCGTTTCGCCAATGCCGCCGACTGAAACCACGCCGATATCGACCCGATAGCGGCTGAAGAAGGTCTGGGCATCGCTACCAATAATATCCAGATCGCGTTTGCGGATACGCCCACCGGCGATCGTCAGCTCGCAACCGGGAAGGCGGCTGAGCGGCTGCGCGGCATGCAGGTTATTGGTGAAAACGGCGAGAGGACGGTTCTCTGGCAGGGCGCGCGCCACCATCTCCACCGTCGTTCCGGTGCCAAGAAAGCAGCTTTGCGCTGCGCAGAGCAACTGCGCGACCTGTTCGCCAATCCAGCGCTTGCCGTTGATATTGACGATCTCGCGCTGCTTATAGGCGATATTTTCGCGAGCGAAAGGGGCGACCATGCCGTGGCGACGCAGCAACAGCCCCTGTGCCGTTAGGTCGCGCAGATCGCTGCGGATGGTTTGCAGCGACACGCTAAAGTACCGGGAAAGCGCTTCAATACTGATTTCTCCGCGCTCTGTCACCAGGGTGACAATGGCGCTGCGACGAATTTCGGGGGTCATTTTCCCCTCCTGCGACGTTATTTTTGGTCATGCTAGCGTGGCAATGTGAAACTATTACTACGAAAGAAATTAGTCATATTTTTGTCAGATTCCCTTGTTTTAATCGTCGCAACGAAAACACTGGGGACGGAACGATGAACAAAAAAAACCTGTTGGCGGCGGTGATGTTGACCATGATGAGCGCGTCGGCTTTGGCCAAATCCACGCTGACGCTCTACACCAGCCAGCCCAACGAAGATGCGCAGATGACCGTTAATGCTTTTGAAAAAGCGCATCCTGATATCGAAGTGAAATGGATCCGCGACGGGACCACGAAGCTGACCGCCCGCCTGCAGGCGGAGTTAGCCGCTGGCGGCGCGACGCCAGATGTCCTGTTGATCGCCGACAGCGTCACCATGGAAGCGCTGAAGCAGCAGAATTTACTGGCCGCGTATCACTCGCCGCAGGCCGCGCGTTTTGATGCGCAGCTCTATGATAAAGACGGTTACTACTACGGCACCAAGCTGATTACTACCGGTATCGCCTGGAATAGCAAAGCGCCGGTCAAACCGACATCATGGCGGGATCTCCTGAAGCCGGAGCTGAAAAACATGACCACCTTGCCAAGCCCGCTTTACTCCGGCGCGGCGCAAATTCATCAGGCGACGCTGATGAACTCTCCTGATCTCGGCTGGCAATACTACGAGAAGCTGAAAGAGAACGGCGCGATGCCGCAAAGCGGCAACGGCGCGGTCATGAATGCTATCGCTTCTGGCAGCAAAGCCTACGGCGTTCTGGTGGATTACATGGCGATCCGGGAAAAAGCCAAAGGCGCGCCGATCGAATTTGTCTTCCCGAAAGAGGGGGTCAGCATCGTGACCGAGCCGGTGGCGATGATGAAAAACGCCAAGAACCCGCAGGCGGCAAAAGCCTTTATTGATTTCCTGCTGTCGGTGGACGGGCAGAAACTGGTGCTACAGCAGGGTTATTTACCTGCGGATGCCTCGCTGCCGGTACCCAAAGGCTTTCCGCCACGCGACAGTATTAAGCTGATGCCTTTCGATGCGGCAAAAGCGCTGGCGGATGCTGAAGCCAACAAAAAACGCTTTGCCGACCTGTTTGGAAACCGTTAATTGATGAGCGATATGACATTGCGTCAGAACGCCAGCAGCAGCCCGGTTAAAGGGCTGCTATGGCTATTATTATGCCTCGTTGCATTGATAAGCCTGCTGCCCAGCCTGCGGCTGCTCATCGCGGCGCTGCTTGACTGGCGGCAGGGCGGTGACAGCAGTTTGTGGCGTGTGCTGAGCAATCCCGCCACATGGACTGCGCTATATAACAGCCTTTATACCAGCGGTCTGGGAACGCTTATCTCCCTGCTGCTTGGCAGCCTGTTCGCTTTTTGCCTGGCGTTGACCAATATCCGCCTCAAGCAGGTGTGGGTATTCCTGTTTATGCTGCCGATGATGATCCCGCCTCAGGTTACCGCCCTGAGCTGGCTGCAGCTCTTCGGTCCGAGCAGCATTCTGCTTAACAGCATCGGGCTTGCGCCGGGCTTTGGTAGCGCGAATCCGCTCTATTCTGCCGAGGGCATCGCCTTGCTGCTTGGCATCCAGCATGCGCCGCTGGTGTTTCTGGCTCTGCGCACGCAGCTGCAATGCCTGCCGAAAGAGCATATTGAAGCGGCGAGACTCAATGGCGCCTCGCTGTGGCGGGTCTTTTTCGATATCGTGCTACCGCTGTGCCGCACTGCACTGTGGGCTGGCGCGGCGATCGCCTTCGTCTCCGCGCTTGGCAACTTCGGCATTCCGGCGATGCTGGGGATCCCTATATCCTACTTTGTGCTCCCGGTTTATATCTACCAGACGCTCTCCAGCTTTGGGCCATCAATGCTTAATGAAGTGGCGGCGCTCTCGGTGCTGATGGGCGTGCTGGCGATCGGTATCGTTATCCTGCAAAGCCGTATGCAGCGACGCTACGCGCTGCCGCTGATTGGCATGGCCGGGCGCGCGTTGGGCTTTTCGCTGGGGAAATGGCGGCTGGCGATGGAAGTGCTGCTGGGGATTGTGCTGTTCGCTATTCTGATTGCGCCGCTGCTGGCTTTGATGGCGACGTCGCTGGTGCCGACGCTTGGCGTTCCGCTGAATGGCGATACGCTGACCTTTGCCGCCTGGCGGGGGATCGTCGATGCGCAGAGCGCCACCTGGCGCGCGCTGACCAACAGCATGCTGCTGTCGGTGTCCGCCGCGCTGGTGTTGATGCTGTTAAGCCTGCCGCTGGCATGGCTGCTGGTGCGCCATCCTACCCGGTTGCTACGTTGGCTCCATGGCGTCATTGATATTCCCTACACGCTCCCCGGCGTGGTTCTGGCGATCGCCTGCATCCTGCTGTTTGCGCGTCCGCTGCCGTTGTTGAATATCAGCCTCAGCGGAACATTGACGATTATCTTTTTCGCTTATCTTGCCCGTTTTCTGACCGTCTGCCTGAAGCCGGTGCACAGCAGCATGCTGCAACTGGACCCGGCGATGGAAGAGGCCGCAAGCCTGGCCGGAGCCAATGTCTCCCAACGATTACGCCATATTGTTCTGCCGCTGATGGCGCCCGCCGCGTTCGCTGGCGCGCTGCTGGTGTTTCTTTCCGCGGTGAACGAACTGACCGTATCGGCGCTGCTATGGAGTGCCGGAAAAGAGACGCTTGGCGTGGTGATTTTCAACCTTGATGAAAGTGGCGATAAGGTGCTGGCGTCGGCGGTATCGGTGCTGGTGGTTGCACTGGTCGCGGTGGTGATGCTGTTGCTCAGCGCGCTCGGCAAATATTTACCCAAAGGAGTGATTCCATGGCAGAACTGAGGCTGGAACAGCTTAGCAAAGTCTTTGGCAACCAGACCGTGGTGCGGGATCTTGATCTGACCATCCCGCAGGGCGCATTTACCGCGCTGCTGGGGCCGAGCGGATGTGGCAAAACGACCACTTTACGTATCCTTGCGGGCCTGGAGCAGCTCAGCGGCGGTCGTTTGCTGTTGGGCGATCGCCTGCTGGCGGATACCTCGCTGCATTTGCCGCCGGAACAGCGTGATATGGGAATGGTCTTTCAGTCCTACGCCCTGTGGCCGCATATGACCGTAGCGGAAAACGTGGGCTATTCGTTGAAGCTGCGCAAAGTGCAGGGGGCCGCGCGTCGTCAGCGAGTGAGCGAAGCGCTGGAGATTGTCGAACTGGGCGCTTATGCCGAACGTTCGCCGCAGGATTTAAGCGGTGGGCAACGTCAGCGCGTGGCGCTGGCGCGCTGCCTGGTCTCAGAGCCTCAGGTTGTGCTGCTGGATGAACCGCTGGCTAACCTCGACAGACATTTACGCGCGACGATGGAGCAGACCTTCCGGGAGTTTCACCGTCGTACCGGGGCAACCTTTGTCTATGTCACTCACGACCAGGCGGAAGCGATGGCGCTGGCCAGCCATATCGCGGTGATGCATCAGGGGGCATTAATGCAGTGGGGCGCGCCGCAGCAGTTGTATCAACAACCGCAAAACGCGTGGGTAGCGCGTTTTATTGGCAAGGGGCAGGTTTTGTCTCTGGCCATCCCCGGCGGCAGCCGACAGCTGGATCGCGCTGTTCTGCATGAGGGGTTCTCCGGCGGTCAATATTATGCCCGGCAGTCGGTACTGGTTCGCCCGGAGCATGTGCAGTTAACGGCTGAAGGGCTGAGTGCCGAAGTCGAAAACTGTATCTATCAGGGAGAGCGCTATTTACTGGATTTACGTCTGGCGGACGGGCAATCGCTGAGCGCTTTCCATCACTCGCCGCTGCGGGCGCAGCAGAGCGTGCGCGTACAGCTGACGCAGGGCTGGCGTCTGGAGGCGGCGTGAAGATAGAGATCGTTAGCGGCTTACACCGCAAAGCCCCGGCCGCGATTTTGCTGAGTACGCCGAGCCAACGCATCCTGCTGGATGCGGGCGGCGCGCTGGAGCCAGATGAAGCGCCGTGGCCGGTACCCGCCGATATTGATGCGGTGCTGTTGAGCCATGACCATGTGGATCATATTGGCGGATTGAACCGTTTGCCGGCGGATATCCCCATCTATTGCAGCGCCGTCACGGCCCAGGCGCTGCCGCCCGGGCGTCGCGTCCATCCCATTGCCGTACGCGGGCAGTTTTCCCTTGGCGACATCACCGTGACCACCGGCAGTTGCGGCCATGCCTGGGGAGGCGTGTGGTTTCATCTTAACGTGGCGGGCGGCATTTTCTATAGCGGCGACATCAGTATGGAATCGATGCTGTTTCGCTTTGATGCGCCGCCCCCCGCAGACATTGCGCTGGTGGATGCTTCCTACGGTTTATACGATATTCCCCAGAGCCAGCAGCTGGAGAAACTGCGGGCCTATCTGTCGCAACCCACGCTGTGCCCCGTTCCTCCTTCCGGACGCGCCGCCGAACTGGCGCTATGGATGGCGCGAGATAACAGCCAGCCGGAGATTGCCCTGGATGCCGCTTGCCGGGCGATGCTTGTGCAGATGGCGGAAGATGACGAGGGGAGTCTGCAGCAGGGTATCGCTACGGCGTTACGGACGCTGGCGCAGACCAACCCGCTATTTTCGACTCAGGCGCCACTGGTGTTGGCCGCCGATCCTGACGGGATGAACGGTATGGCGGGCGTGCTGCGGGCGCGCGACGATTTCCACCATCGTGTTTTATTCACCGGCCATATGAACCGGGTCGCATATCAGCAGTGGCTGGCAGGCGAGGTCGATTTTTGCCGCTGGAATGTGCATCCGACGCTCTCCTGCCTGCAAAAGCTGGTCTCTCAACTGTCGTGCCGCTACGTTGTGCCGCTATTTACCGCGATTGATAATCCTGTCCGCTGGCAACAGGCGCTGAACTGCCAGCTGATGACTCATCCCATGATTGAGATGGAATTATGCCAATAATCTGTAAGCCCTTTGTTTTTGTTCGCCACGGCGAAACCGCCCTTAACCGGGACAAACTGATCGGCGGACGAACGGACGTGCCGCTCACCGATGAGGGGGAGTGGCAAGCGCAGGAAGTGCGCTCGCTGCTGAGCCGCTATCGCTGGAGCGGTATTGCCGTCAGTCCGCTATTGCGCGCCCGGCAAACGGCGGAGTTGGCGCTCCCCGATCTGCCCTATACGGTTTTTGATGACCTGCGCGAGCGGGACTGGGGCGATTTAGAGCTGCGCCCGTGGTCCGAACAGCCGCCGTATGAAGAGACGCCGCCGGGAGGAGAAAGCTGGGAGGCGTTTTGCCGCCGGGTGACTGACGTGCTGAACACGATCCTGACGCAGTACGACCGTCCGTTAATTATTGCCCATTCCGGCGTGTTCCGGGTGCTGCGCCGCTATGCTCTCGGTACCCCTTATGGCGCCCGGCCAGGTAACGTTGTGCCGATGTGGATCTCTCCCGGACAACAGGCGAATGAGTGGCGGATTGTTCCGCTGGAGGAAGCCGATGAGCGCTAAGCCCTGCATTATTGTGGATATTGACGGTACCCTGGCGGAGTTTGATGCGGAAAAAATGCGTGACTGGGTACTGGGGAGCGAGAAACAGTGGCCCCCTTTTTTTGCGTTTATGGCGCAGGCGTTACCGAATGCGGCGATCGGCAAACTGGTGGCGTTGTTGCACGCCGGGCAGCAGTCGATTGTGATTTGCAGCGGGCGCCCCGATGGATTTCGTCACCATACCGAGGCGTGGCTGGCGCGGCACAATATTGCGTATGATGGCCTCTATCTGCGCCCGGAAGGCGACGATCATGTGGCAGATGAAGAGGTCAAAAAGGGGCTACTGCAGCAAATCATCGCCGATGGCTATCAGCCATGGCTGGTGATCGACGACCGCCAGGCCGTCGTGGATTTCTGGCGTAGCGCGGGACTGACCTGTCTGCAGTGCGCGCCCGGCGATTTTTGACCTCTGCCACGCGACCTGAGCAAGCCGGAGAGCACTAAAAAGGCGTCAGACAATGTCTCCTCTGACGCCTGTCCCGGGTGGACGCGGAAAAAACTAAAGCGGCGTAATGGCTTCTACAACATGCTGAAAAACGTAGGGGTCGGAAAGGAGTTCAAACTCTTCATCATCTGGATAAGTCACCGCGACGTGATAGTTTTCTCCAGCAAAGGCTTTTACCGCCTGTAAATCCTGCCAGTAAGTCGCCAGAAAGAAATGCTCCCGCTCGCCCTGGGTTTCCCTGCGTACAAATGCACCTTTGTTACCCTCGATACTCCTTGAGTGCTCGACACCTGTTCTTTGCAGATGATTCGCAAAACCTTCTGCATGCTTAAGCGGAACACAACCGTGCCAGGTCCTTACAATCATTAGCTTTTCCTCTATGAACGACAGAATATAACCCTACCACCTAAAGATATCATGTTGTGCAATTTGAGGCGTATCTTCCCGTGACCCGCGCGATAGTTATCCTCTGACCCGTTCACGAAGGCGTTTCTGGCGCATGCTGAATACAGCCCAGACCCGTTAAGGTCTTGTGCACGGCCTCAATAAGAGGGGTATGTGGTTCGTAGCCCAGAAAATTGACCAGTTTTGCATTGTCCATCCGGATTGGCTGTTGCCACAAATATCGCATCTCCTGCATTTCATGCAGCGTGGTGTTGAAAGGTGACAGCGCAAAGATGAGCCACCAGGGAAACGACTTTATCTTTGCCTGAATCCCGCTAAGTTGCGCGACATGCTGTATGGCCGCGGCCATCGCCGTGCCATCGGCGTCCCAGTGTCCGCGCATATGAAAACAGGCAAACGGTTCGAGTTGATCCCGACGCGCTAACAGCGCCGCAAGGGTTTCTGCGACGTCGGGCAGCCAGGCCCACTGATGACCTGTTCCGGCTTTACCCGGGTTTTTAATTATCCGCGGGCATTGTCCCGGCTTGATCCATCCCTGCGAAAACCAGTTATTGCCTGCGGCAGGGCCGAAGAAGTCGCCTGCTCGCAGAATCAGCACCTTTCCGCCACGCTGCGCGTAGGCTAACAGCGCCTTCTCCATCTGTACCCGTATTGCCCCTTTGCGGGTGACGGGATTTTGCGGGGAGTCTTCCCGCAACAGGGGAAAGGCATCCGGGCCGTAGTTATAAACGGTGCCAGGGAGAACGATTAAGGCGCCATTTCGTTCCGCTGCCTGGATAGTGTTATGTAACATTGGCAAAACCAGGTGTTCCCAGTTGCGATAACCCGGCGGATTAACGGCATGGACAATCACATGACACTCTGACGCGGCAGAGGCCACCTGCCGGGTATTCAGCGCATCGCCGCTTACCCACGTTATACTTCCGGGTTGTTCATTTTGCGGGGCGTTGCGGCGCAATGCATGAACGTCCCATTTTTCGCCGATGAGTTTACGCGCGATTTCGCTACCGATTCCACCTGTCGCGCCCAGGATGAGTACCTTGTTTTTGCTTTGCATGGTCTTACCTTTGCCGGATGTCTGCTGCTTGACAGCGTAATGCCAGCGCGAGCTAAATGTAATTGCATGACATCGGATAGCAGGTATGCATTTTTGTATGAAACTAAATATTCCATGGGAATGGTATCGCACCTTCCTGGCAGTGATGAAAGAGGGATCCCTGTCGGGGGCAGCCCGGATGCTCGCCATTACCCAGCCCACGGCAGGACGCCACGTCGCGGCACTGGAATCAGCATTGGGTCTGGTGTTGTTCATCCGTTCTCAGACTGGCCTGCAGCCGACAGATGCCGCCGTCGCGCTGCAGGGCCATGCGCAAGCGATGGAAAACACGGCCAGTATGATTGAGCGATCGGCTGCCGGCTTTAGCACCCGCACTGGCGAATTGCGTGGCGTGGTGCGTGTTTCTGCGAGTGAAATTATCGGCACCGAAGTTCTGCCGCCTCTGATTGCGCAAATTAAAGAGGCTCACCCGCAGGTTGCCATTGAGCTGGTTTTGTCTAACCGCATTCAGGATTTATTGCATCGGGAGGCGGATATTGCAGTACGCATGACCAGGCCGGTACAAGAGCAACTGATCGCACGTCGGATGGGCAGTATTGAAATGGGTCTGCATGCCGCACCTGCCTATCTGGCGCGGCATGCCGCGCCGGAGAGTATGGAGGCGTTGTTCACGCATACTCTGGTGGGCTTTGATAAAATCACGCCATTTATTTTACAGGCTCTGAAACAGTATCCGCAGCTGCATCGTGAACGGTTTACCGTGCGTACTGACAGTGATGTGGCGCAGTTGAACCTTATTCGCGCAGGCGCCGGCATCGGGATATGTCAGGTGCGACTGGCCGACTTTCCTGTCCCGCTGCAGAGATTGCTGCCTGATTTCTTTGCCTTGCATCTCGACACCTGGCTGGTCATGCATGAGGATCTTCGCCAGAGCAAGGCCTGTAAAACGGTATTCGATATTCTTGCCGAGGGGCTACAGGCTTATATCGCGAAGGCGAAACCGTGATATTCCCGCATCCCCCGGGCCGCAGAAGTGTCCGTTTAACTGTGGACGCATTGGCTGGTTGATTTATGCGCGGGCAGATAGCGCAAAGCGGTTTTCAAGGACATGGGCAATTTCATCTTCAGTCAGCAATTGCTTCTCTACTCTGTCCGCTGTAATCGTCTTAAGCGTATCGCCCAGCAGGATAAATCGTCCCTCGGGTCGATGCTGTATGACAAGCAACTTCTGTACAAAGACGGCATCGGGGTGCGTGGAGTTAAGGTAATTAGCCGGAACAAAGTCAATCCATTCCTGAGGTGAGAGGTCGAAACCGTATTGATCGGCCCAGCTTCCTTCAACCTTTGCCTGCAGCAGATAGTCGCCGCTCGCATCGCGGCTAAGCCGGAAGGTATCGAAATCCTGGATGATGTCCGTCTCCAGTTCGTCTAAGGCCATCGGCGCGCGAATACCGTAGCTGCCAAATCCAAGGTCGCAAAGCCACTGACGGCCATCGACTTCGGCGATGACCGCCATATGGGTTTTAGGTCGGCGCGCAGGATAGAACATTGGCCGCGCCGCGACAAAACGGTAGGTCATACCCAGCGCCTCCAGCGCCATGGTAAACAGTCCGTTGAGTTCATAGCAGTAGCCGCCTCGTCTCTGGCGTAATAGCTTATCGGCAATATCATCAGGTACCATCGAAACGATGTGACCGGCCTGGACATCCAGATTCTCGAAGGGGATCGAAAAGAGCTGGTGACGCATGAGCGCGTGCAGCGTAGCGGTATCCGCAGCCGCGTGTCCGCTATAGCCTATGCGCCGGAAGTAAAGGGAAAGGTCAAAATTGTCGCTGTGCATGTGACTTCCTTGGCTGGTTTGTGTTGAACACACTATAGATGGCGCTCTGCATCGCCTGTATAGTCAGATTTATCAAAAACCAGACTATACAGATAGCGATGTCCGACCCCTTCCCGCCGACTCCCCACTACCGCCGAATCGCCGAAACGCTGCGGCTTACGCTCGCGTCAGGCGCTTTACGAGCCGGCGATCGTATTATCTCCGCGCGTAAACTGGCCGAGCGCGAGCAGGTCAGTCTCCCCACGGCGCTGGAAGCCCTGCGCTGTCTTGAGGCGGAGGGGCTGATTATCGCGCGACCGCGTTCAGGCTACTTTGTTCGCCAGATAACCCCCGGCGGGGAGGCGCAAAGCCCCGCGTCTTTACCAGGGCCCGTGCCGGTAACCATGTCCGCTATAGCCCGCTCGCTGTTCGGTAGCGCTGAAGCGCGTCTGGTCCCGCTTGGCGCCGCGCTACCCGATCCCGCCTGGCTGCCCGTAGATGCGCTGCAGCGGGCGTTACAGACAGCCGGTCGTCGGCTTGATGCGCGCGGACAGAGCTACAGCCTGCCTCCGGGGAGAGCAGACCTGCGCCGCAAGATTGCCGCTCGCGCTGCGCAGTGGGGGGGCCTTTTTGGCGCGGATGACCTGATCATTACCGCCGGCGCAACGCAGGCGCTACGTCTGGCGCTCCATGCCGTGTGCCGGCCAGGCGATGCCGTGGCGATTGAGCAGCCCGCCTACTTCGGCACGCTCCTGCTGTTGGAGAGTCTGGGTCTGAAGGCATTACAGATCCCCACGGACCCGATTGAAGGTTTATTACTGGCGCCGCTTGAAGAGGCCATTCTGCGCCATCGTCCTGTCGCCGTTCTGGCCTCGCCCACGGTGCAAAATCCGTTGGGTGCCAGCATGCCCGTTGAACGCAAGCGGGATCTGGTGACCCTGCTTGCCAGTCAGGGCATTCCGTTAATTGAGGATGATGTATATGGCGATCTGGCCGGCGGCGCGCAGCGGCCGCCAGCGTGTAAAGCCTTTGACAGGTGCGGAAATGTTATTTATTGCAGCTCGCTGTCTAAAACCCTGGCGCCGGGCTGGAGAATCGGCTGGATTGCTGCCGGACGCTATCACGCAACGGTATTGCAGGCCCGCATGGCAGGGGAGTGGGCAGGCTCGCCGCTGATGGAAGCCGCGGCAAACGAGATTCTGGCCAGCGGTGATTATGACAGGCATCTGCGGCACCTGAAGCTGCGGATTGCGCAGGGTATCCGGGCTATTATCGCAAAGGTTGAAACCAGCTTCCCTCCGGGCACGCGCGTCGCCGCGCCAGAAGCCGGTTTTCTGATTTGGGTACAACTTCCGTCCGGGATAGAGGCGCTGGAGGTCCATCGTCGCGCTCTCGCCCTTGGCATTGGCGTCAGTCCGGGACCGCTGTTTTCCCCTGGGGCGGCGGAACTGCAAAACTACCTGCGGTTGAACTGCGCGAATGAACCCACCCGCCAGCTTTTACATGCGGTGGAACAACTCGGTAGCTTATGCCATGAATTGGTCAGGGGGCATTGACCGAATCGCCATAAGTTTAAAGATTATGGGGGCACATATTGTCTGTATGGCTCAGTCTGAATATTGCACATTGCCGCTAACGTCCGCTCATAGCGGACTACGCCTGTTTACCGTAGTGTGCGTTGTCCCCAGTGTAATGCCAGCCTGGTACCGTCAGCTTGATAGCGCCAGTTTCAGATCTTCGGCATTAAAAACGGTGTCTGTCTTCAGGACGCCATATCTGGATATTATTGCAGAGAATAACGGTGCAAGAAGAGGTTATGAACGTACCGGGTTTTATGAAATTGGGCGAAAAAACGCTTCTGTTTTCTTGCCAATTAGATTGAATTCCTGAACACCTCTGCACTTGCATCTGTAAGTGTTGATGCCCGGTGTTCAGGGTGCGCTGACAAATAACGGGCAACCAAATCAAAACCCAGAGAATATCCCAGCCATCTGGGCAAATCGCCAGCACCGAAAAACCAGACATTATGGTTATAATCCGTGTTCTGCCATTCTCTTGATACCCGTGCCTTGTAAAGATTCATTTCATGTGAATCAAGACATTCCCAGGGTTCTGGCGGCCCCCCAAAGAGCTGAATAGCGAAATGCCCGGCTAATCCCTCGGAGACAAGAACTTCACCCAGAGAAAAGCCATATCCCGGACCACGCCATCTTGCTGCATGGTGGAGTTCATGAGCAAACATTCGTTCCAGTGATTGATTGGCATTAGCACAAAATGCCGGGTTCGCAGGATCAACCGTAATGTACACAACCCCAGGTTCCGGGCAATATCCCAGATGTCCTTTTTCAGGAATAACATGGACTCCGGCTTTAACGATTACATCCAGAGAAGGTAATGGCATAGGGATATTGGCTTTCATGTACGTCTCTGACAGACATGTTTCAAGCCAGTTGTAATGTGCTGTTAGCTTCTTTTGCGCATTAAGGAAATGAAGAACCATCGATGACATGAGACCTCCTGTTTTAGGGGGTGAGGACCAATGGAACGAGATCATACGTTAGTGGGTAACTTTATGATATATCAAAATATAACAGAGAGAAAAACAGTCTGAAAATGCTGTCTTTATTAAGCGGGAAATGGCATTTAGTGGACCATCATGTCTCATGATCGATTTTTCAGACAATGATTTTTCTCTTCTCGGATGATTCTGGACACAGAAATGCCGTAGCCACGACGTTCGGGAAAACTGATTTATTCAACAACGCCGCAGTATTATTATCTGGAATGAAATTCTGTTGGGACGGTCTCTGAATGACGTCTTATCAAAATAATAATCTGCCTGATGTGAAGTCAAAAACCCGGCATATTATGCCGGGGTAAGATTTTATTGCTGAATGCCTTCGACAGAGATTATCAGCTCAACGTCTTGTGACGCTGGTCCAAGATCGCTTTTAATATTAAAGTCTTTGAGGTGGATGTTGCCCTTGGCTTCAAAACCTGCGCGTTTACCGCCCCATGGATCATCCCCTTTACCAACTAGTTTTGCATTAAGGGTGACTGGGTGCGTTACACCATTGAGTGTCAGGTCACCGGTAATATCAAGGTTGTCACCATTTTGTTTCACTTCCTTCGACAAGAAAGTTGCTTCCGGAAATTTACTTACGTTCAGGAATTCAGCACCACGCAGATGTTTATCTCGTTCTGCGTGGTTAGTGTCGAGACTGCCGGTAGCGATTTTCACACTCACTTTATCAGCCGCTGGGTTAGATTCATCATAGGTGAAAGTCCCGTCAAAGTCTTTGAAGGTACCATATAACCAACTATAGCCGAGATGTTTAATCTTGAAGTTTATAAATGCGTGCTGCCCCTCTTTATCAATTTTATAATTAGCTGCAAAAGCAGGAGCGGATGAAAACAGGACAGCAAACAGCGAAAGACCCAGCAGGTGTTTTTTCATTTTTTAACTCCAGTTTGTGATGACGATTTACCAAGCATTCTGAGAAGTGTTTCGTCTTTATCGATAATATGGTGTTTAACGGCCATCAGCCCATGCATCACAGAGACAATAACAACGGCCCAGGCAACCCATAGATGGATTGTTCCTGCGAGATCCGCTTGTATTGCCGCATCGGTTAATGTTGCCGGAACTTCAAATAAACCAAACACATTAATGGGTTTACCATCTGCTGTTGATATTAGATATCCGCTAATGACAATGGTCAACAGGGTAGCATATAGAAATATATGCGCTAAACTCGCGCCAATGCGTGTCAGTCGCGAATAGCTTTTTAACGGGGCTGGCGGTGGTGAGATGACTCTCCATGCAATCCTAATCACCAATCCCATCATTAAAAGGATACCGATTCCTTTATGGATCTCCGGGGCTTTGTGATACCAGACATCGTAATAGCCTAATGTGACCATCCACAAACCTAAGGCAAACATCGCATAGACTGCTACTGCTGTCAGCCAATGCAAGGTTATGGATATAAGGCCAAACGTTGTTTTTGAGTTTGTCAGACGCATGAAATAAAGGCTCTGTTATGTAACAAAATACTAAAATGACGACATTCTGTTAATTAATCAATCATTAATTTGCGGATGATGTGAAATTAAATTCTAGTTCAAATTTATTGTTTAACCCCCATGTTTTTCCACCAGTTTTTAGCACAATAATTCATATTCCCTATTGGGTTTTATATAGTTAAGTAAATATCGTTTACATTAATTTGAGAAAATATTCATATCTTTATCAGACCGGATGGCGCTTTTATTCACATATTCGGCATGTGACTCCGTTTGTGCTGCGACGCAGAGTCTGCCGTTTTGGCGCGCACGGGTCCTGCCAGCTCATTATTTGTAGCGGAAATTGTTTTCTCTCGTTCTTACGTCTATGGTGGCGGCAAGACATAAGGCATATCTTAATCGCGCAGTGCCACGTTTCTACAATCTGTAACCCCTGTGCTTTTGTCCGCTCTGACGGGCGGAAAGATTAAAACCGCAAAAGTTGAGGTACAGTCGGTAGTGGGGGAAACGTGTCAGATCGCCACTTTCAGCAATGACATAACGGCAATGACCGCGCCAATCCCCGGATCGTACATAAGTGCTCGTAGTGACTCCGCGTCCGGGACATATGCAGAAACTGCCCAGCTTCGGGAAAATAAAGGCGCTGATAGTGGTTATTGCCAGTTTTTACTTACCCCTCGACTGATTATTTCATTGATTCCTTGGTAAAAATGGGCATAAAATAAGCATCTTTTACCAGGGTGGTTTGTCAATTAAAAAATAAGGAATACAAGTGAAACTTACAGTGCTGGTTGACAATAATACATTTATAGATCGCTATTTGATTGGTGAACCTGGGGTATCTTATCTGATTGAATGCGATGGAAAGAAAATACTTTTTGATACCGGGTATTCAGACGTCTTTATAAAAAATGCCCAGTTCTTAAATATTGATTTACTGGACCTCGATAGTATTGTTTTTTCTCATGGTCATAACGATCATACTTGGGGGTTGAATCATTTGATACAATATTATGATCGCGCGACCAATCCCCCGGCTAAAAAAATACAGTTAATCTGCCATCCTGATGCCTTAATCCCAAAGTATTATAATGCAAAGCCGATTGGTATAAACTTCATGTTGGAGGAAAATCATTATTTCTTCACGAAAATTTGTTCGGCAACTCCAGTTAATATAACAAAAAACATTATTTTCCTTGGGCAGATCCCACGAAATAACAATTTTGAGGCAACTGAATCTATAGGCCATACTCTCGATCATTGTGGTGATATATCAGATGACTTTGTTCTCGATGATTCTGCGTTGGTCGTAAAAACAAAAAAAGGAATAGTTGTCATTACCGGGTGTTCCCATGCCGGTATTTCTAATATTATCGAATATGCTAAACTGGTTAGCGGAGAAACACACATTGTTTCAGTGATCGGTGGGTTTCACTTGCAAAATGCGGATAAAAATACCTTGTCAAAAACAGGGGAGTATTTTCAAGAGCTGTCTGCGGACTCGCTTTATCCATGTCATTGTACCGACCTCGCCGCGAAAATAAACTTAGCCAGTTATGTAAAGATAAATGAAGTCGGTGTTGGCCTCAGGCTCCATTTTCCTGTTACAGAAGAGTGATTGCCGCTCATTGTCGGTTTCATCCAGATCTCAGGGGCAAAATCCGCAAGACTGACGCCAGTGCCCGCGCAGTCGTAGGGGCATAATGCTGAATCCAGCGGTAAAGTGTTGTACGCTCGACACTGTATTCGCTATCTGTGCCCCGGCAATGGCGGCTGGCATGATCGCCAGCAACGCCATCTCTCTCAACTGGCTTCACTGTTCAGAACGGATATTTCTGAAGGCTGCTCCTGTGACATCACGGTCAATTGCTCAGGACGTCTTTTCCGCAAGGAACTGACTTATCGATTCATAGCCAGCAAAGGCTAAACATCGTTGCCAGACAGTTCAACAACAGGCCGGATAATACGTTTAGCCAGTTTTTTTTGCAGTATTATGACCATAACAGGAAATCCACAGGCGGCTAATGCACTAACAACCAACAGTCTGTTGAGATTTTGCGTTGTTATTCCCGGGTCAGGTAGTAATAAGGAAGACAGAAAGAATGCGAGAGTTGTTATCAGGTACATTATTGCTGTCTGTAGTGAAGTAAAACTGGCTCGTCGTTCATCCTCAGGATACCGGACTGCAACCGATGAAGCGGCAACAAGTCGGCTATATGCAGCACCAGTAAATAAGGTTATAAATAGAACTGCATTATGATAACCCATTGCAGGCAGCAGCAAGCTTGCGACAAACAACAGAGTTGAAATGGTTGCCAGCATCAGCGCAGATAAATGCGATATCAGAATACCTGTTATTTTTGTAGACAAATAACCTGCTATCCCGCCACTTAAAAACAAAAAGGGTAATAAGTTTTGTGCTGCGCCCATATACTGCGTCATTAATGGAGTCAAAACAGGAATGATCAGCATGGGACTAAATTGTACCAGTGCAGGGCAAGAGGCGAAAAGTAAGGTTTGAGCGTCAATAGACAGATTTCTCTTCACGCCCGCTGGAAGCGTATCCCTGGGGACAATCAATATTATCAACGGTACAGACAGCAGGCAGAGTGAACTGATTAACCACAGCGCGCTATGCCAGCCATTGTGCGTGCACAAAAATAAGACCGCTGGCATGCCGACAATACTGACCATCGAAAATGAGGCAATCACCGTTGCCAGCATTTTTCCACGTAAGTTAAGCGGGGCACAGTTTATCAAAATGCTCATGCCCACTCCCATTGTTGTGCCACCAACCAGTCCTGCGCAAAATCGGAGGGCGAGTAGAGCGCCAAAATGAGTCATCAGTGTGGACAAAAATGTTAACACTGCCAGCAGCACCATATTCCTGATCAGGAATCGTTTTTTATTAACCCGGTCGATCATATAAAAAGCAACCATTCCGGAAAGGACGGCACCCAGTGTGTACATACCGGAAACATAGCCAGAAAATGATACGGGAACTGCAAGCCCGTCTGCCATAAAAGCAAAAACCGGCGTTAACGCCATATACTCCAGCGCATTAGTGAACTGGATAAAAGCCATGACAATGGCTATCCGCATGAGGACTTTATGATTAAACGTCTGCGTGACCTGTAGCATAGCAAGCAACCTATGGATAAAAGATACCCTGAGTTTAACCGCTATCAATGGTATGTATTATATGATAGAAATGGCATTTATTATTATCAAATATGGGATAATTGATGCGTCCGGCTCTTGATTTTAATACCCTGAAAGTGTTCATTGCGGTGGTTGAAAGAGAAAGTTTTGTTGGGGCATCTAAAGTCCTTGAAATGCCGACATCAAATGTCAGCCGCTGTATTTCTCAGTTAGAAGAAAGACTCAATCTTCAGCTCATAGAGCGCAGCACCCGACATATGAAACTCACCCCGGCGGGGCGTCTGCTCTATACCCGAGCGAAGCCATTACTGGAGGCGCTTGAGCAAACTGAGATAGAATTAACGTTGCGGCAAATGCAACTCAAGGGGCCTTTACGCATCTGTATTCCCAATGAAATAGGTCCCGCATTGCTGGGTTCTGTTATTGCCGATTTTGCCTGTCTGTACCCGGACCTGGAGATCAGCTGTATTACAAATTTGTCTGGCCTTGAATCTCTGCGCGATGATCTGGATTTAGCTATCATTATTACCCGTGGTCAGATGGAGGACGGTGACTATATAGCCCGTCATCTGGTGACGATCCCTTGCACTATTGTGGCAGCCCCGGCCGTTATTCAGCGTTATGGTACCCCTTCTCATATCCGGCAATTTGCAGAATTACCCTGTATTACAACGGTAAGTGCACTGAAAGGCGCGCCCTGGCAGTTTGTTAATATCAAGGGGGGATTCGAGACCATTAAGGTTAATGGGCATTATCGGGTAAACAGCGGAGAGATGGCAGGCCGCGCGGCGCTAGCAGGTGTCGGTTTTGCAATTCTATAGAAACAAGCCTGCCAACCCTACATTAGCGATGGACGGTTGATTGAGGTTGAGTTTGAACAAGCGCCGGCGCCATTGCAATTGTTCGCACTGTATTCCGACCGGCGTTACTTGCCCGCTAAAACAAGAGCGCTCATTGATTTCATGCATCAGAAATTGCGCAATGACTGACGGAATACAACAGCGCCTGAATAACCTGCCGCCAGCGGTAAACCCGGAAATCGCAAAACGTGCGTGGAACTAAAACCGGCATGCTGACAGGCGAGCGGCGAAACAAAGCGCCAGGGTGAGCCGATAAAAAGCGGCTGCGCGCAGGCTTTTTATCGGCTCATGGCACGAACGGTTAGGGGTTCTCCAGCAGGGTGGAAAGACGCGCCAGCACAGCGGCGCATCCGGCCAGCACCAGATTGCCGTTTAACAGACCATTATCGGCGAGAAACGCATTACTGACACCGCCCGCTTCGACAATGATCAACATCCCCGCCAGCGCGTCCCAGCTGTTCATATGCTCTTCGTAATAGGCATGCACCTGCCCGCTGGCAACGTGGGCGAGCATCAGCGCCCCGGCGCCAAAGCGGCGATACTCCATTCCGCCATTGAGCACGCGGTCCAGGGCGCGGGTATAGTTTTCGACCGGCGCGCGGCTCGAGCGCCCGATACCGATAACCACCGTTTCCGGATCCGGCTCGCGTAGCGTCAGACGCCGATCGTTAAGAAATGTCCCTGCGCCACGGCGGGCAAAGAAAAACTCATTCCGATCCGGGGCGTAGATAATCCCCAGCTCCGTGGTGTTCTCGCGAACGTAAGCCAGCGAGATGCACCAGTAATCCATCCCCTGAATATAGTTGGTGGTCCCGTCGATAGGGTCCAGTACCCAGGTACCGTGCTCGCCAGCCTGCAGGCCGCTCTCTTCCCCGAGAAAACCATCCTGCGGACAGTGAGCGTTCAGCCAGCTTTTGATCTCTTTTTCCACATACAGATCGGCATGTGAAACAAAATCCTGGCGGGCTTTTTTATCCACTTGTAACCCGGCATTGCGTAATGCCTGCGCTTCTGCGCCCAACCGGCGAATCAATACACATAATGATTGTTGCTGTTCTTCCGTCATGGCCTGCTCTTTTGAGGTGATGGCGACGTGCGCCGGGAAATGAGCTCTACATCCACCCAGGTTGTCCGCGAGGGTTGCAACGGATCGTCCGCGCGCTCCAGCAGGCGGGTTAATGCCTGGCGGGAAATCTCCGCAACGTCCTGATGCAGGGTGGTGAGCTGATAACTGTATTGCGCCGTTTGTGGCGTATTGTCAAAACCGATGAGCTGAAAATCGTCCGGGGCGTGCCTGCCGCGCTGGCGCATCCCGTCAAGAAAACCGCAGGCCAGCTGCGCATTGGCGCAGAAGATGCCATCAAGAGTCTCATCGGCTCCGACTGCGGCCTGAAACCCACCGTCATAACCCTCGTCGGGCGCGATGATCGCCTGCAGATTGCGGGCGGTGTCGATACCGAAGGTCTGTAGCGCCTGATAAAAAGCATCGCCGCGCATTCGTCCGGCCCAGGTGGAGTGCGCGGTATTGAGCCAGCCGAAACTATGGCAGCCGTTGCGCACCAGTTGCCCGGCGGCGAGGGTTGCGCCGTAGACGTTGTCTGAGCTGACGTAATCCACAAAGGGGATACCCGGCTGGCGGTTGATGCCTACCACCGGGATCTGTTGCGACACGCACTCATTCACCAGCGATTCCGGTGGCTGACCCGAGGTCACGATCACCCCGGACACACGGAACTGGGAAAAACGGCGCAGCGTGCGGGCCAGGTCCTTTTCGCTGCGAATTTCACTCACCAGCGCCTGAAAACCACAGCGCTGGATCTCGCTCAGCAGGGCATCCAGCAGGCTGCTGCGAAACGGGTCGCTGATGCGTGAGACAATCACGCCAACCAGATGGCTGCGGCGGCGGTTGAGCCCCTGCGCGAGAAAGTTAACCTGATAACCCAGTTCCTCCGCCGCGCGCAGGACCCGCTCCCGGGTGTCGGGGGAGATACTGCCGTTATTGCTCAGCGCGCGCGAGACCACCGCCCGTGAGACGCCCGCCCGGTGGGCGACATCCTGCGCGGTGACGCTCTGTTTACGGGGGACTGAACTCATGCCGGGCGTTCCTGCGCAGAAATCACGGGGGGGTTGAGCGCGCATTGCAGGCCGTCATGGCTGACGAACAATCCGTTCCACGGCTGGCAAGCGCGCTTAAGGTCATCCAGTATCGCGTCGTGACAGTGATAGAGTCCCAGCGCCGGGAGATTCAGTTGCTGAAACAGCGCCAGACAGGAGGGAAAATCGCCGTGTGACGCCTCACTGCTGAGCGCCGTCAGCGATGCACATTCCTGGAAAGCAAGATCGGCGCCCTCCATAAGCGCCACTGACTCTGGCGTTGGGCGGCCGTCACCGCTGTAAAACAGCGTCTGCTGGCCCTGGGTGATACGAATGGCGCGGTTGGTGAGCTCATGCCGGGTTTCGGCGGTCTGGATATGCCAGTCGTGCCACGTCCATACGTCGGTGGTGTCGCGCCAGTCGAGATCAAAACACAGCGTGGTCTGCGGCCAGGTGGCGAGCGCGGCCAGTTGCCTCAGCACGGGGCGCTGCTGCGGTTGACTGTAAATAATCAACGCTTTGTGGCGCGAGAAGCTGTGCCAGTAGTTGAGCAGTGCCGCCAGCCCGCTACAGTGGTCCGGGTGAACGTGGGTAAAATAGACGGCGTCGATATCATTGGCGTCTCCCCCGCGTTGCCACAAGGCCCGGGGAATGGTGGGGCCGCAGTCAATCAACCATTGCCGGTTCGCCTCATCGATTATCCGCAGCGCAGAGGTATTTTGTTCACGGGAGAAGGCGCTGCCGCACCCAAGTACATCTATTTTCATTTTCCCTCACCAAAAAATGTTTGACGCTTAATTAAATTGTCACAAATACCCGACAAAGTAGGCTCACATAATGTCGAGTCAACATTGCATTTTTTTTACATTCGAATGAACACGTGTTCATTGCAGTAAAAAAAGTCCACGCAGCGATTTTTGGGTAATGAATATGAGTTATTTACAGATTGCCGGGCTTCAAATTAGCTATGGCGAAAAGGTTGTGTTGCATAATATCGATCTGCAGGTCGGGAAAGGCGAGATGATTGCCCTGTTGGGGCCGTCCGGCTGCGGAAAAACAACGCTGCTCAATGCGCTTTGTGGTTTTATTCCGGTAAAAACCGGGGAGATTACCGTTGCCCATCGCGATATTACCCACAGTGCGCCGGAGCAGCGCAATATCACGATGGTATTTCAAAGCTACGCGCTGTGGCCGCATCTGACGGTGGCGCGCAATATTGGCTATGGGCTGAAACTGCGCAAATGGCGTCGTGACGATATTGACCGCCGCGTCACGGAACTGCTCGGCATCGTCAATTTGACCGGTCTGGCGGATGTGAAGGTGACGGAGCTTTCCGGCGGGCAGCGGCAACGTGTCGCTCTGGCGCGGGCGCTGGCCATTGAGCCGGACGTGCTGGTGCTGGATGAACCGCTGTCGAATCTCGATGCCAAAGTGCGTCTCAACGTGCGGCATGAAATAAAAACCCTGCAAAAACGTCTCGGCTTTACCTCATTAATTGTCACCCACGATCAGCAGGAAGCGCTGGTTATGGCTGACCGCATCGCGGTGTTAAATAATGGCCGCATCGAGCAAACAGGCACGCCGGAAGATATTTATCAACGTCCCGCCACACCATTTGTTGCGGATTTTATGGGGGCGGACAATAAAATTTCTGCCAACCAACTCTTTGCCGCTCAGGACATTTCCCTGCGCGTCCAGGGGAAATATTCCGCTGACGATTTTCGCGACCGGACGCTTTATTTTCGCAGCGCCGATACGGCGCTCGGTGCGTTAACCACCCGCATGCCTGACGAGGGCTTAAGCCTGAATGGCGTAGTCGAGCAAAGTGTTTTTCTTGGCAATTTATATCGCCACAGCGTGCGCTGTCGCGATCGCGTGTTACTGGCGGATTCAACCCAGTGCTGGCCCGCGCAGTCATCCGTGCGACTGCACGTTCCGGCCGCCGCGTTACATATTTTTCCATCGTCTCAAGCAAATTAATTTCATTGTGTTCATTTTGGGGATAGACCATGTTGACTAAAACGAAAGCTGCGGTAGTGACTGCCTTGTTTCTGAGCTACGGCGCACAGGCCGACACCATCCTGAACGTTGCCACCGCAGGCGATCAGAATATGGTGGATTACGTGAAAACCTGGCTGGGACCGAAGTTTGAAGCGGCGCATCCGGGCGTAAAAGTGCAGGTGGTGGGGACCGGTCCCGGCGATGCTGGCTCGAATAAAATCATCGAGAAACTGAGCGCGCAAAAAGAGAGTGGCGCGAAGACCTGGGATATTGATGTGGCGGTCGTTCATCAGAAAGCCGGTGGCGAGCTGGTGGAAAAGGGGCTGCTGGAGAAATACCGCCAGCAGATTAGCACCGGCAGCATGGTGAGCGCCGATAGCGCCAAAAATGCCCTCGGCGTGAACGTCGACGGCTACGTGATGCCGATGTTCTTAAGCCAGACCGCTATCGCATGGAACAGCGAAGCCATCAAAACGCCCCCGGCGTCTTACGATGAACTGGTGAGCTGGGCGCAGAAAAACCCGCAGGCTTTCGGCTATAACGGCATCAAAAACGGCATGTCCGGCGTGAGCTTTGTGGTGGGCTGGATGTACGCCTACGGCACGGACGCCCGGCGTCTGTCTGCGCTGCCTTACGACAAAGGCGTGGAGAAAAACTGGAGCCAGGCCTACGAGAAGCTGAAGGCCTTCAATAAGAATGTGACCTTCACGCCAGGTAATGCCGGTACGCTCGATATGCTCAGCCGCGGCGAGATCACCATGGGGCCGGTGTGGGTGGATATGTTCTACAGCTGGAAAGATCAGGGCAAGCTGCCGCCGTCTATCAAGCTGGCGCTGCTGTCGCCGGGGATGCCGGGACAGCCGATGTACTACGTGATCCCGGCGAAGGCGGCAAACCCACAGCTGGCGCGTGAATTTATCGAGCTGGCAACCAGCCCGGACGTGCAGGCGCAGGGGATCGTGAAACAGTTTAACTGGTACCCAGGGATCAATGCGGAGTACGTGAAGCCGAAGCTGGATCCGGCGACCTGGCAGAAGCTGTTCGCGGAAATCTCCCCGAAAGCGCTGGCGGACTACGGCAAAAGCTTCCCGATAGCCCCTTACTTTGACGACATAAAAGAAGGCTACGAAAGCCAGGTCGCCAACTAATTATACCCGTCATACTTCCCGCTGCAGGCGCGTTGGCTACACTCGTTCACTGCCTGCCTGCAGCGGGAATTATTGAGGGTATACCGTCAATGTTCAGGCGCGACATGACGTCGCCCTGAGCGTTTCTTTTTCTGATGTCAGGTTTGCTATGCGCCGTTCGTTGAAATATCTGTTACTGGTCGCGCCTGCCGCGCTGATGATCGCCGTGCTCTTTTTGTACCCGCTGGGGTTCTCGCTGATTGCCGCGTTTACCAACGATGCGCGGCAGTTGACCCTGGGCCATTTCGCTAAGGTCTATGCTCTCTATTCCAGCGATATTGCCTTTACGGTGGTGATTGTGCTGATCTCCGTGGCGCTGCTGGCCGCGATTTCGATCACCCTCTCGGCGGTGATCACATTGTCACCCTGTCGGCCGATTGTGCGCATGCTGGGGTTCTTGTACCGTCTGCCGCTGTTTATCCCTTTTATTGTCGCCGCGCAGATGATGCGGACCTTCCTCGCCAAAAACGGCCTGATGAACAATGCTCTGGTGGCAACCGATCTGTTTACGCCGATGGAGACCGTCTCCTGGCTGGGCTGGAAAGGGATCATCATTACCTTTGTCTGGAAACAACTGGCGTTCGCCACGCTGCTTATCTGCGGCGCGATGGCGGCGCTGGAGCAGTCGCAGATCCTGGCCGCTCGCAATCTCGGGGCTTCGCGCGTGCGTATTCTGTTCGACGTTATTCTGCCGCAGGTGCTGCCTGCTATCGGTGTGGCGCTGGTGCTCTCGACCGTGACCATGATGTCGGTGCTTTCCGTGCCGCTGATGATCGGTGTCGGCACGCCGACGATGATGACCGTGGACATGGCGTTTCGCGTCAACTCTTACGGCGACTACGCGGTGGCCAATGCGCTGGGGGTGGTATCACTGCTGATATGCGGCGCGCTGTCGTGGTTCTACCTGCGCCATAGCCTGCAACAGAAGGGGGGCGATTTATGAAAGAGGTCAGTATGACTTTACCGGAGACGTGGCTGGCGAAAGGGCGGCGAAAACTGAGCGCCAGTCTGCCGCTGCAGACGCTGCTGTTGGTTTTTATGCTGTTGGCGATGTTTGGCCCGCTGCTGAACTTACTCATCTGGACGGTGGCGGAGAGCTGGTTTTTCCCCCATGCGCTGCCCAGCCAGTGGGGGCTGAAATACTGGTATCAGGTGTTCAGTCCCTACAGCGATGTTTCCGGTTCACTCCTCACCAGCGTGCTGATTGCGGTGCTGTCGGTGGGGGTGTGTCTGGTGATTTCGGTGCCGGCAGGTTATGCGCTTTCACGGCGAGGGATGCCGCTGCGGGTGCTGTTCATGCTGCTGTTTTTGATTCCGCAGGCGTTTCCGAACCTGACGGTGTACATGAATATCGCCCGGCTTTTCTATCAGTGGGGGTTAAACGGGACGGTAGCGGGCGTGGTGCTGGTGCATAGCATGCACGGCCTGATGTACTCGGTATGGATTTGCGTGGCGGCCTTTTCCGCCGTGGATCCGTTGCTGGCGAGGGCGTCACGTAACCTCGGCGCCGGGCCGATTTACACCTTCTGGCATATTGTGCTGCCGCAGGCCTCGCCGGGCATTATTGCCGCCAGTATTTTTGTTTTCCTCGAATCGCTGGATGAATTTACCGGCACGTTTTTCGTCGGCGCACCGGACATCAGCACGCTGCCGCTGCTGCTGTACAACGCCAGTATGTCGGGGAACTATCAGGTGTCGTCCATTACCGCCCTGATTCTGCTGGTGCCATCGCTGCTGTTTATGCTGGTCATCCATAAGTTTATGCGCCCGGAGATGCTGTCAAAACTGGGCAAAGGGTGAGGGGAAGGGCCCGTTCTTCATCGTCGAACGGGCATACTCAACGCCTCACTCCGGATAGCAAATCTGCTCCGGCTGACGTTGCATAATCACCTCACCGTGGCGGATAGAGGTCAGCACTTTGGCCTGGCGACGTACCGCGTCATAGTCGTTTTCCGCATCAAGGATCAGCAGGTTGGCCGGGCGCCCTTCGGCAATACCGTAGTTAGCGCCCAGGCACAGCGCCCGGGCGCTGTTCTCGGTAATGAGATCGAGGCAGCGCTGCAAATCTTCATACCCCAGCATATGGCAGATATGCAGTCCGGCGTCGAGAATGCGCATGATGTTGCCATTGCCCAGCGGATACCACGGATCCTGGATGGAGTCCTGGGCAAAGCAGACGTTGATCCCGGCGCGATCCAGCTCTGCGACGCGCGTCACGCCGCGGCGTTTCGGCCAGCTATCGAAGCGCCCCTGCAGGTGAATGCTTTCGGTCGGGCAGGAGATAAAGTTGATGCCTGAGGCTTTGAGCAGGCGGAACAGCTTCGAACAGTAGGCATTATCGTAGGAGCCCATGGCGCAGGTATGGCTGGCCGTTACCTGGGCGCCGATGCCGCGTACCCGGGCTTCTTCCGCCAGCACCTCCAGAAAACGCGACTGCGGGTCGTCGATTTCATCGCAGTGGACATCCACCAGGCAGCCGTGGCGCTGGGCCAGATCCATCAGGAAAACCAGCGAGCTGACTCCCTTATCGCGGGTGTTTTCGTAATGCGGAATACCGCCCACCACGTCGGCGCCCATCTCAATGGCACGGGTCATCAGGTCGCGTCCGCCGGGAAAGGATTCGATGCCCTCCTGCGGGAAAGCGACGATTTGCAGATCGATAAGGTGGGCCGCCTCTTTTTTCACCATCAGCATCGCTTCCAACGCCGTCAGCGAGGGGTCGGTGACATCAATATGGGTACGCACATGCTGCACGCCGTTATCGCGCAACATGCCGATGGTTTTCAGCGCCCGCTGGCGCGTATCTTCAACCGTGACGCGCTCTTTACGCTGGCTCCAGCGGGCGATGCCCTCGAACAGCGTGCCGCTCATATTCCACTCCGGTTCGCCCGCTGTCAGGGTGGCGTCGAGATGGATATGCGGCTCGACAAACGGCGGAATAACCAGCTTGTGCCGCGCGTCGATATCGCCGGTGTCAGCCGCGCGTGCGGCATCCTGCGCGGTGATGCTTTTAATCAAACCATCCTGTAGCTCCAGGGTATAGAGCGCTTCTTTATGGCGCAGGCGCGCGTTGATAATGTTCATGGTTGTTCCCGTAAATGGTTTTGCGACATACGCCAGATAGCCAGGGCGACCGAGGCGTTGAGATGAAATTGCGGATGGCTGACCGGATAGCCGGTCAGTTTTTCAATACGTTGGATGCGCTGATGCAGCGTGTTGCGGTGAATAGCCAACCGCTCGGCGGCCCTGACCACGTTGCCGCTCTCCTGAAGCAGCGTTTCCAGGGTCTCCATTAACAGCCACGGACTTTTGCGGTCGGGTTCGATCAGGCAGCCGAGGGTGTCATGCATAAAGTCGGTGAGTAGAGTCGGGTCGCTGACGGCGGAAAGCAGCTTGATAAAGCCCAGTTGCTGATAGTCGCTGATGCGCTGGGCCGGGCGCAGGTTATCGCTGAGATCCAGCGCCTGGCGCGCCTGCGACAGCGCGCGCTGATAGCCCTGTAGCTGCTGCACCGGCGCCGACAGGCCGCACAGCAGCGACAGCCCGTCGCGGCCTTCCGCCTGGGTCAGCAGCCACTGTTCTAACCCCTTTTTCTGCTGATAAAATTCGCCTTCCTCGTCCGGAAGCAGGAAGAGAAACATATTGCTGCGTTCAACCAGCGGAAAGGGATTGCCCTGCTGGTTGAGCTGCTGCTGCAGGCGCTGGCGCACGGTGCGGCGAGCCTGCTGGAGCCAGGCTTCGGCCTGCTCCGGTGGCAGCTGGCGAAACAGGCGCGGTATCCCCTCAAGGCGCAGCGCCGCCACCCGCAGCGGGCGGGTAAAATCCAGCTGCTGGTGGAGCGCGCGTTGATGCAGGATATGCAGGTCGGGGTAGTCGCCGGTCAGCAGCTGCAGCAGAATATCGCGCTGTGATTGCAGGGCATTCTCGCTACGTACCAGCGCGGTGCCGATGCGTTCGGTCACCATCACCATCTTCAGCAGATAGGGCTGTTCGATCAGCGGAATACCCATCTCGTCGGCCAGCGCGATCAGGCGCGGCGGAATCGCCTGAATATATTGGTCGCCGGTGAGGATCACCATCCCGGCGATCCCGCGCTGTTTGCCTTCCATCAGCAAATGAATCAGGTTGTTTTCATCGCGGGGGTGGTTGATCCCGGTGATAAAGACCAGCTCCCCGCCCATGATCCATTCGGCGATATTTTCATTTTCCGCCACGTAATACCAGCGCACCGCCAGCTGCAGCCCCTGTTGCCCCGCGCGCAGGCGCAGGGGGGAGAGCCCGTCAAGCGCGAGGATTTCACTGACCGTCAGGCCCATGATTACTGCTCCGCGACCGAGTCAGCGGCGGGCTGACGTTTGCTCAGACGCGTCAGGGCGATGTAGAGCAGCGCGGAAACGGTAATACCCACCAGTGGCGCAATCCACGGCGACAGGTAAGCCACCACCGCGCCCACGGCGTAGGCGCCAAGCCCCAGCCAGTTAAAGCGCGGCAGGCGGGCGGTGTGCAGCAGGGGATAGCGGCCGCCGCGATAAAACCAGTAGTCGGCAAGGATAACGCCGCCGATGGGCGGAATGATGCTGCCCAGCAGCACGAGGAAAGGGATCAGCATTTCATACATCCCGCCAATGGCCAGCAGAATGCCGACACCGGCGGCGACTACGGTCATGGTGCGGCGACGTTCGCTGCGCAGCAGGTGGCAGGCGGCCGCCGAGACGTTATAAATCGTCGGCCCCTGAATGGTCAGCAGGTTGAGGCACAGCATTACCACCGCCGCCACGGACAGCCCCTGTAGAATCAGTACCTCCACAATATCGGCCTGCTGATAGACGATGGCGCACCACGCCCCGGCAACAATCATCAGCCCGTTGCCGACGAGGAAGCTGCTCATGCTGGCGACGATGGCGGTACGGCTGGAGTTAGCCAGCCGCGTCCAGTTCGTCGCCTGGGTCGCGCCGCTGGCGAAAGTGCCGAATACCATGGTGATGGCCGCCGACCAGGTCATGGTTGAGCCCGGTTCGATTTGGGTCATCGCTTGCCAGCCACCGGCGTGATGGGCGGCAAGATACATAGAGACCACCAGCAGAATAAACATCAGCGGCACCGACACGCGGGACAGCGCATCCAGCCCCTTGTAGCCGACCAGGGCGGTGACGCAGAACAGGATGCCGAACAGAATCATCAGCACAATAGTCATCGCCTCGGGCAGGGCGAGGATCTTGACCAGCGAGATAGCGACCGTCGCCGTACCCCAGGCGTACCAGCCCAGTTCGGCGAAGCCGAGAATAAAATCGGCGAGCTTGCTGCCGATTTCACCGAAGCAAAAACGGCCCATCAGTACGGTATTCAGCCCGCTGCGCGCGGCAATCCAGCCGAGCGACGCGGCATACAGGGCCAGCAGAAAGTTGCCGATAACCGCGATCCACAGCAGGTTTACGATGGAAAAAGAGACGCCGAGCTTGCCGCCTGCAAACATGGTGCCGGTAAAAAAGGTGAAGCTGAACAGGACCATGGAAATCGAAAACACGCCCTTACGCCCGGAGGCGGGCGCTTCGACGAGTGGAAAATCATTGCTGTTTGACATTGTGGAACCTCTGAGTGGTTATCCGAATAGCGATACCAGAGGTTTAGCAAGAGATATGCCAAAAATATCACTGCACAGGCAACATAATGAAGTGGGCACTTTGCACATAAAACGGCGTTAATCTGCCGCTAAGGGTCATAAGAGTGTGCAGGGTGCAAACTTTCGCACCATGATGGCGCAGTCGCTCAGCCATCCGTTGCGTGGGGCATTTTCCCATCGTCCTGTTTCCTGACCTGAGGCCGCGCGCTTTTTGCCGATCTTTACCGCCGGATATGTCAGCGGGCAGGTCTTTTATCCGGAACAAGAACGGCTGAACAGAGACGCGAAAATCCGCCGCCCCAACGGCTCCTGGTGAAAGTCAAACGAAGGTTAAACGAAACGTTTTCTTCAACCCGGCGCAGTGTATCGCTATTAAAGATGTCACCGCTAAGGATTATATTCACGCAGGGTACTGAATGGATTCATGACCTGATGCTTTGTCTTAGTATTTAACATGGGAATCCATCACCCGGAGAAAATATGACCTTTTTGAACATATTGATTTTGGCAGTCATTCAGGGGCTGGCTGAGCTGTTGCCTGTTTCCAGCTCGGCACACGTTATTATGGCGGAAAAAATACTGGGGCTGAATCCAAGTGCACCAGACATGACATTGCTGTTGGTTATGCTGCACACCGGGACGATGTTTGCTGTTATCGTTCATTTCTGGAAATCCTGGCGCGTCACCTATTTTAGCTCTGGTGCGGCGTTTAAACATTATGCTCTGCGCATTATTATTGCCACCATGATGACGGGGATCGTCGGCTTAACCCTGCAACATATCATCAAGGTTTATTTCTCTGGCAATACGCCAGATTTCGAAATTGAATCACTGTTCAGCAACAGTAAACTGATTGCTTGCGGGCTTGTCGTGTCGGGCATTCTCATTATTGTCTCGTCGCGAATAAAAGAAAGTCATAGTCAGCGTCTCTCTTTAATCCAGTCGGTCATTGTGGGGATGGTGCAGGGACTTTGTCTGCCTTTTCGCGGGTTATCCCGTTCCGGCGCGACAATTTCTACTGCATTATCCGTCGGCGTTGCCCGAAAAACCGCAGAAGAATTCAGTTTTGCGCTGGCGGTTGTGCTGACGCCCATTGTTATCGTCAAAGAAGTGGCGCGCGCTTTCCATGCCAGCGCTGCACTCAAGGCGGTCTCACCGACCGTTTCCTCCATCGTTCTGCCGAGTTTGCTGGGTATGGTTTTCAGTTTTATCGCCGGTTTAGTGGCGCTTCGCTGGCTGGCGGGCTGGCTGGAACATGATAAGTGGCACCTTTTTGGCGGCTACTGTCTTCTTGCCGCCTGCGCCGTTCTTTGGATAGGGTAATTCTTATCGTCGTGGCGCGTAAGATACCCTAAATCATGCGCGTCGCAGGGCAAAGCATCCCCCTTCGGGAATAGCGCAAGTGCTGTTCCCGAAAGGGCAGCGGCCACAGGGCGAATGACACGGCAATGCCGTAGCCCGGCGTCAATGACAGAGATGAGCATCTGCCGCCAACGCCCGTGCAGCGTGAGGTCTTTTAATCGCGGCGACTGGCAGAGCGTGATATTCCCGTAGTGAGCGATACCCCTGTGCACGTGCGGGCGAGGTTGATTGTCATGACTCAACGCCAGCGCAGATTCATCGCCGCCACTTGACCGTCCGGTTTTAGCATGAGGCTGCTGTCATCCCGTTTATCGTCTTCCCGAACGTTTGCTATACCGTGGCTTTGCAGATGGCGTGCCGCTGCTGTGCACCGCGTAGTTCCCGCCATTCGGACGCGTCCCCTCGCTTCATGGACTCTGTAAGCCGAACCATTATCCGTCAGCCATTCCGCATTGCCTGAGCATGGCCGATCCGCACATGAGAAGTCGCTGTTTTCCGCCAGATATCCTCCTTCGCCCCCGGATATGCAACCGTTACATAACATTCCATAATGGAATGTTATGTATTCTAAATATTCACTTTTAGAATACATGGATTAGAGTATGATTGCCCTGTTGTTTTTAATCCGCCAGCCTTGGCTAATGAAAAATGTATATTAATTAAGGCATTTAAATGAAAGATAAATCCTCTTCCTGTCTTATGCGTTTAACCATTCAGGATATACTGGAGTGGATAGAATTTAATTTAACAGAGGAGTTAACACTTCGGGTCCTGGAAGAAAAAACAGGATACTCCCAATGGCACTTTCAAAAAAGTTTCAAAGGAGTGACTGGTATGTCTCCAGGTGTATATATAAGAAAGCGTAAAATGGTTATTGCCAGGGATTTACTGAAGGAAACAAACAGTTCAATCACAGAGATCGCAATGTATCTCGGTTACAGACAGCAGTCAACCTTCTGTCGGTCATTTCGACAGCATTATCATTTAACTCCACGTCAATATCGTCTTAATACACGGAGCTGATCCGTTCAGTAATCATCCTGCACCAGGGATAATCTGAATGATACAGGAATTAAGAAATAATCATTTGCCAATAAAAATCCATTGACAGGTATCATTATGACCCATAAACAAGATTTACGGCAAGCATCTCAACCTGTTACTCGCTGGCTGACTTTCACAGGCACTCTTCTGGCCCAGTTCGCGTTGGGCTCGGTATATACCTGGAGTTTGTTTAATAGTCATTTTGCAACACAGCTCCACACTACGGTTCCAAACGTTGCTTTCACCTTTGGTATCCTGTGTCTCTGTCTGGCTTTTGCATCCAGTTTTGCGGGGAGGCTACAGGATAAATTTGGCGTTAAAGTGCTTACCATATTTTCTGGTATCGCACTGTTACTGGGTTTAGGGCTGACGGGGATCGCTCATAATCTGACAATGCTGTGGATTTTTGGCGGTGTCCTGGTAGGACTGGCTGACGGTATTGGCTACTTACTTACGCTGACCAACTGTATTCGCTGGTTCCCGGAACGTAAAGGACTCATTTCCGCTTTATCTATCGGTTGTTATGGGCTGGGGTCGCTAGCCTTCAAATTCATTAATATGGATCTGCTTGCCAATAACGCATTACATACCGCATTACTGTACTGGGGAGTTATTGCTGCGGTGATTTGCATCATTGGCGGGATATTAATGACAGATGCGCCATATCAAAATGTGAAAGTTGCCAGTGGTGCGGTCCAGAAAGAATATACTCTGCGTGAAGCTGTTTGTACGGCGCAATTCTGGATGTTATGTCTAATGTTCGGAACCGCAATGATGGGAGGGTTGTACATTATTGGTGTAGCAAAAGATATTGCGCAAACCATCGCCCATCTCGATGGCGTGACGGCTGCAAATGCGGTAACTGTTGTTGCTGTCGCCAACTTAGTCGGTCGTCTGGTGATGGGCATAATGTCCGATAGCATACGCATCATTCGAATTGTCACCTTTGGTCAGATAATCCTCCTGATGGGTATGGTTCTGCTTAATTTCTTCCATCTGAATGAGTATAGTTTCTTCTTTGCTCTGGGGTGTGTCGCGTTTAATTTTGGTGGTCACCTTACTACTTTTCCATCCCTGGTGGCTGAGTTCTTTGGTCTGAATAATGTCACTAAGAATTATGGCGTCATTTATCTGGGTTTTGGGATCGGATCTTTCCTGGGGTCTGTGATTGCTTCGGTCTTCGGTGGCTTCCAGTCAACTTTCTGGGTCATCTTCATTTTAGCCATTATCTCTATCATCTTCTCACTAACGGTGAAGCGTCCTGCGAACACTGAGGACGACTCTTATATTCCATGGGGTATCTGAGTTTAACCGAACCCGTTTTAAGTCGAGTCATGTATTCAGCAATGACCATGATAGTCACGATGGTGAGAATCTGTTGGCGTCAGATGTGAGGTGAAAAGTAAATGATTTTTAATATCTGCTGGTCTCTACCGTTAACTTTATGTCTGTTCTTTTCAGCTCGCTGGCTGTCGATGAATAAAATAAAAAACCCTTTGTTCAATCCACTTCTCATTACGCTGATTATCATCATTGCTATCCTGGCATTTGGACACATTCCTTATGCGAGCTATTTCCAGGGTTCTTCTTCACTCAACGCTCTGTTGCAGCCAGCCGTTGTGGCACTGGCTTTTCCTCTTTATGAGCAACTGGTTCAGCTCCGTGCGAAATGGAAATCGTTGATCATCATCTGCACGGTAGGTAGCCTTACAGCAATGTTTTCAGGCAGCATTATCGCCCTGGAAATGGGCGCAACGCCTCAAATGGCCGCGACCATCCTGCCTAAATCAGTGACAACACCCATTGCAATGGCGGCAAGTAGCGCGATTGGAGGTATCCCTGCTATCACTGCAGTATGCGTTATTCTGGTTGGTATTTTGGGGGCTGTGCTTGGTCATGTGTATCTGAACATTGTGCATATTAATCACAAGATCGCGCGGGGACTTTCAATGGGCTCTGCAAGTCATGCGTTGGGCACTTCCCGCTGTGCAGAAATTGACGCGGAAGAAGCCGCATTTAGTTCCGTGGCCCTGGTGCTATGCGGAATCATAACCGCAGTTCTGGCGCCGTATGTTTTCAAAATAGTCATGCTTCTCGTACCCTGGCTACTGAATAGATAATCCAGAGGTTATTATTTATGCATATTTCAGCTTCGGTTATCGACACTATTGTGGAATGGATTAATGAGAATTTACATCGAAAGCTATCTATTGAAGAAATTTCAATTCATTCTGGCTATTCAAAATGGCATATCCAGAGGTTATTTTTTCATTACAAGGGAGAAAACCTGGCAAGTTATATCAGAAGAAGGAAAATGGAGCTTGCGGTTCTTCAGTTAACCCACACTGATGCCTGTATCTACGAAGTTGCCTTGGCTTGTGGGTATGATTCTCAGCAAACGTTTACCCGCGTATTTTCTCGTGCCTTTGGGCTATCGCCCGGTGCCTGGCGTAAAGAGAGAAGAAAACATATGGCAGACTGTTTGCGTCAGATTAGCACCCAACATTATTATTGATGTCGATACTATTAAATATAACAGGGTATTTAATCATGCCTACCTGGATGGTTGTAAGAAAATGCATTTTATACTCATTAAGTATAATTGGATGTGGATATATGGAATATGTTTTTGTTTTTAATCATTACTGGTAGATTTATTATTTTTGGGGGGGGTGTGTTTTAAATGTAATCTGGTTACTTCGAGCCGGTGAGGGATATGTCATGCCTGCTATCATTATGAAATATATACGTGCATTCGTCATAATTTATTTTTGTCTCTATCTGGGTTTATTTATAGCCCCGATATTACCAGTAGCTATTCCAGGAAGTATTCTGGGGTTGATTATTTTGTTCGTTCTTCTCTCATTTCAGATAATCCCTGAAAGGTGGGTTAATCCGGGATGTACTCTTCTTGTTCGTTATATGGCATTGTTATTTGTTCCGATTGGCGCAGGCGTTATACAGTATACGGGTTTACTGCGAGCACAGTTTGGTCTGATTTTTGTTTCCTGTCTGGGAAGCACCATCATCGTGATGGTTGTTGTGAGCTATACGTCGCATCTGGTGCATAATAAACATCATGCCAAAGAGAAGTCATGACTGATGTGTCGGGTATAATTAAATGTATCCTTAGCCAATGTTTTAATTTTCAGATAATGGTATAAAAATTATACTGTTAACAGGGTTTATCAGATAAATTCAATGACTAATCACTGGAGATGTTATGAATAATTCCAGGCCTGACATAAATCATCAACAAAAAATGGCTGATACAGAGCATTTTTTATGGTGTGCGCTTATAGCGCTGCATCTGTCGCGTATTGATGGAAAAACTCCCTCACCACTAATGGAGCATATTTTTCTGCAAAACTGGCTTGTTACCGCTAAAAAACAGAGACGTTTCCCTCAGACTGTTGCAAAAGACATTGACTACCTTATACAACTTAGCAGAGATCTGGGGCCATCAGCGAAGCTAGGTCAACGTTTAGACACGCTGTGGAAAACCAGTATTATCAGGCCACAGGAGGATTCTCCACTCTCACGATTGACACGAGTGATCCGGATACTTAAATGTCAGGGGTGGTCAGATATCACGCTGAAACAACGAAGCTGGACAGCTGTTAAGCATGTGGACATCAATACTGAAGCGCCGGCTATTTTTATCCTGGGAATTGATTTGGTTGAGTGTTTTTCAGATGCTGGCGATCTGACTAAATCAATGGATATCCTGTCAACGGGTGATGCGGACATATTATTCAATGCATTCAAAACCGAAGGTTTAACTATAAAAATACATTCAAAAAAACAGTCTTACTTTACCATCGAAAATTAATTCATCAAAAGCAGACTGTTCGCATCCCGACGCCAGCCAGTACGGGTTGATCTGCCACGTGAGTCTCAGATCTGCCTGATGGCGTTATGAATACAGCAGATGGAGCAGGCGTAAACTCCCCCGGATGCCCATCCCGCCCCCGATAGCGTCGTCGGGCTACGTTGCGAAGTGCGCCGCAATCTTTTTAATATGTCCCGTTCAGCAGTAACCCGCTTTCATTCCTTCTGGAGTCGGTGGAGCTTGCTTTACCGGGTAAATTTACACCGCCAGCTCTCTTTTTCTTCGCCTTATCACCACCGCCAGAACATACCCGTCCACCAGATGAGTTTCCCGGGCTTCCCCGCGTTCTTTTTTTGTGCGCATCCGGCATGACAACTCCTGAGCCCCCCGATGTCGTTCGGTAAAAAAAGACCCGGCAGACTAGCGGTATAGAACTTTAACTCCCGCAGTTCCGTTCGGAAAACCGAACATGTTATCCGTGTTTTTCCGGTTAACCGGAATGTCTGACACCGAAAATTTAATCTAATCGTTATTTATCAATGGGTTAATTATTATTAAATAGTGGCACGCGCAATGCAATATCACTGGTGCGATGAACGTTTCATTCATCAATAGACAATGATTTAATTTGGAGAGTTGAATATGACTGTGTTGCAGAACTCCATCCTGAAAGGGGTCGAATTATTAAAAAATCCAGGCCTGAATAAAGGCACGGCTTTCACCCAATCAGAACGTCGTACCTGTGGTTTAGAAGGGCTGTTGCCATCAAATGTTGAAACGCTGGATTTGCAGGTCAGACGCGCATTGTTAAACGTGGAGAAAAAAGCAAACGATCTTGAGCGCTACAGTTATTTGCAGGATCTGGAAGAACGTAATGAGGTGGTGTTTTATAAAACGATTATGTCGGATCCGAAACGCTTTATCCCTGTTCTTTATGATCCGGTGGTTGCGGATGCCTGTCTGGAATTCGGCCACATTTATCGCCGCCCCCGCGGAATGTACATTACTCACCATATGCAGGGGCGTATCGCGGAAGTATTGCGCAACTGGCCTGTAAAAGATGTGCGCTTTATCTGCGTCACTACCGGTGGGCGTATTCTAGGGCTGGGCGATATCGGCGCCAACGGTATGGGCATTCCTATTGGCAAACTCCAGCTTTACACCGCTTGCGCAGGTGTCCCGCCGGAATGCCTGTTGCCTGTGCTGTTCGACATCGGCACCACGAACAAGGCACTGCTGAACGATCCGATGTATCTCGGCTTGCATGAGGAGCCGATCAGCACGAGTAAGCTGGATGAACTGACCGCAGAGTTTGTCGAGGCGGTACAGGAAGTCTTCCCGGAATGCTGCATTCATTTTGAAGACTGGAAGGGCACTGATGCTATTCGCTATCTCGACCGCTATAAAGATGAGGTGCTCTGCTACAACGATGATATTCAGGGAACAGCGAGCATCGCGCTGGCTGGTATTTCCGCAGCACTGAATATCACCGGCGGCAAGCTGGTCGATCAGCGCGTTTTGTTCCTCGGCGCGGGGTCAGCCGGGCTGGGCATCGCCAAACTGATTGTCAAAGAGATGGCAACAGAGGGGTTGAGCGAGGAAGAAGCCGTTAAGCGCATCCGCTTAATGGATATCAATGGGCTCATCAACCAGAAACGTGAGGATCTCAGCCCTGCGCAGTTGCGCTATGCGCATGATGAGCCTGCAACTAACGACCTGGTTGAAATGATTGAACGCTTCAAACCCACCATTTTGTTTGGTGTCAGCACTCAGGCTGGCGCATTTACCCAACAGGTGGTGGAGGCCATGAGCCGTCTTAACGGCCGTCCCATTATTTTTGCTCTCTCCAATCCGACCAGTAAAGTTGAATGTACCGCAGAGCAGGCATACCGGTGGTCGCAAGGAAAAGCCCTGTTTGCTGCCGGCGTACAATTTCCAGAGTTCAGTCTCAAGGGCAAAACATTCCATCCGGGCCAGGCAAACAATTTCTACATCTATCCAGCAATTGGTCTGGCAACCTATGCCGCCCGCCCCAAACGTCTGACCGACGAGTGTTTTATTGTGGCGGCCCATGCCACTGCAGATCAGATAAGCCCCGAAATGCGGGAAAAAGGGATGCTCTATCCAGGTCAGGACGACATCCTCGCCACCGAGGTGAAAACCGCAGTCCGTGTGGCCGAATATCTGTTTGATGCAGGACTGGCTCAGGTACAACGTCCCGATAATATCCCGCAATGGATAGCGTCTCTGCTCTACAAACCAGAATACTAACTTTTATCACGATATTTCCCCGGAGTTGGCAAACTCCGGGGCTTCGCGTTACGAGGATGGATCATGCAATATATAATGACTCTTTTTCATCAATATCCTGAAGTGGCCGTCTATCTGACGATGGCTCTTGGATTCTGGTTTGGGGCACTGAAGTTCGGGAAATTCAGTCTGGGTGTGGTCACCAGCACGCTGATTGCCGGTTTGCTCATTGGACAGTTTCATATCACCATCCCGACCGTCATGCAGGCGATGTTTTTTGACATGTTTTTGTTCGCTGTGGGTTATTCTGTGGGGCCGCAGTTCATTCGCGCGATTCGCAGCGATGGCCTGCCGCAGGTGATTTTTACGGTTATCGTCTGCCTGTCAGGGCTGGGTACTGCCATTCTGATTGGTAAAGGTCTGCATTATGGCGGACCGATGACGGCGGGATTGCTGGCCGGCGGATATACCAACTCAACGGTACTGGGAGTGGCTTCAAGTCTGGTTCATCAGGACAAAGATGTGAATAGCGCTGCCATTGCGCTGATCCCGGTGGCGTATGCCGTAACCTATCCATTCGGTACTGCCGGTTCAGCCTGGTTTCTCTCATCTTTTGCCCCAAAACTGCTGGGTATTAATCTGGTTGAGGCTTGCAAAGATTATGAGAAGCAGCATGGCACGACAAAAATCAGAAACTCCGCGTATCGGGCCTATACCACCCGTAGCTATAAGCTGACCAACCAGAAGCTGTGGCACAAATCAGTCAATGAGGTGGAAGCAGACTTTGGGCATGAGTTTACCATTCGACGTATGCGCCCTGATGACAAGACAAAAGCCGTTGAATGCGATGCCGCGACAAGCCTGCTGCCGAACGCGATTATCTCTATCAGCGGTCCACTGGCGACTATCGTGAAATATCAGGCAGACTTCGGGCTGGAAATCAAAGATGAAAACCTGCTTGATTATGCCATTGAAGAACTTGATATCGTGGTTCTTGAAAAAAACTACCTTGGCAAAAAACTGGGCGACCTGATCGCTGAATGCTTCGGTACTCCCGGACACGGTCTGTTTTTAACCGGACTGACTCGCGCAGATGTCCGCGCAGAACCCAATATGTCCCTGTCGCTGCAGCGAGGAGATGTACTCAGTGTTCGGGGGCCGAATAAAGACGTCGACAAGCTGGCAGCAAAACTGGGCTATGCCGATCGGCCAAACGAAAACTCTGACATGGCATTTATGAGTTTCGGGATCGTCGTGGGTTGCATTCTGGGCGCCATCACGTTGCACATTCACGGCATCCCGCTCAGTTTAGGAACCTCAGTTGGCGCCATCGTCGCAGGGATTGTATGCGGCTATTTGCGGGCAACGCGACGCACATTTGGTCGTATACCCGGTCCGGCAATCTGGGTATTTAATAATTTGGGCTTAAACGGTTTTATTGCCATTATTGGACTCAATGCCGCCTCCAGCTTCATTGCGGGTCTGCAGAATTACGGTCTGGCGCTCTTTATCAGCGGGATTATTGTCACACTGGTGCCGCTTATTGTTGGCGTGCTACTGGGGAAATACGTCTTCAAATTCCATCCAGGCATTCTGTTTGGCGTTTGTGCTGGCGCCCGCTCCACGACGGCAGCCCTGGGGGCGCTGGAGTCGGCCGCCCAGAGCCACGTGCCTGCTATCGGTTACACTATTGGCTACGCGGTATCACGGCTGGTGATGGCAATCCTGACCATTTTACTGTTAAACGTTTTTTAATCGCCATCCAGTTCTCACGGCCGGGAATACCGTGGGAACTGGATTGAAAACAGCAGGGTGGACAGGCATAATTTCGTCCCGGGCCAGGACCGACCTCCGCACTGAGCGCGCAAAATATGAAAATCTCTTCCCTGGCAGCCAGCGGTAAGCAATGGCTGCTAAACAAAAAAAATCAACTACTGTGGTTTTTGCTGGCGCTCGCACTGGGTGGCATACTGTGGTTTAGTTATTACTCTTTCCGTGTCGATTTCAGGTCACAGACAGATATATTAAACGCTCATCTCTACCAGCAGGGACAAGAACTGACTTTTGATATCAGCCGCTATGAATTTATTCCGCTTTCGCTCTCATTTGATAATAGTATTACTGAAAGCTTAAAAGATACCGCGGGCAGTCGCGCATCCGAAGATATTAACTCGCGCTTAAAAATTCTGCAGAGCAGAATTGGCGCTCAGGCGATATTTGTCGTAAATAATCAGGGAAACATCGTTTTTTCAAGTGATGCACAAGCGCCGGACAGCCTGATTGGGCACAATGTAAAATATCGACCTTATTTTCAGCGAGTGAAAGCGGGTATCACCGATCACTATTTTGCTGTCGGCACGACACATGATATCCCTGGATATTATCAGTCCAATGGCTATTTCTCAGGCAAGGAAAAACTGGGGGTTGTAGTCGTTAAGGTCGATATTAACGATTTGCTTAAAAACGTACAGCCCGGGCAGGAAAATATCCTCCTCGACCAGGCTGGCGTCATCGTCAGCACTCAGCATTCAGCCTGGCTGTACCATTCCCTGACACCATTACCTGCGCCAACACTGAGAGAAGCGAACAAAGAACATAAATATCTGTCCACCAACATTCCTTCGCTGAGTTTTAAAAGAATACGCGCGATCAATGCCCGGACTGATGAAGTTTTTATCGACGGCACCCGATATATCATGGTCAGGCAGTATCTCCCTAAGATCGACATGACACTGGCCACACTTTCACCCGTCAGTTTGCTTTATAAGAATATTGCCGTGCGCATCGCGCTCGGAACCGCAGTGCTGATTTTTATCGTGATTTCAGTCTTTATTCTTGCCCAGCGGAATCAAATAATTCACCTGAGGCTGAAAAACCAGCAGGCGCTCAGAGAGGCGTATAATTGCCTTGAAGAACTGGTGAGACAAAGAACGCAGGAGCTGGAAGCACAACGTTATGAGCTTGAAGTGGCGCTTCGCCAGCGAATAGCCTCTGAAGAGGCGCTTTTAAATATGCAGAAAGAACTGGTTCGTAGCGAGAAGCTGGCTGTCATTGGTCAGCTTTCGGCTGGCCTTGCTCACGAGATTAATCAGCCTCTCTCGGCAATAGGTATCATGGCGGCCAATGCCGTGCGGTTTCTGGCGATTGGTGAATATGATGAAGCGAAAGCTAACCTGGAACGCATCAGCCGACTGGTGGATTTTATCGGTCGAATAAGCAATCAGTTACGTTCATTTTCCCGCAATACCGATGACGCTATTCAGCGTGTCCTGGTGGCCGGCAGCATTGATAATGCCATGCTTCTGCTGGGCCACCGGTTTAAGGAGCATGCAAGTCAGTTTGTGCGCCACCCCCCTTCGCGTAACCTGTACTGCCTCTGTAATGGCGTTCGTCTGGAACAGGTGCTGGTTAATATCATCAGTAACGCTCTCGACGCGATTAAGGAACAACACAGTGAACGCCGCGTCAGTGTGCAATGGTATCAGCAGGGGAATGATGTCGTGATTGCTATCGCAGATAACGGTCCGGGGATCCCTGTCAGCATCATTGAACACATTTTTGAACCCTTTTTCACGACCAAAAAAAATCGCGGACTGGGACTGGGGCTGGCGATATCAGCCGATATTATCCGTTCCTATGGGGGATCCATCAGCGTGGAAAGCCAGGAATCAGGAGCAAAATTCACCCTCCGTTTGCCCGCCGCACCCGAGATCAAGCCGGAGAATAAGCATGACTGAGTTTGACGTGTTACTGATTGAAGATGATCTGGATGTTCAGCTTGGCTGCGTACAGGCGCTGAAGCTTGATAAAATTAAAGCTATCGGAGTGAGTTCAGTGGAAGAGGCCCAGCATCTTCTTCCTGCTCTGCGTCAGCATGGCATCGTGGTCACGGATATGAAGCTCCCTGGCATGAGTGGACTGGCCTTTCAAAAAACGCTCAATGAGCAGGACCCCGATCTACCGGTCATTATTATTACCGGCCATGGCGACGTCGCAACGGCGGTGGAGGCCATGCACAACGGCGCTTACGACTTTTTATCAAAACCCTTTACCCCGCAACAGCTCACGAATGTTGTGCGGCGGGCTCTGGATAAGCGGCGTTTACTGCAGGAAGTTTATTCGTTAAAGCGTCGCCTTGCTGATGTCAGTGCGCTGGAAACCCGGCTGGTGGGGAATTCGGCGGCGATAATGGAGGTCCGCGAGATAATCAAAGACATTGCTGTCACGCCCGCCAATGTCATGATCTATGGTGAAACGGGCACTGGTAAAGAACTGGTGGCCCGCTGCATACATGAGCTCAGTGGTCGCAGCGGGCCATTCGTCGCGATTAACTGTGGCGGGCTTCCGGAAACGCTGTTCGACAGCGAAATTTTCGGCCATGAGTCTGGCGCATTCTCAGGTGCGCTGAAGCAACGCATCGGTAAACTGGAATATGCGAATAAGGGCACTCTCTTCCTCGATGAAATCGAGAGTATGACACTGCCGATGCAAATCAAACTCCTGCGTGTACTGCAGGAGCGGAAGCTGGAACGACTGGGCTCAAACACCCTAATCCCCATTGATATTCGGGTTATTTCTGCCACAAAAGCTAATTTGCTCGAGCTGGCAGAGCAGGGGCAGTTTCGCGCTGATTTACATTTTCGACTGGATGTGGTCAATCTCAAATTACCGCCTTTACGTGAACGTGTGGAGGATATTCCACTGTTGTTCAACCTGTTTGTGAACCAGTCGTCGGTCAGTTTCGATCGCTCTGCGCCGGTGATTAAAGAGGCAAAACTTCATCAGTTGATGGCCTGGCGCTGGCCTGGGAACGTAAGGGAGCTGCGCAATGAAGCGGAGCGATTCGTTCTGGGCATCAAGAGTACCATCACCATGGGCGATATCTCTTCGGATCTCTCTTCCTTATCGCTGACGCAAACCGTTGAGCACTTTGAGAGAGGGTTGATTGCCACTGAGCTGGCGCGCTATGAAGGTAGTCTGTCTCGTGCAGCAGAGTCACTACAGGTAGCCAAAAGTACGCTGTCGGATAAGATAAAGAAATATGGGCTGAAATTTTGAACAAACCGCGGAGAATCATAAAAAAGCCCGCTACGCTTGCTGACAAGCCATCATCAACCTGAAAACTGTCGTCGTGTGAGACTCCGCTCTCCCTTGATTCGTTCAGCAGACCTGACCACGCAAAGCCAGAGGAACGGAAGAGGGCACCGCCTTGACAGTCATTACGCCTCGTCAGGAGCAATGCTGAATATCGCCTGGGGGCCAGAAGCGGGCATTAAGCGCCTTACTCGGTATCCAGCCTGTGCCTCACTCAGGGATCTGCCGCTCTTCGACCGGCAAAATAGTGCGCGGGCGTGCTGCCCATTGTTTTTCTGAACATGGTGATAAAAGCGTTTACCGACTCATACCCCAGATTAGCCGCGACGTTTTGCACCGATACCCCGCTTGCCAGCTCCCGAAGGGCAATAATCAAATGCAGTTGCTGACGCCATCGTCCGAAGGTCAACCCGGTTTCGCGCAGCATCAGGCGTGCTAATGAACGCTCGCTGAGCGCCAGCCGTTTCGCCCAGACTTTAAACGTGCTTCGATCCTCCGGGTGGCTAACCAGCGCATCAGCCATGGCGCGGATCTTCGGGTGCGCCGAAACCGGCAGACTCAATTTCTGCTGCGGCATGGTGGCCAGTTCATCGAGCGTCACTCTGGTCAGCCTGCCGACATGGCTCTGCGCCGGGTAATCAACGTCCTCATGCGTCAAGCGATCAACTAACTCTTTAATCAGCGGAGAAATCGCCAGCGTGCAGCATTTCTCCGGCAGCGCGGCGGCGCCGGGTTCAATAAACAAATAGTTGAGATGCGCATTCCAGGTCGCTTTAGCACTATGGGGGATCCCGCCGGGGATCCACACCGCGCAATCTGGCGGTACTATCCAGATATCGTTTTCCGCGCGACAAATCACCGCCCCATAGCGGGCCACGATCAGTTGTCCCTTACGGTGCGTATGCACCGGCACTTCTGCTGCATAATCAACGAAATCAATATGCCGCGCGACGGCCGGGCCCGGCGTGCTGTCGGGATCAAACAGGGTATGGGCAAGTCTGGATGACATCTTATTGGCAACATTTAGGTATTTTTTGACAGAATAGAGTATTTAAGGACAAGCGCAAAGCGGGAATAATTCCCGGCATGAGCAAATTAACTCCCCATCACCGCCGCGTTTTGCAGGCGATAAGCCGTTGGTCAGGCCGCATGGCCTCTCCCGCGCTACTGAGCGACGCCCATGCGCTACTCTATTCCGTCAGGAGTTTTGTCGCAGCGATGCTCGCGTATTACATTGCCCTGGCGATTGGCCTTGAACGGCCTTCATGGGCCATCATTACCGTCTATATCGTTTCGCAAACGTCGGTGGGCGCGTCTTTGAGCAGGTGCCTGTATCGCCTGGCAGGAACCGTGACCGGCGCGGGGGCCACGGTGTTGATTGTGCCCATGTTTGTGAATACGCCGATTTTATGCAGCGTGATTCTGGCAGGCTGGATCTCCTTCTGCCTCTGTTTATCCCTGCTTGAACGCACGCCCCGCGCCTATGCCTTTGTGCTGGCCGGTTACACCGCAAGTCTGATTGGTTTTCCCGCCGTCTCAGACCCTGGCACGGTATTTAACATTGCCATCATTCGGGTACAGGAGATAACGATAGGCATCGTCTGCGCCGCGCTGATTCACCGATACATTTTGCCTGTCCGGATATCCGGGCTGTTCAACAGCAAATTAGCGCAGACGCTGCAGGCCGCGCGTCAACGGATTGCCGACACCCTGGCAGGCAGGTCCGACGCGCAGTCAGAGCCTCTGCATCTGGCGCTGGCGCTCCAGTTCCTGCAGGGCATCAGCCACCACATCCCGTATGATTTTGCCCTTTCAGTGCCGGTCCGTCAGGCCAGGAAAGCGCTCCATGACAGGCTGGCGCGGTTAGTTATTGTCAACGGTGAATTACGCGATCGTTTACAGGCGATCGCGGAGATGCCCGCCGATATGCAGAGGCTGCTGGATGAAGTTCAGGCCTGGCTGAGCTGCGACGATACCGGGAAACGCAAAAACGCAGCAGCTACGCTACAACAACGCAGCGCGCAGTTAGCACAGCGGCACGCTGCGCAGGCGCTGACGTTCGAGGATGCGCTGCGGGTGAATTTCTTACGCTACGTCGCTGAGTTGCTTACCCTCCTGCAACAGTGTGAGCGCCTTTCGGATGCCATCCATCACGGCAAAACTTCGCCAATGCCGGCGGAAGATCATGCAGTGAAAGGGTATGTTTTCCATCGCGATCCCCTCAGTGCCGCCCGAACGGCGCTGGGCGCTTTTGTCATCATCCTGGGCGGCTGTTTGCTCTGGATTTACTCCGCCTGGCCCGATGGCGGCACGGCGGTGTCGATTCTTGGGGTGTGCTGCACGCTGTTTGGCAGTTTCGATACGCCGGCCCCGCATCTTGTCAAATACATTATCGGCTCCGTCTGGGGCGTGTTGATAAGCCTTATCTATAGCTTCGCTCTGCTTCCCCCGCTCAGCGATTTCCCGGTGCTGGTGGCGGTGCTTGCCCCAGTCTATCTGCTTGCCGGATCGCTGCAGGCGCGACCGCCCACGACCTTTATGGCGATGGGCATCACCCTGACGCTGCCTGTGCTATGCGAGCTGGGGGCACACTACAGCGGCGACTTCGCCGCTGCGGCCAACACCGCTATCGCGCTGTTTTTTGCGACCGGCTTTGCGGTTATCGGCATGAGTCTGCTGCAAACCGTACAGGCGGACGCGGCGATAAACCGTCTGCTAAAACTTTGCCAACGCGATATTCGCCGCAGCGTGAACGGTGTGTTTAAAGGTGATGAAACGCACTGGACCAATCTGATGATCGATCGGGCCGCTCTGTTGCTGCCACGCTTGCCGCGCAGCGGGCCGTCATCCGCACGGGCGCTTGCACGCCTGGTCCATTTTCTGCGCATTGGCCTCTGCGTGATGCGCCTGCGCCGTTGCGATACGCCCGCAGGCAGCGATATCAACGAGGTGCTTTCTCATCTGACCCGCACAACGCACACCGACGCCTTACGCGAGCGTATTGCCGCAATGGCCAGCCTCTGCCTGCCCGCGACAGATGAACAATCATGCCAGTTTGTCGACAGACTGGTGGATCTGCACTGCGCATTACGGACGCAGAACAAGGAGCCCAGCCATGATAAATGACATCAATATCGGGGGTGTTTTTATCCCCGGACTGCTACTGACCGCGTTCCTTGCTGTGGTCTGTACGCTGTTACTCGTGCCGCTTTTTTCTTGCAGCAGGCTTTACCGGCGTTTGCCTTTGCGCCCGTTGCTTGATGTCTCAACCTATATCGTGACCTTTTTCCTGCTTTTGCAGGGCCTGACCACTCTGGGGTTATTCGCATGAAATCTTTACTCTCTTTACTGGGTCGTTACGCGCTGACGTTAATCGCTGTGGCGGTGGCGATTTTCGTGGCGTTTATTTTCTGGAAACAGTATGCGCAGACGCCCTGGACGCGCGATGGAAGGGTCAGGGCCGATGTGGTGCAGATTGCGCCGGATGTTTCCGGGCCGGTGAGCCGCGTGGCGGTCCGCGATAATCAATGGGTTAACCAGGGCGATGTGCTTTATGCTATCGACCCGCGCTGGCTGAAGCTGGCGGTGCTCAGCGCGCAGGCCGACGTTGAAGCAAAACGTCATGAGATGCTGATGCGCCAGGATGCGGCCAGGCGACGCGCGCTCATCAAAGGGGCCATTTCCGGCGAGGACATCCAGCAAACGGGCAGCGCAGCGCGCGTCGCGGCGGCCAATTATCAGGGGGCGCTGGCTGCGCTGGAACTGGCGCAGCTTAATTTATCTCATGCTACCGTGCGCGCACCGGTTGCTGGCTACGTCACGCATCTTCGGCTGCGTCCAGGCGACTACGCCACTGCGGGAGAGACCAGGGTCGCCGTTGTCGATGCGCACAGTTTCTGGGTGGTGAGCTATTTTGAGGAGACCAAACTGCGTCATATTCGTATCGGGAACGCCGCACAAATTTCGCTGATGGGGTTTGACCCGCTCATCACGGGGCATGTGGAGAGTATCGGTCGGGGGATCGATGATAGCAATGATCAGACGGGTGGGCTCGGGCTGCCGGATGTCAATCCCACCTTCAGTTGGGTGCGACTTGCGCAGCGAGTCCCTGTCCGTATCCAGTTAGATAAGATACCGCAAGGGATTGAACTGGTGGCGGGATTATCCGCCAGCGTTTCCATTATGCCTTAAACGTTTTAACCGTCCTGCCGACGGACATCGCCGAAGACCGGTTTGTGTGACTCAGGCAGCGATAAATATGGTGTGGCAAGCTGCTCGCAGATTGCCTGAATATGGATGAGCGCCGACCTGATCCCGCGGGAGCAACGCTCAAAAATACGACATGCGCAGAGCAAACGTTACGCCAGAGTGTCTGGGGCGGCCTGGAGAGCGGAACATATCCAACGCCAGGCAAATGTTATCTCCGACGCGCTCGTTACTCAGCCAGATATCCGCCATCAACAGGATAAACACCGCCGGTACAGAACCCTGATTTTTCTGACAATAAAAACAGGATAAAATCAGCCACTTCGGTCATGGTAGCCATTCTTTTCATGGGATGGCTGTTTGCAAACGCACTGATAATATTTTCAGGAAGTTCATTGATTCGCGGCGTACTGACATAACCCGGCGCAACCGCGTTAACCCGCACACCTTGACAGGCAAATTCCAGCGCCGCGCTTCTGGTTAAACCAATTATGCCATGCTTTGCCGTCGTGTAAGGGGCCAGACCGGGGATACCTGCTAACCCATTTACTGCCGACAAATTCACTATTGAACCGCCTCCTGATTTTAATATTTCTGGTATTTCGTATTTCATACAGTAAAAGACGCTACTCAGTGTGTTTGATATGACGTTATTCCAGTTGTCTACTGTCTGCTCTGTTATTGTTTTATTATGTTCACCGGTGGTGCCTGCATTATTTACGGCATAATCAAGCCTGCCGAAATGATCTACGGCATGATTAATCATGCTGCTGACTTGTTCAGGGTCTGCAACATCACATTCTATGCCGATCGCCGTTTTTTCATCGGGTGATAACGATCTGGCTTTTTGTCTGGCCTCATGTAATGACCGGGATACAATGATGACTCTGGCGCCATATCGGTGTAATTGTCCTGCGACCTCTTCGCCAATACCCGTGGTACTTCCCGTGATTAATGCAACTTTGTTATGAAAGTTCATACGCTCTCCTGTCATCATCCTGGTGTCTTTTCTACAGGAGCGTACACGATCGTTGCGACAATTTTTGTCAGTACTCACTGTCCAGGCTGATACCTTCCGCATCTCGCCATCTTTTCAACAAGATAGCTCTGCTCTCCGGGTAAGTGGTGCTCAGTACAGTGATTTTCTTTATTCTGTCGGTTCTGAAATGACGAAAATCGTTTCTCATCTCGCACCATCCTGCAAGTAGCCAGCAGGACTCCATATATACCAGCGCGACTGGCCAGATTACACGGGATGATACGGTATTATTTTTATCGGAGTAGGTTATAGTGATTTTTTTTCTTTCATTAATTGCGTGGTGTATATCACCAAAGCCGTAACATTCTCTTTCAGTCGGACCTGTCAGATATGACTGATATTCAATGTGTTCCTGTAATCTATCAGGAATAACTGCGCGTATTTTGGCAATGGCTTTTTTTGCATTTTTTTTAAAGTCCGCGTCCGTGTTGTGACACACCCAGTTAAGACCCAGTGTCAGAGCATTCAGCTCCTGCGCGGTGAATACCAGCGGCGGTAAATGATAATCAGAATTAATAATATATCCAATCCCGGCACTCCCCTCAATACATACTCCCTGGTGCTGGAGCGTTTTTATATCCCTGTAAACGGTGCGCACGCTTATCTTTAAGTTTGCAGAAAGCGTCAGTGCAGTGACCGGATAGCGGTGAGCCCGTAATATCTGGAGTAATTCAAGAAGCCTTTGTGTTCGGGTCATATCTGTTGCGCCTCCCTTATCCTGATGACCATGTGTCGGGGTGTCTTACATTCGCGCGCGACCGCGCTTACGCAGTTTCTGGCGTTTAGTTGTTCAGGGCGTGATGCGGTTCACGCCGCCCTGCGCCAGACAGTGTACACGAATATCGGATACCTTCTGGTCGTCCCATCTGGAAATCAGCGTCAGTAAAGCAGGAAAATCGCCAGCGCGTTTGCGTCGCCTACATCGTCAACACAATTTTTTCGGTGTTCAGACCGTCTTCCATACGCTGGTGAGCTTTACTGGCGTCTGCGAGCGGGAATACGCTGTCAATGACCGGGCTCAGCCCGTTATTGCCGAAGCGGGTTAACCAGCACTCTTTAAAGCGACGGTACAGCACTCGCTCCAGCGGGATCCAAGGCCGCGACGTAAGTGGGCCGGTAGTTCACTGGAATGATTCAGGGCAATAAGACAGGCGATGGTCATCAGGCTACGGTCGCGCGGCGCCAGATCCAAGTCCGTCCGGACATCGGAATACAGCGGTTGCTCAACAAAGTCAGAGAGTTTGGGAGTAAAGGCGCGGGCAGCTTCATGCGGACGCGTAAAATCAACAGGTTTCATCGTCAGTTCCTCTTATGTTCTGTCATTAGCGATCGGGTGTTTTAAATTTGGCTGATGAATTTATTCACCAGATAATGGCTGATACCTTCCCGACCGCCTTCAGAGCCATGTCCGCTCTCTTTCATCCCGCCAAAAGGCAGTTCCGTCGCCACCATGCGGTACTGGTTAATCCCGATCATTCCGGCTTCAAGGCCATCGCTAACGTCCAGCACAGTACGGGCGTCACGCGTGAAGGCATATGCCGACAGGGCATACGGCAGACGGTTCGCTTCTGCCAGCCCGTCTTCAAGCGTGTCGAACGGGCGCATCACGGCAATCGGACCAAATGGCTCTTCCTGCATGATCCGCGCCTCCATCGGCACATCGGCAAGCACGGTGGGTTCAAAGAAAAAACCCGGACGCGGGCGTCGTTTGCCGCCGGTGAGTACCCTGGCGCCCAGGGCGACAGCATCAGCAATCAGCGCTTGCATTTTTTCCAGTTGACGGATATTCGCCAGCGGCCCCAACTGGGTGTTTTCTGCCATACCATCACCGATAACCAGCTGTTCCGTCGCGTTCACGAAGCGTTCGACAAACTGTGGGTAAACATCGCGCTGAATCAGAAAGCGGGTTGAAGAGATACAGATTTGCCCGGTGCCCCGGAACCGGTTCGCCGCCCCGCCAGCTGCAGCCGCTTCAATATCTGCATCGGCAAAAACCAGTACCGGTCCATGGCCGCCCAGTTCCAGGGTAATCGGTTTAACACCAGCGGCGGCGCGCCCGGACAACAGGCGACCCACCGGGACGGAGCCGGTGAACGCCACCTTGCGAATGACCGGCGAGGCGATAAGCGTGGCGGAAATCTGATCCGGCGCGCCAAACACAATTTGCAGTACGCCTTTGGGCAAACCGGCATCATCCAGGCAGCGGGCCAGGGCCAGCGCCGTCGCCGGACTCTCTTCACCGGGTTTCAGGATCACGCTGCAGCCTGCGGCCAGTGCCGCCGAGAGTTTGCGTGCCGGGGTAATAGCCGGGAAATTCCAGGGCGTGAACGCAGCAACCGGGCCAATCGGTTCTCTTTTGACCAGTTGCAGGACGCCTGGGCGATTTGACGGCACAACGCGTCCATCAATGCGGCGTGCTTCCTCCGCAAACCACTCAAAATAGTCTGCTGCCCGCAGTACTTCATCACGGCTTTCATAAAGCGGCTTACCTTCCTCCAGCGTCATCAGCATGGCGATATGTTCCGCGCGTTCTCGTATCAGGGCCGCAGCAGACTTCATGATGCGGGCGCGTTCGGCAGGAACGGTATGGCGCCAGACGTCAAAGCCTGAACGGGCGGCAGAAAGCGCACATTCAAGATCGGCAGCGCTCGCCAGCGGCAGGTGGCCGATAGTGGCTTCGGTTGCCGGGTTAATCACGGCGACGGTGTCGCGGTTGCCTGCTTCGATCCAGTTACCGTCGATAAAAAGATACAGGGGATCGTATTGATGATTGTGCATGGTTGTTATCCTCAATGTGTGTGGTTGTGTACTGTCATTCGGCTGAGAGGATATTAAGTTCAGCGCACATCGCTGATAAGATGGCGTCTTCCCACAACAGCTATGCAAGAAATGCACAGATGCAATCAGAGAAATTTGCCGAGTTCCTGGGGGTCTTTGTCGATGTCGCCCGTGAGAGCAGTTTTTCAGGCGCAGGCCGCCGTCGCGGACGCACGCCCTCCTCGATAGGGCGGCAGATTGATGCGCTGGAAGCCTACCTGGATACGCCGCTATTTTTGCGCTCTACGCGGCATTTAACCCTGACCGATGCCGGGGAAACGTTGCTTATCCGCGCCAGACAGATCCTGGATTCATTGGTGGATGCGCAGCAGGAACTGGCGTCAATGAAAGGAGAAGTCACGGGCGTGCTGAGAGTGGCGTGTTATCCCACATTTGGTAAACGTTATGTGCTGCCGGTCATGGCGAAACTCTCCCGCCAGTATCCTGAGCTGAGCCTCGATTTGGATCTGACCGAACGGCTGGCAGACCCCGTCGCTGAACGCCTTGATGTTGTCATTCGCATTGGCGAAATGGCCGACAGCACGCTGATAGCCAGCAAAATAGCGACGCAAATACGCGTGCTGTGCGCAAGTCCAGCTTATCTGGAAAACACGGGAGTTCCCGCCTCGCTGGATGAAATCGTCTCCCATCGTTTAATCGATAAACTGCATGGCGCGGATCTGCTTTGCTGGTCGAGAGTGATTGGCCATCCGGCCAGAGAAAACACCCACTTACCCATGTTTGGCTGCGATGATTTCGAGGCAATGCGTCAGGCGGCGGTTGAAGGGCTGGGTATTGCGTTCCTGCCGGACTGGGTGGCGGGAGATGACATTAACAGCGGCGCGCTCGTCCAGCTCTTCCCGGAACTGGACGAGCAACCGCATATGTCCACAGGAATCTATGCGTTACGCGCATTACGTCACCCGCCTGCCAGAGTCACGGTGTTTCTCGACGCATTGCGTGAGTTCATCGGACACCCTGCAAAATGGTCAACGCGTCGCTGTCAGCCATGAAGAACATCTGACATTGAGGACCTGTACTCCAAAAGGGCGACGACACGATCCTCCCGTCGGGCAGCGGGATTTTCTGTTCAGGGCGCTTCATGATTGTGCTCGTTTGCTTCGGTTTTTCTGGCCCCGGTGGCGTTTTCCTGCTATTCCGGCAAGCCGTCTGAACGTCGGACAGTCCATATGTGATGGGGCAGGGCAACTGGCCACGTGAAGCAGCGTGTCGCGCAGTGCGGTCAGGTCGTTGATTTGCTCGTTCAGCTCCCGGGCTTTCGCACTGCACAGGGGCCGGGAAATATCAGGCTTCCCGTCTCTGCCAAACATTTCCGCGATTTCATTAAGCGAAAAGTTTGCCGCCTTACCCATAATAATCAGGTTAAGCCGCAGGAGCACGTCAGGGGAGTACTGCCTCCGCAGCCCCCGACGGGCAACTGCACAAATCAGACCGGTTTCTTCGTAATAGCGAAGGGCTGACGGGCTGATTCCGCTTGTCTTCGCAACTTCACCAATATCCAGAAGTTTCATGATAACCCCAACGATTGCGACAGAGAAAAGTCCCTGAATGAAGATCAATATCCGTCATCAGATTACTGAAAAACAGACGTTGACTTCAAGTTGACTTGAAGTGGTAAGGTTCAGCGAAATTGACCCGACCAGGAATGAGAATCATGAAAACTGATGAGAAAACAAAGAGTCGCCACAATACAGGCATCACCGTGACGCTTTCTCTGGCAACGCTTCTGGCCTCGCTGGGCACCAGTATTGCGAATATTGCTTTACCGACCCTGGTACAGGCTTTTATGGCTCCGTTTGAGCAGGTTCAGGCTGTTGTCGTGGTCTATCTTGTCGCGCTGACCCTCTCTGCTGTTATTGCGGGCGGGCTCGGTGACAGATTTGGACTGAAGCGGATGCTGGTCAGCGGGCTGATGTTATTTACCGTCGCTTGTCTGCTTTGCGCGGTTATGCCTGACCTGGAGTTGCTGGTTGGCGCACGGGGAATACAGGGCGTCGGGGCCGCCTTTCTGATGACGCTGTCGATGGCTCTTATGCGCCAGGAAGCAGACAGCGCCTGTCTCGGAAGAGCAATGGGTATCCTCGGAACCCTATCCGCACTGGGTACGGCGCTGGGGCCATCGCTCGGCGGTTTACTGCTCCCGCTTGCGGGTTGGCGCGGTATCTTCTGGGTTCAGATTCCTCTGGCCGTGCTCACGACGATTCTGGCTGTCGCCGTCTTACCGGGCGATATGGTCAAACGTAAACCCGCTGGCTGCGGTTTGAAGTCTCCGCTGAGCAGGAAAATCATAAGCAGCCTGTTCGTCAATGTGCTGGTTGCCGCTGTGATGATGACCACGCTGGTTGTCGGACCGTTTTTCCTCAGTTCGGGGCTGGGTATGAACAGCGTACATGTCGGTCTCGTGATGGCTATCGGTCCTGTTATCTCGGTATTCAGTGGGATCCCGTCAGGCCGCTTCGTTGACAGACTGGGTAGCCGTCGTATTGTGGCGGCTGGAATATCCCTTCTGGCTGCAGGCACCTTTCTGATGGCGGGGCTGCCGCAAATAATGGGCGTTTCCGGGTATATTATTTCGCTGGCCGTGCTTACGCCGGGCTATCAGCTTTTCCAGGCGGCGAATAACACGGCGGTGTTATCTGATGTTCCTGATGACAGGCGCGGCGCGGTTTCCGGGCTACTCAGCCTCTCGCGTAATACCGGCCTGATTGCAGGGGCTGCCGCTATGGGAGCCGTATTTGCACACCTGGTGGGAACGCATGACTTCGCGCACGCTTGCGCACAGGCTATCCGCGCCGCAATGGGGGGCACCTTTCTGCTGGCGGGCGTATTCATGCTGGTCGCCGTTGTTGTGGTTTTCCTCAGTGTATTTAACCGGGGGCCGGACGGCTCTCTTGCATCAAAAGCGAAAGATATTACGCATTGATCGTTGCTGATATGATGGTTCTGCGTAAGAAAATGAGGTGTATGGGTATGGATTCGATAGTGACGTTATTTAAGTACAAGCGTTGGATAGACACAGAAACGCTACGAGCAATAAACAGGGTGGATACCGCCGTTAATGCAGATAAACACCATCTCATGCTCAGACTGATGAACCATATTCATGTAGTTGATATGATTTTCAGAGCAAATATTACCGGCCAAAATCACGGCTATACAGCGCTGAATACGCCAGAAACTCCGTCGGGTGATGAGCTTTTGTCAAAGATGGCAGAATGCACAGACTGGTATCTTCAACATGTCAGTGCGATGAGTACCGTTGACCTTTCAGAAACGATAAAATTCCGCTTCGTTGATGGCGGATGTGGTGAAATGAAAGCGAGGGATATGCTTAACCATGTGCTGTTTCACGGTACCTATCATCGCGGCGCGGTGGGTTGGCTGCTTTCAGAATGTGGTATAACCCCGCCTAAGGACGTCTTCACCGTTTTTCTCAGAGATCATAACCACCAGGGTTAAATTTTTAACCCAGCGCGAAATGATATTATCTTTTAAGGCTTAGAACCTGAAAATAGAGAGGGAGAGGCAGTGCGACAAGAAATGAAGGAAAAAATCATCAGGGTCTGCGATTCAAAAATTGCCTCCAGGGGAAGCAATACAGGACTTTTGTTCTATGCTTTTTTTGCCAATAAAAATGACGATCCTGAATTGCTTATGGAAGTTGCGCATTGGTGGATTATCGAGATGAAACTGGACCACTTTGAAAAGGCGGAAAAGATAAGAGCCCTCGTCCAGGCGATGTAACACACCTGCGATTCAGGTAAGGGGTTTAACCGAGAACAGACTTCACCCTGGCCTGACCGGGAACACCATTTTCAGTCACCGGCCATGGTGTAAGTTGTAAGTAGCAATTAATTAAACGGCTATGGCAACATCAGCTGATCTTTTATCCCATCGAACAGGGTAATTAAATGATCGGCGACCACTCTGACGCGCCGCGAATTGGCTAAATCTGAATGCATCACCAGCCATAAGGTTTGATCGACGCCGAGATCCGAATTCACACAATGCAGACCGTTTTTCCGCGCCATAAAGTGTGGCAGCACCCCCAACCCCAGGCCTGCTGAAACTGCCGATAACTGCGCTGCCAGCGTGTTCGCTTCCACTCTGCATGGACTGCCGCGAAGCGTCTGCGTGACCCATCGCGCAGCGGGCAGGTGTTGATGCGATTCCGGCCAGCCCACATACTGAGCGTGACCTGACGCTACGCCAGTGGCGCCATTTAAACAGGCATCGGCGGCGTATAAGCCAAATCCCACGATACCGAGACGCTTTAGCGTCAGGTTTCCGCTGTCTGGTTTGACCATCCGTATTGCTAAATCAGCATCCCGCCGATGCAGATTGACGGATTGCACACCGCTTATCACCTCGACCCGCAGGTCGGGATATTTTTCCATCAACGCGTTGAGCGAAGGAAGAATAAAATACGCCGCCAGGTTATCCGATGTAGCCAGTCGGGTAAGCCCGGCAACGTTCCCTTGCAGCCTGGCCGTCTCGCCGAACGCGAGTCCGGCATGTTCAAGCGCCTCGGCACGTTCCAGAAGCGCCTCGCCATCATCCGTGAGTCGGTAGCCGCTCTGGTGTCTGCTGAACAGAGGGACGGCCAGCGACTTTTCAAGCCTGTCCAGCCTTCTTGAGAGGGTCGCGATGCCCATATCCAGGGCATTTGCAGCGCCGCTAAGGGTGCCCGCTCGGGCGACAGCCAGAAAAACCCGCGTATCGTCCCAGTTAAAATCTGTTGTCATCTATTTTCCGATTATGGAAAACGGCTCTCCGTTTTCAGGTCTGTTTTATCACTTATCTCGGGATGATACTGCACTCCACATAAGGAGATAAACAGGCAATGAGGAACGACGCGGAAAACCGATCGCCTCTGGTAAACATCCCCCTTTCACATATTATTCCTGGGAAATTCATTCAATGAACGACACCGTTTTACAGGCAAACACGGCGCCCATGCGCGCCTGGCTCGCCGTAACTGCACTGGGGATCAGTGCATTTTCGATTGTAACCAGCGAACTTTCGCCGGTTGGCATGCTCAGCGCGTTAGCGAAAGATTTACATCAGACTGAAGCGGGGGCGGGTCTTGCCGTCACCGCATATGGATGGGTTGCCGCGCTGGCGGCTTTGCTGGCCGGCGCAATCCCCGTCCGGCTTTCCCGCAAGGCGCTGCTGGTGGCGTTGATGCTAATTCTGTCGCTCTCTTGTCTGATGGCGACGCAATCGCACACCATGCGGGAATTTATGACGGCGCGAATGACAGGGGCGCTTGCGCACGGCGCTTTCTGGGCATTAATTGGTACCGTGGTGATAAAGCTTCTGCCGGTAGATAAGCTGGGATTAGCCACGTCAGTCATCTTTGCCGGTGTCTCGGCGGCCAGCGTGCTGGGTGTGCCGCTATCAAGTTTTATTGCCGGCCTGGCCGGATGGCGACAGGCGTTTACCGCGATCTCCTTGCTGTCATTTGTCACCGCCGTTGCGTTATTCTGGACGCTTCCCGCGTTGGCGGCTCCGCAACCGCTGAGTCTGAGGGTTTACGGGGCGATCTTTAAAAATCCGTTGCTCCTTTCACTCTTTGGCGCAACGGCCTGCATTATTTCAGCACACTTTGCCGCCTTCACTTATCTTGAACCCTTGCTAACCCAGGCCCGTGGTATACCTACATCTGCTATTTCAGCTCTGCTACTGATTTCAGGTCTCTCCGGGCTGCTGGGAAATATCATTGCCGGTAAACTCATTGATCGATATATCAAGATACTGATTATGACATCGCTGTTGCTCAGTGCGGGCGCACCAGGGATGTCGGGTATCAAGGGCTGGCCATCATGTCCAATGTGGTTTACCGGAACGCTGCTCGCCCTATGGGGCGCAGGTATGGCAATTGTGTTCGTTGGCTTACAAACCTGGCTGCTTTGCAGCGCGGGAGAGGCCACTCAGCCCGCATCAGCCGTCTACGTTGCCATTTTCAATGCTGCGATCGGTACGGGGGCGCTTGTCGGAGGCCTGGTGTCGGCGAAGGTCGGTCTTCAGACCATGGTGATACTGGCGGCGGCGGTCATCGCCTGCGGTATGGTACTGGTTTGGATGCTGAAAAGCCCGGAAAGGCAGGCGTAATTCTGCAGCGTCAAGCCTGATTAGCGACCTAATCAGGCGCCAGTGAGAACGGTGCATCCCGGCGGTGTTAATGTCTTTATTCACCCGGACACTGAGTGCAGAAGAGGTGATTTCTCATAGTGCGCAGGTAACAGTCAGGGAGGGGATATTGTCGTGCTACCGATTAACTGGTCAGCAAGTATGTCAATAATCAAATCGAGTGGAAAGATCGTTTCATTTGTATGTCTGAGTTCTTCTAATGTCCACCAGCGGTGAGCATGGATAACTTTTTTTTCGTTGCTGCTCCATCCGGAACAATCGATATCTGATTTTTCTGTGTGAATAATAAAAAAATGCTCTTCTGCGAGAACCGTTTCCCCGCAGGGCAGCATCATTGTGAAGCTTCTGGAAGCGACTTGCGGCCCCGCAGTGCTTCTTGTCAATCCCGTTTCTTCTCTTAATTCACGTAAGGCTGCCTGTTCAAAAGATTCATTGAGTTCAAGTCCTCCACCGGGCGTTGCCCAGTAAGATTTTCCACTCAACGCGTCATCTTTATGGTTGAAGCTAAAGAGCAGCACGCGGTTTTCAGGCGAAAGCACTATCAAACGGGATGATGGCCGAGTACGCACGATATAACCTCCTGAAATAAATAATAATGGCTACCTCTCATATTTTGAGGTAGCCATTATTCTGTCTGAATCCCTAAAATATCGAGAATGAATTTTATCCGGGCCTTCTTATCTCAGGCAAACAGTTATTTTTCGGAACAAGGGGCGCTGTGGATGAGGAAATGCGCAATCGATTCGATTAAACCTGGCGCTAAGGGAAGGGTGGGGTCGGTGTAGGAAGCGATATTGGCCTCGCGATCGTCCGAAGTGACCTCTTTCATCACATGGTTCATATTGGGCAGTATCACCAGGGAGGCTCGAGGATTGGCCGTTTTAAGCCTTCTTGCATCCATTTCTTCTACCTGGATATCGCGTTGCCCTTGTAGAACTAATACGGGTTTGGAAATGGTCGCAATGAGTTGGTCCGGGTTATATGAAAACGCATCGATCAAAAACCCCTGAATCGCAGGATTAAAGAGATTTTGCAGCGCTGGATGTATATTCGTTGTATCGACTCGCCGCCGATGCTCCAGAGCATCAATTATCGGTAAAGCTTCCTTTAATAAAGGTGCGTTTGCCGGATTAGCCATTAATTGTCCTTTCAACACCTCGCCCATCGGCCTCCCGGGCGTTGCAATAAGAACCACTCCGCACACATCCTCTTCCTGAGCCGAGGCCAGTGCGACAAGACCTCCTTCACTGTGTCCCATTATCCAAATACAGGGAGTTTGCGTCTCACGTCTCAGCACTTTTATCCAGGCCCGAACGTCGTCAACATAGTCAGCAATTGTCACCGCATTGGCATTATCTACCGCCAATGCGCTAGCGAACATTCCTCGTTTATCGATACGAAGCGTGGCAAAGCCTTTCGAAGCCAGGCCTTCGGCAAGAAGTCGGTAAGGCGATGCATTGACACCAGGCGGATTGTTTCCATCCCGATCGGTCGGCCCGGAGCCAGGAACGATAAGAGCAACGGCGGTTGGTTTCGAATTTGGGGTCAGTAACGTGCCTTTCAAAGGGCCTTTTGGTCCAGGAGCATCCAGGAATATTTCGGAAAAGGTCAGCGGCATCGACGCCTGACTTACAAATGGACATGCGCTCAAAAGAGCAATGCAGGCTGTAATATTCACCGATTATGTTCCTGTAGAACTAAGCGTACATGACAATTTATATGATAAATATGTTCTGCTCTTTATTAATTAACACATTAGTGATGGTAGTCAAGTTCACCCCCGATAAAGCCTAATCAGGAACAGATAGCGAGATTAACGCCTGGCTTGAGTTTTCCAACGCGGAGTTATTGTTGAAAAGTTGTGTTTATGGATAGCCATTGACGTCGGCCTGCCTCAAGTCAGAGGATGCGAATATCGGTCAGATATGCCGGGAATATCCCCCTGCGCCATAGGCGGCAGGGGGTTAATCATGTCAGGCCGGTCTGGCCGTGAATAACGTAGGCCGTTATTTTGTGGGGGTGATTTTCGTCACTGAGCCTGTTTGAGCTTTATCCCCGGTCGTCCCATACATAGACACCAGATAAACGGCACCATCAGGGGCGACGGTCAGGTGGTTTGGCGTATCATCCATCGGAATATTAGCAACCAGTTTACCGTCCTTGTCCAGAACAGCAACGGTTCCGCCTGCACGCGTGGCGGCGAAAACCTGCGACGTCACCGGATCCCAGACGACAGATACGCCCCCGGCGCCAATGTAAGTATCGGCGAGAACCTTGCCGTCCGCATCAAGAACCACGACATTGTTCGTCTCCTGGGAAACGACGTAGAGACGACCGGTCTTCGGATCGCGAGCGATGTCGGTTGCGCCTTGCGCCTGAGGTATTTTCACCGTCGTACTCTTACCCGTTTTGAGATCAATCCAGCCCACCCAGGGCGTATCGCGGCTGACGCCATAGAGTTTCTGACCGGCACTGTCGAGGGCAAGATCGGTACTGTAAAACTGGTCGCGGCCGCGGTTGGTCACAAACTCTATCTGACCGATATGCTCCAGCGTTTTTGTATCATATACCTCGATAAAACCGGTTAGCGCTGCGCTGACATAAGCCCGATTGTGGGCTTCATCAATAATCACATCGCGTGGATGTACGACTGACCCCTCCGGGAAGACTTTCACGACGGAAAGGGTCTTTGCGTCATAGACGGTCACCGTCTCGGCAAGCGTGTTCGTCGTCCAGACATGATTATGGACATTATCAACAGCGATGCCGAAGACGCCAATCTGCTCACCCTTTTTGTCTTTAGGCAGCGTAGCCTCCGCTTCGACAGCCAGCGTTCCGGCGTTCAGTCTCATCAGGCGGCTACCATCCTTCGGGCCGCGCGCAGAGGTCACGAACAGCTTCCCGTTGGCCGAAACTGCCGACTGGTAAGCCCGCTCACCGACGGGAACTGTTTGCAGTCTGAAAGCCTCAATGTTTTTCGGCGCAACAATCTGGGACAATTTCAACATGACTTGCGAAACGCTCGCGGGATTTTCAGTGATCGCCGTGAGTGGATGAAGGCCTGTCGCGGCATCGGCCGGAATGGTCAGCGGAATCGTGAGGTTTCCCTTATCATCGGCGGTCAGTGGTTTCGATGTCAGAACTTCAGCACCATTCAGCATGGTGACGGTCGCGCCCGCTGGCAGGCTCTTAATCGTTATCACCGTTTTATCTCCGGGCTTAACGGGAATGTCCCGTGATCCGGCACGAATACTGCCAGGAAAGGTCGTGGTGGCGGCTGCCCATTGGCTATCGGCGTATGCCGTTGTGGCGGTTGACATCGCAAGAGTGGAGGCCAACAGCACTGAACGGATTGACATTCTTCTCATCTTATCTCCATAAGTTGTATTGATGCTGCATCTCAATGCAGTCACCGGTGATTCCCCACGCGCAGCGTCTTACCTTCCGCCATGAGAAATATCACGTGGCATGCGCGCATTGAATGTATCACATCAATGCAAATAATTATCATTACTATTTTGGGTGGTATTGCAGAGGTGGGGGGAGTTTGATGTATAGCGGGTGAACGTACTGGAGATTTTCCGGGAAGGGGGCGGCATTGTGCCAGGAGCGGACATTATTGCCGTCGTGTTATGTCATTAATCGTGAGCAGTTCATGGGTATGCGGTTCGCGCAATGATATATGAGCCTGAAAGGTCATTTAGCTTCGCCCTGCAGCCGGTGCCGATAATATTTCAGGACAACGTGTGTCACGATCTGGCCGTAAATAAAGCCACCCAACCCGGCAAATATTACGGTGCCGGCCATGCCGCCAAAGTACGCTCCCGCGCCGCTGAAGGCTCCGCAGAGGGCGAGGCCGCCCCAAGTCTGCCAGTGCCGGAAGGCCGATATATACGCACTCCGCCACCGTTTTCCGCGCTCCCGAAAAGATAAGTCTTTTAGTTCGTTAATACTTTTTAGGGTCCAGTAGATTTTCACGGTGATTTCCCTGTTCCGTTGCCTAAGCGAAGGAAAACATAAAAAGCCTGGATAGAAAAGGATTACTCAAGGTCCGCTCCTCGCTCATAGCTGCTGGCCGGATGTTTCGCTCAACTGACTCCTCAGCAGCAGAGCAACCTGCTATGGACAGCATCACCTAAAAGCCCTGCCAGGACGAAAATTAATCTTACCCCTACATTTAGCGGTGGTTATGTGAGGGCGGTTCATCTATTCTGCCTTCATCAGCGAGCAGGCCGGAGTCACTGTTGGTGGATAATCCCATACTTCAGAAAATCATCATTATCCTTATTCTCGTCCTGTGGGTAATCGATGAATTCAGGACAAAGAAAAGACAACGTTCTGCCCCCGCCATTGAAGAAGCTGATGCCAGAGAACGCCATGAATGGCGCTACCTCAGATGGACGTTCCGGGCATTGCAAGTGGCAGCAACGGTGTATATTTTTGTTCAGCTGATCCAGTTATTACTGAGATAGATGCCACAGGCAGGCATGACCGGACAGAAGCACCTGACTGTCCAGGCTGATAGCCGTTGAGCCTCGGTGCTAGCTGCTGTGAATGTCTCCTGTGTCCTGGGTTGCTTAACTCGTTTTTTCCCAGCCATACTCTGAATATGTTTGGCCCTTGCTGATAGCCTTTATCGCCTGTCGGACATAAGGGATGGTATCCTCTGGCAATAATGCGATATCTTCCCAGCTAAGTTGCGCGTGTTTTTCTGGCTCGGCGAGAAACGCGATACCATCCCAATTTTGACAAATAAAATAATGCCCTACCCATGAACGGTTTTCGGTCCAGACATGCATTGTGTGGGCAAGGGTCATTTCAAAGGGGGATGCCTGCATACCTGTTTCTTCTGCCAACTCTCTTGCAGCAGCACAGGAAAGTGTTTCACCATATTCAAGCCCACCGGCAGGCAAGCTATAGCACCCGTCCATCCAACCGGTATTAGCTCGTCGCAACATGCAGATTTCATTTCCCCTGAGAACTAAAACGAAAACTGCGATAGAAAGGTTATATCTTTCCCTGCTCATGAGTTGGTTCCTGTTAATCAATATGACTGTATTTATATACAGTATATCGGCGTTTAAGTGAATCGCCAAATTTCAGGATCTGACGAGAGGCGGGAGGCTGAAAGGCGGCCGCCGGGGCAGGGGTATAAATCGTCCCTCACGGTCTGTTCAGGGGCAGATTGGCGCCAGGCGCGGAGTTGAATTCAGGAAGCAGCGCGTCTGTCGCGATTGCACTCTTTTTAATCAAAAAAGCACCATTTGAGTGCATGATAACCATACATATCCCCATCACCAAAAAACCAGCACAGAGCACATCCAGTGCTACATCATAAAATAAATATTATTTTTCATAGTGATAAAAATTTTACTGCTGATTTTAACGTCATTGGCATGCTTCATGCTTTCATTAAATTCAAGTAACTTTCATGTAGTTCATATACCTTTATTGGAGCATGCCATGAAGCTAAATCGTTTTTCTTTACCCGTGCTTATTTCCACCTGCCTTTTTTGCTCTACGGCTTTCAGCGCCGATCTGCTTGAACGAATTAAAGAAGCAAAAGAGATCACCGTTGCCACTGAAGCGCGATACGCCCCCTTTGAGTACGTTGATAACGGCAAAATTGTCGGTTACGACGTTGACCTGATGAACCACATCTTTGCCAAATCATTACCAGGCGTGAAAGTGAAACAGCTGGATCTGCCTTTCCAGGGCATCCTGCCAGGGCTTGATGCGAAAAAATTTGACTTCGTGGTGACCGCCGTCACCGTCAATAAACAGCGTATTGAACGCTTCAGTTTTACCGCTCCGGTGGCGGAATCTACCGTCGCACTGCTCAAAAGAGCAGAGGACAGCGCGATTAAAACTCCGGATGACCTGAGCGGTAAAGTGGTGGGCTCGCAGGCCGGTTCCGGTCAGTTGCAGGTGCTGCAATCCTTCGATCAGGCGCTACGAGCCAGCGGCAAACCGGGCATCAAAGAGATCAAACAGTATGTCGCGTTTGATGAAGCCTATGCCGATCTGGCATCCCGCCGTCTTGATGGCGTCGCCCAGTCGCTCTCGAACCTGGGTCCGCTGATTAAAACCCGCCCGGGCGTTTTTGCCACACTGCCGGAAATGATAGGGCCACAGACCTTCTTTGGCTGGGTAGGGCGTAAAGATGCCGACAGCGCCGCTCTGGTAAAACTGATCGCTGACGGGATCATTGAAGCCAATCGCGACGGCACCATGAAGGCACTGCAGCAGAAATGGTTCGGCTTCACGATGAGCGTTCCGGCAACAGAAATGCCCGCACCGGCGCTGTGAGTGGAAAACGATGACGGATTTCATGACGAGCTTTATCCACTGGCTTCCGATGCTGATGCAGGGAGCACTCACCACCGCAGCGCTCTGCCTGACAGCGATGGTCGCCGGCTTTCTGGTGGGTATTGGCGTATGGCGGATGTCGACCAGTCCGTTACCGATTTACCGCATGACGGCCCATGGATGGGTCAGTCTGTTTCGCGGGACCCCGGTTCTGGCTCAGCTGCTGCTCTGCTTTTATTTACCGTCACAATTGGGGATCGACATTCCCGGCTTTGCCGCCGCCACGCTGGCATTAACGCTGAACACGGCGGCCTATCAATCGCAAATTCTGAAAAGTGGTTTCGCCAGCATCACCCCAGGTCAACTGGAAGCCGCCGCGATTTGCGGGCTGAGCCCACGGCAGACTTTATGGCGCATCCAGGTACCGCAGGTTGTCCGTACTACGCTGCCGTCACTGATTTCCGAGCTGATTGATGTGATCAAAGCCTCTGCGGTGGTGTCGGTCATCGCGCTGACGGATCTGATGCGCGTGGGCCAGCAACTGGCCTCATCTACGTACCAGCCGCTGCAGGTCTATCTGGCCGTGGCTCTGGTCTATCTACTGCTGACCAGCCTGCTGGCGCTGTTGGGCCGTCAGGCAGAACGCCACTGGCAGAGGGAACAACGATGACGGAACTCGCGCAATACCTGCCAGCCTACATTCAGGCCCTGGGCGTGACCCTGTGGATAAGCCTCTGCGCCGCATGCGGCGGCATGCTGTTGGGGTTTGCCTTAAACGGACTCTGCGGCAGACGTGGTCTGGCGTTTCGTCTGTGGCGCGCCTACGTGTGGGTGATCCGCGGCACGCCATTTCTGGCGCAGCTGGCCGTTATCTACTTTGGCCTGCCGTCCATCGGCATCATGCTGAGCGCTGTTGACGCCACGCTACTGTCGTTGACGCTGTATAGCGCGGCCTATTTCGGCGAAATTTTTCGCGCCGCGTGGAACACCATTCCGCCGGGACAGCGAGAGGCGGCGCTGGCAAACAACATCTCTACGGTCCACTGTTTCTGGCATATCCAGACGCCGCAGGCCGTTCGTTTTGCGCTACCGCTGTTGGGCAATCAGTTCATTCTGACGATTAAAGAGAGCGCCGTCGCATCGATCATTACCGTACCGGAACTGACCATGACGACGAGTCAGATCGTTGCTAACACCTACAGCTATATCTTGCCTTATACCTTGCTGATCGTCAGCTACTGGCTGCTGGCGCAGGGGGTGAGTATGAGCATAAAAACATTGAGCCACCTACTACGGACCGGAGAATAACGTGGGCAATACATCTGTGCCGGTGCTCGAAATGCGCCATGTAGGCAAGTCATTCGCAAACCATGTGGTACTGAATGACATCAATTTACGCGTCGATCACGGTGAGATAGTCACGCTGATTGGCCCGTCGGGCTCCGGGAAAACCACCGCGCTACGCTGCATGAATTTTCTGGAAGCCTACGACAAAGGGGACGTGCTGATTAAAGGACAACTGCTCGGCTATTCCGGCACGCAGCGTGGCCTCGCGTATGCCGACAGCGCCAGCCTCATAGCCGATGTGCGCAAACCGCTCTCGATGGTGTTCCAGCAGTTCAATCTCTGGCCGCACATGACGGTGCAGGAAAATGTCGCCGCGCCGCTGGTACTGGGGAAAAAAATGTCCCGCCAGGCGGCAAAAACGGCCGCGATGGCTGCCCTCAGCCGTGTCGGGATGGCGCAAAAAGCGAATGACTGGCCGGTGCGACTCTCCGGCGGCCAGCAACAACGAGTGGGTATTGCCCGCGCACTGGCGCTGAATCCGGAGTTATTGCTGCTCGACGAGCCCACCTCGGCGCTCGATCCCGAACGTGTTGAAGAGGTGCTGGACGTTATCCGGGATCTGGCCGGGCAGGGAATGACCATGGTGATGGTCACCCATGAGATGGCGTTTGCGGCCCATATCTCGTCACGGCTGGTGTTTATGGCCGACGACAACATTATTGAAAGCGGCACGCCGCGACAGATTTTTACACAGCCGAAAAGCGAGCGCCTGCGGAGCTTTCTCGCGCCGCTGTTTCGTCGGCCTCTGCAACCCGAAGAACTGGAGAAACTACCATGATGGAAACAGGCTTACGGGTTGCCCGACAGCTGGATGAGGATTGGCTGAACCAACTGTTGGCGCAGCTTGCAGAATATGGAAAGTTAGCGAATGGCGGCGTCGATCGCCAGGCTTTGAGCGCGGCGGAACTCGATGCCCGGTCCTGGCTTATTGATGTCGCCCGAGAGCTCGGGTGTGAAGTCTACCGCGATGCGGCGGCGAATTTATTCTTCCGTCGTCCAGGACGCGTTGCTGTATCGCCCGTGACCACCGGTAGCCACATCGATACGCAACCGTCCGGTGGCAACTACGATGGCTGTTACGGCGTGATGGCCGGACTTGCGTGCCTGAAAGCGCTCAATGAGGCACGGGTTGTCACCGAACGCCCGGTCGAAGTGGTTATCTGGACCAATGAAGAGGGCAGCCGCTTTGCGCCGGGGGCGATGGGCTCCAGCACCTTCGTCGACCCTGCGAGATTGTCTGACCATCTTGGCGCGGTGGGCGTAGATGGCGTCTCGTTTCGCGATGCGCTGGCAGACCACCAGGCCCGCTTTGCAGCCATCCCGTTACGCCCGGATCGCGAGATGGCCTGCTTCGTGGAATTGCACATCGAGCAAGGTCCGGTACTGGAAAGTCGCCGCGTGCCGCTGGCCATCGTCAGAGGTATCCAGGGCGTGCGCTGGTACCAGATCACCTGCCATGGGATATCGGCACATGCGGGGACCACGCCGATGGCGCTGCGCCAGGATGCGATGACCCTGGCACGCGAACAGCTTGCGATCATTGAGCAGGCGATGGGTGACACGGCAGATGACGAGTTGCGGTTGACGTTTGGCCGTTGGCAGGTCATGCCAAATGCCATCAACACCATCCCGTCGAGCGTGCGTTTTACCCTTGATTTCCGCCACCCATCGGCCGAAACGCTGGCCCGGTTCGACGCGGTGATTGCCTCTCTGGCAAGCGAACAAGTCACCATCGAGCTGCTACTGAATAAAGCGCCGGTCACCTTTGACCCGCGCATCAATCATGTCTTGAAAGCGGCCGGAAATGCGCTGGATATCGCCCATATGGAGCTGTTATCTGGCGCGTTTCACGACGCCATGTATCTGGCCGAACACTGTCCGACCAGCATGCTTTTTGTCCCCAGCCATCAAGGCATTAGCCACAATCCGGCTGAATATACCGATCCTCGTTCACTGGCGGCAGGTGCCCGTACGCTGGCCTGTGCACTGACTGAGCTATCCCAATCACTTGAAGGAGTTAAATCATGACCGCAACTGCACACTACCCAACCTGCTGCGATAAAGACAATGGCGATGCCCTGGGCCTCAACCCAACGGCAACCTCACCGATTTCAGCCGATGGCGCACCGACGTTAAACGAACTGTATACCATCCCGCCGCGCTGCGGACGCGCCGTTTTGCTGAAAAAAGGGCAGGTGATTAAGATCATCAATACCCCAGGCAGCCAGGTCTGCGACACGTGGTTTTTCAATACCGGCGATCTCAGCGAGTTTGCGTCCATGGAACATACCCGTGCCTTTATCGACAAAATTATTCCGCAGCCAGGTGATGTGCTGGTGACCAACCAGCGCCGTGCTATCGCCACTCTGCTCACCGATACCTCACCTGGTGTGCATGACACGTTGATCGCCGCCTGCGATCTTTACCGCTATACCAACATGGGGATTACGGAGTATCACGACAGCTGCGCTGACAATATGCGCATGGCGCTGAAGGCGATTGGCCTGCGCGCGCGTGAAGTGCCGCAGCCGCTTAATTTGTGGATGAACACGCCAGTAAATCCTGATTATTCAATTTCCTGGTTGCCAACTGTCAGCAAAGCAGGTGATTATGTAGAGATTCGTGCCGAGCTGGATTGCGTGGTGGTGATGTCCGCTTGCCCGCAGGACATTGTGCCGATTAACGGCTGCTCACCGAAAGAAATTCAGTTCGCCGTGATGGCATGATTTCTCTTACCAGGCCTGCATGATGCAGGCCGTTGGCAGACTTTAATGAAGCAGACAGATGAAAAAAAACGCTGACATCAAATCTACCGGAACCCCGCTGGGAATGAGGTTGCGCCACGCGCGTCTGGTGCAGGAGCTGACCCTCAAGCAGCTCGCGCAAAAGGTGGAATGCTCGGAAAGTCTGTTATCCAAACTGGAAAATGACGCTGCCTCGCCGTCGCTGGCAATGTTGCACCGCCTGGCAAAAGCGCTGGAGACCAGTATCGCCGACCTGATGGCCGATGACTGGACGGCCGATCGGCCTGTACTGAAGCCTGAACAGCGAAACCGTAAGCGGTTCCTGCAGCGCAGTAAAAAGGGGGGGATCGAACTGGAGAACCTGACCTGGCACCACAAAGGCGGGTTGCTGCAGGGTAATATTCATATTATCGAACCGGGCGTCGCCAGCGATGGCCTGATTGAGCACCACGGCGAAGAGATGGGCTATGTGCTGGAAGGCGCGCTGGAATTGCGTCTGGGAGACAATATCTGGATCCTTGAGCAGGGGGATTCGTTCTATTTTCCCAGCCAGATCCCGCATGGTTACCGCAATATCGGCCCCGTTGTCGCCAAAGTTTTGTGGGTGAATACTCCAGTTACCTTCTGATTAGCCATCATCGGTCGTTTATCGGCTAATCGCCCCTGTTTAAGCCGGAAACTTCGTCATGAAGGCATCGGCCTGGACCGGTGTTTAAGCCACGTCCCGTGCAAAGAAGCGATCGCGGACGAGCAACAACGCCGTCGCTATCGTGCCGAAGAACAATCCCGTTTTGTTGCGCCCGCCATTCACCCCAGCGACATAAATACCGCGATAGCAATCCATAGACTCTCCATCATCTGCGCAATAGAAATCAACAATCCTCTGTCAAAATACTTATCATAAGGAGGAAGAATGAACAAAATAAATTATCATATTAAGTCTATCGAATATTTTTTCAGAAAGTGTAGAGTGTTTTTCATCACCGACCTTTCCTTTCATACCGCCAGACTGAAGAAAATATCAGGGGCTTATGCAAACATACGTGAACCATTAACTCTGAATGAGAAAATCTGTCACCGACTCGTCTATGAACGTGACTTATTTCATACCATGCTTGCGGATAAACTTGCTGTCCGGGAATATGTCACGACACGGACTACCTTAGTTAAACTTACGCCTTTAATTGGTGTTTATCATCGGGTGGAAGATATCGATATCACCAAACTACCAAAAGAATTTGTTTTAAAATGTAATCATGATAGTGGTAGTACTATTATCTGCAAAGACAAAAATAACTTTAATGCTGCCAGGGCGTTAAATAAACTAAAGTTCGCGCTTAAAAAGAACATGTATTACACGACCAGAGAGTGGCAGTATAAAAATATCCCTCCCGTAATTCTCTGCGAAATGTATGTAGATTTATTTTCCGGGAAAGATAAAGATTACACGCCGGAAATGTTAAGGATCCACTGTTTTCATGGCGTGGCCTGTTTTATTGAGGCGGATTTTACCAGCGACGATGGCAGAGAGTTTATTAATGTCTATGACAGGTCCTGGAATCTGCAGCCATTCCAGATGGAGTATCCAAATACGCCAGTTACAATTCAGGAACCCGAGTCATTCCATAACGCATTAATTGCCGCTCAGGATTTGGCAAAAGACATTGACTATTGTCGTGTCGATCTCATGCTAAAAGGAAAGGACATCTATTTTAGTGAAATAACATTAAGTCCCGAAAGAGGTAAGCTTAAAATCACCCCGGCATCATGGAACGCTAAACTAGGGGCAATGTGGGATTTGCATCTGGCTAAAAACAGGCTCAATTGAGCCTGTTTTATCAGGACCGTCAATCGGGCCATGATAGCTTAAAAATTGAGTGGTTTTCTTTTGTTAAGCTATGGCTTACGTTTCCCCCGTGGGCGAGCATGATAGCTTTCACAACCGATAAGCCTAAGCCGCACCCCTCAGGATGAATGTGTTTGGCATATTCGCCACGATGAAAGGGCTGAAATAAGGTTTTCTGCAGCTCGTCAGATATTCCGGGGCCACTATCTTCAACGATAATGAAATTTTCACCATCCTCAATACCATTCTTCACCAGGATCGTTCCTGGCGTCGAATACTTTAATGCATTGTCAAAGATAACAGTCAGGCACTGAATAATACGAAACGCGTCGCAGATACAAGGCTGATGCTTAAGTTCAGTGACTATTTTGAATGGTTTCGCTTCAAAGTCCGGAGAAAATGTATCCAGCGTATTGCTAATGGTTGTCCCGAGATCGACTTCACTGAGCATCAGGGTATATCCTGCGCCTCCAGAGGAACTCACAACACGCAGATCCTCAATTAAGTTGGTCAGCCCTTCGGTTTGTTTAAGTAGATTACGGAAGAGCGCGGGTTCTGGCTTGAATACGCCATCAACTAACCCCTGGAGCCTTCCCCGCAGAATAGTCACGGGAGTGCGCAGTTCGTGAGCGATTGCCGCATTCCATAGATTCCGCTGGGTGTCCAGCGTCTGTAGCTTTTCCGCCATTTCGTTAAAATCATTGACGAGGTTATTCATCTCACCCAGTTGCGAAGTGTTTGCGGATGCTCTCGCATCAAGATTTCCCTGCGAAATTTGTTTCAGGCTATAGGCTACGGCATTTAATGGTTTTAATATTCTTGCCGACAGTGTAACGGTAAAAAAGAGTGAAACGACAAGACTGGTTATCGAAGCTATCAGGATCCATACCCAGTCAAGTAAGGTCATCTCATCTTCATTTCCCGCGCTCATCCCTGCAGGCAGGTAGTCAATCAAGAAACTATAGAATAAGTAGGATCCAAGGACAGCGATGACAATAATAATAAATGTTAACGACAGCATATGCGTCAATATCTGCCGGCTGAGAATTGTTTCTTTGTTCATTTATTGTCGCCCAAACGGTAACCCAATCCTCGGATGCTTTCAGGAACGCCTTTAAGTCCGGCATGTTCAAGCTTTTTCCGCAGTTTACTCATGTGACTGTCTACGGTGCGATCCAGCGAATCCCCCTCGGGCAGACAGGCATCGAGTAACTCTTCACGCGAACACACCTTTCGTGGATTTCGCGCCAGGTAGGTCAGAAGCTTAAATTCAGTGGTGGTCAATACCGGGGTGGATATCTGACCCCGGACAGTGATTTCAACATAAAATTCATCGGGATAAATGGTAAGGCAATATGTTCTTAATGGCCGTAAATGAGCCACTTCTGCGCTGGATTTGGTTCTACGCAGTACCGCTTCGACTCTGGCGACAACCTCTGATGGGTTAAAGGGTTTGATGACATAATCGTCGGCCCCGAGCCGCAGGCCCATCAGTTTATCTACGTCCTGATCCAGTGCGGTCACCATGATAACGGGTACATTGCTCTCCTTTCTCAACGTGGTAAGAACGTTCCAGCCATCGTACACGGGCAGGTGAATGTCCAGTAATATGAGATCAGGTTTATGCACACGAGTAAGATTGATCGCCTGTTCGCCATCCTCGGCTCTTAAGGTTTGCATTCCTGCCTTATGCAAATAGCCTGTCAGTATGGCGGCGATTTCATCATCGTCTTCGGCGACGATAATCAGATTGTTTTTGTTCATTTTTTCTTCCACAGTACCGATGACATCATGCATTGTACCTCGAATGACCTTTTGTCGAAATTTTTAAAGATTATTGACGTAACCAGACGAGGTTATTTTTAATTTAGCCAGATTGACAGCTTCATTTTAAAAAAGTTTCATACACATGATGTAAAATGAAGTGCTGGCGTCGTCCGGTTAATCTCTCCATACTGGCTACATAATCCCGGAATAAAAAATCAACATACTGCAGCGATAATGTTTAATCGAGGAATAACCTTCCCGGGCATCAGGAATAATACCAAGAGAAATCTAGTGATGAAATATGTGGGGTTGCAAATCAGGAAGGTGATGACAGGGCTTGTGGTTAATTTTCGTCGTGAGAATTTCATCGCCGCATTTTTATTTTTCTTGATTTCATGGGAGCTGTTATATTCCTGGCTTTATCTGATGCACTCAATTGATGAAACGGTAGCTTCTACTGTACTCTCATCATCATTGATCCATGTTTTGATAATCACCGCCGCATGCTCTTTTATTTTTCAAAAAAGATCGGGGGTGTTAATCGGGTTAGTCGTCATCACCGCTGGGTTTATTTTTATCTTTATAAATAGCATTGTTATATTTAACCTGATTTTTAACATCACGCCAGACATCAATGATTTTATTTTTTATTATGAATGTTTTTTATTGATCTTTTTTTGTGGGATGCCGGTGTATTCATTTATCAGGATGATTTGAGTACACATATCCTCCATAAACAATCCATCAGGGGCTCACATCATTACTTTATACTTAACGTATCCCCTGGCGCTGGCGATTTTACGCCAGACTATATTTGCGGCGGGCCTGGACGATGCTCTGCTGCTCCTTGAAAAATCGCTCAGCTCAAGGATATCGGTAAGCGGGTCGCAACAGACGATGAGAATCGTGTATCGAATGAGCCATCTTGAGTTTTCTGATCCTCTGTATGTTGACTGGAAGTATATCTGATGCCGCACTTTTTCATTGACCGTCCCATTTTTGCATGGGTGATTGCGCTGTTTATTGTCTTAGCCGGAATCTTGTCCATTCCCCGTTTACCGGTAGCTCAATATCCTGCGGTGGCCCCGCCGGGGATTATTATTTCAGTCAGCTATCCTGGCGCCAGTCTGGATGTCATGAACTCATCGGTCATTTCCCTGATTGAACGTGAGATATCTGGCGTGGACAATTTACTGTATTTTGAATCCTCCAGTGACACCACCGGTATGGCATCAATTACGGTAACCTTCAAACCGGGAACCGATGTCAAACTCGCTCAGATGGATCTGCAAAACCAAATTAAGATTGTGGAGCCTCGTCTGCCACAGGCTGTACGGCAAAATGGTATAAACGTTGAGGCGGCCAACTCCGGTTTCTTGATGATGGTGGGATTAAAATCCCAAAGTGGAGAATATCAGGAGGCCGATTTAAGCGATTATTTTGCCCGAAATGTGACGGATGAACTTCGACGCGTCCCCGGTGTAGGGAAGGTCCAGCTTTTTGGCGGAGAAAAGGCACTCCGTATATGGCTGGATCCAATGAAGTTACACGGCTATGGATTGTCTGTCACGGATGTATTAACCGCGGTCAGTCAGCAAAACGTGATTGTTTCTCCCGGTAGAACGGGGGATGAACCTGCGATTAACGGACAAAGGGTGACCTATCCGATAACCGTCACAGGGCAACTTTCTTCGGTTGAGGCCTTTCGCAATATCACGATTAAATCAGAGACCTCGGGGGCTCGTCTGACATTAGCCGATGTCGCTCGCGTTGAATCCGGGTTACAAAGCTATGCATTTGGAATTCGTGAAAATGGCGTACCCGCAACGGCCGCAGCTATTCAGCTTTCTCCTGGCGCCAATGCTATCAACACGGCATCGGGTATCCGCTCACGATTAACAGAACTATCAGGCGTTCTTCCCGAAGGAATGACCTTTACCGTTCCTTTCGATACGGCTCCATTTGTTAAACTTTCTATCCTGAAAGTGGTTGAGACGTTTGTTGAAGCCATGGTTCTGGTTTTTCTCGTTATGCTGCTTTTTCTGCACAAGATTCGCTGTACGCTGATTCCTGCGATAGTGGCGCCGGTAGCGCTGTTAGGCACCTTTACGATTATGTTATTTAGCGGCTATTCGATTAATATTCTGACCATGTTTGGCATGGTGCTGGCCATTGGGATTATCGTCGATGACGCCATCATTGTTGTCGAGAATGTCGAGCGCTTGATCGAAGAAAAAAACTTAACCCCGCGCGATGCAACGCGAGAAGCGATGCGTGAAATTACGCCAGCAATTATTGGTATTACGCTGGTGCTTACCGCGGTATTTATTCCAATGGCTTTTGCTAGCGGGTCCGTCGGTATTATTTACCGGCAGTTCTGTATTTCGATGGCGGTATCTATTTTACTCTCAGCATTCCTGGCGCTGACGTTAACCCCGGCGCTTTGTGCAACCCTGCTCAAGCCCCATAGCCAACATCAGAGTAAAGGCAGAACCTTTTCCGTATGGTTTAATACCCATTTTCATTCTCTGACGTCGTTTTACGCCTCCGGCCTGGGATTTGTTATTAAGCATGCTGGCCGTACGATGATGATCTACGCCGCTTTATGCCTCGCGCTGTATGCTGGTCTGTCTTCCTTACCTTCGTCATTTTTGCCTGATGAGGATCAGGGCTATTTTATGTCGTCAATCCAGCTCCCTTCAGATGCCACCATGCAGCGAACGCTTAAGGTTGTCGAAAAGTTTGAAGACGAAATCGCCCTTCGGCAGGCGGTGGAAAGTAATATTATGATCCTGGGATTTGGTTTTTCTGGCTCTGGTCAGAACTCAGCAATGGCTTTCACCACGCTGAAGGACTGGAAACAACGCGGCGGGACGACTGCGCAAGACGAAGCTGACCATATTCAGTCCACAATGACGGGTGTGCCGGATGCCGTCACGATGAGCCTGTTGCCGCCCGCGATTTCTGATATGGGAACCTCATCTGGCTTCACCTATTATTTGCAGGACAGAGGCAGTAAAGGTTATCAGGCGCTAAAAAAAGCGGCGGATGATCTGGTTGCGCATGCCAATCAGAATCATCAATTGGCCGATGTCTATATTGATGGGTTAGGTGAGGGGGCGCGTCTGACTCTCAATGTCGACAGGGAAAAAGCGGAAGCGATGGGCGTGTCGTTTGATGAGATTAATCAAACCCTTTCCGTCGCCACGGGTTCCAATTATGTCAATGACTATACGAATAATGGTCGGGTTCAGCAGGTGATTGTCCAGGCCGATGCGCCACACCGGATGCAGCCGGAACAATTGCTGACCTTGTCAGTCAGAAATCGCCTGGGGCAGATGCTTCCGTTATCCACTTTTGCGACGCTTTCGTGGAATGTCGCTCCGCAGCAGTTGAATCGCTATCAGGGATATCCTGCCATTCGCATAACCGGAAGCGCCGCCCAGGGGGAGTCTACCGGCACCGCAATGGCGGCAATGGAAAAACTGGCGCGCGACTTACCGTCAGGATTTGCAGGAGAGTGGGCGGGGAGTTCGTTACAAGAAAAGGCCTCTGCGTCACAGCTTCCGGGGTTGATTGTGCTGTCAATGTTAGTGGTCTTTATGGTGCTTGCCGCACTGTATGAAAGCTGGTCCGTGCCCTTTGCGGTAATGTTTGTTGTCCCCCTAGGCCTGCTTGGCGCAGTGCTGGCCGTAACCGTGGCAAATATGACTAACGACGTATTTTTCAAAGTGGGCCTGATAACCCTGATTGGGCTTTCCGCCAAGAATGCGATTCTGATTATTGAATTTGCACGGCAATTAATCGCTGAAGGCAAAACTCTGCTTGAGGCAACGTTAACCGCGTCGAAGCAGCGTTTACGCCCAATACTGATGACATCGCTGGCGTTTACATTAGGTGTTGTTCCACTGATGCTTGCCAGCGGGGCAAGTGACAGCACTCAGCATGCTATCGGTACCGGCGTTTTCGGCGGCATGATTAGCGCAACGCTGCTTGCCGTTTTCTTTGTGCCGGTATTTTTCGTGGTGATTACCCGCTTTACTGGCATGCGAAAACGTCGCCACAAGAACAACCGGAACGACTAATCGCAGTCATATTTTCCAGCCAGTAAACATCCTGCGTAGCGCGCGACTGGCTGGTATTTTATCAACTGGAAAACTATTTGAGGTCCTCATGAGCATAATGACCACCCCAAGGTTGATTATTCGCCCTTTCAAGGCAAAAGATGCAGCCGCGCTTTTCGATTACCTTGCTTCACCACGTGCCCCTTGTTTTCAGGATGAAAAATTGCATTCAATCGCAGAGGCGCAGGTTGAAGTGGCCAGACGGGCCAATGATCCAGGGCTGTTTGCCGTTTGTATAAAAGAGACTGATGCCTTAATCGGGCATCTGTTTGCGGAAAATAGCGGCGAGCCGGACCGCGACACCTGGTCGGTGGGCTGGCATTTTAATCAGCGTTATGAAAAGCAGGGTTATGCGACAGAATCGGTTACTGCTCTTTTCGATTATTTATTTAATGAGAAAGGGGCAAGGCGTTTGTATGCCTGGGTCGAGGATTATAATCAGGCTTCGCAAAAACTATGCGAACGCTTGCATATGCGACGCGAAGGCTGCTTTAAAGAGTTTGTCTCCTTCGTTACTGAGAATGGTCACAAGCGATATGATGACACCTACATTTATGCGCTGCTGCGTACAGAATGGCTTAAATAGAGAGTCCGTCTAAGCGTGTCATGTCCGTCCCTGGTTGTAAGTTCATAGCGGCCGTCAAAGCCGCTAATAATAGTGGTTGAAAAGCGGTCAGGGATGACGGGAATATATGCCAATATTGCTAAGGTATAAATGGAGTGGGGGCAAGAAGTGGGATCGTCTGAAACCGTAATGAAAATCGTGATGCTGACCATTGTGGTCAGCCTGGCCGCGGGCTGCGCGCCGTTACATCCTTCCGGCTGCCATAAAACCACGGCATTGGGGAGTTGCGGTTCAGGGCGTTGGGAGGATCAGGATGCATGGGGGGCGCAAGCGCGGGCAATCAGGGCGGCGATCAATGCCAAACTTGATGAGCCGCAACGCTGGCAGGGGAAAAAATGCAGGCTGCATATTGAATTTGCTCAGGACGGAACGGCTTTCAACATATCAACCAGCAACGGCAATAAAACCTATTGCGAAGCGATAAAATCGGCAGCCCAAAAAGCCAAATTTCCAGCCTTCAACAATGCGGAAGTCTATCGAGATTTTCAAAAATCCGGCTTCGATATGCGCGGTTAGCCCGATAATAATCCATTCCAGGTCGGCTCCTCGCTCAGAGTGGACCTCTTGACGCTTTAGGCGGTCCGCTTCGTGCCAGGAGTGGACATTGATACCATTGATCTATGTTAGCTTATGAGGATCAAATCAGGATGTCCTCATGGGTGATATGAGGACATTGCTGATGTCGTGATGTGCTCATTAGTGGGAAACAATCACTATCGCTTTGCCTCGCAAGCAATCTTCAGGGCTAACCCTGCCAGTACAGTACCCATAAACCAACGTTGCGCTTTTATCCATGAAGGACGACTTGAAAGAAACCCTGCTATTGAACCTGCAACAAGGACAATCATGGAATTTACCATCAGGCTTATAAAGATTTGGACACATCCAAGGGCCAGTGACTGACTTAGAACGCTGCCATGGTCTGGTTGAATAAATTGTGGAAGCAAAGATAAATACATGATGGCAATTTTAGGGTTAGCGAGATTAGTAATGAAGCCCATCATAAATAGTTTATTAGAGCCATCAACCGACATCTCTTTAACGGAAAAAGGGGCATTTCCACCGGGTTTTACAGCTTGCCAGGCGAGATAGAGAAGGTAAGCAGCTCCACCAAAACGAAGTAAATCATAGGCATAAGGAATGGCAAACACAAATGCTGTTATGCCGAATGCGGCACAAAGCATGTAGAAGACAAAGCCAAGCGCAATGCCGCCCAGGGAAATAAGCCCAGCGCGTTTTCCCTGGCAAATGGAGCGAGAAATTAAATAGATCATGTTTGGGCCGGGAGTTAATACCATTCCTAACGCAACCAGACCAAAAGTAAGAATATGTACGTAATCAGGCATAACTTATCTCCAGGGAAGGTTATGCCCAGACGCGCGGCTAGCAATGACCCATGCTCCCCGATAGTGATCTATCTTTAAGCGTCAGTAACATGAGCGCATTTATTATTACACAATATCAACAACACAGGGCTTCGCAAATCATAAACATTAATTGCTGCGGCAGTGAGCAGTTTACTCTATTCTCAGGGCCTTATGGTTATGGCCGCCGAAATGGGCCTAAATGCCTGTATATGTCGAATTAACCGCTTACTTAAGTCCCAGCTCCTCAGTACTCAGGACACTTCAAGGTGAGTATGGATTCCAAACTTCCACTGCGCGCTTGCAGCTGACGTCCGGCTCTGTTAACTGACCGCACCGTGCCAGAAGCGGACTGATTGCACTTCAGCCGCCCGGCGGGCGGCTCGCAGTCTTATCTTATTTCTCAGAATAAAAGCTCCAGTCCGCTGCTGTCGCGAGCGTCACAAATGGGCCAGCCAGGGTGACGTTATGATGGTTGATGATTTCATTAGCTGACAGGTAGCTGTTATCCATTGTCGTATGCGCATCTGAAATCAGCACAGTCCTGAATCCCAGCCCGGGCGCTGCACGGCAGGTAGTGTCCACACAGAATTCTGTTTTCATCCCGGCGATGACAAGTTGTTTTATTCCCCGCCTGCTTAGCTGAAGCAGCAGGCTCGTATCCCGGAAACAGCTGGGATACTTTTTGACAAAAACGACGTCGTGCTCAGCGTTCACACCCATTTCGGGTATCAGTTGTGTTAAGGGACTTTGCTCAGAAAAGGAGGAATCGTCAGGTCCGGTGTGACGGGCAAAAAAGACTGGCACCTGCGCCTGCCTGGCTTTTTCTATAAGCAGGCAGATGTTTGACAAAATCGTGTCTGCGAGATGCGGTGAAGCGGGGCCACGGAAAAGCCCCTGCTGCATATCAATAACTAAAAGTGCATTTTCGGATGAACTCATGATGTATCTCCATTCAGTAAATCATGAACGGAGAGACATTCTTCCCCGTCCGGTTTGGCGGGGAGTCAGAATCTGTTTTGTCAGGAGCCAGTCACAGATGCGCACACGCCGCCGAAGGTTTCGGTGGTGGTAACGGTGGTCGCTGACTGAACTGGCTTAATCATTTTCCGGCGTTCTCTTTTGAGTTGAGAATCAGTAAACCTAAAAATCTTAAAAAAGGCTCTTCATCTTTTAGCACTGGGAGTTAAAGATTTCAACGGATATGTTTCCTGATTGATAACGTACCCTATTGGTATTTTCCGACAATAATTTAGCTTCCGCTTCTCGCTCAAAGCTGACCCCCACCGGAACCAACGTCGCCTGGATTCTTTTCCGAGATCAAAATGCTTTAGTCGTTCAAGTTGGTGTAAAACGGCATCTTCACTCACAGACCGGCTCAGGGATTAATCATCGCCACTGAATGCCGGTTGTTTGGAATATTACCGGGTTTAATGCGCCCTTCAGGATTGTCATGCAGCATGTAGACAATCCTGAAGGGCGGACCTGCTTGCTATTGGCACGGATAGTCTGGATATCAGCTCATGCATGCTACGGCCAGGCGGGTATCCCGTGTTAAACACCTTTTTGCCTGCTTTTGAAGTAATCTGCCCATTGTAACAACAGGCTAAATGACGCGGGTAATACCGTTAAGGTAACCAGCGTCGCAACCAGCAGTCCGCCGATAATCGCATAAGCCATTGGCCCCCAGAATACCTGATGCGAGATAGGGATCATGCCCAGAACGGCGGCGCAGGCTGTCAGACAGATGGGTCTGGCGCGGTGCTTTGCGGCGGCAATAATCGCCTCATCGTTAACCATGCCCTGCGCAAGATTGCTGTCCACCTCACTAATCAGGATCACCGCGTTACGAATAATCATCCCGGCCAGGGCGATTACGCCCAGCAGCGCGACAAACCCCATCGGCGTTCCGCCGGGTAACATCGCCAGTACGATCCCCGGTAAACCAAACGGGGCCATCAGGAGGGCAAGCAACATCCGGGAATATCGCCGCAGCTGAAGCATCAGCAGTAGCAACATGATGACAAGCGTCACGGGAAGAACGGTAAACACCGAGCTATTTCCCTTAGCGGATTCGGCAACCGCGCCGCCTTCTTCAATGCTGTAACCCGCAGGCAGCTCCGCACGGAGTTTATCTACCGCCGGACGCAGAGCCGCGGATACCGCTTCGGCCCGGCTCCCTGGGGCAAGATCCGTTTGCACCGTGATAAAAGGCAACCGCTGCCGACGCCAGATCACCGGATCATCCACGCCCCAGACCGGCGTCGCGACGGCGCTGAGCGGGATTTTTTTACCGTCATTCCCCTGAATCGTCAGTGAGGAGAGGGTGGCGGTGCTAAGACGCTCATTGTCCCTGGCCCGGAGCACCACATCGACAAGGCGGTCATTATCCCTGAGCGATGTGACAATGCTGCCGGACCAGACCGTATTCAGCGTCCGGGCGAGACTTTCTGATGATATTCCCGCCGCTCTGGCAGCAGTCTGATTCACTTTAAGGGTAATTATTCTCTCTGGTTCTCCCGCCGTCTGGTTAACTTCGCGTGATAATGGCGAGCGGCCAATCACCTCCGTCAGCCGGTTCGCTAGCGCCCGGACCTGCAGATAATCAGGCCCGCTTACCCGATATTTGAGCGGCCAGCCGACGGGTGGCCCAAGCTCAAGGGGCGAGACACGCGTGATGATGTCGCTAAATTGCGTCGCCAGTATCCGGTTCAACTGTTGATGCAGACGATCCCGTGCGTCAAGATCTTTGGCCACCACAACCAGCTGGGCGATATTTTCATTCTCCAGCAGCACATCCATCGGCAGGTAAAAACGTATAGCGCCCGAGCCGACGTACGACGAGTAATGATCGATATTGCTGTTGCCCGTCAGCATTTTTTCAAGCCTTTCTACCTCTCTTTGCGTTTCCGGCTGCGACGCGTTTGCCGGAAGTGTCAGGCTGACCAGCAGCTCTGGCCGATCGGAGGCGGGGAAAAACTCGCCCTGCATAAATGTCGTTCCATAAACTGACAGCCCCAGAGCGGAAAGCGCAAGCAGTACGGTGACCAGCCGGTGGCGCAGCGCCAGGGTTAAAAGCCCCCCGTATCCGCGAGCGATACGCCCCGGTCCTGCCGCGTGATGTCTGACTTTTTCCGGCAGCAGCCATGTCCCCGTCAACGGAGAAAACAGGATCGCGACAACCCAGGAACAAAGCAGGGCAATGAGCACCACCGCAAAGAGGGAAAAACAGTATTCGCCGGCGCTGGAGGCGGCAAAACCCACGGGAATAAAACCGGCAATCATCACCAGGGTGCCGGTGAGCATCGGGAATGCCGTCGTTTTGAAAGCGCAGGTGGCCGCGTGTCGACGGGAATCTCCGGCTTCCAGTCGGGAGACCATCGTTTCTACGGTTATCATGGCGTCATCCACCAGCAGACCCAGAGCAATGATCAACGCGCCGAGCGAGATACGCTGGAGACCGATGCCAGCCAGCATCATGCCGGCGAAGGTCATGGCCAGCACCAGTGGGATTGCCGCCGCCACCACCAGCCCTGCCCGTAAACCGAGAGAGACAAATGAAACCGCCAGAACGATAACAACGGCTTCGATAAGCACCCGGATAAAACCACTTACCGCGTCACTGACCACCGCTGACTGATCGGCGATTTTAACCATCTCTATTCCGTGCGGCAGACCGGCGCTGATGGTCGCCATTCGGGCATTCAGCGCGGCGCCGAAACGCAACATATTGCCTGTCGGCGCCATTGAAACCGCCAGCCCGATAGCCGGTTTTCCGTTAACCCGCCAGGCTGGGGCTGGCGGCTCGGCGGTTTCCCGCGTGAGGGTGGCGATGTCAGTCAACGGGATATAGCGATTGTTAATATGTAGCGTGACGGCCCGTAAACTCTCTTCGCAAGTGAGCGCTCCGCTGACCTTTAGCGCGATATTTTCCTGCCCGGTGCGCATAATCCCTGCCGGGACTACCGCGTTTTGCGCCCTGAGGGCATCGGCGACCTCCTGAATATCCAGCCCCATCCCCGCCAGACGAGCCGGAGAAAAGGCGAGGACCAGCTGTTCCTGCTGTTCACCCAGCAGGGTGGTTTTGCCGATATCCGGTAAGGACATGAGCTCACGACGTATTGTCTCTACGCGATCCCGCGTTTCCCGCAAGGTGTAACCCTCGGGAACAAAGCCGTAAATCGTACCGTAGGTGTCGTCAAACTCGTCGTTCACGGCGGGGCCCTGAACCCCTTCTGGTAAAGACGGGGCGATATCCTGCATTTTTTTGCGGACCTGATACCAGATATCCGCGACTTTTTGCGGCGGCGTATCATCGCGGAGATTGACATGGATAACGCTGCGACCGGCCCGGGTTTCACTTTCGATATAATCCAGCCAGGGGGTTTCCTGTAGCTTTTTTTCAAGCGTGTCGGTCAGCAGACGGGTCGTATCCCCCACGGATGCTCCCGGCCACTGCGCGGATACGACGGCCGTTTTAATGGTGAAAGCGGGGTCCTCATTACGCGGCAGTCGCTCATAGCAAAATACGCCTAGCGCCATCACCAGCAGCATCAAGAAACTGACCAACTGCTGATTTTCAAGCGCCCAGGCGGACAGGTTAAATTTCTCTCCCGCTGCTGTTTTCATGGCTGGACCTCCCCGGCAATGACCGGTTCGCCCGAACGTAATTTGCTTACGCCAGCCGTAATGACCCGATCGCCAGGCTCAAGACCGGAAGCGATAAAGACGGAGGAGGCCGTGTAATATGCCGGCACCACCGCGCGCAGCTGCGCCTGTGAGTCAGCGTTGATCACAAAAACAGCCGGTTTATCGCCGGCCCGACTCAGTGCCGATGCGGGAAGGGCGTACCCGTGGGGGGCGGTGGATGGCAACGTCACGGTGACGCTGGCACCCAGCGCCATGGCCTCCGGCGGGTTTATCAGAGTGGCTCTGACGCGCCAGGTGCGGGTCTGAGGATCGGCCTGAGGCGTGATATCCCGTAGCACGGCGGAAGCGTTGACCGCCTGGTTGCTGAGGAGGGAAACCCGCAAATTCGCATTATTCCCGGCTGGGATCTCATCGGGCGTGGCAATATCAAACACCACGTCGCGGGCTTCGCCGGTCGCCAGCGTGAGCACCGACTGGCCCGCGCTGACAACCTGCCCGGCAGAGGCGCTGACGCCGGTGATCACGCCCGCTTGCGGAGAGATCAAGCGTGTCCAGCTCAGACTTTCGCGCGCATTACGCAACGCGGCCTCGCTGCTTTTTAAGCGCGCGCTGGCGACAAGCCAGTCAGCGCGGGCGCTGTCGAGCTGGGTGCGGGCTATCGCGCCTGTTAGTATCAGCTTTTGCATGCGATTGACGTTAAGCGCAGCAACCTGGGCAGAGGCTTTGGCCCCTTCATAGTCAGCCGTTGCGCTGTCGAACTGATTTTTTCCGGTGGTATTTTCAAGCGTGGCCAGCTGTTGTCCGGCGTTGACCCGATCGCCAATATCGACGTCACGCGTCAGGATCCGGCCCTCGGTACGAAAGCTGAGGGTCGTTTCATCGTGGGCATGGATCTCGCCGGTTCTCTCCTCGGTGGGAAGGGAGCGGGCGGCGCCCACGATAACGTAGCGTACCTTTCGCGCCGGGTCTGGCTTATTTTCGTGTTTATCGCCGCAGCCGGTCAGTGGGAAAATAGCCAGCGCAAGCAGGGCCAGAGGGAGAAAATGCAGCCAGGGAAGGGTGCGCGCCACGCCGTACATATGATGCAGACAGTGGCGGAGGGAGAGAAAAAATTCGTCTGACATAACGCCGCTCCATAAAGGTGATGGCGTTATTAAATGCGCGGTAAGTCGAGAAAGATTCGACGTTGTGTCAAGGGATTATCAAGAGTGACTGTTTTCCTCATCAGCAGGGCGCCAGGGCAACAGAATACGTACCACCAGGCCTCCGGTGTCGGCTAATGAGGCGCTAATGCTTCCCCCGTGCGCCTGACAAATAGCCTGAGCGATTGACAAACCGAGACCGCTGCCGCCGGAATGCCGCGCGCGGGACTGCTCCTCCCGGCTAAAGCGCTTAAACATTTCCGGCAGAAACTGTGGCGATACGCCCGGTCCGTTATCCTTAAATTCGAGGGTGTAACGCCCTTTAGCGTAGTGGATAGTCACCGCAAGATGGCCGCCATCGTGTCCGTAGCGTAGCGCATTTTCCATAAGGATTGTAAACACTTGCCCCATACGGAAGGCATCGCCACTGAAGGGGCAAGCGCGCGGGTTGCGAAGGGTGATGCTAAAATTATGCGCATCGGCCTGGGGCGTCATCCAGGCCGCGCGCTCCTCAATCAACTCGTCGAGACAAAACGGCTGGTCTTCCAGCACAAGGTTACCCGCATCGGCCAAAGAAAGAAGATGGAGTTCATCGGTCAGGCGATTGAGGTGCTGGAGTTGTTTCATCACCATCCCCAGTTGCTCCGGGCTGGCATCAAACACCCCGTCGAGCATTCCCTGCAGACGGCCAATGGCTGCCGTCAGGGGAGAGCGCAGTTCATGCGCCATCGCGACGTGCGAGGCGCGCAGCTCTTTTTCATAGCGGGCCAGTTGCCTCGTCATGGTATTAAAGTCAGTGGCAAAACTGACCATTTCAGCCGGCGCATCCTTGATGAGCTCTGCCTGACGGCCAAATTGTCCGTTGGCGACATCCTTTGCCGCATCACGAAGACGGCTGAACTGCAGTGCCAGCGGCCGCGCGTGTTTTAGCCCCATCACGACAATAAAAGGGATCATGACCAGCACCAGCAGGGCCACGGTGACCCAGTCTGCTGAGGCGATGGACGGCGTTGAATAACTCAGGCCCCACCAGGTATCGACAATGTTGTGAAAGCGGGCCGGGTTGGCCTGTGGATTCTGGCTGAGGGTCAGAAATTCTTGCCGCACCGCCGCCGGCATCCTGCCCATTATCCAGTAGTTCTGGACGGCATAACGTAGCCACATACAGGTTGCAATGACAATCACGCTGCCGATGGCCAGTGCCAGAATACGCGCGCAAATCCAGCGCCACAGAGAAGAATGATGGTTTTTTATCATGGTTGTCTGAACCTGTAGCCCACGCCGCGAACGTTGACCAGTACGCCGGAGATACCCACCGCTTCGAGTTTTTTGCGCAGGTTATAAATATGGGTATCCACGACTCGTTCAAGGGCTTCGCTTTCCGGCAAACAGTGTTCCAGTAAATACTGGCGGGAAAACGGGTGTGCAGGCGAACGCAGCAGGGTTGCCAGAAGAGAGAATTCCGTCGGGGTAAGATCCAGTATCACCGGCGTGTCGTCGCCGTTAACCACGCTTGCCAAAATGGCGGCGACATCCACCTCCAGGGTATGCCAGCGAAGTATCTCTTCCTCTGTCTCTTTTTTATTGCTGCGTCGCAGCACCGCCTGCACCCGCGCCACCACTTCTCCCGGATGATAAGGTTTAACAACATAATCATCGGCACCGTACCTGAGGGCGCCAATGCGATCGGGGGTATCGCCCATGGCGGTCACCATGATCACCGGCACATCGCTTTTGCGGCGCAGGCTCGCCAGCACTTCCGTGCCGTTAAGACCGGGGAGCATCACATCCAGCAGGATAAGGTCAGGTTTCCACCGTTGCGCCATATCCAGCCCGGCCAGGCCGTCTCCGGTAATGGTGACGTCGTAATTCTCGCGACGTAGATAGGCTTCGAGCACGCCTGCTGCATCGGCGTCATCTTCAATAATCAACACTCTTCTGGACAACATCCGTTCACCTTGACCGTTTCTTAACACTATCCGGACTATTCATTGATTTAACCCAATCATACTGCACCCACATTGGGTGGCGATTCCTGTATCAGGAGAAGCCAGAGTCTGTGTGGAGAAACAGTATGATAGCGATAAAAAAAGTCCTGTATATGTCCGTTGCGCTTCTCACTGCCGCTGCATTCGGCGTCCAGGCTGATGATGGCACGTCTTCCGATTCATTAACTCTCGGGGTGGCCGGACAATATGTCCCCCGTTACTCAGGCTCTGACAAGCAGGTATGGCAGGTGGTTCCTGTGCTACAGGGACGCAAAGGCGCATTTTTTATTGATGCGCAAAAAGGAGCAGGATATGACCTGCAAAACGCCAGCGGTTGGTACTTCGAGCATACGTTGGGTTATAACCTGGGCAGGGGGGAGAAAAATGCCAGCTGGCGCGAGGGGGCAAATAATCTGCAAGGCATGGGCAACATTGATGCCACTCTTAATACCGGCCTTGCCATCGGCTGGCAAGTCGTTCCCTGGCTCAGTTTTGAAGGCAAAGCAACACTGCCTCTGACGGACAGTCAGGGAGTAAACTATCAGACATCCGTGACGTTGATTCCCTTCCAGGACAGCCAGGATACGGTCGCTTTTCAGTCTGCGGCCCTGTTTGGCGACAGTCGATATATGAATACCTGGTATGGGGTTAGTCAGCAACAGAGCCGCCGCTCCGGCTATCGCCGCTATTCTGCGCCGGGCGGATTTTATGGCGTAGACAACAGTCTGAGCTGGAGTCACCAGTTCGATGCTCACTGGGGTTCGCTACTGAGCGCTGGCTATACCTGGTCTGGCGAGCATGCGAATGAAAGCCCGATTGTTTCACGGCGTAGTGAGGGCTCGGTAACCGTCGCGGTCACCTGGACATTTTAGTCGGTTAACTTCAGCCAGGCATATCCTGTGTGGTTAAATATGCCGGATATGCTGGGTTTAAAAGTGAGACTGTGTTACATAGTGCTATTCGCCTGACAAAATCTGGATGGGATTATGCTGACAACTCTGATTTACAGAAGTCAAAAGCATTTTATACAAGACGCTGATCTCATATTGCTGGTGGAAAAAGCGAATATCGAGAACGCAGCATGTGGGGTTACGGGCATACTTCTTTTAAAAGATAACTTTTACCTTCAGGTACTTGAGGGTGATGAGTGCGTGCTTGAGCAGCTATTCAACAAGATTAAGCATGACCAACGCCACTATCAGATAGTGGAGTTAATGCGCGATTATGCACCGCGCAGGCGCTTTGAGAACGTGGGGATGATGTTTTTTGACCTGAACAAGCAGCACATTGGTGACGTTCTGGAAAAGATCCATCAGCTTAGCCATTTGAAAAGTTATCTTTCCGCGGAAGAGCGCGCCTACAAATTTATCCATACTTTTATCAGCCAAAAAAGAGATTGCTCGCCGTCACCCTTTTTATGGCCTGAAAAGTGGTCAATTCACCCGCGTAAACATTCATTTCACGCGCCGGAAGAGCCGGTTGCTGCCCATTACTGCTGCCAGTTTGCTTTCCAGCCCATTATTGAACCCATGAGCGGAAATATCACTTCGCTGGAAGCGCTTATTCGGGATAAAGATGGCGGCAGCCCCGCCAGTTTTTTTGCATCGATTCCGCAGGATCAACGCTATGAAGTTGATCTTAAAGCTAAGTCGGTTGCTCTTGCCCAGGCGAAAGCCATTAATATCGGCGACCATAAAATATCGATTAATATTCTTCCGATGTCGTTGGTCGTTATTCCTGATGCCATCGAATTTCTGTTACAGGAAATAAAAAAACAGGGGCTGGTGCCGGAGCAGGTTACTGTCGAAGTGACGGAAGATGAAATGATCTCCGGTTTTAGCCAGTTCAGCAGTGCTATCAAAAAACTGCGCGTCTCAGGAATGGGGCTGGCCATTGATGACTTCGGTGCGGGATATGCCGGGCTGTCGTTGTTAACAAAAATTCAGCCAGATAAAGTCAAAATCGACCGTGAGATTATTACCGATATCCATAAGAGCGGGCCTAAACAGGCGGTGGTGAGATCGATAATCAACTGCTGCCGTGAGCTCGAGATTACCGTGGTTGCTGAAGGCATTGAGCAGATAGAGGAGTGGTGCTGGCTTGAGGCTGCGGGCATTAAGCGCTTCCAGTGGTTCTTATTTGCGTTGCCAAAAGTGAACGGCGTCGGTGAGATTCGCTGGCCTGTGAAAACCGCTGACAGTTCCATCCGACCTTAATCATCCACGATAATCAGGATACAGGTCAGTATCCTGAGCTGTCCCCCGTTGATGACTACATGATTTTTATGAGTTTCACCACCATGGGCCTGTTCCACACGCAAGAGTGACGGCTCATCGCTCATCGCTCATCGCTCACCGCAGACTTAGCGCCCTTGCTTTCTGTCCACTGGACTCACAGTGCCTGTCTGGAAAAAACCGTCTAATGCCCGAACGTTCATCTGAAGGAAACGTTTCTTATTCAGAATGATGGAAGCGGATCGTTAGATACATTTTGAGTGGGGCCTGCAGTGCGTCTTTTCCATTTCAGCGATAGTCCTGATATCACTATCTTCAAACCTCGCCCATTACGGGTGCATGTTGAGAGGCCTGCAGGACAGGAGTGGCTTAACGGGTCACTTATATGGGCTACGGACGAAGCACACGAACTTCTTTACCTTTTCCCTCGCGAGTGCCCACGTATCGTGTTCTGGCCATTGCCTGAGACGACCGGAGAGGACGTTGAAAAATGGATGGGCGATGAGTCTCATGCTACTGCCATTGCCTGCATAGAGCAGGCATGGTTTTCACGCTTTATCAGCGGCAAAATTTACAGATATGAACTGCCCATTGATGGCTTTGAACCTACCGGCGAGGTTGGTATGTGGGTATGTCGAACAGACGTTATCCCTGTCAGCTTAAGAATAATGTCCGATCTTCCAGCAGAACTTGCCGTCAGGAATATCTCCCTGCGTGTAATGGAGAGGCTTGCGCCGCTTAAAAGTATATGGCTGACATCGTTTCACGCCAGTGGCATTCGATTACGAAATGCGCAAGACTGGGGCAAACCAGGCTGGACGCACTCAAAACCGGGCCGTCAGATGAGTGTATAGGGTAATAACCGTTAGTTTTTGAAGATCTGTCTGAAGAAGGAGGCTCCTTGAGCTACGTTTCAGAAATTCGCAGCATTATTGGCCACAGAATGCTATTGCTGGCTGGTGCCAATGTCATTCTTGTTCGGGATGATGGATATATATTGCTTCAACAACGCAAGGACACCACATGGGGATTACCCGGCGGACTGCTGGAGCCTGGCGAATCTTTAGAGGAAACCGCGATCCGGGAAGTAAAAGAAGAAACTAATTTGGATATTAAGCACCTTGATTTCTTAAAAATTTTCTCGGGTGCAGAATACACGTTTACTCTTCCCAATAAAGACGAGATCAATGTTATCACCGCATTATATTCTGCTGAAATCTGGTCAGGAGAAATACTCAACGATCCCACAGAAGGTCTTGCCATAGAGTTTTACCCGCCTGACCAATTGCCCTTACCCATGAATGAGGAGTACTTAACCTATATCCGCTTTTATTTAAGGCATAAGGCTGAAAAGAGATGTCAGCAGGCACTGTGAACTAAAATATCCGCCCTCTGATGAACACGCATGCCCGCAACACCGACATTGGCGTGAGTCCCGGTTTCGCCAGTTCGGTTATGGGAAAATGCGCAGGGCGGTTGCGATTAGCGGTCAATGACAGGCAAAAACTGGTAGCGGAGAATACCGCTTCGCCCGGCTCTTTCCGCTGTTTTTATGGAGGGTAAATTGTCCGGAATAATCGTTCCCATAAGCAGAGAATCTTCCCGGCGGGTAGGGGAAAGACAGTTAAACAGCAAGCGTTGTGCCCGGGAGGCCAGTGAGCGCCCCCGAAAGTCCGGGAGAATAATTTCTTCTGAAATTTTGCAACCCGGTAAAAACGCGATTTCCCCCTTTTCACAAATTATCAGTCCAGCACGATTCGCATGTTCATAAATAATGTACACCTCGCCTTGTGAAATATTATCTATGAGATCTTCATCATCAGCATAGTTCAGGTTGCGGTTGGTTAAGGCAGGAACAGAACGCCACGTATGCTGATAGGCTTCAACCAGAGCCTGTCGGCACCATTCAAAATCGGCGTATACCGCGGGTCTCAGAGTTAATGCGTCATCCTGATACTCTGCTGCGCAGGACAGGCGCGATGCATATATGAGCTGGTCTGTTATACCCTGAACGTTAGAGTGGAACGGAGTGAGAATACGGATGTACTCAGGTTTTAGCTGCGCCCATTCCTGGCTGACAGCCTGAAGGACTAAAGGATTAATGTCGGAATCTGAGGCCACGATATCAATGAAGGGTCTGTTGATATCGCCTCCGTGATAACGGGGGCCGGTGAGAAAATGTCGACCAGCAATGCGTAGTTTTCGCTGTAAAAAGTCATGCTGGGGTAAACCCGTTTCCTGCCATGGAAATTGTGCTGAAAAGGCTTCATCTGTACATCGTCGCTCCTGCTCATAAATCCATTTTTCGAGCCAGCCAGCGAGCGTTTTTTGGGATAAAGGTAGATCGGCATATTGAGAAAGCATATAAGTCATCATCGCGATTTGATATTACTCCTGGTATCAGTCACGCTTCCCGGATTGCCTTGTCTCCTGCTTAAATAGCAAGCGGGGCTCTGGTTTTTATAGCCGGTTCGTCCCCCTGGATCCTGTTTATTACTGCGGTTTCTGCAGTGATAACCGCTTAGTTGCCGTTGAGAAGCGCCATACGTCGGCGATCTTTCTCACGGCCACACAACAGGAAAATCGAGGCCAGTTTTTTTCGTGTCGGTAGAAATAACGTTTGTGATCTGATGAAAAACATCTGTGTTTCGCCGACGGGTACTTCAACCCATTCGTCCATTGTTGATACACGGAAACCACCGAGAATTTCAACAGGCACAGGGCCAAAATTTGGTCTCAGCAGATATTCAGAACGAAATCTCGGGGACTGCGTATTTGCAAAATTTGGCCATGAAAATTGCTTGCTCAGAAAGGCTGCTGAGCTTGATGACAGAACAATATCGATATCTGCAACCGGGCCATCTTCAAAGCCGTAAAGCACCATCGCCGCCCCGCCGATTATCATCCAGGAAAGAGCGTGTTGATTGAGAAACTGCGCCGTATTTTCCAGCGTGTTGATTAGCCCGTATGCATTGGATGGTATGCTCATTTTCGGCTCTTCAGTATGTGAATAAAGGCGTCTCTCGTGCTCCAGAGCTAGCGTCTGAAAAGATTATATGACCACTTTATGACCGTTTGAGAAGCAATGAGTCGGGCATCAATACGCCCCCTAAACCCTAAGTTCATCATAAGAAACCATAATATGCTCACGAAATGCCGGTCGCTGTCGCAAACCTTCATAGTACTTCCTGAGCTGAGGAAGCGTTGTACGGGAAATATCTATGTCGAAGTAGCGAAAAAGCACATGCCCAAATTGTATATCTGCGAGCGTAAAATCTTTACCGGCAAGGTATGGATGTTGCGTTAGCTGCGTTTCGGCAATCATCAGGCGCTTTTCAAAAGATTCTACAGCCTTTTTGATGGTTGAAGGATCTCGCAAATGCGCAGGCGTGCGCACTACTCGCCAGAAAATGGGTTCATTAAAGTTCATTGCAACACTGATTTTTGCCCATTCAGTCCAGCGATCAACATGCGTTCTTTCCAGTAAATCTTTTGGCCAGAAGGTATCGCGCCCGTAACGACAGGCCAGATATCGCAGGATTGCGCCTGTCTCCCAGAAAGACGGCCCCCCGTTATCTCTGATAACGGGTATGGTTCGGTTAGGATTTAACCGGTAAAACTCATCAGAATCTGTTCCTCCATACTTATGCCCTACGTCATATCGTTGATAAGGTAATTCCAGTTCACCGATACACCACATTAAAGCCTGAACGTTCGACGATGTTTTCCTTCCCCATACTTCCAGCATCTGAAAAACCTCTTTGGAATAAACCCGGTTAATTGTTAACTCACTCAGATGGAAAAGAACGCATATACATGACTTGATATGTGTTCTTCGTTTCAAGGCAACATCCCCCTGATCTGTTCCCCATTGATTAATACAACATGATGTTAGTCATGCCTTAGACGCTTTTGTTCCTTGCTCATATCAGCGCCACTTTTCCCGAACTTCTACGATCTGCGCTAAAGGATAGCCTTGCGTCATAAGGCTAATTTTGTCAATGATGTTAATGTCAGGATTTAATGAGGAAGAACGCAATGCTCCTGGAAAAGCTCAAAGCGCTTGAATGTACCCTTCATCACTCAAGGCGGAATGACAGGGAATGGCTTGAGCGACTCCTTCATCTCGAGTTTCGGGAAATCACCCGTTCAGGCGTGATAGTTGACCGTGCAGAGACGATAGCATCTCTGTTAAGTGAGAAAACCCCATCGCCCATTCTCAGCAGCGATTTCCGCCTTACCAGGATGGGAGAAGATTGCGCCATACTTTATTACAGAACATTTTATAAAGACGGCAGCTGCGAATCACTTCGTTCCTCGTGCTGGCTTCGCACTGAGGAGGAACGGTGGACTCTGGTTTTCCATCAGGGTACGCCAGCAGCAGGAGCGGCTTAGGTTCGTCGTCGGGATTTTTTTCGGTAAGACAAGGAAATTGAGGGCGTATTTATGCGGAAAATCGCTGTAGTGCCATACGATGAAAAATGGCCTCAACTGTTTGAAGCTGAAAGTTTATTGATTAAGACAGTGCTCGGCGGGGTGGCTGAAAATGTCCATCACATTGGTAGTACGTCAGTTCCAGGTCTTTCAGCAAAGCCAGTCATTGACATATTGCTTGAAGTTTCCGATATCAGCGCGCTGGATAACTCGGCCATGACCCGTGTCGGATATATTGCGCGTGGTGAGAACGGGATTACAGGTCGTCAATACTTCATTAAAGGCGGCGATCGGCGTAGCCATCAAGTGCATGCGTTTGCGGTTGGAGATATACAGGTTTTAAGGCATCTTGCTTTTCGCGATTATCTTATAAAAAACAAAGATATTGCAGAAGAATACGCGGATATTAAACGTGAGGCGGCAGTGATCTGTCAGAACGATGCTCGTCGCTACAGCGCACTCAAAGAAAAGTTTATCGAGCATCATCTGCAACTGGCGCTGAATGACCTGGAACGATAAAGAAAGATTACGTTTGTTACAGGGTAGGCATGTTCAATGTACTGGAAACACTCATCTGACCTGAGTGAAACGTCTGCTCCTCGCTCATTGCTGCCCTCTGGTGCTGCCGTTCAGTTCGTAGCTTTCACCGTTTGACGCGCCACAGAGTCCCGGCACCGGTGGAGGAGATATCTGGACGCTCGCGATTCCTGGCGGAGGGAAGGGGAGAGTGATCATTAATACCATTACTGATCGATGGCAGAAGCGTGGCGTACTCGATATCTGCTTCCACTCATCACCGCCATTGAGATGTCCCAAATAACTACCATAATCGTCATTTAAGACACTTCTTTCTCACTTATGATTCTCGCATCGAATCAATGGTGACCGAAAGGAGTCTGCAATGAGTCTCGCAACACAATCAGCCAAAGGCACCGCAGTGATAACGGGTGCATCCACCGGTATCGGTGCGATTTACGCCAGCCGACTGGCGCGCATTGGATATGACCTGATTATTATTGCCCGCAATCATCACCGCCTGAATCAGATGGCCAGCCACATTACGGCTGACACCGCCCGCAATGTGGAAGTCCTTGCAGCCGATCTTGGTGATGCCCAACAGTTGGCCGCCGTGGAGCGAAGACTGCGCGACGACGCCAGCATTACGCTGCTGGTGAATAATGCCGGCGTCGGAACACATACGCCCCTGTTAACGAGCGATGTCGATCAGATGCAGGCGATGATTAATCTCAATGTCGTCGCCCTGACGCGTCTGACTTATAGCGTGGTTCCGGGTTTTGTCGAGCGGGGTGCGGGCGCCATCATCAATATTTCATCGATTGTCAGCCTCGCGCCGGAACTGCTGAACGGCGTGTACGGCGGCACAAAAGCCTTTGTGCTGGCATTCAGTCAGTCACTGCATCATGAACTCGCCGACAAGGGCATCCACATCCAGGCCGTGCTGCCGGGTGCTACGGCAACGCCATTCTGGGATAACGGCGGTTTACCTCTTGAACAACTCGATAAGTCGATAGTGATGAGCGCTGATGACCTGGTGGATGCCGCTCTGGCGGGTTTTCTTAACGGGGAACTGGTCACTATCCCGTCATTGCATAACGACGCTTACTGGCTGGCGATGGAAAGCCGTCGCCAGGCCATGATTCCACACCTTTCCAGTCATGTACCCGCCGAACGTTATCGCGTCGGCCTTACTCGCTAACAGGGCATTTAGCCAACAGGAATAACCGTATGAAACTGACAGGCAATACTATTTTTATCACTGGCGGCACGTCGGGTATTGGTCGCGCGATGGCAGAAAAATTTCATCAGCTGGGGAATCAGGTGATCATTTCGGGTCGTCGTAAAGCGCTTCTGGACACGGTTACCGCGGCGAATCCGGGGATGGACTCCGTGGTGCTGGATGTAACCCGTGCCTCAAGTATTAAATCGGCGGCGCAAGAGGTGCTCTCGCGCTATCCGGCACTTAATGTGGTGATCAATAACGCCGGCATTATGCCATTCGATAATGCCTCTGCCGAACTGGATGACAACATGGCCACCACTTTACTGGATACCAACCTGTTGGGCACGGTTCGGGTGAGTTCAGCATTTGTTGAACATCTGAAACAGCAAGCGGATGCGGTCTTGATCAATAACAGTTCGATTCTGGCCTTTTTACCGCTGGCGACCAATGCACTTTACTCCGCAACCAAAGCGGCGATTCACTCTTACACTCTGTCTCAGCGTTTTTTACTGCGCGATGCAGGGGTGACGGTTATTGAAATTTCACCGCCATGGGTCGATACCGATTTGATCTACAAAAGCGGTGATTCCCGTGCGATGCCGGTTGCCGATTTTATCCAGCAGACCTTTGACAAACTGGCGACAGATTCCATTGAAGCAATTGTCGATAGCGTGCTCCCTGCACGTGCGAATCCGGGGGCTAATGAACACGAGATGGTGAACGCGTTTAATCAGTCAATGATGGATAACCCTATCCCGGTTGCCTGACCGACCCTGGGGCAAGTCACTGCCCCATCCCTGGAGTTTATCATGCAAAATCACCTGTCCACATCGCAAAGGCGCGCGCTATGGGCGCTGAGCCTGGCGTATTTTATTCAGGCGACCGGTTCACTTGCCGTGGCGGGCAGCCTGGCCGCAATTTCTCAGGAGTGGGGGATCAGCGACGGGCAAAGCGCTCGTCTGCTCTCTATTTTCGGTCTGACATTTGCGCTGGGCGCTCCGCTGGCACAGGTCCTGTTCGGCAAGTTGATGCGCAGGACACAGGTGCTGGCCGGCATGTTGGTATTTGGGCTGGGCGCCCTGATTTTTGCCATTGCTCCGGACTACAGAGTACTGGTGGTTTCCCGGATGGTGATGGGGCTGGGGGCATCGCTGATAGGACCCGTGCTGGTTGCTCTCGGCGCTGAGCTGGTCGCCCCGCAAGAGCGTGGCAGCGCCATTGCCACCATCCTGCTGGGGGTGTCGATGGCCAGTATGGTTGGCATTCCGCTGGCGACATGGATAGCCAGTGTCGGGGGACCACGCGTGCTGTTCGCGCTTGTCGCGCTGCTCAGCTTGCTGACGGCGGCGAGAGTGTGGCTTCTGGTGCCGAATGTGGTCAAAGGCGTTGATATTCATTTACGGCAGGTCGGGCAGGTGCTGATGGAAGGGAAATCGCTGGCCGCCTTTCTGGTGGTGTTTTTTATTACCTCCGGCGTATACGACATGTATGCCTTTATCTCTCCAATGATCCGCGACCGTTGGCAGGGCGATATCTCTTCCGTATCGATAGCTCTGGCTGTTATCGGCGTCGCGGGTATTGTGGGGAATCTTTTTGTTACTCGGGCCGCCCGGCGCTACAGTGCAGAGCACTTACTGGTTGCCGGTCTGAGCTTACTGGTTGCGGTTATGCTGATTATCATGCTGTTACCGGCTCAGCTGTCATTGCTGTATCTCCTGCTGGTGGTCTGGGCCTTCTCCACGGATCTGTTATGGCCCACGCAACAGCGACGTATCGTGGAGATCTCGACAGCGGAGACGCGTGGCATTTCGCTGGCATTAACCAGCGCCTTTATGTTCTGCGGCATTGGTTGTGGATCGGCGGTGGCATCCTGGCTTTATCCGCTGTCGGGCTTTTACGGAGTAATGATAAGCTCAGTCCTGTTCCTGCTGCTGGCATTGGCCAGTCTGTGGGCTTCTGAGCGCTTACGGGCTCGCTCTGCGCAATATCAGGCGGTTCGCCAGCCATAAAGGAGTTACGATGCACCGTGTGGGATTCATCATTGCCGACCATTTCCAGATGCTGGCGCTGTCTACGCTGACGGTATTTGAGTTTGCTAACCTGGTGGCCGATCGCCCGTTTTACCAGTCCGTGGTCTATTCCGAACATGGCGGAACCGTACGCTCTTCTTCAGGTATTGGCGTGGACTCCGTAAAATTGAGCGAGGAAGCGCAGGTGGATACCTGGCTGGTGGCAGGCGTATTATCACCAATGGACGAACCTGCCAGTTCTGGCGTGATTCACTTTCTGCAAACAACCGCCCGCCAGGCGCGGCGGATTGCCGGGATCTGCACCGGGGCATTTGTGCTGGCCCAGGCCGGGCTACTGGAGCAAAAAAGCGCCACTACGCACTGGGCGCACGCACACAGTCTGGCCTCGCAGCATCCCACGATTCAGCTTGAAGATGACCGTATTTTTATTATCGATGGCACCATCTGGACGTCGGCAGGCATGACCGCCGGGCTGGATATGGCACTCGGGATGGTGGAGAAAGATCTCGGCGCAGACATTGCCCGTATTGTGGCACATCGTCTGGTGATGAATCAGCGCCGTTCTGGTGGTCAGACCCAGCATTCAGAAATGCTTTCCCTGGCGCCTCGCTCAGATCGTCTGCAAACCGCGCTGGAATATGCGCGTAATAATCTGCACAAAACGCTGACGGTGGAAATACTGGCCGATGCGGTTCATGTGAGCGCCCGCCAGCTTAGCCGTCTTTTTCGTCAGGAAACGGGCAAGTCGCCGGCAAAAGCAATTGAAGGGCTTCGGCTTGAAGCCGCACGTTTAATGATAGAGCAAAGCCGACTGTCGCTGGATGCTATTGCCCGCGAGTCCGGTTTTCGCGACAGACGGCATATGCGCGAGGTGTTTATTCGAGGGTATGGCATTCCGCCTCAGTCGCTTCGCGCGGGGCGATAATTTTCAATGGGCTGATAATGGGCTGATGTAAGTGTTCATCGGGGGTATTTTTCTTTTCCGCGTGTGCAGGTTAACGGCATGGTTCGTCACTGAAAGGAAGTGGCAGCCTGCAGGATATATTACGCCCGGTCACCGTTAACCCGCGGTAAGGTTGCCGTGAAGAAGGTATTTTCCCCATTTATACGATACTGAGCAGGCGGCATACTAAATTGCGACGGTTTATATAGACACTCTGGTGGGGGCAGTCCACAGTCCAATGAATGTCTGTTCCTCGCTCAAAGCTGTTCAGGCGGCCCCAAAGTGGGTTATTCGATGCGCGTAACATCGGGGTGACGTGTGCTGGCCGCCTCATGAAAAATATCGCCCAGCCATCCCGCGATCTCGGCTTCTGTCAGCTCATCTGGAATGATGATATCGTACAGACGGGAGAACTTTCTTTCCGTCATATCGGCACGAAATACCTGCCAGTGATTCTCAACCCTTTTGACGCCAACATGCCGTCCGAATACATTGTAAATCAGCAATTTTTATCCTCCTGGTCACCCAAGTTTTTACCTCGATCTTAGCAGAGCATGTTATGTCTCATTTGTCCAACGACAACAGTGACTTCTTAATTTCGTTATCGCCGATGTGAATGCTAAAATTCCTGAAAGTTTCACTATTGCCAAAGAATCCATTTATGAAGAACGCTGATTTTAAACGCCCGCAACTGACGCTGCCGAACGGCGCAGACAAGCTATTGCTGCACTCGTGCTGTGCGCCCTGTTCGGGGGAAGTCATGGAGGCGATTCAGGCCTCGGGCATTGATTACACGATTTTCTTTTATAACCCCAATATTCATCCGCAAAAGGAGTACCTCATCCGCAAGGAAGAGAATATCCGGTTTGCCGAAAAAAACGGTGTTCCTTTTGTCGATGCGGATTATGACACCGACAACTGGTTCGAACGTGCGAAAGGGATGGAGTGGGAGCCTGAGCGCGGTGTTCGGTGCACTATGTGCTTTGATATGCGCTTCGAACGTACAGCGCTGTATGCCGCGGAACATGGGTTCAGCGTGATCAGCAGTTCACTCGGAATTTCCCGCTGGAAGAATATGCAGCAGATTAACGATTGTGGACAACGCGCTGCCGCCCATTATCCGGGAATGGCGTACTGGGATTACAACTGGCGTAAGCAGGGCGGCTCATCGCGCATGATTGAGATCAGCAAGCGCGAGCAGTTTTACCAGCAGGAGTATTGTGGTTGCGTCTATTCATTGCGTGATACCAATATGCACCGTAAATCGCAGGGCAGGCCGCTCATCAAACTCGGTAAACTTTACTACGGTAAGGAAGGCGAAGAACAGTAATACCAGAAGCCCACATTCACATGTGGGCTTCTGTAAGCATTGGCTCATCCACGGCGTTTATCCCACCCATTTCATTTATTCGTGTAACGTAAGGACAGTGCAGTTTAGACTGGTACTGTTTTCCGGGGGAAGGTCACAGGGTAAGTGGAGCTAATGGGTGATAAATGCAAAAAAGCCGGCATGAAAACTTAGATCTGGGGAAATATAAAAAAACACACAAAAAGAGACAGGCCAGCTTTGTTCTGAAATTTACTTACGTTAATGTTCTTCATCTCACTTGGCGGATTAAGAATCTTAAGTCATTAATACAGGGGGCTGTCAGAGTTAGCGTTTTTACCTGCCAGTACGCAACTGCAAGGCGGTATATCTCCAGGCTAATTAAGGATACCTTCTAATGTTCAATCGTTTTATAACCCATTCGGCATCTTTCTTTTTGTCATTGACAGTCTTCATTATAAGTTTACCGGGGCACGCAGAATCTTTAACTGACACGGCCGAATACCAACAGATAAGCGAGCTGATCAGGGAACCACTGACGCTGTCTGTCACTTTAAATAATGGCCAGCCTGCGATACTTGATGCTTTCGTCACACGGCCGGTTAGCAAGAAGCCTTTGCCGGTCGTGTTAATCACCAATGGAACTACCGGTACGGCCGAGTTTGACCGCTGGACGCTTAACCCAAACAGATATTCTTCAACAGCAATCGCGTTTGCACGCCACGGGTATGCTGCGGTGGTTGTCCTGCGAGAGGGATATGGTCAGTCCAGTGGTGCTGCAGAATATACAGGACACTCATGCATCCAGCCCTTTCATCTTCAGGCCGGAGAACAGGACGTCCAAAATATGGTTGCGGCGCTTGAGGCTGTGCGCCGGAACTCATGGGCTTCCGCTGATAACGCGATGCTGGTTGGTATGTCTGCCGGTGGATTTGCTGCTATCGCAACAGGCGCAACGAATCCGCCAGGCGTCAAGGCGGTTATCAATTTTGATGGCGGCAGAGGGGCTATCGACGGAAAATCCCTCTGTGATAAGACAGGGCTAATGAAAACGTATGAACAATACGGAAAAACAGCAAAGCTTCCTTCGCTGTGGCTTTATGCAAAAAATGATAAGTCGTTTCCCCCGGATATGGGCAGAGAAATGTTTAATGCGTATCAGCAGAGTAAAAACCCCGCTCAGTTCATCGTCATGCCTTCTTACGGGAAGGATGGCCATGTCTTTATGGATTCAGCGCCTGAGAGTTTCTGGTGGAATACCGTTGCCGCTTTTCTTGAGCAGAATCATCAGCCCTTCCAGGAGATAATCAAGCTTCCCGTCGTAAATCTCATTGAACCGCCAGCCCTGAATGCTGCCGGAAAAAAAGCTTTTTCCGAGTATGAATCAACGCAGCGATATGAAAAAGCATTTGCTACCGATCCGGACGGAGACTGGGGCGCTGCATACTGGGCCAGAAACAGTCAGGAAGCTGCTGCAACGGCGCTTAGTCTCTGTACAAAGGAACAACGGAGAGGGGCACCTAAATGCTCTGTCTACGCTATCAACAATAATTACGCCTCAGAGAAAACGCACTGAAATAAGCTGATATAACCGCAGCCCTGGTGCTTGTACGAGATTAGGTTTCTTCTTTTCTCACCGCGGATATCCTTTCTTCTGGCGCGTCAGGAGCGGATGCTGCTGAAACTGTGTTACGGTGATAATTGGGAACGATTCATAAGGTGTGTGATTCGAAACTGACTGACGTTTAATATTGTGGAGAACATAAATGACAAATGATTTGATTGCGCTTTCTGCTATTGGCGTTGCTATTCTTTTTGGTGCGATGAGCCCGGGAGTCAGCTTCCTTCTCGTTGCTCGCACGGCCATGTCCAGTTCAAGACGGGCGGCATTATCTGTGGCGGTAGGTATGGGTTTTGGTGCACTTATCTTTGCTGTCATTGCGTTAGCGGGGCTTCACACCCTGCTGACATTGGTTCCATCACTTTACACAGGCCTGAAGATTGCCGGTGGTTGTTATCTATTATGGCTTGCGTTAAAGATTTTTCGGCGCTCTTCAAACAGGTTTATCGACTTGGCCGTTACTGAGAAAGTCAGCGCCTCAAAAGCTTTTCTAACTGGTGTGTTCACGCAAATCAGTAATCCCCATACCGCCCTGATATTTGCCAGTATTTTTTCCGCAGCGCTTAGCAAAAACATTCAGCCTGTTATGTACATCATCCTGCCCATAATGGCATTCGTTATTGATGTGCTCTGGTATGCCATCGTTGCATACTTATTATCCACTGATGGGCCACGTCAGGCTTACATTAAATACCGTAAGCTCATAGATAGATTAAGCGGGGGAGTCATGGCCTTTCTGGGAATACGGCTTCTGTTAAAGTAATTTAAACGATTACAAACTAAGTCTATGGATGAGAAACATTAAGGTCTGCTCCTGCTGTGAGTTCACAACGCTATCCTCAATCAAGGGGGGACGTTGCTATGAAACGAAGAACTCACAGCCAAAAGCGAACATATGTGCAGGGTTACGCTTTTTTACTACTTATAGTCCCTGACTGAACAAAGTTGCTGGCAGTTTTTGAGGCAGCAGGCAGAAAGAACCTGAACGTGAGACTAAAGTGCTTTTATCTACTCCTTTTAAAATCGCACCCAGTACGGTTATGGTAGGAATTCATCGTTAACTGGAAACAGGTGTCGCACATGTCGGCTTTACAATCGAATAAAGACTGGGTCAGAGTTGCACACACGCCGGGAAAAATTGAACGCCTGGAGGCCTACTTCAGTGGGTATGGTTATGAACCCCATCGTCATGATACTTATGCGATCGGCAGGACACTGTCAGGAGTGCAAAGCTTTCGTTATCGAGACAGTAAACAACACAGCTTACCAGGCGGGACAATAGTCCTGCATCCGGATGAAATTCATGATGGAGAGGCAGGAACGACAGAAGGGTTTCAGTACCGGATGCTATATATCGAACCTGCGTTAATTCAGAAAATTTTGGGCGGAAAACCATTACCCTTTATTCCAGGTGGCATATCAGCGGATCCTCGGCTTTTTGCCGCCACCGGACCGCTGTTAAAAGCGTCAGAAGATTCTATTGATGTCCTTGAAGAGGAGGACGCACTTTATGATCTTGCCCAGACTTTGGCCGTCGTAGGAGGGCAACGCTTTCGTCGCTGCCTTGTGGATTATCAGTCTGCAGAGCGCGCGCGAGAATATATACAATCTGAATTCAGCCAGAACATTACGCTGGAAACCTTATCCACCGTCTGTGGTAAAGATCGCTGGAGCCTGAGCCGGGATTTTCGGGCACTTTTTGGCACGAGTCCTTATCGCTATGTAACAATGCGCCGTCTCGCATACTGCAGACATCTGATTCAGACAGGTCTGTCACTTGCAGAATCTGCTTTAGAGGCAGGGTTCTCAGATCAAAGTCATATGACACGGCAGTTTATAAAGGCATACGGTATTTCTCCGGGCCGTTGGCAAACCTTCATTCACCCCCACAGTGCCTGAGTTGCACGATCGTTCAAGACCATCACAGCGACTTTATTTATCCTCGACGTTTCTTGAACATTAAGGAATGTCATCATGTCTTTACCGGTAAATCTAGAACAAAAATTCTCTCTTTTCGAAACCCATTGGCAGCCAAAAGTCATTGCGCAGATGAACGATTATCAGTTCAAAATCGTGAAAATAGCGGGCGACTTTATATGGCACTCACATCCTGAAACCGATGAGGCCTTTATTGTAGTAGAGGGGGTATTGCGTATCGATTTTCGCGACGGCCACGTCCTCGTTAATCCGGGAGAAATCTACGTTGTACCAAAAGGTGTAGAACATAAAACGTCAGCCCAAATGACGGTAAAAATGATGATGATAGAACCCTGTGGTGTCCTGAATACTGGACACGAAGGTGGGGAACGAACCGCTGAAAACGATATCTGGATCTAGCTTGGATTGTATCAGACTACCCGGCTGGCCGATCTGTCTGATAAACCACGACTACATAGATAACCTCAGGCTCAATACGAGCCTGAACGGCAGCTTTTCGCTCACCGTCGACTCTGTCATCTGGAAGGGATACGATGCCCTGACCCGCGAATACGGGGTTTGCCGGTCAATGATGTAAAAAACATGCTAAGCAGATAACTCATTGTTATATAAGTATTAGATCGGATTTTTTCTGAGATAACTATGGCACAAAGCCTGGCCTAATTTAATAGTCCACTTTGTGCTATTGCATAATGCTACGAAAGCTGAAAAACGCCAGCACTCCAGTATCCTTTTCCGGCACGGGTGTGTTCTTTCCATCCCAATGATGTTAACTCTTTCGCTATAAGCCGATTCATAATCCCGTGTCCCATCAGGAGGATTGGTCCATCGTGTTCTTTCGCATGATTGATCAGGATGTCAGCGGCTCGTCGGGCACGCTTTTTCGCCATAGATAGAGATTCAGCCTCTTTTGACATGCCACAAAGCCATATTAGACGAAAGAAAACAATCCAGCTAAAAGGAGATAGTCTGAGGACAGGTATACGATATATTGGCAGTTCAGCTTCCCTGAAAATGTCATCCACAATTTTAGGCTCTAAATTAAGTGTAGTTCCAGAGGATATTGCTCTGGGAAGGTGGCTACTTGCGGTCATCCGCGCCCTACGCGCGATTACCCGGCAGGCTTCGGGTGGTTGATTGTCGCTGATATCTGAAAGGTCGTAATGCTCGATCCATTCGGGCATTTCATGGGCAGCTACTTTTTTTGTGTCGGTGAAGCTAGGTTTACCGTGACGCATTAGGATAATTTCCATATTTACTTTATCCGTTGTGTTTATACCTGAGAGGAAAATGGTAACAATCTCAGCTCCGCTTGTGTTACAAAATCACGAATTTTACTGATGATTGCAGGTTCCAGCTTGAATATCGCTCTTACATGATCGCCTGCACACCCGATTTACTGTAGCGACAGACATTCAGATTTATTTCTGTGATCCTCAATCTCCCTGGCAACGCGGCTCAAATGAAAATACAAACAGATTACTCAGACAGTATTTTCCAAAAGGAACTGACTTATCAGTTCACAGCCAAAAAGACTAAACCGTGTTGCCAGGCAGCCCAACGAGAGGCCGAGAAAAACGCTAGACTATGAGTCACCCGCAGAGCGGTTCAATCAATGTGTTGCATCCATCGGTTGAACTCACAGCCGATATCGGCGATAACCGTGTCGCCGCTGACAAGTAAAATCCCGCCGGTAAAGGGCGGGATTCATCCTCTTATCTACTATTTTTTTATTACTTCGATATAAGATCCAGCTCACTAAGCTACATAGCAGAGAGCAATACACAGCTATTTTTAACGCTCTCACAATATCAACATAAGAGAATAAAAAATCACCACCGATCCAATAATATGCAAATACTCTGATGGAGAAAAATATTGCTACTGCCATGATAAATATAGCGAAAAACCATATCAGCACAGTCATTAAAAAACGCAGAAGGAAAGATTGATACTTCATTTTTTCTTCTCTTGTTGGTTTTTTATCTGATCCTGAATTATAGCTCCTGATCCTTCTGAACCAATTGAAGATCCTATATTTCCAGCAATTCCAGGCGTTGGGTTTGGTGGCAGAGGCTTGCTGATCCCATACCAACATCAGTCCATTCCCAGTTTTTCCAGTTAGGATCAATTACTTTCTCAAGTGGCCCTTGAATAACCTTTCCTACACCATAACCTATTGCCGATGTACCACCACTCATCGCAGCACCAGATAATGGATCTTTCCCATCCAGCCAGTTTCCAAACGCACCACCGGCAGCATTCCAGCCCACGGTACCCGCCAGTCCTGCCGGCAGCGTTGCCAGCGTCGAGACGGTCTGCTTCTGCGTTTCGTCCAGTTCGCTGGCCGGTTTACCGTACATCTGTGTGGCGATGAGGCCGACGATTTCCGCCGTGGCTGCGCCAGCGGCACCGGCGAGGGCGCTCTGGTTCTGCGCGGCGGCAAGGGCGGCGTTGACCACCGCATGCGCGGCGACCTTGCCCGCATCATCCAGATTACTGTAGTGACCGATAATCTCCGCGACATACGGCGCGGCGGCGCCTGCCAGCGCGGCTTTCAGGTCGCTGCCCGCCAGCCCCTGCATGCCCGGATGGAACTGGATAAGCTTTGAGTTTGCAAAAAACTACCCGCCCGGATAGGGCGGGATTACTACTTACGGTTATTCAGGCCATGCTAAGCCAGCACTAAATTTTTCATGCCAATACTTTCTTGAGTAAAAATCATCCCGGTCTAGATGATATATTAAATCTCTAATTCTTTTTTCTGGCTCATATTCATATTTGTATAACATAGTGGCAAGTTCAGATTGCATACCAAAAAGCTCATCAAATAGAGATTGCGCACTATCAAAATCTATACTCCCGATCTGATGAATTAACGATTCAATGCACTCTTCATACAATCGAATGCTACGTTTTATCGATAAAACAGCATCTCGATATCTCTCCAGATCCTGTTGAAACTCAGGCCAAATGTCCATCCAGCCCCCGTTACTTTATTCGTACCCCTTATACTAGGGGTGTTAGCCAGCCAGACCCGGCATGATTACTGCCCCCAGTCGTCCATGATCCGGGGGGTGATGTCACCGGGTCTGGTGGGGCGCTGGTAACCGCTAATAGGGGTCAGGCCAGGCACTTTTGCCGGGGCCGTCTGTAACGTGGATGCCGGTACCTGCTCCCCGAGGTTATCTGGTTAACCCGTTTAAACAGGGAGACAGAATGACCGAATCCAGTGATTACGAATCAGTCCAGGTCTTTATTGGCGTGGATGTCGGTAAAGATACCCATCACGCCGTTGCCGTTAATCGTTCAGGTAAACGATTGTTCGATAAAGCATTACCCAACGACGAAATCAAACTCAGAGCACTGATATCTGATCTGAAACAGCATGGTCAGATACTGCTGGTCGTTGACCAGCCTGCCACCATCGGTGCGTTACCTGTCGCCGTTGCCCGCTCTGAAGGCGTCCTTGTCGGATACCTTCCTGGACTGGCAATGCGCCGTATCGCCGACTTACACGCCGGTGAAGCCAAAACCGATGCCCGCGACGCAGCCATCATCGCCGAAGCTGCCCGAACTCTGCCTCACGCGCTACGCACGCTGAAGGTGGCTGACGAGCACATCGCCGAGCTCTCCATGCTCTGCGGCTTCGATGATGATCTTGCCGCGCAGACCACGCAGGCCAGCAACCGTATCCGTGGTCTGTTGACCCAGATACATCCGGCTCTGGAGCGCGTTCTCGGACCGAGACTGGATCACCCGGCCGTGCTCGATCTGCTCCAGCGATATCCCTCGCCCGAAAAACTCGCTTCGCTGGGAGAGAAAAAACTGGCAACCCAACTCAACAAACTCGCGCCCCGTCTGGGAAAGAGCCTTGCTGCTGACATCAGCCAGGCACTGACCGAGCAAACCGTCGTCGTTCCTGGCACGAATGCTGCTGTCATCGTCCTCCCACGCCTGGCACTCCAGCTCATCACACTGCGTAAGCAAAGAGACGAGGTGGCCCTTGAGGTAGAGCAAAGGGTACTCGCCCACCCTCTTTACCCGGTCCTGACCAGCATGCCCGGAGTCGGTGTCAGGACCGCAGCCAGACTCCTCACAGAGGTCGCCTGTCGCGCCTTCGCCTCCGCCGCACATCTCGCTGCTTATGCTGGCCTTGCGCCGGTAACCCGGCGCTCCGGTTCGTCGATACGTGGCGAACACCCGTCAAGACGGGGCAATAAAACCCTCAAGCGGGCTCTGTTCCTGTCGGCCTTCGCTGCGCTCAGGGATCCGATATCCAGGGCTTACTACACACGCAAAATGAGCCAGGGGAAACGACACAACCAGGCGCTTATCGCCCTGGCAAGGCGACGCTGCGACGTGCTGTACGCCATGATGCGTGACGGTACTTTTTATACCCCTACGGCGTCATAAATATGCTTGACAACTTAATAGGGGCACCCCCCTTATTTAGTCTTAACTGGTTGAATATGACCAACCTGTCCGGTTTTCGGGTTATAGATCATTTCAAGTCCCGCACCTTCATATCTAAAGTAGCCAGGTGCATCTCTAGGGGCTGGCTCAATTTTTGGATTACCATTTAAAACTTCTCTTGCTTGAATGAATGGAGCAGGTCTGCCTTGTGACCATAGTTTCTCATAATAACTTTTGCTGAATTTCATTCCATCAACAGCATAAAAATCGCCATCGAAGGATATCTTTTTCCCTACACCAAGAAACAGAATGGCCAGGAGTTGGAGAAGAGTTTACATTCAATCGATCAACATAAGGAACTGTAATTATCACATGCACGTCCAGTGGAAAGCCGCCGTAGCGGCTTAATATAAAATTAACGAAGTTTATTTTTCAATTGTTTGACAGGGCAAAAACTCAGCTAATCTTTCATGCGTCTCTACCTTTTCGGCATGTCCATTATTCTGATTTATCTGCACTAATTTCATTGAGCAAATATTGCCGGCTTTATTTAGACGATTTCGGACTTCGTAAAGCGCGCCTTTTTCAGGCTTAAACCAATGGGTGCCTAGAGTACACAAGCCACCATCGCTTGCGAATAATGCAGATCTGACTTCAATCCACCCTTTAGCAGGAATGAGTCGTTCTTGATAGTCTAACGGCATGTTTTCCGGTGTTGGAACCGATTTTTTAAATCCTTTATCAACTACTCTTGGTGGGTTTCGTTCTTCATAATGTTTATCTCTAAGGTACCCCAAATCAGATGACTCTGTGCAGGACAATATTTGATGTATAGTTGTATCGTCTGTAAATCCAATTACTCGTATTTTTGCAGTGTCTCCAGTTGCATCTTTATATAACGTGTAAGGCTTTTGTTTTTGAGCACAGGAACTTAAAAAGGCTAATGCCATGATTGTTATAAGTGTCTTATTTGATTTTTTCATCATATTCCCTATTATAAAAATACAGAAACAGTACCATTTAGTGAATTTGATTTCCATAAAACTAATCGAAAATGTTGGGCGCCTCTGCAGAATTTTTCGTCATAGACAGAACAATCTGAACGTCCAGTCGAGTCCGTAGGTGAGATGCCTGACGTATAAAAGGCCACTGTCGCAGCCTGCTCTGGAAAGCTACAGTTCATCAAAATAGCCAGTCTGACCTGCCCCCCGTTGATTAATACACTGAGGTTTGAGAAATACCTTTATCAGTTGAACTCACAGCTCATAGCGGCCACTGGCCGTTACCGTAAACTGCTTTGTGCCAGGAGCTGCCGTTGCCGACTAATTATACTTTATGCAGCTTACAAAATCCTTTATTTCACTAACTTGAATGATTTTGTGCCTTGACTTTTTCAAGTAACTTTAATAGTGGGTTGTCATAAGGGTAATATTCTTTTCTTATATTATCTTTAAAGTGCTCAGATAATATTGGCTTATCCTCCCTATAAAATATTTCATTTTTTGAATATATCTGAACGGTGTCGTTACAGATTGTCACTTCTTCCTCGTTTACCGCTACTGATATCAACGAATCATTCTTTTTTCTTTCTTTTGCATCAATAATGACACATATATGAGGTGTAAGTGGACATACTAATGTTGGTGATCTACTTGGTATAGTGACTGTTGGAATGTCATGATAAAATCCATCACCAAAGATAAACTCTTTTTCTTTACTTAGAAGAAGATAAATGAATGCTTCGTTTTTTATATAGTTTGTAATATTTTTAAGAGCATCTCTCATATTGATAGAGATCAATCTATCCTTCTCTAGCGCCCGTATCTCACCCCTAAGTTTTTCAGCAATAGCTATACATCCATCCCTATACATTGGGCTTCTTACTGCCAAGGAAACAATTATTTCTATGAGTAATTCATGTTCTTCTGACGAACAGATATTAGCTTTGGTAAAGCTTTCACTCTCACATTGAAAGTGCTTAAATCGAATTTCTGATAATAGCTCTATTTATTGTGTTTGAATTACTGTCTGCTTTATCAAAATAATTCGAAATTATGATCAAAACTCGACCGTTTTTCTGGATTATCGCTGAGTTTAATTATATGGCCGTTTTTTATTACAGCTAAGGATTTCGGTTTTACTTCGGTACTTTCTCCCTTTGTATTCACTCTATTAACGAAGCCTCTTGAGTTCCTCCAGTATTTAGAGATTGTTTGTGGCCACCAATGGTTGTGAGTTCAACGGGTCGATGCAACGCTATCCTTAATCAAGGGGGACGTTGCCATGAAACTAAGAATGCCCGTGTTATCTCTGGCGGGGCCATAAGGAACTGGAAAACATAGTTCTCTATTTAGGTATTGAACTTAATGAGGAGCTGGAGATATCTGGGTCACTTAAAGCCTGTGTCTGTAAGGGCTGCTAACGATATCTTTAACCCCTCAGGTGCGATTATCCAACTTTTGAGCGAACTGTTACAAAAGTTGGATTTGGGTATTAACTGGATTTTACATGTTGGTTTATATTATATTTTTTAAGGCAGACTTGCTACCTAAAGCAACAACCTCAGTATCTCTCTCGTCAAAATGACCTAAGAGGAAGAAGATGACTCCATCATTGCGGAGGATATTGTTTATCCAATGAGTAAGACGATCAAATTGAGGGTCGTCATCAGTGCTTATATATGGCTCCAGATTCGAAAGGAATAATTTTTCTTCCGAATTCATTAATTTCTGGAGTTCATTGTCTACATGCTTAGAAATATATCCGGCTCCTGTTAGTACTAGTCCTTTAATACCATTGTCAATGAAAGATGTTTTATTGTGAATATTATTTGTATTTACTCCTGAATTTTCAATCAATCCCCATGTTTTTTTATATTTAACTATTGCCGTATTAGGCTGTTCGGGAACCAACTGCACCATTACGTGAATATTCTCAATATTATCATCAGTTACATATGTATACATATCCTTCAATAGTTTCTCACCATACTCTCTCCGTGCACAACCTGGTAACTCCCAACTTACAGCTGAAATCCCATCCAATGAGAAAGATAGCTTATCGAAATTAGTTATGTCATTTTTGATAGTTAAATCGGCAGCATATCGTTTTACGCAATTAATAGTCATAGTGGTTGCCTTGCTCATCGTTAAAATGTGGGCCGCGGTTTTGGCTGGCATCATCCTCATAAAAATGACTACCGGCATCATCACGAATATACACTTTTTGAGTTCCTCCGCCTGGTTTCGGTACATCAAATTCATATATATAACCGGGCTGAATATTGCCACGCCTATCAACGTTAGGAGATACTTTACTCGGACTTTGGCTAACAGGAACACCAGATTGTCTTTTAGCTTCATTGAATGCACCAGCTCTTGCCGAACCTTCTGGTGATAAGTTCGCCGGTTTATCTCCTGTAGCCAGGTTGGCTAAATCATCCTTATTCGGCCCATCCAGGATCGGCGTTACTGTGGTATTTCCACCTGTATCCGGAGTACCTTCAGTATTTCCGGTATTACTGCCTCTTTGATCGTCAGACTGATCCGGCGTGATAAGCGACGTTCCCTTATTCTCATCCTGAATCGGATTAACCAGTTTTCCACCCGTCAGGTCATCATTCACCGGCAGAGTTTCAGTTCTGCTTCCTGATCCGTCCGTATGTTTCTGACTCTGTTGTGCTTGAACCACAGCCATCAGCACGCACATCTCATTTGCCAGACAACCTGCACTCAGTCCTTCTTTCACTTTCTTCGTCAGCGCAAGAGCGGCCCGATCGTTCGCCGTCCCTTTACCAGCTTCTGCCATAGCGGCTGCATTCAGTGTTTCCTGCGCCATCATCTGCTGCAACATACCGATGCTGGCCATATTATTACTGATTTCGTTCTGTCCCGCCTGTGCTCCGGCCATTGCACTGGCTGAACTGTCACCCGCCAGACCTGCCGCCAGCGTGCCCAGCGTAACCAGCGTCTGTTTCTGATCTTCGCTTAACTGGTTGACCGGTATATCACCATACAGGGTTTTCTTGATGGCTTCACCCATCAGCGCGGTGGTGGCTGCTCCCGCCGCTCCTGCCGCCGCGGAATTACCCTGAACGGCGGCTATCACGCCCGCCACCGCTGCATGAGCCATGATGCGGCTTGCTTCATCCGGCGCGGTCTGCTTAATGACTTCCGCAATATATGGTGCTGCGCCTCCGGCAATGGCCTTCGCTATATCGCCCCCGGACAGCCCCTGAATGGCAGCGGTTGCAGCCTGTAACCCCTGCTGGACCGCACTGCCGGTACCGTATTTTGCCATTTCCGCTTTATAGACATCGCTGTTACGCAGCGCGTCGGTATACGCGGCGCGCTCTTTCTCCGTCGCATTTTCCTTCAGTGGGCCGAGTGCCTCTTTCGCTTTTTCCAGTCCGTTTATTTCCCCCTGTGTCCGCGCAATATCCGCCACCTGGCTGCCAATCTTGCCAATCAGCTGGCTCTGCTGCAGGCGCTGCTGCTCCTTCTCTTTATCGAAGATCGGCGACAGGGTCTGGCTGGCGTGCTCCACGTCGCGGCTGAGGTTCGCCACATCCTGCTGTTGCTTATCCTTATCCCGCACGATGATGGCACCCTTACTGACCGCCGCATGCGTGGTGCTGCTGTCGTGGCCTTCGTTGTTCCCGCCGGTCAGCAGGCCGTTAGCCATGTTCCCCGCGAACTGGCTGCCGATGCTGCCGCCGCTGCTGAAGCCGACGCTCTGGTGCTCAGTTTTAAAACCGGCCCGGTTGTCGATATCGCCCCAGCCCAGCGTGCCGGTGTCGAGGCGGTTTTTGTCCGCCGTCGCCGTGCTGCCAGTCACCGCGCCATCCAGCTGCGTATGCCCGCCCACGGTGATGTCGTAGCCGCCTTTCCCGGCAAAAGCAGGCCGTTGGCCATGTTCCCCGCGAACTGGCTGCCGATGCTGCCGCCGCTGCTGAACCCGACGCTCTGGTGCTCGGTTTTAAAACCGGCCCGGTTGTCGATATCGCCCCAGCCCAGCGTGCCGGTGTCGAGTCGGTTTTTATCTGCGGTGGCAGTGCTGCCAGTCACCGCGCCATCCAGCTGCGTATGTTCACCCACGGTGATGTCATACCCGCCTTTGCCTGCAAAGATGCCGGTCTGCTCCACCACGGAATCGTAGTTGCTGTGCATCCTGTCCTGGCTGAGGTTGACGCTGGCGGAGCCGCTCATGGAGCCGAAGGTGAAGCTGCCCCCGGCGCTGGCATTCTGCTGTTTTGAGTCGTAGCGGTCGCTGTCCTGCTCAGAGGTGAGGGTCAGGTTGCGGCCGATACCGGCGATAACCGTATCCCCGCTGACCTGGGCGCCGGTGAGGGTGGTGTCGCGTCCGCTGTTGAGGGTGAGCCGGTTGCCCGCATCGACGGTGGTTTCGCTGTGGGTGGTGCCGGTGCCGCTTTCACTGCCTTTGCCCTTGTTGGCGCTGGCGGAGACGCTGATCCCCCAGCCGCCGGAGCCGACGCCAATCCCGACGCCGACCGTGCCGCCGTGGCTGTCGTTTTTACCTTCCAGCAGCTGAGTGTTCTGCGCCGATTGTAAGGTGATATCGCGGCTGGCCGACAGCGCCACGTCATTACCGGCCTTCAGCTGGCTGCCGACGGCAGTCAGATCGCCTTCGCGGGCGCTGATGCTGAGGTCGCGGCCCGCCGTGCCGGAGAGGGCCAGGGTCAGGCCGGAGGTTTTCTGTTCGACCACGTGGGTCTGCTGACTCTGGTTTTCGGCGGCGGTGATGGCGACGTTTTTGCCGGAGAGGGCCATGTCGCGACCGGCGATCAGGTCGGAGCCGGTGACCGTCAGGTTGTCGCCCGCGTGCAGGGTCAGGTCGCCGTTGACGCTGCCGACGGTGCTGCCCGCCCGGGTGATATCCGCCCCGGTGTCGGTGGTTTTTACGCTCTGGGTGCCGTAGCTGAAGCCGATCCCGCCGGAGCTCATCAGCCCCGATTTTTTCTCCTGCTTCAGGTGCTGCTCGCTGTTGTACTCATCCCGGGTGTCGATCCGCAGATTGTTGCCCGCCAGCAGCGCCACGTCGCCGCTGCCGGCCACGCTGCTGCCGCGCACGGTGAGATCGTTGCCGGCGGTGATGCTGACGCTGTCGCCGTTGAGTTCGCTGCCCTGGGCCGTCTGCCGCGACACGCTGTCCTGGGTGCGGGTGGTGGTTCTGGACAGCCAGCCGCTGCTGCCGCTCACCTTGTGGCGTTCGTCCAGCGTCTGACGGTTTTCGCCCGCGTCCAGGGTGACGTTGCCTTTGCCGGTCACCTCGCTGCCTGTGCTGCGGCTCTGGCTCTGGTCAAGGGTGTTGTCGGCATCCCACACCAGACTATCGCGCCAGGCGGTGGTGACGTCGTTGAGCCGGATATCGCGCCCGGCGACCAGCTGGACCTCGCCGCGTTCGCCGCTCTGCAGGGGATACTGTTTGCCGAAGGTTATGCCCTGATCCATCAAGGCTTTAAACTGCGCTTCGTCGCTGGTGTAGCCGTCAAGGTAGCGCTGGCCGGTCAGGGCGATCACCTGCTCGCGGATCAGCCGCTGCTCGTAGTAGCCGTCGCCCAGTCGTTTCGCTGTCGTTGGTGAATCTTGATAAATAACATATCGTTAAGTGACAGCAGGCAAGGCTACCGCTCACCCTGATCCACAGATCTGTCCCACAGGGAGTTTAACGAAAAAAGGCACCTCAGTTCTGTAGTATTTTTATTATTTATTAGTGTGTTAGTTAAGTGTTAATGTAATAAGAGAAAGGCGGATGTGCTGTCGGAGGTGAAGGGATTTAAGACTGACGGATAAAGTTGATGAACTGAGCTAAGCCGAGCCTGATGGTCTGCTCTGTGCCAGGAGCAGACGTTAACGTTTTACTTATCGTAAAATGGTGGGTACAGCCAGTATGTGTTCAGGCGGAGCTAATTGTTAGTTTTAGTTCATCCAAGGCGAGATTAAATCCTCTCCAATTAGAAGCTTATCTATCGCAACTTGAAATGGTCTACGATATTTCCAACTAGAACTAATATATTGTCGTTCGAAGTCATTAGGGGTTTCAGGGAAAGCCTCTTTTCCATTCCCGATCTCGTATGAAATCCAGTTCCATGGGCAAAAATATAGCTTCTGATGACCCAAAGTGCTGATTTCAACAAAGGGGCACTCCCCCTCATAAATTGTTTTGGAAACAATTATGGATGGGTTTTCTAATGTCTTCGCGTCGTATTTAATAGTTACCTCCACTTTGTCCCCTTGACTCAATTGCAGGTTTGCAGTTTGCTTTGCCACTGATTTTTCAAATGATTTCAGAAGAGAAAAATAGCTACTTTCCAGGCCCAGTTCGCGAATAGCGGATAATCTTTCTTTATGATTTTTAACTGCTGCTAAGAAATCTTCGTCATTAAAAAAATCAACTTCGAAGCTTATATAGGTTCCCGTGGAGGACCCTATATGCTGACTAATAACATCTTCATAGATATCAAATGCCTCCTCGGGATCGGATGTTTTTAGGATGTTATTCATCCCTTCAACAACATCTGCGATATTAAAAAGTGTAGATTGCAGGAGCTTCTTGTTTTTGAAAAATTCCTTTTTCAGATCTGCATACCCATTATCCAGTGGTAATAAAAAATCATGTTCTATTTGCTCGGGGCATAGTTTTATATAATTGGTTGCCCCCAGGAACAGACGATTACGCATGAAGTCTGATTTTTTAATAGCGTGTTCTATTTTATCAAGCGCCATACTCTTATTTAAAATCTCAATATTTTTATTATTCAGTATATTTTTTCCCGAGGTCTGTAAAATTATCTTCCCTTTGACTTCTTTTTCCTCGAAATTATCTGAAACCTCCTGTGAGGTGATCAAAAAACTTCTTGCTTCATCTTCTTGGCCAGAAAATACAAGCAAAAAAAATTCTCCATACGGTTCACCTGACTGATTAATGACATAGTCTTTATTGATCCTGATATAAGTGTTGCCGTCTTGTATATATTTGACTTGAACAACACCAAGTTTTGGTGGCTCTTTGTCCATAAAGTTTTGGGAGGTGATTTTTCTCTGTATTAAGTAATCAGCACCTTGAATGTCAACAGAACGCTCTAAAACCCAAAATCTTTCCAACAAAAATGCTTTTGCTCTGGCTTCACCAAGGCCACCATTTTCTATTGACTTCAACCAAGACTCAGTATTACTCAATGTATTCTCCTTGAAATCTAATGATTTTATAAAAGATTCAACACTAGATGCGTACTTTTGTACAAAAATGTTAAACCCGATTTTCACTTAGACCACGTATAATATCGTATACCAACACTTTTGTTGACCCTAACTCATGTTCGAGGCTATGTTCCCACTGTCAAAGCTAAGTTCAGATGCCGGGGTAGGGCAAAGTTCAAATGCCCGCTCTGTGCCAGAAGCGGACATCGGTGGGAAGTTTAACCAGTAGTTAGGGTGCAATGGGAAACATAAATACAGAATATCAGTAGCAAAGTCGGGAGCATTCATCTTTCTATTAAGTTGAAATGTGGCATAAATTTTAACCATGGCTGTTGTCAAGACCCGCAAATTGACCCATAGTATCAAAGCTCAGCGGTAGGGTTGTCCAAACCTTAACAGTGCATCAGCCTTTTGGAGAAAATATGAGGTTTTTTCAGGAAGGAGCATTTAATTGGCGTAGTCTGCAGGATCTACCTAATGCCTCATTCGTATGTGGCTACTGCAATATTAATGTTTCATCTGTAAAAGGATACAAACTAGGACAGCATGGTGACGGAAGTGGTTCACAGGTTGGCGCTGTATATGTTTGCCCAAATTGTGGTGGTCCGGTTTTTTTCACTCCAGATAGCCAACAGCTTCCATCCCCTGCTCTTGGAAATTCAGTACAACATGTACCCGCTCATCTAACTGAGCTTTATGAAGAAGCGCGGCGCAGTACTGGCGAGGGTTGTTATACCGGTGCGGTTTTACTTTGTAGAAAAATGCTAATGAATATCGCAGTCGATCAGGGGGCGAAAGAAGGACTAAAATTTATCGAGTACGTTACTTACCTTTCCGATAATGGATACACGCCACCAAATGGAAAACATTGGGTTGACCATATACGAAAAAAAGGCAATGAAGCCACGCATGAAATAACGGTAATGAGCGAAAACGATGCCAAAGAGCTAATCGTGTTTATTGAAATGCTTCTCCGGTTTATTTTTGAATTTCCAAGTATGGTGCCTAACAAAAGTAGCTTTTAGGCTAATTAGGGGATCAACTAGGATACCCTTTGCTTCACACCCATTAGGTATGAGTTATACATATGGACCCTAAGAAGCTATTTATTGATGACCGTATGAAGGGCATTTGCGCCTATTGCGGTGGTACGCCAAATTCACGTGACCATGTACCGTCAAAGGTCTTGTTGGATGAGCCATATCCGAAGAACTTACCCGTTGTGGAATCATGTGCCTCCTGCAATCAGGGGTTCTCGGCAGCCGAAGAGTACATTGCTTGTCTGATCGAGTGCGTGATGCAAGGTACTACGATTCCTAACGAAAAGTTTCGGCCGAAGATATTTGCCACCCTTAATGCCAGACCATCGATTGCAAGTAGAATTGAGAATGGAAAACAAGCTGATCGTCACGGAAATCTATTTTGGCAGCCAGAAGAAGGAAGTGTTAAAGAGGTTGTTCTAAAACTTGCCCGTGGACATATTGCTTATGAACTTGGCATTCAACGCATTGATGAACCAGAATTTATAGATATTTCCCCGCTGCCTAGCATGACTAAAGAACAATTAGAAATGTTTTTCTCGTTAAGCTCAAGTCATCTGTATCCAGAGATTGGTAGCCGAGCGTTTGTAAGTGTGCTCTCGGGTAAGGTCAGCGCTTTTGAGAATTGGTTAGTCGTGCAGAACGGACGATATCAATATGCCATAGGTCAGTCCGATGGCGATTGGGTAAAGATAATAATAAATGGCTACTTAGCTTGCCATGTAGTATGGGACTAATAGTGTATAACAATAGGATAAATGAATATGATTGTTGAAGCGACAGAACTCTTAAGTGCTTTTGTAAAAGAAGAACAAGATAAACTTGAAAGCATCAACATGCCACATATGCCAACGTTGGGGAAAGCCTACGAGGAGATTACAAAACACGGTATTAACCAATCATTTTCAATCCCTAAGGGGTTGAATCTCTCTGTTGTTAGCGGATTCATCCGCGTCGGGGAAGAGCAACTACCCAATCAGATAGATTGCATGTTGGTGAAAGGCAAGGGGGATAAATATGGATTAACGGATGAATATATATATGATATAGAAAATGTAGTAGCAATATTTGAAGTAAAGAAAACTCTCAACAAAGATGATTTTATCGATGCATATGAACATTTAGCTATCCTAAGAAAGAAATATAGCGAATTTTTTTCGGGAAAAATGGATGCTATGGAGTTGAGGCCAAATATAAATGTGGCTTCAGAAATTTTTTCAAAAATAACAGGTGTAAGTGGCCCAAGTAACTACGATGACATTTTTTATTTAGATAAGGAAAGTCAAGTGTTGTTTTACTCGTTAGTAATTGAACAGTTGGCGCCAGTGACAATTATTCACGGGTATGGGGGATATAAATCAGAGAAAGGCCTGAGAGATGTCTTTCTGGATTATTTAGATGAAGATAATTATTTAAAAAACCTTACGAAGAAAAAGAAAAAAGAGGAAGAAAAAAAAGCAGATTCAATTAACATGATTAGAGGCATAAATAGTATTCCGACTCTAATAACTGCAAACGAGTTTTCGTTAGTGAAAACAAATGGTCTTCCTTATTCCTTTTCAAAGGAAAGGAATAAAAATGACTGGGCAGTTATAGCTTCGGGAAGAGATAACCCACTTAGGATTATGCTTGAATTAATTTGGAGTAAAATATCTATTCAGTTCGATATAAGTATGCCATGGGGCAATGATGATCATGTCGAAGGATTAGCTCCATTACTTTATGCTAAGGTTGTTAAAAAAGATGAGTTATTAGGTTGGTACTATAGGTCATTCGAGCTTTCCACGAAAAAATTAAAATCGTTTCTACCTTCAAAATATGAGCCGCTAAGAATTTCTAATGGAGCAATACATTTAGTTCGTAAATTGCCATTAATGCCTGATGGATATATAGTAAATGATGAAAATCGAAATATGTTTGATACAAAAGGATTTGATCTTGATGGGGTGGTTGCGGAGCTAATATCTACATCATATTTTGCACTTAACGGTAGTAATTTGCTCACAATTCATCATACAACATATGTATGCGATTTTGATGAGTATGGTTTCATAGATAGTCAATTTCAGCGGCTAAAGTCATGGTGTGATAATAATGAAGGTAATGCAGGAATTATTCATTGCATCATTTTAAGTTGACTTGGTGAAGAGTCCACTTTCGTCAGGTTACGATGTTAATTAGCGTATTCATCAGTAATACAGAGTAATTTCCTTAGGGAAAATTTATGCCAAAAACTTTACAGAGGTTACTCTACTTCTGGCTTTACCATTTCATCTTGTCCCACCTACAACAAAGCCCTTATCAACAGGGGCTCCATGACTTTCAGGCTGGATGATGAGGTTATTCAGGCCAGCAACACCTTCATCACGTGGGCACCCTCAGCGCTATTCTGGCCTCGCCATCACGACTGTCCCGGTGATTAAAAGTGTATTCCGGCTAACCCTGTGGGCCGTACAGGGTGAAGTGCTCCCCTTTGATAAAACACGCCAATGCTAATAATCCCCGTTCCGACTCGATTGCGAACCTCCGCTTTTCGCTCACAGCGGACCTTCAGCGCCACGTGTTTGTCTGCTGTGTGCCATAATAGGGGACACCTCGGACATTACGACACGTTAGGTTAGATATCAAAAAGTGAATTGTTCGATTTTGCAGGGATACTTACAGAGAGACTGGCGTATGGCGATGAGCCGCTTTATTATCGAGTTCGGTGACCGCTGGACGGTAACTTCTGAGAAAAAGCATTTACACAGAATTGTGTATAGGGTCTGATAAACAGATCCCGGCGCTGAGGGCGGGATTGATCATTACATTACATTTTTTCTGCTTGCTTAACAAGAGACTGGAACTCTTTAAAATTAAAACTCCAAAACCCTCCATCAGGACAATTAAAAATATCAATCCGAAGGCCAATATCCGGTTCATTTGAGATTTCTGCGACTTGGTGAGAGCCATAATAGATCTCATAAACAACATTTTCTCGATCTGGCAAACTGGCAATTTGTGCAATCAATTTATTCGTCATTTAGGTGGCTCCAAAAATCCTATAAGTTTACCTTGTGTATCAATCAGTACCCCATCCTTATAGCCATCCACAATCACTTTTGTGATGTTAGCACCTTCAGGCAGGTCACGTTTAGCCAGTTGATCCAGTCCAGCCTATGTCTGCACCGGCATCAGGTTTTTATCTACTACATACTGATCTGCCGGGAATAAAATGTGACCGCTATGACTGTCTGATCCGAAGTAAGTAGCCGTTATAGGTCAAATCCCGGCTCAGCAGCCGGGATTTGACCATTCAACCCTGGTAAATGATTTTGTATTCATTTCCTGGTAACTGGTTTAATAAGCTGTTTCTTAACTTTTTATAATAAAAACAACCAACCATGTTAAATATAATATTCTTGATAACCAAAGAAATGCAGAGCCGATATTTAAATCTAGTCTTGTTAAGAAAACTTTAACAAAAAAGAAAGGCTTTTCGTATTCAGTGTAATTATGAAAAAAATATTTTCCATATACAGCGAAGAGAAGAAAAGAGACTCCTCCAGATAAGTCAGCAAACAATTTCAAATCATCAAACTCTCTTCGATATTCTAGAAATGCTGCTGAAATATAACCCAGTACGAGAAAAATCAAGGCGATGTTTGAAAGCATCTCCTTCTTGAAAAACATAAAGTTAAAGTATAGCAACGCATCTCTACCTACTTTCGGTCCACCAAGTTTTTTATATACAAATATAAAAAAACATGCTCCCCATGCGGCTAAGAAGAACAACATAACTAGCGCTGATGTATTAAGCGCCATATCATTTGAAATCATGGTGGTAAATTTCCTTAGTAGTATCGCCGTTCAGTTCTATTTTTTCACCGTGAGGGGCAGTGGAAGAACCAGTAAAACCTATACTTGGCCCGACAGAGAAGGAAAAACCAATTCCATCTTTACCTGCAGACACTCCTACAGAGCCGGGACCAAAGCCGATACTGGTTGAATAGTCACGTCTCAAGTCCCCAAATACTCCAGGATAATATGGCCCAAAATCAATACCCATAGAGGCGCCAGCCTTCACACCAAACTCTGGTGTATAACCTGTAGAAACAGAAAGGTAATCATTATTAATCTCTGCTCCCCCCTTCATGGCAAGTCCCATACCACCGGAAACTTCAATTTTTCCATTAGGTTTAACTTTATACTCAACCCCCCATGATGGCCCCATATGTGAAGCATCAATAGCATTACTAATCTCTTCGGCATTTTTCCCATTTTGCGCTTGATCTAGTGCCAGAGATGCATCTTGTTGAACACGCGGAGGCACCAGACTTCCCCAGTTTCCTAAGTCATTATTTTCAACTGTATTTTTCCCAGTCTGCCCACCTGCCAAGACGCTGCTTGTATTTCCCCCGACAAGACCACCTGCCAGGCCGCTTGTCAGTGTACCCAGAGTACTAATGGTTTGTTTCTGGATCTCATTCAGTTTGCTGTAATCATCTGTACCATATAGCGCTTTCGCTATCACTGATGTTCCGATCGCTGCCGTGGCGGCACCCGCAGCGCCTGCTGCAGCACTATTTCCCTGTAATTCTGCCGCTATCCCGGCCATGATGGCATGAGCCATTACCCTGCTAGCTTCATCCGGCGCAAGCTGATGTATCTTTTCCGCAACATATGGTGCTGCACCTCCGGCAATGGCCTGAGCCATGTCCCCTCCCGCCAGCCCCTGCACGGCGGCGGTTGCCGCCTGAATCGCCTGCTGAACGCTGCTGCCGGTACCCCATTGCTGCTGCGCGGCCTTATAGCCTTCGGTCGCCGCCAGCTGAGCGTTGTATTTCTCCCAAGCCTCCTTGCTGGCGCCTTTCCCCGGCTCGTTTATCTTTTCCTTCGCCAGGTCGGCCTTGCCTGCGTTGATGGCGTTAATCTGTCCCTCGGTGCGCGCAATATCCGCCACCTGGTTACCAATCTCGCCAATCAGCTGGCTCTGCTGCAGGCGCTGCTGCTCCTTCTCTTTATCAAATATCGGCGACAGGGTCTGGCTGGCGTGCTCCACGTCGCGGCTGAGGTTCGCCACATCCTGCTGTTGCTTATCCTTATTCCGCACGATGATGGCACCCTCACTGACCGCCGCGTGCGTGGTACTGCTGTCATGTCCTTCGTTGTTCCCGCCGGTCAGCAGGCCGTTGGCCATGTTCCCCGCGAACTGGCTGCCGATGCTGCCGCCGGTGCTGAACCCGACGCTCTGGTGCTCGGTTTTAAAATCGGCCCGGTTGTCGATATCGCCCCAGCCCAGCGTGCCGGTGTCGAGGCGGTTTTTGTCCGCCGTCGCCGTCGAGCCAATTACCGCGCCATCCAGCTGCGTATGTTCACCCACGGTGATGTCATAGCCGCCTTTGCCGGCAAAGATGCCGGTCTGCTCCACCACCGAGTCGTAGTTGCTGTGCATCCTGTCCTGGCTGAGGTTGACGCTGGCGGAGCCGCTCATGGAGCCGAAGGTGAAGCTGCCCCCGGCGCTGGCGTTCTGCTGTTTTGAGTCGTAGCGGTCGCTGTCCTGCTCGGAGGTGAGGGTGAGGTTGCGGCCGATACCGGCGATAACCGTGTCGCCGCTGACCTGGGCGCCGGTGAGGGTGGTGTCGCGTCCGCTGTTGAGGGTGAGCCGGTTGCCCGCATCGACGGTGGTTTCGCTGTGGGTGGTGCCGGTGCCGCTTTCGCTGCCTTTGCCTTTGTTGGCGCTGGCGGAGACGCTGATCCCCCAGCCGCCGGAGCCGACGCCAATCCCGACGCCGACTGTGCCGCCGTGGCTGTCGTTTTTACCTTCCAGCAGCTGAGTGTTCTGCGCCGATTGTAAGGTGATATCGCGGCTGGCGGAGAGGGCCACGTCATTACCGGCCTTCAGCTGGCTGCCGGCGGCAGTCAGGTCGCCCTCGCGGGCGCTGATGCTGAGGTCGCGGCCCGCCGTCAGGGTGCTGCCCTGGGCGGTGGTCTGCGTACTGCGCTGGGTTGATGTCGACGACTGGCTGCCGTAGGAGAGGCTGATACCCACGGTATTGTTGTTGGCCGGATCGTTGCCCTGGGCCGCATCCAGGCGGGCGGCCTGGCTGGCCTGTACGCCTGAGAGCACGGCTTTCACCCCCTGCAGGGCCTGTAACCGGCTGCTGCCGGCGGATTTGGCGTCCTGGGTGGCCTGCACCACGCTGTTGAGGGCGCTGCCCGCCGTGCCGGAGAGGGCGAGGGTCAGGCCGGAGGTTTTCTGTTCGACCACATGGGTCTGCTGACTCTGGTTTTCGGCGGCGGTGATGGCGACGTTTTTGCCGGAGAGGGCCATGTCGCGACCGGCGATCAGGTCGGAGCCGGTGACCGTCAGGTTGTCGCCCGCGCGCAGGGTCAGGTCGCCGTTGACGCTGCCGACGGTGCTGCCCGCCCGGGTGATATCCGCCCCGGTGTCGGTGGTTTTCATGCTTTGGGTGCCGTAGCTGAAGCCGATCCCGCCGGAGCTCATCAGCCCCGATTTTTTCTCCTGCTTCAGGTGCTGCTCGCTGTTGTACTCATCCCGGGTGTCGATCCGCAGATTGTTGCCCGCCAGCAGCGCCACGTCGCCGCTGCCGGCCACGCTGCTGCCGCGCACGGTGAGATCGTTCCCGGCGCTGAGGCTGACGCGGTCGCCGTTGAGTTCGCTGCCCTGGGCCGTCTGCCGCGAGACGCTGTCCTGAGTGCGGGTGGTGGTGGTGGACAGCCAGCCGCTGCTGCCGGTGACCTTGTGGCGTTCGTCCAGCGTCTGACGGTTTTCGCCCGCGTCCAGGGTGAGGTTGTTGCCTGCGCCGAGGTTCAGCGCCGCGCCGGAGGAGAGGGCGGTACCGCGGGCGCTGAGGTCGTTCCCGGCGCTGAGGGTGACGTTGCCTTTGCCGGTCACTTCGCTGCCGGTGCTGCGGCTCTGGCTCTGATCAAGGGTGTTGTCGGCGTTCCACACCAGGTTGTCGTGCCAGGCGGTGGTGACGTCGTTGAGCCGGATATCGCGCCCGGCCACCAGCTGGACTTCGCCACGTTCGCCGCTGGCGACCACCTGCGCGCCGCCGAGGGTGATATCGCGCCCGGAGTGCAGCGTCAGCCTGCCGTCATCGCCCTGAACATAAATGCCGGAGACGCTGTCGAGGGTGGTGCGGCTGAAGCGGTTATCGCCGCTGACGCTCTGCGCGTCGGCGAGGGTGGTGGTGGCGTTGATGTCGCGCCCGGCCACCGCCAGCAGGCTGCTGCCGCCCTGGATGATGCCGCCGGTGTTGTTGATGTCGTTGCGGGCGTTCAGGCGCACGTCGTCGCCGAGCAGGGTGCCCGCCTGATTGGTAATGTTCCCGGCGTCAAGCTGCAGGACGCGGCGGCCGTTCAGGGTGCCGCTGTTGAAGAGGTCACCGTCGAGTTTAATGTTGACGTTATTCCCGGCGATCAGCGCGCCGGAGCCGTCGATGTCGCCGGGTTTAACTTTGGCGTAGACCTGCGGCACCAGCACGGTCTGCAGTGAGCCGTCGGGCATCTTCACGGTGGTGTTCACCAGCCAGACGATGTCGCCGGTCAGCAGTGCCATCTGCTCGGGGGTCAGCGCCACACCGCTCTTCAGCGCGTACTGTTTGCCGAAGGTAATGCCCTGATCCATCAAGGCTTTAAACTGCGCTTCGTCACTGGCGTAGCCGTCAAGGTAGCGCTGGCCGGTCAGGGCGATCACCTGCTCGCGGATCAGCCGCTGCTCATAGTAGCCGTCGCCCAGCCGTTTCAGCGTCGTGTCGCCGTTGCCGACCAGCGCCTGCTGCATATAGTCGCTGCCAAGCCACTGTTTCTGGTTAGTGAAGCGCGGATCGGTCTCCACCAGATAGGGGACGTCGCTGGCGGGATTAAGCGTAAACAGGCTGTTATCCGGCAGGGTGGTGTTCGGGCCGACTATGCGAATCGTCCCTTGTGCGGGCGTGACCTCAAACTGCTGGCCCGCGGGCGGCGTGACCGGCTCGCCGGGCGAGACGGTGTGCTGACCGGCGACGGCGCCCGCCACGCCGATGGCCGCCGCCGTGCCCTGCGGGGTCAGCGGCGCAATGGTGAGCGGCGTGCCCTCGACGCTGCCGCCGCTGATCAGTTGCCCCGGCTTCAGGGCGATACTTTGAATGTTGGTCGGCGGCGTATAGTCAGTACGGTCGCGGCCCTGCTCATCGCCCCCTTTGTGGCGAATGCGGTAGTAATGGGTGGCGCTCCCGACGTCGGTGGTTCGCCGCTCGCCCGGCACATCGTCGTTTTTCACCTCCTGCAGACCGGCTATCGCCAGGGTGCCACCAGCGATGACCTGGCTTTTGTCGTTCAACAGGCGGTCGCCGGTGAGGGTTATATTGCCGCCGGCGAGGAGCTTCGCCGGGTCGGATTCGAGGATCCGCGTCTCTTCCACCGTGCGGGTATAGTCGAACTGGTTGAAGTTGTCGTTATTACTCCCGGTATCGTCCGGGGTGTTGAGATTGCGCAGGCCATCGGCGGAGTTACCGTCGACAAACACCCCGTTGTCCGTGGCGTTCCAGCGGGTAGGGGAGCCGGTATGCTGATATTCGGTCACCTGCTGCTGAGAAACGGTGACCAGGCCGATGGTGAAGCGATCGTTGATGTTGTTAATCTGCCCGGCGGCGAGGGTCATATCGCCTGCCGATTCAATGGTCGCGCTGTGGTTGTTGATGGTTCCCGCCCGGCCGCTGGCCGCGCCGTTATCCGCCAGTGCGCCGCCAATCAGCAGATCGCCGCCGCTGTAGATTAACCCGTGATCGCGGTTGTTCAGCGTCTGCACGCCGAGGTCGACGCGCTCGCGCCCGGCGAGGGTCGCCGCCGTACCGTGCTCTGCCAGGTTATTGAAGGTGAGGGCGTTGACGCCAATCGCATTGCCGTAGATGCGCCCGCTGCCGCTATTGGTGAGAGTATCGGCGTTAATCCGCGTATAGCCGCCGTCAATCAGTCCGGTGTTGAACAGCGTGTCGCTGACGTTAAGGGTGTTTTGCCCGGCATTAATTTCGCCGTTTATCCCGTTGTTCAGGTTGCGGCTGGTAAGGTCGAGACGGCTGCCCGCCAGCAGCTTACCGCTGTTGACGATATCCCCCGCGGAGGTGAGCGTGAAGCGGCCGTTGGCGACCATCGTGCCGCGGTTATTCAGCGACTGTTGGCTGCTTAGCGCCATATCGCCGAGCGACAGCAGCTGGCCGTCACCGTCGAGCGTATCCGCCTCGATGCGCAGTAGCTTGCCGGCTTTCACCGTGCCATCCTGGTTAAACAGCGCCAGTTTATCGCCGCGAAGATCCACCGTCCCGGAGGCCGCCAGCCCGCCGTTGCGGTTGTTGAGTTCGCCGCTGTTGCGCACCGTCAACGACTTATCGGCCAGAATTATCCCGTGCTGGTTATCGAGCGTGTCGGTGGTGAGCGCGATGTTTTGCGCCTCCAGCCCTTTATTGTCGCCGGAGGTATGCTGGTTGATCAGGTTCAGCGCATTGAGCGTTAAGGTCGCGCCGCTGCGCATCAGCCCGGAAATGTTGTCCACGACGCCGTGGGCGCTGTCGATCAGCAGATCGCCGACGCTCTGAATCTCGCCGCCGCCGTTTTGCAGGCGCTGAGTATGCAGGCTGGCCTGTGCGCTGCTGATAATGCTGCCGCCGCTGCGGTTGCTGATGTCGTCGGCGGTTAACGTCAGGCTATCGCCGCTCTGGATCAGGCCGCGGTTATCATTGATCACCTGCCTGCCGTTAACGCTCAGCGCCCGCTGTGCCGCCAGCTGGCCGCCCTGATTATCCAACCGGTCGGCGCGCAGAAGGGCGTCTGCGCTGCTGACCAGGGTGCCCGCGCGGTTGTCGAGGGCGGTGACGCCGATGTTGAGCCCGCCGTCTGCGCCGACAGTTCCGTGAGCGTTGTCCAGCGTGCCGCCGTTCAGCGTCATCGCGCCCTGCGCCTTCAGGCTGCCGTTCTGGTTGAGGAAGGTGCTGAAGCTGGCGTCCAGCGCCTGGGCTGTGGCGAACTGGCCGTCGCGGTTATCAACCTCGCTCCCTTTGAAGGTGAGCGGGCCGCCGCTGGCGAGGAACCCCTGCTGGTTGTTGAGCGCGCCGCTGCGAATAGCCAGCGCGCTGTGCGAGTACAGTGAACCGGACAGGTTGTTGAGCAGGCCGTCGGCGAGCGCCAGCGTGGCCCCGTCGGCGACGATAACGCCCAGCTGGTTATCCAGCCCGGCGGCGTTGAGCGTCTGCGTTTTTGCCGCCTCAATGCGCCCCTGGCGGTTGCTGACCGCCTGCGCGCTGCGGATGTCGCCGCTGCCGGTAGCGGCGGAGATCAGCCCTTCGTTATTGTTGAGCATCCCGGCGTCGATCCGCGTATCGCCTGCCGCCGCGAGGGTGCCTTGACGGTTATCCAGCGTTGTCCGGGCGTGTGCCGTCAGGCTGCCGTGTTGCGCCGCCAGCACTTTCCCGCCCTGGTTATCAACAGACTGCGCGGCGAGCTGAATATCGCCATTGGCGGCAATCTCCCCCTCCCGGTTATCGATGTTGCCCGCCAGTTTCACCGCCAGGGCGCCGTCGCCGGTCTGCACCAGTTTGCCTTTGCGGTTCGACAGATGCTGAGCGGCGAGGGTTATCGCGTCGGCGCTGAGCGTGCCGCCGTCGTTGTTGAGCGTTTGACCGCTGCGCAGGGTCAGCGCGTTGGCATTGACCTGGGCTGCGGACGTCGTCAGGTCGCCCGCGCCGCTGTCCAGCGTGACCTGCCGGGCCTGGGTCTGGCTGCCGCTGACGTCTATCCCCTGGCCGCTGGCGCGCAGGTTTCCGCCCGCCAGTGTCTGGCCGTGGGCGCTCAGCTGGCCGTCGGCCTGCAGCCGCAGGTCGCCGCTCTCCGCCAGCTTACCGTCGCTTTTTACCCCGGCGGCCAGCACGCTGTTTTTCGTGCTGGTGAGGCTTGCCGCCTGAATATCCACATCACGACCGGCGGTCAGCGCGCCGTTGTTGCTGAACTCGCCGGCGGTGCGGATGGCGGCGTCTTCGCTGGCGCGCAGCGTGCCGCTGTTTTCAATGCGGCCGTCGGCGGTGAGGGTCACGCTCCCGGCCTGGGCGCCAATCGCCCCGGCGTTACGCACCCCGACGCCGCGCTCGGTGCCGACCATGCGGATTTTACCCGCGTACATGCCGCCGAGGCTGGCGACATCCACCGCCAGCTGCGGGCGGGTTGCCGGGTCATCGCCGGTTTTTTCGATGCGTTGATGGGCGGCATCCACCCGGTTGCGCCCGGTGGTGACCTGCAGATCCTTCGCCCACAGCCCGGCGTTAACCTTCACCGAGCGGGCGATAATATCGGTGTAATCGGCGGTCGAGCTGTCCATCCCGGTGCCTTCGATGGTCACTTCGCCGCGTTCGACCTGATAGCCGGTGAGATTGCCGTTGGTGAGCTGCGCCTGGCCGGTGGTCAGCGTGGCGCGATTGGCATTGATAAAGCCGCAGCCGTTACAGGTAATACCGGACGGGTTGGCGATGACGACCTGGGCTTTTTTCCCGGCCACTTCAATCATCCCGTTCAGATGGCTGGGGTCGCGCGAGTTAACCTCGTTAAGAATGACCTTCGCTTCGCCTTTCGCCAGCCAGGGGTTCCCCGCCACCATTCCGCCCAGTTGGGTCTGGACGTTTTGATGCGAGTTATTGAGGATCGCCCCCTGCTGGTTGACGTCGAACTGGCTGTACGTATTGTGCGATACCCCGGCGGCCGACGGGGTCTGAATATTGACCTGCGGCGTACCGTTGGCGCTTTGCATTACCGTGGGCTGCTGATTATTTGGCGCCCCGGCATCGGCGACGATATTGGCCTGCGCCGGCTGTATCACGCCCAGCGCCAGCCACAGGCTGAAGCTGATGGTGCTGACTTTGCCGCACAGCTGGCGCGGGAGGGCTCCCGGCGCGGAGGATCGCGCGGAGCCCGCGCGGCCGGAACGGGCGATATCCGCCACCACCATCAGCATGCCGCGCGCTTTGTTGAAGACAATACGGTAGAGGTTCTTATTCATGGTTTAGTCCTTTAAACGCTTCCGGCAGGCCGACGGCGAGCGGGTGAGCCTGCCGCCAGCTTCTGGCCTGTTGGCGGCTGACGCGGCGGCCGTGGAACATCACTACCCGTTTACCGCGCTGTGCGCCGCGGTGATACAGCGCCCGCGCGCAGTGATCGGCAAAGATGTCCTGGCGCATCAGGGCGTTGATGGCGGCGGTATGGCCGAATGGCGCGATCCAGTCGCAAAACCACATCCGGTCGCCGCTGTTCCAGTCGGCCTCCGCCATGTCAATCGCCGGGCGGGTGAGATAGCGGGCTTCTGACTCCGGGTTGAGCCACGCCCAGCTGAGGAAAAATACCGGCCGTTCGTTTTCAATAATCAGCACATACTGGCGGCGCTTGATAATCGGCAGCAGCAGCGTGGGGAGGGCGTGCAGCGGGGCGTCCCGGTGCATCGGCGAGTGCATCCACAGCCAGACGCTGGCCCCCAGCACTTCGGCTTCGTTGTCCGTGCCGCCGAGCATCAGCGGCGCTTTAATTTCGTATTGTCCGACGCGCATCACCAGCTCCAGTTGAGGTTGAAGCCCAGGGAGACGGCGCTGGTGTGGAACCCATCCGGCTTCGACAATGGTGTTCCGGCGAACAGGTCATAGCCGGTGCGCAAGGCGTTGCCGCGCACGCCGATAACGCCGCCCGCCAGGTGTTGGCCGATCAGGTAATCAGAGCTGTAGCCGCCGACTTCACCGTAGTCCGCCCCGAGGTAGAGTTCCTGATTCTCCAGCGGCGTACGCCACGCCAGATCGTTGCGCACGTACCAGCCGTGGCTGGCATTGAGGGTGCGCTCGCCGTCGAACCCGCGTACCGTCCAGCGGTTGCCAATGGCGAACTGATCCTGCGGGGTGAGCGGAGTGTTGCTGATCTGGCGCAGATACTGCACGTTGTAGCGGAAATTCTGGCTGCCGAGGGTAAATGGCAGGTCGAGCTGGGCGTTAAGTTGGGTGATTTTGCTCAGCGCGGTGGCGTCGCCGACGAACTCTTCCGGCGCCGGCTGCGCGCCAAACCAGCGGGTGCCGCGCTGGTAGCTGGCGCCGACGTCAAGCACGGCCTGGCCGATATAATGACGATGCTGTAGCCCCACGCGCCAGGCTGCCGTCTGGCGACGCTGTACGTTGACTTCGGTATCGTCGATGTAGTTGCGGCTTTCGCGCGCCAGCACATCATAGGTAAAGGTTGTCTTCTGCGTCCCGCTGCGGTGCAGGACCCGGCTTAGCTGTACGTCGAGGTTTTTACTTTTGCCGCTGTAGCGGTAATCGCTGTTGAGGCCAGCCACCGTCTGGTGGTAGTCGTAGTCGCTGCCGGTTACCCCCAGCATCCAGTAGCCGTACGGTACCGAATAGTGGCCGACGTAGTTGCGGCTTTTCTTGCCGCCGTTATTGTCGAGATCGTGGCTGGCGGAAAAATAGAGCAAATCGCTGAGCGAGAAGGGATTATCAAGTGACAGTGTCACGCCTCCCTGATAGCGGCCGGTGGTTTCGGTGCCGGAATCGTCCAGTGACAGCCCCAGGCGCCACATCTTCGCCTGCTTGCGGGTAATGACGATGTCGCTCTCGCCGGGATTGTCGCCGGGCACAATTTCCATACTGGCCTCAACCGTGGGCAGGCGCTGGAGGTTTTCCAACCCCTGTTCGATATCGCGCAGATCGAGCAAATTGCCCTCATGTGCCGGAAAGGCGCTGTACAGCCGGATATAGTCGTCGCTCTGCTCCGTCAGCCGTACATGGCGCACGTAGCCTGGCACAATCATCAGTTTCAGCGTCCCGCTTTTCAAATCCTGCGAGGGGGCCAGCACGCGGGTGGTTATCCAGCCATGATCGACCAGCCGGTTTTGCAGAGTGCTCATCAGCAGGTTAATCCCTTTGCCCCCCAGACAATGCCCCTGCGCCTGGTCGGCGATGCGCTGCAGCGGCAGCCAGCGGGGGAGCGCTTGCTGGCCGCTTAACGCCACGCGGTGGATGGCAAAGCAGGGTGTTTCCGTCGGGAAGGGAATTTGACCGAAGCCGGAGGCGGGCCCGGACAGTCGGACGTCCGGCGTCGGCGGCGTCAGCTGTTGCTCCAGCGCCTTCTGCCGCTGCTGCTGAATAATAAACTGGTCGTCAGAGCTTGCGGCGTGGGCCGGTAGCAGGAAAAACAGGCCGATCGCCGAGGCGATCGCTTTGCAGGGTATTTCTTCGCGGCTCATTGGCATCCTTGCAATGTCAGAAAATGAACAACTGTGAATTTGTGTAAAATTGTTCAGCTATCGTCAAGGAAAGGGAATTAGGCTTATTCCGAAAACGCGATCGTTCCCGTCGCGAGATGTGGGGAAATAAAATTAATCTAACTTATTGTATTTTAATTTAAAACCATGAGGTATCGCGCTTTTTTTCGCGTCGCGGATGGGGGCAGAACTACCAGAAAAGGCACCGCAGGCTGCAGAGGGCGCCGTTCGCAGGAGAAAAGGAATAAGAATTTACCCGAAACCATACCCGGCAGCGGGCTAGTGCATCCCGCCAGGCCTCGACGCCGTTGAACGGCGGGCAATCAGCGCCACAGTGCGCCAGAGTGTGAGCAGGCTGGCCCGGCAAATGCCGCGACCCGCCCCGTCCGGCGGTTCATGACCGGCGGAAAAGCGCCGGTCATGGGGGAACGCGAGTTATTGCAACGCCGCCAGCTCATCTGCGGTCAGGGCAACGCTCTGCACCGTACCCGATTCCGCCGACCGTACCGCCGCTTCTAAGACCGCCATTACCGCCAGCGCCTGTAGCGGCTGGACCGGATTCTCTATCTTACCGGTTAGCGCATCGCGCACATGAATATAGTACTGGCGCTGGTCGCCCTGTGGGGTGGGGATTTCGCGCGGCGGCGAGCTGGCATCAAACACCACCAGATTGTCGTCATCATGTCCCCAGCTTTCGCTGCCCGGAACCACCCCGGCCAGCAGCTGGCTTTCCTGCTGGTCGGCTCGCGATTTCACGACGCTGCCCCGGTCTCCGTGGACGGTAAAGCGCGATACGCCGCCGGCCACCAGCATGCTGCAGTGCAAAATCACCTTATGCTGCGCGTAGTTTAAGACCACATGCGCCCAGTCATTAATCTCCGCGCCCTGGCGCAGGGTGGCGATATTGCCCTGTACCGACTGCGGCAGGCCGAACAGCTGTAAAGCCTGATCGATCAGGTGCGGCCCCAAATCGAACCATAAGCCGCTGCCGGGGACATTTTGTTCTCTCCAGCGCACGCGAACTTCCGGGCGGAAGCGGTCAAAATGCGACTCAAAGTGCTTAACGTTGCCGATAAGCCCTTGTTCGATAACTTGTTTAATGCCGAGGAAATCGCTGTCCCAGCGACGGTTGTGGAAGACCGAAAGCAACCGCTGTTTCTCTTGCGCCAGCGCAATCAGCTCGCGCGCTTCCTGCATATCCAGGGTAAACGGCTTATCCACTACCACATGTTTCCCGGCATTCAGCGCCAGTTTGGCTAACGGGGCATGGGTGGCATTAGGGGAGGCGATCACCACGAGGTCAATATCCGGGTGTTGAACGGCCTGTTCTGGCGAGCCGATGACGGTGACATCGGGCAGGTCGCGCTTTACCTTCTCTTCGTCGCCGGACGCCACGACCGCCAGCGTGAGACCTTCCACCGACTGAATCAGCGGGGCGTGAAACGTTTTGCCGACGAAGCCATAGCCGATCAGCGCAATATTCATGTTTTTACCTTCACCTGCGATGACTTTATTCATTACCCTCTCCACGTTATTGAGCGTCAGCAATGTTGACCTGCAGCGCGCCAGTATCCCCGAGTTCTTCCCAGGGCTTGTCTAAAAATAACTGATGTATGTCTGTCAATTCGGCCACCAGATGCGGCTCGCAGTGGTTCAACTTCAGATGATCGGCCACCAGCCAGTGCCCGGTGCTTGCCGCCAGCATCGCGCGTTTAATTTCAGCATCGGCCTCCTGGCTGGCGCTTAAGCCGAGTTGCGCATGGATGGCGCAAGCGCCGAGGATAGCGATATCGGCGCGATAGCGCGCCAGCAAGGCCAGGGTGGCGCTGCCGGCAAACAGTCGCTGCCGCGCATCCCATGTTCCCCCCAGCACGATCAGCTGGATATCCGGGCGGGTGCTGAAATGCGTGGCAATATCTAATGACGGAGTGATGACCGTCATCGGGCCTTGAATCTGGCTAGCGACGGCCAGAACGGTACTGCCGGCATCTAAAAAGAGGGTCGAACCGGTGGGTATTTTGCTGGCGACCATACGGCCTAAACGCTGTTTAGTCTGCGGCAGCAGGGCGTTTCTGCCCTGGCGGTTCATCGCGGAAATATCGAGCGCGATTGCGCCGCCGTGGTTCTTCTGCGCCAGCCCCTGCTTTTCAAGATCGGCCAGATCGCGACGCAGGGTGTCTGCGGAAACCTGCAGCTTTTCCACCAGTTCGCTGATGCTGACTTGCCCATTTTCACTAATAAGTTCAACCAGGTACTTTTGTCTGGCGGTTTTATGCATGGTGATGAAATCCTGCAAAATGCTGCAATAACTTGCATAATACAGCATTTTGCAGGAAAAGAAATCTTCCTTGCACCGCGGCGAGGAGCGCAGCGCAGGCGCGGCCCGAAACGTTGTCAGGGGCGACTTGCAAAACGGCAACAGCGGTCTACGCTTATTCCTGCGCATAACAATCAAGGAGATAAAACATGTGTACACATTTGCACGACAACGCGCGTCGGTACGCAGAAGAGAAAAAATGAGCGGCGCCAGCTGGCCTGCCATCCTGCCGCCATTCATTCTGGCGCTGGTTCATTCAGCGGGCCGGACATACTCTTGTGAAACGCACTCATCACCCGCCGTCGGCGGGTTCTTTTTTTCCATTTTTACCCCCGCTTTTCATTAGTAAATTCAGCGCTCTGCTGACTTTCCCCCTTGATTAACCGATGCGTCAGGCTAGACTAGCAAAAATAAGTACTGACTGACGGAGGTCCGGTGGACGCCATTAAGGGATCGGAATTGAACGTGCCGGATGCGGTTTTTGCCTGGCAATTCGACGGGCAGGGCGGAGTCAAGCCGCTGACTGACAGTGATGCTATTGATAAGGATCACCCCTGTTGGTTGCATCTGAACTATACCCACGCCGACAGCGCCGAATGGCTGGCATCGACGCCGCTGTTACCCAACAGCGTCCGCGATGCGTTGGCCGGGGAAAGTACCCGTCCTCGGGTCACCCGGGTGGGCGACGGGACGTTGATTACCCTGCGCTGCATCAACGGCAGTACCGATGAGCGGCCGGACCAGCTGGTGGCGATGCGTCTGTATATGGACGAGCGCTTAATCGTCTCCACCCGCCAGCGTCGGGTGCTGGCGCTGGATGATGTGCTCGGCGATCTGCGTGAGGGCACCGGTCCGGTGGACTGCGGCGGCTGGCTGGTGGATATTTGCGATGCGCTGACCGACCACGCCAGCGAATTTATCGAGCAGCTGCATGACCGGATTATCGACCTCGAAGATAACCTGCTGGATCAGCAGGTGCCGCCGCGGGGGTTTCTGGCGCTGCTGCGTAAACAGCTGATTGTGATGCGCCGCTATATGTCACCGCAGCGCGATGTTTACTCCCGTCTTGCCAGCGAACGCCTGCCGTGGATGAATGACGACCACCGCCGGAGAATGCAGGATATCGCCGACCGACTGGGGCGCGGCCTGGATGAGATTGACAGCTGTATTTCCCGAACGGCGATTATGAGCGATGAGATTGCCCAGATTATGCAGGAGGCGCTGTCGCGGCGTACCTATACGATGTCGCTGATGGCGATGGTGTTTCTGCCCAGCACCTTTTTGACCGGTCTGTTTGGCGTTAACCTCGGCGGGATCCCTGGCAATGCGTGGCATTTAGGCTTTTCTATTTTCTGCATAATGTTAGTCGTTCTCATTGGCGGTGTTACATGGTGGTTGCATCGTAGTAAATGGTTGTAAATAATCGTTTTTCATTGCCGCCCGTAGCGCGAAAACCCGGGAATGTTTGAGCGAAATCAATAAACCGTCTACCCATTCGGGGCAATATCTCTCTCGCAGGTGAATGCAACGTCAAGCGATGGGCGTTGCGCTCCATATTGTCTTACTTCCTTTTTTGAATTACTGCATAGCACAATTGATTCGTACGACGCCGACTTGATTAAGTCGGCTTTTTTTTGCTCTCTGGTTAGCAGCTTCTACGCTTAATGGGTGTACCCGCTGACTACCGGGAGAGCCAATATGCGCTATCAGCCCCTGACATCGATCCCTGTTCCGCCAGAACCTAACGATCCCATTCCGGTGCCCGATCCCCGACCGCGGCCGCATCCGTTACCCGACCCGCCGCCGGATGATGAGCCGATTAAATTGTCGCATCGCAGGCGCAGATCTGCGAGGATACGCGCCTGCCCTTTGTGTGCCTGTTAATTCGAGAAAAAATTGTGACCGCTTTTTCAACACTGAACGTTTTACCCGCAGCCCAGCTCGCCAATCTCAATGAGCTGGGTTATCTCACGATGACCCCTGTGCAGGCCGCCGCCTTGCCCGCGATTCTGGCGGGTAAAGATGTGCGCGTGCAGGCCAAAACCGGTAGCGGTAAAACAGCGGCATTTGGTCTGGGGCTGCTTCAGCACGTCGATGCGACCCTGTTCCAGACACAATCTCTGGTACTGTGCCCGACCCGCGAGCTGGCCGATCAGGTCGCGGGTGAGCTGCGTCGTCTGGCGCGCTTTTTACCGAATATCAAAATTTTGACCCTCTGTGGCGGCCAGCCTTTCGGCGCGCAGCGCGATTCGCTGCAGCATGCGCCGCATATCATCGTCGCCACCCCGGGTCGTTTACTCGATCACCTGCAAAAAGGCACCGTGTCGCTGGATGCGCTGCAGACGCTGGTGATGGATGAAGCTGACCGGATGCTGGATATGGGCTTCAGCGAGGCCATCGATGAGGTGATCCGCTTTGCCCCGGCTGAACGCCAGACGCTGCTGTTTTCCGCCACCTGGCCGGAAGCGATCGCGGCGATCAGCGGACGGGTGCAGAACCATCCGTTAACCATTGAGACCGATTCTGTCGACGCGCTGCCGGCAATCGAGCAGCAGTTTTTCGAAACCTCCCAGTGCGGAAAAATCCCGCTGCTGCAAACGCTGCTCAGCCAGCATCAGCCGGCCTCCTGCGTGGTGTTTTGCAACACCAAAAAGGATTGCCAGGCGGTTTGCGATTCGCTGAATGCCGCAGGGCAGAGCGCGCTGTCGCTGCACGGCGATCTTGAACAACGCGATCGCGATCAGACGCTGGTGCGCTTTGCCAACGGCAGCTCTCGCGTGCTGGTCGCCACCGACGTTGCCGCGCGCGGCCTCGATATTAAATCGCTGGAGCTGGTGGTTAACTACGAGCTGGCCTGGGATCCGGAGGTTCATGTGCACCGTATCGGCCGTACCGCCCGCGCCGGTGAGAGCGGTCTGGCTATCAGCCTCTGCGCGCCGGAAGAGGCGCAGCGCGCCAACATCCTGGCCGAAATGCTGCAGCTGAAGCTGAACTGGGTGAACGCGCCGACCAACGGCACCATCAAACCGCTTGACGCTGAGATGGCGACGCTGTGTATCGATGGCGGGAAGAAAGCGAAAATGCGCGCTGGCGATGTGCTTGGCGCATTGACCGGCGATATGGGCTTTGACGGCGCCGATATCGGCAAGATTAACGTCCATCCTGCGCATGTTTATGTGGCGATTCGCCAGGGCGTCGCGCAGAAAGCCTATAAGCAGTTGCAAAACGGCAAGATTAAAGGCAAAAACTGCCGCGTCCGCCTGCTGAAATAAGCGATGACAAGGCGTCTCAGAGGTGACTCTGAGACGCCGGTTGGTTACTTCACTTCCACCACGTTCAGACGCAGTTCATCCAGCTGTGCGGCATCGTCTTCCGGCTGCCAGCCGGCAGGCTGCAGCGGGATCTCTTCCCGGTCAAAAGCCAGATCGCCGCCGTCAACCACGGCGGAATTGTGGTTAATCCCTTTAAAGTCAAACAGGTTAGTGTCGCTCAGATGAGACGGCACCACGTTCTGCATGGCGCTGAACATGGTCTCGATACGGCCAGGATAGCGTTTATCCCAGTCGCGCAGCATATCGGCAATGACCTGGCGCTGCAGGTTAGGCTGCGAGCCGCACAGGTTGCACGGAATGATCGGGAAGCCTTTCGCCTGCGAAAAACGCTCAATGTCTTTTTCGCGGCAGTATGCCAGCGGACGGATAACGATGTGTTTACCGTCATCGCTCATCAGCTTCGGTGGCATACCTTTCATTTTGCCGCCGTAGAACATGTTCAGGAACAGCGTCTGCAAAATATCGTCGCGGTGATGGCCGAGGGCAATCTTAGTTGCGCCCAGTTCGCTTGCGGTACGGTACAGGATCCCGCGACGCAGGCGCGAACAGAGCGAGCAGGTGGTTTTGCCTTCAGGAATCTTCTCTTTGACGATCCCGTAGGTGTTTTCTTCGACAATTTTATACTCGACGCCCAGCTGCTCCAGATATTCCGGCAGAATGTGCGCGGGGAAACCCGGCTGTTTCTGATCGAGGTTGACCGCGACCAGTGAGAATGAAATCGGCGCGCTTTTCTGCAGGCTGCGCAGGATTTCCAGCATGGTGTAGCTATCTTTACCGCCGGACAGGCAAACCATAATCCGGTCGCCGTCTTCGATCATGTTGAAATCGGCAATGGCTTCGCCGACATTACGGCGCAGGCGCTTTTGCAATTTATCGAGGTTATATTTCTCTTTCTTGGTAAGTTCTTGATTTTCTTGCATTATTAACATTCTCTAAATCTAAAAGGGGCATATAGGGGGCAAAATGTTTTAAAGCCCAAGCCGGGAATTCAACATAGAAACCTGGTCGCCGTTCATCTCTTCTATCCATGTACTATAAACGTCGTACACCATTTGCGCGTTTTCATGCCCCATCTGATTGGCTATAAAAGACGGGTTTGCACCAGCCGTCAGGAGCCAGCAGGCAAAAGTATGCCGCGTATGGTACGGATTCCTGCGGCGAATGCCAGCGCGTTTTACTGCAGCTTCCCATCTGCTGCCTATGCTACTGTGCGAGTAGCAGGGTTTTTGCTCTCCTTTCCTTTTCCGCGGCATGAAAACGAATCGCAATTCCTGTTCCTCGCTTGAACCATATTCCCTGTGGTGAAACGTAATAGTGGATACCGAATGACCAGCCGTCAGTTCATGCTGCGCTTTCAGCGCGTCCAGGGCAGGGCCGAGCAGTTGAATCGTCCGGTTTCCTGCTGCTGTTTTTGGTGGGCCGAACATGCCGTTCGCTGTCAGATTCCGTCTAACGTGTATCACGCCCTTATCCAGATCGACATCCTCCCATGCTAGTGCCGCCAGCTCACCATGCCGCACACCAGAAGGGGAACATAAAGAACGAATGCCGCTGCCGGGGGCGAGGCGAGGTTCTCGATAAGAAAAAATCTGAGCTGCAGGGAGTTCCTGTTTTTAAGCAATGTCCTCGCTGTACCGGTCGCGGCTATCCCAGATTAAAGGACTCGGAGGTATTCAAAGCGCTGGGTGTTACTGAAACCACCTGGCGCAGAAACTTCAAATTGTTCTTCGATCGGCTGGTGGAGTATTGCCACGTTGAAGAATCCTTTGCTGAAAAGATGCTTGAAAAGGTAACGAGGTGATTTTGCAACCGGCTATTGCAAACGTGGCGGAAATTGGCTAATCTCGCTTCAACGATGGGTTATTACGCCCATGACGTTACAGACATTAAGAACCCGCCTCGGCGGGTTTTTTTAACCGCTGCGCAGGAGTGCGGCTCTAACTATCTAAACAGTAGGAGAGCGCATTATGCGTCATCATTTGGTTTGCCACATACGGTACTTTGACCCTGAGCACCCTTGGGAACCAGTTTACGCAACTTTTCATGAGAAATACCGCATGGATACGCTGGTCTGTGTAGCCATAAGCGACGATCTCGGTAACACAATAAATCGCTTTTTCAGACAAGAAATCTTTAGCCAGCTAGGAGCAGCCAGGCTGCCCCTACCGAATAAATTAAGAGAGCTTCGCCGAAGCAGAACTTCGCTAAGTTAGTTCAAACATAATACTTTCCTCCTTACGAGCTCGCTTTGGCGGCCCTTTTTAATTTCTGCAATCCGGTCAGGGCTCTTGAGTGAATGCGTGCCGCACTACACGTTGAAGCTCATACGCGAGAGTCCTGAGCCATATTGCTGATTTAGCTCAGCAGGTAGAGCTCCTGCCTTGTAAGCAGGATGTCGGCGGTTCGATTCCGTCAATCAGCACCACATACTCCCCGAAGATTCTGCCGGTGTAATCACGCGTTTTTAGATAGTTTTATTCCTTTGCATGAACGTGTTACTCGGTTAACACTAAACTAAGCTTGAATTGCGCAAAGAAGAATCAAGCTAGTCGACTAGCTTAAATTTGGATGCTCTTTGCATGCATTACAGATAGCAATTGGTTTTTTTATATTTTCTTCGAGGTTACGAAATGAAAAAATCATTGATCGCATACGTCTTATTGGCAGGCTGCGTAACTTCACAGGCAGCGCCACCAACCTCTACAATCACTGAATCAACAACGTCCTCGATACATAATAAATTAGAGCAAACTAGTGCTTTGAGTAGAAAAGCAGATAATGAAATTTATGTCCGCATGAGTGTAGATGTTGATGGTGCTCCAAACGCTTATGGCCCTAAAAACAAAAAAACTCTGGACTACGAACTAAACGCCCATGTTGGCGCAAAGAAATCGGGAGCTATTGTCGGTTATCTTGTTGATATGGATGGAAATCCTATTATTCAAGGAAAGAGTGATCCTGCCCCAGGTTTTTATATTTCAAAAACTGGGTATGTCGATGTTAAAAATAATAATAAATTCGACCCTCGTCGGTATGTAAATGCTACCGAAATAAATTACACACTCTTAGCTGATAGCGCGAAGAAAAAAGGTGTCAAAACTGGTGACTTTTGTGTGGTCCACTCTGTTAATAATAACAAGACTGTCTTTGCTATAGTGGGAGACACCGGAAACAGCAATGGAGAAGAAGGCTCGCTGGCACTTCTCCAGCGTCTTGGGTATCCAGTAAAAAATGGAAAAGGTGGAAAAGGTGCTCCCGAAACTAAAGACATCGTTGTACGTTATTTTGCAAACTTAAATCCATCTAAGCAGTTCTTTTTCGACCAATCTGATCTAGATCTCGCCGCTAAGGCATTGAATCTAGATACCGATTTCTCAAAATATCACTAGCCTCAATCGAGTACGGATAAGTGTAATCAGCACTTAAATGGCAGCGGGGCCAGCGTTTGAAGCGAATCCCGATCACGATGCGAAACTTACATGTCCCAGATGAGCGCAAAGTGACTCCAAATCAGGGCCACAATTTGATTCTGCGACAACTGCAGTTGGTCGCTCCGTATCAGTAAGCGGAACTAACAGGCTCGCGTTCGCGGGCCTTTTTTATATCCGCGTCACGCCCGGCGCATAAACCTGCAGAGCTTTTCGGGGTGGGCCTTTGGAATGGTTGCGTGACTGTTCTGCAGGGCGGCTACTCCGGGCGAAGGCTCACCTCAAAAGTAAAGTGGATTTGACCCTTTATATCCAGACGCTTTTTCTCTCTTATGGTTACGATAACTTTCTGCGTATATATTCCCGTGGTGAGCGGTATCCCAGCGCACTGTGCGGATGATGTTCATTGTAATGGCTGAACGCCACTGCCAGATTTATCAACGCCATCTGGCTGTCCGCTTTTGGCATGATGCTGATGTAGTCCCGCTTTATCGTCTTCACGAAGCTTTCTGCGATGCCGTTACTTTCCGGGCTACGCACTCTTGTCGTGCACGGTTCAAGCCCCAGCATCCGGGCGAACGCCCGCGTTTCATGTGCCCTGTAGGCTGAACCGTTATCCGTCAGCCATTCCAGCGGCTCTGACGGCAGATGTTGCCCAAAGCGTTTTTCCACCGCACCCAGCATCACATCCTGCACTGTTTCTTTGTCATAGCCACCTGTGCCCGCTGCCCAGTCGATGATCTCCCGGTCACAGCAGTCCTGGGCGAAGGTTACCCGCAACTTTTCGCCATTGTCACAGCGGAACTCGAAGCCGTCTGAGCACCAGCGCCGGTTGCTTTCAGCCACCGCCACGCGTCCTTTATGGGCCCGCTTCCGGTGGTGATCAGCTGGCTTACGCTCAAGAAGAAGATGGTGAGTGCTCATAATGCGGTACACCCGCTTCGCATTCACAACAGGCTGCCCGTCCTGCTCAGACTCCCGTCGCAACAGCGCCCATACCCGGCGATAACCGTATGTGGGCAGTTCAGCCACCGCCGTATTTATCCGGGACAACACCGCGGCGTCGTCGAAGCTGGATTGTCTTCTGCGATCCTGCCAGCCAGATGGCCGGTTAACCCTGATACTCAGCTGCGCACGCGACACACCGATACTCCGGCAGACGTCAGTTATTCGTCGTCCCCGGGCAACAGGGGTGCATGCGCAATCCATTTTTTTGCCCGACCGAACTCCACAGCCTCTTTAAGTATTTCAGCTTCCATCGTCTTTTTGCCCAGAAGGCGCTGAAGCTCGCGGATTTGCTTATTGGCAGCAGCAAGTTCAGATGCGGGAACGACCTCTTCGCCTGATGCCACGGCGGTCAGAGAGCCGTCTTCATACTGCCTGTGCCATTTGAAGATCTGGTTAGCATTGATGCCATGAAGACGGGCAACATGAGACACGGTCATGCCGGGCTCCATAGTCTGCTGAATAATGGCAATTTTTTCCTGCGGTGTTCGGCGTCGTCGCCGCTCGGGTCCTGATAACACTTCAACCATCTTATTATTCTGACTGGTGTTAAACATAGGTCTAAGACTACCTCTTATTTTAAGAGAGGCGAAGTGTCCGGTGATCTATGGGGCTAGTCTACTGTTTATCAACCAGAGAGTAAGGGGGCAACTGTATCGGATGGTTTAATAATGTCTAATTTTTGAGTAAAGTAACTGTGTCGAAACGCTTAGCGTCTCTCAGCGGTTGCCTCCTGAGACTGATGATGACAGGCATGTTAGGAACGCAATACGGCTTAACCTCGTTTTTGTTTTCTTTCATGATCGCGGAATCAATTAGTTTGTTCGCAGAAATTATCTGCAAGGAGGGTACATGTATGGGAAATAAATCTCGTGAGAAATTGACTCAAATGTATAGTGTTAAAGGTACTGTTTCATCAGGACTGGAGGCATGCCGCATTTACAGGATAACCTGCTGATGATCTCGTGAAACTCGAGTGAAAAATGAATGAGAACTAAGCCACCTCCGGGTGGCTTTTTTAATGGCACTACAGAAGCATCTATAAATAGTGACTTCAATAATGCTCTCCACATTGCATAGAGGTAAGACAGACATGGCAGAAATAACACCTGCAGAACAGATTCGCCTGAACCTGCTTTCAACTCTGAACTACGATACCGCAGCTGCAAAAGAAGCGATTGAGTTTGTTAAGGATAGTGAGCTCAAGTACCAGATTTTCATTCAGCAGTTTAATCGTGTTGTGAGTGAAAGCACGGTGGTAGCCAAGACCATTAAAGCTATTCCTGCACCGCCCGGAGGGAGTTTCCAGGCCATATATTCCGGCCAGTTGCCGCAGCGAATATGATGGCGTTCGGCGATATAGACCACCCCGACATCCAGCCCTTTAATAATGAACTGTGGGTAGCCAGATTCTGATATTGAGGCCGCAGCCTTCAGGCAGTTTTTAAATGCAAAATCCTGTGGTGCGGAAGTCTGTTTCAGGCTTTTTGCACGGGCCCAGGCCATGCGAATTTCATTTCCCTCAAAGCGACGTTTCCACAGACGCCCCAGCGAGTCACGGATATGCACGCAGTCGTCGTCGGGGATGGTCATTACCGCGCCGCCGGGAACTTGATCGAAAATCCCCTGAGCACCATCCAGTCGGGTTTCGGCTCCGCCGCACATAATTGAGTTGCCCGCCCCAGTGAAATTTCGCATCTGCGCATAGGTGGCCTGCCCAATGAGACTAAACCCTTCGCCTGAACCCAGGTTTGAACGAATAACATCAGCATTTTACAATCTGTATTTTCAGGGAGTTACACAGTGCTGATTGGTTATGCCAGGGTCTCAACAGGGGATCAAAACCTCGATTTGCAGAAAAACGCGCTGGTACGCGCAGAATGTGAGCAGATTTTCGAAGATACAGCGAGCGGGAAAAATTCTAGGCGCCCAGGGCTGAGGCGTGCTATCCGTCGTTTAAAACCAGGTGATTTTCTTGTGGTCTGGAAGCTGGATCGCCTTGGGCGTAGTGTTCGTGACCTCATAATTCTGGTCTCAGAGTTGCAGGATAGAGGTATTCACTTTCGTAGTCTGACCGACAGCATCGATACCAGTACGCCAGCAGGCCGGTTTTTCTTCCACGTCATGAGCGCCCTGGCAGAGATGGAGCGCGAGCTGATCGTCGAGCGTACCCGAGCCGGTTTAGCTGTTGCGAGGGAACAGGGGAGAGTCGGCGGTCGCCGCCGGGTAATGACTGAAGAAGTGGTGGAGCGGTGCCGCAGAATGCTGGAGAACGGCGCTACCCGGCAACAGATCGCAGATGTGATAGGGGTGGGAGTGAAGACGATTTATAAATATTTTCCAGCCGGTTAAGTTTGCTCACCTGCGACCGTATGCAAGAGATCGCAGGTGAGCAATTTGCCATATAGAAAACTGTATTACTGGCTGGTATTGCTTCACCGAGATGAATTGAGTTCAAGGGTAAGCTGGTAGTCAGAATATTCACAAAAACCGCAGGTGCTGTGAGTTTAAGTAGTTGCTAAGTTCATGATTTAAAATCTCAAAAATAATTATCTAGCTCTATTGTTAGATTATTTAGCTTTTGAATCGTATTAGAGCCCCCACTAGCTTGAGTAGCGTTAATTCCCTCATTAGTCTTATTGTTGAAATAAACTAAATCATCATTTTTTGATGCAGAAAAGGTTTGATTGCTTATACTGATTGCTTTCATGGTAAAGTATGTCTGAAAATTAGTAAATGCACTGCCGTTAACGCTATTGACTCGCTGTGAACAGCATCCAGCAAGGTTGTTTAACGAATCAACAAGTTGGTCTTGATATTGATTACTAGGCATATCCACCTCCAATACATTTAATCACTAGAGAGTGACCGCGGCTAATATAATAGGTTTGGCTAACTCAGCTATAAGTTTTAGGCCTGTAATAAGTTGTTTACGTTCAATTTCTAATTTACTTGCCTTTTGTTCCTCCGATAGATTTCCCTTCGATAAATCAATCAAGGATGCATGGTATGCCATGAACTTTTCTATAGCCAGACTGGCAGGGTTTGTTGATTTCGTACTCTGTATAATTGGTCCTATTTTTCCATAGAAAGAGATTCTTTTATCATAAGAATTAAATTCAGGGCCATCAGCGTTCTCTCTATAATAATTTGCCAAAGATGATATAATTAATTTCTCTACCGAAATTTTATATAGTGCATTCATTTTATCGATGTCATCTTTAACTTTCTTAATGTTTTCCTGTTGTGTTGGTCCTTCTCTTAGAACAATATCTGTAATATTTTTACCTTGTTGGTATTCTGCTAACATCTTCTCAAGATAATATGCTAAACCAGTGACTGCTTCTTTTTGTACAACATTTAGGAATTTCAGTGACTTAACATTATTTGCATTGCCTATTGCTGTGCTGAGGCGGTCGCTTATAGGAGTTTTGGGGTCCTCAGTATATTGAGTTAATGCAATAAGATAGTCAGAAAATACACTTATAATCTCAAGATCTGTCTGAAATCGGGTTCTATCTAACGGTGTAAGGCTCATTAATGAAGGGTCATTTATATTCATTGTATCCAAGGGCAGGCAAAGCTTTGATTTCCCCGTTGTTTGATTCGTATTATAGCGTATAGTATTACTATCATTTGGAATGCATTCAGGATGAGTGGCATATATAATGGCTGCATTCTGATCTTGAAGTATTAGGAGTGAATCAAAGAAAACCATTGATTGTTTTTTTACTTCATTTCCTGCATCAATAGTATCTTTGGTTTGTTTTTTTAACATAGGCCCAGAAGCACAATTAGTTAATAACATGGCTGAAAATATAATAATCAAAGGATGAACTATCTTCATACTAACCTCGTTTTTTCTAATCATAATGTGGTAGTTTATTGTTCTTGGTAAAATAAATCTTCTTTAAATTTAGACTTGTTAAAGTACAATTCCAGTGGTTACCTCTATTTAAACTAAAAAAAAATTAAAACCCTGGGTTTTGTTTTTGTTGTAGTGTTAAGTTTTAAGGTGTAAGCTGTATTCGGTTTTTTTAGTTAAAGTCTGAGTTCCAGAATTGAAATTCCTACTAATAATTTCATTGCTAATTATTTGTTGTTGTCGGCTTGCCAATATTTTTTATATTCAGGTAATGATTAGCAACAATGATTAACATTGATAATGACTAGCATTTACAGGGGGGGCTAAAAACGTGCCTTTCTCGTCGATTTTTTTCTTCAAAGCGGACAGATAACTATATCTATGGCATCATTATTTCAGCCACTTCTCTACGAGATCTACACCTAGGTTTTCACATTCACTACAGCTCACGTCACAGCATGCCAGATAAACTTGTCGGCGGGCACTGCTCCGTTGGTGGCTATCTCTTCGGCTTCCTTCCCGCCTATATCCAGGCGCATCCATTCGCGTGCTGCTTCCGGCGTCATGACCAGCGGCCTGCGGTCATGAATATCGACCAATCCCTGATCGGCCGCAGTGGTCACTATCAAAAACCCTTCAGTTTCGTCGCCTCGTTCAAAAGGCACGCTGCCGATCGCAGCCATGAATATTGGTTGGCCATCAGCACGATGAATGAAATAGGGCTGATTCTTGTCTCCTTCACGTTTCCATTCAAACCAGCCATCGGCAAAGCAGATCGCTCGACCGTGCTGCCAAAGCGGTTTAAACATCCTGCTGGTGGCTGCGGTCTCCACCCGGGCATTAATCAGCGGTGATTTATCCCACCACCCTGGTGCGTAACCCCAGTGGACCGGATCGAGATGCAGTTGCTCATCACGTTCGCTCAGGAGCAAAACTTTAGTCCCAGGTGCCACGTTGTAACGCCCAATTGGCTCAGGATCGTATGCAATGTCGCGCTCGGCCTCTTCAGCCAAATAAGCCAGGTACTCTTCACGGGTTTGGGCTTGTGCAAAACGTCCACACATAGAAACCTCCAGTCAGTAAGACTAAAAGTATAGACGTTGCGAGTGATGGCCAACTGATGGGTTTTCCTAGGGAAGGCCGTTATCATGAAAGAGTGGTGCACACCGAAAATTACATGATTAACGCAGGAGATGATGCCATGGGAGGATATTGTCGTAAACATGCACTTTTTCTTTCTGGAAAGCTGCTCGCAAAAGAGGGGCATAGAAGGGGCATCGGATAAGAAAAAGGGGCAAAAAAGGGCATTAAATTCGTAGGCTGGCGTCGGTTGGCGTTGTTCGTAAGGGGTAATAACTGACTGTATTAGAAGATAAAATTAATAAATTCAGGGGTTTGAAATTATTTGGGAAACTTATCGAGGTTGTACTTTTCTTTTTTGCTAATTTCTTGATTTTGCAGCATTTAATAATAGCTCAATTCATAGTGTGGCACACGCACGCTGCTCGCGGCACGGCGGGTGATCGCAATTAATGACGTTGGACCTGATGAGTCTCAGTCTGTGGCGTGTATGGTACGGATTCGCGGTGGGGATGTCAGCACATTTCAGGTAGTTTAGCCTGAGAGATTGAGACAAAAAGCCCGCCATAGCGGCGGGCTGAAGGGGATTAACGCACAACCAGTACGGAACAGTCGGCATGACGAACCACGGCCGCGGCGTTGGAGCCGAGCAGATAGGTCGTAATATCCGGGCGGTGAGAGGCGATAATCACCAGCTCAGCCGGCAGCGTTTTCGCCAGTTCCAGAATGTTATCCTTCGGCGAACCTTCCTTAACATGGAAATGCACCCGGTCTTCAGGAATGGCGAACTGGGCGACAATCTCTTTCAGGCGCGTTGCCGATTCTGCTTTAAACTCGTCCATCGGCGGTAGTTCGGTGGTATAGGCCATCCCCAGCGAGGCGTAATAGGGAAGGGATGGAATCACGGTCAGAAAGTGTACTTCGGCATCATCAATGCGCGCTTCTGCCTCAACGTGACTGACAACACGCTGCGTTAATTCCTTATCAGAAATATCAATAGGTACAAGAATGATTCTGGCCATAAAACCTCCTGTTTAAGTCACCTCTTAAAGGGTACGTCATTTGGCGGTGCGATGTACCTTGACGGGTCACATTTTCGCGTTAGTCACCCGGCGTTCGGTAAATTTCCCTTTGATGACGCCATCATAAAAACGCCCTTTGGACACCACCTGCAAAAAATGGCGATAGATGCGCTCCGGCACCTTCTCATAACGCAGCGTGATATCGCCGTGAAAGCGGATTTCGAGGAGGCCAGAGGCTTCGTCATAGGCGACGGAGGCGATTCGGGATGATTTTACAGGTTGATGTTGCATGGCAGGCGTCCTTTACGACAAAGCTTTAGTGGCAATATATCATTTATCGGGTAACGGTTTTAATACGCCAGGTATATTGTTTTGATTTGATTGATGTTGCCGGCAAGCCCGCCTGTCCGCGCGGCTAAGTCCGCCCAGCGGCACCGTGACTGAGATAAACGTTGTCCTTCTGGCCCTGGAAACCGGCTTTCGAGCCGACAGCGGGGGGCATATTCTGCGTGGATGAATAAAGCGTCATCATATTGAGATATTCAACACGGCTTTCATCGTCAGCGGACCCGATCGGGGTTTTATTTATAACGCGCTGGGAAAGTTGTCGATGGATTGTTATTTCGCTGGCCGGATTAATGTTCGGGGAGTGTGGCTAATGGCGGGATAATAACAAACCCCTTTACTCATAATTAATGTTAATGTGTTGATAAATATGGTTTAAATTGGTGTTTTGAATGTTGACTGATAAAGTCGCTCCGTCAAGGCTATAGTTTCTATGAATATATCAAGCCGAAGCATGAAAAATAAAAATTATACATCGTGACATGAAGGGTGTATTCTGCGCGCGTTAGATGCCTTTTATTATTGTCAGCTTTTATTATGATCGTCACATATTATATTCACGCATGATATTTTTTTGACGATAGAAATGACAAGCCCGAATGAATATTCGGGCTTTTTTTATGGCTACGCTTAAAGGAGCGGGTTAACTCTCAGTTGCCGGTTTCTCCGCTTTGCCAGCCATCCGGGCCAGGAAGTCATAGCGTTTTTGCAAATCCTCCGCCGCATCTTTCCACAGTTGCTCCGCGACTTCAGGCTGCTGGGCATTGAGGCGCCGGAAACGTTGCTCGTTAAGCAGCGTTTCGGCCAGCGCGTCCGATGGCGGGCGAGAGTCCAGCGCCAGCGGCAGTTTGCCTTCATCTGCGCGACGAGGGTCGAAGCGGTACAGCGGCCAGAAGCCGGTGGCGGTCAGCTGACGCATCTGATCGTGGCTGAGCGCCAGATCGTAACCGTGCTCTTCACACGGGCTGTAGGCGATAATCAGCGACGGGCCAGGATAGGCCTCCGCTTCCTGAATCGCTTTCACCGTCTGATTCAACTGTGCACCCAGCGAAATTTGCGCCACGTAAACATGCCCGTACATCATCATGCTGACGCCGAGGTCCTTACGCGCTTTGCGCTTGCCGTGCTCGCCAAACTTGGTGACCGCGCCGAGCGGGGTCGCCTTCGACGCCTGGCCGCCGGTGTTGGAGTAACACTGCGTATCGAGGACCAGAATGTTGACGTTTTCTGTCAGGCTCAGGACGTGGTCGAGACCGCCGAAGCCAATGTCATAGGCCCAGCCATCGCCGCCGATAAGCCAGATGGATTTCTCAACCAGCGCATCGGCATCGGTTAAGAGCTCCTTCGCGCCTTCTTCATTAGCCAGAACTTTACGCAGTTCGGCTACCTGTTCACGGCGCGCCTCCGGCGTGGCGTCGGCATGCAGCGCGTCGTTCAATGCGGGCGGCAGCTTGTCGGCAAACGTTGACAGCAGGCGCATCACGCGCTGGCGGTGCTGGTCGACGGTTAAGCGGAAGCCGAGGCCAAATTCGGCGTTGTCTTCGAACAGCGAGTTCGCCCACGCCGGGCCGCGGCCGTTGGCGTCGGTGGTATACGGGGTAGAGGGCAGATTGCCGCCGTAAATGGACGAGCAGCCGGTGGCGTTAGCGATCAGCATCCGATCGCCGTACAGCTGGGTCAACAGTTTGATATACGGCGTTTCGCCGCAGCCGGAGCAGGCTCCGGAATATTCAAACAGCGGGCTAATCAGCTGCGAGGTGCGAATATCAATGCGCTCCAGAGTGCTGCGGTCGATCTCCGGCAGGTTGAGGAAGAAGTCGAAGTTGACTTTCTCCTCTTCCACATGCTCAAGGCGCGACATCATGTTGATGGCCTTGATATCAGGGTTCTGCCGGTCTTTTGCCGGGCACACTTCTACGCACAGGTTACAGCCGGTGCAATCTTCCGGCGCCACCTGCAGCACATATTTTTGCCCGCGCATATCGCGCGATTTGACATCCAGGGAGTGCAGGCTGGCCGGCGCCGCGTCCATCGCTTGCGGTGGGACAACTTTGGCGCGAATCGCCGAGTGCGGACAGGCGGCGACGCAGTGGTTGCACTGGGTACACAGCTCCTCTTTCCAGACAGGGATCTCTTCGGCGATATTGCGTTTTTCCCAGCGCGTGGTGCCCATCGGCCAGGTGCCATCCGGCGGCAGAGCGGAGACCGGCAGCGCGTCGCCGAGTCCGGCCAGCATGGCGGCGGTGACGGTTTTGACAAAGTCCGGCGCGGCGTCGGAGACTACCGGCGGGCGGTTCGGGCTGGAGGCATCGACCGGGCGCAACGGCACTGCGGCCAACGATTCGCGCGCCAGCGCCAGCGCCTGCCAGTTGCGTTCAACCAGATCCTGGCCTTTGCTGCCGTAGCTTTTCGCAATGGCGCCCTGCAGTTCGGCCAGCGCGCTGTCGCCCGGCAGAATTTGCGTTAAGTGGAAGAATGCCATCTGCATGACGGTATTGATTCGCGCGCCGAGGCTACACTCCCGGGCAATCTTCGCGGCGTTGACGATATAAAAGCGCGCTTTTTTCTGATTCAGCGTCGCCTGTACTTCCTGCGGCAGGCGCGACCACACTTCATCGGCGCCGTAAGGCGTATTGAGCAAGAAGATCCCGCCGGGTTTTAAACGCTCAACCATTTGATATTTGTCGATAAACTGGAGCTGATGGCAACCAACGAAATCGGCCTGCGAGATCAAATAGGAGGAACGAATCGGTTTCTCGCTGACCCGCAAATGCGACACGGTCAAACCGCCGGCTTTTTTCGAGTCATAGACAAAATAGCCCTGCGAGAACCACGGCGTGGAGTTGCCGATAATTTTGATATTGTTTTTCGTCGCCGATACGCTGCCATCGCTGCCGAGGCCGTAGAACAGCGCCTCCAGTTTGGCTTCTGACGGCAGGGTGTTCTCCCCGAGCGGCAGGGAGAGATTGGTCACATCATCGTAAATGCCGACGGTGAACCGCGGTTTGGGTCGGGCTTCGCGTAATTCATTGAAGATAGCCAGCACGCACTCCGGGCCGAACTCTTTGGATGAAAGACCGTAGCGGCCGCCGATGGTGCGGGGCAGGGTTTCACGTTCGCCGCGGTTAAAGGCTTCCGCCAGCGCGGTCATGATATCCAGGTACAGCGGCTCGGCATGGGCGCCCGGTTCTTTGGTGCGGTCGAGAACGGCGATCGCGCGCGCGCTTTCCGGCAGCGCCTCCAGCAGATGGGCGGCCGAGAAGGGACGATAGAGGCGAACTTTGAGAACGCCGACTTTTTCGCCGCGGCTCAGCAGTTCGTCTACCACCTCTTCACAGGTGCCGATAGCCGAGCCCATAATCACAATTACCCGTTCTGCCTGCGGATGGCCGTAAAACTCGAACGGTTTGTACTGGCGGCCGGTCGCGGCGGCGAAATCATTCATCGCCGTTTCAACGTGATCATAGACCGCGTCGTACCAGGGGTTTGTGGCTTCGCGGGACTGGAAATAAGTATCCGGGTTCGCCGACGTGCCGCGGATCACCGGATGTTCCGGGTTCAGCGCGCGCAGACGGTGCGCGTCAATCTCGTCCTGAGGCAGCAGGCTGCGAATCGTGTCATCCGCCAGCGGGGCGATTTTATTGATTTCATGCGAAGTGCGGAAACCATCGAAGAAATGAATAAACGGCACCCGGCTCTTAAGCGTGGCGATATGGGAAATCAGCGCAAAGTCCTGAGCTTCCTGGACGTTGCTGGCGCACAGCATGGCGCAACCGGTCTGGCGCACGGCCATGACGTCGGAATGATCGCCAAATATCGACAGCGCGTGGGTGGCGACGGTACGGGCGGCAACGTGCAGGACAAACGGCATCAGCTGACCGGCCAGTTTGTACAGCGTTGGGATCATCAGCAGCAAACCCTGCGATGAAGTAAAGGAGGTTGAGAGCGCACCGGTCTGCAGCGCGCCGTGTACGGCACCAATCGCCCCGGCCTCCGACTGCATTTCGACAACGCGAGGGACATCGCCCCACACGTTTTTCAGCCCGTTACCCGCCCAGGCATCCGCCTGTTCCGCCATCGTTGAACTGGGCGTAATCGGGTAGATGGCGATAACTTCGCTCGTGCGAAACGCGACTGAAGCGGCCGCGCCATTACCGTCGATAGTAATCATAAAAGACACCCTAACATTGCGCAAAAGAAGAGACCTGACAAACGGCTACAGGTCCTGTAATTATAGCGGCTAGTATACGGGCATTATCTATACCCTTGAAGTTGTGAGGCTTTCAAGTGCACAAATTGATCCACGATTTCTGGTGTTGCGGGCCGGGCTGCGGATAAATCGCCATGATATTGCACGGATTATTTAGCCGCAGCCGCGGTGGCGTTATGACGACAGCGCCCCTTTGGCAAACGCTAAAGGCGGCGCTGGGATGGGCTTAAAACCAGGTTTCAAGCTGCGCGCCGAAAACTAAGGTCCCCCCGCTGTGGTAGCCTGCGCTGCCAAAGGTATCGCTGGTGGAGTAGTTATCCAGCGATTTGTCCCAGTTCATCCAGGTGGCGAAAAAGCGAATTTCCGGGCGCTCAAAAAAGTCAGTCACATTGTGCATTTTGAAGGTGGGAGCAAAGGTCAGTTTGTAATAGCTGCCGCTGACCGGCCGGTTGCCGTTAAACCCTTTCGGGTCGATATCCATATACTGATAGCTGGCCTCATACTGCAGCGCGAAGTTTTGATTCATCTCCTGAATAAGGCGGGCGTTCAGGGTTAACCAGTCGTAATGATCCGAATCCAGATAGCGGTTGTTGCTGCTTTGGGCAACGATGAGCGGCGCCAGACTCAGCCGGTCGGTCAGGCTGGTGATGCCATAGGAGGCAAATTTCAGGGTCCAGGCGTTATCAATGAGGTAGCCATCTGACCCTGGCCCCCGGACCTCCGCGCCGAGCGACTGACCATAGAGCAGCACCGTTTTAGACAGGCCGGGACGTAACCCGTAAAAACTGTCGCCGTGATACGCCAGCATCGTATTGAAACCCTGCGCTGCCGCTTTATCGGATGCCAGTCCGTCATTAATGCGCTTGTCGTTGTCTTTGGAGTAAAGACCGTTAACCATCCACTGCCACGGGCCTGATTTGTTATTGACAGAGAAGGTATAGTTCTGGATATAGGTATTGGTAGCCCCGGTCATGTTGTTATATTCAACATTTTCCATGCTATCAATATCATTAAAATTACGTCCGTAGACCGAAAAATTGGTTTTTACATCCCCCCAGAAATTAACATCATAAATACCGGCGCCAGTACCGATCAAATTCATCATATCGGAGTCCAGCCAGTGAATATCAAAATTATCGCGGTCTTCTCGTTTTCCTGCCCAGAGGGTGGCGTGCGTAAATGCGCCGGTGAACGAGGGGAGATCGCTCATTTCAGCAAAGGCCTGACGTAAATTCATCTGGCCGTTAAAGGCGCTGTCGGTGTTATAGGTTTTATCCCATTCGGCGATTTTCATGTAATAGCGCAGTCGGGCGTTATTATCGTACTGACGTATATAGTTAATGTCGGCGGTGACATAGGTATCCGATTCATTACCCAGACGCCCGACGCTACCGCCGGTGCTGCCGGCCGGCGTCAGCGAAGGGCCAATGGTACTGGTGGTTCCTTGTCGCCCGGTCAAAATGCCGCTGCGCGCATAGCCGCCGATTTTAATCTCGTGATTATCGCCACTATTCGGCGGCGTATTGACGGTCGGGTTTTTGCTTAATACCCGATCCGCCGGCGTTGCTTGTTCAACGGCCTGCAACTGCTGGCGGCTTAGCATCGCATTATGCTCAGCGGCAGTCGCTCTTTTTTCTGCATTATCAATTTTCTGTTCGGCGTGCTGTAACTGTATTTTCGACAGTTTTAATTCCGTTTCTAGTTTTTCCAGCCGGGCACTGATTTCTTTAAGCGTCATATCGGCGCTGTGTGCAGCGAGTGGCAACGTCAGCGCGCAAAGGGTAAGGGCATAAATTTTCATCATTAATAACCTGTACGGATTCCCCGTATTCAAGGCGCAAGGGCGCCTGGCGCACGGGGAAGGTGCCATTAAAAAGTGGAGCTATTTAAGTTGACGAGTCAGGACATTAAATATATCGCGGCTTATTTATCTCATTTTTTCGCGACCGGATTATTTGTATTGACGAAGAGCGTGGCGGTAATAAATGCAAAGATAAATACCGCAATACCCACGATGATATAGCTCACGAATTGATAGCTATCGTATATATACATCAGCGGCGAGAGCAGTACCGCCAGTCCATACGAGTTAGCTTTGATTGATAAAAGAGAGAGTATCATTCCGCCTAATGCTGAACTGGTGAGCATGACAGCAATCGCGCGGATACCTGACTGCATGACAATACCGAACAGCGCTGGCTCAGACACCCCCAGTAGCTGCGTTACCGTGGCCGAGATCCCGGCGGTTTTAAAGGCCGTATTTTTTGATTTCAACGAAATCGCCAGGCACACGGCGGCATTAGCAAAACCGTACATGGCGCAAACGGTGATCAGCGGATTAAAGCCGGTTCCGGCAATCAGGGATGTTTCAATCATAATGAACATATGATGCATGCCGGTCATGACCGCGATGGGATAAATAAACCCGATCAACAGACCGCCAATTCCAGCGGGCAGGGCAAGGAATTGCTCAATTGCCATCACCGCATAATGTTCAAACCCGTGTACCAGTGGACCTAAAATGAATAGCGCTATCGCAATAGCAATCAGGATCACGATGAACGGAGTGAATATCAGATCCATGGCGTTTGGCATGATTCGCCGAAAATAGATTTCAAGCTTTGCCCCGATAATACCGGTAATCAGCGCAGTGAGAATGGAACCCTGATAGCCAACCAGCGGGATAAAACCCAATACGTAAATCGGCGAGGCATGTCCATACGCCACGTCATAGGCATTGGGGAGTGCCGGAGAGACCAGCATCAGGCCAATGAGAAAGCCGATAATCGGCGTGCCGCCAAATTTCTTGAAGGCCGACCAACAAATAAATGCGGCGAGAAAAGCAAAAGCGGTGTCGCACAGTACGGTCGTCAGGGTCTTGAGATAAACGGGAATATCCTGCACGCTGCTGCTAAAAAGAGACAGCACGGTATCATTAAACATGACCCCTTTCAGCCCCAGAAACAGCCCGGTGGCACCCAGTATCGGCACGATGGGAACAAAGACGTCAGAAAGGTTTCTGATCCCTCGCTGTAGTCTACCGGCGTCCTGTCGGGTCATTTCGTCTTTACTGACCTCCGCCACCTGAAATTCGGCCATAAATGCCTGATAAACTTTATTGACGATGCCGGTACCCAGAATGATCTGATACTGGCCGGAATGGTAAAAGACACCTTTCACTTCACTAATATTACGTATTTTTTCATCATCAATACTCTGGCGATCCTTTACCTGTAAGCGCAAACGTGTCGCACAGTGGGTCGCCGAAGCGATGTTATCCTTGCCAATTGTATTGACGATATCAACAGCGATATTTTTATATTTGCTCATTTTTAGCATGTACCTTAATGAGAAGGGTCTGGTAGGGTTGCAACGGAGAAGTCATATTGTCGTTATTGCTGAGTAAAATTTCGCCGTCAGGTAAGGCAAACGGCTGCGCTTTGCTGCTCAGATTAGTGATGCACAGAATACGCGCGTCGGCGGAACATCGCTCATAAGCGATAATGTCATCGGCAACGTTGTTCAGCGGCGTAAACTGGCCATAAATAAGCGTCTCGGGAAACGCGATATTTCTCAAGGCAATCATGCGCTGATAAAACGAAAAAACGGAGTTTTCCCGCGAGATCTGCTCTTGCGCATTCAGTGAAAAATCGTCGGATGTAAACGCCAGCCACGGTTTAGCCCCTTGATTAAACCCGCCGTTGCTGCCGTTGGACCACGGAAATGGCGTGCGCGCATTATCTCTTGAACGTCGGTTAATAAACGCCATTGCCTCATCTGCACTAAAACCTTCCGCCAGCGAACGAGAGTAGTTATCGAGGCTGGAAATATCATCAAACTCGCTAATATTGCTGCGGCTGAAGTTTTTCATCCCCAGCTCCTGCCCCTGATAGATAAAAGGCGTGCCGTGCATAAAAAAGTACATCGCCGCCAGCGCCGTGGCGCCGGTGTCGTTCTGGTAGTTAACGTCCTTGACCAGCTTAGACAGAGCGCGAGGCTGGTCATGATTTTCGATAAACGAGGTGCCCCATCCCGCGCGGATAAACGCAAGCTGACTGGCAAACAGGGTTTCTCTGAACTCTTTGACACCCCAGTCGCATTGCCGGAACCATTCAGAACCATTTTCCACGTCAATATCGGCGGCATGAAAATCAAAGATCATGTCGAAATATCCTTCGGGCCCGATAAAGCGCTCGTACTCATCCAGCGGCACGCCAGGCGCTTCCCCAACGGTTACGCAATGATATTTTCTGAAGGTTTTTTCTTTTAGCTCGTTCAGGAAAATCTCAATTCCCGGTCTGTTACGGGCTTTATTTTTGATGGAGACGAGGCCATCGATACCATCCGCCGGAAGAGAGCCGAAATCCTGGTCCTTTTTGATAAAGGTGATTGCATCGATGCGAAAACCCGCGATCCCTTTATTCAGCCACCAGTTAATCATTGCATAGATATTTTCACGTAATGCCGGGTTTTCCCAGTTCAGGTCAGGTTGCTTTTTATGGAACACATGGAGGTAGTACATCGCTTCGCCGGGGACTTTTTCCCACGCGCTACCGCCAAAAATGGAACGCCAGTTATTCGGCGGCGCGCCGTTAACTTCGGGTTTAAAGATGTAATAGTCGCGATAGGGGGACTCAGGATCCGCCAGCGCCTGCTGAAACCAGGCGTGCTCGTCGCTGGTATGATTGACGACCAGATCAATCATCACTTTTATGCCCATTTCTCCCGACCGGGCGATCAGTTCATCGACATCCTGCATGCTGCCAAAGTCAGGGTTCACAGCAAAATAATCGGCAATATCGTATCCGTTATCCGCCATCGGCGAGCGATAGAACGGTGATACCCAAATCACAGTGATACCTAGCGTCTTGAGATAAGGCAGTTTCTCGATGATGCCGCGAATGTCGCCGACCCCATCATTGTTGCTGTCATAAAAACTCTTTGGATAGATCTGATAGATGACAGATTCCTTCCACCATGCGGATTGCCGGGGAATATTCATAACTTCTCCTTGATATGAAATCGATACCATATTGAGATAAAAAAATTAAGCGGACGCTCTGATAATCAATTCAGATTGCAGATCTTTTTCATCGTACTGATACCGTGTGCCGTTAATGAGCGAAAGCAGACGCTCAATCGAAATTCGCCCCAGTTGTTCCACAGGCTGGCTGACGGTGGTGAGAGGGACGTTAATCATTTCCGCGACCGGTAAATTATCGAAACCCATTACCGCAAGATCGGTCGGAACCTTAATACCCCTGGCGGTCAGATTGGCAATTAAACCGCACGCCACCTCGTCACTGCCGGCAAAGATGGCATCGGGACGTTTATCGATATCCATCTGCATAATGTTATCGGCAAGACGCTGCCCGTCTTTATAGGTATGCATCTGGCGGAAAATCAGCGCGGGATCAATAGCCAGCTTGCCCGCCTGCATGGCTTCACTAAAGCCGTTATTTCTTCTGCTGCCGTGACCTTTTTGTTGAAACGCGCCGCCGGTGGAGTAGGCGATTTTTTTATAACCTTTGTTAATCAGGTACATCACGGCGTTATAGGTCGCCTGGCGGTCGTCAACTTTTACTACCGGCAGGCTGATATTATCAACGCTGGTATTACACAGCAGAATCGGACCATATTGCTGATATTTTTCCAGCACATTTTTATCGTTTTCGACGGCGCATAAAATAAGGCCATCGATAATTTTCTTCTTCAGCAGATCGAGGCAATTCTTTTCTTCACCCGCGCTGTCGTGGTTTTGCACGATCAGTACCGAATAGCCATTTTTACGCGCGGTGACCTCCAGCGCGTCGACCAGGCTTGCGAAAAACGGGTTGGTGATCCGCGAGATAAGCACGCCGATACGGTATGTTTTTACCCCGCGCATCTGCTGGGCAACGGTGCTTGGCTCGTAATCCAGCGCCTTCATTGCCGCCAGAATCTTCTCTTTTTTATCATCGGAGATATAAGGATGATTATTCAGGAAGCGTGAGACCGTCGTCACCGAGAGTCCCGCTTTTTCTGCTACGTCTTTTATCGTTGCCATATCAGTCTATGAAATCGTTATCATAGTGTTGTAAGCTATTTTCAGCAGGTGATTAAGTCAACAACCTTTTTTTAAAACATGATCGGCTTCACAACAAAATGCGAGCGGCCGCTTGTCGCGATAGCCGCTCATCTTCGCCGCGTTTTCCGCAAACGCACTCGCCCCCTGACAAGATCAACATTTGGGCGGAAAATTTGCTAAGAAATGTTAATGAGGCGCATAAATACGTATTTCGCCTCTCGACGTCAGGCGCTGCGCTGCCTATTATTCTGGGGTTTGTTTATTTTGGGAAGTTTCTGAGGGGAGAGACGATGCGAGCTGCGTTTTTAGTAGGGTGTGCCGCGTTATTATTGTCGGCCTGTAGTAGCGAACCGGTTCAACAGGCGACGGCGGCACACGTGTCACCGGGAATGCGTGCCGCGATGAGCAGCTCAGGGCAGGCGAACTGCGCGATGATTGGCGGCTCATTGTCCGTGGCACGACAGCTTGACGGTTCGACAATCGGCATGTGCGCGTTACCTAACGGCAAGCGCTGCAGCGAGCAGGCGTTAGCGGGTGGAAGCTGCGGCAACTACTAGCTGACCAGGTCGGCGAGGGTATAGACCAGGGTCTGATCGGCGGTGGCCAGCGTCAGCTGATGTTCCGTCAGGTCGACCTGTGCGCCATCGCGCAACATTTTGCTCAGCGTACTGTCCAGCGTATTCTGCCGGGAATCGGCGCACAGCTGACCAGTCATCACCAGCGTTTTGACCTTCAGCTCGCCGTCGCTGATTTTACCTTTCCCGCTAAAGCCGTTGCACATGTTGCCTGAAACATACATATCTTCGCCAAAACTCAGCGCCAGCGGTTTGGTTCCCGCCTTTAGCGCCTGGCCATTGACGCTGGTCAGGACGAAACGATGGTGCTGAAGTTGCTCCGCGCCGGTGGAGACCTTGCTGTTGTAGACGCAGCCAGATAACAGCATTCCTGCCGCCAGCAGTGCAGCAAACTTGTTCATTTTTCCTCCAGAAACATTGATCATATCTATCGAATGAGCACAGTTTAACTTTACTGCGGGCAATTTCTGTCGGGGTTATCTGAATGTGCCCCCCGTGGAAGGAGGGCACAAAAGGGGAAGGATTTTCAGACCAGCGCGTTCGGGCAGGTTTCGCCAGCATCGACCTGGCGCAGGTTATCAAGGGTGGTTTGTGAAATGCTGATCAGCGCTTCGGCGGTGAGGAAAGCCTGATGCCCGGTGAACAACACGTTATGACAGGCAGAGAGGCGACGGAAAACGTCATCCTGAATCACGTCATTGGACTTGTCTTCGAAGAACAGATCGCGCTCGTTCTCATACACGTCCATGCCCAGTGCCCCGATTTTCTGGTGTTTCAGCGCATCGATAGCCGCCTGAGAATCAATCAGCGCCCCACGACTGGTGTTGATCACCATCACGCCGTTTTTCATTTGCTCAAACGCCGCATGATTCAGCAGATGGTAGTTCTCTTCCGTCAGCGGGCAGTGCAGGGAGATAACATCGGACTGCGCATACAGCGTCGGCAAATCGACATACTCGACGCCAAGATCCAGCGCTGCGGCGCTTGGGTAGGGATCGAACGCCAGCAGGCGCATGCCAAACCCTTTCAGAATACGCAGCGTGGCAACGCCGATTTTGCCGGTCCCGATCACCCCGGCGGTTTTACCGTGCATGGTAAAGCCGGTTAAGCCTTCCAGCGAGAAGTTAGCATCGCGGGTACGCTGGTAGGCGCGGTGGATGCGGCGGTTCAACGACATCATCATACCGACGGCATGTTCAGCGACCGCTTCCGGCGAATAGGCGGGAACGCGGACAACGCGCAGACCCAGCTCTTTGGCCGCATCCAGATCGACGTTGTTAAACCCGGCGCAGCGCAGGGCGATGTATTTCACGCCATAGGCTTTCAGCTCTTCCAGTACCGGACGGCTTCCGTCATCGTTGACAAATATGCACACGGCTTCACAACCGTTGGCCGTTTTCGCGGTTTTCCCGGTTAACAGGAAGTCGAAAAATTCGAGTTCAAAGCCATATGTATTATTAACATGCTGAAGGTACTTTTTATCGTACTGCTTTGTACTATACACAGCGATTTTCATAAGACTTTTCTCCAGTGATTATACCGTCACGGTAGCATATTTAAAATATTCGTACAAATATTAAAAATTAGTTTAACCTGGTGGATATAACCTTAATTCTAGAGCATATCGCTGAATTGAGGTATCTCTTTAAAACACAATGAATTTTACCAAAAACTGAAGCTGAAGGCGCCGGGAGCCAGCAGGAGCAGTGGCCAGAGGAATCCCGAGCTGACATTGGCCAACTGAAAATGCCAGAACGGAGTGCCGCTGACGCCGCTGGCCAGGGGGAGTGTGGCGCGCAGCGGTGAGAGAAAACGCCCGAAAAACACCGCCCATGCGCCGTGGCGATGAAGAAAAGCCAGACTACGGGCCAGCCGTTCGCCGCGCAACCAGCGAAGCTGTAGCAGCCGATACTGATGGTGTCGTCCCAGCCACCAGGAGATCCAGAATCCGCCGATTGCCCCCAGACTGGCGCTGAGCCACATAAACAGGAAGTGATTCAGGCTGGCGGAGGCGAGCGGGCCGAGCAGCAATAGTCCGGAAGTGCCCGGCACCAGCAGGGAAATCAGCGCACAGGATTTGCTGAAGGTCAGCAGGAAGACCAGCAGCAGCAGGAAGGAATAGTGGCGTTGGGCATAGTCAATAAGCGAAACAAAAAACTCCACGAGGTCCACCCACTTGTTTGAACGATTCCAGCGAGTGTGACAGGCGCTGGCTAAATGGTGGTTAAATAAGCGAATGGCAAAAATTCACCATAACGATGATGTCTCAGCAACTATTCTTAGGCTGGATAGAAACTTTAACTCGCTGGTCGAACGTGCCACAATACGCGCTACTTTCGGCTTTTACTTTTGTTGAATCAGGATATTAACTGCCCATGAGGGGTAAATATAAAGCCGCCATCGCGCTATTGTTAGCATTGATTCTGCTACCGTTGGCCTTGTTGTCGACGCTTACCCATTGGGTTCCTACCCTGGCAGGGATCTGGCTGCCTGAGGGAACCCGTATTGCGCTGCATGACAGTCCGCGCCTGACGCGTTCTGCGCTGCGCATTCCCGATTTACGCTATCTGGTCGGCGACTGCGAGCTGGCCCGGATAACCAACGCCCGGCTCTCCCATCCCAGCCGCTGGCGGTTGCAGGTTGACGAACTTGATATCAACAGCGCCTGCCTGAGCAAGCTGCCTGAAAGCGAACCGGCATCCGGCGCGCCGCGCACGCTGGCGGAATGGCAGTCCATGCTTCCCTATAGCTGGTTGACAATTGAGAACCTGCGTCTCTCGCCGTGGGAAAAGTGGCAGGGACGGCTGGCGATGTCATTGACTCCGCAGCAGCAGGATATCGGCTACAGCGGTAAAGAGCTGACGCTGCAGGCGCGCCTGCGTGGACAGGCGCTGACGGTGAGCGACTTTTCCGCGCAGCTGATCGAAGGACAGGCGCCGGTGAAGCTGGTGGGCGAGTTTCATATGCCGCTGGTGCCGGACGGTTTGCCGGTGGATGGTCATCTGATCGCCACGCTCGAATTTCCGCAGACGGCAGGGCTGGTTGATGCGGAGCTGGAGTGGCAGAAAAACCGTGGACAGTTGCTGGTTACGCCGCGCGGCGATGTGCAGCCGATGCTCGATTTGCCCTGGGAAATCACCCCGGATCGTATTGCCATCAGCGATGGCCGCTGGAGCACCGAGTATGCCGGGTATCCGCTGAGCGGCCGGGTGGCCTTGTCGGTTGGCAACTGGCAACAGGGCACCGAGCAGATGCGGGTCAGCGGTCGTCTCAACGTTCTCACCCACGGCGACGCCGGGAAGGGCAACGCCGTGCTGACGCTAGGTCCTGGCAAACTGAGCATGGACAACAGCGACATGCCGTTGCAGTTAACCGGGGAGGTCAAGCTCGGCGATCTGATTGTCTATGCCGGGCTGCCGGCGAAGCTGAGCGGGCCGCTGAGCGCGCCGATACTGGCGTTCCATCCCGGCGCGCTGCTGCGCTCCCGCGGCCGGGTCATTGACACGCTCAATATTGATGAAGTCCGCCTGCCGCTGGCCGGGGTGAAGGTCACTCAGCAGGGCATCGACGGCCGTCTGCAGGCCATTTTGCGCGCTCACGAACAGCAAATGGGCGACTTCACGCTGCACCTTGACGGCCAGGCCGACAACTTTATGCCCGACAGCGGCCGCTGGCAGTGGCGCTACTGGGGCGAGGGCCGCTTTACGCCGATGCAGGCGAAGTGGGACGTCAAAGGGGCCGGGGCGTGGATAGACAATTCGATAGTGCTGAACAGCCTGTCGACGGGCTTCGATAAACTGCAGTACGGCACGATGCTGGTCAGCACGCCGCGGTTAACCTTAGACGAACCGGTTCACTGGCTGCGCGGCGAGCAGCACCCGAAACTGACCGGCACGCTGTCGCTGGATGCGGGTAAAACCAGCTTTAGCAGCGGCAGCGAACTGCCTCCCTCGACCTTAAAGTTCAAGATAGATGGACGGGATCCCACCTGGTTCCAGTTCAACGGGGCGCTCCACGCCAATAAGATAGGTCCCGTGCGGGTCACCGGGCGTTGGGACGGCGAACGTCTGCGGGGCCAGGCCTGGTGGCCGAAACAGTCGTTAACCGTGTTTCAGCCGCTGGTGCCGCCAGACTGGAAAATGAACCTGCGCGAAGGCATGTTGTATGCGCAGGTGGCCTTCTCCGCGGCGGCAGACCAGGGATTTGAAGCCGGTGGCCACGGCGTCTTAAAAGGCGGTAGCGCCTGGATGCCTGATAATCAGATTAATGGCGTAGATTTTGTTCTGCCTTTCCGCTTTAGTCAGGGGACCTGGCAACTGGGGACCCGGCGTCCGGTATCGCTGCGTATCGGTGAAGTCGTCAACCAGGTGACGGCGAAAAACCTCTCGGCGGATCTGCAGGGCTCCTGGCCCTGGAGCGAGAGCGAACCGCTGCAACTGAGTAACGTCAGCGTGGATATTCTCGGGGGTAAGGTGACCATGCAGCAGCTGCGGATGCCGCAGCATGACCCGGCGCTACTGCGTTTGCAGCACATCTCCAGCAGCGAACTGGTGAGCGCGATAAATATCAAGCAGTTTGCCATGTCCGGCGCCTTTAACGGCGCGCTGCCGCTGTGGCTGAACAATGACAAATGGATCATTAAAGACGGCTGGCTGGGTAACCCGGGGCCGATGACCTTACGTCTTGATAAGGATATGGCGGATGCGATGGTTAACGACAATATTTCCGCCGGGGCGGCGATTAACTGGCTGCGCTATATGGAGATCTCCCGCTCATGGACGCGCATCGATCTCGATAATCTGGGCATGCTGACGCTGAAGGCGACCATCAGCGGAACCAGCCGCGTCGGGGAGCAGAGTAATACGGTGCATTTAAACTATTCTCATCAAGAGAATATTTTTGACCTGTGGCGCAGTTTACGTTTTGGCGACAATTTACAGGCATGGTTTGAGCAAAATGCCGTGCTCCCCGTGCGCAGCTGTACGGACAGTAAAAAGTGTAAGGAACAACAATGATGAAATTGCTAACGCCGGTGCTGATGACCATGCTGCTGGCGGGCTGTACGCCGCGCATTGAAATCGCGGCGTCAAAAGAGCCGATCACCATCAATATGAATGTCAAAATCGAGCATGAGATTCATATCAAAGTGGATAAGGATGTCGAACAGTTACTGAAGTCGCGTAGCGATCTATTCTGAGGTGGCGATGAGAAAACGACTGTTAACGGCGGCGTTGGCGCTGGGCCTTCTCAGTTCATCGGCGCTGGCGCTGACGCTGGGCGAGGCGCGGCAACAAGGGCGGGTCGGTGAAACGCTGAATGGCTACCTGGCGCCGCTGCGTCAGGACAAGGAAACGCGGGATCTGGTCAAACAGATCAATGCGGCCAGAAGTGAAAGCTATCAGCAGCTGGCGGATGATAATAACCTGCCGGTTGATGAAGTGGCGAAAATGGCCGGGCAAAAACTGGTCTCCCGGGCGCAACCCGGCGAGTATGTTCAGGGACTGAACGGCAAATGGCTGCGGAAATAGCGCGCCCGCCGCTTTTGCCTGGTAGAAGCGGCCGCTGATGAGATGCCCTTTCATCAGCGGCGGCGAGGCCGGATGGCCATAATGGAAGGCTAGCGGTGTTGTTGTAGAATCGTCAGAAAGTCCTGCTTACTGGAGATCAATGACAGCGCATTGGCAATGATTTCATCACTGAAAATAGAGGCGATGTCCTTCAGAACATCAATATGTTCCTTCTCTCTGGCAATCACGCCAATAGCGATAAACATGACGTTGCTTCTGTCCCAGATGACCCCGTCCGGGAACTGAAATATCTCTATTCCGGTTTTGAGAATGATATGGGTCGCAGATTTCGGCAGGTGCGGAAGGGTAATGCCATTGCCTAAAAAGGTGGAAACCTGACGCTCCCTTTCATCAAGAAAAGCGACGCAGTCTGCGCTGACGTAGCCTTTCTGTTTAAATTCCGCGCCGAGCAGGGCGAGGACTTCAGCCTTATTTTTTGCCTTGTAGCCAAGGTGAAGGTTTTCTTGCGTAATATTAGCGATCATTGTGAGCGACCTCCGCGCCGTTATTCACCCGCGTATCATATTTAGTAGACGATAACTCTGCTTCTAATTGTTCCAGCGATTTGTTTGAGGTTTCCGGGAGCGCCGTGACCACAAAGATAATTGCCATATAGTTAATGGCCGCAAAAATCAGGAATACCGGGCCAAGGCCGAGTTTGGCCTGGAGCAGCGGAAACAGGTAGCTGACAATGGCATTCATGATCCACATGAAAAACACTGAAATACCCATCGACAGGCCGCGGAATTTCAGCGGGAACAGTTCGGCCAACACCACCCAGGTAATAAAGCCCATCGTCCCTTGCATGACCCCGACAAACATCGCGCCAAGCAGCCAGATGGCCGTCGCTTTGACATCGCCAACCAGCGTGTAATCAACACCGGCAATAATCAGGTGCAGCGTCGCCATAATCGCAAAGCCGTAAATAATGATGGTTTTGCGTTTAAAGCGGTCAACAAGGAAAAAGACCCCAACCAGCATTCCGCCCACGGAGAAGACGCCGTTGAGCACATTGCATATTAAAGAGGTTCTTTCTGAGAACCCGGCGATACTGAGGATCTCGGTGCCATAGTACATAATGACATTGACCCCGGTGGTCTGTTGCAACGCGGCCCAAATGATGCCCACCAGCAGTAATTTAAAAATCCACGGCGTACTGAGAATGGTGACAAATGCGCTTTGTGTACTGAATTTACGATCGGCTTCAACTTTGATAAGGGTGGATATATCGGCGAATTCTTGCGCTGCGCGTTCCGGCGAGCGAATCTGTTTTAAGACTTCCAGCGCTTCCTGATGACGGTTTTTGCTGACCAGCCAGCGCGGACTTTCCGGAGAACGCAACATTCCGACAAATAAACAGATGGCCGGGATGGCCTGGACCATTAACATATATCGCCAGACGTCGGGGAGATGTCCCCAGAGGATGCCAATCACGGCGTTGATGGCAAATGCGGCAAGCTGCCCGATAACAATGGCGACCTCATTCAGCCCCGTGAGTTTACCGCGCATTTCAGTGGGCGCGACTTCAGAAATAAAGGTCGGCGCCGTAACGGAAGCGCCGCCCACGGCATACCCGAGCAGAAAACGGGATATCAGTAATACGGTAATATCCGGCGCGAGGGCCGACATTAATGCCCCGACAAGGAAAATAAATGACAGGCAAAGCAGATATTTTCGTCTGCCAAAATAGTCGGCGAGGGTACCGCCAAAAACGCTGCCAATAGCCGCGCCCACCAGTAATACGCTCATCACCAGACCTTCGGTGGTCGGCGTCAGGCTCATATATTGTTTCAGTGAAGAAAATGCACCATTAATAACCCCGGTGTCATAGCCGAAAAGCAGGCCGCCAAATGTTGCCACGAGCGTTATTTGGTGAAGCCGCTTTCTTTGCTGTACGTTCAGTTTCATGATAGCTGACATTTTCATACCTTTTATTTTCATTAACAGCACCGGTTATGCCGTTTCTCTTCGCCACGGTGACCGCTTTACGGTGGGAAACGAGACGGGTGGTGCGATTATTCGTCTTCATCGCCATAGGCTGAGGAGCAACGGGCGATGAGGCGTGTTTTTGATTGACGGTGTGTTATCAGTGTCTCTGGGTGGTGTGTGGCATCAGTGATGCAGGCTGTCGATATTCACACGGTTAGCCGACAGCACTTTTGCATCGAGCGGGCTGGGCGAATCCGACACCGGGTTTGCGCCTCGCGCAAGAAGCGAGAGAAGCCAACCTGCGGTACGGGGTAGCGTGCCGCCCCGTTGTTTTTCATCGCCAGCTCGTTGCTGTGGCGCAACCGCCGCGGCCGCAACGTGGTCACTGGCATGACCGCGTATCCTGGCGTCCGGGGTGATAAATCTTCTTTCTGTTTCCTTCATGGTCTCCTCCGTGCTTGCGGGTTTGCGTACCGCCGAGAGTGGACAGATTGCGTTTATCGAAGGCTACTATGACAGTTGATAATGAAATAAAATCACAAATAGATCACAAACTGGAAATTTCATTTCATTTTAATTGATTCGGAAGGCGCCGGATTTTGATTTTTGAGATAAAAGGATATGATTGTATATGATTGATTTACAATGATAATTGTTGATGGCGTTTGCGGATTTTTCAAAAATAAGCTATTGAATTAAAAGTTAAATTTTTGATACGAGTCACGCTTTTAAACCCATCCGCTTGTTAATGAAATTAAAATTCCATTTTATATTTTTTATACACTTTTGTTTTTTTAGGGCAAGAGCCCGGCCAGGCGGGAACAGAGGGGAATACGTGGGATGAGGCCTCGGGAACGCCAGAGGCGGGGCCAGCAGCGGATAAAGCGGCTTGAGCTAATTGAGCGACGATCACCGCGAGGGGCAGGCTATGGCGGGTTTCCGGTCCATTGCCGTATAAATGTCAGCGGCAGCGCTTGCGATATTCCCCAGGCGACACGCCAAAACGCTGTTTGAAGGCGGTAGAGAAGTGGCTGTGGTCGCTGAATCCCCAGCTATAGCCAATTCCTGCCAGCTTTTCGTCATCGCGGGCATTGTGCAGCGCCTGCGCGCAGAGATCGAGACGCCGGTTCTTAATATACTGTGCGACCACCAGACCCTTATCGGCAAACAGCCGGTACAGGCTGCGAACCGACATCCCGGTCTCGCTGGCCAGCCATTCCGGACGCAGATGTTCCGCCTGTATCGACTCATCAATTAAATCCATGATCTTCTGAAACTGCTTCTCCCTGCGCGACGGTTGGGCATCGTGATGATGCAGCATCGGTCGCAGCAGACAGACGATGGCCTCCAGCGCCGCGGCACTCTCACTTTCCGACAGCCCCGGGCTGCACATACTCTCCTGCAACAGCCGTTGGCTGAGCTGGACCATCGGCAGCGATTTTTCCAGCCGCGTGGCGATGCTTATCTCACTGCCGCGCAGCTGTTGTTCAAGCAACTGACGAGGGAGCAGCAGGGAGGCCTGGCGCGAGGTCTGCTGCCAGAAAAGAGAGCAGGGGCGCGATGCATCAATCAGGGTGATGTCGCCGGCGTCAAGGACCACCTGGCGATCGTCCTGCTCGATGGCCGCCTGGCCGGAGAGCTGAAAGACGGTATAAAACCAGTCGTCATTGCTGCGTTTAATTTCGTTGCGGGTGCGGAACAGATTGACGCTGCTGGCGGTGACGGTGCTGACTTTGAGAGTGCCCGCATAGCTGGCGTCAATCTCCCCGTGAAAGCGACCTTCCAGCGGACGAGCGGCAAAATGGCCGCAGACCTGATTGATTTTTGCCAACCAGCGCTGGTAGTCCTGTCCGTACTCCGCCGTCGCCATAATCTGTCTCATGTAAACATAATGTTTTTGTATTGTTGCATTTTAACGGCTGCAGGCAAGAGCGAGGCGCCGGGTATATGAAAGAACTATTACCTGAGGCACATTTCTGCCGCCGCAATATGTTGAATTGCGGCGGCTGTCACAGCGGCACAAACGAATGTCACAGAGAAAAAAGCGCGATCGTCAGCCGCGTCGTAGACTGAATTCACGATCCGTGATCAATAGGGAAGCGATATGTCCACAGCACAGGTAGCGCTGCTTGCCAGCGTTCAACAGTTTTTAGACAGACAGCATGGTTTATATATCGACGGTCACCAGCAGGCGTCGCAGAGCGAACAGCGCCTGACCGTCTGGAACCCGGCAACCGGGCAGGCCATCGCCAGCACGGCGGATGCTAACGCGGCCGATGTCGATCGCGCGGTGATGTCGGCCTGGCGCGCCTTTGTCGCCCGCAGCTGGGCGGGGCGCACGCCGGCTGAGCGTGAGCGCATCCTGCTGCGTTTTGCCGATCTGGTCGAACAGCATGGCGAAGAGCTGGCGCAGCTGGAAACCCTGGAGCAGGGGAAATCCATCCAGATTTCTCGCGCATTTGAAGTGGGTTGTACGCTGAACTGGATGCGTTATACCGCCGGGCTGACGACCAAAATCAGCGGGCGCACGCTCGATGTGTCCATTCCGTTCCCGCCAGGCGCGCGCTATCAGGCATGGACCCGAAAAGAGCCGGTGGGCGTTGTCGCCGGTATCGTGCCGTGGAACTTCCCGCTGATGATCGGCATGTGGAAAGTGATGCCGGCGCTGGCGGCAGGATGCTCTATTGTCATTAAGCCGTCGGAGACCACGCCGCTGACGCTACTGCGCGTTGCCGAACTGGCCAGCGAGGCGGGGATCCCGGACGGGGTATTTAACGTTGTGACCGGCAGCGGTGCAGGATGCGGCTCGGCGCTAACCTCCCATACGCAGGTGGCGAAAGTCAGCTTCACCGGCTCCACTGCGACCGGTAAGCATATCGCCAGAGTGGCCGCCGACCGTCTGACCCGCGTGACGCTGGAGCTGGGAGGGAAAAACCCGGCAATTGTGCTGAAAGATGCCAACCCGGAGTGGGTCATCGAAGGGCTGATGACCGGCAGCTTCCTCAATCAGGGCCAGGTCTGCGCCGCCAGCTCGCGTATCTATATTGAAGCCCCGCTGTTCGATAAGCTGGTGAGTGGTTTTGAACAGGCGGTGAAATCGCTACAGGTGGGACCGGGAATGCTGGAAACGACCCAGATTAACCCGGTGGTCTCGAAAGGGCACTGCGAGAAAGTGGCGGCTTATCTCGATGAGGCGCGTAAGCAAAATGCGGAGCTGATTTCCGGCCAGGTCGGTCCGAATCCGCAGGGCTATTACATTGCGCCAACGCTGGTCATTAACCCGGACGCCGGGCTGCGCCTGAACCGGGAAGAGGTCTTTGGGCCGGTGGTCAATCTGGTGCGCGTCGCCGATGGCGAAGAGGCGCTGCGCCTTGCTAACGACAGCGATTTCGGTCTGACCGCCAGCGTCTGGACCGGCGATTTGACGCAGGCGCTGAGCTACACCGAACGCCTGCAGGCCGGGACGGTGTGGGTCAACAGCCATACGCTTATCGATGCCAACCTGCCGTTTGGCGGTATGAAGCAGTCCGGAACCGGGCGCGACTTTGGTCCCGACTGGCTCGACGACTGGTGCGAAACGAAATCGGTCTGCGTGCGTTATTAATTCCCGCCCCAGCGCCTGACGCCCGGCAATGAACCGCGGTGTCGGGCGCTCTCCACTTCTCTTTGTGCTCTGTTTTGTACAGCGTGCCCGTCGTTATCCGCGAACAGGGGTTGCTGAATCAGCACATTTATCGCTACTGTTAATGCCTTCCCGCCATGGTGGCGGAGCTTATCATCAGGAGGCGGATATGATGTCGAAGGAGCCTGCCGTTGCCATTCTTGGCCCCGGCGCGATTGGCACCACGATAGCCGCAGCGCTACATGAGGTGGGGCGCACGCCGGTGGTGTGCGGACGAACATCTCATGCGCAGCTGTTGCTCAAATTCGATGGCGGAGAGATTACGGTCCCCGGTCCGGTACTGACCGACCCCGCGGCCATTGTGCGGCCGTTTTCGCTGGTTTTCGTTGCGGTCAAAGCGACCCAGAACCCCGATATTGCCCCGTGGCTGACCGCGTTGTGCGATGAAAAAACGGTGGTGTGCGTGTTGCAAAACGGCGTCGAACAGCAGGCGCAGTTTGCCGATCACGTCGCGGGAGCGACGGTGTTGCCCGCGGTGGTGTGGTTTCCGGCGCAGCGCGAACCCGATGCCTCCGTCTGGCTGCGAGCGACGCCCCGGCTGACCTTGCCGGATCTGCCGCAGGCCCGGCTGGTACAGCAAACGCTGCAAGGTACCCGCTGCGCGGTGGAGCTGGCCGATGACTTCACCACCGTCGCCTGGCGTAAGCTGTTGCAAAATGCGGTGGCTGGCCTGATGGTGCTGACGGGCCGCCGGGCCGGTATGTTCGCCCGTGACGATATCACCGACATCGCGCTGGCCTATTTACGCGAATGCCTGCTCGTCGCGCGCGCGGAAGGCGCCAGGCTGAGCGACAGCGTGCCGCAGGAAATTGTCGAAGGATTCCATCGTGCGCCGCCCGATCTCAGTACCTCGATTCTGATTGACCGCGAAAGCGGGCGGCCGCTGGAATGGGCGATTCGTAACGGCGTGGTACAGCGCCGCGGGCGCCTGCACGGCATTGTGACGCCGCTGAGCGATCTTATCGTACCGCTGCTGGCGGCTGCCAGCGACGGGCCAGGCTGACGGGGGAACGCGGCGGCGAGGATCTGGCGAGCGTTGGCTATTATCTCGTTTTTACTCTTCTGAATGCCGACTATGCTGCAACACGCACTTTGTTATCACCACTATGGGCCGCCATCATCGGCGCTGACGCTGCGCATCTTTCCTTTACCGCTGCTGGCGGCGGGGAAGGTGCGGGTTAAAATGCGCTACGCCGCGGTTAATCCTTCCGACCTTATCCCGGTGACCGGCGCCTATCGCCACCGCACCCGGCTCCCGGCGACGGCGGGCTATGAAGGGGTTGGCGTGGTGGTTGACGCGCCGCCAGGCGTCAGCGTGGCGCCCGGTCAGCGGGTGCTGCCTCTACGGGGCGCGGGCACCTGGCAGAGCTACCTGGATATCGACGCACGCTGGCTGGTACCGGTCCCTGATGAGATTGACGATCGGCTGGCCGCCCGCGCTTATATTAACCCTCTGACCGCGCTGCTGATTCTCCGGCGGTGGCCGGTAGCGGGGCAAAACATTGTACTGACCGCGGCGGGCTCCTCGTGTGCCAGCCTGCTGGCGCAGTGGGCGCTGCTAAAAGGAGCGCGTTCGGTGAGCGGGGCGATCCGTTCGCAGCGGCATTTTCACCGCCTGGCGCAGCAGGGTGTTTATCCTGTGCTGGAGAGCGACCGGTTGATGCTGGAACAGGTGAGTCATCACGCCGATCGGGTGTTTGATGCCGTCGGCGGCGGCCTGGCGAATGCGATATTGTCGGTGCTGCCGGAGCGGGCTGAGCTGGTGTCCTACGGGTTGTTGTCCGGGCAGGCGCTGAGTCAAACCCGGGCGACGCCCAGGGTGTATAAATTTCATCTGCGTGAGGCGCTGGCCGCGCTTTCAACCGCCGCGTGGCAGGCGGCATTTCGCGAAATCTGGCCACTGTTGCAGGCAACGCAGCTGCCGCCAGCGCAAGTGCTCCCCCTGAGTCGCTGGCGTGAGGCGATAAGCGCCCGTGCTCCGGGAGACGGTCACGGTAAAATCCTGCTCGATTTTACCGCTGAGGATTAGACCGCCGCAGGCAAGCGTGAACCGTTGACGGCATCCGTGCCGTCATCAGCGCGACAAACCTACTTTTTCTTTTCGCCCAGCGTCGGGGTTTCATCAAAGAAGTTCCACGGTTTCAACAGCGCATGCGCCCATTCGGTCGGCATAATCGGCCACTCTTCCGCCCGCGCCACGTGGGTGGTGCCGGTGGTTATCCAGACCACGTCATCATGGTTGGTCAGCGACTCGTTATCCTTCGCATAGGCGCCAAGGCCGGTATCATGGGTCGAGCGGTTGGGGTATTTCCCTTCCGGGTAACGCTCTGACGGATGATAGCGGGTGACCCACAGCTGTTTATCCATAAAGCTCAGACGGTGGTAAATCCACTCATCCGGCGCGAATTTAGCCCCGGTTGCCACCGGGTGGGTGCCGCCCGCGTACGGGATAATCTGATACGACACCGGGTTACCCATCCGGTTCTCTTTGGTGGTGTTGCTCAGCAGGCGAATGGTGCCCGGATCGAACTTCTGCGCCGCTTGTTGTTCACTGTCGATGGTGTACTGGTTAATCTGCATGGTGCTGGTGCGCGGGCCGCCGGCGGTATTGGGCTTCACTTGCGGGTCCATGGCCACCAGCGTGTTGTTCTCGCCATCAACGTCAAGGTCGAGGCGGAAGTTGTAGATATGCTGGTGGGTAGTACCGACGATGTTATGGTCGATCAGCGTCCCGTAACGGGTATCTTCTTTGGCGCTCGGATCGTGCATGGTCTTCGCCATGACGCCTTTGACCGCTTCGATTCCGGTGGCACCGGCGTCGATGCCGATGGTGCCGTTCTCGTGGAACACCCAGTCAAAGATATAGTCGTAGTTGCCGACGGTACTGATCCAGCGCACCACCAGCTCGCGGCGCTCGGTGCTGACGTTCGGTTGGCCCATCTCCTGATGTTTGTATTCCGGACCGGCATAGCGCTCGAAGATCGCGATAGCATGCGGGATGGTGGTCGGTGCCCCGGTATAATCAGCAATGGTTTCATCCAGCAGGACCGAGTTCGCCGGCGCATCTTTGCCGCGAACGATCGGCGAGGTCAGGGTGCCCATGCCGTAGTCGCCGGAGTCGAGATAGGCTTTGAAGTACCAGCCCACGTCAGGGTCACCGTAAGGCACGATCATCCCGCCCAGCGAGCCTTCATACATCACCTGACGTTTCTGCCCGTTGTCGTTGTAGGTCACGGTGGAGAGAATCGGCCCGACGCGGGAGTTCAGCCGCAGGTGGAAATCCCAGTTCTGCCAGTGAATCATGTCGCCGGTAATGGTGTAGTTTTTGCCTTCCGGTTCGGTGATATCCAGCGGTTTAACCGCGGCAGCCACGCGGTCGCGGCCATCATAAGGACGCGATTCCATCGGCACCGGGATTACCGGACCCTCTTCAATTTTGATGATTTTCTTCTGCTCAAGATCCACCACGGCGACCAGGTTTTCGATCGGGTGCGCCCAGTAGTTACCGTCGCCGGTATCCAGATAGCTCACCACTTTCAGCAGGCGGGAATCCTGCTTCAGGCCATCTTTACCGTCAAAGTAACCGACGGTCAGCGGGGTGGTAATGACTTTTTTGCTGTCGGTGATGCCGTGTTTTTTGAGCACCGCGGCAAATTCGTCACTGGCGTTAATGATGTTCTGCACGCTGGCGAAATCATCCAGCAGGACCATGCCGTGAGCGTCTTTAATCGGTTGCCAGGAGAGGATTTTCTTATTCTGTAAATCCACCACGCTTTCGATGACCTGTTTGCCATCGAGCATCACCACGTCAGCGGTGCGCGGTGCCTCAACGGCGGTTCCTTTAAGCGTGAAGGCCCACACCGCCGCTTTATCCGGCTCGTGCAGCGAGATTTCGGTAAAACGGGTGTTGGGGCGGAATTGCGGCGAGGCTTTGACAATCGTTACCGCTTCGCTGATTTCCGCCGCAGATAACGAGTTGAGCGGATGCGGGCGTTTCTCGACCTGGAAGGTTTGATCAAGACCGGACTGGAAGACATCGTTGATAAAGGTATCCGAGACCCACGCCTTGCCGTCTTTCATCACCACCGGAACCGGTAAATCCAGCGACTTGCCGTTGACGATGGCCGTTTTTGCGCCGGGCTTCACTTTGACGTAGGCACCGTCCTTCATCAGGGTAAACATCTGGGCATAATCATCCCACTGCACGTCGGCGCCAAACGCCTGCAGCGTTTTATCCATCGGGACCATATGCGCTTCGTCGCCGTGCGCGAACCCCGGTGATTGCCAGGCACAAAACAGCGCAACGGCCAGGGCTAAAGCCGTTTTACGCGGGGAACGCATTGAGTTATTTGCCATTGTGACCTCATCTTATATTTATATTCCCGTCATGCTTTGGGTTGCATCTACGGTGACCACGCGTCCCTGCTGACTGCCTGCAACGCCAATGATTCCGGCGCGTTGTGTTGTCGCTTGCCGCTGCGAAATGTCGGCTTTACTCGCTTTAACCTACCAGCGGTTGGCCGGTTGGCGTTTGTTTGCTCTTGCCAGGTTGTTTGTCAGATTTGCCAGTTATGCCTGGAATACCGCCGGGCGGGGCGCAAAAAATGCCTCCGCAGAGGCATCGTGAACAGTCCTGCACGTCGAAGCGGCGGGGCAGGCAGCGTTTAATCGGCAAAGTCGCCGCGCTGGCGGGCCACCAGCGTCAGGATGGAATAGAGCGCCACCGGCTGCTGGTGCTGATTGAATATCTCTACCGCCCACTCCACCACCCCGGTCGCTTTCTCCTCGGCGCTACGCTGGCGCTTCACCGTTTTACGCTTGCAGGTCAGGCGAACCTGAATGGTATCGCCCGGTTTCACCGGCTCGATAAAGCGCAGGTTTTCCATGCCATAGTTAGCGATAACCGGCCCGACGCCGGCATCGACAAACAGCCCGGCCGCCGCGGAGATCAGGAAATAACCGTGGACCACGCGCTCGCCGAAAATGGAGTCTGCGGCGGCAATTTTGTCCATGTGCGCATAGAAGTGATCGCCGCTGAGACAGGCAAAATTGACGATATCCGCTTCGCTCAGCGTGCGGCGCGGGGTCAGCAGGCTATCGCCGGGCTGGATCTCTTCAAAATATTTACGGAACGGATGAATACGATCCTCGCTGACTTCGGCACCGCGAACCCACTGTTGACCGATGGCGGCCAGCATCGTCGGGCTGCCCTGAACCGCGGTACGCTGCATATAGTGTTTCACCGCGCGCAAACCGCCGAGTTCTTCGCCGCCGCCAGCGCGACCCGGCCCGCCGTGAACCAGCTGCGGCAGCGGTGAACCGTGGCCGGTGGACTCGACGGAAGAGGTCTGGTTGAGGACCTGAATACGACCATGCGCACGGGCGGCGCCGAGAATAAACTCCCGCGCCAGCTCGCCGCTGGCGGTTACCAGCGTGGCGACCAGGCTGCCTTCGCCGGCGCGCGCCAGCGACAGGGCGTGCTCGCGATGTTGATACGGCATCAGGGTGGCAACCGGGCCGAAGGCTTCGATGGCATGCACCGCCGGGGTTTCATCCGGCTGCGGGCAGAACAGCAGCGTCGGCGGGAAGAAGGCGCCGGCGGCGTTAAGATCGGCCTGACCGCCGAGCAGAACCTCGCACCCGGCCTGAATCAGCGCGTTGACGTTGTCCTGTACATCCTGGCGCTGCTCCTGGCTGACCAGTGCGCCCATTTTTACCCCTTCCTGCGCCGGGTCACCGACGGTCACTTTTTGCAGACGGGCAATCAGCGCTTCGCTGACCGCATCAACCTGGGCCTGCGGAACGAGGATGCGGCGAATCGCGGTACATTTCTGCCCGGCTTTGGTGGTCATCTCGCGCACCACTTCGCGGATAAACAGGGCAAATTCCGGCTGTTCGGGGGTGATGTCCTCTGCGAGCACGCAGCAGTTCAGCGAATCGGCCTCCATGGTGAAGGGGATCGATTTCGCGACCAGGTTCGGGTGTACGCGCAGCTGCTGGCCGGTATGGGCGGAGCCGGTAAAGGTCACCACATCCTGGCTATCCAGGTGATCGAGCAGATCGCCCGCGCCGCCGCAAATCAGGCTGATGGCCCCGTCCGGTACCAGCCCGCTGTCGATGATCGATTTGACCATGGCCTGGGTCAACTGGGCGGTGGCGGTGGCTGGCTTGATGATGGCCGGCATCCCGGCAAGCCAGGTTGGCGCCAGCTTTTCCAGCATGCCCCAGCAGGGGAAATTAAAGGCGTTGATATGCACCGCGACGCCGGATTTTGAGGTCAGAACATGACGAGCGGCAAAACCTCCCTGTTTCGACAGCGGGATCAGTTCATCTTCCGGCCACAGCGTATCGTCCGGCAGCTCGCGACTGCCGAGGCTGGCGTAGGTAAACAGCGTGCCGATCCCACCTTCAATATCGACCCAGCTATCGCCGCGGGTCGCCCCGGTTTGCGCTGAAATGGCATAAAACGCCTCTTTTTCTGCCAGCAGGTGTTTCGCCACCGCTTTCAGCATCGCGCTACGTTCGATAAAGGTCATGGCCTGTAACGCCTTAGCGCCGTGGTCGATGGCAAAACGGCGCGCCTGCGCCATATCCAGCCCTTCGCTGGTGACGTCCCATAATGCCTCACCGCTGATGGCGTGGCGAAGCGTGCGGGCGCGGCCCCGACCGCTCTGCCAGGCGCCGGATAAATAGCTGGCTAACTGCTGCATGGCGAATCTCCAATGTGTTACGTGAAATATCGATAAATAGTTATTTTATGAATCATGAAATGCAAGCGACTATTTAATAATTTATTAACATTGTGATCGCGGGCGCGTCGTGTCTTGCCGCATTTAGCCTGTTTTCAGGCGCTGATAAGGCGATTTTTTGTCGTTACCATCACAAAAAACACAAACAAAATTTGTGGATTTATTTAACCTTGGCGTAACTTTTATAAAACAAAGTGATTCACAAATGCATGCTTAGTGAGTTTATCGGAATCATAAAGGTGATGACGTGACAGAAGAACAACGCTTTGAGCAGCGGATCGCGCAGGATACGGCCATCGAACCGCAGGACTGGATGCCGGATGCCTACCGCCAGACGCTGATCCGTCAGATTGGCCAGCACGCGCACTCGGAAATCGTCGGCATGCTGCCGGAAGGCAACTGGATTACCCGCGCGCCGACGCTGCGCCGCAAGGCGATTCTGTTGGCGAAGGTGCAGGATGAGGCCGGACATGGCCTGTATCTGTATAGCGCCGCGGAGACGCTCGGCTGCGCCCGGGAAGACTTGTATCAGAAGTTGCTCGACGGGCAGATGAAATACTCCTCGATCTTTAACTACCCGACGCTGAGCTGGGCGGATATCGGCGTGATCGGCTGGCTGGTCGACGGCGCCGCCATCGTCAACCAGGTGGCGCTGTGCCGGACCTCCTACGGCCCCTACGCCCGGGCAATGGTCAAAATCTGCAAAGAGGAGAGCTTTCACCAGCGCCAGGGGTTTGAAGCCTGCATGGCGCTGGCCGAGGGCAACGAAGCGCAGCGTCAGATGTTACAGGATGCGATTAACCGCTTCTGGTGGCCGGCCCTGATGATGTTTGGCCCGAGCGACGATAACTCGCCGAACAGCGCGCGCAGCATGGCGTGGAAAATCAAACTGCACTCCAACGACGAACTGCGTCAGCGCTTTGTCGATAACACCGTACCGCAGGTGGCGATCCTCGGCATGACCGTGCCGGACGCCGATTTGCAGCTGGATGAGGCCAGCGGCCATTACCGCTTCGGCGAGATCGACTGGCAGGAATTTAACGAGGTGATCGCCGGGCGCGGCATTTGTAACCACGAACGCCTGGCCGCCAGGCGTAAAGCCTGGGAAGAGGGGGCATGGGTGCGGGAAGCCGCGCTGGCGCATGCGCAAAAACAACACACCCGCGACGTGGCATAAGGAGAAGCAGGATGAGCAACGTTTACTGGCCGTTATATGAAGTCTTTGTCCGCAGCAAACAGGGGTTATCCCATCGTCACGTCGGCAGCCTGCACGCCGCCGATGATCAGATGGCGCTGGAAAATGCCCGCGACGTCTACACCCGTCGCAGCGAAGGCTGCTCGCTGTGGGTGGTGAAAGCCAGCCAGATAGTCGCCTCCCAGCCGGAAGAACGCGGCGAGTTTTTTGACCCGGCGGAGAGCAAAGTCTATCGCCATCCGACTTTCTACCGCGTGCCGGACGGCATGGAACATATGTGAGGCAACGATGACCAACCTGAATCCCGTTGCAACCTATGCGCTGCGTCTCGGCGATAACGGCCTGGTGCTGGCCCAGCGCTTAGGCGCGTGGTGCGGCCATGCCCCGGAGCTGGAAATCGATCTCGCGCTGGCCAATATCGGCCTCGATCTGCTGGGCCAGGCGCGCAACTTCCTCAGCTATGCGGCAGAGCTTATCGGGAGCGGCGATGAAGATACCCTGGCCTATGGTCGGGATGAACGTCAGTACGGCAATTTACTGCTGGTGGAGCAGCCAAACGGCAACTTCGCCGATACCATCGCCCGCCAGTTCTTTATCGATGCCTGGCACGTGGCGCTGTTTACCCGGCTGGTTAATAGCCGCGATGCGCAAATTGCCGCCATCGCCGCCAAGGGGCTTAAAGAAGTGCGCTATCACCTGCGCTTCAGCCGCGGCTGGCTGGAACGCCTGGGCAACGGCACCGAGGTGTCGGCGCAGAAAATGCAGCAGGCGGTCGATGGCCTGTGGCGTTTTACCGGCGAACTGTTCCTCGCCGACGCGCTGGAAATCACCCTTGCCGAACAGGGTATTGCCGTTGACCCGCGCGACCTGCAGGCGGAGTGGCGGAGTACGGTTCACACCGCGCTGCTCGACGCTGGCTTGCAGATCCCGCAACAGGCGGCGTTTCGCCACGGCGGCAAACAGGGGCTGCACAGCGAACATCTCGGGCCGTTGCTGGCGGAAATGCAGTATCTGCAACGCGCTTACCCCGGTCAGCAGTGGTAACAGGAGGTGGCTATGCAACGTCTTGCCGCTATCGCGCCCGCAGAAGTCCACGCTATCTGGGCGCTGTTAAGCGAGATCCCCGACCCGGAAGTGCCGGTGCTGACCATTACCGACCTCGGCATGGTGCGCAGCGTGGCGCCGCACGACGAAGGCTGGGTGATTGGCTTCACGCCGACCTACTCGGGCTGCCCGGCAACCGAGCATTTGCTGGGCGAGATCCGCGCGACGATGGCCCGCCACGGCTATACGCCGGTGCATGTTGTCCTGCAGCTTGACCCGCCGTGGACCACCGACTGGATCAACCAGGATGCCCGCGAGCGTCTGCGCCAGTACGGCATCAGCCCGCCGCAGGGGCACGCCTGCCACGCCGGTCTGCCGCAGGAGGTGGTTTGCCCGCGCTGCGGCAGCGTACACACCACGCCGATCAGTGAATTCGGTTCGACGGCCTGTAAAGCGCTTTACCGCTGCGACAGCTGCCGTGAACCCTTTGATTACTTTAAATGTATTTGAGGTTGCCATGACGACGTTTCATTCGCTTACCGTCGCGAAAGTGGAGCCGGAAACCCGCGATGCGGTGACCATAACCTTTGCGATTCCCGACGCGCTGCAGGCGGAGTACGCCTTCCGTCCGGGCCAGCACCTGACGGTGAAAGCCCGCCTCGGCGGGGAAGAACTGCGTCGCTGCTACTCCATCTGCCGCAGCCGCTCGCCGGCGGAAATCAGCGTGGCGGTCAAAGCCATCGACGGCGGGCGTTTCTCCCGCTATGCGCAGCGCGATATCTGCCAGGGGATGGTGCTGGAGGTGATGGTGCCGCAGGGGCACTTCGGCTACCAGCCGCAGGCCGGGCGCGAGGCCGACTATCTGGCGATTGCCGCCGGATCCGGCATCACGCCGATGATGGCGATTATTAGCGCCACGCTGGCCAGCGAAACGAACAGCCGCTTCACCCTGATTTATGGTAACCGCAGCAGTAGCAGCATGATGTTCCGTCAGGCGCTGGCGGACTTAAAAGACCGCTATCCGCAAAGACTACAGGTGGTGCATCTGTTCAGCCAGGAGTCGATGGACAGCGATTTGCTGCAGGGGCGCATTGATGGCGAAAAACTGCGCGCGCTCTCCGCCAGACTGCTCGATTTCAGCCGCTTCGACGAGGCCTTTATTTGCGGCCCGGCGCTGATGATGGATGAAGCCGAAACGGCGCTGCGCGAGCTGGGGATGGCGCAAAACCGGATTCATCTCGAGCGCTTTAATACGCCAGGCAGCAGCGTTAAACGCGCCGCCGGCGTGCAGGCGGAAGGCCGCACCGTCACGATTCGTCAGGACGGCCGCGATCGGCAGATTGCCCTCAGCGCGGAAGATGACAGCATTCTCGATGCGGCGCTGCGCCAGGGGGCGGATTTGCCCTTTGCCTGTAAAGGCGGCGTCTGCGCCACCTGCAAATGTAAAGTGCTGCGCGGCGAAGTGGCGATGGCGGCCAACTACAGCCTGGAAGCGGACGAACTGGCCGCCGGATATGTGCTGAGCTGCCAGGCGCTGCCGACCAGCGGCGATGTGGTGGTCGACTTTGACGCAAGGGGAATGGCATGAGCGATCTGCTGATAACCCGTCACCAGCGGGTCCTGCTGCTGACCCTCAATCGTCCGCAGGCGCGGAATGCCTTGAATAACGCACTGTTGATGCAGATTGCCGATGCGCTGGACGCGGCGGCGGCTGACCCGGATATTCGTGCCTGTGTGATCGGCGGCAACCGCCGTTTCTTTGCCGCTGGCGCCGACCTCAACGAAATGGCGGAAAAAGACCTGCCTGCCACGATGGATGATATTCGCCCACGCCTGTGGGCGCGGATTGATGCGTTTGCGAAGCCGCTGATCGCCGCGGTCAACGGCTACGCCCTTGGCGCGGGCTGCGAGCTGGCGCTGCTCTGCGACCTGGTGGTGGCGGGCGATAACGCGCGCTTCGGCCTGCCGGAAATCACTCTCGGCATCATGCCCGGCGCCGGAGGCACCCAGCGTCTGATCCGCTGCGTCGGGAAAGCGCTGGCCAGCCGGATGGTGCTGAGCGGCGAAAGTATTGATGCGCAGCGGGCGCAACAGGCCGGGCTGGTGTGCGATATCACTCCGGCGCTGTTGACCGACGAATATGCCCTGAAGCTGGCGGCGACCATCGCCGGTCATTCGCCGCTAGCGCTGCGTGCGGCGAAACAGTCGCTGCGCCAGGCGCAGGAAGTGAGCCTTCAGGCCGGACTTCAACAGGAGCGCCAGCTGTTTACGCTGCTGAGCGCCACCGACGATCGCCGCGAAGGTATTGCCGCCTTCTTACAAAAACGACCCCCGGAATTTAAAGGACGCTAATCGTGGACGCTTTTATTCTCAGCGAAGTAGAACAGGGTGTGATGACGATGACCCTTAACCGCCCGGATCGTCTGAACAGCTTTAACGACCTTATGCATCAGCAACTGGCGGCCTGTCTGACTCAGGCCGAGCGCGATGAGAACGTGCGCTGCCTGCTGATTACCGGTGCCGGACGCGGTTTTTGCGCCGGTCAGGATTTAAACGATCGCAACGTCGACCCCAGCGGTCCGCCGCCGGATCTGGGTCTGTCCGTTGAGCGTTTCTATAACCCGCTGGTACGCCGTCTGGCGGCGCTGCCGAAGCCGGTGATTGCCGCGGTGAACGGCGTGGCGGCCGGTGCGGGCGCCACCCTCGCACTGGGCTGCGATATTGTCCTTGCCGCGCGGTCGGCGAATTTTGTCATGGCCTTCAGCAAGCTGGGGCTGGTCCCCGACTGCGGCGGTAGCTGGTTCCTGCCGCGGGTGGCCGGGCGCGCCCGGGCAATGGGACTGGCGCTGCTCGGTGAGAAGCTCAGCGCCGAACAGGCCGCGCAGTGGGGGATTATCTGGCAAGTGGTGGCGGACGCCGAACTGGCCGACGCCAGTAGTCAGCTGGCCCGCCATCTGGCGGCGCAGCCGACTTTCGGTCTGGGGCTTATCAAAAAAGCGCTGCAGGCCGCGGAGACCAACGGCCTCGATGCGCAGCTCGATCTTGAGCGCGATTATCAGCGTCTGGCCGGACGCAGCGATGACTATCGGGAAGGCGTCAGCGCCTTCCTGGCGAAGCGTCCTCCACAGTTCAGCGGGAAATAGACCATGAGCCAAACACTGCAAACCGTCGCCGTGATCGGCGCGGGCACCATGGGGGCAGGCATTGCGGAAGTGGCCGCTGCGGCCGGACATCCGGTTCTGCTCTACGATATTGCCGCCGAGGCGTTAACCCGCGCGGTGGAAGGTATGGGTCAGCGTCTGGCCGCCCGCGTGGCGCGTGGCAAGCTGACGGCGGACCAGGCGGCTGCGCTGACCGCCCGGATTGTGCCGGTGACGGAGCTTTCCGCGCTGTCCGATGCCTGGCTGGTGATTGAAGCGGCGTCAGAGCGCCCGGATGTCAAAAAAGCGCTTTTCAGCCAGTTAGCGACGATCTGCTCCCCGTCAACGCTGCTGACCAGCAATACCTCATCGATCTCGATTACCGCCATTGCCGCCGATGTTAAGCACCCTGAACGGGTGGCCGGGCTGCACTTCTTTAACCCCGCGCCGGTGATGAAACTGGTGGAGGTGGTCAGCGGCCTGGCGACATCGCCGGAAGTGGTTGAACAGCTGTGTCGGTGCGTGACGGCATGGGGAAAACAGCCGGTACGCTGCCGCTCGACGCCGGGCTTTATCGTCAACCGCGTGGCGCGGCCGTTTTATGCCGAAGCGTGGCGGGCGCTGGAGGAGCAGGTGGCTCCCGCGGCGGTGATTGATGCCGCATTGCGCGACGGCGGCGGTTTCCCGATGGGGCCGCTGGCGCTGACCGACCTGATTGGTCAGGACGTCAACTTCGCCGTGACCTGTTCGGTCTTTAACGCCTTCTGGCAGGAGCGCCGTTTTCTGCCGTCGCTGGTGCAGCAGGAGCTGGCGCTGGCCGGGCGTCTGGGTAAGAAGAGCGGCCAGGGCGTCTATCGCTGGCCCATTGAGAGCGCATCCGTACCGGCGCTGCCCGCCGTGGCTGAGACTCGCAGTGCCAAAACCGTTTGTACGACAGGTGACAGTGTCACTGACAGGGTGGCGATCGCGCTGGACGACGTACGACTGCTGGAAACGGAGGGTGAAACCGCCCAGGCGTTGAGCGTGCGGTATGGCTGCCCGGTGGTGGTGTATGACTATTGCGCGGGTGACACCGTGGTTCTGGCGACCGCAGCGACAAACCCGCCGTCGGCGACCGATAAAGCGGTGCGCTATTTCCAGCAGCAGGGCAAAAAAGTGCTGCTGATTGCCGATTATCCCGGCCTGCTGGTCTGGCGCACCCTCGCCATGCTGATTAATGAAGCCCTCGACGCGGTGCAAAAAGGGGTCGCCAGCCCGGAAGATATCGATACCGCGATGCGCCTGGGCGTCAACTATCCGCATGGCCCGCTGGCGTGGGGCGAATCTTTAGGCTGGCAGCGCGTGCTGCGCCTGCTGGAGAACCTGCAACAGCACTATGGCGAAGAGCGTTATCGCCCCGGTTCCTTACTGCGCCAGAAGGCGCTGGTGGAGAAGCGTAATGAGCAATGAGGCCTGGCGCAACGCGCGCGCGATGTACGAAAAAGATACCTGTGCCAGAACCCTGGGCATCGAGATGATTGAAATGGATGACGGCTATGCGCAGATGAGCATGACCGTCTCGCCAGCCATGCTTAACGGCCATCAGACCTGTCACGGCGGGCAGCTGTTTTCGCTGGCCGACACCGCGTTTGCCTACGCCTGCAACAGTCAGGGGCTGGCGGCGGTGGCTTCTGCCGCCAGTATCGACTTCCTGCGTCCGGCCTTTGCCGGCGACCGACTGGTCGCCACGGCAAGAGTCAAGCAGCAGGGGAAACTGGCCGGCGTCTACGACATTGAAATCGTTAATCAACAACACAAGATTGTGGCCCTGTTTCGCGGCAAATCGCACCGCATCGGCGGCACAATAACGGGAGAAGTCTGATGCGTGACGCCTTTATCTGTGATGGGATTCGTACACCGATTGGTCGTTACGGTGGGGCGCTGGCCAGCGTCCGCGCCGATGATTTAGCCGCCATTCCGCTGCGAGAGTTGCTGAGCCGTAATCCGGGTCTCGATCCATCGGCTATCGATGATGTGATTTTCGGCTGCGCGAACCAGGCCGGGGAAGATAACCGCAACGTGGCGCATATGGCGACGCTGTTGGCGGGCTACCCGCAGAGCGTTTCCGGCACCACCATCAACCGGCTGTGCGGTTCCGGGCTGGATGCGATCGGTTTTGCTGCGCGCGCCATCAAAGCCGGGGAGGCGGATCTGATGATTGCCGGCGGCGTGGAATCGATGTCGCGGGCGCCGTTTGTGATGGGCAAAGCCAGCGCGCCGTTCCAGCGTCAGGCAGAGCTGTTTGATACCACCATCGGCTGGCGTTTTGTGAACCCGCTCATGCAGCAACAATTTGGCACTGACAGTATGCCGGAAACGGCAGAGAATGTAGCTGAATTGTTAAATGTCAGCCGGGCCGATCAGGATGCCTTCGCTTTTCGCAGCCAGCAGCGGACGGCGAAAGCGCAGCGGGCGGGGATTCTGGCGCAGGAAATCGTGCCGGTACAGATTATTGGCAAGAAAGGGGCGCAGAGCGCGGTTGGCGAGGATGAACATCCGCGTGCCGAGACCACCCTCGAACAGCTGGCGGGGTTAAAGACGCCCTTTCGCAAAGGCGGCGTGGTCACCGCCGGAAACGCCTCCGGGGTGAACGATGGCGCCGCCGCGCTAATTATCGCCAACGAACGGCAGGCGCGGGCGCAGGGGTTAACCCCGCGAGCGCGAATTGTGGCGATGGCGACCGCGGGCGTGGAGCCAAAGTTTATGGGGCTGGGGCCGGTGCCGGCGGTACGCAAAGTGCTGGAGCGCGCCGGGCTGAATATTAACGATATGGATGTTATCGAACTGAACGAAGCCTTTGCTGCGCAGGCCCTGGGCGTGCTCAGGCAGTTGGGGCTGGCGGACGATGCGGAGCATGTTAACCCCAACGGCGGCGCTATCGCCTTAGGTCATCCCTTAGGAATGAGCGGCGCGCGGCTGGCATTGAGCGCCAGCCTTGAGCTGCAGCGACGGAACGGGCGCTATGCGCTGTGTACGATGTGTATTGGCGTGGGTCAGGGCATTGCCATGATCCTTGAGCGAGTGTGAGCGATTTTACCTGCGAGTACCCTAAAATGATAACTAATACAAAATTAGATCCGATTGAAACTGCTTCTCGTGACGAATTACACGCTTTGCAAACCCGGCGCCTGAAATGGACGCTGAAACATGCCTATGACAATGTGCCGATGTACCGGCGTAAATTTGCTGCGGCGGGCGTCCATCCTGACGATTTTCGCGAACTGAGCGACCTGAGCAAGTTCCCGTGCACCACCAAACAGGATCTGCGCGATAACTATCCGTTTGATACCTTTGCGGTCCCGATGGAACAAATTGTGCGTATTCACGCCTCTTCCGGTACCACCGGCAAACCGACGGTGGTGGGCTATACGCAAAATGATATCGACACCTGGGCCAACATCGTTGCCCGCTCCCTGCGCGCGGCGGGCGGTACGGCAAAAGATAAAATTCATGTCGCCTACGGTTACGGCCTGTTCACCGGCGGTCTCGGCGCCCACTACGGCGCAGAGCGGCTGGGGGCCACGGTGATCCCGATGTCCGGCGGCCAGACGGAAAAACAGGCGCAGCTGATCCGCGATTTTCAGCCGGACATGATCATGGTCACGCCGTCCTACTGCCTGAATCTGATTGAAGAGCTGGAACGCCAGATGGGCGGCGACGCCAGCGGCTGCTCGCTGCGGGTCGGGGTCTTCGGCGCCGAGCCGTGGACGCTGGCGATGCGGGCGGAGATTGAGCGTCGCCTGGGGATCTCGGCGCTGGATATTTACGGCCTGTCGGAAGTGATGGGACCGGGGGTGGCGATGGAGTGTCTGGAAACCGCCGACGGCCCGACCATTTGGGAAGATCACTTCTTCCCGGAAGTGGTTAACCCCAACGACGGTACGCCGCTGGCGGATGGCGAACATGGCGAGCTGCTGTTTACCACGCTGACCAAAGAGGCGCTGCCGGTGATTCGCTACCGTACCCGCGATCTGACCCGCCTGCTGCCGGGTACCGCGCGCACCATGCGCCGGATGGATCGCATCAGCGGGCGCAGCGACGATATGCTGATTATTCGCGGGGTAAACGTCTTCCCGTCGCAGCTGGAAGAGGAGATCCTTAAAGTCGAGCATCTGTCGCCGCACTATCAGCTGGAAGTCAATCGCCGCGGCCATCTTGATTCACTTTCGGTGCGCGTTGAGCTAAAAGAGAGCAGTTTGTCGCTGAGTCATGAACAGCGCTGCCAGATCTGCCATCAGCTGCGCCACCGTATTAAGTCGATGGTCGGGATCTCGACCGACATCAGCATCGTCAACTGCGGCAGTATCCCTCGCTCGGAAGGCAAGGCCTGCCGCGTCTCCGACCGGCGCAAAATCGTCGCCAACGGTTAATCTTTCCCCCGGAGGCGGCGCCTGAGGCGCCTTGTCCGGGCTACCGTCCGCGCGGTCTGGGGCCTGCAACCCGGCTAAGGCACGCCTGCTACCCGGCTAAGGTACACTTGTAGCCCGGCTAAGGCGTTCACGCCGCAAGACGGGGAGTGACGGCAGTGGATTAGACACTCTGCCCCCTCGCGCCGCATTTTTCCCCGGAGGCGGCGCCTGAAGCGCCTTGTCCGGGCTACCGTCCGCGCGGTCTGGGGCCTGCAGCCCGGCTAAGGCGTTCACGCCGCAAGCCGGGGAAGGCGGCAGTGCATTGACTGGCACGGACAGGTGCGCGCACCGCCTCAGGATTTCCCTGTGCTATGATTCAGAAAGGACAACAATAACAACAGAATGAATCAGATGAGTAAACTCGATACTTTTATTCAACAGGCGGTCGAAGCGATGCCCATCAGCGGTACTTCGCTGATTGCCTCGCTGTACGGCGATTCATTGCTACAACGCGGTGGCGAAGTGTGGCTCGGCAGCGTGGCCGCGCTGCTGGAAGGGCTGGGCTTTGGCGAACGGTTCGTGCGCACGGCGCTGTTCCGGCTGAACAAAGAGGAGTGGCTGGATGTGGTGCGCATCGGCCGCCGCAGTTTCTATCGTCTGAGTGACAAAGGACTGCGTCTGACGCGGCGAGCGGAGCATAAAATCTACCGCGCCAGCGCGCCGGAATGGGACGGGACCTGGCTGCTGCTGCTGTCGGAAGGGCTGGAGAAGAGCACTCTGGCGGAAGTCAAAAAACAGCTGCTGTGGCAGGGATTTGGCGCGCTGGCGCCGAGCCTGCTGGCTTCGCCATCGCAGAAGCTGGCGGACGTGCAATCTCTGCTGCACGAAGCGGGCGTGGCGGAAAACGTGATCTGTTTTGCCGCCCACTCGCCACTGGCGCTCTCCCGGGCGGCGCTGCGCGCCCGCGTTGAAGAGTGCTGGCATTTGACCGAGCAGAACACGATGTACGACGCCTTTATTGCCCTGTTTCGCCCGCTGCTGCCGCTGCTGCGCGATGCGGACGCCGATGAGTTAACGCCGCAACGTTGCTTCCAGATCCAGCTGCTGCTGATCCATTTCTATCGCCGTGTGGTACTCAAAGATCCGCTGTTGCCGGAGGAGCTCCTGCCTGCGCACTGGGCCGGACAAACCGCGCGCCAGCTGTGCATCAATATTTACCAGCGGGTGGCGCCGGGCGCGCTGATCTTCGTCGGCGAAAAAGGCGAAAGCTCGGTGGGGGAACTGCCTGCACCGGGGCCGCTCTATTATCAGCGTTTTGGCGGCTTGCCAGGCGCCTAAGGAGGCTTGATGCCGATTTATCAGATTGACGGTATGACCCCGGTGGTACCGGATGAAAGCTATGTGCATCCCACGGCGGTACTGATTGGCGATGTGATCCTCGGGAAAGGCGTGTACATTGGCCCCAATGCCAGCCTGCGCGGCGACTTTGGTCGCATTGTGGTGAAAGACGGTGCTAACATTCAGGATAACTGCGTGATGCACGGCTTCCCCGGTCAGGATACGGTGGTGGAAGAGGACGGACATATTGGCCACGGGGCGATTCTTCACGGTTGCGTCATTGGCCGCAACGCGCTGGTGGGGATGAGCGCGGTGATTATCGACGGCGCGACCATCGGCGAAAACAGCATTGTTGGCGCATCGGCGTTTGTGAAGGCGAAAGCCGAGATGCCGGCCAACCATCTGATTGTCGGCAGCCCGGCCAAAGCGATCCGCACCCTGAGCGAGCAGGAGATCGCATGGAAAAAGCAGGGGACGCGGGAGTATCAGGTGCTGGTTGAACGCTGCCAGCAGACGCTGCGTCAGGTGGAGCCGCTGAAAGAGGTGGAGCCGCAGAGAAAACGGCTGGAGTTTGATGAAAACCTGCGGCCGAAATCATCATCCTGAATCCGTTTGAGGGTTTACAGGCAGATTGGGCTGCTGATTTTACGAGGCATCGCGTAAGGTGGGTGACGGAGAGAAGACACTCCCACCGGGCGGTGGGAGTGGCAATCTATATTACGCGGCAACCACGCTGTCGATGGCCGCTTTGGCATCGGACTGTGCTTTGGCTGCGACTTCCGGGCCGTAAGCAATGCCTTCTGCGAAGACAAAGTTCACATCGGTGATACCGATGAAGCCGAGGAAGGTAGACAGGTACGGCGTGACCAGGTCGGTCGGGGTATCTTTATGGATACCGCCACGGCTGGTCAGTACGACCGCACGTTTACCGGTCACCAGACCTTCCGGTCCTTTTTCGGTGTAGCGGAAGGTCACACCGGCGCGAGCCACCAGGTCGAAGTAGTTTTTCAGCTGGGTCGGGATGTTGAAGTTATACATCGGCGCCGCGATAACAATCACATCGTTTGCCTGCAGTTCAGCAATCAGTTCGTCAGACAGCGTCAGCGCTTCCTGCTGGCGCGGAGTCAGCGGCGTGTCGCTCGGACGCAGTGCGCCAACCAGTTCACCATCCAGTACCGGAATCGGATTGGCGGCCAGGTCACGCACGGTGATCACGTCTTCAGCGTGCTGTTCACGCCATTGTTCAACAAAATAGTCGGACAGCTGACCGGATTGTGAGTACCCTGCCAGAATACTGGATTTCAGTACTAATACTTTGCTCATGGGTGTTTCCTTATATGAGGTTGACGGGTCGATGCCCTGGTGCTTGTTGACACTTTATTCACAATCATGCCACAGAGAAAGCGCAATAAATCGAACTCTGTATTCAATTTCTTTGAACAAGGCATGCGATTCGCAGATGTGATAATATACAGCAATACATCAAAAGAGATTTTTCCCGGCAGTGCGCTGCCCGATAACGCTATGACAGAACAACAAAAGTTCACCTTCTCTCTGCTATTCCAACAGCTTGATGGCCTGATGCTGCGCGACAAGTCACGCTTCTCCCGTCGCCTGCATGGCGTGAAGAAGGTTAAAAATCCTGAATCCCAGCAGGCCATTCTTCAGGAGATGGCGCAAGAGATCGAACAAGCCGCAGGGAGAGTCCTGCTGCGTGAAGCATCGCGCCCGACGATTACCTACCCGGAAAATTTGCCGGTCAGCCAGAAAAAAGATGAGATTTTGCAGGCGGTTCGCGACCATCAGGTGGTGATTGTGGCGGGGGAGACCGGCTCCGGTAAAACCACCCAGCTGCCGAAAATCTGCATGGAGCTGGGGCGCGGGGTGAAAGGGCTGATTGGCCACACGCAGCCGCGTCGACTGGCGGCGCGCACCGTCGCCAACCGTATTGCCGAAGAGCTGCAAAGCGAGCCGGGCGGCTGCATCGGCTATAAGGTCCGTTTTAGCGACCACGTTAGCGACAACACCATGGTCAAGCTGATGACCGACGGTATTCTGCTGGCGGAAATCCAGCAGGATCGGCTGTTGATGCAGTACGACACCATCATCATCGATGAAGCGCACGAACGTAGCCTCAACATCGACTTCCTGCTCGGCTATCTGCGCGAGCTGCTGCCGCGTCGCCCGGACCTGAAAATTATTATCACCTCGGCGACCATCGACCCGGAACGCTTTTCGCGCCACTTTAACAATGCGCCGATTATCGAGGTGTCCGGGCGGACTTATCCGGTGGAAGTGCGCTATCGGCCAATCGTTGAAGAGGCCGACGACAGCGAACGCGATCAGCTGCAGGCAATTTTCGATGCCGTTGATGAGCTGGGGCGTGAAAGCCCCGGCGACATTCTGATCTTTATGAGCGGCGAGCGGGAAATCCGCGATACCGCCGATGCGCTCAATAAGCTTAATTTGCGCCATACCGAAGTGCTGCCGCTGTATGCGCGCTTATCGAACAGCGAGCAGAATCGCGTCTTCCAGTCCCACAGCGGGCGGCGGATCGTGCTGGCGACCAACGTCGCCGAAACCTCGTTGACCGTGCCGGGCATTAAGTATGTTATCGACCCCGGTACCGCGCGCATCAGCCGCTACAGCTACCGTACCAAAGTGCAGCGGCTGCCGATTGAACCGGTGTCGCAGGCCTCCGCTAACCAGCGTAAAGGGCGCTGCGGTCGTGTTTCCGAAGGGATCTGTATTCGTCTCTATTCGGAAGACGATTTCCTCTCGCGCCCGGAATTTACCGACCCGGAAATTCTGCGCACCAACCTGGCGTCGGTTATTCTGCAAATGACCGCCCTCGGGCTGGGCGATATCGCCGCTTTCCCGTTCGTTGAGGCGCCGGATAAGCGCAATATCCAGGACGGCGTGCGCCTGCTTGAGGAGCTCGGGGCGATTACCACCGACGAGCAGCAGACCGCCTATAAGCTGACACCGATGGGCCGTCAGCTCAGCCAGCTGCCGGTGGACCCACGCCTGGCGCGGATGGTACTGGAAGCGCAACAGCATGGCTGCGTGCGTGAAGCGATGATCATCACCTCGGCGCTCTCCATTCAGGACCCGCGTGAACGCCCGATGGACAAACAGCAGGCCTCCGATGAGAAGCATCGCCGCTTCCATGATAAAGAGTCCGACTTCCTCGCGTTTGTTAACCTGTGGAACTACCTCGGCGAGCAGCAAAAGGCGCTCTCCTCGAACCAGTTCCGTCGCCAGTGCCGCACCGATTTTCTCAACTATCTGCGAGTGCGCGAATGGCAGGATATCTACACCCAGCTGCGCCAGGTGGTGAAAGAGCTGGGGCTGCCGATTAACAGCGAACCGGCGGAGTATCGCGAAATTCATACCGCGCTGCTGACCGGTCTGCTGTCGCACATCGGGATGAAAGATAACGATAAGCAGGAGTTTACCGGCGCGCGCAATGCGCGTTTCTCTATCTTTCCGGGCTCCGGTTTGTTCAAGAAGCCACCGAAGTGGACGATGGTCGCCGAACTGGTGGAGACCAGCCGCCTGTGGGGACGGATTGCCGCGCGCATCGATCCGGAATGGATCGAGCCGGTGGCGCAGCATCTGCTTAAACGCTCCTACAGCGAACCGCACTGGGAGCGGGCGCAGGGGGCGGTGATGGCGACGGAAAAAGTGACCGTCTACGGTCTGCCGATCGTCGCCGCGCGTAAAGTGAACTATAGCCAGATAGACCCGGCGCTGTGCCGTGAGCTGTTTATCCGCCACGCGCTGGTGGAAGGGGACTGGCAGACGCGTCATGCCTTCTTGCGCGACAACCTCAGGCTGCGTACGGAAATCGAAGAGCTGGAGCACAAATCGCGCCGCCGCGACATTCTCGTCGATGACGAAACGCTGTTTGAGTTCTACGACCAGCGCATCAGCCACGATGTGATCTCCGCGCGCCACTTCGATAAGTGGTGGAAAGCGGCCAGCCGCGAAACGCCGGATCTGCTCAACTTCGAAAAGAGTATGTTGATCAAAGAGGGGGCGGAGCAGGTCAGTAAGCTCGACTATCCGAACTTCTGGCATCAGGGCAACCTGAAGCTGCGGTTGACCTATCAGTTTGAACCGGGCGCCGATGCGGACGGGGTGACGGTACATATTCCGCTGCCGTTGCTCAACCAGGTGGAAGAGGCCGGGTTTGAGTGGCAGATCCCCGGCCTGCGCCGCGAGCTGGTTATCGCGCTGATTAAATCGCTGCCGAAACCGGTACGGCGTAACTTTGTACCGGCGCCGAACTACGCCGAGGCATTTTTAGGCCGCGCGACGCCGCTGGCGCTGCCGCTGCTGGATTCGCTGGAGCGCGAGCTGCGGCGAATGAGCGGCGTGACCATTGACCGCGAGGCCTGGCAGTGGGAACAGGTGCCCGATCATCTGAAAATCACCTTCCGGGTGGTGGATGACAAGAACAAAAAGCTGGCGGAAGGGCGCTCGCTAGCGGATCTCAAAGAGGCGTTGAAGGGCAAAGTGCAGGAGACGCTTTCTGCGGTTGCCGACGATGGCATCGAGCAGAGCGGGCTGCATATCTGGAGTTTTGGTCAACTGCCGGAGAGCTACGAGCAAAAACGCGGCAACTATCAGGTGAAAGCCTGGCCGGCGCTGGTGGATGAACGTGACAGCGTGGCGATTAAGCTGTTTGATAATCCGCTGGAGCAGCAGCAGGCGATGTGGCAGGGGCTGCGCCGTTTGCTGCTGCTGAATATCCCGTCGCCGATTAAGTATCTGCATGAGAAGTTGCCGAATAAAGCCAAGCTGGGGCTCTATTTTAACCCTTACGGCAAAGTGCTGGATCTGATTGATGACTGTATCTCCTGCGGCGTCGATAAGCTGATTGATGAAGCAGGCGGCCCGGTGTGGAGCGAAGAGGCGTTTGCCGCGCTGCATGAAAAAGTGCGCGCCGAACTGAACGAAACGGTGGTGGAGATAGCCAAACAGGTCGAACAGATTCTGACCGCGGTGTTCAACATCAATAAGCGGCTGAAAGGGCGCGTTGACATGAGCATGGCGTTGGGGCTGTCGGATATCAAAGCGCAGATGGGCGGGCTGGTCTATCGCGGTTTCGTCACCGGCAACGGTTTCCGTCGGCTGGGGGATACCCTGCGCTATCTGCAGGCGATTGAAAAACGGCTGGAGAAAATGGCCATCGATCCGCACCGCGACCGGGCGCAGATGCTGAAAGTGGAGAGCATCCAGCAGGCCTGGCAGCAGTGGCTGAATAAGCTGCCGCCGGGACGTCGTGGGGATGCGGATGTGCAGGAGATTCGCTGGATGATTGAGGAGCTGCGCGTCAGCTTCTTCGCCCAGCAACTCGGTACGCCGTATCCCATTTCCGACAAGCGGGTACTACAGGCGATGGAGCAGATAGTCCCCTGATCCCGGCGGCGTTGCCTGATCCGGCCTGCGGGTTTCCCGGGGTTCCCCCGGTCGTGAACGGCCTGCACGACGTTTGTAGGCCCGATAAGCGCAGCGCCATCGGGCAGTCCTGCGGAGATAGCCGGATGGCGGCGTTGCCTTATCCGTCCTGTGGGGTTTCCCGGGGGATCCTCTGTCGTCTATGCATTCACCCACGCCAGGGTAAAACCATCCCAGCCTTTGCTGCCTACCGTTTGCAGCGCCGTGACCGTCAGGCGCGGATCGCGGGCCATCATCTCGATAAAGCGTCGTACACCCTGCACGCGGTCGTCCTCGCTGTGCGGGTTCACCACCTCGCCGTCGCGCACCACGTTATCGCCGATAATCAATGTTCCCGGTCGGGAATAGCGCAAGGCCCAGCGCAAATAGTCGGGATTACTGGGTTTATCGGCGTCGATGAAAATCATGTCGAAAGCGGGGCGATCGCCGAGAGCTTCCAGTGATTGCAGCGCGGGGCCTTCCCGCAGTGTGACCCGATCGTCGACGCCCGCCAGGCGCAGATTTTCCCTCGCCACCGCGGCATGATGCGCATCGGCTTCCAGGGTCAGCAGCTCGCCATCTTCCGGCAGCTCACGGGCCATCCAGATGGAGCTATATGCACCGAGCGTGCCGATTTCCAGCACCCGTTGCGCCCGTACCATGCGCACCAGCAGCGCCAGAAACTGCCCCTGGTTGGCGGCGACGTCGTGAGCGGGTAGCCCGGCGCGCTGATTGTTCGCCAGCACCTGTGCGAGCAGCGGATCGTGGGGAATTAAAGTATCAACCAGATAACTGTCAACGGCAGACCATTTTTGTTGCATAAGCGATTTCCCGCGTTACATCCCTGATGAGTCAGACCAGCCGCCTCCCTGCAACCGGTATCAATCCATCTGCGCCTGCTGCAGATTGTTTTTCACCTGCACGACGCTCATTTGCGTGGCGCCAGGTGTCGAGATATCCACCCAGGCATTGGCGGTTGAGGAACGACGCAAGAATGCTGTCGCCCAGGCTCCATAAGCGTAGCGGATTACCGGGCAGAGGGAGGCCAGTGGAATGCCCGGGCGCACGGGCAAAAAAAGCCCGGGCCATCGCCCGGGCGGTGGTCGCTGCATCTTAACCCGGATAGATACCGCGATCTTTACGCGCCATCAGGATGCGTTCACAGGCGACGATATAGGCTGCGGTACGCAGTGAGCACGCTTTGTCAGCGGCCTTCTCGCAGACGTGGATGATAGCGTCCGTCATGATGCGGTCCATTTTGGCGTTAATCTCCTCCTCGCTCCAGAAGAAGCTCGCCATGTCCTGGACCCATTCGAAGTAGCTGACGGTCACGCCGCCAGCGTTGCAGACAACGTCCGGAACCACGACGACGCCGCGTTCGGCAAGGACATCATCCGCTTCCGGATAGGTCGGGCCGTTCGCCCCTTCCAGCACCAGTTTACAGGTCAGTTTTTCTGCGCGCTCGCGCGTGATCTGGCCTTCCAGCGCGGCGGGGATCAGAATGTCCATCCGGGTGGTCCAGAAGGCCTCTTTATCAATTTCATGGGCACCCGGGAAACCGGCAATTTGCTTCTTCTCAGCCTGCCATGCGGTCAGGGCAGCCATATCAATGCCCCCTTCGTTATACAGGGTGGCGGTGTGGTCCTGAATCACCACGATACGCGCGCCCGCTTCGGCGAACAGACGTGCGGCTTCACTACCAACGTTACCGAAACCTTGCAGCGCCACTTTCGCGCCCTCAATTTCAACGCCACAACGACCGGCGACTTCACGGCCGGTAATAAAGACGCCGCGACCGGTCGCTTTTTCACGTCCCAGCGAACCGCCGAGGTGAATCGGCTTGCCGGTTACCACGCCGGTAATGGTGGTGCCATGGTTCATGGAGTAAGTATCCATCATCCACGCCATCACTTTACCGTTGGTACCGACGTCCGGGGCCGGGATATCTTTCTGCGGCCCGATGATCAGACCGATTTCGCTGGTATAGCGGCGGGTCAGACGTTCCAGTTCGCCCTCTGACAGGCTGAACGGGTCGACGCGCACGCCGCCTTTAGCCCCGCCGTAAGGAATATTGACCGCGGCGCACTTGATGGTCATCCAGGCAGAAAGTGCCATCACTTCGTTCAGGTCAACGTCCGGATGGTAGCGAACACCACCTTTACCCGGTCCGCGCGATAGATTGTGCTGAACGCGATAACCTTCAAAGTGACGGATAGTGCCATCATCCATCTGCACCGGAATGTCGACAATCAGCGCGCGTTTGGGGTGACGCAGGGTTTCCACCCAGTAAGCGAGATCGCCCAGATAAGGCGCGACGCGGTCGATCTGGCGCAGGTAGGTTGTCCATGGAGATGTATGACTTTCAGATGCGTAAGATAACTTTTCCATAAGAGTCCTGTTCTTAATGTTATTTATGGCGTGTGAAACCGTGGAAGAGGTACAGCAGTAAACTCTGTGCAATGAATGTTATCACCAATTTTATAAACCGGTATTTGACGGCCATTGCGAATTTTAAATTTTTGTTAGAAATTTGGTTTTTTTGAGTGCATAACTACGCAGCGAAAAATGCGCTCATGTTGTGCATTTATATGCATATTTATGCTATATAGTGAATGATAAAATAAATTTTTCATATTTATCATTATCTTGATGGCCTTCAAAAAGTTAATAAAATGATAATGCTGGTATTGACTTTGTTACGTGACAGGGCCAGGTGTGGAAGCGTGAAGCGCACAAAATATTAACCGTGAATTAACAAATGCCCATAAATATAAAAAGGCTTTCTTTACGGCGAAGAAATCAGGCGCAAGCCGATCGTTTTAGCTATGGTAGGGTCGTTTACTGACCTGTTACCGTTGATGACCCGGCGCTGCGGGCGGCGGTTTATGCTATGCCGGACGTCCTTGATGGATGCGATGGCGTGAAAGGAGCGAGTATGACTGAGCATTTCCCATCCCTGCCGGAGGCCACGCTGGCGGCGGCCAACCGCCTGGGCCAGTGGCTGGCGCTGGATGACTTTACCGTCCAGGCGTCGGCGGTGGATATTGTGGTGCTGGCGGGCAATGCGGTGATCCCGACCATCGACGCCGCCTGTCGACTGGCGGCTGATGTCGGGGTACCGCTGCTGATTAGCGGCGGGGTCGGTCACTCCACCGTCTTTCTCTACGACGCGGTACGTAACGATCCGCGCTATCGGTCAGTGCCGGTTGACGGACGTCCGGAGGCGCATATCCTCGCCGATATCGCCCACCTTTTCTGGCATATCCCCCGCGACAAGATTGTGGTCGAGGACCGCTCCACCAACTGCGGCGAGAACGCGCGCTTTACCCGCGAGAGGCTGGCGGCGACGGGATTGGCTCCTCGCGCCGGCGTCGTGCTCCAGGATCCGACGATGCAGCGGCGGACCATGGCGACGTTTGCCCGCGTCTGGCAGGGCGAGGCGGCCATGCCGCAGTGGTACAGTATGCCGGGCTGCGCGCCGCTGCTGGGCAATACGGCAAACGGGCTGGCTTTTTGCGGTGATTCTGCCGGACTGTGGCCAGTCGGACGCTATCTGTCGCTGATTCTTGGCGAGCTGCCGCGACTGCTGGATGCGCCTCAGGGATACGGCCCGCGCGGAAAAGATTTTATCGTCCATGTGGATATCCCCGCGCAGATCCTTGACGCCGGACAACGACTGAGTGAAGACAGCCTGCTGAGCGACGCGCTGAATGCCCGGGCGCCTGGCTGAGGGGCGTCCGTTTACACATCAGCGCCGGATGTTGGCCGACAAAAAAGCGGATAGCCGGGCTACCCGCCGGGTTTCACCGCCGCGCTGGCTAGCGGGCAAATTTATCCAGCACGCGGATGAGCTGGGTGACAAAACCGTACTCGTTATCGTACCAGGCCACGGTTTTGACCAGCTGCAGGTCGCCAGCTTCGGCGACTTCAAGCTGGGTGGCATCGTAAATCGAGCCGAAGTGGCTGCCGATAATATCGGAAGAGACGATCTCTTCTTCGGTATAGCCGAAGGACTCGTTGTTCTCCGCCGCTTGCTTCATCGCCTGATTAACCTCATCGGCGGTGACTTTTTTCTCCAGGATGGAGACCAGTTCAGTGACTGAGCCGGTTTTGGTCGGCACGCGCTGGGCGTGGCCCTTCAGCTTGCCGCTGAGCGCAGGAATAACCAGTCCGATAGCTTTCGCCGCCCCGGTGGTATGCGGGATGATGTTTTCCGCCGCCGCGCGCGAGGCGCGTAAATCTTTCCCCCGCGGGCCGTCGACCAGCGACTGCGTGCCGGTGTAGGCATGAATAGTGGTCATGGTGCCGAGCTTAATGCCGAAGGCGTCGTTGAGCACTTTGGCCATCGGCGCCAGGCAGTTGGTGGTACAGGAGGCGACGGAAATGATGGTGTCATCGGCGGTCAGGGTATCGTCGTTGACGTTATAGACGATGGTCTTCATGTCGCCGGCCGGGGCGGAAATCAGGACTTTCTTCGCCCCGGCATCGAGGTGAGCCTGCGCCTTCGCGGTTGATGTGTAGAAGCCGGTGCACTCGACAATCAGTTCTGCGCCCACCGCTGTCCACGGAATATGCCGGGCCTCTTTCTCGGCATAGACGGTAATTTTTTTACCGTTCACGATGAGCGCATCTTCCGTAAAATCAACGCTCCACGGGAACGGCCCGTAGTTTGAATCATGTTTTAACAGATAGGCCAGCACCTTCGGCGAGGTCAGATCGTTGATCGCCACCACTTCAAGCGGGCTGTTCACTTCCAGTAAACGGCGTAATACCAGGCGTCCGATACGACCAAAGCCATTAATCCCAAGTTTGCTCATGTGAAGCCTCCGGTAGGATGGTGAGTGAGGTTGTGGGTATAAGACAAGATACTCCAGGCATACTCTACTGATGGTGAATCGGCAACCCGGAAAGCCTGTCTGTCCGCTAAGCGCTTGAAAAGCGCTGTAGAAAAATTAATCAATGCGGGAGGGCGGGCTATCCATGTTGCCGCGTCTTGCTAAGCGCCGCGTTCCCTCGTATTTTGAACCTCTTCACCGCCCGTCGGGCATGAGTGACTTTGCGACGAGGAATCATGGAACGCTTATTTGTCTACGGTACGCTGCGTCCGGGGCATGAAAATGCCCCCATTCTGGAAAATATCGGCGGCGAGTGGTTGCCGGGCTGGGTGCACGGCACGTTTTATGCGCGCGGCTGGGGAGCCGCTGCCGACTTCCCGGGAATCGTTCTCGATACCGACGGTCCCCGGGTTGACGGTTATCTCTTTATATCGGATAAACTTGCCGCGCACTGGCCGATGCTGGATGAGTTTGAGGAGGGCTACGACCGCGTGGCGGTCGAGGTGACGACGGCTGAAGAGCAGCGCGTGACCGCGTGGATCTATCAGCTTCAGCCGCCGACCTGTCCGTAAGCCATCCCGGCGGCGCAGGGGGAGCAACGCCCCGCAGGTTGTTAACGGGCGGGGCGTTGAGATGGCTTACTTGTCGCGCCAGCCCATCGCCGGCGCAACATGTCGCAGTATGGACTCGATGACGTGCACGTTGTAGTCGACGCCGAGCTGATTCGGCACGGTCAGCAGCAGCGTATCCGCCTCGGCAATCGCCTCATCCTGCTGCAACTGGGCGATCAGCTTGTCCGGCTCGGCGGCATAGCTGCGACCGAAAATAGCGCGGGTCTTCTCGTCGAGGAAACCAACTTTATCGCTGTCGTCATGGCTGGAGCCAAAATAGCGCCGGTCCCGATCGTCCATCAGGGCAAAAATGCTGCGGCTGACCGAGACGCGCGGCGTGTGCGTATGCCCGGCCTGCGCCCAGGCGTCGCGATAGGCGCGGATCTGTTTCGCCTGTTGGATATGGAACGGCTCGCCGGTTTCATCGTCTTTCAGGGTCGAGCTTTGCAGGTTCATACCCAGTCTGGCGGCCCACTCCGCCGTGGCATTCGAACCGGCTCCCCACCAGATGCGCTCGCGCAGTCCTGCGGAATGGGGTTCCGGGCGCAGCAGACCCGGCGGGTTGGGGAACATCGGCTGCGGATTGGGTTTGGCAAAGCCTTCGCCGCGCAGGACGTCCAGCAGGACCTCAGTATGCCGACGCGCCATATCGGATTCATTTTCCCCTTCGCCAGGGACGTAACCGAAATAGCGCCAGCCATCGATCACCTGCTCCGGGGAGCCCCGGCTGACGCCCAGCTGCAGGCGTCCGCCGGAGATCAAGTCCGCCGCGCCGGCATCTTCGGCCATGTACAGCGGGTTTTCATAACGCATATCGATAACGCCGGTGCCTATCTCAATATGCCGGGTTCTGGCGCCGATCGCCGCCAGCAGAGGAAAAGGCGAGCTGAGCTGGCGAGCAAAGTGGTGCACTCTGAACCAGGCGCCGTCAGCGCCCAGCTCTTCCGCGGCCACCGCCAGATCGATGGATTGCAGCAACGCGTCAGCGGCCGAGCGGGTGGCGGACTGCGGCGATGGCGTCCAGTGACCAAATGACAAAAATCCAATCTTTTTCATGACGTCGTTATCCTGGTTTTCAGGGAAATATTTAGCAGACGGGCGCCGGGCTTGTTGAAGGCCACCGGTTCTCGTTGAGGATGATCACTACTTTACGTATTCCCCGCGAAGAATAAATAACGTTTGTTTAACATAATGCATCAAATAAATTGATTGAACGGGGACGGATTGCCCGCGTCGCTGCCGCCTGGGCGGCAGGAACCGCGTCCGCCTCCGTATTCAGTCTGCTGCGCCGGGAATCTGGTGTTGAGCGGCCCGCAGTCGCTGGTGCCTGTGCGGCGATATGGGCTTTAATTCTGAGATTGAGCAATTAGCCAACGGCCAGATGGCCCGATCTGTTTGCATCGGCGGTTCCCGGTGGTACGCTGCATCTCTTTTCCCGCACCCGATACTCTTGTTCTCTGAGCGACATATGACCCTGAATCAGTTTTATCCAATCGGTACCCCGGGGCAACCCTGGACAGCAGACGAAATACAACAGTGGCGGCAGAATCAGACCCGCTCCAGGAGCTATCAGCGCGATGTGTCAGAGGTGCTCGATGGCCTGAAGCACCGCTACGACATCATTCAGTATGGCGAACTGCATTACGCCGATGATGTTTATCCGTTGAGGGCGGTAAAATCAACAAACTGGGACGAGACTCTGCCGGTGGCGCTGGTGACGGGCGGCGTCCACGGGTATGAAACCAGCGGCGTGATGGGTGCCCTGACGTTTTTAACTGAGTATCAGAATGAGTATGCGGGAAAAATCAATTTACTGGTTGTTCCCTGCGTCAGCCCCTGGGCTTATGAGCGTATTTCCCGCTGGAACTACGATGCCGTCGACCCTAACCGGCAATTTTTCCCGGAGGGCGCCGCGGAGGAGTCACGGGCATTGATGAGACTCATTTCTCCGCTGAAAGGGCGGTTTGCCGTGCATGTGGATTTGCATGAAACGACCGATACGGACGAGAGCGAATTCAGCCCCGCGCGGGCGGCCAGAGACGGCGTGGCGTATACGCCGGAGAATATTCCCGATGGCTTCTATCTGGTCAGCGACGAGCGCAATTCAAGACTGGATTTCCAGAGCGCATTGATTTGCGCCGTTGCGCAGGTGACGCACATTGCCCCGTCGGTCCCCGGCGAGACCGTGCTCGGTTATCCGGTCATCGGTCATGGCATCGTGGAGTATGACAATAGCGCCTGGCATCTGTGCTCGACCATGACCGGCGCGCCGTTTACCACCACCACCGAAGTCTATCCCGATAGCGCGAAAACGTCCCCGCAGGAGTGTACCCGGGCGCAGGTTGTCACCGTCCGTCGGGCCATCGAATTTGCATTATCGCAGTGATTTATCCGAGCGGGCGGATATCGCCCGGTCTGCCTGCGGGTCTTCTGATTGGTCTTTATCACAGGGGCCTGGCGCAAATGACCGGTTGCCATCACCACAATAAAATTGTCATGATAATAATCAGCGTTTGCCAGTTGCTATGAAATCAAACGCTGGCTTTTGACGATATCAGCGGGGCCAAATGGCGACTGTTTAAGTCAATTATTACGGGTAATAAACAGATAATGAATGATGATTTCGGGTATTCATATTTCTGTATTTGTGACGGCTGTTATTCAGTTTATCTTTATTGTGCCAGTTAATACTTTTATCACCCGTGTCGCGCCATAAAATCCCCGGTGAGCAAAAGTGATGGCCAGACTCCTGAGCGGTAAGGTAACGGTTCTGAGGGGGCATGCTGATTCAGATACCCTCGCAATCAGGAGCCTGCTGCGCACGCCTTCGGAAACCCTGTGCGGGGAGCAGATCGGAGCGCGTCTGCGTACTACGCCCCGTGATATAACGTTGCGACTGGAAAGGGATCAATGTGCACCATCACATTCAGTACCCCGTGCTGGTGTAAAACCCGTTCCCGTGCCGCCACCGCTATGTCGTGACCATCCCTGACCGAGAGGTGTTCCGGCACCTCCAGGTGCACATCGACAAGGATGAGATCTCCCACCTTACGCGTTTTCAGATCGTGAAGCCCGGCGACCCCCGGCGTTGACAGCAGAAGCGCTTTGATTTCATGTTCCTTATCGCTATCCGCCGCGCGGTCCATCAGGTCATGCATGGCGTCGGCAGCGAATGAGTAGCCCATGCGCAGGATCAGTAACCCGACCACCAAAGCCGCCGCCGGATCAAACCAGGGATACCCGGCCAGTGTCCCGGTAATACCGATAGCGACAACCACCGATGAAGCGGCATCAGAGCGGGCATGCCATGCATTGGCCATCAGCAGGGAGGACTGGAGACGAATGGCCACCCTGCGCATGTAGCGGAACAGCGTTTCCTTGATAGCGAGCGCGGTCAGCGCGATCCACAGAGCGGTAACATGCACCTCAGAGAGTGACTCAGGGTGGAGTAATTTCCCGCCAGCCGACCACAGCATACCGGCGCCCACGGCCATCAGCATCATGCCGAGAATCATTGAAGCACCGTTCTCATACCGCCAGTGACCGTAATGGTGGTCACTGTCCGAGGGTTTACGGCTCTTTTTATTGGCCAGCAGCACCACAAAATCTGCCACTAAATCAGAAAGAGAATGAATACCATCAGCAATTAAACCTTGAGAGCCGGAAAATATACCGCTAAGAATTTGCATGAGCGACAAAATAATATTAATCAGCGCACTGATTAATGTGCTTTTTTGCGCTACTTTTGAACGTTCATGATACCCATTATCATTCCGCATAAAACAGTCCGCTTAAATAAATAATCTCAGACACGGGATTATACTGGCGCAATCTTAATGTAAGGTTAATGATGAAAGAATAAATTGCGGATGAAGCGATTTTTATATATCGGCGATGCCGGAATGACTCATTTCCTGAGTAAAAGGAAAACAACATGCATCTGGAACGACACAGTATCGGAAAAGTAGGCTGGCTGAGAGCGGCAGTGCTGGGGGCGAATGATGGCATCGTCTCGACCGCCAGTCTGGTGCTCGGGGTCGCCGCGGCGGGCACGTCGTCGTCGGGGATCTTACTGGCCGGCGTGGCCGGACTGGTTGCGGGCGCGATGTCGATGGCAACCGGCGAATATGTTTCCGTCTCATCGCAGGCAGATAGCGAACATGCGGCGCTCAGTCAGGAAAAAAGAGAGCTTGCGGCAAATTATGAGGAAGAGGTGCAGGAACTGACTTCGCTGTACAGACAGCGAGGACTGGAACCGGCCCTGGCGCGCCAGGTTGCGGAACAACTGATGGCGAAGGATGCGCTGGATGCTCATGCCCGGGAGGAACTGGGGCTGACGGAGACAAATTCTGCGCAGCCGCTGCAGGCCGCGATGTTTTCAGCGTTCAGCTTTTCCGCCGGCGCGCTGCTGCCGGTCATCATTGCATGGTTAGCGCCTGCAGGTCTGGTTTTGCCGTTGGTTATTCTCTCCACGCTTTTTTCGCTGGTTATTCTTGGCTATATCTCCTCCGTTGCGGGTAATGCCTCTGCGATAAAGGCAATAATCAGAATCACTTTCTGGAGCGCAATGGCCATGGCTATATCAATGGCGGCCGGTTCTCTCGCCGGTCAGGTGATGGCCTGAGCGCGTCCTCTACGCCGTCTATCCCGACACGCGCTTTATCTCCCGGTGAGACGCTGGCGTTCACGAGGCGTTAAAAGGAGAGAATGGGGCGAACTGACAGAGCGCCAGCGTCGCCAGGAGACTCAATATCACACTGATGATGAAGTAGGTTTTAAACGGCTGCTTTTGCGTTTTATGGCGGAAGATCTGTTGACCGGCTATCGCGCCAGGCCATCCGCCGACCAACCCGAATATCAGCAAGGTCGATTCCGGCACCCGACGCCAGGCCTTGCGCGCCGCCATTTTATCAATGCCGTAAATCACCAGCGTCAGTACGCTGGCCAACAGGAACCACGTGACATAAGGGTGCGGAGCGAACAGGCTACCGGTAGCCGCGCAGACCAGGAGTAAATAACAGAAGCGATTGAGATTCATACCATTAGCCAGCCGCGTTCGGTGAATGTTGAGGGCGAATTATACGCAACCGGCGGGCGGAAAACATCCCGGCGATAGTGGCGCGGAGAAGAGGTGATTTCATTGTTTCTTCTGGAAATATATGTTTATCGACAATTGTTTCTTATAAGTACGTAAAAGTTAATGAATTTTTAATAAAAGGTCGTTATGTTGTCGGCATCATAGTTTTGTTAAGGGTTTACCATGCGCGATAAATACACTGGCCTGCAGACAGGTATCCACTGGCTGGTCTTTTTATTGGTGGTCGGCGCCTATGCCACCATGGAGCTGAGGGGCTTTTTCCCCCGCAGTGACCGTCCGGTCATTAATATGATTCACGTTTCCTGCGGGGTAGCTATCCTCGTGTTGATGATCGCGCGCCTGCTGGTCCGGCTGAAATATCCGGCGCCGCCGATTGTGCCAAAACCGTCACCGATGATGACCGGTTTGGCTCACCTGGGCCATCTGATTATCTATCTGCTGTTTATCGCCCAGCCGATTGTCGGCATGGTGATGATGTATTACCGCGGCAATCCGTGGTTCGCCTTCGGCCTGGCCATGCCCTTTGCGGCGCAAAGTCAGTTTGAGCTGGTGGATACACTGAAGGGCGTGCATAGCCTGCTGGCGAACACCGGTTACTTTATTATCGGCGCGCACGCGCTGGCCGCACTGCTGCACCACTATCTGTGGAAAGATAATACGCTGCTGCGGATGATGCCGCGTAAGCGCTAATCACGCCCGACCAATTGACCCGCTTCCGAGCGGGTTTTTTTATTCCTTTCGCCGCAGGCTGTGGTAGAACTGATACGGACTGAGGAAAAGGGGAACAATATGAAAGTCAGACTTGCTACGCCGGATGAGGCGCCTGCGCTATGGATAATCCGCAATCAGGCCATCCGCAACGGCTGTCGTGAGAGTTACGCAGCCGCGGTTCTGGAGGCCTGGACGCCGGATACGATGCCGGAAGGGTATCGCCATGCGGTGTGCGCTAACCCCTTTTATGTCGTTGAAGAAGAGGGCGGGCAGCCGGTGGCAACCGGCTATCTTGATCTCCGCGCGGCCAGTGTGGAAGCCATCTTTACGTTGCCGGAATGGGGCGGAAAAGGTTGCGCCGGCATGATTTTGACGACCATTATCGCCGACGCGCGGCGGCGGAATTTCCGTCGTCTGACGCTGGAAGCGACGCCGAATGCGGCCGGTTTTTATCTGCGCCACGGTTTTGTCGCCGTGCGCGAAAAGCTGCTGCCGTCAACGCTGGCGAAGGCGGATTTACGCTGCGTGGAGATGGCGCTTCAGCTCGACTGATAGCAACGACTCGCCGCTGTACTACGGTTTAAAGTGGTGTTTCAGTTTGCCACTTTGCTTAATAAAATATCGTCCCCCTCCGAATAAAATCGATATACCATTTTCGTGATTGCTGCGCGTAGAGAAGGGAAAAGCCCGAGCTGTAAATGGCCTCGGGCAAGGACTGCAGTAAAGCGGGGTATTAGTCGTATAACCAGCGTCCGGCATTGGCTGATTCTATAATCATCTCAACAGTGAGCGGTTTGATTTTTATATCTGGTTTTTTTTGCCAGAAAGGGTACTCATATTCGATGTAATTTGTGCTTTCAAACGTTGAATAGTCAATGTTGAAATGCTCGAATATGTCTAACAAAAAATCTTCGGCATCTTCAGGAAAAAACCAAAAATCGCCCTGTAAAGTCCATTCCTTAGTAACTTGTTTAAAGCCTGGTTTAAACCAATGAATTCTTATCGGGTATCGCTGCATAATGTATCCGATAACCTCCGCTTCATAGTCTCTTTCCATTAGAACGAAGTCCACTGTATACGGTCAATTGGTGGCTGTTGAGAGCTTGCCTGAAACGTGAATATAAGGTTGTATAATCAGAATCATGCTCACACCTTCCGTTGCCATCCCTAAAGCATCTGCAAGTTGTTCAATAACAACCCGATCGAACAGCCCACCGGCCGTTACGTTAGGGTGTCCGCGATAACAGTATGTCCTGTTACTTGCTTCTGTTGTGTCCATTTACTATAAAGCTGTTTTTTATTTCGATCTATAAATGATGATATATATCATGGTGATATAAATCTTTTTGGCATTCCCTCAGTAAATAACTGACGGTATATGCTGCGCATATAACCAGTATTTATTGGAGGGGACGGCTTCGTTATGACGAAATCGAATCGGTATTTTGGTCAGCAATGAAGAGAGGTTTTCGAGATACACAGCCCTTGTACCTATGTGATCCAGCATGAAGCTGTTTCAGGGCGTGAAGGGATTAAACCCGGTTCACGACTTGTGACAGAGATGGGAAGCAAAGCCTGCGATGACTCACATTACCGCCGACGCACGGCGGCGGAATTTCTGTCGTCTGACGCTGGAAGCGACGCCTAATGCGGCCGGTTTTGTCGCCGTGCGCGAAAAGCTGCTGCCGTCAACGCTGGCGAAGGCGGATTTACGCTGCGTGGAGATGGCGCTTCAGCTCCACTGATAGCAACGGCTCGCCGCTGTGCTACGGTTAAAGTGGTGTTTCAGTTTGCCACTTTGCTTAATAAAATATAGTATACCCCCCTATACAATATTGAGGGTGTCATCGTGCCACATTCACCTGAAGACAAAAAACGCGCGCTCAGTCGCGTACGTCGCATTCGCGGGCAGGTTGAGGCCCTGGAAAGGGCGCTGGAGTCCGGCGAATCCTGCATGTCGATTTTGCAGCAGATTGCCTCTATCCGCGGAGCGACCAACGGCCTGATGGGCGAAATGGTCGAAATTCATCTCCAGGATGAGCTGGTCAGCGGCGAAACGACCCCGGATCAGCGCGCGGCCAGAATGGCGGAAGTCGGCCATCTGCTACGATCCTATTTAAAATAAATCACCACGAAGGAAGAGACGGTTATGAAATCACGTGCAGCTGTCGCGTTTGGCCCAGGCCAGCCGCTGAAGATTGTTGAAATTGACGTTGCTCCGCCGAAAAAAGGCGAAGTGCTGGTCAAAATTACCCATACCGGCGTCTGTCATACCGATGCGTTTACGCTGTCCGGTGACGATCCGGAAGGCGTATTCCCGGCCGTGCTGGGTCACGAAGGCGGCGGTATCGTGGTCGAAGTTGGCGAAGGCGTCACCAGCCTGCAGCCTGGCGATCACGTTATCCCGCTGTATACCGCAGAGTGCCGCGAGTGCAAATTCTGTAAATCCGGTAAAACTAACCTCTGCCAGGCGGTACGCGCCACCCAGGGGAAAGGTCTGATGCCGGACGGCACCACCCGTTTCTCCTATAACGGCGAGCCGATTTACCACTACATGGGCACCAGCACGTTCAGCGAATACACCGTAGTAGCCGAAATTTCACTGGCGAAGGTGAACCCGCAGGCGCCGCTGGATAAAGTCTGTCTGCTGGGCTGCGGCGTGACCACCGGTATCGGTGCCGTTCACAACACCGCGAAGGTCAAAGAGGGCGATACCGTGGCGGTGTTTGGCCTCGGCGGGATTGGTCTGGCGGTCATTCAGGGCGCAGTACAGGCGAAAGCCGGGCGTATTCTGGCGGTTGATACCAACCCGGAAAAATTCACCCTCGCCAAAGAGATGGGCGCGACCGATTTTATTAACCCGAATGATTATGATAAGCCGGTTCAGGATGTGATCGTTGAGCTCACCGATGGCGGCGTGGACTTCAGCTTCGAATGTATCGGCAACGTCAACGTGATGCGTGCGGCGCTTGAGTGTTGTCACAAAGGCTGGGGTGAGAGCGTGATTATCGGCGTTGCCGGTGCGGGCCAGGAGATCAAAACCCGTCCGTTCCAGCTGGTGACCGGGCGCGTATGGCGCGGTTCGGCGTTCGGTGGGGTGAAAGGGCGTACACAGCTGCCGGGGATGGTTGAAGACGCGATGGCCGGTAAAATCGACCTCGATCCGTTTATCACCCACCGCCTGCCGCTGGAGCAGATTAACGAGGCCTTTGATTTGATGCACGAAGGGAAATCGATTCGTACCGTCATTCATTTTGGCGAGCATTGATTTTCAGGCGTGAAAATAACCCGGGCATGCCCGGGTTATTGCTAAACAGAGTTTACCCCGCCGCAGATTTGTATATCCATTTCACCCCCGCCGCAGTTCGCGATGCCCCGTGTCGGGTGGCGGCTGGCGCCTGACCCGACCTACAAAAGCGTCGTTTCCTGCAGGACCGCGCAAACACCGTTCCGCTAGACCCGTGCAAGCGTTGTTCCCGGTAGGCCCGCGCAGGTACTGTTCCTGGTAGGCCCGTGCAAGCGTAGCGCCGCCGGGCAAATCGCCGACGTTCGCCGGTTACCAGCAATCAGGGCCCCGTGCGGGGCCCTGAGCGTGGTGATCAAAGGGTTTAGCGATTGGCTGGTTTCGTCGGGTGGCGGCTGGCGCCTGACCCGACCTACAAAAGCGTCGTTTCCTGCAGGACCGTGCAAACACCGTTCCGCTAGACCCCTGCAAGCGTTGTTCCCGGTAGGCCCACGCAGGTACTGTTCCTGGTAGGCCCGTGCAAGCGTAGCGCCGCCGGGCAAATCGCCGACGTTCGCCGGTTGCCAGCAATCAGGGCCCCGTGCGGGGCCCTGGTGTTTACTTCTGTTCTGGTAACGCGTAGGCGATGATGTAATCGCCGCGATCCGGAGACTGACGAGCGCCGCCAGCGTTGATGATAATGTACTGTTTGCCGGTTTTTGGCGAAACGTAGGTCATCGGGCCGGACTGACTGCCGACCGGCAGACGAGATTTCCAGATCTCCTTACCGTTGGCGGTATCAAATGCGCGCAGGTAGAAGTCCTGAGTCCCGGCGAAGAACAGCAGACCAGACTGGGTCGACAGCGATGCGCCCAGCGTCGGCATCCCGATGGGGATTGGCATATGCATGCGAATACCCAGCGGACCGGTATCTTCAACGGTGCCTACCGGCACCTGCCACACCAGTTTACCGCTCTTCAGATCCACGGCGGACATGGTACCGAACGGCGGTTTCTGGCACGGAATACCCAGCGGCGACAGGAAGCGCTCACGCATTGCGCCGAACGGCGTCCCTTCCATCGGCACAATCCCCATCTCAATGCCGCTGGCATTTTTGGCGACTTTTTCACGCGGAACCATATAGTTCGCCAGACCCAGGCGCATATCGTTGACGAACATCAGGCTGTTGTTCGGATCCACCGAGACGCTGCCCCAGTTCATACCGCCCAGCGAGCCCGGATACTGCAGCGAACGGTCTTCGCCCGGCGGTGTGAAGACGCCTTGATGACGCATGGCTTTAAAGGCGATTCGACAGATCAGCAGGTCCACCGGCGTGGCGCCCCACATATCCGACTCTTTCAGGGTGTCATTGCCAATCATCGGCATGCCCACGGAGTAGGGCTGTGTCGGAGAGTAACGTTCGCCTTTAACCGTCCCGGCGGGCACCGGGCGCTCTTCCACTTTCGCCACCGGTTCCCCGGTCGCGCGGTTGAGCATAAAGATCATCCCCTGCTTGCTGGTCTGCACCAGCACCGGCGTGGTGCCGCCTTTCCCGTCAGGGAGGTCGTACAGCAGCGGTTGTGACGGCAGGTCGAAGTCCCACAGATCGTGGTGGGTGGTCTGGTAGTGCCAGCGCACCTGGCCGGTCGTTGCGTCGACGGCGACGATCGAGGAGCTGTATTTGTCATCCAGCGCGGTTCGTTCACCGCCGAAGAAGTCCGGAGTGGCGTTGCCGGTTGGCAGATAGATCAGGTTCAGCTTCGCGTCATAGGACATTGCCGACCAGACGTTTGGCGTCCCGCGGGTATAGGTCTGCCCCTCCGGCGGCAGGCCGGTCAGCGCCGGGTTACCCGGATCCCACGCCCAGGCCAGTTTACCGGTATGGACATCGTAGGCGCGGACCACGCCAGGAGGCTCGCCGGTAGAGAAATTATCCGCCACGCGGCCGCCGACAACGACGACGTTACCGGCAACCAGCGGGGTGGAGGTTTGCTGATAGTAACCCGGTTTGATTTCACCCATCCCGACGCTCAGATCGACGATACCGCGATCGCCGAAAGCCTCACAGGTCTTGCCGGTATCGGCGTCAATCGCGATAAGACGGGCATCGGTGGTCGGCAGGAACAGACGCCGGGCGCAGGCGGCCGGCTGAACGTCACCCGTGGCGGCGGCCTGGGCGTGGCTGTCTTCGTAATAGCCGAGACCGCGGCAGCGCTGCCAGTTTGGCGCGGTGGCTTTTGCATCATAGCGCCACTTTTCTTTTCCGCTATCGACATCCAGCGCCAGCACTTTGCTGTACGGCGTACAGACATACAGCGTATCGCCGATTTGCAGCGGGGTGTTCTGGTCTTCCGCGCCGGAACCGTTGCTTTGCGGGATATCGCCGGTATGGGCGACCCAGGCAACCTGCAGCTGGTTAACGTTCTGTTTGTTAATCTGATCAAGGGCGGCAAAGCGGTCGCCGTGGGTGGTGTTACCCCAGTGCTCCCAGTTCTTCTGCTGTTCGCCCGGAGCAACCGGTTTGACCGGTACGGCTTGCGTAGCGCTGACCAGCGGCTGTGATTTGAACATCCAGCCAAAGCTGGCGGCCAGCACGACGGCCAGCACCGCAGCCAGGCCAAACGCCGGGCCTTTCTTCGTCGGCTGGGCCGAAAGATAGGGCCAGACGAGCGCCGAGAGCAGCGCCAGCGCGCCGAAGGTGAACAGGCGCGAGAACAGCGGCCAGTAGCTCCAGCCGGCATCGCCGATCGCCCAGACGATGGAGGCGATGAAGGCGATGGCATACAGCGCAATGCCGATGCGACGATTGCGGAAGATAAGCACGGCGGCGATAACCATCACCAGACCCATGATTGCGAAATAGAGGGTGCCGCCCAGCGTGGCGAGCTTGATCCCAGGAATACCGATAGCCAGGCCGATGATGAGCATCAGCCCGGCGAGAAGCCACTGCAGGATCCGGGGGAATCCTCGCGGCACGTTGCCAGTTGCCATTTTGTCTCCTTAACCATCCGTTCTCAGATGCGAACCAAATGAATCAAAAAATACAGGGGTGCTTTTGAGTGAAGTGGAATACGCTTTCATGTTAGCGGCATTCACAGGTGCTATTGATTTCGAATGAACCATTTGGTGAAATCGAAGTAATGATAAATCTGTTAATGAAGTTTGCGCAATTGTTAATAAACAATACCGCATTAATTGATTAGCACGCTGATCTTTCTGCCTGGCAACGGCGGTCAAAAGCCTGATGGCTGGCGAGAAAGCAGGGCGGAGAAGGGCCGGACAGGGCGTCAGGTGCCATATCCGGCGTTGATCATGTCGGCATGGATTTGCGAATGGCGCTGAGTAAGGTTTGTGCGCCGGATGAGAAGGCGGCATCGACGCGCGTCAAAATACCGATCGGTTCCCCTGCGCCCTGCGTGGGCACCGGCAGGGCGGTCAGCAGCCCGCGGCGCAGGTCGTCTTTGACCGCGCCGGAAGGGACGAACCAGATGTAGTCATAATCCACGGTCAGCTGACGCGAGAGCGACGCGGAGAGGGTTTCGATACAGCCGGCGGGAATTTTGCACCCCTGACTTTGCAGCAGCGTTTCCGCATTCTGCCGCGGAATCGTGCCTTTGGGGGAGACGACGACCGGCCACTCCATCACCCGACTGAGGGTCACGGTTTCCTGCAATAGCGGATGACCAGGACGCACCACCAGCTTCAGGGATTCGAGAAACAGCAGTTCGTAGTTGAGGCCGCTCATCAGCTCCGGGTCAGACATGCGCCCGATCCCAATATCGATCTCTCCCGATTTTAAGCCCGCCAGCAGCATGGTGTTGTTCATGGTCGCGACCTGCAGGGTGATATCTTTTTGCTGCTTATGAAACTGGCCGATGACGGTGGGCAGAATACCTAAGGCGGCGGTCGGGAGTGCGCCGATGCGCACCACATCGTTATTCAGCCCCTCTTTGCGGTTAAGCGCCTGGCCTGCGGTATTCAGCGCATCGAGGACCTTAACCGCATGGGTGAGAAACTGTTCACCGACCAGCGTCAGCTGGGCGCCCAGTCGCCCGCGCTCGAACAGTCGCGTACCGGTCAACTGCTCCAGTTCATTGAGCGTTTTTGATAACGCAGGTTGGCTCAGATTGAGTGTTTCAGCCGCACGCCCCAGCGTTCCCTGTTGAGCGACGGCCACGAAAGTATGTAGATGGCGCAAGCGAATGCGCTGACTAAAAAGACCATTTTTTTCCATAAGTGATGTTAAAAACAGAGCGCTGTGGGTGACAAGCGAAGTTATTGGAATTTGATAACCTGATAGCAAAATATTATTAACATTTCACCCTCTTGTATTACAAATTTTTTATTTTGCTGAAAAAACAGACGCCCCGAACCTGGTCGGGGCAAAATCGGACGGAAAGTCATTCAAATATCGAAGAAGACGGTTTCGTTTTCACCCTGCAGGTGAATATCAAAACGGTAGACGATTTCACTGCCGCGCATCTCGCGTTGGGCAATTAACGTCTGGCGACGCACCTCCCACTCGATCAGATTCAGCACCGGATCGGCCTGGTTCGCCTCCTGCTCGTCGGAGAAGTACATCCGCGTGTTGAGACCAATATTGATGCCTCGCGCCACCACCCATAAATTGATGTGCGGCGCCATCATCCGGCCATCGCGACCAACGACGGCGCCCGGCTTGATGGTCTCAAAACGCCAGATGCCGGAGGTAAAGTCCGAGCAGCTGCGGCCCCAGCCGCGAAAGGCCGGATCACGCTTTTTGTCCTGCTGGCGATCGTCGGGGTGGTGATAGCGCCCGGCGGCATTGGCCTGCCAGAGTTCGAGCAGCACATCGCGCACCGGCGTCCCGGAGCCATCGATCACCCGGCCTTCGATAGTAATGCGCTCGCCTTCGGTATCCGGCGTGGTGAGCTGCGGACCGAAATTCTTTTCAAAAATATGAAAACCGGCGGCGTCGGGGGCGAGGCCGATATGTACATAGGGACCGGCGGTCTGCGAGGCGGTTTCGGCTAAATACTCTTTCATCGGGCGGCCCCCTGAGTGCGGTTTTCAAACAGCGTCGCGCGATGACCGCGCAGCACAAGATCAAAGCGGTAGGCGAGGCAATCCAGCGGCACGGCGGCATGGGTGTCGAGTTCGGCAATCAGCGTGCGAACCGCCTCGTCGTTATTGATGGTTTTGACGATCGGACACTGTTTAATTAACGGATCGCCCTCGAAATACATTTGCGTAATCAGGCGCTGCGCCCACGCATCCCCGGAGAGGGAAAAGTGAATATGCGCCGGGCGCCAGTCGCTGACCTGATTACGCCACGGATAGGGCCCCGGCTTAATGGTGCGGAAGCAGTAATAGCCGTTTTCATCCGTCAGCACCCGACCGCAGCCGCCAAAATTGGGGTCGATGGGCGCCAGATACTGATCCTTTTTATGTCGATAGCGGCCGCCAGCGTTGGCCTGCCACACTTCGACCAGCGTGTTTTTCATCGGGCGGCCGAAGCCGTCGCGCACGTAGCCGTGGACAATAATACGCTCGCCAATAGGCAGACCTTCTTTGGCGTAATTAAGGATCAGGTCATTATCCAGCGGCCCGAGATCGTCGTGGCTGAAGACCGGGCCGGTAATTTCAGACAGAGAATTCTGCAGTGAGATCAGCGCATTGCGCGGCGAGCGCAGGACGCTGGTTTTGTAGCCCGGGGCATAGGCGGGCGGGTGACTGCTATAGTCGCGATGCACGACCTCGCGCGGTGACCATTTATCATTCATAGGGTAGCGGCTCCGTTTTTATCGGTAGAGGGCTTGTTATTGTCATATCGCCAGAAACAGTGTGTGTAAATGCTTTGTTAATTTAAAGTGAAATTAATGGTCGTTTTACATAACCCACGGTTATGCCCAGCGCCGCCCGGATGACAGAGGCAGGTTATCCTCATCACAATTTGTAAATTCTTCCCGCCGTCGCCAGCGGCCTTTTCTACACTCCAGGAAGTATTCACTGGAGGTAAGGCATCATGGCGAACACCATCACGGCAGATGAGATTCGGGAAAATTTTTCGCAGGCAATGTCGGCAATGTACCAGCAGGAAGTTCCACAATACGGGACGTTACTGGAGCTGGTGGCCGACGTAAATCTGGCGGTGCTGGAACATAATCATGAACTGCATGAGCAACTGGCGAATGCCGATGAGCTGTCGCGGCTTAACGTCGAGCGCCACGGTGCGATCCGCGTTGGCACGGCGGAGGAACTGGCGACGCTGCGGCGTATGTTTGCCATTATGGGGATGTTCCCCGTCAGTTATTACGACCTGTCGCAGGCCGGCGTGCCGGTGCACTCCACCGCGTTTCGTCCGGTTGATGATGCGGCGCTGGCGCGTAATCCGTTTCGTATTTTTACCTCGCTGCTGCGCCTGGAGCTGATTGCCAACGTTGAGCTGCGCCAGCGCGCGGCGGCGATCCTCGCCCGGCGCGATATTTTTACCCCCCGCTGTCGCGAACTGATCGCGGTGCACGAAGAGCAGGGCCACTTTTCCCCGGCCCAGGCCCGGGAATTTGTCCGTGAAGCGCTGGAGACGTTCCGCTGGCACAGCCACGCAACGGTGGGCGCCGACACCTATCATGCGCTGCATAATGAGCATCGGCTGATTGCCGATGTGGTCTGCTTCCCCGGCTGCCATATCAACCATCTGACGCCGCGCACGCTGGATATCGACCGGGTGCAGGCGCTGATGCCGGGGTGCGGAATTGTGCCGAAGGCCTTGATTGAAGGGCCGCCGCGTCGTGAGGTGCCGATTCTGCTGCGCCAGACCAGTTTTAAGGCCCTTGAAGAGCCGGTGATGTTTGCCGGAGAGCATCAGGGAACCCACAGCGCGCGTTTTGGCGAGATAGAGCAACGCGGGATTGCGCTGACGGCAAAAGGCCGGGCGCTGTACGATCGCTTGCTGAACGAGGCTGGCGTTGGCAAAGACAACCTCAACCATCAGCGCCATCTGCAGGAGGTATTCAGCCAGTTCCCGGACAGTGAGTTTCTGCTGCGTCAGCAGGGGCTGGCGTGGTTCCGCTATCGTCTGACTCCCGCCGGGGAAGCCCATCGCCATGCCTTTGGCCCCGGCGACGATCCGCAGCCGTTGATCGAACGCGGCTGGGTGGTGGCGCAACCGATTATTTATGAAGATTTTTTACCGGTGAGCGCGGCAGGAATTTTCCAGTCGAATCTCGGCAATGAAACTCAGGCCCGCAGCCACGGCAATGCCAGCCGTGACGCCTTTGAAACGGCGTTGGGTTGCCCGGTACTCGATGAGTTTGCCCTCTATCAACAGGCGGAGGAGCGCAGTAAACGCCGTTGCGGTCTGCTCTGAAACCGGTACTCTGCTGACATGAATCATTGACGACAGTCAGTAAGACCGTCAGTAAAAGGAAGCAGGTCATGCAGAACCCGTCCACCCCACTGGTCAAAACCCGGCAGGGGACGTTATCCGGTATCACTGAACAGGGCATTCATCTCTGGCGCGGCATTCCCTTCGCCGCGCCGCCGGTCGGCGATCTTCGCTGGCGCGCGCCGCAACCGCCCGCGCGCTGGCAGGGCGTGCGCCAGGCCGATACTTTCTCCGCCGCCAGCTGGCAGGATATTGAGTACTGCCGTGAGCTGGGCGGCGGCGATCCCGGTCGCTTTTCGGAAGATTGTCTCTACCTCAACGTCTGGGCGCCCGCCGGGCGTACTCAGCCGCTACCGGTCATGGTCTGGCTGCATGGCGGCGGGTTTACCATCGGCGCCGGTAGCCTGCCGCCTTACGATGGCAAAGCGCTGGCGGCCCGCGACGTGGTAGTGGTGACCGTCAACTATCGGCTGGGTCATCTCGGGTTCTTCGCCCATCCGGCGCTGGAAGGGGAAGATGGCGAGCGGGTGTATAATTTTGCCCTCCTTGACCAAATCGCCGCGCTGCAATGGGTGCAGGATAACATTCACGCTTTTGGCGGCGATGCCACCAACGTCACCCTGTTTGGCGAGTCGGCCGGGGCGCGCAGCGTGCTCTCGCTGATGGTATCGCCTAAATCCCGCGGCCTGTTCCATAAAGCCATCATTCAGAGCGGCTATACGCTGCCGGATCTGCCGCGAGAAAAAGCGCTGGAGAAAGGGCGTTTGCTGGCGGAACACTTCTCGTTGCCGCAGGCCAGCGCCGCGCAGCTGCGGGCGATTCCGGCGCAGGCGTTCTGGTCGCTGACCGCGCCGCTGAATACCGGGCCGGCGCCAATCGTCGGCGATGCGGTGCTACCGCAGTCGATGCTGGAGGCCTTTTTTGCCGGTCGACAGCATCCGATGCCGGTGATGGTTGGCTCTAACAGCGATGAGGCCAGCGTGATGGCGGTGTTTGGCGTCGATATCGCCGGGCAGATCCAAAAACTGCGCCGCGAGCGGCGCTTTGGCCTTGGGCTGATCAAACTGCTCTATCCCGGCGTGAAGGGGGATGAGAATCTGGGGCGCGAAGTGTGCCGCGATATGGCCTTCACCACGCTGGGCTACGTGGTGATGCAGGCCCAGCAGCGGGTCGGTCAGCCGTGCTGGCGCTACTGGTTTGACTATGTTCCCCGCGGTGCCGAGGAAAGCTGTCCGCACGGGGCGTGGCACGGCGACGAAGTGCCTTATGCGTTTGACACGCTCACCCTGGCCGAGCCGGTGCGCACCTACGCCAGCGAGGAAGACCGCGCGTTTGCTGCTCAGGTCGCCGATTACTGGGCGAACTTCGCCCGCCTTGCCGGGCATCGCTGCAGCGAACTGCCGGGGGTAGTACGCTGGCCCGCCAGCCTGCGCGGGCGCGATCGTTTGCTGCGCATCGGGCTCCATAAACGGGCCGGGTTTAAGCTGGAAAACCGCTTTATGCGCGCCCGGCTGGCGCTGTTTCGCCGGGTGATGCGCCACCACGTTACGCTGGATTAACCAGCTCCTCCCGAAACCGCGCCAGACCGTCGGCTTTGCTCTGCGAACTGCGGACCACCAGCCGGTAGCTGGCGCCGGTTTTTACGCTGAAGGTGAAAGGGCGCACCAGACGGCCGGCGCGCACATCTTCAGCAACCAGAGTGGCGTCAGCCATGGCGACGCCCAGCCCCTGCATGGCAGCGGTAATCGCCAGATCCATGGTATCGAAGTGCTGGTTTTTACGCATTGGCGGCGGGGCGTCCGGGGAGAATGCCGCCAGCCATAGCGACCAGTCGGTCTTATCGCGGGTCGGGTGCAAAAAAGTGACGTCGTTCAGCCTGTTGTCGCCGGTCAGGGCCGCGCTGCTGACCGGCGTCAGCGCCTCTTCAAACAGCAGATCGCCGACGCAGTGGTGAGTCCCAAAGACGATGGCGGCGTCATAGGGTTCGGTCCTGAAATTGACGCCGTGTTCCGTGGTGGTGGTCAGGGCGATTTGCAGTTCCGGGTGACGCCGCTCGATGCTGACCAACCGGGGAACCAGCCAGCGAATGGCGCAGGTCGGCGCCTTCAGGCGCACCACGGTCTGCTGTTGACGAGCCTGCTCCGCTACCGCAAGCAGATGGCCGAAGGCAGATTGCAGTTCGGGATAGAGCGCGCTGCCCTGCGGCGAAAGATGCAGCCCGCGCGCGTGGCGGGCAAAAAGCGGGAAACCAAACCACGCCTCCAGCGCCGCTATCTGGCGGCTGACGGCGCCCTGAGTCAGGCAGAGCTCGCGCGCGGCATGGGTTAAGTTAAGGTGCCTGGCGGTGACCAGAAAGGTTTCCACGGCATGAAAAGGCAGGGCGCTTCGCGACATCTCATCTCCAGCTATGCATTTTGATCATGGACAGTATGCCTGCTTTGTTCCGCGAATGGGACCCGGTATTTATCGACCCGCAAAAATTCAAGGACAACGTGCTGGCGCTGGGGAGCTGGCTAACTATGTCGGCCTGCCGACCATCCTGACCCCCGCGTTGAGAATGGCCCGAATGTTCCGCGGCTGCCGGAGCTGACAGCGCCGTTCCCGGACGCGCCCTGTATTGCCTGTCCGGGGAATATCAATGGCCGGGCTGGCCGTCTCTATTTCTCAAGGTATGAGCAAAATGCATGGCTACTATGACAACAATTCGGTTGTCGCCGGGGAGCGCATTGGATTGAATGGTTATGCAAATAAAATGAGAAAGGATTAACTATGAGTCTCCGTTCCCCGCTGACTACGCGCTCCAAACTGCCGGATGTCGGCACGACCATTTTTACCGTGATCGGTCAACTTTCCGCTCAGCACCATGCCATCAACCTTTCTCAGGGCGCGCCGAATTTTGCCTGCGATGCCCGGCTGGTTGCCGGAGTCACGCGGGCGATGGAAGAGGGGCATAACCAGTATGCGCCGATGACCGGCCTGCCAGAGCTGAAGGAGCGAATTGCCGGGAAGATTGCCACCCTGTACGGCACGCGCTATGACGTAGACCGCGAAGTCCTGATTACCGCCAGCGCCAGCCAGGGGATCTACTCGGCTATCGGTGGGCTGGTGCATCCGGGCGATGAGGTTATTTACTTCGAACCCTCTTTCGATAGCTATGCGCCGATTGTCCGTTTGCAGGGGGCGACGCCGGTGGCCATCAAGCTGACGGTGCCTGACTTTAGCGTCAACTGGGATCACGTTCGCGCCGCCATCACCCCGCGCACGCGGATGATTATCGTCAATACGCCGCATAACCCCAGCGGCCAGGTCTTTTCCCGCGCTGATTTAGATCAGCTGGCGGCGCTGACGCGCAATACCGATATCGTGATTTTGTCGGACGAAGTGTATGAGCACGTGGTTTTTGACGGTGAACACCACCACGGGATGGCGACCCATCCTCAGCTGGCTGAACGTAGCGTCATCATCTCATCGTTCGGCAAGACCTACCACGTGACCGGTTGGCGCGTGGGCTACTGTGTTGCGCCGGCGGTGCTGATGGATGAGATCTGCAAGGTTCACCAGTTCCTGATGTTCTCCGCCGACACGCCGATGCAATACGCCTTTGCCGGGCATATGACCGATCCCCAGTCCTGGCTTTCGCTGGCCTCGTTCTACCAGCAGAAGCGGGATCTACTCCGCCAGCTGCTGGCTGATTCACCATTCCGCCTGTTGCCGAGCGCGGGCTCTTTCTTCATGCTGGCCGACTACAGCCATTTCAGCGATGAAAGCGACAGCGAGATGGTGAAGCGGTTGATAACCGACTACGGCGTGGCGACGATCCCGCTGTCGGCGTTTTATACGGATGGTACTGATAACAAACTGATTCGCCTCTCTTTTGCTAAAGATGAAGCCACGTTGCGGGCCGGTGCGCAGGCACTGTGTCACGTTAAGCCGCGTTAAGGAGCCCCATGATGAAGATGAAAATTACCGCTTTTACCCTCGCTTTGGGGATGATGTCTGCCTTCTCTGCGTTTGCCGCCGGCGAACTGCGCTACGGCGTGGAAGCGGAGTATCCACCGTTTGAAAGCCGCAACACGGCTGGGGAGCTGGAAGGTTTTGATATCGACCTCGGCAACGCCATTTGCCAGGCGGCCGAGCTGAAATGCAGTTGGGTGGAGACGTCGTTTGATGCGCTGATCCCGGGGCTGGTGGCGAAAAAGTTCGACGCCATTAACTCGGCGATGAATATCACTGAACAGCGGCGCAAAAGCATCGATTTTACGCAGCCGATTTATCGCATTCCCTCGCAGCTGGTCGGTAAAGCCGATAGCGGCATGACGGCTACCCCGGAAGGGTTGAAAGGCAAAACCATCGGTGTGCTGCAAGGGTCGATTCAGGAAACCTTTGCCAAAGAGCACTGGGAGAAGCACGGCGTGACGGTGGTGTCCTACAAAGATCAAAATATGGCGTGGGCGGATCTGCTCAACGGCCGGATCGATGCTTCGCTGGTGATGTCTGCCGCCGGGCAGGCCGGTTTCCTCAGCAAGCCGCAGGGTAAAGGCTTTGGCTTTATCGGCAAACCGGTGGCTGACGATACGATTCTCGGCAGCGGGATCGGCTATGGCCTGCGCAAAGGCGACGAGGCGACCAAAAAACAGCTCGACGCGGCAATCGACAAGGTTCGCGCTGACGGCACAATCACTCGTCTGGCGGCCAAATACTTCCCGGGGATTGATGTGAGCATCAAATAATCACTTTTTGCGCTCTGCCACCGACCGCAGAGCAGCCTGCAGGCTCTTTTACCGGACTGAAGTCGCTGACAGAGGGGAATATGATTTCCCCTCTGTTGTCGTCAGCTAAAAAGCAATCAAGGATGTCCTTGATTGACGGGGTTTTCCGCGAAGTTGTCTGTCCTCTCAGATTTGTTGTCAGGTTAAGCCTTCGATTCGCCCGCGAAGCGCCTCGTTTGCGCCAGTACATCTGAACGTTTGCGAGCCGCTATTATTAATATGTTCCCGGTAAAACTTTTCTCAAATAAATCAATGTGACTTTGCGGGACAGTACGTCGGTTCTGATACGACGGTAACCTAAACTTTCATACAACCGTATATTGGCCTCACTTCGCGAGCCGGTAAACAGCTCACAATAACGTGATGAGGGGAAAAGGGCTTCACAAGCCAGCAGCAGTGAACGACCGATGCCTCTTTTTTGATAGTGTGGACTGACGCTGAGACGCCCGATTTCGCAGATTTCACCTTTCAGCCTGGCGCGCACCGACGCTACCGCAACCCCCTCCAGCTCTGCCTTGAGCACCACGCTACTGGACAGCGCCTGGGTAAAATCAATAAGGGTTTCAGTTAACGGTGGGATCGCGTAGTCAGAATAGATATCCGCTTCAGCCAGGTAGGCCTCTTTCTGAATGTCGAGGAGGGTGGGGAGATCTTTCAGATTTGCTTTTGTTATATTCATGGTGTCAGGTATCACATAAAGAAATAAAATAGCAGCTGTTGTGATTATTTATTTCACTATAAAAAAGAGAACCGCTATCTGAGCTGATTAATATCAACTCTGTCCGCGATGCCGTTTATCTCTGAGGCCATATTGACTGTGGCAAATGGCCCACCGCCGGGACGACATGACCACGCCGTTCTCGCCCTGGGCGATGAGGACGACGCGGCTATATTGAGACTGCGAGCGCTGGCCTTCGGTCAGACGGCCCGGTAAAAGACAATTCAGTCTGCTCCGATGGAGAGAATTTTTTTGACGTTTTTTCTGTCGCCAACAATTGGATTATCAACCGTTTTTGTCTAGAGTGGGCGAAATTCACGGCGCATCAGTTTGTCGCGTTGCGTACCCATTGGCATAACAGAAGGATGCTTTCTCAGGCATGAATCGCAGACGTTTTCTCAAATCTTCCATGGCTGTTGCCGCCGTATGCGGAACGTCAGGAGTCGCTTCACTTTTTTCTAACGCCGCGCTTGCCGAGGAATCGGGCATTGCTGATGGGATGACGCGCCGTTTTGACTTTACCGTTTTGCAATCGATGGCCCACGATCTCTCGCGTCAGCCGTGGGGCGGCGCCCCGCGCGACCTGCCGTCAACGCTGGCCAATCTGACCCCACAGGCCTACAACAGCATTCAGTACGATGCGGGACATTCGCTGTGGAATAATATCGACGACCGCAAACTGGACATCCAGTTTTTCCACGTCGGTATGGGTTTTCGCCGCCGCGTGCGCATGTTCTCGCTGGATTCGCAAACCCAGCAGGCGCGGGAAATTCACTTCCGCCCGGAGCTGTTTAACTACAACAACGCCGGCGTAGACACCAAACAGCTGGTCGGGCAAACCGACCTCGGTTTTGCCGGATTCCGCGTGTTTAAAGCGCCGGAGCTGGCGCGCCGCGATATCGTCGCCTTCCTCGGCGCCAGCTACTTCCGCGCGGTGGACAGTACCTACCAGTACGGGCTCTCCGCTCGTGGTCTGGCGGTCGATACCTTTACCGATACCCCGGAAGAGTTCCCGGACTTTACCTCGTTCTGGTTCGAGACGGTTAAGCCGGGCGCGACGGTCTTTACCGTGTATGCGCTGCTCGACAGCCCGAGCGTCACCGGCGCCTATAAATTTGTCATCAACTGCCAGGAGACGCAGGTGATTATGGATGTGGAAAACCACATCTACGCCCGCAAAGATATTAAACAGCTGGGGATTGCGCCGATGACCAGTATGTTCAGCTGCGGCAACAACGAGCGCCGGATGTGCGATACCATCCACCCGCAAATTCACGACTCCGACCGTCTCGCCATGTGGCTCGGCAACGGCGAGTGGGTCTGCCGTCCGCTGAACAACCCGCAAAAACTGCAGTTCAACGCCTTCCAGGACAAGAACCCGCGCGGCTTTGGTCTGCTGCAGCTCGATCGCGATTTCAGCCATTACCAGGACATTATGGGCTGGTACAACAAGCGTCCGAGCCTGTGGGTCGAGCCGCGTAACCAGTGGGGTAAAGGGGCCGTCAGCCTGATGGAGATCCCCACCACCGGTGAGACGCTGGATAACATCGTCTGCTTCTGGCAGCCGGAAAAAGCGATCAAGGCCGGTGATGAGCTGGACTTTAGCTATCGCCTGTACTGGAGCGCGCAGCCACCGGTGCGTTCACCGCTGGCTCGGGTGATGGCCACCCGCACCGGGATGGGCGGTTTCCCGGAAGGCTGGGCGCCGGGCGAACACTACCCGGACAAATGGGCGCGCCGTTTTGCCATTGATTTCGTCGGCGGTGATCTGAAGGCCGCTGCGCCAAAAGGCATCGAACCGGTGATTACCCTGTCTAACGGCGAAGCGAAGCAAATAGAGATTCTGTACGTTGAACCATTCGACGGCTATCGTATCCAGTTTGACTGGTACCCGACCAACGATTCCACCGACCCGGTGGAGATGCGCATGTTCCTGCGCTGCCAGGGCAATGCCATCAGTGAGACCTGGCTGTACCAGTATTTCCCGCCGGCTCCGGATAAACGTAACTACGTTGATGACCGGGTCATGAAGTAACCGTCGCGGTTGCCCGTCCGCATGCCGTGGACGGGTTTGCCCGCAGTGAGAGATAGCCATGTCCGCAGAAAATATCCCCGTTCCTGAAATCATCCCGGTGACCGACCAGCTGACGCTACGCGCAGTGGACGAGCGCTATGTGACCGACTTACACCTGCTGGTGGAAAAGAATAAACTCTGGCTACAGCACTCGCTTAGCTGGCCCGCCGCGGTCGACAGCGAAGGTGAAACCCGTCGCCATGTACAGGGGAACGTCATGCTGCACCAGCGCGGCTACGCCAAAATGTTTTTCCTGTTTTGGCGCGATGAGATGGTGGGCGTGCTGTCGTTCAACCAGATTGAACCGCTGAATAAAACCGGCTACATCGGCTACTGGATTGATGAGGATCACCAGGGGCAAGGGCTGCTTTCCCAGGCGCTGCAGGCGTTTATGCATTACTACGCCCGCCGCGGCGAAGTCCGGCGTTTTGTTATCAAATGCCGGGTGGCTAACCACAAGAGCAATCAGGTGGCGCTGCGCAATGGCTTTACTCTTGAAGGTTGTCTGCAGCAGGCCGAGTATCTGAACGGCGCGTATGACGATCAGAATATCTACGGACGGATTATCGATAGCCCCACGGCCTGATGATTTGGCTTCCCGGCCCGGCCCGGCGCGCGGCACTTTAGCTAGCCAGCAAGGGCTACAGCGACCCCAGCAGCGGCGTGCGGGTAATATGCTGCGCGCCGTTGATCACTTTGCGGCCGCGCAGATGAATCGCCTCGCCGTTAAGCGCTTCAATCCGCGCGTCGTCGGTAATTTCAATCTGATGTTCGATCACCACATCGCCGCTGATGTGGGCATTCCCCTGCACCAGTACGTCGTCGTCCAGCAGAACAGGGCCGCCGCACAGCCGCGCGTGGCCGCCGATCAGCACCCGATGTTTGAGCACGCAGTTGCCCTCGACCACGGCATTCTCTGCCACCTGCGCGCTGTAGCGTAGCGTCGGTATCGCATCCTCCGCGCGTCCGGCGATAAGGCGCGCATGGTCGTAGACTCTGGCGTTATCGCAGACCCAGACATCGTTCTCTTCGTTACCTTCCAGCCGCGCATAGTCAAAGATTTCCGCCCGGTGCTCCACAAAGGCGTGGTCCACGAAGGCATCACCGTAAATCTGCGCCTGATGAACGATGCGCGAAGCGCTGACCGTCGCCCGCTGGTAGATTTGCAGAAACTTGTCGCGGTCGGCGGTCAGCCCCTGGGCGGCGATAATCAGACAGTGGGGGAGAATGCGCGCCCGGTCAGCGAGACGGCAGAAGCCGCGAACGCAGGAGTCCTGAAGCGTGACGTTGTCACAGATAAGGGCGTGATGGCTGATGGTGCCGCTGTCGATCCATACATCGTCGCGGATAATAGCGGAGTGGCTGACGACGCAGGTTCCCGTCAGACGCGCGTTGCCTTCAATCCGCGCCCCGGCAAACACCGCGCTGTTGGGGTCGTAGATCCAGCAGTTGCCCGCCTGACTCAGCGCCGTTTCCTCGTCCAGCCAGCCGCCTTCGCTACCGGCCTGCACATCGGCGAAATCACGCAGGGCCACAATTTGCCGCAGATTTACGCTATGTTTAATCCCGTCTTCTTCATAGTGAAACGGGCGAACCTTGTCGCTCAGACGATATTTGTTCATCAGGACTTCTCTTATCAAGGTTTCATTTTACTTTTGGTTAACACAAACATAGCAAAAATCTCCGTAGCGCGTTGTATAAGGTTCTTTTAAAATGCAACTTAAAGATAAATTGAAAAAATAAATAAAATGAATAAAAACCCGCTCGAACGGCAGGTCCTGAATTTACCAGCGGGCTATTTTGGCATGGTGCTGGGTACCATCGGCATGGGCTTCGCGTGGCGCTATGCCAGCACCCTCTGGCCGGTGAGTCGGGCTATCGGCGATGGTCTGGTGGCGCTGGCGACGATGATTTGGGCGCTGCTGACGATAGCGTTTATCTCCCGGGCGATTCGCTTTCCGGGGAGTGTGCTGCGGGAGATGCGCCACCCGGTGGCCAGCAGTTTTGTCAGCCTGTTTCCCGCCACCACGATGCTGGTGGCTATCGGTTTCGTGCCGTGGTTTCGTCCGCTCTCGCTGCTGCTGTTCGGCATTGGCGTGGTACTCCAGTTGAGCTATTCCGCCTGGCAGAGCGCCGGATTATGGCGCGGCACACATCCGAGCGACGCCACCACGCCGGGACTCTATTTACCGACGGTGGCAAACAACTTCATCAGCGCGATGGCCTGCGGGGCGCTCGGCTTTAACGACGCCGGGCTGGTGTTTCTCGGCGCCGGGATCTTCTCGTGGTTGAGCCTGGAGCCGGTGATTCTGCAACGACTGCGCAGCCATGGCGAGCTGCCCGCCGCGATGCGGACCTCGCTGGGTATCCAGCTGGCGCCGGCGCTGGTGGCCTGTAGCGCCTGGCTCAGCGTCAACGGCGCAGAGGCGGATACCTTCGCCAAACTGCTGTTTGGCTACGGCCTCCTGCAACTGCTGTTTATGCTCCGTCTGATGCCGTGGTATCTCCGGCAGCCGTTCAATGCCTCCTTCTGGAGCTTTTCATTTGGTATTTCCGCACTGGCCAGCACCGGACTGCATCTTGGACACAGCCAGCCGAACGGCTTTTTCCATTACTTATCAATCCCGTTGTTTATCTTTACCAATCTGATTATTGGCCTGCTGTTGCTACGCACGTTTCTGCTGCTGATGCGGGGGAAATTACTGATCCGCGTCGACCGGGCCACATTATTAAATACTAAGGACTCATCATGACTATCCGTGACGAAAACTATTTTACTGATAAATACGGACTGACCCGTACCCACTCGGAAGTGCTCTATGCCGCGACCCAGGTGCCGCCGGGAACGGCGCTGGATCTGGGGTGTGGCAACGGGCGCAATAGCCTCTATCTGGCGGCGAACGGCTTTGAGGTGACGGCGTGGGATAAAAACCCGATGAGCATCAAGAATCTGGAGAACATTCGCGCGCAGGAAAATCTGACCAATCTCCAGGCGGCGGTCAAGGATCTGAATAGCTTAAGCTTCGACGGTGAATATGACTTTATTCTCTCCACCGTGGTGCTGATGTTCCTTGAAGCGAAAACCATTCCGGGACTCATCGCCAATATGCAGCGTTGCACCAGACCGGGCGGCTACAACCTGATCGTGGCGGCGATGGACACCGACGATTATCCCTGCACCGTAGGGTTCCCGTTTGCCTTTAAACCTGAGGAACTGCGGCGCTACTACGCCGGCTGGTCGTTCCTCAGGTACAACGAAGAGGTGGGCGAACTGCATCGCACCGATGCCAACGGCAACCGTATCAAACTGCGTTTTGCCACCATGCTGGCGCAAAAACCGGCTTAACGGGCCGCCAGCAGACAGAGTTGTAACGCGGTATGGTACGACGCTTCAAAGGCGCGCAATGGCAAAAACTCAAATTTCGAGTGGAAGTTATGCGCGCCGGTGAAGAAGTTGGGCGTCAGCAGGCCTTTTGCCGAGAGCGCCGCACCATCGGTACCGCCGCGCATTGGCGTCGGCTTCGGCGTCACGCCAATGCTTTCCATGGCTTCGAACATCAGGTCAATGGCCCGCCGATCGTCGCCGATGGCATTGCTGATGTTGCTGTAGGTGTCGCTAAGCGAAAACTCGACGCTGGCCGTCGGGTATTGCGCGGCAATTTTTTCGGCGACGTCGCCAATCTGCCGTTTACGGCGTAAAAAACTCTCGCTGTCGAAATCACGAATGCTGGCCTGCAGCAGGGCGCTGTTTTGATCGCCCTGAATGCCATTGAACCAGACGTAACCTTCGCGTCCGGCGGTGTGTTCCGGCGTCTGCAGGCGATCGAAATGGCTGATGTAATCCGCGGCCATCAGCAGCGGATTGACCAGTACGCCTTTGGCGGACATTGGATGAGCGGTCACGCCGGTGAAGCGAATCTCCGCCGCCGCGGCATTAAAGTTCTCATACACGATCTCGCCGAGTTCGCAGCAGTCGATAGTCCAGGCGAAATCGACGGCAAAACGGCTGAGATCCAGCGCTTTTGCCCCCCGCAGGCCCACCTCTTCATCCGGTACAAAGGCCACTACGATATCGCCGTGGCGCTGTTCCGGCGTCAGGTTTTCCAGCACCGTCATCACCACCGTGACCGCCGATTTGTTGTCGGCGCCGAGCACGCTGGTGCCATCGCTGAAGATAATTTCTTCGTCCCGGTAGGCGAGAATCTCGGGATGCTCGGCGACCCGCAGCCAGATCTGCTGTTCACGATTCAGACACAGATCATCGCCGGTAAAACGCAAAATTTGCGGATGAATGTCCGGGGACAGCCCGACGTCCACAGTGTCGATGTGGGTGATAAAGCCAATCCGCGGCGCGCCTGGAACGTTACCTCTTTTTACCGCGGTGACGGTGGCGTGGTCATCAATCACAATATCGTCCAGTCCGAGGCGGCGTAGCTCGTCGGCAAGCTCGCGGGCCATCTCGTGTTGCCCCGGCGTGGTTGGCAGCGTGGTGGCGCGCGGGTCGCTCTGGCTGCTGATGGCGAGATAGCGGAAGAAGCGCTGGGTCAATTGACTGGCGAGTGGAGATGGCATAGTGATTCCTTCTTTATTTATTCTTTCAGGTGTTTGCAATCTGGCTTTAGTGTTATGTATGGACAGGAAAACAACAAGCTATTCATTAGCTGACAAATTAAAAAAGGAAAACGTTATGCAACGCAAACTCACCACGCTTGCTCTGACAATAACGGCGCTCACGTTTGGTTCCGCCGTGAGCGCAAAAACGCTGGTTTACTGCTCCGAAGGATCGCCGGAGAATTTCAATCCTCAACTCTATACCTCGGGTACCAGCGTGGACGCCAGCGCGGTACCCGTTTATAACCGGCTGGTTGATTTTAAGGTGGGCACCACCGAACTGCAGCCGAGCCTCGCCGAAAGCTGGGAGGTGAGCGATGACGGAAAAGTGTATACCTTCCATCTACGCAAAGGCGTGAAGTTTCAAAGTAATAAATATTTCACCCCCACCCGCGATTTTAACGCCGATGATGTGATTTTCTCCTTTATGCGGCAAAAAGATCCGCAGCATCCTTATCACAACGTCTCTGGCGGCAGCTACTCTAACTTTGAAAGTCTGGAGTTTGGCCAGTTAATTACCGCGATTGATAAGCCTGATGAATATACGGTGCGCTTTACGTTGGCCCGCGCCGAAGCGCCGTTTGTCGCGGACCTGGCGTGGTATTTCGCCTCCATTTTATCGGCGGAATATGCGGAGGCGATGCTCAAAGCCGGGACCCCGCAGCGCGTCGATTCCGACCCGCTTGGCACCGGCCCCTATAAGCTGGCGCAATATCAGAAAGATTCGCGCATTCTTTATACCGCCTTCCCGGACTACTGGCAGGGTAAAGCAAAAATCGATCGTCTGGTTTTTAGCATTACCCCGGACGCTTCGGTTCGCTATGCCAAACTGGAAAAGAATGAATGCCAGGTGATGCCGTTCCCTAATCCGGCCGATTTACCGAGGATGAAGGAAAATAAAAACATTACGCTGCTGAGCAAGGCGGGGCTGAATACCGGGTTCCTTGCCTTTAATACGCAAAAACCGCCGCTGGATAATGTTAAAGTGCGTCAGGCTCTGGCGATGGCGATTAATAAACCGGCGATTATTGAGGCGGTATTCCACGGTACCGGCACGCAGGCGAAAAACCTGCTGCCGCCGGGAGTATGGAGCGCCGACGCGGAGCTGAAAGATTATGACTACGACCCGCAAAAGGCCAAAGCGCTGCTGCAGGAGGCGGGCATTAGCGGCCCGCTAACCATCGATCTGTGGGCGATGCCGGTGCAGCGTCCTTATAACCCGAACGCCAAACGGATGGCCGAGATGATTCAGGCTGACTGGGCCAAAATTGGCGTGCAGACCAACATCACCACCTATGAGTGGGGTGAATATCTGAAGCGGGTAAAAGAGGGCGAACATCAGGCGGCGCTGATGGGCTGGACCACTGCGACCGGCGACCCGGACAACTTCTTCGGGCCGTTATTTACCTGTCAGTCGGCGAACGGCGGTTCTAACTCGGCGAAATGGTGCTATCAGCCATTTGATAAAATTATCGCCGAGGCAAAATCGATTACCGATCGTCCAAAACGCGAAGCGCTGTATAAACAGGCGCAGCAGATGATGCATGACCAAATGCCGGCGGTGATGATTGCCCATTCGACGATTTTCGAACCGGTCCGCAAAGAGGTTTCTGGCTACGAAATTGATCCTTTTGGTAAGCATATTTTCTATCAGGTCGATATAAAATAAACAGCAAATGTAAATCCGCCCGGGGGGCGGATTTATTCTTTCCTGCGTTTGCCATTCCTTTTTTTGCCGCAAAGCTTACCCCGGTATTTTGCTATAAATCGCGCCGACAACTGCATTTACAGGGATTCACTCAGGGGATTGTCAACGGAGTAAGCCTGTCAAATTGCCCGACGGCGCTGCGCTTGTACGGGCCTACAGAGTTTGTGCAACTCTTCGAGGTGACAGGTTTTGTAGGCCGGGTCAGGCGCAGCCGCCATCCGGCAAAACGCGGGCGCCATATGCACAACCGGCCTGTCATGGGCCTCAGAGGCGCTTCAGGAGAGCGCTCTGGATGGTCAACGGAGCACGCCTGTCAAATTGCCCGACGGCGCTGCGCTTGTACGGGCCTACAGAGCTTGTGCAAATCTTTGAGGTGACGGGTTTTGTAGGCCGGGTCAGGCGCAGCCGCCACCCGGCAAAACGTGGGCGCCATATGCAAAACGGGCCTGTCATGGGCCTCAGACGCGCTTCAGGAGAGCCCCTGGATGGTCAACGGAGCGCGCCTGTTCAATTGCCCGACGGCGCTGCGCTTGTGCGGGCCTACAGAGCTTGTGCAAATCTTTGAGGTGACGGGTTTTGTAGGCCGGGTCAGGCGCAGCCGCCACCCGGCAAAACGCGGACGCCGTATGCAAAACGGGCTTGCCATGAGGCTCAGACGGGCACCATATGCAAAACAGGATTGCCGTGAGGCACAGGCGCCCTGCTGGAGGGCGCTTTTTTATGCCAGCAGGCAGGGGCTAAGCCAGTCTGCGGCGCAGGAACCACTGCTCGGGACGGGCAAACATCACCAGATTACCCACCAGAATCAGCATCAGCCCGATAACCGCGTTGCTGTGCCAGACGTAGCCTTCGTAAAACGTTGAAATCGTCAGGGCCACCAGCGGGAACAGCAGGGTACTGTAGGCGGCTTTGCCGGCGCCGATCCGCCCAACCAGCGTAAAGTAAGCGCCGAACGCAATCACCGATCCGAACAGCGCCAGGTACAACAGCGCGCCCATATAGCTTAGCGTCCACTGGGGAGTGAAATCATCGCCGCGCACCAGAGCGATAGCCCCCATGACCAGGGTACCGTAGAGCATCGCCCAGCTGTTGGTGGTCAGGGTTTCCAGGCCACGGCGCTGGTGGCGCATACTGAGCATATTGCCGAGGGAAAAACCGTAGGTTCCCAGCGCGCTGAGGCCAATCCCCCACAGCAGGGACGCGTTGAGCCCGTTGCTGAGCAAATCGTCCCAGAACAGCGTGATGATTCCCACAAGGCCGAGCGCGGCGGCAAGCCAGAAACGAGCGGGCGGCTGCTGACGGAAGAAAATAAACCCGTTGACGGCGTTAAACAGAACCGCCATGGAAAAAATAACCGATTCGAGGCCGGTATTAATGTACGCGGCAGCGGTATAAAAGCACCAGAAGTTGAAACAGAAGACGCAGCAGCCCTGTAGCACACAGAACAGATGATCGCGCAGCGCCAGCGGACGCAGACGACGAGTTGCCAGCAGAATCGCCAGCATCGTGACGCTGGCTACCGCAAAACGCCAGAAAATGGAGACCGGCGCGGAGACCGGCCCCTGTTGTAAAAAGATGGCAATCCACGTCGTGCCCCAGATAACAACCACCAGTCCGTACAGTATTGCGTTCAAAACATGTCTCCCATAAGTACACCAGGGACGCAGTGTGGCGGTTTTTGCGCGCCGTCGCTGTCATCCATGCGGCCTGGACTTGCAAATTCTTGCGCTTATTTTTGCCGAATGGCCGGAGAGGTCTGGTATCTGCGGTCGACTCTTCATAGACTAGAGGCTCGCGAAATCAGATGTGTGAAGGTTATGGCATACGGGACGTTCGAAATATTACGCCGACAAAAAGCTGTCCTGCGGGAGACGGTGGAGCTCAACTCCGGTATTCAACTGGCGGCGTGGTATAACAATCGCGATACGGTCACGGTGCGCAGCGACCATCATACGCTGAGTCTGTACGTTGCCGATGGTTACGAAAGTTACCAGAAAACGCCGCAGGGCTGGAAAAACGGCGGCGGCCCGGATCGTTTTTGCCTGATGCCAAAAGGGGCGGAGAGCACCTGGGATATTCGCGGCGACCTCTCGTTCGTACACCTGTACTGTACAGACGAACATCTACGTCGGGTCGGCGAGCAGATCTGGGACCGCAGCCCGGCGTCATTTAGCCTGCAGGAACAGACCTTTTCCCGGGATGATAAAATCACCGCCGTCTATCGCCAGTTTCTGCTCGATTGCGACTGGCAGCAGCAGGCCAACCAACTGACGCTAAGCTCCGCCAGCACGCTGCTGCTGACCCACCTTATTCAGCACTATTCGAACGTTCAGTGGCGTTTACCCACGGTCTCTGGCGGCCTGGCGCCGCACGTTCTGCGCAATCTGCTGGCGTGGATTGAGGAGCATCTGGATCAGCCGCTGACGCTGGCGGATCTGGCGCAGGAGGCGGCGCTCAGCGAATATCACTTCGCGCGGATGTTCCGGCAGTCAATGAACATGGCGCCGCACCAGTATGTGATGCAGCGGCGGATGGTTAAGGCGCAGGCGCTTATCTGCCACAGCGCCCGGTCATTGACCGATATCGCGATGGCCTGTGGTTTCAGCTCCGCCAGCCATTTCAGCAACCGGGTGAAAAGCGTCACCGGCCTGACGCCCTCACAATTACGCGCGGCGCAGCGCTGACAGCAGGGCGAAACTCACCCCGCCGAGCGCCAGTCCCCAGAAGGCCGAGCCGATCCCCGCCAGGGTCACGCCGCTGGCGGTGACCAGAAACGTCACCACCGCCGCGTCGCGCTCATTCTCCTGATTCAGCGCCTGAAACAGACTTCCGCCAAGCGTCCCGAGCAGCGCCAGCCCGGCCAGCATCTGAATCCACGCCGTCGGCAGCGCGGACATCAACGACGTAATCGATCCGCCGAACAGGCCGGCCAGCAGATAAAAACCGCCCGCGGCGGCGGCGGCCAGCCAACGTCGCTGCGGGTCAGGATGGGCCTCCGGACTTTGGCAAATTGCGGCGGTAATGGCGGCAATACAGATCGAATAAACGCCAAAAGGTGACAGTACCAGCGCCAGACCCGCGGTAGCGACAATCAGCGGCGACACGGGCACCCGGTAGCCGGAAGCCTGCATGGTGGCGAACCCGGGGGCGTTTTGCGAGGCCATGGTGACCAGGAAGAAGGGGACGCCGACGCTGAGCAACAGCGAAGGGGTAAACTGCGGCGCGATATATTCCGGGGCGACAAAAGCGAGACTGATGTGCGTCCCGACGACATCGCCGGAGAACACGGCGATGGCGCCGCCAACCAGCAGCGCTGCCACCACCGCAAAGCGCGGGTACAGCGCTTTACACAGCAGCCAGGCTGCCAGCATCCCGCCGCACAGCAGCAGATGGCCTTCAAGGGTGGCGAAGGCCTGCAGACCGAAGCGCAGTAAAATCCCTGCCAGCATGGCGGCTGCGAGCGAGTGGGGGATGATTTTCATCAGCCGGGCAAAAAGGCCGGTCAGCCCGCATAGCACCATTAAGCCATTCGCAAAGATAAACACGCCGATCGCCTGGTGCAGCGTCACCCCCTGTAATCCGCTGACCAGCAGCGCCGCGCCGGGGGTCGACCAGGCGGTGAGGATCGGCACTTTGCGCCAGAGCGTGAGGGCCAGTGTGCTGACCCCCATTCCCAGCCCGAGAGCCGTCATCCAGCCAGCTATCTGACTCGCGCTGGCGCCGGCGCTGGCGGCGGCTTGCCAGATAATGGCGGCCGAACTGGCGTAGCCCACCAGAACGGCGATAAACCCGGCGAGCAACGTCGGTAGCGGGAGTGAGAATGAGCGCATAGTGACCTCTTGTACGTTATAGCGTCGGGTAAAATGTAGCACTGTGCGTTATAGCGCACAACCATCTTTCCCCGCTTTGCATGTCGCCGTCAACATCGTCCCGGACGTTCCCGGCGCGTTTCCCGACTAAACTCCCTGTAGAATCATACCAATGCGCGTATAATTTCCGCTGAGCATATCAGGAGGTGGAATGAATATTGCGCAACATCTGGCGACGACCCTGAAAACGCTGCGTCAACAGCGCGGCTGGAGCCTGTCGCGGCTGGCGGAAGAAACCGGGGTATCAAAAGCGATGCTCGGGCAGGTTGAACGAAATGAATCCAGCCCGACGGTGGCCACGTTATGGAAAATCGCCACCGGTCTGAACGTGCCGTTCTCGGCGTTTATCGTCACCGATGAAGCGACCGCGCCGACCGCCTTTGACCCGCAGCAGCAGGCGATGGTGGTGACGCCCGTTTTCCCGTGGGACCCGGAACTGCGTTTCGACCATTTTTCGATTACTCTTGCCCCCGGCGCGCTCAGTGAATCCACGCCGCATGAGAAGGGGGTGATTGAACATGTGGTGGTGATAAGCGGTGAGCTGGATCTGTGTCTGCAGGGGAAGTGGCTGACGCTAACGAGCGGAGAGGGGCGGCGGTTTGCCGGAGACATGGCCCATGCCTATCGTAACCGCGGCGCGCAAACGGTCCATTTTCACTCGCTGATACATTATCCCAAAGAAAAAGCCGCGGGCATTTAACCTGCGGCCAATCAAATGATTAATGTAACCACTCACAACGTGACGAGGAAAATCCGGAATACAAGATGACTGTAACTGTAGCCGTTTTGCGAAGGAAATACCTTTTCCTTCAATGCTTTGCTGGAAACTGAAAATTCACCCGTTCCGCGCGATGGAAAATGATTTCGTCTGTGCCCACTTCTGACTACAATAGCCGCCATTTCGACCCCCTATAACGGATAACGACGAGCGTATGCGCCTGCACAACCATCATCTTGAACTTCTTAGCCCCGCCCGCGATGCCGGGATCGCCCGTGAAGCGATTTTACACGGCGCAGACGCGGTTTATATCGGCGGACCGGGTTTTGGCGCACGCCACAACGCCAGCAACAGCCTCAGCGACATCGCCGGACTGGTGCCTTTCGCCCATCGCTACGGCGCGAAAATCTTTGTGACGCTGAATACGATTCTTCACGATGATGAACTGGAACCTGCGCAGCGACTGATTACCGATCTGTATGAATCCGGCGTTGATGCGCTGATCGTGCAGGATATGGGGGTGATGGAGCTGGATATTCCGCCTGTTGAACTCCACGCCAGCACCCAGTGCGACATTCGCAGCGTCGAGAAGGCAAAATTCCTCTCCGACGTCGGCTTTAGCCAAATCGTGCTGGCGCGCGAGCTGAACCTGCAACAGATTAAAGCGATTTACGACAATACCGACGCGACGATCGAGTTCTTTATTCACGGCGCCCTGTGCGTGGCCTATTCCGGGCAGTGCAATATCTCCCACGCCCAGACCGGGCGCAGCGCCAACCGCGGCGACTGCTCCCAGGCGTGCCGTTTGCCGTATACCCTGAAAGATGACCAGGGCCGGGTGGTGGCGTACGAGAAGCATCTGCTGTCGATGAAGGATAATGACCAGACGGCAAACCTGGCCCAGCTGATTGACGCCGGGGTGCGCTCCTTCAAAATTGAAGGTCGCTATAAAGATATGAGCTATGTGAAGAACATCACCGCGCACTATCGGCAGATGCTCGATGCGATTATTGAAGATCGTGGCGATCTGAGGCGTTCGTCCGCCGGGCGCACCGAACACTTTTTCGTTCCCTCCACCGATAAAACCTTCCATCGCGGCAGCACCGACTACTTTGTCAATGCCCGCAAAGGCGACATCGGCGCGTTCGATTCGCCGAAATTTATCGGTCTGCCGGTGGGCGAAGTGCTGAAAGTGGCTAAAGACCACCTCGATGTCGAAGTGAGCGAGGCGCTGACCAATGGCGATGGCCTCAACGTGATGATTAAGCGCGAAATCGTCGGGTTCCGCGCCAATACGGTGGAAAAAACCGGCGAAAATCGCTATCGCGTCTGGCCGAACGAGATGCCGGCAGATCTGCATAAAGTCCGCCCGCACCAGGTGCTGAACCGTAACCTCGACCATAACTGGCAGCAGGCTTTGCAAAAGACCTCCAGCGAGCGGCGGATTGCGGTGGACATCGAACTCAGCGGCTGGCAGGAACAGCTGGTGCTGACGATGACCTGCGAAGATGGTGTCAGCGTCACCCACACCCTCGACGGCGAGTTTGCCGAAGCGACCCACGCGGAGAAAGCGCTAGCGAACCTGCGGGACGGCGTGGCGAAGCTGGGGCAAACTATCTATTTTGCCCGCGATGTGCGGATCAATCTCCCCGGCGCGCTGTTTGTGCCCAATAGCCTGCTCAATCAGCTGCGTCGGGAAACGGCAGAACGGCTGGACGAGGCGCGGGTGAATGCCGCGCCGCGCGGCCAGCGTAAAGCGGTTTCCGTCCCGCCGCCGGTTTATCCCGAAACCCATTTATCGTTCCTTGCTAACGTCTATAACCATAAGGCGCGTGCGTTTTACCAGCGCTATGGCGTCAAGCTCATTGATGCGGCCTATGAAGCGCATCAAGAGAAGGGCGATGTGCCGGTGATGATCACCAAGCACTGCCTGCGTTTTGCCTTCAATTTATGCCCGAAACAGGCCAAGGGCTCGATTAAGAGCTGGAAAGCGACGCCGATGCAGCTCATTCACGGCGATGAAGTGCTGACGCTGAAATTCGACTGTCGTCCGTGCGAAATGCACGTCATCGGCAAGATGAAAAATCATATTTTGAAAATGCCGCTTCCGGGGAGCATCGTCGCCTCGGTCAGCCCGGATGAGCTGTTAAAAACCCTGCCGAAGCGGAAAGGCGCCTGATCGACGGCAGACGCTACAGGCGGAAGTGCATTTTCGGTTTGCGCGCATTCTGCCAGTGGTGACGCTCGCGCAGATCGGCGGCGGCCTCGTCCCGCTGGCTGCGCAGTTCATCACTATCGGCCTCGTGCAGCAGCTGCTGTTCGAGGCTTTGTACCGGGAAGTAGTCATGTCCTTGCTTGCGGGCCAGCAAATGGCCGGAAAATAACGCACACATCAGCACCAATGCCGAAACGCATCTCCTGAGCATATCTATTTCCAGTGACAGACGAGTGGGGCTACTATGCCCTGAATTTCTTGAGCTTTATTATCGGGTTATCAAAGAAGAGCAAAGTCTGCGTCAGTTGTTGCTGACGAAAGGCGAAAAAAAGCCCGATGCGATGAACGCGTCGGGCCTGAGAGCGATGATGGATACTGTCAGCCACTCAACATGGTGATAACCCGGAGTGCCTGGGTATCAGCGTTATCCTGAGCGCTGCGGATTAAACTTTCAGCCCCGCCGCGGTCATTAAAAAGCGAAAGAGCATACTGACTGCGCCCAGCACCAGCACGCTGGCACCCCATAGTGTGACCATCCATAATAATTGCTTCAGTCGTGACTGATTCATCAATGATACCCCTCACCATGTTGGACTTTGCCGCGGAACACGTAGTAGCTCCAGAAGGTATAGCCCAGGATCACCGGAATAATGAGCAGGGCGCCCACCAGCATAAACCCCTGGCTCTGCGGCGGTGCGGCGGCCTGCCACAGCGTAATACCCGGTGGAATAATGTGCGGCCAGATACTGATCCCCAGACCGCTGAAACCGAGGAACACCAGGCCCAGCGTCAGAATAAAGGGCAGCGCGTGACGCTCAGGGTTGTGCAGATCCCGCCACAGCCAGACGCCGATCGCCACAACCAGCAGGGGAACCGGCAGCAGGAAAAAGAGGTTCGGCAGAGTGAACCAGCGGTCGGCGATGGCCGGTTGCGCCAGCGGCGTCCACAGGCTGATGACGGCGATGGTGACCAGCAGCGCCAGCAGCAGCGTCCGCGAGGTATGACGCATTTTTTCCTGTAGCGGATTTCCGCTCTTCATCACCAGCCAGGTGGCTCCCAGCAGCGCATAGGCGATGGTCAACCCCAGACCGCAGAACAGGGTGAACGGCGTCAGCCAGTCGAGCATGCCGCCGCTGAACGTGCGGCCGCTCACCGGGAAGCCGTTAATGACCGCCCCGACAACTACCCCCTGGGAGAAGGTGGCCAGCAGCGAACCGCCAAGGAATGCGCGATCCCAGAACGGACGATGCGACGGCGTTGCCTGGAAGCGAAACTCAAACGCCACGCCGCGAAAAATCAGGCCGATTAACATTAACGTCAGCGGGATCGCCAGCGCATCGATAATCACCGCATAGGCGAGGGGAAACGCGCCGAACAGCCCGGCGCCGCCAAGCACCAGCCAGGTTTCGTTGCCGTCCCATACCGGCGCCACGCTGTTAACCATGACGTCGCGGTCTTGCGCATCGCGGGTGGTCGAGAACAAAATGCCGATCCCTAAATCGAAGCCATCCATCACGATGTACATCAGGGTGGCGAAGACGATAATGACGAACCAGATAACTGAGAGATCGATCCCCATTAGTGGGACTCCTTATGCTGAAAACCTTCTGTTGCCGCGGAGAGCGGGCGGGCCGGGGTACCGGATACCGGTGGATTGAAGGTCTGTGGTCCTTTGCGGATCAGGCGCAGCATATAGCTGTAACCGACGCCAAATACCGAGCTATAGACGACGAAGAAAGTCAGCAGACTGATGGTCATATGCATGTCGCCGTGGGCGGAGACGGCATCAGCAGTGCGTTGTACGCCATAGACCACCCAGGGCTGGCGGCCCACTTCGGTCGTGACCCAACCGGCGAGAATGGCAATCAGCCCGGAAGGCCCCATCAACAGCGCAAAGCGCAGGAAGGGTTTCGACTGATACAGACGTTTGCGGTAGCGCAGCCACAGCGCCAGCGTACCAAGCAGGATCATCAACATGCCGAGTCCGGCCATCAGGCGAAATGACCAGAACACCACGGTGGCGTTGGGACGGTCCTGTGGCGCGAATTCCTTCAGGGCAGGAACCTGTTTGTCCAGACTATGGGTCAGGATCAGGCTGCCGAGAGCCGGGATCTCCAGTCCGTAGCGGGTGCGTTCCTGCTCCATATCCGGCCAGCCGACCAGCAGCAGGGGCGTCGGTTCGCCCGGAGGGTTTTCCCAGTGTCCCTCGATGGCGGCAATTTTCGCCGGCTGATGTTTCAGGGTGTTCAGACCGTGCATATCGCCGATCATCGCCTGAACAGGGGCAACGATAAGCGTCATCCACAGCGCCATCGAAAACATCGCGCGGATCGCCGGCGTGTTGTTACCGCGCAGCAGATGCCACGCCGCCGAGGACCCGACAAACAGGGCGCTGCTGAGAAAAGCCGCCACCGTCATATGAAACAGACGATACGGGAACGACGGGTTGAAGATAACCGCGAACCAGTCGACGGGGACCACCTGGCCGTTAACGACTTCGAACCCCTGCGGGGTCTGCATCCAGCTGTTGGAGGCGAGGATCCAGAAGGTTGAGATGATGGTTCCCAGGGCGACCATGCAGGTGGCGAAAAAGTGCATGCCGGGGCTGACACGATTCCAGCCAAAGAGCATGACCCCGAGGAATCCCGCCTCAAGGAAGAAGGCGGTCAGGACTTCATAAGTCAGCAGCGGGCCGGTAATACTGCCGGCAAACTCGGAGAAACCGCTCCAGTTAGTGCCGAACTGGTAGGCCATCACCAGACCGGAGACGACGCCCATGCCGAAGTTAACGGCGAAAATCTTTGACCAGAAGTGGTAAAGCGAGCGCCAGACAGGATTTTTTGTCTTCAGCCACAATCCTTCCAGTACCGCCAGATAGCTGGCCAGGCCAATGGTGATGGCGGGAAAGATAATGTGGAATGAGACGGTAAAGGCGAATTGGATTCGCGCAAGGTGGAATGCATCAAGACCGAACATGCAGAACTCCGCAAGAAAATTGATTCAGCGCAATTATAGGTGCCGAATGGGTAGGGTTGCAGAGGCAGAAAGGGTGTTTTTTGTAATAACAGTTGCCTGACTGTTATGGCTTTTATCGGCTGTTAGTGAGCGATGACCTGTCGCTGTTGGTTTTCCATATAAAGCTCCGCGTCATTAAGTTGAAAGGGCCAGATTCCACGGCACACGGCCGCGGTCGGAGAGCGCTGCCGCGCCGATTTGCGCTTCGTTACTGACATCCCACGGTGCGACAGTCGCCCCCGTCTTTATACTGCGACAGGCCGTTGCAACTGTCGATACCGACGATCGGGGGCCTGTTTTTCCGTCGCGAGTCGACAGTAGAGCGGGGCGGGCAGAGATATAACAGTTATTATAAACGGCTATTTTTTTATGGCTGATATACTATAGGCATAAACCTGAACCGCGAGACTCCTCATGAAAAAGTATCAGCAGCTTGCGCAGCAGCTGACCGAACAGATTGCGCTCGGTGTCTGGCAACCCGGCGACCGGCTGCCTTCTCTACGCGAGCAGGTGATCAGCAGCGGCATGAGCTTTATGACCGTCAGCCACGCTTACCAACTGCTGGAAAGCCAGGGGCGGATTATTGCCCGCCCGCAGTCCGGCTACTACGTGGCGCCAAAACCGGTCAGGCTTCGCCAGCCGCCACCGCCTGCGCAGGTGACGCGTGATGAATCGGTCGATATCAACACCTACATTTTTGAGGTGCTGCAGGCCAGCCGTCGGGCTGCGATGCTGCCCTTCGCCTCGGCATTCCCCGACCCGCGGCTGTTTCCGCTCCAGCAGCTTAATCGCTCGCTGGCGCAAGTGAGCAAACACGCCACCGCCATGAGCGTGATTGAGAATTTGCCGCCGGGCAATGACGATCTGCGCCACGCGATCGCCCGCCGCTACGCGCTGCAGGGGATGAATATCTCGCCGGATGAAATCGTGATTACCGCGGGGGCCCTGGAAGCGCTGAATCTCAGCCTGCAGGCGGTGACGGAACCGGGCGACTGGGTGGTGGTGGAAAATCCCTGTTTTTACGGCGCGCTGCAGGCGCTGGAAAGGCTGCGCCTGAAAGCACTGTCGGTGGCGACGGATGTCAAAGAGGGGATTGATTTAGCCGCGCTGGAGCAGGCGCTGCAGAGTTACCCGGTCAAGGCCTGCTGGCTGATGACCAATGGACAGAATCCGCTCGGCTTTACGCTTAGCGCGGAGAAAAAGGCGCAACTGGTGGATCTGCTGGCTCGCTATAACGTGGTGCTGATTGAGGATGATGTTTACAGTGAACTCTATTTTGGCCGCGAAAAACCGCTCCCCGCCAAATTCTGGGACCGGCAGGAGATGACGCTGCACTGTAGTTCGTTCTCAAAATGCCTGGTGCCTGGTTTTCGTATCGGCTGGGTCGCGGCCGGTAAACATGCTAAACGGATTCAGCAACTACAGTTAATGAGTACGCTTTCCACCAGTTCGCCGATGCAGATGGCGTTGGTCGATTACCTCTCTACCCGGCGCTATGACGCCCACCTCCGCCGCCTGCGTCGCCAGCTTGCTGAGCGTAAACAGCAGGCCTGGCAGGCGCTGCTGCGCCATCTGCCCGCTGAGGTGAAAATCCATCACAGCGACAGCGGTTACTTTTTGTGGCTCGAACTGCCGGAAGGGGCCGATGCCGGAGAGCTTAGCGCCCGGGCCTTGCGCGATAATATCAGTATTGCGCCCGGGAAGATGTTCTCTATCACCGCCAGCTGGACGTCATTTTTCCGCTTTAATACCGCGTGGGGCTGGGGAGAAAGAGAAGAGCAGGGGGTTAAACGACTCGGCGAACTTATTCGTGAGCAGCTGAGCTGAAACGCTGATTGTTTTATCTACGGTCAAACAGTCGCGGATAAAATAACTAAATAGTATTATCAAACCCGGCCGGTTAATATTTTACCGGCCCTGGTCATAGGAAATACGCATAGCCGTATCCTGCCTCTAACTCCTTGTCTATAATCCATATTGTTGTCAGGCATTCATCGATTTTTGTGGAATGCGCCCCTTGTCACAACCTGAATAAATTTCTCCAGGGGGCGTAAGTGCGCCGTCTATGGTTATTAAGGGAGATATTTTTACGGCATGGCTGCCGCTAATTTTATTGTGACAGGAGTAACACCCGATGAGCAAAAAAATTGCCCGTGGCAGCCTCTATGCGCTGGGGATGGCTATCCTGACGGCGCAGGCCGCTGAGCCGCCCGCTTCACTGGATAAAGGCGAAGGGCGGCTTGATATTATCGCCTGGCCGGGCTATATCGAGCGCGGCCAGACGGATAAAAACTATGACTGGGTGAGCCAGTTTGAAAAAGAGAGCGGATGTCAGGTGAACGTGAAAACGGCCGCCACGTCCGATGAGATGGTCAGCCTGATGGCGAAAGGCGGGTATGACCTGGTCACCGCCTCGGGTGACGCCTCGCTGCGCTTAATTATGGGCAAGCGGGTACAGCCCATTAATACGGCGCTGATCGGCAACTGGTCTACCCTCGATCCCCGTGTTGAAAAAGGCGCCTGGTTTAACGTCGGCGGTAAAGTCTACGGCACCCCGTACCAGTGGGGACCCAACCTGCTGATGTACAACACTAAAATATTCCCGACGCCGCCGGACAGCTGGAACGTGGTCTTTGTTGAGCAGAAACTCTCCGATGGTAAAAGTAATCAAGGGCGCGTCCAGGCCTACGACGGCCCTATCTATATTGCCGATGCGGCGCTGTTCGTGAAAGCAACCCAGCCGCAGCTGGGCATTACCGACCCCTACCAACTGACCGAAGCCCAGTATCAGGCGGTACTGAAGGTGCTACGCGCGCAGCATGGGCTAATCCACCGCTACTGGCATGACACCACCGTTCAGATGAGCGACTTCAAAAACGAAGGCGTGGTGGCCTCCAGCGCCTGGCCATATCAGGCCAACGGCTTAAAAGCCGACGGCCAGCCGATAGCCACCGTCTTTCCGAAAGAGGGCGTCACAGGCTGGGCGGATACCACAATGTTACATAGCGACGCCAGACACCCGGTGTGCGCCTATAAATGGATGAACTGGTCGCTGACGCCGAAGGTACAGGGCGACGTGGCGGCGTGGTTCGGCTCGTTGCCGGTGGTACCGCAAGGCTGTAAGGCGAGTACGCTACTGGGTGACAAAGGGTGCGAAACCAATGGCTACAACGAGTTCGCTAAAATTGCATTCTGGAAAACGCCGGTGGCCGAAGGGGGGAAATATGTGCCCTATAGCCGCTGGACGCAGGACTATATCGCGATTATGGGCGGCCGGTAATCGGCCGGAGGCAGAACATGACGTACGCGGTAGAGTTTCACAATGTCTCTCGTTTCTATGGTGACGTTCGCGCGGTGGACGGCGTCAACATGGGGATCCGTGATGGCGAATTTTTCTCCATGCTGGGGCCATCCGGCTCCGGCAAAACCACCTGCCTGCGGCTGATTGCCGGATTCGAACAGCTCTCGGGCGGGGCGATTGCCATTTACGGTCACAAGGCCAGCGAGCTGCCGCCGTGGCAGCGCGATGTGAATACCGTCTTTCAGGACTATGCGCTGTTTCCGCATATGTCGATCCTCGATAACGTGGCCTACGGGCTGATGGTCAAAGGTATCGGCAAAAAGGAGCGCCATTTTCGCGCGCAGGAGGCGCTGGAAAAGGTGGCACTCGGGTTTGTGCACACCCGCAAACCGTCGCAGCTCTCCGGCGGACAGCGGCAGCGGGTGGCGATTGCCCGCGCTTTAGTGAATGAACCGCGGGTGCTGCTGCTTGATGAGCCGCTTGGCGCGCTGGACTTAAAGCTGCGCGAACAGATGCAGGTCGAGCTGAAAAAACTTCAGCAGACGCTGGGGATCACCTTTATCTTCGTCACCCACGATCAGGGCGAAGCGCTGTCGATGTCCGATCGGGTGGCGGTCTTTAATAACGGGCGTATCGAGCAGATTGATGCCCCGCACGACCTCTATCTGCGTCCGAAAACCGCGTTTGTTGCCGGGTTTGTTGGTACCGCTAACGTATTTGATAGCGAGCTTGCCGCTCGCCTGTGCGGGATGCGCGGGGTCTGGTCGCTGCGGCCGGAACATATTCGTCTCGACAGCGGTGGAGAAGTGCAGGTTCAGGGCGTGGTGCAGGCGGTCCAGTACCAGGGGGCCGCGACGCGTATCGAACTGAAGCTGGCGAATGGCGATAAGCTGCTGGTCAGCCAGGCGAACAGCGATGGCGGGATGGTATCCAGCGCGCCGCAGACCGGACAGACGGTGCTGGCTTCGTGGTCACGTTCGGCGATGGTGCCTTTGGAACAAGGGGGCTGAGATGACGATGGTCATTCCGCGCGTGCCGTCCGGGCGTCTGTCCGGACTCTTCTGGCGCAGGCCATCGCTGGGCCTGTTCTTACTCCTGCTGGGTCCGTTGATGTGGTTCGGCATCGTCTATCTGGGGTCGCTGCTGACATTGCTGTGGCAAAGCGTCTACACCTTTGATGATTTCACCATGTCGGTCACCACCGATCTGACGCTCGCCAATCTCAAAGCGCTGTTTAATCCGGCGAACTACGACATCATTGTCCGCACGCTGGTGATGGCGTTGGCGGTGACGGTGGCCAGCGCGGTGCTGGCTTTGCCGATGTCGTGGTATATGGCCCGCTATACCTGCGGCAAAATGAAAGCGTTCTTCTATATTGCCGTCATGCTGCCCATGTGGGCGAGCTATATCGTAAAGGCCTACGCCTGGACGCTACTGCTGGCGAAAGATGGCGTGGCGCAGTGGTTTCTCGGGCATCTCGGGCTGGAGGGAGTGTTAAACCTGGTGATGGCGATTCCGGCGGTCGGCGGAAATACGCTGTCGACCTCGGGCCTCGGCCGTTTTCTGGTGTTCGTCTATATCTGGCTGCCGTTTATGATCCTGCCGGTACAGGCGGCGCTGGAACGTTTGCCGCCTTCGCTGCTGCAGGCTTCCGCCGATCTCGGCGCCCGCCCGCGGCAGACCTTCCGTTACGTGGTGTTGCCGCTGGCGATACCCGGCATTGCCGCCGGGTCGATTTTTACTTTCTCCCTGACGCTGGGGGACTTTATCGTACCGCAACTGGTGGGGCCGCCCGGCTTCTTTATTGGCAATATGGTCTATTCCCAGCAGGGGGCGATCGGCAACATGCCGATGGCGGCCGCGTTTACCCTGGTGCCGATTGTGCTGATTGCCCTCTATCTGGCGTTCGTGAAGCGCCTGGGAGCGTTCGATGCACTCTGATCGGGCACCGTTGTTGCTGAAAGTGGCCACCTGGGGCGGGGTGGTATTCCTCCATTTTCCGCTGCTGATTATCGCGCTGTATGCCTTCAATACCGAAGATGCCGCCTTTAGCTTTCCGCCTCAGGGCCTGACGCTGCGCTGGTTCAGCGAGGCGGCGGGGCGCAGCGATATTATCGACGCCGTGACGTTGTCACTTAAAATTGCCGCGCTGTCGACGGCGATTGCGTTGGTACTTGGCACGTTGGCTGCAGGCGCATTATGGCGCAGTACGTTTTTTGGTAAAAACGCCGTATCGCTCCTGCTGCTGTTGCCGATCGCGCTGCCGGGGATTATCACCGGACTGGCGCTGCTGACGGCCTTTAAGGCCGTCAATCTGGAACCTGGCCTGCTCACTATCGTCGTGGGGCATGCCACGTTTTGCGTGGTGGTGGTGTTCAACAATGTCATCGCCCGTTTTCGCCGGACGTCGTGGAGTCTGGTGGAGGCATCAATGGACTTAGGCGCGACGGGCTGGCAGACCTTTCGCTACGTCGTGCTGCCGAATCTGGGTTCGGCGCTGCTGGCGGGGGGAATGCTGGCCTTCGCCTTATCGTTTGATGAAATTATCGTCACCACGTTTACCGCCGGGCATGAGCGTACTTTGCCGCTGTGGTTGTTAAACCAACTGGGGCGCCCGCGCGATGTGCCGGTAACCAACGTGGTTGCACTGCTGGTGATGCTGGTGACGACGATACCCATTTTGGGCGCCTGGTGGCTAACCCGTGATAGCGACATGAGCGCTGAAAACAGTAAATAATTCATTTCTACAGGATAATGCTATGCAACATAACCTTTTGATTAACGGTGAGTTAGTGGCGGGTGAAGGCGAAATGGTGCCGGTATTCAATCCTGCTAATGGTGAAGTCATTCTGCAGATTGCGGAAGCCTCGGAGGCCCAGGTCAACGCGGCGGTTGAGGCGGCGGATCGGGCCTTTGTCAACTGGGGCCAGACGACGCCGAAAACCCGCGCCGAGACTCTGTTAAAGCTGGCGGAGGCGATTACCGACCACGCTGAAGCGCTGGCGAAGCTGGAATCCTTAAACTGCGGCAAACCCCTGCACTGCGTGATAAACGACGAGCTGCCCGCCGTTGCCGACGTGTTTCGCTTTTTTGCCGGCGCGGCGCGTTGCCTGCCGGGCATGGCGGCGGGCGAATACCTGGAAGGGCACACCTCGATGATTCGCCGGGATCCGGTTGGCGTGATGGCCTCTATCGCGCCGTGGAACTATCCGTTAATGATGGCGGCGTGGAAGCTGGCGCCAGCGCTGGCGGCCGGCAACTGCGTGGTCATCAAACCGTCAGAGATTACGCCGCTGACCGCGCTGAAGCTGGCGGAGCTGGCCAGGGATATTCTCCCCGCCGGCGTGCTGAACGTGCTGTTTGGTCGCGGCAAAAGCGTAGGCGATCCGCTGACCGGTCATCCGAAAGTGCGCATGGTGTCGCTCACTGGGTCGATTGCCACCGGCGCCCACATTATCGGCCATACCGCCTCGTCAATAAAACGCACGCACATGGAGCTGGGGGGCAAAGCGCCGGTGATCGTGTTTGACGATGCGGATATCGCTGCCGTTGTGGAAGGGGTGAGAACCTTCGGTTTTTATAATGCCGGTCAGGATTGCACCGCTGCCTGTCGCATTTATGCCCAGCAGGGGATCTACGATCGGCTGGTGGAGAAGCTGGGTGCGGCCGTGGCCACGCTGAAAATGGGCCAGCCGGACGACCCGTCCACCGAACTGGGGCCGCTGAGTTCGCAGGCGCATCTCGAGCGGGTCAGCGCTGCCGTTGAGGCTGCACGCGCGTTACCGCATATCCAGGTGGTGACCGGCGGAAGCCAGGCGGCAGGTAAGGGATATTTCTATCAGCCGACGCTGCTGGCTGGCGCAAAGCAGGATGATGATATTGTTCAGCGCGAGGTGTTTGGCCCGGTGGTCAGCGTGACGTCGTTCAACGATGAAGATCAGGTGCTGGCATGGGCCAATGACTCGCAGTACGGGCTGGCTTCGTCGGTATGGACCCGCGATGTGGGCAGGGCTCATCGCCTGAGCGCGCGTCTGCAGTACGGCTGCACCTGGGTCAATACCCACTTTATGCTGGTCAGCGAGATGCCGCACGGTGGGCAGAAGCTCTCCGGCTATGGTAAGGACATGTCGATGTACGGTCTGGAAGACTACACCGTCGTGCGCCATGTGATGATAAAACACTAATACTCAGGTAAGCGGTTGTAATGTATTTATATTCCGACCGCTTACTTGTGGGGCATAGATGGGGGATTGAAAGCAAAATTAGTGTTCAGGAGAGCAAGCCGCTCGCTGTTTTGTTCCGACACCCGCTTTCCGTAAACGTTGAAAACCATCTGGCCATTCGTATGCGCTGGCTGGCATGCAAATGTATGACGGGAGTCATTCCATCACTCCTCCATCATCCACATATCCGCCTCTTCAAACATCTCTTGTACAACCCGGCTGATTTGCTCCTTTTCGTGTTTGCTGGCATCCGTATTGATCGTGGGTAAGGTCGTCATCGGTTTTACGCATACGTCGGCATCGGGAAAAATTCTATGAATACGCTGAGTTAATTCTGCCGTAATGGTCTCCTTTGCCCCGTTCAGCCCTTCAAAGTTTCTCTTGTCATAAATCAGTTCCACAAACATTTCTCGCCCTCTTTACTGGATATAATTACAGTATATATACTGTATGCATGACCAGTGTCAACATGAGAGGGGGCATTATGAAGTTTTATACACCGAATGAGATCCGCGAAGTCCTTTTCATTCCGCTATTTAGCGACCCGGTGCCGTGTGGTTTTCCCAGTCCGGCGCAGGATTATGTTGAGCAACGTATCGACCTCAACGCGTTGTTGATCAGTCACCCCAGCGCGACGTATTTCGTTAAGGCCGCCGGAGACAGCATGATCGAGGGCGGTATCAGTGAGGGCGATCTCCTTGTCGTCGACAGTTCGCGTAAAGCGGAGCATGGCAATATTGTGATCGCCTCCGTAGCAGGGGATTTTACCGTCAAAAAGTTGCAGTTGCGGCCGACGGTGCAGCTTAACCCAATGAACAGCGCCTATTCCCCGATTATCATCGGGAGCGAAGATACGTTAGATGTGTTCGGTGTCGTCACGTACATCATCAAGTCCGCAGGCTGAACAATGTTCGCGCTATGTGATGTGAACTCGTTTTACGCGAGTTGTGAGACGGTCTTTCGACCCGATTTGAAAGGGCGACCGGTGGTTGTCCTTTCGAATAACGATGGCTGCGTGATAGCACACTCTGCGGAGGCAAAGAAATTTGTGAAAATGGGGGCGCCGTTTTTCAAACAGCAGGATATTTTCCGCCAGCACGGCGTCATCTGTTTCAGCAGTAATTACGAGCTATACGCGGACATGTCGAACCGGGTCATGACAACGTTAGAGGAGCTTTTGCCGCGGTGCGAAATTTACAGTATCGATGAAGCCTTTTGCGACCTGACTGGCGTGCGTAACTGTCGTGACCTGACCGATTTTGGCCGGGAGATACGCGAAACGGTACGGCGAAGGACGCATCTCACCGTGGGTATCGGTATCGCCCAGACTAAAACCCTCGCAAAGCTGGCCAACCACGCGGCGAAGAAGTGGCAGCAGCAAACGGGCGGGGTGGTGGACCTGTCCAATATCGACAAACAGCGTAAGTTGATGGCTGTACTGCAAATTGATGAGGTCTGGGGTGTCGGGCGCCGCATCAGTAAAAAACTGGAAGCCATGGGCATCAAAACGGTACTTCAACTGGCGGATACCGATATCCGCTTTATCCGGAAGCATTTCAATGTGGTGCTGGAGCGCACGGTGCGCGAGTTGCGCGGCGAGCCATGTCTTGGCCTCGAAGAGTTTGCCCCGGAAAAACAGGAGATCGTCTGTAGCCGTTCGTTCGGCGGCCGCATTACGGAATATCATGAGATGCGGCAGGCGATATGCAGCTATGCATCGCGCGCAGCGGAAAAACTCCGCAGTGAGCATCAGTACTGCCGGTTTATCTCGGCATTTGTCAAAACCAGCCCATTTGCGCTGAATAAGCCCTATTACAGCAACAACGCATCGGTAAAACTACTGACCCCGACCCAGGATAGTCGGGACATCATCGCTGCGGCCAGCAGGTGCCTCGATGGCATCTGGAAAGATGGACACCGTTATCAAAAAGCGGGTGTGATGCTCTGCGACTTCTACAGCCAGGGCGTAGCCCAGTTGAACCTGTTCGACGACAATGCGCCACGAAAGAACAGTGAAAAACTGATGGCGGTTCTGGATCATCTCAATGCCAAAAACGGCAGAGGATCTCTGTACTTTGCGGGACAAGGGATACAGGCGGGATGGCAGATGAAAAGGAACATGATATCTCCACGCTATACGACACGATATAGCGACTTGCTGCAGGTCAGGTGAACGCTGACTACCAAAATTTTTTGCCCGGCAGCCATGTAAGGAGGTTATGAGCGAGACAGGAAAGTGGTTTTTCCCATAAATTTGGTAGAATTTGCGAATAATTTCCTTTTTAAGAAACTTGCGAACACATGAAAAAATTACTTCTGCTGCCAGTCCTGCTTTTCTCAACTCTTGTTTCAGCGGGCAATGACCTGGATCTTTATGACAATCAAGGCGACCCAGTCGCTTACATTGCTCTCGATGATGATTTAACTATATATAGCTGGGATGGTGAACCTGGCGCCTACCTTAAACGCAGTCAGAACAATGAGTTTGATGTTTATGGATTCAATGGCAGTCATTTAGGCTGGTTTACTAAAGGTATGTTGGTTGACCACGATGGTTATGTGGCTTGTGCGGTAAAGAATTTGATTGCGGCACCTAATTTGCCATCGCTGAAGTCACTTAAGAATCTCAAACCTCTAAAATCGATACCGGAAATTCCACCGATTTTCCCGCTGCTTAACAATGAATTTGGCCAGACAAATTGTTCGTTGTTAGTCGCTTCAGGCGCGGCATAAATGCACAACGAATGCACCCCTTATAGATAGCCAGGATGCACTTGAATAAAAATGAGCGCAGTAAGTAATCCGGAATCAAGTTTAACCGTGCTCGTAAATAAGAATTACAAAAATTGACAGTTGCTTCATATTTGTATGAGATTTAAACTACATCTGCAACTTATGGAATACCTTTTGCCTATGGGAATAAAAATGAAAAAAAGTACTGTTGCAGTAATGATGATGGCCACGCTTTCAGGAACTACTTATGCAGAATCAACGCAGTTAACTCCGAATTTCTCTCCGGAAAGTTTTTCTGTATCAACCTCTGCAGGGATGCTAAGCGGAAAGTCTCATGAGATGGTTTATGACGCGGGTACAGGTAGAAAAATCAGTCAGTTGGACTGGAAAATCAAGAATGTCGCCATTCTGAAAGGCGATATTTCCTGGGATGCATACTCCTTTCTGACACTGAACGCTCGCGGGTGGACATCTCTGGCTTCTGGGTCTGGTCATATGGATGATTACGACTGGATGAATGACAACCAATCCGGATGGACTGATCACTCATCTCACCCTGCCACGAATGTCAATTATGCCAATGAATACGACCTCAATGTAAAAGGCTGGATCTTCCAGAATGAAGCTTATAAAGCCGGTGTAATCGCAGGTTATCAGGAAACTCGTTTCAGCTGGACGGCTACCGGTGGTTCATACAACTATGATAACGGTGCTTATACTGGAAATTTCCCGACAGGAGAACAAGGAATCGGTTATAGTCAGCGGTTCTCTATGCCATACATTGGCCTTGCTGGTCAGTATCGTATCAATGATTTTGAATTTAATGCCTTGTTTAAATTCAGCGACTGGGTTCGGGCACATGATAACGATGAGCACTACATGCGGGATCTCACTTTCCGTGAGAAGACGACTAACTCGCGTTATTATGGTACGTCTATTGATGCCGGATATTATGTCACACCTAATGCCAAAGTTTTTGCTGAATTTACATACAGTAAATATGAAGAAGGCAAGGGCGGCACTCAGATCATTGACACCAATAGCGGCGAGTCGGCCTCCATTGGTGGAGACGCTGCCGGCATTTCAAATAAAAACTATACCGTGACCGCTGGTCTGCAATATCGATTCTAAGTAGTACCGTTCGTAGATATATCTCTCTTTGAACATAAAGCCCCAAATGGGGCTTTTCAGTTAATTCACTCGAGAGGCTCCGTCAATTCCAGCCCTGATTATTTACGTCCGCTATTGCCGGGTGCAACCTGCAAGCGTCTCCTGTGAATATGGGGCTATGCCTCGGCGAAGGTAGTGGCGCGGTCGCAAGCTTGTTACGGATGAGATAATCACCTTTTTTATACATTAGCCTGCTAATAGTCGCAATGGCAGTTATTGCTAAAACAGAGGCGGCGAAATATGAGAGGATTCTTATGCCCCTTCAAGAGCTAAGCCAGAATGAGTGCCGGAGATAAGCGCCGGGTGGGGCGAGTAACATGCCGTTCAGCACGGACAAACAGAGACATAACCCTGATTAATATCTGTCGCTGCCAGCAAGTGACAAGAAAACCCCTGTTTTGAGTACAGGGGTTTTTTTCGTGCGCGCCAAACGTCGAGACAATAGCCAAGAGAAAGTGAAGGCAGACCGCGACGATCTATTTTCCACATAGACTATAATGTTATTTATCGCGTATGAAGCCGCAGTGAGCAAAAGGTTTTCTGGCGCATGCGTATGCCGTTGTCAGCAGCGCGTAGTTCTATCGCTTTGATTTTTTAATTGGTAACCCAGACTGGCGACGGTCGCGAATGTAAGAAACCAGATTATACGCTGCAATTACCAGCAACAGCAGTGCCACAATAAGCACAATAATTCCAGACATATACCACCCCAAAATAAATGAGTAACAGAAAAAATCAAAAATATGTAATTAAGAATGTAATTTCTAAAAGATGGTAACGCAAATAATATTTACTGATAAGTGCATTGTTAGCCAGTACTGAAAATACAGTCTGTATTTAATTTTGTTTGAAAAACAATGTCTTGTGGTGTTTTTCTTGCTGGCTTTGTGGTTGGTTTCTTAAATTCTCTGCGCATTTTTAGTCAACTTGTGGGCGGTTTTTTTATTATGCGTTATTAATTCTCCTTGGGATTTATGCTGCTTTTTAGGTTTGTTCTTATACACTATTTTTATTATTCATCGAATCTTCGTAACATCATGTCAGGTATCAGGCATTTATTTCCTTTGTCATTTCACCTGATCAGATTGTTTCTATAGGGATAAATGACGACCACTTGTTCATATTGTCCAATAACCTGCTGCGGTTAAAGATGGAGAATGAAAAGGGAGCGGCAGGGACATTGTTTGAACCACGCTATTGCGTGGAACAAAAGTTAAAAAACCCTGCCTGGCCGCGGCGGCCAGGGGGAAAAGGCGGTTGAGGTTTGACTTTACCGACTGGCTCATGCGAACATTTGTCATAGTTTGTTACTTTGACGTTGATCTTGTTTTGAAAAAGATAGCTTTTTTTCTGCCAGTGGCCTGCGCCACGGCAATTCTGTACGGTCATTTACCCGCCCAGCGTATTAGTCTTTGTGAACAGCAGGGGGTCAGCGAGCCCATCTGTATGGCGGCTGAGTGGGATAATGAAAGAATTAATCTGCTGCCCGGCTATAACCCTGAGAATATAAAGGCTATTGCTGTGCTACAGGCGCAGAGCCGCGCGGATAACACCGTCGCGATTAAATCGTAAAAAAGCAGCCCACGGAGGCTGCTTTTTTAGGTCTCTTTGCTGAATAAAATCAGTAAAACCAACCAAAACGAACAGATAACAGGCTGATAAGCGCGAAAGCTACGCCGACATTAATCAGAATTACGGTTTTGCTGGAAACATCCATAACGCCACCTTTATGAGTAAGCCTCTACATGTATAGTACGGGGAGAAAGGAAGTGCTATCAGACAAGGATGAATTGGTTGTTTTCCGCTGATTAAGCGCGCGATTCGTTGTGTGATTTTGCGGGCTGTGTCGCACTCTTTGTGCCGCTCATCTCCGTATCATAATGGGGCTTATCAGGGAAGGAAGAATAATGACCTTATACCAGAAAATGCTGGTTTTTTATGCAGTTATGGGATGTATTTGTGCGATCATCAGCTGGTTTCTGACCAAAGAAAGCCGTTTGATTCGCCTGCTGGCCGCGCTGCTGATCGGGGCCACCTGGCCGTTTAGCTTTCCGATGGCGCTACTGATCTCTTTATTCTGACAGCATAAAGCGATGGCAACCGTCACTGTTTTACTGTATAAAAACACAGCAATCATGGGCGGAGCAACCTGATGAATAGCTATTTTTCCTTATTCGCTGGCGCTAACGTGCGCTGGTTCGATTTCCCTGGGTACGGCGACCCGCTGGTCTTTATTCACGGGCTGGGTTGCGCGTCCTCTTATGACTATCTACGCGTGGTGACCGATCCGGCTTTTCCCGGGCAGCGGGTTTTGCTGATCGACCTGCCTGGTTTTGGCTATAGCGGTAAGCCTGACTCCTTTGGCTACGGTACCAGTGAGCAGGCGCGGGTTGTTGTGGAACTGCTTGACAGTCTGCAACTGACCCGCTGCTCTCTGTTCGGGCATAGCATGGGCGGCAGTATTGCCATTGAAACCGCTGAGCTTCTGGGCCACCGCGTCCAGGCTCTGCTGGTCTCTGAACCCAATCTTTATGCCGGTGGCGGCATGTACAGTCGGGCTATCGCCGCCCAGTCGGAAGCCGGGTTTATCGCGCAGGGCTTCGCCGATCTGCTGGCGGCAGAAACGTCTCCCTGGGCCGGGTGCCTGCAAAACAGTGCCCCCAGAGCCGTATGGCGAGGGGCCCGCAGCCTGGTTGACGGGGTGTCGCCGTCCTGGTTCGCGCGCTTTCAGCAATTATCCTGTCGCAAGGCGCTGATCTATGGCGAATTGTCGCTCCCGGCTCAGGAAGCCGACGACGTCGCCGCCGCCGGTATTCCGCTGCTGGTAGTGCCGGATGCGGGCCACTCTATGGCCTGGGAGAATCCCGTTGCGCTGGCCGATTGCATGGCGCAATTTTTCGCCCCCGCTCAGGCAAACGCCTCGATATCACCGTAGTGAAGCGTTTGCCTGTCCGCGTCCGATGGCAAGCGACCCTATGTGGCATGCCGATGGCGATCGCTTGCAGTGGGAACCGCGTTATCTGCTGGCCTGAACGCTAAAACGGCAGTTCGCGCGGGGTGGTCTGCAATGTCATCCAGCGTAGCTCGGTAAACTCAGCAATGCCTGCGCGGCCGCCAAAGCGTCCGTAGCCGGAGGCTTTACAGCCGCCAAACGGCATCTGCGCTTCATCGTGTACGGTAGGGCCATTAATGTGGCAAATGCCGGTTTGTAACCCCTGGGCTACGTTCCACGCCCGGGCGGTGTCGCGGCTGTAGACCGCCGAAGAGAGCCCGTATTCACTGTCGTTGGCTACCGCCAGCGCTTCCTGCTCGCCGTGTACCCGAATAATGGCTTTTACCGGACCGAAGGATTCTTCCTGCCATATCCGCATGCTGCGGGTTACCCCATCAAGCAGCGTGGCGCGCATCTGCGTGGTGTCGGCTTTACCTCCGGTTAAAAGGTGGGCCCCTTTTGCCAGCGCGTCATCAATGAGTTCATTGCAGCGCGTGACGGTTTTCATATCGACAACCGGTCCCATCAGCCCGGCAGGCAGCGTTGCCGCGCGGCGGCTGAGCAGGGCGATAAAAGCGTCGGCTATTGATTCGTCGACGATAATGCGCTCGGTTGACATACAGATCTGTCCGGCGTTAGCGAATGCGCCAAAGAGGGCGCCAGCCGCCGCTTGCTCGAGATCGGCATCGTCGAGGACCAGTAGCGGCGCTTTGCCGCCAAGTTCCAGCACCGCCGGTTTCAGATACTGCCCGCAGGTGCGGGCGATAATGCGCCCGACCGGCGTGGAGCCGGTAAAGTTAACGCGGCGCACCGCCGGATGGGCGATAAGCGACTCCACCAGCGCGGGCGCATCCGCCGGCGCGCAGGTGAGATAGTTCACGACGCCGTCCGGTAATCCGGCCGCCGCCAGCGCATCAATAATCAGCGCCTGGCTGGCGGGCGACATTTCCGCCCCTTTGAGGATCACCGTATTCCCACAGGCGAGCGGCGTCGCAATCGCGCGAGTAGCGAGGATCAGCGGCGCATTCCACGGCGCCATTGCCAGTACCACGCCAGCCCCCTGACGGACGGCCATCGCCAGATTACCCGGGACATTCGACGGAATAATCTGCCCCTCAATCTGGGTGGTAAGGGCGGCGGCTTCACGCAAAATGTCGGCGGCCAGATGGACGTTAAAGCCCGCCCAGTGTGCCGTCGCACCTGTCTCCGCCGACATGGCGGCGATGAATTTGGCTTCACGACGCTGCATTTGTTCCGCCGCCCCCAGCAGCAGGCGACGGCGCTCGGCGGGGGCGGTGTCGCGCCATTGCGGGAAGGCGGCAGCGGCGGCTTCGACGCTGTGCCGGGCATCGGCCAGGCTCGCAGCCGCTGCGATGGACGCGGGCTGTTCGCTGAGCGGATTAGTGCGGGTAAAGGTGGCCTGGCCTTCAGCATCATGCCACTGGCCACGGGTATATAAGTTGCAGGTTATTGTCATGGGAAAACCTCGTTGTACTGCGTTCTGCGGTTTTCCGAGTGTATCGGGCGCCGGGGCCGCGTGGGGCAGGCAGGGCGGTTATCGCACGTTTTTTTTCTGGTTTTATAAGCAGTTCACAACTTCAGCAGGTTGACCCGGTCTGGAGAATAAATCGGCAAAAAAAGCGCTTTCAGCATAACCTGATAGCGATTGATTATTTGCTGGTTGAATGCTGTTGTGTTGTTATTAGAACACTTATAACAAATTGATAAGGTTTATAACCATGTCTACCAGGAAAACGCTGATTGCGCTGGCGTTAAGCACCTTGCTGCCCGCCGGAGCCGCGTGGGCGGCCGGTAACGATACGCTGGTCTATTGCTCCGAAGCATCGCCGGAATCATTTAACCCGCAGATTGCCAGCTCCGGACCTTCTTTCGTCGCCAGCTCCCAGGTGCTCTACAACCGTCTGATTACCTTTGATCCGGTGAAAAATACGCCGATTCCTTCACTGGCGACTGACTGGACCGTTTCCCCGGATGGTAAAACCTGGACTTTCACGCTGCGCAAAGGCGTTCAGTTCAACAGCAATAAATATTTTAAACCGACCCGCGATTTTAACGCGGATGACGTGATCTTCTCGGTCCTGCGGCAGAAGGATGCGAATCATCCATATCATAAAGTCTCGCAGGGTAATTATGAGTATTTCCACGACGTCGGGCTGGATAAGCTGATTAAAGAGGTGAAAAAGGTCGACGATTATCATGTCCAGTTCGTACTGACGGAACCGAATGCCGCCTTCCTCGCCGACTGGGGAATGGATTTTGCCTCAATACTGTCGGCGGAATACGCCGATGCGATGATGAAGAAAGGCACGCCGGAGTATGTTGATACCTGGCCTGTCGGCACCGGCCCGTATGCGCTTCAGCAGTATAAAGTCGATTCGCTAATCCGTTACATTGCCAACCCGCATTACTGGGAAGGTGACGTGCCGACAAAACATCTGATCTTCTCCATCACCCCGAATGTCGAGACCCGTCTGGCGAAACTGCAAACCAACGAATGTCAGATTATCCCGGCACCGTCGCCGGTACAGTTCGCCGTTATCAAGGGCAATAAAGATCTGGCGCTGCATGCTGTTGAAGCGCTGAACGTCGGCTATCTGGCGTTTAATACCGAGAAAAAACCGTTTGATAACGTGCTGGTCCGTCAGGCGCTGAACTACGCCACCGACAAACAGGCCATCGTCAACGCGGTGTTTATGGATTCTGGCGCGGTGGCCAAATCTCCGCTGCCGGCAAATATGCTCGGTTATAAGAAAGATCTGCCGGATTACGACTACGATCCGCAAAAGGCCAAAGCGCTGCTGAAGCAGGCCGGGCTGGAAAAAGGGGCAGAGGTGACCTTGTGGTCGATGCCGGTACAGCGCCCCTACAACCCTAACTCGCGGCGCATTGCCGAAATGATTCAGAACGACTGGAGCAAAGTGGGCATCAAGGCCAAAATCGTCACCTATGAATGGGGTGAATATCTCTCCGGCATGCGCAAAGGTGAACACGACAGCGCCCTGTTTGGCTGGATGTCGGACAATGGCGACCCGGACAACTTCGCCGGCACATTGCTGAGCTGTGATAATATCAAGACCGGTTCCAACGTTGCCCGCTGGTGCGATAAGTCATATGACGCGCTGGTCAAAAAAGCGATTCTGGTCAGCGATCCGCAGCAACGCGCCAAACTGTATGGTCAGGCGCAAGAGATCTTTTATCAGCAGGCGCCATGGATTACCCTCGCGACCGGGAAAACCTTCTACGCCACGCGCAGTAACGTCAGCGGCTATAGCGTGAGCCTGATGGGTAGCGATTTTTCGAAAGTTAAATTGAACTAAGCCGGGGAAGCATACATGGCACATCTGGATGACGTTATCGCCCGCGTCGATGCGGCGATTGCCGAGGGGGTGATTACTCACATGAACGAACTGCTGGTGGCGTTGAGTGACGATGCTGAGCTGACCCGCGACGAGCGTTTTACCCAGCAGCAGCGTTTACGGACCACGATTGCCCATCACGGCCGTCAGCAGCATGAAGAGCAGGAAGCGCGCCGCGAGCAGTTGAACAAAGGCGGCGCCATTCTCTGATATTGCGCGCTAAAACTGGCGTCTGGCAACCAGCCAGGCGCCTGCCACCAGCATGACTGCGCCGCACAGCGGCCCTAGTAACGCCCGCCACGGCACGCCGTGAGCGCGAATAATATCCATCGCTAATCCTCCCACCAGTTGACTGGCAACCAGTACCGCAATGGTGGTGGCCGCGCCAACGTTCTGATAACCGCTGATGCTGGCGAAGACAAAAAACGACCCCAGCAATCCGGGAATCAGCGTCCACCATTGTATGTTGAGCGCCAGCTCCTGAAAGCCTGCCGCACCGTGACGCAGGAGCAGGATGGTAACGAAAATCACCATTCCGACCAGTGAGTTCAGCAGCATCGCAATGAGTATTGTCGAGGCGGACTGCGTAATACGTACCATCAGCGTATTTTGTACGACCAGTCCGACGCCTGCGGCAATCAGACAGGCGAGGGTCAAAGAAGCGTTCATGCGCTGGCGTCCGGATCGCGACGATCGTCGAGCTGGAGCTGCATAAAGGTCAGATCCAGCCAGCGGCCAAATTTTGTGCCGACCTGCGGCATCTGCCCGCTGATCACAAATCCGAGCGTTTCGTGCAGATGCAAAGAGGCCTGGTTTTGCGCTTCGATACCGGCCACCATGACATGTTTGTTCAGGCGACGGGCTTCTTTAATCAGCGCCACCAGCAGGCTGCGGCCTAATCCTTTACCCTGATGATCGGGGTGGACGTAGACCGAATGCTCGACGGTATGGCGAAAGCCATCAAAGGCGCGCCAGTCGCCAAACGAAGAGTAGCCGGTGACGACGCCGTTTTCTTCGCTCACCAGAACCGGGTAGCCTGCCAGCTGACGTGCTTCAAACCAGGCGATGCGATTATCGGTATCGACGGTTTTGTCATTCCAGATGGCGGCGGTATGCAGCACCGCGTGGTTGTAAATTTCGGCAATCGCCGCGCAATCTTCTTTGCTGGCATAACGAATGGTCATAGCAAACCTCAACTCAATCTCTGTACACTATAGTAGTACGATATTATTACAATAATGTACGCGATGCTGCCATCTGTTTTCGCAAGAAATTTATCATGGCCGGTGGTTACCAGGCAGATGCAGCGGGGCCGCCGCTCCTCAGGGGACGGCGCAGGCGTCGCCTTGTCGGGGATTGATTCATACACTATAGTACTACGCTATGAATACTATTGAAGACAATATGAATCAGCGCATTAGCGCCCGTATCCGCATTGAACGCGAATCTCGCGGCTGGTCACTCAGCGAACTGGCCGAACGCGCCGGTGCCTCACGCGCGATGATCCACAAGATCGAACGCGGCGAGAGCAGCCCGACGGCGTCGATGCTGGGGCGGCTTTCCGGCGCGTTCGGGATCAGTATGTCGACGCTGATCGCCCGCGCGGAGATGCAGGAAGGCAAACTGCTGCGCTTTGCCCAGCAGCCGGTATGGCGCGATCCGCAAAGCCACTATTTACGGCGTCATGTTTCGCCGCGCAGCGATCTGCCCATTGATCTGGTGCAGGTAGAGCTGCCGGCAGGCAGCGATGTGTCGATGCACGCCTCCTCCTACGCGTTGGCGCGTCAGCTTATCTGGCTGCAACAGGGGGAGCTGGTTTTTGTCGAGGGCGCGACCCGGCATGAGATGCGGGCCGGCGATTGCCTTGAGCTGGGGCCGCCTGACGACTGCCGTTTTATCAATGAGTCCAGCGCATCGTGCACCTATCTGGTCGTGCGCTTAAATCAATCTGCCTCATAATGCCAATGTGCGCGGCAGCAATTGCGACTAGCCTCATTACAGGTCTTAAACAAGAGGAGTTTGTTATGGCTTTTCATCCACAACGTCACCGCCGCTGGGTGCTGGCCTCTCGCCCGCACGGCGAGCCGACGGGGGATAATTTCCGTCTGGAAGAGAGCGATGCCCCGACGCCCGGTCCCGGGCAGGTGCTTCTGCGCACGGTTTATCTTTCGTTAGACCCCTACATGCGCGGACGCATGAGCGACGCGCCGTCCTACTCGCCGCCGGTTGCCATCGGTGCCGTGATGGTCGGCGGAACGGTGAGTCGCGTTGAAGCGTCTGACCATGCTGACTTTAAAGCGGGAGAGTGGGTGCTGAACTACGGCGGCTGGCAGGATTTTGAACTCTCCGATGGCAACGGGCTGGTCAAGCTGGGCGAGCATCCGCAACACCCCTCGTGGGCGCTCGGTATTCTTGGGATGCCTGGTTTTACAGCCTATATGGGGCTGCTGGATATCGGCCAGCCGAAGGCGGGAGAAACGCTGGTCGTGGCCGCGGCTACCGGTCCGGTTGGCGGCACGGTCGGCCAGATCGCGAAACTGAAAGGCTGTCGCACGGTGGGAATTGCCGGGGGCAGCGAGAAGTGCCGTTATGCGGTCGAAACCCTTGGGTTTGATATCTGCCTCGATCATCATGCCGTTGACTTTGCCAGCCAGCTGGCCGAGGCCTGCCCGCAGGGTATTGATATCTACTACGAAAACGTCGGCGGCAAGGTGTTTGATGCCGTACTGCCGCTGCTCAACACCTCGGCGCGGGTTCCGCTGTGCGGCCTGGTCAGTGGCTATAATGCGACCGGCCTGCCGGAAGGCCCGGATCGTCTGCCGCTATTGATGGCGACGCTGCTGAAAAAACGTATCCGGATGCAGGGCTTTATCATCGGCCAGGATTACGGGCATCGTATTGCCGAGTTCCAGGCGGAGATGGGGCGCTGGGTACAGGAAGGTAAAATCAAATACCGCGAGCAGCTTGTCGATGGCCTGGAACAGGCGCCCAATGCGCTGATTGGCCTGCTGAAGGGTGAAAACTTCGGTAAAGTGGTGGTGCGCGTCTCCCCGGACGATTAATCAATATTACCCCGGCAGTTCGGCACATGCCGGGGCTTGCCCGTTGATTCAGCAGGAAAAGCACAGCGCGTGCTTTTCCTGAGAACAGAGCCAGCAGGCTCTCCGTTAGCCATAAAACGCCAGCCGCTCGGCTAACAAATCCACGAACCCTTGTCTGTCGACATCCAGCAGGAGCGTCGTATTTGGCGGATTGCCGGTCAGGAAATAATAATCGACCACCGTCATCCCCTGGGTATATTTTCCCTGTGTTTCCACGCCCACCCAGCGTTCAATGCTGGTGAACAGCTCCGGCTTCAACAGCCAGGCGATAGTACAAGGATCGTGCAGCGGCGCGCCGACAAAGCCCCATTTCTCGTCTCTGTGGTATGCCATAAAGAAATCGAGCAGCCCGGCAACGACCGTCGCCACCGGGTTGCCCAGCTGGCGAAAACGCGCGATATCCTGATCATGGATCTGCGCTTTATGCGTCACGTCCAGCCCGGCCATGACTATCGGGATGCCGGACTGAAAGACGATCTCCGCCGCTTCCGGGTCGACGTAGATATTAAACTCGGCGGCGGGCTGCCAGTTGCCCAACGCCATCGCGCCGCCCATCAGGACAATGCGGGCAATCTTGTCATGCAGTTCCGGGTGGCTGTTGAGCAGCAGGGCAACGTTGGTTTGCGGGCCGGTCGCGACAAGGGTTATTGGCTGCGGGCTTGCGCGTAACGTGCTCGCCATCAGTTCGACGGCGGTGCAGGTCTGCGGCGCAAAATCAGGCTCCGGCAGCGCCGGGCCATCAAGCCCGCTTTCGCCGTGAACGTTGTCGGCGATGATCAGCTCCCGCATCAGCGGTTTGCGCGCGCCGCTGGCCACCGGAATATCCTGCCGTCTCAGTAGCGTCAGCATACGCAGCACGTTGCGCAGGGTTTTGTCCGGTGTCTGGTTGCCCGCGGAGGCGGTGATCGCTTTGACGTCAAGTTCGGGTGAGGCGAGGGCGAGAATCATCGCAATGGCGTCATCATGACCGGGATCGCAATCGAGAATGATCGGCAGTGCCATAGCAGCTCCTTGTTGGCGGTTATTTGTGACAAGAGTAACGCTCGGGAGCACAACAGACGAGAAAGGATAAAACAAAGCGTGAAGTAAGCCGCAATAAGACGGGAGTGAGAGCGTTTCCCCGGTGGTGCTACGTTTACCGGGGCGACAATTGATGCCGGGCCGTAGCCCGGGCAAGGGATGTATCCCGCCGCCCGGGAACCTCTCCCCGGTGGCGCTACGCTTACCGGGGCTACGGAATGGTGCGGTTTGTCTCCCCGGTGGCGCTACGCTTACCGGGGCTACGGGGTGGTGCGGTCTGTTTCCCCGGTGGCGCTACGCTTACCGGGGCTACGGGGTGGTGCGGTCTGTTTCCCCGGTGGCGCTACGCTTACCGGGGCTACGGGGTGGTGCGGTCTGTCTCCCCGGTGGTGCTGGGGTTATTCAAAACGCCAGGCGAGGTTCAGGCCGACGCCATAGTTACGTCCCGGGGCGGGCTCGTAGTAGCGCCCGTTGGACTCGTTGACAATCACCGAGCCGACGTAGCGGCGATCGAAGAGGTTATCGACGCGGCCGAACAGATCCATGTCCATCTTGCCGTAGCTCCACTTATAGCCTGTGGTGAGGCCGACCACCGTCCAGGACGGCGCTTTGGCGCTGTTCTTATCGTTAGCCATGATATCGCTCAGATAGCGAATATCGCTGCCGGCGTACCAGCCGTGTTCCGGCTGATAGCCGAACGACGCGTAGCCCATATTGCGCGCGATACCCGGAATACGGTTACCGTTGCAATCGGCATCGTTACAGACGTTGGTCCGGTAGGTGGCATCCAGCCAGGTCCATGCGGCTTTCAGTCGCCAGCTTTCGCCGAACTGCTGATCCAGCCCCAGCTCCATGCCCTGACGACGCGTTTTACCGGCGTTTTTGTAGCTGGTACGCCCGCCGCTGCTGGCATCCACCACAATCTCGTTATCGGTATTGGTCTGGAAGAGCGCGGCGGTAAACAGGCCATTGCCAACCCGCGTCTTACTGCCTACCTCGACCGTATCATTGGTCGCAGGCTGCAGGCCGAAATTCAGGCCGCTCTGGTTACCGGAACGGTAGGAGAGCTCGTTAATGGTCGGCGTTTCAAAGCCGCGACCGGCGGAAAGATAGACATTCCAGGCATCGGTGAGCGCATATTTCAGCGAGCTGGCGGGCAGCCATTTGTGGTAGCTGGCATCGCCGCTGTCATCGCCGTTACCCGGCGTCACGTAATAATCGTTGGAGTCGAACCACACCGAGCTGTAGCGCACCCCGGCATCAAGGGAGAGTTTGTCCGTCAGCTGCCACTGGGTCTGCAGATACGGGTCGATGTTCCACATCAGATTACGTTCATTACGCCGCAGGCTGCCCTCTTCGCCATACTGCGGCGCGCCGTTGCTCATAACAAAGTTTTCGTAACCCTTACGGCGCTCGCTCATGTTTTCATAGTCGAGACCGGTGGTGAAGGTGACCGGCACCAGCAGCTCGCCGCGGTGGGTCCAGCGGGTATCAATCCCCTGATAATGACGCGTCAGGTCGATAACGCCGCCCGCATGGCCTGGATTGAGCTGCGGCGCGCGCGGGATTGACTGATATTGTGTGGTTTCACGCTCGCCGGCGTACATCATCACGCTCAGGTCATCTTGTTCGCTCAGTTGACGTTCATAACGTAACCCGGCCTGGGTCTGCTTCGTCGACTTACGGGTATTGTACTGATCGCCGCGCGGCGACTGGCGCGGGTTATTCTGCCATTCATCGTAGCTCAGGCCGCCGGCGTCATTGGCTTTAATATCCACGCTGTTAAACAGCAGAGTCAGCTTACTGACCTCATTGATGCGCACGCCCAGTTTGGCGTTGGCCAGATTTTTACGGGCGCCGCTGTGATCGCGGTAGCCGTGGGTGGTAAAGCGGTTGGTCGATACGGTGTAATCGACATCTCCGGCGTGGGTGCCGTCGCCGACGGCACCGGTCGCTTTCATACCGTAGTGCCAGCTGCCGAAGCTGCCGTAATAGCTGCTGGCTTCGAGGGTTGGCGGCTGACTGCCGGTTTGCGTCGTCACGTTAATGACGCCGCCGGAGGAGTTGCCGTACAGCGCAGAGAACGGTCCGCGCAGGACATCGAGCGTCTCTATGCTGCCAATATCAATATTTGAAGTCTGTCCCTGGCCATCGGGCATGGTGGCCGGAATGCCGTCAACATAAATGCGCAGTCCGCGCACGCCAAAAGTGGAGCGAGAACCGAAGCCGCGAATCGATAATTGCAGATCCTGAGCGTAGTTCTGGCGGTTCTGAACCTGTAGCCCCGGTACGGCGCCCAGCGATTCCGAGAGATTCACCCGCGGCGCCGCCTGACGCATCTCATCCCCGTTAACGACGCTGACCGCCGCAGGGGTATCGAGTTCGGAGACCGCGGTCGGGGCGGCGGTCACAACCATAGTTTGTTCATCGCTGGCGTTAGTCTGGGCCACCGCGATCAGCGGAAAGAGGAGGGCAGGTAGTGCAGCCGTGCGCACGGAATGGATTTTCATAAAGCTACTCGTAAAACGAACCAAACGGAACATATGTCGATATGTTAACTCTTTTGTAATTTTTTGAAAATTATTAACGTTATTTTCGTTAAATAATGGCACCGAATGGTTATTTTCAGCGTCGGTTGCCATAAATAACGCTCCACTTCATGTCAAATAATGATTACTATTCGCATTTGAAAAAGAACGCAAAGCCAGGACTTTGCGTCAGGGAAGCAATGTCAAGCAGGCACATAGGTGTTTTATTCAAGGGAGTCGTCATGTCATTACGTCATCTGTCCGCGCCGCGTCTGCGCCGTTCACTGTTATTAACCTCTTTACTGCTGGCGGGGAGCTTCAGCGCTCACGCGGCAGAAGAAATGTTGCGCAAGGCGGTCGGTAAGGGCGCGTACGAAATGGCTTACAGCCAGCAGGAAAATGCGCTGTGGGTCGCTACTTCGCAAAGCCGTTCACTGGATAAGGGCGGGATTGTTTATCGTCTTGACCCGACCACGCTGGAGGTGACGCAGGTTATTCATAACGATCTGAAACCGTTCGGCGCGACGATCAATAACGCGACGCAAACGCTGTGGCTGGGTAACACCACTGACAGTACCGTTACCGCCATTGACGCCAAAACCGGCGCGGTGAAAGGCCGCCTGGTGCTCGACAATCGTCAACGCAGCGAAACCGTGCGCCCGCTGGCGCCGCGTGAACTGGCCGTCAATGAAAAAACCAATACGGTCTACATCACCGGGTTGGGTAAAGAGAGCGTCATCTGGGTGGTGGATGGTGAAAAGCTGACGCTGAAAGAGACCATCACCAATACCGGGGCCATGGCGACCGGGCTGGCGGTGGATGCTGATGCGAAGCGTATTTACACCACCAACGCCGACGGTGAACTGCTGACCATCGACAGCGAGAGCAACAAAATTCTGAGCCGCAAGAAGTTGCAGGATGACGGTAAAGAGCACTTCTATCTGAACCTGAGCCTGGATACCGCGGGTCACCGCGCCTTCATTACCGATAGCAAACAGCCGGAAGTGCTGGTTGTTGATCTGCGCGACGGCAAAGTGCTGCAGAAAATCGCGGCGCCGGAATCCCTGGCGGTGCTGTTCAACCCGACGCGCAATGAAGTCTACGTGACGCATCGTAAAGCCGGGGAAGTCAGCGTGATTGATGGTAAAAGCAACAAAGTGGTCAAAACCTTCAAAACGCCAACCCACCCCAACAGCCTCGCGCTCTCCGCCGACGGTAAAACGCTGTACGTCAGCGTGAAGCAAGAATCAAGCCGTCAGAAAGAAGCGACCCAGCCGGATGACGTTATCCGCATTGCGCTGTAAACCCTGATTGAGGAGGGGGAAACCCCTCCCGCCTGCCGGAATCACCCTCTGTTACAAACACTTATTGGCCCTACGGCGATTATGGTTTTACACTTATCGTTTTGCCGCCTGCTATCGGGCGGAATGAATCATTCTGGAGGATGTATGAATAAGCCATTTATGGCTCTGTGCGCTGGCGTGATGCTGGCACTGCTTGCCGGTTGTACTTCAAACTATGTGATGACGACGAAAAGCGGGCAGACCATTGTGACTCAGGGTAAGCCGCGTCTGGATAAAGAGACCGGTATGACCAGCTATGTGGATGAATCCGGCAACCATCGCCAGATTAACAGCAGCGATGTATCGCAACTGGTGGAAGATAACTAAGCCGCAAGAGGCGGTTTGCCCGGAAACGGACAAACCGCGATAGCGTTATTTTTTCGCGGACTGTGCGCCCGGCGCAGTACTATGAATAGCATGAACGCGCTTACGTACGCCGAACCAACCGGCCACCAGCAGTACCGCAATCAGCGGAATGGAGCCGATGGTATAGGTCCCGTTCGGGTAATCGAAGGCCATCAGCACCAGCACGCTGAACAGGAACAACAGGGTCAGCCACGAGGTGAACGGTGCACCCGGCATCTTGAAGCTGACATCCGCCGCTTTCCCTTCCTTGATGGCTTGACGCAGGCGCATCTGGCACACCACGATAAAGCCCCACGATGCAATAATCCCCAGCGAAGCCACGTTGAGGACGATTTCGAAGACCTGCGACGGCACCAGATAGTTCAGGAACACCCCGACGATATACACCGCCAGCGTAGCCAGAATCCCGGCATAAGGCACGTGATGACGGCTCATCTTCGACATAAACTTCGGTGCAGAACCGCCCATCGACATCGAACGCAGAATACGCCCGGTGGAGTACAGACCCGAGTTGAGGCTGGAGAGCGCGGCGGTGAGCACCACGATATTCATCACGCTACCGATATACGGCACGCCCAGCTTCGAGAAGAAGGTCACAAACGGGCTCTGTCCGGCCTGATAGGCATTCCACGGCAGCAGCAGCACCAGCAGCAGCACGGAACCGACGTAGAACAGGCCGATACGCCAGATAACGCTGTTGATGGCGCGCGGCACCATCGTCTGCGGCTCTTTACACTCACCGGCTGCGGTCCCGACCAGTTCGATGGAGGCAAAGGCAAACACCACCCCCTGTACCAGCACCAGCGCAGGCATCAGTCCGTGCGGGAACAGGCCGCCGTTATCGGTAATCAGGTGGAAGCCGGTGGCATTGCCGTCCAGCGGTTTGCCGCTGCCGAGGAAAATGGTCCCCACCACCAGGAAGGCGACAATCGCCAGCACTTTGACCAGGGCGAACCAGAACTCCATTTCGGCGAACCACTTCACGCCGATCATGTTCATGGTACCGACAATCGCCAGCGCCCCGAGCGCGAAGACCCACTGCGGGACATCGCCAAAGGCGCCCCAGTAGTGCATATACAGCGCCACGGCGGTGATATCGACAATCCCGGTCATCGCCCAGTTGACGAAGTACATCCAGCCGGCGACGTAGGCCGCTTTTTCACCCAAAAACTCGCGGGCGTAGGAGACGAAACTGCCGCTGGAAGGCCGATGCAGAACCAGTTCGCCGAGTGCGCGTAAAATAAAGAATGAGAACAGGCCGCATACCAGATAAACCAGCGCCAGCGCGGGGCCAGCCATCTGTAAACGCGCGCCTGCGCCGAGAAACAGCCCGGTACCGATGGCGCCGCCGATGGCAATCATCTGTACCTGACGGTTGCCCATCGCTTTGTGATAGCCCGATTCCTGAGAATTGAGCCAGTGACGTCTGGCGGCATGGTGCTCCGCCGTCGAGTTTTGCTTTGTATTCATTGATGTACCCATTTTCCTGTCAATGTCCATGAGTGGTTCTTCGCACCGCCAAGTCGCAGTACGTTATGCTGGCTTTCCCATCATTCTGACGTAGGAGATAAGCAGAGCATGGCGCAGCATCCTACACGTATCGAGATAGTCACGCACGTAAAACATTTATCGACCGCACTTGCTTAAATATCAATGAGTTCGACGACGAAGGGCGTCCATCAGCAGGCGGAAGGTCGTGGTATGGTGACGGCGGCTGGAGAAAAAGAGGGGCTAACCGGGGAAAGAGGGGGTCCGCTCATCAAGGGCCCGGGTGAGCCATCCTTCCGCCAGCACCCGTTGCACGCTATCTTCCGGCACATAGGCTAGCCTACTCCGGACTCTGCGGCATGCTCGCTGGCCCTCAGGCGCGTTCTCCGGGCCAGCCGGTAGCGCCAGCCCGCTGTTTCGGGCTATGATTCCCAGCAAAGCAATGGCTGAGAGATAACGATGAATATCAACGTAGTGGGTACCAGCGGCGTCGGCAAATCGACGCTGGCGCGACGGCTCGCGCAGATCCTGTCCGTTCCCTGTATTGAGATGGACAGGCTTTACTGGCGCGCGGACTGGCAGGGCGCGCCGGATGAGACGTTCTTCGCCGACGTGGCCGCTGCCATCGAGGCTCCTGGCTGGGTGCTGGACGGCAATTACAACCGCAGTCGCCCGGTGAAGTGGCGCGACGTCGATCTGGTGGTGTGGGTGGATTACAGTTTTGCCCGAACCCTGCGACAGGCCGTCTGTCGGGCCATCTCCCGGGCCAGCCGCGGTCAGGAGCTGTGGCCGGGAACCGGCAACTGTGAAAGCTTCCGTCGCGCCTTCTTCAGCCGCGACTCGATTATCGGCTGGACCATCAAAACCTGGAAGAATAATCGCCAGCGTTATCAGTCTGATATGACTGACCCGGCGTACCGGCACATTCGCTTTGTACGCCTGCGCCATCCGCGGCAAACCGAGGATTTTATCCGCCAGCTACAGCGGCAGGTGGCGGCGCGTTAACGGCGTATATCTATTTTCCGGCAGAGTACATGTAAATAAATTGTTTCTCAGTGGCCGCAGCAGATTCTAATAATGCAGGTATGTTAATTAATACGAGCCTGCGAAATGTCTTATCGAATCAGTATCCTGGATAAAAGTCCGCTGGCGGCGGGAGAAACGGCCGCTCAGGCGCTGACGCGTACATTAACGTTGGCGCAACAGGCGGAAGCCTGGGGCTATCATCGCTTCTGGATTGCCGAGCACCACAACACCGATCAATTAGCCAGCCCGTCGCCGGAAGTGGTGATCGCCTGGATCCTCGGCCAGACCCGGCAGATTCGCGTCGGATCCGGCGGCGTCATGCTGCAACACTACAGCCCGTACAAAGTGGCGGAAAACTTCAATCTGCTGGCCTCGATAGCGCCTGGACGTGTCGATCTTGGCGTCGGGAAAGCGCCGGGCGGCCTGCCGCTGTCAACGCGGGCGCTGCAACTGGGGGTTCATCCGGCGGAGAAAGGAACATTTGCCGACAGCCTCGCGCAGCTGGATAACTGGCTGTCGCTCACCGATGCCGAGGGGGAAGAGAGCCTGCGCGCCACGCCAATCCCGCCGCGCCGCGCCGACGGATTTCTGCTCGGCGCCAGCCTGGAGAGCGTTGAGCTCGCCGCCCGGCTGGACTGGAATTTTGTTTTCGCCGCCCATCTTAACGGCGACAAAACGCTGCTGCGCGAGGTGTTAACCCGCTGGCGGGCGCTGAGTCGCCGCGACGCCATCGTCGCGATTCAGGTCATCGTCGCCGAAGAGCGCGCCACGGCGCTTGAGCTGGCGCAACAGGTTGAAGTCTGGGGCGTTGAACTGGAAAACGGCCAGCGGGTGACGGTGGCGAGCGAAGCGCAGGCGGCCGCCTTTGCCCGCCAGGCCGGAAGTCCGCCGGTGCGCATCGCCCGTCGCGATGCCTCGCTGCTGGCGGGAACCGCTGATGAGGTAAAAGCGCAGCTCGACGCCCTGCATGCTGCCTGGCATATTGACGAATTTATCATCGACACGCCGGTCAGCGAAGGGCAGGCGCGCCTCGACTCACTCCGCCTGCTGGCTCAGGCCCATCACGGCGCGGAGGTGTTGCCATGAGCTTTGAACAACAGCTGATTAGCTGGCGGCGCGAGCTGCATCAATATCCGGAACTCTCGTTGCAGGAGGTGGCGACGACGGCGCGCATTCGCGACTGGCTTGAAAGCGGCGGCCTGCGGGTGCTGCCCTATGAGCTGACAACCGGGCTGGTCGTCGAAGTGGGCAGCGGCGAGAAGATTATCGCCCTGCGCGCGGATATCGATGCGCTGCCGATTGCCGAGACTACCGGCCTGCCGTATCGCTCGCAACACGAAGGGGTGATGCACGCCTGCGGCCATGATATTCACACCAGCGTGATGCTGGGGGCGGCGCTGCTGCTCAAAGAACGCGAAGCGACGCTCCCTGGACGGGTACGGATTCTGTTCCAGCCGGCGGAAGAGAACTTTGGCGGGGCGAAAACCCTGATTCGCGCCGGGGCGCTGGAGGGGGTCGCGGCTATCTTCGGTATGCATAATGAACCCGGCCTGCCGGTGGGCGAGTTTGCTACCCGCGGCGGGGCGTTTTACGCCAACGTCGATCGCTTCGTCTTTAAGGTCACCGGTAAAGGGGCGCATGCTGCCCGGCCGCACGAAGGCAAAGATGCGATTTTGCTGGCCAGTCAACTGGTCACCGTCCTGCAGAGCGTGGCCAGCCGCGAGGTGAATACCCTCGATTCGGTGGTCCTGAGCGTAACGCGGATTCAGGGCGGCAATACCTGGAACGTACTGCCGGAAAGCGTGGAGCTGGAAGGGACCTTGCGTACCCACAGCAGCGAAGTGCAGCAGCGGGTTAAAGCGCGGGTCAGCGACATTGCCGCCGGTTTTGCCAGTGCTTTTGGTGCCCAGATTGATGTGTTCTGGTACGCCGGGCCGACGGCGTTGGTCAATGACTCGCGCTGGGCGACATTTGCCGGCGATGTTGCCGCCCACTCCGGCTACCGCACCCGGCATGCGGATCTGCATATGGGCGGCGAGGATTTCGCCGTCTATCTACAGCATATTCCCGGCGCGTTTGTCAGTATCGGCAGCGCCAGCGAATTTGGCCTTCACCACCCGGCCTACAATCCGGACGACAGCTTAATCGCCCCGGCGGCCCGCTATTTTGCGGCGCTGGCTGAGCAGGCTTTACGCCAGATCTGACGCCTGAGCGTTCGGGTTTCTGTTTTCATTTTCGACAAGGAAAGGGGTTGCTATGTCTGAAAAACGACAATTGCGTCTGGGCACAATATTACACGGCGCATCGGGAAATATGTCCGCCTGGCGTCATCCGGCCGCCCAGGCGGATGCCAGTATTAATTTTGAGTTCGTTAAACAGACGGCCTTAAAAGCCGAAGAGGGCAAGCTGGACTTTTTATTTGTCGCCGATGGTTTATATATTAATGAGAAATCTATCCCGCATTTTTTAAACCGTTTTGAACCGCTGACCGTGCTCTCGACGCTGGCGGCGGTCACCCGCAATCTCGGGCTGGTGGGCACCTTATCCACCTCCTACAGCGAGCCTTTCACCACCGCGAGGCAGTTTGCCAGCCTTGACCATCTGAGCCAGGGACGCGCGGGCTGGAACGTGGTGACCTCACCGCTGGAAGGGTCGGCAAAGAACTTTTCGCGCGCGCAGCATCCCGACCACGCGCTGCGCTACCGCATTGCCGATGAATATTTACAGGTGGTGAAAGGCTTATGGGATTCCTGGGAGGAGGATGCCTTTGTCCGTAATAAAGCCAGCGGACAGTTCTTCGATAAAAATAAGCTGCACACCCTCGACCATCGCGGTGATTTTTTCCAGGTTGCCGGCCCGCTGAATATTTCCCGCACGCCGCAGGGGCGGCCGATTATTTTTCAGGCCGGGGCCTCCGATGACGGCAAAAAACTGGCGGCCCGCCATGCCGATGCCATTTTTACCCACCAGGCATCGCTGGCGGAAGCGCAGGCGTTTTATCGCGATGTGAAAAATCAGCTGGCGGCCTGTGGTCGTCAGGATAACCAATTACATATTTTCCAGGGCGTCAGCGTGATTGTCGGTGACGATGCCGACGATGTCGAACAGCAATACCAGACCACCGCCGCGCTGGTATCGATTGAGGATGCCCTCAACTATCTCGGGCGCTATTTCGAACACCACGACTTTGCGCAGTACCCGCTGGATGAACCGTTCCCCGATATTGGCGATCTGGGGAAAAACAGCTTCCGCAGCACCACCGATGAAATTAAGCGCAACGCCCGCGAACGCGGTCTGACCCTGCGTCAGGTCGCGCTGGAAGCCGCCAGTCCGCGCCCGCTGTTCGCCGGTACGCCGCAGGAGGTTGCCGATGGCTTGCAGCAGTGGTTCGAACAGCGGGGGGCCGACGGTTTTATCATTCAGGGCGGCACGCCGGATACCTTCCCGCGCTTTGTCGATCGGGTGGTGCCGCTTTTGCAAGCGCGCGGGCTGTTCCGCCGGGAGTATCCGGGAACGACGCTGCGTGAAAGCCTGGGGCTGACGCTGCCGGTTAATCAATTCCAACAACAATAACAACGAGAACGTTTGCTATGCAGAAAAAGTCACTTTTACTGGCCTTTGCGCTGGGTTTCAGCGCGCCATTATGGGCGCAGGACGTCAATATCAACGGGACCGGCGTGAGCGTGGAGGCCAACAAAGTCCCGGTGCATACGGCAAAAAATCCGCAGGCTATCGCCCGGTTGCCGGCCAATTATCACTTTGCGGTGCCGGGGAAATTTACCGTGGCGGTCGCGGCGCTGAACTCGCCGCCGCTGACCGTGTTTTCGGACGATAACAAGACCCTGCTTGGCAGCGAAGTCGATATCGCCCGCCTGGTCGCCGACAGCCTGGGACTGGAACTGAACGTTGTACCGACCTCCTGGGAAGACTGGCCGCTGGGCGTCTCCTCCGGCAAATATGATGCCGCGATCAGCAATATTACCGTCACCAAAGAGCGCAAAGAGAAGTTCGACTTTGCCACCTATCGTAAGGACTCGCTGGGTTTCTACGTCAAGAGTACCAGCCCGCTGAATAAAATTGACCAGGCGCAAGAGATTGCCGGGCTGCGGATTATCGTCGGCTCCGGCACCAACCAGGAAGCCATTCTGCTGGCGTGGAATGCGGAAAACCTGAAAAAGGGGCTGAAGCCCTTTACGCCGGTCTACACCAAAGATGATGCCGCCCAGACGCTGGCCATTCAGTCCGGTCGCGCCGACGCCTTTTTTGGCCCGAACGTGATCGGCGCCTGGAAGGCCGCGCTGACCGGGAAGACCAAACTGGTGGGCAGCGTGGATGGCGGCTGGCCGAAAGCGGCGCACATCGCGGTCACGCTGAAAAAAGGCAGCGGGTTGGTGGACGCCGTACAGACCGCGTTAAACGGCGCCATTCAGAACGGCGACTATGGCAAAGTGCTTACCCGCTGGGGGGAAAGCGTGGAGAGCATCCCGCAATCTGAAATTAACCCGGTCGGGCTCGGCGATTAACAGGAGGCAATATGAGTGCAGCATTTCGCGATATCTCACCTGAAGCGCCGGAACTCCAGCCGATTATTCACCGCCTGTTCGCCGAATACGCGTCGCGCTATGGCGACTATTTTTCTCGCGATGCGGAGGTCGAGCTGACCGAGTGGTATCTGCCGCCGCAGGGGCTGTTTATCGTCCTTGAACGTGACGGCGAGATTATCGCCACCGGCGCCTATAAGCCCAAGGATAGCCGCACGGCGGAAATCAAACGTATCTGGACCCATCCGGCCCTGCGCCAGCAGGGGCTGGCGGCGAAGGTGGTCCAGGAACTGGAGCGGCGGGCGGTGCTGGCAGGCTACAGCCATATCTACCTGACGACCGGCTTTCGCCAGCCGGAAGCGGTCAGGCTCTATCTGAGCCAGGGCTACGATGCGCAGTTTGACCTGGCGCGCAACCCGGAGGAGTACAGCCAGCCGCCGTTTGATGGGCGACTGCGCTTCACTAAAGCGCTGGCGGTAAGCATTTTAAGCCACAGCGCCTGAGGAGAGAACATGAACAGAACGGAAACGATTAAAGTGATCCCGGCGCGCTATCCGCTGCGCGCCGTTGGCGCGGTAGCGGCGCTACTGGTGTTGGCGGTCGTCGTGCAGTCGGTGGCCTTTAACCCGCGTTGGGAGTGGGCGGTTTTCGCTCGCTGGTTCTTTGACCCGGTTATCCTGGAAGGACTGGGACAAACGCTGCTGCTGACGCTGCTGGGTACCGTACTGAGCGTGATACTCGGCGGTCTGCTGGCGCTGGCCAGGCTCTCTTCTTCATGGCTGCTGAGCAGCCTGGCCTGGGGCTATATCTGGCTGTTCCGCTCGCTGCCGCTGATTGTGGTGCTGATCATCCTCTACAACTTCTCCTATCTCTACGACACGCTGTCGCTCGGTATTCCGTTTACCGGGATCAGTTGGGGTAATTATCAGACCATCAACGTGCTGGGGCAGTTTTCCACGGCGGTCGTGGGGCTGACGCTGGTGCAGAGCGCCTATACCGCGGAGATCATTCGCGGCGGCTTCCTCGGCGTCGACCACGGTCAGTATGAGGCCGCCGCTGCGCTGGGGCTGCCGGCGTGGCGGCGTACGCTGCGTATTATTCTGCCTCAGGCGCTGCGCACGATTTTGCCTGCGGGTTTCAATGAAATTATCAGCCTCGCCAAAGGGACCGCGATGGTTTATGTGCTGGCGATGCCCGAGCTGTTTTACACCATCCAGATGATTTACAACCGGACCCAGGAGGTGATCCCGCTGCTGATGGTCGGGGCCGTCTGGTATCTGGCGATCACCAGCGTCCTGTCGCTGATTCAATATCTGGTGGAACGCGCCCTGGCACGCAGCGAACGCCGTTCGGCGGTCAACTCGCCGCGCCGCGCGCGCGCCGATGAATCCTCTCGTCAACCGCAGAAATCGCAGGAGGCCATTCATGCCCAACTCTCGTAACGGCCATATCTCGATTACCGGCGTCAGCAAGTATTTTGGCCGCCATAAAGCGCTGGATGATGTCTCTCTGGAGATCCCTCCCGGCACGGTGACGGTGATCCTCGGGCCGTCCGGTTCGGGGAAATCAACCCTGCTGCGCGCCATAAACCATCTGGAACGGGTAGATGAAGGGTTTATTCAGATTGATGGCGACTATATCGGCTATCGACGTCAGGGCGATAAGCTCTATGAGCTGAAGGAGAGGGAGATTCTGCGTCAGCGCGTTAACGTGGGCTATGTCTTTCAGAACTTCAATCTGTTCCCGCATCTGACGGTGCTGGAAAACCTGATTGAAGCGCCGATTGCCCACCGGCAGACGAGCCGCAAAGAGGCCATCGCCAACGCTTACGAACTCCTGGAGGTGGTGGGGCTGCGCCACAAAGCCGATGCCTGGTCGCGCCATCTCTCCGGCGGCCAGCAGCAGCGTATTGCTATCGCCAGGGCGCTGGCCCTCAAGCCGCGAGTGCTGTTGTTTGATGAACCCACATCGGCGCTGGACCCGGAACTGGTGGGCGAAGTGCTCGATGTGATTAAAAAGCTGGCCCGCTCCGGCACTACGCTGGTGGTGGTGACGCATGAGATTGGTTTTGCCCGCGAAGTGGCCGATCAGGTGGTGTTTATGGTCGAGGGGAAAATTATTGAGCAGGGCAGCAGCGACGCGGTGCTTAATCATCCGCAGCATCAGCGTACGCGGCAATTTTTATCAAAGGTGCTGGCATGAGAAAATGGTTAGTTGTTATGGCGCTGGGCGCCCTCTCTGCGCAGGCGCAGGCGAAAATTGATCTCCGGGCGAATGAACAGCCGCTGCCGGTAACGGTTGATAACGCGGCGATCGCCAGGATCCCGCCCGGCTATCGTTTTGTCGAGCCCGGTACGCTGACGGTGGCGATTTCTGCGCTTAACTCGCCGCCGCTGGCGCTGCTGGCCAGCGACAACCGGACGCGCATCGGTAGCGACCCGGATATTGCCCGTCTGCTGGCGGGCAGTTTAGGGCTGAAGCTCCGGCTGGTGCCGACGGCATGGGAAGACTGGCCGCTGGGGATCACCTCCGGGCGCTATGACGTGGCGCTGGTCAATATTGCCGTCACCGAACAGCGCAAAGAGAAATTCGATTTCGCCACCTATCGCGTCGATTCGCTGGCATTTTCCGTTAAATCCACCAGCGCCATCGAGAAAATCAGCGGCGCGGCGGATTTGGCCGGGCGTAAGGTGATCGTGGGATCCGGTACGAATCAGGAGCGCATTTTGCTGGGCTGGAACGAGGAAAACAACGCGGCGGGGCGGCAACCGGCGTTGCCGATCTATTTGACCGATGACGCCTCCGGCAACCTGTATATCCAGTCAGGACGCGCCGACGTCTTTTTTGGCCCGCAGTCTGCGGCAGCGTATAAAGCGGCGCTGAGCGGGACAACCAAAGTGGTCGGGCTGGGGCCGAAAAAAGCGTGGGTCGCCACCACCACCAAAAAGGGCAGTGGGCTGGTGTATGCGCTGCAGGCGGCGCTCAATGGCGCGATTGCGCGCGGGGAGTACCAGCAGGTGCTGGAGCGCTGGGGCGAACAGGGAGAGGCGGTGGCACAATCGCAGGTGAATCCGCCGGGGATTACCTACTAAAAAACCGCTGTTTCGCCGGAGTACAGGGCGAAACAGCGGGGGCGAATCTTCGCCAGCGATATGACATCAGGCGGCGATGTTGTTAGTTGACTGGGCAGAAGGCTATGGCGAAGGCGCCGCGATTATTGATATCGGCTTTCATCGCGTTGTTCACCAATCGGCAAAGATGATGCCAATGCCACTTTATGCGTTGTGTGGCTGATTTAGCTTTCGACAACGTATTTAATATGATAAACGCCCCCTGATTTTCAGCTCTCCGGTTTTTAATCCCAAAGATAAATATGATGATGACGATTTTGATTTTTATCAAAATCCGTAGGTTTTTCGTATGATTAATATTTTCACTTCGTAGTTCTGTTGGAACGATTTTCTTACATCAATAATCATCAAAGGATTGAAGTGAATATATTATCAGAAGTTATTATACCCTTGTCGGGCGTGGTGTTTCCTGCTGTTGTCGCATTCATTCGCGCTGTTTATAATCGCTGGGGAGAAGGCAGGAAGCTTCATCGTGACAGTCAGTTTGATAAAGTGAATGTGGAAAAACGCCTGGCAACGTTTCGCCGTATTAATCAATTGAAAAATAAAAACGATCTTACCCCGTTTGATTTACTGGCTATCAAGGCGTTATATGAAGGTATCGGCATAAGATATCCGGTGACCATCAGTCATAAAATTCTTGAGTATATTGCCAGCAACAATATCGATTTCAATGAGCCAACCCTGAATAGCTTTCTTCGGATGTCGAGGCTGCTGAATGTTACGGATTCAGGCGTGACGCAACCGTCCAGTAAAAGGAAAAAGGCGCGCCGGGAGATAGTTATTTTCGGCGTGCTGATGATTGCCGCTATCATATACGGATTCTTTATGTCGGTGCCCGATGTAGTAGCCGAAATGTCAGGCGCGGCCGCGGTAGCCTGTTTTGTCGTTTTATTTCTTGTTTACCTGGCGATGTTTATTCTGATTGTCAGTGCCGTGGTTAACAGCTTATATGACATTCAGTGCGCCAAAAAATTCTGGAAGACATTTTCACCCTTTCTCAATGGTCAGCCATGAATATTGCTTGCAGCGCCGCGAGTATTCTGCGGATAAACGGTAAGGTATGAGGTATTGAAAAGCAGGGCGTCGCTACGCTAAACGTAGCGCTACCGGTCAAAGATCATCGCGGATAACGCCTGTTCTGTATCATTTTGCGCCGTACTGCTGCCCGATACCTCCTGCCTGTCACCCCGGTTTTCTGCCTAAACTTAGGCTTTATCGTGGAGGCAGATGATGATTACCGTCTATGGCGTTCCCGGCTGGGGATCGGCGATTAGCGAGCTGATGCTGACCCTGGCCAATATTCCTTACCATTTCGTCGATGTGGCGGGTTTCGACCAGCCTGGCCCGCAGCGCGACAGTCTGATGCAGATAAACCCGTTGTGTCAGGTTCCCACTTTACGACTGGCGGACGGCAGCGTGATGACCGAATCCGCCGCTATCGCCCTGATGATCCTCGATAGCCGTCCGGATCTGGCGCCTGCGCCGGGCACAGCGCAGCGCCATCAGTTTCAGCGTCTGTTGATCTGGCTGGTGGCCAATGTTTATCCCACCTTTACCTATGCCGATTATCCGCAGCGCTGGGCCGCCGACGCGGCGGAACAGCTGCGGGAAAACTGCATCCGCTATCGTCAATCGCTGTATCTGTGGCTGGAGCAGCAGCTGGCGGCGGCGCCTTATGCGCTGGGGGCGGAGATAACCCTGCTGGATTGTTATATCGCGACGATGTGCCGCTGGGGCCCGCGGCGGGAGTGGTTTGCCGAACATACGCCGAAGTTTATCGCCGTGGCTGACAAGGTCTGCCAGCGCCCGGAGCTGCAGCGGGTACTGCGTGACAACGAGTTGATTTAAAGCACAAAAGGCCAACCGACTGGCTACCGCTATGCTAGTTTATCGATCTCACAATAAGGAGCCTGCTATGCCGCATGTTGATATTAAATGTTTCCCCCGCGAACTGAGCGATGAACAAAAAAGCGCTCTGGCCGCCGACATCACCGAGGTGTTGATCCGCCATCTGAACAGTAAAGACGGGGCGGTGAGCGTCGCCCTCACTCTGGTTGAGCAAAGCGACTGGCAAAAAGTCTGGGACAGCGAAATCGCCCCGCAGATGGCGCAGTTGATTAAGAAGCCAGGTTACAGCATGTAGTCGCGCCCCCCGGGGTGGTGCGCTTGCACCGCTCCGGGCTCCCTGCCTTCAGTCGGCCGCCTGTGCTTATCAAATGGCGGTTATCACTTCCCGGGCAATCTCCGGCCCGTTTTCCCCGGCGAAGACCGGCGTGGTTGGCGGTGCTGAGGAGGCCATTATTTCAAGGCGACATGCTGTTGTTTCGCCCACTTGCGCAGGCGCGCGCTGGCGTTGGCATAAGGCGACGAGGTGTTAAGTGAAATCATCCGCCCCAGCGTCCATTTCCCGTACCACGGTCGGCCATAAAGCGTGTCATCATTCCGCGCCTCGATGTGGGCGATAATCTGCCGTTTAGCCTGATGCAAAGAGACGAGCAGAGTGGGGTAGTCCTGCGAGGGGTAATCGAGGTAGAACTTTTGCGCCAGCAGCCCAAGCTGGTTCCACTGAAAACCGGTTTCCGGGAAGTCGATGGGTTGCTGCGCTTCGTCGTGAGCCAGCCATTTGAGCACCAGATCCTGCCATCCCAGAAGGTAACAGACCAGATCGCGAACGCTCATTTCGCTTCCCTGGACATGACCGGGGAGGGTCTTTTGCTCCGCGATCTCCGGGGGAATATGCGCCAGATAACCGGCTAATTTATCGTAGTTTTTATTGATGGCTTGCAGAAGTTGCGCCTGGGTTTGCGGTACGCTCATAGTGAGTTCCTTGCCGTGTCGATGGTGCGGCTATACGGTATATGTCCAAAGAATGAGGCTGGTCGCCAGCGTCGCTCCTCAGATTAAATTTCGCCTCGCGCGCTGGCAAATACGCAAGATGGCGGGTGCAGAGGTGTCTGCCAGCCATTGCGCGTATAGCGATTGTACCCGCTGCCGATTCTCTTTACCCGCGTCATTCAGCCAGTTGGCTACGGAATCCTGGACATATTTCGACGGGTCTGCGCGCAGGGGGGAAAGGATTGCCAGTTTCAGCTCGCCGATATGCGCGCACCAGACGCCGCGCGGACGCAGAGACTCGCAGGCGAAACGGCGAATATTTTCCGAAGCGCAAGAGGTCCAGGGGGGAGCAGGGCAACAGTGAGATCCAAATCGTGCGCCAGATGCGGGCGCAGCGCCAGCCAGGCCCATTCGCGAATGCCAAAATTGCCGGGTGGCGGCTGACGCCTTACCCGGCCTACCGGTTGGGCTAGCGGTGGTTGCGGATTTGCTTGCGTAATGAGTGATGGGCCCTTGTGCTGGCCTGGACGGCGTACCGGTATTTTGCCGGGTGGCGGCTGACGCCTTACCCGGCCTACCGGTCGGGCTAGCGGTGGCTGCGGATTTGCTTGCGCGATGGTCCTGACGGGTGAGGGCGTTGATGTTATGCGCCGATCGCGTAGGCCCGCGCCAGCGAAGCGCCGCCGGGCTATTTTCCTGAAACGCACTGTGCAGTCAGCCATCCGGGCAGGCCGTGAAATCCTGCCGCTACCGGCTTGCGGGCTTTACTCTTCCAGAGTATTGGCGCGCACGTGGCGGCCGCTGGCGACAAAGTTGCCGGTGCCGAGATGATGCAGCGTATTGAGCTTATCGTCGTCGAACTGCCAGCGCCCGGTAACGAAAACGCGCTCATCGGCGGCGGCGGAAACCACCTCGCCAAACAGCGTATCGTACTGCTCCTGAGCTGCCGTTGGCGGCAACAGTCGGCACTCCATCCACGCCAGGCACTTCTCTTCAATCAGCGGTAGTCCCAGCTCCGGCCCCTGCACGACGGGAATGCCGTAAGCGTTAAATTTATCCTCATCGCGTCCGCTGATGCTGCCGACCGCGTAGGTCCAGCTGGCGGCCTCGACACCGGGTACGACGATGCCGAAAGTGCCGTTGCGCTCAATGATTTCCCGTGTCCAGGCGCTCTTATCCACCACGATGGCGAGCCGGGGCGGCGCAAACTCGACCGGCATCGACCATGCGGCGGCCATGACGTTACGGCGCTGCGAAGCGGCATCGTAGCTGGTTATCAGAATGGTCGGCCCATGATTGAGCAGGCGGCTGGCGTACTGGAGTTCCACATGGCGAAAACGGCTCATAAGCGTTCCTTGGTAAATGGGTCTGGTGCCAGACAACACGTTAATCCGCAATGAAAATGTAATCAATACGTCATACAGGCTCCCTATAGTCGGCACCACTAAATCCCAAAGAGGATAACAATATGTTAGCTCTCCTGTCTTTATCACAGGTGAGTGCGGCCCGTCGGCTGTTGACGGCGGGCGGAGCAACGCTTTCCCGGCAGGGAGGGCGATAATGCGCGCGCTTACCGGCATCAAACTCGACGGCGTTTCGTTCGCCTTCGGCACTCATACCGTTCTGAATCAGATAGACCTGCATATCGATGCTGGCAGCATCGTGGCGCTGCTGGGGCCGTCTGGCTGCGGCAAAAGCACCCTGCTGCGCCTGCTGGCGGGGCTCAGCGTCCCGGCTGGCGGCGAAATACGCTTTGGCGATCGTCTGGTGGCGAAACCCGGCTGGGGCATGCCGCCGGAGCAGCGTGATATCGGCATGGTTTTTCAGGATTACGCCCTGTGGCCGCATATGACGGCGGCGCAGAATGTCGCCTTTCCTCTGCGTATGCGCGGCGTAGCGCGCGATGCCCGACAGCAGCGGGTGAATGACGCGCTGGCGATGGTTGGTCTGAGCGGCTTTGCCGATCGTAAACCCTCCGGCCTTTCCGGCGGCCAGCAGCAGCGCGTGGCGCTGGCTCGCGCCATCGTCGCTGAACCTCGCGTGCTGCTATTTGACGAACCGCTCTCCAACCTCGATAGCGAACTGCGCGAATCGCTGTGCGTGGAGATGAGCCGTCTGCTGCGCCAGCTGGGGATCACCGCGGTGTATGTGACTCACGACCGCCGCGAAGCCGAACTGCTGGCCGACCGAATTGTTCATTTATCTGCCGGCACTATTGCCGCCGTTCGTACCATCACTTCATCCTCCGGGGAACTCGCATGAAAACCGTTATGACCGTTAAGAAAGGAGCTGTGCTCGCGATGTTGTTGTCTGCCACCATGATGTCCAGCGCCCACGCGCTGACCGTATATACCGCTGGACCGGGTTCGCTGGCGAAAAGTCTCGCCAGCGGCTATGAGAAGAAAACCGGGGTGAAGGTCAATATTTTCCAGGCCACGACCGGCAAAGTAATGGCTCGTCTTGATGCGGAGCAGGCCAACCCGCAGGCGGATGTGCTGATCTCCGCCTCCTGGGATACCGCGGAAGATTTGCATCAACGGGGCTGGCTGCTGCCGTATCAAAGCGCTAATGCCGATAAGGTCCCGGCGAACCTGAAATCGGCGGATTATGTGGCGCAGGGGATATCGGCACTGGGGATCGTCTGGAACAGCAAAAGTGGCACCCCGGAGCCGAAAGAGTGGCGCGACCTGACCGAAACGGCGTTTAAAGATAAGGTCACCACGCCAGATCCGGCGCTCTCCGGCGCATCGCTGGATTTGCTGATCGGGTTGCAAAATGGCATGGGCGACAAGGCCTGGGCACTGTTCGACGATCTGAAAAAGAACGGCATGGTGGTCAGCGGGCCGAATGCGCAGGCGGTGACGCCGGTGATGCAGGGGGCGAAAGCGGCGGTGTTTGGCGCGGTGGACTATGTCTCTTACGGCAATATCGACCAGGGTGAATCCCTGAAGGTGATTTTCCCCGCCAGCGGCACGGTGATTGCCCCGCGACCGATGATGATCCTCAAAACCACGGCGCATGCTGACGATGCCAAAGCCTTCGTGGACTACGTGCTGTCGCCGGAGGGCCAGGCGCTGGTCGCCGGGGCGTGGCTGATGCCTGCGCGTAGCGACATTCCGGCCAAACGCCCGCTGCTCAAAGAACTGAAAATCCTGCCGACCACCAGCGATGGCAAGAGCGAACGCAGCGCGGTGCTTTCCCGCTTTAATACGCTTTTCGCCCAGTAAACCAACTTTTCCCGGGTTGCGAAAGTTTGCTCGGGCACATTACCCGGAGGCGGCGCTGGCGCGCCTGTCCGGGCTACTGGACCGCAGATGGCTGTGAACCTGTAGCCCGGCTAAGCGCAGCGCGAGCCGGGTAAGATCGTATCCAGGAAAATACCGTGAAACAGAAACTGATTTCCGGCGTCACCCTGACGGTGCTGCTGGTGCTGGTGGCGTTACCGCTTTTATTCATCGTGTTACAGGCGATTTTCCCCCATTTTAGCGCCGGTTCCCTGAGCGAAGCGTTGACCGGCGTACCGACGCTGTTAGCCGATCCTCAGCTCCTGCCGATGCTCGGCGGCACCCTGTGGGTCGCCGGCGGCGTGGCGCTGATGAGTGTGGTTATCGGCCTGCCGCTGGGGGTGCTGCGCGGTCTGTTTAATGTTCCGCTGCCGCGCCTGTGGGACCTGCTGTTCCTGATCCCGTTTCTCACGCCGCCCTATATCGCGGCGCTGTCGTGGATGCTGGTGCTGCAAAGCAACGGTTATCTGCAACAGCTAACCGGCTGGGATCTGAACGATCTGTTGTTCAGCCGCAGCGGCATCGTGCTGGTGATGACCTTTAATATTTTCCCGGTGGTCTATTTTGCCGTCTCCCGCAGCCTGCTGGCGAGCGGCCAGCGGCTGGCGATCGTCGCGCGCGTTCACGGCGCCAGCGCCTGGCGGGCCTTCTGGCATATTACGCTGCCGATGCTTTCCCCGGCGCTGGCGGCAGGGATGCTGCTGGCGTTTACCCTGGCGATTGAGGAGTTTGGCGTCCCGGCGGCGCTGGGCACGCGGGCCGGGCTGGTGATGCTGACCGTCGGTATCGAGAAAAAGCTGGCCGACTGGCCCATCGATCTGCCCGGCGCGTCGTTGCTGTCGCTGCTGCTGATTGCGGTGGCGCTGCTGGCCTGGTGGCTGCAAAAGCGGTTGGTGGGGGATAAAGAGATTACCAGCGTGACCGGCAAGCCGGGAGAAAATTGTGGGGCGGAGCTGGGGTGGCTGGCGTTGCCCGCGGTTCTGCTGATGCTGGGCATCGGAGGCGTCGCGGTGGTGCTGCCGGGGGCGGCGATGGTTCTGACCGGCCTGATGGGCACCTTATCAGGCGGCATTCATGCCGATAATTTTACCTTCCGCCATTTTGCCGCGCTGTTTGCCCGGCAGGGGGATGCGCTGTCGGCGCTGGGCACCAGCCTTTCTCTGGCGCTGGCCTCGGCGCTGATCGTCGGTCTGTTGGGGCTGGTCGTCGCGTGGCTGGTGCTGGTGCAGAAAATCAAAGGCCGCGGGATCGTCGATGCGCTGTCGCTGGTGCCGGCGGCGCTGCCGGGCGTGGTCGTCGGCGTCGGGCTGATTCTGCTGTGGAACCAGCCGTTCTGGCCGGTTTCGCCCTATAACAGCGGATGGATGCTGCTGCTGTCTTATTGTTGCCTGTTGCTGCCGTGGCCGGTGCGCTATGTTGGCAGCGCCCTGCGTCAGCTGGGCACGAATCTCGAACCGGCGGCGCGAGTGCACGGCGCGTCGCCGCTGCAGGCGCTGCGTCTGATTGTGCTGCCGCTGGTCTTTCCGGCGCTGCTGGCGGCGATGCTGATGGTGTTTGCCATCGCTTCACGCGAGCTGGTGACGTCGCTGCTGCTGGCTCCGGCGGGGACGCAAACCGTGGCGGTATTTATCTGGCGTCAGTTTGAGCAGGGGTCGATAGGCGAGGGTATGGCGATGGCCTCGCTGACGCTGTTGACCGGTCTGGTGTTGATGCTCGGCGCGCTGGCCTTGATGCAGCGCGGCACGCGCGGTCAACGGTGAACGCACAAAATATGCAGTCAGACGGGAAAAATAGGCTATAAATGTCGGACACCGATTGCTGGAGGCATTGATGAGTCAATTTTTAAGCGCTTATTTTTCTCGTCTGGGCTGGACGGGAACCCCTGAGGTATCGCTTAACACCCTGCGCGAACTGCATATTCACCACAATGGCGCGATCCCGTTTGAAAATCTGGATGTGCTGCTGCCCAGAGAGATCCATCTCGACGATCGGACGCTGGAAGAGAAGCTGATTCATGGCCGTCGCGGTGGTTACTGCTTTGAGCAAAACGGGCTGCTGGAGCGGGCGCTGCGCGAGCTGGGTTTTGATGTCCGCAGCCTGCTGGGCCGCGTGGTGCTGGCGAATCCGCCGCAGATGCCGCCGCGAACCCATCGCCTGCTGCTGGTCGAGGTTGAAGGCGAGCGCTGGATTGCCGATGTCGGCTTCGGCGGCCAGACCCTGACCGCGCCCATCCGCCTGCTGGCGGATGTGGAACAGTCAACTCCGCACGGCGTCTACCGGCTGATTTGTGAAGGCGATGAATGGACGTTGCAGTACAGCCATCACGGCCACTGGCAGTCGATGTACCTTTTCGACCTCGGGCACCAGTATGCCGCTGACTATGTGATGGGGAATTTCTGGTCGGCGCACTGGCCGCAGTCGCATTTCCGCCACCATCTGCTGATGTGCCGTCACCTGCCGGACGGCGGAAAAATGACGTTAACCAATTTCCACTTCACCCATTGGGATAACGCCCATGTGGTCGAGAAGGTTGATTTACCGGATGTTCCGGCGCTGTATGAAGCGCTGCAAACCCGCTTCGGTCTTGGCGTCGATGATACCAAATATGGCTTTACCGAAGCCGAGCTTGCAGCGGTCATGGCGGCGTTTGATACCCATCCGGAGGCGGGGAAGTAGTCAGTCATTGCCAGGACGAGGGGGCGAAAGCCTGTCTCCGGCCCCTCGCTGAACTCAGCCTCCGTTATCCGCACATTGCTCACAGCGGCGGCGGAATATCCGTTAAGCCGAACATTTTCCCGCAGCCGAATGACCAGTCCTCCGGCGCGGTAAATGCGATGACCACCATGATGTTGTGCGGGCTGATCCCCAACGACTGTTCAAGTCTGGCGACTAAATGTTGATAAAAAACCTGTTTCTGATGAGGGCTGCGCGCTTTACCGGCCGTTATCTGAAACAGCAGATAATCGTCGCTGCGCCCGCCCTCTGCGCCGCAGAGGTAGTCAGGGTCAAACACGCGCTGTCGCGGGCTGTAGCAGTCAAAAAGCTGAAAACAGTCGCCAGGCGGGACCGAAAAATGGTCGACAAGCGCCTGCTGCAAGTCGATGGAGATTTGAGCGTGCCATTGCCCGAAGCGCGCCTCAGATATGGCGATGTGGGTTACCGGCATAAATGTCTCCTCATTCGGTATCGGGCTGGCTAAACACATTCAGTGCCGACACCGCCGCAGGCCATCCGGCGTAAAACGACAGATGGGTAAAAAGCTCGGTGATTTCGCTCTCCGTTACGCCGTTAGCGCGGGCAAATTTCAGGTGCCAGGCAAGCTGTTCCGGGCGATACATCGCGACCAGCGCGCTGAGAGTGATGAGGCTTCTGTCGCGCGGCGACAGCGCCGGGCGCTGCCAGATATCGCCAAACAGGACCTCTTCACTCAGTGATGCCAGCTTTGGCGCCAGCGCCGCCAGGTTTTCTCGTGTCAGATTAACTTTGTCCATTTTCAACCTCATAGGTGGGATGTCAGGGAGACGATATCCGGTTATGATGGTTTCGATAATCATATAATTTATGACTAATAATCCTGAAAAACGGGATGGTTAATGATGAGCAGACGACCTCTGACCTTTGATGCCGACGCGCTGCGCGCTTTCGTGACCGGGATGGAACTCGGCAGTTTTGCGTTGGCTGCCGAACGCCTCGGGCGTTCCACATCGGCTATCAGCGCTCAGCTTAAAAAGCTTGAGCAGCAGACCGGTACGGCGCTGGTACAAAAAGCCGGGCGTCATCTGGCGTTGACGGCAGAAGGGGAGATCATGCTGAGCTACGCGCGGCGCATGCTGAGCCTGAATGACGAAGCCTGGACTGCGCTCCAGGCCAGAAGGGTAAGCGGCGAGGTGCGTCTTGGACTGCAGGAAGATTTTGGCGAGGTGCTACTGCCGGCGGTCCTCGGGCAGTTTGCCCGGGCCTGTCCCGCGGTTGAGATCGCGGTTACCGTCACGCGAAATGCGCCGCTGCGCGAGGCGATGATGCGCCAGGAACTTGATCTGGCCCTGAGCTGGGAAGGGCCAGACGAACCGGCTTTTGATCATCTGTTGGGAAGACTGCCGCTGCAATGGATCGCGGCGACGGAGTTCGATCTCTCCGGCTGCCTCGACAGAAACCAGCCGCTGCCGCTGCTGGCCTTCGAAGCGCCGTGCGTCATGCGCACCGCCGCCACCAGGGCGTTGGACAAAGCCGGTATCCCCTGGCGTATTGCCGTTACCAGCCGCAGCCTGAACGGTATCTGGGCCGCCGCATCGGCAGGACTGGGGGTGGCGCTACGGCCCACAATGGGCATGCCCGCTTCGCTACAGGTCGTTCATGGCGCGAAATTACCCGCGGCGGGTGATATTGGCGTCGGGTTATACGGTGATGAAAATCTGCTTTCCGCGCCGGCGAAACTGCTGCTGCACACGATTATCGCCTGTTTTGCGCCGCCTGTACCGCCGACGGATGATTCTGGTTGGCGCTGAAAGCCGGTCTGTGAACCGGTGTTTGTGAGCCTGGCGGCGTAAATTCGCTAGCTATTTGAAAAGAGAAAAACGATGAAAATAACCATCGCGCACAGGCAGATAAATATAGTGCTTGCGCTGTACTCCTTGACCTCCGTCAGGTAATCGTCATTAAATTGATTTAACGCTTTAACGGCATCTGCTTCATTTTCAGCGTCTACATCAAGGTGATGTTTTCTGAAACCCTGTCGTTTAATCTCTTTAATCAAAGAGGATGTCACCTGGTCTTTTGGTACGGCTTTCCCGCCACGGCTGCTGATAAAAATGACATATTTACCCATGGTTCCCTCGCAAACGTATCATCCGGCTGAGTCAGAGGCTTCAGGCGCAGGTCTGAAACACGAAAAGAGTATAAGCCATTGCCGGCAGCGACTACAGCTTTACCCCTTCTTTAGCGCCTGTTTTTAAACGCATCAGCCCCTGGCGCGGAGGCTGATTTGTCTGCTGAACAGGATGCCAGTTTGTGCCTTATACCTGAAATGTGATGCAAACTGCCGTGCTGTTGGCGGCGCAAAGGCTTTAGCGGGGCATCAGCTCTAACGTTATGTAATGATTGATGTATTGTGTAAATGCGCTGTCGTCGATAGCCTCCATTCCCAGCGCATAAATCCCGTCCAGCCCGCAGACCAGGGCAATTAAGCGCCAGGCGATATTCTCCGCGCTATCCACGGGGTGGAATTCGCCGCTGTCACAACCGCGGCGTATTATCCTGACCGTCTCTTCATGCCACATCGACATGGTGAGCAGATAGGCCTCTTTGATGTCGCTATCGCTACCGGAAAGCAGCTGTCCCTCGCGCCACAGGCGGATGTAGGGTTCCAGCCGACCATCCTCGCTGCCGAGCATTGAGAATAAACGCTCGCGGGAGCTGGCGTCTTCCGCGACCAGCTGGATATCGAGCATCTCGCGGTTTAAACGGACGAAGACCTGCGCCTTAAGTTTGCCGATGGAGGTGAAATGGTGATGCAGCTGCCCGGTGGCGACCCCGGCTTCGGCGGCGATTTGCCGGACGGTCATGGCGCCCAGGCCACCCTGCAGTGCGACGCGCATCGCCGCCAGCATGATCACCTCGCGACGAGCTTCCCGATTTAAGTAGTGCATATTTCCCCGCAGAACCGTGGTTTTCCTCGATAGTAACAAAAAGTTGGACAGTCGTTCAACAATCCGGCAGGATCGTAATCCTGGACGCGTGTCCAATTTGGAAAGTAGAGGAACAAGGTATGTCTCGGCAATGGTTAACGCTGGTGGCGATTTTACTGGTTTATCTGCCGGTGGCGATTGACGCCACGGTACTGCATGTCGCCGCGCCAACGCTTAGTATGTCGTTGGGGACCAGCAGCAATGAGCTGCTGTGGATCATTGATATTTATTCATTAGTGATGGCCGGTATGGTGCTGCCGATGGGCGCGCTCGGCGATAAAATCGGCTTTAAACGTCTGCTGCTGCTCGGCAGCGCTATTTTTGGCGTCTCGTCGCTGGCGGCGGCATTTTCACCCACAGCGCTGGCGCTGATCGGCTCCCGCGCGCTGCTGGCTATCGGCGCGGCGATGATCGTCCCGGCGACGCTCGCCGGTATCCGCACCACGTTTTCGCAGGCGCGTCACCGCAACATGGCGCTTGGCCTGTGGGCGGCGATTGGCTCTGGCGGGGCCGCCTTCGGCCCGCTGGTGGGCGGCATCCTGCTGGAACATTTTTACTGGGGGTCGGTGTTCCTGCTCAACGTGCCCATCGTGCTGGCGGTTATCGCCTTCAGCGCCCGGATGGTACCGCGTCAGCCGGCGCGCCGCGAACAGCCGCTTAATCTGACCCAGGCATTGATGCTGATTGTGGCGATCCTGATGCTGGTGTTCAGCGCAAAATCGGCGCTGAAAGGGCAAATGGCCGTATGGATGACCGGCGCCATCGCGCTGGTGGGGCTGGCGCTGCTGGTGCGTTTTGTTCGCCAGCAGCTTTCCGCCGCGACTCCGATGGTCGATATGCGCCTGTTTACGCATCGCATTATCTTAAGCGGCGTGATGATGGCGATGACCGCGCTGATCACCCTCGTCGGCTTTGAGTTGCTGATGGCGCAGGAACTGCAGTTCGTCCACGGCAAAACGCCGTTTGAAGCCGGGCTGTTTATGCTGCCGCTGATGCTGGCGAGCGGGTTTAGCGGCCCCGTCGCCGGAGCGATGGTTTCCCGTCTCGGTCTGCGCCAGGTCGCAACCGGCGGGATGCTGCTGAGCGCGCTCAGTTTCCTTGGCCTGTCGATGACCGATTTCAGCACCCAGCAGTGGCTGGCATGGGGATTAATGACTCTCTTAGGGTTCAGCGTCGCCAGCGCATTGTTGGCTTCCAGCTCCGCCATTATGGCGGCGGCGCCGAAAGAGAAAGCGGCGGCGGCTGGCGCCATTGAAACCATGGCGTATGAGCTGGGGGCCGGTCTGGGGATCGCGCTGTTCGGCCTGATCCTGACCCGCAGCTACAGTTCATCGATTGTGCTGCCCGTCGGGGTGGACGGCCAGACCGCGGCGCAGGCCTCATCATCCATCAGCGAAGCGATCGCGCTGGCGCAGTCGCTGCCCGCGGTTCCGGCGCATTCGCTGATTGTCGCGGCGAAAACCGCATTTATCAGCGCTCACAGTATTGTGCTGGCCACCGCCGGAGTGCTGCTGTTGCTGCTGGCCGCCGGGATCTGGCGCAGTCTGGCGCAGGCGCCGAAAATGAACTAGCCCTATAGCTGGAGAGAAAGCGCCATGGCCGCTCGTCGCAGCGGGTCCAGCGCTTTCTCTCGCAGCGCGGCGGCGCTCATGGCGCTGGCGGGTACGCCGACATTGAGCGCCGCGACCACCTGGCCGCTGCGGGACAGCAGCGGAACCGCCAGCGAACATAATCCCACCTCAATTTGCCGATCGGCTATCGCGTACCCCTGCATACGGACCCGGGCTATTTCCTGCCGCAATCCCGCTAAATCACACAGCGTATGCGGGGTGTAGCGAAGTAAATTTGCGCGTGACAATGTCACGTTTAGCTGTTCTTCCGCCAGGGCGCTAAGCAGGACGCGGCCCATTGAGGTCGCCCACGCGGGGAGACGACTGCCGCGACCGATGTCGACGCTCAGCAGATTGTTGACGGCGGCTCTGGCGATGTAGAGCACGTTATCGCCATCGAGGGTGGCGGCGGAGCAGGACTCGCCGAGGGTCTTGCCGAGATTATCCAGCGCGCTCTGAGCCACTTTCGCCAGCGGCGTCCCGGCCAGGTAGGCATGGCCGACGGCCAATACCCGCGGTAGCAATTCATAGCTGCGTCCGTCCGTGCTGTGCACCATGCCGAGCGCGGCGAGGGTATACAGGCAGCGGCGGACGGCGGCGCGGGAAATCTGCGTTTTCTGACTGAGCTGCGAGATAGTCAGCCGCTGGCGCTGGGGAGTAAAGGCATTGAGAACTTCCAGTCCGCGCGCCAGCGACAGCATGAAATTCGGGTCGTGTTCGGCCTGCCTGGCGCTGAGGGGGGTTGGCGGTGTCGCGCTCATTGAATTCCTCTCCGTTCGAAAACAAAAGCTCACGGGGCACCACTATACCGCGGGGAAAAAGGGCGGCGACGGAATGTGCCCGTTTTACCACCCGGATCACACTATTAACCTCATTTTAACAAGCGCGTCGATAATCGCACAACATTTCGATTATCGCCGTTGACCATTTCACCGGCTCGCCCCTATTGTCAAAGTCACCGTCACCCCTCGTTATGGTTGGCGGCACAAAAAGTTATGTATTTAACGAGCAGGAAGAAAACATGACCGCGACCGTAGAACGCATTGAAAGCTGGCTGGTTGACGTCCCGACCATTCGCCCGCACAAACTCTCGATGACAACCATGGGCTGCCAGACGTTGGTGATTGTCCGCATTACGCGCTCTGACGGCATTTGTGGAATCGGCGAGGCGACCACCATCGGCGGGTTGAGCTATGGCGTCGAGAGTCCGGAAGCCATCTCCAGCGCCATTAACCATTACCTGACGCCGCTGCTCAAGGGGCAGCCCGCCGATAACCTGAATGCGCTGATGCAGCGTATCAACAGCGCCATCAAAGGTAATACGTTCGCCAAATCGGCGATTGAAACCGCGCTGTTGGATGCGCAGGGCAAGGCGCTGGGTCTGCCGGTTTCGGCGCTGCTGGGCGGCGCGCTGCAGACGTCGCTGCCGGTGCTGTGGACCCTGGCGAGCGGGGAGACCAGCAAGGACATCGCCGAAGGGGAAAGGCTGCTGGTCGAAGGCCGCCACCAGGCATTTAAGTTAAAAATCGGCGCGCGCGAACTGGCGACCGATTTACGCCACACCCGAGCGATTGTCGAGGCGCTGGGCGATCGGGCGAGTATTCGCGTCGACGTTAACCAGGCCTGGGACGCCACCGCGGCGGCCAAAGGCTGTCGTGAACTGGCGGCAATGGGCATCGACTTAATTGAGCAACCGGTCAGCGCGCAGGACAGCGCGGCGCTGGTTCGCCTTAGTCAGCATATTGAAACCGCGATTCTGGCGGATGAAGCGGTGGCGACGCATTACGATGGTTATCGCCTGGCGCAGCAGGGCTTTAGCGGCGCCTATGCGCTGAAAATCGCCAAAGCGGGCGGCCCGGCCAGCGTTTTAGCCCTGGCGCATGTCGCGCAGGCGGCGGGTATCGGGTTGTATGGCGGAACCATGCTGGAAGGCACCGTCGGCACCGTCGCATCGCTGCACGCCTGGTCGACGCTGCCGCTGCAATGGGGCACGGAAATGTTCGGCCCGCTGTTGCTCAAAGATGACATCGTCAGCGTACCGCTGACCTTCGCCAACGGCAGCGTCGTTGTGCCTCAGACCCCGGGCTTAGGTGTCGAACTTGATGAAGATAAATTGCACTTCTATGCCCGCAAAGCGTAGGGCATGACAGGAGAAAAATATGCTGTTTAAAGTGGATATGACCGTCAAGATCCCGCTGGGCTATCCCGCCGCCGAGCTTGAGGAGATTAAACAACGAGAAAAAGCTTATTCGCAGCAATTACAGCGTGCAGGCACCTGGCGACATATCTGGCGCGTCGCCGGACTGTACGCCAATGTCAGTATTTTTGATGTGCGTGATGCCGATGAGTTGCACCAGATATTAATGGGGTTGCCATTATACCCGTTTATGGAAATCCGCGTGGAGGCCTTGTGCCGCCATCCCTCCTCGATTCGTGAAGACGATAGCTAAAAATAATAAAAACCTCGCGCCGGACAGGCCGGCGTAAACCCTACAAGCCACCTGCAAGCAATAAGTGAGAATCAAAATGAAAAATTCTTTCGTACAACAAGAAGCCGTGCAGAAATTATTACGTGAAAGTGCCGGATTAACCGTTCCCGGCGGTAATGAGCGTTTTAAAGTCATTGTCCATCGTTTACTGGAAGATATATGCACCCTGATCGACGATTATAATATTACCCAGGAAGAGTTCTGGCATGCGGTGAACTATCTGCACGAACTGGGCGGACGTCAGGAAGCGGCGCTGCTGGCGGCGGGTCTCGGGCTGGAACATTTCCTCGATCTGCGTCAGGATGCGATCGACGCCGCAGCGCATCGTGAAACCGGCACGCCGCGTACCATTGAAGGGCCGCTGTACGTTGCCAATGCGCCGCTTGTCGAAGGGCACGCGCGGATGGATGACGGTCTCGATGCCGGGGAGGTCATGTGGTTGCACGGTCAGGTTTGCGATACCCAGGGCCGTCCGGTCGCCAACGCGATTGTGGATATCTGGCATGCCAACACCCTCGGGAACTACTCGTTCTTTGACCAGAGCCAGAGTGAATACAACCTGCGTCGCCGCATCCGTACCGGCGCAGATGGCCGCTACAGCGTGCGCAGTATCATGCCTTCCGGTTACGGCTGTCCGCCGGATGGTCCGACGCAAAAGTTGCTTAACCAGTTGGGTCGTCACGGCAACCGTCCGGCGCATATTCACTTCTTCGTCTCCGCGCCGGGCCACAAGCATTTAACCAGCCAGATTAACCTTAACGGCGATAAGTATCTGTGGGACGACTTTGCCTTCGCCACCCGCGATGGCCTGATTGCCGACCCGGTAAAAATCACCGATCGTGAGCTGATTGCGCAGCGTAAGCTCGACGGCGAGCACACCGAAGTTCGCTTCGACTTTACCTTGTGCCCGGCCCTCAACGCCGAAGAAGAGCAGCGTATTTCCCGCCTGCGCGCACAAGAGTCATGACCGGTACACCTCCCGGGCCGGTGCGCCCGGGGCGGTGAGTCATACTATTGCCCGGCCTGCCGCGCGGCCGGGGATATTCCTGAATTGATTATTCTTGCCAGCGATGAGGCCAGTTATATCACCGGCGTCACGCTGCCGGTGGCCGGAGGCGACCTCGGTTAGCGTCGGGTGGCATACCAGCAGAGCAGGGAGCCGGCGCAAACCATACCGGCGCCCTGCCAGAACGGCCAGGAGAGGGCCGCGCTGAGCAGCACCGCCGCCAGCGCCGAAGAGAGCACCGGGGTAAAGTAAGAGGCGGCCGCCAGCAGGCTGACGTTGCCGTGCAGAATACCGACGTTCCAGGCCGCATAGCCAAATCCCAGCGCCACCGCGCACATTACCAGCTTAATGACCACCGGCCAGCTGAAAATCATCGGCGGTTGATCGCTGAGCATAAACTTCAGCCACAGGGTCAGGGCGGTTAATAAAACAAACAGGGTAATGCCGTTTTTGCCGCGCGCATATTTCGCGGTGACCGTGCAGTAGGTCGCCCAGATAAATGCGCCGACAAAAGCCAGAATATAGCTCAGGGGGCTGGAGACGACGTTGCGGGTAATTTCATCACTATTCAGGCCGTGCTCGCCGCCTAATACCCAGGTGACGCCAAGCAGCGCGAGAAATAAGCCGGGCACGACCAGCCAGCTGGTTTTCTGCCCATTAAAGAGAATGGCAAAGAGTATCGTCAGGCTGGGCCACAGATAATTGACCATCCCGACTTCAATCGCCTGCTGACGGCTACCGGCAAAGCCCAGCGACAGCGCCAGACATATTTCATAGCTGACGAACAGCAGACTGCCGGCCAGCAGATAGGCGCGCGGCATCTGCCGCAGCCGGGGAAACCCGACGGTGGTCAGCAGCAATAAGCCGCTCAGCGTATAGATCATTGCCGCGCCGCCGACCGGGCCTAACCCTTCGCTGACGCCGCGAATTAATCCGACCATCGTGCTCCACAGCACAATGGCGGCCAGACCGGTCAACGTCGCTTTTTTCTTTTCCATGTCAAACCTGACACCGATATTTATCAAGAGCCGATTTATAACACTTTTTCATTCCGTCTGGCCCCTGTTTTCCTTCGCGCTTAATACCAAGGGGGTAATGAAATCCGCTGACCTTGACTATTAAGGGGGCGACGGTTTTCGACATTGATTTGACGCAAAAAAATCAGGGACATTGCTGGTAGTTTCCCCCGCGATGAACACGCATCCTGCATGGAGAAAATCAATGGACGTCAGCCGCAGAAAGTTTTTTAAAATCTGCGCAGGCGGTATGGCCGGAACAACAGCCGCTGCCCTGGGTTTCGCACCCAAAATGGCGCTGGCTCAGGCGCGTAATTACAAATTATTGCGCGCCAAAGAGATCCGCAACACCTGCACATACTGCTCCGTGGGCTGCGGGCTATTAATGTATAGCCTCGGCGACGGCGCGAAGAACGCGAAAGAAGCCATCTATCATATTGAAGGGGATCCCGATCATCCGGTCAGCCGGGGCGCTTTATGCCCGAAAGGCGCGGGGCTGCTGGATTATGTTCATAGCGACAACCGACTGCGCTACCCGGAATACCGCGCGCCGGGGTCTGACAAATGGCAGCGTATCTCCTGGGACGACGCCTTCAACCGGATCGCCAGGCTGATGAAAGCCGACCGTGATGCCAACTTTATTGAGAAAAACGAGCAGGGCACCGTGGTTAACCGCTGGCTTTCAACCGGGATGCTGTGCGCCTCGGCGGCCAGTAACGAAACCGGGATGCTGACGCAGAAATTTGCGCGCTCGCTCGGCATGCTGGCAGTGGATAACCAGGCGCGCGTCTGACACGGACCAACGGTAGCAAGTCTTGCTCCAACATTTGGTCGCGGTGCGATGACCAACCACTGGGTTGATATCAAAAACGCTAATGTCGTGATGGTGATGGGCGGCAACGCCGCTGAAGCCCATCCGGTGGGATTCCGCTGGGTGATGGAGGCGAAAAACAACAACGATGCTCTGCTTATCGTCGTCGACCCGCGCTTTACGCGCACGGCTTCGGTGGCCGATATCTATGCGCCGATTCGTTCCGGCACCGACATTACCTTCCTGTCGGGGGTGCTGCTGTACCTGATTGAAAACAACAAAATCAATGCGCAGTACGTTAAACACTACACCAACGCCAACCTGCTGGTACGCGACGATTTTGCCTTCGAAGATGGCTTGTTCAGCGGCTATGACGCTGAAAAACGGCGGTATGACAAAACATCGTGGAACTATCAGTTTGACGAAAACGGCTATGCGCTGCGCGATGAAACCCTGCAACATCCGCGCTGCGTATGGAACCTGCTGAAGCAGCATGTCTCGCGCTACACGCCGGAGGTGGTGGAGAACATCTGCGGGACGCCGAAAGCCGACTTCCTGAAAGTGTGCGAAGTGCTGGCGTCGACCAGCGCCGCGGACCGGACCACCACTTTCCTGTACGCATTGGGCTGGACGCAGCATACCGTCGGGGCGCAGAACATCCGCACCATGGCGATGATCCAACTGCTGCTCGGCAACATGGGGATGGCGGGCGGTGGGGTGAATGCCCTGCGCGGTCACTCCAACATTCAGGGCTTAACCGACTTAGGTCTGCTCTCTACCAGCCTGCCGGGTTATCTGACGCTGCCATCAGAAAAACAGAGCGACTGGCAGACCTGGCTGAACGCCAACACGCCGAAGGCCACGCTGGCCGACCAGGTGAACTACTGGAGCAACTATCCGAAGTTTGCGGTCAGCCTGATGAAAGCGTTTTACGGCGATGCGGCGCAGAAAGAGAACGACTGGGGCTTTAACTGGCTGCCGAAGTGGGACCAGGCTTACGACGTCATCAAGTATTTCAACATGATGGATAAAGGTCAGATCACGGGCTATATCTGCCAGGGCTTTAACCCGGTGGCCTCGTTCCCGGACAAAAACAAGGTGGTCCGCAGCCTGAGCAAGCTTAAGTACATGGTGGTTATCGACCCGCTGGTGACCGAAACCTCGACCTTCTGGCAAAACCACGGCGAGTCGAACGATGTCGACCCGGCGGCGATTCAGACCGAAGTGTTCCGTCTGCCGTCCACCTGCTTTGCGGAAGAGGACGGGTCGATTGCCAACTCCGGACGCTGGCTGCAATGGCACTGGAAAGGCCAGGATGCGCCGGGCGAAGCGCGTAACGACGGCGAAATTCTGGCCGGCATTTACCATCGCCTGCGCGAAATGTATCGCACCGAAGGTGGGAAAGGCGCCGAGCCGCTGCTGAAGATGAGCTGGAGCTACAAACAGCCGGATCATCCGGAATCGGAAGAGGTGGCGAAAGAGAACAACGGCTATGCGCTGGCGGATCTGTATGACGGCAACGGTGCCCTGCTGGCGAAAAAAGGCCAGCTGTTGAGCAGCTTCGCGCTGCTGCGCGATGACGGCACCACGGCATCGTCCTGCTGGATCTACGCCGGGAGCTGGACGGAGCAGGGTAACCAGATGGCCAACCGCGATAACGCCGATCCGTCAGGGCTGGGCAATACGCTGGGCTGGGCCTGGGCGTGGCCGCTCAACCGCCGCGTGCTGTATAACCGCGCTTCGGCGGATATTAACGGCAAACCGTGGGATGCGAAACGGATGCTGATCCAGTGGAACGGAACGAAGTGGACGGGGAACGATATCCCTGACTTCAATACCGCCGCGCCGGGCAGCAACACCGGGCCGTTTATCATGCAGCCGGAGGGGCTGGGGCGTCTGTTTGCCCTCGATAAGCTGGCGGAAGGTCCGTTCCCGGAACATTACGAGCCGATGGAAACGCCGCTGGGTACCAACCCGCTGCACCCGAACGTGATCTCCAGTCCGGTGGTGCGTCTGTATGAAGACGACGCCCTGCGCTTAGGGAAGAAAGATAAGTTCCCGTACGTCGGGACCACCTATCGTCTGACCGAGCATTTCCATACCTGGACCAAGCATGCGCGGCTCAACGCCATTGCCCAGCCGGAACAGTTTGTGGAAATCAGCGAAGGTCTGGCGCAGGCGAAAGGGATTGCCAACGGCGATCGGGTGACGGTGAGCAGCCAGCGCGGCTTTATCCGCGCGGTGGCGGTGGTGACCCGCCGTCTGCGGACCCTCAACGTTCACGGCCAGCAGGTAGAAACCGTCGGCATCCCGCTGCACTGGGGCTTTGAAGGGGTGGCGCGGAAGGGCTACATCGCCAACACCCTGACGCCAAACGTCGGCGATTCCAATTCGCAAACGCCGGAGTACAAAGCGTTTCTGGTCAACATCGAGAAAGCGTAAGGAGCGATTCAATGGCGATGGAAACACAGGACATTATTCAGCGCTCCGCAACCAACCCGATGACCCCCGCGCCGCGTGCGCGGGACTACAAGGCGGAAGTGGCCAAGCTGATTGATGTCTCCACCTGCGTGGGCTGCAAAGCCTGCCAGGTGGCCTGTTCCGAGTGGAACGATATCCGCGACGAGGTGGGGCACTGCGTCGGGGTGTACGATAACCCGGCGGACCTGAGCGCAAAATCGTGGACGGTGATGCGCTTTAGCGAAACCGAGCAGAACGGCAAGCTGGAGTGGCTGATCCGCAAAGACGGCTGCATGCACTGCGAGGAGCCCGGCTGTCTGAAAGCCTGTCCTTCCGCCGGAGCGATTATTCAGTACGCCAACGGCATCGTCGATTTTCAGCAGGAGAACTGCATCGGCTGCGGCTACTGCATTGCCGGCTGTCCATTTAATGTCCCGCGGCTCAATAAAGAGGATAACCGGGTCTATAAATGTACTCTCTGCGTGGATCGCGTCAGCGTCGGCCAGGAGCCGGCCTGCGTGAAGACCTGCCCAACCGGAGCGATTCATTTTGGTACTAAGAAAGAGATGCTGGAGGTGGCGCACGAGCGCGTGGAAAAGCTGAAGAAGCGCGGCTATCCACACGCCGGGGTCTACAACCCGCCGGGGGTGGGCGGTACCCACGTGATGTACGTCCTGCACCATGCCGACCAGCCTGAGCTGTACCACAATTTGCCGAAGCAGCCGCAGATAGATACCAGTATTAATCTGTGGAAGGGGGCGCTTAAACCGCTGTCGGCGGTCGGCTTTATCGCCACCTTTGCTGGCCTGATTTACCACTACATCGGCATCGGGCCGAATAAAGAAGTGGATGACGACGAGGAGGAGCATGATGCATAAATCGAAAATGATTGTGCGCACCAGGTTTATCGATCGCGCCTGTCACTGGACGGTGGTTATCTGTTTCTTTCTGGTGGCGCTCTCCGGGATCTCGTTCTTTTTCCCGACGCTGCAGTGGCTGACGGAAACCTTCGGTACGCCGCAGATGGGGCGCATTTTGCATCCCTTCTTCGGCGTGGCTATCTTCATGGCGCTGATGTTGATGTTTGTGCGCTTTGTCCAGCATAACATTCCGGACAAGCAGGACATCCCGTGGCTGAAGGGCATTGTTGAAGTGCTGAAGGGCAATGAACATAAAGTGGCCCGCGTCGGCAAATATAACGCCGGGCAGAAGATGATGTTCTGGACCATCATGAGCATGATTTTTGTGCTGCTGGTGACCGGAGTGATCATCTGGCGTCCCTGGTTTGCCCCTTTCTTCCCGATCGAAGTCATTCGCTACAGCCTGCTGCTTCACGCCACCTCGGCGATTATTTTGATTCACGCCATCCTTATCCATATGTATATGGCATTCTGGGTGAAAGGGTCGATTAAGGGGATGGTCGAAGGGAAAGTGAGCCGCCGCTGGGCGCAGAAGCATCACCCGCGCTGGTATCGCGACGTTGAGCGTCTGGAGGCGAAAAAAGAGAGTGAGGAAGGCATCGCCGCGCGCCGTTCCTGATGGTTCTTCATGGCGCGACCGGGTCGCGCCATGTGCTTTCAGCTCTCGCTACGCAGGACTTCCAGTCCGACGCGCTGGCCGTAAGAGAGTTCCAGCGTATTGCCATCCGGGTCGCTGAAAAAGACGTAATAGCCCACCGGCTCCCCGAGCTGCTCCGGCTCCTTTCGCAGCACGCCTTCCCGCCGTGCCATCGCGGTTTTCGCGTCGATCTCCTCTTTGGTCGCGCAGGCGACGCCTAAATGGCCAAACGGCCCCAGCGGGGTATCGGTCGGTTCATCCGCCTGCACCAGTACCAGGGCGAATAAGCGGGTACGATCGCTTAACCACGCCACGTGGCGAGCGGAGGGAAGATCCGGCGAGCGCTGATGGATCACCTGCATGGCGGTGTAGCGGGTATAAAAATCGATGCTCCTGTTGAGATCCCGCACCATAAAGGCCACATGGGTAAAACCGCTGTCAATCTCATGCATATCATGTCCTTATCGTTATCTGACGGTATGCGTTAAGCGTAATACCTGAAGTTAAGTTGAGGTAAACGGCGGATTTATCGATTTGAGCTCACCAGAAAAGGGGGGGATAACCTTTCCCGCTCCGGCAGAAAAGCATGAAGCGGGCAAGGCGAGTCAGCGCTCAGAAGCGCTCGGCAATAAAGCGGAAAGGATAATTGGCGGTTTTCACTTTACCGATTTTACGTTTGGGTAATTTTACCGGTTCGGTATGCACGCTCTTATAGGGGATCTGCGACAGCAGATGGGTAATGATATTCAGGCGCACGCGCTTCTTCTCTTCCGAACGGGCGACAAACCACGGCGCCCAGGCGGTATCGGTGGCGGCAAACATCGCATCCCTGGCCTGCGTGAACTCATCCCAGCGGTTAAACGACTTGATATCCATCGGCGACAATTTCCAGATTTTGCGCCCGTCATCGATGCGGTCGCGGAGCCGACGTTCCTGTTCCTCTGGCGTCACCTCCAGCCAGTATTTGAGCAGGATAATGCCGGACTCTACCATCGAGCGCTCTACCAGCGGCGCCCCCTCGAGGAATTTTTCCACTTCGTCGGCGGTGCAAAATCCCATCACCCGTTCAACGCCGGCCCGGTTATACCAGCTGCGGTCGAAAATGACGATTTCGCCGGCGGCCGGCAGATGCGGGATATAGCGTTGAAAATAGAGCTGGGTCTTCTCTTTGTCGGTCGGGGCCGGCAGAGCAACCACCCGGAATACGCGCGGGCTGACCCGCTCGGTGATCGCTTTAATGGTGCCACCTTTACCGGCGCCATCGCGGCCTTCAAACACAATACAGACCTTCAGTCCCTGGCTGACCACCCACAGCTGTAATTTAACCAGCTCAACGTGAAGTTTACGCAGCGCTTTTTCATACTCTTTCTCGCCAAGCGGCTTCAATTTACTCGAACCCGCTACACCCCTGGCCTTCTTGTTGTTTCCCATGGCTATCGCTCCGTTATGAGAGGGGAAATAGGGCTTGTGTAACGTAAAGTGTAATCACCCCGGGCGAGACTGGCGGACATTATGCAATTTTCGTCGATAAACAGATAACGCTGCGCGGTGTCACAAGCCAGGAGGACGCTGACTTATGCAGATTTGGCGCGGTTTTTCGTTGCTTGCGCGGGCGAGCGCATCCCGTTTGCCGACTGCGGGTCACCAGACCGCCAGGCCTTGCTCATGAGCATTGCCGGTGTGGCGGGCGCCGCATCGAGGCTTCCTGCCTTCTTCTCTGCCAGACCATGACTCGCATGAATGGATCGCGTTATTTTATGGACAAACGGGTCAGCGCACGTTTTTGTCTGGTTTGCCGATCCCGAATGGTCAATAATGCCGACCGAAAAGGCAAAATACGTGATTAACTGAATGAAAAAGACGATTTTTTCGCTCGCGCTGGGCACGTTCGGCCTGGGCATGGCGGAATTTGGCATTATGGGCGTGTTGCCGGAGATCGCTCGCGATGTCGGGATCTCGATTCCTGTCGCCGGCAATATGATAGCCTGGTATGCCTTTGGCGTGGTGATTGGCGCGCCGGTGATGGCGCTGTTTTCCAGCCGCTTTTCATTAAAGTCGGTGATGCTGTTCCTGGCCGCGCTGTGTATTCTCGGGAATACCCTGTTTACCTTTTCCTCCAGCTACCCCATGTTGGCAGCAGGCCGCCTGCTGTCCGGCTTCCCGCATGGTGCCTTTTTTGGCGTCGGGGCGATTATTCTGTCGAAGGTGGCGCCGCCGGGCAAAGTGACCGCCGCAGTGGCCGGGATGATTGCCGGTATGACGGTGGCTAACCTGATCGGTGTTCCCGCCGGAACCTGGCTGGGGCATCAGTTCAGCTGGCGCTATACCTTTCTGGGCATCGCGCTTTTCAACGTTGCGGTGCTGATGGCGATTCTGTGGTGGGTTCCGACGGTCTATGATCGAGCCACGACAAGACTGCGGGAACAGTTTCATTTCTTATCGTCGCCTGCGCCGTGGCTTATTTTCGCTGCGACCCTGTTTGGCAATGCCGGGGTATTTACGTGGTTCAGCTATATCAAACCGTTTATGCTCCATGTCTCCGGGTTTTCCGAAAGCGCGATGATCGCCATCATGATGCTGGTGGGGCTGGGGATGGTTATCGGTAATCTGCTGAGCGGGAAAATCTCCGCTCGCTACAGCCCGCTGCGCATCGCGGCCACCACCGACGGCGCTATTGTGGCGGTGATGCTGCTGATCTTTCTCTTTGGTGACCATAAAACGGCGTCGCTGCTGCTGGCATTTTTGTGCTGTGCCGGACTCTTTGCGCTGGCGGCGCCGCTGCAAATCTTATTGCTGCAAAATGCGCGGGGCGGAGAGATGCTGGGGGCGGCTGGCGGGCAGATAGCCTTCAACCTCGGCAGCGCGCTCGGCGCATTTTGCGGCGGGATGATGATTACCTCCGGCTTTGGCTGGAATACGATCGCGCTCCCGGCGGCGTTCCTCTCCTTCCTCGCGATGACATCGCTGTTGCTTTACGCCCGCGGCCAGCGGAACCGCCCGATCGCGGGCACGATGGATTAATCGATTTCCCACGGCTCGCCGAGGGTTAACATCAGCCGGTTGGCCCATGCGAAAAAGGCCGCCGATTGCAGTAAATCAAGCTGAGCCAGGGTATCCAGACCCTGCTCTTGCAGGCCATGGAGATGCGCGGCGGTCAGGGCCGGCGGCGTGACGGAAAGGGCGGCGGCGAAATCTATTTCCGCCCGCCAGCGCGGCGACTGGCCGTCGCTCAATGTTTCCCCCGGCGTCACCGCCAGCAGCGTTTCTATCGCGCTCTCATCTTTTGCCAACTGCGCCGCCTTGCGGGCATGCACCGATGCGCAGTAAATACAGCCGTTAACCTTACTGGCGACGGTGGCGGCCAGTTCCCGTTCCGCGCGCGGCAGACCGCCGGGCGTATAGAAGATGCCTTTGTCGGTTAGCGTGCGCTGCTCCAGCACCGGCTGATTGCGCGCCAGCAGGCGAAAATAGGGGGAATCCGTATGGCCAAATTTCGCCAGAATCGCCTGTTCATCATCGCTGAAGGCTTCCAGCGGTTTGGCCTCAAGCCAGGGCTCCCAGTTGAGTTCATCGCGGGTGAAATGTCCTGGGGCCCGCTTGCCGCTGACGGTTTGCCGGGTGGTATGCCAGAAACCGGCCGCCACCGGCGTATCGGCGCTGGCGAAGGGTTTACCGTTCAATAAGCGCAGGCCGTTGAGTAACCGGCTCTGGAAGCTGACGAAGGCGATTAGCTGGGCGAGGGTGACTATCCCACGCGGGGTCCAGCCGGCGCGGGTGAGCGCCTGCAGTGCCGAAGGCGTGGCCTCCAGCGGGCTGAAGGTTAGCAGGCGGGCAAACGCCAGCGCCGCGGTCAGCCGCGCGGAGGTCGGGTCGGCAAGGCCAAAACCGGCATAGTGGGCGGCCAGCGCATCGGCCTGATGCAGCTTCGCCACTCTGGCGGCGACGGCAAAACGCTCATCGGGTGGAAAATCCTCATCCTGCTGGCTGAACAGCACCTCGTAGCTGCCCTGCGCGTGGCGGGTCGCCGCGTCGCGCACGGCCCGGGCCTCGGCTAATGGGGAACCCGGGGAAATCTCTGCCAGCTCTGCCAAAATATCCTGACTCAGTGTCATGGTGACTCCTACCTTAGTTGCGGGGTGATATGCTGAGCGATCAGCTCAAGGGAACGCAGCGTGTCACGGTGCGAGGGCTCAACGGAGTGCACCTGGAACGAAATATCGGTGACGCGGGCCAGCACGCTGTCCCGCGCCAGAGATGCCTGCACATGTTCAACATCGCCGACATGGGCATCCAGCTGCGACAAATAATCCGTGACAGTGTCACCGATTATCTCATGTCCGGCAGCGCGATGTGCCGCCGCCTGTTGGCGTAATCCCGGTTCCGCGACCTGTAGGGCGTACTGCTGGCTGTCGGCAATAAAGGCGGTGCGCGAGGCGAGGATCCTTGGCGCTCTGCCAGCGGGCAACGCCGCGAGGTAGGCATCGATCAGGGGATTCTGGATAGCATCAAGCGCTAAATCCGGCTGCCCGAGCGGGCGCGGCTGTGTACGGGAGAGCATCAGGCCGTGACCGGCCTGACCGGCGCGAACGGCGCCGTCAATTGAAAAGGTCGCTATCCAGATCCGTTCAGCCAACTGCGGCGCCGGTGGATAGAGATGATTTTCCGGATGGCCCAGTGAATCACCGCGCCAGGCGCTGTGGATCAGATGCAGATTTTCGGCGAACACGGCTCCCCGCTGCTCGCTGGTTAAGCCAAACGGCAGAAATGAGGTTGGCGTACCGCCGGAGCCAAAGCCGACCTCAAGACGTCCGTTGGCCAGGAGATCCAGCACCGCCGCGTCTTCGGCGACCCGCAGCGCGTTCTCCATCGGCAGCGTAATAATGGCGGTACCGAGGCGAATATGTGCGGTCTGTGCCGCCACGTGGGCGAGAAAGACCAGCGGCGAAGGCAGGCCGCCTTCATGCTCGTGGAAGTGATGCTGGGCAATCCACGCGCTGTCAAAGCCGAGACGTTCGGCGTGGCGAATCTGTTCGGTTGCCAGCCGGTAGCGCTGTTGCGCAGGGGCAGAGTCCAGCAGGCGGGTGAAAAAACCCAGGCGTTTACGCGTCATGCGATCTCCTTGCTCAGGGTGGATACGTGGGGAATGGCGGCGATGAGCTCGCGGGTATAGGGGTGCAGCGGCTGGCTAAACAGGCGGTTGACCTCGCCGTATTCCACGACCTGACCGGCGCGCAGTACCGTAACGCTCTGCGCGATGCGTCGCACCGTCGCCAGGTCGTGGGTGATAAACAGATAGGTCAGCCCCAGCTGTTGCTGGAGCTGCTGAAGCAGGGCGAGAATCTGCGCCTGCACGGTGACATCCAGCGCGGAAGTGGCTTCGTCGAGGACCAGGATCGTCGGCTCCAGCACCAGCGCCCGCGCAATGGCGACCCGCTGGCGCTGGCCGCCGGAGAGCTCGCGGGCGGTTCGCGTCAGCAGCTCCGGTGCCAGCGCGACCCGGGCGGCAACTGCTTCGACGCGGGAGCGGCGGATGGTCGGGCTCAGCGGGTCGAAATTTTTCAGCGGCTCTTCGATAATCTCAAACAGGGTCTGACGCGGGTCGAGCGAGGCGAACGGGTTCTGATAAACGAACTGAATTTTACGCCGTAGCTGGCGCTGCGCCTCGCGGCTTAAATGACCGGCATCAATACCATCAATGGCGATGTGGCCGCTATCGGCCTGTTCAAAACCGAGCAGAATCCGCGCCAGCGTGGTTTTGCCCGAACCCGACTCGCCAACTAACGCATGGGTCGTGCCGCGTTTGACCTCAAAGCTGACGGCGTCCAGCGCCTGTAGCCCGGCATCGCCCAGCGAAAAACGTTTACTGATATTGGCGACGCGGATAGCGGGCGTCGCCACAGGGTGGCGCGGCGCTGTCCCGATGGTAGGCTGGATTCCCTGCAGATCGCTCAACAGCTGGCGGGTGTAGGCGTGTTGTGGCGCGCGGACGATATCCGCGGTGAGGCCCTGTTCCTGAACTTCTCCGTGGCGAAAAACCAGCAGCCGGTCGGCGCGTTGCGCCGCCAGCGCCAGATCGTGGGTGACGAGCAGCACCGCCGTCCCGGACTCCCGGCGCAGGGTATCGAGGAGGTCGAGAATGCGTTTCTGGACGGTAACATCGAGGGCGCTGGTCGGTTCATCGGCAATGATTAAGTCCGGTTTCAGAGCAATAGCGATGGCAATTAACACCCGCTGCTTCATGCCGCCGGAGAGCTGATGAGGATACTGATAAAAGCGCTGTTCGGGATGGCTGAGGCCAACTTTGCTTAACAGGGCCAGCACCTGCTGCTTACGCACGGCGGCGGGCTCTTTCTGGTGCAGACGAAGTATTTCGCCAACCTGCGCGCCGATCGTTTGTACCGGGTTCAGGGAGTTGCCCGGATCCTGCGGGACCAGACTGATGCGCGTGCCGCGCAGACTATCAAGTCGTTTCCCCGACCAGCCGCTGATATCCTCGCCGTTAATTTCCACTCGTCCGCTGTCGCGCCGGGCATTATTCGCCAGCAGACCGATAATGGCCTGGGCGGTGGTGGTTTTACCGGACCCGGACTCCCCGACAAAGGCCAGCATTTCGCCGCGTTGCAGGCTGAAGCTGACGTTATGCACCACTTCCTGCCAGCGGTGCTGCGATCGGTAGCTGATGCGCAGATTTTCCACGCGTAAGACGTTCATGAGCGCTCTCCGCTAAATTGACGGCTGATACGGTTGGCGGCCAGCACCACGGCAACCACCGCCACGCCGGGGAAGGTGGTCAGCCACCAGGCGGTCGAGAGATAGTTGCGTCCTTCGGCAATCAACAGCCCCCACTCCGGTACCGGCGGCGGGGTACCGTAGCCGAGAAAGCTCAGGGTGGAGAGGGCGAGGATCGCCTGACCAAACTGCAGCGTGGCGAAGGCCAGTACGGCGGTCAGCGAGTTGGGTAAAATATGCCGCCAGAACACGGCAAAGAAGGTGCCGCCGCTGCCAAAGGCCGCTTCGACATAGTCGCTGCGGCGCACGCGGACCACTTCCGCGCGCGCCAGGCGGGCAAAGCTGGCAATAGCGGCGACGCCCACGGCCACCGCGGCGTTCACGGTGCCGAAGCCGAGCAGAATAATCACCGTTAACGACAGCAGCAGCGACGGGATGGCCAGCAGGACATCAACCAGCCGCATCACCAGCGACTCGACGCGCCCGGCAACGGCACCGGCCAGCGTACCGAGCGCGGTACCGACCAGCAGGCCGATAGCGACAGCCGCCAGCGCGGCGGAAAGCGAGTGCGCCGCGCCATAGACGATCCGCGTCCACAGGTCGCGACCCAGCTGGTCGGTTCCCAGCCAGTGGCCCGCCTGCGGTGCCAGACGCGGCGCGCCGGAGGTGCCATCAAGCGGGTTATAGTCGCTGAACAGCTGCGGGGCGATCGCCATCAACAGCGCGATGAACATGATGCTCCAGGCGAGCCATAGCCCCGGCTGGAAACGTAGCGGCCGACGGCCAGGCGCCCGTCGGCGGGCGGCGGTAGCGTAATCAACGAGGCTCATACCACGCCTCCGGTTACGGTTTTCAGGCGGGGGTCGAACAGCGGCATCAGCAGATCCACCAGCAGATTAATCAACACAAACGCGAGGGCGGAGATCATCACCACCGCCTGTAATACGGCAATATCCTGGTTGTTGACCGCCTGCTGGGTCAACTGACCCAGACCGCCGCGGCCGAAGACGGTTTCGGTAATCAATGCCCCGGCGATCAGCTCCCCCAGCAGCAGCCCGGCGATATTCAACGCCGGTAGCAGGGCGTTGCCGGTGACGTGTCGCCACAGCACGCCGGTTTCACTCATCCCTTTGGCGCGGGCGACGGCGACAAACGGCAGGGCGGCCACCTGGTCCATGCTGCGCATCAGGATCTGCGCCAGCGGGGCGGAAATGGGCACCGCGACGGCGATGATCGGCAGTATCAGCCCCTGTAGCGGGCCAGGATTAATCACCGGGATCCAGCGCAACTGGAAGGAGAAAAGTTGAATCAGCGCAATCCCCAACCAGAAGGTCGGCAGCGAGATAAACAGCACCGGCAAAGACTGTAAGGTATTGCTCAGCCAGCGCAGCCCCGGCAGACGGGAGGCGAAGGCCAGGCTAAAGGCCAGCGCGATAGCCAGTATAAACGCCGGGATTGCCAGACTGAGGGTGTCCGGCAGGTTGCTGGCCAGCAGGGTACTGACCGCAATACCGGCCTGTAACGAGTAGCCAAAATCCCCCTGCAGCATCGCCGCTAAGGTATGGAAATACTGCTTCCAGACCGGGCTGTCGGCACCGTAGGCGATGCGCATGTCGGCGATTTGCGCCGGGCTGAGACCGAGATCCGGGTTCTGAAACTTGATCAATACCGCATCCCCCGGCAGCACCTGCAGCAGCACGAAGGAGAGGGTAAAGGCCGCCCACAGCACCAGCAAACTCTGGCCCAGACGTCGCAGAAGGTTATGGCTCATCCCAGACTCCTTAGTGTTTTTCCAGCCAGCTGCCGTAGAACGACGGTCGGCCGACGGCTTCAAAGCTTACGCCCTTCACCCAAGGCGCACCGGCAAAGACCTGCGGCTCTTCAAATATCGGGATCACGTAGGCGTTATCCAGCAGATAGCGCTGGGCATCGCCGGTCAGCTGCAGGCGTTTTTGCGCATCGACTTCGGCGGAAATCGCGGTCAGCAGAGCGTTAAGCTTATCGTCGCGAAAGCGCTGCACTTTGTCGCTGGAGCCGCCCTGTTGCAGCAGAGCATCGCGGTTGGCCGGGAAGAACATGCTTTTCACCACGTCCGGGTCGGCGCGACCCACTTCCGAAACGGTCAGCGGGGTCTTCAGCGGATCGAGGTTATCAATAACCCGGCTACCGGCATCGCCGGCTTTTACGCTCAGCGCCACCCCTACCTGGCGCCACTGCTGGGCAATCAGCTGGAGCACCTCTTTGTTTTGCGGCTGCGGCAGAGATTCATAAACCGTCAGCGCCAGGCGCTGGCCATCTTTCTCTCTGATCCCGTCGGCGGCCGGTTTCCAGCCGGCTTCATCGAGCAGCTGCCGGGCCCTGGCCTGATCGAAGGTCAGCTTGCCGCTGAGGTTGACGTAGCCTGCCGCTGAACGGGCCAGCACTGACGTCGCCTGTGGATAGTTAGCCGAGAACAGCGTCTCGACCACCTGTCTGGCGTTGGTGGCGTGCAGCAGTGCCTGGCGGACGCGCAGGTCGGAAACCAGCGGGTTATCCGGGCGGAAACTCAGACTGTCATTGACGCCGCGGGTGGGGGCGGCATACACCTGGAATCCCTGGTCGGTCGCCTGCTTTTCATCGTAGGCCTGCACCTGGCGGATAAAATCGGCCTGACCCGCCAGTAATGCCCCGATACGCACGCTGTCTTCCGGGGTGACGATAAAGGTAATGCCGTCGAGGTTGGCTGGCCCTTGTTGAGCCAGGTTTTTCGGCCCCCACTGATAGTCTTTGCGGGCGACCAGCGTCAGCTCGCGACCCGGTTTTTCATCTTTAACGATAAAGGGCCCGGAGCCGATAATATTACGCGCATCGCCGAGTTCGTCGAAATTACGCTGCAAGGTGCTGAGAGAGACCAGCCCGGAGCCAATGGTGGCGGTACCCTGCAGGAATCCTGGCGACGGTTTTTTGAAGTAAAACTTCACCGTCAGCGGATTGATGACTTCGCTATGGTCGTAGTTGTTGATAACCTCAGAAACCGGCAGCCGCTGGGTTTTATTGCCAAGACCGTAGGTATCAAAATTTTTGGCCACCGCGTTGGCATCCAGCGGGGTGCCGTCGGAGAAGGTGATGCCGGGACGCAGCGTAAAGGTGTATTCGGTTTTATCGGCGTTCGTCGTCCAGCTCTCGGCAATCCACGGTTCGATCTCCAGCGTTTTGGGGTTTTGCCAGGTCAGCTTATCGGTTATCTGATTGAGAATGCCGCCGTTGGGATAGAATCCTCCGGCCGGTGGATAGAGATTGGTGTGCGGCTGCTGCTCCAGATAGATTAATGTCCCGCCCTTGACCGGTGTATCGGCGGCCCAGACGGAAAAAGCGCCGGATAAAAAGAGGGCTGCCAACGCGGGCAGACGAAAACGGTTTTGCATGGTGAATTCCTTTGTTATCTATTGTGTTGCCATCATCGGGCGCAGATATAAACAAGGGAACCAACGAATTGCGCTAAGCATTTGCGGAAAAGGCATTTGTCGCAGCGGGGAAATATTCCCCATGGGGATAGCCGGTGAGGCGGCATGAACCGGACGGGCGTAAAAAAGTGGCGCTGGACGGCTTTAACGATGCCGCTGCGGCGAAGCAGGAGATCAAACAGGCCTGGGATGCCTGGTAAAGCCAAAAATCCACAATAAGATAAAAACAGGCTCTGCCCAGTAGCGGTGATTTTTTCGTCTGGCAATGGCCGGATCAGGCCATTTTTCATCCTGTAAAAGAGCGGCCTGGCCGGAAGCAAATCCTCATCGGGCCGGTTAGCCCAGTGGCGGCGTGGATTGACAGGGTGAGGGTGATGATGGTTGTATTGTACAACCATTAACTCGCCTGCACCGATCGCCATGACACCTCCATCGCTGATTAACGAATCGCTCATTAATGAAATACGCCGCTCTTCCCGTCTGATGGTTCGTGAGCTTGGCTTCATGAATTCCACGCTGGCGGCCACCGACTATTCTCCCTCCGCCGTGCATACGCTGCTGGAAATTTCCGCACACGGGGCGATGACCGCCGCGCAGCTGGTGCAGATCCTGGGCCTGGAGAAATCGAGCGTCAGCCGCATGGTGTCCCGTCTGCTGGCCGCCGGCGAGTTACAGGAAAAACCCGATGGTGCAGATGCTCGCTTTAAACGGCTCGAACTGACGCAACAGGGGTGCGTGACGGTCAGGCGGATCAACGAGTACGGGGCGATGCGGGTGGTTGATGCCCTGATGCATCTCGATGCCGGACAACAGCAAAACGTGGCGCTGGGGCTGACGGCGTACGCGCAGGCGCTGGCGAAATGCCGCGAAGTACAGCGGCCTGCGGCGACTGATAAGGTGACGATTGTCAGCGGATATCGACCCGGGATGATTGGCCGCATCGCGCAGATGCACGGCGAATATTACGCCCGGCACCACGGTTTCGGCCACGTCTTCGAAGGTAAGGTTGCCTGCGGGCTGGCGGAATTTTCCGCCCGACTTAACGCGCAGTGCAATCACATCTGGCTGGCGGTGCAGGAGGGTAACATCGTCGGTTCTGTGGCTATCGATGGCGAAGATCTGGGCAACAACCAGGCGCATCTACGCTGGTTTATTCTCGACGACAGCTGTCGGGGCCGTGGCGTTGGCCGACGTCTGCTGACGGAGGCGATGGCTTTTTGCGACCGCCGCGCTTTTGCTGCCGTCCAGCTGTGGACCTTCAGCGGACTTGACGCTGCCCGCTCGCTGTACGAAAAATTCGGCTTTACGCTACATAAACAGTGGCAGGGCGATCAGTGGGGGATGATGATGACCGAACAGCAGTTCAGCCGCGACAAGACCGATTCTGCTTCGGCCTGACCGCCGTGCGCCGTGACCCCGGCTAAAGTGTCTCCACCTTAGCCAGGGATTTAGCCTCCGTTAACTCAGTCTGGCGGTAATGACCGCTATCTCGTCACGCCACTGGGCCTGCAGGTGCGGCTTCTGGTGCTTAGGTTTACGCGATATATCATCCGCCAGCCGCTGTTCGAGATCGATTAGCCGTTCCAGCAGGGCGTCATGGTCGTCGGCGACGATAGCCGTTGCATCCGCTTCGACACGCCTGTCGACCTCGCGCAGGCGGGCATAGACTTCGTCGGCGGTATGCCACTCGCTGAGCCCGTTATCATCAATCAGCCAGAAGCGGTTACAGCTGCTATCAATTAACTGGCGGTCATGACTGACCAGCAGCAGACCGCCGGAATACTCGCGCAAAGAGGCGGCCAGCGCCTCTTTGCCCTCCATGTCCAGATGGTTGGTGGGCTCATCCAGCAGCAGCAGGCTATAGCTGGCCAGCGACAGACCGACAAACAGCAACCGGGAACGTTCGCCGCCGCTGAGGGTGCTGACCTTTTGCCCGTGACGGTTCCAGCCGAAACCGGCGGAAATCAACGCCCGCTTACGGCGTTCGCCAGCGGGTTCGAAGTTCTCCAGCGCTTCCAGCAGCGTGGCGTTATCCGCCAGCTGATGCAGCGTCTGGTCGTAGTAACCCGGATGCAATCGCGGATGCAGACGCAGTCCGGCATCCGGCGCCGCCTGCTGCATTTGCCGCCACAGCAGGCGCAGCAACGACGATTTCCCGCCGCCGTTACGCCCCATAATCGCCACCCGGTCGCCGCTGCGCAGGCGCGCCAGCCCGGCGGTGAACAGGGCGGGCAATCCCGGAGCCGGGGGGACCGGCAGTTGCTCCATCTCAAGTAAACGATCGGCCCGCAGGGCGTCACCGTTGAGCGCCAGGCGCCACGGCGTACCGGCGGTCAGCTCGGTTTGACTCTCCTTCAGGCGCGCGACCTGTTTTTCCATCTGTTTGGCTTTACGCGACAGATCTTCGTTGTCGTACACCTGTCCCCAGGTGGCCAGCCGTTTAGCGCTGGCGGTGACGCGGTCGATTTCTCGCTGCTCGGCTTTATGACGCAGGGCATTGCTTTCGTCGCGTTCCGCCAACGCCAGGCGCGCCGCGCTGCAGGGAAGAGAGAAGGCGTGCAGGGTTCTGTCGCGCAGGATCCAACTGCTATTAGTTACAGCATCCAGTAAGATGGGGTCATGGGACACCAGCACGAAGCTCCCCTGCCAGGTTTGCAAGAAGCTTTCCAGCCACAACAGGGTCGGCAGGTCGAGATGGTTGCCGGGCTCGTCCAGCAGCAGGAGATCCGGCTGCAGAATTAACGCTCTGGCCAGCAGCAGCCGGGTATGTTGCCCGCCGCTCAGCGTTGCCGCTTGCTGCGTGAACTCCGCCGTCGCGAACCCCATTTCCGCCAGCAGACGCTCTGCCTGCCAGCGCTGTTGTTCACGTCCGCTGGCGGGGAGTCGCGCCAGAACCCCCTCGATCAGCGATTGCTGGAGCAGGGCATCCGGCAGGTGTTGTTCAACCCGTGCCAGCAGGCAATGATGGGCCAGCGCCACGCTACCGGTAGCGGGCGTCAGCGTGCCGTCCAGTACCTGGAGCAGCGTACTTTTGCCGCAGCCGTTATGGCCGATCAGGCCGATGCGATCGCCTTTTTTCAGGGTAAAGGAGAGGTCGGTGAAAAGCGGGCCGAATGCCGTTTCAACATGCAGAGACTGCGCGGTAAATAATGTGCTCATAGTGAACTTACTCAAGAGTTACAGGCGTAAAAACGCCTCGTCAAACATCGCTGACGATAACCCGGTAAGCCCGAGGGAAGGGAATTGGTCTAAGTGTCTTCGCTCAAGCTGAAGTTATCGCAGCACGATACCGATAACGCTTGAGTGGGCACGATCGCCAATGGTCAGTGAAAAAATAAACATTTCACAAGACAGCATGGGGATCCTCCTTTTAAGTTCAGTCAGTTGATGGGTAAAGGCAGTCTAGACGGGAAGAGGATATTTGGCTAGTGACTAAAGATGGTGGGGCGGCGACAGAAAAAACGGGCCGTTGTCAGGCCCGTTGGTGAGTCGCTTAAATCAGATCGAGGTCCGGCGATAGTTGCGATACTCCGGCAGCCAGAAGTTATCGCTAATCGCCTGCAACAGCGCTTCGGCGGAGGTCTTCACCGCCACCCCTTGCTCCTGAGCCGTTTTACCGACGGCAAAGGCGATTGCGCGCGATACGGTCTGGATATCTTTTAGCTCCGGCAGAACCGGACCCTCGCCGTTGTTGACCAGCGGCGAGTGCTTCGCCAGCGTCTCACTGGCCGCCATCAGCATGTCATCGGTGACCCGCGATGCGCCAGAGGCGATGACGCCAAGACCAATACCGGGGAAGATATAGGAGTTGTTGCACTGGGCAATGACATACTGCTTACCTTTCAGCGTGACCGGCGCGAACGGGCTGCCGGTGGCAACCAGCGCTTCGCCGTCGGTCCAGCTGAGGATATTCTGCGGCGTGGCTTCCACGCGAGAAGTCGGGTTCGACAGCGGCATGACGATCGGCCGCGGGCAGTGCTTATGCATCTCACGAATAATCTCTTCGGTGAACAGACCCGGCTGGCCGGAAACGCCGATCAGAATATTCGGTTTAACGTTGCGCACCACATCGAGCAGAGAAAGCACTTCGTTGGTGGTATCCCACTGCTGCAGATTCTCGCGTTTTTGCACCAGTTTGTTCTGGAACGGCAGCAGGTTCGGCATGGCGTCGGTCAGCAGGCCGAAGCGGTCAACCATAAACACGCGCTGACGCGCTTCTTGTTCGCTTAATCCTTCACGCTGGATCTGGGCGATAATCTGCTCGGCAATCCCGCAACCGGCGGAACCGGCGCCGAGGAAGACGATTTTCTGCTCGCTCAGCTGGCTGCCCGCACCGCGGCTAGCGGCAATCAGCGTACCTACGGTCACCGAGGCGGTGCCCTGGATATCGTCATTGAAGGAGCAAATCTCATTGCGATAGCGGTTGAGCAACGGCATGGCGTTTTTCTGTGCGAAGTCTTCGAACTGCAGCAGAACGTCCGGCCAGCGGTGCTTAATCGCCTGGATAACGTCATCGACAAACTGATAATACTCATCGTCGGTAATACGCGGATGGCGCCAGCCCATATACAGCGGATCGTCGAGCAGTTGCTGGTTGTTGGTCCCCACGTCCAGCACGATAGGCAGCGTGTAGGCCGGGCTGATACCGCCGCAGGTGGTGTACAGCGAGAGTTTACCGATAGGGATCCCCATCCCGCCGATGCCCTGATCGCCGAGACCGAGAATACGTTCCCCGTCGGTCACGACGATCACTTTGACGTTGTGGTTCGGCACGTTTTGCAGGATGTCGTCGAGGTTGTGCCGGTTCTGGTAGGAGATAAACACCCCGCGTGAGCGGCGGTAGATCTCAGAGAAGCGTTCGCAGGCGGCGCCGACGGTCGGCGTATAAATGACCGGCATCATCTCATCGAGATGGTTGCCAATCAGGCGATAGAAGAGGGTTTCGTTGGTGTCCTGAATGTTGCGCAGGTAAATGTGTTTGTCGATCTCGGTTTTAAACCCCTGGTACTGGATCCATGCGCGTTCCGCTTGTTCCTCGATTGTTTCAACAACTTCCGGCAGCAGGCCGAGCAGGTTAAAGCTGCTGCGCTCTTCCATGCTGAAGGCGCTACCTTTGTTGAGAAGGGGGAATTCGAGCAGAACGGGGCCAGCGTAGGGGATATACAGAGAACGGTTTTTCTTATGGGTGAATTGCATCGCACTAACTCCTTGATGTTCACTTCAGACCGTGCGCGGCGATAAGCGTGCGGGCTGGCAGGGAAAGCAGCGCAAGCAGTATAGAGCAGATGTTATCAAAGAGGGGAAATTGAATTAAAAAAACACCATCCTGACCAAAGGACGGTGTTTTTATCATCTCTCCGCTGAGAAATTAACCCGCGCGGCGCTTACGCCCGGTGGCATGAGCGTGGTTAATTGTCGTTTCTACATCGCCGTCCAGCACCACTTTTTTCTGCTGGGACAGTTTATAGTTCAGACCGAGAAGATGACGTGCCTGATGGTTCGATTTCATTCTTACTCCTTAATCCAGTTCTGTTTCAAGGACAAGCCCGGCGTGGCCGGACGAAATGTAACCCTAAGAGCGGCGCGCTGCTAACGCGACCGCGCTATCTATCGTGGTCTATTTTTTCGCCCCTGGCAACTTCATCGCCTGGAATCAGGAATAATCTGCGCTTACCACTTCATCTCGCCGGTGTTCACTTTCGCACTCAGCTCCAGCGAACTGACTTCCGCCAGCTGCGGCCAGCGCTGCTTCATGTCGGCGATCACGCCAGCGGAATCTTTGTGCGTTTTCAGCGCCTGCTCAAACTGCTGCAGATAGTCGCGGGTAAAGACGATCGCGCGATCTGCGGCTGGCGGAGTCCCGAGATAGTGACCGGGAATGACCTGCTGCGGGTGGAGCGCGGCCATATCGTCGAGCGTTTTACGCCACTGCAAGCGGCTTTCGGCGCTCTGGGTATCGGCGGTCCATACGTGCATACCCCAGGCGACGCCTGTACCCCCGAGGATGGTCTTGTTCGCCGGGATCCAGACGAACGCCGCATAGTTCTGGGGTTGCCGAATCTCCACTTTTTCACCGTCAATGGTGAACGAGCTGGCTTCAATCTGCTGCGGTACGTACAGCTGCTTTGGCGCGCCGTCTTTCATCTGTGGGCCCCAGAATGCCAGCTTCGCGGAGTGGGTCGCTTCGATGTGCTTAACCACCTCGGCCGTGGCGACAACTTTTGCCTCAGGGAACGCCTTCACCAGCGGTTCGAGGCCGAAATAGAAATCCGGGTCGCCGGAGGTGATAACAATACGGCTCAGTTTCTTGCCGCTTTGACGGATCATATCAACCAGCTTTTCGCCATCTTTAACGCTAAATTGCGCATCAAACAGCACCGCTTCATGCGGGCCGGAAACCAGCGTCGAGTTCACGGCGAAGATGCCTTTATCCTGCGGGTTATAGGTCTGCAAGGTTAAAGGCGCGGCGAACGCAGCGGAGCTGAACAGTGCGGCGGCAACGGCAAGGGCGGATAATTTCATGTCGGTTTTCTCTGTGTCAGGTGAATAACGCTATTTTACGGATTTCCTGATTTGCGAAAATTCCTGAAAAAAGAGATGCTGAGTTTCATAAAACGTGCAGATGGAAGTGAAAAAAGATGGACAGAATTATTGCCGCGCAGGTCTATATGCGGATCTGCGAACTGGGGAGCCTGAGCGCCGCAGCCCGCGCGCTGGGGATGTCGCGCCCGATGGTCAGTCGCTATCTGGAACAGATGGAGCACTGGGCGGGCACCCGCCTGATCCACCGTTCGACGCGCAAATTAACCTTAACCACCGCCGGGGAGAAGGTGCTGCAAAAAACCCGCAGTCTGACGCAGCTGTCGGACGAAATTGCCGGGCAGACCGAGCGGGCGGTACCCAGCGGAACGCTGCGCGTCGCCTGCGCCCACTTTACGGCGATGCACTTAATTTCGCCGTTGTTACCCGATTTTCTCGCCCGTTACCCCCAGTTACGCCTCGAACTGGATATCAATAACCATCCGGTGAGTCTGATTGGCGAGCGCATTGACGTGGCGATTCGGATAACCGATAACCCGGAGCCTGGCGCGATTGCCCGGCGGCTGGGGGTCTGTCGTTCGGTGCTGTGCGCGTCGCCGCGTTGGCTACAGCTCCATGGCCAGCCGCAGACGCCGGCCGAACTCAGCGAACATAACTGCCTGCACTACAGCCATTTTGTCGCGCCGACCTGGCAGCTTACCGACCCGCAGGGCGAGGCCGTTGCCGTGGCGGTTTCCGGGAACCTCAGCGCCGGGATCTCCTCATTATTGCTGGAAGCGGCGGTAGCCGGATGCGGCATCGCGATGCTGCCGGAACTGGAAGCCCAGCGCGCCCTTAACAGCGGGGCGCTGAAACCGGTGTTGCCGGCCTGGACGCCGAAAGCCCTCAGCGTCTACGGCATCTATTTATCGCGTGACTACCAGCCCAGCGCGCTACCGCTGTTTCTCGATGAGATTCAACAGCAGCTGACGCAGCTTAGCTAGTCCACGCGCGTCTGTCCCCCCGGCGGCCATGAATTATGGTTATGATGGTGTAAAAAATAACGACTCACTGCGCCACTTGATAATTTTTTGTTTTATAAGGAATTGTCTTAATCCACATCCAGGATCCGTCTCACCGTCTATACTGTGGGTTCGACATAGCAACAGGAGCGAATTCATGGCAATCCATAAGAAAGGTCAGGCGCACTGGGAAGGCGATTTAAAAAGCGGCAAGGGGACCGTTTCGACAGAAAGCGGGGCGTTGAGCCAGCAGCCGTATGGTTTCAACACCCGTTTTGAGGGGGTGAAAGGGACCAATCCGGAAGAACTGATCGGCGCTGCGCACGCGGCTTGCTTCTCCATGGCGCTGTCGCTGATGCTCAGTGAAGCAGGCTACACGGCCACGACGATTGATACGGTGGCGGTGGTGACGCTGGATAAATCCGGCGGCGGTTTTGCGATTACCGAGGTCGCGTTGCAGAGTCAGATTGTCCTGCCGGGTATTGAAGCCGATGTTTTTGACGGCATTATCCAGAAAGCGAAAGCTGGCTGCCCGGTATCACAGGTGTTAAACGCCGAGATTAGCCTCGACTACCAGCTGAATCCTTGACTCTTTGCTGCCCGTTTGTAACGGGCACGCCCTGCGTCTGTCCGCAGTGGATAACGTCACGGCCTGCGCATGAGTCTCGCGCCGAATAGTGGTATGTTTTGCTGTCACGGAGAACATCAGGCAAAACAATGACCAGTATACGCGGAATGATAGAGGCTCAGGTTCTGGGCTTAACCGGCATGGCGCTGAAAGAGATTGATTTTGAGCACCCGAAAGGGGAGCCGGGGCTGTTCGGCCCCCAATCTGCTATCTGGCAGGTACACGGCGACTTTACGTCGATGCTTTGCGGAGGCGTGAGCGCACTATTGCTGCAGATGCTGCATCCGCTGGCGCTGGCCGGCGTCTGGGATCACTCAAATTTCCGTGACGATATCTTCGGCCGCCTGCGGCGCACCAGCCAGTTTATCTCGGCCACCACCTTTGGCACCACCGTCGATGCGCAAAGGCTGATTGCCAAAGTGCAGAGGATTCACCTGCGGGTCAGCGGTCAGGATAAAGACGGGACGCCTTATGAGGCCAGCGATCCGGCGCTGTTGACCTGGGTACACGTGGCCGAATGCAGCAGCTTTATGGCATCGCATTTGCGCTATAAGCGCACGGTGGTAAGCCAGGACCGCCAGACGCAATATTTCCACGAAGCGGCAGAAATTGCCCGCCGTCTGGGTGCCCGCGATATCCCGCTGACGCCGCAGCAGGTGGCGGAATATCTGCAGGATATGCGCCCGCGTCTGCGCTGCGATGAACGTACGCGGGAGGTGGCGAATGTGCTGCTGACCACCCGGTTACCCGGCCGCCTGAGCCAGTTACCTGGCCAGTTGATGATGCGCGCCGGGATTGATCTGCTCCCGCCCTGGGCGCAGGAGATGCTCTCCCTGACGCTGACCCCCTGGCAGCGGCATAGCGCCCGGATCGCGGTGCACGGTATTGCCAGAGTGCTTCGCGCATCGGTACGCAACGGCGCCTATCATTGCGCGATGCGCAGAATGGCGGTGAATTAACGTTTTCACCGGGGATATCGCGCGTCGGCTATTATTTCAGGAAGTAAAAGTCGGCGGGATTTATATTTTATGCGCGTTATCTACCCTGCGTGAATTAAATTATCGACAATATCTGCCCCAGGCATCGCGGGCGCGTCAACGCCCTGCAGGATGCGGATGATGGCAGACGTTATGTAGCCACATTAATGGCAGGGGTGATTTACCGACGTTATACCCCGCATCCCCACAGTGGTTTTCATATTGCCCGATAAATAAAAAGGGACCATAATTCTTCAGCCATTATTCCATCGCATATTAATGGCCAATAACAAACGCACTGTCGTGTTTATGTTCAATAAAACAATCCAATCGGTTAATAGATATTATCTATAGCCAGGCTGGGCATTCAGGAAGTCATACAATGATCATCCGACCAGAACAACACTGGTTCCTTCGTCTGTTTGACTGGCACGGCTCCGTGCTGTCAAAAATCATTTTCCGCCTGCTGCTTAACGTTCTGATGTCGGTTGTCGCCATCATCAGCTATCAGTGGTACGAACAGCTGGGTATCCATCTGACCGTGGCGCCCTTTAGTTTGCTGGGGATAGCCATCGCGATTTTCCTCGGTTTTCGCAACAGCGCCAGCTACAACCGCTTTGTTGAAGCGCGCAATCTTTGGGGGACGGTACTGATTGCCGAACGTACCCTGATGCGTCAGCTGAAAAATATTCTTCCGACGGAGCATGCAACGCATCGAAAAATCGCCAGCTATCTGATCGCTTTTAGCTGGAGTCTGAAACACCAGTTACGTAAAACCCACCCCGGGGCCGACCTTAACCGGCTGCTGCCTCCCGCTACCGTCGCGGAGATCCTCGGCAGCTCGATGCCGACCAACCGCATCCTGTTGCTGGTCGGCCATGAGCTGGGCCAGCTGCGCGAAGCGGGGAAGGTGAGCGATATCACCTATGGTCTGATGGACAATAAGCTCGATGAGCTGGCCCACGTGCTGGGCGGATGCGAACGCCTGGCCAGCACGCCGGTGCCCTTTGCGTATACCCTGATTCTGCAGCGTACGGTCTATCTGTTCTGCACCCTGCTGCCCTTTGCGCTGGTCGGCGATCTGCACTACATGACGCCGTTTGTGTCGGTCTTTATCTCCTACACCTTCTTGTCCTGGGATTCGCTGGCGGAAGAGCTGGAAGATCCGTTTGGCACCGCGGCGAACGATTTGCCCCTCAACGCCATGTGCAACACCATCGAACGCAACCTGCTGGATATGACCGGGCAGCACCCGCTGCCGGAAACGCTGCAGCCCGACCGCTACTACAATCTGACCTGATCTTTCCCCCGGCGTAACTGTTAAATAAGTTAAATCTAACGCGTGATAGATAACATTGATTATACAGTTACGATCCTGATTGTTATGCTTTCGTTAACAAAAAACGTCCGCCGCGGTGTTCTCCGGCGGACGAACTGTTTTCACGTTGCGGATTGCTCCTTCAGGGCGATTTGCACGTTGTTCTCGCTTATCGACGGCGCATTCTGGAGTAGATATGAATATGAAAAGACGCTCAGTACCTGGCGTGCATCCTTATGATGGCCCGGCTGGCGGCTGGGGCGCGTTGAAAGCAACGGCCATCGCCGTGCGCACACAAATGGATGCTCTGGAGGCGCCCGCCACTCTGCTGCGCACCAACCAGCCTGACGGCTTTGATTGCCCCGGCTGCGCATGGCCGGATAAAGAACACAAGTCCACCTTCCAGTTTTGCGAAAATGGCGCCAAAGCGGTGACCTGGGAAGCGACCAGCAAGCGCGTCACGGCGGAATTTCTGGCGGCGAATACGGTTACCTCGCTACTGGCTAAAAGCGATTTTGAACTCGAAGGTTACGGGCGCTTAACCCATCCGCTGGTCTACGATCGCGCCAGCGACACGCTGCGCCCGACCAGTTGGGAAAGCGCCTTTGCGCGTATCGGCGAGGTGGTCAGCGGCATGCAGCCGGACGCCGTCGAGTTCTATACTTCCGGTCGCGCCTCCAACGAAGCGGCCTGGCTGTTCCAGCTGTTTGCCCGTGAACTGGGTACCAACAACTTCCCGGACTGTTCGAATATGTGCCATGAATCGACCAGTGTCGGGCTGCCGCAGTCGATCGGCATCGGAAAGGGAACCGTGTCGCTGGATGATTTTGACAAAACCGAGCTGGTGATTTCCATCGGTCATAATCCGGGAACCAACCACCCGCGTATGATGGGGACGCTGCACGAACTGGCTCGTCGCGGCGTACCGATTATCGTGTTTAACCCTTTGAAAGAGCGTGCTCTGGAGCGTTTCGCCGACCCGCAGAATGTTATCGAGATGGCGACCCTGGGCTCGACAAATATCGCCTCAACCTATTTTCAGGTGAAGGCGGGGGGCGATGCCGCGGCGCTGAAAGGCATTGCCAAAGCGTTGCTGCAGATGGAAGAAGAGCAGGGTAACGTTCTCGATCGCGCCTTTATCTCCGAGCATACGCAGAATTTCCCGGCGTTTGCCGATGACTTACTGAAGACCGCCTGGCAAGATATCGAACGTGAATCGGGCCTCACCCGCGCTGACCTGCAGCGGGTTGCCGACGCTTACGCCAAATCGAACGCCACGATCGTGACCTATGGTATGGGGATCACCCAGCATAATAAGGGCACGTCAAATGTGCGGCTGATCGCCGACCTGCTGCTGATGCGCGGGAATATCGGCAAACCCGGCGCCGGGATCTGTCCGCTGCGCGGACACTCCAATGTTCAGGGCAACCGCACCGTGGGAATTACCGAAAAGCCGGGCGCCGCCTTCCTGGCGAAGCTGGAAGAGGTGTTTGGTTTCGTACCGCCGCAGGAACATGGTCATGACGCGGTGAAAGCGCTGCAGGCGATGATCGAGGGCAAATCGAAGGTTCTGCTGTGTCTTGGCGGTAACTTTGCGGTGGCGATGCCCGACCACGAACGTGCGTTTCCGGCCATGCGCGGGCTGGATCTCAGCGTGCACGTCGGGACGAAACTGAACCGTTCGCATCTGCTGGTGGCGAAAGAGACGTTCATTCTGCCGTGTCTGGGCCGCACCGAGCTGGATATGCAAGAGACCGGGCGTCAGTCAATTACCGTGGAAGATTCCATGTCGATGGTGCACGCCTCGTCGGGAAAACTAAAGCCGGCCTCGCCGCTGCTGCGTTCAGAACCGGCGATTGTCGCCGGAATGGCGATGGCGACCCTGGCGAACACCAAGGTCGACTGGCTCTCCCTGGTGGCGAATTACGACCGAATCCGCGATCTGATTGAGCGCACCATTCCCGGCTTTGACAACTACAACGAGCGCATTCGTCACCCGGGCGGTTTTCGCATGCCGCTGCCGCCAACCGAGCGCATCTGGCCAACGCCAGGCGGTAAAGCCATGTTCTCGGTATTCCGCGGTGTACATGAGAACGTTCATGTTGCCGGCGAGGAGGTGCTGCGGCTGGTCACGCTGCGTAGTCACGATCAGTACAACACCACCATCTACGCCATGGATGACCGCTATCGCGGTATTTTTGGCCGCCGCGACGTGCTGTTTATGAACGAGCAGGATATGGCCAGTCAGGGATTCGAGCACGGTGACCGGGTGGATATCACCACCGCGTTGCCGGGCAGCGACCTACGATTGCAGGATATTACGCTGGTAGCCTACAACATCGCGCCAGGCACCGTTGCCGCCTATTATCCGGAAGCCAACGTCCTGGTTCCGCTGGACTATCTTGATGAAGAGAGCGGCACACCTTCTTATAAATCCGTGCCGATTCGTCTGACCCTGCGCTCGAAAGAGATACTGCCGGTCCCTGGCCTGGGCTAATCTATCCGCGACCGCTGCCGACCGCAGAGTCGGCAGCGAACTCTCGCTATTCTGGCGCCAGCATCAGCTTGATGCCAGGGCCGACGCAACCCCGTAGCCCCTGTACCCCCCGGACGGCTCTGCACCTGGCCGCGATAAATCGCCGCTTTCGCAAGCGCCTGAGCGGCTTGTATTTGGCGGATGCTGAACGTAACATTTAAATAACATATTTTTGACCGGGCGAGGGGAGTCTGCATCGCGCCGGCGTTCGCGTATCACGCACTGGATTAACCATGGATATTAAACAGCTCAAATACCTGATCGCACTCGATCAAACGCGTCATTTTGGCCAGGCCGCGGCGCTGTGCCATATCACGCAGCCGACGCTTTCGATGCGCATTCGCAATCTGGAAGAGGAACTCAATCTGGTTCTGATTCAGCGCGGCCAGCGGTTTGAGGGGTTTACCGCGGAAGGCGAGCGTATTCTGGCCTGGGCGCGGGCGCTGCTGGCGGCCCATGACGGGCTGGAGGCGGAAGCGGCGATTTGTCGCGGCCAGATGGTGGGGCAACTGCGGGTCGGCATGGTGCCGCTGGCGAGCCTTAATCCGATGCAGCTGATTAAACCGCTGGCCGGGAAGTATCCGGAGCTGCAGTTCAGCCTGCTGTCTCTCACCTCGGAACAGATAATCGATGGCGTCAGCCGTAATCAGCTCGATCTGGGCATCTGCTACCTCCAGCACGTCGATAGCCTGCTTTTCAACGTCAAATGGCTGCCCGCAACGCGAATGGGGCTGCTGCATGATAAACGCCATTTTCAGTTTGCCGAAGGCGCGCCGGACTGGGAAACGCTGGCCGCATTACCGCTGGGTTTTCTCAGCAAAGGGATGTATTACCGTGAATCCATTGAGATGAGTTTTAAGAGCAAAGGGTTAACGCCGAAATATGTTTTTGAGAGCGATTCTACCTTCCAGATTATCCAGGCGGTACAGGCGGGAATTTGCTGCGCCATTATGCCGCTCAACAATGGTCTGGAGGCGTTAAGCGATAATCTGGAGATTATGCCCATCGCCGACACCGAAGTGGATTCAAAGCTGGCGCTGATCATGCGCAGCCAGCAGCCGGTCTCGTCGCTGGCGGAAAAATGTTTTGCCGATGCGCAGGTCATTTTTAATTAATATGGCCTGGGGATGGGAGGCCGTCCCTGGGGCTCAATGGCATATTCATTTGGCAGACTACGGCTTAGTGCGCTGACGATTGCCCGCCATGAGCCGACTGCGCCGCCGATAATCACCCGGCGGCGCAGCGGACAGTCAGATATTTTCCAGCTCGATACCGCGGGTTTTCGGGCCGTAAATACCCACCGAGAGCATCACCATCAGCATGCTGGCCACGATGAAGCTAATCACCCCCGGGGTGCCGGAGTATTGTAAAATCAGGCCGATCAGAAGGCTGGTGAGCGCCGTTGACAGGCGGCTGAACGAGTAGCAAAAGCCCACGGCTCTGGCGCGAATCCGCGTCGGGAAGATTTCCGCCTGGTAGGCATGATAGCTGATGGTCAGCCAGGCGTTGGACCAGGTAATCATAAACCCGCAGACAACCAGCATCACCGGGTTATTCTGCAGCGCAAACAGGGTACCGAACACCACCGTCATCAGCGCGGAAAGAACGATCTGCCACTTATTCTCAAACCGGTGGACAAAGCGGGTGCAGAACAAGCAGCCCAGCGGGTAGGCGAGAGTGATAAAAAAGGCGTACAGCAGGCTGTGGGTAATGCTCGCCCCCTGGCCGGAAAGCAGCGCCGGCAGCCAGTTGCCGAAGCCAAAAAAGCCGATCGCCTGAAAGAAATTCATCACCATCAACATGAGGGTTCGTCTACGGTATTCCGGCGCCCAGATCTCTTTAAAGGTTCCACTTTTGCGCTGCGCTTCCCGGGTGTCCGGGATATGCTGCGGCGAAGGCGTGACGCCACAGCGCCGCTCCATCTGACACATCACCGCGTGCGCATCCGCATGGCGACCTTTCACCTCCAGCCAGCGGGCCGACTCCGGCAATTTTTTGCGGATGACCCAAATGATCAGCGAACACAGTGCGCCAAAGATGATCACCCAGCGCCAGCCGGTCAGGCCGAACAGCGTCGTCGGGACCAGCATCCATGACATCAGCGCGACGGCGGGAACCGAGAGAAACTGGATAAAAAAGGCAAAGGCAAACGCTTTGTTGCGCAGATGGGTCGGGACCCATTCGCTCAGGTAGGTGTCGATGGTCACCAGTTCAATTCCCAGCCCAATACCAACCAGGAAGCGGCACAAGATGACCCCTTCGGCGCTGTTCTGGAAAGCCATCAGCAGTGAAAACGCGCCGTACCAGGCCAGCGCAAACATAAAGGTCAATCGGCGGCCCAGCTTGTCCGCCAGCGGCGCCAGCAGACTGGCGCCGATAAATAATCCGAAGAAGGTGGCCGAGGCAAATGAGGCCTGATCGGAGATGCCAAAAATGCCCTGTTGGTCGGTATGAAAAATATGTTCTGCCAGCAGTCCGGTACTGATATACCCGGTCTGAAAAAGATCGTAGAGCTCAAAGAAGCCGCCCAGCGCCAGCAGAGTAATAAACGACCACAGGCCGACAGAGGCAGGCAGGGCATCAATGCGGCGGGTTAAGCTGGAGTGGGGGTGTTCTGCGGGTGCAAAAGGCGCATCCCCCAGAACCTGGGTGGTAGACATATTATTATTTTCCTCAGATAAAATGTTTGCCTGCTAATGTTATTAGATTGTTAATGGTTTTAAATTTTTAATTCCTCTTCCCATGGGACTTCCACAGCAAAAAATCTCGCCGATATGCAAAATGTCTACTGGATACGCTGGTTTCTTCGCAGGGTGGCCGACAGATTTGAAGTAAATGACCATGACACCGGCGGCCAGCATGATGCGCTGAGCCGCTGCTTACTGGCCCACTTTTACCTGCGGCGGCAGCGCCTGTAATATCCGCTCTGCTTCCGACCCGGTCAGCGAATAATCGAAAAAGCGCTGATAAAAATCGCGGGTGATGGCGATCATATCCAGATCGTTAAAACGCTGTGGTTGCAACCGTTTCGCCGCCCATTGGATCTGCAGCGCACTTTCCGTGCCGTAGCGATCCCACGGGAACACGCCTGCCGGATTCTGCCAGACCTTGCCGTTTTTTACCGCCCGTAGCGGCGCGAACAGCTTGCCATAAGCCGAGTGCTGTAAATCGCCGCACCCGGCGCCGAGGATGATGATATCTGGCTGCCAGGCGAGCACTTTCTCCGGGGAAATTTCCTGCATATTGCCGGAGATTTCCGCCGCGGCGTTTCGCCCACCGGCCAGGTGAATCCAGGTATCGATTAGCGTATGGCTGCCGTCAACCTTAAGAGGCTTCAGCGACTGGATATGCAGCACCCGCGGCCGCTCGCCGTCCGTCAGACCCCGGTTGCGCTGAGCGGTAACGGCGATAACCTGTTGCAGATACCGGTTGTACGCCTGGGCCCTGGCCCGAACCTGGGGCGTATCGAAGACCGCTGCAGTGGTCTCTACGGCGTGGGCCAGCGACGGGTAGTCGGTAAAGTGCATTTCCATCACGGCTAATCCCGCCTGGCGATAGGCGTCCGCATCGCCATTGCCCTGCGCCACAAAGACCACCTGAGCATCGCGCGTCAGCAGCGCTTCGCTGGTGAAGTGGGGGCCGCGACTTATCAGCACCTGATTGAGCCGGGGAGCGATATGAAACATCCACGGGCGGCTATCCGGACGGTTAACCGTGGCGACGATACGGTCGCCGACGCCGAGCGTCATCAGCAGCGAGTGGTGCGCGAACCACCCCTCTGCCACCTGAGTCACCCGATCGGGCAATATCACCGGGTGCCCGGCATCGTCCGTCACCTGACGGTCGGCCAGCACCGGGAAAGCGAGTAGCAGCGAAAGCAGACCAGCGGCTATCTTTTTCATGTTGTTCCTCAGAAATCAAACTGTACTGACGCCGTCGCTTCGCGCGGTGCGCCGGGCTGAGCGCTGGCGTAACCTGCGCCGGTATAGCCTGTCAGCGCGCCGGGCACGATGTTGGTCCAGTAGTGGCGATTAGTAATGTTAGTAATTGCTAACCTGAAGGTGGTGTCGGTGCCAAACAGTCGGGTGCGGTAGTTGCTGCCGATATCCACGGTGGTATAGCTGGCGACCCAGCTGTCATTGGCATTATCCGTCGCCCGGCGCCCGACGTAGTGAATATTGCCGTTGACGTCGAGTCCAGGAACCGGGTCGATGCTGTAAATGGCCAGCAGGTTGGCGGTGAAGCGCGGCAGGCCGACAACCTGCTTATCATCGGCATCCGCGCTCGAGGTATTATGCAGACGCGGGTCGAGCCAGGTAGCGCCGCCGAACAGTCGCAGGTTAGAGGTGACGTGTCCGTCGGCCATCAGCTCCAGCCCGCGGTTTTTTTGCGTACCGTCTTCGGCAAAATCGCCGCTATCGTTGGTGTAGGCGAACGGACGTTCGGCCTGGAATAGCGCCGCGGTTAAGAGCAGGTCGCGGTGCGGGGCATATTTCGCGCCGACTTCCAGCTGATGGCTACGATAAGGGTCGAGAACATCTCCGGCATTACTGGCTCCGGCCGGCGCCGTGTCGCCCTGTTGCATGCTGTTTGCCCAGGTCGTGTAGAGCGTTACATTCTCCACCGGTTTATACATCAGACTGGCTGAGCCGCTGGAACCCCGGTCATCATGATTGCTGCTGCGATTTCCGCTTTTGTTGTAATTGTCGACGGTGAACAGGTTTTCGCTACCCGAGAGCAGCAGGCTCCACTGCGGGGTGAAAGTCAGCGTATCGCTCAGTAAAAAAACGTGCTGCGTGGTGGTGGCCGAATGATAGCGATCGGTGAAGTCCGGGTAAGCAGGGCGGGCGTAATCAGGATTTTCCGCCAGCGAGGCGTGTCCCAGCGTTTGCGTCCCGCCTTTGCGTGGATTGTCGTTTTTCCACACGAAACCGCGCATGCCGACCGCCAGATCATGCTGCAGCCAGCCCGTCTCGACGCTGCCGGTAAGATTGGCAAGATAGCTGTTGATGGTAAAACGGCTGGCGGCAGAGTTGGCGGTTGTGGTGGTGTAATGGCCGCGATTGTCGGTGAGCGTATTGGTCACGGCGGTGGATTCGCGGTCGGCAATCTGGCGCAGTACGCCAATGTCCAGCAGCCAGTTACCGTCAAAATCATGCTTAATATGCAGGCTTCCGGTTGTGGTGGTGTTGTCGTTGCCGGCGTAGTACTGCCCATATTGGCTTTTGGTCGGATCCAGCGGTGACGGGAAACGGGTGCCTTTTGCGAGGGCAAAAGTGCCGGGAAGACCTTTTTGATAGAAGTGGTAGTAGCTGAAATTGCTCTCCAGCACCGTCTGGTCGGTCAGCTGGAAGTCGAGCGCCAGACCCGCATACTGGTTGCGCTGACGGCTACCGTGGGTATAGCTGCTGCCGTCCTGATCCCGCAGATTGAGGCGATATTTTACTCTGTCGGCCGCGTCAACCGGCCCGCTCAGGTCCAACGCGGCATTCGCGCCGGAGGCGGTCCCACCGCCAACGGTTACCCTGCGCAGCGGCACATCGGTAGGCCGTTTCGAGACCAGGTTAAACATGCCTGCCGGGTTCGCCGGGCCATATAACGCGCCGGCCATACCGTTCAGTACCTCAATGCGTTGAAACTGTTCAGCGGGGTACTCGGTGGTCGACACCACGTTCAGGCCATCAATCATGCTGTTCTGGACCACGCTGCCCTGCATACCGCGGGTTTGCGGACGAACGCCGTCGCCCTGGACGGAGGGCAGATAACGGTAGATATCTTTGACGCTGCTGGCCTGCACCTGGCGGGTCAGAGAGTCGGAGAGCGTCTGCACGGACCACGGAACGTTAATCAACTTCTGCTTGCCGAGGTTGCCTACCGTAGCCTGCTGTTCAGCGGCAGGCGTAACATCATCAAGGGATTGCGTAAGCGGTTCTGCGGTGACAACCAGGGTTTCTGCCGCATATACGGGCATTGCCGGCATAATGAGAGAACAGGGAATCATCCCGGTAAATAAAACGAGTTTATATGAGCGCATTAATTTTGAGTTCAGACAAATGAAAGCGGAATGAGGCGGGTAAAATCTCGTCTCTGCCTGAAGGGTACGGTTTTTATTTGTATGACAAAAAGATAAAAAACATCGCTGTATATGTCAATATATAACGTTGGTTTTTGTAGGTCGGCACAGTCAACCTGCTACTGAATAAACAATGCTATTTATCTGTTTTTGCAGGTTTTAGTCTGCTGATGTGCCCCTGAAGAGAGCGATGGATTTTTTTCAGGTCCGCGAGAGGTATAAAACCGTTGTGCTGCAGATAAGCTTGTTATTGTCGTTCAGGGAAGGTGTAATCGATGAGGATTCCTCATCTTTTTCCGGGGCAGATGCGCCGGTAACACCACGAAGAGCGAAAATGACGCAAGGAATGACTGAATTCAGGTTTACTTCGTTTATGGCGCAGCGGGCTCAGGAGCTGGCGTTGGCCCTTGATGCAGATCAGCAGGCGCTGGTTAATCAACTGGACACGCTGGGGCGCGGACTGACCTCAGGCAAGGCCGCCGGCGCCAAAGGGCTGTACGTCTGGGGGCGTACCGGGCGCGGCAAAAGTTTTATTATCGATCATTTCTTTACCAGCCTGCCGCTGGCGGAAAAGCGCCGGGTGCATTTCCACTATTTCTTTCGCGAACTGCACCAGCGGCTGAACGCGCAGCCCGCGCTAACCCTGCCTGAGATGCTGGCACAGATGACCGACGGCTGTCGACTCCTGTGTTTTGATGAGTTCCATCTGCACGATCCGGGCGACGCCATGTTGGTGAAAGCGCTGCTTACGCTGCTGTTCCAACGCGGCATCATTCTGCTGGTTACCTCCAACTACCCCCCGGATCAATTACTGGCTAACCCGCTGTATCACGAACGTTTTGTGCCGTCGATTGCGCTTATCAAACAGCACATGACGATAGCCGCGCTCAATGGTGAAGAGGATTACCGGGCGCGCCATGCGCCGGCGGAAAATCCATTCTGCCGCGGGAGGTTTCTGGTGCAGCCCTCTGCACAAACCCGCCAGCGACTTGAACTACCGGATCCCTGCGTCAGCGCGCAGCCGCTGCAGGTGGGCTATCGTACGCTGCACGCCGCCTCTGCGCCGGCGCATTTTCTGCATTTCACCTTCAACCAACTGTGCATGGCGGCAACATCGGTGATGGATTATCTGGCGCTCTGTGAACGGCATGAGCGCTGGCTGCTGGATGCGGTTCCGCCTTTGCGTCAGGCAGGCCCGGCGGCGCAGCAGCGTTTTATTAATCTGGTGGATGTGCTCTATGAAAAGCAGTGTCAGCTGATCGTGGTGGCTGCCTGCGGACTGAGCGAACTGGTGGCGGATGTCGAACAGGAAGATATTCAGCGTACCTACAGCCGGTTATTGCAGCTGGGGAAAACATAAGAGGGGAAGGGGAAAAGCCCCGGCGGGCGTAGCGCCAGCCGGGGAGGGAGATTACAGATCGTAACGGTCGAGGTTCATCACCTTGGTCCAGGCCGCCACAAAGTCCTTAACCAGTTTCTCCTGCGCATCCTGGCTGGCGTAAACTTCCGCCAGCGCCCGCAGGACTGAGTTTGAACCGAAGACCAGGTCGGCGCGGGTTGCTGTGTACTTGCTCTCACCGCTCTGACGATCGCGGCCTGCGAACAGTTCGCCCTGCTCGTCGGTGGCGTTCCAGACGGTGGCCATGCTGAGTAAGTTGACGAAGAAGTCATTGCTCAGTACGCCGACGCGGTCGGTAAAGACCCCGTGCTGGCTGCCGTCATAGTTGGCGCCCAGTACCCGCAGGCCGCCCACCAGCACCGTCATTTCCGGCGCGGTCAGCGTCAGCTGCTGGGCTTTATCCAGCAGCAGCGTTTCTGTCGAGACGCCACCTTCGATACGGCGATAGTTACGGAAACCATCCGCCAGCGGTTCCAGCAGTTCGAAAGAGGCAATATCCGTCTGATCCTGACGGGCATCCACCCGGCCCGGAGCGAATGGTACGCTGACCCGCACGCCGGCAGCCGCAGCGGCCTGTTCGACACCCACCACGCCTGCCAGCACGATGATATCGGCCAGCGACGCTTTCCCCGAGGCTTTCTGAATGGCCTGCAGCGTCGGCAGTACTTTCGCGGCAACGGCGTTCACCGGCCATGATTTCTGCGGCTCCAGCGCCAGACGAGCACCGTTAGCCCCGCCACGTTTGTCACCGCCGCGGAAGGTGGAGGCAGAAGCCCAGGCCACCGACACCAGCTCGCTGACCGACAGGCCGGCATCGGCGATGGCGGTCTTCAGGCTGGCAATATCCGCCGACGTTGGGTGGTGGATGGCGGCGGGTAACGGATCCTGCCAGATCAGGTCTTCTTTCGGCACTTCCGGCCCGAGGTAGCGGGATTTCGGCCCCATATCGCGGTGGATCAGTTTGAACCAGGCGCGGGCAAAGGCTTCGTTAAAGGCCTGCGGATCGTTGAGGAAGCGACGGGAAATTTTGCCGAATTCCGGGTCGAAGCGCAGCGTCAGGTCGGTAACCAGCATGGTCGGCTTGCGTTTTTTCTCCGGATCGAACGGATCGGGGATCAGGTCCGGGGCGTCTTTGGCTTCGAACTGAATAGCGCCTGCCGGGCTGCGGGTCTGGACCCATTCGTATTTGAACAGGTTCTCGAAGAAGTAGTTGCTCCACTGGGTCGGAGTCTGTGTCCAGACCACTTCCAGACCTGAGGTGATGGCATCGGAACCGGCGCCGCTGCCAAAGCTGTTAGCCCAGCCGAGGCCCTGCGCTTCAATCGGAGCGGCTTCAGGTTCTGCGCCGACGTGAGTCGTCACCGCTGCGCCGTGCGTTTTACCGAGGGTATGCCCCCCGGCGATCAGCGCGACGATCTCTTCATCGTCCATTGCCATATTGCCGAAGGTGGCGCGAATGGCTGCGGCAGCGGAGAGCGGGTCGCCGCTGGCGTTCGGGCCTTCAGGGTTTACGTAGATCAGACCCATTTCGGTGGCGCCCAGCGGCTGTTGCGCCAGGCTTTCCGGGTGACGATGTTCGAGCCAGGCTTTCTCATGGCCCCAGTCTACGTCCAGATCCGGTTCCCAGACATCTTCACGACCGGCGCCGAAACCGAAGGTCCGGAAACCAGCATTTTCCAGCGCGACGTTACCGGCCAGCATATAGAGGTCGGCCCAGGAGATTTTCTGGCCGTATTTTTGTTTTATTGGCCACAGCAGGCGGCGGGCTTTATCGAGGCTGACGTTATCCGGCCAGGAGTTCAGCGGCGCAAAGCGCTGCTGTCCGCGGCCTGCGCCGCCGCGACCGTCAACGGTACGGTAGGTGCCCGCGCCATGCCAGGCCATACGAATAAACAGCCCGATATAGCTGCCCCAGTCTGCCGGCCACCACTCTTGCGAATCGGTCAGCAGCGATCTCAGATCTGCCTTCAGCGCGGCATAGTCGAGTTTTTTAAACTCTTCACGATAGTTAAAGTTTTCGCCGAGGGGATTTGAGCGGTTGGAATGCTGGTTCAGCAGGTCCACGCGAAGTTGATTAGGCCACCAGTCGCGGTTGGCGGTGCCGCCACCGGCACTTTGTGTGGGCTTCCCTGTGTGAAAAGGGCACTTCCCGGCGGATGCGTTGTTAGATGAATCGTTAGACGTGCTCATATCAGGCTCCGTTTGCTTTTGTGAATGCCATTACGATATACACTGCAACCAATAAGTGATACTTGAAAGAATCTACGGAATTAATAGTTATATCCTTTTAACAACAGGCAATAAAGAAATCCATGAAATATTTGTGGATTAAAACCAAAATACGTAAAGCCGCTTACGTAGGCTGCCGTTTGCTAATCAGTATAGGACACTGTCGCGAGGCGTCTGACGATAAAATCAGCGGTTGAAAAAATGCTAAGCGGGTGAATTCTGGTCATTTACTGGCCGCTGTCGTTACCGCGATAAATAAGGTTATCGCGGTTGATCGCCTGCGTTTCTGTCACCCGGCGGTGGGTTGCAAAATGTGCCCGGCTCCAGTTTTCGCTTTATTGCCTGCGGCGGCTTGTCCGCCGCACAGGTTGCCTGCACTAAATCTACGCATTGCCCTAAAACCACTCCCCATTATGGTGTGATGTCACGCCGCATCCAGCTATCTTACTGAATTAAAGATAATAATTTCCTGGCATGCACTTTGCAAAGACAAGCAAGAAGGCAGCGCAACAGACAATCAAGATGATCCAATAGCTGGCTAGGGTTCCGGTTCACGCAGGTGAATGTCTGGTCCGAGAGCTGGCGACCTCTGCGAGGTTACACGGCGGGACAAAAGCCCGGGAGACAGCAGCACCGTCAGGTGTCGCGCTGCTCCTGTTTTGTGCCAACCAGAGGTTCATAATGAAGACATCCCGCGTAATCCGCTCTTTCATGCTGTCGCTGGCGCTACTGGCCAGTTTCCCTTCCTTTGCCGCCGTAAAAAAAGAGTTCAACGTCTGCTGGACTATCTATGCCGGCTGGATGCCCTGGGGCGCCATCAGCAATGAAAAAATCATTGATAAATGGGCCGCGAAATACGGCATCAAAATCAATATCGTCCAGCTCAACGACTATATCGAGTCAATCAATCAGTACACCGCCGGCCAGTTTGATGGCTGCACCATGACCAACATGGACGCGCTGACGATCCCCGCAGCGGGTGGCGTCGATACCACCGCACTCATTACCGGCAGCTATTCCGACGGCAATGACGGCGTAGTACTCAAAGGTACCGGTAAAACGTTGGCCGATCTGAAAGGCATGCAGGTCTATCTCCCTGAGCTGTCGGTTTCTCACTATCTGCTGGTTCGCGGTCTGGAGAAGGCTGGTCTGCAGGAGAAAGATGTCAAAGTGGTGAATACCTCCGATGCTGATATTGTCTCCGCTTTTGGCACCCGCAGCGTCCGCGCTGCGGTAGCGTGGAACCCGCAGCTGTCGGCGATTAAAAAGACGCCGCAGACCAGCGAAGTCTTTAGCTCGGCGCAGGTTCCCGGTGAGCTTATCGACATGATGGTGGTCAACACGCAAACCCTAAAAGATAACCCCGCGCTGGGCAAAGCCCTGACCGGAGCCTGGTTTGAAATGATGGACAAAATGCATGCCGGAGACGTCCAGGTGTTGAACGCGATGGCGGCAGATTCCGGCACCGATCTGGCGGGCTACCAGGCGCAGTTGAAAACGACCCACCTGTTCTGGACCCCAGGCGAAACCCTGACGTTCATCTCCAGCCCGGAGCTGGCAAAAACTATGCAGCGGGTGGCGCAGTTTTCGTTTGATAAAGGGCTGTTGGGTGAAGGGGCACAAAGCGCCGACTTTATTGGCATGCGCTTCCCCGGTAACGTCACCGTCGGCGATAGCGCGAATACCCGACTGCGCTTCGACGATAGCTACCTGAAAATGGCCGCTGCTGGCCAGCTGTAATCATCGATGACGGGAGTGAACGCCATGCGCCAAATTAACCGCCATCCACAGCAGGGCATGCGGCTGATGCTATTGCTATTGCCCTTTGTGTTGCTGATCGCCGCCTGGTTTATTGGCTCCGCTATTCGCCTTGAAGCTAACCCGCAGGACAAGCTGTTGCCCGGCCTGTCGCAGATGGCGGCGGCCGTCGAACGGATGGCGTTTACGCCGGATAAACGCAGCGGCGAATACCTGCTGTGGGGCGATACGCTGATCAGCCTGACCCGCCTGCTCATCGGGCTGGCGGTGTCGGCGCTGCTTGGCCTGAGCATCGGGATCGTTGCCGGGGTGTTTCCGCTTTATCGCGCGGCGCTGTCGCCGTTGATGACCGTGGTCTCAATGGTGCCGCCGCTGGCGATCCTGCCGGTGCTGTTTATCGTCTTCGGTCTCGATGAGCTCTCTAAGGTGATGCTGATTGTGATTGGCATCACGCCGATGCTGGCACGTGACCTTGAACAGCGGGCGCGGGAAATCCCGGCGGAGCTGTTTATCAAAGCCCAAACCCTCGGCGCCAACAGCTGGACGGTGGTCCTGCGGGTGGTGCTGCCTCAGTTGCTCTCTCGCCTGATTACCTCGCTGCGTTTATTGCTGGGATCGGCGTGGCTGTTTCTGATTTCGGCGGAGGCCATTTCCGCCACCGCCGGACTAGGCTACCGCATCTTCCTCGTACGGCGCTATATGGCGATGGACGTCATCATCCCCTACGTCATCTGGATAACCCTGCTGGCCTGGCTGATGGATCTGGGGCTGCGCCAACTGCATAAATTCTGCTTCCCGTGGGCTGAAGGAGGCCGGACATGAGTTTTATCCGTATCAACAATATCTGGCAGGAGTATGGCGATCATGTGGTGCTGGAACGTATCAACGTAGAGGTCAAAGAAGGGGAGTTCTGTTCGCTGGTCGGAGCCTCCGGCTGCGGAAAATCCACCTTTTTGCGTCTGCTGCTGGGGCAGGAGCAACCGACCCGGGGCGCGATTACGCTCGACGGTCAGCCGCTGGCTCCTGAGCCGGATCGCTGTCGTGGCGTGGTGTTTCAACGTTATTCGGTCTTTCCGCACCTCAGCGTGTTGGATAACGTGACCGTCGGTCTGGAGCTGCCGTCTTCGCCGTGCCTCGGTCGCCTGTTCGGCGCCGGTAAACGCGCTGCTCGCGACCAGGCGGCGCAGATGCTGGACAAAGTCGGGCTCTCCCACGTCCTTGATCGCTATCCGGCGCAGTTGTCCGGCGGCATGCAGCAGCGGCTGGCGATCGCCCAGGCCTTTGTGATGCAGCCGCGGGTTCTGCTGCTCGACGAGCCTTTCGGTGCGCTCGACCCCGGTATCCGTAAAGATATGCACGCGCTGCTGCTCCAGTTGTGGGGCGAGACGCGAATGACGGTTTTCATGGTCACCCACGATCTGGCCGAAGGATTCAACCTCGGCACCCGTCTGCTGGTCTTCGATAAGGTACGCCACGACCCGCAGGCCCCTAACGCCTACGGCGCGCGTATTACCTACGATATTCCGCTTAATGAGACCCGGATGTCGCAGATGACCGGTACCGATAATACCGATAACAATGTCTACGCCTTAAGGAGATAGTCCGATGACAGCGCTTTTTCATACCTCACCGAGTCTGCGTGAAGAACTTCTACCGGGCGGGGGGCATACCTCGTTTGTTCTGCGCCGTGGTCAGATCCTGCGTCTGAGCGATATCGACGGCGGAGCGAACGTCAGCATGATGATGCTCAACCCGCACGAGAAAAGCGAACGTCTGAACCTGCCTGATACCCTTAAAGGGCAGCATACCGCGCGGCTAAGTGCCGGACACTGCTTCTATTCCGATATGGGACGAGTGCTGGCGGGCATCATCGCCGATAGCTGCGGCTGGCACGATCCGTTCGGCGGCGTACTCAATGCGCAAGAGACGGAGGAAAAATATGGCACGGGCCGCTACCAGGAGCTGCGCAACGCCTTCCATCGTAACGGCAGCGATAATCTGCTGGTCGAAATGGGCAAATGGGATCTCGGCCTCGAGGATCTGCTGATGGTGGTCAACTTCTTCAGCAAAGTCACCGTCGATGGCGAAGGACGCTTTCAGTTTTGTGCGGGCCATTCCACCCCAGGTAGCTACGTCGAACTGTTCGCGCCGATGGACGTGCTGATGGTCCTGACCGCGCTGCCGCACCCGATGGATCCGTCGGCCGAATATGCTCCGCGCCCGGTTCAACTGAGCTGGTATCAGGCCGACGATGAACAGGCGGCGATTGAATCGCTGTTTACCCGCGATGAAAACCAGCGCGCCTTCACCAACACCCAACTGTTTACCCATTGAGGAGCCCGCGATGAGCCTTGTAACCAGTACCCGTAACCCCGCCGATGCCGTCTATCGCCACGTGATTCCTGCGGGCGAACCCTGGTTGTTTGAAATCAAAGCGGGGCAGACCCTGCGTCTGCACGACCTTGAAGGCAATCAGGCGATCGACACCTTGTTTTATTGCGCTGACAGCCCGCGCGAGCGTTACGATGCGCAGCGCACGCTGCGTCGCCAGGGCAATGCTTACCTGACAACCGGCAGCGTACTGTACTCCAACCTCGGGAATCCGCTGTTGACTATCGTGGCTGATACCTGCGGGCGGCACGATACCCTCGGCGGGGCCTGCGCGCAGGAGAGCAATACCGTGCGCTATGCGCTGGATAAGCGCTACATGCACAGCTGCCGGGATAATTTTCTCTGTGCCTGCCTGCATGATGGCCGGCTGCATAAGCGCGATATCGCCGCCAATATCAACTTCTTTATGAACGTTCCGGTGACGGAAGCTGGCGGCCTGACCTTTGAAGACGGGATTTCTGGCGCCGGGAAGTACGTCGAGCTGCACGCGGAGCGCAACGTTATCGTGCTGATTTCCAACTGCCCGCAGCTGAATAACCCCTGCAACGGCTGGAATCCGACGCCGGCGGAGGTGCTGGTATGGAACTGACCCGCTGGCAGCGCTGGCGTCTGCTGGCCTGGCGTCTGTTTGCCGTTCGTGCCGACCGCCTGTTAAGCACACCATCGCGCAAGCCCTGAACGCCTGCGCGCCTCGGGGACGACCCCGGGGACGTCGAATTTTTTTGCGGGACGACCCGCCACGACGTGAGTCCCTTGTATGTTCAAAACCTTACTGATTGCTAACCGCGGTGCCATCGCCTGTCGAATTCTGCGCACCCTGCGCGCGATGCAGGTGAAGGGCGTGGCGGTCTATTCCGCCGCGGATCTCAGCAGCCTGCATATTCGTGAAGCCGATGAGGCTGTCGGCCTCGGCGACGGTCCGGCGGCGCAAACCTATCTGATGACAGAAAAAATCATCGCCGCCGCCATATACAGCGGAGCTGAGGCTATCCACCCCGGCTACGGTTTTTTAGCGGAAAACGCCGCCTTCGCCGAGGCCTGCGAAGCCGCCGGGCTGACGTTTGTTGGCCCGACGCCAGAGCAACTGCGCACGTTTGGCCTGAAACACACCGCCCGGTCGCTGGCAAAAGCACAGGGCGTACCGCTGCTGGAAGGTACCGGTCTGCTGGCCGATAGTGCCGAGGCATGCCGGGCGGCGGACACCATCGGCTATCCGGTCATGTTAAAAAGCACCGCCGGGGGCGGCGGCATCGGGATGCGCGTCTGTCGCGACGCCCGCGAGCTGGCGGATGCTTTTGACGTCGTCCAGCGACTGGGGCGGAACAACTTTAGCGACGCGGGCGTGTTTGTTGAGAAATACATTGAGCGCGCGCGCCATCTGGAAGTGCAGATATTTGGCGACGGGCAGGGCGAAGTCATCGCGCTTGGGGTGCGCGACTGCTCGATACAGCGTCGCAATCAGAAAGTGATTGAAGAGACGCCGGCGCCCAATTTACCCGTCGCAACGGTAGAGGCCTTGTGTGCGGCGGCAGTCGCGCTGGGCAAAGCGGTCAGCTACCGCAGCGCCGGGACAGTCGAATTTGTCTATGACAGCGCCGCGCGGCGCTTCTATTTTCTCGAGGTGAATACCCGGCTCCAGGTGGAACACGGTGTTACCGAGCAGGTGTGGGGCGTCGATCTGGTTCATTGGATGGTGGCGTTGGCGGCCGGTGATTTACCGCCGCTCACCACGCTGCTGGCCGACCTGAAACCACAGGGGCACGCCATCCAGGCGCGTATTTATGCCGAGGATCCGGGTCGACAGTTTCAGCCATCTCCGGGGCTGCTGACTGAGGTGGTTTTTCCGCCTGCGGATGGCGAGACGCTCCGTGTCGATCGTTGGGTGGAGGCCGGCTGCGATGTACCGCCATTTTTTGATCCACTGCTGGCCAAAATGATCGCCTGGCGGCCAACCCGCGATGAGGCTATCGCCGAACTGGACCGGGCGCTGGCGAACACCCGCCTGTATGGTGTGGAAACCAACCGCATCTATCTCCAGCAGATTCTGACCTTTGATCCCTTTACGCTGGGCGAGCCCTGGACCCGTTGCCTGGAACAGTTGAGCTATCGGACCGCGACCGTCGAGGTGCTCAGTGCCGGGACGCAGACCAGTGTCCAGGATTATCCTGGACGACTGGGCTACTGGGCTGTGGGCGTACCGCCGTCGGGACCGATGGACGATCGCGCGCTGCGTCTCGGCAACCGGCTGCTGGGTAACCTTCCGGGCGCGGCGGCGCTGGAAATCACCCTCAGCGGACCCACGCTAAAGTTTCATTGCGCAGCCCGGGCGGTGGTGAGCGGTGCCTGCGTTTCGCTCACCGTTGACGGTAGAGCGCAAGAGATGAACCGCGTATTCCGTATCCCAGCCGGGGCGACGCTGAAAATCGGTGCCATCGAAGGGGCGGGAGTCAGGAGCTACCTCTGTCTGCGCGGCGGTATCCAGGTGCCGGAATATCTTGGCAGCAAAAGCACCTTTACTCTTGGGCAGTTTGGCGGCCATGGCGGACGTGCGCTGCGCAGCGGAGATGTTCTGCATCTGGCGCCCGATGGCGAGGAGGAAACCGGCGCCGCGCTACCTGTTGCGCTAGTGCCACCGCTGACAACGGTGCGTACCCTGCGGGTGATTTACGGTCCGCACGGTGCGCCGGAATTTTTTGCCGCAGACTACATCGACACCTTTTTTGCCACCGACTGGGAGGTGCATTTTAACTCCAGCCGTACCGGCGTGCGGCTGATCGGCCCTAAACCGCTGTGGGCCCGCGACAGCGGTGGCGACGCAGGGCTGCATCCGTCAAACATTCACGATAACCCTTACGCCGTCGGCGCGGTCGATTTTACTGGCGATATGCCGGTTATTCTAGGCCCGGATGGCCCGAGTCTCGGCGGTTTCGTCTGCCCTGTGACGGTGATTGAGGCCGATCTCTGGCAACTGGGGCAGCTGAAAGCCGGCGACAAGGTGCGGTTTGTCGCCGTGGATCTGTCCACGGCCCGTCGACTGGCGGCAGGCTACCGGGAGGAGCTGGCGACGCTGGAGGCAATGCCCGTGGCGTGGCAACCCGCGCGGTTAACTTCCCCAGTGGTGATGAGCTGCGGAGAGGCGGATAAGCGTCTGGTGGCCCGTCTTTCCGGTGATACCCATCTGCTACTGGAAGCGGGCGAGGCGGAGCTCGATCTGGTGCTGCGCTTTCGCATTCATGCCCTGATGCAGGCGCTGGAGAGCCAGGCCCTACCGGGGGTGATTGACCTGACGCCGGGTATTCGCTCTCTGCAAATTCATTTCCAGCCGGAAACCCTGACGCCTGACGCGCTGTTAAGCTGGGTGAGCGCAGAGTGGGCGGCGGTGTGCGTCAGCGACGATCTGCAGGTACCGACCCGGGTGGTGCATCTGCCGCTGTCGTGGGACGACCCTGCCTGTCGCACCGCTATCGATAAATATATGACCACCGTGCGGCGTGACGCGCCATGGTGCCCGAGCAACCTCGAATTTATCCGCCGGATTAACGACTTACCGGACGAACAGGCGGTATGGCAGACGGTGTTTGACGCCAGCTATCTGGTGATGGGGCTGGGCGATGTCTATCTCGGCGCGCCGGTGGCGACGCCGCTCGATCCGCGTCATCGTCTGGTGACCACTAAATACAATCCGGCACGGACCTGGACGGCGGAAAACTCGGTGGGGATCGGCGGCGCCTATCTGTGCGTCTACGGTATGGAAGGACCTGGGGGCTACCAGTTTGTTGGTCGTACGCTGCAGATGTGGAATCGCTATCATGAGGTTGCCGACTTCGCCGGTAAACCCTGGTTGCTGCGCGTTTTCGACCAGCTGCGTTTTTACCCGGTTTCTGCCGAGGAACTGCTGCAGATCCGCCGCGATTTTCCGCTTGGCCGCTATCCGCTGCGCATTGAGCACAGCACCCTGCGGCTGGCGGAGTATCAACAGTTTCTGCAGCGGGAAGCCGTAAGCATCGACGCATTTCGCCAACATCAGCAGCGGGCCTTCAATGAGGAACGCGAGCGCTGGATAGCCAGCGGCCAGGCGCATTTCGATAGCCAGGAGGTGGCGGCTGAAGTGGATGACGAAGCACCTCTGCAGCGCGGGCAGCAGGGCGTGGAGAGTCCGATCTCCGGCAACCTGTGGCAGGTGCAGGCCGCCGTGGGGAGTCATGTTCGCGCTGGCGACGTTCTGGTGGTGCTGGAGTCAATGAAAATGGAGATCCCGCTACTGGCGCCGTGCGACGGCGTGGTGCAACAGATGAATTTTCAGCCTGGGGCGTCGGTACGCGCCGGGCAACGTGTGGCGGTGATCATGGAGGAGAACGTATGAGTCAGCCAACCTTTGATTTACGCCTTGCGACCCTCGCAGAGGCTTACCGACGCGACGAATTGACCCCGCGCACGCTGCTGGCCGAACTCCGCCAGAAGGCGCAGGTGTTGAATCCGGAATATCAGCTGTTTATTCATATCCTGACGGCGGAAGAGCAGGAGCCCTGGCTGGCGGCGCTGGATACGGTTGCACCGGAGTCGCTACCACTGTACGGCGTGCCGTTTGCCATCAAAGATAATATCGATCTTGCGGGAATTACCACCACCGCTGCCTGTCCGGCTTTCGCCCGCACCGCGACTGAGGATGCCACTATCGTGGCCCAGTTGATCGCCCTTGGCGCCATCCCGGTCGGCAAAACCAATCTCGATCAGTTTGCCACCGGCCTGAACGGGACGCGTTCGCCCTATGGCCGCTGTCGTAACGCTTATCACGCGGACTATCCCTCCGGCGGATCCAGCGCCGGTTCCGCGCTGGCGGTGGCGCTCGGGGTTGCCAGCTTCGCCCTCGGCACTGACACCGCGGGCAGCGGGCGGGTACCGGCTTCGCTCAATAACCTGACGGGGCTGAAGGCCAGCAAGGGGCTTATCTCTACCGCTGGAGTAGTGCCAGCCTGTCGGACCCTCGACTGTACGACGTTTTTTACCGCCACGGCCGACGAGGCCAGCCAGCTGTTGGCCCTGACCGCCAGGCCCGATCCGCGAGATGTCTACAGTCGCCGTAACCCGCTGTGGAACGGTCGTCAGGCGTTTGGCGCCCCGGCGCCGGGTTTTCGCTTCGGCGTGCCGCAGACGTTGAACTTCCTTGGTTGTGCGCAGAGCGAGTCACTGTTTATGCAGGCGAAAGCACGTTTGATGGATCTTGGCGGCGTCCCGGTCAATCTCGATATGACGCCGTTTCTCGCCGCCGCACGCCTGCTGTACGACGGCCCGTGGGTCGCAGAACGTTATGCGGTGGTGGGGCCGTTGATTGCGCAGCAGCCTGACGCGGTGCTGCCGGTGATTCGCGACGTTCTGGCGAAAGCGCCGGATACCGATGCCGTGGCCACATTCCGGGCAATGTACCAACTACAAGAGTACAAGGCGCAGTGTGATGCGTTGCTGGAGACACTGGACTGTGTGCTGACGCCAACCTGTCCGCGCCCGGTGACGCTGGCTGAACTGGCGGCAGAGCCGGTGCAGCGCAATGCCGATCTGGGCTACTACACCAACTTTATGAACCTGCTGGATTATGCGGCGGTGAATGTGCCGGTCGGTTTTCTGGCAAACGGATTGCCCTCCGGCGTCACCTTGTTTGGCCGGGTTTTCACCGACCAGTACCTTCTCGGTGTGGCCGATGCTTTCCAGCGCGTACAGCCACTACCGCTGGTCGGCGGGAGCCTGCTGGCCGCATCTTTGCCTGCCGCCACCGGCAGCCACGATCGCATGGCGCTGGTAGTCTGCGGTGCCCATCTTGACGGCCTGGCACTGAACGGGCAGCTGCGGGAGCGGGGCGGGCATTTGCTGGCGGCCATGCACAGCGCCCCGCATTATCGGCTGTATGCGCTGGCCGACGGGCGCCGTCCGGGGATGGTGCGTGATGAAAACGACGGCACGGCCATCGCCGTGGAGGTCTGGGAGCTGCCTTCGTCCGAGCTGGGCTCGCTGCTGGCGGCTATTCCCGCCCCGTTGGGACTTGGCAAGGTCGAACTGTCTGACGGGCGCTGGCTGAGCGGTTTTATCTGCGAAGGATATGGTCTGCAGGGCGCCACCGACATTACCGGCTACGGAGGCTGGCGGGCCTGGCTGACCCGCGGCTGACCCCTGGGCCTCTGTCTTAACCGGGCAGAGGCCGATTTACGACAACGTCACATCCATTTTCATCCCCTGGTTTTTGCGATGGCCTGTCGGGCATCTAACATGCTGAAACATTTCTGCTAAATCATTAGCAACCTTTCTGTAGGGCTGGCGCGTCGATAACGCTATTCTGCCCCGCTTTTTATTTTTTTCGCTTTTTATGCAAACTCAAGTGAATTGCCGCTAATGACCCTATTGAGAGATGAAATTCGCGATCACTCAGCGGAAGAGATGCTGTTTATTCATCGTGCCGCGATCGCGTTTCTACTGGTGGTGGTCTGCTTTGGCGTGCTGGTTTTTAACCTCTATCGTTTACAGGTTGAGCAGCACGATTTCTATCAGACCCGATCGAATCAGAATGACATTAAAATGCTGCCTATCGCGCCAAGTCGTGGGCTTATTTTCGATCGCAACGGTATCCCGCTGGTACAGAACATCACCCTGTACCGCCTGCAGGTGATCCCGAGCAAAATTACCGATATGACCGCGTTGCTGAACGCGTTGACGCCGATCGTCGATTTGACCCCCGATGATATCGCCAGCTTCCGCGACGATATGCATCACAACAGTCGTTACAAGCAGGTGACGCTGAAGTCGGCCCTGAGCGATGTTGAAGTGGCGCGGTTTGCGGTGAACGAGTTTCGTTTTCCTGGCGTCACCGTGGAGAATTACCAGCAGCGTGACTACCCCTATGGCGCCCAGCTGGCGCACGTGGTCGGCTATGTGTCGAAAATCAACGATAGCGATCTGCAACGACTGGCTAAAAAAGGCGAGTCGGAGAACTATGCCGCGGACCATAATATCGGCAAGCAGGGTATCGAAGGCTATTACGAAAAAGAGCTGCACGGTATTACCGGTTATCAGGAGGTGGAAGTCGATAACCACGGGCGCGTGGTGCGTCTGCTCAAAGAGGTGCCGCCGGTCGCCGGGAAGAATATCTACCTGACGCTGGATCTGCATTTACAGCAGTATATTGAAGGGGTACTGAAGGGGCAGCGGGCGGCGGTGGTGGTGGTTGATCCGCGCGATGGCGGCGTGCTGGCGATGGTCTCCAGTCCTAGCTATGACCCGAATCCCTTCGTGAAGGGAATTGGCTATAAGGCCTACCGTTCTCTGCTTGATAATCCGGACCGCCCGCTGATTAACCGCGTGACCCAGGGGCTCTATCCGCCGGCATCGACGGTAAAACCCTATATGGCGCTGTCGGCGCTTTCCGCTGGCGTGATTACGCCCACCACCACCTTTTTCGGCGCGCCGACCTGGACGCTGCCCGGTACCCAGCGCCGCTACCGCGACTGGCTGAAAACCGGCCACGGGATGTTGAATGTGACCAAGGCGATTGAGGAGTCGGCGGACACCTTCTTCTATCAGGTGGCCTTTGAAATGGGCATTGACCGCATTCACAGCTGGCTGAGCAAGTTTGGCTACGGGCAGTTGACGGGGATTGATTTGAATGAAGAGTATGCCGGAGTGTTGCCGAGCCGCGAGTGGAAGCAGAAGGTGCACAAAAAACCGTGGTATCAGGGGGATACGATTTCGGTCGGCATCGGCCAGGGCTACTGGATCGCCACACCGGTCCAGATGGTCAAGGCCCTGACGACGCTTATCAACAACGGCAAGGTAAAAAATCCTCATCTGCTCTATTCCATGAAGCGCGGCAATAAAGTTGAACGCTATCAGCCGCCGGATAATACGCCGCAGGTGGGCGACCCGAAATCGCCGTACTGGGGTATCGTGCGCAACGGGATGTACGGTATGGCTAATTTGCCAAACGGCACCGGTTATAAACTGTTCCATACCGCGCCGTATCAGATTGCCGCAAAATCCGGTACCTCGCAGGTCTTCAGCCTGAAAGAGAATCAGACCTACAATGCGAAGATGATCCCGGTCAGATTACGCGACCATATTTTCTATACCTTGTTTGCCCCGTATCAGCATCCAAAGGTGGCGATGGCGCTGATTCTGGAAAACGGCGGCGGCGATGGCGTTGTCGCCGGGCCGACGGCGCGTGCTATTCTTGACCACATCTTTGATCCAGCCAACGCCCCGGATGTGGCGCAAGGGGCTGAAACCGGCGTTCCGCAGATAGACAGCGCCGACGCGCAGTAGTGGCGAGTCGTGGCGGAGAGTATCGCCCGGCGCGGGCATGGCTTCACCTTGCCGGCGCCGCGCTTATTCCCGCACGGCGGTCATTCATAGAGATTGGTTATTTGTCGAAACAGCCGCTTTTCTCCATAGTGAAAGAACTGAGGAAAGCATCGAAGGGTAACGGGGTATGGCGTTGAGAAACAAACTTCTTATTGTGCAGACCGGGGCGCCGCCGGCGGAAATTGAGGCTGAACAAGGCGATCTTCCACTGTGGTTTGGTCGGCTGCTTGCGCCCTGGCAGCGGCAGATAGCTACCGTGCGTGTCTATGCGGGGGAAGCGCTGCCGGCTCCGGATAGTCAGACCGTGGCGGTGTTGACCGGCTCATGGGCGATGGTCACCGATCGGCTGGCGTGGAGCGAGAAAACCGCGGCATGGATCCGTTCAGCGATGGCGGTGGAGATGCCGTTATTTGGCATCTGCTATGGTCATCAGCTGATGGCCGACGCGCTGGGCGGCGAGGTGGCGTATCATCCGGCAGGGCGCGAAACGGGATGCAAGGCGATTACGCTTTCCGCCGCCGGACGAACGGACCCGCTGTTAAGCGACCGTCCGGCACATTTCCCTGCGCACCTCAGCCATCTGCAAACGGTCGTCAGACTGCCGCCGGAGGCGACGGTGCTGGGCGCTTCTGAGCACGATCCCCACCAGATAGTGCGCTATGCCCACCATGCGTTGTCAACGCAGTTCCATCCGGAATTTACCCCTGAGATTGCGCGTTCATTAATCCGCTATCGCGACGACGTGCTGCGGACAGAGGGGATCGACCCGCAGCAACTGCTGGATAAGGTGGAGCCGTGTCCGGTTGCCGCAGGAATATTAACCCGCTTCGTGGCCAACTATCTGGAGCCGGATATCTCGCATCCGTAATACGCCGCTGACCGCGCGTCTATGTTTAGGTGACAGTGTCACTTATTTCAGGCGGCAAACCGACGTAAAAAGCCGATAAGGTGAGTTATCGGCTGTTATCAGGCAAGTTTCCCGGCGGGGATTATTGAGCGGGGCGGCCTGTTACTGCCGCCCCGCTTGATGTTACTTCGCCAGCAGTTCCTGCGCGGTGCGTTCCACCAGATTCAGCAGCACCTTCACGTCCTCAAGCGTCACGATCGGGTTCAGCAGCGTCAGCTTCAGGCAGGTCATGCCGTTGTGCTCGGTCACGCCGACGTTGGCTCGCCCGGAGTCGAGCAGCGCATCCCCGACACGTTGGTTGAGCAGGGCGATAGCGGCATCATCGCTGCCGGCCATCTGCGCCGGGCGAGAGCGGAACAGCACGCTCGCCAGCTGCGGCTGCATGACCAGCTCCAGCGTTGGCTGAGATTTAACATACTCCGCCACGTTTTTCGCCATGGTGACGCCGTGATCGATGATCTCTGCGTACTGCTTCTGCCCCAGCGCTTCCAGACCCATCCACAGCTTCAGCGCATCGAAGCGACGGGTGGTCTGCAGCGATTTGGCGACCAGATTCGGCACGCCGTGTTCTTCATCGAACTCGGAGTTCAGATAGGCCGCCTGATAGCGCATCAGCTCGTAGTGGCGCGCATCTTTTAACAGGAACGCGCCGCAGCTGATGGTCTGGAAGAACTGCTTGTGGAAGTCCAGGGTAATGGAGTCCACGCACTCAATGCCGTCCAGATAGTCGCGGTAGTGCTCAGAGAGCAGCAACGCGCCGCCCCATGCCGCATCCACGTGCAGCCAGATCTGATGTTCCGCCGCCACGCCAGCGATAGCACGCAGCGGGTCGATAGCCCCCGCGTCGGTGGTACCAGCGGTGGCGACGATCGCCATAATCTGCTCGCCGTTCGCCTGCGCATCTGCAATTTTCGCTTTCAGGTCAGCCACGTCCATCCGCGCGAATTCGTCGCTTTTCACCGGCGTTACGGCGCGGTAGCCGAGGCCCATCAGCGCCATGTTCTTCTGCACCGAGAAGTGGGCATTTTCAGAGCACAGCACTTTATACTGACGCACGTCACCCGGCAGACCGTCCTGCTGGATGGAGTGTCCCCGACGAGCGAAGAAGGCATCGCGCGCCAGCATCAGCCCCATCAGGTTGCTTTGGGTACCGCCGCTGGTGAAGACGCCAGCGTCGCCGGCCGGGTAGCCGACCTGCGCGCGCAGCCATTCGATCAGCTTCATCTCGATGATAGTCGCCGACGGGCTTTGGTCCCAGGAGTCCATGCTCTGGTTGGTGGCGTTAATCAGCACTTCCGCCGCCTGGCTTACCACCAGGCTCGGACAATGCAGATGCGCCACGCACTGCGGGTGATGCACCGACAGGCTGTCTTTCAGGAAGTACTCGATAGCCCGTTCAATCGCCGCCTGGTTACCCAGGCCCTGCTCGGTGAACTCAAGAGTAATGCGCTCGCGCAGTTCGCTGACGCTCTTACCCTGATACATCTCAGGCTGCTGCAGCCATTGCGCGACGGCCTGGCTGGTCTGGGCGATCGCCTGCTGATAAGCCTCAATACTTTGCGGCGAACCAGCAAGAATCGGATTCAATTTGGACATTGCGGTCACTCGCTCCACTCAGACCGGTTGCACACCGGCGGCCAGCATGGCCTGTTCAAATTTGTCGAGGAAAATTTCCAGCTCGGCGTTGCTGATCAGCAGCGACGGCAGCAGGCGCAGGACGCAGCCGCCACGGCCGCCGCGTTCGAGGATCAGACCCGCTTCGAAACATTTCTTCTGCAGCAGGGCGGACAGCGCGCCGTCAGCCGGGTAGCAGCCCATATGATCCTGCTCGCCGTTCGGGTTGACTATCTCGATACCGATCATCAGACCCAGACCGCGAATGTGACCCATGACCGGGAAGCGTTTCTGCATGTCGGCCAGTTTGCCTTTCAGCCACTCGCCCTGGGCGGCCACTTTGTCAGCAATGCCGTTATCTTTCAGATGACGCAGAGTGGTCAACCCGGTGGCCATTGCCAGCTGGTTACCGCGGAAGGTACCGGTATGGTGACCCGGTTCCCAGGCGTCAAACTGCTTTTTGATACCCAGTACGGCCAGCGGCAGACCGCCGCCTACAGCTTTCGACATCACGATGATGTCCGGCTCAATACCGGCGTGTTCGAAGGCAAACAGTTTACCGGTACGGGCAAAGCCAGCCTGAACTTCGTCGATGATCAGCAGAATGCCGTGTTCCTGAGTCACTTTGCGGATGCGCTGCAGCCACTCGACCGGAGCCGGGTTCACGCCGCCTTCGCCCTGAACGGCTTCGAGAATCACCGCCGCCGGTTTACGCACGCCGCTTTCCACATCGTTGATCAGGTTTTCGAAGTAGTAAGTCAGCGCTTTCACGCCCGCTTCGCCGCCGATACCCAGCGGGCAGCGGTACTGATGCGGATACGGCATAAACTGTACTTCCGGCATCATGCCGTTGACCGCTTCTTTCGGCGACAGGTTGCCGGTCACCGACAGCGCGCCGTGGGTCATCCCGTGGTAGCCGCCGGAGAAGCTGATGACCGAAGAACGGCCGGTGTATTTTTTCGCCAGTTTCAGGGCCGCTTCCACGGCGTCAGCGCCGGACGGGCCGGTGAACTGCAGGCAGTATTCTTTACCTTCACCCGGTAACAGGGAGAGCAGGTATTCGGAGAAGCGATCTTTTAACGGGGTAGTCAGATCGAGCGTATGTAACGGCAAGCCGCTGGTAATGACACTTTGGATGCTTTGCAGCACATCAGGGTGGTTATGGCCAAGAGCGAGGGTACCAGCACCGGCAAGGCAATCCAGATACTGTTTGTTATCCGCATCGGTTAACCACACGCCTTCCGCTTTTGTGATAGCCAGCGGCAGCTTGCGCGGGTAACTCCTGACGTTCGATTCGAATTCAGCCTGACGGGCCAAAAAGGTTTCGTTGTTAGCGTCCAATAAATCTGCACTTAAAGTATCAATACGGACTTTATCCGTCATCATATCACTCCCACAACCAGCGTTACGGTTGAACTCTGGTTGAATAATTGGTTTAAGAAAATGAATCGCCATTCATAAAGCGCGCACAATATATGGCTTTTTAAATCGTCATTCAATGTTTTATTTATTGAGGTATTTTTACGTTATTTTTACACCGCAAAAATCAATGCTAATGCATTGATTTTAATGGATTATTCAAAGTGTTGTAAAACCATTAAAAGTGTAATTCTTAGTGAGGGAAAGCGCCGGGGTTTATTACCGCTTCGCTAAATGAGCTGACGGAAATTCTTCCGTCAGCAGTAAGGTTACTCAATCCAGTTCGACCGCATATTGCGTTAAAGGTGTGATTTTTTTAACCAACTTGTTGTTATATAAAAACTGTTCATAAGCCTCGTAGCGGGCCTTATCCAGCGCCGCAGGCCTGGCGGCAAACAGGGGGGCCGTCTGCTGCCAGGCCTGCTTGTTCAGTTCGCTATTCAGCTCCGGATGGGCGGCGGCAAACGCCTGCCAGGTTTCCTGCGGATGTGCGCGCAGATAGGCGACACCTTCCTGCAGCGCGGCGAGGAATTTTTTGATTTTGGCCGCATGAATTTCATCGCGCCGCGCGACAATCACCAGCTCATCGTAGGCCGGCACGCCGAAATCTTCGACGTTCATCACCTGCGGGTCTTTACCCTGCAGTTTAAGCTCCAGCGCTTCAATATTACGATAGCCGCCAATCACCGCATCAACCTGACCGGCCAGCAGGGCGCTGGTCAGCTGGAAATTGACGTTAATCAGCTTGATGCTTTGCGGATCGATATGGGCATGTTGCGCCATCGTCGCCAGCGTAGCCTGCTCGATACCGCTGACCGAGTAGCCGACTTTTTTCCCTTTTAGGTCGGCGGGGGTTTTGATGCGTTTATCCAGGGCGATCACCGTGTTCAACGGCGAGTTAATCAATGTACCGACCCGCACCAGCGGTAGCCCCTCATCAGCAAAAAAGTGCACCTGCGGCTGATAGGTGATAGCCAGATCCGCCTGACCGGCGGCCACCAGACGCGGCGGCAGGGCCGGGTCAGACGGCGGTACTATCTTAACGTCCAGCCCTTGCGCTTTAAAGGCACCAATCTGTTCCGCCACCATAATCGGCGCGTGGTCCGGGTTAATGTACCAGTCCAGCACCAGGGTCAGCTTTTCGTTGGCCATCGCCTGTCCGCTGATAAACGCGGTTAATGCGACGGCGGTGAAAACGGGTTTACGCATGATTATTCCTTATTCCGGCGTCCAGTTGATCAGCCGGTGTAACAGAGCATCCACTGCCAGCCATAGCACAATGGTCAGCAGCACTAAAATAAACAACGCCGCAAAGCAGACATCGGTTTGCATGCGCGCATTGGCATTGAGCATCACATAGCCCAGTCCTTCGGCGGACCCGACCCATTCGCCGATGATCGCGCCGATTGGCGCGACGGCAGCGGCCATGCGCAGACCGGAGCCCAGCGCCGGCAGGGCGGCCATCAGGCGGACATGGCGGAGCTGCGCCCCTGAGGAGGCGCCCATTGTTCGAGCCAGATCGAGGTAGTCGTGATTAACCCGCCGCAGACCGTCAAAAAATGCCGACGTCACGGGGAAGAAAATCACCAGAACCGCCATCATCACTTTGGCGCTCATCCCGAAGCCAAACCACAGCACCAGCAGCGGGGCGAGGGCGAAGACCGGAATCGCCTGACTGGTCAGCACCAGCGGCATCAGCCAGCGCTGTAAGCGCGGCGATATCATCATGCACAGGGCCAATACCACCCCGAGCAGCACCCCGAGCGCCAGACCACTGAGGATCTCGCTCAAGGTAACCAGCGCGTGCCAGCCCAGCCAGCTGCGGTTGTCCCACAGGGCGACAGCCACCGCCGATGGCGACGGCAGCAGGAACGCCGGGATGCCGCTGCGACTGAGCAGCCACCAGAACACCAGCAGGCCGCAGAACACCACGCCGCCGCGACAGAGTTTCCCTCTCATCTGTTGGCCCTCATCAACTGTTGCAGCAGCTCTGCCTGGCCCAGCAACAGCGCCGGATCGTCAGGCGCCCGCGGCGGTATCCCCGCCAGGTGATGGGAATCATCGATGCCGCCGGGCGGCGGCGCGAGCACCAGCAGGCGATGGCTGAGCCGGCAGGCTTCCATCGGGTCGTGGGTAATCAACACCACGGTACGCTGAGTCAGCAGTTCCGCCGCCAGCGTCTGGATACGCGTGCGGGTAAGGGTGTCCAGCGCCGAAAAAGGCTCATCCATTAACACGATCGGCCGATCTTCATACAGCGTGCGCGCCAGCGCCGCCCGCTGACGCATGCCGCCGGAGAGCGAGGCCGGACGATCGTTGGCGCAGTGGCTGAGCCCCACCTGCTCCAATAAGGTTGCGACCCGCTGGCGATCGACGCGCTCCCCGCGCAGGCGGGCGCCAAGCGCAACGTTGTCGCGCACGCTCAGCCACGGATAGAGCAGATCTTTTTGCCCCATCCAGGCCAGACGAGGGCCCAGCGGCCGCCCGTCGCTGGCCTGAACCTGACCGTGGGTGGGGGCGGCCAGTCCGGCGATAATTCGCAGCAGACTGGTTTTTCCGGCGCCGCTGGCGCCCAGCAGCGAAACCCACTGTCCAGCGGGAATATCGAACGACAGCTTGTCAAAAATGACCCGCGAGCCGAAGCGCAGGCTTAATTCCCGCACGGCAATGGTCGGAGCCATCACCGGCCAACCGCCGCGGCATTCAGCCCCATCTGCCAGAAGTTGGCTTCCAGACGGGTGGCGGTGGTGAAGATGACGCTCAGCTCTGCGAGGCGCGACTCGCCGCCGCGCTGCTGCCAGACGCTTTCCAGCAGGCCGATGGCCGCGGTGACGCCGTCGAGATAGCCCGCATCGCCGTAGTTACGGATCCAGGAAGCATAGGGGTTGTCGGTGAGTCGGGTGGCCGGGTCGTGGAGCAATCCAAGGCCGATTTCCGCATAGCCAGCCACGCAGGGCATCAGCGCCGCCAGCAGATCGAGCGCATCGCCGGCATGACCGATATCCAGCACGTAGCGGGTGTAGTTCACCGTTTCCGGCGCTTCGCTTTCGGCGGCCATTGTGGCTTCATCCAGCCCCCAGCTCGCGCAATAGCCGACGTGCAGCGGCAGTTCGCCAAGGATCTCGTTCATTGAGGCGGCCGCGGCGCGCATCTCCGGGAGCGTGCGCAGTTTGCTGACCAACAGGGCATAGCACCGGGCAAAGTGGAGCAGGAACAGGTAGTCCTGCGTCAGATAGCGTCGGAAAGCGCGTTCGGGCAGGGTTCCCTCGGCAAGCTGGCGGAGAAAGGGATGGGCGACGTACTGTTCCCAGTCGCATCCCGCCTGCTGGCGCAGACGACCATAAATACCCTGGGTAAAGATCGGCAGAATCACAGGACCTCCTGATAGCGGGGAGATCCGGGTGTGCGGAAGTATGAACAGGCAATGGCGGTAAACTGGCAAAATTGCCGACCCGTCCCTTCGCTGGCATGACCCAGATCAGGTTCAAAGGGTTCGGCTTACGCCATCTCAGCCCTCACGGGACACCCCTCGGTTGCGCCATGTTATACGGCATTCACTTTTTGATTACAATCCCGGCCGCGGGTGATTTTGCGCCGGTTTATGTGACACTGTCACGTTTTATGGTGCTTAAATGCTCAACGGCGGCTGGCTTTGGGTGTGTTTTTAGCTGGCTGTTTGTGCAGAATTAAGCGTATCGGCAAATCACTCAGCAACGGCGGACACCATGCCGGGCCCGGCTTCTGTCATCGACAGCGCCGTTTTGCTTTCCCGATATCCTTCCCGTAAGCAAAAAGGAACTATACTTCCGGCGTCTGCATCTCGGTTCTGAACTTTCGACATCATTTCATTAGCTTACGCCGTTGGACTATATTGACGATAAGCGCGTCGTTCAGGGACGTGATGCCTGCTTGCTGGAGGGCTGCATGTTATTAAAAGAGTTAATGATTTTTGATTTACTCACTACGCCTGTCTGGGTGGTTCATCCTTTCAAAGAAGCCGTCGTCTATTGTAATCAGGCCTCCAGAACTCTTAGCGGAGAGATGTCGCTGGATGACATGCGCAAAGGCCCGCTCTCCACCTGTCCAGAGCGCAGCCTGCAGAATTATCTGTACTACTTCAAAAACATTGCTGAAGTATTCGAAGTATGGACCATTCAAACGACGGAGGGTCCGCGTCCGGTTTATTGTAAAACCACCCTGATTAAATCAGCAGAATATGACACTCTAATTCTTTTCGAAGCCGTCAAAATCCTGCAGCAAAATGACGCGGTTAAGGTGCACCCCACACATCATTACAAACGGCGCAGTAATCGTTTCTTCGCGCGATTTTTTATGACCAGTTCCGCCCCGATGCTGCTTATCGACCCTGAACAGGACGGCCGAATTGTTGATGCCAATATCGCCGCGCTGCGGTTTTATAACTACACCGCCGATGAGATGCGCACCCGCCATACCTGGCAAATCAATATCCTGGGAAAGGACGTGCTTCCCGTTATGCACGGCGTGGCAAGCTTGCCCGGTGGCCACAAGCCGCTTAACTTTACCCATATTCTGTCCGATGGCTCTATCCGCTATGTTCAGACTTATGCCGGGCCGGTGGTGCTGAATCGTACCCGGTTGATGCTGTGTATTATTCATGACGTTACGGAAGAGGTGCATCTGAAGGCAGAACTTGAATTTGCGGCCACTCACGATCCTTTAACCGGATTACTCAATCGACGTGAGTTTTATCGCATTGTGGATTCCTCGTTATCTCACGCTGAAGGTTTTTGTCTGCTGCTGGTTGATGTCGATAATTTTAAAGCGATTAATGATAACTACGGACATCAAAAAGGCGATGAGGTACTGCAGGCGATTTCCCGAATACTTGAGTCCACCGCCAAAATTGAGGACAAAATCTATCGCTGGGGCGGAGAGGAGTTTTTATTATTTCTCCCCGGAGCGTCAATCGCGCCGGCGCTGGCGATGGCGGAAGCGATTCGCCACGCGGTCAGCTGTTACCATACCCCTGAGTATACCGGTACGGTAACGGTCAGCATTGGCGTCGCTGAACATCAAGAGGGGGAAGAGATCAATCAGCTGTTTAATCGCGTCGATAAAGCGCTGTATGCGGCGAAGAAAGAAGGGCGCAATCAAGTGAAGCTGTATCTGGTCGAAAAATATTAAAAATCGGTAGCAAGACTGGTCTGCCGAACATCTTTTTTATTTTTTTAGCAATATTTCCGCCGCTCATTCGTCTACCTCAGCACAAGGTTACTTTTCACTACGTTAATGAGGTCATACTGATGAGAGGTTTTGGAATGCACGGATATGAGCGCGATCGCCGCTTCGGTCATCATCGCATGGCTAAGCCGCTGATTATCGGCGTGGTACTGATCGCAATTCTTGGCCTGCTGGTGATGTCGCTGTGGAATGCGTTGCTGCCGGCCATTCTTGGCGTCAAGAGCATTGGTTTCTGGCAGGCGTTAGGTCTCCTGGCGCTGTCGCGTATTCTGTTTGGCGGTCTGGGCTTGCATCCCGGTATGTTCGGGATGCGGCGCCGGATGCACGAACGCTGGATGAAGATGAGCCCGGAACAGCGCGAAGAGTTTGTTCAGCGCTTCCACCATCGTGACCCGCGTGGGCACTGCGGCTGGCGCGAACGCCGGGAGGAGAAAGCCCCGCCGCAGAACGATGCGGTCAAAACGACGCCAGACGAGTGAGTCAGATGAAAACAGGGGGCGCCGGGGAGTCGCTGTTGCTATCGGCAATCAACGCCTGTCGCTCACGGCTGAGCGCGTTTATTCGCGGCCGGACGCCGGTACGCGACGATGCGGATGATATCCTGCAGGAAGTCACCTGTCAGCTGATGACCGTGGAACAGCCGGTGGAGAACGTGGCGGCATGGCTGTTTCGCGCGGCGCGCAACGAGATGACCGACCGGGCGCGCAAAAAACACGAGCTGCCCTTAGCGGGCTATGTGAACCCGGATGACTTTCTGCCGGAGGATGAGCTTGCAGAGACGCTGTTTGGCGTACCGCAGACGCCGGAAGAGGAGTATCTGAAAGCGTTGCTGTGGGAGGCGTTGAATCAGGCGCTGTCCGAACTGCCTCCAGCCCAGCGCGAGGTCTTTGAGAAGACCGAACTGCAGGGATACAGCTATAAGGCGCTGGCTGAAGAGTGCGGTGCCAGCGAGCAGGCGCTGCTCTCGCGCAAACATAAAGCCGTGCTCTATCTTCGTACCCGTTTGCGAACCTTCTACGATGAGCTGGTCGGCGGCTGAGTCCGCCGCCCGGCCCGCGCTTTCCCCTTGCGCTGCGCGCCTGACAAAATCCTGAATACCACCACAATATCCCCACCAGGGGATATTTTTATATTTATCCCCTGGTGGGGATATTAAGGAGAGTGGTGCGGAACCGCTCCGGTTGACATTATCCCCGGTAGGGTATAAATAGTGTTTTATCCGCAGAAGAGGATAAGGAGACACGATGAGCCCTTCACCAACGATATACAGCCCGGTTCAGCTGGCAAACTATCTCAAGCTGGTACGCCAGAAAAACCAGTGGACGCAGAGCGACCTCGCGCAGCGAATGGGGATTAAACAGGCCACCGTCTCTAACTTTGAAAATCATCCCGAGAAAACGACGTTAACCACGGTGTTTAAAATTTTACAGTCGCTGGAACTGTCGATGGCGATTTGCGAAAAAAATGCGCCGGATAGCGGCGATAACCATGATAACCCACAGGATCTGGACTGGTAATGGCCACTCTCGTGACATGGATGAATAATGAGCGAGTCGGCGAGCTTATCAAGCAGGCCAACGGCGCGCATCTTTTCCGCTATGAAGAGGCGTGGATGCGCAATCCTCGCGCCAGGCCGCTCTCACTGTCGCTCCCGCTGCAGTACGGTAACATTACCGATGAGGCGGTGTTTAACTACTTTGACAATCTGCTGCCGGACAGTCCGCGGGTACGGGACCGCATTGTTAAGCGCTATCGGGCGCGTTCAAAGCAGCCGTTTGATCTGCTGGCCGAGATCGGCCGGGACAGCGTCGGCGCGGTGACATTACTCCCGCCAGGAGAAAATGCGCCCCGGGGAGCACTAAGCTGGGAGCCGCTGGATAACCACGCCCTGGACGCGCTGCTGACGGCCTACCGGTCGGATATACCGCTCGGGATGGTCAACGAACATGATGATTTCAGGATCTCGGTGGCCGGAGCCCAGGAGAAAACCGCGCTGCTGAAAATCGGCGAGCAGTGGTGTATCCCGACGGGTACCACGCCGACCACCCACATCATTAAGCTGCCCATTGGCGAAATCAAACAGCCGGATGCGGTGCTGGATCTCAGCGAAAGCGTCGATAACGAATATTTGTGTTTAGCTCTGGCTCGCGCGCTGAGTTTTGCCGTTCCGCAGGCCAGTATTATTCAGACCGCCAGCACCAGGGCGCTGGCGGTTGAACGTTTCGATCGCCGCTGGGCGCAGGAGAAGACGGTGCTGCTGCGTTTGCCGCAGGAAGACCTGTGTCAGGCCTTCGGCATTCCGTCATCGATTAAGTATGAGTCCGACGGCGGGCCGGGCATTCGGGCAATTATGGCTTTTCTGGTTGGCTCCAGCGAGGCACTCGAGGATCGCTATAACTTTATGAAGTTTATGGTGTTTCAGTGGCTGATTGGCGCAACCGATGGCCACGCGAAAAACTTCTCGATTTACCTCCAGCCGGGCGGCAGCTACCGCTTAACCCCGTTCTACGACATTATCTCCGCGTTTCCGCTGCTTGGCGGGAAGGGGCTGCACCTGAGCGATCTCAAGCTGTCAATGAGTCTGAAGGCCAGTAAAGGACGTAAAACGGAGATCCAGACGCTCTATCCGCGTCACTTTCTCGCCACGGCTAAAGAGGTCGGGTTTGCCCGGCCGCAGATGCTGGAGATTCTGCGCTATTTTGTCGATAACGTTCCCCGCGCGGTTGAGGCGGTAAAGGGGACTTTACCGCCTGACTTTTCACAACCGGTGTATGAGGCGATCACCGATCGCTTACTGTGGGTCCATTCACGCTTGCAGAACGCAATGGCGGCGTCGCCGGCGGGCTGAGTGCAGGCCCGGCGTAACTTCCCCAGCGGCTTTTCAGGTAGTTCACCGCCTGCTGGGTCTGCGGCTGGTTGAGATAGTTTTCCCGGAACAGGATAGTCCCCTGGATTTGCGGCATCGACTCGTTCAAATCCAGCTGTTTCTTCAGCTCCGGCACGCCGCCGTTGACCATCCAGTCGGGTTCATTCTTCGACGGTTCGCCAATTTTATACAGCGCCACGCCGATATACAGCCGGGTGCCGGTCGGTTTCACCACGTCGGCCCACCATTTCGCCAGCACATCATAGCGGGCCGCGTCACGGGCAAAGGGCCAGTACAGCTGGGGGGCGATGTAGTCGAGCAGACCCTGCTGAACCCAGCTGCGGGTATCGGCGTAAGACTCATCATACGCCGCCGCGCCGCGGGTATCAGAGCCCGCCGGATCGTGGGAGCGGTTACGCCAGACGCCCGCCGGACTGACGCCAAACTCCACATCGGGATTGAGCTGCTTGATGGTGCGTGATACCTGGGCTATCAGCTGCTGGGTATTGTGTCGCCGCCAGTCCGCTTTGGAAGCATATCCCTGCCCGTACTGCTGGTAGGTCTGCGAGTCGTTCAGCGCCGAACCCGGCGACTCGGTGTAGAAGTAATCGTCAAACTGCACGCCGTCAACCGGGTAGTGTTCCACCACTTCGGCAACGATGCTGGTTATCCAGTCGCGCACTTGCGGAATCCCCGGGTCGAGGACAAAGCGGTCGCCGGCGGTACGAATCCAGTCGCGATGCAGCACGAAGACGCTGGAGGGAACTTGCGACAGCGTCCCGTTGAGTTCGCTGACGGTTTTGGGCCGGGTGTTCACGGAGACGCGATAGGGGTTAAACCAGGCATGGACCCGCATACCGCGTTTGTGGGCTTCATCGAGCATAAACTGCAGCGGGTCGTAGCCCGGATCCTGGCCGATGTGGCCGGTCAGCATATCGGACCACGGCAAAATTTTTGACGGCCATAGCGCGGTGCCATCCGGTTTGACCTGAAAGAAGACGGTATTAATGCCGAGGCTTTGCAGCTTATCCAGTTTATCGGTCAACGCTTTCTGCTGCTGGCGGATACGCAGCGCAGGATCGCCAGTCGTCACCGAGGCGACCGGCGGCCAGTCAAGACGAGACACCGTTGTCAGCCAGACGCCGCGTACCGGCTCATGGGTTTTGGGGGCATGGGGCTGTTTCTGCGCCGGGGGGAGCGGAGTCACCAGAGAGCCGGGCGGTTTGCCGGAACAGCTCACCAACAGCAGCGCGGCGGCCACAGCCGCGGCGGACAGAGTCACTTTAGAGAAAACAGGGACGCTACGAGAGCAGAAAATCATATTCGTCATCGTTATAGGTCGTTGCGTTGAAGAGGCATTTTCCTACGATTCGAATTCAAGTCAATCAGTGTGTGTATTCTCCCGCTGTTTCCTGGGCAGTACGGGCCCCGGCGGTTGCTTGCGCCGCCACAGCGGCGGGTTGTTATCGCCCCTTTTCCTGTCAGAGGAGGCCCGCTTTCACGATGGGAATAATAAGGGTGAGTTATGAGTGCGTAGCGTGGAATCCGCTGTTAACGCGCCGCTTGTCATGCGTCTTGTTATATTGTTCACAATACCGCAACAAAATTATTCACACTCATGATCATTTTCGCACTTTTGCACCAGGGCAGTGCGCAACGAGTGAAAAGAGCAACTATGTTTAGCTCGCTGGTCGATATGGACGCCGCAGTTCCCGACTCGCCACGTGATGGCAACCGACCTCCTGACTGGTGCTGAAATGCGCGTCAGCCGCAGGCGATAACGGTGTTATCACGCGTTATTGCCATCCATTACCCGGCTGTCTGACGCGCCATCTCTCCCTGGCGGGATTTTTGCTTCTTCCACTCTGGCCGTGACGGCACATTGTCAGCCTTCGGCAAACCAAACAGTAATTGATATTTTCCGTGCCATAACCGGGCGCAAGGCTATAAATCGCTGAGGAATATCGAATGTCTCTGAAACTGAAAAAGTTGACGCTTCATGTTGCGATTGCGGGTTGTATGAGCGTGGCATTTTACGCGCAGGCGGATGTGAAGATTGGTGTTGCCGGACCGTTTACCGGGCCGAATGCGACTTATGGCGCCCAGTACTGGAAAGGGGCCTCGCAGGCGGCGGCGGATATTAATGCGGCGGGAGGAATTAAAGGCGAAAAAATTGTGCTGGTTCAGGGTGATGATGCCTGCGAACCCAAACAGGCGGTAGCGGTGGCGAACCGCCTGGTCGATGAGTCCGGCGTCTCTGCCGTGGTGGGGCATTTCTGTTCGTCATCCACCATGCCGGCTTCCGAGGTCTATGACGAGGCCGGTATTCTGACCATCACCCCGGGCTCGACGAACCCGCAAATCACCGAACGCGGTATGAAAGATATGTTCCGTATGTGCGGTCGCGACGACCAGCAAGGGGCGATTGCGGCGAACTATATACTGGATGTGCTGAAGGCGAAAAAAATCGCCGTGATCCACGATAAAGATACCTATGGTCAGGGACTGGCGGATGCCACCCGCGCCGCGCTGGCGAAACGCGGGACGAAAGAGGTGCTGTACGAGGGGCTGTCCCGTGGTGAGAAGGATTTCAACGCGCTGGTCACCAAAATTGGCGCGCTGAAGCCTGACGTCGTCTATTTCGGCGGCTGTCATCCGGAAGCCGGTCCGCTGGTTCGGCAGATGAGAGAACAGGGGGTACAGGCGAAATTCTTCTCCGGCGATTGCATCGTGACGCAGGAGCTGGTGACCGCCGCCGGTGGCCCACAGTTCACTGACGGCGTGCTGATGACCTTCGGTCAGGATCCGCGAACCATTGCCGAAGGGAAAGCGGTGATTGAAAAATTCCGCGCCAGCGGTTTCGAACCGGAAGGCTATACCCTGTATGCCTACACGTCGATCCAGGCGATCGCCGCCGCCTATAATGCCGTCGGAACCGATAACACCAAAGCCAGCGAATGGCTGAAAAACCACAGCGTCGATACCGTCATGGGCAAAAAGGCCTGGGATGGCAAGGGAGACCTGAAGGTATCGGATTACGTGGTTTATAAGTGGGATGATAAAGGCAAATATCACCAGCTTTAACCGCCATAACTCTCCGCCCCTGAGCAAGGGGCTATTCGCGAAAAGGCAGGCCAGGCTGTTTGCTGCCCGTTTGCCGGCAGGATGGTGTCTATGGAAGCGTTCTTTTTACAACAATTGATCAATGGGCTGACGCTGGGCGCCGTATATGGATTAATCGCCATCGGCTATACCATGGTGTACGGCATCATCGGCATGATTAACTTCGCTCACGGCGAGGTGTATATGATTTCGGCCTATCTGTGCGCTATCGGGCTGGCGTTGCTCTCCGGGTTTGGGATTCACTCTTTTCCTTTGCTGATCTTTGCCACGCTGATCTTCACTATTGTGGTGACCGGCGTCTACGGCTGGACTATCGAACGTATCGCCTACCGACCGTTGCGCAACTCCACCCGCCTGGCGCCGCTGATCTCAGCTATCGGCATGTCGCTTATCCTGCAGAACTATGTCCAAATCAGCCAGGGACCCAATCAACAGGGGATCCCGACGCTGCTCTCCGGGGTACTGCGTTTTGAGGTTGGCGACGGCATCGTGCAAATCACCTGGACCAAAATATTTATCCTCGTCGCGGCGCTGGTGGGCATGATTGCCCTGACGTGGATAATCCAGCATACCCGGCTCGGGCGTATCTGTCGGGCGACGCAGCAGGATCGGCGCATGGCCGCCATCCTTGGGATTAATACCGACAGGGTTATCTCGCTGGTTTTTGTCATTGGCGCGGCGATGGCCGGTCTGGCTGGCGTGCTGGTGACCATGAACTACGGCACCTTTGATTTCTATATCGGTTTTATTATCGGTATCAAAGCCTTTACCGCCGCCGTGCTGGGGGGGATTGGCTCGCTACCTGGCGCGATGCTCGGCGGTTTACTGCTGGGAGTGGCCGAAGCGCAGTTCGCCGGGCTGGTGAACTCGGATTACAAAGATGTTTTTTCCTTCGCGCTGCTGGTGGCGATCCTGATTTTCCGTCCGCAAGGGTTGCTGGGTCGTCCGATGGTTGCCAAGGTTTAAGGGGGCGAACATGGCTGAAGTGTCCCGTAAGCCGGGGCTGGATATCAGGCGCTGCCTGATCGACAGCATCCTGGCCGGATTGTGCGCGCTGATCGTATTTGGCCCGATCGTGGGCATTGTGCTTAAAGGTTACAGTTACAATCTGTCAACGCAGCGGGTGTTGATACTGGTTGGCATCGTGATGCTCGGGCGGCTGCTGCTCAGTCTGCTGTTGCAAAGTCGCAGCTGTCGCCAGTTCCTCGCCCGCTTTGAAGGAACGCATGATGGCGTATATGTGAGACCCGCGGGCTATCGTTCGCGGCTGCGCTGGGTGATTCCGCTGCTGGTGGTCCTCGCCATCCTGTTCCCGATTATCGCCACGAAATATCTGCTGACGGTAGCCATTCTCGGGCTGATTTATGTGCTGCTGGGACTGGGGCTGAATATTGTGGTCGGTCTGGCGGGTCTGCTCGACCTGGGCTATGTGGCCTTTTATGCCATTGGCGCCTACGGGCTGGCGCTGGGTTATCAGTATCTGGGGCTGGGTTTCTGGGCAATGCTGCCGACAGGCGCCATTATGGCGGCGCTGGCCGGCGCGCTGCTGGGATTTCCGGTGCTGCGCATGCATGGCGATTATCTGGCGATTGTTACCCTTGGGTTTGGTGAAATTATCCGCCTGGTGCTGAACAACTGGGTCAGTTTTACCGGCGGACCGAATGGGGTTTCCGTCCCGGCGCCGACGCTGTTCGGTCTTGAGTTTGGCCGGCGGGCCAAAGACGGCGGGGTGCCCATCCACGAGTTTCTGCACATCAGCTATAACCCCAACCTCAAATTTATCTTTATCTACGCCGTGCTTTGCCTGGTGGTCCTGCTGGTGCTGTTTATTAAGCACCGACTGGCGCGGATGCCTGTCGGACGCGCATGGGAGGCGCTGCGTGAAGATGAGATAGCCTGTCGGGCCATGGGACTGAATCATGTGCTGGTGAAACTCTCGGCGTTTATGCTGGGGGCGTCTACGGCGGGGATTGCCGGGGTCTTTTTTGCCACCTATCAGGGGTTTGTTAACCCGACCTCGTTTACCTTTTTTGAGTCGGCGCTGATTCTGGCCATCGTTGTACTGGGCGGTATGGGCTCGACGCTGGGCGTGGTGCTGGCCGCATTTGTCCTGACGGTGGCCCCGGAACTGCTCCGCGGGTTCGACGAATATCGGGTGCTGCTGTTTGGTGTCTTGATGGTGCTGATGATGATCTGGCGGCCGCGTGGGCTGGTACGTACCAGTCGTACCGGGGTGGCGGTACGCAAGGGAGTGGCGCCATGAATGACCATATTTTGCAGGTCGAGCATCTGATGATGCATTTTGGCGGTATTAAAGCGCTCAATGATGTCAATCTTGAGGTCAAAAGAGGGTCGATTACCGCGCTGATTGGCCCTAATGGCGCGGGAAAAACCACGGTATTTAACTGTCTGACCGGGTTTTATCGCGCGACCGGCGGGACGATCAGGCTGCATGCCCGTTCGCGGATGACCGACGTGATTCAGGTACTGGGACAAAAGCTTCATCCGACGGATTTTCTCCATCCTGCCGCGCTGGGATCGCGGCTGTATTACAAAATGTTCGGTGGGGCCCATCTGGTTAACCGGGCGGGGCTGGCGCGGACCTTCCAGAATATCCGGCTGTTTCGTGAGATGTCGGTGATTGAAAATCTGCTGGTGGCCCAGCATATGCAGGTAAATCGTCATTTACTCGCCGGGATCTTCAATACCCGTGGGTATCGCAATGCCGAAAGCCGGGCGCTGGATCGGGCCTTCTACTGGCTGGAGGTGGTCGGGATGGCGGATTGCGCTAATCTGCTGGCGGGAACGCTCTCCTACGGGCAGCAGCGGCGGCTGGAGATTGCCCGCACGATGTGTACCGGGCCCGAGATTATCTGTCTCGATGAGCCGGCGGCGGGGCTGAATCCCGTTGAGACTCAGGCGCTAAGTCAGATTATCCGCTTCCTGCGCCAGTATCACGGCGTGACGGTATTATTGATTGAACATGATATGGGGATGGTGATGGCGATTTCCGATCACGTGATCGTGCTCGATCATGGCGATGTTATCGCCCGTGGCGAACCGAAGGAGATTCAGTCGAATATCAGCGTGATCGCGGCCTATCTGGGAACCGATGAAGAGGAGCTTGCCGAATGAGCCAACCGTTGCTGGAATTTCGTCAGGTTGATGTGTTCTATGGTCAGATTCAGGCGTTGAAGCAGGTCTCCTTAACGGTAAAGGAAGGAGAGACGGTGGCGCTAATCGGCGCCAACGGTGCCGGGAAATCGACGCTGTTAATGTCCATTTTTGGTCAGCCGCGCATCGCCGAAGGAGAGATTCGCTATCGCGGCGAGGATATCAGCCGACGGTCCACCCATTTTATTGCCAGTAACGGTATCGCCCAGGCGCCGGAAGGGCGGCGGATTTTTGCCGATATGACGGTGGAAGAAAACCTGCTGATGGGGACAATTCCCGTGGGCAGCCGCTATCAGAATGAAGACAAGGCGCGAATGTATCAGCTTTTTCCTCGTCTGGAAGAGCGACGGGCGCAGCGCGCCATGACGCTATCGGGAGGCGAGCAGCAGATGCTGGCGATTGCCAGGGCATTGATGAGCCGGCCAAAACTGTTACTGCTGGATGAGCCCAGTCTTGGCCTGGCGCCGCTGGTGGTCAAACAGATATTCCAGATCCTGCGTGAGCTGACGCAGCAGGGTATGACGCTGTTTCTGGTGGAACAGAATGCGCATCATGCGCTGAAGCTTTCCGACCGCGCCTACGTTATGGTGAATGGTCAGATTCAATTAACCGGAACGGGCAGGGAGCTGTTGAACAATCCGCAAGTGAGGAATGCCTATCTCGGCGTGGCCTGATAAGTGACGGTGTCACTATTTCGCGTAATTCAAGCGTAAAACTATCCCCCTCCGCCGACGATTTTCTGCCGGCGTTTGCCTTTCTCGCCAGGGCAAGCTGCTGATTTGTGCAGGATAAAGGCGATAAACGTGCTGGCCTTTATTCCGCGGATGCGGGCATACTGAATGACCTTTATCTGCTCAGCGCGCTACCGACGTCAGCGGGACGCAATGCAGGTGCGAAATTCACGCGGGAGAAATGGAATGAACTTACCGGTAGTTGCCGTTATTGGGCTCGGTGCCATGGGGCATGCTTTTGCCAGCAATCTGTTAAAAAAAGGTTTCACTGTTCATGGCTGGAACCGTACCCCTGAGCGGGGTGAGGATTTGATAGCCAGCGGATTAACTCTTCATGCGACGCCGCAACAAGCCGCGGCAGCGGCGGAGGTGATTCTGTCGGTTCTGACCGATGGCGAAGCGACCCTGAATGCGATTCGCGAAATAGCTCCGGTTTGCCAGCCAGATGCCGTTTTTTGCCAGATGGGGACGATTGGCGTGGAAGAAACGCAGGAGGCTGTGGATCTGCTGGCGTCGCTTCGCCCATCGATGGTCTACCTCGATGCGCCGGTGTCGGGAACCAAAAAACCGGCGGAGAATGCGCAAATTCTGGTGCTGGCCAGCGGGGATCGTCAGCGAGGGGCGAAGGCCGAGAGCGTCTTTGCCGCAATAGCGCGCGGCACACAATGGTTTGGCGACGCCGGCAACAGTCAGAAAATGAAGCTGGTACTGAACGCCTGGCTGATCACCATGATGGAAGGGGTGGCTGAAAGTACGTTACTGGCGGCGAAATTAGGTTTTACTCCCGAAGCGTTGTGGGGCGCGCTTGACGGCGGCCCGCTGGCGGCACCGTATGTGAAAGCCAAGCTGGAGATGATCGCGGCGAATGATTTTACTCCGCAGATGCAGCTCAGTCATGCGCTGAAAGATGCGCGGCTGGCGCTTGACGCGGCGGAAGAGACCCAACTGCCGATTCTCTCCGCCATTGCCGACTGTTGGGATGAAGCCGCCGCCGAGGGATTTGCCGGGCGTGACCTGGCGTCGGTCTATGCCTGGCTGGCGGGAAGACCGACTGGCGGACAGTAATGCCAAAAAAAGCAGGGTGCCTGCGTGAATTGTTGTGCATTCCCGGAGTGCTAACAGCCTGGAATTCACGTAGCGCACGCATTTTTCATTAAATCGTTATAAATCATAATGTCATGCGTAGCGATTCCCGTTTTGGGCACCGCTACGCCGACAAAGTATGGCGGGCTGGCTATTTCACCAGGCTTAACACCCTATCCGACAGCCATAGACTGAAACTGTCGGATAGCGTTAGCCATAGAGACTTACATCAGGATTTACCTTGGGGTTCCATCACAATTGACCCGGACGATGTTATCCATCTCCGGCTTCATGCTCGCAGGCGTCCAGTTAATTAATCCCAAATCGAGTTGGGCATTCGCCGTGGTCGTCAGAATAAATGGCGTATTGGTTTTAGAAAAATCCATATTTTCTTTGAAACAGGTTAACGGAATGCTTAGCGTGACCCATTTATTTAGCGGGAGAGTATTTAAGGTATCATTGATGGCAATGGAGGAGGCGCATGGCCAACCGCACTGCATACCGATTTCCATTTTGCGGTCGGGGTTTTTCTTAAGGCGCAAAGTTACCATCAAGTTACTGTTCGCCTTGAGGTAATTATTCCGGTTGATCCCTTTAACATTGGTTGTCTGTAATTGAACAGAGGCCCCGGTACTCTCGCTGGTCCCCATAAATGTGACCTCACGTGCATCCTGCTGCCTTTTATAATCGACAGGGCGCACGCTAATATACTGCATTGCGGATTTACCGTTTACCGATACCTCAGTACCGGTCCAGTTACTCTCATCTCCCATTCTTAAACGATGCTCTTCAGAAGCCTTTTCACCGAACAGCTCAAGTCGGGTGGTGGCGACTGGCGATTTCTCCATGCTTAACTCCCGGCACCCCAGACGACGCTTATCAAGCGGTAAGCGATCCAGATCTTGATAATTCGCCGCCGGTCGTGAAGGCGAGTTGTAGGACAATCCGTAACCGAAATTAAATAATACATTCTCTTTGTCCGGCTTTTGCTCAAATTCCGGGCGCTGCCATTCAGCGATATTGGTTGGCGTTCTGTTGATGGTGGTCGCACATTTTTGTGCTGGCCATGAGAACGACAACGTTCCCTGGAAATCATGATTTATCGTGTTGTTAGCATCACGGAAAATAACATCGGTAATGCCTTGCGCTTCGGTCCCGGGTAACCAGGCGGCAACGAATGCATCGGCAAGATTGATCTCTTCGTTGACATAGAGCGGTCTGCCAGAGAGCAAAATAACAACCGTCGGGATGCCGGCTTTATTGAGTTGCCTTAATAGTTTGACATCACCGGAATAACCAGCCTTCAGCTCTGAGTAAGATAGCGTTTTATTATCAGGAATATCACCTAACCACTCTGCATAAGAGTCTTCACCCATGGCAACAATCGCCACGTTGGGCCTTTCTTTAAGATCCAACTCGCTTGAGGAGAGGGTCATGACGTTGTGTTTGCCAATGGATTTCTCCACTGCCCCCACGATGGTAACGGCGCCAGGAAAATCCGATAAGTTATTCTCCGTCCCTTGCCAGGTGAGGCTCCAGCCGCCAATTTGCTTGCTAATATCATTCGCGGCGCTACCCGCCACCAGGACTTTAAGATCCCGGCTAAGGGGCAGGATATTATTCTTGTTCTTTAGTAAAACTAATGATTTACGTACCGCTTCCCGTGCCAGGGCGCGGTGGTCAGGATTCCCAAGAATGCTCTGACTTCCTGCAAGACTGCGCTGAGACGGCATCGGTTTATCCCACATACCGGCCCGCATTTTGACCCTCAGGATGCGACTGACAGCATCGTCAATTCTGGAAACGGGAATAGTTTTGTTATTTACACTATCAAGTAAGCTGGTCCGAAATGACATCCAGTCCTTTCTTGCCGTGACCATGAAAATATCTATTCCAGCCATGACTGCTGCTTCGCAGGCCCCCATACTACAACCTGATATTTCACTATGGCCGTTCCAGTCGGATATGACTACGCCATCAAAACCCATTTTGTCCTTAAGTACCTGGGTGAGCATATAATAGCTGCCGTGCAGTTTACCGTTATACTCGCTCCCGGCCTTCATTCCCTGCGCGGAATTTTTATCGTTTTTCCAGCTATTAAACGAGGCCATCACGGCCTGCGCGCCGGCATCCAGGCCTGAAAAATATCCTACCGCGTGTATATTACGCAGGTCATCCTCTGAATAATGGGTATCGCCGCGATCAACACCGTACAGGGTACCGCCATCGCCAACAAAATGCTTGACGGTGGAAATAACGTGATGTTGTCCCTTCAGGTCAGATGCAGAACCTTGTAGACCCCTGACCATCTCTTTTGCATAGGCATAAACGATCGACGGGTCCTCAGAATAGCCTTCGTAAGTGCGTCCCCAGCGATCGTCACGTGGTACAGCGACAGTGGGAGCAAAGGTCCAGTCAAGACCTGTGGCCGCAACTTCGAGTGCCGTTGCCTGACCAATTCTATAAATTAAATCCGGATCGCGGGCGGCCCCTAAGCCAATATTATGTGGGAAGAGTGTGGCCTGGAAGACGTTGTTATGGCCATGAACAGCATCGGTAGCCCACATAAAGGGGATTCTGAAACCACGGCCAGCAAAAGCCTTATCCGTTGCTTTCCAGTATTTATCTGCTTCAGTGACCCAGCTACGGGCCAGGGAATGCTTATTGTTATCCGGCCAACCTCCGCCGCCGTTAAGAACGGAGCCAATTTTATATTGAACCACTTCCTCAGGCGTGATTTCCCGAAAGTCGGGCTGCAGCATTTGACCAATTTTTTCTTCAAGGGTCATCTTTGCAAGAATGTCTTTGACTTTATTCTCAAGTATTTCATCTTTGGCAATGGCGCTATGTATCGTAGGCCAGTCGGAAAAGTAAGGCGCAACGGCAACTTCATTCGATGCCAACGCGACATTGGCGGTCAATAAGGCAGCCAGCGCGCAGTTAGCCCCCAGCATGATTTTCATACACTAACCCCAGAGTAAGTTTCATAGAAATCGATTTCACATGCATGTCTATGCCGTGTTCATGTTTTATGCATGACGCATTCGTGAGCTATAAGAGCATGAACAACCTTCGCAATCTATGCCTTGCTGAAGGAACTGCAAGGCTCATCTTCTAAACATAGATGGCAATCACAAAAATCGATCGGATATCTAGAAATCGATTTCAGATGAGTAGTGATGTGGCTATGATGGCAATGGAGTCGTACATGACACAAGGTGCTTTACATGTAGTTCCTTATGGAAATCATATGGTCAGCTATATTTACTGAGGTTGCTTAATGACTGCCGACTGGCGTTGATAGTAATTCCGGGATGGGCTGTGTATATGAATTTGTAAATCAACACAAACTACAAAATATTTAGCACGTAAACAATTCCATTCATCAGAAGGCGGCGAAAGGAGTTGCATCAATCTATTTAATTGCTGATTGATTTTTCTGTGATCTATTTTGTTGAATCATTAGGTTTAGGGTGCCTCAATTCGGAGAGTTTACAATGAAAATACGCAGAACAGTTAAGTTCTCACTCATTTTCTCAAGTCTTTTTGCTTTACAGGGTTGTGTCAACGGTGATGGCAGCGCGAATGATCCGAGTGCCAGCCCGGCAGAGGAATTAGTGAATAATGGTAGTTTCGCCTCTGGGACGGATGGTTGGTGGGGCGCAGGCGGCCAGCTGGAGCGGGTAGACAGTATGGGATGTTTCACCTTCACGAATGGCGGGGCGAATCCCTGGGATGTCATTTTTGCGCAGTCCGGGATCCCGCTGGCCGAAGGTCAGTCTTATAATCTTAGCTTTACAGCAGTCACGAAGAAGCCGATTAGCGCCAAGATTTTGGTTCAACAAGATGGCGCGCCATATACCAACTATTTCGTGCAAGACGTTGAATTAAACGAAACGCGAAAAGATTTTAATTTTAAATTCACGCCGAAATCAGCAGATGAGAAGGCCCAGTTCCAGCTACAGCTGGGTACCCAGTCTCCGACAACGGTTTGTCTTAGCAACGTTTCCTTGAAAGGGCCCCGGCTGAAGTTAGCAACGAACTTTGCGCCGATTAGGGTAAACCAGGTCGGGTACTTGCCGCATGCCTTGAAACGAGCAACCATGGTGAGTGATTCGACGCAGCCATTGAACTGGACTCTGCTCAATAGTGTGGGGACGAAAGTCGCAGAAGGTCAGACTAAACCTTTCGGTATTAATCGTGCCTCGAATGAGAACGTTCATATTATCGATTTCAGCCAGTACACTGAAGAAGCAGACAAATTAACTTTGGTTGTTGATGGTAAAAAGAGCCATCCATTTAATATCAGTAGCAAACTGTATCATCAGCTGAAGTACGATGCGCTCTCTTTCTTCTACCAGCAGCGTAGCGGTATTGCTATTGAGAAAGAGTATGTTCAACGCCCCGATCTTGCTCGTCCGGCGGGGCATCCATCAGAGCGAGTAACCTGCTTTAATAAGACCGACGCCAAAGGTAATAAATGGCCTGGCTGTGATTATAAACTGGATGTTACCGGTGGCTGGTATGATGCGGGGGACCAGGGTAAATACGTGGTAAACGGGGGTATTTCCACATGGACCTTAATGAATTTCTTTGAGCACGAGAAATACTCTCGCAATATTAAGGAAAGTGCATTTCGCGATGGTAAGGTAAAAATCCCAGAAAATCACAATAGCAAGAACGATCTTCTGGATGAAGCGCGCTGGATGATGGACTTCATGCTGGCAATGCAGGTCCCTGATGGCAAGAAGGCGTGGGTGCCCGTCGGAGATCAATCCGCGCATCTTGAGGCGCTCAAGCTGACAGAGATCGATGCTTCAGGGATGGCGTTCCACAAAGTGGCCGATGAGGCCTGGACCGGCATGCCGCTTCCTCCACATAAAGATCCTCAACCGCGTTATTTAAGTCAGCCGAGTACTGCAGCGACCTTAAATCTGGCGGCGACGGCGGCGCAATGTGCACGTGTCTGGAAAGATACGGACGCGGCCTATGCGAAACGCTGTCTCACTGCGGCAGAGAAAGCATGGAAATCGGCTAATAAACATCCGAATATTTATGCCTACGATAACTTTGTTGGTTCTGGCCCGTATGATGATACCAAAGTGGATGATGAGTTCTATTGGGCTGCGGCTGAGCTGTTTACCACAACAGGTAAAGCGGAATATCTCGATGCGATAAAACATTCGCGCTACTACCTCGCCAGTCCTAAGGGCGATAAAGAGGCGACGGGCGATCTCTTCTGGCAGGATGTCTCTGCTGCCGGTACCATTACCCTGGCGATGGTGCCTAACAATCTTCCAGCTGAAGAAGTTAGCAAAGCCAGACAGACCATTATTAATACTGCGAATGCCTACGCGCAAAGCGTTCAGACCGAAGGATATCTGATCCCTTATTCTGCTGAGCAGTATCCATGGGGTTCTAACTCGAATCTGATGAACCGGAGTATTTTCCTTGGTCTGGCGCATGATTTCACCGGAGACCGCAAATATGTCCAGGCGATGTCTGACGCCATGGATTATATTCTCGGTCGCAACCCGCTTGATCAATCCTATGTATCCGGTTACGGTAGCCGGCCGCTCAAGAATCCACATCATCGATTTTGGGCACAGCAGATCGACCCGTCATCACCGCTTGTGCCGCCAGGCGTAATGTCCGGCGGGCCAAACTCGATAAATTTCAGCGACCCTATCGCTGCCAGTCTCAAAGGACATTGTGTCGGGCAAACGTGCTGGAAAGATGAAATTGGCGCATGGACTCTGAATGAAGTGACGATTAACTGGAATGCTCCTTTCTTCTGGACAACCAGCTATATTGATGAAGGCTATCTGAATAAGTAAAATTGAAAATATAATATGAGGTGCGGCATGATGATATGCCGCACCTTTTTTTATGGCTGCTAATGAGTGTGAGTTCAACGGGTCATGGAATGGGGATGCGTGAGGGCAGTCACTGAGGACGCTTATTCGCCGTTGGCGGGCAACGAGGGGTAGTGACCGGGTATAGGTGCGATATCTGCCAGCTGCTCGTCTCGTCGGGGCAGAAAACAGGCGCTGATACCGTCTGCCTGTTCTGGGTTTACCCTTCCACCATGGTGCGTTTTCTCGCCAGACACCGGATGACTGAGATCAGACAGACATAAAAATTATCACAACAAGTGGCCGCATTCGCTTACAAATGAGAGGGAGATGTCCATGAATACTAATAACGAAATACTGTTTGTGCTAATCCCAGAATATGCCGACTGGGAGTTTGCTCTGCTGGCTCCAGGACTGCGCCGGGGATTCGGTATTTGGGAGCCGCAATATGAAGTCAGGACCGTTGCTGCCGACGATGGGCCAGTAATGTCAATCGGAGGAGTTCGCTCTCTGCCGGATTATACTTTCCAAACTTTGCCTGACGATTATGCCGCTCTGGTGCTGGTAGGCGGTACGAATTGGTGGGGGAAAGAGGCGCAGCGAGTTGTGCCCCTGGTAAAACGAGCGATGGAGCGGCAGATTGTGGTCGGTGCAATATGCGATGCTTCAGCGTTCCTGGGCGCAAATGGTTTTCTCAATGATGTCGACCATACTTCAAATGGGCTGACATACTTACAGAACAAGGCGGGAGCAGCCTATAACGGAGCAGCAAGGTACCTAAATGCACCTTCTGTTCGTGATGGCAATCTGGTAACCGCCAGCGGCGTCGGTTTTCTTGATTTTACCTGCAATATGCTTGCCGCATTAAATGCTGCTCAGGAAAAGGAAATTGAAGCAATGAAAGCGGCGTTTACATCCGGGATGTTTCCCGAAGCCTGATGCGGTTACTGATAACGGGACAGCAAAGTGAAACGGATCTGGGATATTGATGAGCTGAAAGAACACTGTAGTCTGAGGTTTGAAGAAAACCGACGGCTCAAAACCAAGCCCGCCAGAAATCACCTGCCATTTGCTGTTCAGCTTAAGTTTTATCAGAACACAGGACGTTTCCCTTCGACAATCAATGAGATCCCGGAAACACCACTCCATTATTTAGCCGATCAGTTGGAGGAGGAAGGCCCGCATTAATTTTCAGGCCGGAAGGAGAGTAGACTGGCAGCATAAAATGAAACCTTCCTGGCTCACAAGGAAAGGTTTTTCTCGATATGGATCATGATTAGAGAATGTAAAACATCCATGAACTTTCGCTAAAATTGAGTTGACCAAAAAGCTCACTCATCAATGGTCACTTATTTGAATTCCAGAGCGGTTTTCCGGTTGACAATCTGTAGCTCAGGAAGCAGGGATTCATTTTCGTTTTTTACTTCATCACCACCGTTAATTAAGCTAAGCAGCGTCTGCGCTAACTTAACCCCGGTTTCATAAATTGGCTGCTTAATGGTGGTGAGGGGAGGGTTGCTGTATGTTGAAAAGGGCAAATCATCGAAGCCAATGATGGAAATATCATCAGGCACATCTAAATCAGCCTCTTTGAGGCCAAGTATTGCGCCATATGCAGTTTGATCATTGGCACAGAATATGGCGCTGAAATCAATATTACTGGCGACCAGATTCTTGATCGCCTGACGACCACCTTCTTCGCTAAAGTCACCTTGCACAACGAGGTCGGGATTATACTCAATACCGGCAATGCTCAGCGCCTGACGGTAGCCATTGAGACGATCAATCGCATCCTTTTGATCCGTCTTACCAACAATATGCGCAATCTTTCGATGCCCGAGATCTAATAAGTATTGCGTTGCCATATAACCGCCGAGGCTATTATTGACATTAAACGAACGGACCTGCGCTGTATTAATATCATGGCCTGCTGCTACGATAGGGACCTGAAGAGATAATTCGATAAGACTCTGTTGGCTAACGTGCCCGGTTAATATAATTATGCCATCCACGCGTCGATCTATTAATAACTGCATACGTTCGAGTTCCTGCTGCGATTTCCAGTGACCGCTCACAACAACAGGAACGTAACCGGTTCCTTCAAGGGTTTTTTCCACACCACGCAACATTTCATTAGAAAATGGACTATCAAGATGCTGTGTCAGCACGCCAAGCGTCATTGACTGGCCGCTCTTTAATGATTGCGCCATGAGATTGGGCCGGAAATCTAACTCCTTTATAGCCTGCTCAACCGCAATACGCTTCTCTTCAGCAACTTTAGCCGATCCTGTCAATATACGAGAAACGGTACTTGCAGAGACACCTGCGACACGAGCAATATCATAAACTGTCGTGCTTTTCATCCTGGCTTTCTTCACGTTCTTCACGTTGCTCTCTATTACATTTAATGGTTCAATAGAATCGTCATGGTTACCCATAGAGCAGGGTACGATAGATGTGGTGAGTACTCAACTATAAATTTTTCCTTTCATTATCCTCAATCACAGAAAAGAAAACATCTCTGGCTTTTGTAAATCCGGAACATTCAGCTTCACGAACATAGCCGATCGCTTGTTCATAGTCTTTGAAAGATAAAGATTTTCGTATCATTTCATAATATTGTTGCGCGCTAATACCGGCAACAGGTCTGGGTGTATTTTGCAGACAAACAGGCGTCCTTGCCGGGATTTCGTCAGGAGCATAACGCTCATCAGCACTTTTTATAAGTTCAAGCTTTATCCGGCCCGTGGTTGAATGGGGGACAGCGAGCTTAGAAAATTTACCAACATCTGAAACCCGATCGTAACGCATGCTATTTTGTAACAATTCATTGTTGACAACAGTACTTCCGGAAGCGTCTTTCGTGGTTGTAAAAATTAACAAATACAGTTTTGTATAACCATCCGGTAATGAGAATGAGCCTTTGTAGAGGTTGGCGCCGAATGAATCCTCGCTATAGGGGAAATGGCTACTTTTTATTACATTAATAACGTTAAAGTTTTCATCTAAAATCATCACCGATGGAATGAACACGCTAAAATCTAATGGCGAGCTTAGTTTTACAGAGCGACCTGCCTGTTTGCCTTCGACAGAATAGGCCGCAACATAACTTTTCTCTGAGTTAAAAGAAAAAACCTGGCTGTTTTCATTGATTTGGGCTATGACACTATCGCCCTGGACAGGGATATAATTGATATTACTGAGTTTATCGATAGCAGTCTTTGCCTCAAGAGCATTTCGGTCGATGGCGACCTGTTCCTGAAATGAATGAGCATTCATACCTGATGTCGATGCTACAAATGAATTACAGCCAGTCACCATCAGGCTGATGAGTAATAGAGACAGATTTAGCGAAGATTTTTTATTTTTCATACTTAATAAAGCCCCTGTGATAGTAATTTTTTAAAATCGAGTAAGTATTAGCGAGAGCTGTTTATTATAAAATTAATTATGCTAGTGCGGTGAGCGTCACATCAGATGTAAAGCGGATCTTTAGATCCGCTTTACTATCGACCTGCCGTCATTACCACCACATATCGGCCTGGACACCGACGAGGAAGTCGCCGCGACTGTCCATCCAGCTCACATCGTATTTACGGTCAACATAAGTCGCGAGCAGTCGAATTTCCGGGGATGGCCCCATTCCCGTATTTACGGTGAATGTCGGAACAAAACTAATTTTACTGGAGCGGCTGCCCTGGTCCATATTGTTCACGACAAGTTTATTATCGGCATAGCCAACTTCTGTCTGTATTGAGAAGAACTCATTGAATGGGAAAACAGAGCGTAATGATGCTGCATACCATGAGTCATGGTGGCCCGCTTCATAATCATTATATTGATAGGTGAAGGTTGGTAAAATATGGACATTCGCGCCATACCATCCCCCCCATACAAACATGCGATACGATTGGTCGCCCTCCTGGACCTTTGTTTGATATGGTTTGTAGCCACTATTTACGTCTTGCAATGTTTTCTGGTAGAGAGAGCCTTTACGATACATCGATGTATTCGTTAAGGTCGCTCCCAATAAATCTCCGGAACCTAGTCCACGACCTGCCTGAAAAATAACTTTTGAAAAACCACCCGTAGCTGTAAAGAAATCATCCCGGGAATAGATGACTGTTCCTTCTATGCCTTTAGTTGCATACTTTTTATCATCACCAATGAATGAGTTATCTGGCATCTGTTTAGCGGCGATCTCAAAATCCCATGCGCCATATTTTGCGCTGGAGTGCACAGTGTGCATGATCGCCGAACTACCGTCCGGGCGTTCAGTATGGTCAGTATCATTACTGACGATGTAAGCCAGATCCCATTTTCCACCACCCAATTCAAGGTCTTTAACCCCAATACCCGTGCCTGAGTAATCGGTATAGAAATAATCGGTTGTGAATACATAGTTTTCGCGATCGTAGTATCTCAGTCCACCCCATACTTTCCCCGTCGGGGTGATGCCGCCGAGTTCTACATAACTTTCAGAAATACCCGTTTCGCGCGGCGCCGCGCGGGTTTGTAATCCATCACCTTTAGATTCGATTGTCAGATGAATATCGACAGATTTACCATCATTTAAATTCCATAGTTTATTCAGTCGACCCTCCCAGCTGTTGTCAACTTCAGCCCCAAGACGGCCCATGTTTTTATCAATTTCATCAGCATAACCCGCTTTGCTAAAGTTATCTCTGGCATCAAAAAGGGACCCGGCTCTTATATATCCGTGGAAACCGATGGCTTCACTCGCCGTTACCTGCGAGGAAAGCATGATCCCAAAGCAGAGCATGATTGAACGTGCGAGGTAGTTCTTTTTCATAGTAATCCCTTTTCAAAGTATATTGATATGTTAAAAGTCTTTAAGTAAAAACAATCATCGATAGGGTAGTGCTATTTAAACAATGGATGATTAATCCCTTGCTCTTGTTTATTGTTAGTGCAAGTCCGGTCCTTTCTTTATTAAATAAAATTAAAATCTGGGCGCAGTTAATCAATAATGAGATTAACTGTTTTTGTGTTAATCGTTTTGAAAAAATAATGACTGTACTTATACCGATTATGAGATCTGCGTTAACGATAACCGTTCTGCAGCAATGCACTTCGCATTTTATAATCTCAATCTCACAAGCCAATGCCCTGCGATGGGGAAATCTCAATACATTACTTCAGCGTTCATTTCAGGACTTGATACTCCTGATGATTTCCACTGTTGTCACATTAAAGATATCCCGGCATGAATATCACCCAGTATTAATCAATTTCATAAGCCATATCCTCATAGAGGTTTTACATAATTAACAAAGTCACAATGAGATAAGAGGGGGGTATTCACGTGACCCTGCTTCGCCTATGCCACCTTAGAACCGGTTTGTGGATTTTACGCAGTCTTAAACCAGCATTAGACATCGATTGGTATTTAATCTCTAAGAAATCGGTTTCATGATCAACTGTATTTTAACCTTTTGTTATGAATTGTGCGATTCGTCACATTTGTTAATTGTTAATAACATGATGAATTTATTGTATTTTTTGTTTAAATCCAATCAATATGCGACTCAGTGAAATTTATTTTTGGTTGCTGATTTTTTAGATATCGGTTTCATTATGTCTCTGGAGATACTCATGCACATCTCAAGTTGTAGCGCTCAGCCTCTGAAGGTCTTGCCGGGGCAAACAGCGAGGAACAGGGTATGAAAAGTGCGATTTCATGGCGTTTCCCAGGTAGTTATGCAGATGATAGCCCCTGTCATTTCTGTCGGTTTTACGACGAACGATGGGCTGGCACAGTAGGTTATGCCTGTTACGTATGAGACAGAACAGGGTTTGATACCGGTATCTATCCAGTTCGAGAAGGGGGATGATGATTAAGTGAAAAAAGTGCTTTTATAACACATTGTTATTTATTGTGTTTTTTAATTTGTGTAGTGATCGTCATCACGATTATAGCATTTATTCTTGAAATCGATTTCCTAGAAAAGGATATGGATTTATATTGCATCGAACTATCAATATGGAGATTTAAAAATGAAGAAGATCATGCTTTGCTGCTCTGCAGGTATGTCCACCAGTTTGCTTGTTAAAAAAATGGAAGCAGCTGCAGCAGCGAAGAACCTGGATGTCGAAATCAAGGCTTTTGGTGTTGCTGAATTTGATGAGAATATGCCCAACTACCATGTTGTACTGCTTGGACCACAAATCAAGTATATGCAGAATAATTTATCCTCCAAAGCGGCCGTTCATGGAATTAAAGTCCATCCTATTGAAATGCTGGATTATGGGATGCTGCGCGGAGATCGGGTGCTGGATATTGCATTAGAACTGGCTAAATGAATGTAGGGTGGAATAGCAGATGAGCTCATTTTATAATTTTTTGGTTGGCATAATTGAAAAACGGCTTGCACCGATGGCTGGCGTTATTGCACAGCAACGGTATGTCCTGGCAATACGTGATGGATTCATCGCCGCGCTGCCGTTTATGATTGTCGGCAGTTTTATGCTTGTTTTTATCTTCCCCCCCATATCGAGTAATACCAGCTTTCAATTTGCGAAAGCATGGCTAAATTTTTCGGCAAACTATCGTGAACAGTTGATGTTGCCGTTTAATATGAGTATGGGATTAATGACCATATTTATTTCAGTCGGGGTAGGGGCCAGCTTAGGAAAACAATATTCTTTAGATCCTATCACTACGGGTCTTCTGTCGTTGATGTCGTTTATGCTGGTTGCAGCCGATCTTAAGAACGGCGCCCTGTCAATGCAGTATTTTTCCGGGCAAGGTATCTTCACCGCGTTACTTTGTTCAATATATGCGACAGAAGTCTATCGTTGGTTGAAAAAACGCAATATCACCATTAAGTTGCCGGAGCAGGTACCACCTGGCGTTTCCAGGTCGTTTGAAGTCCTTATTCCCGTCATTGTCATTATGATGACCTTGCATCCTCTGAACCTTTTTGTTCACCATGCTACAGGGATGATTTTACCTGAGGCTATTATGGCGATGCTTAAACCCTTAGTGGCTGCATCAGATAGTCTTTTAGCTGTTATTCTGGCTGTGCTGTTGTGTCAAATCCTGTGGTTCGCAGGTATACACGGGACGATGATTGTTACCGGGATTATGAATCCTTTCTGGATGGCGAATCTTGCGTCTAACCAGGCTGCATTGGCTGCCGGGGAAGCAATTCCACATACTTTTGTACAAGGATTCTGGGATCATTACTTATTTATAGGAGGAGTGGGTTCAACCCTACCACTGGCCATCCTGTTGATTAGAAGCAGGGCGGCTCATCTTCGGACTATCGGACGTATGGGGTTTGTGCCCGGTCTTTTCAACATTAACGAACCTATCTTGTTCGGCGCGCCGATCATCATGAACCCGATTCTATTCATTCCGTTTGTATTTATTCCGGTGATTAACGCAATTCTTGCATGGTACGCAATTGATCTGGGATTAGTAGAAAAGGTTGTGATGTTGACCGCATGGACTACTCCCGCACCCATTGGCGCATCATGGGCGACTAACTGGGCTATTGCCCCTGTAGTCCTGTGCTTTATCTGTATGGCAATAGCTGCGTTAATGTATTACCCGTTCGTAAAAGCATATGAGAAAACGTTGCTAGCGGCAGATGATTCAAACGTAGAAAGTAATAATGAAGAAAGCTTTGAATTAAAGTCAGAAAAAGTCTGATACGTAAAATTTAAATATTTAAAGTCATGAGGTTATGTATGGAATACAAATTCCCGGATGGGTTTTGGTGGGGGAGCGCTTCATCTGCGACGCAATCAGAAGGTTCGGTTGATGGCGATGGAAAAGCAAAAAACATATGGGATCATTGGTATGATATTGAGCCAAACAGATTTCATGACCAGGTTGGACCTGCTGAAACGTCAACGTTCTATAAGAATTATCATCAAGATATTCTTTTAATGAAGCGTATTGGACACAATAGTTTTCGGACCTCTATCTCCTGGGCACGATTGATGCCGGATGGCGAGAAAATTAACATCGAAGCCGTCAAATTTTATAATAATGTCATTGATGATCTAATCGCAAATGGCATTGAACCTATTTTCGGGCTATTCCATTTCGATATGCCGCTATACTGGCAGGAGTTGGGTGGCTGGCAAAGCAGGGAAACTGTTGCAGCCTATGAAACGTATGCCAAAGTTTGTTTCGAACTGTTTGGCGACAGGGTTAAGCACTGGGTTACTTTTAATGAGCCGGTAGTCGTCGTTGAAGGGGGATATTTATACGATTTCCACTATCCCAATAATGTAAACTTCCGCAGCGCTGCGCAAGTTGCGTTTCATATCATGCTGGCACACAGTAAGGCGGTAAGAGCTTATAAAAGTATGGCGTTGTCCGGTAAGATTGGCATAGTGCTCAACCTGACGCCTTCTTACCCACGTTCAAATAACGAAGAAGATTTGAAAGCATCTTTTATTGCTGACCTGTTCTTCAACCGTTCGTTCCTCGAGCCAGCAATAAATGGTATATATCCGGTCGAGCTGGTAGAGATTTTAAAGACCTACGATCAACTACCAGAATTTGAAAGTGAAGACTTAGAAATCATCAAACAAGGTAAGGTTGATTTCCTCGGGGTCAACTATTATCAACCACGAAGAGTCAAAGTCAGAGCAACGATGATCAATCCTGATTCACCGTTTATGCCTGATTGGTTCTTTGAAAATTATGAAATGCCTGGCCGAAAAATGAACGTCTATCGTGGCTGGGAAATTTATGAAAAAGGTATTTATGATATCTTAATCAACCTGCGCGATAACTATGGGAATATCCCTTGCTATATTTCAGAAAATGGCATGGGTGTTGAAAATGAGACAAGATTTATTGCTGATGATGGGCAGGTAAAAGATCATTATCGGATTGATTTTATCCGAGAACACCTGAAGTGGGTACACCGTGCTATTAGTGAAGGGTCTCAATGCCATGGCTATCATTTATGGACCTTTATTGACAACTGGTCGTGGATGAATGCTTACAAAAACCGTTATGGTTTCATTAGCCTCGATCTGGATTCTCAGGTTCGCACCGTCAAACAGAGCGGTGAATGGTTTGCAGAAGTTTCCGTGAATAATGGATTTTGATGAGGAAAGTATGTTAGATACTGAAGAAGTCGTAATGGGCATTATCGTTAATGCCGGCCACTCCAGAAGTTTATGCTATGAAGCGTTACATCATGCGAAGGCGGGTGATTTTGATCAGGCCACTGAATTACTTGCAATGGCTGCTGAAGCTGGCAAAGAAGCACATGCCATACAAACTAAGCTGATAGAAGAAGATGAAGGGATGGGGAAAACCACGATGACTCTTGTGATGGTACATGCGCAAGATCATCTGATGACATCTATTCTTTGTCGCGAAATTATCACTGAGCTGGTTCAAATTTATAAAAATAAATTGAATTAGAATTGATAATAAAGGCGCCCATTATTTGGTATCACGCTAGCTCAGCAACTATAGCGTAGCCATATTATCCGGGCGCCATTTTAACGTCGTCTACATCATGACTTTTATAGCGCCGACCTTATCCAAGAAGGGTGGGGATGCCAGAATAATAAAGCCAGGCCTGGTCAGTAAAAACGACATAAACGCCATATTCTGGAATTAGCGCTCTGATTCAACTGTTGCAGTCGCTGCCGGAAGTGCCAGTCTGCATCGCCTTTATCGCCCCGGACACTGTGAATAAAGACGGACCAGATGCCATCTGATTATTTCTGACAACAATACCGGTATTTACCTCGGAATAAAGGGTGATTAAATATGACATTAAAGCATGCGCTGTGCGGATGGGTACCTTCGGATTTTGACCTCTATCAGGAAACCTACCTGAAGTACGGAGGCAGCGTGAATATGCACCCGGACGTTGTACGCTTTTTTATGGATGAAAAAAAATTAACATTCGATTTCTGGCATACCGAGCATAACGGGGATATCACCGCCGCGTATTTCGTGACGGATAAAAAATATCCCGGTCTGAATGTCTGTCAGGATTACCCGGTATCGTATGACGAAATCATTCTGCCCGCAGCCCCCGATCAGAAGGTTATCCTCCCGACGAAAACCAACCGACTGTCGTCGGTCCTGCGAGGGTGTGTCCGTAATTCCATCCCGGCCTTTGGCCAGGCGCCCGAGGTGTACCGAATTAAAGAGACGTTTTCGACGAAAACGACCCGGAAGCGGAATGGTGAACTGAAACGCTTTATTAATGCGGGCGGGGAAATCCGCTCCCTGGCTGAGATGGCAGCCGGCGAGATTGCTGACCTGTACGTCACGCTGTTCAGGTCCCGGTTTGTGGATTCGGTCAGGTGTTATGACAAATTCAGGATTGAAGCGCTCCTTAGCGCGCTACCGCAGATGGTTTCCGGGAATGCGCTCTTTTTTCACGGGGCGCCGTGTGCTCTCGACCTGATGCTCTGTGCGGACAACCGTAGCTTTCTGTATGTCGATGTGCCGAACGGGGGATTCGATCCGCAGCTGTCCGCGTTCAGTCCGGGCAGCCTGGTGATGTGGACAAATATCCAGGCGGCGCAGGAGCGGTGCCGGCGAGACAATAAGACGCTGTATTTCTCGATTGGCCGGAATGGTAAGGGGTGGGGCTATAAACAACAATGGGCTGACCTCTTTCCCGTGAGGAAAGTCCTGATGTTATAACCGTCCATGGCTATTTCCTGTTACAGGGATGAAAAAGATCATGAATACAGTTTGTCAGGCTTCGTTTCTGCCATTCTGTTGGCAGTACCAGTGATAAAAATCGGATGCTGGCATGGGTCTGCCATAATGATATCCCTGAACGTAAGGTACCTGGTTTTTTGTCAGCCAGTCGACCTGGTGCGCGGCGGTAACACCTTCTGCAATGGTAGTAAGGCCCAGGCGCTTACTGAGGCCGACAATGGTGTCCAGTACCGGCGTATCGGCCCCGGCTGAGGTCAGGCTGTCGATGAATATTTTATCGATTTTCAGATAATCTACCGGCAGACTCTGAAGTAAACTCAGCGAGCAGTAACCCGTTCCAAAATCATCCACGGCCACCTGGCAGCCTTTCTTGCGCAGCTCATAAAGTTTCTCTGCGGCCACACCGGTGTCTTCAACCAGACTCCGCTCGGTAATCTCCAGCACCAGACGGAAAGATGTGTCGAGGGACACCCATAGCCTCAGCACATCGGTAGTGAATGACCGCTCCATCAGGTGGGCTGCAGCAATATTCACGCCCAGATGGAAAGGGTCTGTCACCTGCCAGTTCCTGACATTTTTCCCAATCAGACCGAACAGATGTTGCGTCAGACTGACAATCAGGCCTTCCTCTTCAGCCGCGCGGATGAACACTAACGGCGAGATGGTTCTGCCGTCGGGGCGCTGCCAGCGCATCAGAGCCTCCGCACCGGAACACGCTCCCGTAGCAGTTTCACAGACCGGCTGGTAGTGCACGGTAAATTCACCGTCCGCCATCCCTTTCCTGATTTCATCTGCCAGAGACATCTTTCTGGATTCCCAGCGGCGCCACATGTACAGCATGGCAAAGGTCAGTAACAAAGACAGGGGGCCGAGGAAAAGCAGGTTACGCAGCATGTAATAGCGAAGCGACAGCAGGGGGGTAAGAACCAGAAGATGCGCCTGACTGACGTCAGAACGAAACTCAGATCTTAACATTGTCTTATGAGGAATTAATTTCTCCTCGCCCGAGATAACGGGCCCGTCACCAAACCGGAGTTGCTGAACTGCATGATTCCCTTCATCAAGGGAATCCATCAGATCGGTGAAGTACCGGGTGTCCACCATGCTGAACGCAGTCATTCGGTTGCCGGCACCATATGCGTAGATGACTGCCGCATGCCCTGGCACGCTGCTACCATTTTCCCGGGTGATAATCATAAAATCCCTTTCGTTTCAGGGGCATTTAAGCAGGCACCGGTGCCCGGAGGTACTCTGTGGTGAGCATTATCGCAAGATATTATACCGATAAATATTTTGAGCAGGGTTGATTTTTTTCTTTAAGCGGTGTCAGGAATTATTGCCGGAGAGGTCTGGTCGCTCTCGGGCAAGTGGCGGGCTGATAAATCCATGGAGGAGATCGCTATGCGCAAAGTACGATTCACCGAACACCCGATCTGACCGCGCAATTTGCCATGAGCTTACGCCTGATCTGCAGGACACTGTTGCTGAACAGGGCGGTATTCCTTTATCAGCCGGATAACAGCGAGCATCACATGAATCCCTGAATGACCAAGACTGCGGAAGAATTGATCCGAAGCCTGAAAAAGGGCCCGGAAGCTGATTTAGCCTGGCATTGATATTGGGAGGGATCATAACCTCTCGTGTATGCAGCATTGATTTAACATAATATACATTATGCGCACCGTTGGTGTAATGGCTCAATAGTAATGTCCGCCTGTGGCTCAATTCAGATGTCCGCGCTATGGTAAGCTTCACTGGTCCGTTTAAACTACCGGGAGGCATATCATGAGCGCAGAAAGCTCAGGAGTGTTTACTTTGAAAGAGATCAACCGGATCAAGATTATACAGGACGTCATTGAACGTCGCATCACAACGCGCCGTGCGGCCGAGCACCTCGGTATCAGCGACAGGCAATGCCGCAGACTTCTTGCCCGTTACCGTGAAGGCGGACCGCTTGGTATGGCCAGCAGACGATGTGGCATGCGTGGTAACCGCCAGTTGCCACCCGGGCTCGCAGATCAGGCTCTGGAACTGATCAAGACGCGTTATGCTGATTTCGGTCCGACTCTGGCGCGTGAAAAGCTCGAAGAACTCCACGGACTGTTTCTTGGCAAAGAAACTGTCCGGCGCATCATGGTGCGGGCTGGCTTATGGGTTCCCCGTAAACAACGTGCCGCAAGGATCCCTCAACCACGGTACCGGCGTCCGTGTACTGGTGAGCTGATACAAATAGATGGCTGTGATCACGACTGGTTTGAAGGCCGTGGCCCGGCCTGCACCGCGCTGGTCTATGTTGATGATGCAACCAGCAAACTGATGGAACTGTTGTTTGTTAAATCGGAGTCCACGTTTTCTTACTTCGAAGCCACGCGGCGCTATATCGATAAGCATGGTAAACCGCTGGCACTGTACAGCGATAAAGCCGGTGTTTTTCGTGTTAACAATAAACACGCCACAGGCGGAGACGGGCATACTCAGTTTGGGCGAGCCATGCATGAACTGAACATCCAGACTATCTGTGCAGAAACCAGTCCCGCCAAAGGGCGTGTAGAACGAGCTCACCTCACTTTACAGGATCGTCTGGTCAAAGAGCTGCGGTTACAGGGCATTTGTTCAATGGAGGCTGCAAATGACTTCGCTGAGGCCTATATGGCTGACTATAACCGCCGTTTTGGCAAAGTACCGCGACATGATTTTGACGTACACCGTGCTGTAGAACATGATGAGGACCTGGGGCTTATTTTCACTGTTCGTGAAAAACGTAAAGTCTCAAAATCGTTGACGATACAATATGATAAAATGTTGTACCTGATTGAAGACAGCGAACTGAGTCGCCGTGCAATAGGTAAATATATCGATGTGTATCACTATCCTGATGGCAGAAAAGAGCTGCGCCTGAACGGTACGCTACTTCCCTACTCTACCTACGACCGACTGTCAGAAATCGACCAGGGCGCGATTGTCGATAACAAGCGTCTTGGCCGAACCCTGGAGTTTATCAGTCTGGTGCAGAGCAAGCGGGATAACACGCGCTCTCAGTCAATTCCCGCTGGAGATGGCCCTTCCCGACGACGGCCAAAGCAGGAAGGGAAGAAATCCCAGCGCTCACTGGATAATGATGACATGCTCGAAGCACTCAAACAGCTTCAGTCACGTTCAGAGGACATTTTTGGTAAAAGAGCCCGCTGATGGTACTCACTGGCCGGACAGTGGTTGCTCACCAGTTGATATTGTCCGGCCAGACCCATGATGTATTATTCATTTCGTTCAGCATCTTTATGTCCTGCTTTTCACGGGCATACTTACCCCATAATGAATGAAAAGAACGAACAATACTGATTAACTGCTTTTTTCTTTGCTCCGGAGATAGGCTGATAAAATAGCAGCACCTGCTGTCAATATTATCCTCAATGAAATTAAAATCAGAGTCTGATGCATATTTTACTGTTAGCATAATATCATTCGACGTTGTTCTCTCAGACTCTGTTAATGCTGATTCTATCAGGTATTCAAAGGCATACATGACAGACAGCTGGTTTTTGTCTGTCTGAATATAACCCATTGAGTTTCTGAGTATTGAGGACTGTACCAGGACCAGAGGCCATAAAAGCTCAACACCATAAAGCTTATATGTATCATGTTGATCATACTGATGTTGCTCAACACGACGATTACCTTCCCGTGCTTTACGAATATCATAGGCAAGGGATAACATAAATCCGTCTTTAACTTTAATCAGTGGGCTTTCATCCACGATGTAATGAATGAGTTCATGTAATTCATTCAGGGCTTCTGAATCTCCCCACAGTATAAAACCTGCATTGTTCGGCGTTAACTCGTATCGAAGCATGGGCTCAATCATCCTGTTGTTTCAGTCGGAGGAAAGTCTATCAGTAAAGAGAATGAGAGATCAAAGTGGTCATTTTAATTGAGCTGGATAACGGACATTTCAATTGAGCCTTGACAGTTGGTGTATCAGCTAAATTGAGATGTCCGTCTCTGACCAAATAGACATGTCCGCGCTACAGTCTCACCACAGAAAGGATGAGACTCATGACGGCATACGGAACGGAGTTTTTCTCAATGAACGATGTAAACCGACTCAGGATCCTTCAGGACGTTATCGACCGCCGTCTTACCACACGTCTTGCAGCAACCCGGCTTGAGATATCTGACAGACACTGCCGACGGTTGCTGGAGCGCTATCGTGAACATGGGCCACTTTCACTTGTTAACCGCCGTCGTGGCCAGCCTGGCAACCGGCAACTCATGCCGGGCCTCGCTGAACGAGCACTACGTATTATCCGCGAACGCTACGCTGATTTTGGCCCGACTTTAGCCTGTGAAAAGCTCGCCGAGGTTCATGGGCTGTATCTGGCCAAAGAGACGGTACGCAAGCTGATGACACAGGCTGGTTTATGGATCCCCTGCAAGCAACGAGCACCAAAGATTCAGCAGCCACGCTATCGCCGTGCCTGTTGCGGTGAACTGATCCAGATTGATGGTTGCGACCATCACTGGTTTGAGAACCGTGCTCCCGCCTGTACTGCTCTGGTTTATGTTGATGATGCGACGAGCCGCCTGATGCAAGTTGCTTGATGTCTGCTGTGAGCGAAGCGGACCTTAAATGCCCTGTAATACCTTATAAACAATCACGACTAAATACGTCAGCTCGTTTTCGTACTGAAATCCCGAATAAAATTTCCCGGGTTTCGAAGCGCTTGCTTTGCTTGTCGAAAAGTCGAATCCATGGCTGATTTTCGTCTGCCTGTTTCAGGTTTTCCAACAACGCCAGAATCACAGGTCCGACACCGATGCCGCCCAGCGCAACCGTCAAATCCTGATTAGGCGATGTTTTACCCGCGTTAAATTGATTGAATATCTAGCCCGCTTACCCCAAACAACGATTGGAATGGAAGCCTGTCCGGGTTGCCATTGGCTGGCCAGAAAAGCTAAATCATTTGGACATACGCCCTGCATCGTCCCGGCACAATTTGTAAAACCTTTCGTTAAATCAAACAAGAATGACCTGATTGATGCTGAAGCAATAGCCGAAGCCATTTCTCGTCCTACTATGCGGACAGTGATCCGCAGATACTGCTCCCTCGGAAGCAATCTCTTCTGCCTCTTTTCCACTAACATCCTGACGCATCCATTCCCGGGCGGCGTTCGGTACCAGGACAAGCGGGCGCCGGTCATGGATATCAACGAGACCTTTATCAGCCGCGGCCGTGACAATCAGAAACCCTTCCGCCTCATCACCACGCTCAACCAATCGCGGCCATGAGGATTGGCTGGGCGTCTTTACGGTGGATGAAACAGGGCTGCTTCTTGTCTCCTTCACGCTTCCATTCAAACCAGCCATCGGCAAAGTAGATCGCCCGGCCGTGCTGCCACAGAGGTTTAAACATCCTGCTGCTGGCTGCGGTCTCAACCCGGGCATTAATCAATGGCGGTTTATCCCACCACCCTGGCGCGTAACCCCAGTGAACCGGATCGAGGTGCAACTGTTCGTCACATTCGCTCAGCAATAAAACCCGGGTACCTGGCGCCACGTTGAAGCGACCGATTGTTCCACACTGTGAAGAAATGGACGCAATCCGAGACAAAACGCATTAAATTCTTCCGGAGTTGCAGTCGCAGTTCTGTTTATTTTTGTTCCGGCTAACTCAGAGTTTCCGGTCGCATTTTTTACTGCGCCAGCACCGCGGATAGTCGTCTGCGAGCTAGACTTATCACCTGCCCCTGCTACGGGGCAGATGAGTTCGGCCTCTGGATTTAAAATTAACTTTTCACCGCAATAAACTGCGGGGAAAGTTATGCTGAAAAATCACCGCTTCCAGAAGGGAAGATCATTATCCGTCAACCGGTCAAACTCCTCAACGGGCCTCTTACTGTCTTCAATTGCGTAGGGTATCTCAGTTCGCCCCAATAGCATGGGAACAAATTCACCAAAGTCATCATAAAGAATAAGAGTCATTTCATAGGCAGTGTTGAATCCTGTGAAAAACCCACTAAAAAAAGACGCTAAATCATTAACATGGACATTCCATGATGTTTTGTTCTCATCAACGCCGAAAATGGAATAAAACTCATTGTCTAAAGGGAGCATTGCAAGTCTTGATTGGATCTCATCCATTTCTAGTTTTGCTGTTTTTATCTCATCAAAATTCAGGGCTTTTTTATAAAGTTTTAACATAACTACAGGATAGTTAGCCCCCCACTCCCCCTGCTCAAGAGTTTTTGATACTGTAGAAAAAAAAGCTCAACATCATCAGGAGAACCTAGCCCATATATAGTTGAAGCGCCTAAAATACCTATTTTTTTAATCATTCCATAAACCTTATGATAGCTTCACTGATTTTACCTTCATTACGCAACTGGCGTGCTATTTTTGAGGCATTTTTAATTGCCGAACCAGCCCCTGGCAATATAGTTACGGCCGCCAGTGTGTAGTCAAGTTTTGTTTCAGCCTCAGCAAATGAGCTGATAGTCCCTACTACAGGCATCATGTCAATAAGCAGAAAAGATATTGAGGTTCTGTTATCGATACGCTGCTGTGCCGCTTTATCTCCGTTTTTGGCCGCTTCATAATCGGCCGCAACAGCGGCCACCATGGGCTCAATCAAGTGTTCATCAAAGTTATAGCGATAAACCAGTTGAGCGGCATCTGCGCCACTGTATGCTCCTGAAGAGCTGTTTGTCACAACTGCACCAGCTAATGAACCAATAACTCTGGCAACCTGTTCATTAGTTTCTTTTTGCTGCATGGCATTGAGTAAATCAGCAATCTGGCCCGTCACATCAGCATCATATTTTGGAGCAAACAGACTGGGATACATGATAACCCCGGCCATTTCTGCCGCCAGCGCTCCTGCAGCGGCCCCTTTCCCGTCACCGCGACCGATTTCTGCACTGATGCCCGAGACCACCGCGTGACTCAGGGCCCTGCAAGGCAGCCCCAGTACCTCGCCGTTGTCACCAATCAGCCCTGCTCCTTCAGCATTAATCTGGTTGCCAATGTTTGCCAGCAGGGCATTTGTCAGATTGTCCTTGAAGCTACCGCCATTGATACTAGTATTCAGGCTGGAGCTGATAAGCGACTGCCCGGCCACGCGCTGGACCACTTTCCCCCACCCTTCATTTTTTACCAGCGCCGGTATGAGGAGTTTTCTATGGCTATACATGATGCCGGGATGTTCACCGTGAAAGAAATCAACCGCCTCAAAATTCTTCAGGATGTCATTGAGCGTAACCTACGTCCTGGCCAGGCTGCCGAGATGCTCGGCATCACGCCACGTCATTGCAGCCGTCTGCTGAAACGTTATCGCCAGTCCGGGTCGCTTGGTATGAATAACCAGAGTCGTGGTCGCACTGGTAACCGTCTGTTGCCCACGTCACTGACTGACCAGGCACTGAGTATCATCCGGGAACGCTACCGCGATTTTGGCACCACGCTGGCACGGGAGAAACTGGAGGAAGTCCACGGCCTGGTCCTGGGCAAGGAAATCATCAGACGTCTCATGATAAAAGCCGGACTCTGGATCCCCCGCAGACAACGCGCACCGAAAATTCATCAGCCTCGTTACCGGCGGCCCTGTACTGGCGAGCTGATACAAATACTACGCTGGCAGACCCGAGCTTGTTTGTGGCAAGTTCAAAGCGGTAGAATCGACCATCAGTGCTGCAAAGTATCGGGTAACGGTGAGCACCCAAAGGATATTTGAGATGATTAAATTCCCAACTAAAAAGCGCGTTGATGTATATAAAAACGCCGTCAGTTCTGAGCAATTACAGCAGGATCTGGCTGCAGCTCAGGAGTTTATGTTCGATGCCTGGGAAACTGATGACCTGGACACGGTGCTGAAACTCATAAGAAAAGCTATCAAAAAATCTCCGCTCTGCGCTGACGCATACTCCTTCTACAGCAAGATATCTGAAGAGTCTCCTGAGTCAAAAGTCAGTTATCTTGAAACGGCGCTGTATGCTGCCAACATCGCACTTGGCGAAGATTTCCAGGAATTCGCGGGCAATTTCTGGGGATTTGTCGAAACACGTCCCTATATGAGAGCAAAAGCAGCTTTGGCTGATGCCTTATGGGAGTCAGGTAATTTCCACCCAGCCATGGCTCATTGCCGAGAAATGCTTAAGCTCAATCCGAACGATAACCAGGGGATTCGTCATTTATTAACGAACTATTACCTTGAACTCGAAATGGTGGATGATCTGACCTTATTACTGGATGATTATTCAGGTGATGTGCGCCCGTTTCTTCAGTATACACGCGCCCTCCTCGCCTACCGACAGTCATCCCCGGATGCCGATGATATCGCTAAAGCTGCGATTGATTCTAATAGACACATCCCCGGGTTGTTATCGAAGTACAGATTGCAGCCCAAGTCTAACAGTGGATACATCACGTTAGGTGGAATGGATGAAGCCATTTATTACGTGAATAATAATATAAAGCCCTGGATTCGCACCCCTGGTGCAATTGAATGGATTGTCAATCGCATTTAAATGATGCAGGCGATTACTCAGGCCTTCATCATTAATTCAACTATAAGCCATTTCTTGCGGTCTTTAATTCTAAAAAATGGAACTTCCCTGCCCTTCATTACTGACTACCGGCTGGGATATTTCGCTTAAGCGCAGGCCTACGCTATGTTTATATGCGGTTTATGGCGTCAGACGATAGTACGACTGCACCAGACCCGAGGGGAAGCTTCGGCTTGATAACAGCGTCAAATCAATATCATGGGGAAGGGATCCGAACAGCGGCTTTCCCGAACCGAGCAGGACAGGAATGGTAGTGATAACAATATCGGCAACCAGCCCTTCGCGCAGGAACGACTGTATCAGCTGCCCACCGTCGATATAGACGCGATGTGCGTTCTGCGTCGCCAGGTCATCAATCACCTCTTTCGGCGTGCGATTAGAGAACTGCACTTTGCCCTTAAGTGCCCCGGGCACAGGGGTATCGGCTAACTGCCGGGAGAGCACCAGCACGGGCCGGTCATAAGGCCATTCGTCAAAGGTCAGTATCTTCTCATAGCTCCCCCGGCCCATAACGATCCAATCTTTGTCAGCGATGAACGCGGCATAACCATGATCCTCTGTCGGATCATCGCGCTGTAACAGCCAGCCAATATCGCCATCCTGGCGGGCGATGTAGCCATCAAGACTGACCGCGATAAAAACATGTGTGGTGACCATAAGGCGCTCCGTATTCAAGGTGCTGGCAGAGCCGCTACAGCGGCGCAATTTCAGAGTCTGATCGGGAACAATAATGTCAGAACGTTAACAATAGAAGGCTCAAAACCAAACCGGGTATAAAAATCCCTGACTTCATCATTCAGGGCGTGGACGAGAAGCGCCCTCACGCCAACCTGCACTGCGATGTTTTGGGTGCGGTATATGGCGTCCTTAAGCAGCGCAGCTCCGAGTCCCTTTCCTGCCCAGGATACATCGACCGCAAGCCTTCCCTGAACGATGACCGGTACGGACTCAGGTGCATTACGACGGTAGGTCCCAGGAACTGTGTTTCGGTGCACACTTCCGGAAGACAAGCAGTAATACGCGATCACCCTGTTTGTGTTCCCGGCACAGACCACATAGACCCTTGAAATGCCCGTACTGTGGTTTTTCAGTGCTTTCTTCTTCAACCACTCATTAAGACCTGGGTCCTGGCAACAAAATTCAGCAATGTCGTGTTCAGGGGTGAGTGATTCCGGGGGCCTCATTCCCATGGCGATTTGCGGTTCATCAGGTTATCAATACGCGCCTGGCGCTCCGCTGTCATAGGGGCATCAAGCTCTTCAATAAATGACTCAAACTGCTTATCGTCCAGCAGAAATAAGCGCTGATCCAGCAGAATGTCCTGGGCCTCGCGGCAGGCCGCCTCGAGCATAAAATCAGTACGTGATTTTGATACAAGGTTTGCGGCCATGTCGATAAGATCGCGTTGTGATGTTTTTGCCCGAATATTTATCGGGGCTTCACGGATGTCCGGTTTCATAGATACCTCTTGTGTAGCATTTCTATATACAATTATAGACTTCGTATATAGAAATGCTACACAAATCAACACAGCAAACTCAAACCCCTGGCGTATTCTCGGTCCAGTCAAACGCCAGCTGTTTTGCCGTACGCTCGGCCAGCGCCCGGTCGGAAAAGCGTTCGACTAAATGCAGGCACATATCAATACCCGCCGAGATCCCGGCGGAGGAGACAATCGGCCCCTCATCAACCCAACGCACGCCCTCTTTTACGGCTAGCTGCGGGAACATCGTTCGCAGATCGGCGATATTCTCCCAATGGGTGGTGGCCGCTTTGTCGGATAAAATGCCGGCCCTGGCGAGTAAAAACGCCCCTGTGCACACGGAGGCGGTGATCGCCGTGGTGAATGACTGCTGACGGATCCAGGCAATGACATGGTCCTTTTTCAGCTCTGCATCCACCACGCCGCCGGGAATAATCAGGCAGTCTATTGGTGGGGCGTTGGCTATCGTCACTTCAGGGGTAAGTTTGAGGCCAGCGCGTGCATATACGGTTTCCTGCGTTTCGCCTATCGTAAAAACATTAAACAGTGCCGGCTCTCCCCGATGCACCCTGGAGGCGCATGTAAAAACCTCATAAGGCCCGGCAAAATCGAGAACTTCAACATTATCGAAAATATAGATTCCCACTTGTACAGGCATAGATTAACTCCCTCGATAATACGAAAAAAAGCAAAATAGCCGATCAACATGACCCTGGCGTTTACGATATTCCCTGATTTCTCCTTTTTATTAATATACAGATATTGAGCTTTAATGGGATGGGTCGCGGATGAAACAGTTATCGTCATTGTGGTGGCGATAGTGACAGCAACTCGCGTGCGGTTTTTCCTTTTCATTTCTCCCGCCCGTTAGCGATACCTTCCCCCTTCTCGCCAATAGATATCTCTCAAGGCCGCGGCAGGCCCATCGTGAATATAACAATCCCGGCGGCGGCTCTGCACGCCCTGCTTTCTTTTTGTGAAACTCTTGCACCGTTTGCGACGGCGATGGCCGCAATTGTTCCATTTTGGTGCTCGATAATATCCATAGCTTTCTGGAGACGTCAGTAGAAGGCGAAATCTTTCTATGTGTTTCATCAAGATACAAAGATGGCATCAAAATTGCCTTTATCGATATGGCAGACCGACACAGTAACAAACGTACGGTTAAATGCGCACCACGACCACATAACAACACGATATCTCCATACAGGATGCTTTATGAAAAAAATAATGTTCTCCACCCTGGTCGCCGCGGCTTCTCTGTTCGCTGTCGCGCAGCAAGCGCATGCGGGTACTACGCTGGATGCAATTAAGAAAAAAGGCTTTGTTCAGTGCGGTATCAGCGATGGTTTACCGGGCTTCTCTTATGCCGATGCTAACGGCAAATTCACCGGTATTGATGTCGATATCTGTCGGGCTACGGCAGCGGCAGTGTTTGGCGATGCGAGCAAGGTCAAATATACCCCGCTGACGGCAAAAGAGCGCTTTACCGCTCTGCAATCCGGTGAAGTGGATATTCTGTCGCGTAATACAACCTGGACCTCTTCGCGCGATGGCGGGATGGGATTCTTGTTCGCCGGGGTTAACTACTACGACGGTATTGGCTTTCTGACCCATAAAAAAGCGGGCCTCAAAAGCGCTAAAGAGCTGGATGGCGCCACCGTATGTATCCAGGCAGGTACGGATACGGAACTGAACGTGGCCGATTACTTCAAAGCCAACAAAATGCAATACACGCCCGTAACCTTCGATCGCTCAGACGAGTCGGCGAAAGCCCTCGACAGCGGTCGTTGCGATACGCTGGCTTCCGACCAGTCTCAGCTGTATGCGCTGCGTATTAAGCTGGGCAAACCAGATGAATTTATTGTTCTGCCGGAAGTGATTTCGAAAGAGCCGCTGGGCCCGGTTGTTCGCCGTGGCGATGATGACTGGTTCACCATCGTTAAATGGTCGCTGTACGCCATGCTGAACGCAGAAGAGATGGGGATCACGTCGAAAAACGTTGAGCAGATGGCGGCAAAACCGTCTAACCCGGACATCGCTCACCTGCTGGGGGCGGAAGGTGACTTTGGCAAAGACCTGAAGCTCGACAACAAATGGGCGTTCAACATCATTAAACAGGTTGGTAACTATCAGGAAAGTTTTGACCGCAACGTCGGTAAAGATAGTGCTCTGAAAATCGCGCGTGGACAGAATGCGCTCTGGAACCAGGGCGGCATCCAGTACGCACCGCCGGTACGTTAATACTGCCTTCCAGACGGCTGCCGCCCCGCACGGGTGGTAGCCAATGCGCTATTTTTATTGAGGTTTCAACATGTCTCAACGCCCAACCGTAAAAAGGGATTTTTCATTCGGTAACCCTACGGTTCGCGCCTGGCTTTACCAGATGGCCGCCATCGTAGCCGTGCTTGCTATTGTGGGATATCTGATCCACAACACGGTGATCAACCTGGCCAATCGCGGTATTACCTCCGGTTTTGGTTTTCTTGAGCGAAGCGCCGGTTTCGGTATCGTCCAGCATCTGATTGATTATACGGAAGGCGATACCTATGCTCGCGTCTTCCTTGTGGGGTTAACCAACACCCTGCTGGTTTCCGCGCTGTGCATTGTATTCGCTTCGGTGCTCGGGTTCTTCATTGGCCTCGCGCGTCTGTCGGATAACTGGCTGCTGCGCAAGCTCTCGACCTTCTATATCGAAACGTTCCGTAATATTCCGCCACTGCTGCAAATTTTCTTCTGGTATTTCGCCGTGCTGCGTAATTTACCTGGCCCGCGAGAGGCATTAAGCGCATTCGATCTGGCATTTGTCAGCAACCGCGGTCTGTACATCCCCTGGCCGACCTACGCGCCAGGCAGCTGGCCGTTCGTTATCGCCCTGGCACTGGCGATCGCCGGCAGCATCGGTTTACGGCATTACAACCGTCAGCATCAGTTGAAAACTGGTCAGCTGCGGCGAACCTGGCCGCTGGCCGCCGCGATGATCGTCATCTTCCCGCTGATCGCTCATATGCTGTTTGGCGCCGCTACTCACTGGGATGTTCCACAGCTGCGCGGATTTAACTTCCGGGGCGGGTTCGTCATGATCCCGGAACTGGCTTCGTTGACCCTGGCGCTGTCGATCTACACCTCTTCGTTTATTGCCGAAGTGATTCGTTCCGGAATCCAGTCAGTGCCGCATGGACAGGGTGAAGCGGCCCGGTCGCTGGGGTTGCCGAATCCCGTGACCATGCGGCAGGTGATCATCCCCCAGGCGATGCGGGTCATCATTCCCCCGCTGACCAGTCAGTACCTCAATATTGTGAAAAACTCCTCACTGGCGGCGGCGATCGGTTACCCGGATATGGTCTCGCTGTTTGCCGGGACGGTACTGAATCAGACCGGTCAGGCTATCGAGACCATTGCCATCACCATGGCGGTGTACCTGCTTATCAGTCTGATGATTTCGCTGCTGATGAACCTCTACAACCGCAAAATTGCGCTGGTTGAGCGTTAAGAGAACGGAATGACTATGTTTGCTACCACACATGAAACACCGCCAGCCTCCACTAACCCGGTGCGTAAAGCCTGGGGCTGGGCACGTAAAAATCTGTTCTCCAGCTGGTTCAATACGCTGCTGACACTGTTGTGCCTGTGGGTTATCTGCAACGTTATACCACCGGCGCTAAACTGGCTGGTCTTTCAGGCTAACTGGCTGGGTACCACCCGTGCCGACTGTACCAAAGAAGGCGCCTGCTGGGTGTTTATCCATGCACGCTTTGGCCAGTTTATGTATGGGCTGTATCCGCATGAACTGCGCTGGCGTATTAACCTCGCGCTGGTAACCGGCCTGCTGTCGATTATCCCGATATTTATCAAGTCGATGCCGCGCCGGGGCCGTTATATCGCCTGTTGGGCCGTGGTCTATCCTCTCATCGTCTGGTGCCTGATGTACGGCGGTTTTCTCGGCCTCGATCGCGTTGAAACCCGCCAGTGGGGGGGCCTGACGCTGACGTTAATTATCGCCGCTGTCGGGATTGCTGGCGCGTTGCCGTTGGGGATTTTACTGGCGCTGGGGCGGCGCTCAACGATGCCGGTGGTTCGCACCTTGTCGGTGATCTTTATTGAGTTCTGGCGGGGCGTGCCGCTGATTACCGTGCTGTTTATGTCATCGGTGATGCTGCCGCTGTTTATGGCCGAAGGGAGCACTATCGATAAGCTGGTGCGCGCTCTGGTCGGGGTGATCCTGTTCCAGTCGGCCTATATTGCCGAAGTCGTACGTGGGGGGTTACAGGCGCTTCCCAAAGGGCAGTATGAAGCGGCGGAGTCGCTGGCGCTGGGCTACTGGAAAACGCAGGTTCTGGTCATTCTCCCCCAGGCGCTCAAGCTCACCATCCCGGGGCTGGTTAACACCATCATCGCGCTGTTTAAAGACACCAGCCTGGTTATCATCATTGGCCTGTTCGATCTGTTCAGTAGCGTACAGCAGGCAACGGTTGACCCTACCTGGCTGGGTATGTCGACTGAGGGATATGTTTTCGCCGCCCTCGTCTATTGGATTTTCTGTTTTAGCATGTCGCGCTACAGCCAGTATCTGGAAAAGCGCTTTCACACCGGGCGCAAATCGCACTGAGGTTTTACATGACACACACAATGACTAATTCTGCTGACGCAATGATGATTACGCTCGAAAATGTGAATAAATGGTACGGCCAGTTTCACGTCTTGAAAGACATTAACCTGCAGGTGAAACCGCGTGAACGCATTGTCCTCTGCGGGCCTTCAGGATCGGGTAAATCGACCACGATTCGTTGCATCAACCACCTGGAAGAGCACCAGCAGGGGCGGATCGTCGTTGATGGCATTCATCTGAACGATGATGTCCGCAACATAGAGCGCGTACGCACTGAAGTCGGCATGGTATTTCAACACTTTAATCTGTTCCCTCACCTCACCGTTTTGCAGAACTGTACCCTGGCGCCGACCTGGGTGCGTAAGATGCCGGCGAAGGAAGCGGAAGCGCTGGCAATGCATTATCTGCAACGTGTCCGCATCGCGGAACATGCGCATAAATTTCCCGGACAGCTGTCGGGTGGTCAGCAGCAGCGCGTGGCGATCGCCCGTTCCCTGTGCATGAAACCCAAAATCATGTTGTTCGATGAGCCCACCTCCGCGCTTGACCCGGAGATGGTCAAAGAAGTGCTCGATACCATGATTGGCCTGGCGGAAGATGGCATGACGATGCTGTGCGTCACTCATGAAATGGGCTTTGCACGCACGGTGGCGGATCGGGTGATCTTCATGGACCGCGGCGAGATTGTCGAACAGGCGCCGCCGCAGGAGTTCTTCTCCCATCCAAAATCAGAACGTACACGGACGTTTTTGTCGCAGGTTATACACTAAACATCCGGGGTTTCCCCCCTCGACTCTCGCTGAGGGGGGAAATAATAGCGCTCAGCCGCGCTGCACATCGACCGCAACTTCAAGGGCCAGCGTTACCCCGCCATCGAAAATAACCCCCTGCAACGGGGCAACATCGGCGTAATCCCTGCCCCACGCCGTGACAATATGTTGCCCCTGAGGCATGAGATCGTTGGTCGGGTCAAACTCCAGCCAGCCTGCGTCGGGGATAAAAATGGCAAACCACGCATGCGACGCATCGGTCCCGACTAATTTTTCCTGCCCCTCGGGCGGTAGCGTTTCGATATAGCCGCTGATATAGCGCGCGGGTAAGCCGACGGAACGCAGGCAGGCGATCGCCAGATGGGCAAAATCCTGACAGACCCCCCGCTTTTCCTGTAAGACCTGCTCTGGCGGGGTGCTGACGCTGGTCGCAATCGGATCGAAAGTAAACTCCTCAAAAATGCGATGGGTCAATGCCGCCGCCGCCTGAATGACCGGGGCATCATCATGGAAAATATCCGCCGCGTAGCAGGCCAGCCGCTCAGAACGGCGAATTAAACTGGAGTCGAGCAAATACTCCTTCGCCATCCGCAGCTCCGGCGTCACGGACTCATGCAATTGCTGCCGATACTCTCCGCAGGTCAGAGAGTGGCTATGCAGCAGATCCGCGCGGTTGATTTCGTCAATATCAAGCTCACTTTCCATCTCAATGGTCAGAGTGTCGTGCGGGACCTGGATCGAGAAATAAAACGTCAGATTGCCAAAATAATCATACCCTTCGTTCTGATAAACCGGCATCGGCGTTACGGTTATCCGCCGCTGTACGCAGTGCTGACTGGCGGTATTGCGCGGCAACAGGTGCGTCATGTTGTAGCATAACGTCACCGGAGAGTTGTACTGGTACTTTGTAAGATGTCGTACCCGGTATTTCATAAGTCGGTCTTCCACTGGGTGTTAATCAGTTGCTGCGGTCCATTGGCGTGGTCGAAATATTTGTCGCTCAGCAAGGTAGTGAATTGCTCCAGCTGACTGATTATCTGCGTCATTAACGTATCCAGTTGTTCACGCAGTCCGGTGGGTTCATCGACCTGCGCCAGTCGATCGAGATCGGCAAGTTGTATATCCGTGAGTGATTTCATCACCGGGCGCATATCCGATGTCAGGCTGGAGGTCTGTCCCTCCTGGCGCGGCAAATCGAGGAGATATTTACGCAACCGATCGACCTGATAAATCAACGAACGCGGGTTCGTCCCATCCAGCATCAATAAATCCAGACCGGAAATGATATTCATCTGCCCCCGGTAACGTCGTCGAAAAGAAATTAACGCCTCGACGCTCATCAGTACCGATTCTAAAATTTGCTGTTGCTGTAAACCCGGAACGGCGCGGGTCAAAGTATGTTTCAGCAGAATGGCGGTCAGACGCGCTCGTTCGGCACGGCGACCAATCTCCTGGAACCGCCAGTCCATGCCCCGCAGCATGCTTTCATGATTCAGTCCGGACAAGGCCAGTAAAGAGGTGACCAGATTATCCAGCGACTCTTCCGGCAATTCCGGCAGCCCGTCTTGATATGCGACCTCCACCGTCCGAATATAATCACGTAATTCATTGATGATAATGCGCGTATCGGCCGACAGCATCTCTTTCACCTGCTCACCGCAGGCCAGCATGTTGAGAATATTAAATTTTATCGATCCCGTGCGTTGGCCATCGCACACCAGGGAAGAAAGCTCATGATTCTGATCGCCGACAGCGCCGCTTTCTGGCAACGTCCCGGTAAGCGCAGATAATGCCCCCAGCAGAATCTCGCGGCTTTCCGGCATAAAATGCTCAACGCCGTTAAGCTGCTTGAAAAGAATACGTATCAGACGCAGGCTCATCTCCGCGCGTTCCGCATAGCGGCCAAACCAGAACAGGTTTTCTATCACCCGGCTGGGCAAATTTCCCTCATCGCGCGGAATCGAGTCCGTCAGAGGGGGTTGCGCGGTATCGAGATTTTCCCCAAGTATCCACGTATCTTTACTCCACGCCCCGGATAAGTCGCTGACGATACATTCATCGGCCGACTCTGCCACCCGCGACAACGTTCCGGGCATGACGCAGTACCCTTCAGGCGCGGCAACGGTGAACGCGCGGAAAATCGTCGGACGATACTCAATTTGCTGATTCGCCCACACCGGGACGCGTGAGCCCGGAATATAGGCCTGCGCCACGTAGCTGTGCGGGCTGGCGGTGATTTGCTGAATAATCAGCTTGCGGCCCGCGTCATCCAGACTATGACCATAGATACTTTTGCTATCAAAACTACGATAAGACGGTTTGATGATCAGTTGCTCAAGGTGGTGGATCACGAAGTCGCGGTCCTCCACTCGGCCGCACCACCAGGTTTTAACCGTGGGGATCAACAGCGGTTCGCCCAGCAAAAACTGACTAATTTCCGCGAGAAACGCCAGCAACGCCGGTGCTTCAAGGACCCCTGAGCCCAGAGGGTTAGCCAGCACGACGTTACCGTTGCGCACCACTTCAAGCAGCCCTGGCACCCCCAGGCGCGAGTCGGAGCGGAGTTCGGTCTGATCGCAGTAGGCATCATCCATCCGGCGCACAATCACATCGACTTCCGACAGCCCATTCAGGGATTTCAACCATACTCTGCCGTTACGCACGGTCAGGTCGCCCCCCTGCACCAGCTGAAAACCGAGATAGTTTGCCAGATAAGCGTGCTCAAAATAGGTACTGCTGTAGGCGCCGGGAGTCAGAACGACGATCCGTGGGGTATCGGTTTTGTGGCTGGCGAGGCTGGCCAGCGTATGCCGTAGCGCATGAAAGAAACCGGAAAGCCGCCGGACATGGCTGTTACGAAACAACGATGGCAGGACGCGGGAAACGGCGATTCGGTTTTCCAGAACATAACCGGTACCGCTCGGGGCCTGGGTGCGATCGCCAATCGCCACAAACCGTCCATTCCCGCCGCGAACCAAATCGACCGCGTGGAAGATAAGATTATGGGCCCCAGGCAAATGGATACCGTGGCATTGACGCAGAAAACCAGGGTGAGAGAAGATGATTTCCGAGGGGATAACCCCTTCTTTCAACAGCCGCTGTTCGCCATAGAGATCTTTAAGCATCAGGTCGAATAGCCGCGAACGCTGCGCCAGCCCGCGTTCCACGCTTGACCACTCCTCCTCCGCCAACAGATTGGGGATGATATCCAGCGACCAGACGTTTGGCGAAAGCGGATCGCCATTCAGGTTATAGGTGGCGCCATCGTCGCGCAAAATACGCTGGGCCTGACGCAGACGGTTTTCCATCCCTTCCACACCCATCTCACTGACGCTGTTCATCACCTCTGTCCAGTGTGGACGGAGGGTGTTCGTCAGATCGCAGGCCTCGTTATAAATGGCTGTCGAAGCGCTATCGACAGCGAAAGAAGCCGGCTCACAGGCCGGCGTGATTGATTCAGAAAAAGATGCGGTCATGTATTCTGATTACCCGGCTCAAAACTAAATCCTAGTATACTTCCTGCGAAGGTCCAAAGTATGAGGGTATTCGTCGCCAGGTTCCTCAGCAGGCGGAGCCATCGGGCGGGGAACCTGCTCATGCTCATAGAATGTTCTGAGCGCGCTGAATGCCGGCGGGGGAACCAATGCGCCCTGGGTAAAACCATGATCCCAGAAGCGATTGACACGCCTGGCTTCGGCTTCATTGCTGTTGACCGGTCGCGTCTCATAGTTTCGTCCGCCAGGGTGGCTGACACGATAGGTGCAGCCACCGATGGAAAGACCATTCCAGGTATCAATCAAATCAAACACCAGCGGGGTATTCACCCCCAGCGTCGGATGCAGCGCCGACGGCGGCGCCCACGCCCGATAACGTACCGCCCCCACCATCTCCCCTTGTCTTCCGGTCGCCCGCAGCGGCACGCGGCGACCGTTACACGCCAGCACGTAGCGCCCTTCGGTTAAACCAGACAGGCGTACCTGTATACGTTCGACCGAGGAGTCAACATAGCGCGAGGTCCCGGACAGCGTCACCTCCTCGCCCAGAACATGCCACGGCTCGATGGCCCAGCGCAGCTCCAGCTCAATATCATCAATTTGCTGACGACCATAGTGCGGGAAACGGAACTCTTCAAACGGCAACAGCCACGCCAGTTTGAAGGGATAACCATGACGCTGCAGGTCATCCACCACCTCTTTCACATCCTGCCAGACGAAATGCGGCAACATAAATTTATCGTGCAGCTGCGTCCCCCAGCGGACCAGCGGCTGGTGATACGGTTCTTTCCAGAAACGCGCCACCAGGCAGCGGAGCAGCAGCAGTTGCACCAGCGACATGCGAGCGTGAGGGGGCATTTCGAAGCCGCGGAACTCCAGCAGCCCCAGGCGGCCGCTACTGCTGCCTGCCGCATAGAGTTTGTCGATGCAAAATTCTGAACGGTGGGTATTGCCGGTGACATCCACCAGCAGGTTGCGCATCAGCCTGTCCACCAGCCATGGTGTATCAACCAGCCCTTCCGGCATATTCTGGAAGGCGATTTCCATTTCATAGAGGGCTTCGTCTCGCCCTTCATCCGGACGCGGAGCCTGACTGGTTGGGCCAATAAACATGCCGGAGAATAAATAGGAAAGACCGGGATGATGTTGCCAGTAAGTCACCAGACTACGCAGGAGATCGGGACGTCGAAGTACCGGACTGTCGGCTGGCGTACTCCCGCCCAGGGTGACATGGTTCCCCCCTCCGGTACCGGTGTGCCGGCCATCAAGCATAAACTTCTCGGCACCCAGCCTTGCCTGGTGCGCCTGCTCGTAGAGTGTTTCAATATTATGCACCAGCTCATCCCAGTGGCTGGCCGGGTGAATATTGACCTCGATAACGCCTGGGTCGGGGGTCAACAACAGCTTCTGCAAGCGAGGATCTTTTGGCGGTTCATAACCTTCAATCACCACCGGCAGCTGCAGTTCACTGGCAGCCTCTTCGATGGCATGCACCAGGGCCACGTAATTCTCGAGATGGGTGACCGGCGGCAGGAACAGATGCAGCTTGCCCTCGCGCGGTTCGAGACACAGCGCGGTACGGACCACGTTTTTAGTACCGTTGGCGAGTGTTTTTTGTTGCTGCAAGGTCTGTCGGGCACGGACAGGGGCCGCCTCTCCTCCCATCGCAAAGACCGGCAGGGGTTCACGAGGTTCAAAAGGATCCCGTTCGACGACGATCTCATCGTCGGCTAATGGCGGCAGCGAATTGAGCGGCAGACGATAACCCATCGCGCTATCACCGGGGATCAGCGTAATCAGCCCGGCACGCATTGGCCAGGGGCTACTTTGCCAGCATGTACCATCGAATTCGACAGGCAGGATGTAGCCCGTGGCGTTTTCCATACCGCGGCTAAGTAAACTCGCCAGTCTCCGCCGTTCGAGGTCATGATTCAGATTTGCGCTCCTCGGATCGGCCCCCTCCGGCAGAGAACGCTCCAGCCACAGATAGTAGAGCGAATCTTCATAAGCGGGTTGCAAATAGCGGGTGGCAACGCCTAGCTGCTGGCATAGCGCCTGACCAAACCGTTCCGCGTCGCTAAGGGTATGACCATAATCCCGATCGACGCGGGCTAAGAGCGCCTGATCGTGCCACAACGCCTCGCCATCGGTGCGCCAGAAGCACCCGAGCGCCCAACGCGGAACCTCTTCGCCCGGATACCACTTGCCCTGACCATAATGCAGAAATCCGCCGCGACTAAACTGCGTTTTTAAGCGCAGTAACAGATCTTTCGCGAGGCGTAATTTATCTTTACCCAGCGCATCGGTATTCCACTGCGCGGAATCCATATCGTCAATGGAGATAAACGTCGGTTCGCCCCCCATCGTCAGACGCACATCGTTAGATTGCAGCTCGGCGTCAACGGCGCGCCCCAGCGCGTTGATGTTCAGCCACTCATCTTCGCTATAAGGCCGTGTGACCCGCGGATCTTCATGAATGCGGGTGACGATATTGGAATAGCTGAACTCGCATTCGCACGGGTCGGTTGCGCCGGTAATCGGCGCCGCAGACTGCGGGTCGGCGGTGCAGGCTAAAGGAATATGCCCTTCGCCGGCGAACAGGCCGCTGGTCGGGTCGAGCCCTACCCACCCGGCTCCGGGCAAATAGACCTCGCACCAGGCGTGCAGATCGGTGAAATCCTGTTCCGGGCCAGACGGACCGTCCAGCGCTTTCACATCGGCGGTTAACTGCACCAGATAGCCGGAGGCAAAGCGCGCGGCCAGCCCCAGATTACGCAGTATCTGTACCAGCAACCACGAGGTATCCCGGCAGGAGCCTTTTTTCAACGTCAGCGTCTCCTGGCAACTCTGCACGCCGGGTTCAAGGCGAATACCGTAGTCAATTTCGTTGGCCAGCCGACTATTGAGCTGCACAAGGAAGGTCACAATAGGCACCATTTCCTCGCAATCAACGCTTGCCAGCCACGCCTCCAGTTCAGGACACTGCTCGGTGACCTTGAGATAAGGCGCAAGTTCTTCTTGCATCAAGGCATCATAGGCAAAGGGGAAATTCTCGGCATACTCTTCGATAAAGAAGTCAAACGGGTTGATCACGGTCATATCCGCGATCACCTCCACCGCAAACTCCAGGCGCTTCACTTTTTCAGGAAACACCAGCCGCGCCTGATAGTTACCGAACGGGTCCTGCTGCCAGTTAATAAAATGGTCCTCTGGCGTCACTTTCAGGGAGTAGCCATGGATATGGGTACGTGAATGAGGCGCAGGCCGCAGACGCAAAATATGTGGCGCCACGTTGATCAAACGGTCGAAGTCATAGGTCGTTTTATGTTGAATCGCTACCCGGATGGTCATACGGCATCTCCTTGCAGGAAATGAAACCAGTTATCGGTAATCAGGTGATGAAGCGCAATCAGGCTGAGCTGGATTTCATTAAGATAGAGGCTGAACTCGCGGTTCAGATCGTGGGAGTGATCCACGCCCCGGGTCGCAAGCAGCAAACTGTCGATGTGCTCCGAAACGGCTGACGCCCGCGGCAGTTCAGCGGCAGCCAGTTTGATCTGCTCCAGGCAAAAGCGCTGCGAACGGGGAAAATGCCTGTCCGTCAGGAGCAGCGTGACCACCAGCGAGCCTTTAATCGAGCAGCGCATCACCCGGCGAAAACTGAGATAGGCACTTTGCGATTTCAGTACCTTCGACCACACGACCTGGCCTAACTTAATGCTCTCTTCCTCACGCGCCTGCATCATCAGGGAGTTCGCGGCGTCAAGAATGCGCGTATTCATATCGGCGCGCTCAAGATAGCGTCCCATGTTCAGAAAATACCAGCCGGCATCACGACTCATCGAACCGGTCAGTAAACCAATAATTTTCTGACATCCTTCAATGATGGTATTGAGGTAGGTATGCCGTTCAGAGCGGTTGATACCAAGGCGGATATTCTGCCGGGCGTAGAGATCCAGCTCATTGATCAGTTCCCACATCTCTCCCGGCACAACATCGCGGCTGGTACGAATATTTTCCCGGACCATTTTTAAAGACGACAGCAGAGAATCGGGATTGCTCTCGTCGGCCAGCAGAAACTTCAGCACATTGCGTTCGTCTTTAACTTTGTAGCGCTGGCCAAATAACGCGACGCCGCTGTTAATTTCAATCAGGTTATACCAGGATACGGCGATGTCTCGCGGCAGATCGTAAAGCAGATCGTCATACACGCTGACTAACCGCGCGATATTTTCCACTCGCTCCAGATAACGCGCGCTCCAGTACAGGCGCGCGGCAACTCTTGATAGCATATTCATTATCTTTTGCTCTCCACGATCCAGGTATCCTTACTCCCACCGCCCTGCGATGAGTTAACCACTAACGAACCTTTTTTCATCGCCACCCGCGTCAACCCGCCGGTCGTCACGTAAGTCTCTTTGCTTTGCAAAATAAACGGGCGTAAATCAAGATGGCGTGGCTCGAGATAATCTTTGGCGATCAGCGCCGGGGCGGTGGAAAGCTTCAGCGTCGGCTGAGCGATATAATTACGTGGATTCGCCTGAATCAGTTCGGCAAACAGCTGCTGATCTTTTTTGGTCGAATGCGGCCCCACCAGCATGCCGTAACCGCCGGACTCGTTGGCCGGTTTAACCACCAGCTTATCCAGATTCTGCAGCACGTATTCGCGATCGTCGTCATTCTGACAGAGGTAGGTTTCGACATTAGGGAGAATAGGCTCTTCGTCCAGATAGTAGCGAATCAGAGCCGGCACATACGCATAGACGACTTTATCATCCGCAACCCCTGCTCCCGGCGCATTGGCCAGCGCGACGTTTCCGGCTTTCCATGCCCGCATCAGGCCGGGAACCCCGAGAACGGAATCAGGGTGAAAGGCTTCCGGGTCGAGGAACAAATCGTCAATACGTCGGTAAATCACATCCACCCGTTCCGGGCCGTAGATCGTTTTGGTATAGACGCAGTCGTCGTCGCCGACAAACAGATCGGCACCCTCGACCAGTTCCACCCCCATTTGCTGGGCCAGGAAAGCGTGCTCGAAGTAGGCCGAGTTATAAATACCCGGGGTCAGCACCACAATTTCCGGGCGTTCAACCTGGCGGGGCGACAGGGCTGTCAGGGTTTCCAGCAGTTGCGCAGGATAGGCATCAACCGGCTTAATATCGTCGCTTTCAAACAGTTCAGGCAGAACGCGCTTGGTAATGGCGCGGTTTTCCAGCATATACGAGACGCCGGATGGTACCCGCAGGTTATCTTCCAGGACGTAGAACTGCCCTGTTTCATCACGCACTAAATCGGTGCCGCAAATATGCGCCCATACGCCATAAGGCGGTGACATGCCAACGCACTCAGGACGGAAATTTTTAGATTCCTTAATAATATATTCAGGAATAATTCCATCTTTGATGCAGTTTTGTTCATTATACAGGTCATCAATAAAGCGGTTCAGGGCGGTAAGACGTTGCTTCAGTCCGGTTTCCGCGATCGCCCAGTCTTTCGCATCAATGATGCGGGGAATAATATCGAATGGCCAGATCCTGTCGATATTTCCTTTATCGGTATAGACCGTAAAACTAATCCCCATCTCCTGAATTGTCGCCTCTGCCGTCAGACGACGTTTCTCCAGTTCATCCGGAGGAAGAGAATCAAGACATTGAATCAGACGTTGCGCGGAAAGGCGTGGATTGCCCTCATGGTCGATCAGCTCATCGAAAAAGATGTCGGCTTCGTAATTTTTTATGAGTTTATGCATCAGCATTGTATCCTTGTGAAATCGCCGATCGTGACAGTATATGCTGCACCTGCGCAGAACTCAGTCCGGGCCCCTTTTATCTCCTCAAAAGGGTCGTGACGTTGTTAGCAACGGCAATACAAAATAATTATCCGCGTAACAATGCGGTTAACAGGGCTATGTGTGAATCAGGTATCCTGTTTAAAAATAACGGTGAATATGAATACTGAGATCCGTTTCAAACCCCATAATGACAACGTTGATTGTCTACTCCTCGCCGGCAATAACATCGGTACTGCTTATGGTCGCCACAAAGAAAGATTAAAATTCCCCCACGCTTTTTATCCTCTGTTACAAAGATAAGCACAAAGCATGCCATTAATTAATTACTTTAATATTAACAAGATATGAAATGAGTTGTGGTGTACTGCGGATCTGCTTTGCATCACGATGATGCATGAAAAATTTAGTGGGGCACCAAAACGAAGCATTGTTTTTGCTTCTGCCTGATTATCTGCGCGACAATGTTCACTGTGGTTGAATGATATGAGATGTTATGCAACTTCCTGAGCAGACCTGCCAGGCCGATCGGTGTAAAAGGCATTCCCTGCCCTTCGCCGCGGGTGAGCGGCAACGGATATAACCCTGCTCACGCATTTTAACTAAACTTCCATCGCTCAGGCAGACCATCCCCGTCGTCAGTAATTCAAATCCGGTTTTATCCGCCACGAAATAAATAAAAATCTTCCCGTAGGGTAACTGCGCATCACATATTGTCTGCATTAACTGGCGTTAGCGAAAAAGTGACCTTTCTCCCGGTATGCGGCCAGCACCCGGCAGCTGTCGGTGGCGCAAGCATAATCAGGAATGACCCCGGCGGCGGGCTGTCACCGGGGTGAATGTCGGGAGAACTAACGAATTACGGCAGCCTCGCTGTGCTTACGGATAAAGCGCGAGCGCCAGGGTTTCAGCAGCGCAATCGCCAGTGCGGCGGTAACAAAATCAAGCCCTATCGCGCAGCTGAAGACCACGCCCCACCCTTGAGTATGCTGGTACAGCAGCGCCGCCAGCGGGCCGCCGAAGATCGAACCGATCCCTTGCGAGATATACAACCAGCCGTAGTTCGAACTCGCGTACTCGCTGCCGAAGGTGTCGGTCAACGTAGAGGGAAACAGCGAAAAAATCTCTCCCCAACCGAAAAACACCACGCCGGACAACAGGACAAACAGCATCGGATCGTCCCGGCAGGCCAGCCACAGGGTCATCGCCACCCCTTCCAGCGCAAAGGCGATAAACATGGTGTTTTCACGGCCATAGCGATCGGAAATAAAACCGAACAGCGGACGCGTCAGGCCATTGGTAAAACGATCGATAGTCAGCGCCAGCGGCAGCGCGGCCATACCGAAGACTACCGCCTTGCTGATGCCGAAATCTTCAGCGAAGACCGCCATCTGCGACGTCACCATCAGTCCGGAGGTCGACATCATCGCCATCATGGCGAACATCAGCCAGAAAAGCGGTTCACGCAGCATTTCACGCGAAGTGAATTGCCGGGTACTTTGCGCGACGGTCTGACTGGCGGGCAACGCACCGCTATCAGGCGGCAGCTTCAGCCCCTGGCTGGCGAGAAATCCCACGGCGGCAAACAGGATGCCGAAGACCGTCATGGTCTGTTCCAGCCCGTATTGGCTCAACGAGACGGAGACCGGAAAGGTGGTCATAATCGCCCCCATGCCATACCCCGCGGCGACGGCACCGGCGGCAAATCCGCGCTGGCGGGGAAACCATCGCACCATTAAACCGACGACGCCGATATAGACAATACCGGTACCCAGACCGCCGAGGCAGCCATAGACGAGGTACAGCGCGGCCAGGCCGCTGACCTGAGCCGAGAGAACCCAGCTCAGCCCCGCCATGACCGTGCCGATAGAGATAAGCAGTCGCGGGCCAAAGCGCTCAACCAGCCGTCCCTGAAACGGCGAGAAAAAGGTCTGCAGGATAATCAACAGCGAAAAGGTCACCTGTAATTCCGCCAACCCGACGCCCAGCTTCTCGGTCAACGGTCTGGTCAGCAGCGTCCAGACATATTGTGGACTGGATATCGAAGCCATACAGATCAGGCCAAGTGAGAGTTGCGTCCATTTGCCATATCTGGCGACAACCAAAGGTTCTCTGAGAACGGTCATAATCAGCTCCAGTAATCCGCTAGCCACAAATCAAAAATGACGGCCGCGACGGTGATGGGGTCCTTGAAACCCCGGTCGTCCCCTGCGCATCCCAATACTTACAGTGCTAAGCATTAACCATGCCACGTTGCCTATTTGTTATTTATCAATATTTTATTTATCTTCGCGGGTTCAACCTGGCGTTGCCCTGCACCGCCGAAGTGCGGTTTTTGTGCGCCCGGCGTGCAGATAAAAAGGGAGATTGGCTATAATCGCCTCGCCGCCACCGGGAATGTTCCGGGTTCAGGCAGAGAAAGAGAAAGGAGTGAGATTGACTATTTCCGTTCGTCAGGCAACTCGTCATGACTGGCCAGCATTACAGCGGCTGTTCCTTTTATCGCGGTGTCATACGTTTACGTGGCTGAACGTCACCGATTTTCGCTTAACCGATCTGGAAAAGCAGACGGAAGGTGAAACGATCTGGCTGGCGCACGATCCGCAGGGAGAGCTGGCCGGGTTTATTGCCGTCTGGCTGCCAGACCACTTTATTCACCATTTGCATGTCGCTCCCGCCCGTCAGGGATGCGGAGTGGGCAAAATGCTGCTGCAGTCGCTACCCGGCTGGCAAGAGCACGGCTATCGACTCAAGTGCCTGACGCGTAATCGCAACGCGCTGGCGTTTTATGCCGCCAGCGGCTTTATCACGATTGACGAAGGGGTAAGCGACGAGGGCGCGTATCGCCTGCTGGAACGCAAAGGGGCGTGGCCGCAACAGGCGGCGAAGAAAATGCGCCCGCAGGCGCATCGTTGACGCGGCGCGGGTTTATTTTTCGCTGGCCGGGGATGTCACCCGCACACCGGCAAAAACAATAATCATGGCGCTGAGCAGGAGTAAACCGCTGCCGGTAAAGACGCCGCTGGCGCCGTTGAGATCAAACACCGCCCCACCGCCGGCCGCCCCGGCGCTGATAGCCAGCTGAATAGAGGCAACCAGTAGTCCGCCCGCGCTTTCTGCTTCATCCGGTACCGTCGTCGCCAGCCAGGTTGACCAGCCGACCGGCACCAGGCCGAAGGCAAAGCCCCACATGGCGACCAGCAGTCCGTCGAGGAGTGCGATGTGGCCGAAGGTCACCATCATCAGCGCCAGCACGCTCATGACCAGCGGAACCAGCGCCAACGTTAAACGCAGGCTGCGACTCAGCAGATGCCCGGCAAGAGAGGTGCCGATAAAGTTCGCCACCCCGAATCCGAGCAGAATCAGTGAAACGCCTTCGACGCTGGCCTGGGCGACGGTTTCCAGGAACGGCCGCAGATAGGTGAAAAAGGCAAAATGTCCGCTGAAGATTAAAATGGTGGCCAGCATCCCGCCGACCATGCCGGGACGGCGCAGAACCTTAAACAGCGTAGCAAAACTGCCGACGCTTTCCGGACGCATTGAGGGCAGTACCCACAGTTGCCACAGCAGCGCCAGTACGCTGGGGACCGTACAGAGAATAAAGACGCTGCGCCAGCCGATCAAACCGCCCAGATAGCTGCCCAGCGGCGCCGCCACCACGGTGGCTATCGACACGGCGGAGAAGATCACCGCCAGCGCTTTCGGCACCCATGCGGCAGGCACCAGACGCATCGCCGTGGCGGTCGACATCGACCAGAACCCGCCGATCGCTATCCCCAACAGCAGGCGTCCCAGCAGCAGAAACTCCAGCGAGCTGGCGAAGGCCACCATCAGGCTGGAGACGATCTGCAGGACGGAAAAGAACATCAGCACCCAGCGGCGATCGATATTTTTGGTCGCGGGGGTGATCAGCAATCCGGTCACCAGTGCCACCAGGGCTGTGGCGGTCACCGCCTGCCCCGCCATCCCTTCGCTGACCCCAAGGCTGGCGGCCATCGGCGTTAACAGACTGGCGGGAAGAAACTCTGCAACAATCAGGCCGAAAACGCCCAATGCCAGAGCATACACCGCGCGCCATGCGGGTTTGGCCGCGGTCATTCCCTCTTCGGCAGTTATGCAGGAACTCATATACATCTCTCCAGATTAATTAACATCGCGCCAAGGTTAGGGCTTTCCTGTCGGACGATCTATGATGCATACTCTGCAATTATTGATAATTCGTCCGGGATTACGTAGATGACTCGCCAGACCCTCGACCTGACCAGTGAACTCCTGCGCGGCATGCGCCTCTCCGGGGTCAATTACCGTCGTATCGAAACCGGCTGCCCGTTCGGGGTGGCCTTCAACTCCGTGTCGGGGAAAGCCCAGTTCCACTTCGTCAGTCGCGGACAAGCGCTGCTGCGGATGGCCAGCGGCCAGCGGCTGACGCTGGAAAGCGGCGATGCGCTGTTTATTCCCAACGGCGAGAGCCATGCGTTAATCTCCGATGACCAGGCGCAGGTGATTGATGTAGTGCAGTTAGCCAGCGAACCGGTCTGCGCGACGGTGTGCTGCGTCAAGCATGATGGCGTGCAGAAAGAGACGGAAGAGACGGAAGAGACGGAAAATACCGTCATCTTCAGCGGCTGCATGGATTTTGAACTGGGGGGCATGCAGCCGCTGGTCAAAGCGATGCCGGAAGTGATGCTGGTCAGCCGTCTGCTGAAAACCTGGCCCGAAATCCACCCGCTGCTGCTGGCGATGGAGCGCGAATCGCTCACCCGGCAGGCGGGCTACGCCGGTATTCTGGCGCGACTTGCCGATGTAGTGGCGGCGCTGATTGTTCGCGGCTGGGTGGAGTGCGGCTGCGGCAACGCCACCGGCTGGGTACAGGTGCTGCGCGATCCCAAACTCGCCAGAGCTATCTACGCGATGCATCAGCAGCCTGGCGTCAACTGGAAAGTCGCCGAGCTTGCTCGTGAGGCCGGGACCTCGCGTTCCGTTTTTGCGGAGCGTTTCCTCGCCGCCACCGGTACCACACCCGCGCGTTACCTCACGGAACTGCGGATGCGGCTGGCCGCACAGTATATTTCTGATGAAGGTCTGCCCCTGGAAAAGGTTGCCTTCCGCCTGGGATACAGCTCGCTGGCCGCCTTCAGCCGCGCCTTTAAACGCATCACCGGCAAAGCGCCGGGCGCGCTGCGTGGCGAGACGGTGCTGTAACCTCTTCGCACCTTCACACCAGGGCTACACCCTACTCTTTTTTATTCTGCCAGTTAGCCCACGGATTATCCGCCGGGAGGTCCTCTTTTGCCGTATCGGCTTCGGACAGCGAATCAATATACAGTTCTTCAACTTCTTTGCGCGCCCAGGGGGTCCGACGTAAAAATTTGAGGCTCGATTTGATGCTCGGGTCGCTCTTAAAACAGTTGATAGTGATCCGTTGTGCCAGTCCGGCCCAACCATACCTCGCCACCAGGGCGTTCAGTAAAGCCTCGAGGGTGACGCCATGAAGAGGATCTTTGGAAGGCTGCATTGCGATGTTGAATCCTGAATACCTGAGAAATGTCGCACACCATACTGGCTACCTCGCCCCTGTGCAAGGCAGAAAGAGAGTTGGCGCCGCCTTTATCCATTATTCGCAAAAGCACAGAACCCCGCGCGGTCATAAATTAGAAAAGAAGGTTATTGGTTGATTATTTGCCGTTGAGGCAAGCTGTGCTCACCCCACAGAATGAGGAAATCGCCATGCGCTGTTGTTGTCCCCGAACCCTGAACCTGAATAAACGCTCTTCCCTGAACGCTGTCTTCGGAGAACACAATGAACGCAACGACCTTGCCGATTCTCGATCTTGCTCGCTACGCCGATCCGGCTGAGAAAACGGCTTTTCTGGCCGACCTTCGCTATGCGGCCCGCGAGATAGGCTTCTTTTATCTGATCAATCATGGCGTCGACGATGCCTTACAACAGGCTGTCCAGCAGCAATCCCGCCGCTTTTTTGCCCTGTCTGATGAGCAAAAACAGCCGGTCGCAATGATTCATTCCCCTCACTTTCGCGGCTACAACCGCGCCGCATCGGAGCTGACCCGCGGGCAGCCAGACTGGCGAGAACAATTTGATATTGGCGCCGAGCGTCCGGCGCTGCATCTTAATGACGATGCGCCGCGCTGGCAGCGCCTGCAGGGGCCTAACCTGTGGCCGGAAGCCCTGCCGACGCTGAAACCCACGCTGCTCAGCTGGCAGCGCGCCATGACCCAGGTCGGCACCACCCTGCTGCGCGCCTTTGCTGAAGCGCTGGCGCTGCCTGATGACGCCTTTGACACCTTGTATGGCAATAAACCCAACGAGCATATCAAACTGATCCGCTATCCCGGTCAGCATGAGGCGCAAAGCCATCAGGGCGTCGGCGCGCATAAGGACTCCGGGTTCCTCAGCTTCCTGCTTCAGGATGAGCAAAAGGGTCTGCAGGTGGAAGTGGCTCCCGGACAATGGATCGACGCAACCCCGCTGGCCGGCAGCTTTGTCGTCAATATTGGCGAACTGCTGGAGCTGGCCACCAATGGCTATCTGCGCGCCACCGTGCATCGGGTTGTGTCTCCGCCAGCGCACCTGGAGCGCCTCTCCATCGCCTTTTTCCTCGGCGCGCAGCTGGATGCCACCGTCCCGGTCTATACCCTTCCGCCAGAGCTGGCGCAGGAAGCGCTCGGGCCGGACAGCGACCCGCAGAATCCGCTGCTGCGCGAAGTGGGCTGGAATTACCTGAAGGGCCGCCTGCGCTCCCACCCGGATGTGGCTGAGCGTTACTACCAGGATGTGTTTCGCGAACGCGCCGCGCAACCGATCGTTTAAAGATAAAAACTCAAAGATAAAGGAAAACACCATGAAAATTGCCGCTTTTAAACTGGCAGGGGTCGCTCTGTCTCTCTCTTTAGCCTGGACCTCAGCGCAGGCCGCCGCATTACGCGTCGCGGCGGACCCGGTTCCGCATGCGGAAATACTTAACTACATCAAAAAAATCGACCCCAGTCTGGAGCTGAAGGTGGTTGAACTGACCAGCGGCGTGAATGCCAATGAACTGCTGGCAAACGGCGACGTGGATGCGAACTATTTCCAGCACGTTCCCTATTTGAAAGATCAGGAAAAGGCGCTGGGCAAGACCTTCGCCGTCGCCGCCACGGTCCATATTGAGCCGCTGGGCATCTATTCGCGCAAGCACAAAGACTTCGCTTCGCTGCCGGAAAATGCCACCGTCGCGGTGCCCAATAACACCACCAACCTGAGCCGTGCGCTGTTCTTATTGCAAAGCCAGGGGCTGATCAAACTGGCCTCCACCTTCACCGACCCGGCCACGACGCTGGCGACGCCAAAAGACATCGTCGAAAACCCGAAACATCTGAAGATTCTGGAAATTGAATCGCCGCAGATCCCGCGCTCTCTCGATGATGTCGATCTGGCCGTGATCAACGGTAACTATGCGCTGGAAGCCGGGCTGACGCCGGCAAAAGACGCGCTGGGCCTTGAGAGCGCCAGCCATAACCCTTATGCCAACATTCTGGTCACCACCCCCTCTCTGGCAAACGACCCACGCATCAAACAGCTGGCAAAAGACCTGACTTCGCCGCAGGTGGCTGACTTTATCCGTCAGCGTTATAACGGATCGGTTATCCCGGTGGCCCCGAAAGCATGATTGACGCCATCGGGCTGAGTAAAACCTATGCCGGAGCAGGCCGACCGGCGCTGAACAAGGTGTCGCTGCATGTGCCGAAGGGGGCGATTTACGGCATCCTCGGGCGCAGCGGCGCGGGCAAAAGTACGCTGATCCGCTGCCTGAATCTGCTGGAGCGGCCCACATCGGGCCGCATTATTGTGAACGGACAGGATATTACGCAAATGGATAAAGCCGCGCTGCGCGCTTACCGTCTGCGCACCGGGATGATCTTCCAGCATTTTAACCTGCTGCACGCGCGCAACGTCGCCGACAACATCGCTGTGCCGCTGGAAATCGCCGGCATGGCCAAAACGGCGCGTCAGACGCGAGTGGCGGAACTGCTGGAGCTGGTCGGGCTTAGCGATAAAGCGCATGCGTTCCCTTCCCAGCTTTCGGGCGGGCAAAAGCAGCGCGTCGGTATCGCAAGGGCGCTGGCGGCAAGGCCGGATGTCCTGCTGTGCGACGAGGCGACCAGCGCCCTGGATCCCGAGACCACCGCCTCGGTGCTGGCGCTGCTGGCGGATATTAATCAGCGCCTGAATCTGACGATTGTGCTGATCACCCATGAGCTGGAGGTGGTCAAAACCCTGTGCGACCACGCCGCGCTGCTGGAAAATGGCGAGATCGTCGAAAGCGGCAGTATCGCCGAACTGCTGGTGGCACCGTGGTCGAAACTGCGCCAGTCATTGCTGCACGATCCGCAGTCGGAACGTGATTTTCTCGCTCGTCACGGTTATCACCGGAGGCCATTATGCACAGTCGCATGAGCTGGGATGAACTCTGGCCGCTGCTGATGGAAGGTACGCTGGACACGGTGTATATGGTGAGTCTGGCGGCGCTATTTACCGTTCTGCTCGGCCTGCCTGTCGGCGTGGTGCTGTTTATTTCGCGCAAAAACGGCCTACTGCCGATGCCGAAACTCAACGCCCTGCTGGGGGCGGTGATTAACTTTGGTCGCTCGCTGCCGTTTATCGTGCTGCTGATCGCCCTGATCCCGTTTACCCGACTGATTATCGGCACTACGCTCGGGAGTACCGCGGCAGTGGTGCCGGTGACGATTGGCGCCTTCCCTTTTTTCGCCCGGTTGACGGAAAACGCGCTCGACGAAGTGGATTACGGTCGTATTGAAGCCATTTTGTCGATGGGCGGTACGGTCTGGCATGTGATTTTTAAATCGCTACTGCCGGAAGCGTTGCCAACCCTGCTGGCGGGCGTCACGCTGACTATCGTTATGCTGATTGGCTTCTCGTCAATGGCTGGCGTCATTGGCGGCGGCGGACTGGGCGATTTGGCGATTCGCTATGGCTATCAGCGCTTTAATGATCAAGTGATGGTCGGCACGGTGCTGATTCTGGTGGCTCTCGTGCAGGGCGTGCAGATGGCGGGAGACCGTCTGGTTCGCCGCCTGGCCCACCGTCGCTAGACATCCGCACGGTCGGACATCGGCAGTCGCGGCAGGTCGCCATCCCGCCGCGGCTGCTGAGTGCAAAAACCGCCTTCACGGATCAGCGCCTGCATCAGGTCAGCCGCCGGCAGCGCCCGGATCATCGCGACACCCTCTCCTGCCCATTGCGCCCCAAATCCCCACTCGCCCTGCGCTCTCGCCACGGCCGCCAGCGCTTTCCCCGCGTCGTAGGCCACCGGGTAGTCGGGAGGTAGCACTCCGGGATGACGCCTGCCGATTTCACAAAATGCATTATCAATGCTGCGCGCCGGGCGGCCGGAAATCGCCGCGGTCATCACGGTTTGTGGCGGCGGTTCAGTACTCAGCGCCTGACGATATCCGGCGTCGGTAGCCGATTCCGGGCACAGCAGGAACGCGGTCCCCAGTTGAACTCCTTCTGCGCCCAGCTGCAGCAGGCTGCGGATCCCGGCGCCGTCCATAATCCCCCCTGCGGCGACAACCGGTATCGACAGCGTCCGCTGTAGCGCCTGGAGCAACGTCAAGGTCCTCATTTGCCGATCGTCGCCATGAGGATCGAAGATCCCGCGATGGCCTCCGGCTTCATACCCCTGCGCAATCACGATATCGACGCCCTGGGCGACGGCCCGTTGCGCCTCGTTTACGCTGGTGGCGCTGGCCATGATCGCCACGCCTTTTTCCTTAAGGCGGCGAATGAGTGTCTTATCCGCCACACCGAAGTGGAAACTGACCACTTCAGGTGCGAGGTCCAGTATCAGCTCGGCCATCGGCTGGTTCGCAAGGAAACTGTGATAGATTTCCGTCAGCGTCTCGGGCGGTTCCCCGCCGAAACGGGCGAATAGCGGGCGCAACAGCGCTATCCACCGCGCTTCCGTGTGCGGGTCCCGGCGCGCCGGCGCATGGCAAAACAGATTGACGTTGATGGGCCCTGTGGTCAGATTCCGGGTACGCGCGATCAGCGCTTCGGCCTGGGAAACGGTCGCGGCTCCCAGCCCCAGAGAGCCGAGCCCGCCGCTGTTGCTCACCGCGGCGGCCAGCTCTGGCGTTGAGACGCCGGCCATTGGCGCCTGAATAATGGGATAAGCAATATCCAGTCTCTGCGTTAAGCGATTGTGCATAGTCACCCTGTCTGAATGTGTGATACCGAATGTTTAACATCTCTTTTTGAGATGTTAAGATCAATATCATTTCCATATTTAGAAGAAAAACATGAACCACACCACGTTACAGATCTTTAAAATTGTCGCGGAAGAGCAAAGCATCACCCGGGCAGCAAAAAAGCTGGGCCGTGCGCAATCGAATATCACCACGCGCATCCAACAGCTGGAAGAAGAGCTGGACGTTGAGCTGTTCGTGCGGGGCAATAAAAAAATGGCGCTCTCCTGCGCCGGAAAGCAGTTCCTCGACTACGCGCTAAGAATACTGAGCCTTGGCGAAGAGGCGAAACAAGCGCTGCACCCGTCGAAACCCGCCGGGCGCTTGCGCCTGGGGTCCATGGAAGCGAGCGCCGCCAGCCGCCTAATTCACCTTCTTCCACGGTTTCGCGCGATCTGTCCGCAGGTCGAGCTGACGCTGCATACCCAGCCTACGCAGCAGTTGACTGAGCTGGTGCAGCGTGCCGTCCTCGACTGCGCGCTGGTCAGTTTGCCGCTGAGCGCTGACGGTAAGCTGGTCTGCCCGACAGAGATCGACGCACTCCCCGTTTTTGTCGAGCAACTGATGCTGGTGAGCCCACCGGGTCACGCGGAGATCAGGCTCGCCGCCTTCCCCAGGGGCTGCAGCTATCGGGCGATCGGGGAAGCGTTTTTCGCCGCCGACCGGCGCATCGAGGTTCAGGATGTGGGCTCATACCACGCCATGAGCGCCTGCATTGCGTCCGGCGGCTATAGCGCTATCCTGCCGCAAAGCGTCATCGATATCCTGCCCCTGCCTGACGAGTGCCAGATTCAACCGGTTCAGCAGGCGCAGACTCAGCTCATCTGGCGCCGGGAGTCGATGTCCCCTGCGCTCAGTGAAATGCGGCAGCTGCTGATGTCAGCCGCATCGTTTTAAGGGTGCGCGCGCCCTGACCTGACCGCAACCAGCCCCGCCGCCAGAAACAGAGACGCTGCCGCCGCCATCAGTGAGGGAGTAAACGCTCCCGTCAGGTTATGCAGCGCCCCGGCGACAACGGGCCCGATAATCTGCCCGACGCCGTAGGTGGCCGTCATCGCCGCGATCATGTTAAATTTTACCCGATGGTTCAGCCTTCTGGCTTCCGCAAGTGCAATGGTAACGGTGCCCATAAAGGTAAAACCGACCAGCAGCGCGCTGAGCAGGCAAGCGAGTAATCCCTGGCTGAGAGCTGGCAACACAACGCCCGCCGCCTGTGTCAGCAGATTGGCGGTCAGCGCCCGCCGGAAGCCCAGCCTGATAACCAGTTTGTGCCAGATAAAGCATGAAGGTACCGCCGCAAGCCCAAACAGCGCCCAGATTTGCACGGGATCGATCTGCGCCAGCGAGCCGGATAAAAACAGCGGCAGGTAGGTCGCGGTAATGATGTAACCAAAGCCAGAAAAACCATATATCGCCAGTAATCGCCAGGCATCGGCGGTTTTTCCATCCGTCCCGGTTATCGCCGGTGACGGCTGCGGCCAGGCCAGCGCCGCATCAGCCGGCGTCAACAGCAGGCGCACGACCAGTAAAAAGAGGATCGTTGCGCTCGCGGCGCAGATAAGCCAGATTTGTGGGCTGGAGAGCGAGACGTATTTTGCCAGCGAAATACATTCGGCGGATAAAAAGATCCCCATCCCAACGCCGGAAAAGAGTACCGGCGCGCCATGAGGGTGTTTCATATGCTGGAGGAGCCATAGCGAGCCGGCGATCAGCGTCACTGCGCTCAGCACTCCGGCCAGCCCGCGGATAAGGATTATGGCTAAAGGCGACTTCACCCACGCCAGTAGCGCCAGACATACTAACGTGGATACCACCGAGGCGAGAGTCAGGCGGGTGCTGTCCGCCGGCCGGGCTTTCGACAGCAACAGCGCCCCGATCAGATAGCCCGCGTAGTTGACCGAGGCTGCCAGATTCCCCTGCCGCAGCAACAGGATCTGCTCATCCAGCATAACCGGCAGAATCCCGGTATAGGCAAAACGCCCGTATCCCATGCCGATAATCAGCACGACTGAACCGGCCAGCGCCAGCCGCAAAGCCTGACGCTCGGTCCGCTGTGGGGTCATATTCACATCCTGCTCCGTCGCATTTAATCTCAGAAAGAGAACCATATTTTAATATTGTTCTCTTTTTATTATGGTAAGAAAAAGACCGGCGAGCAAGATACGTAGATCGCGCCCGCCGTCGACTGTCACAGTAGAGGAGCCTGATAAAGATGCTTCGCTGAACGGCGAAGTGTGGTGGTCAACGCGGCAGAGAAATTCGGGGGGCCTGCTGCCCCCTGGGGCAACTAACGATGGCTGAGTGCCAGTCTGGCGGCAAAGAGCATAAACACCCCGCCGGTGATGCGATCCATCCACCGGATAAAACGCGGCCTTTTGAGTAGCCCGGAGGCATAACGGGTCGCGAGGATCAGGGTTAGCGACCACAGCGTGCCGATCAACACGTGGATGGCGACCAGCAGGAAGGTCCAGATAACCGGCGAGTGCCCTGCGGGGATAAACTGCGGTAAAAAGGAGACGTAAAATACCCCCATTTTGGGATTGAGGACGTTTCCGAGCATCCCTTTTACAAACCAGTTACGGCCAGAAGACGCGGCAACCTGCGGCGTATCAAAGGCCCGGCGTGGACGAAGCAGAAGCTGAAAGCCTAACCAGCATAAATAGGCCGCTCCGCACCATTTCAGGATGTTATAGGCGACTTCCGATGCCGCAAGCAACGCGCCTAAACCGAAAGCAACGATTGCGCCCCAGATAAAACAACCGGTATCGATACCCAGGGCCGCCTGAAAGGCTTTTTTGCCACCTTCGACGGTTGAGGTGCGGAGGATTAGCGCGGTATCAAGGCCAGGGGTTAAGGTCAGAAGTAACGCGGCTAAGGAATAAGCCAGAAGGGCATCGGCAACGGACATTTGCTCTCTCCGAAAGGGTTGATTCTATGGAAAATGGTCCGTCCTGGCAATCAAATCACGCGGGTTAACGACGGCGTTTCGCCGCGGCCCGTCGCCATTATAGTCGCGGGCCGCCCGCTTTTCAGCGCGCCAGACGGTTCCACTCATCGCGGGTGATTTCCCACAACTCCGCATCCAGCCTACCCGCGGTGAACTGCTGTTGCTCTACGCGAATCAGGCGCATGCCGCTGTTGATCGATATTTTCCGCGAGCCATCGTTGTCGCGGGCTTTGGGCGCCCGCAGCACCTCCCGATGGAGGGTGTTAAACCAGAAATCGGTCACACAGCGGCAGGCTTCCGTCATCAATCCCTGACGCTGCCAGGCCGGATCCAGCCAGAACCCGCGATTGTTATCCACCTGGTCGGATAGCGTAATCAGACCGATAAGTTGCTCCGGGGCGGCCTGGCGGCGAATCGTCCAGAACCAGCCGCTACCCTTTTCGGCGGCCGGTAAGGCAATCGTGTTCACATAGCGAGATGCCCCGTCGTCCGGGAATGGCCATGGAAAACTGGCCGCCAGATGACGCACGATTTCCCATTGCGGGAAGACAGCCTGAATCTGAGGCGCGTCGTCTTTGACCAGCGGGACCAGCCGTAGTCTGTTGGTTATCAAGAGCGGCGCTTTCACCGCGTCTCCTCGCGTAGCCATGGCGTAATCGTGACGCCGGTCAGCAGTCCTTCCGGGCTGAGCAGGCGGGTGACGGTCTGACCCCATGGCTCTTCCCGGTTGGCAATCAGCAGCCGGTATCCTTTGGCGATCAGCACGTCGGTGGCGGTCTGGATATCGCGGACTTCAAATTCTATCCATGCCTGCGGGATGGGCAGATCTGCCGGCCACTGTTCACTGCCAAAGCAGGAAGTCGCCGCCTGAGACAGCGGCCAGAGGGCAAAATGTTTCACTCCCGCCAGCGCATCCTGTTCGGTCAGCAGATAGTCATCGTTGCCCGCCATCCGTTGCAAAGGTAAACCTAACGTCTCGCCATAAAAGGTATGGCTCAGCGCGGTGTTTTGCGTGATGGGACCAAATCCTGCAACAAACAGCACGGCGATATCGGTGAAATCTTTTGTCATGTTCCCTCCTGAGGGTGAACACAGAAATAGAGTCGGCAGAAAATTTATACATTGAATACGCAGACTTGCACAGATTCGTCTTGTCCGGGGACTAATTTTGGTGGGTTTGGCTAAAACAACGGGAAAACGCATCCTGTGCTCGTCCGGATGACCGGGTCTGCGCTATGCTGCTCACACCTTCGTTTGAAATACCATGATGTTATGACCTCTTCAGTCAGTAATACGCAACTCAATCTACGCATTATTTCGATCGTCGTTTTTACCTGTATCTGCTATCTCTCTATCGGTCTGCCGCTCGCCGTCTTGCCTGGCTATATCCATTACCAGCTGGGATACAGTACGCTTATCGCCGGTGTTGTTATCAGCCTGCAGTACATCTCTACGCTGTTCAGCCGCCCGCACGCTGGACGTTATACGGATATCTGGGGACCCAAAAAAGTCGTCAGTCTTGGGATCGTCTGCTGTCTGCTGAGCGGGCTGTTCACTCTCGTTGCGGTGGCGCTGCAACCGGTGCCGCTGCTGGCGATTAGCGCTTTGCTGATAGGCCGTCTTTTTCTTGGCGTCGGTGAAAGCTTTACCGCGACGGGGGCTACGCTGTGGGGCATTAAAACCGTGGGGGCGATGCATACTTCGCGGGTGATCTCGTGGAATGGCGTGGCGACCTATGTGGCGATGGCGGTTGGCGCGCCGCTCGGCGTGATGCTGAACAGCAACTTTGGTATCAGCGGTTTTGCCGCCGTGGTCGTCGTGGTGGCCCTGGTTGGCCTGCTCTTTGCCCGTACGCGCCAGGATGTCAGCGTCACCGCCGGTGTTCGGGCGCCGTTCCATGTGGTGGTGCGCAAAATCTGGCCTTATGGCCTGGGTCTGGCCCTGGGGACCGTGGGGTTCGGGGTTATCGCAACCTTTATCACGCTCTACTTTTCCGCACATCGCTGGCAAGGTGCGGCATTTACCCTTTCGCTGTTTAGCGCCGGGTTTATCTGCGTGCGCCTGGTGGCGGGTAATATGATTACCCGCTACGGCGGCGTTCGCGTCTCTCTGGTCTGCTTCGTTGTCGAATCTCTCGGGCTGGTGATTATCTGGCTGGCGCCTTGTGCATGGATAGCCGGCCTCGGCGCGCTGCTGACCGGTTCCGGTTTCTCTTTAGTTTTCCCGGCGCTGGGGGTGGAAGCGGTCAGACAGGTTGAAGAACAAAACCAGGGTACGGCGCTGGGAACCTATTCGGCCTTTCTCGATTTGGCGCTCGGTTTGACGGGTCCCGTCGCGGGCTGGGTCGCCGGGTATTATGCTCTGGATACGATTTATCTGTTGGCCGCGGTGGTCGTTGTGCTGGCATTCCTACTGGTTTTACGCATTTATCTGCAGCAACGCGTCGGTTTGCGCCACCTATGAAAGAGGGTCTCCGGCAGCCTCTGGTTGCCGGTTCCGCTAAAAAACTAATCAATAATTGACGGCGATTCGGCATCCGTGCCAACATCCTTGTCACGTCTGGTTACAGGCGCACTGACGTGGCGGGTGGCATACCAGAGATCGCGCAATAAAAGATCCGGCCCGTGACGTAACCCAATCCAAATCACTGACCACGATGGTGAGTTCTTGAGCCTGGCGGGAAATACGCAAATGCATCAAAGCTTTAATCAGCGCGTTCATTTCTATTACTGCATCTTAGTCGCGCTGAAAATTCATGGTAAATCAAAAAAATCGGGGGGAATCAGGGGAAAGAACAACTTCCTGCTGAAATGGCTGCGTAAAGCTCAGGACAATAATATCTTCCACCCGGATATCACCAGCGAAATCGAATGGCTACGCGGTAAAATTATCCAGGCCGGATATGACACCGATCTGGAGCCGATGCTGGATTTCGTCTATGCCACGGCAAAACGCGCCGAAGCGCTCAAAGAGAGCGATTAACTCACGCCCATGCCGGGCTCCCCGGCATGGCCATGCGTACTCCCTGCCGCCCGCTCATCGCATGCGTGACATTGTCACAAAAATGGCGACAATTTCCTCATAGCGATGAAAAGACGTTTAATCTGCCGACATTGCCCTCTATGCTGGTGAACGCGTATATTTTACCCGGAGTCACCCATGGCCGACTGGAATCCCTCGCTCTATCTGAAGTTTGGCGCTGAACGTACGCGCCCCGCCGCGGAATTAGTCACCCGTATTGCCCGGCATCCCGTCACATTCGCCGTCGACCTGGGATGCGGTCCCGGCAACAGCACCGCTTTGCTACATCAGGCCTGGCCGGAAGCGACGCTGATCGGCGTTGACAGTTCGCCGGCGATGCTCGAAGACGCCGCCCGGGCGCTACCAACCTGCCGCTTCGTCGCCGCCGATATTCGCCAGTATCAACCCGAACGGCCGGCCGATCTTCTCTATGCCAATGCATCGCTCCAGTGGCTGACGGATCATGAAAGCCTGTTTCCACATCTGGTGAATCAACTGGCGGATAACGGCATGCTGGCGGTACAAATGCCGGACAACTGGCAGGAACCTTCCCATCGGCTGATGCGCCAGGTCGCCCAGGAGATGGGGTTCCCGGAGAACGGACGTCATCCGCTGCCGGGCGTGCAGGCGTATTACGATATTCTTAGCGCCTGCGGTTGCGAGGTGGATATCTGGCGAACGACATATTATCACCCGCTGGAGTCGCACCAGGCGATTATCGACTGGCTGCAATCCACGGGACTTCGCCCCTATCTGCAACCGCTCGATGCCGGGCAGCAGGAGGCTTTTCTGCAGCGCTATCTGACGCTGTTGCAGCAGCACTATCCGTTACAGTGTAACGGAAAGGTTTTGCTACTGTTCCCGCGCCTGTTTATTGTCGCGCAGCGTAAACCGCGCCTCTGATGGCCGAGACGTCCGGCGACATAGCCAATGCGTGCTGTGTCGCCGGGCGTCGGTATTGTTTTGCTTGTTGTGGTTACCAGGAAAGATGGTGCACCAGCGAGAGATCCCACGCGGTGGCCAGCAGCGAAAGAAACATAATCAGGTTAATGGCGGTGTCGATGCGTTTTTCCATTTTGATTCTCCTGAGTTGTTTTCAGCCGCCAGGCGACGCTGAACAACGGCCTTTCTTCTAACCTGTCTTAACAGGTGATGCGGTAACGCACGTAATCATCGGCGGGAGTGAATTCATCATACAGTCGGCGGGCCGGATTGTCGGTGCGCGTATGCCAGTAAAGACGCGACCATCCTTGCGCTTTGCCCTCCGCCCGTAATGCCTGCATCAACTGGCGGGCGATGCCGCGGCCCCGGACCTGCGGATCGACGAACAAGTCTTCCAGATAGCAAATCGGAGTTTTCACCCAGGTTCCTTCATGGAGAACACAAATCGCAAACCCCACCACGCTATCGTCAACCACGGCCACACGACCCAGCACCGGCGAGTGGCGGTCCAGCAAACGCTGCCAGGTATATTCCGTGACATCGGCCGGCTGCGGGCTGCCATAAAAAGAGGTATAGCCTTCCCAGAGCAGCAGCCATGACGATTTGTCTTGCGCGCAGACTTCACGAATATCAACAACCATTGTTTTATCTCCTGATGCCCGAACGGCACGGGCGAGCGACTGACACAGTGCAGTTACGATAGCCTATTATTTTCCTGCCCCGCTATTTCTTCAAGCGCCGCAGACACGATTTGCCGTTATTCGTCTTTTTCTGTAAGCGCATTTTCCGCTGCTGAGCGCTAGTCGTTTCAGGTGCTACAGACCGGCAGCGTTTTTTTATTCAGGCTTCTTGTATGTTGTAACTAAGTTGGGTTGATAAAGAACCCGGCCGTGGCCGGGTCACCTGCAATCAACGGTTTAGACCAGCACTTTAGATCAACACAGCGGCCTCACCGCTTCGCGCATCCCGCGCAGCAGAATGGCGTCAAGATCCTGCGTCACCTGTTCAACCAGGCCGTTAACCTGCGTCAGGTCCTGCTCCCAATGAGAGGTCACCGAGAGCACCGCTTTCACCAGTTCAGCGGTGCTGAGCCGCGCATCACGATGCTGCGCCCACAGCGTCTGGAAACGGGTCATCCATTCGGCATCATCCTGCACCGGATAGCTTTCGCCATTGCGCTCTGCGCGATAGAAGGCAATCAATGCCGCCAGCGCAAAGGTCAGACGCGGCGGTAGTTTACCTGATTTCTCCTGCCCTGCCAGCAGCTGCGGCAGAATGCGGGTACGGAATTTGGTCATGCCGTTTAGCGCAATGGAGAGCAGCTGATGTTTGATATACGGATTACGAAAACGCCCTGTTACCGCGCGAGCAAAAGACTCCAGTTCAGCCCGCGGCAGGTCGAGTACTGGAATAATCTCGGCATAAATCGCTTTCTCGACGAAGGCGCAGATCTGCGGGTCGCTCATGGCTTCGCCGACGGTATCCAGCCCTGCCTGGTAGGCGACCGGCACCAGCGCGGTATGTGCGCCGTTAAGAATCGCCACTTTCCGCTCTTTATACGGTTTAATATCATCAACAATCAGGACATTAAGCGGCAATTTATCCAGTCGCAGTTCAGCGGCCAACGATGCTGGCCCCTGGATAACAAACAGATAGAAATGTTCGGCGGTGGCGAGAAAACCGTCTTTGTAACCCAGCTGCACTTCGATAGCCTGGGCCTCATCGCGCGGGTAGCCCGTCACGATACGGTCAACCAGCGTTGAGCAGAAGGCGTTTGCCTCCTGCAGCCAGGTCATAAATGCCGCCGGGAGCGCCCATTCATCGGCATAGCGCAGCACCAGTTCACGCAGCGCTTCGCCGTTATAATCGATCAGCTCGCAAGGAATGATAATCCAGCCTTTATCCTTCGCGCCGGCGAAGTGGCTGTAACGCTCGTACAGCAGCCGGGTCAGTTTTGCCGGACAGCTCACCGCTGGCGCGTCGTCAAACCGATCGCCAGCGTGGTAGCTGATGCCGGCTTCCGTGGTATTGGAAAACACAAAACGCATCTCCGGGTTATGCGCCAGCTGCAGGAACGCGTCGTAGTCAGCGTAAACGCTGATTTCCCGGTTGACCGAACGGATCAGACGCGCTTCGCTGACCGCATCGCCCTGTTCATTCAAACCGCGGATAATGGTGGTGTACAGCCCATCCTGGGTACTCAGCGAGGGAGGAAACGCGCTTTCTATCGGGCGCACAATCACCACACCGGCGTTCAGGTCGGTATGCTCATTCAGCAGATCAAGCTGCCAGTCGACAAATGCCCGAAGAAAGTTACCTTCACCAAACTGGATGATACGTTCAGGATACTGCGCGCCGGGAAAATCACGACGGTTTAATGTTTTCACAATAGGTTCCCTCGTAGAGTGGTCATACAACCTGTGCAATTGGTGTAATAACTTAACAGCTTTTCTAAGGGTAAAACCGTGTTTTGATCAAACCTGTCTCGGTTATTGCAGGATCTTATAGAACAGTGAGGTCGCGGTCATCGTTCCATCCGGCATTAACGCATAACGCGGAATTTCCCCGGCTTTTTCCCAGCCGCACTGGACATAGAAGCATTCCGCGCCACTGCCGGTGGCCGTATCCAGTACCAGAACAGACTTCCCCTGTTCGCGGGCAAGCTGCTCCAGGTGATTCATCAGCGCCTTAGCCAGCCCCTGCCGTCGCGCATTTTGGTGAACCAAAAGTTTGGCCACGTCGGCGCGATGAGGCTGGTTTTCCGCTTGATCGATCACCAGCTGTACCGTGCCGACAATCTGCCCGGCATGTTCGGCCACCACGACAAGGCGCTCGCCGGCCGCCACGCTTTCGGCGATACGCAGCCAGAATGCTCGCGCGGTTTGCCGTGAAAAAGGCAGCATAAAACTGACGGAAGCGCCGCCGTTAACGCAATCGGCCAGAATATCGCTCAGTGGGGAAAGGTTTTCGAGAATATCAGCACGCGATAGCGTGCGAAGGGAAAAGGATGCGGTCATTGCTCACTCCATGTAATTGACCACATCACTATGTTTTTAACTAATATTTAACACAAGCGAAATTGTCATCGCGTTTTCTTATTACCGGTTTTCCACCAGCGTCGGCGTACAAATTCGATTGCGCCCGGCTTTCTTCGCGTTAATAAGATAATCATCGGCAGCCATCAGCAGCTGATTAAACAGTTCGGTGATCCGCCCGTTACTAAGCGGACGACACTCCAGCCCCAGGCTGAGGGTCAGTTTGATCTTGTGCGGCCCCCAGACGAAGGTTTGCGCCGCTACGCCCTGGCGGATTTTCTCCGCCAGCAGTTCGCCCTCGCGCGACGTCGCACTCAGCATGGCGACGGCGAACTCTTCCCCGCCAACGCGCGCCACCAGTCCCTGTTCGCCCACCAGATCGCGTACCCGCTGAGCGAACTGAGTCAGCACGCAATCCCCGCACTCGTGACCCCAGCTATCATTAACCCGCTTAAAGCCATCGATATCCAGCAACATCACGGTTAGCTGCTGCGTTGCTGATTGCGGTTGGCGTTTCAGCGCCTCACTCAACCCGGAACGTGAGTAAACCCGCGTCTGGAAATCAAAATCAGCCCGCAGCGCCAGCTGTTTCACCAGGTTATTAATCGCGTCAACACTTGAGGCGACAATTACCGGGCTAATTAACATCGCCGCAATGCCCAGCCGGGTCGAGAACAGCTGCCACGGCTGCAGATGCGCATCGGGAGAAAGATGAACTAACGCGTTCGCCACCAGCAGGATCTCACCGATTCCGGTGAGGAAAGTCAGCAGACAGGTCAGCGGCAGCGGATAACGAATCGCACACCAGATCAGCGCCGGCAGCGGGAAAGTGATAGTTTCGGCGCCCCCGACGGCAACGCCAGGAATAATGGACAGCACCAGCACTAAAACCGGTAGCAGCTGACGCCAGCGGAAACCGCTGAGCGTCGAAGGGATAGTCACCGTCAGGATAAACGGCAGGATCAGCACCGCCGTCGAGAACTGTTCGCTAAACCAGTCGCCCAGCAGAGAGAGAAATGTCTCCCGCTCGACATCCATTGAGCCAAGCGTCCCCACCGCGGCGCTGAGAAAAGCCGCCAGCAGGCAATAGCAGAACAAATTCAGCACATTAATCGGGCCTGGCATCGAATCCGTCCGCCGCTTATCCCACAGCAGCAGCTGCGCCAGACTGACGATAAAGACCATATTCGAGAAGTTAATCAGCAGCGAGGCAAAGCCCATTCCCCAGCGCGAGGTCAGGCCGTCGTATACCATCATCGCCACAAAACAGGTGACATAAAAATAGCTACGATTGAGCCAGACATAGCGGACGAAGATCCCGACCATCACGGCATTCAGCGGCCAGAAAAAGGACAGTTCCTGGACCAGACGCAGCATGGCACCAAAAAAATGGAGCAACAACGTTAAGGTGAATAACACCAGTGCGTCACGCACGGGATGTTCCTCACGAAACAGCGTGAATGACCGAATCGACAGTGAAGACATTCAGAAATAATCCGTCTAATTGTTTCAGGCAATTATTATGTTAATAATTAGTTAGCGGATTATCATAGCATGAGAATATTTATCCAGCATCCCCAGGCCGGATAAATGCGCATGATTAGCGTGCGGATGAATTCATCTGGATAACCAGCCAACGATGGATCACCTGCACCACATATTGCTGCTCCCGGTCCGTCAGCTCGCGCCCGGCGGGAATATCGTGCCACTTCGCGAGACAGCCGCGACAGCAGGTGGCGGTGGCATGCTGGGCGATAAACACCGGATGCCCGCGCATCGGCGTCTGTTTACCGTCATTCGCGATCTGCGCTGGCGCCAGACGGCGGGCAATAAAATCCGCCGCGTGCTGGTCGATGGTCTCCGGCCCTTTCTCGACACAGTACTGCCGCTCTTTGCTGCCAAGATGGAAGCGCGAGCGAAAAGTCGAACGCTGGAGGCGGGCAAATAAATAATCCATCTTCTCCATCAGAATACCGACCTTCCCAGGCGTTGCGTCAGCTTTTCCAGCACCGCGATCCCCGCCAGCGAGTTACCGGCCGCATCCAGCTCCGGGCTCCACACCGCGATGGCCATCTCCTGCGGGACGATCGCGACAATACCGCCGCCGACGCCAGATTTCGCCGGCAGCCCGACGCGCCAGGCAAACTCGCCGGCGTTCTGGTACATCCCGCTGGTCATCATTAAGGCATTCACCTGCCGCGACTGGATTGGGGCAATCACCGGGGTCTCCAGATGCGGGGCCACCCCGCGATCGGCGAGAAACAGAAACGTCCGCGCCAGTTCGTGACAGCTCATTTCCAGCGAACAGTAGTGAAAATAGTTTTGCAGCACCGTCGCGACATCATTATCGAAGTTGCCGAATGATTTCATCAGCCAGGCGATCGCGGCATTGCGTGCCGAGTGTTCAAACTCCGAACGCGCCACCAGCGGATCATAGGCGATATCCGCCACTCCGCTCAGACGACGCACGATTTCCAGCATTCTCTGCCGCGGCGCGCTCAGTCGGCTTTGCAACATATCGCAGACCACCAGCGCGCCAGCATTGATAAAGGGGTTACGCGGTTTGCCTTGCTCAATTTCCAGCTGCAATAGCGAATTAAACGGTTGTCCGGAAGGATCTTTCCCCACCCGCTGCCAAATCTCATCCTCCTGATAGTGGTTCATCGCCACCACCAGACTCAGCACTTTGGAGATCGATTGAATGGAAAAACGCTCGTGGGCATCACCGGCGGCATAGTATTGACCATCCACCGTGCAAATCGCCACGCCAAGCTTATTACCGCTGACGTTTGCCAGCGCCGGAATATAATCCGCCACTTTGCCACGCCCAATCAGCGGCCTGATTTCTGCCAGAATTGTCTCCAGCATTGCATTATTAATGACCGTCGCCACACCCGGCTCCTTGCCTGCCGTCAAAATTCGGGCTGCGAGTATAGCAGAGCACGACGACGATCGTCAGGTGCGTCTTCGGTTAGCGACGGTCTTTCCATACGGTCTGGATATTGCAGAACTCATGCAGACCAAAGTGGGATAACTCACGACCAAAGCCGCTCTTCTTCACCCCGCCAAACGCCACGCGGGCATCGCTGGCGCTGTAACCGTTGATAAAGACGCCGCCGCACTCCAGTTCGCGAGAAAAACGCCCGGCTTCATCGACGCTGGCGGTAAACACGGTCGCCGACAGACCGAATTCGCTGTCATTAGCCAGCGTCAGGGCATGGGTGGCGTCGCGTGCCACAGAAATGGTCGCCACCGGGCCAAACAGCTCCTGGCGGAATCCGGTCATCTCCGGGGTCACGTCGCCCAGCACCGTTGGCGCATAGTAGTTGCCCGGCCCGGCGATTTTCTCCCCCCCAAGCAGCAGGGTCGCCCCTTCAGCCAGGGTGGCCGTGACCTGCTGATGCAGCTCATCGCGCAGATCGAAACGCGCCATCGGCCCAAGATAGTTGGCCTCATCACGCGGATCGCCCATCTTCAGCGCCTCAACCGCGGCAACCAGTTTTGTGCTGAAGGCCTCGGCAATCCCGGCCTCAACGATAAAGCGCTTCGCGGCGGCGCAAACCTGTCCGGTGTTTTGATAGCGGCCAATCACCGCGGCTTTGACCGCTTCGTCGAGGTCGGCATCATTGAGGACGATAAACGGATCGGAACCGCCCAGTTCAAGAACGCATTTCTTCAACGCCGCACCGGCCTGGGCGCCAATCGCCTTCCCGGCGCGCATGCTGCCGGTTAGCGTCACTGCGGCAATACGCGAATCGTTGATCATTTGTGAGACGCCGTCATTCGTCGCGTTCACCCAGCCAAATACGCCATCTGGCAGCCCCGCCTGATTGACGATTTCGCCAATCAGCGCCGCGCAGCCCAGCACATTCGGCGCATGTTTCAACAGATAGCTATTCCCCGCCAGCAGAATCGGCACCGCACCGCGCAGTACCTGCCACAGCGGGAAATTCCACGGCATAATGGCGAGGATCGCGCCCAGCGGGCGATATTCAATCACCGCATTGTTATTTTCCACCTGAGTGGCTTCAGTCGCCAGCATGGCCGGACCGTGCTCTGCATACCAGTCGCAGAGATTCGCGGATTTCGCCACTTCGCCGCGAGCCTGAGCAATCGGTTTGCCCATCTCAAGACTGATCATTTGCGCCATCTCTTCGCCACGGGCGCGCAGGGCGTTACCGATATTACGCAGGGCGTCGGCGCGCTGTGCGAGGCTGACGGTGCGCCACTGACGATAGCCCTGTTCAGCAAGCGCAATCGCCGAATCCACCTCTTGTTCGCTCGCCCAGGGCAGAGACGACACCCTTTCTCCCGTGGTCGGGTTGACGGAAACCGCGTGAGTTGCAGATAAATTCATCGTTATGCTCTCTCTGTTAATGACGAATGGTGATTGCGAATTGACCTCATTCTGGCTTACCCTTCCTTTCATTGAAAATGAATAATATTAAGCAACTCATTCACAAAAGAAGAATACTATGGACCTGACCCAGCTTGAGATGTTTAACGCCGTCGCCAGCACCGGCAGCATTACCCAGGCCGCGCAGAAGGTGCACCGCGTGCCGTCAAACCTGACGACCCGTATTCGCCAGCTGGAGGCCGATCTCGGCGTCGAGCTGTTTATTCGTGAGAACCAGCGCCTGCGCCTTTCACCGGCGGGACACAGCTTTTTGCGCTACAGCCAACAGATCCTCGCGCTGGTCGATGAAGCCCGAATGGTGGTCGCCGGGGATGAGCCGCAGGGGCTGTTTTCGCTGGGTTCGCTGGAGAGTACCGCCGCGGTTCGCATTCCCTCGACGCTGGCGCTGTATAACCAGCGTTATCCAAAAATCCATCTCGCACTCTCTACCGGCCCATCCGGGACGATGATCGATGGCGTACTGGAGGGCACCTTAAGCGCGGCCTTTGTCGACGGGCCGCTGGTCCATCCGGGCCTTGAGGGGCTACCGGTCTTCCCGGAGGAGATGATGATTGTGGCACCCTTCGGCCACCCGCCGATTACCCGCGCCAGCGAAGTGAACGGCAGCAATGTCTACGCTTTTCGCGCCAACTGTTCCTACCGCCGCCATTTTGAAAGCTGGTTCCACGCCGACCGGGCAACGCCGGGGCGGATTCATGAAATGGAGTCCTATCACGGGATGCTGGCCTGCGTCATTGCCGGTGCCGGACTGGCGCTGATTCCGCGCAGTATGCTGGAAAGTATGCCCGGTCATCATCAGGTGTCGGCCTGGCCGCTGGCCGAAGAGTGGCGCTGGCTGACGACCTGGCTGGTCTGGCGGCGCGGCGCGAAAACCCGTCAACTGGAGGCGTTTATAGCGCAGCTGAACGAAGATCGGCAACGAGCAGTTTCTCCATAAACAGGCTCAGCGGATCGGGTTGATACGGAGCGAAGGCGATGCGGGTCTGATAACCCCAGCGGGTATACAGTCTGATCGCCGCCTGCTGATGGATGCCGGTCTCCAGCCGCACGGTATGGCAGTCCCGGTGCAGTGCTTGCGTTTCCAGCGCCGCCAGCAGCCGTTCGCCAAGCTGTTGCCCGCGATGATGCGGATCGATAAACACCCGTTTCATTTCGCCAACCCCATCGTTGCCGAGCACAATCGCCCCGCAACCGACCGCCCGTTGCCGGGCATCGCGGATCAGCAGCACAATCACCGACTCCGCCGCCAGCTGGCTCAAATCAACCAGGTGGTTACTCTCGGCCGGATAGAGGGATTCCTGATACGCATCCAGACGGGCAATGAGAGCCGTAAGATCCGCATCGTTTATGGCTGTCGGGGCGATGGTGTACATAGGCAAGCTCCTTTTTTCGCCTACTGTAGCGTAGCGCATCCCCCCTGACTCATAGCGTTAACTTATACCGCCCGCCGCGGCTTGCGCTAATCAATTGAACCGCAGCAATATTTTCCCCTGCAGCCAGGTCACCGCCTGCCCGGCCATCAGCACGCGGTCGCCCTTCAGTTCACAGCGAATATCGCCGCCGCGCGCCGATATCTGGCGGGCCAGCATTTTGCTTTTCCCCAGCTTCGCACTCCAGAACGGGATCAGCATGGTATGCGCCGAACCGGTGACCGGATCTTCCCATACGGCTTCTCCCGGAGAGAAAAAGCGGCTGACGAAGTCATACTCGCCATCGCCGGGCGCGGTAATCGTCACCTTATGTTCTCCGGGCATCATGGTCTCGATAGTCGGACGCACGGCGGCAACCTCTTCGCGGCTGGCCAGCTCGATAAGCCATGCCCGGCCACGGCGGGCGCTGACGTACCGCTCAACGCCTAATCCGGCCAGCAGGGCCGCAGGCGGGGTCGTTTCTTGCGTGGCGCCCGCCGGGAAATCGAGGGTCAGCCAGTCCCCTTCCCGGCTCACGGTCAGGCGACCGGACGCAGTCGCGAAATGAATCACCGCGTGTGGGAAGTCAAGATGATGAAAAATAACGTGTGCGCTGGCGAGCGTCGCGTGACCGCACAGATTGACTTCATTGCGGGTCGTGAACCAACGCAGAGAAAACGACTCCCCCTCGCGCACCAAGAAAGCGGTTTCAGACTGATTATGCTCCTGCGCCATCTTCAGCAACACATCATCCGCCAGCCATGCGTCCAGCAGACAGACCGCCGCCGGGTTACCGGAAAAGGGCCGTTCACTGAACGCAGAAACCAGATACACGGGGATCTCTTTCACGGTATCTCCTTAACGTAGGGTGATGGTGCCCGTCATGTACGTTATCGCCTGCCCGCCAATCAACACCCGATCGCCCTGCCACTGGCAGCGCAGATCGCCGCCGCGTGCGGAAACCTGCCGCGCCTGCATGGTCGTCTTAGCCAGTTTCTCCCCCCAGTAGGGGATCAGCATACTGTGCGCCGAGCCGGTCACCGGGTCTTCGAAAACACCCTCGCCCGGGCAGAAAAAGCGGCTCACAAAATCATATTGCTCATCGGCGGCGCTGACGCAGATCATTTTGCCCGTCTGCGCAAGCAACGACATATTCGGCCGCACGGCCTCAACCTGCTGGCGATTTTCGAGGACCACCAGATAGTCCCGCCCCTCGCGAATCTCTACCGCGGTGTCCAGCCCCAGCCCGGCAAGCAGCTCCGGCGGCGGCGCGCTAACCGGAGTGGTTTGCCACGCCGGGAAGTCTAACGTCAGCCAGTCGCCGTTGCGCATCACCCGCAGCTCCCCGACAAAACGGGTACTGAACACGATAGTGGCGTAAGGATGGTCGAGATATTCAAAGATAATATGCGCCGAGGCAAGCGTGGCGTGGCCGCAGAGGTTAATCTCATGCTGCGTGGTGAACCAGCGCAGCTCATAACCCTCATCGGTGCGCACAAAAAAGGCGGTCTCAGACTGGTTGTGCTGCTGCGCCATGCTCAGCAGCGTTTCGTCCGGTAGCCATTCGGTGAGTGGACACACCGCGGCGGCGTTGCCGCCAAAATTGCGATCGCTGAAAGCGTCTACCAGGTAAAAATCAATTTCCTGCATCATACAACTGTTCCTGTTTTTTACTTTTCTTCAACATGACATAAAAGCGGAGCATGTACACGATCTATATAAAAATGAATCCGTTAGCTTTTCGCTGCCACCGGCGACATAATGAGATCCAGATCACAAAACAATTGTATTTTCACCAGCAATCGTTTTAAGATCGCGCCCTCTTCTTCCTCTTTAGTAACCAGCGCAGAATCTATGATTACAAACACGGTTTCACGCAGAGTCGCGTGGCTTCGGGTAGTCACGCTTGCGATCGCCGCTTTCATCTTTAATACGACTGAATTCGCTCCGGTCGGTCTGCTGTCCGATATTGCCGACAGCTTCGGCATGGAAACCGCGCAGGTGGGCATGATGCTGACCATCTATGCGTGGGTGGTCGCGTTAATGTCGCTGCCGTTTATGCTGTTGACCAGCCAGATGGAGCGTCGCCGTCTGCTGATCGGCCTGTTCATTCTGTTTATTGCCAGCCATGTGCTGTCGTTCTTTGCCTGGAGCTTTAACGTTCTGGTGATCAGCCGCATCGGTATCGCCTTTGCGCACGCGGTCTTCTGGTCGATAACCTCGGCATTGGCAATCCGTCTGGCGCCGCCGGGCAAACGTGCCCAGGCGCTGAGTCTGATTGCAACCGGCACCGCTCTGGCGATGGTATTCGGCATTCCTGTCGGCCGTATTATCGGGCAGTATTTTGGCTGGCGGATGACCTTCCTGGCGATCGGCCTGGGCGCGCTGGCGACGCTGGTATGCCTGTTTAAGCTGTTGCCAGGACTGCCCAGCGAGCATTCCGGTTCGCTGAAAAGCCTGCCGGTATTGTTCCGTCGCCCGGCGCTGCTGAGCATCTATCTGCTGACCGTCATTGTGGTGACCGCACATTACACCGCCTACAGCTATATTGAACCGTTTGTACAAACGGTAGCCGGTATGAGCGGTAATTTTGCCACCGTGCTGCTGCTGATCCTTGGCGGCGCGGGGATCGTCGGCAGCGTGCTGTTTGGCAAACTGGGCAACAAGCATGCTTCCGGGCTGATTAGCAGCGCCATTGGCCTGCTGCTGATCAGTCTGCTGCTGCTGTTGCCGGCAGCGCAAAACGCCCACCACCTGATCATATTGAGCCTCTTCTGGGGCATCGCAATCATGATTATTGGTCTGGGGATGCAGGTCAAGGTTCTGGCGCTGGCGCCGGATGCCACCGATGTGGCGATGTCGCTGTTTTCGGGGATCTTTAATATCGGTATCGGCGCGGGGGCGCTGGTTGGTAGTCAGGTCAGTACCCATCTTTCAATGGACTCTATCGGCTACATCGGGGCGATTCCGGCGCTGGTGGCGCTGGTGTGGTCAATCATGATATTCCGCCGCTGGCCGGTGTCGCTGGACGATCATCAGCCTCACCACTCCTGAACGGGGTGAAGCGATAAAAAAGCCTGCCGATGCAACAACCGGCAGGCTTTTTTGTTCGCGGGCCGAAACGCCGCGACGGCGATGTTATCAGGCGTGATAGGTCGTAATAATTTCCAGCACGCCGTTGATAATAAACTGTACGCCCATGCAGACCAGCAGAAAGCCCATCAGGCGCGAAATCGCTTCGATTCCCCCTTTCCCGACCAGCCGCATGATAGCCCCTGAACTGCGCAGGCAGGCCCAGAGGATAATGCCGACCAGCGCAAAGATAATCGGCGGCGCGACCATTACCACCCAGTGCGAAAAATCGACGCCATGTTTCACCGTCGATGCGGTGCTGATAAGCATAGCGATGGTCCCTGGCCCGGCGGTGCTCGGCATGGCCAGCGGCACAAACGCGATATTGGCCGACGGTTCATCGACCAGCTCTTCGGATTTTATCTTCGCTTCCATCGAGTCATGCGATTTCTGCTGCGGGAAGAGCATCCGGAACCCGATGAAGGCAACAATCAAGCCACCGGCAATCCGCAGGCCGGGAATCGAGATACCGAAGGTACTCATCACCACCTGACCGGCATACCATGCAACCATCAGGATAATGAATACGTACAGCGAGGCCATCAACGATTGTTTATTGCGCTCCTCGTTGTTCATATTGCCAGCCAGCCCAAGGAACAACGCAACGGTCGTCAGTGGGTTCGCCAGCGGTAAAATGACCACCAGCCCCAGACCTATCGCCTGAAAGAGTTCAATCATAATTAATTAAGGCCCCGTTAATCGTTCGCTATTTAAAGTCTCGCCGCGCAAGTATAACTTTTGTCGTCAATACCATTCCAGCCCTTATCGTCCGGACTCCGGGCCGCTTCAGCCCGGGTCAGAAACCCGCTTTAGCAAATCGTGTCATCAGCTAATTCATCAGGTTGACATATTATTGCCTGGGCAATAATATCAGCAGCAATTAACTACTTGCCTGGGCAACCATTGTGAAAAACACAAGCGATCTGTTTAACGAAATGATCCCCCTCGGGCGCTTGATCCAGATGGTTAACCAGAAAAAAGATCGTCTGCTCAACGAATATCTCTCACCGATGGATATTACTGCCACCCAGTTTCGGGTGCTTTGTTCCATTCGTTGCGAAGTATGTACTACCCCCGTTGAGCTGAAAACCGTGCTGTCGGTCGACCCAGGCGCAATGACGCGCATGCTCGACCGTCTGGTCTGTAAAGGCTGGATTGAACGGTTACCCAACCCCAATGACAAACGCGGCGTACTGGTGCAGTTAACGCCAGACGGAGCGGCCCTTTGTGAGCAGTGTCATCAGGTTGTGGGTCAGAAATTGCACCAGGAATTAACAAAAAATCTGTCGGCGGATGAAGTGGTCAACCTTGAGCATTTACTCAAAAAAGTCCTGCCGTAATAAGAAGAGGTAAGATGATGTCCAGACGCAATAATGACGCCATCACTATCCATAGTATTTTGTCGTGGATTGAAGATAACCTGGAATCGCCCCTGTCGCTGGAAAAAGTGTCCGAGCGTTCTGGTTACTCCAAATGGCACCTGCAAAGAATGTTTAAAAAAGAGACCGGCCACTCCTTAGGCCAGTACATCCGCAGCCGCAAGCTGACGGAAATCGCGCAAAAACTCAAGCAGAGCAACGAGCCGATTTTATACCTGGCAGAGCGTTACGGTTTCGAATCGCAACAGACGCTGACGAGAACCTTTAAAAACTACTTCGACGTTCCGCCGCACAAATATCGCATGAATAATATGCCGGGTGAATCCCGCTATCTGATGCCACTAAACAACTGCTGTTAAGCGCCTGCAACAAGACGTATTGAGGAAATCATGAAACTATTCGCTGCCGCTGCCATTGTCCTGGGCGCTCTGGTCTCCAGCCAGAGCTATGCGGAGCAAACCACTACCCCGGTTCGCCACACTCAGCGCGATGCGATGATTATGCCTTCCGAACATAACGACTCGCCATTTGATTTCAATCATATGGCCGCCGGTAGCGACAAATCGGATGAGCTGGGCGTACCGTATTACAATTAACTGCACTACCCGAGCATTTTGCCCCGTTTACGGGGCTTTTTTTTGCGCATCTGACGCCAACCCGCAGCCTGTGGCGCGTCGGTATGCTGCCAAACGCCTGTCCCCTTGCTTGCTCCCTTTTTGATGCCCTGCGGTTTACCGGCGGTGCTCTAAAAATGACGGGTTTGTTTGACAAAAACGCTTAGCGTTTAAGCGCAGCAACGATTGCGGCTTCCATTTTCTCAGGGGTGGCGATCGGCGCAAAACGCCGGAGCGGTTTGCCGTCGCGACCGATCAGGAACTTAGTAAAGTTCCACTTGATCCGCCCCCCCAGCACGCCGGGCAATTCGCCTTTCAGGTAACGAAACACCGGGTGCGTTGCGGCCCCGTTCACCGCCACCTTCTCAAACATCGGGAAGCTCACACCGTAGTTGATATGACAGGTCTGCTCGATTTCGTCGGCATCGCCGGGTTCCTGCTTCCCGAACTGGTTGCAGGGGAAACCCAGTATCACCAGGCCCTGGTCGGCGTACTTCTTGTAGAGCGCTTCAAGGCCTGCGTATTGTGGCGTGAAGCCACAGTGGCTGGCGGTATTCACCACCAGAACCAGCTTGCCCGCGTAGTCGGCCATGGCGATGGGCTGGCCCCGCAGACTGGTGGCAGTAAGTTCATAAAAGGGAGTCATAGCGGGATCCTCAGGGTAAAAGCCGTTCAACATCGACATTGCACGCAGTGCGTTGGGTATGAACATAGCGCGTGGAACGTGGGCATGGCGGGCAGACCCCGTTCATGATAGCGTGGCAGGTCCGCATTCGCGAGGGCAAACTTGACTGCGAGGGCGAGCGCACCGTGGCGCTTAACATGTATCAGCTGATGTATGGCCTACAGGCCGCTAACATCAAGAGACTACAGCAGTCCGATAAGCGTTGTGCGTTGAGCAAGATGCGGGGTAGCCCCATGCTAAATCGAATGATTGAAGCAGGTTCGGAAGCTATGATAAACAGCAATGGATATTGGTAAGTCGCGTCTTAAAGATATTCATCGGTTATCCCAGAGGAAACAGCAAACAGGAATGGTTGAAATGATGAAATATTTATCGCTGCTGGTCGCAGTGATTCTGTCAGGGTGCGCAAGCGCGCCAAACTTGCCGCCTACCGATACCATCGTGGCGGTGAAACCTATTGAGTCCGGCATTATCGCCAGCTCAGCTAAATACAGTTACCGTTTCTTTCGTAACGGCGTGCCGCAAGAATATCAGCGTTATAAAACATTTTATGACCGCTTTCATCAACAGGCCTCCGGTGTGCGGGTTAACTTTGTGGTAGAGCAACATGAAGTGGCGGCAGAGTACCTGGTGGTGATGGATAAACGCAAACTGGATGCCGGGCAGCTTACGCTGCTGGTCAATGAGTATCAGGCGGTGCAGATGGATAACGATCGCCTCGGTGTTTTGTTTAAAGCGACAGGATTTTGGTCTGCATCGCACGCACCAGAACTGGCAGCCCCGTATCAGCTGGAACACCCGGTAGTGGTCTCAATTAATGATAAGACCCAAACTCTGAGCACGGCAGGAACCATCGCCCTGATCCCTTTAGCCCCCTTGTTTCCTCTGGTCATGATGTACGGATGCGCCACTGGGCCCTGTATATGAAACTCACGACGTCTTAGACGACCTGGCTGCGGGAGCACGTCTGGTCTTTGCTATATTTGGGCGGGAGCAAACGGCAAGTCCCCCGCTCAAACAAACCATTCAGTTTCAGCGCTCCCTGACAGGGCTGATACCAGTCAATCAAAGCCTACTCCCCCCTCGGAGTAACAGCATCACGCGAAGAACAGGAGTATTAAGCCTGAAGTCAGTGTGATGAAAATACCGCTCTCTAGCGGATTTCTCGACGAACCTGAACCCTGATGAATGCTGAACCACTGCTTCTCCCAGGTATGGTACACGCCATAGGACACCAGCGAGGCCTGTAGAACATATGTCAACATGTGCAGAGCAGAACCTATTGGTGACAGACGCGAAATAGTTTGCAGCGACTCTGCAACAGAAATAATAAGAATGCTAAACAGACTATAATTCAGCAATCTCATCTTATGATTGATTAGCCATTTTCTCATGTGAAATGCGCCCGCCGAGAAAAGTGTCAGCAAGACCCAGATAATATCAATCCAGTTCATATTTTCATTCCAGAAAAAATTTAGTTATCTACAGGCTGAGATATTAATAAGCGTATTGCAGGTGTTATCACAGGCCATGCGGTATCAGAAAGGATGACGACGCCTGTCTTGCTGGCCCTGTCGATGGCAATGACCGAGGCATAGCCAGCAGTTTCGCCATTATGCCAGGTTATCTCACGTCCTCTGAATTTTGTTGTAAACCAGCCATAACCGATCCTTGTGTCACGTTCATCCGTTGACCGTTTCGGATCCATCGCAACACTTCCCGGTAATTTGCCGCGGAGCAAGGCCTGCGTATATTTAACCATATCGGTGATGGTGGACCTCACGCCACCGGCAGGGGCAAATGAGAGCATGTACCAAGGGGCCTCACGATATCCTGCGGCTGACCAACCGCGACTGACGTCGTTTTTTGCGCCATCGCCTGGTATCGCGACAAAGGTATTTTTCATTCCTGTAGGGGCCAGGAGTCGTTTATTCAGCAACTCGCTATAGGACATATGAGTCATTTTTTCCAGCGTAAGACCGAGAACTGCGTAACCCATACTGGAATACCTGAAATAATTATTTTCCTCTTTTTCTGTTCTACGCAGCATCGCAATGATGTCATTCTCTGAGAAACGCCACGGGTTCTTATGAGTGGCGATGGCTAATAACATCAAGGCGCTCTGCCACGGCGTTGTCGATATGTCAGGAAGCCCCGAATGGTGAGAAGCCAGTTCTGAGAGCCGGACAGATGCCATCGCTACGGGTAGGCCGGGGAGGAGTTCGCCAACGGTGGTTTCGGGTTTGGCCTCCCCACGATTCTCGGCATCAGCCAACAATGCCGCCGTCATCGTTTTGCTCAGACTACCGACCTCAAATTCCTGACTAAAATCCCCTCCCCAGAGACCATACTGGACCCCTCCAGGTTTAATGAGCGCGACCGCTACATGGCCGCGAGCACCGCGGAGAAACGGCGTCATAAATCGTACCAGCTGTGCATCACCGGTTATATTTCTCGATGGTGAACTAAATCCTGCCTGTAGATAAATCCCCGAAAGGACAATCACCACAAAAATTGTCACTGAAGCTATGACTCTTGCCAGAATAGTTTTATTGCCTGGTAACATACCTTTCCTTAGTATGAATACTGGATAAGATAATAAATGGAATCGACGGTGCCTTCATCCAGCATCGGATTATCCGCTGTCTGGCTGTCAGGATAACCGTTGACGAAATTCGCTTTCACCTTCCGCCGCAGCGATAAAACCATTGCGCGAATATATAAAGGTATTAAAGCCGGTCATGTTATTCGGGCCTTCACCGGTTTTCGTCATCACGGGGGTGGCATGCGTATCTCCTGATAAGTCATCCTTTTCACATTATGGCGGAAGGAGTGTCAGGAAATTGTTAGGGCCTTGCTGCGGAATATCGCAGGATACCGTCGTTTATGCGTTTTCGGGAATGATATCCGGGGTGGAACTCACCAGCCCTGGGGCGTGAAAATCACTTTGCTGTTGTCCGCTGTACCGTATCGCGTAACTCTAGTGTAAAACGGCATCCCTTCTCAGAACTTTCGACCGTCATGCCCCAGCCTAAATGCTCCACAATGCGTTGCACAATGGATAAACCAAGCCCTTCGCCACTGAGCCGGGCGCCGCGCTGAAAGCGGCGAAACTGCTGGGGATCGATACTGGATGGTAGCCCCGGTCCGCTATCGCATATGACGATCGTCGTACCATGCATCGCCAGACGAACCTCCCCCATTTCGGTGTACTGACAGGCATTGCGCAGAAGATTCCAGATGACGCTGCGCGCTAACTCGGCATTGGTACATGCGTGGGGAGAGGATGGTAAGTCAAGGATTAAGTTGACCTCTTTTTTTGCCAGCCAGGGCTGGCATCGGGCGACGCACTCCTCAAATATCGGGCGCAAAGGTACGTCGGACTGCGGCAGCGTTTGCGGATCGCGCGAGAGCAATAAAAGACAACTTAGCTGACGCTGCATTTCCTGGGTGGTGTGGACGATGCGTTCCGCGCTTTGTACCAGATGGCTATCCGCGGGCAACTGGTGGGCGATAGTTTCTGCTGCGCCGGCAATGATAGCCAACGGCGTGCGTAATTCGTGACTGGCATCGCCGACAAAGCAGCGCTCACGCTGCAGAAAACGTTCCAGTTCGTCGCTATGTTGGGCGAATGCACGCGCTAAAATGCCGATTTCATCATTTGCGTCCTGGTAGGGTAAGGGTTTTTGCTTGCGTTGCACAACTTCCGCCAATCGCGTGATGGGGATGGTCACTCTCGCTGATGTCAGTCGACCGATCCAGTATGCGCACAGAATACACAGCATAATAACCAGCGGCGCGAAGCCATCAATCACCAGCTCAAGATACCCGTATTTCTGGCTCTCTTGCAGCAAGTAGTAGCGCTGATTGTTAACCTCAAATACGAACAAGTACCGGTCTTCAGGTTTTGCCAGGCGATGGTAACCCGGCGCAAGCTGGCGCAATTTTTCAGGCACATTGCGCGCATCATAGAGATGGCTTCCCTTCGGGACGACCGGAGGAAACCCTCTCGCCATCTCCCCTTCCAGTCTGGACGCCTCATCCTGCATACTTTGTGATACGACATATGCGCGAAGATCGTCGTAATCAAGCTGCTCTGCCACGACAACAAAAGCCATGATCGCGACCATCAGCAACACGAATGAAATAGTGATTCGCGTCTTGAGGGTCATTTGCTGGTAAAGGGATTTCATGATGGTTCCACTCTGCGTACGATTATTCCGGGGCGGCCCCTCCGGGCTTATGCAGGCGCAAACCTACGCCATGCACCGTTTCTATCAGTACAGATGTGAAGTTTTTGTCAATTCTCTGCCGCAAATCGTGAATATGTGTGCGCAAAGCCCCACTTTCAGGGGGATCCTCCCCCCACAGGAGATACTCCATCTCTCTTTTTTTGACGACTTCAGGGGCCGCTCGCATCAGACACAACAGCAATTTATGGGTCGTTGGCGTCAGATTGATTGTCTGCCCCTGACGCCACGCCTGCGGTGTCCTGGTATCGACAAGCAGATCTTCCCAGGCCAGCGTTCCCAGGACCTGCCGCCCCTGGGCGCGGCGAACCAGCGCCTGGATCCGCGCATCCAGCTCCTTTAATGAAAAAGGTTTGACCAGATAATCATCGGCGCCCATCGCCAGCCCTGCAACACGATCGTCAACGGGATCGCGGGCGGTCAGCATCAGCACCGGTACAGGGTTCTGAAACTCCGTGCGCAGTCGACTGCACAACGTCATTCCGTCCAGACGGGGCAACATCAGGTCCAGTAAAATCGCATCATAATCATTCTGCGTGGCCATTTTCAGGCCCGTAGCACCATCACGTGCATCATCCAACACATAACCTTGCGGCTCAAAAAAGGCATACAGGTTGGCGACTAAATCAGGATTGTCTTCAATGATAAGGAGACGTGTCATAAACGATGAGTACCTTGAAAAATAGACCGACAAACTTAACAACATCCTGACATAGTTTTTTAGATACTGCGCTCGTTTTTGATTCATCAGGAATTGCGCATGTTTAACTATTCGTCATTTGTGCAGCTCAAGCCACGACACCGGACCTCGGCTGCGGCCCTGGGTTCCGCCAAAACCACACACATAGCACATCGGGTAGCGCTCACCTCGCACCTGTCCCTTCCTCTGCTGTTGACGTTGTTTGTTCCTGGCGTTGCGCCTGCCGCCGTGAGCGTCAATTTTACCGCAAGTGTTCATAACTTAATGGAGGAATAATGAACAAGTTTAATGCACTCTTAAAATACTCTGAGTATCAGATTAAAAAATTACGCTCTTATATTATAAGCGACAGGCGTTTTCATGCCGGACGACTTCAGAGAATTTACGGATCCCGTCCCGACTTGAAGCATCCGGTTACCCTGAATGAAAAAATATGTCACCGTATGATTTACGACCACAACCCACTTTATACCCTGTTAGCGGATAAATTAGCGGTTCGCGAGTACATTGATGCTCGTAGCCAACATATAAAAACCGTTCCGCTGCTTGGTATTTACAGAAACGTGAATGAAATAGACTTCAGTCAATTACCAGACAAATTCGTTCTGAAATGCAACCATGACAGCGGTAGTACTATCATCTGTCTGGATAAATATACATTTAACGTCCCCAGAGCCTTGCGCCAGTTAAATTCTGCGCTGAAGAAAAATATGTATTACCGCACCAGGGAGTGGCAGTACAAGCACATTCCCCCGGTGATACTCTGCGAAAGCTACATTGATTTATTTTCGCACGGAAAAAGAGAGATAACCCCGGAGATGCTAAGATTACATTGCTTCCATGGTTCCGTTGGTTTTATTGAAGCTGACTTCATGGACACCGATGGCAAAGAGTATATTAATGTTTTTGATCGTTACTGGCAGTTGCTGCCTTTCCAAATGGAGTACCCAAGTACACCCTATGAGGTCCCCGAACCCCAGGCGTTACATCAGGCAATAGCCTCCGCGCAGGAGCTGGCAAACGATGTTGATTACTGTCGGGTAGATCTCATGCTGCTGCGCGATACCATTTATTTTAGCGAAATTACGCTTAGTCCACGCAGGGGGAAACTGATTATTAATCCTGCTCAGTGGGATACTATCCTGGGTGAGATGTGGCGACTCCCCAGAGCCAACACGGAATTAAGTTAATATTTTGATGTGTGGAGCCTATGGGGTTCGCCGCGAAACGGGAAATATCATACGTTATGCCTGTTTGCCCGGCAGACAGGCAGTTTTGAGCGAGAGCAGATAAAAATGCCGAACAGTTATTACTGAACAACGGGTCGGTATCGTGGTTCAAAGAGTTATTAGCGGCATTCCGGGGACCGAATGAAGGGCCTAAACACGTCTGTGGCAAATCTACGAACCATGGTGAGTGGCAGCCTTGCGATATCCAGACTGATCTTATCGTGCCTGCTCTTTGCCACTGGCTTCTGATAACGCGCCCAGAGATGTATGCGGTGCCACGCCCTTAGCACATTTGCCAGTCGCCCCCAGCCGCAAACACCACAAAAAAGGTCCTCGATCGCGTTTCAGGACGCATCAACCGGGCCTTCGTGACCACAATGCATCTCTGTTTACTTACCGGAGATCGTTATGTTACGGCCCCTTTGTTGCTTTCTTTTTTCTCTTCTCTTTAGCGTCGCATCGTATGCCAACACGGCTTTTCGCCAGTTGAATATCCACGAGGCTAGCTCCCGCCCTCTCAATATCGCTATCTGGTATCCCACCGCAGCAACCGGCTCGCCGGAAAAGGTGGGTGACAATATTGCCTTTTACGGCACCTCTGCGCTGCGCGATGCGGCGCCGGAAGTGGGCGAGCATCCGCTGCTTCTGCTTTCTCACGGCTATGGCGGCAACTGGCGCAACCTGAACTGGCTGGCGACGGAAATGGCGGCTCAGGGCTATATTGTGGCGGCGGTCGATCATCCCGGCACGACAACATTTAACAAGCGGCCGCAGGATGCGAAGGAACTCTGGCGCCGCCCGCAGGATCTCCTACGGGCAATGATGAAAATTATCACTACCCCCTCCCTTGCCGGAAAAGTCGATACGCAGCGCATAGCCGCAGCCGGACACTCTCTCGGCGGCTGGACGGTACTTGAACTGGCGGGGGCGCGCTTTGACGCCGCTCGCTTTCAGCATGATTGCCGGACACATGCCAGGCTGTCCGCCTGCAAGTTAATTCAGACGCTGGGTATTGATGACGCTGGCGGGCGACTGGCAGCAAACGAAGGCGATCCGGCAATCAAAGCCGTTGTCTCACTCGATCTGGGCCTGGCCCGCGGATTCACGCCAGAATCACTTTCTCAGATTGCAGTGCCGGTGCTGATTATGGCGGCTCAGGCGGACAGCGATGAGCTACCCGCCAGGCTGGAGTCGGGCTACCTGGCGGAATATCTCCCTGCCGCGGTAAGACGGGTAGTGAATGTCGAAGGGGCCACACACTTTAGTTTTATGCAGCAGTGCAAACCGGGTGCGATGGCATTAATCGCGGAAAAAGAGCCGGGCGAAGAGATTGTCTGCCAGGATGGCGGCACCCGGAGCCGCGCCGCGATTCACCGTCAGCTCGCCCGGGATATCAGCGCCTTCCTCAATCAGGCCCTCGACTTTCAACCGCTGTCCGGCGGTAATCCGTCGGGGTCATACCGCTGATACGAAGAAACTCGCGATGAAAGTTTGATTTGGTGGCAAAACCCGCCTCCAGCATCACTTCCGTTACCGGCAGGGTGGTGTTGCGTAGAAGCTGCTGCGCATAGTCGATGCGCAAGCCGTTGATCCATTGTGAGACATTGCAGCCGCGCGTCAGGTTCACCGCTTTTGAAATCTGGCGCGCGGGGACCCCAGTTTTTCTCGCCAGCGCATTCAGCGTCAGGTCGGGATTCAGATACAAATTCTGCTTGTTTATCAACGTGTTGACCTGCTGATAAGTCGCGAGAAACGCGTCACTATTGTTCTCTGTACTCGCTTCGGCGGGCAAAACCGGCTCCGCGGCCGGGAGCAACGGACGGCTACTACCGACAATGGCAAAACAGACAAATGGCAGCAGAATAGCCTGCGAGATTGCGACCAGTTGCGGCGCCTGCCGGCCCTGATAAAAATGGAAATTGAGCGCGATGGCCAGATCGGTCAGTCCGGAAAAACAGAGGAAGACCCCCGCGATAAAAGCGAGCGATGACGTTGCAGCACTGTCGCTAAGTCGCCTGAAAATAAACGTATCGCTTCCCTGCAGCGCCGTTCGAATCAGGGCGCAACCGTAGCCGATATAGAGCAGCATCAGCACCACATCCGTGGTTTGCGGAGCAATAAGGTTCAGCGCCAGAGCCAGCGTCGGCGGTCCCACAAAAGCGGCAATTTTTTGCTGCAAGCGCTGTTCTGTAAAGCAGGCAAAGCAGTGCCAGGCCAACGGTGGCAGAGTGATCGCTATGACAGACTGCAACTGGCGCAGTTGAATAAGGTCAAACTGCCAGCGCAAGGCTGACATCAAGACCAGCAGCGAACAGCCCGCAATAAAAATCGCGCTGTTGCGATAGCCTGCGGGACGCTGCCGGCAAACCTTCAACAGTAAAATAAGCAAAATAGACAGGGTGTACCAGGGAAAGGGAATGGCCGGCATGGAATACCTGTACGCAAAGCATTTATCTCAGGGGAATGTTGTGCCATAAAAAGGCGTAAAAAGCATCACCAGGCAGAGAAATCTTTTAACGATTCAACACGTTCCCCCTTTTTTACCCCGTCCTGACTTATGCTGTCGTCATGGCTGCTCAACCTGAGAATCTGCGCGTTATCTCCCTCGGTGAACTCACCGCGCCAGGCAGACATCTGCCACTATTATCGGGTCGTTTAACAACACGCTCTGCAATGGCTCCTGATATTTCATCCGTCGCCTGAAGAATGGAGATTACCCGTATCCACGCTGGCGATAATGTTGAGCGCATACAGGGGCGCCGTTTCAGGCCCCCCTTGTTTATCCTGTGGCTAATCCTCATAAGCTGCGCTATGGAAGTCAATTTCCCACTGCAGCACCTCGCCGTAAAGCGCCGACAGCGCCTGCTTCTCACTGTCACTCATTACGCTGGCGCACCGATCCAGTTCACCCTTCAGCCAACTCGCCTGCTGGAAAAACGCCTCTTCAGCATGCATTTCCACCCAGCGGCGAATATCAGCATCGCTCTGGCGCTGTTCGCTCGCCCGTCGGCACCAGCAGTAGTACATCCATTCCGCCGCGAACATCATAGTCATTATCTGCTCATAGCTGCCCTGTCGGGCCATCCGCAGCATGCCGTCGCGAAAGCGCTGCACGCCGGGCAAATCGTCGGGATAATCCGCAGGATTGATCTGCCGTGCTGTCAACACCTGTTCAAACCATGCCATCTGCGTGTCGACCAGGGCATTCAGTACGCCGATTAGCCAGCGCTGCTGCTGAATATGCGGCGCCTTGCTGACCCCGAGGGCAAAAATGGCGATGGCCGTGGCGACAAAGTTGCCCTCAAACACCAGATAGCGGTCGAATACGGTTGTCGGCAGACGATCCTGTTCAATATCCACCACAAAACGGTGCCGCTGCATCACCTGCCAGACCTGCTGATGTTCGCGCAGCAGGCGATCGCTAAACGCTTCCATTATGCCTCCTCCAGCGCAGCCTGAGCGACCGACATAAAATGCTGTACTCGGGCCAGTTCAACATCGTTCCACCAGACGCCGTCAACCTTCATGGTGCTGGCCACAATGACCCCCTGAGTCCGTCCGAGGATCTGGCGGACGTTGGCCGGCGTCACCCCCGAGCCCACCAGCAACGGTAACGCTGTCGCCACGCGAATCTCATCAATTTCCGCCATCGTGGCGCTATCGCCGGTGCGCTGGCCGGTGGCAATCACCGCGTCGGCCTCGAAAAAGTCCACGTCGCGAGTCAGTTCCTGAATCGAACGATCGGCAACGATGGCATGGCTACCGTGCTTAACGTGGCTATCGGCGAAGACGCGAATATGTTCAGCACGCAGCATACTGCGATAGCGCAGCGCCTTAGCCGCCGCCCCTTCAATAAATCCTTCGTTGGCGATATAAGCATTGGCCCACTGATTGACGCGGACGAAATCGGCCCCGCCCGCCAGGGCGATAGCCATCGCCGGAATCGCAGCGTTAGCCAGGACGTTAATCCCCAGCGGTACACCAAAACGCTCGCGGACTTTCTCGGTAATCACCGCCATCAGCGCTGAGGTTTCATGACCGATATCTTCAGGTTTGGAAAAGGGAATATCGCCGTGGTTTTCAATAATCAGACCGTGAACGCCGCCAGAAACATAATTATCCGCATCGCGAAGCGCACGTTCAACAATATCAGAAACTGATTTCCCTCGGTATTTAGGCGCGCCGGGAAACGGATCGCAATGAATAACACCGATAACGGCTTTACTACGTGAAAAAATAGCTTGTATTGCATTCGTTTTTTCTGCTGAGATAGCAACCATCTTATCCATCCTGTTAAGGGAACACTATGCGTGTTTACGTTACCGGTAATATTACCGTAGATGAAACCTGGTCCATTCCGGATATACCGAAAAAAGGCTCGTCAATTCACGGCATTAAAGTTTCGCAGGATATCGGCGGTAAAGGCGCGAATCAGGCGATTATATTATCTCGCTGTGGAATAGAAACGCGTTTAATTGCCGCCACGGGAAATGACAGCAACGGAACCTGGATCCGCCAACGGATAAAAAATGAAGCGCTGACGCTACTACCCGACAGCCATTTTAACCAACATAGCGATACCTCGATTATTTTAAATAGCGCCGATGGCGACAATGCCATCATTACCACCACCGCCGCTGCCGATACATTCGGCCTTGATGATATTATGCCGCACCTGGCGAAGGCCGCCGCAGGCGATATTCTGCTACAGCAGGGCAATTTCTCCCTGGAGAAAACGCGGGCGCTATTCCAGTACGGCAAAACCCGCGGTATGACAACGGTCTTCAATCCCTCACCCGTTAATCCTGACTTTTGCCATCTGTGGCCGCTTATCGATATCGCGGTAGTCAATGAATCAGAGGCCGAGCTGCTGCAACCTTACGGCGTCAAAACCTTAGTCATTACCGAGGGCGCGGCAGGCGCCTGGCTTATCCGCGAGGGGCAGCGCCAGTTTTGCCCCGCCGTCCCCGCCGCAGCGCTGGATACCACCGGCGCGGGCGACACGTTCCTCGCCGTGATGCTGGCATCCGCTATCCTGCGCGGCGTGGCGCCCGATGGTCTGGCGTTGACGCATGCCAGTCGGGCTGCCGCCATTACCGTTAGCCGCCGGGGTACGCTCAGCGCGTTTCCCGACGCCCAGGAACTCGCCGCCCTGTTAGCCACGGGCGGCGCCCACTGACCTACTTGAACAGCGAACGGTAGCTATCCACGTTCGCTTTGGTCACCACCGTAGCCGGAACCAGAATGGTTTTCGGTACGGTTTTGCCGGAGGTGATGCTGTTCAGCGCCTTCAGGGCTTCAGCCCCCATCTTTTCCGGGTCCTGCTGCAGAACGGCGGTGACGTAGCCGCCGTCAATACCGGAAATCGCCTTCGCCGTCAGATCCCAGCCAAAGACTTTAATATCTTTCTGCCGCCCCTGGTTTTCCACGGCGGCGATAGCGCCCAGCAGAGCGGGTTCGCCAGTGGCATAGATCGCTGTCAGATCGGGGTTGCCGGTAATCAGGTTCTCCGCCGCGGTCATTGCTTTATCCTGTACGTTCTGCCCGTCGACGACATTGGCGATGGTAATTTTCGGATTGCTTTTCAGCGTCTCTTCAAACCCTTTCTGCCGCTGGTTCTGAATGGCCGAGTTCAGCGCGCCGACAATCCCCAGTCGCGCCTGGCCGCCCATCTCTTTCTGCACGTAATCAACAAAGTATTTTCCAATAATTCTGCCGCCCTCGATATTATCCACGCCAACCTGAGCCGCCTGAGGCCCGGCCGGTAATACGGCATCAATCGCAATCACGGGAATGTGAGCGGCGGCGGCTTCTTTTACCGCCGGCATAATTCCGTTAACGTCAATAGCGGCAACCAGAATGCCTTTAACACCTTGCTGAATATAGTTTTCAATCGCGTCGTTTTGTGCAACGGGATTATCGTTAGAGTTAAAAATCACTAAATCCTTACCACTGGCTTTTGCGGCATCCTGCGCGCCTTTATTCATCAGATTAAAAAACAGCGCCTGCTGATTGATTTGTACCAGCGCATAGGTTGGAGCCGCAGCGCTGGCGGCAGAAATAAAGCTCACAGATGCCAGCATTGTTGTTGCGACAGCAATAAAACGCAGTTTTCCGGTGTTAAATAACATCATCATTATCCTCGTCGGGAATCGTTGATAGCCAGCAGAGTTCCGCGCCGCATGCGAACGCAGAAGGATTATTTTTTTGGCGGGCAAATATCGTCTATATGGCCAGAACAATCATCGACCGTTCGGCGGATACCTGCTTAATTTCATTCCGGCAACCGGTCCGTGTCGGTGCGCGACTGGAATGAGTTAAACGGGGTTGGGAATGACTTCCCGGATGATGCGGTAAACTGCCTATACAATTCTCCGCCATTTAAAATTTGTCAAGCATTTATTTCGGGCCTCTGTGTGCAGAGAAATTGCTGTATCCACCGCGCTTAACTATGTTACAGATAGCCAATTCTGGCAGAAATGGCGCAGGAAATGAGTATAAAACGCGTATTACTATCCGACGTGGCAAAGCTGGCCGGCCTGTCGAAGGCTACCCTGTCGCGCTATATGAACAACAGTATCGTGCTGCCGCAGGACACCATCGACCGCATCGAAACGGCGATCCACGAACTGGACTATCGCGGTAATAGCCTCGCGCGCCGTCTGAGCAAAGGCGGCAGCGAAACCCTTGGCCTGGTGCTACCCGATATTACCAACCCCTTCTTTGCCGAACTGGCCGATGCCGCCGAAGAGGCCGCCTCGGCCAACGGCTACAGCCTCGTTCTGTGTATTACCCGCAATAACCCGGAAAAAGAGTGTCAGTTTATTCGCTGGCTGGATACCTGCCAGGTCGATGGGCTGTTGTTCACGACTAACCGCCCCGATAACGGCCTGCTGCGCAAAGAGATCCAGCGTCACGAGCGTATTGTGCTGCTGGATGAGGATATTCCCGGCAGCAAGGTGCCTAAAGTGTTTGCCGATAACGTCCAGGGTGGACGCATCGCCACCGAAAAACTGATCGCCGCCGGGCATCGCCATATCGCTTTCGTCGGCGGGCCGGACAAGCTGATGAGCGTCCGCGAACGCTACCAGGGCTTCTGCACCGCCATGGAGCAGGCCGGTCTGATCTGGCCCCCTGAATGGGTGATGTACGGCGACTATCAGCGCGAGTTCGGTCAACAGGCGCTGCAGTACCTGTTTAGCCAGTCGCAGCGCCCTACCGCCGTCTTTGCCGCCAGCGACTATCTGGTACTTGGCCTGCTTGACGGACTGCGCGCCCGCGGACTACAGGCGCCGGAGGCGCTGTCGTTAGTCGGATTTGATGACGCCAACTATGCCGATTTCACCCAACCGCGGATTTCCACTATCCGCCAGCCCGCCCGGGAACTGGGCCGCACCGCGGTAAACATCATGATGCGCCTGCTGAACAACGACAAAGATATCCCGGCAGAAACCCGCCTGCCGGTCGAATGGATTGGCCGCGACTCGATCAAGATTTGTTAAGCACGTCCCAAAATGGCGCAAAAGCGCCCGTTTTTGGCGCAAAAAACGTTCGACTTGCCAGCGCTTCACTATAATCAGTAAACCGGTTTACCGGGATGGAATCAAGAAACGTTATTTATTCCATAAGGTTAAGTAACAGGGCAGCGATGTGATTCCTGCCCTGGCACGGATGCTGCAATGTTCTTACTGGCGAACAAATATCTTACGTAGCGTTTGGTCAGACTGGATTGGTGAGTGCTCCGCTCCGCAGGTAAACCGGTTTACTAGAATGTGAACCGTGTCGGAGGGAGTATCTCCCGCAGGATGACGAACATTTTCCCGGCAATAGCGATGGGAGTTATCAGATGCAGCAGCCACAAACCCCCCCGCCAAGGGTGGAGATGATCAATATCACCAAGACCTACGGGTCGATACGTTCATTGCGCGGAGTCAACCTGGAGCTGGCCCCGGGCGAAGTGCTGGGCCTGGTCGGCGATAACGGCGCGGGGAAATCAACCCTGACCAAAGTGCTCTCCGGCGCGGTGATCCCCTCCAGCGGCACGATTCGTATCGATGGTGAACAGCAGCAGTTTGCTAATCCGGCCGATTCGCGCCGCTGTCATATCGAGATGGTGTATCAGGATCTGTCGCTGTGCGACACGGTTGACGTCGCCGGCAATCTGTTTATGGGCCGCGAGCCAATGAAATCGGTCCTTGGTATCCCCTTTCTCGATGAGGCCAGAATGCACGCCGATGCCCGGGAGATGCTAAAAGGGCTGGGAATTTCCATTCCCGATACCCGCCTGCTGGTGCGAAATCTTTCCGGCGGTCAGCGCCAGGCCATTGCCATCGCCCGCGCGGCGGCTTTTGACCCGAAAGTGCTGATCATGGACGAGCCCACCGCCGCGCTGGCCGTTGCGGAAGTCGAAGCGGTTCTGGAACTGATTCGTCGCGTTTCCGCACGCGGCGTGAGCGTGATTCTGATTACCCACCGCCTGCAGGACCTGTTCCTGGTCTGTGACCGGATCATGGTGATGTATGAAGGTACCAACGTCGCCGACCGGCGGGTGGCCGACACCAGCCTGAGCGATATCGTTAACCTGATTGTGGGCGAAAAATTCACCGCCCGCTCTGCGGCTGCACACTGAGGTAACAGGATGAGTATCATGAACTTAAGTAGCTCCCGCATGATCCAGCATTCGCTGCCCCGCCGCCTGCTGCATAACCACTCGGGCGTGGTGAGCATCGCGCTGTTTTTTGTCTTCTGCTGCGTGGTATTTTCACTGATCACCAGCAATTTTCTCACCGGTACCAACTGGCTGAATATCATCCGTCAGAGCGCCCCGCTGCTGATCGTCGCGACCGCCATGACTCTGGTGATTACCACCGGCGGCATCGATCTGTCGGTGGGCTCGACCCTCGCGCTGGTCGGCGCGTTGTCCGCTATCGCCCTGAACAACTGGGGGCTGTCGTGGCCGGTGGTCCTGCTCGGGGGGCTGCTGCTCGGCGGATTGGTGGGCGCCATCAACGGCTTCTTCATTGCCTATGAAGGCATACCGGCGTTTATCGTTACCCTCGCCACCCTGGCCGTTGTTCGCGGTATCGCGCTGCTGGTCACCCAGGGCTACTCGATTCCGGTTCCGGCTGACAGCCTGTTTACCTTTATCGGCCGCGCCTGGGTTGTCGGTATCCCCATGCCCGCGCTGATCGGCGTGATGATTCTGGTTATCGGGCATATCGTTCTCAACCATATGCGCTTTGGCCGCTACGTGACGGCTATCGGGGCGAATGCCGAAGGCGCGCGACGCAGCGGGATCAACACCAAAGCGGTCACCATGAAGGTCTATATCATCAGCGGAATGGCCGCCGCCCTGGCCGGTATGATCATCACCGCGCGCCTCGGCAGCGGTTCCTCTAACCAGGGCGAAGGCTTTGAGCTACAGGTTATCGCCGCGGTTGTGCTCGGCAGTACCAGCCTGTTTGGCGGCTTCGGCACCATTATCGGCACACTGCTCGGCGCGCTGTCGATTGCGGTGATTCAGAACGGGCTGATCCTGTCGCATATTTCGCCGTTCTACACCCAGATAGCCACCGGCACCATTATCCTGCTGGCTATCTGGCTGAACACCCGCATTCTCAACCCCGCTCGCGCGGCGGCAAAAGGATAGATAGCTGATGAAAGGATCAATTTTTCGCCATCCTACCCCGCTGCCGCTTGGCGTCAGCAGCGGTTATGTCATGACGGTGCTTGGCCCGCTGCCGGTTAGCGAAATGGGCGTGACCCTGATGCACGAGCATATTCTGCTGGATGCCTCCGGCAAATGGGTGCCGCCCTGCTGCTGTAGCGATCGTCATCTTGCCGAAATGCCGGTGAAGATGGAAAACCTCGGCGAACTGTCGCTGAACCCACTGATGAGCCGCGATAACTGCCAACTGTTTGACGTCGACGTGGCGATTGAAGAGCTGACCAAATATCGCGCCCTTGGCGGGGAGACGGTGGTCGATCCGACCAATATCGGCATTGGCCGCGATCCCAAAGCGCTGGCGCGCATCGCGCGTCTGACCGGCCTGAACATTATTATGGGTACCGGTCTGTATCTGGAACCGTCGCACCCCGAGTGGGTAAAAACCAGCAGCGTCGAACAGCTGGCCGAACGGCTGATTTACGATCTGGGCGGCGCAGAGGAGAAACCGGAAGTGCTCGCCGGGCTTATCGGCGAAATTGGTATCTCAAGCCGCTTTACGCCGGATGAAGAGAAGTCCCTGCGCGCCGCGGGGCGGGCCAGCGCCGCGACCGGCGTGCCGATCGAGGTCCATCTGCCGGGCTGGGAGCGGCTCGGTCACCGGGTGCTGGATATTCTCGAACAGGAAGGCGCCGATCTACGCCATACCGTGCTGTGCCATATGAATCCCAGCTTTGCCGATAAGCGCTACCAGCGTGAACTGGCGCAGCGCGGGGCATTTCTCGAATACGACATGATCGGCATGAGCTATTACTACGCCGACGAATCGGCGCAGTCGCCCTCCGACGAGGAGAACGCCCGCGCCATTCGCGAGCTGATTGACGACGGCTATATCCAGCAGATTTTGCTGTCGCAGGACATCTTCCTGAAAACCATGCTCACCCGCTACGGCGGCCACGGTTACGGCTACATACTCAAGCATTTTGTTCCTCGTCTGCGGCGCCACGGCGTCAGCGGAGAACAGCTTGAAACCTTGATGATTGGCAATCCCCAACGGGTCTTTGGCGGATAAAAAGGAAAGACATCATGCAGAAAAAAATCTTACTGGTCGGTGAATCCTGGACCAGCACATCAACACATGTTAAAGGCTTCGATCAGTTTGCCACCGCCACCTGGCATACCGGCGCAACGGATTTCCTCGCCGCGCTTGCGGACAGTCAGTACGCCATTACCTACATGCCCGCCCACGCGGCGGCGACGGACTTCCCGCTGACCCAGGACGCGCTGCGGCAGTGGGACGCAATTATTCTCTCGGATATCGGCGCCAATACGCTGCTGCTGCATCCGGATACCTGGCTGAAAAGCCGTCGTACCGCCAACCGTCTGACGCTTATCCATGACTACGTTGCCGCTGGCGGCGCGCTGATGATGATTGGCGGCTATTACAGCTTCCAGGGAATTAACGGCGGCGCGCGCTATCGCCATACCGCCGTCGAGAAGGTTCTGCCGGTCCGCTGCCTGGCATGGGACGATCGTATTGAAACCCCGGAAGGTTGCTATGCCGAAGTGACGGAATCTCACGCCCTGTTTAACGATATTCCCGGCGAATGGCCGTGGCTGCTGGGCTACAACGAAGTGGAAATGCATCCGCAAGGCAAACTGCTGGCGACGATCGCCGGTACCGGCCATCCGCTGCTGGCCATTCGCGAATATCAACAGGGGCGCTCGCTGGTATGGACCAGCGATATGTCGGCGCACTGGCTGCCGGAAGAGTTTAGCAACTGGCCCGGCTATCGCCAGCTGTGGATTAACTGCCTTGACTGGCTGACGGAACGTCGCTGATGACCACCACCCTTGAACTGGCCCGGCAACTGCTGGGCTTTAACACCATCAATCCGCCGGGTAGCGAAGCTGATTGCATGCGCTTCTTTGCCGGCTGGCTTGCAGATAGCGGCTTTGAGGTTTCGCTGTCCTCGTTCGGCGAGGGGCGCAGTAATCTGATAGCCAGGCTGCGCGGGGCGACGGCCGGTAAACCGCTGGTCTTTACCGGCCATCTGGATACCGTGCCGCTCGGTAATGCGCAGTGGCAATACGATCCTTTCGGCTCGCAGATAGAGGACGGGCGTCTTTACGGCCGCGGATCCAGCGATATGAAAGCGGCGGTGGCGGCATTTGCCGTTGCCTGCGTTGAGCACCGGGAAGCCATTATGGCCGGGCGCGGCGCGGTATTGCTGATTACCGGCGGGGAAGAGACCGGCTGCGACGGCGCACGGGCGTTGATTGAATCCGCTTCCCTGCCGGAAACGGGCGCGCTGATCGTCGGCGAGCCTACCGCCAATTACCCGGTTATCGGCCATAAAGGCGCGCTGTGGTTACGCTGCGAAACCCGCGGGAAAACCGCCCATGGCGCGATGCCTGAACTGGGGATAAATGCTATCTATCTGGCGGCGGATGCGCTGGGTAAGATTCAACATTTTTCACCGGGCGCGCCGCATCCGCTGATGAAGCAGCCCACCCTTAACGTCGGTCGGATCGAAGGCGGGTTAAATATTAATTCCGTGCCGGACCGCACGCGTTTTGATGTCGATATCCGTAGCGCGCCCAATTTACAGCACGCCACCATCCGCCAGCGCCTGACCACGCTGCTTGGCGAGAACGTCACGATATCGACGCTGGTCGATCTGCCCGCGGTATTGAGCGAAGCGGATCACGCATGGATAAAGCAGGTTTATCAGCGCTGCCAGCCGCTGCACGATCGGCCGCTCGAACCGCGCGTGGTGCCCTACTTTACCGATGCCTCGCTGCTGCTACCGGCGCTGGGTAATCCGCCCTGTATTATTCTCGGCCCCGGCGAGCCCTCTATGGCTCATCAAACCGACGAATACTGCCTGCTCAGCCGACTGCAGGAGGCTGAACAGCTATACGGAGACCTTATCCGCGACTGGATGGCGTAAATGACCTGCTGAGAATGCGAAGAAATAGTGACAACGTCACTTATAACTGACGCCCTGCGGCCAAAGCTCTGCGGGGTTGTCAGCGATTAGCGTTTGAATATAATCGCGAAATATCAGAGGATAACGGCCTCGCACCCGGAATGTACCCTCACCAGCAAGGAGGCATGACTATGCCCTTAAGACTCAGCCCCGTACGCGTTTGTCTCCTCTCTTTACTCCTTTCCGCCTGCTCGGCCCCCCCCTTCTGCGCCGGATAGCGCTGAAAACGCTAAATTATCGGCAGAAGTGGATAAGATGTTTCGCGATTATCCGATAGGTTCAGATACTTCACCGCAGGCCAACGTCGCACGCTATCTGACGCAGGTTCAGAAGGCTATCTCCGCTAAAATAGACCAGCCGCAGTCGTATCAGGGACAACGATGCTCCGTACGCTTAGCGCTACAGCGTGACGGGACGGTGGATAACGCCACCGTCGAGAACGGCGACCCGGCGTTGTGTGCGCAGATAGTGTCCGCGCTGAAAGGAGCCAAAATCCCGCCAGCGCCGGATGAAAAAACCTATCAGACATTCAGCAATGCCGTTATCGACTTCAAACTATAACCGGTCTTTTCTGCCGGCTATCGCAGGGGCCATTCGGCCCCTGTATGATTTCAGAACTCCACGTGTCCGCCGAAATGATAGCGTCGTCCTTCCAGCATCGCCTTCTGCCTGTAAGCGGTGGTGTAAAGCGGATTAACATCAAACAGATGGCGAGCGATCGTTGCGATGGGTCACGTAGATTTCATCGCGTGCGGCGTTATAGCGCACGGCGACCGAATTAATCAAATACACCTTTAGAGAAAAGCCACTTACTCCCATCAATATTTATATGTAGCCTGTAGGCATAGCAGAAACGCTATTGTGTAATAAAAAATTGCGCAATAAAAAAGAGTGCCCATGCGTATTACACGTTTAACAGTCGCGGAGAAAGAATGATTTTAATTTTTACGATGTTTATATTTTCCCTCACCCTGTCATTTTCCCCAGGCCCGGTAAATATGCTGATTATATCGTCGGGGGCGATTCATGGATTCAGAAAAACGTTGCCGTTGATCTCAGGCGCGACCACCGGTTTTACTTTACTGCTGATCGTCGTTTGTTTTGGCTTGTACGCCGCAATTGAACAATATCCTCTGTTCTTCAAATATCTCAACGCTGCCGGCGCACTGTTTATACTGTATCTGGGGTATAAGATAGCGTCATCTCAACCTGATTTAGCATTGCAAAAAACCGAAACGCCGGGTTTTATTCAGGGATTTTTAATGCAATGGTTTAACCCGAAGGCCTGGACGGCCTGCGCATCAGGCGCGGCGTTATTTTCCGACCCGACCACCAACACGACGGTCGCCGTCTTTATCATGATTTATTTTGTCGTCTGCTATCTCTCACTGGCTTCATGGGCGGTTATCGGCGACAAAGTTTCAATACTGCTCAGAAGCAGACAACGCATCCGTACTTTTAACCTGTTGATGGGCGGATCGCTGATCGTTACGGCGGGCTACCTGCTCTGTTTGCCACTTCTCAATCATTCATAATTGATGAGACGCAAAAGCATTATAAATGTCATTAATCAATTTATAGGCAATGCTGCTGGTCGATATATTCGCAGGCCATATTGCGTATACCTTCAGCGGTTCTAATGACCAGTCGGGGAGCACTTCCTGCATTTCTCCACGCCTGACATCCCCCTCACTGAGATAGCGAGGGGGAGCCGCCAGCCCAGCTTGTTGCTTCGCAAGCGCATAGGCGGCTTCAACATTATCAACCCACACCGCTGGCGTATACTTGACTAGCACCACCTCGCCATTTTTATGCCTGAACTCCCGGCTATTCTGCCTCATCGTCAGGCCAATCCAGGGCAGATGTGATAAGTCATCAGGATGGTTGATGGGTTTATAATGACTGAGCAACCCCTTTGATGCGACCAGTTGCCGGGGCAGGACAAACAGATGCCGGGCTTTGAGAGAACTATCCGGCAGTTCCCCAATCCGAAATGCGACATCAATACTCTCGCCAATAATATCTTTACGCGTGTCGCTATAAGAAATGTTCAGGCGCACATCCGGATATTGTTGTATGAAAACCGCGAGGTGGCGCGTAAAGGCGCTATTAATAAAAACGGCGGGGACAGAAATATGCAGCTTATTAGCCGTAGATATAGAACGCTGCTTAAATTCAATCACCCCCTTCTCATAAAGTTCCAGCATAGATTTGGCCGTCTCCAGCAAACCGACGCCATCGTGAGTCAGAGAGAGTTTTCGCGTATTTCTATATAGCAGAGCGCTACCCAGATTTTTTTCCAGTTTCGCCAGATGGCTGCTCGCCGTGGCGGTCGTCAGCCCTAAAGCGTCTGCGCCACCGGAGATTGAGCCCGCCTCGACAATTTTTGCGAACACAATCAGGTAGCGGATGTCATCAATCATTTACATTCCTTTGGTCACTCATAGACGTTGAGCCAGAGAGCCAAGCGCTGAAGGCCAGGCCGGCAAACATCGCGCCCGGCGGCAAAAAAACAGGCCGCTAAGGGCTTTGCTTATCTCGGTACCGCGCCCGTGCGCCACACCCGCAGGCCGAAAACGTTGATATACAGCCCGGCCATAATCAGCACGGCGCCCAGCAGCTGCAGGCCGTTCAGCGTTTCGCCGAGCAACAGCGCGGCGCTGGCCATACCAACGACCGGCACCAGCAACGACAGCGGCGCCACTCGCCAGGTTTCATAGCGCCCGAGCAGCGATCCCCAGATGCCATAGCCGACAATCGTGGCAACGAACGCCAGATACAGCAGCGAAAATACGGTCAGCATATCAATATGAATCAGGCTCGCCGCCATCGCCTGCGGGCCATCGATAGCCCATGACGCCAGCATAAACGGCAGCACGGGAATCAACGCGCTCCACACCACCAGCGACATAATCTGCGGCTTCTCGGCGCGGGACATGATCTTCTTATTAAAGATATTCCCGCAGGCCCAGCTCAGCGCCGCCGCCAGGGTCAGCATAAATCCGACCACCGGGACATGCTGGCCGCCGAGGCTGGCTTCCACCAGCACCAGAATGCCAAAAATAGCCAGCGCAATCCCGGCCAGCTGTTTTCCCTGCAGGCGTTCACCGAAGGCAAAGGCGCCAAGAATAATGGTGAAGAATGCCTGAGCCTGAAGCACCAAAGAGGCCAGGCCGGCGGGCATCCCAAGATTAATTGCGCAGAATAAAAAGGCAAACTGACCAAAGCTGATGGTCAGGCCATAGCCGAGCAGCAGACGCAGCGGGATTTCAGGACGGGCAACAAACAGCAGCGCCGGGAAAGCCACCAGTAAGAAGCGCAGCCCCGCCAGCATCAGCGGCGGCATATTGTGAAGCCCGACCTTAATCACCACAAAATTCAGTCCCCACACTACCACCACCAGCAGCGCCAGCAGCCCGTCTTTACGTGTCATACCCTGCCTCTGTTGTTATAAGAATTTTTGTGAACAAAATCAAAGTACCCAAAAAAGCGCCCGGCGGATAGATCATTATTTTTGGCAGGGTGTGAAAGCACGCGATAGCACGGGGTTGCGCTATACAAGCTCCTGATAGAATGATATTTCTGAGCAGAACACGCTAAAAAACATTTCATCAGGCAAAGAATATGACACCGACCATCAGACGCTCGACCATCGCGTTGCTGGCGTCCTCGCTGCTGTTGACTATCGGCCGTGGCGCAACGCTGCCCTTTATGACAATCTTCCTCACCCGTCAGTACCAGCTTGAGGTGGATAACATTGGCTATGCGCTCTCCATCGCCCTCACCGTCGGCGTCGTCTTTAGCATGGGGTTTGGCATTCTGGCCGATAAGTTTGATAAAAAACGCTATATGATTATCGCCGTGCTGGCCTTTATCTGCGGCTTCATCGCCATTCCGCTGGTCAATAGCGTGACGCTGGTGGTGGTGTTCTTTGCCCTGATCAACTGCGCCTATTCCGTCTTCTCTACCGTGCTGAAAGCCTGGTTTGCCGAGGTTCTGGCGCCGGAAAAGAAGGCGCGGATCTTCTCCCTCAACTATACCTTTCTGAATATCGGCTGGACCGTCGGCCCGCCCATCGGCACACTGCTGGTGATGCACAGCATCAACCTGCCTTTCTGGCTGGCGGCGGCCTGCGCCGCGCTGCCGCTGGTGGCTATTCAGCTCTTCGTTCAGCGTTCCCCGGCGGCGGTTGCCCAGGAGAACGCCACCCGCTGGTCGCCTTCAGTGCTGCTGCGTGACCGGGCGCTGATGTGGTTTACGCTTTCCGCCCTGCTGGCCTCGTTCGTCGGCGGTTCATTCGCCTCCTGTATTGCGCAGTATGTGCTGGTGGTCGGCGATAGCGATTTCGCCGAAAAGGTGGTGGCGGTGGTGCTTCCGGTTAACGCCGCCGTGGTGGTGGCGCTACAGTACGCCGTCGGCCGTCGGTTGAGCGCCAGCAATATTCGTCCGCTGATGACTTTTGGGACGGTCTGTTTCGTCCTCGGGCTGGGGGGATTTATTCTTTCCGGCAACAGCCTGCTGCTATGGGGGATATCTGCCGCCGTGTTTACCCTTGGCGAGGTTATCTACGCGCCGGGCGAGTATATGCTGATTGATAACATCGCCCCCGCCGGCATGAAGGCGAGCTACTTTTCCGCCCAGTCGCTGGGCTGGCTGGGCGCCGCCTTCAACCCGATGATTAGCGGATCTATCCTGACCCATATGCCGCACTGGTCGCTGTTTGTGGTGCTGATGCTCGCGATTATCGTTGCCTGGCTGATGATCTTGCGTGGAATGAAAGTTCGCCCGTGGCGCAATGGCTGTTCGTTCGTCAGCGCCTGAACCCAGGCGTCATGCGGCTGTCGGGTTAATGTCGTGTAACTGTCGGCTGCGGATCGTGGTGCCCGACAGTGCCCGGAACCACACTCCATCTCAGGTTTTCACCCGGAGATAAATATGATGAACAGCAGTAATCAGGTTAAACAATTACGTCTGCAGCGCGCCTGGTCCCAGGAGCAGTTGGCCGAACTTGCCGGCCTCAGCGTGCGGACCATTCAGCGCATTGAGAACGGCGATCGCCCGGGGCTGGAAACCCTGAGCGCCCTTGCCGCAGTTTTTGAAGTGAACGTGGGCGAAATAACCGGTGACGCCCCGGCAGGCCACGAGCAGTCTCTCGATTTACGTATCGAAGAGGCAAAAGCGCGCGTGCATCAGGAGAGTCGCTTTTTCCGCTCCTTGTCGACCGCCGTGGTGGTGTGCGTGTTGCTGGTTTTACTCAACCGGTTTACCTCTCCGGGCCACTACTGGTCTGCGTGGGTCGCCGGGATCTGGGGGGCATTGCTGCTGGTGAGAGGCTTGCGCTTGTTTGTTTTCGGCGAATGGATCCGCAACTGGCGTCAGACACGGTTGCAGCGGCTGCTGCGCAAATAGATTTGCCCCCGCCGTCGTCCCCCGCTTGCGCTGACGCTAAGCGGGGCTACGGATGGCTACGGATGGCTACGCAGGCAGACTCCGGCTAGTCACCCCGCAGAGCTTTCACGCCTCGGGGCGATGATGCGCCGGCTATCTGAGATAGCTTCGCGCCGGGCGACGTTGGCCGGTTTTCTTTTGCGCTGGGGACTTTCGCCGTTGGGCGAGATTGACCGTCGGGAATCACCGCAATAGGGACCGCGCCGCCTGCCGTAAGCGTCGGCTTTACCGCCATGATCCGCTCAACGTAGCTGGTCTGCGCCTGGCCTTCAGGGAGAAAGCCGCGGCGGAAGTTGCCGCTGTAGTAGCAGGAAAACGCCGCCAGCTGCGCCTGTTGCGGGGAAAACTTGACCGACGCGCGGCGCAGGCATTCATTAAAAATACCGGCAGCGGCGCGGGCGTTATGACAAGGATCGAAGACGGTTTCATAATCCAGTCCGTATTTGTCGAGATTGTGCCGGTTCACCTGACCCAGCCCTAGCGAAAAATTCCAGCCTGCCTGTGCCAGATACTGCGCGGTAGCGACAGCTTCTTCCTTATGGCGCGGCTGACGCGCCAGCCGCCCGCCCACCACGCCAATGGCATAAGGATTAAACGACGATTCCACTTTCATTAAACGTTCCAGCACCTGGGGAGCGACGTCTGGCGCGCACTGATTAGCCAAAACAGCCAAATCCAACACTCTGACCTCCTGTCTCGCGGGGGTTATTCCGGCTCATTTTTATTGATAAATTTCACCGAGGATTTTTTAGCAATCCCCGTCAGGACGTTAATAATGTCCTGATAGTTGGTGGCAAGGAACACGTTGTCACCGGCGCAATAATTGCGCCACAAATTAAGGGCATTGGTAGTTTCAGAATTATTAACCGTAAAAATAAAAAAGATATCGGCCACCTGAGTCGGGGTTCCCTGCGGGTAACGGAGTAGTCCCTCCCTGACTCGCCGGCAAAGATCGTACGTTTTAAATAGCCGCTCGGTCATCGCATAGGGTCCACTGGTCGTGCTGCCGGAATCAATACCATCGGATATCACGATAATTGCTTTTCTGGGATTGGTGCCTTTGGCAACTACCGGTAGGGATCGTAGCAGGCCAGAGGTCACATGAGTGGGTGAGCCATTAACAATCCTCATGTTATTAAACTCATCAATAACACTAATATCGTTTGTTAGCTCTATAAGATAGGACTTAGGTTTTGCTGTCTTATCCTTCAGGAGATTGACCATCTCGAAACTAAAATCCATTGCGTCAAATGCAGAATAACAATCCAGATCAAAAGGCCGCATCGACCGCGATCCAATCATATGTTTAAAGGTGATAACCGCCTGTTCTGAAAACATATATCCATCGGCAAACATCCCATCATAATCCAGGGTTTCATTATTCGTGATTGCATAATTCGCGCCGTCTCTCAGCATTAAATCATGAGCCGCTACACGCGATTCAAGAAACTCATCATAGTTATCAAACAACCTTGAACGCGGATCGGCATCACAGCTGTACACATCTCTACCCACGCTGCTGCCATAACTCGCATTTTTTACGCACCATCCTTTCGTAATCATATTATCCATACTATTACCGGTAGCCGGACCAATCACATCTTGATAATAGCTATATAATGAACGGTCATAACTATAAGACTGAGCCTTCTCAGCAGGAGTATTAGAATTATTGATATGGAATTTATTATACCAGAAATCAAGATCGACTTTTTGATACTGTGGCTTTAGCTTTCCTACAAAAGAGCAACCCACGCTTACCCCACCCGCAATATTTTCGCCCGGCAGGATAACTGGCACACCAATACTGAATGGAATAATGCTTACCGTATTACTCACCGAATCATCATTTAATATATCACTGATGAAATCCGTCACAACCTTACGGAGCAAGGTAATTCTTGTCATCCCCGGCTCTGATGAGAGTTCTTGCATTGAACCCGAAAAATCCAGTACCAGAGCGTAATCAGTCGGGAATCTGACGACTTCAAACGTTTTTCTGACCACTCCCGCGCCGCTGTCGGCACGAATATCCACCGCGGAGTCAAAACCGACCTCTTGCTGCGCGCCGATTATTGGCCGCATGCTGGCTTTACCGCTGGCGGTATAGTCCACGGAGTCAAGTTTGCCGGTTTCCGTGGTGCTGTAGTTCACCTCTACCGCTACGGCCAGATCGTTTTTCGCGATCGTCGCATCCGGCACATAGTAGGAAAGGTAGTTATGCACCAGCGTAATATTCTCCGCCTTATCCGCGGCGGTGGTGTTGCGGTTGTCGAGAATCGCCACCGCCAGCACGCCTTGATTAAGGCCATCTGCCAGCCTGGCGCGACTGCTTTGTAAATTAGCGCCATCATAGGCCACCGAATAAAACATCATTATCAGCGGAAACATAATGGCAAACATCACGGTTATCGCGCCGTACTCCTGACGCAAAAGACGCACGATAAACCGTAAAAACCGGCTTCGCATAATTTTCACCTCGCCCATAAGGAACGGTATTAACGCGGGATCACCGCATTGCTGATGGCAATATCGCCGATCTGTATTCCGGCGCTATTCAACGCGCGTTTAAATAAACTCTCGCCGCCCGGCAGACACATCGTCACCTGATAAACCGGCAGCCAGCGCCCTTTCGTATCCCACGGCGACAGCGCCGCAATCTGCGCGCTGGTTATCGCAACCCGGCTGCGGCAGATCCCGGTCCCCCGGGAGAAGGACTGAGTATTCAACAGGTTTTTTTGCGCTTTGCTGCCGCTGGATTGAAAGAAGGCGGCTTCCACCACCAGCTGATAGCGGCTGCCTGCCAGACGGCTCTCCTCCAGCAGAACACCGGCCAGATCGTAGAGATCGCTGACCTCCTGCTGACTTAGCTCCTCTCTTTCGCCATAGAAGACGGACCTTTCGCGTACCACGCTGGCCAGCGAATGGGTGACCCGCTCGAGGTAACTTTTGTTCAGAAAGACGGCGCTGAAATCCACCAGCAGCGCGCACAGCACAAAAAAGACGACGAAGTACAGACCGGCCTCAATCGCGACTGACCCTCGATCGTCGCGTAATGCGCGTTTTATCTTGCCCATCGTGTTATTCATTATTTTCTGCCTCACGCTGAAATTCCTGTACCAGTAAAATCCTGCGGCTCAGTTCCTGGATGACGCTTTGCGAAGGAAAGAAGAAAAACAGCGGCTGATAATCAGTGGTCACTTTGTAAAATGCCAGCGGCTTATTATGCGCATCCGTGGTGGTGCAAGTGTGGTTAATCACCGCGGAGATACTGTCACACCAGCTAACCGAAAGCTGGACATGTACTTCACGGGAAATGAGCGGCCAGTCGGCCATGCGCTTATTGATTTCGGCATTAAAATATTGCTGATAATTGTCTGGCACTCTGGTGATCGCCGCTATATGGCCCGACTCGGCGATAATCAGATCGAGCGCCGAGGAAATAAAGACCACCCGGCACATCTCGGCAATAAAAAGTATCGAAATAATAAAAGGAATAAACACCATGGAAAATTCCATAGCAGCAACGCCATGTTCAGCGCATAAATAATGCCGCAGACCGTTTTTTATCTTTTTAAACATACATTCACCAATGGTTATACCCACAGCTGTAGCCAGTACCCGCAGCTGATGGCCAGCGCATATGGCACCGTTGCGCGTTCCTCGCGGGCGAAGAAATAAAAACAGAGCAGGCTGACAATGGCGACGGGAATACCCGCGATGGCTGTCAGCAGCAAAAAATTGCCGGTCTCCGGTACTGACAACGCCACCGCCAGCGCGCACACCAGCTTAATGTCCCCGGCGCCCATCAGCTTCGCCATCACGGCGATAAAACCCAGCGCCAGCAGTATGCCGGGGAGAATGAACGCCGGATAAGGCATATGCGTAAATCCTGCGAGACAGGAGAGCAGCAGTATCAGCAGCGTGGCGCGGTTAGGTATCCGCCGCCAGCGGATATCCATATAGCAAATATAGATAAGCACTCCGCTGATACCGGCAGTCAATAGCCATGCGATATTCACAATAATCCCTTATTCTCCACGCATCATAAAAATGCGGTGTTAAAAAGAACCGTGTTTATTCAGGCGAGAGATTCTCTGGCTGCGTCAGTTCATTATTTTCAGGGTCCGGCAGCGTACATGCCTGGAGCCAGGAAAAATAGCTGGTCACGCTCTCGATGATTCTGCTGTCGCGATCGTAAAGCACCGGAGCCAGCGCAATGGCATCGCTAAGCATATCGGCAGCCGTTAATTCAACCGCCTGCAGCAGCAGAAGCGAGAAAATATCTTGCGGGATCGGCGTCTCTTTCTGCAAATGGCTACACAGCGAATGTAGCCACTGGTGATACCAGTTCAGACGCTGCTGAATTAATTCTGCCCTGTTATCCAGGACCGGCGACACGGAAATAAAACCACAGCTCATGTCTGCCGAGCATAATCTGACGGCGAAGGACATCGTTAACGGATCATTCATAATAATATTCCTGTGGCGGCGGCAGATCGGGCTGCGCATGGCAGATCTCAGCGATGGCTGCCGCCAACTGGCGCAACAGCCAGAACAGTTGCCCGAGGGGCTCCTGTGCGGAGGCCACGACGGTCAGACATAGCGGAAAACGCTGCGTAGCGACCTGCCAGAGCAGGATATTGTCCCTCTCGCCCTCGACGGTGATGGCTTTCTGCTCTCCGGCCGCGATTTCATTTAGCATCGCGGCGCCAACCCCCAGCAGAGAGCTGGTCATCGCCGCGATTTTATGTAACCGCCCGGGGTCCTCTTCTTTGAGAACGGCCGCGACCTCATAACCATCGGCGGTCGCCACCAGCAGCTCCCCCATCACAGGATAATTCTGGGCAAACTCCAGCAGCAGTTGCTGAATCTGCTGACTGAGTTCAGTCGACAGGGTACCGGCATCTTCAATCGCAAACGGAAGTATGCTTGTCATCAGGAATAAACCTCTTCATTTCTGGCACGCTCAAGCTGGCAAAACAGCACCTTCAGCAGAAATAAGACCCTTTCCGGGCTGCGTGCATCCAGCGTCGCGACGGGAAGAGTTAGCCCCTCCTCCCGCAGCAAGCGCTGGTATTGTTCAAGATCAGGTAAGGGGGACAAATCACACTTAACGATGCCCAGCAGCACGATCGCATTTCCCGCCAACGGGCCGGTTTTCAGCGCCCGCAGCCAACTGCGAGTCTCTGCCAGCGGGTCTGGCCGGTGATTATCGGCCAGCAGCAGAATACCGACGCTGCCGCGTTCCAGGATATCGCGCATAAACGTGAAGCGCTCCTGCCCCGGAGTGCCGTAAAGCCGCATCCGGTTTTGCCCGCCAGGAATAGTCAGCTCGCCGTAGTCAAAACCGACGGTGGTGGTGTCTTTCTCTGCGTCGCCGCGGTCCGATGCCAGCACGTCCGTTGACACGACGTTGATTTCACTGACGCTACGGATAGCCGTGGTCTTACCCGAGCCGCTGCGTCCTACCAGGATCACCTTATAGTCTTTCATCATCCCGAACCTTATGTCCTCCGCCCGCGCTACGCGGGCGGGGTTACTTATAAAATGACGATGGCCTCTTCGACGTCCGTCACTTTGCGTCTGGCCAGCGCCAGATTTCCATTGCGACGATCGAGAATGGTATACACGAATACCCCATCCACAGCCCTCACCGGTCGGAGTATGTGGTACTGTTTGCCCAGCGTAATCAGGATGTCTTCCACTTCATCTCCGGTCGCCATTAATTTCAGCATCTTGATATTGGCGCGCAGAACATCAGTAATGGCCGCGGCGGCAATTTCAATATCCAGACCGGCAGAGCCCACGCCGTGTAACAGCATGCCATTACGGGCATCGACCAGCGCCGCCCCCAGCGCGCCATCAAGGTTAACCAGTCCATCCAGTAACTTTTCCATTTCAGCCATTATTTTCTCCTGTAAATTCATTCTGTTGTGATTAATCAGTGACTTTTAAGTCATGAAGAACTTCTTTAACATTTGCCAGCAGAATATTGTCGATAGAGAGTCCTTCGACCTTCAGTTTTAATATCTGGCACCAGGGCTTCATGCCCGGCGTATAGCAGCTGACGACCGCATGAACCTCGGAGGTCAAACAGAGTTCTTCATTGATAGTCGCATGCAGCGTGTATTTATCGCCGACGCGGAAACGTTCGGTTCCCGGCAACGCAAACTCGTGAATAATAATGGGCGAATATTCCCGCAGCGCGGCAATCTCAGCGTGTGATTTTTCCCAGTTCAGCACGCCAGGAATAATACTTTCCGTCGTTTCCCAGGGCCGGGGCAATGACATATCCGGCCTGTTGCGATAGCCGCGTAATACGCCATCCGCGCCGATCATCAGATGCGTGACGCCCGCCGGCACCTGCACCAGCAGATCGTTGTATTCATAAATTTTCATAATGTTTATTTCCGTATAAAAACAGACCCGGCGGTTCAGCCGTAATAAATATCAAACACCAGTCGTTCCCCTGGAACCTTACCCGCGGCGAGACGGAATACCTTCGCTTTTGCCAGTGAGTGGGTAAATTCAAACTCAATTAAAACAGCATCCGTTTGATTTTGATAAAACGTCAATTTATTGATGTTGGGGTATTCCCTGGGAATATCGTCAGCCGCACGCAGCAACGCCTGCCCTAGTCTGACATTCTGTAATTCAAAAATACGCTTATTTTTATCCGCGCTGGGAAGTTCGCGGAAATTAATCGCATGCTGCGACTCCAGCGTCATGCGGAAATATCCGGGGTGGCGTCCGGAGCGAACCGCAGAAACGTCTTTCAGACCGCTGGTTAACGACAAAGACGCTTTTTCCACCAGCCCTGCCGACTTCGCCGTCGGCTGATTATCCAGGAGCCGGGTTATTTCATCCTGAGTGGAGACCGATGTGCGTTCAGCGGCCGCCGTTTTGAGCGGTGGCGGTGCGACTCCGGTCTGGGCCCCCGATTTCACCGCTGGCGCCGCGCTTTTCGCTATCGACACCGGAGCCGGGGCCGACAACGCTGCGGACCGCACGCGCGGGCGCGGATTCACTTTCGCCAGCGCTTCCATCAACCCGTCGCTACGGTCGGCCATCTTTTCCTGCTGCAGGATGCTTTCCGCACCGTTAAAGTCCTGGAGCTTCACCAGCACGTAGACGAGGTTATGCAGCACTTTCTGGCTCGCATGCCCCCTGCCGTAGAGAGAAAAAAGATAGTCTCTGGCGGTGGCGTAATCGTTTTGCATAATGGCCAGCATCGCCAGGTTATTAATCACGATATCGTCATCGACAAAGCGCTGCCTCGCGCTATTAAACGCGCGGGCCGCCCCGGTAAAATCGCCATCTTGCGCCAGCAGGATCCCCTGCATATTCCAGGCCTCGCCGCTTTGGGGGTTCTGCCTGAGCACGCCGGCAACCATCGCCTGCGCTTCGCTATAATTGCCGAGCTCCATCAGGTTTTTACTTGCCAGTAATAATGCCCGTTCATCGGGATTGTTGGCGATGAGCGGCTGCAGATACTGGCGGGAAGAGTCGAAATCCTCCGCCAGATAGTAGTATTCCGCCAGCTGGTAGCGGGTATCCTTATCCTCTTTACGGCTGAGCTTTTCACGGTAGAGCTTGATCAAGCCGTTATAGTTATTGACCTTACTGAGAATATATTCACGCTGACTATCATTGAGTTCACCGCCGCCGGTTTGGCTCTGGCAGCCGCCCAACGCCAGCAGCGCGAGAAACGCCGTAAGAGAGATTATTTTGACCACATTGACACCATCCCTATAATGCCTGGCCCCGCAACGATGACCAACAGCGGAAACATAATGAAAGCGATCATCGGCAACGTCATTTTTGCTGACAGGCTGGCCACCTTCTCTTCGGTGCTCAGCAGCTGCAGTTCGCGCATCTCTTTAGAAAGGTCGATCAACACCTGATATATTGACGAGCCATATTTAATACTTTGCTGCAAAGTCGAACACAGCATTCTGACTTCTGTCCCCGGAACCTCCTCATAGAGTTGTTCCAGCGCGGCGTTAATCCCGTTCACCTCTGTTTTGAGCATCGCCCTGTCGAACAGCGTGGCGATATTGGGATTAATGGCATAGGTATTGTCGGCGATATAACGCAACGCTTTTTCAATGGTCATCCCGGATTGCACGCAGACAGCCAGCATATCGATAACGAATGGCAGGTCGTCAGAAATCCTTTTCATGTTTTTTTTAATGGTCATTTCCTTTACCAGATTCGGTAACAGAATAACCACCACCACGCAGGCCAGTACGCAAAGAAATAACATCTCACGGGAAAATGTATAAATCCCGGTCGCATCCACGAATACCAGCAGTAGCGTCGCGATAACGATGATTAACGTTTTAGCGACAATGTTTTTATCCAGCATCGCGGTCCACGAGACCAGACGACTGGTTTTCCTCATGATTCGCTCAACCGGCGTTGTATTATCCTGTGGGATAAAAGCGTACTGCTTGCTACTCTGCTCCAGCAGGTGATAAATACGCTGCCGACGTCGCTTCAATAACCAGATCCGGGTTAATCCCCCGGCACCTGAGACCAGCAGGATTAGCGCAAGAATATAAAACATATGTCACCTATATTTTATTCATCATCATCCAGACAATCAGCAGCCCCAGCAGAATGCTGCAAATAGCGTAATAGAGCATCATCTGGCCCGTCGGATGGTGCAGTAAAATGTCAAAATTGGCCGGCGACTGAAATTTCAGAAAGAAGAAGAAAAAAATGGGGATAGCCGTCAGTATCTTAATCGACATGCGGACTTCCGATGTCATGGCGTATTTTTTCTTCTCCAGCACCCGGGCGTTGGAGATAAGCGTTCCCAGACGCGACATCACCTCTTTGACCTGCCCCCCGCCTTTCATGTTGAGCTGTACGGTAATGATGAAAAAGTAGTATTCACTAAACGGCAGGCGTCGCCACGAGGCCAAAAATACGCTTTCCGCATCTTCACCGATTTCCAGGCGCTGCGATATCTGTCTGAATTCATCGCCCAGCACACCGTCAATCTTTTGCCCGCACTGCTCAATCCCCTGAATAACCGAGTTACCGGCGCGGATCGAGCTGTTAATAATATTCAGCGCTTCCGAAAACTGAGCATCAAATTCCAGACGCATCTTTTTCTTACTGTTGAGATACAGGCCGTAGAGGGTCAGCACAAAGCATGCGGGATGGATAATCAGCGGACTCAGGTTCAGGTAATTCTGGTTTACGTAGAAGCTTGCGGCCTGGACCAGTAGCAGGATCAGCCCGTGGCGCAAGACGGTAGCGCGCTGCTTGCCCAGTAAATGAAGACGCATATTGTCCATCAAGCGTGATAACCACCCGCCCAGCGGATTACGCAGCAGTCGCCTTGTCAGCTCCACCCGGTTACGGGCAGCTTCCGCCTGCTGTAAACGCCGCATGCGCTTCTGCTGGCGATACCACAGCCCCAGCTGAATGCAGCCTGCCAGCAGCAGAAAGCTAAAAATGATCATCATCATGGCATCCGGTTCCCGAACAGTTGTTTTAAAGGTTCAAGCAGGCCATGCACCAGCGCCTGGCGGTACACCGCCGAACGCTGGAGCAGCCCAAAACAGGTATACGTCCCCTGAATCTTGCCGTACTCATTGCGATCCGCTTCGGCGCCGAAGCTAAAGATGTCCTGCAGAATAATGTTGTCTCCTTCCATGCCCATCACTTCGGCGATGTTGATCACCTTGCGCGAGCCGTCCGGCAGGCGCGACACCTGCACGATGATGTTGACCGCCGAGGCGATGTTGCGGCGTATGGCCGCCAACGGCAGCGACGCGCTGGACATCATGATCATGCTCTCCAGACGCGCCAGCGCGTCGCGCGGCGAGTTGGCATGCAGCGTCGACATTGAACCATCATGGCCGGTGTTCATGGCCTGCAGCATCTCAAAAGCCTCCTCGCCACGACACTCGCCGACGATTATCCTGTCGGGACGCATACGCAGCGCGTTGACCACCAGATGGCGCATATTCACCACTCCCTGGTTTTCCGACCCGGCCATTCGCGTCTCCAGGCGAACCACGTGCGGCTGCTGTAGCCGCAGTTCGGCGGCATCTTCCAGGGTAAGTACCCGCTCATCTTCATTGATGTATTGCGACATCGCGTTAAGCAGCGTGGTTTTCCCCGAGCCCGTCCCCCCGGAGACAATAATGTTGACCCGACAGCGGCTGGCGATGACCAGAAAATTGGCCATCATTTCATTCATGCTGCCGTACTCCACCAGGTCGGCCAGTGATTTCTTGCCCTTGCCAAACTTACGGATGGAGATCGACGCGCCATCCAGCGCCACCGGTGAAATCACCACGTTGAGACGGCTGCCGTCCGGCATCCTGGCGTCCACCAGCGGCTGGGAATCATCGACCCGGCGCCCCACTCGCGAAACCAGCCGTCTGGCGATATCGGTGAGCTGAACGTCGTTGAGGAAGCGTTTATCGACCTGTTCAAGTTTGCCGAAACGCTCGACAAAAATGCGATCCGGGCCGTTCACCAAAATATCGCTGATGGTGTCGTCTTCCATTAATTCCCGTAGCGGGCCGTAGCCGGTTATCTCATCGGTAACCAGCTCGCACAGATCGTGACTGGCGCGGGAGGATAAATATCTGCCGCTGCTGTTCACCTGCCGCGTGATCACCTCGCTGATTTCCCGAAACAGCGCATCGCGATCGTGACGCAACGCATCAACCCGTTCTAAATCAACGCTCTTCAGCACCAGCTCACGAAAATAGAGCAGGGATTCAAAGCTCTCCGTATCCATCGCTGTCGTCATCCTTAAAAGTTATGTTCCCACCGCGTGACGAAATCCGCCATCCGCTACGACTTACGGTCGGGGCGTAATGAGAAAAACGATGGAAATAATCTTCTCTTTGCCGTCTCCTGCTCAGATTTACCCAGCAGGCTTTGGGCGGCAAAACGCCACAGCGGTGTTGCCGACAACGGTTGGTTTTGCTTAACGTTCCACGGGTTAATCACCGCCAGCGGGTAACCCAGGTACTCCTCAATATCGTCATTGCGCAGCTCATCGCCGTGCGCAGGGTGATTCTCATTGAGGCAGATGAAGACCCGCAGCTCTTTGCCGCCGCGCGACAGGTCGACGCGCTGCTTCTCATCCAGCAAATACTTAGCCACCCGCAGGGCGCTCAGATCGCGGTTAATCACCAGAATCAAGGTGCTGGATTGCGTAAAGACGGTCTCAAGATGCTCGTAGGGTTGGGCATAGACGCCGTGATCGAACATCACCAGATTGAACGCATTGAAGTGGCTATCGCCATAGGTCCAGGCCGCATCCAGGGGCTCTATGCGCGCGGACTGCTGAGGCCCCATCGGCGTAATCGCCCCGTCTCTGGGCAGAGTACGGGAGGTCATTAAATCAAGATCCCGGCTGCCGCTGGCGCCCTGCACCAGCAGCGAGGGGATCGAGGTCTGCATACCGATGGCCTGAAACAGCTGCCAGGCCACGGTTGTGGTACCCACGCCGCCTTTGCAGCCCAGCAGACTGATTTTCATCATGCTGCGCGTCGCCAGGGCGCTGTCAGGCTGCTGGAGCTGCCCGGCCAGCTGCGCCAGCTGGGACTGAATATGCAGATAGCAGACGCCGGCGCTCATCAGCGCCTGGGCGAAAGCTATTGAGTCATTGCGACCGAGAAAGACCTGACGCGCGCTGGCGGGAATCAGCAATGTGGCCGTTTCACAGATCAAGGTGACATCATTACAGTTGCCGATATCAATAATTACCGTCGCGGCGCCGCGCAAAATGCTGTCATCCTGCAAGGCAAAAAAATCAAGCGGGTGACCAATAACGTTATTAAAGTTATTAATTAATAACAAACTGCTAATGTCAGAAAGTATCTCTTTATCAGGGGAGATAATAATTATCGACTGCGCGCCCCCCTTTTTCACCTTCTGCGCGACTTCCGGCTCGCTTTTCTTTTTAGAATCCGAAAACAACTTCATCTTTCACTCCAGAAATATGTCAATGATGCGAGGTCGTTAGCGGGCAAAGCCGCCCTGTTCAAGAAAGCGTCCGGCATCACTATTTAAACGCTCTTCGCGCATTTTCTGGTCAACGCCGACGTTAAAGAACAGCTTCTCAACCGAGCTGCGGCGAAAGGATGGAAGCGACATCTTGCGGGCCGCCGCTTCGGCCTGTGGTTTCACCAGATTCACCGTGGCGAATACCACCAGTTCGCTTTTGCTTCTTTCGGTCATCGAGCTACGGGCCAATGCCCCCAGCACCGGAATATCGCCAATAAACGGCACTTTGGTGAGCGACTCCCTGTCGGCCTCGCTTAATAAGCCGCCGATAACAAAGCTGTCGCCATCCGCCAGCTCGATGGTTGAGCTGGAGCGCCGGGTACGCATGGTCGGGATCTGGTAGTCGTTATAGGCATACGAACCGGTGACGCTGCTTAATTCATTGGAGACAAACAGGCGTATCTTCTGGCGTTTTTCCACCTTGGCGGTAATATTCAGGCGAATACCGTACTCTTTATACTGCACGGTGACCGAGTCCTGGTCTTTCACCATAATCGGAATTTCGCCGCCTACCAGGAAGCTGGCGGACTCTCCGGAAAGTACGGTGAGATTAGGCTGGGCCAGCACCCGGGCAATCGAGTCATTTTTTACCGCGTTAATCAGGGTGCTGATATTTCCGGCATCAAACCCACGGCGAAACCCCAGCAGATTAAAGACCCCAGGGCTGTTGGTGGTGATACCGTTATTTCCGCCGCCGTTGATAATGCTATCCAGTGTCAGGCTGCTCCACTCGATGCCCAGGTTATCGGTAAACTCTTTGCTCACCTCCACCACGGTCAGTTTAACGTTGACCTGGTTCGAGGACGGGAGCTGTAAGCGGTTAATGACGTTGTCATAGACTTTGGCGATCGCAAAACGGGTGTTTTCACTGCTGGCGTTGCTGCCGTTACTTTTACTGCCGCCATCGCCGGAGCCCACCAGACTGCCGACCAGCTGATAGACCCCGTCGCGGCTCTCTTCATCGGGCACCGTGCCGCTCAGGATCCACGTGGCTTTATCGGCATTCTGGAAGCGTTTCACCTCCACCGTACTGCCGGGGTATTCACGCGCCACGCGCTGGCGAATGTCGCTCAGAAAAGGGTCAACATCCACGCTGAGATTCATCAGGATTTTCGCCTGCGGGCCATAGACCACCAGCTCAGTGCTGCCCAGCTTGCGGGCATACAGCACGATATTTTTATCGTTGACGATTTTGTAATCGGCAACGGCCGGGTCTGACACAAACACCGTATTAACGGCGCTAGCGAAGCGCAGCGTTTTCGATTGCCCGGGTTTGAGATTAACGACTTCCGCCCTGGCCCCCAGAGAAAACACGCAAAACACCAGCAGCACAAACAGCCTTTTAATGCAGAACAAACGTTGAGTCATCTTTTAAAATATCCCTGTATCCGGGGTTCCATGGTGTTATAAGCCACCTGAGGTCAGGTGGCGATTTAGCCTCGAAGCTCGTTAATTTCTGAGGTGAGCTTTGCTGGAACGGGAGGTAGATTAAAAATCACGTCGTCGCTGACCGGCCATGCCGCCTCCGGCGAGGGCAGCGCAATGGTCGATTTCCCTTCCGGAGAGGTGGTGGCCGGAAACAGGAGAATATTCGCCAGCTCGCCGCCCAGCCCCTTCAGCATTTTGACCTCGCGATCCTGCAGCTCGACCACCAGCTGGCTACCCTTTTCCACCACGTTGACGCCGTTAGTGACCACCGTTTTTGCCGGGCGAATCGCCAGTACCCGCTTATTGCCCATCAGCGGTTTCAGGCGGTTATAAAGCTGATTTTTCTCACGGGACTGTTCGGCGCCGACTTCCAGCGTATCTTCATGTTTGGGGTATATCCGACGATAGGAGAGATAAATATCCACGCCCTGCCCGGCTTTGATGTTATTTAATAAATAGTTGTCTGACTTGTTTAGCTCAAAGGTATAGAGAATATTCCCCGGCCGTAAAAACAGGGTCAGGTATTCATCGCTGCCCGGCGCCACCATTAAACCCGGCAAAATCCATGAATTCGCCGGCACCGCGCTTTTTAACGCCCAGTTATCCAGGTTTTTACCGACGAGATTAAACTGCGCATCGGTACTGCCGACATCAACCGTAACGGTTTTAATCTGAAAGTCCCCGGCCCGTAGTATCGTTCTGGCGTCTAAATCACGGGTGGCTACCACCACGCTTATCGTCTGCTGCGGTTTTTTTTCTGGCTGGCTGGCCTGCAAAGGGGCAGCCGTGCGGGATTGATTAAAATAGAAAAACAGCCCCAGAATACCGACAACGATCATCACCACATAAACCAGCAGACCGCCTCTTTTCATATTCATTGTTATCCACTTTGTTCTGCCAGAAATTCTGAAATCATCTCTGAATACAGGCATCACATCCTATGATGCCCGTGTCATTATTAGATATTCCAATAATTATTATTGGACAAGGCCGGTAATCTTCGTTGTGACCGCCGTGAACACAGAAGTCAGTGTTGTCTGAACGGAGCCACCTGAACCAAACACCACAGAAACAACGGCGGCCACACCTGCGATGACAATCGCGTACTCAACGGCGGTGACGCCTTTTTCATTGTTTTTGAAATCATAAATGCATCCAGCAACACAGCTATAGGCAGCCAGATATTTATCATAAACACGGTTTAGCATTATTAGTTCCCTTATTAACCATCATTCAATATTTAAATTTATAGATCTCCCGAAACATATTCACAAAAAGAATCCATCCTTCGGTGCTGATATTTCCCGGGCAGCAGCAGAATAGCCTGATAATTCTGCTGCCAGCTAATATTTATAATCGATCGATTTCATTCTGGTTAATAGTCCAAAGCTATCACTTAACATATAACGATCGTTTTGACCGATCGTTTGGAGAAAAAACAGCCTCAGAAAAGCGGACTAATTGCTTATAAATCAGGCATTATTTGACGGTATTTATTACCCTGACGCGGCAGCAGACAGGGTTTATTTTTAGCGGGCTATTTCATAATAAAAAAACAACTCAACAACCATTACATTCGATAAAAATCAACATTTAGTATTTAGCGCTGGTTTCGCCATTAAATTCGCAGCTTAAACTGCCCGTGAGCCAATGAAGAAGTGTTTTATCGCTTACAATATATGGCGGATATCGATGCCGACCACACATATAAATAACAAATAATTAAAATAAGGAAAAATCCTAAATTTACACCCGGGAATTAGCGTCCAGATCGCTGCAATTAACCCCAAACGCGGCGCAATAACAGCGCCGTCATTAGCGGCGTCGGCTGATAAATAGCAGATAGATAAGCAGACTGAACGACTGACAATGAAATATGCTGGATTTTATTCTTGTTGCAGAATAAAAGACGAACAGAGGTCTGTTCATTATGGGACGAAGCCAGTCACTGGCGCTCGGGCTTTGCCACAAGACGGCAAAGCCCTGAGAAACGCAGCGCGTTAAATTGTCACCATGCCGCGCACCCCTTCGGCTTCCATCTCCGCCCCGTTACCCTGCTGAATAATCGTTCCCCGCGACATCACCAGATAGCGATCGGCTAGCGCTGCGGCAAAGTCATAGAACTGCTCAACCAGCAGAATGGCCATATCGCCACGGTTCGCCAGTTGGCGGATCACTTCACCAATCTCTTTGATGACCGATGGCTGGATACCTTCCGTCGGCTCGTCGAGGATCAGCAGTTGCGGCCGACTGGCCAGCGCGCGACCAATCGCCAGCTGCTGCTGCTGACCGCCGGAGAGATCGCCGCCGCGCCGCTGTTTCATGGTTTTCAGCACCGGAAACAGCTGATAAATCTCCTCCGGTACCTGCCCGGCGTCCCTGGCCGGGAATCGCGACAGCCCCATCAGCAGGTTCTCTTCCACCGTCAGGCGAGGAAAGATTTCACGTCCCTGCGGCACATAGGCGATGCCAGCCTGCACCCGCTGGTGCGGTTTACGCTGGGTAATCGGTTTGTCCTGCCAGATGACTTCGCCGCTGCGCGCCGGGATAAGCCCCATCAGACACTTCAGTAAGGTAGTTTTACCCACGCCATTGCGCCCCAGCAGACAGGTAACCTCACCTTGCCGGGCCGCAAAGTCGACCCCGCGCAGAATGTGGCTGCCGCCATAATATTGATGTAACTGGTTAACCTGTAGCATTCGCTCTCCTTAACGACCGAGATACACTTCAATCACCTGCTCATTCGCCTGCACCTCGCGCAGCGAGCCCTCCGCCAGCACCTGGCCCTGATGCAACACCGTGACCCGGTCAGCGATAGTTTCGACAAACCCCATATCGTGCTCCACCACCATCAGGGAATGTTGCCCGGCGAGGGTACGAAACAGCTCGGCGGTGTACTCGGTTTCAGCATCGGTCATCCCGGCGGCGGGCTCATCCAGCAGCAACAGATGCGGCTCCTGGACCAGCAGCATGCCAATCTCGAGAAACTGTTTTTGTCCGTGCGAAAGCAGCCCTGCCGGACGCGCGCGTTCGCCATCAAGACGCAGCAGGCGCAGAATGTCGCTGATGCGGTCCTCCTGCTCGCCGTTCAGCCGCGCCCGCAGGCTGGCCCAGACCGACTTATCGCCTTTCAGCGCCAGCTCAAGGTTTTCGGCGACGGTCAGCGCCTCAAACACCGTCGGTTTCTGAAACTTACGGCCGATCCCCTGGCGGGCGATAGCGATAGGGTCAAGTCCGAGCAGGTCGATCGACTGGTCATACCGCGCCCTGCCGCTCTGTGGCCGGGTTTTGCCGGTAATCACATCCATCAGCGTCGTTTTTCCGGCGCCGTTCGGCCCGATAATGCAGCGCAGTTCGCCCACGCCAATCTGCAGCGAGAGATCCGTCAGCGCCTGAAAGCCATCAAAATTGACGTTGATGTTCTCCAGCTCAAGCACCGGGTCGGTCTGCTCGCGAAAGCGGTCCGTGGGCTGCTGGCGGGTAAAAAGGCCTTCATCCGGTTGCATCAGCGGTCTCCTTTACGTAGCAGGCCAATCACCCCGCGAGGTAAAAACAGGGTCACGATGATAAATATCAGGCCAAGAAACAGTTGCCAGTATTCCGGCATAGTGACGGTGAACAGGCTTTTCGCGCCGTTCACCAGCCCGGCGCCAAGCACCGGGCCAATTAAGGTGCCGCGCCCGCCAAGCGCGACCCAAATAGCCGCTTCAATAGAGTTGGTCGGTGACATTTCGCTGGGGTTAATAATCCCCACCTGAGGCACGTACAGCGCGCCCGCCAGGCCACACAGCACCGCCGAGAGCGTCCATACCAGCAGCTTAAATCCGCGCGGATCGTATCCGCAGAACATCAGCCGGTTTTCCGCATCACGCACCGCCGTCAGGATCCGGCCGAATTTGCTCTGCGCCAGCAGATAGCCGATTCCTAAGGTCAGCAGCAGCAGTAAAACCGTGACCATAAACAGCGCGGCCCGCGTGCTGGTCGCGGTCACGGAATAACCCAGCAGCGTGGTGAATCCGGTAAAACCGTTGTTGCCGCCAAAACCGGTCTCGTTGCGGAAAAAGAGCAGCATGCCGGCGTAGGTCAACGCCTGGGTCATGATTGAGAAGTAGACACCTTTGATTTTAGAGCGGAAAGCAAACCAGCCGAAGACCAACGCCAGCAGGCCCGGAACCAGCACCACCAACAGCATCGCCCAGGCAAAATGCTGGGTTCCCCACCAGAACCACGGCAGCTCGCTCCATGACAGAAAAGACATGAACGCCGGCAGGCCGTCGCCCGCCGCCTGACGCATCAGATACATGCCCATCGCATAGCCGCCGAGGGCGAAAAAGATGCCGTGGCCCAGCGACAGCATACCGGCGTAGCCCCAGACCAGATCCAGCGCCACGGCGACAATGGCGTAACAGAGGATTTTACCGGTCAGGGTCAGCAGCCAGGTGGAGACCGCCAGCGGATGCGACTGCGGCAGCAGCGCTAAAAAGGGCATGCTCAGCAGCCCGAGCACCAGCAATCCGCCGAGCCACTGCAGCGGTCGCGGCGCTTTGCGCGCCAGCGTCAAAGTAATAGGTTGGCTCATCAGTCAATTACCCTCCCTTTCAAGGCAAACAGCCCCTGCGGACGTTTCTGAATAAACAGAATGATCAGCACCAGAATCAGGATCTTACCCAGCACCGCCCCGAGCTGCGGTTCGAGGATTTTGTTGAAGATCCCCAGGCCAAAAGCCGCCACCACGCTCCCCGCCAGCTGGCCGACGCCGCCAAGCACCACCACCAGGAATGAATCGATGATATAGCCCTGACCCAGCTCCGGGCCGACGTTACCCAGCTGCGACAGCGCCACGCCCCCCAGTCCGGCGATACCCGAACCGAGACCAAACGCCAGCATATCCACTCGCCCGGTCGGCACACCGCAGCAGGCGGCCATCGCCCGGTTTTGGGTCACCGCCCGCACGTTCATGCCTAAGCGCGTTTTATTGAGAATTAACCAGGTGAAGAACAGCACCAGCAGCACAAAGCCGAGCACCGCCAGGCGGTTCCACGGCAGGATCAGGTTCGGCAGAACCTGCAAGCCGCCAGAGAGCCAGGCCGGGTTGGCCACTTCCAGGTTCTGGGCGCCGAACAGCATGCGCACCAGTTGGATCAGCATCAGGCTAATCCCCCAGGTGGCCAGCAGCGTCTCCAGCGGGCGACCATAGAGATGACGAATGATGGTGCGTTCCAGCGCCATGCCGATGCCGCCGGTTATCAGGAAGGCGACCGGCAGCGCGATCAGCGGATAAAAAGCCAGCCACTGCGGCGCCAGTTGAGCCAGCGCCTGCTGCACCAGCCAGCAACTGTAGGCGCCAATCATCAGCATCTCGCCATGCGCCATATTGATGACGCCCAGTAACCCGTAGGTGATGGCCAGCCCCAGCGCCGCCAGCAGCAAAACCGACCCCAGCGACAGCCCCATAAACGCCTGGCCGAGAATATCGCCGAGCAGCAGACGCTGTTTAATCTGGCTCAGGCTGTTTGCCGCCGCATCGCGCACGCGAGCGTCTGGCTCATGTTGCAGATCGGTATATGGAATCAGCAGGGCCTGGGTATCCGGATCCACGGAGTGGCCGAGCCGTTCAACGGCGGCCAGCCGACTGGCGCTGTCGGGGCTGGCAAGCTGCAAACGGGCCAGCGCAATTTCCAGCTGCGCTTTAACGCCTTCATCAGTTTCAACCGCCAGCCGTTGTTGCAACAGCCCGGCCATTTCCGCCGTCGCTTCCCGCTGCAACGTTCTGGCGGCAGCGGCCCTTTCCGTGACACTGTCACTGACCAGCAGATGCGTAGCCAGCGCCCCGGCGACCAGGTTACGCAGGCGATTGGTGAGGCGAACCGGTTTTATCGCCCCTTGTGGCGTGGGCGTAGCCCCCAGCGCCTGCTGCTGGCTGAAGGCGTGGCCGCTCTCGTCCGCCACCAGGGTTTCCGCTTTCAACGCCCGCAGCAGCGGTAGCCGCTGTGCGTCCGGCGCGGCGGCCCACTGTTCCAGCAGGCGCGCCTGCTGGGTGCGGTTGGCCGCCACAAAATCATCCGCATCCGCTGCCTGCGCCTGCCACGGCGCGATCATCACCAGTAGCGCGAGGTAATACCCCACTATGCGCCATGTGCTCATGAGTATCTCCTTGGGTCATTTCCCCGTTAACGCTAACGAGGGTAGCGCGGGAGTCCGGGACATCCCCGGCGGCGCTGGCGCTGACCGGGGCTACAGATGTCGCCCCGGCAAAACGTTCGCGCCCGCGTGAGAGGCGCTTAATTCGCGGCGGTTTTTACCGGATGATCGGGTTTCTTATCGTTGCCAGCGATCCACGGGCTCCACGGCTGAGCGCGTACCGGCTTATCGGTCTGCCAGACGACATTGAACTGACCGTTGCTTTCGATTTCGCCAATCATCACCGGTTTGTGCAGATGGTGATTGGTCGCATCCATGGTCAGAGTAAAGCCTGATGGCGCGTTGAAGGTCTGGCCAGCCATCGCTGCCCGTACCTTATCGACATTGGTGGTCCCCGCTTTGGTGACCGCCTGGGCCCACATGTGCAGCCCAACCCAGGTGGCTTCCATCGGATCGTTAGTCACCACGGTATCGGCGTTTGGCAGCTTATGGGCTTTGGCATAGGCGCGGTAATCCGCCACAAACTGTTTGTTGGTCGGGTTATCGAGCGACTCAAAGTAGTTCCACGCCGCCAGGTTCCCCACCAGCGGTTTGGTATCAATCCCGCGCAGTTCCTCTTCACCGACCGAGAAGGCCACCACCGGCACATCGGTCGCTTTCAGACCCTGGTTTGCCAGCTCTTTATAAAACGGGACGTTGGAGTCGCCGTTGATGGTTGACACCACCGCCGTTTTGCCGCCGGCGGAGAATTTCTTGATATTGGCGACGATAGTCTGGTAATCGCTGTAACCGAACGGGGTATAGACCTCTTCGATGTCTTTATCCTGGATCCCTTTTGCATGCAGGAAGGCGCGCAGAATTTTGTTGGTGGTACGCGGGTAGACGTAATCGGTGCCCAGCAGGAAGAAGCGTTTCGCCCCGCCGCCATCTTCGCTCAGCAGATATTCCACCGCCGGGATCGCCTGCTGATTCGGCGCTGCGCCGGTATAGAAGACGTTTGGCGACATCTCTTCGCCTTCGTACTGCACCGGATAGAACAGCAGACCGTTGAGCTCTTCAAAAACCGGCAGCACCGATTTGCGCGACACCGATGTCCAGCAGCCAAAGACCGCCGCCACTTTGTCCTGGGTCAGCAGCTGGCGGGCTTTTTCCGCGAACAGCGGCCAGTTTGAGGCGGGATCGACCACCACCGGCTCGAGCTTTTTCCCCAGCACGCCGCCTTTGGCGTTAATGTCGTCAATCGCCATCAGCGCCACGTCTTTCAACGGCGTTTCGGAAATCGCCATGGTCCCGGAGAGCGAATGCATAATCCCGACTTTAATCGTGTCGGCGGCATAAACCTGGAAAGAGTAGCCCATAAGAACGGTAGAGGCGGAGAGTGCAAAAGCTTTTAATAATGTTCGACGCTGCATGATTCACTCCTGAAAATCGCAAAAACGAAAATGAATAAACGACTAGCCGGAAGTGATAAGGCAAAAACGGTGCCAGGTTATCTGGCGGCGGGAAAGCGCGCGGCGGCGCGGCGGGCGTAAAACGGACCGGCAGCGTTGCCTCAAAACGGTGCAACGCTGCGCGATGAAGGGCGGTTACCAGACCTGAGCGGCGATCCCGGTGACCAGGCGAACTTTATCCCACTGCTGGGCTTCCGTCAGCGCGTTCCCCTCTTCGGTTGAGGCGAAGCCACACTGCGGGCTGAGGCAAATCTGCTGCAGCGCGACATACTGCGCGGCCTCCTGCAGACGGGCTTTCACTCCTTGCGGGTTTTCCAGCTCGCCGTTTTTGGTGGTGATTAATCCCAGTACCACCTGCTGCTTGCCCGGACGGATAAAGCGCAGCGGGGCGAAATCGCCGGAGCGGTCATTATCGTACTCAAGGAAGAACGCATCGACGTTGACGCCGCCAAACAGCACCTCAGCGACCGGCTCATAGCCGCCTTCGGAAATCCAGGTGGAACGGAAGTTACCGCGACATACGTGCAGGCCGATGGTCAAATCGTCCGGTTTGCCTTCCAGAGCCTGGTTCAGAACGCGGGCATAAATACGCGCCAGTTCATCCGGGTCCTCGCCGCGATCGCGTACCTGCTGACGCTGTTCATCGGAGCACAGATAGGCCCAGACGGTATCGTCAAGCTGCAGATAGCGGCAGCCGGCATCATAGAAGGCGCGGATGGCATCGCGCCAGGTGGTCGCCAGATCGTCGAAGTAGTCGGCGAGGTCCGGGTAAACCGTGGCGTCGATATCTTTACGCCCGCCGCGGAAATGGAGCACGCTTGGGCTTGGAATGGTCATCTTCGGCTGCGCTTCACCGCTGACGCTTTTCAGATAACGAAAATCTTCCAGCATCGGATGATCGCCAAACGCCAGTTTGCCGATGACCCGAACGCCGTGGGCTTTGGTCTGCACGCCGTTGAACTGGATCCCTTTGTCAGCATCGTAGCGTTCAACGCCTTCTAACCCATCGAAGAAATCGAAGTGCCACCATGCGCGGCGAAATTCGCCATCGGTCACCACGTGCAGCCCGCAATCGCACTGCTGCTGAACCAACTGGCGAATGGCATCATTTTCAATCTGGCGCAATTGCTGCGCATCTATGGCGCCTTCGGCAAGCTGCTGACGCGCGACTTTTATTGCATCCGGACGTAAAAAACTGCCGACGATATCTGCGCGGAACGGGGCCTGTTGACGTTGCATGGTGTCTCCTTAGCGGTAAGCACAATTAGTTGCCTGCCGTGATAGTTCATTATTTGAATTTTAGACTTCTGGATGGCTATATGTCCAGATACTGTCATGCACTGCCGTCAGCGGCAAACGAGAAAATTTCATCGGACATGAAATAAATTCATTTTGCAGCCGGCTGCCGGCAGGAAACCGGCCGCGAAAGTCAGTCGGCGAAAGGCAGCCCCTCGTCCTGCCAGCCGGTGAGGCCGCCGAGCATCATTTTGACCGGACGCCCGAGTTCAGCCAGCTTGAGAGCGGCAATATCCGCGCCGTTGCAGTGTGGGCCGGCGCAATAGACGACGAACAGCGTCTCAGCTGGCCACGCGCTCATTCGGGCGCTATCGATCAGGCGATGCGGCAAATGCAGCGCCCCGGGCAGATGCCGCCGGGCAAAGGTCTCCGCGCTGCCGACGACGTGCAGCAGGACAAAATCGCCCGCCCCGCCGCGCATGGCGCTGTAAACATCCGCGCAGTCGGTTTCGAAACTCAGTTTATGCCGGAACCAGGCGGCAGCGTCGGCGGAGGTGGCTGGGGGGAAAGCGGTTACAACACTCATGGCGTATTCTCCTTGTCTGTGGTACCACTAATTTAATGAATCCCCCCACCGAACCTCTGCCGCCAACTATGACAGAAAACGTTGAAATCCTGACAAATCCTTCCCTGAGCTTGTCGCGCCACCGGGTGGTTGTGCTGGCCTATGATGGCCTGTGCACCTTTGAGTTTGGGATCGCGGTGGAGATCTTTGGTCTTCCTCGCCCGGAGATGGGCGAGCGCTGGTACCAGTTCGCGGTCGCCGCCGTCGATGACGGTGAGCTGCGGGCTACCGGCGGGATCCGTCTGATGACCGACGGCGGGATGAATTTGCTTCACGACGCGCAGACTATCGTGGTCCCCGGCTGGCGCGGGATCGATGCGCCGGTCCCGGCGGCGCTGTGCGATGCCTTAACCGCCGCCCATGCCCGCGGTTGCCGGATTATCTCAATCTGCTCCGGCGTCTTTGTCCTCGCGGCGGCCGGGTTGCTCAATGGCCGCAGGGCGACAACGCACTGGCGATATACGGAAACTCTGCGCCAGCGCTTCCCGTCGATCGACGTGGTTGCCGATGTGCTGTACGTGGGTTCTGACGGCATCATGACCTCCGCAGGCAGCGCCGCTGGCATCGACCTGTGTCTGCACCTCGTGCGCGAGGATTACGGCATTGACGCCGCCAATACCGTGGCCAGGCGGCTGGTTGTCTCTCCGCACCGCGACGGCGCGCAGGCGCAGCAAGTGGTCCGCCCCGTCGCCCAGGCGCGGGAAAGCCAGCGCCTGGGGCTGGTGTTTGATTATCTGCATCAGCATCTCGCCGCCAGCCATACCGTGGCGTCGCTGGCCCGGCAGGCGGGAATGAGTCCCCGCACGTTTTTACGCCGTTTTCAGGCGGCGACCGGCAAAACCCCTGCTCGCTGGCTGCTGGATGAGCGGTTGCAGCGCGCGCAGCAGCATCTGACCCATAGCCGCATCAGCATCGATAAAATCGCCGAACTTAGCGGGTTCGCCGATGCCGGTACTCTGCGTCACCATTTTCGTCAGCAGTTCGCTATCAGCCCGTCGGCATACCGGAAGAAGTTTTCCGCCGCTGCGGTTGTAAAATCGTAACAGGCTCATCATTCACCGCACGCTTGATTTCACGCGGAAAAGGTTTTTCTTGTTAATTATTTGTTTAAGTTGACCAGGTTATTCTTTATGCAACAACCGTACACTATGTTTAATAAGGATCGCTTAGCGCACACTCATCAATAAATAATGGAGGTTAATCATGCTGGGAAATATGCATGTATTCATGGCAGTACTGGGAACAATTCTGTTCTTTGGTTTTCTTGCCGCGTATCTAAGCCACAAATGGGATGACTGATGAACGACGATAATCCCCACCCGTAACCGCCCCCTGCTGCTGACTGCACCAGGGGGCGTTCTGCTTTTGGCTTCCCGATCATCGTGTTAACTGGTTTCTGCCGTTTAGCCTGCATTCCTGATTGCAACCAACCGTTGCTGACCAGCCTTACGCACCCCGCACATCGTTTAACTCCGGACATTTATTTTTCCGCCCGCGTTGCCGCCAACTTTCGACATCTGTATCTGGCGATACAAAACAGGCTCTTAAGGATTCATGTTATGCAACGAATTGAATATCTGTCAGAAAATCCTTAAGGATGCTGTAATACAGAGCTATCCCGGCCAGAAGACACATAAAAAACGCCAGCACAGTTATCCAGGTTCTCATCTGTGACTTTCTGTTGCTCTGGATGCTCGTGAACGGCTTTAAATTGCGTGTAAAGGTAGTAATACATCGCAGAGCTTGCCGCAAGACAACTGACAAAGAACAATGCGCCGCCTATTTTTTTCACAACACGACCCCTTTATCGTTTTCTGTAAAATACCCGATAAAAGGTAAATATTGCTTCAACCTTCGCCTGACATTGGTTAACCAAAAGTAAACGGACAACAAGCCCACAGCACAGGTGCTGTAAACAGGTTCACCGCCGGGACTCGACTCTTGCTCGCAACTGTGCTCTGACCGGGGAAAGCGCTCAGGCCTCTTGTTTTCATTTGTATTACGACGATGTGACAGGGGTGCTGATGCAGGTGCCTCTCGCGAACACCCCTGTCATATCGACGGAAAGCAAAAACGACGCTGAACGACGTGTTGTAAGATACTGATTTATAATTTTTACTGGAGGCTAGAGGTGCGAGCGATATTTACGTCTGAATCGATAGTCCATTACTAAAGTGATAGCAACTACACTGCCAATCCACAGCAGGCCAAGGCCTAATTCAACGACACTCATAGTTTTTAACACCCATACAATTAATACGGCTGCAAATATTAGACATCGCAAGGATGTCCTACGCAAACGTTTTCGTTGCTTTTTTATGACAAAAATATTAATTGAATATTAATTGCGCTGACACTGTTCATCATTATAGCAGCCTATTTTTTGAACAAAAAAATTCTTCTGTCCATGATTCGATGGCGACACAGTATGTGAAGTTTCTACGCCGGGTGGTTTCAGTCTACGGTCGGCAAAGTCTGCCCTGTTGGTCCGCGAAAGCAGCTTGCCAAAGAAGAGCGGGAACCGCGGCAGCACCCGGCGGCATGGCGCACGGCCGTCGCTGAGTCTTCCGATCTGCTGCTGCCCCTGTGTCTGTGCATGACGATGGCTGGCCCTACCCGGGCGAATATAGATGGTGGCGTGACTGGCCGTAATGATGGCGCATTTTGCCTGTAGCATTCCGGTTTAACTGAATATGATGCTAGCTTTAGCGCTGTAAAATATTTACTGCAGGAACCTGAGTATGGCACGTAACCGCACCTTCTCTCTCAATATCGGCTGGAGAACGCTGCTCAAAGACGCCGGGCTGACGCCTGAAGACATACTGCGCAGGGCTGGCTTGCCAGATGATACGTTTTCAAGGACCGAGCGCGGTCTTGATACTGATGAATATATTCGTTTGTGGCATGCCCTTGAAGCCGGGATGAATCATCCCGCGTTCCCCCTTCCCCTTGTCGACAAAGTTTCTGCGGAAGTGTTTGATCCACCGCTTTTCGCTGCGCTGTGCAGCACGAATATGATGCAGGCGGTCCAGCGGTTGGCCCGATATAAGCAGCTCATTGCCCCTATGGTGCTGGAAACGGCCGTTGATCATAACGGCATTCTGACGGTTTCACCGCGCTGGTTATCCGCCGCGGACATCCCCGTCTCTCTACAGATCGCAGAACTGGCGTTTTTACTGCGGCTGGTACGCCTTGCAACACGCGAACCGGTCAGGGCATTAAACGTCCTGCTCCCGCAGCCTCCCATGGCTGCGCAGGCGGGCCACTTTACCCACTTCTTCGGTACAGCCATCTCACACGGCGAAAAGCCGGCTATCCGCTTTGCCGCCACGGATGCTCTGCGGCCTTTTTTGACGGTAAATGAAGGGATGTGGCAGGTCTTTGAACCTGAGCTGCGACGCCGTCTCAGCCAGCTGGATGCAACGGCGTCAACCGCTGAACGCGTGCATGCGGTACTTCTGGAGCTGTTGCCGGGTAACGAAGCCACCCTTGAAAAAACCGCAGAGCGCCTGGGGATGAGTAAACGCACACTGCAGCGCAGGCTTGAGGATGAGGGGGAGAATTTCCGCGCCCTCATCAACACCTGCCGCGAAAATCTGGCCCGCCACTATCTGTGCAACACCCGTCTGCCCGGTTATGAAATCGCATTCTTACTTGGTTTTGAAGACCCCAATTCATTTTATCGCGCCTTTATGACCTGGACAGGCCAGACCCCTGAAACGGTCCGGGCAGTCAGGCACCCTGATTAAAAGAGAACGTCATGACAAGCTCTGAAAAACATCGCGTTGTATTACTTGCAGGCGCCTCGGGCCTGGTAGGCGGGAAGCTGCTGCAGCTTCTGCTGAATGACCCGGGAGTGTCCTGCATCCACGCCCTGAGCCGTAAACCACTCAGCGTCAGCAATCCCAAATTGCAGGTCCATGTGGTTGATTTTACATCCCTGCCACAGCTTCCTCCTGCCGATGAGGCCTACCTTGCACTGGGCACAACAATAAAAATTGCAGGCAGTAAAGAGGCGTTCCGGGCGGTGGATTTTGACGCTAATCTGGCCGTTGCGCAGGCAGCGATACGGGCTGGGGTCAGCCGTATCGGGCTGGTCAGCGCTGGCGGAGCGAATGCAAGGTCATCAATGTTTTATACCCGGGTTAAGGGAGAGCTGGAGGAGGCGCTCAGAGCCTTGCCGTTAACCACGCTGGTCATTGCACGCCCCTCTTTGTTGCTTGACTCTCGTTCCGGGCTGGGACAGCCAGTTCGCCTCGGTGAAATTATTTCCATACCAATAGCCCGGCTGTTGTCTCCCGTCCTTCCCGGGGCTTACAAACCCGTAAGGGCTCTGGCTGTTGCCCGGGCGCTGGCGCAAAAGGTCCCCGTCAGTAAGGGGGTTGTTGTTCTGTCTTCTGACCAGTTGATCAAACCGGGAAGCGGGTCAGCGTGACGATGGCGGCGTGAGCGCGCTGGGGGCTGATGTGGTGATCGCCGGCGATATACTGCCATGGGCGCGCGGTATCTGATGTCAGCACTTTCCATGTTGTTACGTGTGGCGCCTTTAGCAAGCGTTCTGGCGCGTAACACAAGATAGATAAGGCATCGGTTCAGGCAAACTGGACGCCGTTCATTGATTGAGGTGCCTATGTTTACTCAGGAAAAGAAAACCGCGCTGGTCACCGGCGCTTCGTCCGGTATGGGTAAGGCCATTGCCCGTCGTCTGATTCAGGATGGCTATCAGGTGTACGCTGCAGCCCGTCATGTCGAAAAAATGACGGATCTGGTCAGTCTTGGCGCACAGTCGCTGCGGATGGATATTTCTGTCGATGAGGAGATGGTGTCCGGCGTGGCCACCATTCTGGCCCAGACCGGCGGTGTTGATGTACTGGTTAACAATGCCGGTTTTGGCCTCTATGGCCCCGTAGAAGAGATCGGTCTTGACGAAGCGCGCTATCAGTTTGAGGTTAATCTGTTCGGTGCCGCGCGGCTCACGCAGTTGCTGCTCCCGGCAATGAGGGCCAGACGCTCCGGGCATATTGTCAATATCACCTCCATGGGGGAAAGATGTACAGCATTCTGGGGGCCTGGTACCACGCAACTAAACACGCGCTGGAAGGGTGGTCAGACTGCCTCAGGCTGGAAGTCGCCGAGTTCGGGATCAAGGTCGTTATTGTTGAACCGGGGATAATAGAGACCGGCTTCGGCGATGCCGCCAGCGACAGTATTGTCAAACGTTCGGCCAACGGGCCTTATGGTCGCCAGGTGAAAATGGTGGCCAGGTCGATAAAAAAAACGTACGGACAAGGTACAGGCAGCGATCCGGAGGTCATTGCGGAAGTGGTGTCCCGCGCTGTTTATAGCCGTAACCCGCGTACGCGGTATGCAGCGGGTAAGTTTGCCAGGCTGCTTATCCGCATGCGCGTCTGGCTGGGCGACCGTATATTCGACCGCATTATTCTCAGTCAGACCCGCTGACAGGTAAACAGAGGAATGACATTTAACACATGATCATGGCTATCCCCTATCCCCTCTTCGCCAACGCCGGTTGAGCAGCATAATTTGCAATACTGGCGTTTACGACACCGGCTCCGCTTGATGTTGTCCATCAGCGACGTGTACATAAGCGAGGCTTCCCGGATGATGGCGGGAAGTTATTCTTCTTCTTTACCTTCTCTGGTGCTAGCATTCTATGGCTTTCTTTTTACAAGGACTTTGAAATGAGTATCATTTATGTGGTTGTTCTGACTTATATAAAACCGCTAGAAGACGTTGACTCGCAATTACCAGACCATGTCGAGTGGCTGAAGAAAGGTTATTCCGATGGTGTATTTTTAACCTCCGGAAGGCGCATTCCGCGTAATGGCGGCGTTATTCTCGCCAAATGTGACAGCCTTGAATCTCTGGAAGCCCGCCTTAGCCAGGATCCATTCCAAAAATTCAATATTGCTAAAGCGGAAATTATTCCCTTTGAAGCCACGATGAAAGCTACGTTACTGGAAAATATTTTTTGAGTTTATTGCGGCTCAGTCGCTTATATTGAGCCGCCCGCATAGAACCGCTTCTCGTCCTGAAAGCCCCCCGTCATACCCGCGTTTCTCACGCCACCGACCGCAGCCAATATCTTCGCCCGCGCTTTCAGCCTGGTGGGTTATTTTGCTCCACCAGCGCCAGGAACGAACACCCTCCCTTTTTATGCCGGGACAGACAAGCCATCCTCGCACTCACCGACTTCGTCAGGGAACTGTTCGGACCAGAAACATCTGGAAACACCTGGATTTTTCCTGGATGATGGATAGCGTGCAAAGTCGCACACAGCAATCATGTCATGAAGTATTTTCCCCTTGAGTGTGCCTGCTCAAGGGGATTTTTTATCGATGCATTGCACCGGGATGAAATAGCCTGCAACCGATGGATGCGACGCACTGATTAAATCACTCTGCGGATCCACTCGTTCGTTCATCAGGATGTACTGATGCCGCTTGACGCGCGTGTTGATCAGTTAATTCTTAGTGAAATTAACTTTTGCAGGCCACTATCTGAATATTTTTAGCCTCAACAACCTCGCCACTGGCCGAGACAAATGCTCCGTATACTGCTTCGCCACTTGCTTTATCAACTAAAGAAATATGGGGATCATCATGCAGTATATTTTTATGCCCCCATGCCATCAGGGAAAAAAGGATCGGTGCGAGGCTGCGCCCTTTTGCCGTGAGAACGTACTCGTAGCGTTCCCGTGTACCTTCCTCTTGATAAGGGATTTTGCAAAGCAGGCCGAGGTCTGTCATTTTTTTTAACCGGTTCGCCAGGGTCTGCTTCGTTATCTTCGTATGGCAACGTATCGTTTCAAAGCGAGTAACACCATAGAAAGCCTCTCTTAGAATCAACAAAACCCATTGATCGCCAAGCAGTTCTGCGGCTGCCGCGAGCCCGCACAGCTCAGGCAGCAAATACGGCAGTGAATTATCTTTTGACATCTCTTGTTTTACCTTTTAACCTGAGTATGATTTTAAGACCTAGATAATCATGGAGAATACAATGCCTTTCGTCAATGTGCAAACCATTAAAGGAATTATGAGTCCGGAGCAAAAAAATGAGCTGTTACGTCGCATGACCGATCTGATCGTGGAAATTGAAGGCCGCGGCGATCCTGAATTTCGCCGCTCGGTCTGGGTGAGGATTGATGAATATGAACCTGAGCAGTGGAGTCTGGGGGGAATACAACCCACATCTGAAATGATTGCGGCAAAATTCTCATCGCCACGGCAATCCTGATCCGCCGCGTTCGTCGTTTAATTACCACGACGACACCAGGTTAAGGGAATAAAGTGTGGCCCGCCAGCGGACAGCATGCATGTCCGCTTCCAACCCGCCGGCCCTGAACACTGGCTGTTTTACGCCAGGGCGGACGTTACCGGGACATCGCCATGAATCCGGTAGCGGGAAAGTCAGCCGCCCGGAAACAATACGCGAACCACGCCGGTTGATAAAAACCCATTATTTAACCATAACATCTTGTTTAAGCATGAAATATTCAACCAAACTTTCATGCTTAAACAAGCATCCCACCACAGCCATTATCCACCTGGCATGACGGAAAGCGTGGTTAAGTCGCCACAGAGGTTTTCAGCTGCTGTCGGGCAAATCACCGTCATTTTTTTTCTCCACCCAGTTTCCGTTGCTGTCTCTCTCAACCTCAACGAACTCGCCTGTTGGCGAAGGTGAGCCGCCTTCATCCTCCCACTCGCTTAAGGATTGCTGCCACTCTTCCTGCGTCATAACTTTTCCTGTGACAGAATTCCGTAAATAAATCATCGTCATCCCCCGTAATATAATCACCGTCATCACTACTATTATAGGTGAAATCCGCCATTATCCATTTTGTCCGGTGCGGCGAAAGAATACATTATTCTTCCGCAGGCAGAATCCAGGGCCTTATAAAGTTCCATCACTGCGTTTCAGCCCTGCCTGATCCTGCATTTTTGCCATAAAAAAGCCCCGCATTTGCGGGGCCTCAGAATAAGCACTGTATTACTAGTCAAAAACACCATTAATAATGGCTGTGACAATGGCGGTACTTAATGCGACCAGCACCAAATCATCGCCAACCGCACGCCATTCATATCCAGGATAATAGGGCAAATCATGAATCATGGATGCCGGGAGCGTTTTCTTCGCAATCCCCGGAGGCAATGGCTTGCCGCGGACTAAATTTTTAGCGATACCGGGAGGGAGCGCCTGATAGCCAACCAGGCCATAATTTACGGCCAGGGAGCGCGCCCGCGAGAAGCTGATATCGGAGTCGACATGGTCTGGTTTTCCATAGTTCTTGCGGTTGCCATGATCCTCATCGGACTTCCCATTTCCCTGGTTGCTATGGTCTCCGCCGTTGCCATGATTACCGCTGTTTCCGTGGTTACCACCGCCATTGCCATGCCCACCACCATTTCCGTTTCCTGGGTTTGCATAAACCGGTGCCGCAAGGACAGCAAGAGATATAACCGCCGCAAGTGCAGTTTTGAAAGTGCGACGCTTAAACATGATGATCGTTCCTTAAGATTAAGTTGACACTTTAAACATATGCCAAAGAAATACCCTTCACAATTTCATGTTTTCCTATTTTTGGAATATTCCCCGAGTGACTGAATGGGTGAAAAAAACAGAGGCCCTCGCCGGCGAAAATCGCCCGCCATGGCGCATCATTCACATCGCGACTTCAGACGATGAACCGGGCATCGTCGGCGTTTTCGAAAGGGTTGAGGAGATCCCTGGATGAATGTTAATTTATGCCCAAACCCATCCCGGCGACTTATCACTCTATGATCGTAGCAACGACTTCACGACTTTTTATTCGTTCCTTTAAGGAACAAGATGCCCTGCCGCTGCTGGAATACCTGTCTTCACCGCGCGTCCCCTGTTTTGAGGATGAAAAGCTCGATTCACTTGCGCAAGCAAGGGAAGAGGTCATGAAAAGAGCCAGCGATGCAAACCAGTTTGCCGTATGCCTCAAGGAAACGGATCAACTCATCGGGCATTTGTTTGCCGATAACCGCGCAGAACCGGACCACAATACCTGGTCCGTGGGTTGGCATTTTAATCAGCGCTATGAGGGTCAGGGCTTTGCGACGGAAGCGGTTTCCGCGCTTTTTCACTACCTGTTTACAACAAGAGAAGCCCGGCGCTTATATGCCTATGTTGAGGACTATAACCAGACCTCTCAGAGACTCTGTGAACGCCTGCATATGCGTCGGGAAGGGTGTTTTAAAGAGTTTGTTTCGTTTGTGACCGCCAGCGGCGAAGAACAATATGACGATACCTACATCTATGCCCTGCTGAAAAAAGAGTGGCTACTGGCCATTTAAAGCCGAGCGTCGCAGCGGTATTCACGGCTTGCGCATTGCCGTCAGGTTAAAGCCTGACGGCGGTTTTAGCGCGAGGAAAAAGGGTATTTGACAAAAGCGCCGTTGCTCTGGTTCCAGAATGAGCCGCTTGATCGCGATCACGAGATTATTCCGTCGCCGGGTTATTCCTTTGACTGCGGACTTTGAGGAAAATATGCAGTAATCCCATGGCTCCGTGGGCCCAGAAATAAGTTTCAATGAATACGGTCAGGAATTTATGCAGGCCCAGTACCTCATGCGCCAGCGACGAGGATGGACCAAACGCCGTATTCAGTACAAACCACAACCCGCCGCACAAAGCAACGCCCAACAGCGCCACAACACCAAGCCCCTGAATCAATGCCGCCACTCCCCCGGCATGCGCTTCGGGAAGACGCAATGAAATGAGCGTCTTGAGATCGGTAGCAATGCCGCGAAAATCGAGCTTCAGCCAGGCAAAATAGTAATCAAAACCACGCTGCATCAGCATCCAGATGAGCATCGTAATACCCAACACAATCAATGAAAATCCACAGATAATGTGCAGCCACGTCACCCATCCTGTCAGGGTAACATCGCCGAAGGCTTCGCTTTCAGTCAGTTGAGAGTTGATAATCTGGAATAAAACCAATAGCGCCACGCTGATATGTAGCGCACGAAAAAAAGGGGTGTCCCGGTGAGGGAGAGCATGACATAACGGGTCTTTCATTTTCATCATTTAACCATTTTGTTGATGGCAACGTTGCTTTCCTCAGTATCGTTGCGCTTAATTAACGAAACCTTAAAGCCACACGGAAACGGTCAATTTATTGCCCTGCAGAATCAGCAGGACGTTCGGGTATTTTGTGTCGAATACCGGGAAACCACGCGGGTCAACGCTCCCGTACGGCATTGAATATTTACCCGGGAATAATTCATAGTATATTGGGACTATCCTCTCTTTTCAGGTCTCCCTCATGTCTTACTCCATCGGTGAATTTGCCCGGCTTTGCGGGATCAACCCCACCACGCTTCGCGCATGGCAGCGTCGATATGGTCTGCTCAAACCGCAACGGACCGAGGGGGGACACCGTCTGTACAGTGATGATGATGTTCAACAGGCGCTCAACATTCTCGACTGGGTGCAAAAAGGCGTTCCCGTCAGCCAGATAAAGCCCCTGCTGGATAACCCCGTCGCCAGGCAGACGAACCACTGGTCAAGCCTGCAGGAAAGTATGCTGCAGCGATTGAAAGAGGGAAAAATCGACGCCCTGCGCCAGTTGATCTACGATGCAGGCCGCGAGTCCCCTCGCCAGGAACTGGTTGCTAAAGTGTTGCGTCCGCTGCGTGGTAAGCTGTCTGCCCGCCTCCCGACGGTGATGACGCTGCGCGAGATTCTTGATGGGATCATTATCGCCTATACCTCGTTTTGCCTCGAAGGCGACAAAAAAGCGCCGGGAGATAGCGTGCTGATAGCCGGCTGGCACCTCTCCGACCCTGGCGAAATCTGGCTGGAGGCCCTCGCCCGTACCGGCCAGGGCCATCGCATCGATCTCCTTCCTCTCCCGCCGGCGGCTCTGGCTCCCGAGATTTTTCCGCAACGAAACTGGCTGCTGGTCACCTCCGGAAAACTCACCGCGGCCCGCCAGGAGCAGATCGCATGCTGGCGGCGGCAGGTCAACACCCTCGACGTTATCTCCCTCTCCTGCGCGGATATCTCGCCGGACACGGCCCGCGACACACGCCAAAAAGAGTGACTTCCGGGGCTTTTCCACATCGCATGACGGAAAAGCCCTGGAGAAAACCGACGAATATAACCTGATGAATTAAATAGATAATAATAAATATCTTCACCAATACTTGGACAAATATTAGTTATTGTGTAAGTTTTAAGTACGCGAAGACGTCGCATGGCCCGGCAACAACCGGTCCACCCCGTTCTTCCTGCAACGAATGCAATAAGAGGATGGCAGCATGAACAGGCAACCCGCGGTCGGTATCAGCGCATGTTTAACCGGCTCAGCCGTACGATTTGACGGTGGACATAAGCGTATGGGCTTTGTGATGGACGAACTGGCGAATTGGGTCACCTTTCAACCCGTCTGCCCGGAGATGGCTATCGGCCTGCCCGTTCCTCGCCCGGCCCTGCGTCTGGTGCAAACCCGCGAAGGAACCATCCAGATGCATTTTAGCCAAACGCCTCACGACGATGTAACGGAGAAAATGGCCGGATTTACCGCGGCATTTCTCCCCAGCGTCGACGCCCTTTCTGGCTTTGTTGTCTGTGCTAAATCGCCCAGCTGCGGTATGGAGCGCGTACGGCTGTATGACGAAAAAGGCAACCGCGGACGCAAAGAGGGGGTGGGGATCTTCACGCAGAAATTGCTGATGCACTACCCGTGGCTGCCCGTGGAAGAGGATGGTCGCCTGCACGACCCGGTGTTGCGGGAAAACTTTGTCGAACGCGTCTTCGCGCTACACCAGCTAAATACCCTGCGCGCGCAGGGGCTCAGCCGTCGCGCGCTACTGGACTTCCATAGCCGGTACAAGCTGCAGCTGCTGGCGCATGATCAGGCAGGCTATCGCGAAATTGGGCCTTTCGTTGCCTCCCTTCACCAGTGGGAGGATCTGGATGCCTTCTTTGTCACTTACCGCGCTAAGCTGATGGCTATTCTGCAGCAACCCGCTTCGCGGAAAAACCATACTAACGTGCTGATGCATATCCAGGGTTACTTCCGCGATCGGCTCAATAGCCGCCAGCGCGGGGAACTTCGCGAGGTGATCCTTAACTATCGCGCCGGTTTACTGCCGATACTCGCGCCGATCACCTTACTGAAACACTACCTGGCCGAATTCCCGGATAGCTACCTGCTGACGCAAAACTACTTTAACCCCTATCCCCAGGATTTAGGGCTGCGCCTGGGCCTCCTCTGAGGAGATAAAACGGGCCCGCCGTAGCGAGCCCGTCACTGACATCGCTTTTCCCGCTATTATCTGAACGGTGAATTCAGCGCAACTTCGGCATCAGGTTCATGCGTAATGCGGTTTCGCAGATCGCGACGGAAAACCTCTATCGCCCAGAACCAGAAAATATGCCCGACCAGTTCCGAAATATATTCATCGGCGGGAATATGAAGCAGAGAAGGCGTCAGACCTAATAAAGGGAAAGAGATCCAGTGAACGGCGATGGTGGCGACAATACCCGCCCATGCCCCTTGCCATAATTTCACTTTGGGGAACACTTCCGCCACCAGGCAATAGCCAATGGCAAAGACCAGCGAGAAAATAATATGCGTGACCATCACCGGATTGATGATGTGTTCCGAAAAGGTATAAACGGTGTGAGTCGGATCAATCCCAAGGTAATCACGTAAAAAAAGATAAGGCGGGTTAAATTCATCCCTGCCTCCGGAGAAAGTACGGGGCGGTAACGGAACTTCAGCCCCCCACTTCACAAATGCCGACATCAGACCCGCAACGATCCCAACCCCTAATGCCACGCCATAACGTCGGCGCCCGGGTTCCGTTTGTGCAAAAAAATCCTTGATAGCCATTAATTACCACCTGATTATTTTTCGAATGAATACATTAGCTATGTTTAATATTACTCATGGTATGGCATATTGATCGCGATCACACTTTTGTCTATGAGAACAATTTTTATTCAGATCCCTTTGCCTGTCGTGTCAATGAGTTAGCTGCTGACGGCATACCTTTCCCCCGCTGGAAATCACCGCATCGCAGAATAAGGGATTTGTTTTCGTTCTGTCGCTGGCGAGTCAGGCGTTAATGTCGCGCTTGCTGGAGATCTTTTTTAATCCGGATCCCCCACCTCTGCTCAGTAGCATTTTATGCTGGTTTAAAAACTATAACCCGCGAGAGCCGTCGCACCACCCCCACGAAAAACAGAGCTTTTATTCTTCCAGGTGCGCAATTAATACGCAAAGTGCAGAATAAAAGAAAATAGCGGTGACAAATGCGGAAATAGCGGCAAAAAAAAACCGCCAGATAGCTGGCGGTGAATAAATGCTTGCATGGATAGATTGTGTTTTGCATTTTACGCAGAGGCAATGTCCATCTCCTTCTACGCCTGACCGTACGCTAGCATAGTTATCTTCAATAAAAGTTAAACCGCAATCCGCTTAGAGTTTATCCACCAGCGCTTTGAGCTCGGCAATCAGCGGCTCGCGGTGAGACTCTCCCTCACGCGGCCAGGTTGACTGACGGACGACCAGGCGGGTGGGTAGCAGTTCGCAAATAGGCACCTGCGGCGCCGCCATCTGCTGGGTCAGCAGTTCCACCGCGCGTTTACCCAGCAGATCGAAGTTCTGCGCCACGGTGGTCAGCGGCGGCTGAAAGTAAAGACTGTCCGCCGTATCGTCGTAGCCGGTGACCGAGATGGCGCTGTGACCGGTGCGGTTAAGCTGCGCCAGCGCGCTGAGTACCCCTAATGCCATCTGGTCATTGGCCACGACGATGGCGCTGATCCGCGGCTGCAGATGAACCAGCTCAAAGGTTTTCTGCCAGCCGCTGGCGGCGCTCCAGTCGCCAAATACCGTCACGGCCTGACTCACCCCCAGACGATGCAATGTTTCCCGCCAGCTGCCCAGGCGCATCCGGGCGGAGACCGAGCTTTCCGGGCCGGCCAGCAGGCCAAACTCGCGATGGCCGAGTTCCCAGAGATGGCGCACGCAGGCGCCGCAGCCGTCACGATGATCAAAGCGCACGCAGGAGACCTCCGTCTCCGGCGACACATCAAGAAACAGACAGGCAATATCGGGATTTTCCTTCACCAGCCGTTCCGCGATGCTGCTCTCCAGCGGCAGGCTGATAATCGCGCCGCGAATATGCTGAGCACGGAACTCATCCAGCCGGGTCTGCAGTGAAGCGTAGTCGCTGCGTTCCGGCATGGCGATGGATACCTCCAGCTGATGAGCGCCAGCATGGCTTTTCACCGCCGAGGCGATTTGTGACGGCGCGTGCAGCGTCAGCGACGCCGTAATCAGCCCGATTGAAGGCGCCGCTTTTCCCGCCAGCAGCTGCGCCGAACGGTTAGGAACATAATGCAGCGCCTGCATCGCGCGGATCACTTTCTCGCGGGTCCGCGCGGAGACTACATCGGGACGATTCAGCACCCGGGAGACCGTTTGCTGCGAAACACCGGCCTCGTGGGCCACATCGTCTAAGGTTGCCGAACGCCGCTGCATAATCCCCCCTGTCTGCGCAAAATTGGTCTGATGACGGCAAATGTCGCCCGCTAACATTTTATGTCTTATTGACGACAAAAATCAGCGTTTACCCTGGAGTTTCGTGATCGTGAGTCGGTTTCATTTTCGCCAGTATTGCGGCCTGAATAAAAATACCTGATAACGACATCATCATTGTCTAACGAATGACATTTTTCTCACTTATCCGTCAGGTATGCCGATGCAACAACATGACTCAAACGCGGTTCGCTCGTTGACGTTTCAGGACGTGCTGGCCCGTGAAGACTGGCAAAATCAGACCATTACTCACCTTAACCGCTTAGCGGCTCGCCCCTCGTTTGCCAGTTGGCGATCACTCGACGACGCCCGGGACAACCGCCCTTCCGACCGCCTCCGCCTGCTTGACGGGCAGTGGCAGTTCTCCTGGTCCCCCAGCCCGTTTGCCGTCGATTCCCGCTGGCTCGAGCGCGATCCCGATACGAGCCGCAGCACGCCGGTGCCCTCTAACTGGCAGATGGAAGGCTACGACGCGCCTATTTATACCAACGTTCGCTACCCCATCGATACGCCGCCGCCGCGGGTGCCGGAAGAGAACCCGACCGGCCTGTACTCGCTCAACGTCACCCTGGAGCAAAGCTGGCTGACCGATGGCCTGACGCAAATTATTTTTGACGGCGTTAACTCCGCGTTTCATCTGTGGTGCAACGGCGCGTGGGTCGGTTATTCCCAGGATAGCCGGCTGCCGGCGGCTTTCGATCTCACCCCCTACCTGCGGGCGGGCGAAAACCGGCTGTGCGTGATGGTCATGCGCTGGAGCGCGGGCAGCTGGCTGGAAGATCAGGATATGTGGCGCATGAGCGGGATTTTCCGCTCGGTGTGGCTGCTCAACAAACCGCAGCAGCACCTGAGCGATGTGCAGATATCCCCGCTGCTGGATGCGCTGTATCGCGATGGCGAACTGCGGGTCAATCTGACCATCGCTGCCGCCGACGAACAGCTGGCCGGGCTGGAGGCTGAAGTCAGCCTGTGGGACGGCGAACAGCTGATTGCCCGCCAGCGCCAGCGGCCAGGTTCTGCGCCGGTTGATGAACGGGGCCATTATGCCGAACGGGCGACGCTGGCGCTGGCGGTGGAAAAACCGCGGCAATGGAGCGCGGAAACGCCCCACTGCTATCGTAGCGTGGTTGCTCTGTGGCGCGGCGAAGAGCTGGTCGAAGCCGAAGCCTGGGACATCGGCTTTCGCCGGGTGGAAATCAGCAACGGCCTGCTGCTGCTCAACGGCAAACCGCTGCTGATCCGCGGGGTGAACCGCCATGAGCACCACCATCAGCGCGGCCAGGTGGTGAGCGAAGAGGATATGCTGCAGGACATTCTGCTGATGAAGCAGAATAACTTTAACGCCGTACGCTGCTCGCACTATCCCAACGCCGCACGCTGGTATGAACTGTGCAACCGCTACGGCCTGTACGTGGTCGATGAGGCGAACATCGAAACCCATGGCATGGTGCCAATGAACCGCCTGTCCGACGATCCGGCCTGGCTGCCGGCCTACAGCGCTCGCATCACCCGGATGTTGCAAAGCCACCGTAACCATCCGTCGATTATTATCTGGTCGCTGGGGAACGAGTCCGGCTGCGGCGCCAACCATGAAGCCATGTATCGCTGGCTGAAACGCGAAGATCCTACGCGGCCGGTCCAGTACGAAGGCGGCGGTGCCGACAGCGCGGCGACCGATATTATCTGCCCGATGTACGCCCGCGTGGAACGCGATCAGCCGATTCCAGCGGTGCCGAAATGGGGCATTAAAAAGTGGATTGGTCTGCCCGGCGAACAGCGACCGCTGATCCTCTGCGAATACGCTCACGCAATGGGCAACAGTCTCGGTAATTTTGCCGATTACTGGCAGGCCTTCCGGGAATATCCGCGCCTGCAGGGCGGGTTTATCTGGGACTGGGCGGATCAGGCCATCGAAAAAACCTTCGATGACGGCAGCGTGGGCTGGGCCTACGGCGGCGATTTTGGCGACAAGCCGAACGACCGCCAGTTCTGTATGAACGGGCTGGTATTCCCGGATCGCCGCCCTCATCCTGCGCTGACTGAAGCAAAACATGCCCAGCAATATTTCCAGTTTGCTCTGCTGGCGCACTCCCCGCTGCGGATCGCGGTCGAGAGCGAATACCTGTTCCGCGCCACGGATAATGAAGTGCTGAACTGGCAGGTGCAGTCCGCCGGCGAAACCGTGGCCAGCGGCAGCCTTACGCTGAACCTCACGCCGCAGGGCCACGGCGATTTTACCTTGTGCGACAACCTGACCTTACCGCCAGGCGCCAGAGAGGTCTGGCTGACGCTGGAGGTTGTTCAGCCGCAGGCGACGCCGTGGTCTGCTGCCGGGCACCGCGTGGCCTGGGCGCAGTTCGCCCTCGCCGCCCCGCTGGCCTTACCGGCGCCCGCCGTCGTCGGTCCAGCGCCGGAGCTGACCATCGATGATGAGCGCTTCACCGTCCGTCAGGGATCCCAGCAATGGATTATCGATCGTCAGAGCGGCCTGTTAACTCACTGGCTGGCGGAAGGCGCAGAGCAACTGCTGTCTCCGCTGCGCGACCAGTTCGTTCGCGCCCCGCTGGACAACGATATCGGCGTGAGCGAGACGGATCGTATCGACCCCAACGCCTGGGTTGAGCGCTGGAAAAGCGCCGGACTTTATACTCTCGATGTGCGCTGCGTCCAGTGTACCGCGCAGCGCCTGGCCCATGAGACCATCGTCGACAGCCGCTGGCACTATCTGCGCGGTGACGAAGTGGTCATCGTCAGCCAGTGGCGGATGACCTTTACCCGCGATGGCCGTCTGCACCTGACGGTGAGCGGCGAGCGGGCCGGGACGCTGCCGCCGCTGCCGCGCGTGGGCCTGCACTTCCAGGTTCCTGACCAGCATGCTCCGGTCTCCTGGCTCGGCTACGGGCCGCATGAAAACTATCCTGACCGCAAGAGCAGCGCCTGTTTCGCCCGCTGGCAGCTTCCGCTGGAAGCGATGAGCACGCCCTATATTTTCCCGACAGAAAACGGCCTGCGCTGCGACAACAAAGCGCTGGACTGGGGGCGCTGGCAGGTGACCGGCGACTTCCACTTCTCGGTTCAGCCCTACAGCACCGCGCAACTGATGGAAACCGACCACTGGCACCGGATGACCCCGGAAAAAGGCGTCTGGATAACCCTCGACGGCGCGCATATGGGCGTCGGCGGCGATGACTCCTGGACACCGAGCGTGCTGCCGCAGTGGCTGCTGCTCGGGACCCGCTGGCAGTACCAGCTCTCTGTGTCTCTACGCTAAACCCTTAACGGGGGCTCGCGCCCCCTTTAAAACGGCTATACCCGCATATTCGGGATGCAGCGTGGCGGAAATGGGCAGAATCCGGGCCAAAAGACCGGGATGGCGAGTATCACGCCGGAAACAGCGTGCCGCCAATATCAGGCAACTGGAATGATGACGAGTATAATAACCCAGGAATATCGTGAACCGTATCGGGGCGAAAAATGCGCTGCCGACCGCTGGCTATAACAACGCCGCGTAAACCGCAACTTAGCGGCCAGACAGGCCGCTAATATTATCCGCCCACCGCGGCTTTAATTCGCGTCTCGCCGTCGCTGTTTTCCAGCTCGTATATCCGGCTGGCGGCCTGCGCGGAGATAAGCGCCGCCAGCTCGGCTGAGTGGCTGGTCAACCAGATCTGGCTATAGCGTGAGGCTTCGACAATCAGCCTGGCCAGCGCCGGGAACATCTGCCGGTGCAGGCTGTTTTCCGGTTCGTTGATCGCCAGAAATGCCGGCGGACGCGGACTCAACAACGCGACCGCCAGACATAAAAAACGCAGCGTACCGTCCGACATTTCCGCCGCCAGCAGCGGGCGAGACACTCCGTTGCGCCGCATCTTAATCGAGAAACGCGAGTTTTCGTTTTCGCAAAAGAACGCGCACTCCGGAAAGGCGGCGGCCAGAATCTCGTGCAGAAGTTCTTCGGCGCCAATTTCGACAATCGTCTGAAAAGCGGCGGCGAGATTGTGCCCGTCGCTGTCGAGGACCGGTGAACGGTAACCTACCGTCGGATGGCGGAGCGCCGAATGGCGGCCGATATTAAACTCGTGGTAGAAACGCCACTGGCGCATGGTTTCCCGGACGCGAGAGACTTCCGGGAAGCGGTGCGGCTCGCCCAGTTGACCAAAAATCGATTCATTTTCATAAATCGTGTCGGTGAAGGTATTTTTCTCGCCGTTGACATCGAGCAGGAACGCAGCCTGGTTTTTACGCTGCAAAACCCTGGCGGAAGGTCGCCGGGAGAATCCCGCCAGCCAGATGGACTCCTCTTTGACAATCGGATCGAGCATAAACTGGGTGGGATAAGGCAGCTTTTCCGGGAAGCCCACCTGAAGTTCATAATCGAACTCGCCGGTCAGACAGGAAATTTGCAACCGTCGCGGGTGGCGCGCCGTGGGCGCCGTTCGCCCCGACCACATCACATTTTCCAGGCCGCCCTCCTCGCTGATATAGCTGGAGAACTTGCCGTCAGCGGAGGCGGTTAACAGGTGAATGGCTTTGTAGATATTGGACTTGCCGCAGCCATTCGGCCCAAACACGATATTGAGCGCGCCCAGTTCCAGTTCGATATCCCTGACCGACCTGAAATTTTGTATGCGGATATGGTGAATCATGGTGCTCCCGATGAAAAACTCCGTGCTACGGCGGTGGCAAACAAGGGGATGATAACATGGTCAGGCCGGGCGAAGATCAATCGCCCGGCGCGGACGCACTCAGCGGAGAGACTTTTTCATGCCCCGGGTCAGGGCCACGCGTTTGAGCTTGTCAGCATCGTCATGGCTTTCGCTAAACACGCCGAAAAAATAGCGCTCATCATCGATCGTTTGTGAAACAATCCGATAGCTCAGCGGGTTGCCGGATTTCGCGCCATACTGCGCGGCGGTGACGGACAGTTCCGTCGCGGTACCGGCGACGCTGACCAGCAGGCCATCCGCCTTTCCCCCCACCAGCATGACCTTAATTAGCGGGTCCACCATGTTCCTCCCGGATGGATCAATGGTTAATACGTGATTGCCAACGGCGTAGAGCATTTACTCAACCTTCAGTACATTCTTATAGTTCATCGCAGCCCGAATGAAAAAAACTCTTTCATATACTCAGCTAAGCATTGATTATTACGGGTAAAAACTGGCTGATGATGAAGGAAAAAAGAGAAATTGTGAATCTCACAGCGCTTATTTACCGTTATTTTTTTCTTTATTTTCCATGACGTCGGCAAAAACCAGCCAGCTTAGCTGGTCTACAACAACCTCCAGGGAAACACTCCGCTATGCGTCAATATCGATTCGCCCTTCTGCCATTGTTAGCCGCCCTGGCGCTCCCCGGATGGGCGCATGAAGCCACGGTGGCGACAGTTAAACATGCCGAAAGCCAGCTTCAGGGTCGGGTCGGCTATGCCGAACTGGATTTAGCTTCCGGCCAGCTGCTGGCCGGCTATCGCCCGGACGAACGATTCCCGATGATGAGCACCTTTAAAGTGCTGCTCTGCGGCGCGGTCTTGTCGCGCGTCGATGCCGGTGAAGAACAGCTCGATCGCCGGATCCACTACCGGCAGCAGGATCTGGTGGAATATTCGCCGGTGACGGAGAAACACCTTACCGCTGGGCTGACCGTGGGCGAATTGTGCGCCGCCGCCATTACCCTGAGCGATAATACGGCGGCAAACCTGCTGCTGACCACCCTCGGCGGCCCGCAGGGACTCACCGCCTTCCTGCGCCACAGCGGCGACCAGACTTCGCGACTCGACCGCTGGGAAACGGAACTCAATGAAGCGCGGCCGGGCGACGTGCGCGATACCACCACTGCGCAAGCGATGGCCAGAACACTGCGAAATCTGTTGACCGGCCGCGTGCTTTCCCCCGCCTCGCAGCAGCAGTTACAGCGCTGGATGGTCGAGGATAAAGTGGCGGGGCCGCTGTTACGATCCGCGCTGCCAGCGGGCTGGTTTATTGCCGATAAGACCGGGGCCGGCAATCGCGGCTCACGCGGGATCATTGCCGCTCTCGGCCCGGACGGAAAAGCCGGGCGTATCGTGGTGATTTATTTGACCGGGACCCCGGCCTCCATGGATGAGCGCAATAAACAGATTGCGGCTATCGGCAAAACGCTGGTCGCGCACTGGGCCGCAGACGAGAAAACGCCCTAGCCGGGCAACGCATCAGAAGCCCCCGGAGAATGCGCGCTTCCTGAAATAAAAAAGCCTCGCCAACGCGAGGCCTGACGCGATGGCCGGGATTAGTTTTCCTCGTAGCCTTCGAGCGCATCCTGAATGGCGTCGGCTAAGGAGGCGACTTCCTGAGCCACATTACGTAAATCCATCTGGCTACGAATACCGGAATTTGCGGTTGATGAAGAGACGGCGGCTTTCGAAATTTCTAATGCCGCCTGAACAGCGAGCAAACGTTTATGCTTCTCGATAGCTGCGTCGTCGCTATCGCCATCAAACTGGAAGTATTTTTCTAACATAGCGGATCCTTTTCAGCCATTTTATTATCGGAGGATATTCTCGTCTAAGCGGAGGAAAATAAATAGCAAAAAAATATTAATGACAAAGAGTTAATATTCCTTTGTTTAACCACGCCGTGCAGCGCACAGGACGTCGCTGATTTTCCCGCACGCCTGCGAATTCATCATAACCAAATACTCTGGTCAACTGACGCCCACGTTGATGATTTAGTGGTATTGTGCATCGCGATACCTACCGGTTGTGACTTTTGAAATGTTGATAGTGTCATTTCACCCCCCTTTTTCCTGAACGCCCATTAGCGTGGTAAAAAGGGGGATTTCTTGCCCACTTGCTGAGGATCTAAAAGATCGTCACTTTACATTCATCTTGATGGTGTAGATTGCCAGACATGACCTGCAATACCGGATGGCTTACCAGTGAGAACACATAAAATTATTCCGTTTCTGGCCTTTATACTGGCATTGATAGCCGGGGCATTTTTTAGCCGACCCTCTTCACGGATCGTGCAGAATAAATGCATGTGGTTCGATGGGGTCATGACGACGTGCATGACAAAACAGGGTATGGCGCATTACCACCAGCCCGGTACAGTTCACCATTGAACGGCGGCAAACCGCCATTTCCCTTTCCTGCACAGACCATTCCACACGCTAAGGGTGTCATATCCTCTTCATAATACTGCGGAATACTATCCTCGCGCTTTACACACCAGGCGCGGGAGTTGCCTTAAAGACACCCCATGTGACGATGATGTATTGACTTTATTAATTGGTCGGCCGCCCATGAACGGGCGGTCTTTTTTCGTTCTGAACTATGCTTTAGCAAGACGCTGACGAACGGAGAAAGGAAACGTAGCCGTCTTTTTATTACCAGAGCGAAAGGTTCCCCGCTCTCGGGTGATTATAATTAGCCACCCAGACACGAATATTGTTTTGCAGAATCACCGTAAACCCGGTTTCCAGTTGAGTATGAAAATACTGCAACACGCTATATTCCTCAATGATATAGTGAAGCGCTCTTATATTCCCCTTCATTGGAAAGCACTTTTCTTTTGCATCAACGCTTATATTATTAATCTGAAATTTGGTTATTGGTCGACGGTGATTACAGTCACCATATTCAGTATAAGAAACAACCAGATTTGCTCCCGGAGTTCCCTGGTATGCAAAACTAATCAGTACAGGGCGACCATCCTGTGTTTGAGTGGTATCCGCCATTATCCCGTTATGTTTATGCCAGACGTTATATCGAGATTCTGCTGTTGCTGTGAAGGCTAAAAAAACCAGGGGAATAAAAGAAAAACGTTTCAAAACAAATACCTGCACCTATCCATGTGTTTTATTTGCGTGCATTATACACCACTCTCCAGGCCTTCAGCCATCGCGCTGTTTTACGGACGGGAGGATGTCAAACGCCTCTTTGCTACTTCGACGCCAATTTAGCAGAATTTAAAGCGTTATTTTGGGGGGATTTTAGGGAAACAAAATGGATAAAAAAACCGGGCTCTGGGCCCGGTCCTCTTTTACTCGATAAAACGCTCTACTCGCTCAGTCCGCGATTTTCCAGCATCGGCTCAATTTTTGGATCGTGCCCGCGCCACTGGCGATAAAGTTCAGCTAAATCCGTGCTATTGCCGCGCGACAAAATCGCCTCGCGGAAGCGTTGGCCGTTTTCGCGGGTTAAGCCGCCCTGCTCAACAAACCACTGATAGCCATCATCGGCCAGCATCTGCGTCCACAGATAAGCATAATAGCCCGCGGCATAACCGCCGCCGAAAATATGCGAGAAGTAGCTGCTACGATAGCGCGGCGGCACCGCGGCCAGGTCCATTTGCTCCTGACGCAACGCCATCGCTTCGAAGCTATCGACATCGTGCGGAATGTCCGCCGACGAGAGGCTATGCCAGTGCATATCCAGCAGCGCCGCCGCCAGCAACTCGCTCATGTCATAACCCTTATTAAACTTCGCCGCGCGCAGCATACGCTCACGCAGCGTATCCGGCATCGCTTCCCCGGTCTGATAATGGCGCGCATAGTGGGCGAACACCTGCGGTTCGCTGGCCCAGTGCTCATAGATCTGCGACGGAAACTCAACAAAATCGCGCGGCGTATTGGTCCCCGACAGACTGGCGTAACGCTGACTGGCAAACAGCCCGTGCAGCGCATGACCAAATTCATGGAATAAGGTGATGACCTCATCCCAGGAGAGCAGCGCACTGTGGCCGGCCTTCGGTTTCTGGTAGTTGCAGACGTTGTAAATCACCGGATGCTGCGCCAGCAGCGTGGATTGCTCAACGAAGACGTCCATCCACGCCCCGCCGCTTTTCGAATCCCGCGAGAAGTAGTCGCCGTAAAACAGCGCCAGGCCTTCCCCGTTGGCGTCAAAGATTTCCCATACCCGGACATCCGGGTGATACAGCGGAATATCAAAGCGTTCGACAAAACGCAGACCAAACAGCTGCGACGCTGTCCAGAACACGCCGTCCTGTAAAACGCGGTCGAGGGCGAAATAGGGTTTTAACTGCGCTTCATCGATGGCGAACGTCGCCCGGCGCACCTGTTCGCCGTAGTACAACCAGTCCCAGGCCCGAGCCTTAAAACCGCCGCCCTCACTATCAATCACCCGTTGGATATCCGCCAGCTCCCGCTCCGCTCTGGCCCGGGCCGCCGGGGCTATCCGCCGCATGAACGCAAATGCCGCCTCGGGCGTTGCCGCCATCTGGTCGGCCATCGACCAGCTGGCGTAATCCGCGACGCCCAGCAGTTCAGCTTTCCGGGCACGGAGCTCCGCCAGGCGCAGTACCAGCTCGCGGGTATCATTCGCATCGCCCTTCTGATTACGTGTCCAGCCCGCGGCAAACAGATTCTCACGCGTCTGGCGATGGCGTAAAGCGAGCAACGCCGGTTGTTGAGTGGTGTTCAGCAAAGGCAACAGCCAGCGGCCGCTCAGCCCTTTCTCCCGCGCGGCGTCTGCGGCTTCGGCAATCTCCTCAGCGCTGAGTCCCGCTAACAGCTCTGCGTCATCGACCACCAGGCCGCCGGATTTAACCGCCGCCAGCAGCCGCTGTTGAAACTGGCTCTGCAAAGCCGCCGCCTGGGTATTCAAAACCCGCAGCTCCGTTTTTTGCGTAGCGGCCAGGGTCGCACCGGCAAGGGTAAAACGCTGCCAGGTGATCTCCAGCAGCCGACGGGACTCGCTATCTGACGGCCAGGCGTCACGCTGCTGCCATACCTGTTTCACGCGCTGGAACAGCGCCTCGTTAAGCCAGATATCATTTCCCAGATCCGCCAGCTCAGCAGAAAATTGCTCATCAAGCGCCTGGATCGTCGGATTAGTATGCGCCCCGGCCATGGCGAAAAACACCCGGGTGACGCGTGCCAGCAGTTGACCGCTCTGCTCGAGCGCGACCAGCGTGTTGGCAAAGTCCGCCGGCGCCGGGTTATCCACTATCGCGGCAATCTCTGCCCGCTGACGGCGAACCCCTTCATCAAAGGCCGGTCGGTAATGGGTATCGTCAATCAGCTCAAAATGGGGTGCCTGATAAGGCAACAGACTGACGCGTAAAAAGGGGTTATTGTCGGCCATCATCATCTCCTGGACTCGGTAATCCAGTAAGATTAGGCAACTCATTGATTGACCGCAATGATTTCCGCCTACAGGCGAGCGGGAACGCGGTCATAACAAAAAATAGCAAATGCAGGCGACCAGCAGCGCCCCCGTAACGCCAAGAATATCGATAGCCGTGCTGATTAAGGTGGCGTGCGTTGAGATGCTCTCGTCTTCTTCCCATTCGTTCATCGGAACCCTCCTCAGGCAAAAAACGCCGACGCAGCAAGGATTTCAGTGTCAATCCTGCGCGCTTCTGTCGTGTGGCGGCAGAATAACAATCCCCATACAGTGTCGATGATCAATTCATGCCATGAATGCTTTCTGACCTGTTTTTCGGCAAGGTTCGCCTGATTTTTAGACCGGAATCGTCTTTTCCCAGGGGGAAAAGCGGCCGAACGTCCACCTCGTAAGGCGGTGATTTTTCTTCCGGCTGAGAGGCATTTTTCCCGCGCTCGCCATCGCAATTACCTGTTTTGGAAACGTATTGCTTGCTCCACGGATGTAGACTCTCTTTTCTTTTGTCGCTACAGTGCTTGTCACGCGCTTATCGTCATTGCGTAATTTTTTTCTCCGGCCTGGTGCCCTTTGGGGCGCTGCGACACGTCGAAGAACAATTTCAGCGAAAAATATGAAGCAAGACGGTATGGAAAGCCCCGACATGAAACGCCTGGGGCATGATGAGAACATTGACAGGAGCGATGATGATTATTCTGATTACCGGGGCAACAGCAGGTTTTGGCGAAAGCATGACTCGCCGTTTTATCGCGAATGGTCACAAGGTGATCGCCACCGGGCGTCGTGAAGAACGCCTGAAAACATTGCAGGATGAGCTGGGCGACAATCTCTACACGGCGCAGCTGGACGTACGTAATCGTGCCGCGATTGAAGAGATGATGGCCGGGCTGCCGGCCGAATGGCAGGCCATCGATGTGCTGGTCAATAACGCCGGTCTGGCGCTGGGCCTCGAGCCGGCGCATAAAGCCAGCGTCGAAGACTGGGAAGATATGATCGACACCAATAACAAAGGGCTGGTCTATATGACCCGTGCCGTACTGCCGGGTATGGTTGAGCGTAACCGCGGACATATTATTAATATCGGATCCACCGCCGGCAGCTGGCCCTATTCCGGCGGCAATGTCTATGGCGCGACCAAAGCATTTGTCCGCCAGTTCAGTCTGAACCTGCGTACCGATCTACACGGCACCGCCATTCGTGTCACCGATGTGGAACCCGGCCTGGTCGGCGGTACTGAGTTCTCGAACGTGCGCTTTAAAGGTGATGATGCCAAAGCGGGCAAAGCCTACGAGAATACCCAGGCGTTAACCGCGGAAGATGTGACCGAAGCGGTATGGTGGGTCGCCAACCTGCCTGCGCACGTCAATATCAACACGCTGGAAATGATGCCGGTCAGCCAAAGCTTTGCCGGTCTGAACGTCCATCGCGCAGGCTAATCCTCGCAACCCGGCCGCTTTGCGGTCGGGTATGGGCGAACGGACAAATAACGCGTAAAATAGCGCATATCCCCCAATAAAAGTAACCATCAATGGCCGCAGAATTGCAACTTAATCCGACACAGCCTGTAAACCAGCAAATTTATCGTATCCTTCGTCATGACATCGTTCATTGTTTGATTCCGCCGGGTACCCCGCTGTCTGAGAAAGAAGTGTCTGTGCGCTTTAGCGTTTCCCGCCAACCGGTGCGAGAGGCCTTTATCAAACTGGCGGAGAATGGCCTTATTCAAATTCGCCCGCAGCGCGGCAGCTACGTTAATAAGATCTCACTTTCCCAGGTACGCAACGGATGTTTCGTTCGCCAGGCTATCGAATGCGCCGTGGTGCGCCGCGCCGCCGGGATGATCACCGCCGAACAAATCTATCAGCTTGAGCAAAACCTTAACCAGCAGCGTATTGCCGTTGAGCGTCAGCAATTAAATGATTTTTTCCAGCTGGATGATGAATTTCACCAAAAACTGTCGCTGATTGCCGACTGTCAACTGGCGTGGGATACCGTCGAGAATATTAAAGCGACCATTGACCGGGTCCGCTACATGAGCCTCGATCATATTACGCCACCGGAAATGCTGTTGCGCCAGCACCATCAAATTTTCCAGGCCCTGGAGAATCGCGATGCGGATGCGGTAGGCACCGCGATGAATATTCACCTGCATGAAATCAGTGAATCGGTATTATTAATTCGTCAGGAAAATCGCGACTGGTTTAGCGAAGAGTAAATGATTCTGGCGGCAGTCAAATCATCAGCAATCCTGCCGCCCTGATAGATCAATACGCTAGCGGACAACCAGCACCGGTATTTTTGCGTAGCGCAGGATAGACTCGGCGTTCGAACCAAGAAGATGGGTGGAAAGGCCCGGCGTGCGTGAGCCGACAACAATCACGTCGAACTCGTCGGCTGTCCCGATGGCCAGTATTTCATCGCGCACGTTGCCAAATACGACCCGGGTATGAATGCGCGCCGCGGGAATCGAGAACAGACGGGACAGCGTCTGCATTTTCTTTTCTGATTCCGCTTGCATAAAGGTTTCGAATTTCCGAATATCCGCAGCGAACCCGCGTAAAATCGAACGACTGCTGTTCGGCAATACGTTTAATAACGTAATTTCGCCCTCTTCAGCCGCGGCCAGGAACTCAGCATGACGTATCGCTTTATCACTCAAATCCATTTCAAAGACATCGACAGGCAAGAGAATTTTCTTGTACATATTCGGCTCCTTTTTCCGAGGCACTTAATTTCACTGCGCACATCATGACATATTTATTTTCAGTCCCACACTGATAATAAGCCTGAGAACCGGCATATTCGTTAAAATAAATATCAATTATATATAGTTAACTCTGGATAGCTAAAGATATGTATATTCAATGTCCTCGATCAATATTTATATAAATATCCTGAATGACTATTTTTAGCGCCTGAGAAAACGTTCAACCTCAAGGTTAACGTTCGCTGATTGCACAAAAAATTAAGACACCCGGATAGGTGTCTTAATTTTTAACAAACCGCCCTGGCGCCCGCCAGGTCGATTGGGCCCGCTGACGTTAGTGCGTCTGAGCCCAGGCGGCGACGGTCGCTTTCGCGCCCCGCTCTTTCAACGACAGCCAGGCATTAGTGATAGCATCGACAAAACGACCGTTCTGCGGCAAATCGCGACCAAAGATAGCTTCGATGCCCAGCAACGCTTTTACTCGTTCCGGCCCCTCAACGCTGCTCTGGACTGCCTGCTGAATGACCGGCAGCAGCGGATCGCAGATCTCAATCGCCTGCCCCTGCTCATCCACGCCGCCGACATAGCACATCCAGCCCGCAATCCCCATCGCCAGCAGGCTGAAGTCGGTGTGCTGCGCGAGATGCCAGCGCACGGAATCCAGCATCCGTTGCGGCAGTTTCTGGCTGCCGTCCATCGCAATCTGCCAGGTGCGGTGCTTCAGCGCCGGGTTGCTGTAGCGGTCGATAAGAAGCCCGGCGTAATGTTCCAGATTAACGCCCTGGACCTTCAGCGTCGGCGCCTGTTCGCTCAGCATTAAGGTGCGCGCCGCGCGACGGTAATTCGGGTCCTGCATACAGTCATTGATATGCTGATAACCGGCGAGATATCCCAGATAGGCAAGGAAGGAGTGGCTGCCGTTGAGCATACGCAGCTTCATCTCTTCAAACGGCACCACATCCGCGACCAGTTCAGCCCCCGCTTGTTCCCACGCCGGGCGACCCGCCACAAAGTTGTCCTCAATAACCCACTGACGGAACGGCTCGCAGGCGACGCCCGCCGGATCGCGCACGCCGGTCAACTGCTCAATTTTATCCAGCGTGTCGGCCGTCACCGCCGGTACAATGCGGTCAACCATCGTCGACGGGAAAGTCACCTGTTGCGCAATCCAGTCGGCGAGATCGCGGTCAATTGCCCGCGCGAGGGCGCAAACAACATTACGCGTTACGTGGCCGTTCTCCGGCATATTATCGCAGGACATCACGCTGAATGCCGGTAAGCCTGCGGCTTTGCGCCGCGCAAGGGCTTCAACAATCACCCCCGGCGCAGATTTCGGCTGGTGCGGATTGACGATATCCGCAGCAATCAACGGGTGATCGAGCTGTATTTCACCGGTGGATGGCGAGTGGCAATAGCCTTTTTCGGTAATCGTCAGCGATACAATCGCCACCTGAGGCTCACACATCTTCGCCAGCACGCTTTCCAGGCCGTCGACCTCAGCATGCATCGCTTGTTTCACCACGCCGACCACGCGGGCAGTCCAGGCGTCCGCCGACATTTCGGCAACGGTATACAGCAGATCCTGTTGCTGCAGATCGGCAATCTGCTGCTCGCCGCCAATCAGGTTAACTTCGGTGTAGCCCCAATCGCTGCCCTGTTCTGCCGCCAGAATATCGGCATAGACCGCCTGATGCGCGCGATGGAATGCGCCAAACCCCAGATGGACAATCCGCGAAACCAGTTTGCCGCGATTGTAGGAAGGAAGCGTTGCCTTGGCTGTTAAAAGCGTGTTTTCCATGGTGACTCTCATTTTATGATTACCGATCAACCATTCTCGAGGAGAATGCCTCTGTGAGATAAACCATCTCATGCAATTGGTATAACATCCTTGATTTCTGTCAACTACCATACAAGAAGAGCGCGTCATTCACCGTCTGTTTCATGACGCGTGAGTAAAGGAAATAAAAAGCCGGGTTCCGCACCCGGCCAGCATACCTCGATCTGTCAACGGCTCAGGTTAACTGACCGCTTCTCACCGCGCGATGCTGAGGAGTGGCGTCCGCCGCATCGTCCAGCAAGCTCAGATCGCGGTCCCGCACTTCGGGCATGAGCAGAGCGGAGAGCAAACCAATGACCGAGTAACAAATCAGCATCGCCACAATCGGCCACCATGAGTCCGTCATGTTACAGAAAATACCGGCCAGCAGCGGACCAAAACCGACGGCGACTAATCCACCGGTTTCTTTTGAAATCGCCATTCGCGTAAAACGGTTACGCGAGCCGAAAATTTCCGCCATGGTGATATTTTCAAGCGCGAACAGGCCCAGCACGGCAATATTATGGATGACAATTAACGATGCCATAATGGCGCCAGCGCTGTAGCTCTTATCAACAATAATCGAGATCATCGGATAGGCCAGTAAAATAGCCGTGATATTCACGATAATATAAGGTACCCGGCGACCCATTTTATCCGACAACCACCCGAGGAAAGGGATGGTGATAAATCCGATCCCGGAACTAATCATTAAAGCATCGGTTGGAATAGCTTTATCAAATAATAAGGTCTGTACCAGATAACCGGCCAGGAACGTTTGCAATAAGCCTGAATTACCCGCCTGACCGAAGCGTAACCCGGTTGCCAGCCAGAAGGATTTACTTTTCAGCATCGCACCAAAGGTATTATCCTGCTCCACAGCGCTATTTTGCTGGGTACTCCCCTCGTTGACCTGTTCAAATACCGGGCTTTCTTTAAGATTCAGACGCAGCCAGATAGCGAATACCATCACTACTGCGCTGGCAAGGAACGGGATTCGCCATCCCCATGCCACCAGCTCTTGACGATCAAGAAGGAAAAACATGACCGCCCAGATAGCCGTTGCGCTCAGGGTACCGCAGTTGGTGCCCATGGCCACCAGCGACGAAATGATGCCGCGTTTCCCCTTTGGCGCATACTCAGCCAGCATGGTACCTGCTCCGGAGATTTCAGCCCCGGCGCCCAGCCCCTGGATAATACGTAACGTCACCAGCAACACTGGCGCAAAAATGCCAACCTGCGCATAGGTAGGTAGCACCCCAATCAGGGTGGTACAAATGCCCATCATAGTAATCGTGATAAAGAGAACTTTTTTCCGTCCGATCTTGTCCCCCATCCGGCCAAAAATAAAGGCACCGACTATTCGCGCGATATATCCCGCGCCATATGTCCCCATCGCCAGAATGAGCGCCATGGCGGCTGATTGCTCAGGAAAAAATATTTCATGAAAAACCAGCGCGGCCCCTAAAGAATAAAGTTGAAAATCCATGAATTCCAGTGCGGTCCCTAACCACCCAGACACAGCCGCACGGATGAGATCGGTCGTTGTTCTCTCATTATTTACTGTAGTCATCATTATTTTCTCTAATTGTTAGAAATCGAGACTGCATTTATTATTAGAGTCAAAAGGTCAATAAAACCTTACAACAGCTCTTTCTGTCTTTTTCAAAAATGTCGATAGCATCAATAATATTTTGATATTCAAAAACATGAGTAATGAGCGCTTCCGGATCAATTAATCCTTGCTCTAACCACGCCAGGACAACGGGGAATTTATGCGCATTCAGCCGCGATGAGAATATAGACAGCTCTTTACCGGTAATCCCCTGTTGGGCAACCTGAGAAGGTTCGGTTGAGAATCCCATCAGGACAATTCTGGCCGCCGGAGAAGCCAGCGTGACGGCTTGTTGAAAAATTGAGGGGTGGCACGCCGCATCAATAATCAACGTCGGTTTGATGCCTTTATCCTGCAGGCTGTCAGCCAATGACACTTCAGCGTTGTTGATAGTCCAGTCGGCACCATTTCGTTTCGCCATTTGCAGGCGTTCCTCGATCTGGTCAGCCACAATCACTTGCTTAACCCGATAGACCCGCTTCAACACCTGAATCGTAGTTAAGCCCATCGGCCCGGCACCAAATACCAGCGCGATGTCCTGAGTCGTCGGTTTAACCTGCCCGGTCACGTTGGCGGCGATGGTGAAAGGCTCAACCATGACCGCGTGCCGGTCAGGTACCGCGTCCGGCACTATCCAGCAATTTTGAGCGGGCACAACCGCATACTCGCTAAAACCGCCATCCCGGTGGACACCAAGCACCACCAGAGAAGTACATACATTGGGTTTGCCCACTGAGCAAGGGTAGCAATGACCACAGCTAATCACCGGATCAACGCTCACCCGCTGGCCGACCTTCCTGTCCGTCACCCCCTCGCCAACGGCGTCAATGATGCCGTAGAATTCATGGCCTATAACGCGCGGGTATTTAGCAAAAGGATTATGCCCGCGGTAGATATGGCTGTCCGAACCGCAAATCCCCGCCAGCTGAACTTTTACCCGCACTTCTCCTGCCGCAGGTTCCGGCCGCGCGCGTTCTTCGACTACCAGGTCATCAGGCTGACGAATCACAATACTTTTCACATTTCTCTCCTTACCCGTTCCACAAGTCCTCACGTCCAGTCTGGCCACAGGCAAACAGACTGGTTCATACGGGATTTCGCGACCCGCTTGTCATCAAAGCCCCGGTTTTCTCCCGGAGGCGTATAGCCGTTGTCCACAGGTCTCACTGTGCAGCAAACCGCCAACAACCGATCAAAATTAAAGCATCAGACCTACTACCATACAAGTATGAAATTAAAAAAAGACGAGTTCTGTCACACTCTTACGTCGACATGAGTAAGAGGCACCGAACGCTGGGAGGCGGCATAAAGCGTAGACGGTGAAAGGAACGCAGCCCGCAATAACCCGGCGGGATTAACAGGACGCCGACGCATCGTCGCCAACCGTCTTCCCGCCGCGTTTTAACCAGAGCCAGGATAAATAGCATCCGGGCATTTCACCGAGCGCGGTGGCGAAGAAAAGTCGCGTTGTTTTAAACATTAAAGACATGTAAAGAGAGCGGGTTGTCGGCCCATTTCAGGCAATAATCCTGCTCTCCCGTACTCTTTTGTCGGGTATGCCGACGAAAAGAGATGTAGTAAACTGTCTGTAGATTCCAGGGGTTTCCCCCTTATCACTCAAAGGAAATCGTGATGAAAACGACACAGAACACACGCTGGTGCCTGACAGCAATGCTGGCGCTGAGCGCCGTACTCTTTAGCGCATCGTCGTTCGCGCAAACCAGCAAGCTGGTGATTGAATCCGGCGATAGCGCGCAAAGCCGCCAGCAGGCCGCCATGGAAAAAGAGCAGTGGAACGACACCCGCTCTTTGCGTCATAAGGTCAACACCCGCGTCGAAAAAGAGTGGGACAAGGCTGACGTCGCTTTTGATGCGCAGGATAACTGCCAGAAAAGTGCGAACGTCAACGCGTACTGGGAACCGAACACCCTGCGCTGCCTCGACCGCCGAACCGGCCGCGCCATTACGCCTTAATTCGTCGGCGCGATAGTTAGCTTTTATCGACAGGAACAGCCATGACTGACGCTTATTCCATCAAACTTCGTCCGCTCGAGCGTGAAGACTTACGTTTTGTCCACCAGCTCGATAATAATGCCAGCGTAATGCGCTACTGGTTTGAAGAGCCCTACGAGGCTTTTGTCGAGCTCTCCGACCTGTATGATAAACACATTCACGATCAGAGCGAACGCCGGTTTGTTATCGAATGTAATGGTGAAAAAGCCGGGCTGGTGGAACTGGTCGAGATCAACCATGTCCATCGTCGGGCCGAATTTCAAATCATCATTTCACCGGATTATCAGGGCAAAGGTCTGGCGACACGCGCGGCGAAGCTGGCGATGGACTACGGTTTTACCGTTCTCAATCTGTATAAACTGTATCTCATCGTCGACAGCGAAAATGAAAAAGCCATTCACATCTACCGCAAACTTGGTTTTATGGTCGAGGGGGAGCTGATTCATGAATTTTTTATCAACGGCGAATATCGCAATACCATTCGTATGTGCCTGTTCCAGCACCAGTATATTACCGAACACCGCACCCAGGGACAGTCGCTGCTGAAGCCCACGGCTCAGTAGTATTCGATACTGTTTTTGATGGTATAAAGACGGGTTAACGGCGGCTGAACGCTTTCATCGATAACCTGCAGCTGGCAATCAACCGGGTTATCGTGGCTATCGTAATCGCAGGTTTGACGCACATTTCCCAGCTGACGATCGTTGAAGGTGCTGGTCGCCGTGTAATCCAGCTTTTTACGCGGATCCCTCGCCGGCGTGGAGACCACCGTAAAACGCTCGTTTTTCGCCACGGTGGTTTTACCGGTCGGATAGCCCTCGCGGTCATACTGGTAGGTGGCGGTCGTCTCTTTGCCACGCGCGGCCACCACAAAACCGTTATCGTCCGTTTCCCAGGTGATGCCTGCCGACGGCAGCTCCGCGAGCTGACATTTTCCCTGCAGGCGCAGGCGTTTCTCGCGGGTGTGGGCGTCAAGATAGAAGTTGGCATCCAGCATCAGCGTCGCGCCGGTATTATTTTCCCGGTCTTCCAGCGCCAGCAGATCGAAACAGCCCTCCCTGGACAGGCTGGCACTCACCCGTTTTACCACCTCGTCGTGTTCGTCAAACAGGGTCTGGCTAAAATCTTTCACCGGACCGCGCAGCGGATCGAACTCGAACTCATTGGAAAAACTCGCCATTTCCGGCGTAAACGCTTCAGGCGACTTCTGCGCATCGCAGGCGCCGAGCACCATCACCGCCGATATCAGCAATAACCGTTTTTTCACGCCGGATCCCTTTTGTGCATATTGCAATCATATTAGCAAATACAATTGTTTACACCAGTTCTGCTATGCTTAGATCTGGATAACGTTATTAAGGAGTCTATGATGAAACGCTCTCTCTGGCTATGCGTCGCCCTGCTGCTAGGTTCCGCCCCGGCGCTGGCCGCTCCCGATTCCTGCGAACGCGTGAAGAACGATATTCAGCAAAAGATCGTCAACAACGGCGTGCCGGCCGCAGGCTTTACGTTAGCGATTGTACCCAACGATCAACCCGATCAGCCAGGCGCCCAGGTGGTCGGCCACTGTGCTAACGATACCTTTAAGATTACCTATACCCGCACCGCCGACTCAGACAGCGACGCCCGTTAACCTGTTATTTTCATTCGAAGGATATTATCCCTGAGTTGACCAGGGATAATATCCTTCTACCCCACTCTGGGTATGATTGCTCACCCATACACCGGAAAATGCTACCGGCAATCTTTCAGCAGCACGACAACGATGGGGTGAGCCATGTCCAGTCAGGAACATTCTGGCGGCGTCAGCCGACGCACGTTAATTAAATCGTCTGCGATAGGCTCACTGGCGCTTGCCGCCGGTGGACTCTCGCTTCCTTTCAGTCTGCGTTCCGCTGCGGCGGACGTTCAGCAGGCGACGCAGAGCGAAGAACGCATCGTCTGGGGCGCCTGTTCGGTAAACTGCGGCAGTCGCTGCGCGCTGCGTCTGCACGTGCGCGATAATGAAGTCACCTGGGTAGAGACGGATAACACCGGGATGGATAATTATGGCGACCATCAGGTACGCGCCTGCCTGCGCGGCCGTTCCATTCGCCGACGGATCAATCACCCGGATCGCCTGAATTACCCGATGAAACGCGTCGGCAAACGCGGCGAAGGCAAGTTTGAGCGCATCAGCTGGGAAGAAGCGCTGGATACCATCGCCAGCAATCTGCAAAGAGTGGTGAAAGACTACGGCAACGAGGCGGTTTACATTAACTACTCATCGGGGATCGTCGGCGGTAATATCACCCGTTCCTCGCCATCGGCCTCGCCGGTCCCGCGCCTGATGAACTGCTACGGCGGGTCGCTGAATCAGTACGGCACCTACAGTACCGCCCAGATTGCCTGCGCCATGCCCTACACCTACGGCAGCAACGAGGGCAACAGCACCTCGGATATCGAAAACAGCAAACTGGTGGTGATGTTCGGCAATAATCCGGCGGAAACCCGCATGAGCGGCGGCGGCATCACCTGGTATCTGGAGCAGGCCCGCGAACGCTCCAACGCGCGGATGATTGTCATTGATCCGCGCTACACCGATACCGCCGCCGGGCGGGAAGATGAATGGATCCCTATTCGTCCGGGCACCGATGCCGCGCTGGTGGCCGGTATCGCCTGGGTACTGATTAACGAGAATCTGGTCGATCTGCCGTTCCTCGATAACTACTGCGTCGGCTACGACGAAAAAACCCTTCCCGCCGGCGCCCCGCCCAATAGTCACTACAAAGCCTACATTCTCGGCCACGGCGAGGACGGCACCGCCAAAACGCCGCAGTGGGCATCGCGTATCACCGGGATTCCCGTCGACCGAATCATTAAACTGGCCCGGGAAATTGGCACCACCCGACCCGCCTGTATTTGCCAGGGATGGGGACCGCAGCGTCAGGCTAACGGGGAACTGGCTTCGCGGGCGATTGCCATGCTGCCGATTCTGACCGGAAACGTCGGCATTAACGGCGGCAACAGCGGCGCGCGCGAATCGACCTATACCCTGACCATTGAGCGCCTGCCGGTACTGGTCAATCCGGTCAAAACCGCCATCTCCTGCTTTAGCTGGACCGACGCCATCGCGCGCGGCCCGGAGATGACCGCGCTGCGTGACGGCGTCAGAGGCAAGGAGAAGCTGGATGTGCCGATTAAGTTTATCTGGAACTATGCCGGCAATACTCTCGTCAACCAGCATTCCGATATCAACAAAACCCACGAAATTCTCGAGGACGAGAAAAAATGCGAGATGATCGTGGTGATTGAAAACTTTATGACCTCTTCGGCGAAGTATGCCGACATTCTGCTGCCGGACCTGATGACCGTCGAACAGGAAGACATTATCCCTAACGACTATGCCGGGAACATGGGCTACCTGATTTTTATTCAGCCCGCGACCACGGCGAAATTCGAGCGCAAACCGATCTACTGGATCCTCAGCGAAGTGGCCAAACGCCTCGGCGACGATATTTATCAACGTTTTACCGAAGGTCGCACTCAGGAGCAGTGGCTGCAGTATCTGTACGCCAAAATGTTGGCCCGCGATCCCGCGCTGCCCGGCTACGAAGCGCTGAAAGAAATGGGCATTTACAAGCGGAAAGATCCGGACGGCCATTTTGTCGCCTATCGCAATTTTCGTGAAGACCCGCTCGCGCACCCGTTAAAAACCCCTTCCGGCAAAATTGAGATTTACTCCAGCCAGCTGGCGGATATTGCCGCCCGTTGGCAGTTGCAAAAAGATGAAACCATCAGCCCGTTACCCATTTACGCCTCCACTTTCGAAGGCTGGGATGACCCGCTGCGCGACCAGTTCCCGCTGCAGCTTTTCGGTTTTCACTACAAGGCCCGAACCCACTCCAGCTACGGCAACATCGATGTGCTACAGGCCGCCTGTCGCCAGGAGGTGTGGATCAATCCGCTTGATGCCAGGCCGCGCGGCATTAAAAACGGCGATCTGGTGCGCGTCTTCAACTCGCGCGGCGAACTGCGGATTGCGGCGAAAGTCACGCCGCGCATCATGCCCGGCGTCGCGGCCATGGGTCAGGGAGCATGGCATGACGCCAGTATGGACGGCGACCGCATCGATCGTGGCGCCTGCATTAATACCCTGACCACCCAGCGGCCTTCACCGCTGGCAAAAGGCAATCCACAGCATACCAACCTCGTTGACATCGCCAGGGTGCAGGACGCGGCGTCATGATCTTCCAGGTTCAATGTCTGACCACAGGCAAGGAAGGAGCCCATGGGTAATGGATGGCATGAATGGCCGCTGGCGCTGTTCACAGTGCTCGGGCAATGCAATAATCGCCAGCGGCGCCCGATGGCTGGTTAATATTCAGGCGTGGCACCGTCCCGCCGCCGTAAGGAAGAGTACATGATGCAAGTTCACTACCGCGACGCCGTCGCGTTGAGCGCCCGCACGCTGGGCGCCCTGTTTTCATTTTCCCCGGACAGCGCGCAGGCCGCGCCGCTGGTAGCGGCTCTGCGAGACGGCAGCTGGCAGGCGCAATGGCCTTTTCCGCTGGCCGAATCGCTGGTGGCCGGGTTCGCCGCCGCCAGCGATGAAGCGCTCCCTCAGGCCTGGCAACGCCTGTTTATCGGTCCCTGGGCGCTGCCCGCCCCGCCGTGGGGTTCGGTGTGGCTGGATAAAGAGAATGTGCTGTTCGGCGACTCCACTCTGGCATTGCGGGAGTGGATGCGAGCGAACGGGATTGCTCACGCGGCGCAAAGCCAGGAGCCGGAAGACCATTTTGGCACGCTCCTGCTGCTCGCCGCCTGGCTGTGCGAGTCCGGGCAGGAGGAGGCGTTTTCGCAGCTGCTCGCCTGGCACCTGCTCCCCTGGTCCGGCCGGTTCCTTGCGGTGTTTATCGCCGGGGCCGGACACCCCTTTTATCAATCCCTCGCAGAGCTGACGCAGGCGACGCTCGCCGAGTGGCAGCGCCAGCTTCCGATTGCCGTCGCCGACAAGCCGCTGTATCGCTAAACGCATCGCCATGCCGGGAAACGGGCATGGCATTCTTAGTGACAACGTCACGCAGCCGGTATTCATTTCAGCGTTCTTATCTCCTCGCAGTTTCGCTGCTCAGGCATTTATATCTTTTGCGTCTAAGCTTATTTCCCATCACAATAAGTCTATGTTTCCTGCTAATGACCGTAACCAATGATGCATCGTCTGCATAATTATCCTGATGTTCAGGTCATGTTTCGTCGCCTGCTGATTGCAACCCTGGTCGGTATGCTGGCGGCGCTGGCCGTTGCGCTGTTTCATTGGGCGATGGGGATACTGGAAGGACTGTTTCTGCACGATCATAGTGGCAGTCTGGTCAATGCCGCCGAGGGGCTACCCGGCTGGCGACGTCTGCTCACGCCGGCCGCTGGCGGGCTGGCAGCCGGCGCGCTGCTGTGGCTCTGGCAATACCGAACCCGCCAGCGCCCGCATGCGCCCACCGACTATATGGAAGCGCTGGATAGCGGAGACGGTCAGTTTGATACCCCGGCCAGCCTGATCAAATCTCTGGCCTCGTTATTGGTGGTGACCACCGGCAGCGCGATTGGTCGCGAAGGCGCGATGATTCTGCTGGCCGCGCTGGCCGCGTCGCTGTTCGCCCGCCGCTTCACGCCAAAAGCGGAATGGAAACTGTGGGTCGCCTGCGGGGCCGCCGCCGGGATGGCCAGCGCCTATCATGCGCCGCTGGCCGGCAGTTTGTTTATTGCCGAAATTTTATTTGGCACGCTGATGCTTGCGTCACTGGGCCCGGTGGTCATCTCCGCGGTTATCGCCCTGCTGCTCACGCAGTTGATCAACGGCGGCGCGTCGCCGCTGTATCAGGTGGCGTTTCACGAGACGCTGACCGCTCTCCACTACGCGCTGATGCTGGCTACCGGGCTGCTGGCCGGGCTATGCGGGCCGCTGTTTATCGCGATGATGAGCTACAGCCACCGCTGCTTTTTGCGCCTGCATCTCTCGCCGCCGTGGCAACTGGCGCTCGGCGGGATCATTGTCGGCCTGCTGTCGCTGATCACGCCTGCGGTATGGGGCAACGGTTACAGCACGGTACAGCATTATCTGCAGTCACCGCCGCTGTTTAGCGCCATCGCAGTGGTCTTTGTGTGCAAACTGCTCGCAGTTTTGGCCAGCAGCGGATCCGGCGCACCGGGCGGCGTGTTTACCCCGACGCTGTTCGTCGGTCTGGCGATGGGCATGCTGTTTGCCAGCTTCAGCGGACTGTGGCTGCACCACGATCAAGGGCTGGCGATTATGATTGGTCTGACCGGAATGGCGGCCTTTCTGGCGGCCACGACGCATGCGCCGATTATGTCGACCCTGATGATTTGTGAAATGACCGGGCAGTACGTATTACTGCCCGGCTTATTGATTGCCAGCGTGCTGGCATCGGTGCTCTCCCGGACGTTACGCCAGGACTCTATCTACCGCCATCACGTCGCCGAGCATGGTTAGGTCAATATACTGGCTCAGCTCCCGCTGTTCAGCGCGCGGCAGGTAAGGAAGCTCGCCAATCAGCGGCCCGGGCAGCTTTTTGCTCAGCACCTCGATGATTTCCGCGTAATGCGCTAAACCCGGATTAATCCGGTTTGCCACCCAGCCAATCATCGGCAGACCGTCGTTGGCAATGGCCTGCGCGGTCAGCAGAGCATGGTTGATACAGCCCTCCTGAATGCCGACGACCATCACCACCGGAAGCTGCTCCTGCACCACCCACTCTGAAAGAGGACGCAGATCGTTCATCAGGCTTCGCCAGCCGCCGGTCCCCTCAACCACCACATGATCGACCTGCCCGCCCAGACGCTGGAGACCATCCGACAGCAGCCCGTAGTTGATCGGACAGCTGTGTGCCACGCTGCTTTCATCTTCGCTTAATGCTATGGGATTGACAGCATCATACGGTAACGCCAGCGACGACACGCTTTGTAAAATCAGCGCATCTTTGTTACGCAATCCGTCCGGCGTCTCTTTGCTACCCTTCGCCACAGGCTTGTATCCCGCGACGCTTTTGCCGCTGGCAGCAAGTGCCTGCAACAGCGCACGAGAAACCACTGTCTTCCCGACAGAGGTGTCAGTACCTGTTATAAAGAAACGCTTAAACATCATTAACCCCACAGTTATGTTGACGAGTTATACAGAAGAGAAGGAATAAACTGTGGGAAAAGTCTACGCCAGGCCGCCGGATACCGGCTTGAGATAGCGCAATTTTTGGTGTGACTATGAAAAAATGTTAACCCTGTAACAGTCGAATAAGCAGAGATCCGTTATAGAGGGCGTCCTTCACCAGCGCGGCGCCGGCCATCGTTCCACGGTTAGAGAACTGCGTGCTTTCAACGCTAATATGCCGACTGTAGGCAGGCAGGGATTGTTGGCGAATACAATCTGAAATGGCAGGGAATAAAATATCGGCCGCCAGACTAAACGGCGAGCCGATAAGGATTTTTTGCGGGTTGAACAGATTCACCATGATTGCCAGAATCCGCCCGACGTGCTGGCCGACGCCGCTAATAATATCCCGCGCCAGCAGATCGCCCTGCAGCGCCGCCTGACACAGCCACTCCACGCTCAACGGCTGCTGATGCAGCATCGAACTCATTGATTTCGCCATTCGCACCTGGGCCAGCTCCAGCACGCTTTCGACGCTGGCGATAGTTTCCAGACAACCGTGGTTGCCGCAGTAGCATCGCTTGCCGTAGGGATCGACCTGGGTGTGGCCGATCTCAACCAGGCTGCTGCTGCCCGCATGCAGCAAGCGACCATCGGTGATCACCCCGGCGCCGACGTTATGATCAATCACCACCTGAATAACATCGCGCGCCCCGCGGGATGCGCCAAACAGCGACTCCGCCATCGTCCAGGCGCTGATATCGTGCTGAATATAGACCGAGACGCCGGTGTGGTTCGCCAGAACCTCGCCAAGCGGCAGATCTTTGACCTCGTCATAAAATGGCATCCGGTGAATCACGCCGTTTTCGGTATCAATGATGCCCGGCAAAGTGACGGCGATGGCGGTCAGACGCTCCAGTTTCTTTTGATGGCGGATAAAGAATTGATCGATATGCGCAACCACGCGCGTCAGGAACGGCTGCGGGTGCTCAAGCGCCAGCCCGAGCTGCTCCTCGACCACCAGCTTGCTGCTGAGATCGCGCAGCGCAAGGTGAATTTCACCGCGGCTGATTCGCACGGAGAGATAGTGCCAGGCCTCGGTCTCGACCATCAGACCCACGGCGGGACGCCCGCGGCTCCCCGGCTCCTGAATTTCCGTCTCCTGAACCAGATGCGCTTCAAGCATTTCACGCACGATTTTAGTAATGCTGGCCGGCGCCAGTTGCGCAAAACGGGAGAGGTCGATGCGCGACACCGGGCCAAGCTGATCAATCAGGCGATATACCGCTCCTGCGTTGGTCTGCTTTATTTGATCGATATGGCCTGGCTGACTGTCCGCTACCACCATTGACTCCCTTTATTTTCGCGCTTCGAAATAAACTTTTAGCTATGGTGAAGCACTTGGGTAGCACTCGTCAAATTTTTACTTAGCCTTGTGATTTACCGCACATTTTTGACTGTTTTTAGTCTTAATTATTCAGCGCAGCGGCAGCAAGCAGGTATTGCCGAAAGCGCTGCGCCGCCTGGCTCTGTTCATGATGCTTCGACCATACCAGCCACATTTCCGAAACGGCATCCTGTTCTTTGATCGGCAGCCAGCGCATTTCGTTGAGCTGCACCCGCTTAAACGACGCCGGTAATATCGATACCCCCAGTCCGGAAGCCACCAGACCAATAATCGTCATCGCCTCGCCGACCTCCTGGGCGATCGTCGGCGTCTGACCATAGCGCCGCATCAGCCCCAGAATGTCGTCATACAGCCCGGTTCCGACGTGCGGATCAAAAAAGACAAACGGTTCGCGGGCCAGTTCCACCAGGCTTACCGCCTGCTGACGCGCCAGGGGATGGTCGCTCGGCACCATCGCCAGCAGCGGTTCACGCAGCACCCGCTCCCAGACCAGCGTCTCCGGCAGCTGCGTATTGCGCATCAGCCCCAGATCGAGGGCGCCTTCATTCAGCGGCACAATCTGCTCGCGGGTATTGGTTTCCCGGGTCTGAATATGCACATCGGGATAGCGCCGACGAAAGGTGGAGAGCGTATCGGACACCGCCTTGATAAACGGCGCGGAGGAGGTAAAGCCGATGTGCAGTTCCCCGGTTTCACCGTGGTGCAGACGGCTGGCGCGCGCCGCCGCATCGTCGACCAGGCTGAGGATGTGCCGGCTGTCGGCAAGAAACTGTCGCCCCGCCGCCGTCAGGCTCACGCTGCGGTTGGTTCGGGCGAAGAGGCGCGCGGCAATCTGTTGTTCAAGTATCTGGATCTGCTGGCTTAACGGCGGCTGTGAGATGTTCAGCCGTGCCGCCGCGCGGCCAAAATGGAGCTCTTCGGCGACGGCAATAAAGTAGCGCAGATGACGCAGCTCGATATTCATATTTAAAACGTCTTATTTGAGATTATTAATATATTAGACAGAATATTTACATTTTCATACCCTTAAAATGTGATCTGTGATGTTCCCTAACTCTGTGTTCTCAGCAAGGATTGTTCCGTGAGTCGTACAACTACCGTTGACACCGTGCCGGCAAGCGAGGTCAGCGACAATGTTATATCCCAGCCAAATCAGTTTATTAAACGCGGTACCCCTCAGTTTATGCGGGTCACTCTCGCCCTCTTCTCCGCCGGTCTGGCCACCTTCGCCCTGCTCTACTGCGTCCAGCCGATTCTGCCGGTACTCTCGGCCGAATTTGGCGTGACTCCCGCCAGCAGTAGCGTTTCGCTGTCGATTTCCACCGCGATGCTCGCCGTTGGCCTGCTGTTTACCGGCCCGCTTTCGGACGCTATCGGCCGTAAACAGGTGATGGTGACCGCGCTGGTGCTGGCCTCATGCTGTTCTTTACTGTCTACGATGATGTCGAGCTGGCACGGCATTTTGATTATGCGGGCGCTGATTGGCCTGTCGTTAAGCGGCGTGGCGGCGGTCGGTATGACCTATCTGAGTGAGGAGATCCACCCCAGCGTCGTCGCCTTTTCCATGGGGCTGTATATCAGCGGCAACTCGATTGGCGGAATGAGCGGTCGTCTGCTGACCGGGGTTTTCACCGACTTTTTCGGCTGGCGCGTGGCGCTGGCGGTGATCAGCTGCTTTGCGCTGGCCTCGGCGATTATGTTCTGGCGAATCCTCCCGGAGTCGCGGCACTTCCGCCCGAGTTCACTGCGTCCTAAAACCCTGCTGATTAACCTGCGCCTGCACTGGCGCGATCGCGGGCTGCCGCTGCTGTTCCTCGAAGGGTTCCTGCTGATGGGCTCGTTTGTCACCCTGTTCAACTACATCGGCTATCGTCTGATGATGTCGCCCTGGTCGCTGAGCCAGGCGGTGGTTGGCCTGCTCTCCGTCGCTTATCTGACCGGGACCTGGAGTTCACCAAAGGCCGGAGCGATGACCGCGCGCTATGGCCGCGGCCCGGTGATGCTCGCCTTTATCGCCGTGATGCTGGCCGGGCTGATGCTGACCCTGTTCTCATCGCTGTGGCTGATATTTGCGGGCATGCTACTGTTCTCCGCCGGTTTCTTTGCCGCCCACTCGGTCGCCAGCAGCTGGATTGGTCCTCGTGCGCGCCGCGCCCGCGGCCAGGCCTCGTCGCTGTACCTGTTCAGCTACTATCTCGGTTCCAGTATTGCGGGGACATTAGGCGGGGTATTCTGGCATAACTATGGCTGGAACGGCGTGGGCAGCTTTATCGCGCTGATGCTAATGGCAGCACTGCTGACTGGCGTTTGCCTGCACAAACGTCTGCAATAATCTCTCTGCACGTGGCCTTCATCGGCCACGTCTTTCACCACATGCCCAGTACCGACGAAGCACCCAATAGCTCTCTGACGGCATCGATAGACAGCAGTGCAATAAACAGCATAGTGAACGGATTCATAATGACTCCCTGACTACGGCCTGCGCTTGCATAAGTTTAGCCGCTGTTCAAAAAGAATCCGCTATTCTGACCACAGCAATATGACAATATTTCGATCCTGCCTGCGCCCGGATGGAAAAACGGGCGCAATCGTCCGTCACGCCCCCCGCGTGCGCCGGGCCCAGCGGCATGGCCGCGCCTTACGTCTCGTATGGAAGATTAGTGCGGATCAGGATAGTGTAGAGGTCAACGGGCAACGCCTTTCGTTCACTCGCAACAGGCCAAACTAAATATGACTGAAAACAAAAACTATCAGCAACTTACCCGCACTTTCCAGCGTATCTCTCGCTTCTCGCATCTCGGCGCTATCGCCGGCTGGGATATGTTCGCCATGATGCCGCCAGGCGGCAGCGCCGCGCGAGGAGAGGCGCTGGCGGAACTGGGCGTGCTGCAACATCAAATCCTGACGGATAAAAGCGTGGCTGAAGCGCTGCGCAACGCACGTCAGGAAAACCTGAATGACGTCGAACAGGCTAATCTGCGCGAAATGACCCGCCAGTACGAACAGGCGGCACTGCTGCCGGAAAGTCTGGTTGAGGCCAAATCACTGGCGGGCAGCCGCTGCGAACATGCCTGGCGCAACCAGCGTCCGGCGAACGACTGGGAAGGTTTCGCCGAAAACCTGCGTGAGGTGGTCAAGCTGAGTCGTGAAGAAGCGGCGATTCGCGCCGGGGCGAAAGGCGGCTCCCGCTACGACGCCCTGCTGGATATTTTTGAACCGGATATGACCAGCGCGCGGCTTGACGTTTTGTTTGCCGATCTCAAATCCTGGCTGCCGACCCTGCTGGCCAGCGTCGTCGAAAAACAGTCCCTGCGCCCGCCGGTTGCCCCGCAGGGCCCGTTCCCGATTGCTGAACAGCGTGAACTGGGGCTGGAAGCGATGCGCATTTTGGGCTTTGATTTCGATGGCGGACGTCTGGATATCAGCGCCCATCCGTTCTGCGGCGGCGTGCCGCAGGATGTGCGCATCACCACCCGCTATAACGAAGAGGACCTGCTCAGCGCCCTGTTCGGCGTGATTCACGAAACCGGCCATGCGCGCTATGAGCAGAACCTTCCGCGTAAATGGCTCGATCAGCCGGTGGCGCTGGCCCGCTCAACGGCAATTCACGAATCGCAAAGTCTGTTCTTCGAAATGCAGCTCGGGCGCAGCGATGCCTTCCTGAAACGCCTGCTGCCTGCCGTGCGTCAGCGTTTTGGCGAACAGCCGGCCTTCAGCACTGAAAATTTCATTGCCTGGAACCAGCGCGTCAAGCCGGGTTATATCCGCGTGGATGCTGACGAGGTCAGCTATCCGGCGCATGTTATCCTGCGCTACGAGATTGAACGGGCGCTGATCGATGGCGACATTGAGGTGGATGATATTCCCGCGCTGTGGGATGAGAAAATGCGCAGCTGGCTGGGCCTTTCCACCACCGGTAATTATCGTAACGGCTGTATGCAGGACATTCACTGGACCGATGGCGGATTTGGCTACTTCCCTTCTTATACCCTCGGCGCCATGTACGCCGCGCAGCTGATGGCCGCCGCGAAGCGCGCGTTGCCGCAGCTGGAGGCCAACATCGCCAACGGCGATTTCTCGGCGCTGTTTGCCTGGCTACAGCAGAACATCTGGCAGCACGGCAGTCGGTTCAGCACCTCACAGCTGATTATCAACGCCACCGGGGAAGATCTGAACAGCGATTATTTCCGCCAGCATCTCACCGCCCGCTACCTGTAAGCCCGCCCGTCGCGCCGGGGTTCTCCCGGCGCTCAGCGCACTATCCTCGTCTCAGTAGCGGTTGTACATATCGTTACATGCCGATACCAAACACTCACGGAAAGCCAGCAAAGACAGGCATATAGTTCTTTCAACGGCCCCGCAGTGGGGTTCACTGAAAAAACAATTTCGAGGATATCAGAATGAAAAAAGTATTAGCTCTGGTCGTTGCCGCTGCTATGGGTCTGTCTTCTGCTGCTTTCGCTGCTGACGCAGTAAGCACCACTCAGGCTCCGGCTGCTGCAACTCACAGCACCACTGCCAAAACCGTGCATCATAAGAAAGAGCACAAAACCGCTGCTAAACCGGCCGCTGAACAGAAAGCTCAGGCTGCGAAAAAACACCACAAAGCCGCTGCTAAACCAGCCGCTGAGCAGAAAGCCCAGGCTGCGAAAAAACACCACAAAGCCGCTGCTAAACCAGCCGCTGAGCAGAAAGCACAGGCTGCGAAAAAACACCACAAAGCTGCTGCTAAACCAGTAGCGCAGAAAGCTCAGGCTGCGAAAAAACATCACAAAGCTGCAACCAAACCAGTAGCGCAGAAAGCTCAGGCTGCGAAAAAACACCACAAAGCTGCAACTAAACCAGTAGCACAGAAAGCTCAGGCTGCGAAAAAACACCACAAAGCTGCTAAACACCACGCCGCTAAACCTGCTGCACAACCGGCTGCTTAATTCTTCCGGTAAATCAGGTTAATCATAAACCGGCGCTGTTTCAGCGCCGTTTTTTTTCTGGAGGGCACTTATGCTGCGGCGCTATCGTTTTGAGCTCATCCTGATCCTGTTAATTCTCTGCGCGCTGATTGCTACCCGTTTTTTCCTCTACTGAACAGGGCGGCGCTTTATCACTCCCCGCAGCGACTCTCCGGCCCGGCGTCTCCCCATGTTGCCGTCGCCCGCCGCCGTCCACATTGTTTTCTCTTGTCGTACTGCCTGGATTGCGCGGTGAATACCGCGTCAACGCGCTGGTTTTGAGCTCCAGGTACCCAATCAGGCCGCTGCCCCTCCTGCGGGCAAGGCTAACGGATTGCCCGCAGCCAGAAATGATATCCCACGCCATACAGCCCAAGGATCAGCAAAAACCAGGCGGCAATTGTCGTTAAGCGAGAGGTATACGTCGGGGCCAGCCAGCGACGAATAGCGAGAATATAGAACGACAGAACGGCAAGATCGATAACCACCCAGATAATGCTCAACAGACCAAGGCTCAGGCCGACATCGCTGGTTATCTGGATAAACTGCGGGAAAAACGCGACAAAGAACAGAATGTCCTTGGGATTACTCAGGGCAGTGGCAAACCCCGACAACACACCGCCTCGCGCGGTCGCCGCGCCAGGCGTTATGTGCGGTGCGCGCAACATACTCAGGGCAAGCCACGTAATATAGATGGACCCCAGCGCCGCCAACAGCAGCAGAACATCGGGATGGATTGCCACGGCGCCGGTCAACATAGCCGCCGCAACGGCCATCAGCACCAGCGACGCGAGATTGCTGCCTATCATCGTACGCAGTGCCGATGAAGTCCCGTCTCTGGCGGCGCAACCGGTCACCAGTAGCACGACCGGGCCCGGTGTCGCAATCAGCGCCAGCACCGTCATGCTGTATCCCGCCATCAATGCATAGTTCATGATACTGACTCACTCTCTTTTTTCAGGTCAGCGCATTTTCTACTTAGATTTCAGGATTGAAAAACGACAAAGGCTGAGTTTGAATGTGAGTTTTACTCAACATAGAAAACTAACCGATATGTCGATGCCGCCGCTGTACGCCCTCCGCGCTTTTGAAACCGCCGCCCGCCTTGGCTCCTTTAGCACGGCCGCCGCGGCGCTGCACGTGACTCCCGGGGCGGTCAGCCGTCATATCAGCACGCTCGAGGCCTGGTTCGACTGCCAGTTGTTTACCCGTCAGGGGCCAAAAGTGACGCTCACCGACGCAGGAAGGCAGCTCGCCAGCGCGCTGGCGGAAAACTTCGCCGCCATCGACAGAGCCTGCCAGACCTTGCGACATCAGGCGGGCAAACTGCGGCTGAAATCGCCGTCGACGTTGACCATGCGCTGGCTGCTGGATGTGTTGCAGCGCTTTCGCCAGCAGCATCCGCGGCCGGTTATCGAGATGAGCAGCGTGTGGATGGACAGAGACAGCGTCGACTTCACCCGCGAACCTTACGATTGCGCGATTTTGCTTGGCGATGGTCATTTCGGCGAAGAGACCTGCCACGGGCTGTTATTTGCCGAATGGCTGGTTCCGGTCTGTGCCCCGGCGATGGTCGAGGCCGCTCGCCAGGATTTATCATCCTGCCCGCTGATTCATCCAACGACCGATCGCCGCGACTGGCGACGCTGGCTACAGCATGCCGACACGCCAGCGCAGACCGGGATAAATCAGGGAATCGTCTTTGATAGTCTGGAACAAGGTACCATGGCGGCCATGAGCGGGCACGGCGTCTCGGTGGGCGATCTTTTTTTGAGTCTGGAAGCCATTCGCAGCGGCCTGCTGGCGCTGCCGTTTGCGCAAGCCGTTGCAACCGGCGAGGGCTATTATCTGGTGTGGCCAAAGCACACGCTCAATCCGCAGCCTGTCGATCTGCTGTATCAATTTTTACTTGCGCATATCCCGGCGCCGTTCCCGGACGGACTAAGCCGTCGGGGCCAGGCGCCAGAGTGACGTCGGCCCCGACGGGTTACATGACATGAACAGCCTGCACGACCAGATATCCCGCTGCGCCCCAGATAAAAACCGACGCGAGAGAAACATAAACTAACGCGCGAATACCTTTTTTAGACATACATCCTCCCGAAACCGGAAATAAGAATTAGTTGATATCATCGCCGGGATAACATCTCTGTTTGCTCAACGGAGGCGAGGAATAACAATATTTGCGGTGAGAAAATGTTTCACATTGAAAGCAACTGAGTATGCTGTAAAGAAGTGCATGTTCAACTGAAGAAATGTCTGTTTTTACTGCCCTTCGTCGCGGGCCGCGCAATAAACTCCCGATCCCTTTGCGCGACCCGCTTGCTTAATTTTCGTCTGGTTTGGTACTTTCCGTAACCCGATTTATGTTGCTTCCCGCTGCGGTTTCTGCGGAAATAACGCCACGGAGAGAGACGCGCTAACCGGTTGAGTTATCTTCATTCTTCCGCAAAAAAGAGCCGTCTGGAGCTAATTTTGTTCGCCGTTGGCCTTGATTAAAATTACTCTTAACTTTCATAAACTTAAATCTCCTGCTACTGTCAATATACACAAAATCATCCCGGCGGCTTCATCCGCGTGAAGCACGCGAAAGGATGCAATGTAGAAACATAATTTCTCCCCAGAGAGTGATATGCGTAAAGACGTACTGTTATTGCTGTGTTCTTGTTTGTTGTCCCCGTTTGCTCACGCTGATGATGACAGCATGAGTGCGAAAGATATCAAGACGCTTTTTTTCGGTCATGACGATCGCAAACCGGTCAACAATCCGGCTGAGGAACCCTGGGATGCCATTGGTCAGTTAGAAACGGCCAGTGGCAATCTGTGTACCGCCACCCTCATTTCACCGCATCTGGCGCTGACCGCCGGTCACTGTCTGCTGACGCCGCCAAAAGGTAAGCCGGATAAACCCGTTGCGCTGCGCTTTATTTCCCGCAAGGGCGGCTGGGTGTATGAGATTCACGGCATTGAAGGTCGCGTCGATCCGTCGCTGGGTAAACGGCTCAAAGCCGATGGCGATGGCTGGATTGTCCCCTCGGCCGCCGCGCCCTGGGACTTTGGCTTGATCGTTTTACGCTACGCGCCGGGCGGCATCACGCCGATCCCGCTGTTTAGCGGCGATAAAGCCGCTCTCACCGCCGCGCTGAAGGTGTCTGAGAGAAAAGTTACTCAGTCCGGCTACCCGGAAGATCATCTGGATAATTTGTACAGCCATCAGGACTGTATTGTGACCGGCTGGGCGCAAAACACGGTACTGTCGCACCAGTGCGACACGCTGCCCGGCGATAGCGGTTCGCCGCTGCTGTTAAAAACCGATACCGGCTGGCAGGTCATTGCCGTTCAGAGTTCGGCTCCCGGCCCGAAAGATCGCTGGCGGGCGGATAACCGGGCTATCTCGGTGACCGGTTTTCGTGACAAGCTGGAAGCGCTGGCCAACGAGTAAACGGTCAGCCTTGCTGCTGGCGCAGCAGTAACAATGAGCTAATCGGCATCGGTTCGCTGAAGTAAAAACCCTGCAACCGATCGCATCCCGCCCGTCGCAGCAGCGCCAGCTGCTGCTGATTCTCGACCCCTTCGGCCACCACCGTCATGCCCAGCGCGCTGGCGATGCGTACGGTCCCGCGAACCAGTTCAGCGGCCTGGGCATCCACATCCACCAGCCCGGCCAGCGATTTATCAATCTTAAGCGTATCGAAACGAAAACTGCGCAGATAGCCGATACTGGAATAGCCAGTGCCAAAATCATCCAGCGCAACCGCCGCCCCCAGCGCTTTCAAATTTTCAATCGCCGCAAGGGCGCGAGCGGGGTTTTCCATCACATAGCTCTCGGTCACCTCAATTTGCAACCGGCGAGCCGGAAAATGGCAGCGGGCGAGCACCTGAACGACGCGCGTTTCAAACTCCGGGTCACGAAACTGTGCGGGCGAGATATTCACCGACAGCATCAATTCCCTGATGGGCTGGAGATCGCAGCAGGCCCGGTAGAGCGCAAACTGCCCCAGCGCATAAATCAGACCGCTGCTTTCCGCAATGCCGATAAAGACATCCGGCGGCAGCGGCCCTTCCGGTCGGCGCGGCCAGCGCAGCAGCGCCTCGACGCCCTCCATCTCCAGGGTATCGGCGTTCACAATCGGCTGGTACCAGACATCAAACTCATCGTTTTCCAGCCCCTGGCGAATGCCGTTTTCGATATTCAGCTGGTACTGCCGGGTATCGTTGAGGGTTTCGTCATACCAGGAGGTGCGCCCTTTCCCCGATTTTTTCGAGTGATACATCGCAATATCGGCCCGGCGAAACAACTCGGTGCTCGAACAGGACGCGGGAGAACCGCTGGCAATGCCGATACTGGCGCTGATGTAAATTTTGCGCTCATTGAGCTTCACCGGCGATTTCAGCATCTCCAGTACCGCCCACGCAAAAGCCGATGCCTGATCCACCGCCAGCTCTCCGCTGATGGTCATGGCAAATTCATCGCCGCCCATACGGGCCAGCAGGCCGTCGCCCGGGACCCGCTCCTGTAGCGCGCGGGCAATATGAGCAATCAGCGCGTCGCCAACGTCATGCCCGTAGTTATCGTTGACATCCTTAAACCCGTCGAGGTCAATAAACACCACGCACTGGGTCACCTGCTGCGGCTCTTCGCACTGCTGATTCAGTCGGCCGATCAGCGCCCGCCGGTTGGGCAACTGGCTAAGCCAGTCAGTCAGCGCGATATTGCGCGCCAGCTTCTCGCCACACGACAGTTTGTACAGCCCGAGACAGCTGAAGAGGATAAACAGCAGGATCCGGCTGGCGGCCACTATGGCGATAAGCCGGATACTGTTCGACGCCGCGTGCGCCGCTTCCGCACCGGGCAGACGCGGCTGCCAGCTGAGATAGCCGATGATCTCTCCGGCATGGGTGCGCAGCGGAATGCTATATTCGCTGCTGCCCTGCGTCTCATGCAGGCCGTTAATCTGAAAGGTATTCCCCAGCGTTTGCAGCATCCCGGCATTGATATGCCGGGTCACCACCAGGTAGCGACGGGTATCATCATGCACCTGTAAGCGCCCCAGCGTCGGGCGAATCAGCCCGATCCCGATAAAAGCAATGCCTTCACGAGTACGGGTAATACCGGCGTAGGCGCCTTTGCCGCTGCGCAATGCTTCAGCGTTCCGGGCGATAAGCGATTGCAAACCGCTGCCAAAAAAGCGGGTGTCGGTTTCATTAAAGGACTGGCTGCGAAACGATCCCCACAGCACGCGATAATGCTGATCGAGCACAAAGGTGCCGTCGTAAAGATTGTTGATTTTGAAGCCCGAGCCCCAGGAGTCATACAGCCAGCCGGTATTCAGCATCGGGGCATAGGTTTGTTTCACCGCCTCGTCCCATATCGAGTTATCCAGTACCAGCGAAAGGACGCGGTTGACCGATGTTTGCACCGCGCCATCCACGGAAAGAACGGAGCGATGTCGGTCAATTTCATTTGTTTTAATGCTAATCAGATGCTGGGAAAGATAGATTAAAGAAATAACAGAAACAATAAGCCCGATACCGGCGAGGAAGATCATAACCGAAAGCGTTTTGGCCGAGGGAAGATTGCGCCAGCCAGGCAAATTAACCATTCTTTGTCCTCATCACGGCTGAAGGTAAACGCAGCGCCAGTACTTTTTTAAATGATACTACAGAGAACAAATTTTGCCGCCTGCGGAAAACAGGCGGCAGCAGATTACGCCAGTTTAATCAGCACCATGCCGGTCACCAGCAATATCACGCCAATCCAGCCTTTATGGTTTAAGCGTTGGCCGAATAAAATCCATCCCGCCGCAAGAGTGGCGGCAATACCGAAGCCGCCCCACAGCGCATAGGCCACCGACAGGTCAATCCCCTTCACCGCCTGGGACAGCGCGCTGAAGGCCCCCAGCACCGCCAGCAGCGACAATATGCCGTAGACTTTACGACGAAAACCGTCTGAGAATTTCAAAAAGACGTTAGCGCTAATTTCCAGCACGATAGCCAGCGCCAGCCAGGCGCCATGAACCCACTCAAACTGTTGCATGGGCCGCCTCCGTTGGCTGCTTCGCCTTTTTTTGGCTACCGGATTTAATTAACACAATCCCGACCACCAACGTCGCCAGGCCAGCCATTTTGACCAGCGAAAGCGCTTCATCAAACAGCAGGACGCTGAATAAAGTGATCAGCAAAATACCAATCCCCTCCCACAGGGCATAGGCCACGCCGAGGGCGATTTTTTTAACGGCAAAAGCCAAAAATATATAGGAAAGCGCAATCATTACCAGCATTAAAATAAAGCCGGTGTGCCCACCGCTGACGCTGGCCCACTTCATAGAAAGGGTGCCGATAATTTCAGCAACGATTGCAAAAGCTAATAACATCCAATAAAACATAATCCTTCTCCTGCTAGAGAATATAATCCACTACGGCTTACAGCGAAGGTAAACCGGAAAAATTCTGAGATTGTTTAGCCGTGCGCAGTGCGCCAGCTCAGGCAGAGAGAAAGGACTAAAGCGCGGAGCGCCAGTGTTGCTCGCCGACAAAGCGGCAGCCAGGGAAGGAAACTGCAGGGTGAGTCGAAATATACATCCTGAACTGATTGTCCATAAAATTACAATTATCCGCGGTATTGCTTCTCGTCATTGCGGATGAGTATTGTCCTCGGTAGTTATACACGGTAAATTTGTACCATAATGCTACATTATACTCAAAGTCTTTGCACTTCTTTACGTCTGTCATTTGATTTTGATTAGCTTTTACTGATGCCAATCGCCATTATGATGGCGCTTCAGTATTTTATTTTCGCCACCGAATTGTTTTCACCATCGTAGACGTTTTAGCAAGGGCAGTTAGTCTGCCCGACCGATACAGTTTTTGCTGATTTTACCCGCGCATTCGGGTCTACACTGTGAGGAAAATCCGGTCATTTTTTCAGGGACACACATGGCTAAACCCATCATTACGCTTAATGGATTAAAGATTGTCATCATGCTGGGCATGCTGGTCATCATTCTCACCGGTATCCGCTTTGCCGCGGATATCATCGTCCCGTTCATCCTTGCGCTGTTCCTCGCCGTGGTCATTAACCCCGTAGTGCGGCTGATGATGCGCTGTCGGGTCCCGCGCGTGCTGGCCATTTCGTTGTTAGTCAGCGCGATTGTCATGCTGGCGGTGGTGTTGCTGGCCTCATTAGGTACCTCGCTGAATGAACTGGCGCGCACGCTGCCGCAGTACCGCGCCTCGCTCAACGAGCCGGTACAAACCGTGACGCCCTGGCTACAGCGCTTTGGGTTTACCGTTTCCGTTGTCGAGTTGAATAAATACATCGACCCCAACGCGGTCATGACGATGGTGACCAGCCTGCTTACCCAGTTGTCAAACGCCATGTCCTCCATCTTCCTCTTGCTGCTGACGGTGGTCTTTATGCTGCTGGAAGTTCCCCAACTGCCGGCTAAGCTGCAACAATTGATGTCCAGGCCGGTGGAAGGTATGGGCGCCATCCAGCGCGCGATCGACAGCGTCTCTCACTACCTGGTGCTAAAAACCGCCATCAGTCTGGTAACCGGGATGGTGGTCTGGGGCATGCTGGTACTGCTGGACGTTCGCTTCGCCTTTATGTGGGGGCTGCTGGCGTTTGCTCTCAACTATATTCCGAATATTGGCTCGGTCCTGGCCGCCATTCCGCCCATTTTGCAGGTGCTGGTGTTCGGCGGATTGTACGAGGCGCTGGTGGTGCTGGCAGGCTACCTGGTGATTAACCTGGTCTTCGGGAATATTCTTGAGCCGCGGATCATGGGGCGCGGTCTGGGGCTATCAACGCTGGTGGTCTTTCTGTCGTTGATTTTCTGGGGATGGCTGCTGGGGCCCGTTGGCATGCTGCTTTCCGTCCCGTTGACGATCATTGTTAAAATCGCGCTTGAGCAGAGTCCCGGCGGGCGGAGTATTGCCGTCCTGCTGAGCGATTTAAGTCACTAGGCTGGCGTTCACGCTGGCGGCGCAATGCCGCCAGCGGCAAGTATTCCCGGCGTCTTAGCTTCCCCCTCTGTGGCTGGCGGACTTATCATCACAGGCGCGGCCGACGCTGTTCTGAGTGAGCATAACGAATTTATCACATCCGATCATGCCATGTATCTGTCCGGCACGTTGACGATTCTGCCCGATATGAGTCATTTCGCCCTTTTGCAGCGGCCGGTGGTTTTTTTACCGGGTCACGGGGAAAATTTTCCGGAAACGCCCTCACACAAGCCGCTCTCCCCATGAAATATCAGAATGTAAGGGGCATGCTTAAGGCCGTGAACCAGACCCTGAGAAGAAACTATCCACGCTGCTGTTCGAATGCCAGCGCCTTTTCGATAAGGTTTCATGGCCCACATAGCAATAATCGCTGGACGCATCATCGGATACTGATGTTGTAACGCTGGCGGAGATTTCCCCCATCTTCCCCCATAGCCTACGTCCCAACCCCCATCTTCGATCCCCGTCACATAATCACCCAGGCAATTATTACTCTCAGACTAACAATCTGCGCTTCAGCTTAATTGATGCGCTACCCCTTACGGAGCAGACTGACTGCAGCATAAATCCAGGCAAAAAATGATTTGCTGAATCAGGAGGTTAATAATGAATGCTGGCCAAACTCCGGCCCGGAACTGGAACACACGCCGCAGCGAGAAAGCGCGGCGCGTTGCCTCCCTTCCGGTGCAGGGCAAGGTAATTCCCACTGACGGTCTGGTGGATGCGCTGGAGAAACTGATTGCTCCCGGCGACCGCGTGGTGCTTGAAGGCAATAACCAGAAACAGGCCGATTTTCTCTCCCGCGGGCTTGCGGCGGTCAATCCGGCGAAAGTCCACAATCTGCATATGATCATGCCCAGCGTCGGGCGCAGTGAACATCTGGATCTCTTCGAAAAAGGGATTGCCCGCAAACTCGACTTCTCGTTCTCCGGCACCCAAAGCCTGCGGATTTCGCAGCTGCTGGAAGATGGTCTGCTGGAAATTGGCGCGATTCACACCTACATCGAGCTTTACTCGCGCCTGTATGTCGACCTGTCGCCGAACGTCGCGCTGATCGCCGGGTATAAAGCCGACCGCAAAGGCAACCTTTACACCGGTCCCAGCACCGAAGATACCCCGGCGCTGGTCGAGGCCGCCGCCTTCCACGACGGGATCGTTATCGCCCAGGTCAACGAACTGGTGGATGACGAGTGCGACCTGCCGCGCGTCGATATCCCCGGCTCGTGGATTGACTACGTGGTGGTGGCCGACAAACCGTTCTTTATCGAACCTCTCTTTACCCGCGACCCGCGCCTGATTAAGCAAGAACATATTCTGATGGCGATGATGGCGATTAAAGGCATCTACGCCGAACACCAGGTACAGTCGCTCAATCACGGGATCGGCTTTAACACCGCCGCCATTGAACTGCTGCTCCCGACCTATGGCGAACAGCTGGGGCTGCGAGGCAAAATCTGTAAACACTGGACGCTGAACCCGCATCCGACGCTGATCCCAGCGATTGAAAGCGGCTGGGTGGAAAGCGTCCACTGTTTTGGCGGCGAACTGGGAATGGAAGAGTACATCCGCGCCCGCCCGGATGTGTTCTTTACCGGCGCCGATGGCTCCATGCGTTCTAACCGTGCCTTCTGCCAGTTGGCGGGTCAGTACGCGGTCGATATGTTTATCGGCTCGACCCTACAGGTTGATGGTCTCGCCAACTCCTCTACCGTCACCCGCGGCCGTCTTTCCGGATTCGGCGGCGCGCCGAACATGGGCCATGACCCGCACGGTCGTCGTCATGCGACGCCAGCCTGGCTGAACATGATAACCGAACCGGACCCGATGCAGCGCGGCAAAAAGCTGGTGGTGCAGATGGTCGAAACTTTCCAGGCTGGCGTGAAGCCGACCTTTGTCGAACAACTCGATGCCGTTGAAGTAGCGAAATCCTCCGGTATGCCGCTGGCGCCGGTGATGATCTACGGCGATGACGTCACCCATGTGCTGACCGAAGAAGGCATTGCCTATCTCTACCGCGCGGAGAGCCTCGAAGAGCGGCGGGCGATGGTTGCCGCCGTTGCCGGCATCACCGACATCGGGCTGGGCGTCGACGCCAGTCGCGTCGCCGAACTGCGTCGCAGCGGCAAAGTGGTCTATCCGGAAGATATCGGTATTCGCCGCAGCGATGCGACCCGCTCCCTGCTCGCCGCCGGCAGCGTTGCCGACCTGGTCGAATGGTCCGAGGGTCTTTACAACCCACCTGCCAAATTCCGGAGCTGGTAATGAAACTCCTGTCACAGACTCATGCCGAGGCGCAGGTCGAGAAGCTGGCGTTGATCGCCCGCGATTGCCTGATCGACGAAGCGCGATTAAGTCCGAAGCCGGGTCTGGTGGACAGCCGGGGAAACGGCGCTCATCACGACCTGTCGTTAGATCTGATGGAACGCTCGGCGCACAGCCTGACCCCGACGTTTCTGCAACTGGCCCGGCAGAGCTGGCTGCGTCCGGCCGACATCGCCCTGCGCGAAAGCGTTGGTCGTTTAGGACGCGAAGGCGAACGGCAGATGATGGCGGCCACCGACGGCGTGAATACCCATCGCGGCGCCATTTGGGCGCTGGGGTTACTGGTTAGCGCGAGCGCGATGTTAAGCGCCAACGCCAGCGCGCAGCAGATTGCGGACACTGCCGCCCTGCTCGCCCGTCTGCCGGACAGCGCTGCGCCGAAAGTCTTCAGCAAAGGGCTGAAGGCGACGCACCGCTACCGGGTACCGGGCGCGCGTGAGGAAGCGCAGCAGGCGTTCCCGCACGTGATGAAACTGGCGCTGCCCCAGCTGTTGCGCAGCCGCGCACAGGGCGCCGGTGAAAACGCGGCTCGTCTTGACGCGCTGATGGCGGTCATGACCTCGCTCAGCGATACCTGCGTCCTTTCCCGTGCCGGGATGCCCGGCCTTATAGCGATGCAGAGCGGCGCGCGCGCCGTGCTGACTGCTGGCGGCAGCGCCACGGTTCAGGGCCGCAAAGCGCTCGCCGGACTCGACGCACAGATGCTCGCGCTCAACGCCTCTCCCGGCGGCGCCGCCGATTTGCTCGCCGCCACGCTGTTTCTCGACAGGGTCAGCCAGCCCGCGTCTTGCTCATTTTAAAGAGGATGTTATGGAACACATTACATTGTCATTCCCTGCCAGCCGCACCCTGAGTGGTAAAGCCCTGGCAGGCGTCGTTGGCTCCGGTGATATGGAAGTGCTGTTCACCGCGGCAGTCGGTGACACGCTCAACATTGATATCACCACCTCCGTGGACAACAGCACTCACCGCTGGAACGCGCTGTTTGACCGCCTGAACCTGACCAACGGCCTGCCGGCAGGCACGCTGATTATTCACGACTTCGGCGCGACGCCGGGTGTGGCGCGCATTCGCATCGAACAGATTTTTGAGGAGGTTAACCATGCGTAACGACCGCAGCTTTATTGAATTACGCGCCCGTGAACGCGCCCGGACGCTGCTTGATGAGGGCAGCTACCGCGAACTGCTCGATCCGTTCGCCGGGATAATGTCGCCGTGGCTGGCACCGCAGGGCGTCGTCCCGCAGTCTGACGATGGCATGGTGGTCGCTCGCGGCACCATCAACGGTCAGTCCGCGGTGGCAATCGCCATCGAAGGCACTTTCCAGGGCGGCAGCATGGGCGAAGTCTCCGGCGCGAAAATGGCGGCGGCGCTGGAGCTGGCGGCAGAAGACAACCGCAACGGCATCCCGACGCTGGCGGTGCTGTGCCTCGAAACCGGCGGCGTGCGCCTGCAGGAGGCTAACCTCGGTCTCGCAGCCATCGCCGACATTCATGCGGCGATTGTGGACCTGCGTCGCTACACCCCGGTGGTCGGCATTATCGCCGGCACCGTCGGCTGCTTCGGCGGGATGTCCATCGCCGCCGCGCTGTGCAGCTACCTGATTGTCACCCGCGAAGCGCGTCTGGGCCTCAACGGCCCGCAGGTCATCGAGCAGGAAGCGGGTATTGACGAGTACGACTCTCGCGATCGCCCGTTTATCTGGAGCATGACCGGCGGCGAAATCCGTTATGCCAGCGGGCTGGTCGATGCGCTGGTCGGCGACGGCGTCAAGGCGGTGAAATCGGCGCTGAATGAGGCCATTGCCAGAGGCGTCCCGGCACAAAACCGCAGCGATAACTATGCGGATTACCTCGCCCGCCTGACCCACTTCGATACCCGCCAGCAGGCGGATACCGCGCAGATCAAACAGCTTTTTGCCCGGGAGGTGAAATGATGGCGCAGTCCAATAGCCGTGGCGCCGTATGGCTGGAAAAACTGGCGCCGAATGCGCCGCGCATGAGCGGTCTTTGCCCGTCCGTACAAGTTGCCGACGGGGAGCTGAACAATGAGGCCGTACGCTTCATCGCCGTGGTGCCGGACGCCAACAACCACTACCCGCGCGCCGCCAAAGGCGAAGTGGGTCTGCTGGAAGGCTGGACGCTGGCGAAAGTGGTCAATGAAACCCTCGCTGCCGACGCTAACAGCGATGTCAAACGCCCGATTGTGGCGGTGATTGACGTCCCGAGCCAGGCCTATGGCCGCCGCGAAGAGGCGTTCGGTATTCACCAGGCGCTGGCCGGTGCCGCGGGCGCGTATGCAAAAGCGCGCCTCGCGGGCCATCCGGTGATCGGTCTGATCGTCGGCAAGGCGATGTCCGGCGCGTTTCTGGCGCACGGCTACCAGGCCAACCGCCTGATTGCCATCAACGACAAAGGCGTGCTGGTGCATGCGATGGGCAAAGCGTCCGCCGCACGGATCACGCTACGCACCGTCGAAGCGCTGGAAAAACTGGCGGCGACCATTCCCCCCATGGCCTACGACGTCAGCAACTACGCCACCCTCGGCCTGCTCTCCGACCTGCTCAATCTCAGCAACCCGGATGCCCCGTCTGATGCTGACCTGGCGCTGGTGGAGATAACCGTGCAAAAAGCCATTGCCGATGCGCGTAAAGACCCCACGTTGCAAAACCGCCTCGGCGCGGAAAATCGCCGTAGCTCTGCCCTGGTCCGCGAACGGATGCGCGCCAGCTGGTAACGAGCTGCATCAGAAGTACGTAAAAAAAGACCTGCCGAAAGCGGCGACCGTCGGGCGCAGCATAGCGCCCACGGCTCGCTGCTTTTAGAAAATTAAAAACATCGCAATTAGCCCAATACGCTGAATCATTCACGCTGGAGCAAGGCGGCACTGAGCCAATCCCCATGAGCTGACTTGAATAAGTGGCTGGGGGGCGGGAGGCGGGCAGCCGAAGGACGACGCGTATCTCTTTTTTTATCTACAGGTGATTACTCTATGACTTATGTAATTGTTCATGCCCTGGCGCCGATTTTTATCATCATGCTGCTGGGCTTCTGGGCTGGCAAAGCCAAAATGGTCGACAACAAAAACGTATCGCTCCTGAATATCTTTGTCATGGACTTTGCCCTGCCTGCCGCGCTGTTCAGCGCCACCGTGCAGACGCCGTGGGCGGGTATCGTCGCGCAGTCCCCGCTGATTGTGGTGCTGACCGGCGCCATGTGGATAACCTATGCGGCGATCTATTTTCTCGCCACCGGGGTGTTTAAAAAATCGCCGCAGGACGCGGCGGTGCTGACCCTCACCGTGGCGCTGCCGAATTACGCCGCGCTCGGTCTGCCCATTCTCGGCAGCGTGCTGGGCGAAGGCTCCGCCACTTCGCTGTCCGTGGCGGTGTCCATTGCCTGCGGCTCGGTGCTGATGACTCCGTTCTGCCTGCTGATCCTTGAACGCGAAAAAGCGCGCGCCGCCGGGGAAAACAGCGGTTCTACCCTGGCGATGCTGCCGGTGCTGATGTGGCGTTCGTTGAAAAAACCTATCGTCATGGGCCCGCTGCTCGGCGTTATCCTTTCGGCTATCGGCATCGCCATGCCGGACCTGCTGCTGGCGGCAATCAAACCGCTGGGGCTGTCTGCCACCGCGGCCGCGCTGTTCCTGACCGGGGTGATCCTCTCTGCCCGTAAGCTGAAACTGAATGCGATGGTCGGCATCGCAACCATTGCCAAACTGCTGATCCAGCCGTTTATCGCCTGGGGTATCGTACTGGCCTTCGGTCTGCACGGTTCGGTGGCGATCACCGCGATTCTGATGATTGCCCTGTCTGCCGGTTTCTTCGGCGTGGTGTTCGGCAACCGCTTTGGCGTCCAGTCGCCGGATGCCGAAGCCGTGCTGCTGTTGAGCTCCGTTCTGTGTATCCTGTCGTTACCGCTGTTTATTACCCTGACTTCAGGACTCTGATATGACCTTTGCCCCGCGCCCGCACGATTTACTGTGGCTGAACAACGCCGACGCCTTACTGAACGTTGAGGAGCCCTGGGTGGCAACCCAGTGGCACCCCGGTTTACCGGTAGTGGTGCGGCGCGATGTCAATGAAAACCATGATATTGCGGTGGGCGTGCGCGGTATGAAGCGCGAGCAGCGCGCCGCCGGGTGGGTGAAGGCCGAGGCGGTTTCGCGCGTGGTGACGCCGGAAGCGCTCACCGACCGCGAACGCCTGCTGCACTCGCCGTTTGTCTCCCAGCCGCCGGTTCAGGCGGCTATTTTACTGACGACCTTTGCATGGCCGTGGCTGTGGGGCATTACCGGCAGCACCGGTTATGCGCTGGCCAGCGAAATTCCCGTTCTGCACGCCGATAGCGATCTCGATTTACTGATCCGCGCCCCCATGCCGCTGACTGATGATGAACTCCGGCAATGGCAGGCGCAGGTTGCGAAGCTGCCGTGTCGGGCCGACACCCAGATTGAAACGCCCTTCGGCGCCTTTGCCTTGAATGAATGGCTGCGCGATGGTCGCGTATTGCTGAAAACGTCCCGGGGCGCGCGCCTGACCGATACGCCCTGGTACAGGGAGGAAACATGAATATTTTCTTTACCTTTCCCGGTCAGGGAAACCAGCGTCCAGGTATGCTCGACGCCATTCCCGACCGTGAGGCGATCCTCGCCGAGGCCCGCAGTATACTTGGGGAAGAACTCGTCACCTTAGATAGCGCCGCAGCGCTCAGGCACACCCGGGCCGTGCAGCTGTGCCTGCTCATCACCGGGGTTGCCTGGGCGCGGGAACTCCAGCGCCAGGGGGTCCAGCCGGATATCGTCAGCGGGTTGTCGATCGGCGCCTTTCCTGCCGCGGTCATTGCCGGGGCACTGGATTTCACCAGCGCACTGCGCCTGGTGGCGCTACGCGGCGATTTAATGGAACAGGCCTATCCGCACGGTTACGGTCTGACCGCGATTATGGGACTGACGCAGGATCGGGTGGCGGCGCTGCTGCTCGCGGGTGAAACCTACATCGCTAACCTTAATGCCGACACGCAGATTGTGATTGCCGGTACCGATGAGGCGATGGCGCGCGTGGCGCAGAAGGCGCTGGCCATCGGCGCCACCAAAGCTCAGCGGCTGGCAGTCAGCGTGCCGTCACACTGCGCGCTGCTGGACACTCCGGCGGCGGCGCTGGCGCAGGCGTTCACCCGGGTCTCGTTGCAGCGCCCGCGCTGCGCTTACCTGAGCGGCTCCACCGCGCGGGTACTGTGGGATCCGCAGCGGATCGCCGACGATCTGGCGATGAATATGGCGCGGACGGTGCGCTGGCAGGATACCGTCGTCGCCGCCCAGGAGCGCGATGCCCGGCTGGCGATAGAGATGCCGCCCGGCGGCGTGCTGACCTGCCTCACCCGCCAGGCGGGCTGGCAGGGAGAGAGCCTGGCTCTTGAGAGCAGCAGTGTGGCGGTCGCCCGCCATCTGGCGCGGCGGCTTAACGGTTAAGGCTGCGGGCGTACATTCGCCCTTCCGCCGCCAGCGCCAGCAGGTCGGCGTCACGTTCACGATGGTGGGCATAGACGATAGAGATCAGCTGGCGCATCTGGTAGGGTTCCGCCAGCTTTAACAGCTGCACATCGTTTTCATACACTTTCTTCATCCGTCCCGGCAGCAGCGCAAAACCAACGCCGGCCTGCACCAGGCTAATCATTGAGAAGATATCGTTCACCCGGGTCACAATTTCGGGTTCGAATGCCGCTACCTGAAAGGCTTCCTGGAACCCGGCATAGGTGGCAAATCCTTCGGCCAGCGAGACAAACTTGCGGTCTGCGTAATCGCGCAGGTCGGCAGGCAGCACGGTATCGAGTTTCTCCACCGCCGGTGCGGCGAGGAAAATATCGTCTTCAAACAGCGGTACCACGTCAAAGGCGGAGTTGCTGAACTCCCCTTCATTGGTCGCAATCAGAATGGCGTCAAGGGCATCGTCTTCCAGCATATCCAGCAGCATCTGGTTGGATCCCATGGTCAGATCGAGCTCCAGTTCGGGTCGTCGCAGCTTCATGCCCATGATTATCCGCGGCACCGTCTCCAGCGTCAGCGAGTAGAGCGTGCCGATGCGCAAACGCCCCTGACCAACGCCGGCCACCTTGCGCGTCGCTTCCAGCCCGCGGGTCATTAAACTGGTCACATCCTGGCAGTACTCCAGCAGCGTCCAGGCCGCCGCCAGCGGCAGTAAATTTCGCCCCTTATGCACAAACAGCGAGCAGCCCACCCCTTCTTCCAGGGTATGCAGCGCCCGATGAACGCTCACTCCGCTCAGCCCCATGGCTTCGGCGGTTCTGGCGATATTCCCCTTAGCCATGAACATCATAAATATCGACAGTTTGCGAAAGGTTATCTCCTGATTAATGTCGTCTTTCATTACCTGCGCCCCGCATTTGCGTCTTTTTCTTGTCAATTCAAGCCAGTATAACCACAAACCGCGGCGAAAGTTTTAACGGGGCGCACGTTCAGCGACGGGACAAGCAGTGAGCCAGGAGGTACGCGCAGGCAGTCGGCATCCGCCAAAAAAAATGCCAGTCGGCGATGAACCAACTGGCATGCTTTCTGGCGAGCGTGAAGTCAGATTACAGCGCCATATCGTGCTGTGCCGACTCCGCAGGTTTTGCCTCGGCCGGCTTCGCGGTGGTCACCGCAGGCTGAGTCTTGCTCATGTCGATGACCGGCGGTTTCACCAGTTGCAGCGTCGCGGCGGTGTCATCCCATACCTGTTGCGTCAGGGCCGGATTATCGTTCAGCTTCTGCCCGTAGCTCGGTACGATAGCGTGAATGCGGCTCTGCCACTGCGCAGAGGCAAACTGCTCCGGGAACATCTGCTTAAGGACGTTAAGGGTGATCGGTGCCGCGGTAGATGCGCCCGGCGATGCCCCGAGCAGCGCAGAGATGGTTTTTTGTTGATCGACCACGACTTCGGTACCGAGCTTCAGGACTCCGCCTTTGTCGGCATCTTTCTTGATAATCTGCACGCGCTGACCGGCCTGGATCAGTTTCCAGTCTTCTTTACGCGCGTCCGGATAGTACTCTTTCAGCGCCGCAAAACGGTCATCATCGTTCAACATCACCTGACTGACCAGGTATTTCACCAGATCGAAGTTGTCGAGACCGACATGGGTCATCGGCAGCACGTTATCGGTGGTGGTGGTGCTCAGCAGGTCCATAAATGAACCATTTTTGAGGAATTTGGTCGAGAAGGTCGCAAACGGTCCGAACAGCACCACGCGCTTACCATCAATGAAACGGGCATCCAGGTGCGGAACCGACATCGGCGGTGCGCCAACGGAGGCCTGACCGTACACTTTTTCCAGATGTTGCTTCGTCACGTCCGGATTTTCGGTCATCAGGAAGGAGCCGCCAACCGGGAAGCCCGCATAATTATCAGCTTCCGGAATACCGGTTTTTTGCAGTAATTTCAGCGCGCCGCCACCGGCGCCGATAAAGACATATTTCGCGTCGATCGCCTGCTCCTGGCCGCTATTGACGTTTTTAATCGTCACGTGCCAGGAATTATCGGCATTACGTTTAAAATCGGTCACTTCGGCAGAGGTTTGCAGCGTGAAATTATTATTTTTCTTCAGGCTGCCGATCAGCTGACGGGTAATTTCACCGTAGTTGACATCGGTACCGACCGGAGTCCAGGTCGCCGCCACTTTTTGTTGCGGGTCGCGCCCTTCCATGACCAGCGGCGCCCATTGTTTAATTTGCGCGTGATCGGTAGAGAATTTCATCCCCTGGAAGAGTGTGGTTTGCTGCAATGCCGTATAACGCTTTTGCAGATACTCGACATTATCACCCCAGACGAAACTCATATGCGGTGTGGAATTAATAAAGGCGTGCGGATCGTGCAAAATGCCGCGTTTAACCTGCGCCGTCCAGAACTGACGGGAGATCATAAATTGCTCGTTAATATCCAGCGCTTTGCTGACATCGATGGAACCATCCGGACGCTCCGGCGTATAGTTCAGCTCCATGTTCGCTGAGTGACCGGTCCCGGCGTTGTTCCAGCCGTTAGAGGATTCCAGCGCAACGCCATCCAGTTTCTCGACCATCACCTGTTTCCAGTCCGGCTGTAATTCATGCAGCCAGGTCCCCAGGGAGGCGCTCATAATTCCGCCGCCGATCAGCAGGAAATCGGTTTTTTGAGCGGTATCAGTATTTGCATATGACGCGGTGCTGACAAACATCGCCAGCGCGGTCACAGATAAGAGAGATTTTTTTATTGCAGGCATAATAGAATTATCGCATAGCACAATGAAATAAGTGCACATATGTTAACGCATTTCCATTATATTTTAAAATATCATTTACATCTTCCGCACAGTTAATCAATTTATAACAAACACTTTTTTAACTTAAAAAAGTAAAATCTCGGGCGAGAATATAAAAGCCAGCAAATAATGGCGAGAATTAAAGGGGTTAAATCATTCCCGCCGGTTAATTTAGTTATTTATCACCACGCCGGGTCGCGGCATAACGGCGCGCTATTGCGCGCCGCAGCCCTCAATTTACGCGACTCAGCGACGAGGGCGCGGTCTCCTGCAGCGCAAGGCGCAACCGATCGTTATTTTCCGCCAGTCGATCCCGCGCCTGCCAGGCATCGAGTCCGGCTATCAGCATCAGGATTGCCGTCCGCACGTGCTGATTGCAGTTGGCCAGCGCGGCTTTGGCCTCGCTGCGCGAGCAGTCGGTGGCCGTCATAACGATGGCAATCTGGCGTTCCGTCCAGCGCGGGCTGGTGGCCTGCAGATCGACCCGCAGGTTACTGTAAACTTTGCCGCTGCGAATCGCCAGCCCGGTGGTCAGCATCGTGAGGATCTGCCGCTGCGCCATTTGCGCTTTCGGGTTACCGTACCCCGCCACCGCTTCTGGCCCGGTTTGCGGCGCAATGATGATATCCGCCAGCTGGGCGGCTTCACTCCCCGCCTGCTGGGTTAATACCGCAATTGGCGCGCCGAGCGACCAGGCGTGACGCATCGCGCCCCACACCCACGGCGTTTGCCCGCTCACCGTCAGCGCCAGCAGCATATCGTTGCTGCTAAAACGGACAGACTGCAGCTCAAGCGCGCCGAGGTCGTAATCGTTCGCGGCGGTTTCCATCTCCTGCAGCGCGGCTGCCGGGCCGCCGGCAATGAGCCCAACCAGCGCCTGCTTCTCTTCCGGCGCATACTCACTGACCGTCTGTAGCGCCGCGCGGCCGGATGCTCCGGCGCCGACAATCACCAGCCGTCCCCCCCGACTCAGGGCGGCGGCGGCATTATCGACGAGACGCGCTATCTCCGGTAAACAGGCTCCGACGGCGTCGGCAATCTGCCGATCGTCTTTATGCAGCAGAGTCAGCATATCGAGGGTGGCGAGCGTGTCGATGTGACGGGTTTCAGGGTGGCGTCGTTCCATCATTGATGCGGTTGGCTTACTGCTCATAAAAACCTCCTTTTAAATAACTCCATATTCACTATAAGGATATTTATTGCGAGGTCCTGCGAGTGAGGTCACGCTTCCCGGTTCTTTCAGCGCCGTTTTTGCTTTTTTACATAGCTTTAAGAAATGGTTACCTTCAGCGATAATAGCCCCTCGCCGAACAGTTCAGGGGATGGTATGAAGGATATCGCGGAGTCAATTCCGCCCGTGCGCAAACGTCTGATGAGTATGAAGCTGAGTACCGCGGTGACGCTTATGATTAGCAGCGTGATTGGTTCGGTACTGCTGCTGGTCTACGCGCTGTGGTTTATACAGATAAGCGACACCACCCGCGACGGGGTCAAGGATACGGCACTGGCGGTGGCACGCACATTCGCCGATATGCCGGAAGTGAAGCAGGCCCTGACGCTGCCGCCGCAGAGCGGACTCATCCAGCCGCTGGCGCTGACCATCACCCGGCGTAACGATCTGCTGTATGCCGTGGTGACCGACATGCGCGGCGTGCGCTATTCGCATCCCAACCCCCGGCTTATTGGTAAACAGTTTATCGGCGAGGATATTCAGCCCGCCTTTAATGGCAAAGAGAATGTCGCCGTCAATCACGGGGTGCTGGCCCCGGCGCTGCGCGTCTTTACCCCGGTATTCAACGACAGGCAGCAGCAAATCGGCGTGGTGGTGGTCGGGATTTCGCTGAGTAAAGTGGACGAGCAGATCGCCAAAGGCCGCTGGGACGTACTGCTAACCGTGCTGTTTAGCGCCCTGGTCTGCGGAATCGGTACCTGGAGTCTGGTGCGCGGCCTCAAGCGCGTGCTGCTGGGACTGGAGCCGCAGGAAATTTCGACGCAGTTTCAACAGCGGCAGGCGATGCTTCATTCGTTAAAAGAAGGGGTTGTCGCGGTAGATGTCGAGGGTCGCGTCACGCTGATCAACCCGGCCGCCAGCGAGATCCTGCTTAGCGGCCCCGGTAAAGAGATTGCCCATACCCCGCTACTGGCGGATCTGCAGGAGGTTTTGCAGACCGGCGAGCCGATTTACGACCGCGAGCTCGGCTGCAACGGCTTCCTGCTGATCAGCAACACCGTGCCGGTACGCAGCCAGAACGCCATCGTCGGCGCCATCAGTACCTTCCGTGATAAAACGGAAGTCAGCCAGCTGTTGCAGCGGCTGGACGGCATGGTGAATTATGTCGATGCGCTGCGCACCACCTCGCATGAATTTATGAACAAATTGCATGTGATCCTCGGCCTGTTAAACATGAAAAGTTATGACAAGCTGGAGGAGTATGTGCTGCAAACCGCCCATACTTATCAGGCGGACATTGGCGAAATTCAGCACCGCATCAAATCACCGGTGGTCGCGGGCTTTCTGATTGGTAAAATCCAGCGCGCCAAAGAGCGCGGTTTCACGCTGAACTTAGCCGAAGAGAGCCTGGTGCCCGACTGCCCCAATGAAAAGCAGGTCACCGTGCTGGTCACCGTGCTGGGTAATTTGATTGAGAATGCGCTGGATGCCATGAGCGGCCAACGCGAGGGGGAAGTCGGCCTGCTGCTGCACTATCAAAACGGCTGGCTGAGCGGCGAAGTCAGCGATGACGGGCCGGGTATTCCACCGGCGAATATTGAGGCCATCTTTAATAAAGGCTTCTCGACCAAGGGCGAGAATCGCGGCGTTGGCCTGTTTCTCGCCAGCCAGCAGCTCCGTGAACTGGGCGGCACGCTGGCCGTCGAGTCTGAGCCTGGCGTCTTTACCCAATTTTTTGTTCATCTTCCCTGGGATAGTAAAAGGAAACGTGCGTGATAAATGTATTAATTGTTGACGATGATGCCATGGTCGCCGAACTGAATCGCCTGTATGTGGCGCGAATTCCCGGCTTCCGCTGCTGTGGCACGGCGTCTACGCTGAGCAAGGCCCAGGAGATGATTAACGATAGCGGACAGGAGATCGATCTGGTGCTGCTGGATGTCTACATGCAGCATGACAGCGGACTGGATCTGCTGCCGACCATTCGCGCCTCCGGCCGCCCTGTCGACGTGATAATGATTACCTCCGCCGCCGATGCCGCCACCGTGCAGACCTCGATGCACTACGGCGTCGTCGATTATCTGATCAAGCCATTCCAGTTCCCGCGCTTCGAAGAGGCGCTGACCGCCTGGCGCGAAAAACGCAAACTGATGACCGGACAGCCCTATTATGAGCAGGCCGATGTTGACCGCCTCCTCCACGGCAACGCGCCGGAAGCCAGCGACGCGCGCAAGCTGCCGAAAGGCTTAACCGCCCAGACGCTGCGCACGCTGTGCCAGTGGATTGACGCCCATCCGGGTACCGAGTTTTCCACCGATGAACTGGCGGTGGCGGTCAATATTTCCCGCGTCTCCTGCCGGAAATATCTGATCTGGCTGGCACAGATTAATATTCTCTACACCAGCATTCACTACGGCGCCACCGGCCGCCCGGTCTATCGCTACCGACTGGTCGCCGAGCAGTACAGCCTGCTTAAGCAGTACAGTCAGTAAGCCGGTAGCTGGCGTCGAGCAGGTGGAAACGAAAGCGGCGCTGCGATGAGAGGATAATGTCGCGATTTTTGGTGACGAAAATCGCCTCAATGTCTTCGCGATGACGCAGCGCCGCACAGCCTTTTTCTACCCCCAGACCGAAGATCAAGGTGGTCCAGATATCGCCGTCGAGCGAGTCGTCGGAAATTATCGTCACGCTCTCCAGTTCGTTATCCAGCGGATAGCCGCTGCGCGGGTCGAGAATATGGTGCCAGCGTCGGCCGTCCTGCTCAAAATAGCGCTCGTAAATGCCGGACGTCACTACCGACTGGCCGACGACGTCGAGACTTCCCACCAGCGCATTATCGGCCGCAAACGGTTTTTTCAGACCAATCGACCATCCCCCCAGGGTATGCACGTTGCCGCCGAGGTTGATCAGCGCCGCGTCCACTCCCTGGCGCTGCAGGTCATCGCGAACCCGGTCGGCAATGTAGCCTTTGGCAATCGCCCCAAGGTCTATCTCCATGCCCGGTCGGGCGAGAAAAACGCTGCCAGCGGCGTCATCAAGGATCACATCCTGCGGACGGGTCAGCGCTAAGCGTGCGGCGATGTCTGCTGCGTCCGGCACGCTGTGGCCGTGAAAACCGATGCGCCATAGCTTCACCAACGGGCCGATCGCCAGATTAAAGGCGCTCTCCTGCACCATACTGGCCGCTTTCGCGCATTTGATCAGCTGATAAACCGGGCGGCTGACGCTGACCGGGTGGCGGCCGGCGGCATGATTAATCCCCATCACCTCCGAGTGCGCGCGGTTGACGGTGAACAGGTCTTCGTAGCCTTTAATCAGTTGAAAGGTGCGGGAAGCCAGGGCTTCATCGTGGGAGAACAGTTTGAGCAGGATGGGGGAACCCATCAAAACAGCGGAGTAACTATAGAGGCGTGGGTCGCCCGAGATGCCAGACATGGTTGAAGCTCCTCTGTGTCACCCGGGCAGGCGGTCGCCGCCGGGAATCGGCCGGGCGAACCCGGCCTGTTATCACTGAGCGTTAGCCTCTGGCGCGTTTTGCCGCCTGGTGGCCCGCCAGGGTGCCAAAGATAATAATATCCGCCACGGCATTGCCGCCGATACGGTTGCCGCCGTGGATCCCCCCGACCACCTCACCCGCGGCATAAGCGCCGACAATCGGCTGATGATGAGTATCCAGGACCGCGGTGTCAGTATTAATGGTCACGCCGCCCATAGTGTGGTGAACCCCCGGCGCGATGCGGATCGCATGGAACGGCCCTTCGTTGACCGGCGCGCGCAGGGCGGTGGTACGACCGAACTCTTCATCGCGCTGATTTTCAACAAAGCCATTGTAGCGTTCCAGCGTGGCGAGGAAGGCATGGTAATCCATCCCCAGTTTCTCCGCCAGTTCGCGCGGCGAGCTGGCGCTGGTCACCAGACCTTTGGCGATATATTCGTCGGCCGCTTTGTTTTTCGCCCGCACATGTTCATCAAAGACGATGTAAGCATAATGCTCCGGCAGCGCGATAATCGCCGCAGACACTCTATCGCGGGTCGCCATTTCGTTGAAGAAGCGGTTGCCCTGTTGATTGACCAGGATAGCGCCGCCGCCGCGAATCGATTCGGAAATCAGGTACGAGGTGTTCTGCTCAACGGTCGGGTGAATTTGAATTTCGCCCATATCCACGGTGCCGGCACCAATCCGCTCCAGCAGCGCAATGCCGCCGCCGGTGGCCCCTTTATGGTTGGTGGTGACAAAACCCGCCAGATCCGGACGATATTTCACCACCATCGCGCTATTAGCGCTGAAACCGCCGGTCGCCATGACGATACTTTTGGTCTGTACCTCGATGCTTTCCTGCTCATCATTCAGCAGACGTACCCCGCTCACTTCGCCGTGAGCCATCAGGATCTCTTCCACCGATGTATCAAGCATCACATCGATGCCGCGGCGAGTGATATTGCGCACCAGACCACTGATCAGATAGCCACCAACCGCAGATCCGTCACGCGGACGGTGAGTCCGGTCGATACTCATCCCGCCGGTGGTGGTGATGTCATTGAGCATGATCCCGCGATGCGCCAGCCATTCGATGGCCTCCGGCGCATTTTCCACAAACCGACGCAGCAGCTGCGGATTGTTTTTGTTGTGCCCGCCTTTTAAGGTTTCCTGATAGAACAACTCTTTGCTGTCCTCAATACCTTTCACCCGCTGGAAGCGCGTTTGCGCAGCGTTCATCCCGGCAGAGGCTTTAATCGTATTACCGCCGATGGTGGGCATTTTCTCAACGATCAGGACGCTTGCGCCTTCGTCGTGCGCCTGAATGGCCGCCGCCAGACCGGCGCCGCCGCTCCCGACCACCACCACGTCATAGCTTTTCGCCGTCAGGTCCGCGCCGCCCTCTTCCAGCGCCAGCGCTTTACTGGATTTCAGCAGCGCTTTCGATACCGCTTTTTTCACCGCTTCACTCTGGCTGGTCGCGCCAGAAATCGCGTCCACGTGCGGCGTATTGGCGGTCAAAATGCGTTCGCGGATCTCTTCGAAGCTGGTGGTGAACTCGACGTTCTGCCGCGGACCAGCAGCCAGTTCGATATCGGCGATGCGGTCATTTTCCAGACTGACGTTGATAACCAGTTCGTTGGCATCATCCTGGACGGTTTCCACAAACAGGCCGGGTTTAAACTTCGCATCGCCCATGCTCATGTCGCGGATCATGGCTTCAACTAATGAGAAGCGCCACAGCGGCTCCGGAATATTCAGCGCCTCGCGCTGGGTGCTGTCGATAAACAGCTCGAGATTTTCTCCGGCAGCAATCCGCGCCGCCCAGTCAGGATAAGCAATGCAGGCGCGGCCGACGGCCATCAGATCGTAACCATGATCCAGCCCCTGCTCCGCATCCGCGGCGTTGACCACGCCGCCAACGCCCATCACCGGGATTTGAGCCAGGGTCTCGGAGCGCAGCGCACAATATTTTTCAATCAGCGGCGTCGGATCGCAGGTATCGACAATTGACGGACGCAGAGACGCGCCGACGGAGAAGTGCAGATAGTCGAGACCGCGCGCCGCCAGTTTTTCCAGCAGGTACAGGGTGTCGTCAAAACGGATACCCGGCTCTTCCAGCTCTTCCGGGGAGAAGCGATAGCCGATAATAAAGGCATCATCGGCGTACTGACTGGCCATTTTGTGGGTAATGTCCAGCACCGCCAGCGGGAAACGCGCGCGGTTGTCGCGGCTGCCGCCCCACTGGTCATCGCGCTGGTTGGAGTTCGGGGAATAGAACTGCTGGATGAGATAGGTGTTCGCGCCGTGGATTTCCACGCCATCAAAACCGGCCAGAATGGCGCGACGCACGCCGTCGCCAAATTTGCCGATCATCCCCTCAACTTCTTCAGCGCTCAGCTCACGCGGCATCGCGGCGCCTTCACGCGGGGCGGCCAGCGCGCTCGGCGCCACCGGCTGACGGCCGCCGATCAGCTGCGGGTCGACCATACGCCCGCCGTGATAGATCTGCAGAATGGCCTTTGACCCTTCGGCTTTGATGGCGTTGGCGATTTTAGCCAGACCGGCAATTTTCTCGTCTTTGTCAATGCCGATAGCGCCCGGGAAAGCCAGACCGTAGTCATCGATAAAGCAGCACTCAACGATAATCGTGCCAATGCTGCCGGCGCGAGCGCGATAGTATTCCACCAGTTCGCTGGTGACGCTGCCATCAAAATACCCGGTGCAGGTGGTCATCGGCGCCATTAACAAACGGTTTTTTAACTCAGTACCATTCGGTAAGGTAAAAGGACGCAATATACGTGGGTTACTGGTCATATTAACACTCCAGATCTTAAATATTAAAAATTCAGAATTGGGTGACGGAATTGTTTTTGGTTGTGTTTCTTAATTCCTGTTGTCATGCTCATAATATAACGCTATTTTTAGTTACCAAAGCAATTACGTTAGTTAAAAAACTATTTAATACCACCAATAACATCAATACCTCCATTGTATTATTAATTAAAAATACAATATTCACACAAAGCAAAACATCGATAACATATCCGCCACCTTTGTTAAATAACAAAACATATTAATCACAACACAAAACACAATAATATCAATAATATACAATAAACAAGCCGTTAAAAAACACAAATAGCTCGATTAAAAATTAACATTTAGTGATATTTTAAACAAATAAACACCTCACCCGGCAGGGTTATTTGCAAAATAAAAAAACGTCTCTGTATATGGAGTTTATTGATCTTGATCAATTGCAATAAAGCGACAAAGCGCAATATATAAATAACCAACAAATTAAATTTAACGCCCATAAAAATGCGTTAAACAACCGTCACAAAAACCAGTAAAACCGAAGATTAATAAGTAAAGAAAGTTTTGAAATTAAAAAAACCAACGGTTATGGCGTGACGAAACCGTATTTTCAACTACTCGCAGATACTCATTATGAAAGAGAAACAGACAACCATACCACCTGCCGGTACCGCCAGTCCCAAGGCGGCAAACAGGAACCGCCTGCTGATGATGGCGCTGCCCATTATTGTTGCAGTTCTTTTACTCTTCGTGCCGGTGCCTGACGGGTTACCGCCTTATGCCTGGCACTACTTTGCTATCTTCGTTGGCGTCATTGTCGGGCTGATTTTTGAACCTCTGCCGGGCGCCGTGATCGGCATTACCGGGGTGGTGGTCATCGCCCTGTGCAGCCAGTGGCTGCTGTTCAACCCGGCGCAGTTGGCCGACCCCAAATTCAAACTGGCCGGCGCCTCGTTTAAATGGGCGGTCAGCGGCTTTGGTAACTCCACCGTCTGGTTGATTTTCGGCGCCTTCATGTTCGCCGCAGGCTACGATAAAACCCAGTTTGGTCGCCGTCTGGCGCTGATCCTGGTGAAATATCTCGGCCGCCGCAGCCTGACGCTGGGTTATGCCATTACCTTTGCTGACCTGCTGCTGGCACCGTTTACCCCGTCCAACACCGCGCGTAGCGGCGGGACAATCTACCCGATTATCGCCAACCTGCCGCCGCTGTACGGTTCTAAACCGAACGATCCGAGCGCGCGTCGCATCGGCTCCTACCTGATGTGGGTGGCCATTACCGCCGCCTGTATCACCAGTTCGATGTTCCTCTCGGCGCTGGCGCCAAACCTGCTGGCCCTTGCGCTGGTCAAAAGCATCGTCGGCATCAATATCTCGTGGGGCACCTGGTTTATCGCCTTCCTGCCGCTGGGTATTCTGCTGATTCTGGCGATGCCGCTGCTGGCTTACTGGTTCTATCCGCCGGAGGTGAAAGTCAACAACGAGGTGCCGCTGTGGGCCGCTCGCGAGCTGGAAAAACTGGGCAAACTGTCACGCAATGAGATCCTGCTGCTGGTGTTCGTCTGCTTCGCTCTGGCCATGTGGATTTTCGCCGCCGAATGGATTGAACCGGCGCTGGCCGCCCTGCTGGTGATTGTGCTGATGCTGTGGACCGGCGTACTGTCGTGGAGCGATATCACCAACAATAAAGCGGCATGGAACACCTTTGTCTGGTTCGCCACCCTGGTGGCGCTGGCCGACGGCCTCTCCTCGACCGGCTTTATTGCCTGGCTGGGCAAAGAAGGCGGCGCGCTGATGAGCGGCATCTCCCCGGGCGTCGCCACTATCGTGCTGCTGCTGGCGTTCTACCTGCTGCACTACCTGTTTGCCAGCACCACCGCGCACACCACCGCGCTGCTGCCAGCGATGCTGACTATCGCCTCCACCATTCCGGGGATGAATATGCAGGTCTTCGTCCTGCTGATGGTCACCTCGCTCGGCGTGATGGGCATCATCACCCCGTACGGTACCGGTCCAAGCCCGATTTACTACGGCAGCGGCTACCTGCCGACCAAAGACTACTGGCGCCTCGGCACCATCTTCGGCGCCATCTTCCTGGCCGCCCTGCTGCTGATTGGCTATCCGTGGATGTCCATGATGTTCTGATTCATAACCGTCGGAGGCCCTCCTCCGGCGGTTTTACTCTTAGGGAGCTTAAGCTATGTCGACTAAACCGTTTGTTTATCAGGAAGCCTTTCCGCTGGCGAAAGATGAGACTGAATACTATCTGCTGAGCAAAGAACATGTTTCCGTGGCCGAATTTGAAGGCCAGGAGATCCTGAAGGTTGAACCTGAAGGACTGACCCTGCTGGCCCAACAGGCGTTCCACGATGCGGCCTTTATGCTCCGCGTTTCCCATCAGAAACAGGTCGCCGCAATCCTGCTCGACCCGCAGGCCAGTGAAAACGACAAATACGTCGCCCTGCAGTTCCTGCGCAATTCGGAAATCGCCGCGAAAGGCGTGCTGCCGACCTGCCAGGATACCGGTACCGCGATCATCATGGGTAAAAAAGGTCAGCGCGTGTGGACCGGCGGCGGCGATGAAGCGGCGCTGGCTCGCGGCGTTTACAACACCTATACCGAAGATAACCTGCGCTACTCGCAGAACGCGGCTCTGGATATGTACAAAGAGGTCAACACCGGGACCAACCTGCCGGCGCAGATCGATCTCTACAGCGTTGACGGCGACGAGTATAAATTCCTGTGCATGGCGAAAGGCGGCGGTTCGGCCAACAAAACTTATCTGTATCAGGAAACCAAAGCGCTGATTACCCCGGCGAAGCTGAAAAATTACCTGGTTGAGAAGATGCGCACCCTCGGCACCGCGGCCTGTCCGCCGTACCATATCGCCTTCGTGATCGGCGGCACTTCGGCGGAAGCGACGCTGAAAACCGTCAAGCTGGCCTCCACGCGCTACTACGATGGTCTGCCCACCGCAGGTAACGAACACGGCCAGGCGTTCCGTGATATTCAGCTGGAGCAGGAGCTGCTACTGGCAGCGCAAGAGCTCGGCCTCGGCGCGCAGTTCGGCGGCAAATACTTTGCCCACGACATCCGCGTGATTCGCCTGCCGCGCCACGGGGCCTCCTGCCCGGTCGGCATGGGCGTCTCCTGCTCCGCTGACCGCAATATCAAAGCCAAAATCAACCGCCACGGTATCTGGATTGAAAAACTGGAGAGCAACCCGGGCCAGTACATCCCGCACGCGCTGCGTGAGCAAGGTGAAGGTAAAGTGGTCAGCATTAACCTCAATCAGCCGATGAGCGAGATTCTGGCGCAACTGTCCGCCCACCCGGTCTCCACCCGTCTGACGCTGAACGGCACCATCATCGTGGCGCGCGATATCGCCCACGCGAAGCTGAAAGAGCTACTGGATAACGGCGAAGCGCTGCCGCAGTACGTGAAAGATCACCCGATCTACTACGCCGGTCCGGCGAAAACGCCGGAAGGTTACGCCTCAGGCTCGCTCGGCCCGACCACCGCCGGACGCATGGACTCCTATGTCGATCTGCTGCAGTCCCACGGCGCGAGTATGGTGATGCTGGCGAAAGGTAACCGCAGCCAGCAGGTGACCGACGCCTGTCATAAACACGGCGGATTCTATCTCGGCAGCATCGGCGGCCCGGCGGCGGTGCTGGCCCAGCAGAGTATTAAGAGCCTGGAGTGCGTGGCATATCCGGAACTGGGGATGGAAGCTATCTGGAAAATCGAAGTGGAAAATTTCCCGGCGTTCATTCTGGTGGATGACAAAGGTAACGACTTCTTCCAGCAGATTCAGAACAAGCAGTGTAACGGCTGTGCCCAGCGGTAGTGTTGCCGGCTAAAACCGGGCGCTGCATCATGCCTGTCAGTTCAGCGACTGACGGGCATTTTTGTCTTATCCGTCGCTACGCTCCCACCTGACGCAACAGCAGCGATCGACGTTCCGTGGAGAAAAAACTTGCAGCGGGGCCCTGGCTCCCCGCTGAAATCGGCGAACCGAAGGCCGAAAGACAAGGGCTGGCCGCCAGGGATGGCGGCAAGAGGCGAATCGAGACAGGAGCGAGCCCCTGAAAGGGGGTGAGTAGGTCGAGTTGAGCCGACCGCAGGCTGCAGGCCGGGAGGTGAGCGCAGTGCGCAGCACCGATTTCCTTGCGGGACCGCGGGGATTGTTAAGGGGAAGACGGTTATCTTCCCCTTAACCCGGTCACCTGGCGCCGAGGCCGCATGTTCTGCCTCACGTCCGGTGAGCGGAACACCAGCGAATTGACAAGCCCGTTTTGGCTAGTGGCCGGCCGAGGGGGCGCCCGGCGCTCCGGCGCGACTGAACGGCGGACGGGCAAACCAGATAACCACGATCAGCGCCATAAAGCCCCAGCCCAGTACCCAGAAATAATCGATGGTCGACATCATATAGGCCTGCTGCTCGATACTCTTATCAATCAGCGCCATATGCTGCTGCGTCGCGCCGCCCATCCTGGCGATATAGTCCATCGCCGCGGGATTGTAGGCGGAGACGCTTTCCGTCAGGTTGGCATGGTGGAAAACTTCCCGCCGCGACCAGACCCAGGTAGTGAGCGACGACGCAAACGAGCCGCCCAGCACGCGGAAAAAGGTCGCCAGCCCGGAACCTTCCGCCACTTCCGCGCCGTTCAGGTTTGACAGCACAATCGTGGTGATGGGCATAAAGAAAAACGCCACGCCGATCCCCATAAACAGCTGCACTTCGGCGATGGTGCGAAAATCGACGTTGGTGTTGAACTGCGCGCGGATAAGGCAGGAGGCCCCCATCGTCAAAAATGAGAGCGAAGCCAGAATCCGCAAATCGAAATTATTGGCGTAGCGGCCAATAACCGGCGTCATTATCAGCGGCAGGATCCCCATCGGCGCGGCGGCCAGCCCGGCCCAAATTGCCGTGTAGCCCATCTGCGTTTGCAGCCACTGCGGCAGAATAATATTGATAGCGAAAAAAGCCGCGTAGCCCAGGGTCAGCGAGAGCGTCCCAATCGCAAAATTGCGATCTTTGAACAAGCGCAGGTTAACAATCGGGTGCCGCTCGCCCAGCTCCCAGATAACGAAAGACACCAGCGAGATGGCGGAAATCGTCGACATCACAATAATCTGCGCGGAGGCAAACCAGTCAAGATCGTTGCCTTTATCCAGCACCACCTGCAGCAACCCGACCCCAAGCACCAGCAGCGCAATCCCGATGTAATCAATGGGGGCGTGGGTGGTGGTCTCTTGCCGTTCGCGCATCTGCGTCCAGACCACGAGAGTGGCGAAGATGCCGATCGGCACGTTGATGTAGAAGATCCACGGCCAGGAGTAGTTGTCCGTTATCCAGCCGCCGGTAATCGGCCCGACAATCGGTGCCACCACGGTCACCATCGACAGGAGCGCCAGCGCCATACTGCGTTTGCTGGCGGGAAAAATAACCAGCAGCAGCGTCTGGCACATCGGGAACATCGGCCCGGCGAAAAAGCCCTGCAGCGCGCGGAAGATAATCAGCTCGCTCATGCTGTGGGCGAAACCGCACAGGAATGAGGTCAGCGTAAACATCATCACCGAGCCGATAAACAGCTTTAACTGCCCGAAACGGCGCGTAAACCACCCGGTCAGCGGCAGCGCGATGGCGTTACACACCGCAAAGGAGGTGATCACCCATGTTCCCTGATCGGCGCTGACCCCGAGGTTGCCGGCAATCGTCGGCAACGCCACGTTGGCGATAGTGGTATCCAGCACCTGCATAAACGTGGCCAGAGACAGCGCGAGCACCGCCAGCCACATATTGGGCGGTGTAAAGGCAGCCTTATCGTGCATAGCGTCTCTCTTAACGGGCGCCAGCGGCTACCGTTTTGCTGTTGTCATGAAGGATTTTAGCCACCAGTTTGTCCGCCTCTGCCAACGGGTTTTGATACACATCGGTGGTGAAACGCGGGCTGCTCACGGTTTGCTGCGGCAGCAGGTGCCCGTCGGCGTGGCGAATATCGACGCTGACGTTCATCGACAGGCCAACGCGCAGCGGGTTCTTCTGCATATCATGCGGATCGAGCACGATACGCACCGGCAGACGCTGGACAATTTTGATCCAGTTGCCGCTGGCGTTCTGTGCCGGCAGCAGCGAGAAGGCGCTACCGGTGCCAATACCCAGGCTTTCAATGGTGCCGTGATACTCGACATTATCGCCGTACAGATCCGCGCTGAGCGTCACTTTTTGTCCGAGGCGCATCGCCCTCATCTGGCTCTCTTTGAAGTTGGCATCCACCCAGACTTCGTTCAGCGGCACGATAGCCATCAACGTCGTGCCGGAATCAACGCGCATGCCAAGCTGCACCGCCCGCTTCGCCACATAGCCGCTGACCGGGGCCACGATAGTGCTGCGGGAGTTGTCGAGATAGCGCTGACGCAGCGTGGCGACGGCGCTTTTAATTTCCGGGTGGCTGTCGATAACGGTGTCATCCACCATGGCGATATTGGTGCGCAACGCCTCCTGCGCGGCCAGAAGATCGCTTTGCGCGCTGGTCACCGCATCGCGATAGTGCGCGAGGTCTTCCGCGGCGATCGCCCCGCTCTGGAAGATTTTCTGCCGCCGCGCATAGTCGTTTTGCGCCGTTTGCAAGGCCACTTTTTTCGCCGCGACCTGCGCGCGGTAGTTATCCGCGGTGCTGTACAGCCCGCGAACCTGGCGAACGGTATTCGCCAGACTGGCTTCCGCCTGCTGCAGCGCAATTTCGGTATCGCTGGGGTCGAGCAGCACCAGCGGCTGCCCCTTCTGCACAAAGTCGCCCTCATCCACCGTCACCTGCGTGACCGTACCGCCAATCTGCGGGGTGAGCGTCACCTGGTTGCCATTGACATAGGCATCGTCGGTCGTTTCATAGTAGCGGGCGTACAGCAAATACCACGCCACCCCGCCACCGGCGGCAAGAAGCAGGATAATCAATAAGATAATAAAGTTTCGTTTGCGCTTGCTGCCGCGCTCAGCCTGTTGTACCGCAGTGGTTTCCATCTTGTCAGGACCTTTTTGAATGCGTTAGCGATGAGGGGCGACGATCTCGTCCGGCAGCATTTTTGTCATCAGATAGACCAGCTGTCGGGATTCATCGGGAGTGAGTCTGGCGGTGAGTTCGCTGATGATCGACACCAGCGCTTCATTGACAAAGCGTTCGCAAATCAGCAGCCCTTTGTCGGTCAAGGCCAGAATCACCTGGCGTTTATCCTGTGGATTCGGCGCGCGGCTGATAAGCTCGCGCTTGACCATGCGATCCACCATCCGACTCATGGCGCCGGCGTCCATGACCAGGTTTTTACTGATCTCGACCGGGCGGTTAAAGCCTTTATAGATACTGATCAGCACCTTGAACTGCGCGGCGGTAATGTCCATCCCGGAGAAATGCTGGCTAATCAGCTGGTCCTTGAACTGGTTAGCCAGATGGATCAACAAACCTAAGTGAAATTTATTGTTAATAATACCCGGAGGGTTATTCATGATATTTGCCTGGTCAGTAATTACAATTGAAACTACTGACCAGGCAAATATTTGTCAACGCAGTGTCAAGAAGATCGCACATTTTGTCAGCGCCAGGTCCCCGACTCAGCACAGCGTGACGCCGCAGGATCGGGCAGTCGAAGGGAACCGTGACGGTGGCGAAACGGAGCGGTACGCGGAGACGGACGTGCAGATAACAGAGGGATAAGACGATGCCGGCCGGCAAAGACCGGCCAGCAGAACCGCGTCAGGCCGGTTTCCCGTCCAGTTCATCAAACACCTGCTGCGCGAGGTGCATGGTGGCATTGGCAGCAGGCAGCCCGCAGTACAGTGCGGAGTGCATAATCAACTCTTTCAGCTCATCGCGGGTCACGCCATTATTAAACGCCGCGCGCAGATGCATTTTCAGCTCCGCTTCGCGATTGAGCGCAATCAGCATGGCGATGGTTATCATGCTGCGGGTATGGTGATCGAGCCCCGGTCGGGTCCAGGTTTCTCCCCACGCATAGCGGGTGATGAAATCCTGAAACTCGTCATTGAGCGGCGTCAGATTGCGCAGCGTGCGCTCGACGTGGGTATCGCCGAGGACTTTGCGTCGAACGCTCATACCCTGCTGGTAACGCGTTTTATCGTCCACTCGCGTTCTCCTGCAAAAATCCCGACAGCGCCGCGCTAAAAGCCCCCGGCGACTCAATGCTGGACAGATGTGACGCCGAAAGCACCACCACCTGCGAGGAAGGGATCTGCTGATGCAGGAAGTGAGCATCGGCCACGGTAGTGACAGGGTCACTTTCACCGGCGATAATCAACGTCGGCACGCTAATCTGCCCGACTTCGCTGCGCAAATCGGCTGCCGCCAGCGCTTCACAGCACTCGGCATACCCTTGCGCATTGCTATGGGTCAGCTGATGGCACAGCGTCTCGACCACCTCCGGCGCCTTCTGGCGAAAGGCGCGCGTGAACCAGCGGTCCGCCGCACCGGCGGCCACCACGTCCATGCCTTCCTGACGCACGGCGCGCGCGCGGGAAAGCCAGCTGGCCTGATCGCCAATGCGCGCCGCCGTGTTGGCCACCGCGATACCGTAAAAACGATCCGCAGCAAAGCGCCCCAACCACAGCCCGGTCAGACCGCCCATCGAGATGCCGCAAAACCAGGCTTTGGCGATATTGAGATGATCGAGCAGCGCAATCACATCTTCGCCAAGCTGCGCCAGCGTCACCTTGCCCGACTTTTGGGTTTGACCATGACCGTGGGTATCATAGCGCAACACGCGAAAGCGTTGGGTTAAGGCCGCCATCTGCGGCTGCCACATGGCGCGGGTGGTCCCGAGCGAGTTAGAAAGCACAATGACCGGCGCGCCTTCCGGCCCGTCCAGCTGATAATCAAGGTTCATCACGTTGCTCCTTGTAACGCGCCACGACCTGGCGCACAAAACGTTCGGCGCTGCCGGTGGCCGTGGCCGGGTCCAGCAACTGCGTTAAACGGGGGGTCGCAAGGTGCTGGCTGACCAGCGGGTCGTTTTCCAGCAACTCCTGCAGCGGGCGGGATTCGTCGATCGCCTGACGGCACAGCGCCTCAATACGGTGATGGGCATCGGCTTTGCCAATAAACGCCGCCAGCGCCAGCGTCACCGCCTCGGCCATAATCAGTCCGTGGGTCATATCCAGATCGGCGCGCATTTTTTGCGGGAAGACCTGCATATCGCGAACCAGCGCATCGCTTTGCGCCAGCGCGCCGCCCACCAGCATAATCAGCTCCGGCAGCGTTTCCCACTCGGCCTGCCAGCCGCCCAGAGCGCGCTCATGCTGCTGAATCTGGCTGGCGTAAAGCGTCGCCACCAGCCCCGGCGTACGCTGGGCCGCGGTGAGAATCGCGCTACAGGCGATCGGGTTGCGTTTGTGCGGCATGGTCGACGATCCGCCGCGCCCTTGCGCAACCGGTTCGCTGACCTCCGCCACTTCGGTTTGCATCAGCAGAGAAAAATCATTGGCAAATTTGCCCAGCGTGCCGCACAGGCCAGCAAACCAGGCCCCGACCTCCAGCAACCGGTCACGCTGGCTGTGCCACGGCGTATCCGGCAGGGTCAGCCCGAGCAGGCTGGCCAGCGCCGCGGCGACCGGCGAGGCGTCGGCTTTTAGCGAATCCAGGGTACCCGCCGCGCCGCCAAACTGCAGCACCAGCACCCGCGGACGCATCTCCCGCAAACGCTGCTGCCAGCGCAGCAGCGCATCAAGCGTGCCCGCCAGCTTCAGGCCAAAAGTCACCGGCAGCGCGTGCTGCATCCAGGTGCGACCGGGCATTACCGTGTTCTGATAACGTTCCGCCTGCATGGCGAAGCCGTCGATCAACTGTTGCAGCAGCCGCTCCGTTTCGTCCAGCGCGCCGCGCAATTGCAGGACCAGCCCGCTGTCGATAGCGTCCTGACTGGTCGCCCCCCAGTGAACATAGCGTGCCGCCCCGGCATCCTGCGTCTTCACCCGGGCGGTGAGCTGTTTCACCAGCGGAATCGCCAGGTTGCCTGCGTTGGCGGCGGCCAGCCCGAGGGCCGGAAAATCGATCGCCGAATGCTGGCAGGCGCTGACGATGGGGGCGACGGCCTCCTGCGGCACGATGCCACAGGAGGCCTGTGCGCGGGCCAGCGCCGCTTCAAAATCCAGCATCCCCTGCACCCGCTGCGCATCGCTAAACCAGGCGGTCAGCGGACTGCTGCGCAGCATGGGGGTCAACAAACTCATGTTGGCTCCTTAAACACGTTCAATAATCAGCGCAATACCCTGGCCGACGCCAATACACATGGTACACAGCGCATAGCGACCACCGGTGCGGCGCAGCTGATACGCGGCGGTCATCGCCAGACGCCCGCCCGACGCCCCCAGAGGATGGCCCAGCGCAATGGCGCCGCCGTTGGGGTTGACGTGGGGCGCATCGTCGGCCAGCCCTAAATCGCGGGTCACCGCCAGCGCCTGCGCGGCAAACGCTTCATTTAATTCAATGACATCCATTTGCTCCAGCGTCAGTCCGGTCTGCGCCAACACTTTACGGACCGCCGGAGCCGGACCGAAGCCCATGATGCGCGGCGCCACGCCCGCCGTCGCCACGCCGACAACCCGGGCCAGCGGTTGCAGATCGTTGGCCACCAGCGCCGATTCGCCGGCCAGCAGCAAGGCACAGGCGCCGTCGTTAACCCCTGAGGCGTTCCCCGCGGTCACCGAACCGTCCGGACGCACCACCCCTTTGAGTTTCGCCAGCGCTTCCGCAGTCGTGCTGCGCGGGTGTTCATCGCGGGTAAACAGCAGCGGGTCGCCTTTACGCTGCGCGACAGAGACCGTTATCAGCTCATCCGCAAACCGTCCGGCCTCCTGCGCCGCGGCGGTACGCAGCTGGCTGCGCAGCGCAAAAGCGTCCTGATCGGCACGCGAAATGGCAAAATCAACGGCGACATTCTCGGCGGTCTCCGGCATTGAATCCACGCCGTACAGTGCTTTCATCCGGGCGTTGATAAAGCGCCAGCCGATCGTCGTATCCTCAATCTGCATGTTACGGCTGAAGGCATTCTCCGCCTTGCCCATCACAAACGGCGCGCGCGACATGCTCTCCACGCCGCCAGCGATCATCAGCTGAGTTTCGCCGCTTTTGATGGCCCGCGCGGCAATGCCGATCGCATCAAGGCTGGAGCCGCATAGCCGGTTAATGGTGCTGCCCGGCACCGTTTGCGGGAGTCCGGCCAGCAGCAGCGCCATACGGGCAACGTTGCGGTTATCTTCCCCGGCCTGGTTTGCGCAGCCGTAAATCACGTCATCAATGCGCGCGGGATCCAGCCCCGGATTCCGCTCCAGCAGCGCTTTCAGCGGCAGAGCGGCCAAATCATCGGCGCGCATTGTTGCCAGCGTACCACCAAAACGGCCGAACGGTGTACGTACCGCATCACAGATAAATGCCTGATTCATCATAGGTTCCTTATGCGCTTTCCGCCAGATGTTCGAAGGTCAACGCCACCGGAGTGATGCGCTGCAGTTCCTCAAAAGAGAGGCCGTTGAAAATTTCCCGTACCACCGGGCCGCTCGCGGTGATGTCGATGACCGCCAGGTCGGTGTAGATCCGGCTGACGCAGCCCACGCCGGTAAGCGGGTAGCTGCACTGTTCAACCAGCTTACACTCGCCGTCGCGGGTCAGATGGTCCATCATCACAAACACCTGACGTGCGCCGATGGCGAGATCCATCGCCCCGCCCACCGCCGGGATCGCGTCCGGCGCGCCGGTGCTCCAGTTGGCGAGATCGCCACGGGCGGAGACCTGATACGCCCCGAGTACGCAAATATCGAGGTGACCGCCGCGCATCATGGCGAAGGAGTCGCCGTGATGGAAAAAGCAGCCGCCTTTGAGCAGGGTCACGTACTCTTTACCGGCATTAATCAGCTCCGGATCTTCTTCACCCGGCTGCGGCTTGCCGCCCATCCCCAGCAGGCCGTTTTCGCTGTGCAGAAACACTTCTTTGTCGGTCGGCAGATAGTTGGCGATGCGCGTAGGTAAACCGATGCCCAGGTTAACATAGGCCCCTTCCGGGATATCGCGCGCCACTCGCTGGGCCATTTCATCGCGGGTTAGTTTTTGCATAGCTGGCTCCTCAGGCGCGTTGTGCGGTGGTCAGGTGTTCCAGCGAGAACACTCGCTGGACGAAAATCCCCGGGGTTATCACGTTTTCCGGGTCAAGGTCGCCAAGGCTCACCAGGCGGGAGACTTCAACGATGGTGGTTTTTGCGGCGGTGGCCATAATGGGGCCGAAGTTACGTGCCGCTTTGCGGTATACCAGATTGCCCCAGCGATCCGCCTGATGCGCTTTGATCAGGGCAAAATCGGCCTTGATCGGATATTCGAGGACGTAATGGCGACCGTCGATTTCGCGGGTCTCTTTGCCTTCAGCCAGCGGCGTGCCGTAGCCGGTCGGGGTAAATATCGCCCCCAGACCGGCGCCGGCGGCCTGGATTCGCGCCGCAAGGTTCCCCTGCGGGACCAGTTCCAGCTCCACTTTGCCGCGGCGATAAAGATCGTCAAAAATCTGCGAGTCAACCTGGCGCGGGAAAGAACAGACCATCTTTCTCACGCGTCCGGCCTTCAGCAGTGCCGCCAGGCCAACTTCGCCGTTGCCCGCATTGTTGTTGATAATGGTGAGTTCGCGGGCGCCCTGTTCAATCAGGGCATCAATCAGGTACGTTGGCTGACCGGCGGGACCAAAACCGCCGATCATGATGGTCGCCCCGTCGTGAATCCCGGCGATGGCGTCACTTAGCGTCGACACGCTTTTATCAATCATCAGGTCGCTCCTTTACGTGCGGTAATCGCACTTTTATGCGTTGTTCGCACAAAATGTGACCCGCTTAACGATGTTGGTCAAGGGCGATAATCGAAATATGGTGCGATAATCGAACATCGTATATCTTTAGCGAAAGAATGTGATCGATGGCAAATATGGAGAAGAAAATGGAGAAGCATCCAGACGATTTACTGACGGGCGACAGCGATCCGTTTAAAGGCGATCCGAACTTTATGGCCTCGCTGGCTCGCGGGCTGGAAGTGATTCAGGCCTTCACCCCGCAACGCCCGCTCCTGTCTATCTCGCAAATCAGTCAGAAGACCGGCATTCCGCGCGCGGCGGTGCGCCGCTGCCTGTACACCCTGGGCAAACTGGGGTTCGTCTATGCGGAGGATGGCAAAAATTTCCAGCTGCGCCCGCGTATTCTGGCCCTCGGCCACGCGTGGTTAGCCTCCACGCCGCTGGCGCGTTCGGCGCAGCCGGTACTGAAACATCTGAGCGAAATGCTGAACGAGTCCTGCTCGATAGCCACCCTCGATGGCGACGATATTCTCTACATTGCCCGCGCCTCCAGTTCGCGAATTATGACCATCGATCTGGATATCGGCAGCCGCCTGCCGGCCTGGGCGACCTCGATGGGGCGCGTGCTGTTAAGCCATCTGCCAGAAGAGAAGCTCAACGATATGCTGGCGCGGGTCACGATGATTCGCTACACCCCGCAAACGGTGGATTCGGTGAACAAGCTGCGCGCGGAGCTGAAGCGTGTCCAGCAGCAGGGCTACGCGCTCAACGATCAGGAGCTGGAAATGGGACTGCGCTCGCTGGCGGTGCCCTTGTTCAACCCGCAGGGCCAGATACAGGCCGCGCTGAACGTCGGCGTGCATGCCGGGCAGGTCTCCACTCGCGAGATGCTGGAAAGGGTGCTACCCGAGCTGCAAAAAGCGGCCCGCGAGCTGACGCTGCTGCTGCGCTAGCGGCTGCGCTTGGCGTGACGTTCCCAGTTTTCCTGCTTCGCTTCGGCGGATTTGCGCAACGCGACGTAACACGCTCCGCTGCCGCCATGCTGTGCCGAGGCCACGCAGAACGCCTGGACCTCGGGCAGTTCGACCAGCCAGCGCGCCAGATAGCTACGCACGATATTGGCGTGCGCGTTGTCTTCCCGCCCTTTTCCGTGGACGATCAGCAGATTGCGCAGCCCCTCTTTCTGCGCCTGCACCACAAAGGCAAACAGCATTTTCCGACACTGTTCGATCGGACGGCGCAACAGATTCAGGCTCGCCTGCGGGTCATATTTCCCCAGTCGCAGTTTATCCAGCACACCGTTTTGCAACCCTTCGCGTTTAAATTCCAGCGCGGTCGTCAGCGGCAGAATATCGAGATAACCGGTAGTGAGAAAATTATCGAGCTGCAGGACATCGAGACGCTGCGTCGGGCGCGGGTTGCGTTCCGGATGCCAATGAACGTCATTGCCGCGCTTCAGAGGCTGAACGTCCTCCATGGCGCCAAGAAATAGCGATTTGTCGTCAAGATTCATGTGCACTCCTCCGGCTGCTACCGGAGGCTACTATAGCCGCCGCGCCCGGCGTCCTCAATGCGTTTGTCGACAACCGGCGACAATTTGCCCTCCCGGGCTCAGGCGGGAAACTGATGGCGGCTTTGTCGGCGAAACTGGGTAATCAGCGAGGCCGTTAGCGGCGTCTGCCGCGCGTCGCGGCGCTGGATCAGATAATAGGTCGCTTTCGGCAACGTTTCGCTCACCTTGATCATCACCAGCTTGTCGGCAATCATCGGGTCGTTGCCCAGCTCAACCGGTAAAATACTCAGGAAATCACTCTGTACCACCAGACTGATGCAGGAAGAGAAGGTTTCGCACACGATGCCGACATGCGGGATCTGCGAACGGTGGCTAAACAGATCCTGGAGCTGCTTAAAGTAGCTGCCGCGCGGGGTCGGCATGGTCCAGCTGTAGTGCAGCAGTTGCTCAATCGAGGTCGCCTGGGTCGCGGGATGTCCGACGCGGGCGAAGACCGCAAACGGCTTTTCAAACAGCTTCTCAAAGCTGAATTCATGATCGTAGGGGCCGGGATAATAAGTATTGATGGTGAAGTCGAGCTCCCCCTGCCGCAGTTCGTTGATCATCGACAGCAACTGACCCTCCATGATCCGCACCTTCACCAGCGGGTGCTGCTGATGAAAACGACAAATCACCGAGGGCATCAGCGAACGCGCCACGCTGGCGCCGAGGCCAATATTGATCTGCCCGGTCAACGCCCCCTGGCGCTGCAGCAAATCCTCCTGCGCCGCCCGCAGCTCCTCAAGAATCAAACTGGCGTGCTGATAAAAACTTTCGCCATTTTCGGTTAACGATACCCCCTGGCTGCGGCGCACGAACAACTGGGCGGACAGCCCCTCTTCCAGCTCTTTAATGGCCTTGGTCAAGGCCGGCTGCGATAACGCCAGCGTCCGGCTGGCGCCGCGAATACTGCCCTGACGCGCCACTTCAACGAAGGCGCGAATTTGGTGAAATTTAATCTGAAAAGACATCGCCGTAGTGATAACCATTGTTTATCAAACAGAAGAAAATGGCATCTACTGTAATGCAAAGTGTTGTGGCAACGTAACAATGCACTGATGAAAAAGCCACCAGCGATAAGTAAAAGCTATCACATCGTGAGCCTTATCACATTTTACATATGACAGGACAGGTTATGCCGCTACTCAATGAATACATCCATCAACTGCTGCCAGAGATGACGCAATGGCGGCGCGATTTACACCATCATGCCGAGTCCGGCTGGGTCGAGTTCCGCACCGCCAGTAAAGTTGCAGAACAGTTGCATCAGTTGGGCTACGACCTGACGCTGGGTCGCGACGTAATCGATGCCGATAGCCGGATGGGGTTACCGGATGAAAGTACCCTGGCCAACGCTTTTCAGCGCGCCCGCGAGCAAGGCGCGCCGGAACCGTGGCTGAGTGAGTTTGAAGGCGGCTTCACCGGTATCGTCGCCACGCTTGATAGCGGGCGTCCCGGCCCCACGCTGGCCTTTCGCGTCGATATGGATGCCCTCGATCTGCATGAACATAGCGACGGCCAGCACCGTCCGTTTCGCGAGGACTTTGCCTCCTGTAACCCAGGGATGATGCACGCCTGCGGGCATGATGGTCATACGGCCATCGGCCTTGGCCTTGCCCATGTTCTGAAACAGTATGCCGATCGACTGCACGGCGTCATCAAGCTGATTTTCCAGCCTGCGGAGGAAGGTACCCGCGGCGCGCGGGCGATGGTCGCCGCTGGGGTGGTGGATGATGTCGATTACTTTACCGCTATCCATATCGGAACCGGCGTACCGGCCGGCACCGTGGTGTGCGGCAGCGATAATTTTATGGCGACCACCAAATTCGACGTGGTATTCACCGGGGTCGCGGCTCACGCCGGAGGTAAACCGGAAGACGGGCGCAATGCGCTGCTCGCCGCGGCACAGGCGGCGATTGGTCTGCACGCCATCGCGCCACATAGCGCTGGCGCGTCGCGGGTCAACGTCGGGGTCATGCAGGCGGGAACCGGACGGAACGTTGTGCCATCCGGCGCGCTACTGAAGGTGGAAACCCGCGGTGAAACGGAAGAGATCAACCGCTATGTGTATGACCGCGCGCAGGAGGTTATCCAGGGCGCGGCCGCGATGTACGGTGCCCGCGTCGAGGTACGTCTGATGGGCGCAGCGACCTCCAGCGCCCCGTCCCCGGCATGGGTAAACTATCTGCGCGAGCAGGCGGCCGGGGTTCCCGGCGTGGAACAGGCTATCGACCGTATTGCCGCCCCTGCCGGCTCCGAGGATGCCACCCTGATGATGGCCCGGGTGCAACAACATCATGGTCTGGCCTCATATATGGTTTTTGGCACGGAACTCAGCGCTGGCCACCACAACGAACGATTCGATTTTGATGAGAACGTGATGGCCATCGCCGTGGAAACCCTGGCCCTCGCCGCGCTCAATTTCCCCTGGCAGCGAGGTGTGTAATGGAGGCCCTCTACCGCTATGTTGATGAGGCGATTACCGCCCGCGCCGGGGAGTTGACCGCCATCGCCGATGCCATCTGGGACCATCCGGAAACGCGCTTTGAGGAGTTCTGGTCAGCCCAACGGCTGGCCGTCGCCCTTGAAGCCGAAGGTTTTCAGGTCTGCCGTGAGGCCGGCGGGATCCCGAACGCCTTTGTCGCCAGCTACGGCAGCGGAGAGCCGGTGATTGCCCTGCTGGGTGAATATGATGCGCTGGCCGGGCTCAGTCAGCAGGCGCACTGTGCGCATCCTGCTGCCGCGACGCCAGGAGCGAACGGCCACGGCTGTGGCCACAATCTGCTGGGCACCGCGGCGCTGGCAGCCGCCATCGCCTGTAAGAGCTGGCTAGCGCAGCACGGCGGTTGCGGGACGATTCGTTTCTACGGCTGCCCCGGGGAAGAAGGGGGTTCCGGCAAAACATTTATGGTACGCGAAGGATTGTTTGACGATGTGGACGCCGCGCTAACCTGGCACCCGGAAGCCTACGCCGGGATGTTCAGCACCAGCACGCTGGCCAACATTCAGGCCGCCTGGCGTTTCAGCGGCACCGCCGCCCACGCCGCCAACTCGCCGCATCTGGGCCGCAGCGCGCTGGATGCCGTCACGCTGATGACCACCGGCAGCAACTTCCTCAATGAACACATTATTGAGAAAGCGCGTGTCCACTATGCCATTACCGACAGCGGCGGCATTTCCCCCAACGTGGTCCAGGCTCAGGCGGAAGTGCTCTATTTAATCCGCGCGCCGGAGATGGCGGATGCGCAGCAAATCTATGCCCGCATCGAGAAAATCGCCCAGGGCGCGGCGCTGATGACGGAAACATCGGTCGCCTGTCGTTTCGAGAAAGCCTGCTCCAGCTATTTACCGAACCGCACGCTGGAGGCGGCGATGTATGAGGCCGTTTGCCACTACGGCACACCGTCATGGAGCGAGGAGGATCGCGCGTTTGCCGACGAAATTCGTGCAACCTTAAGCGCGAACGACCTCAACAACAGCCTGAAAAATATCGCCGCCACCGGCGGCGAAGAGGGAAAATGCTTCGCCCGTCGCCACCGGGAAACGGTGCTGATCGATGAAGTCGCGCCCTGGGCGGTGACGGATAACCTCCTCGCTGGGTCAACCGATGTGGGCGACGTCAGTTGGAAAACGCCGGTCGCCCAATGTTTTAGCCCCTGTTTTGCCGTCGGCACACCGCTACATACCTGGCAGCTGGTGAGCCAGGGCCGTACCGCTATTGCCCATAAAGGCATGCTGCTGGCCGGAAAAGTGCTCGGGGCCACGGCTTGCCGCCTGCTCACCGACAGCGCGCTGCTACAAGCCAGTCAACAAGAACTGGCGCAACAGCTGGCGGAACGGCCATATCATTGCCCGATCCCGCAAGACGTGACACCGTCACCTTTAAAATAAAAAACCACTCACACAACAAACATCACAACTAACACAACAACGACTGAGGAATGCCCATGAGTATGTCATCCATACCGTCGCCTTCCCCCAACGGGAAGCTGTACAGCTGGGTTGAAAAGATCGGCAATAAGGTTCCGCACCCTTTTTTGCTGTTTATTTATCTGATCGTGGCGCTGGCGGTAGCCACCGCCGCGCTATCTGCCTTTGGCGTGGGGGTTACCAACCCAACCGACGGCTCCACCGTGGTAGTCAAAAATCTGCTCAGCATCGAAGGACTGCACTGGTTTCTGCCGAACGTCATCAAGAACTTCAGCGGGTTTGCGCCGCTGGGGGCGATTCTGGCGCTGGTGCTCGGCGCCGGGCTTGCCGAACGGGTAGGCCTGCTGCCGGCGCTGATGGTCAAAATGGCCTCGCACGTCAGCGCGCGCTACGCCAGCTATATGGTGCTGTTTATCGCCTTTTTTAGCCATATCTCATCCGACGCCGCCCTGGTGATTATGCCGCCGTTAGGCGCGCTGATGTTTCTCGCCGTCGGTCGCCACCCGGTCGCGGGATTACTGGCGGCAATCGCTGGCGTCGGCTGTGGATTCACCGCTAATTTGCTGATTGTCACCACCGATGTGCTGCTCTCAGGCATCAGCACCGAGGCGGCAAAGACGCTGGGTGGCTCGCTGCATGTCAGCGTCATCGATAACTGGTATTTCATGGCCAGTTCGGTGATCGTTCTGACCCTGGTTGGCGGGCTCATCACCGATAAGTTGATTGAACCACGGCTGGGAACATGGGCAGGCCGCAGCGAAGACAAACTCCAGGCGCTGACGCCTGAGCAGCGCTTCGGGTTGCGGGTTACCGGTATCGCGTCATTGGTTTTTATCGCCCTGATAGCCGTCACGGTCGTGCCGCAAAACGGTATTCTGCGCGATCCCGTCACCCATACGGTAATGCCCTCACCCTTTATTAAAGGCATTGTGCCGCTGATTATTTTTTTCTTTTTTTTCGTCTCTCTGGCCTACGGTATTGCCACCGGGAAAATTCGTCGTCAGGCGGATTTGCCGCCGTTAATGATCGAACCGATGAAAGAGATGGCCGGGTTTATCGTCATGGTGTTCCCGCTGGCCCAGTTTGTTGCCATGTTTAATCGAAGCCATAAAAATCACAATTTATTATATATCCATTAAAAACATGAACTTATTATAATAAACTGTATTTAATACCAGTATTATTATGGATTGTTTTTGCCTATTTTCTTCCATTTTATTATCATCAGCACCCCACACAGCACCCCATAAAATTCAGGTAAGGAGCAGGGATATGGCCTTCTTCACCATAGAGAAAAGACTACGTAGCGATGGCACGGCCCGCTATCGCTGTACTGTGGCGGTTAAGAAAAACGGAAAGTATGTGTATCGAGAAAATCACACCTTCTCGAAAAATACCCTGGCGAAATCATGGGGCGCCAAACGTGTTGCGCACATTGAGGAACACGGCATTCCCGGAGAGCCTGGCCAGCACTTCGATAAGACAATCATCACTGTTGGTGACCTGCTGTCCAGATATGAGAATCATCCAAACATAAAAATCGGCTCATCAAAGAAAAGTTCCCTTCGCGTTCTATCCCGTTCCCCGATCGCGGAGTTGAAGATATCCGACTTAAAGTCTAAAGACATTATCGATCACTGCCAGATGCGAAAAATGCAGGGCCTGTCCCCTTCCACCATTTCTCAGGATGTCTCCTATCTAAGTGTCGTTTTGCAGTCTGCTCGTCCGCTATTCGGTGTCACGATGGACTTAAATGAACTGGTTGATGCAAAGGTATGGGCAAGAAATATGGGGCTCGTTTCGCCCTCTCAGAGGCGAAGTCGGCGCCCAGAATCATCAGAAATTGAAAATTTATATGACGTACTAAAAACAAAAGCGGAAACCGCTTACACCGGCGCCCCACTTCATCAAATTTTTATGTTCTCAATCCTGACATGCATGCGTATAGGTGAAGTTTGTCGTATTCAGTGGAGCGATGTAGATGAAGAACAACATTCCGTTATTGTAAAAGACCGCAAGGATCCCAGGAAAAAATCAGGAAACCATATGTCCGTCCCCTTGCTTGGGGACGCATGGCGAATACTAAAAATGCAACCTCATATTGACGATCGTGTGTTTCCATTCAACCCGAAAAGCATAACTGCTATGTTCCGGCGCGTTCGCGATGAATTGGGGATTGAAGATCTGAGATATCACGACCTACGCCGCGAGGGGGCAAGTCGTCTGTTTGAGGCGGGGTTCAGTATTGAAGAGGTGGCGCAGGTCACGGGCCACCGTTCACTGAATATTTTATGGCAGGTTTACACTGAATTATTTCCGAAAACCCTGCATGATAAGTTCGATAAGTTGCAGAAAGACAAAGTTAATAAGTAAAATCATCGCCGACTGTACGGCATGAACACCTACAGTTCTCCTACCCGACAGGTCTTGCATAAGGCTGCCGGGTAGGGTTTTACACTGGAGAATCATCGCGCATCAGATCAATGATTGTGTGCGTTACAACGCCAGCAACTGTGACATCATCTAACGCATCACCTTCTATAGCTTCTCCCTCTGCTGTGATAAACGCCTTCCCTATTAGTCTTGCGAACTTAGTGCGGCCGTCATGGTGAATCAGCACGATATCGCCCTGCCTTGGGCGTTGCGACACGTCAATGACGGCATAGCCGTCGCTGGTTTCAACAACGCGCGTATTAGCACCGATATTACATAAGCTGTTGACCGTGAGCGTAGCTTCAACGTAGTCGTTTGCTGGAGACGGAAATCCCATTATAAAACAATCCCCATATTGCGAAGCATCCACAAACGGTTTTCCGACTCGTCTGGCGTCTTGTCAACGAAGTAGGTTTGATAGCGCTCTATCCATTGGTTTGCTTCACGCCCCGAGAAATGGATTCCTCTCTCCTGCAACTTACACACAAAATCTCTGGTATGCAGGTAACGATACCCCTTCGGATTAACGGCGATCGACTCACGGAACGCCTGGGTGATGTCTGACTGACGAAGCATGATCTGCTCTCCTGAATATACTGTTTATGCATACAGTAATTTCATTCAGGAGGCAGATCAAAGAGGCTGCGGCTATCAATTTTCTCTACAGGCGGCTTTATGAAGCAACTGAACCAGAAAACTCTTCCAGCTCCATAATTTGCGCTTCTGCCTGCTCAGCCCAGGATTTTGATGATGTGGTATCCAGCGTAACGGGGTAATCTCCCACCATGATTTTTGCCTGGTCATCGTAGCGCACGGATAGCGAAGCCTTGACCACACCAGCGTCGTCCTGCCGGACGCTTTCGACGGCATAAATCAGGTCGATTTCGATTTGCTTATCGCAGAGATACCCGCTGAGATAATGAATCTGAACGGTTTTGGGTGATGATAATTTGAAAGCCATAATTATTCCTCACGAAGGTAAGTAGTATTTTTCGCCGTAAATCAGTTTGCACAGACTAAATGCCGCTGCATCTGCGCCAGCCTTGTAACTGACGGTATAGCCGAGGTCATTCGGGTGGTTGTAGTTCGTACCGTCGAACAGCGCCGCCCAACCATGCGCTTCAACGCCATCCCGGAACCACGGTATTTCACATTCCATCAGGAATACCGCTTTATCTCTTGCCACAGACCGGAACATGCTGTTCACCATGCCGAATCGGGCAGCGCCTACGGTTTTGGTTCTGCTTCCAGACCAGTCCCGCTCGATAAATGATCGTGACGGAGGTGGCTCTAGAATCTCTTCGCGTAGGCTGTTAAGACCGATATGACGAATAGTCGTCTTTATGAGACCAGAAGCCGGGAAAGATTCTGCTACTGTGATGGTGTTCCGGTCGGCAGAAATGGCTGAGATTGTGTAGTCCCCCGCGTTTTCACCACTCAATACACGGAGCGTATGACCTACCTGAAGAATCTGGCCGCCCCAGCTGGTAGCGGCGTTGTCTGTCCCGTAGGAGAATGCCCCGCCATTGATGGTTCGCGCTGCCGCATCAAAGGTATAGTTTGTGTCAACGTTGAACGTCCTGACAGGCCATGAAACGTTCAGGCTGCCTAAGTCCATAGCCGTAACAGACGGGCTTAGTGGGTTGTGGTGTGGGCTGGTAGCAACAATCACTACCGCGCCTTTGGCTTTACACTCATCGATAAGAGCTTCAAGTTTTCCTTTTTGCGCAGGGAACGTTAGCCCGTTGTTAAAGTTCCCGACGGGCGCATCATTCATGCCGCCAATAATGAGTACAAAATCGGGCCAGTCATTCTCGTTTGTGCTGGTGAAGTATGGTGAGTTATGAAGTTGGGCAGAAAACTGCTGTAGCGCCTGAGTGGGAATACATTGGTTATCATTGATAAACTCAAAGTTACCGTACCCGGCTAACTGCGCTTTCATGGCCTCGACGAACAGCGAGTTAGGCGCAAATTTGGAACCATCAGAAGAACCCGCTCCAACACCGACTGACGAGCCGATTGAGGTAAATACCAGCCGACGCTTAACTGTGGTCCTTACCCCATTCGTGAACGATATCGAACCAAAAGGCCCGGTATTCGCGGTCGTACCATCGCCGATAATTTTTTTCGCCAGCTTCGCATACGGGTCGGTAAATGAGGCTTTGAGAGTTTCAACATCCGACTGGAGTTTTGCCACTGGAGTGGACAAATCGCCGGACGAAATGATTTTGAAGTTGTTTTGCGGTGCGCCGCGATACATCAGAAAAACTGGTTCTGCGTACTTTATCTCCCCACCTGTCAGCGGCGAGTTTGCACCCTTAAACACACTGCGTACAATCTTGTCGCCGTAACGGTTAACGACAGTGATGGCGACCGCCCCGGTATTCGTTGCTGGTGGTTCCAATACTACCAACGTGCCATTGCCGATATAACCATCAACCGTGACAGATAAATCATTCGGCGTACTGGCATCGCTGGTCATGGTTGCGCGAAGAACTGTACCGTAAATTTTTTCTCGCTCATCGGCATACGTCATTACCCGAAACTGATTAGCCCCTGCGTGCCAGTGCAGCAGATGCGCCCGGCCTGATGCCAGGTCTCCGGCAGCAACCTGCCCGCCATTAATATGTCTAATGTCATAGGCACCCCACGCATTGAGTTTCAGCTTGGGGGTACGGGTTGTATTTGCGGACGGCGGCGTAAACAGGAAGAGTCTCCCGCCCTGTAGCTCGCCGCTGGTGATGGATGATGTTGCCGTGTAAATGTCATCGGCAACACTGCCAACTGTCACCGGGATAGGCACCTGATTTTTCAGGGTGGCGGTCAGGGCATCATTAGTGGTCTTGTATGCGGTAAGGCTGGCTGCCACCTCCGACGCCATTGGGCCAGACGCTACCAGCATAAAATTGTTAATCGGTGCTCCCCGGTAGATACAAAGAACAGGATGGGAGACATTTAACTCCCCACCTGCTAGTGGTGCGTTTGCACCTCTAAGCACAATTCGATTAACGGTATTCCCCTTCGCGTCTGTCACGGTCACACTGACCGCCCCGGTATTCAGGATGGGGGACAGGAAATAAATCAGGCTGCTGTCAACAAGCAGGCCTGGAATAGTGATCGCGACCGTGTTTGCCGCGCTGCTACTGACTGCCGTTGCGGACTGGTATCCTGTAGGCATTGCTGAGGGCATTTTTCTGCCGGTTGCTACAAGCGTACCTGCGTTATTGATTACCTCAATAGCCAGAGCGCTGTCGTCAGGGCTTCGGTAATACGTTGTCGAGCCAGCAGGGATATTCGCGATATCAGCCTGTGCCTCTGCCAGCGTCATGTACTGACGACTCAGGGGAATAAGGTTCTGGCGGGTTGCCTCTACCACGGCTGCGCCATCAGTTGCCATTTGTTCGCGCTGATCGTCGGCCTTCTTCTGTATACCGGCCATGGTGTCGCGCTCTATTCCGGTTCTTGTTTTTACGCTTAAATCAGGTGAGTTAACGAAATTATCAATAGTTTCATTATTATCCCAAGCATCAGGCATGGCCGAGGACGGGACAGAATTACCCGTATTATATTGAGTCATATTTTCACCAAGGGGATTTTATAATAGATTATTCACTTACAGAGGGCGGTGTAAATTCACCATCCCTATATGAACCGCCGATACAAAATGGCTTATCTCCACAATTAACCGCCGTCATCCCCTCAGGTGGCAACCATTCTTCAGACCCGTCCCAAACCACAATATTTACTACAATGCCATTGCTATCAATTACAGCCCATGCATTAGTATCCATTATGCATACTCCTCAATAATAACTATTCCGTCACGACCATTCGCGCCTGCTTTTGCTGATTGAGAGGGTCCGTTAGAACATCCTGACGCACCAGAACCATAACCGCCGCCAGTGTTTGCGGTCGTGTTTATTGCCGGAACGGATCCGCCGACGCCCAACTGACTGTCTGCCCCACGTGAGCCAGCCGCATAACTTGTGGATACAGCTACTGCTGGCTCAGTTCCCGGACCTGAAGTGCCTACAGTGTTCCAGCCTGTTGGACTATTGGAGTTTGTATTTGCTACAGGCTGAAATGGAGGAACTGCCGGGCCTGCGGGCAACCCGGCTTTTCCGCCTGGGGCGGAGATGAGCACTCCCACAGAGGTTGTGCCACCATCACCGCCGTAAAGTGAACCAGCTGTACCGCCTATACCCCCACTGCCAATAGTTACCGAGACTGATGTTAATGCGGACACATCATAAGTACCTTCTGCATACGCTCCGGCACCACCGCCCCCACTTATCGAAACCTCACCTGCGCCGGTAGCAGGCGCAGCTGAACTCCCGGCACCTGCACCCAGCGCACGAATACGCCATTTTTTTGCACCTTCTGATTTTGTAATCAGAGCGCTGCTGGTAACAACCTGTACATTCAGAAGGCGTCCCGGCGTTACCGCTGTCATGCCATTTTTCAGATTTAAAAGAATTGCAGCGACATTCCCGTTATCCAATACATCGACATTTGCCGAGTCTGAAATAAACTGAGCGAGCACGCTAGCCATTACAGTAGCTTGCCGGATGGCTTTATTCACCTGTGCTGAAGATGCTTTGCCAGATGAGAAACCGCTTATTAGTGCAGCAAGTGCTAAATAATCGGCCTGGGGAATTACGTTTGCATTATTCCCGACAGCAAAAGGTTTAAAATCATTGGTAGGCATTATAAGTCTTCTCCCCAATTACCAGAATCAAATCCTGATATATATTCATTATCAACATCAAAACCAAAAAATGAGTAACCACCATTTGAAGGGATCTGTATCTCTCTCACCTTCACTCCTGCCGCTTTAACAGTCATATATCCGTTCTGTATGGTCCACCATAATTCGGCATTAACCTGATCAATGGGATTGAGGTCATAGCGGGATGGAACATAACCGGGGGGTAGCGCAATAAATGGTCCTTTATTAACCGCGCTATCAAGAATCATCCTGTCTATTTCGCTCATAACGACAGACGGATCCGGCAGTATCCATATCGAGATGGACATATCCTGATTATCGACAATAGCCATCCGAATACCCGAGCCAGCAAGAGCGTTATCGAGGATCTCCGGCAATGTGTCGTTCTGGCCGTTCCAGTTGTTGATAGCGATTTTGACTTTCAGTACCAGGCGGTAAACTTCATCGCTCAAATCGAGAAAGCCATCATCTGGATCAAAAGGTCCCTGCCAGACACCCTGGTCCCAGCCAAGTTTTTCTGTGTCCCACGAAAAATAAACGCCCGAGATGGGTGTGCTGACCCTGCGTTTGCGGCCTATCCATTCACCTAAAATATCCAGTTGCTGACCAATGGCGGTATCAATGTCAAAATCCTGAATCATGCTGACCATCGCAGAGGATGTGTCGATTAATGGCCGCGTTGACAGGTCAACGTGCGCAAAAAACTTCGGTTTCCCCGCGTGGTAGTTCGTTATCCGGTCAGTGTATTTACTCATAGAGACACTTCCAGATTAATGTTCTCAACCGTGCAGGATGCTGAATGGTCGAACGCTATTACGACATTACCCGCGGTCACTCCTGCGGGAGACGTCCCGATCAGCAATTCCGTAATGTCGTAATATCTGGCGTTGCCGCCGCTGACAACGCCCAGGTTTGCCGGAGAGTACACGCGGCTTAATAGCACACTGGCGCCGATGGATAGCGAGTTAATGTACGCAGCGACCGCAGACTTTATCTCATCCCCCACCTGCGAGGTATAACCCGTCAGTGGGCTAATGGTGATTTTGACGAAAACAGGCACATTAACCGGTCGTGAGAATCCGACCGGGTGAGGGCTGCCGTACTTATCCGGAACAATAATTACCGTGCTGCCAAATGGAGTAACGCCCTGCCCTTTTACGCCACGAAGGCTATTGGCAATCTTAGTCGCGTCACCACCCTCAACAATGGCGGCAATTGAGTGCGGCGGTAACCCGTTAGCGTCTGGGTTATCAGTATCGTTCTCATACAGCTTATGGCGCGTTACGCCATCGATATTTGCTATCGCACCATCAACTGCTTCGAATGGCGTCAGCGACGGTAACGCGACGCTCTGTGACTGTCTTGCGCGCAATTCTGCGTCTTTTTCTGCTGGCACACCCACAGTGGCCGCCAGCGGGTTTGTGACAGATGCCCATCCGCGCGTCGGCGTGTTGATGGCATTTACTGACCCCGCCACCGCGGCTACGGCGCCAGGATTTGCACACGTAGCCGTCGCCACCACGGTACCATCAGAACCAATAACCACCGTCGCTGGCAGATTCCAGACCACGCGGTTTGCGTCGCGCACAGATCCGTTGGTGATGGCCGTGCCTACGGTGCCGGTAAGTAACAAATCGACCGTTGAATTTGTCGCCGCACGCCGGGTAATGCCGTTAATTTTGACGTTACTGGACAGGCCGGCGCCGATTCCCGTCGATGGTGAAAAACTGTTATAAACGGCGATCGCCGTATTATTTGCATCGTGAATAGCCAGCGCCACCAGGGCCACCATCTGGCCGTCTTTGCTGTCAGGGTCGATATAAGCATCACTGCCGTAAATCTGCTGGAAATAGCCAGTGATGGTGGCCAGCACGGTCTGATAGTCGGGCGCACTTATCCCCTCAGCGGTTACCGTTGCCGATAAGCCGAGCGTGTCCAAATTGAGGGCCATTTATGCCTCGCTGGTTACTGTCGTTGTTCCGTAGATGGTTTCTACCGTTGCCGTGAACGTTACACGCCGATTCCTGCCGTCAACGGTAGTATTAAAGTCGGTGATTGATTTCACCCCGCGCGTTTCAAGGATTCGTTTTCGAATGGCGAGGTTATAGGTTTCTGGCTTGTGCCTCCCCAGAACAGACTGTATCCAGGGTGTTCCTGCTGTCGTATCAAGGAACCATTCTCCATACCAGAGCAGGAAGCGTGTTTTAATGGCCTGCGCGACGGCCTCCGGGGAGTTAACCAGCCAGGTATCATCACCCTGACCGAAAGTGTAATCACCGTCATCATCTTCACGTCGGTATCGCATATCACCCCCCAAGCGGTGCTGTGTTACTGCCGCCTGATTCAACGCCACCATGCGTATGCTTATCGACGATTGAGCCATCCACCAGCTGCAGGCGCCCATCAGGAAGAATTTTAAGCCCGTTCAGGTTAAAACCTCCCGGCGCCGTTCCGTTGATGGCTCCGCTGGCAGGATTAAGGCTCAGCTTTGTACTGCCATCGTCGCTACGCAACTCCACCGCACTGGTACTAATGCCGCTGATTTTCTTCGCCTGTGACTGCGGGCCCACGATACAGAATGCATCCGATAAATCGTGCATGCGCCCGTCTACCGGCTCCTGAATACCGCCGCTCTGCCACCAGAAATCAATGCAGCGGTCTGCAAAGATAACCAGGCATTCATCACCAGCTTTAACAGGAAAAGTCAGCGTGCAGCCTCCGCCGCGAGGGAATACGACAGGAACGTCCACCAGCAGCGGCAGGCTTACCGAAACCTCGGTGCCTGATTCGTCCTGCTCTGCGCCTTTAATGGCCGGCTGAACAACAGCGGTGACAGCATCCGGATCAAACGACTGAATGATGCCGGGAATAGAGACGCGCATTGCGGACATGATCGCCTGCGCCAGCTGTGCGTCGGCCTGCTCTTTGCTGCCGAGCTGGGAGTTTAGTGCTACGGGCATTTGGTTTACTCCGGGCATTAAAAAACCCGCCGAAGCGAGGTTTATGTTGTGTTGCGGAAATAAAAAACCCGCCGGAGCGGGTTAGTTGCCGTATTAAGAATTATCTTCGCAGAAGATCTCCGGAAACTTTAACGGCGTGAGAAAACTCTTCTACGGTGCCAGTTTCGGTACTGTCGACAAGCTTAACCGGGTAGATATACTGACGAGTAATGAGGATCTGGTTAAGCAGTATGCTTTTTGTCATTTTGTAGGCTACATACCACCGACCATAACCCGCCCTGCGTGCGATTTTCATTTTGATTCTCGTAAAATTAGCTTGCAGTCATCATCCTTTAGCTGCGACGCCTCCATGGCCACCCCCTGCTCACATTGGTTTTCAAGGATTCGCAACGCAATCTGAGCGTAGCTATCGCCGTCTTCTTTTAGCAACCGGGTCATAACCTGACCTGACATTTCACCATCTTTCTTCTGAAGCGAGACGTCGTCAATCGTGGCAACGCGTGCTGTGGACTTAATAGCATTTCGAGTGTGAATATTGTTATATAAATCCGGATGCTGGGTGAAAAAATCCTCTAGCGTTCCTGCGCTAACCACTATCGGGCATAACAGTAGAGCCAATAAATACTTTTTCATTTTATCCTCTTACAGTTATAGGTCCAAAACTGCCGTGGTTCATCCATATTCTTGCGAACGACCTCAACATTTAGAATAGGTTTTCCGTTTCGAGCAACAAAATCCATTCCAAGCCAACGGCCAGATCTGGCATCCGGAATCATCCACTGTATTTTCACATTGTTATAATCATCCCTTGCCTTCAGAAAAGTTATTTTCTGGGATTCAGGCCTAGCCCCATTTATCCTTGCAAATCCATCCTGCGCCTTCCAGTTAATTCCAAACGGTCCGCAGCCTGTATCTGCATAGGTAGAAGTGGTGAGAAGGAGGGTTAAAATACAAACAATGATATTTTTCTTCATGTGTATTGCGCCGCATCTAAACCTTTTGAGTTGAGCAAATCCCGAGCCCCTTTCGCCAGGCAGAGCAAATCCATATACCACGGCTGCCCGCGAGTATCGCCAGTATAGTCAATGCTGCCGACAATGTAATCACCATCAGTGTTGATTGCCGCCAGTTGCGCCCCGGGAAGACCGTCAACATAGATGTTACCATCTGTGGTGCTTTCGCCTAATGACCCTGGTGACTGTCCAACCTGGTCATTGCCGAGGGGGGTGCGATATACAGAAGCCTGATCCAGCCTGATAAGGCCCCCGAGCTTAATATTTGGGTTTATCAGGCAGCGAACGTTAACCCCGGCGCCCATTGTCTGCTGTGGCATGCCGATCAGTCCGGTATCGGCGTTCAGCACGATTGCTTCCTGAATATATTTGTCCTCAGGAAGGATATGCACCTGATTATTTTCATACCACCAATTGGCCTTACACTGCCCAGCCAGACCGAACATCAGGCGCCCGGTACTCTGGTAAATGGTACGTCCGCGGGGAAAAACAGTTGAGCCGAAATCGGGCGTGCTACCTTCAGATATTCCGTATGGCCTTAATGACTGCATGCCGAGATCAAACAGATCTGCATGCTTCCAGCCTGCCGCAACCGTCGTTTGCACGCTGGCATTCAAATGCCCTTCCCAGCCATCGATACACTGGATGAGCACCCAGCTATCGGTGACGTTATCTTTGCCAGTAATGGTGAAGCGGATGTCACCATTGAAAATCAGACCGATGTTTTTATCCGGGTATTCCCCGCTATCATCAGCGGCGCCGTTGTAGCCGGCGATGGCTCTAATCCGGGTAAACTCCGTCCCCATTATCCGGTTCTGGGTTTCAGGCGCCAGATTGTAAATTTTGAAGTTACCCACGAACCCGTTAAAGATAGTCGCGGGCATCTTCTGGATATTAAACGTCACCTTAAAATCCGACAGCGATATCCCATTCCCCTTATCGTCAATAAGCTGCAACTCAAAGTGTCGCATCCAGTTCTGAGACATAATCACTCCGTTACTACGTAGAGGTGGCTTTTAATGCCGAGGTCGGTTTGGGTTGGATTATCATTTGCCGGGTCGTCGCAATTGACATAGAGCGAAAATCCAAGACCGAGATAGCGATACTGTGCCAGCAGATCGGCGCCGGTGATAAGAGGAATGCCTTTTATCAGGTCGGCTCCGGAACTGTCCATGATATCCAGACACCAGAAAGCCGCACGCCAGGTCACAGTCATTTGCAGACCTTGTCCCGCCACAGATATGAAGAATTGCTGGTTTTCCGGGGAAAGAGGGATTTCTGAAACAGCCATTTAACCTCCCGAGATGAAACCGAAAAACCGGCTTAGTAGCGACTCATCTTTCGGAGTCGGCGTCTTTACTCCTGAGTTTTGCACCGCTGACGTGTTTGCGCCCTCTTTCATGTTTTCCTTCGCCGCCACGCTGACTGTTTGCGTCTGGCTGGTGATCACCTCCCGCAGTGTAACCGTAGCCATAAGAACGTTTTCACTGGTGCGATCGGTGGTCACATCCAAGGCCCGGATAACCATATTGGTATACAGGCGCTTGCCGGTAGTCACATCGAGCAGTTGCCTTTCCTGCTGCATTTTAAGCAACTCAGCATAAACCTCCTTGGGCCCCATACTGTTGAGCGGTGTCGACAGTCCGATATTTCTCGTATCGTAGAAATCAACCAGCGAACCACCACCAGCGAAGCCAATCTCCATGACGACTTCTGAAGGTCGACGATATGCATGATCGGCAACGAACCCCGTACTGGCGCTTGTAGGCCTCTCCACTGGATGCTCGGTCACTTCCAGCGCATCACTATGGCGCTCTGAAATAACCACATCAGGCACCATCAGGCCAATGCGTCGGCTACGCTGCTGGAAAAGCGTAGAAAGAATATCCATTAGCTTGGCCCCTTAGTCAGTTGCTGGGTTGCGCGGGAATTAACATTGCCCTGGTTGTCAGCGACAATTTTACCGGCCTCCCTCGGGTCGCTGACGCCAGAAATATTGATGACGGTATTCTGGTTTAGCGTCGCTCCAGCAGCCTGGTACGCCATCGGGCTGCGCCAGTTCGCGTAACCCTCCTTGCGGGCCATGGACTGCATAAGAGCCCCCATGGTATTCGGATCTGTCAGGTTCAGCGCTGCTGTAGGTGACACCCCCATCCAGCCAGCAACGTCACGGGCATATTTAGCCGGGTCGTTATTGTCCCCTGCTGGCGCCCAGGTACTGACGATATCCATGATGGTTTGCAGTCGGCGCCCGGTCGTTTTCCCGGTAAAGTAGCGCATCAGCTGATTTTTCATGGCAGTCCAGCCATGAAGGGCACTCTGAAAGGTACGAAATCCCCCGCCGCCCACCGGGCGGATATTGCCGGGGTTGTTGTTTCTGTCGGCAACAGTGCCACCGCTACCGGGAATATCCGGTTGAATATTGGGGCTATATACCACGCCGTTACTCTGCCCCTGACGGATAATCTTTCCGGGTCCAAGTAACCAGTCCATCCATGCCGGGTGGTCACGAACTTCACTGACATCTTTCCGCCCGAGATCTGTTTTAATGCCTATAGCAGCCAGAGCATCTCCGATATTGCGTTTGGTATAATCCCATGAGGATTTGGCGCTATCAGATATGTTGTCTTTATCACTGACAATATACCCGGCATACAATGCCCAAAGCTTCAGCCAGGGTGGTATCGGGAGGCCCATCAATTTAGAATGAGCGCCAATGATTTTAGCTATCCATGCGCCAGCCATGAAGGTGGCTATTCCCTCCAGGGCGTTTTTCCAGCCGCCGACATCATCCTTCAGACCCAACAGCTTATCTCGGAGCCACAGTATCGCCGCTTTGGCTTTCTCAATGGCCGGCTCCCACTGCTTCCAGTCAATGAGGCTTTTACCGCCTTCTTTCCACGTCTTGTAATCGTCGTAGAGCAGCAGAAGCGCACCCGCGAGCGCCAGCACCCATGTAATCGGAGAGGCGAGCATAGCGGCGTTCAGTAATCTCCAGACCACCAGCATTCCGCCAAGTGTGCCGATCAGCTTCTGCGTGTCTTCATCAAGCCCTTTCCACCAGTCCCGGATATCACCCGCAGCCTGAATAAGACGATAAATAACCCTGCCTACCATTTCCCCGGCCCAGAGGATGCCCTTAACCGTCGCTGTAATGGCCCCTTCTATTTTCGGGAAGTTGTCGAGGATCTGGCGCCGCAGCCGGTCCAGCGCCCCGGTCAGACCGTCAGCCAGGCTTGACCCTATCTTGTCCCGCGCCATTCCCGCCATAAGGCCAAAAGAGCGCAGCGAGGTCATGAACTTGTTTGAGCTGACAGCGGCCGCATCAGCGTTATAGCCGATAGCCTTCGCCATAGCGGTGTATTCGCCGCTAAACTGACCGATACCGCGACGCATTGCCATCAGGGTATTTTCATCCAGGCCCAGCATCTGCGCATACTGGTTAGCCCGGTAGTACGGCATACTGCTGAGTCGCTGGCCTACGCCTGTGAAGATGCTCGCCATATCGCGCATGTTGCCGCTGGCGTCGCGGGTCTGGACGCCCAGCCGATTCAGAAAGCCCTCGGCGCCGGGGTTGTTGCGCATGAACCGGGCAAGATTTTCGAGAGAGCCGCGGGCCCCGTCGACACTACCGCCCATCTGGCTGACGGCATAGCCAATTTGTTTGATGCCCTCTACCATCGCACCGGTACGCTGAGAGGCCCAGTACAGATTATCAAGGCTGCTGGCGACTTTCGCGGTAAAGGCCACCACAGACGCAGCGGCCAGCTCCACTTTGGCACCAAGCTCAATCGCCTTGAGCGTTGCACCCGCTACGGCAGCATTGAATTTTCTGGCCCCGGCCTCGTCAACGTTAAAACCCAGCGAGATCAGAAAGTCCTTGAGCGTTTCAGCGTTCATTGTTCTCTCTCCATTTCGCTACGCGGTATTCGTTATCAGCTTTCAGGTCGAGCCAGTCATTCATACGGGCGATGTCGGCCAGGTCGACCGAACCGTCTTTGAGTGCGGTGTAAGGGATATATCCGGCATCTACTGGGCGCATCAGAAAGTCCTCTCCATCAGGCAAAGAATCCAGCGCTATTCCTATTTCGGGTCTGGCATCTCTTTGTCGCGTGGTTCTGGCAAAAAATTTCCCAGACTGTCGGCGACCACCCGCGCCACCAACTGCAGCATGCTAAACAGGTCGATGTCGTCAAACATCAGTTCGCCACTGCGGAATACGGGCGCCCACGTTTTACCATTTTGGCGCACGACCACAGCCAGGCACGGATGAATAATGGCATTGGTGTCCTCTTCACTGAGTTTTGACACCTCGTCAGCGATACGCGGTAGCAGGGTATTAAATACCGGCTCCAGCTTATCCAGACTGCCGCTATCGAGTTGAGCGCTGGCAGGTAGCAATGCTTTGATGCTGGAGAAATCTGACATCAGGCCCGCGAGGATCGGAAGTAGTTTTCGGGATACCTTCAGCTGGTCAAATACGCCCAGCTTGTTGGCGCGATAATTCACGCCATTGATTGTGCATTCCATCTGTTAAAACTCCCCCAGCAGTTCATCAATTTTTCCGCCGTCAAACACCCATGCGACCGTCCCGGCGGCTTTCGGGTTGTTCCAGTCCGGTTGTTTCTGGAAAGCTACGCTGCGCGCCGTCACGATGTCGCCACTGACTTTGTTACGCAGAACAATGATGTTGTTACCCCAGAGCGCGGAGGACTGGCTCTGTGCGTTGTACATCAGCGACAACTTTTTATTGACCGGGGAGGTCTTCAGCAGCGTAACGGTAATAGTGCCGCTCTTACCGCCGTGCAGACTATGCATAACCTCGCCATCAGCACCAACAGTCATGGTGTTTTTGGCTTCGGTCATAGCTACGACAATCCCCTCTTCGGAGTTCGCCGATCCGGAACCAAGCTCTATCGAACCCGTCGGCCCGGTAAACGTGCCGGATACATCAAGAAAAGAATAAGCAGACATGGTCTCTCCTTAGCGAACCACAGTGATTGCCACGCTGCCGTAATGGACAGCGCCAGCCAGTTTCCCGGCGACCTGAATAGGCACGCCTTTACGCGCTTCGCGATCGACCTGAAGCTGGTCATCAACGTTTTCCGCCCAGGTGTAATAACCCTTCGTCAGCGTGTCGCCCGTATTCAACTGACCGATTGGCTTGCCAGTCCATTTACCCGGCGCAAACAGCCCGTTCTTGACGGCTTTATCAAGCACCAGCTCAATGTTCGCAATACGAGTGGTGGTACCAGCGTCGGTCTGCGGTATTTTGGTTGTGCTGGTATAGAGCGTATTGAAGTCGGCGGTCTGGACCGCGTTCTGCAGCCAGTCGAGGCCGTGACGCTCGTCGAAGAAATCACCATTCGCCATGACGCCCTGCTCAAGAATCGCCGTATCGTTCTCGTAGTAGACGTAAACGTTACAGTTCTTCGCTTCCAGGTTATTGGCCTGTGATGTGCCGAGGGTTTCGTAGGTAATGCCAGGCTGCTGTTTGAACTTCAGGGTGATCGTCGTGTTGCTACCGGTGAAATCGACAGTGAAGGCACGGGCAAAGGCAGATAAAGCGGCGTAGCGGCTGCTGGTTGAATACTGGGTAAAGGTTCGGCTGTATTTCGCCGCCTTCAGTTTAGAAGCCAGATCCGTCGTTGTGGCCGCATCCAGAATCGTCGCCTCAGCAGTGGTAATGCCAAAGATGCGCGATACGGTAGACGCTTCGATAGCTGCTGATACGGAGATAATAGCTGCGTCGTCCGGGTAGTCATCCGCCGGAACCGCCAGATGAAGACCATACCAGGCGTTGTAGTCCATCAGCGCATTAACAGCCTGCAGCAACGTTTCTACAGCGCCGGTCTCGCCGGTTTCCAGTTTCTTAACCCAGCGCCCGACATAAACCAGGGCGGGCTGTGGCTGTTGAGAGAACCAGATAACAGCGGCTTTATACTCTTCGCTGTCTACCCCGAAATCATCGCCGATATCATCAGGAGCAGAATAAGCCCGGAGGCGTTCAGCAATCGGGATGACGGTTGAGTCACCCAGAATAAGCATCGAGCCAAAATTGCGCCCCTGCGCGGCCCGTGCGGAAAGCGTCACCGTCACATCAGTGATACGGTTAAGGGGAAGCCCTTTTTCCATGTTAGTCTCCGGTAATTATTTTAACGTTCGCGTCGATGACGGATTCAGCAACTACAGATTTAACGTTGTAGGTACGGGTGTTTTTGCGGGAAAGGGTCACGGTCAGGTCGTACCGGCGCACCCACTGGTTATTGATCAATTCGGGGAGGTTGCGAATTTCTCCGGCATCCACCAGCGACAAACCTGAGATTCGTCGGAACGTATCTGAGTTTTGCTCTATAAACATTCCATCGCGAAAGCGCGTGGCCATCGCAGAACCGCCAGGACCGTAGAAACAGAACAGAGCCTGGATATTCTCCCACGACCATTGTTCGCTTTGCTCGTCGCTGACCTGGGTGTTTGCTGGCATACCTGGACGAGACAGCGTGGCGAAGTTGAAACCGCACCATGTTTCCCCGTTTACTGGTATCTTGGGTTGCGGATCTGTGAATCGGGGAAGCACCATATTAACTGGCATTCCCGTCACCCCTCTCACCCAACGACTCAGTTGCTTTTCCAGGTCCTTATCGTAATCAGGAGCATCACCGACGGGGGTAAGATAGCCGGGCTCTGTGCTGTCGTTACTCAACGGGAATACCTCCGTTAAATTCCAGCAGTTCGCAATGTGCCTGCACGAAACCAGCACCGTATCGGGTGTACGGATCGACAAACGTCACGCGGTACCGACGCCCGCTATAAATAACGATATCGGCGTCCAGTTCCGGCGTTGTGTCGCTGGCCGGCATCCCCTGGGTAAGCCTGAACTGCGTCACGATAAGGATGGCGCCGTTGATATTCTGCCCTGCTGCCATACGCTTTGCTTCCAGCGCGCGGTCAACGGTCACCACTCCAGAGAACGGGATTTCATGCGGCGTATTGATCGGATAGTTATCTTCGTCAACCGTCTGCACCTGCCGATGACAGAACAGAGAAAGGTCGACAAAATCCGGATCAAGCAGGACATCCGTCACATCGAGAAAAGGCATTATTTTTTCCTCACGACGTACTGAATTGCCCGGAACAGGAACCCGCGGGCGCGAAGTGGCTTATCGCCGAGGATAGGTGGCTTCATTGCCCGGCGTTTCTGGATGGTTTTTTCAGAAAGTGGCATCAATCGGTCACCCGCTTCAATGACGGCTTTTGAGGCATCCCGTGCTATCTGGCCGGCGGCTTCAAGATGCTGCTCTGCCGCACCAGCTTTACCTTCAAGCGCAGCCTGAGCAGCCAGCTTTAACCGCTCGGTGGTTTTATCCCGTGAATCCTCTATACCCATATCCAGAAATGGCCTGGGGGGCAGAGTCACGGTTTCCCCGTCGATCTCTACTGTGGCGCCTGTCGATTGCAGATATCCCAGCTCAGCGTTACTCAGCGGTGCGTCTTCGCGCTGTGGGCCAGCAGGTATACCTACCAGCACATCAGTGCCTGAAAGCTGCTTTAGTGCATCCAGAACGCCAGCGTAATTGTCCGAACGTATCGTGAGTCCGGACTTCATAGCAGTTGTCTGCCGCCGGCGCCGAACATCGACCACCACCAGAAGAACTCACGTCCGTAGCCGGTATTGTTCCAGAACCCCGCATCGGGATTAATAATGCCCGAGACGTCGTAACTGGCGCTGACCTTATCTACCGACTTTGACGCAAGCACACCCCCGCTCGATGAGTTCACCCCACCGCCGATAGCCGACGTTGCAATCGCCCGCCCGCGCAGTTCGGTATAGTGCGCAACGAAAAGCTCAGCGAGATAAATGAACTGGTCGCCCAGCACGTCCTGATTGAGAATGACATCAGCCTGCCCCAGGTAAAAAGTCACTGCGGGCTCAGGATAGCGGGTGGTATCGGCGAACTCAGGGAAGTCGGCGCGGAACTGATTACTTGTTGGTAGAAGACTGTTTTTTGGCATTGCCAGTCTCCTGATTTTCATCGGTAGTGACAGGGTTTTCAGTAGCGGACTTCAGGTCAGCGATTTCTTTGTCCTTTTCGGCAATCTGGTTTAACAGCTCAGCGTTAGCACTTTCCAGAGAGGCAATATAGGCCTTCATGTCAGCGTTAGCTGCTTCAAGCTGCTCCGCCTCGGCATCGTCGATCTGCTTTGCATAAGCTTCAAAGGCCCAGTGCGATTTCACACTACCCGGGAACTCAGAGCCGCTGTGAACGCCCTTACTGATTTCAAACTTTGAACCATCCGCAAAGCTTAACGTTGCGGCAGCAGTTACGAGATACTTCATTTGATCACTCCATTAAGGGGCGAGGCTTCCCTCACCCTCATTGGTTATCAGGATGCCGGAACGTCCAGGTAAGAGAGCGCATTGGAATACGGCACTTCAACCTGTCCCAGTTTTCCGTAGTACACGGTCAGTTGCTGCATGCTGCGATACTCCAGCGGTGTGTTCAGCAGCGGCACCATCGGGAAGCGGATGTATTTTTCATCCTGAGTGTACGCGACGATGCGATGGGAACCGCCCGCACCACGTTTTGACGCCCATTTAATGGAGACGATCTCCAGCGGTTCGCCGTTTTCCTGAAACGCGATGCTGTTGATTTTCACGTACTCCAGCACGGAGATGTTACCGGCAGAGGAAACCTTTTTAATGGTCAGCAAGCCGAACAGCTCCGGGGCCAGGCCGATTTTTGCAGGGCATACCGCATAACCGGAGCGCATCCATACATCGGTCAGCAACAGGTTAATATCCTGCAGGATGACGTCTGGATCGGTTGTAGCGGTCCACGCTGCGGCAGCAGCCAGCGGTGTGATGTCTGGCAGGTTAAGCATACCGGGCACACCCAGTCCAGAGTCACCGATATACACCTGCTCGTCGGTATCCATGTTCCACTTCAGCTTCATCGCTTCATACTTCTGGGTATCGATAGGACGCCCCAGTTTCTGTGCAGATGCCAGTTCAAGGACGGTCCACGATACTTCCGTCGCCCACGGCGTGAGGTTGTTACGCGTCGGTTCAATATTCAGTTCCGGGCCAGGCGTTGCCGTACCCTTCTTACCCATCCAGTTTTTACCCATCGGGTTTGGGCCGCCGACACTGGAAAAATCGGTATTGGTAAAGGACGAAACTTCATCCGCGATGGAGATATCGCTACGCAGTGGCATGTCGCGGGTCCACTTAACGGACACCAGCGGCATGTTCAGCGTCTGATCCATGCGCTCCAGCTCGCCGACAACAAAAGCGCCGGTAGAGTCGATGGTCGCTCTGTCAACTGTAAACATTCATTCTTCCTCAGATGTTAAATGCAATTTCGATACGGCCGTCGGCTTCGCCTGGCCCCATTACCTCTGCATTCGTCAGCTGAGGTGTGTTTGCTGCAGTAGCATCCTGTGTCAGCACAAAGGAGCCGACAGGGCTTGCAGTCGTGCCCGCAGTGACGCGCACATATACCGGATCGCCTTTTTTCGCCGCAGCCGCGTTACCTGCAGTCGCCTTGACGCAGATGTATCCACGCTTCAGGTTGTCACCGACCTGGTTAGCAGTGATGCCGAGGTAAGCCAGATCGGGGGCGGAGGTGATCGGGAACGGACGAACGAAAATCCCTTTCACTTTGGCGATGGTGTCGCCATCTGCCAGCGGAACGAACTGATCGTTCACGTATTTACCCGGCAGGCCGTAGGTTGAAAATAAGTTGGTGTGGTCCAGCGTGACCGGCTCAATAGTCAGATCTCGCGGGCGCGTTACTCCACCGACAAACCCAAGGGGCATGCGGGTTAAATATGCTTTTCCAGCCATGTTGAATTACCTTATTTGCGCTTGTTCCAGAAATCGGCGTTGATCTTGTTCAGCTCAGCCGGGGACATGTTTTTGGTGCTGGGGTTGCTGTCGGTTGTACGAACACTGTTATTCAGCGGCGACAGATGGTTTTTGGCCTTGTTGATTTCGACAGCGGCCTTAAATACAGCGTCCACCGTGGACTTTGGCGCTTTGGTGAAATCATCAACGCCAAACGCTTTCAGGCTGTCACCGGTGCGCATAGCGTGGCTCAACACCTGGCGTTTAAGACCTTTGTCGCCGTTAGGCTGGAAGCCGGGACAGATGATTTCAGCGTCAGCGATGATGTTGCGTTTAAACGCCGCATCGCCTGTCACTTTCTTATCTTCTTCCGCGTCTTCGTCACCGGTAGGGGTGCCTTCCGGATCCGGGTCCGCGTCGGTGGTCTTACCTTCCAGTGCGTCGATACGGGCGATCAGCGCCTGAGCCCACTCAGGCACACCTTCGTCGCTGGTTTTCTCTTTCCCTGAGTTGTCGCCAGGCGTTTCGTCCGTGGTGGTCCGGTTTTCGGTCGGCAGCGCGGTAGCCTGTGACGGCACGTTGATGTTGATAGTCGGACCGGGGATAGAGCCCATGCCATCAGACGGCATGTCCGGCGCTTCGTCGATGAGCTTCGCTAACGCGTCCTCATCTTTCGTCTTAATGGCCTTAGCCAAGCTTTTAAACCATGACATTATTGGCTTTTCCTTTCTTAACGTTGATGGGACTGAATCCCCGATTGCACAGCGGCCGCCAGCTCTCCCCCGGTCGATGCCGACAGCGAGATGGTTCCCGGTGATTTGGTATTGCTTCCCCTTGCCCGGGGAAAGTTGTTTGTATTTGGCGTCGTAGCCGCAGCTGACGTCTGTATAACCAGCCTGAATGGCGTCGATAGCCTCCTGACGCTTAACCAGCACATCAGCTATCAGCAGGTCTGACTTATCGCCAGTACCGCGGCGAACGTTCTGGATATGTCCGTGGGCCAGTTCGGAGTAGTTTGAAGGGTTTACAAAGACGATTTCACCGTTCACCCCTTCTGGATGCTCCAGGGTGACAGCAACACCTTCAAAGCTCGCCATCGTCTCCGGGGAGAAAACCTCATCCTCGGTACGCCACACCGTTACGGTGCCGGTAAGCGGGTCTGGATCGATGTCCACCTCTTCCGGCAAATAGATTTGCGTGCCTGTTCTGGCGATCGGGACGTCTTTGCACAACAAAGAGCCATCAGCCTGCAGGTATCGCGTCTCCCCCAGTCGGGCGGTAAAGTAATATTTCATGGTGCCTCGCTAAATGAGCGCGGGGTCAGCGTTGCGAATGAACTCACGGAGCAGCGCCTTAACCTGGCGGACGTTACCGCGACCTGTGGCTTTTAACTCTGAGAGCTCGCCAGCGGCGCGATAACGCGCGGTGATACCGCCTATCGATATTTCGATAACCCTGCGGTCGCCGGCTCGCTTTGATTCGATATGGACCTTTTTCATTCTCACCTCTTCGGGCAACAAAAAAGGCCGCTCAGAGGCGACCTTCGGTAAAGGGATAATTGTTCAAAATAGCGGGCTATTTAACATAATGGTTCTTACCCGCACCAACGAAAATGAACTGGATTGAAATGTCCCGTTAAAGCCGCAAAAGACCAGGTTTTGTCGGTGGTTTCGGCCTCTTTTTCACCACAACATTTTGGTAACATTTCACGGGTTTGATAGTTAAGCCAGATTGGCAGGGATAAGCCATGTTTTTCACTTTCTCGGTTCAGGTATCTGCACTTCTGACCAGCATTTGCAGTTAGGCAGGCAACCGGCATGCCCGGTCATTCCGTCAAGCGTCGGCGGGTTATCCCAACGCACAAACTTATCTTTCATCTTGCGGTGCGATGGTCGGGTGCCGGCGCCTTCAATGCGCCACCAGTAGCCCTCAGAGCCAACGGCCAGCGCTCGCGCCTGTGTCAGCGCTCCGGTAGCGCGGCCTATCTCCGTACGGGCTATCATTCGCGCCCTGCTGGCTGCCACGCCGCCCGTTTCCATAATCATCTCGTAGAGTTGATCCGGGCGCTCGCCATTCACCATCGCCTCAATAGCTCGGGTCTGGATATCACGCACCCGGTCGGCCGACTCCAGAGGCAGAGATTTCATCAGCTGAATCTGCCGATAAACGATATCCTGCGCCACCTGTCCGACGGGCGTATTCCCAATCACGTCGCGCAGACCCGCGCCTATCTCTTCGGAGACTGACCGCCATTGCTGCCATTCTTCCTGCTCCACCTGGGCGAACATCTTCTTGCCGACCATTTCCGCCCAGTCGTCGATCACCCCGGAGTAGTCAACCAGAGATTTAGTAATGCTCTCAGCGCTTGCCTGTGAACCATCGTATGAACCCGTTACGATTTGGTTTATCTGGTCGACTATCGCCAGTAGGCTTTTCTGATACTGGCGTTCCGACCGGCGGCGGAGGTTGGGTTTCAGATTCAGCCTCCTCCCACTGGGCTTTCGCATCTTCAATATCCTTGTCAGTGATTGAACCGCCGATGCCGATCACATCGGAGATATTCCGCAGGTCGTTCATGGCTGCGTGGACCGGCATAATCTGGCGGTCTACCAGCGCAGTGAGCGCCGTAGCGACGTTGTTAGCCATTGTTGAGCGGTCGGTATCAGACATCTCCCAGAGCTTGTTAAACTCAAAGGTGAAATCGTCTGGCAGTGACTGGCCGAACAACGATCGCCAGCTGACATCGAGCAACTTGCGTACATGCCTACGTAACCGGCGCTCCTGCAGCGAGTTAACGCGGCTGTAGTAGTTTTCCAGGTCACCATCGCCGGTATTGAACCCCGCGGGAGACTGGCCGAACAGGCGAACCAGCGGGATACCTGTTGCGCCCGAGACCTGCTCAGCGAAGCGCAGAAGTACGTCCGCCACGCCCGCGAACGAATAGCTGTGAGTCTCGAATTTGTCCGAGGCATCCATGAGGGTCATCCCCTCGATAGTCTGGAACTCGCGGATCATGTCCAGATGACGCATCAATCCCTTTTCCAGATCCCCGCCGGTAGCCAGTATCGTGCGTAATTTTTCGATGCTGTAGGTACGCAGGTGGGCCTTGTGGATGAGCTGAGTTGTGCCAACCGTCGCCGTATCGAATGCCTGAATGCGTTCAAATATGCGTTCGACAACCGACATACCCCAGCCGTTTTCTGTCTGGGCCTGTTGGAATGGTAACGAGTCGCCCTCCATTCGGATGAGGCGACTATGATGGATTCTCCAGGGGGGAATCCCCTGCTGGTTAACAACCACCTTGTAGAATTTCGGTTTACCGAACTCTGGGCCGTAGTCAGTCACTAGATTGTTGTAGGACGGGTTTACCATCCAGCGATCCAGTGCCATCACACCTTTAAATTGCCCCTCTTTGATGCGGTCGATATTTAATGGCGTGGACATATCCTGACCATCAATCAGCATGACCAAAATCGCGCCGCCGTACAGTCGTGACCACTTCAGAACATCGTTCAACCCATCCCAGATAGCGAAGTCATCCCAGAAGGTTTCTACCTTGCCCTTCTGACCTGGCTCCAGTTTTGAGCTGATGCTAATCCCCTTTCGGGTCATGTCATCGGCCATAGAGTCAACACCAGCGCCCACCAGAAACGATGACCGGTAGGCAAATTCCAGCATCACACGGTCGCGCGTGATATAGCCAGGCACGTACGTGCCACCGGTCTGGATATTCTGAGTATTAGTGCCGAGTTTTGCGGTGAAGTTGTTGTACCCGTCAGCTGTCCTAACGGGCTGTTGTGCGCCGTTCTGGCGTTTCTTACGGGACATATTAAGCTCCGGCCAGTTTGGCCCAGATATCAAGGGATGAATCCATCGGCGCGTAGTTAATCATCACTGAGTCGGCCAGATTGGGTGACTTCGTGCCTTCAGGTTGTTTGTCCACAAGGATTTTGCCAACGGTATTTCTTGACCAGGTGGGTTGAGATAGTTCCATCAAAAGCCGGTCTTTATTTTCCATCGTGCTGCTGATTGAAATAATCTGATCGGGGTCGTAATTCATCCCCTGAAGCGCACGAAAGGTGTTGCGAAACAGCTTTCGAAGATGCCACCAGCCCTGAGCTTTAGCATTCGCAAACATATCTTTGTTCAGTCGGGCTGGCTTTCCGTTATCGCCGGGAACGGCTTCATCTTCCGGATCAAAGACGCTGCCGCTACCACGGAAAGGCGTGGCGGTGATATAGCCCAGCCTTTCTGCCTGGCGAAGCTCGTTAATCACCCGAGCATCACCGCGAGCGCCAGCACCCAGACCATCCTCATCGAAACGGAACTCATCAAGGCCAAAATCATCGCAGTAGCCAAAGACCTTGACGACTGAGGCATAGATGTCACTCCCCTCGCCAGACCATTCTTTAACGTCATGCAGAAGAAAGCCGTAACGTGCCGAGAAGCTGTTTTTATCCTTACCTTCGTCCGCAACGTCCATCGCCCCAAGACGCTGGCCACTGGGCTGAATACCCAACTTGATATGAGCATCAACAGCAGCCTGCACCCACTCGGAAGGAATCAGGATACCTTCGGCTGATGCCTGATAGTTCAGGTCCAGCTCCTGAGCAACGATGACCGGGTTATCAATTTTCTCGCACTCCTTGCGGTACCACTCCTCGTCCTTACGCGGGTCGCTACGCCAGTGGAATGTGAATACCGGAATTTTCCCGCTATGGCGCTTTTGCGCAAAGGGGTTGCTCATGCCATTGACAGAAGAGAGATCGATACGGCAGCGCGTAGTTTGCGAAAGCGCTGCATCAATCAGCAGTGGCCGCTGAAGGAATGCCGCCTCATCGACAAAATAGAGAGTCGTACGGTCACCACGGCCAATGTTATCGCCCGCTTCACCTTTGATTACCGCCCCCGTGTCCGGAAATTCAACACGCATATACGGAGCGTGCTTCTTTTCCATCCAGGACCCGCGGAACTCGACGGGCAGCATTTCAACAAACTTACGCGCCTTCCAGAACAGTGCTTTCGGGTCGCCGGTACTGTCGACATATTCCTCTTTGCGGGAACCGAAGCCGATCACCATTTCTTTGTTGAACAGGCAGAGAGAACAGGCCAGGCCGATAGAGGTCCAGCTCAGCCCCATTTCACGGCTCTTTTCTGTTAGCCCGTGTTCGAGTTGGATACGGCGCTCCATGATCCAGTTAATCCACTCCTCCTGTCTGGGGAAGAGCAAAAATGGAATGGTAGCCGGCAATCCATAATCGAGGTTACGCGGGTCAGTAGTCATCCCCCAGTCGATGATGAACTGGGCCGGGTTCGTCCGGTAAAACTCTTTTAGCGCCGGTAGAAAGCCGGGGTTTTCCCTAATGCGCTGCAGGCGCTCCATCCTCCACTCAAAAACCATGTTGTAATCAGGATTTTTGAAGTCAAAAGGGAAAGGCAGCGGCATGAGATAATTTCCTAAAAATCGACCCGATTTAACATAATGACTGTTACCCGCACCAGCCGGATCCCTCCCATGATGAAATGTCCGCCAAAGGCTTATTTCGTCAGGATAAGTAGCAAAAAGTGCGTGAATAAAACGTGCATAAACAGGGCCAAAAAGTGCATAGCATTTTTTCCGTTCGAGATGCCTGTTTTTGCATTTTTCAGCCCATGAATTTTTTGTAGAGATCGGCCGCTTCGAGTGGTGTCAGTTTTTCAGCGTCTGCTTTGGCTGTTGCTTCGATATTGGTGAACGATTCGAATATTTTCGGCGCTTCCAGTTCCATAAGCAGGGTTTCCGGAAGTTTTATCCCCTCGGACTCAAGTAGCTGAGCTGCCTCCAGCGCGGTATACTTCCCGGCAACCTTATGCTTCATCACGTCACGAAGCACATCACGAAGCCGATCTTCCTCCCCGTACACGCTGCGACCGAGCCCAAGGGATTTGGCAAATAGGGCAACATCGTTGTGCGTTGGTAGCACATCTTCAACAGTAGTCTTTACACCATCAGGCGAAGTGGTGATGGTTTTCCGCTTGCGAACGTCCAGACTTTTACCCGCGACGTTGTTTATCTTCTCCGCCAGCACTTCGCGAGCCTCGCTGAAAGCACGCTCGAAGTCGATATTCTCTTTTCGCCAGCGGCGGATCGTCGTCTCATCCACACCTAAGCGCTGAGCAACCATTCGGTTGCTGATCTTGCTGCGGGCTAATGCCATGTCCATAACGATACCGACGTAGGCTTTTTTGAAGCTTTTTTTAGGAGCCATACGCCCGCCCAAGTCAAGGTGTTTATTTTTTGTTCAAATCTCAATTTCCCGGATCCGAGTGCGGCGTATCACGCTGCAATTTCTGGCTTGCAGGCCTCGTCCTCTCTGGTGCCAAGTGCGGCATATCAAAGGGGGTAAAAATGCGGCATATCGTGTTTTTTGGCAAAACTGCGATTTGATGCTCTCAGGCCGCATGAAATGGGGAGATAGTGGATCGCTATACCATTTCCATTTTGTGGATAACTCAGTCCAGATCCATATCTACTGACTCGTTAAAAAGATGCCCGTAAACATCGATGGTGATCCTGATACTCGAATGACCAATCAGACGGGAAATCTTCATAATATCCACCCCTTTTTCAGCCAGGCGAGAAACCGCAAAATGCCGGAGATGATGAAAACATCGGATATCGAAAGCCTGTAGCGATTTATACAGCGCCCCCTGAGTCCCGTAGCAGGTCGATAACGGTCCACCAGTAAACTGGTTCGCTATCAGCGGGTGTGTTGTACCGATAAGCGATTTATCGAGTAAATCAAAAAGCTCGTGGGGCATTCTTACCCGGCGTTCGACACCTCGCTTCAGACCATCGCAGATAACACCATCCACTACGTGACGGCGGATGTGAATCCAGTCCTCAGAGACATCAGCATAGGTAACGGCGAGTACCTCACCAATTCGCAACCCACAAATTCCCAGCCAGCACGCGATACGTTCGCGCTGCGGGGCAGCATTCAGCAATTGACGAACCGTCGCTTTTGATGGAATGGTGATAGGTTTACGCTTGCGCTTCACGGCTTTTTTAACCGGGTTAAAGTTGATCAGCTTCTTTTCAAGCAAAAGGAAGTAAGCAGAACGAACCCAGCGATGGCAGCCAGTCCGAACAGAATCAGCAATATCATAATGAGAAATATTTAATATATTCCTACTCAATATTTCGCCATCTATAGCAAGAATATCATGTCGGCATTTTTTGTAACTGGATAAGCGGATCTGATTTGTTTCAACTTTATTGAACTGATGCCCAAGGAAAAACATTAACAGTTTCTTTAAATTCCATGAATTATCGATACCGCTCCAGTTAGCAGTTCGACAATCCAGTTCAGCATTCTGTTTTTGCCAGAAAAGATGTGCGGCATCATCAATATTCTTAAAAATTCGGCGGCGCCCATGACCGGATTTTTCATCCTTCCAGTGGACGTAATATTTTGATTGTCCATTGGTATCAGTGGATTCTTTTATCGAAGCCATACTGAACAATCCTCAATAATTGACATTATTGAGGCCACTCCGTGAAATGACCTCTGTAATGCCTTTATACTTCGCCGTCTTTTTTTGCTGGGTGATATGGCATCGAGATCACGCTAGAAACCTCATCAGCCGCCACTAAAATTTTACCCTCCAGCTCAGGAGTGGCGCTGGCACTGAAGTAACGGGAGTGCAGGTCAAACATCTCATTCGACCGATACCCTGTAATGGCACCACCTGATTTTTTGTAAAAGACAACGTGATAAACCGGCTCGTCTACCTTTAAGGTTCTCAGGAAATCGCCGAACTGTTTGTTTACCTGAGCTATTGTTTTCTCAACATCAGTGGTATCCAGTTCAATTTTGACCTTGAATGTTTGAAGGTTTTCGTCTTTCACCCGAACTTCACCATCTACCCCTCGCTCGCTAATGCCGGGAATAGGGCCAAGATTAGTGATATGTTCACCGGCGCGACCTATGTTATTTCGGTTTGTCATGACTTTATCCTGTCTGGGTTTCGGGTAAGGGCTTCTTCCCGCTATAGAATGTGAAATCAGAAGCATGCTTGCTCCTTTATTTCAAACACTGCGTGCGAATGTAGTCCTGCAAATAATTCACTTGCCCGGTGATTGTGTCGATTCGCTCTCTGAGGGTGAAATAATCCCGTTCAGCGGAGTCAGTAAGTCGGGGGCCGGAAGCATCGCCCACGCCGCTGGTGCCGGTCGCTCCGTCCGAGGGACATTTTGCGTTGAGCTGCAGCCGACGCTTGCCAGAAGCAACATCACGCTCAAGCTGATCGATAGTGGCTTTAGCATCTGCCAGTTCTCCTGTGTATTTCGCATCCAACGCAGCGACATCGCGCTGACGGGTCTGCATATCGGTGATAGTGGCGTTCGCCAGATTCAGCGCCCGTGTTTTCTCGTCGCGCTGGCGCTTATATTCGGTGGCGTTGGTGTGGTAGTGACTGGCAAGCCACCCGAGACAGACAATCAGGCAGATAACCACTGCGCTGATAATTGCGGTTAAGCGGCTCATCGCTCATCCCTTACTGATTGCGAAACCTTGCCAACCATCTCGCTATGCGCTCCTACCTCAGAAATCCCGATACCGCTAATGCCGATGTATTCCTTCCCGGTCTGCTTATCCTGTATGAGGTAGACACCCCGCCAGTTTCCGTATGCAAGCTCATCACGAAATTCCGACATCTGTGTCACCCTGATACGATCTGCATCTGCAGAAAGCTGGGATGAAACAGCCATCATTGATTTTGCAGGGGTTGGGCCAGCATCACAGGCAGACAGCAATAACGCTAATATAACCATGATTATTTTCATCTTTGCCCCCATAAACACACTTCGCGCTCAATCTCGCGGCGCGTTACAAGGCCCTTCCAGATAACCTTCTTGGCATAAATCCAGACTCGCAGTTGGTCACACGCGCCTTTCTGGTCGCCCTGGTTGATTTTGCGCAGCAGCGTTGAGGTCTGGAAATTGCTAGCGCCAACGTTATAGGCGAACGAGTACAGTGCCCCACGCATAGTTTCGGGGATCGGCTGTTTGATGTAAGGGTTAATCTGGCGGGCGACGGTGTTCAGGTCTTTATTGAGCAGCGCTCGACACTCTGCCTCAGTGTAGGTTTTACCGAGCAGGATATCTTTGCCAGTGTGGCCATAGCAGACCGTCCAGACGCCGACTACATCCTGGTACGGCTTATACCGCACACCCTCAAGCCCATCGTTACCAGTCGGCCCGGCAATAAGCGCTGACGCAATGGCAATAGCACCGCCGCCAACAGCTGCAATGACACTTTTTCGAAGTGCTGGAGACATTATTCACCCCTTGCAGCTTTACGCCGGTCTTCTTTGATTTTGAAATACAAATTTGTCAGGTAGGTAAGGAAACCGAATACCAGACTCCCAAGAACGCCAATGGCAGCCCACTGGGATGGGGATACTTTGTCGAGCAGTTGTAGCATCCAGAACCCCGCGCTACCTGCGGACGAGCCGTAGGCAATGCCTGTAGTGAGTTTGTCCATTCTGTGCATGCTCCACCTCCGTTGATGACGGATGGCGCTGTGTGAAAGGAATAGGCGGGCTCTGCGCGAGCGCCCGACGGGTGGGTTATGAGCCGTTGTCGGTGAGCCCTGTATTGGTAATGGCCGCCAGATGGATTAACGACAACGCACAGAGTGAGTGACGTTCTGGCGGCACAAATGAAAAAGGCCACGCAAATGCGCAGCCTTAAAATGAAAAACTCATTATTCGGAGGTGAAGAAAAAATTAGATAGGCAACTTCTTGGGTCTGCCCATGTGGTAAGTCACACGACTACTTTTACCGCCGTCATCCCAAGCTAAAATGCTTTCGGATATTTTAATAATCACCCACCCCTTGGATAGGGCGATGTTTACTTGATCAATATCTTCAGTAGTTCGAACTTCCTCAACGCTACCCAAAAAACCTTCATCTGCATCCATCGAAATACCCTCGGCTAAAAAATAAATCATACCAAAGGAATAGATGTAATAGTGTTTTCCAGATAACAAAAACCCCGCCAGGCGGCAGGGTTTCAATGATTATTTTCGTATGGGCGCTATATCCCACGATTGAAAGCATACAGGACACTTTTATGCAAAGTCAACACTAACGTTTAAAAAATTGCCGCCATCTGTTTCGATCACATTAGTAAGTTGTTGCCTTCTCAAATTCAGCCGCGGCCTGTCTCTCTCCTTTGTGAAGCATATCCACCAGTCCCTCATAGAACGGCTTCCAGTTGCGTGACCATGAGGACTGATGTAAGTCAGGTATGTACATCTGGATCGCCCGGTGTGCGTTCGCTGACTTGACGCTGGTGAAACCATTTCCCGAACAGCGCTCACAGGTTTTATATACCGGCACTCCCTGCTCTTTTGTCGCGTTGCGGTCCAGCACCTGACCAGAACCACCGCAACGGCAGCGGGCGTTAATGACCCCCTTCCCGCCGCATACAACGCACTGCCGTATTACCATCTCGCGCCTGATAATTGGGGCTACAATCTCCTGGCCGTCGTTTTTGTGTATTCCAGGGTGTTTAACAACCTCCTCAACTGATTTGGTTACACCGGCCCCTTCGCATGTCTTGCAGATCCCGGTAGTTTCAGCTGAACGGGAATACTCAGCAAAAGCAAACTGCGCCAGTACCAGGCAGCAGCGCCCCAGCGCAGTACCAGCGGCCTTGCGAACGTTTTTTGGTGCCGTCTCAAGGGCATGCCGCGCCAGCGCCTGAACCGCCAACTGCTCATCGGTTTTACTGATGCCAGCCTTACCGAAGAACGCCGCCAGCCCGAACCGCGCCCGACTGCTGGTCACCCCGATCCCGGTCATGACGTCTGTTCCGTTCAGGCGATTCGGCGATGTGCTTTTCACGTCGTCGCTGATATGCATGCCCTGCGGGCTGAAGTGTTTTAGAGATGCTTCCAGTTTCATACTTTCCCCTTAGCGTCCACATCAACACCGCCGAACGACAAGGGATCATCAAACTCAGATTCCTGCGGAGTGGCCTGCGCTTTCAGGCACTGATCGTTCTCGATTGCTTCTTTTAAAACCTCGGTTGTCATGCTCAGTACCTCGTAACGTTATCAGCGTCCCACTCAATATCGAGTTCGCTTTGTTGTTTACCGACCAGGTAGTTAAACGGCCCCTTATCGCCTTCAAGAAACTGGTGTGACCGGGCGTCAAAGGTGGCGCCGATGTCACCAATCCACCCTTCACCCTCTCGCTGTTTCAGCAGGCGTATCATTGACGCTGGCATCTGGATGGCGGTTTGTTCGTCCTTGTCCAGACTCTCATACCCCATGCGATCAGCCTTGCGCTGCGCCAGTTCGCGCGGGATGTTCCGCCATACGGCCATTACGTTGTCAGGCATGTCAGTTAATGCGCCGGTGCCTTTAACGTCCATTTTCCCCGTAGGTGCCGCTTCGTTGGTTTTGCGGGCGTGTGTGACCAGAAGGACATGGCAGTTATGCTCGTTTTTGAAGTCGCACAGGGTATCGATAAATTCTTTCTGTCCGCCGTAATCCTCCTCATCGAGTCCGCATTTCGCCAGGTTGTCGATCACAAACAGGTCAATCCCATACCGGCGGCGGGCGTAGGCGAAGATTTCCAGCAGGCGTCCGGCCTTCGCGGTGCCGGTAAGCTTGAACACCCACAGGCGATCGGAGAACCACTCATTCGTCGTGACGATTTCTTCGCGTTTCGGCGAGGCGGTGCAGATGGTCTGGCGGGTCAGGCGGGCCAGCATTTTCCCAGGCTTCAGTTCCAGAGAGGCGACGCACGTCCGGACATCCTGACTCATCGCGTCTACAGCGATATGTCCAACCAGTTCCGTTTTACCGTGGCCGTTCACCCCGTTAACCAGAGTCAGCTCGCCGGCGCGGAACTTGAAATTGCTGTTCAATGACGCCCATGGACTGGTGAAAAGGCCGACATCGCGATGCTCGAAAGCATCAATGGTTTCCTGAAGCAGATCGCCGGCGGAGCACAGTTCGTCAGGATCAAAGAATTTCGCCGTACCCAGGCAGTTCCAGACATCATCCTCGCTCATACCGGCCATCAGGCATTCGTTGATATCTTTGTGCGGCAGCTCAACCATTCGGCAACGGTGCTCACCCAGGCGGCGGGCGATTTCTTTCGCGGCTTCGCGCCCCACGTCGTCGTTGTCCAGGCTCAACCAGATTTCCTCGAAGCGGTCCAGATTGTGATATTCATACTCGATCCACTGCTGTTTGGCCCCCTTCCCGCCGCCGAACGGTACCGACAGTGCGCTGATACCCAACTGCGAGTAAGTCATACAGTCGATTTCACCCTCGCACAGCACGACGGCGCGGGCTTTGGCGTCCATAGCCTGCCAGCCGAATAAACTCGGTTCGCAGTCAGCCTCGGCCATGATGAGTTTTTTTCCGTTCGGGCGTTCGGTACCGATGCGCTTAACCTGCAGCAGGTCACCGTTACGAAGATACGGAAACGCCACCGCCGGTACTTCGCGGTTTTCGTCGTGGTGCCAGACCACCGCATCGGAAACGCGAAACTGGTCGGCTGTCTCGCGAGTGATTCCGCGGGAGGCCAGATAGTCGTAGCAATGGTTCGCCTTTTTGACGCCCTTCTTCGTTGGTCGGGAGAATGTTTTTTTCTTGGATTCGAAGTGGTGATCGTCGTCTTTCAGGCCCAGGAACTCTTTCGCCTCCCGCATAGCATCGTGCAGCTGACAGTTGCGCACCAGAATCCACAAATCCAGCAGATCGCCGCTATCGCCACTGGCAAAATCTGACCACGCCTTTTTCCCACCCAGGTTGATTTTGAGGCTTTTCCCCGTATCGCCGTTGGTATTACCCGCACACCACTCTTTTCCTTCCAGATGCCCGCGAGGCAGCAGATATTTCGCCACCCTCTCGGCGTTGTCCCACAGTTTTTCGGATAGTTCAGCCGGGCCCATTAGATACTCCGTAAATCAAATTTGATGAAACACCATGTCACGAATCCTTCGCGCAAAATGCCGCGGTTATAACCGGCAACCAACATGCGTTTCAGGATGGTTTTCATGGGCGGTTTGCTCCGCGTTTGAGGCGGTCAATAGCGGCCTGATTGATAAACACCTCGGCGGACCCGTCGTTGGATTTGGCATACCAGGCACCTGTCGCGCCACCGTCGCTGGCGGGACTGCCCGACGCTGAAGCGTCTGCTGGTTTTTGATCGTTCCATCGCTCACCGTTGAGGTATGACGTTGGCAGAAGTTTGTCGAAGCCCAACTGCTGCGCCGCAGCCCTGATCCGAATATCCTCAGCCAGCATGCCAGCGAACTCTTCAGCCGTTCCCCGGGTTGTTTTTTTCCAGTCGCGGTATTTTGTTCGGAATGCCGTGCGGGCTTTGACCTTTGCGTCCTTCCTGAGCCCTGCCCCCCAAAAAATATTCTCGAAGGCGACGTCGACCGTATCTGGTTCTCCAGTTCCGGCAGATTCGCCTTCAGGAACCTCCTGTGCAGGCTGGTCCTTCTGACCATCAGAACAATCGCCACCAGTCCGATCCGAATCGGACATGATATTTTGATCTTGTTCTTTCTCTTGCTCCTGTTCTTGCTCTTGGCTTGCAAGCCCCTTAGAAGCCCCTTCCGGTTCGGGTTCGTTTACCGGGGTATTTCCCCGGCGAATTGTCATGTGGTAATGGGTTTGATACTTATCGTAAAACATTGACAAAAATGGGTTTTCTGGCTGTGCGTTGTACTCGTTTTGAACGCCAGGGCAACGCTTATCTTTCGGGCTAAGATTGCTCCCGATCTGATGCGCCGCCATTTCAGGCACCCATACCATTTCGGACTGCTCGTCGTAATGGCAAAACCCGGCTTCGATGGCGCTTGCAAGCCCCTTAGAAGCCCCTTCGATACCCAAACCAGTTTCATGCGCAATAAACATTAAGGGCATGTAATAAAGGCCGATCATGTTGGCGTGAGGATTGGTTAGCAGATAAAGCGAAACCAGCTGAGCTTCCGCGCCTGCAGTTCGCAATGTTTTACCTGTTCGTCCAATCCAAAACTGAGGAGACACTTTTCCGTAATCACGCATCTGCCTTCTCCTGAACCCTCGTAAAGTACTGTTGAAACTTCCAGACTGGCTGCATGCACTCATGCGGATAATCCGGTCTGGTGAAATAGACCTGTTGCTTTTCGCGGTTCCAGCCAGTGACGTGCACGGTTACACCTCGCGGGTCGCGATAAAGCATATCGAGCGTCTTAATGGCGTCCGTTTCTGGAAACATACGGCTCACCTGCGCTTGATTTGTAATCGAATATTCTGATATGGTTTTTCATGAAATAACTCCTGAGGTCATTTCAAAATCAGTGCTCGAAGTCAGAACAGGCCGGGTTGAGTGCCACCACCTCTACCCGGCTTTTTCTTCCCAGCCTTTCGCTCTGCAGATGTTGTTTGCCCCAGAGCCCATTGACGAGCTCGAAAGAGACAATCATCGAATATCGCCCCTTTACGGCTCGCCTGAGAGCTTCTACGGTAATAATCAACGCCGTGTTCAGCCCCCCCCCTGCGACGCTTTCAGAGAAGCCTTCAGCGACAAGCGACGCTGTGATGTGCTTGCGAATGAAGCATTCTGGTGACATGTCACACCTCCGGGCTGGGGTGCGGGAATAGCTTTGGTTTGTCTGGCCTTAGCTCGTGAGCTGGAATTCCCGTAGCCGCAGAAACGTCAGGGACGTGATCCACGCCAACCAATCCAACCTTTCTCCATCGAGATACCGACGGCTGCTTAACTCCAACCGCTCTTGCTAGGGCGTTTACACCGCCAGCCGCATCAATAGCTCTTTCAATCGCTGATTTCATAGTTGTGCTTAACCGTGTTTGTTAGCTATTGGGGAATGATAGCAATTGCTATTGGAATAGACAATAGACTTGTTTATTATGCGAAGCTAAAATGTGATAGCGGAGGCTATAAACTATGCAAGAAAGTACACTTAAGACGCTCGCAGATAGACTTAACTACGCGATGCAAGAGATGGGAATGAGTCAGGGGGCGTTGGCGAAAGCGGCCAACATGGCGCAGCCTACTGTATGGCGTATATCGTCGGGTAATGCCAGAGGAACAACCAGGATTGTTGATCTTGCCAATGCTCTCGGGGTCCGCCCAGAGTGGCTTTCAGATGGCAGCGGCCCCATGAGACCATTATCAGCCCATGAACTCCCAAAAGACAAAGAGTCTATTGGTGTAAAAACGTGGGACAGAAACACCCCTTTAGGAGATGATGAAGTGGAGGTTCCTTTCCTGAAAGATATTGAGTTTGCTTGTGGTAACGGACGTATCGGCAATGAGGACTACAACGGATACAAGCTGCGTTTCTCAAAGTCAACATTGCGACGAATAGGAGCAAGTTCAGACGGGCATGGGATACTGTGTTTCCCTGCCCGCGGGGATAGCATGGAGCCAGTAATACCTGACGGTACAACGGTCGCAATCAACACTGAAGACAAAAAAATAGTGGATGGCAAAATTTATGCTATCAGCGAGGATGGGTGGAAACGCATAAAAATACTGTATCGCACAGGGCCTGAAACCGTAAGCATTCGGAGTTATAATTCACTGGAGCACCCAGCCGAAGATAAGCCACTGAACAAAATAGAAATAATAGGCCGAGTGTTTTGGTACTCAGTTCTAATTTGATTAACCTTCAACATCAAAAGCCGCTACTGCGGCTTTTTTTATTTTTAATATCAATACGTTAAATTTCAATAGCAAAATAAATAGAATTTGCTATTGCCATAAATAATAGCATCCCCTATCATCTGTTCATCGACAAACAAGGAGTCAACGAGATGAACAGCGACCCTGCTCCATTCTTTAACGGCCTTTCTTTACAGCCTGTAGATGCTCTGAAAAACATATCTTCACTTATTGAGGCTGGTTGTTTATTAACGGCATCAACCAGTACTGAGCATGAAGAGATTGGCGATATTATTATTTGGTTAGCTCGCGACTATGCAAATGCTGCACACGCTTACGCTCTGGAGGTTGCAAAATGAAGCCCAGCACAACCAACCACCCGAACCTCATTAGCGCAATGGAATACACTAATAACGTATGTGCCCTACTCGTGGCTATTGAGTTAAGCGCTGAACAACTTGACGCGGAAACAATTAAAGATGCAACCAACGGGATTCGCTACTTGGCTTCGCGTGCATATGAAGAACTCGAATGCGTTAAGAATTCCGAGGTGAGCAAATGAATAATCCTATTCAGATGTTAGAAACTGTCTCGGCGGATATTATCGAAAACAAAGTGCTTCTTGAGATTATTTACAAAAACAGCAACGAGGACCACGAAACTGATTGCGCAATGGCTTGCTTGATTCGTTCAATGCAAAAAACTCTGGATACCACGAATGAATTTATTAAAACGTTAAGTGAGCCACCTGCGAACAGCAAGAATGTGAAGTAATCGGCATCGAAGTGAAATTGAATTAATCAAGCCGAATGTAATTACATCTTAATCGGTGGGGAATCCTTCACTCTAAATTTTATAAGGGGGGTTGTTGTGAGCTTCATTATCGACCGCGCGGCATATAAATCAGCCCGCCTGTACGCAGAAAGCGGACATGAAATTATTGCTGGTCTTTATCTGCGCAAAGCCTACGGGAGGTCAGCGTGAGCGCCCAATCCAACGGAATAAGCAATGTGACATTACAGGAAGCAAGTATTGCCACAGAAAGATTAATGCATCTGATTCAGACCATCGCGGAGAACTATTACGAAATGGAAGACGGGCAGCGCTGGAGTCTTTTGCAAATTGCTTACGACATGTCCGCAGATATTGACGGACAAATGAATGTCTTGGAGGAAAGAAACGGTGGAAAGACAAAACGCAATTGAAACACATCGGCGTAGAATTACAAATGCAGCCCTTTCGCGACTTAAAAGAAAAACCGGAGGCAATCTCCTGATTGTGAAACTTCCCGGCGGTAAAATAGAAACTGTGGAAATCACCCAATCATTTATGCATCAACTTTTATTGCGCTTTGAGGGTTTGACCTATGGCGAGTACGGTCGCACGGAAGGCGATCAGGTAATTAAGGCCGCCTATCAGAACGCTATCGAAGTTAATAAAAATACGGAGTACCTGACCGAGTCAGGGAAGCTAATAGTCGATGAACTGTTAAAAGAAGTTGCCGACTATGTGAAAGAGAAATATATCAGCGGAGGAATTAACTGATGACTAATTTACCCCCCCCTATTACACACGAAAAAGTGCAGGTCGTTATGACGATTGAAAACGGCCAGGTAATTGATACCCGCAAAGTTCGTGATAACGAGTTGATCGCCAGCATGGATACCTTCTTCTGGATGGCAAAGAAAGCCGGATATCAGGTGATCGCCCCTAATCAGGAGGGAGCCAGTGGCACTAACAGCAATACGCATTCCTGAACGGGTCCACCTGCAGGCGCTGCAGGTCCTGCTGCGGTACCGGCGCCGGAGGATATTCCCGAGGCGGATACGCCGCACCGGACATCTCAGCCTGAAGGTTAACCCACGCTGGCGGCTGTTATCGAAAGACGATGGTCGGAACTGGGTAGTGATGAGCCATTCCACGTACAACCGGGAGATAGAAAGCAAATGATCGATAACCGCACCGCCAGCGCCATTGACCTGGCATTACAGAAGCACCACACGCCAGTCGGCGACCTGTACGCCGCTATTCGTCACGGACGTATGAAGCGCTGCTTTAGCCGCGGCACCGCCATTATCTGGCTGGCGCACTTCCTGACATCGCACGCCTTTGCATGTTCAGGATTCCGCCAGCACCATCCGGACGTTCAGGCCACCCACCCGCTGAAACCTGAGCTGACACACTGGCAACGTGGTGGCGTCACTGTGGAATATTTCAATGCTCACCGTCGAACCATTCGCCGGCTGCGGCGGATCCTTGCCCGCAAACGTGAAATGCAGAAATGGTGCGAAAAATGGGATGCCATGCACGACCGCTACGTGAAAGAGCGCGAAGAACTTCAGGCCAGCAAACCAGCAGAGGTGCGCAATGCTTCTTAACATGCTTAACCCGGAACCAACCTCAACAGGGATCCGGTCTGGAAACCGGGTGATTGGTTACTCCGCTGCTATTCGCCTGCTGGATAACGGTCGCTATGACAAACACCTCGCCGAAGGTATGGAAATTCTGGCCTGCATCATGGAGGCGGTCGAAAGCAGCTGGATCACGCTCAACATCGAGAAGCAAATCATCGTCTGGCGTTGGTTGCTCGCCGCGGTATTCATTACCGAGGAGCGGGAGAAGAACGGGACTGTAGACGTTCCGAACGACGAAGGTGGCGTCGATGAAGCCGTTATCTACTCCGGGGAGCATGGCGCAATCAGCGTCTATCCTGGGCCGGAGCGCTTTGCACTCGCTAACCACATCGAGGCAGGCGCCATTGAGAAATACGGACCCGACCTTGGTCAGCGGCTGGCGCTGCGGATGTATCAGGACATGGTTGTTGCAGACGATGAATGCGGATTCAGGCTGTCCGCTATGGGCCGGGAGGGTTTCAACATGCTGCATGACGGCTTTATCGAGCAAATCCAGACTGAAGGCATGCCAGACATGCCGGTTATGCACTGAGGGAAATGATGATGGCAAAGAAAGCACGCAGAAACAGCACGGCGCAAGGATACGCAGGAATGACGATGGCGCAGTTTTTCCACAGCCACATCCGGTCAGACAACAGTAATGCCACTGATTACGCGAGTCTTCGGCATGGGCTTCACGACGCCGTAAAACCAGTCTCTGAAGGGGTGGTATGCATGCAACTGACTCGCAATCAACGCCGACTGGCGAAAAAGCTCGGAATTGAACTGAAGGAGGCTGAATAACATGAATATGAAATCCGTCAACGGCGTACTGATGATGAGCAGCAGTGAAATCGCAGTGGTTACCGATAAAGAACCTAAGCATGTTGTTCGCGACATCAAAACAATGCTGGAACAACTGGGTATCTATGGTCCAAATCTGGACGATAATGATTTTAAAGGTTTTTTCATTTCATATAAGGATTACTGCGGACGTACTGTTATTGATGAAATCTGGCTAAACGAAGACCTTTCGATGACGCTCATTACAGGTTATGACCCAAAGCGCCGACTGGCCCTCATTGAACAATGGCAAGGTATGAAAAAGGTGCTTGAGCAGCCGCGCATTGAAGCGCCGACAACATATCAGACGGCAGACATGCTCTCACTGGCTCGGGTCGTAGCTGAAGCAACGGCATCAGCGACGATGAAAGCCGTGATGGAAGTTATGGGGAGTAATCTGATTTCTGCAACACCAGGAGAACCCAAGCCACTTCATGTCGATCATGCCGCCCAAACGGCGCAGGAAGAAACCAAAGAACCCGAGTATGTACCAGTACATAAGGTTTCCTGGGCTGCCGGGATGTCGGACGCTACCTGCCGTCGGCTCGTCAGCTTTTACGACTTACCGAATTGCCAGCTCGATGGCGTTCGTGGGCTTTGCGTGCATCGCGCATTTTTCATGTCCGCGGTCGAAGTCCTGATTAAGGGGTCCACTCCACCAGCCAAGGGCCGCAAGCGCTGGCAGCATCCGGAGTTCGGCGGCTTTGAGCTGCGCAAAGATCCGGCGGAGATCTTCTGCGAGGGCGATCACGGTGAATAACGTTATCTGGCTGCCATCAGCCACAATCACCCAGGCCCACCAGCAGGCGCTGACCTGGGTGTGTGATGCGTATCTGTTCTATCTGGTCAGCCTGCACCGCCGCCCGGTCTATCGTCACCAGTACGGCGATATTTCGCTTAACCAGCCAGCGCTGCAGGGGTTCATTGATTCCTACCTCAAGGATAAAGGGTGGAGTCTGGAGCGGCGCCGTTCGCACTACATTAGCATTCTGGACCTCATTAAATATATGCATCGCAGCAATTCGAAATTTATCGACTGGGGAACAGTGCCAGCCCTTACCCCTCGTGGGATCCGCTGGATGAATGCCTGCCTCTCCCGGCTGGGTGAAATGGTTAACAGCTATGGCGGGTGGAAAGGATATATCGCAGCAGTAGAGGAGGTGCAGACCAATGAAAAAGGTATCTGAACTAGCGTTGTTCACTCTGTTTTTCTCCAGCCTTTCGGGGCTGGGGTTTGCGGCGGGTGTCTGCTGTTTCTTCGGCATTGCCCGATTACTGGCGAGGACTCTGGCATGAAAATCGAATATCAGGACCACGGATCCGTTGCAAATATTGTGGTCACCAGCACGGTGTTTGAATTCCGCCGGCACAACCGAGCGATTGATGTTGCTCTCTTTTTGGTTCCCGGCATGACCAGCAATAGCTGCGGATTTTTCATCATGAAAACGGTACTGAGTGGCCAGACAAAGCACGCCCTCCGGGCCTACAAACATCTGATGCGGGAGGCAAAGCGATGAGCATCAGCGAAAAACGGCTTAAAGCAATTGCCGATGGTGAACCTTTCTTCCCGGGCGAGGTGGTAGCGATGGCTCTTGAGCTTCTGGTGAACACTAAAGAAACATTGCAGCCGGAATATCCAGAAACGCTCCCCTGCCCGGTCATTCTTGAACCCGGCTTCCGGTTCGGTAAAGGCGTTGGTACTCATCTGGTTCTGCGAGCACTTAAGAACCGCGCCGAACGTTACGCAGAGTTGGATGCTATGGGTCCAGAGGCCCGCGCAGAGCATGATGCCGCTATCGCTGAACTCAGGCAGAAGCTGGGCTTTGGTGCTCCGGCGAAAACAGCCGTGCAGATTAAGTTGCCGGGGCTGCCAAAACTCGGTTCTGACGCTGAATGGTATCAAGGGTTTGCCGCCGGCGCCGGAAGTATGCGCGAGGCATGTGCGGCCACGCTGATTTCTGCGGGCGTTGAAATTATTGGGGAGGAAAAGTGATGGCTATCTATAACAACCTGGATAAATGGCGCCATATGCCTCAGCGCGAACCGGACCCAAAAACGGTTTGCAACTTCTGCAAACAGGTTACCGCTGAAGACAAACTGATCTCCGGGCCCTGCGTGAACATCTGCACCGAATGCGTCGACCTCTGCAACGACATTATTGCCGATCGGCAGGACGTACACCGCCAAAAGACAATTGAGGAGATAGCAAAAACTCTCTGTGAGCGCGACATGGCTCTGGTGGCCGAAAGAGCCATTGCGCTTGCCAGCGGCATTTTTGATGCCGGCTATCGCAAGGAGGTGAATTGATGGACTGGCCTACAGCATTCAGCATCGTCGGTGTTGCGTTTGCCATTTCCTGGATGTTTCGGAGCCTTTGACATGAAAAGAGAATTTGAAGTGTGGTGTCACTGTCGTGGACTGGAAGTAGTGTGAGGTGAAGATGAATACGATGTTTTTATTAATGGCCGAGTACGGGTCTGCTACCGTGCCACTCAGTCAGGTGTGTGAAAAGTATTTTGGGCTGAAGTCAGCAACAGCAGAAAAACGCGCCGCTATGGGGGATCTCCCTATCCCAACCTTCCGCGCAGCAGAGAGCCAAAAGGCCCCTCGCATGATCCACATTCAGGACCTTGCTAACCATATCGATGCGCAGCTGAAAAAAGGCCGCGACCTGCTGGAACAGATGAAATGCGGTAATCAGTGACACAGTAACCGGTACTCCGGATGCCGCCAATTGTGTAGCATCCGGTTTTATTTTTGCATCAAACAGGACCCCTAAAGCATCCCACAATAACACATTTCATTGTTTTAATTGATTATTCATACCATGTTTAACTGGAGCAATATGGGGAAATTTATGGCCGTGGGGCTGACTGATTTACTGGAACAAGCGGGAATGAACGGCGTGCCGGCCTTTGTTGGCCTGGCGTTGCTGTCGGCATTTCTCTGTATGTTCATCGCCAGCGGCTCGGCAATCTGGTCCATTCTGGCGCCGATCTTTGTGCCGATGTTTATGCTGCTCGGGTTTCATCCGGCCTTTGCACAGATTCTGTTCCGCATCGCGGATTCGTCGGTCCTGCCACTGGCGCCGGTATCGCCGTTTGTCCCGCTGTTTCTTGGTTTCCTGCAGCGCTATCGATCGGATGCGAAACTCGGCACCTATTATTCACTCGTTTTGCCTTATCCGCTGATATTCCTCGTCGTGTGGCTACTGATGCTGGTGATATGGTATTGGCTGGGTTTACCCATCGGTCCGGGAATTTACCCGCGCCTGTCGTGAAAAAGCGGGTGGTCGCAACCAGGTCACCCTCCGCCGCGCGCGTGACGAGGCACTTCACCACCTGGGGAGCAACGTAGTCGTTTTTTTAAAATCGGCACAGCGGTGGATTATCTTTCAGGAGTATAGTTGCCGGAACGGAGCGCGTGATATCTTGTCAATGTAGCGCATAATTATCTGGTTAATCAGGTAACAAGGAGAAACGATGCTGGTACTGCTGCAGGACAAAATCGACACCCCGCTGGGGCCGTTATGGATTCTATGCGACGAGCAGTTTCGCCTGCGCGCCGTCGAGTGGGACGAGCATAGCGACCGTATGACGCAACTGCTTGATCTGCACTACCGTGATGAAGGTTATCAGCGCATCGATGCCCGCAATCCCGGCGGGCTGAGTCACCAGCTTGATGCCTACTTCGCCGGCGATCTCGGCATCATCGAAACGCTGCCGACGGCAACGGCAGGCACCCCTTTTCAACGTGAAGTCTGGCAAGCCCTGCGCACCATTCCCTGCGGCCAGGTGATGCATTACGGCCAGCTGGCGGAAGTACTGGGGCGCCCAGGCGCGGCGCGCGCGGTCGGCACGGCCAACGGCTCAAACCCAGTCAGTATAGTCGTGCCCTGCCACCGTGTCATTGGGCGAAACGGCACCATGACCGGCTATGCCGGCGGCGTGCAGCGGAAAGAGTGGTTATTGCGCCATGAGGGGTATCTGCTTCTTTAACGCTACGTGCTTTTTATCGGAAGTTTCAGGCAATTTTACAATAAGGCTCATGTGAATATTGCATTAGTTATCAATGAGATAAAAGTGGTAAAAGTTTTACCCTTTTAATATTACGTGTTTCACGGGTTCGAGGCTTACCTGCTCACCAAAAAGATGTTAAAATTGACCAATATCAATTAAGGCTTGAGCAGACTTATGATCCCGGAAAAGAGAATTATACGACGCATTCAGTCTGGCGGTTGCGCAATCCATTGTCAGGATTGCAGCATCAGTCAGCTTTGCATCCCTTTTACTCTGAACGAGCACGAGCTTGATCAGCTGGATAATATCATCGAGCGTAAAAAGCCAATCCAGAAAGGGCAAACCTTATTCAAAGCTGGTGATGAGCTGAAATCTCTGTATGCGATTCGTTCTGGTACCATCAAAAGCTATACCATTACCGAACAAGGTGACGAGCAGATTACCGGCTTCCACCTCGCGGGTGATTTGGTTGGCTTTGACGCCATCGGTACCGCGCTGCATCCGAGCTTTGCCCAGGCGCTGGAAACCTCAATGGTCTGCGAAATCCCTTTCGAAACCCTGGACGACCTTTCCGGTAAAATGCCGAATCTGCGCCAGCAGATGATGCGTCTGATGAGCGGCGAGATCAAAGGCGACCAGGATATGATCCTGCTGCTTTCCAAAAAGAATGCGGAAGAGCGCCTGGCGGCCTTTATTTATAATTTGTCCCGTCGTTTCGCCCAGCGCGGTTTCTCGCCTCGTGAATTCCGCCTGACGATGACCCGCGGCGATATCGGCAACTATCTCGGTCTGACCGTCGAAACCATCAGCCGCCTGCTGGGTCGTTTCCAGAAAAGCGGCATGCTGGCGGTAAAAGGCAAATACATCACCATCGAAAATAGCGACCTGCTTGCTCAGCTCGCAGGTCAGGCCCGCAACGTCGCCTGATTCCTCTTTATCCCCCCGCCAGATCGCTCATTTTTTTTCTGATTTGTTGATCTGGCCAGGGTCATCCCCTGTTTCATTTCATCCATATGGGTTATCTTTTTAATTACAGACTGTAGTTACAGTTGTAAGGAGACCCTGTATGGCGAAGTATCAGAACATGCTGGTAGTAATCGACCCCAATCAGGACGACCAGCCTGCATTGCGGCGCGCGGTGTATCTACACCAACGGATTGGTGGACGCATCAAAGCCTTTTTGCCGATCTACGATTTTTCCTATGAGATGACGACCCTGCTGTCGCCCGACGAGCGAACGGCGATGCGCCAGGGCGTTATCAGCCAACGTAGCGCCTGGATCAAAGAACAGGCCCGCTTTTATATTGAGTCCGGCATTCCTATTGATATTAAGGTGGTGTGGCACAATCGCCCCTTCGAAGCCATTATTCAGGAAATCCTCAGCGACAAACACGATTTGCTGCTGAAAATGGCGCACCAGCATGACAAGCTGGAGGCCGTTATTTTCACCCCGACCGACTGGCATCTGCTGCGTAAATGTCCATGTCCGGTCTGGATGGTTAAAGATCAGCCGTGGCCGGAAGGCGGCAAGGCGCTGGTGGCCGTCAATCTCGCCAGCGAAGAAAATTACCACGACGCGTTAAACGAAAAACTGGTTAAAGAAACCCTCGAACTGGCGGACCAGGTCAACCATACCGAAGTCCATCTGGTGGGGGCCTACCCGGTAACGCCGATTAATATCGCTATCGAACTACCCGATTTTGACCCCAGTATCTACAACGATGCCATTCGCGGTCAGCATCTGCTGGCCATGAAGGCCCTGCGGCAAAAATTCGGCATTGATGAAAACCGTACCCACGTTGAAAAAGGGCTACCGGAAGAGGTCATTCCTGACCTGTCTGAACACCTGCAGGCGGGAATTGTCGTTCTGGGCACCGTCGGACGTACCGGACTGTCAGCGGCCTTTCTTGGTAATACCGCCGAGCAGGTCATCGACCATCTGCGCTGCGACCTGCTGGTTCTCAAACCTGAGCAGTACAAAACGCCGGTTGAAATGGATGACGAGGACGACGATTAATCCTCGCGGGTTGATGCGGTATAAAACATGTTCCCCTGCTTCGGCGGGGGATTTTTTTAGCGCTTACTCGTCCGCTGTCTTCCCGGCTAGCGAAAAAACAAAGGGCCTTACGGCCCCGTCATTGACAATATAGACACAGCAACAGTTTTTAATGGATACCTAAGCGCCAGGCATGATCGATCTCTTCTTTCAGCTCGCTGGAGGAGAGCGACATCAAATCAGCAAACTCCAGCTCAAGAAGTTTGAATTTTTTCAGGTACTGCGCGGGGGTTAATACTGTTGGGTCGCGACGCAGAAACTCGATTGCCATTTGCGCCGGGGTTAATTCGGTATCCATAATATCCTCAGAGTGATGAAAAAACAGGCTTAGTATAGCACTGCGGCCTGACGATTTTATGAGCAATTCATGACCTTGCTGTATATATAAAAAAGCCGTCTCAGCAGAGACGGCTTCAGAATCAAACATTATTTAGGATGGCAAACCATTACAACGCTTTCAGAATCGCGTCGACGCTGGCTTTCGCATCGCCAAACAGCATATGGGTGTTCTCTTTGAAGAACAGCGGGTTCTGAACACCGGCATAGCCTGTGTTCATCGAACGCTTAAAGACCACCACATTTTGCGCTTTCCACACTTCCAGCACCGGCATCCCGGCGATAGGACTCTTCGGATCGTCCTGCGCCGCCGGGTTAACGGTGTCGTTGGCGCCGATAACCAGCACGGTATCGGTATCGGTGAAATCGTCGTTGATCTCATCCATTTCCAGCACCACGTCGTACGGCACTTTCGCTTCCGCCAGCAGCACGTTCATATGCCCTGGCAAACGACCGGCAACCGGATGAATACCAAAGCGCACCTTGATGCCGCGAGCGCGCAACCTTTCGGTGATTTCAGCCACCGGATACTGCGCCTGCGCCACCGCCATACCGTAGCCTGGGGTGATGATCACCGAGTGCGAGTTTTTCAGCATTTCCGCGGTTTCTTCAGCGCTGATTTCGCGGTGTTCGCCCACTTCTTCATCGCTACCGGTCGAGGACCCATCGGTGCCAAAACCGCCGGCAATCACGCTGAAGAATGAGCGGTTCATCGCCTTACACATAATGTAAGACAGAATCGCACCCGACGAACCTACCAGCGCCCCGGTCACAATCAGCAGGTCGTTGCTGAGCATAAAGCCCGCCGCCGCCGCCGCCCAACCCGAGTAGGAGTTCAGCATTGAGACCACGACCGGCATATCTGCCCCGCCGATCGACGCCACCAGATGCCAGCCAAAGGCCAGCGCGATGACCGTCATCACCAGCAGCGCCAGAACCTGAGTTCCGGTGCTGTCGGTACGAACAAAGGCTACCAGCAGCAGGAAGGAAACCACCAACGCCGCCAGGTTCAGCTTATGGCGCTGCGGCAGCATCAGCGGTTTAGACGAAATCTTGCCGCGCAATTTGCCAAAGGCCACAATCGAACCGGTGAAGGTCACCGCACCGATGAAGATGCCGAGGAACACTTCCGTCAGGTGAATATTCACCAGGATCTGTTCCATACCCGCTTCGTGATGCAGGTAGCTGTTAAAGCCTACCAGCACCGCGGCCAGGCCGACAAAGCTGTGCAGTACGGCAACCAGCTCCGGCATTTCGGTCATTTCAACTTTCTTCGCCAGGCGAATACCAATCGCGCCGCCGATCACCATCGCCAGGATTATCCATGCCACGTTGCCGGTATCCGGCCCGAGAATGGTCGCCAGCAGCGCGATAGCCATCCCGGCCATCCCGAACAGGTTGCCCTGCTTCGAGGTTTCGTGCTTTGACAGCCCCGCAAGGCTAAAAATAAACAGAATAGCGGCAACAATGTATGCAGCTGTAACTAATCCTCCAGACATGTGCTACCCCTTAGTTCTTGCGGAACATTTTCAGCATGCGCTGAGTAACGGTGAAACCACCAAAAATATTAATGCTGGCGATCAGCACCGCGATAAAACTCAGGAAGCTGACCCAGCCACCGTGGCCTATCTGCAGTAATGCTCCGACAACGATAATCCCTGAAATCGCGTTGGTCACCGACATCAGCGGCGTGTGCAGCGCATGAGAAACGTTCCATACCACGTAATAACCCACCACGCAGGAGAGCGCGAAAACGGTAAAGTGACCGAGGAACTCCTTCGGCGCCACGTTCGCCAGCCAGCCAAACAGAATAATCACCAGCGCCATCAGCGCGTATTTGCGCCACGGAGAGGCTGGTTTTTCTGCTTCTTTCGGCGCATCAGCAGGCTTGGCCGCCGCCTGCGGCTGGGCAGAAACCTGAATCGGCGGCGCAGGCCAGGTGACTTCGCCTTCACGAACCACCGTCACGCCACGCACCACGACATCGTCAAAATCGATGGCGATATTGCCGTCTTTCTCTTTGCACAGCAGCTTCAGCAGGTTGACCAGGTTAGTCCCGTACAGCTGCGAGGACTGCGTCGGCAGACGGCCAGGCAGGTCGGTATAGCCGATGATCTTCACGCCGTTGGCGGTAGTCACCACTTCGCCAGGCACGGTGTACTCACAGTTGCCGCCGTTCTGCGATGCCAGGTCGACCACCACGCTGCCCGCGGTCATCGAGTCGACCATTTCGCGGGTAATCAGCTTCGGTGCCGGTTTGCCCGGGATCAGGGCCGTGGTGACGATGATGTCCACCTCTTTGGCCTGCGCGGCAAACAGCGCCATTTCAGCTTTGATAAAGGCTTCGGACATCACTTTGGCATAGCCGTCGCCGCTGCCCGCCTCTTCTTTAAAGTCCAGCTCCAGAAACTCGGCGCCCATACTCTGCACCTGCTCTTTCACTTCTGGACGCGTATCGAACGCACGGACAATCGCGCCGAGGCTGTTCGCCGCGCCGATAGCCGCCAGTCCGGCGACGCCGGCGCCAATAACCATGACCTTCGCCGGCGGGACTTTCCCGGCAGCGGTGATCTGGCCGGTAAAGAAGCGGCCAAATTCGTGAGCCGCTTCTACAATCGCGCGATAGCCGGCAATGTTGGCCATCGAGCTGAGCGCATCCAGCGACTGGGCGCGGGAAATACGCGGCACCGAATCCATCGCCATCACGTTGATGTCGCGAGCCGCTAATTTCTGCATCAACTCAGGATTTTGCGCCGGCCAGATAAAGCTCACCAACGTAGTGCCCGGATTGAGTAATGCAATTTCATGTTCTTCCGGTGCGTTCACCTTCAGAATAATGGATGACTGCCAGACTTCAGCGGTGTCTACAACTTCAGCACCCGCCTGGACAAAGGCTTCGTCATCGAAACTTGCCAGATGACCCGCGCCGCTTTCAACGGCAACGGTAAACCCGAGTTTTAGCAGCTGCTCCACCGTTTTCGGCGTGGCAGCGACGCGGGTTTCATTGGCAAACCGTTCTTTTGGTACCCCGATACGCATAGTTTTCCCTTCCATCGGTTTTTGATGATGGTTGTTCTTTTCTTACAGACGACGGTTAAGCGGCAAAACATGCCGTTTCTTTGCCATTGACTGAAAAAATGAAACAGTAACAAACTTTTTATAACCTACTGAAAATAGCGATTGTGATCTACTGCGATAAAACAGAAATTTTGATTTTATTGGTAAAACGCATCGTGAACCGTGTCAGGCAGCAATATTTACCTTAAATTCATGACCAGACCTGATAAATCGCTTAACTGATGCTGTTATACGCCATTAATCGCCAGTAAGAACACACTATTAACATTACGTTAACTTATAAAAGTGGTATTGATTATCAATTTTGCTGGTCAAGCGGCTGTTTTTTCAACATATCAGAAATTGTTATATTATTGTGATGCACGTTTCGGGCGGTAAGCAAAAAATGACGCAGACAGTCACGCCTTTTAAATGCAATAATCGAGCGTTATCAGTCAACAACAATACCAGTACATGGTTTGCGCAAGGCAAAGGATTATTTTTATGAAGCTTAAGAACTCACTCCTGGCGTCTGCTCTCCTGGCTACGACAGCGTTGTCAGCCCATGCAGCGACCGAGCTGACTCCGGAGCAGGCGGCGGCGCTAAAACCCTACGATCGTGTCGTGATCACGGGCCGTTTTACTGCCATCGGCGATGCGGTAAAAGCCATGTCCCGCAAAGCGGACAAAGATGGCGCTGCCTCATTTTATGTTGTCGACACTTCTGATTATGGCAACAGCGGCAACTGGCGCGTAACGGCGGATTTGTATAAAAACAATGCCCCGCAGGCGGATGCCCCGAAAAATCGCGTCATTAATGGCGTCATGGAATTGCCTAAGGATCAGGCCGTCGAGCTTGAGCCTTTTGATACCGTGACCGTGCAGGGCTTTTATCGCAGCCAGCCGGAAGTGAATGATGCGATCACCAAAGCGGCGAAAGCCAAAGGCGCCGCCTCCTTCTTTATCGTTCGTCAGGTTGATGCCAACCAGGGCGGCAACCAGCGTATCACTGCCTATATCTATAAAGCCGATGCGAAAAAACGCGTTCTGCAGAGCCCGGACGCGATCCCGGCCGACTCTGAAGCCGGGCGCGCAGCGCTGGCTGAAGGCGGTAGCGCCGCGAAAAACGTCGAAATTCCAGGCGTTGCCACCAGCGCAGCGGTCGGTTCCGGTACCGGCGTAGGTCGTTTCTTCGAAACGCAGTCATCAAAAGGCGGACGTTACACCGTCACGCTGCCGGATGGCACCAAAATCGAAGAAGTGAACAAGATAACCGCCGCCCAGATGGTGCCGTTTGACAGCATCAAGTTCACCGGTAATTACGGCAACATGACCGAGATTTCGTACCAGACCGCCAAGCGCGCGGCGAAGAAAGGGGCGAAGTACTACCACATTACCCGCCAGTGGCAGGAACGTGGCGGCAACATCACCATCAGCGCAGACCTGTATAAATAATCGCGTCGACCTGGACAAAAAGGCGGCATCTTGCCGCCTTTTTGTTTTTTTTCATCCGCCGCCATTGCATGCACCCAAGACACTCCGTAAAATCCCGCGCCTTAGCGTAATCCTCCATTTTTATGCGATTTCGCCAAATAAATATTCTTGATTCACCGCCGTCACCCCGAGAATACAATGGAAAAGAAACTGGGCCTCAGCGCCTTGACCGCACTGGTACTGAGCTCAATGCTGGGCGCAGGTGTGTTCAGCCTGCCGCAAAATATGGCGGCCGTCGCCAGCCCTGCGGCTCTGCTGATTGGCTGGGCGATCACCGGCGTGGGGATTTTATTCCTCGCCTTCGCTATGCTGCTGTTGACCCGTATTCGCGCCGATCTTGACGGCGGTATCTTCACCTATGCCCGCGAAGGCTTCGGCGAGGTCGTCGGTTTTTGCTCGGCCTGGGGCTACTGGCTGTGCGCGGTGATCGCCAACGTCTCTTATCTGGTGATTGTCTTTGCCGCGCTCAGCTTCTTTACCGACACTCCGGACGCCGTTATTTTCGGTAGCGGTAATACCTGGCAGGCCATCGTAGGCGCTTCGCTGCTGCTGTGGATCGTGCACTTTCTGGTCCTGCGCGGCGTCCAGACCGCCGCAGGCATTAACCTGGTCGCCACCCTGGCGAAGCTGATCCCGCTCGGCGCCTTTATTATTCTCGCCGTTATCACCTTTCGTCTGGAGAGGTTCCGCCTTGATTTTAGCGGCCTGGCGCTCGGCGTACCGGTCTGGGAACAGGTGAAGAACACCATGCTGATCACCCTGTGGGTATTTATCGGTGTGGAAGGCGCGGTCGTGGTTTCCGCGCGTGCGCGCAATAAACAGGATGTCGGCCGCGCGACGCTGCTGGCGGTCCTTTCGGCGCTGACGGTGTATCTGCTGGTGACTCTGCTCTCGTTAGGCGTGGTCGCCCGTCCGGAACTGGCCGAAATGCGTAATCCGTCGATGGCCGGTCTGATGGTGAAGATGATGGGCTCATGGGGCGAAGTGGTCATCGCTGCCGGGCTGATTATTTCCGTGTGCGGCGCCTACCTGAGCTGGACCATTATGGCGGCAGAAGTCCCGTGGCTCGCCGCGACGCATAAAGCATTTCCGCGCCGCTTCGCCCGGCAGAATAAAAACAACGCCCCGTCGGCCTCGCTGTGGTTAACCAATATCAGCGTTCAGGTATCGCTGGTGCTGATCTGGCTGACAAGGTCCGACTACAATACGTTACTGACCATCGCCTCCGAGATGATTCTGGTGCCCTATTTCCTCGTGGGCGCCTTCCTGCTGAAGATTGCGGTACGTCCGCTGCATAAGGCGGTCGGTGTCGGCGCATGTCTTTATGGCTTATGGTTATTATATGCGTCTGGCCCTGTGCATTTATTGTTGTCAGTGATACTTTACGCTCCGGGTCTTCTGGTGTTCCTGTACGCTCGCCGTACGCACCAGCACGATCGCATGCTCAAACGCCGTGAATTAGCCTTAATTGGTTTTTTGCTGGTTGCCGCTATACCGGCAACGTGGATGCTGGTGGGGTAAGCGGTCGCCCTGCTGCTGAACTCAAAGGAGATACTCATGACTGTCCGACAGCCTCGCCCGATACTTATCACCGGTGGAGGCCGCCGCATCGGCCTTGCGCTGGCGCACCATTTTCTGGAGCAGCAGCAGCCTGTTATCGTCAGCTATCGCACGCACTACCCGGCCATTGACGCGCTGCGCAACGCCGGAGCCATCTGTCTTGCCGCCGATTTTAGTACCGATGACCAGATAATGGCCTTCGCCGAAGCGGTCAAACTCCACGCCGCCGACGGGCTGCGCGCTATCATTCATAACGCTAGCGGCTGGATGGCTGAAAAGCCGGGCGTTCCGCTCACCACGGTGCTGGCCAGCATGATGCAGATCCACGTTCATGCCCCCTATTTGCTCAACCACGCGCTGGAAACGCTCCTGCGCGGACACGGGCACGCCGCCAGCGATATTATTCATATCACTGACTATGTCGTTGAACGCGGCAGCGATAAACATATTGCCTACGCGGCCAGTAAAGCCGCGCTGGATAATATGACCCGCTCATTTGCCCGCAAGCTGGCGCCGGAGATTAAGGTTAACGCAATTGCCCCTTCGCTAATTATGTTTAACGAGGGCGACGACGCTGAATATCGCCAGCAGGCGCTGGATAAATCGCTCATGAAAAGCGTGGCGGGCGAAAAAGAGATTATCGACCTGCTCGATTATCTGTTCTCCAGCCGGTTCGTTACGGGCCGCTCTTTTGCCGTGGATGGCGGCAGACACCTGCGTTAGTGGCAGCGGCTCCAGACGAGGATCAGCAGCCAGGCACACAGTCCCCAGCCGCCAACTGCGCCCGCCAGTGCCCACGGCAGGCGCATCATGCCGATAAAGTACCAGAGCAACAGCAGATAGATAAAATAGGGAATGATTGACCACATCCCGAAGATTATCGTGGTTCGCAGCGCCTCAATCCCGCGCTCGTTGGCCACAATATAATGTGCAATCAGGGCGAAGGTCGGAAATAACGGAATTAAACCGGCAATATAATAATTTTTGCTTTTAGACAGTATGCCGATAAGTACCACGACCAGCGCTCCGAGCAGCCCTTTAATCAACAACCCCATTCCTTTAGCCTTAACATTTAAACAACAAGTTGATGTAGCATAATGGAAGTACATATATTCACAATATCATTCGCATCGCCCCCTCCCGAGCCTGGTTAACCCGCCGGGCGCCCAACGCGCGAAGCGAACGCCGGGACAGTGTGAAGGATGACGTCTTTTTTATAAAAGAGTAATGGCAGGTAGCCTGGCGGCGGTGTATGTTAATTCTTTTTCCAGTACAAGTAAGATATGAATAAGATCGTTTTTGTTGAGGATGATCCGGAAGTTGGCGCTCTGATCGCCGCTTATCTCGGAAAGCACGATATGGAAGTGGTGGTTGAGCCGCGAGGTGACCGGGCTGAAGAGGTTATCGCGCGGGAGAAACCCGACCTGGTGTTGCTGGATATTATGTTGCCAGGCAAAGACGGCATGACGCTATGCCGCGATCTGCGCGGCCAGTGGCAAGGTCCGATTGTGTTGCTCACCTCGCTTGACAGCGATATGAACCATATTTTGTCGCTGGAAATGGGCGCCAGCGATTACATTCTGAAGACCACGCCGCCGGCCGTATTACTGGCGCGCCTGCGCCTGCATTTACGCCAGCACGTCGCCACTCCCGTGGCCCATACCCCGGCATCGCTTACGCCGCATAAATCGATTGCATTCGGTTCCCTGCTCATCGACCCGGTTAACCGTCAGGTGCTGCTCGGTGGCGAGAGCGTGGCGCTGTCAACGGCTGATTTTGAGCTGTTATGGGAACTGGCCACCCACGCCGGACAGATTATGGATCGTGATGCGCTGCTGAAAAACCTGCGCGGCGTCAGTTACGATGGGATGGATCGCAGCGTGGATGTGGCGATATCACGCCTGCGCAAAAAACTGCTCGACAGCGCGACCGAGCCCTATCGCATCAAGACGGTGCGCAATAAAGGGTATCTGTTCGCTCCTCACGCCTGGGACAATTAACGTCCCTGCGGCCGTAACCACGACAAAACCACCTGCGGGTGGTTTTTGCTGGCGTCTCCTGGCGCCTGCCATCGGCAGGCGCACTGACGATTCCCGACAATTCACTGCCGCTTCCCCGACGCGCGCCGGACGCCTCTTCGTGCTATACCGCTTTCGCGACCCGTTTTACGCTCGGGCAGCCATATTAGCGAGTTAAACCGCTGGATGCGGAGCGCGGCCGGTGAATCAGGCGGGCGAATATCGGCCTGCCGGTAGCGCTCATGAACGGAAAAGCGATATAGTTAACCGTCTATATTTCGGTGGTATTTTATGAAAAAGCTGTTTGTGCAGTTTTACCTTCTGCTGTTCGTCTGCTTCCTGGTGATGACCATGCTGGTGGGGCTGGTGTATAAATTCACCGCCGAACGTGCGGGTCGGCAATCGCTGGACGATCTGATGAAAAGCTCGCTGTATCTGATGCGTAGCGAGCTGCGAGAAACCCCGCCCCGCGACTGGAGCAAAACGCTAAAGGAGCTGGATCTTAATCTGTCATTCGATCTGCATATTGAGCCGCTGAGTAAATATAAGCTCTCAGAAAACTCGATGCAGCATCTGCGCGCCGGGGATATTGTCGCCCTCGATGATGAATACACCTTTATTCAACGTATCCCGCGCAGCCACTACGTTCTGTCGGTAGGCCCCGTCCCCTATCTCTATTTCCTCCATGAGATGCGTTTGCTGGATGTCTCCCTGATGGCTTTCATCGCCATTTCGCTGGCCTTTCCGGTGTTTATCTGGATGCGTCCCCACTGGCAGGATATGTTGCGCCTTGAGACCGCGGCCCAGCGCTTTGGCGAGGGGCATTTTACCGAGCGCATTCATTTCGACAGTATGTCCAGCTTTGAACGTCTGGGCGTGGCCTTTAACCAGATGGCCGACAATATCAACGCCCTGATCGCCAGCAAGAAACTGCTGATCGACGGGATTGCCCACGAGCTGCGTACGCCGCTGGTGCGTCTGCGCTATCGTCTGGAGATGAGTGAAAACCTGACCGAGGCGGAATCCCAGGCGCTGAACCGCGATATTGGTCAGCTGGAAGCCTTAATCGAGGAGCTGTTGACCTACGCCCGCCTGGACCGTCCGCAGAACGAACTTCATCTGACGACGCCTGATTTCCCCGCCTGGATAGCGGCGCACGTTGAAGAGATTCAGATGGTTAATCCCCAACGCGATGTGGCGTTACATGAAGTGGTCGCCGGGGATTACGGCGCGCTTGATATGCGTCTGATGGAACGCGTGCTGGATAATCTCGTCAACAACGCATTGCGCTACAGCAACCAGCGGATTCAGGTCAGCCTGACGCTACAGGGTTCGCGAGCAACCTTACAGGTTGAAGATGACGGCCCGGGCATCGACCCGGAGGAACGCGAGCGGGTGTTTGAGCCCTTTGTCCGTCTCGATCCTAGCCGCGACCGGGCCACCGGCGGCTGCGGGCTTGGGCTGGCGATTGTTCACAGTATCGCCCAGGCCATGTCTGGCGAGGTGAGCTGCGGCGCCAGTTCTCTGGGCGGCGCTCGCTTTTGTTTTAGCTGGCCAGTCTATCATCAGTTGCCCAATTTGAGCGCTGCCTGACCCCACTTGCGCAGGTGCTTCGGCCTGCGTATAGTTAAAATCAAACAGTATGTTGTAACTAAGGTGGGCACTATGGCCAGCTATGACCTCGTTGAACGTCTGAATGATACCTTTCGCCAGCTGGAACGCGAGCTCCAGCTGCTCCAGCAGCGCCTGCGCGCCTGCCGATTGCTGGCCGCCCGGGTGTTTGAACTGCCGGCGGTCAGTAAAGAGGCGGAACACGACCCGCTGGAGACCATTGAGGTGGTCCAGCACATCGGGCAACCGGCGCTGGAGATGGCGCTCAGGCACTACAGCCATCTGTTCATTCAGCAACAATCGGAAAGCCGCAGCAGCAAGGCGGCGGTCCGCCTCCCCGGCGCTATCTGTCTGCAAACCGCTGGCGAGGAGCAGTCAGCGTTACTGCAGAACATTTCCCACATTAACGCGCTGAAAGCCGCTTTCGAAAAAATTGTCACCGTCGATTCCGGCCTGCCCACCGCGGCGCGTTTTGAATGGGTCCACCGTCATCTGCCGGGGCTTATCACCCTCAGCGCCTATCGCACCTTGACGGTGCTATGCGACCCGAGCACTATTCGCTTCGGCTGGGCTAATAAGCATGTGATTAAAAATCTCACTCGTGATGAGGTGCTGCTGCAGCTGGAAAAAAGCCTGCAATCGCCGCGCGCGGTACCGCCGTGGACGCGCGAGCAGTGGCAAAGCAAACTGGAGCGAGAGTATCAGGATATCGCCGCTCTGCCGCAGCGGGCAAAGCTTAAGATCAAGCGGCCGGTGAAGGTCCAGCCTATTGCCCGCGTCTGGTACGCCGGTGAGCAGAAACAGGTGCAGTACGCCTGCCCTGGCCCGCTTATCACGCTGATATCCGGCACGCAGGGGGGGAGCGTGCCGGATATCGGCGAGTTGCTGAACTACGATGCGGATAATGTGCAGTATCGCTATAAGCCGCAGGCGCAATCGCTCAGGCTGCTGATCCCGCGCCTGCATCTGTGGCTGGCTAACGAGTAGTCATACTGCCCACCATCTCTTGCGGACACACCCAGCTGTCAAATTCGGCCTCCGTCAGATAGCCCAGCGCTAACGCGGAGGCTTTCAGGGTCAGCCCCTCCTTATGCGCCTTTTTGGCAATTTCCGCCGCTTTGTCATAGCCAATATGGGTATTCAGCGCCGTGACCAGCATCAGAGACTCATTGAGCAACTGGGCGATGCGCTCGCGGTTCGGTTCAATACCGGTCGCGCAGTGCTCATTAAAACTCTCCATCCCGTCCGCCAGCAGGCGCACCGATTGCAGGAAATTATGAATCACCATTGGACGATAGACGTTGAGTTCGAAGTTGCCGGATGCCCCGCCGATATTGACCGCTACATCATTGCCCATGACCTGGCAGCACAGCATCGTCAGCGCTTCGCACTGCGTGGGGTTAACCTTGCCAGGCATAATTGACGAGCCGGGTTCATTTTCCGGAATGGCGATTTCACCAATCCCGCAACGCGGGCCGGAAGCCAGCCAGCGCACATCGTTGGCAATCTTCATCAACGAGGCCGCCAGCCCCTTCAGCGCTCCGTGGGCGTGGACCAGCGCATCGCAGGTCGCCAGGGCCTCAAATTTATTCGGCGCAGTGACGAACGGCTGACCGCTGAGGGTCGCCAGTTCCGCCGCCACCCGCACGGCATATTCAGGATGGGTGTTCAGACCGGTGCCAACGGCGGTACCGCCCAACGCCAGCTCGCTCAGGTGCGGCAGGCTCAGTTCAAGGTGGCGCAGATTGTGTTCCAGCATCGCCACCCAGCCGGAGAACTCCTGCCCCAGCGTTAACGGCGTCGCATCCTGCAGATGCGTACGGCCAATTTTAACGATGTCGTTGAAGGCAGCCGCTTTGTCGCTCAACGTCTGTTTCAGCACCGTGAGCCGGGGGATGAGCGCTTCGCGCAGCGCGATAATCGCCGCCACATGCATCGCGGTCGGAAAGACGTCGTTAGAACTCTGGCTCTTATTCACGTCATCATTAGGATGAACTTTGCGCTCCATGCCGCGCACGCCGCCCAGCAGTTCACTGGCGCGGTTGGCCAACACCTCGTTCATGTTCATGTTGCTTTGCGTGCCGGAGCCGGTCTGCCAGATAGCCAGCGGAAATTCATCGGGATGGTTGCCAGCCAGCACTTCATCGGCAGCCTGAATAATTGCCCCGGCCTTCTCTGCCGCCAGTAATCCCAGATCCTGGTTAACCTTCGCCGCCGCCCGTTTGGTCAGCGCCAGCGCATAAATCAGTTCGCCCGGCATTTTTTCCGTCGAGATGCGGAAATGTTCCAGCGAACGCTGGGTCTGCGCGCCCCATAGCTTATCGGCGGGCACCTCGATAGCGCCCATAGAGTCTTTTTCATTGCGATGCGTTGTCATTACTTTCTCCTTGAATACAAAGTACGTAATTACGACAAAGCTCACCTGCTATAAAGGGTTAAGTATTGGTCAAATTTTTAAGGTTATATTGTTCGTTCGTGCCGCTAAACGACATAAAAAAACCGCCCCGGAGGGCGGCTTCGATTATTTCACACAGCGCGTGCACTGCGAGGACTGAATCTGCTGGAAGAAGTCGTTACCTTTGTCATCCACCAGAATGAATGCCGGGAAATCTTCCACTTCGATTTTCCAGATAGCCTCCATCCCCAGTTCCGGATACGCCACGCACTCCAGGCTGCGGATACTCTGCTGCGCCAGCACCGCCGCCGGGCCGCCGATGCTGCCGAGATAGAATCCGCCGTGTTTATGGCAGGCGTCGGTCACCTGCTGGCTGCGGTTGCCTTTCGCCAGCATCACCATACTCGCGCCGTGGGACTGCAGCAGATCGACATAGGAGTCCATACGTCCGGCGGTGGTCGGGCCGAGCGAACCGGAGGCATAGCCATCGGGCGTTTTCGCCGGGCCAGCGTAGTAGATCGGGTGATCTTTCACGTACTGCGGCAGCGTTTCGCCGTTATCCAGCAGCTCTTTCAGCTTCGCGTGGGCGATATCGCGCGCTACGATGATGGTGCCACTGAGCGACAGCCGGGTCGATACCGGGTACTGCGACAGCAGGGCCAGAATCTCGCTCATCGGCTGATTGAGATTCACCTTCACCGCCTCACCCTCACCGGCCTGACGCAGCGACTCCGGAATGTATTTGCCCGGATTGCTTTCCAGTTTCTCCAGCCAGATCCCTTCCCGGTTGATTTTGGCCTTGATATTGCGATCAGCGGAACAGGAGACGCCCATCCCCACCGGGCAGGAGGCCCCGTGGCGCGGCAGACGCACTACGCGGATATCGTGGGCAAAGTATTTGCCGCCGAACTGGGCGCCGAGGCCAAGATTCTGCGCTTCCAGCAGCAGTTCCTGCTCCAGCTGAATATCGCGGAACGCCTGACCATGTTCATTACCTTCGGTCGGCAGGCCGTCATAATATTTGGTCGAAGCCAGCTTGACGGTTTTCAGCGTTGATTCCGCCGAGGTGCCGCCAATCACGAAGGCGATATGGTACGGCGGGCAGGCCGCGGTGCCGAGAGTGCGCATCTTCTCAACCAGGTAGCTTTTCAGCTTCGCCGGGGTAATCAGCGCTTTGGTTTCCTGATACAGATAGGTCTTGTTGGCCGAACCGCCGCCCTTGGCGATACAGAGGAATTTGTATTCGTCGCCGTCGGTGGCATAAAGATCGATCTGCGCCGGCAGGTTGGTCCCGGTGTTGACCTCTTTATACATATCCAGGGCCGCGTTTTGCGAGTAGCGCAGGTTGTCCTGGATATAGGTGTTATACACCCCTTGCGCCAGCGCCGCTTCATCGCCGCCGCCGGTCCACACGCGCTGGCCCTTTTTACCGGTGATGATTGCGGTACCGGTATCCTGGCAGGTCGGCAAAATGCCTTTGGCCGCGATATCGGAGTTGCGCAGGAACTGCAGGGCGACGTATTTGTCGTTTTCGCTAGCTTGCGGGTCGTTAAGGATATCGGCGACCTGCTGCTGGTGCGCCGGGCGCAACATGAAGGAAGCATCGTGGAAAGCGTGTTGCGCCAGAAGGGTCAGCGCCTGAGGTTCAACCTTCAGGACTTCCTGGCCGGCAAATTCGGCGACGGAGACGTAGTCACGACTGAGGAGATAATACTCGGTGTCATCCTTTTTAAGGGGAAAAGGATCCTGATAAACAAACGGTTTATTCGACATTGTGCTCTCACTTACTGCTGGGCTGATTATATTTCAGGCAGACACTCCATTTGCCTGTAGAAAAGCGAGTCGATCAATTTTACACAAAATTTTAACAAAAACTGAGACAGGGACGACTTTTTCTTTCAGCAGTTGCTTCCTGGCGGTTTGCTGGTTTAATAGAGCGATAATTATCATGTAGCAACAGGGATTGAGAATGCAAAAGCTCATTAACTCAGTACAGAACTATGCCTGGGGAAGCCACACCGCATTAACCGAACTTTATGGTATCGCTAACCCGGACAACCTGCCAATGGCGGAGCTGTGGATGGGCGCGCACCCGAAGAGCAGCTCGCAAATTCTCGACGCTGACGGTCGCCCGCACGCGCTGCGCCAGATCATTGAAGGCGACAAGTCCGCGCTGCTCGGCGACAAGGTTGCGCAGCGTTTCGGCGAACTGCCGTTCCTGTTTAAAGTGCTCTGCGCCGCCCAGCCGCTCTCTATTCAGGTGCACCCGAACAAGCAGGCCTCGGAAATTGGTTTCGCCAAAGAGAATGCTGCCGGTATTCCGCTGGACGCCGCCGAGCGTAACTATAAAGACCCGAACCACAAGCCGGAGCTGGTCTTTGCGCTGACGCCATTCCTGGCGATGAACGCGTTCCGCGAGTTTTCCGCTATCGTTGCCCTGCTGCAACCCGTCGCCAGCGCGAATCCCACGATAGGCGAGTTCCTTCGCCAGCCGGACGCGGAACACTTAAGCCAGCTGTTTGCCGGACTGCTGAATATGCAGGGCGAGGAAAAAACCCACGCGCTGAACGTACTGCGGGCAGCGCTGGATAGCGAACAAGGCGAACCGTGGCAGACCATCCGCCTGATCGCCGAATTCTATCCCGACGACAGCGGCCTGTTCTCTCCGCTGCTGCTTAACGTGGTGAAGCTGAATCCCGGCGAGGCGATGTTCCTGTTCGCGGAAACGCCGCACGCCTACCTGCAGGGCGTGGCGCTGGAGGTGATGGCCAACTCGGATAACGTGCTGCGTGCCGGCCTGACGCCGAAGTACATTGATATTCCTGAGCTGGTTGCCAACGTCAAGTTTGTCGCCAAGCCGGCAGGCGAACTGCTGACTCAGCCGGTGCAACACCAGGCGGAGCTGGATTTCCCGATTCCGGTCGATGATTTCGCCTTCTCCCTGCACGATCTCTCGGCACAGGAATCCACCCTCGACCAGCAGAGCGCGGCTATCATCTTCTGCGTAGAAGGCGAAGCGGTTCTACGTAAAGGTGAACAGCGTCTGACCCTGAAAGCCGGTGAATCGGCCTTTATTGGCTGTAACGAGTCGCCGGTACAGGTCAGCGGCAGTGGTCGTCTGGCGCGCGTCTTTAATAAGCTCAAGTAAGTTACTGAACTTTTTAGCCGCGCTTGCTAGACTTTCCCTCATCATGACAACATCACCAGGCGGCCCGATCCGCCTGGTTTTATTTATGGACAAATGCTATGAAGAAATCGCTGGTCGCAGCAGGAATTATCGTGGCGCTGGGCGTCATCTGGACAGGTGGCGCCTGGTATACAGGGAAACAGCTGGAAAACCGCCTCGCCGAAGTGGTGCAACAGGCTAATGCGCAGCTACAGAGTAGCGCGCCGGAAGCGGGCGTCGAGCTGTCATGGCAAAACTATCAGCGTGGCGTATTCAGTAGCCACCTGCAGCTGGTAGTGAAGCCGGTTGCCGGTAAAGAGAACAGTTGGCTGGCGGACGGGCAGTCACTGGTGTTTGATGAAGGGGTCGATCACGGCCCCTTCCCGCTAGCCGCGCTGAAATCCGGCCAGCTTGCCCCGGCGTTAGCGTCCATCAAAACCACGCTGGTCAATAACGATGCCAGCAAAGGGCTGTTTGATATCGCCAAAGGCGAATCACCATTTACCATCAATACCCGCATTGCCTACAGCGGCGACAGCCGGTCGGCTATCGTTCTGAAACCGCTGGACTACGCGAAAGGCGATGAGAAAGTTGCCTTCAGCGGCGGTCAGTTCCAGCTCGATGCGGATGCGCAAGGCAAAGCCGTGAGTCTGAGCGGCGAAGCGAGCAGCGGCCAGATCAACGCGCGCAATGAATACAACCAGAAAGTCCAGCTGAACTTCAATAACCTGAAAACCGACGGCGCCACCGAGATGACCGACTTCAATGAGCGTATCGGTAAGCAAAAAATCTCTCTGGATAAACTGTCGATTGGCGTTGAAGGGAAAGAGCTGGCTCTGCTGGAAGGCATGAACATCGATGGTCAGTCTTCGCTGACCGCAGACGGTAAAGGGATTAACAGCCAGTTGGATTACACCGTCAACAGCCTGAAGCTGCAAAACCAGGATATCGGCAGCGGTAAGCTGACCGTCAAGCTGGCGAATCTGGATGGTCAGGCCTGGCATCAGTTCAGCCAGCAGTACAATGCCGAAGCCCAGGCGCTGATGGCGAATCCGCAGCTGACGCAAAATCCTGAGCTGTATCAGCAGGCGCTGACGGAAACCTTCTTTAAAGCGCTGCCGATTCTGCTGAAGGGCAATCCGTCACTGACTATCGCTCCGCTGAGCTGGCGTAATGCCAAAGGGGAAAGCACCTTTAATATGTCCGTTCTGCTAAAAGATCCTGCGCAGACCACCGCTGAGCCGCAAACGCTGGCGGATGAAGTGGATCGCAGCATCAAGTCGCTCGACAGCAAGCTGGTCATTCCGGTCGATATGGCCACCGCCTTTATGACTCAGATTGCCGGCCTCGAAGGCTACCAGCCAGAAGATGCGGCGAAACTGGCAGACCAGCAGGTGAAAGGTCTGGCCGCCATGGGACAGATGTTCCGCATTACCACGATGGACGACAACGCGATTACCTCCAGTCTGCAATATGCCGAGGGTCAGGTCACCCTGAACGGGCAGAAAATGCCGCTGGACGAGTTCGCGGGAATGTTTGGCTTCACTCTGCCGGCAGCCCCTGGCGGCGAGCCGCAGGAAACCCTGCCTGAAGAAGTGGCGCCACCGGTTGCGCCGCAGCCGTAACATCACACAGGCCCGGTCAGGTACAGCCGCCACCGGGCAAGCATGCGGGAACCATAGTTAACATCTGAGCCCTTTTCGAGGGGCTCCGTTTGCCTGCTAACGCCCGGCGGCGCTTCGCTTGCGCGGGCCTACGGCAACGTGGCAACCGCTCAAATCACACAGGCCTGGTAAGACAGCCGTCACCGGGCAAGCATGCGGGAACCATAGTTAACATCTGAGCCCTTTTCGAGGGGCTCCGTTTGCCTGCTAACGCCCGGCGGCGCTTCGCTTGCGCGGGCCTACGGCAACGCGGCAACCGCTAACATCACACAGGCCCGGTCAGGTACAGCCGCCGCCGGGCAAGCATGCGGCAACCATAGTTAACATTCGAGCCCCTTTCGAGGGGCTCAGTTTGCCTGCCAGCGCCCGGCGGCGCTTCGCTTGCGCGGGCCTACGGCAACGCGGCAACCGCTAACATCACACAGGCCCGGTAAGGCGCAGCCGCCACCGGGCAAGCATGCGGCAACCATAGTTAACATCCAAGCCCCTTTCGAGGGGCTATTTTCGGGTCACCAGCCGCGGGGGCATAATTTGATTTCTCGCGCTCATCGGCCCCTTTTCCAGACGGCGTAGAATACATTCTGCCAGGCTTTGACCCATCTCGCGCGCAGGCGTGGTGACCCAGGTCAACGGCACATCGTCCAGCGCGCTTTCCGGGACTTCGGCAAAGGCCGCCAGCGCCACGCGCTGTTCAAAATAGCTCTCCACGCTGTCTTCACCGCTCTGGCGTCCCGCTCGCATCAGGCCAAACCACGCGCCGGTGGCAATCACGTTGTTGTAGCACAGCACGGCGGTAATGGTCGGGTTCTGGCGCAGCAGCGAGGCCATCGCTTCGGCCGCCAGCTTTTGGCTGGATTCGCACTCCACGACCCATTCACTGTGAAACGGCAGACCGTATTTGAGCAGCGTCGCGCAGTATCCGCCCACCCGCTCCGCACGCGTCAACGAAGCGCTTTGTCCTCCAAGCCAGGCAATACGCTGGTGCCCGCGGCGGATCAGGTGCTCGGTGACTATCTGCGCGGCCTGCATATTATCCGGGCGGATAAGGTCGATATCATCGAGATAGCTGGCGCGGGAGGCAAACACCAGCGGCATGCCGACCTCCGCGGCGCGATCGCGCAGTTCGCTGCCTTTGTCGATAGCACCGGCAATAATCACCCCGTCTACGCCCTGTGAAATCAGGGTTTCAAAGCGCTGACGCATTTTTTCCCCGCCATAGCCGCCCTGGGTGAGAAAGACCATTTTGCCCTCGGACTCAAGCGCATCGGTCAGCCCGGCGGTGAGCTCGGCATAAAACGGTTTGGAGAGGTCGCTGACGATAAGACCAATCACGCCGCTCTGCCCGCCGCGCAGCGAAGCCGCCTGGCGGTTACGCACAAAACCCAGTTGCTCAATCGCCTGATTGACGCGATCGCCGGTGGCCGACGATATCCGGCCTTTGCCGCTCAGCACCAGTGACACCGTACTCACCGAGACTCCGGCCACCTGCGCAACGTCGTTAATGGTGATCTTTTTTGCGATAGCCATAACTGCAACCGTCTCCCTGTGGCGGTCGATAAAACGTTTTATCAATGAGTTACCTTTATAAACGTTATTATCGCCTGATTATGTGATTTTTATCGCACTAAAAAGTGATAAAACGTTTTATCTTGCCGTAGCGTTATACCCTACCCACCACTGAAAAATCAGGATTCGTGTTAATGACGGCAAAAACGACACCAAAAATTACCTTGTGGGAGTTTTTCCAGCAGTTAGGAAAGACGTTTATGTTGCCCGTGGCATTGCTTTCTTTTTGCGGGATCATGCTGGGGATCGGCAGCTCTTTAAGCAGCCACGATGTACTCACCCTGCTGCCATGGCTCGATATTCCGCTGCTGCAGGCCGTGTTTGTCTGGATGAGCAAAGTCGGCTCCTTCGCCTTTAGCTTCCTGCCGGTGATGTTCTGTATTGCGATTCCGCTGGGGCTGGCGCGCGAAAATAAAGGCGTGGCGGCCTTCGCCGGCTTCGTCGGCTATGCGGTCATGAACCTGGCGGTGAACTTCTGGCTCACCGCGAAAGGGATCCTGCCCACGACCGATGCCGCGGTGCTGAAAGCCAACAATATCCAGAACATCATCGGTATCCAGTCGATCGATACCGGGATCCTTGGGGCGGTGATCGCCGGGATCATTGTCTGGATGCTGCACGAGCGTTTTCATAATATCCGCCTGCCCGACGCATTGGCCTTCTTTGGCGGTACGCGTTTTGTGCCGATTATCACCACCGTGGTGCTCGGGCTGGTCGGCCTGGTTATCCCCCTCGTCTGGCCGGTCTTTGCCATGGGGATCAACGCGCTCGGCCACGTGATTAACAGCGCCGGCGACTTTGGACCGATGATCTTCGGTACCGGCGAACGTTTACTGCTGCCGTTCGGCCTGCACCATATTCTGGTGGCGCTGATTCGCTTTACCGAAGCGGGCGGGACCATGGATGTGTGCGGTCATACCGTCAGCGGTGCGCTGACTATCTTCCAGGCGCAGCTGAGCTGCCCGGAAACCCACGGCTTCTCAGAAAGCGCCACCCGCTTTCTGTCGCAGGGTAAAATGCCGGCATTCCTCGGCGGCCTGCCGGGTGCGGCGCTGGCAATGTATCACTGCGCGCGTCCGGAAAACCGTCATAAAATTAAAGGCCTGCTGATCTCCGGCGTGATCGCCTGCGTTGTCGGCGGCACCACTGAACCGCTGGAGTTCCTGTTCCTGTTCGTCGCCCCGGTCCTGTATGTTATTCACGCTCTGCTGACCGGCCTCGGCTTCACCATTATGGCGGTGCTGGGCGTCACTATCGGCAACACCGACGGGAACATCATTGACTTCGTGGTCTTTGGCATCCTGCACGGTCTGTCAACCAAATGGTATCTGGTGCCAGTGGTTGCCGCTATCTGGTTTGCGGTGTATTACGGCATCTTCCGTTTCGCTATCACCCGCTTCAACCTGAAAACTCCGGGCCGCGATATCGACACCCAGACCGCCTTTGACAAAGCCGTGGCCGGCGTCAGCGGGAAATCCGGTTACAACGTACCGGCAATTCTGGCCGCGCTCGGCGGGGCCGATAATATCGTCTCCCTCGATAACTGTATTACCCGCCTGCGTCTGTCGGTACACGACATGAGCAAAGTGGATAGCGCCGCGCTGAAAGCCAACCGCGCCATCGGCGTGGTGCAGTTGAATCAGCATAACCTGCAGGTCGTTATCGGCCCTCAGGTTCAGTCGGTGAAAGATGAAATGGCCGTCCTGATGAATACCGTCCAGGCATAAACGTCCACCCCCTCCTGACCCGGAGGGGGCTTTGATGAAGGAAGTGTCAATGTTTGATTTTGCAACGCCTGTCGATCGCCACGGCACCTGGTGTACGCAATGGGACTATGTAGCCGATCGCTTCGGCGCCGCCGACCTGCTCCCCTTTACTATCTCCGATATGGATTTCGCCACCGCCCCCTGCATTCTCGATGCCGTCAGCAAGCGCCTGGCGCACGGCGTATTCGGCTACAGCCGCTGGAAAAACGATGAGTTTCTTGGCGCGGTCGCCCACTGGTACGCCAGCCGTTTTCACTCCCCCGTGAGTCGCGATGCGATCGTCTATGGCCCGTCGGTCATTTACATGGTGGCAGAGATGATTCGCCAGTGGTCTGACGAAGGCGACGGCGTGGTTGTCCATACGCCGGCCTACGATGCTTTTTATAACACCATCGCAGGAAACCGGCGTCGCGTTGCGCCGGTCCCGCTGAGCTATCGGGATAACCAGTGGCATTGCGATATGGCGCAGCTTGAACGCACGCTGGCGGAGCCGCGCAACACGCTGCTGCTGCTGTGCAGCCCGCATAACCCGACCGGAAAAGTGTGGCGCCGTGAGGAGCTGGAGACCATGGCGATGCTGTGCGAAAAGCACGGCGTGAAGGTCATCAGCGATGAGATTCATATGGATATGGTCTGGGGCGCACATCGTCATACGCCGTGGTGCGATGTCGCTCGCGGGCCGTGGGCGTTGTTCACTTCCGGCTCAAAAAGCTTCAATATTCCCGCGTTTACCGGCGCTTACGGCCTGATTGATGATGTCGCATCCCGCGAAGCTTATCTGACGGCGCTGAAGGGGCGCGATGGACTCTCATCGCCCTCGGTACCGGCGCTGGTCGCCCATATTGCCGCCTACCGTGAAGGCGCCCCGTGGCTCGACGCGCTTCGGGCCTATTTGCAGGACAACATGCGCTATCTTGCTCAGGCGCTCAATCAGGCCTTCCCGCAGCTGAACTGGCAACCGCCGCAGGCCACCTATCTCGCCTGGATCGATCTGCGCCCGCTCGGCGTGGACGACCGCGCGCTGCAAAAAGCGCTCATCGAGGTGCAGAAGGTCGCCATAATGCCCGGGTATACCTACGGCGAAGCCGGCGTCGGTTTTGTGCGCCTCAATGCCGGCTGCCCCCGGGAGAAGCTGGAAAGAGGCGTCAACGGATTGCTTGCCGCACTGCGCGATTTAACGTAGCTGCGCCGCGGCGTTCCGCACAGCCCCGGCGGTGTTAAACGCCGCGGGCACAGCCCGAACGGGGCCCCCGACTCACAAATCGTCCCGTCGCCGAAAGGCCAGATACCCGGCCCCAAGGGTAAATCCGCCGACCAGCAGCACCAGCAGGATAAACCCGTGATGGTTGGTCGAGAGCGGGATCCCCCCGACGTTCATGCCGAAGAACCCCGCCACAATATTGATAGGTAGCGCCAGCACGGTAATGACCGTCAAGGTATATAGCGTGCGGTTGCTTTTTTCCATTTGCCGGGCGCTGATCTCTTCCTGCAGCAGGCTGATACGCTCGGTCAGCCCGGAGAGATCGTTGAGCACTACGGTAAACTCCTCGGTGAACTGGCGAAACTCCTGAACCACGGAGCGGTCGATCCACGCCGGCGGACGGTTGAGGAGTCGAAACATCGCCGCCGGTTCCGGGGCCAACAGCCGCTGAAAGCGCAGGAGCATCCTCCGCAGGCGCGCCAGGTCGGCACGGTTGCGCTGGACATGGTTGGTGAGCAGCCGCTCTTCGATGTCATCGACGTGGCGACTTGCCTGGCGCACCACCTGTTCCAGCACTTCCTCCTGCTCTTCAAGCAGAAAGGCCAGCAGCGCGGTGGAAGAGGTCACGTTTAATGTCGCCAGCCGCGGCAGCATCCATTCAATAAAGCGCAGCGGTTTATAGCGCGCGGTCACCACCAGCTTCTGACTGCAGTACAGCCACAGCGTCGAGGTTTCTGCGGTGGTCTCTTTGGGATGAAAAATGACGTCGTTCAGCACGGCAAACAAATTGTCGCCCTGCCGCTCAATGCGGGTGGTATGAGAGCCGTCGCGGATCTCTTCAAAGAAAAAATCGGCAACCGGGAAATGAGTCAGCAGCCACTTCTCGGCGGTTGCGTGGTTGAGATTGAGATGCAGCCAGACGAAATCATTTTCGCCGTCCAGCTCGTGAAAGCGGGAACACACTTGCTGAGAGGTGATTTGCAGCGGCTGATGCCCTTCCCGAAAAATAAAACCGTACACCAACCCGGAGACTTCCATATCAAAATCGGGCTTTAACATCTTTCCTGTGACATCTTGACTCATATATCCCTCAGGATTTTATTGCATACTGTTCTGACCCGAATAAAGTCATCTTTCGCTATTTTTCAGAGCCTGGCAAGGTTAATGATTTGTTCATCAAACGGCAACCTGACTGAAATCTGTGTTTTATAATTTCAGCGCGGTCACCCGTAACATTTTATCCTGTCTGAGGTTGAGAGGACGGTTCCTGATGAGCGATAACAGCAGCTCACTACGCGTTGCGCCGGGCCCTGGCCCGCGAGTCGTCCGGTCAAAGATTTAGCAAAAGAACAGTAAAAAAACGGTTCTTTTTTTTGTCTTTTTATTCGCTATCGGCATCGCATTTTCCGGCGTGAGCTTATTTAACGATGTGGCCCGTTCAGCGACGTGATAAGAGGAGGAAACCATGAAAACTTACAATCGTAACCGTAACGCTATCTCAACAGGCTGCAGGGTTATGGTGGCAGGAAATGGCGTGACGGGCGTCATTAAGGCTATCCACGGCGAAGGTAAAACGGCGGAACAATTACGCCGCGCTGACTGCGTGGAAATAGACGGCGGCGAAGAGTTATATTGCCCAGTGAACCTTATTCGGCTGGGCTTTCATTAATTGCCTCCCGATGCAGAGTCATCGCCCTGCTGAAAAGGATAAAGGCCGCCGCGGTGGCCTTTATTTTGTTGGCGGATCGATTCATTTTGATCCCATCGAGTGTTTTGTCGTTATAAGCGGCGTATTATCCCGCCTTCTTTGACCCCGCCTGGGGTGATTTACCTTCTGAGTTCAGAGGCATCTTTCATGACTTGGCAACAGTTCAAACAGGCCTACCTGATTAAGTTCTGGGCACCGGCCCCCGCGGTTATCGCCGCCGGTATTCTCTCCACCTATTATTTCGGTATTACCGGCACGTTCTGGGCCGTGACCGGGGAATTTACCCGCTGGGGCGGGCAGTTATTGCAACTTGCCGGCGTTCATACCGAGCAATGGGGTTATTTCAGGCTGATTCATCTTGAGGGAACGCCGTTAACCCGCATTGATGGCATGATGATTATCGGCATGTTTGGCGGTTGTTTCGCCGCCGCGCTGTGGGCCAACAATGTCAAACTCCGCCTGCCGCGCAGCCGGATCCGGATCATTCAGGCCGTGGCGGGCGGGATCATTGCCGGTTTCGGCGCACGCCTGGCGATGGGCTGCAACCTGGCGGCCTTTTTTACCGGTATTCCTCAGTTCTCTCTCCACGCCTGGTTTTTTGCCATCGAGACGGCTATCGGGAGCTGGTTTGGCGCGCGCTTTACGCTGCTGCCCCTGTTCCGCATTCCGGTCAGGATCCAGAAAGTGTCGGCGGCCTCGCCGCTAACGCAAAAACCGGCGCAGGCGCGGCGTCGTTTTCGCGCCGGTATGCTGGTGTTCTTCGCCATGATCGCCTGGGGATTACTGACGGCACTCGATCAGCCTAAGCTCGGGCTGGCGATGCTGTTCGGGGTGGGTTTTGGCCTGCTGATTGAGCGTGCGCAGATCTGCTTTACTTCGGCATTCCGCGATATGTGGATTACCGGACGCACCTATATGGCTAAAGCGATTATCTTCGGGATGGCGGCGAGCGCGATTGGCATTTTCAGCTATGTGCAACTGGGCATGGAGCCCAAAATCATGTGGGCTGGCCCGAACGCGGTCATCGGCGGTCTGCTGTTTGGTTTCGGTATTGTACTGGCCGGCGGCTGCGAAACCGGCTGGATGTATCGCGCCGTTGAAGGTCAGGTCCACTACTGGTGGGTCGGGCTGGGCAACGTCATTGGTTCGACGATTCTGGCCTATTTCTGGGATGATTTGTCACCAACGCTGGCCACCAGCTGGGATAAAGTCAATCTGCTGGCCACCTTCGGGCCTTTTGGCGGCCTGCTGGTGACCTATCTGCTGTTATTCATCGCATTGATGCTGGTCATTGCCTGGGAGAAACGTTTTTTCCGCCAGAAATCCGCCGCGATGGCCAATATTAAGGAAACCGCATGAAAACTATCGTTCCCGATTATCGTCTCGATATGGTAGGCGAACCCTGCCCCTATCCGGCCGTCGCCACCCTGGAAGCGATGCCTTCGCTCAAAAAAGGGGAAATTCTCGAAGTGGTCAGCGATTGTCCGCAGTCGATTAATAACATTCCGCAGGATGCCCGCAACTACGGGTATACGGTGCTGGATATTCAACAAGACGGGCCCACTATCCGCTATCTGATCCAGAAGTAATGCCCGGCGTGCAGGCCGGTGACGTGCTCCCGCCACCGGTCTGCTGCAACCCGGATTACCAGCCTTTTACCGCGTCGCCTTTGTACAGCTCCGCTGCAGCGGCGGCAACTTCATCGCTGTGATACGCTTGCACCAGATTTTTCACCTTTGCGCTGTCCTGGTTATCGACCCGACTGGCGAAAATATTAACGTAGGGTGAATGTTTATCTTCGACAAACAGCCCGTTGCGGGTCGGTGAGAGCCCCACCTGGCTGGAAAAGGTGGTATTAATCACCGCAAGCGCAATTTGCCGATCGTCAAGTGCGCGGGTCAACTGCGGCGCCTCGATCTCGACGATTTTCAGCTTCTTCGGGTTATTCACAATATCTAACGACGTCGGCAGCAGACCGACCCCCTCTTTCAGGGTAATCAGCCCCTGTTTTTGCAACAAAAGCAGCGAACGTCCGAGATTGGTCGGATCGTTTGGCACCGCTACCTGAGCGCCTTCAGGCAGCTCATCGATGGTGCGTATTTTCTTCGAGTAGGCGGCAATCGGATAGACGAATGTCTTGCCCACCTCAACCAGCTTATAGCCGCGCTCCTCGATCTGTTTATCCAGGTACGGTTTATGCTGGAAAGCGTTGATGTCCAGATCGCCATTATTCAGCGCTTCATTGGGCAAAACGAAATCGTTAAAGGTGACCACTTCGACATCAAGATTATACTTCTCTTTCGCCACCTTCTGCGCCACCGCCCAGACCTGCTGATCGATCCCCGCGCTGATACCGACTTTTATATGATTCGGGTCCTGCCCGGCGGGGCCACAGGCGGCAAGCAGCGCAGTGCTGGCGACAAGCAACGGAACAGCAAACTTCTTCAGCGTAAATAACATCATCCCAGAGTCCTTTTTAAAATAGCCTGCCGCTCATGGCAGGAAAAGTAGCGCCTGAGACTATAGGAAATATCATTGGCGATATTAAAGACTGATTCACTATGATTTATAGCGATTGGCTATGAGCCTGGATCATGGCAGAAGAGAGGGAGAATTTTTCTGTCGCCGGAGCGCCGATTAAATGGTTTAAGTCACTGTTTAAAAATGATAATGCCGAATATGGCATTCGTACTGGCGGCGATCAATTAGCGCCAGGTGATTCTCCTGGCAGCGCGACCAAAAATCCGATCGGCGACTATATGTTCAACATGGCGATCTGCGCGCCGGGATGGCGCCTACCTCTGGAGGTTAACAGCGTCACAGCGGGCCCAGTTATAGTTCACCCTGGCCAGTTTGAGTTCTCCGCAAACCGCACCAAAGCGAAGCGCCTGATTCTGCTGAAAGTAGCGCCGCAACAATTCAGGCAGAAAACGGGCCCTGTAGCGCAGCAGCGTACAGTGCCAGAAAGGCGCCGGAAGCGGTGTGCTGGCGTGCCTGGAAAGCAGTTCGTCTTTCCAGGGCGATAGCAGAATGTTCTGGCAAAAAGCGTGGCGCATCGCCACGGCCTCCTCGTTGGGGATCCCGGCAAGCAATAGCTGGCCGGGAAGAGCAACTAAACGCAAATCTCTGACGGTAATACGCTGGCCCTGATAGTTCGCCCACAGGGTATGTAGCCGGGCAATCTTTTCAGGAAGGGGCTCGTTTTCGGCGTACAGCGGCAGCGTCAACGGCAAAAAGGTAAAGTGAAAACATGCCTCAGGCAGCCTGTCCGCCAGCGCGTCATCGCGCACCAACTCGCGGAGTTCACGGAAAAGTTGTTGGATTTGCGACGGCATCGTAGGCTGTATGCCCGTCGCAAGCGCCAGTTTTGTTGGGTCATAGTCCGGCGTATCGCGAATGCTACCGATCCCTTTGTTTTCTCGCCAGACCGCCAGAGTTTTGTCGTTCGTTGATTGATACACACAGTCCAGGTGAATCACTTTCATCTTAAATTGTCGTCAGGCAAGGGATGGCAACAAAAGCCGTCCGGAGACGGCTTAAATGATGTGCCATGCTCAGTTTGAGACATCACCATGCAACCGCGCGAATAAAATATTTCGCATCACATCAGAACCTGTCGGGTCAAGGTTCAACCAGGTGAGTTTTTGTTGCTCAGATGCAAGATCATATTCAGAAAAAACGCCGTGAATATCACCTTTATCCAAAGAATAAAGGACGGCTATTGATTGCGCCGGGCAGTTGTGCGGTTTACAGCCGGATAAGGCAAGGTATTTGCGCCCGGCGATGGTTATTTCATTTGCCGGGGTGCTCGTTCCCCCCTCTTTAACCCAGGATGGAAGGCTGTGTTTAGCAATAAGGCTCTTATAGGCCCGTCCTGTTTCCTTGCCTTGTACAAAATCAAAAAGGTAAGGATTGCCTTCCGCGCTGACCGTAAAAGATAACAGGGACAAAGCAGCAATCATTAGTTTCTTTTTCATGTCGTTTCCCTCATTCCATTAAAGAGCAGAGAAATTTTATCTTTTTCTTGCTGCTTTGTCAGGCTCTGGAGAGATGCCCTGCCAGTCCCGCCAGACTTATGCATGCAGGCCTTGTCAGCCGGGGCTACCCCGTCCTTCATCATCTCGCAAAAGGGGATGAAAACGCGAAAATAGTCTATGCGTTTATTCTAAATGGATAGTGAAAAAGACCGGAAGGCGCTCGCTCTGCGGTATAAAAAATGACGCGAATGCTGCCAGATGTTTGTATTGACTGGATTTTTTCAATACCTTCAAATAGTTACAGGCATGTTGTATAATGACGTGCACTTTAACTAAAAAATGAGTGCGACCATGATTGATTTAACTTTGCCATTAACCGACATTCACCGCCACCTTGACGGCAATATCCGTGCCCAAACCATTCTCGATCTTGGCCGCCAGTTCAATCTCCCCCTTCCTGCCACTTCGCTCGACGCGCTGATCCCGCATGTACAGGTCACCAGTAATGAACCCGATCTGGTCAGCTTCCTCGCTAAACTGGACTGGGGGGTAAAAGTTCTCGCCTCGCTGGAGGCCTGTCGCCGCGTGGCTTATGAAAACGTCGAGGATGCGGCGCGCAATGGTCTGCATTACGTTGAGCTGCGTTTTTCACCGCGTTATATGGCAATGACCCACCAGCTACCGGTCGACGGCGTGGTTGAGGCGGTGATTGCCGGGGTGCGTGAAGGCAGCCGCGATTTTAACGTCGAAACGCGCCTGATCGGCATTTTGAGCCGCACATTTGGCGAAGCGGCCTGCCAGCAGGAACTGGACGCGCTGCTTGCCCACCGCGACGGGATTACCGCGCTGGATCTGGCGGGCGATGAGCTCGGCTTCCCGGGCAATCTGTTTATGCAACACTTTACGCGCGCGCGCGATGCCGGCTGGCGTATTACCGTGCACGCCGGTGAAGCGGCCGGTGCACAAAGCATCTGGCAGGCTATCCGGGAGCTGGGAGCTGAGCGTATCGGCCATGGCGTAAAAGCGGTTCAGGATCCGGCACTGATGGATTACCTTGCGCAGCAGCGGATCGGCATTGAGTCCTGCCTGACCTCCAATATCCAGACCAGCACCGTAGCATCGCTGGCTGAACATCCGCTCAAAACGTTCCTTGAACACGGTGTTCTGGCATCCATTAATACTGACGACCCGGCGGTACAAGGTATCGACATCATTCACGAATATACCGTTGCCGCACCGGCAGCCGGCCTGAGTCGCGAACAGATTCGCCAGGCGCAAATCAATGGCCTCGAACTCGCGTTTCTCAGCAATCAGGAAAAAGCGGCGCTGATTCAGCGCGTTCAGCAGGCCTGACCCTCAGCCCGGCGGCCTTGCTACCGGGCAAAGGCTTTAGATAAGACTCAAGGTCGCGCGATGTTTCGCCGACTCCAGACCGAGTTCAATCAACTCCATAATCTGAATCGCCTGGCTGGCAGGCACTGGATTTTCGCCGCTGCCGTTCAGGGTGTCGCGAATGGCAGCATAGTAAGCCGGGTAGTTACCCGGTACAGTCAGCCAGTTTTCCGTCGCGCGCGCGTCCCCTTCAACCCGCGTCAGCACTCCGTCACGCATATCGTATCCCCAGTCTTCCTGCGGCAAGCGCTCGCCATTCTTCAGCCGTTCCTCCTGCGGATCCAGTCCATATTTGACATAGCTTGCCCGGGAACCATGGACGATATATCGCGCGGTTTCTGCCGCCGCCAGCAGCGTACCGTGTAACACCACCCGGCGCAGGGGATAAGTCAGCACGGCATGAAAATAGTCGGTAGCCTGCGCGCCAGGACGCAACTGCGCCAGATCAACGGTAATACTGACCGGCAGGCCAAACAAATTGACGGCCTGATCAAGAAGATGCGGCCCCAGATCGTACCAGATTCCGCTTCCCGGACCGCCCTGTTCGCGCCAGCGGTGACGAACCTCCGGACGATAGCGATCGAAGTGCGATTCAAAGTAGCACACCTCGCCCAGCAGCCCTTCGTTAATCAGCGATTTAAGCGTCAGAAAATCGCTATCCCAGCGGCGGTTATGAAATACGGAAAGCAGTCTGCCGCAGCGCCGGGCAGCGGCCTCCAGCCTTCTTGCCTGTGACAGCGTCACGGTAAAAGGTTTATCCACCACAACATGTTTGCCCGCTTCCAGCGCCGCTTTCGCCAGCGGGAAATGGCTATCATTTGGCGTCGCAATGACGATCAAATCAATATCAGGGTTGCTCAGTAAGCCCGTGGGATCGGCGACCACGCTCACCATGGGCCAGTCGGCCTGCACTTTTCTTTCATCGCTACTGGACACCGCGACCAGCGTCATTCCCGGTGTACCGCTGATTAACGGCGCATGGAACGTTTTACTCGCATACCCGTAGCCAATCATTCCTACCCGGATAGTGTCACTCATCTTGCAGCCCTCTCATTCAACAATCTCTGCCCTTTGCTAACTATAAACCTCAATTAATTTATTAGCTTTTCTAATGCTTATCAGCGGTCATCTTGACGACAATCGTTACAATACTATTCTGCTATCCCTTGCTTTACTCTCACCATTTAGTAACATTTACCCCTGTTTTAACTTTCAATTTCAGGATTATGGCAAACGTTTTTAACAGAATTGTAGAACTTATCGGCTGGGTAGTATTCGGCGTTTCAGCCCTGCTTTTGGTTATCGCTCATCACATTGATAACTACCAGTCTCCGCCTTCAGAGAATGTTGTACAAACGGCCAGCCTGCCCCATTAGCCCGTCAGCCTCTGCTGACGCTAAACAGTGACCCACTTCGCAAGTGTGCAACCGGTTTCAGAAACCGGTTGCACACTTGCGAACGCATTCACTACACTCTCTTTATCATTCGATAAGGAGTTTTTCATGGCCGCATTTCCGCAACATTTTCTTTGGGGCGCCGCCACCGCAGCCTATCAGGTTGAAGGCGGTCACGATGCCGACGGCAAAGGCCCGTCAATCTGGGATATTTACGCCCACCAGCCCGGTGCAACATTCGAAAACACCCATGGTGACGTCGCCGTCGATCACTATCATCGTTTTCGCGAAGATGTTGCCCTGATGGCCGAAATGGGCCTGCAAAGCTACCGCTTCTCAATCTCCTGGCCCCGGCTGTTGCCCCAGGGGCGTGGCGACATTAACGAAGCAGGCATTCAGTTTTATAGCGATTTGATCGACGCGCTGCTGGCCCACAATATCGAGCCGATGATTACGCTCTATCACTGGGATCTGCCGCAGGCGTTACAGGATGAAGGGGGCTGGGAAGCGCGAAGCACCGCCGAGGCGTTCGCCGACTATGCCCGCCTGTGTTACGAGCGCTACGGTTCCCGGGTGAAGCTATGGGCAACCTTCAATGAAACCATCGTGTTTATCGGACACGGTTATATTAATGGCTGCCATCCGCCGGCGGTGCGCGATCCGGCGCGCGCCATCCAGGCCTGCCACCACGTCTTTATTGCTCACGCGATGGCGGTTAAACAGTTTCGTGAAAGTGGTATTCATGGCGAGATTGGTTTCGTCAACGTATTGCAGCCGCATACACCACTCACCGACAGCCCCGAAGATCGAGCGGCCACCGACATGGCGGACGCCATTCACACGCACTGGCTGTACGATCCGGTGTTAAAAGGCCATTATCCGCAGTCGCTTTTGCAGCAGGCCCAGGCGCTGTGGGGTGTCCCGCAGTTTGCGCCCGGTGATGACGCGCTGCTGCGTGACAACCGCTGCGATTTTATTGGCCTTAACTATTATCGCCGCGAAACCGTCTCCGCCCGCCCTCAGGAGGGACTCAGCGCCGGCGAACCGGGCGTCAAAGGTCTGTTTTATTTCGTGCGTAACCCGCAGAGCACCTATACCGAATGGGGCTGGGAGATTTGGCCGCAGGGGTTAACCGACGGCATTATGATGATCAAAGAACGCTACGGCGATATTCCTGTTTACATCACCGAAAATGGTCTGGGCGCCAAAGATCCGATTATTGATGGCGAAATCGTCGACGATCCGCGCATCGACTATCTTAGCAGCCATATTAATGCCGTGGAAAAAGCCATCGAGGCTGGCGCCGATGTCCGCGGTTATTATCCCTGGTCCTTTATTGACCTCCTGAGCTGGCTGAACGGCTACCAAAAACAATATGGTTTTGTGTATGTCGATCATCAGCAAGGGCTCGCCCGTAAACGTAAAAAGAGTTTTTTTTGGTATCAAAACGTTATTGCCAGCCGAGGCAAACAGCGTTAATCTTCTCTCCCAGGCGCCGCCCGGCGCCTGACTTAGCGATAGAATATTCCTAAATATCTTTTGACTACCCCAGGAACGAAATCAGTTCTTGTCTTTAGTATTTACAACCTAAATAATTTCATCAGGCCCGTTAAGAAGGCACTGTTTGTTGAAAGCTGGTTTACTAACAGTTGGTAATATTCGACTTGTTTATTCCGATTATAAAATGGAAACGCAAATGACCGTCCAGGACTACTTATTAAAATTTCGTAAAATCAGTTCGCTTGAAAGTCTTGAAAAACTTTTTGACCATCTTAACTATTCTCTGACCGACACAGCAGAAATCGTCAACATGTATCGCGCCGCCGACCACCGTCGGGCAGAACTGGTTTCCGGCGGCAAATTGTTCGATATCGGCCAGGTGCCGAAGTCCGTCTGGCGTTACGTGCAATAAACACTGTTCTCAACCATGCCAGTTGCTTATACTCCCGCTCTTCATCTTGATTGAATCCGGGAGAAATCATGTCTTCTCACTCTGCAGAACGTATCGGCGGGTGGCTGTTGGCACCGCTGGCATGGCTACTGGTTGCACTACTGAGCACGTCGTTGTCGCTGTTGATATTCGCTAATGCGCTGATGGCCTCCCGGACCTACGCCCTGCTGGCGGAGATGAGCACAGGGCACATCCTGCTTTGGGTGGGGTCGTTGCTGTTTGCCCTCGCCATGTGGTACTACACCCTGTGGCTGACCATTGCTTTTTTCAAACGGCGGAGCATCGTAGCGAAGCACTATATTATCTGGCTGCTCATCTCTCTGCTGCTGGCGATAAAGGCCTTTGCTTTTTCACCGATTTCAGACGCGATGGCCCTGCGTCAACTGCTGTTTCCGCTGCTCGCCGCGGCGCTGTTCGTCCCCTATTTCAAACGTTCCGCACGGGTTAAGCGAACCTTCGTGAATTCGTAATAACCCCACAGTTAACCTGTTGTCGCCGGTATCGATTTATTCGATAATAGGCGGCTTTTTCTGTTTTCAGGTCGAGTTGATGGCTGATTATTTACTGCTCTTTATTGGTACTGTCCTTGTGAACAACTTCGTGCTGGTGAAGTTTCTTGGACTGTGCCCGTTTATGGGGGTTTCCAAAAAACTGGAAACCGCAATGGGGATGGGGCTGGCCACCACGTTTGTGATGACCCTGGCCTCGATTTGCGCCTGGCTGATTGATACCTGGATTCTTATCCCGCTGAACCTTATCTATCTGCGTACGCTGGCTTTTATTCTGGTTATCGCGGTGGTGGTACAGTTTACCGAGATGGTGGTGCGTAAAACCAGCCCCGCCCTGTATCGACTGCTGGGTATTTTCTTACCGCTGATCACCACCAACTGTGCCGTGCTCGGCGTCGCGTTGTTGAATATAAACCTCGGGCATAATTTCTTACAGTCCGCGCTCTACGGCTTTGCCGCTGCGGTCGGTTTCTCACTGGTGATGGTTCTGTTCGCCTCTATTCGCGAACGTCTGGTGGTCGCAGATGTGCCTGCGCCGTTTCGCGGTAATGCCATTGCCCTGGTGACTGCGGGTTTAATGTCTCTGGCATTTATGGGCTTTAGTGGTTTGGTGAAGTTGTAATATGAGTGCAGTCTGGATAGCCGTGATCGCCATTAGCCTGCTGGGGCTCATTTTTGGCGTGATTCTGGGATACGCCTCCCGTCGGTTTGAAGTGGAAGATGATCCCGTCGTTGAAAAAGTCGATGAGCTTCTTCCGCAGAGTCAGTGTGGACAGTGCGGCTACCCCGGCTGTCGTCCTTATGCCGAGGCCGTCGGCTCTCAGGGTGAGAAAATCAACCGCTGCGCCCCTGGCGGCGAAGCGGTGATGCTAAAAATCGCCGCCCTGCTGAACGTTGACCCGCAGCCTATCGATGGCGATGAACAACAACTCGAGCCTGCGCGCATGCTTGCGGTCATTGACGAAAATAACTGTATCGGATGCACGAAGTGTATCCAGGCCTGCCCGGTCGATGCGATTGTCGGTGCAACTCGCGCCATGCACACCGTGATGAGCGACCTTTGTACCGGCTGTAATCTTTGCGTCGCCCCCTGCCCGACGCAATGTATAGAAATGGTTCCTGTCGCGACGACCACTGAAAACTGGAAGTGGGACCTTCACACGATTCCGGTACGCAATATTCCTGTGGAACAACATGTTTAAGCTATTTTCCGCTTTCAGAAAAGATAAAGTCTGGGACTTCAACGGCGGTATTCACCCGCCGGAAATGAAAAACCAGTCTAACGGTACGCCACTGCGCCAGGTTTCCCTGCCGCAGCAGTTTGCTATCCCGTTAAAACAGCATATCGGCGCTGAGGGTGAGCTCTGCGTCCAGCCTGGCGATCGCGTACTGCGCGGTCAGCCGCTGACCCGCGGCTGGGGACGAATGTTACCGGTTCATGCCCCGACCTCCGGTACCGTCAGCGCCATCGCGCCGCACTCTACCGCGCACCCCTCCGCCCTCGCCGAGATGAGCGTCATTATCGATGCCGACGGCGAAGACCGGTGGATTGAGCGCGACGGCTGGAGTGATTATGCAAACCAATCTCGCGAAGCGCTCATCGAGCGTATTCATCAGTTCGGCGTGGCCGGACTGGGCGGCGCGGGATTCCCGACCGGCAGCAAATTGCGCGGCGGCGGCGATAAAATTGAAACCCTGATTATTAACGCCGCTGAATGCGAACCCTATATTACCGCCGACGATCGCCTGATGCAGGATTGCGCCGCGCAAATTATCGCCGGCATCCGCATCCTCGCCCACATTTTACAGCCGCGTCAGGTGCTGATCGGTATTGAGGATAATAAACCGCAGGCTATCTCGATGATGCGGGCGGTCCTTGCCGATGCGCACGGTATCGAACTGCGGGTGATCCCCACCAAGTACCCGTCCGGCGGCGCAAAGCAGCTGACGCAAATCCTCACCGGCAAGCAGGTCCCCCACGGCGGGCGCTCGTCGGACATTGGCGTCCTGATGCAAAACGTCGGGACCGCCTATGCGGTTAAACGCGCGATAATCGACGGTGAGCCGCTGACCGAGCGGGTGGTGACGCTCACGGGAGAAGCGGTGACTCGTCCGGGCAACGTGTGGGCGCGGCTGGGAACACCGGTTCGCCATCTGCTGGAAGATGCCGGTTTCTGCCCGAGCGCCGAACAGATGGTCATTATGGGCGGCCCGCTGATGGGATTCACCCTGCCGTGGCTTGACGTGCCGGTGGTTAAAATCACCAACTGCCTGCTGGCGCCGTCGGTAAGCGAAATGGGCGAAGCCGAGGAAGAAAAAGGCTGTATTCGCTGTAGTGCCTGTGCGGACGCCTGTCCGGCCGATCTACTGCCGCAGCAGCTGTACTGGTTCAGCAAAGGTCAGCAGCACGATAAAGCCACCGCCCATAACCTGGCCGACTGCATCGAGTGTGGCGCCTGCGCCTGGGTCTGCCCGAGTAATATTCCGCTGGTACAATATTTCCGTCAGGAAAAGGCTGAGATTACGGCTCTTCGTCAGGAAGAAAAGCGCGCGGCGGAGGCCAAAGCCCGCTTTGAGGCCCGCCAGGCTCGCCTGGAGCGGGATAAAGCCGCGCGTCTGGAACGCCACAAACAGTCCGCGGTTCAACCTGGCGCAACAGATCACGCCGCGATTAACGCCGCGCTGGCCCGGGTTCGCGAAAAACAACGCGATGCCGCCCAGCCGATCGTTGTCCAGGCCGGAACGAAGCCGGATAACAGTGAAGCCATCGCCGCGCGCGAAGCCCGTAAAGCCGAGGCCCGCGCCCGCAAGCTGGCGCAGCAGGATCAGCAAACGGAACAGCCCGCCACCGAGGCTGCCGACCCGCGGAAAGCGGCAGTTGAGGCGGCTATCGCCCGCGCGAAGGCCCGTAAAGCCGAACAGCAGGCTGCCGCGCCGGCTGACGTTCAGCCCGTAGCCGAAGCCGTCGACCCGCGTAAAGCGGCAGTTGAAGCGGCTATCGCCCGCGCGAAAGCCCGTAAAGCCGAACAGCAGGCTGCCGCGCCGGCCGACGTTCAGCCCGCCGCCGAAGCCGTCGACCCGCGTAAAGCGGCAGTTGAAGCGGCTATCGCCCGCGCGAAAGCCCGTAAAGCCGAACAGCAGGCCGCCGCGCCGGCCGACGTTCAGCCCGTAGCCGAAGCCGTCGACCCGCGTAAAGCGGCGGTTGAAGCGGCTATCGCCCGCGCCAGGGCCCGTAAGGCCGAACAGCAGCAAGAGATGACCCCGTCAGCCACCAACGACGACCCGCGCCAAGCCGCAGTCGCCGAAGCAATCGCCCGCGTTCAGGCCAGGAAAGCATCCCGGCAGGCAGTTAACGAGGAATAAATGGTTTTCAGAATCGCAAGCTCTCCTTATACCCACAACCAGCGTCAGACCTCACGGATTATGCTGCTGGTTCTGCTCGCGGCCGTACCCGGCATCGCGGTTCAGACCTGGTTTTTCGGCTGGGGAACCGTGATGCAGCTCGTCCTCGCCGCCCTCACGGCCTGGGCGACGGAAGCCGCTATCCTCAGGCTGCGCAAGCAAAACATTGCCGCCACGCTTGCCGATAACTCCGCGCTGCTGACCGGTCTGCTGCTGGCGATCAGTATTCCGCCGCTGGCCCCCTGGTGGATGGTCGTTGCCGGTACCGCCTTTGCCGTTATTATTGCCAAGCAGCTGTACGGGGGACTGGGCCACAACCCGTTTAACCCGGCGATGATTGGCTATGTCGTGCTGCTTATCTCATTCCCGGTGCAGATGACCTCCTGGCTGCCGCCGCATGAGATTGCGGCCAGCGTTCCTGGCTTCACCGACGCTCTGCAGGTGATTTTTAGCGGCCACACCGCCAGCGGTAACGATATGAACGCCCTGCGTCTGGGGATCGACGGCATCAGCCAGGCCACGCCGCTGGATACGTTTAAAACGTCGCTGCATGCCGGTCATGGGGTGAAGGAAATTCTGCAATACCCGATTTACGGCGGCACACTGGCCGGCCTTGGCTGGCAGTGGGTCAACATCGCCTATCTGGTCGGCGGTCTGTTTTTACTCTGGCAGAAAACTATTCGCTGGCATATTCCACTGAGCTTCCTGCTTAGCCTGACTCTCTGCGCCACCCTGGGCTGGCTGTTTTCCCCGCAGAGCTTCGCCGCCCCGCAGATTCATCTGCTTTCCGGCGCGACCATGCTCGGCGCATTCTTTATTTTAACGGACCCGGTTACCGCCTCCACCACCAACCGCGGCCGCCTGATATTCGGCGCCCTCGCCGGTCTGCTGGTGTGGCTCATCCGCAGCTTCGGCGGCTATCCTGACGGTGTGGCTTTTGCCGTGCTGCTGGCGAACATTACCGTTCCGTTGATCGATTATTACACGCGCCCGCGCGTCTATGGCCACCGCTGAGGACCAATGATGTTAAAAAGCATGCGCAAACACGGCACCACGCTGGCGCTCTTTGCCGCCGGCTCTACCGGGTTAACTGCGGCCATTAATGAGCTGACGAAATCGACGATTGCTGAACAGGCGGCGACGCAGCAAAAAGCGCTGTTCAATCAGGTTATGCCTGCGGACCGTTATAATAACGATCTGCTGCAGAGCTGCTATCTGGTCGCGGCGCCGCCGCTCGGTAAAGGGCAGCATAAGATCTGGATTGCCAAAAATAACGACGCTCCGGTCGGGGTGGTGATGGAAGCGACGGCGCCCGATGGTTACTCCGGCGCGATTCAGTTGCTGGTCGCCGCCGACTTTAAAGGCACCGTACTTGGCACCCGCGTGACGGAACATCATGAGACGCCCGGCCTTGGCGACAAAATTGAACTCCGTCTGTCGGACTGGATAACCTATTTTGCGGGTAAAATCATTCATGGTCCCGGCGACAGCCATTTTGCCGTGAAGAAAGACGGCGGTGATTTCGATCAGTTCACCGGCGCCACGATTACCCCACGCGCGGTGGTCAACGCCGTTAAGCGTGCCGGTCTGTATGCGCAAACGCTGCCGGCACAGATTCCTGAACTCACCTCCTGCGGAGAGTAAGCCATGAGCGAAGTCAAAGACGTTATTGTTCAGGGGTTGTGGAAAAACAACTCCGCGCTGGTGCAACTGTTGGGTATGTGCCCCCTGCTCGCCGTGACCTCTACCGCTACCAATGCGTTAGGGCTTGGACTGGCGACGACCCTGGTGCTGACGCTGACCAACCTGACCATCTCCAGCCTGCGCCGCTGGACACCGGCTGAAATTCGTATCCCGATTTATGTCATGATCATCGCATCGGTTGTCAGTATCGTGCAGATGCTGATTAACGCCTACGCATTTGGTCTGTATCAGTCTCTGGGGATTTTTATTCCGCTGATTGTGACCAACTGCATCGTGGTCGGTCGAGCCGAAGCCTTCGCCGCCAAAAAGGGGCCGGCGCTGTCGGCGCTGGACGGTTTCTCCATTGGCATGGGGGCGACCTGCGCGATGTTTGTGCTCGGTTCGCTGCGAGAAATCCTCGGTAACGGGACGCTGTTTGATGGCGCCGATAGCCTGCTGGGCAACTGGGCGAAAGTACTGCGAATAGAAGTGTTCCATACCGATACGCCGTTCCTGCTGGCGATGTTGCCGCCGGGCGCCTTTATCGGTTTAGGGATGATGCTGGCGGTGAAATACCTGATTGATGAACGAACCAAACAGCGTAAAGCAAAAACCGTTGCCGCGAGTCAAGCGGCGCCGGCTGATGCTCACAGGGAAAGTCTGGGATGAATAAGAGCAAACGTCTGGAGATCCTGACCCGCCTGCGGGATAACGACCCACACCCGACAACGGAACTGAATTTCAGCTCACCGTTCGAATTACTGATAGCCGTATTACTCTCGGCGCAGGCGACGGACGTCAGCGTGAATAAAGCCACGGCAAAGCTGTATCCCGTGGCGAATACGCCAGCAGCCCTGCTGGCGCTGGGTGTTGATGGCGTCAAAGCGTATATCAAGACCATCGGCTTGTTTAACAGCAAAGCTGAAAATGTGATCAAAACCTGCCGGATACTGCTTGAGCAGCACAATGGCGAGGTTCCGGAGGACAGAGCGGCGCTGGAAGCGCTTCCCGGCGTGGGACGTAAGACCGCCAACGTGGTACTGAACACCGCTTTCGGCTGGCCGACGATTGCCGTGGATACGCATATTTTCCGCGTTTGCAATCGGACACAATTTGCCCCCGGGAAGAACGTTGAACAGGTGGAGGAAAAACTGCTAAAGGTGGTTCCCGCCGAATTTAAAGTCGACTGCCACCACTGGCTTATTCTCCACGGACGCTATACCTGTATTGCGCGCAAACCTCGCTGCGGTTCGTGCCTGATTGAAGATCTGTGCGAGTTTAAAGAGAAAGTCGACGACTAACCCTTCGCTAAAACCATTACCCTTCTTGTGGTAATGGTTCTGCTCCTTCCGCCTGCCTCCTGTCTTTAACGCCACTATTTCTACACTTCACAGGACAATTAACCATCTATATAACGCTCACCCAGGTTAATCATTTTTTGTGGCGAAAAAATTTCTATACATTTGTGATCCAGATCATCCACGCAACTTAATATTAAATCCATGTTATCGAGATGATACGAAAAGTCAGTATTTGCAATATCAGAGTCCCGCCATCCAGGACAATACCCCATCATATTTTAGGATTACAGGCTATATCACTACATTAACGGCTAATTAGTAGAATATATCGCCATTAACCAATCATTTCCTTTTCCTGAAAGATAAAAATACCATCAATGTGTAAAAGCTGAAATTTAACTCTGCATAACATTTGAATGACTGGCGGATTATAACGCCCAAGATAAATGTAACAGAGTATTGCAAAGCGCTTGCCTCAATGGCCAGGATAGTGAACATTACTTGCCGTTTTCCCTCCAGAATAACTATAAAGGCGGCGGTCTTATCAGATTGCGCCCCGAACACCCCCCGTTAATATGGGATGTAAAAAAAGAGGTATATGTGTCAACTGCAAACAATAAACCAGCAGAAAGTGTGAGTCTGAACGCTTTCAAACAACCGAAATCGTTCTATCTGATCTTCTCGATCGAGTTATGGGAGCGTTTTGGTTATTACGGCCTGCAAGGGATCATGGCCGTTTACCTGGTAAAACAGCTGGGTATGTCAGAAGCGGATTCTATTACTCTCTTCTCCTCCTTCAGCGCGCTGGTTTATGGCCTCGTGGCTATCGGCGGCTGGCTGGGCGATAAAGTGCTCGGTACGAAACGCGTGATTATGCTGGGGACTATCGTCCTCGCTATCGGCTACGCCCTGGTGGCTTATTCCGGACATGACGCGGCTATCGTTTATATGGGTATGGCGACCATCGCCGTCGGTAACGGCCTGTTTAAGGCTAACCCGTCCTCCCTGCTCTCGACCTGCTACGAGAAAGATGACCCGCGTCTTGATGGCGCATTTACGATGTACTACATGTCCATCAACATCGGTTCCTTCTTCTCTATGCTGGCCACCCCGTGGCTGGCAGCGAAATTTGGCTGGAGCATCGCCTTCTCTCTGAGCTTCATCGGGATGCTGATTACCCTGGTGAACTTCATGTTCTGCAAAAAATGGGTGAAAAACTACGGTTCGAAGCCTGACTTTGCCCCGGTGCATTTCGGCAAACTGCTGGCGACCATCGTCGGCGTCATCGTCCTGGTGGTGATTGCGACCTGGCTGCTGCACAACCAGGGGATTGCCCGTATGGTGCTGGGCTTAGTGGCCCTGGGAATCGTGATTATTTTTGCCAAAGAAGCGATTGCGATGAAAGGTGCGGCGCGTCGTAAGATGATCGTCGCCTTCATTCTGATGGTTCAGGCGATCGTCTTCTTCGTCCTCTACAGCCAGATGCCGACTTCACTGAACTTCTTTGCTATCCGCAACGTTGAGCACGCTATTCTGGGCATCAGCTTCCAGCCTGAGCAGTTCCAGGCGCTGAACCCGTTCTGGATTATGGTCGGCAGCCCGATTCTGGCCGCTATCTATAACAAGATGGGCGACCGTCTGCCGATGCCGCACAAGTTCGCAATCGGCATGGTGCTCTGCTCGCTGGCGTTCCTCGTCCTGCCGCTGGGCGCCAAATTTGCAACCGACGCCGGTATCGTCTCCGTTAACTGGCTGATTCTGAGCTACGCGCTGCAGAGTATCGGTGAGCTGATGATTTCCGGTCTGGGTCTGGCGATGGTGGCCCAGCTGGTCCCGCAGCGCCTGATGGGCTTTATCATGGGCAGCTGGTTCCTGACCACCGCAGGCGCCGCAATCATCGCCGGTAAAGTCGCCAACCTGATGGCGGTACCGGAGGACGTTACCGACCCGCTGCAGTCTCTTGCCGTCTATGGCCATGTCTTCCTGCAGATTGGTATTGCTACCGCAGTTATCGCCGTGCTGATGTTCGCTATCGCGCCGAAACTGAACCGCATGACCCAGGATGACGAGGCGGTGAGCAAAGCTCGCGATACGGCAACCGCTTAAGCGCTTCGGGAAAACGAATAAATTTAGGCCGCTAACGCTTTGTTAGCGGCTTTTTTTTTACCCCTGGGCTAACATACAGAAAACTGCAGCCACGAGGAGTTACTGATGAAACTGTTCTACAAACCCGGCGCCTGTTCCCTTGCATCACATATCGCCCTACGCGAAAGCGGACTGGACTTCACCTTACAGGGCGTCGATCTGCAGAAGAAGCGCCTGGAAAACGGTGAGGATTATCTGCAAATCAACCCGAAGGGACAGGTTCCGGCGCTGCTACTTGACGACGAAATCCTGCTCACGGAAGGCGTCGCCATTATGCAATATATTGCCGATCGGGTGCCGGATCGCCAGCTGCTGGCGCCGGTGGGCACCATTGCGCGCTACCAGACTCTCGAGTGGCTGAACTACGTCGCGACAGAGCTGCATAAGGGCTTTACGCCGCTTTTCCGCCCGGATACCCCGGAAGATTACAAGGCTGTCGTGCGCGCGCAGCTGGAGAAGAAGCTGCATTATATTGATGAATCGCTGAAGGAGAAGCAGTGGCTGAACGGGCATCGTTTCACCATCGCGGATGGCTACCTGTTTACCGTACTGCGCTGGGCCTGGGCCGTGAAGCTGGATATGACGGGTTACAGCCATATCGAAGCCTGGATGAAGCACGTGACCGCTCGTCCATCGGTGGCCGCGGCGCTGGCGGCGGAAGGGTTCTAATCGCGCGGCGTCATCTGTGCCCGGCTGCGAGGCCGGGCAGCAGTGCGACAGTTAAAGCTGGGTGGCGCTAAAGTAGTGCTCCGGCTGCGCAATTCGGTCCTGAGCGGCAACGACCTGCAGCTCATACTCCTGCCTGTTTTTCGTGGCCAGCATAATTTCATACACCGCAGCGGTCACATGTTCCAGCGCATCGCGAAGCAGAGCGCCCTGCAACAGTTTAACCAGCAGTAATCCGCTGGTCACATCGCCGACGCCGACCGGCTGACGCAGGCCAAAATCGACCAGCGGGCGGCTGATATGCCAGGCTTCATCAGCCGTCACCAGCAGCATTTCGAACCGCTCCATACTCAATCCGGCACGGGCAAGATGCTTAACCAGTACGACCTGTGGGCCCTGGGCAATCAGCTCACGCGCGGCTGAGACTGCTTGCGCAACCGTAGCCACCGGATGACCGCAGAGGATTTCCAGCTCAATCAGGTTGGGGGCAATAATATCGCTCGCCGGCAGCGCATGGCGCACGTGAAACTCCGCCACTCCCGGCGCGACGATGCAGCCCTTCTCAGGGTGTCCCATCACCGGATCGCAGAAATATTTCGCCGCCGGATTAGCCGCTTTGACCTGACGCACGATACCGAGGATATGCTCACCCTGTTCGGCGGAGCCCAGATAGCCGCTCAGTACCGCATCGCAACGCTGAAGCTGATTAATCTCGGCAATCCCCTGAACGATTTCGGTCAGATGCGCAGGCGGCATCACGCAACCGGTCCATTTCCCGTACTGCGTATGGTTGGAGAACTGAACGGTATTAAGGGGCCAGACATTCGCGCCAAGGCGACGCATCGGAAATTCCGCAGCACTATTGCCCGCATGTCCAAAAACAACGTGGGACTGAATAGCGAGGATGTTCTTCATTTTTTGCTTACCATAACCCTGAAAAAAGAAAGGGGCATGGTTTCCCATGCCCCTGCTGATTTTTTATTATTTCCAGCAAATCAGACAGTAGTTCTTTTTACCGCGACGTAACAGCGTGTAACGGCCGAACAAAATGTCACTGTCCTGGAAGAAATATTCCGGATCGGACTGTTTTTCACCGTTGATCGTTACCGCATTGGAAGCGATGGTTTTACGTGCCTGACCGCGAGACGGCTGCAGTTCCGAATCCACCAGCGCCTGCATCAGATCGGCACCCTTTTCCATTTCGACCATCGGCACGCCATCCTGCGCCAGCTGTTCGAAATCGGCTTCGCTTAGCGCACTCAGCGTCCCGCTGAACAGGCTCTCGGTGATGCGTTTTGCGGCTACCAGACCTTCTTCACCGTGAACCAGACGCGTCACCTGTTCGGCCAGCACGTACTGCGCACGCGGAGCCTTACCGCTGTTTTTATCTTCTTCTTCCAGCGCATTGATCTCGGCAATGTCCATGAAGGTGAAGAACTTCAGGAAGCGATAAACGTCAGCATCCGCGGTGTTGATCCAGAACTGATAGAATTTGTACGGACTGGTTTTCTTCGGATCCAGCCATACCGCGCCGCCTTCGGTCTTACCGAACTTGGTGCCATCGGCTTTGGTGATCAGCGGAACGGTCAGACCAAACACCTGGTTCTGGTGCAGACGACGGGTCAGGTCGATGCCGGAGGTGATGTTGCCCCACTGATCGGAACCGCCAATCTGCAGCGCCACGCCATGCAGTTTGTTCAGACACGCGAAGTCGTAACCCTGCAACAGGTTATAAGAGAACTCGGTAAACGAGATGCCCTGATCGTCGCGGTTCAGACGCTGCTTAACCGCTTCTTTGTTGATCATCTGGTTTACGGAGAAGTGCTTGCCGATATCACGCAGGAAAGTCAGCACGTTCATGCCACCAAACCAGTCGTAGTTATTCGCGGCAATGGCTGAGTTGTCACCGCAATCAAAGTCGAGGAACGGCGCGACCTGCTTGCGAATTTTATCTACCCACTCCTGCACGGTATCTTCGGTGTTCAGTTTACGCTCGGCGGCTTTAAAGCTCGGGTCACCAATCAGACCGGTCGCTCCCCCCACCAGCGCCACAGGCTTATGGCCTGCCTGCTGAAAGCGTTTCAGGCATAACAATGGAACAAGATGCCCCAAATGCAAGCTGTCAGCGGTTGGATCGAAGCCGCAATAGAGCGCGATCGGGCCTTGCGCCAGTCGCTCTGCTAACGCTTCCTCGTCCGTCACCTGGGCTACCAGCCCCCGCTCTTGCAATTGTTTAATCAAGTTACTGCTTGCCATCAAATTCTCCATGTATAAAACGACTGCACCTTTGCCGGTACACGACTTTTCGCCAGACGCGAAAAAAAACATCTATGCAAAATCATTTAAGTTGCTTCAGGGCAGGCAGTACGGAGATTCATACCAGTCAACGACCGGAATAAACCAGCACAGCCAACACAGACGCAGCTTGAAAAATGAAGCCTATAGAATAAAGCGCCAGCCCATCCAGTACCAGCGCTTAACACAACAAATTTCAGGGATTACGGGGCCAGACGATCGATTTTCCACGCGCTATCGTCGCGCTGGTATAAAAAACGATCGTGCAGACGGTGTTCACCGCCCTGCCAGAATTCCATCTGCTCAATACTGACGCGGAATCCGCCCCAGAAGCTCGGCAGCGGCACTTCGCCTTGCTGGAATTTCTGTTTCAGCTCCAGGAACTTACTTTCCAGGATGCCGCGGGCTGAGATGCGGGTTGACTGTTGCGAGACCCAGGCGCCAATCTGGCTGTCGCGCGGACGGCTGTGAAAATACTTCACCACTTCCAGCGTTGACAGGCGCTCGGCCTTGCCAGTGACCATCACCTGGCGCTCCAGCATGTGCCACGGGAAAAGCAGGCTCACGCGAGGATTGTTTTCGATCTGGTGGGCTTTACGACTCCCGAGGTTGGTGTAAAACACCAGCCCTTTTTCGTCATAGTGCTTGAGCAGGACAATTCGCTGGTAAGGTTGACCGTTTTCATCAACCGTGGCGACGACCATTGCCGTCGGGTCAGCCAGCCGGGCGTCGCAGGCTTGTCTGAGCCAACGCTCAAACAAAGCCAGCGGTTCAGCGGGAAGGTCGCGGCGGCGCAGGCCGCCACGGGTATACTCTCGGCGCAGATGCGCGATTTGCTGCAATTCGTCGTTATCAGACATGGCAATTGAGAACATAGTCAACGGGTGGCGTCATTGTGCGCCCCCGGGGCAGAAATCTCAACGTTTGGCCGTCTGCAGCCGACAGTTTTCCAGCACAACGCGATCGCGCTTGTAAACGGTGGCGCTGTCGCCTTTCGACCAGAAGACATAGACGCCGTCGGTATAGCGCGCACCTGATGCCGAAAGCCCCTGCGCCAGATTCAGCTGCTGGTTGTCATAGATAAAACTGGCCATCTGACGGCTATTGTTGATGTGCACGGTCAGCGGTTTCTGATCGCACTGATACTCCAGGGTATCCGTCTGCATCCGCTCCACAAACTGGTTATAGTAGCTACAGCCTGCGAGCATAAAGGGTACTACAGCGATAAGGATTTTTTTCATTCGTTTGCCTTCGACTTTCCCGGTCCAGGAGGGCAAATTGCCCCCCGTTTACTTGATCCAGTTTACCGGCTAATAAAAAACAGGTGTTTCAGTTAACTCTGATTCTGCGGTCGGTTTGCGGGGAAAATAGCCCCCAGCACGGTGGCCTCAGACGCGCCGGTGACCGAGGGGAGATTGCCGGGAAGCCCGGACATCGTTCGCCACGCCAGCCAGGCGAACGCCAGCGCTTCCATATCATCGCCGCTGATTCCCGCCGCATCGGTCGTGGAAACCTCCGTTCCCGGCAACAGCGCCGCCAGCCGCGCCATCAGCAGCGGATTACGCGCCCCGCCGCCGCACACCAGCAGGCGTTCGCAGCCGCCGCTCAGCAGCACCTGCTCCGCGATGGTCACCGCCGTCAGCTCAGCCAGAGTCGCCTGCACATCCTGCGCCCGCAGCCCAGGGAAGCGGGCCAGATGGCGCTCCAGCCAGCCGTAGTTGAAATATTCGCGTCCGGTACTTTTCGGCGCCGGTAGCGCAAACCACGGGTCGCTGAGCATGTTTTGTAACAACGGCAGCAGCACCTTGCCCTCGCTGGCCCACTGCGCGTCTTTATCGTAGGGTTTTCCACACTGGCGCCAGATCCACGCATCCATCAGCATATTGCCAGGTCCGGTGTCATAGCCGCGGACCGGCACGCCCGGCGCCAATAGCGACAGGTTGGCAATCCCGCCGATATTAAGCACCATTCGCCGTTCGACGGGATGCGCCAACAGCGCCTGGTGGAAAGCGGGCACCAGCGGCGCTCCCTGACCGCCAAGTGCCATATCACGACGCCGGAAATCGCCCACCACCGTCACGCCGGTATGGGCAGCTATCTGGTTGTTATCACCGATTTGCAGCGTATTCGGCGCGTCGCCAGTCGGTTCGTGCCATACCGTTTGTCCATGACAACCGATGGCGACAATGTCCGCCGGCTGCACATTTTCCTGACGCATAAGAGCCAGTACGGCATCGGCAAATAAGCGCCCGAGACGCGTATCCAGTTGACCGAGCCGGGATAACGTCAGCGTTTGTCCCTGGCAGATAGCCAGAATATCCTCTTTTATTGCCACCGGAATGGGGTACGACAGACTGGCCTGCTGCGCCACTACGCTTTCGTTGATTGCCGCCAGAACCACATCAATACCATCAAGGCTGGTTCCGGACATTACGCCGATAAAGTGACCTGATTTCATACGCCTTCCTTCATTCCATGACTTTCGTATGCCTCACACTCCATCATAAAGAAGAGCGCAATGCTACGTTGCACTAACGTTTATTAACATTAAAGCGCGAAAGATTGCGCATGACGCAAAGAACGTATGTTTATGTTAAGTTGAAGAGGTGCGGATTATTATTTTTTGTATAGTCCATGCCGGAGGTCTGCCAGCCGACGATGAAATGCCATATAATTGAACGCATGGACGTTCAACAGAACACTATTCGGTGAAGGAGATTCATAAATGATTTTACGTGTTTTGGCTGTCTCGATGATTGGTTTATCGCTTGCAGGTTGCGTGAGCAGCAGCGGCCTCTCCGGAGACGTTTACTCCGCATCGGAAGCCAAACAGGTGCAAAGCGTCACCTACGGGACCATTGTTCATACCCGTGCTGTTCAGATCCAGAGCGGTGATGACAGCAATGCTATCGGTGCTATCGGTGGTGCGGTGCTCGGCGGTTTCCTCGGTAACACCATCGGCGGCGGTACTGGCCGTTCTCTGGCAACCGCAGCAGGCGCAGTCGCCGGCGGCGTCGCTGGCCAGGGCGTACAGGGTGCGATGAACAAAACTCAGGGCGTTGAGCTGGAAATCCGTAAAGACGACGGCAATACCATCATGGTGGTGCAGAAACAGGGTAACACCCCGTTCTCTGTCGGCCAGCGCGTGGCGATTGCCGGCAGCGGCAGTCAGGTTACCGTCTCCCCGCGTTAAGCTTTTTCTTATCAGTACGGCCTTCCCGGGCCGTACTCTTCAACCAATGGCTTGATATGAAGACGTTGGCGGATACTCGCTAAAAAACCGCACGGTCGCATCCATCCCTCCTTCTGGTTCTCTCTTGCGTTTGCGCAATATTTAGCATCCGCGTTATTGTATTATTTTATGAATGACCTTACGTCGGACAGAACCGCTTTATATAAAGTCTTTACAAGGATGAAACTTATGACTGTTAACCGCAGCCGCTTAGCAAAACGGTTTTTTGTGTACTCCGTCATTTGTACTATGGCTATTGGCGTAATACACATGCTCTCCTCATCATTAATTAGTCGTATCCCTACGTTTAATTCCTTTTTTTCCCGCGATGACTATTTTTTATTAATTCTGCACATTACGGTTTCAAGTTTCATGATGATGAAGTCCTGGTGCAATAGAAAGCGTCTGTATCTGATTCCGATTGCCAGTGCGTTCGCCGGTTCATCATAGCTGATGTTTGGAACGTTGAGCTGCTATCCCGGGTGGTTCCTGTGTGATTCGAATCTGTTTGCTAACGCTAACGCTGCGCTGATTTTTTACAGCTTCCGTAATATGATGATGCTGTTTAACGCGGCGATTATTTTATATTACTTTCGCCATAGTCCAAAACTCACCCGCACGGTGTTTTTTTTGTGCTGCGTATATTTTTACGCTGGCTTTTTTATTGTTATCTGAAAACGACACCGAGTACGCCTGGTATCATGCACGTTTTTTTGAAGTCATCAGCACGTTGTTTATGTTTTTCATTTTATTGTGCGATGTATTCAGTCTGTATCGGGAATCCAAAAACAAATACCTGAACTCTTCCCAAAATTCGATCCGTGACCCGCTGACCCGGCTATACAACCGCAGCTACTTTTATGACACGCTCGCCGCCCAACTCGAGAAAACCTCGGTTTCCCGGCCCCTGTCGGCGATCGTCGAGTGCGTAAGGCGAGCGGACGCGGCAATGTATGAGGCCAAAAAAGGCGGGCGTAATCGGGTGGTTATCTGGCACAAGTAAATAAAAAAGGGCCTTGAATACTCAGGGCCCTGAATAAATTAATCTTTTTCCTGAAGATCGAGGATATTTTTTTCCAGTTTACGCACTAAACTGAGCAGCGTTGCGACTTCTTCTGCCGATACGCCAGACAGAATTTCATCTCGCGTCTTGCCGATCACCTCTTCCATTTCGTTGATCAGCGGCTCCGCTTTTTCCGTTAACCTGATTCGTTTCGCGCGCCGGTCGTTTGCACAAGTCTGGCGAGAAATGAGGCCTTTCTCTTCCAGCTGATCCAGCGTACGCACCAGTGAGGGTTGCTCGATACCAATAGCTTTCGCCAGTTGAATCTGCGACTGCTCAGGAGGCAGCTGATGAATATTATGCAGCGTGACCCAATGCGTCTGCGTTAACTCCAGAGGTTTCAGGCGATGGTCGATCAGCGCGCGCCAGACGCGCACTAAACGTGCCAGATCAGAACCAAGTGGCGATTCCAATTTCATCTCCTTATAATTAGCTTGCTAAGTTATTATACTGATTTTACAATAGTGTGCAGCATTTGAATAATCAAAACAAATGAATTACCTGATACACCAAATTCAACACAATGATTTACAATGTGTAATAGTAGCATGCTGTGAACATTCTCCCTGCAATGGCAAAGGATTTTTGCTTGTGAAACTGAGTCTTAACACTTCCGGACTGGCGCTGCAGGATCTGGTATTCGGTGCGTCAATTTACTTTCCTCCCCTGTTTAAAGCCGTGCTGCTGGGATTTTTTATCTGGCTGGTTATTCATCGCCAGTTGCGCGACTGGATGTATGCCGGCGATATCTGGCATCCCTTGCTGATGGATCTGTCCCTGTTTGCACTCTCCGTGTGTCTGGCTCTGGTTTTACTGACTGCCTGGTAATGTTCACGACATGAAAAAACTTAAATATCTCTCGACGTTATTGGTCGCCGCACTTGCGATTATTGCCGCCTGGCTGGTCTGGAACTATTACACGCAATCCCCCTGGACCCGGGATGGCAAAGTACGCGCCGAGCAAGTCAGCATTACGCCGCAGGTCTCAGGCAGCATCCTCCAGCTAAACGTTCGCGATAACCAGCTGGTCAAAGCAGGCGACGTGCTGTTCAGGATCGATGACACTCCCTATCGGATTGCCGCTCTCAACGCCGAAGCGCAGCTGGCGAAAGCGAAAGCAGAAATGGCCAAAGCGCAAGCGGAGCAAACAAAAGCGGCCAGTGACGCCCGTCGTCGTCGTCGTCTTTCGCCAGAGGCCATCTCCGCCGAAGATCTGGAAAGCGTGAATACCGCACTGAATAGCGCCACCACCACTCTTGCGGCCGCCAAAGCGGTGGTCGGCGTGGCACAGGCCAGTCTCGAGCACGCGCAATGGCAGCTTGACCAGACGGCAGTGAAATCGCCGGTAGACGGCTGGGTGACAAACTTAACGACCCGCGTGGGCGACTACGCTTCCGCGGGCCATCCGGTTTTCGCCCTTGTCGATAGCAATTCATTTTATGTCATTGGTTATTTTGAAGAAACTAAGCTGCGGCATATTCGCGCCGGCGATCCTGCGCAGATAGTGTTATACAGCAGCAAACAAACGTTACAGGGTCACGTATCCAGTATCGGCCGAGCGATCGGCGACCAGAGCATTGAAAGCGGTAACAGCCTGGTCGCGAATATCAAGCCGAATATCCCGTGGGTGCGTCTGGCCCAGCGCGTACCGGTGCGTATCGCGTTAAACGACTTACCTGCGGATATAACCCTGGTTTCCGGGACCACCTGCACCGTCTCGATTGGCGCCCCCTGATGAAACGGCTGGTCCCGTCGTGGCAGGCGCTTCCCTGGATTAAAGCCAGCCGTGCGCAGTGGCGCTATGCCCTGCGTAACGGTATTGCGATGTGTCTCGCGCTGAGTATTGCCTACTGGCTGGATCTTGATGAACCCTACTGGGCGATGACCTCTGCCGCCGTCGTCAGTTTTCCGACGGTAGGCGGCGTTATCAGTAAGAGCTTCGGGCGCATCGCCGGAAGCCTGCTCGGCGCCTGCGCCGCGCTCCTGCTCGCCGGGCATACGCTAAACGATCCCTGGCTGTTTTTATTCAGCATTTCGGCATGGATTGCGCTCTGCACCTGGGCCTGCGCAATGTATACCAACAACGTGGCCTACGCCTTCCAGCTCGCCGGCTATACCTGCGCCATTATCGCCTTTCCGGTTATCAACGTTACCGACGCCAATGAGCTATGGACTATCGCCCAATCGCGGGTTTGCGAGGTTATCGTCGGTATCCTGTGCGGCGGGCTGATGATGATGATCATGCCCAGTACGTCGGATGGCGCCACGCTGCTGACGGCATTGAAAAATATGCATGCTCGCCTGCTTGAGCACGCCAGTCTGCTGTGGGTACCGGAAACCACCGATGCCATTCGCACCGCCCACGAAAGCGTGATCGGGCAAATCCTGACCATGAACCTGCTGCGTATTCAGGCCTTCTGGAGTCATTACCGTTTTCGTCGTCAGAATCCGCTGCTGAACTATTTACTCCACCGGCAGCTGCGGCTGACCAGCGTAATCTCCAGCCTGCGCCGGATGTTGCTTAACTGGCCAGCCGCGCCAGCACAGACCCGCGCAGTCCTGGAAACACTGCTTATCGCGCTGGCCAACCCCGGGGCCGATTTTTACGCTGTCGCCCGGATAATTGCCCCGCTGGCACCTCCCGCCGATGCCGACTATCGCCATCTCGCTTTCTGGAAGCGCCTGCGCTACTTTTGCCGCCTGTATCTGGACAGCAGTCGCTGGCTCCGCCGCGTGGAGAACGCCTCGGCAATCGCCGAATTTAATGTTCCTTCCGCCCCGGCATTAGCTCGTTATACCGATCAGGCCGAAGCGTTATGGAACGGTATCAGAACCTTCTGCGCGCTGGTGGCGGTGGGGGCATGGGGTATCAGCACCCAATGGCAGTCCTGCGCCGCCGCGCTCACCCTGGCGGCAATTTGCTGCGTACTTTATTCGGTCTCACCCTCGCCGTTCAAATCACTGAGCCTGCTGATGCGGACGCTGATATTGCTGTCGATATTCAGCTTCGGGGTGAAATTCGGCCTGATGGTGCAGATAACCGACCTGTGGCAGTTCCTGCTGTTCCTTTTCCCGCTACTGACCACCATGCAACTGCTCAAGCTGCAAATGCCAAAGCTGGCGGGTCTGTGGGGACAATTGATTGTCTTCATGGGGTCGTTTATTTCGGTGACCAACCCGCCGGTGTACGACTTTGCCTCTTTTCTCAACGATAATCTGGGAAAAATCATCGGCGTCGGCTTTGCCTGGCTTGCTTTTGCGGTGATCAACCCCGGCTCCGATGCGCGCAAGAGCCGCCGCCACATAAAAGCGTTACGCCGTCACTTTGTCGATCAGCTGAGCCGCCGTCCGCAGCATAGCGAACACGAGTTCGAATCGCTGGTCTACCATCACATCAGTCAGTTAAGCAACAGCCAGGATGCCCTGGCGCGACGCTGGCTGCTGCGCTGGGGCGTGGTGCTGCTTAACTGTTCACATGTGGTCTGGCAGCTTCGCGAGTGGGAAGCCCGTTCTGACCCGCTCTCGCAGGTCCGGGATTTATGCATCAGCCTGCTTCGGGATGTCATGAGCGAACGCGGCGTCCAGCAACGTCCGCTGGCCGCAACATTGCAGGAGCTACAGCGAATTTGCGACACCCTGAACCATCACCACCAGCCGGCGGCAAAAGAGCTGGCTGCCGTGATCTGGCGGCTGTATTGCGCCCTGTCCCAGCTTGAGCAGGCACCTGCGATCGGGACGATAACCGAAAGAGCTACTTAATCACCCCGCAGGCAAAACGTTCGCCGCCTCCGCCGAGGGGCTGCGGACTGTCGGACATATTGTCTCCACCGACGTGGACCATCAGGGCTTTTCCCCGCACCTCAGCCAGCGTTTTAAGCCGCGGCGCCACCACCGGCTGGGTGGCTTTCCCGTCGCTGTTGACGAGCAGTACCGGCAGGTCGCCCAGATGCCCGCGCCCCTCAGGCCCCTCATGTTTCCCGGTCTGCTGCGGGTCGTAATGTCCGCCGGCGGCACCGGCGGCGACGGCCTTACCGTCTTTCATCGCCGGTTGGCAGCTACCGTTAGCATGAATGTGAAAACCATGTCGACCCGGCGGTAGCGCTTTGAGATCAGGGGTAAATTCCAGCCCCTTTGCGGTCTCGCTGATTTTAACGCTGCCAATGGCCTGGCCCACGCTTTGGCTGGTAACCAGATTGAGATCCACGTTTTCGCTGGCCGCCTGCGCGCCCGCTGAGATCGCTAAAGTCAGTATTGCAAGGATACATCGTTGCATAACACCTCCAGAATGGCTCTGTCCCTGATAAGTGTAAACCAGAGACGACCATTGTGGAGGCGGTGGGAGGATTATGGTACGTCGTAACCCAGCGCGGCTTTGCGGATGCGGAACCACTGCTGACGGGACATATTCAGCTTTTCGGCCACTACGGCAGAACGCACGCGCTCGATTTTACCGGAACCGATGATTGGCAACGGCTGCGACGGCAGACGCAGGATCCACGCATAAACCACCTGCTCAATGCTCTCAGCATTCAGCTCCTGAGCCACCTGCGCCAGCTCATCGCGCAGCGGCTGGAAGCTTTCATCATTAAACAAACGCCCGCCGCCGAGGCAGGACCAGGCCATCGGCCGGATACGCAACTGCTGGAGCTGATCCAGGGTGCCATCCAGCAGCAGCGGCTGGTGTACCGGAGAGATTTCAACCTGGTTGGTGGCCAGCGTAAACGGCAGGCGCGATTGCAGCAGCGTAAACTGCGCCGGCGTAAAGTTGGAGACGCCAAAGTGGCGAACTTTACCGCTGTGATGCAGGGCGAGGAAAGCTTCCGCCACCTCATCCGCATCCATTAACGGATCCGGGCGGTGGATCAGCAGCAAATCAAGATGGTCGGTCGCCAGATTGCGCAAGGACTGCTCGGCGCTTAAGACGATATGATCGCGATCGGTGATATAGTGGCCGATGGTGTTTTCGGCGCGGGCTTTAGTGGCAATGCCACATTTGCTGACGATTTCCATGCGGCTACGCAGATGCGGGGCCTGCTTCAGCGCTTCGCCAAAGGCCGCTTCGCACTGATAATTGCCGTAAATATCCGCGTGATCGACGGTAGTCACCCCCAGATCCAGGTGCTGCTCAATAAAACTGACCCGCTCGTTCACGGACATATTCCAGTCCATCAAACGCCAGTAACCCATTACAAAACGCGAAAATTCCGGCCCCTGTGGAGCCATAGCAATACGCTGAACCATAACAACGTCCTCAACAAAAAAGTGTGTTGAGTATACGCAATTTTGCCATTAAAACAGTGAAGGCTGCTGTGGTTCTTCCTCGGCCTGCGGCTTATTCGCGCGTAATTTGCGCAACAGACGCTGACGGCACAGGCGCAGCACATCCTGCTTCTGAGCATCGCTCATTGTTTGCCAGTGAAAACGCTCTTCACGGCTACGAAAGCAACCGCGACAAAATCCACGTTCATCTGACTGACAAATTCCCCGGCACGGACTCTGTACCGGGAAAAACTCCAGCTGCTCTGCCACTCCACGCCTCCGGCGACTTCTCTGTGTCTTTTATTGAAGACGTTTCAACGCCATCTGGCAACTTTTGTTATTCAGTCCCCTGCCGCAGGCGACATTTTTTGTGCTTGCATTAGACCAATCGGTCTATTACAGTGAGCGCATGAACAAACATAGCGAATACGATACCCGCGAACATATTCTGGCAACCGGTGAACAGCTGTGCATGCACCGCGGTTTTACCGGAATGGGCCTGAGCGAGCTGCTGAAAATAGCGGAAGTGCCGAAAGGTTCTTTCTACCACTATTTTCGCTCTAAAGAAGCTTACGGCGTCGCGCTGCTTGAATATCACTATGCTGGCTATATCCGCCGCCTGGTTGACCATTTTGCTCACGGCGAAGGGAATTATCGCGACCGCCTGCTGGCTTACTACCAGCATACCCTGGCGCAGTTTTGCCAGCAGGGCGTAATCAGCGGTTGCCTGACGGTGAAGCTCTCCGCTGAAGTGTGCGATTTGTCTGAATCCATGCGCGAAGAGATGAACAAAGGCGCCAGCCAGATTATTACTTTGCTGGGCGAAGCGCTGGAAAAGGGCCGCCGGGAAGGCAGCCTGACATTTAATGGCGATGCCTTTACCCTCTCCCAGGTGCTTTACTCCCTGTGGCTGGGGGCCAATCTGCAGGCCAAGATTACCCGCAGCGCAATGCCGCTGGAAAGCGCCCTTGCCCATGTCAGACAGATTATTGCAGCGCCTGGCGTTTAACAGGCGTTTTTATTTAACGAATTACGAGACGACCGGTCTACTCAGGAGTCATTATGTCCGAATCAAAACTGTTTTCCCCACTGAAAGTCGGTGCCATAACCGTACCTAACCGCGTATTCATGGCTCCGCTGACGCGCCTGCGCAGTATCGAACCCGGCGATATCCCGACGCCGTTAATGGCAGAGTACTATCGTCAACGTGCCAGCTCCGGACTGATCATCTCCGAAGCCACGCAGATTTCAGCCCAGGCAAAAGGCTATGCCGGCGCCCCAGGTCTGCACAGCCCGGAACAGATCGCGGCATGGCAGAAAATCACCGCCGGCGTTCACGCTGAACATGGCCGTATCGCCGTGCAGCTGTGGCACACCGGTCGTATTTCCCATCACTCCCTGCAGCCCGGCGGCGAAGCGCCGGTCGCGCCTTCTGCTATCAGTGCGGGCACCCGTACCTCCCTGCGCGATGAGCATGGTCACGCTATGCGCGCCGATACCTCGATGCCCCGCGCGCTGGAGCTCGATGAAATTCCGGGGATCGTCGATGATTTCCGCCAGGCGGTAGGCAATGCCCGCGATGCCGGCTTTGACCTTGTGGAGCTGCACTCTGCGCACGGCTACCTGCTGCATCAGTTCCTGTCTCCTTCTTCTAACCAGCGTAGCGATCGCTACGGCGGCAGCGTTGAAAACCGCGCGCGTCTGGTACTGGAAGTGGTGGATGCCGTCAGCAAAGAGTGGAGCGCCGACCGTATCGGGATTCGCGTCTCACCAATCGGTAGTTTCCAGAATGTCGATAATGGCCCGAACGAAGAAGCCGATGCGCTGTATCTGATTGAAGAACTCGCCAAACGCGGCATTGCCTATCTGCACATGTCCGAGCCGGACTGGGCCGGCGGCCAGCCGTACAGCGACGCGTTCCGTCAGAAAGTGCGCGATCGCTTCCCGGGCGCGATTATCGGCGCCGGCGCCTACACGGTAGAAAAAGCCAACGAGTTGATCGGCAAAGGCTTAATCGATGCGGTGGCCTTTGGTCGTGACTATATCGCCAACCCCGATCTGGTCGCACGTCTGCAGCATAAAGCCGCGCTGAACCCGCAGCGCCCTGAAAGTTTTTACGGCGGCGGTGCGGAAGGCTATACCGATTACCCGACGTTGTAATCCCGCCGGATAAGAAAGAGCCGCGTAAGGGCCGCCTGAAATGGCGGCCTTTTTACGATATAGTGCTCAGGGGTATGAAACGCCTTGTCCGTTTTGTTACGCTATTCTGACAATTGCACATACGGTCTCTGCTAAGGGGCTGTAAACAAGGAGTATAAAAACTATGCGCTTACTTCACACCATGCTGCGCGTTGGCGACCTGCAACGTTCTATTGAGTTTTACACCAACGTGCTGGGCATGAAGCTGCTGCGTACCAGCGAAAACCCCGAGTACAAATACTCGCTGGCCTTCGTGGGCTACGGCGAGGAAAGCGAGACGGCAGTTATCGAGCTGACCTATAACTGGGGCGTTGACCAATACGACCTCGGCAGCGCTTACGGTCATATCGCGCTGAGCGTGGATAACGCCGCCGAAGCCTGCGAGCGTATTCGCCAGAACGGCGGCAACGTCACCCGCGAAGCGGGCCCGGTGAAAGGCGGTACCACGGTTATCGCTTTCGTTGAAGATCCGGACGGCTACAAAATTGAACTGATTGAAGAGAAAGACGCTGGCAAAGGTCTTGGCAACTAAGCTGCTTCGGGCGCTTATCGGCGCCCGCTGTTTTTCCCCTTCCTGCTGCAAGGCACGGCAAAATTTGCCATAATGCGCGCTACTTTTTTCCAGTTAAGAGAATCTGATGTCCGAGAACGTTCAACTTAATGGTCTGTGCGACCGTTTTCGTGGTTTCTACCCCGTGGTGATTGATGTAGAAACCGCCGGGTTTAATGCTAAAACCGATGCCCTGCTTGAGATAGCCGCCATTACGTTGAAAATGGATGAGCAAGGCTGGTTGATGCCGGACGAGACGTTGCATTTTCATGTTGAACCTTTCGAAGGCGCTAATCTGCAGCCTGAAGCGTTGGCCTTTAACGGCATCAATCCGCATGACCCTGAGCGCGGCGCGGTGAGCGAATACGACGCCCTGCACGCCATTTTTAAAATGGTCCGCAAGGGGATTAAGGACCACGATTGTAATCGTGCCATCATGGTGGCCCACAACGCGACGTTCGATCTCACCTTTACGATGGCCGCCGCCGAACGCGCCGGGCTGAAACGTAATCCGTTTCACCCGTTCGTGACGTTTGATACCGCGGCGCTGAGCGGACTGGCGCTCGGTCAGACGGTGCTGTCCAAAGCCTGCCTGGCCGCCGGGATGGCGTTTGATGGTGCCAAGGCGCACTCTGCGCTGTACGATACCGAGCAGACGGCGCAGCTGTTTTGCGAAATCGTCAACCGCTGGAAACGTCTTGGCGGCTGGCCATTACCGCTTGCCGGACAAGAAGAATAAGAGACAAAAAAAGCGACTTCACAGGAAGTCGCTTTTTTACTGGCAGCAGACTTATTCAGCTTTCGGTTCGTCGGCCTTGTGCTTTGCCGCCGTTTCTTTGATCAGCTGCTGCAGCTCGCCGCGCTGATACATTTCAATCACGATGTCGCAACCGCCAACCAGCTCGCCATCAACCCACAGCTGCGGGAAGGTCGGCCAGTTCGCATATTTCGGCAGTTCCGCGCGGATATCCGGGTTTTGCAGGATGTCAACGTAGGCAAAACGCTCGCCGCATGCAGACAGCGCCTGTACAGCCTGAGCGGAAAAACCACAGCTTGGCAGTTTCGGAGACCCTTTCATGTACAGCAGGATCGGGTTTTCAGCGATTTGACGTTGGATTTTTTCTACAGTCGTGCTCATTGTCATGCTTCCTTAACTTCTATACGGCAGTAATTTGTCATTGTAGCGTCCTGAACGCAGGACGGATAATAACATTTTTTTCACTCATTATATTTTATCTTCTGTGCTCAGAAGTTGCCTTAAAAATATCACTTTGCCCGTGTAAAAGCGGTATCTCTTTAGACTGGCCCCATAGATCGCCGGGCAATTCGACCCACCTTAAATTAATGACTATCGGGAGAATGGCATCCGCACAGTGCGTTAGGCTACCGTTCGCCGCGGGAAAATCTGCGACGTCGGCAGGCCTAAATAAGAGAGTCGATCAGTCTGGAGTTATAGGGGAAAATCCACCCATTCACTATTTATCAATCACTTAAGATACCTTTGTGACCTGTTTATAGGCATCCTTATCCCGCAGGGAAATATTTGTAAATCGCCTTCACTCCGACCCCGATCACATCTGCAACCTGCTGCCGGGTAGCTCCGTTCTCCATCATCCTACGGCAGCGTTCCACAACATCAGAAGTCATTACCCGCCGGCGCCCACCTGTGCCCCCCTGCTCTCTCGCCGCCAGCCCTGCACGAGTCCGCTCTACAATCAGTTCGCGCTCCATCTCCGCCAACGCGCTCATAACGTGGAAGAAGAAGCGCCCGGCTGCCGTTGATGTGTCTATCGAGTCGGTCAGGCTTCGGAAATTCCCCCCACGCTGTTGCAGTTCCGATACCAATGTGATCAGGTCGCGCACGCTACGCCCCAGCCGATCAAGTTTCCAGACCACCAGCACATCACCCGGGCGGAGTCGCCGCAGTGCACGCTTTAATCCCGGGCGGCGGGCATTCTTCCCGCTCGCTGTGTCTTCGAATATCTGTTCACATTCTGCGCGGATCAGCGCGTTTTTCTGTAAATCGAGGTTTTGATCCCCGGTGGACACCCGAGCATAGCCAATCAGCACTTTATAACTACTTGAAATTGCTGATTGTAAAAATCTCCGACATTTCGCACAAACCCTCGTTTAGGCGAATGCTTTTTTTGGAGCAAAAACATGGCCTTTAATCCGCCACTGGGGAGCACGTCGCCTGCTGTGCTGCTCGATAACGCCAAACGTCTGGATGAGTTGGCCAACGGGCCCGCTGCCATTGTTCCCGATAGTGCAGGTCAACCGCTGGATTCCTGGACTTTTCGCTGAACTTCACATTGTGCTCGGTGCCGAACCAGTAGATCGCTTCGATAACCTCGACCATGTAGCGCTTGCTGAATTGAGAGGAACGAACGACGAAGTAGACGCGGCCGCCGTTGATACCCCGGGCGTATTTCTGCTCGCACTCCGGATTTTGCATCTGGCTTACCGGTACGGTGATGAGGTCTTTCCACTCCACTGGCTCCAGTTTTTCGCCGTACCAGATAACCTGCTCGCTCAGGTCTTTCAAAAGTGGCCACATGAGGCGATTCTGCTTATCGGTGCGGCTTTCTTCGCGCGCCTCGATAATCAGTGGCGATCGGTGATCGACAGGTAGAGACTGGATGAAGTTGACGACGTTACGCTTAACTTTGTCGTTGATGAGGCAGAATTGTTGTTTCACGCTTCACCACCAAAGAGGTAAAGCACTGAATGTAATAAAACGCAGATGTATTTCTGCATCTGTAACTGGTTGAACGATATCCTGATTGTCATTTTCACTTTGAGTCCCCTCAAAGCGCAGAAGTCACCGGAGTTGTTCAGGCTCCGACGACATGATTATGGGAAATCAATTGCAAAAAACCAGCATAAATTCTTGTAGTTATAATGAGTTAAGTCTATTCAATACCGTATTTTTTCTCAGCCACGAATTTCGGCTCTTTCCAGTTAGGACCTTTTTCTGGAAGTGGCCTCCCTGTTTTTTTTAATTTTCCTTCGTCAAATAATCGTTGATGAGTTCGCAGTAATTCGCCATGCTCAATGACTTCAAATTTGTAATTCACGTACATCCTGTCTATGCTCGGATATGGTGTTCGTAGAGCGAAATGCAGAAGAACATCTTCCACACTTTCATTTTTATAAATACTTTCAAGATCTAGCATTACTTTCCCTCATCTGCACTTCCCCACTCGAAATTAAAATTAAGGTAGCCATGTGCTAAGTCTATTCAATACCGTATTTTTTCTCAGCCACGAATTTCGGCTCTTTCCAGTTAGGGCCTTTTTTAACCAGCATTTTCTCACCCCATTCAACTTCTCCTTTTAATCGCATCTGTTCAAAAGTCCTCATGAACGCCCCATTTTCTATGACTGAAAACTTGTGACGACTGAAAAAACGATCCATTTGAGGATAACCATAGCCGTTCTCCTTTCTTACCAGGAAGAGAATAATATCCACAAGATTTTGTTCTGCTGCCATACGTTCAAAATCAATCATTTTAACTCCCTTAGAATTGCAAAACGAGAAAAGGTTATTTTTTAGCGTTCTGCCTGGCCATTTCGATGTAGCGCGGATCGGATGATCCGGCTGTAACCCATCTTAATCAACTACCGAGAATTTACATGCAGTTTAAAAATCAATGTGTAGCTCTTTGTCAAAACTAACTATCAACATTAAAATGTTCGCTTTTACGAATGCAATTTTCGGGTGATGAATGCCAAAAATCATGTCCTGCCGGATACTGATATATACGAAGATGGAACTTTTCAACAATAGCCGTGATGTACTCAAAAATTTCTGATTGAGTATTCTCGTAATCCACCCACAGTGTTGAAGTGGTAAAGCAATAAATTTCCAGTGGAATCCCCGAAGCTGAAGGTTTTAATGTTCTCACTACAACATACATATCCTTGATAATATCAGATCGTTCAGCCAAATAGGCCATCATGTAATGGCGAAATAACGTTAGATTTGTCAGTCCATTATCTATAAACCAACTGTCCGCAATCCCCATTGCATCACGCCCATCGATTAACTTAGAGAGAGATTCACTCACACCTCGTATCGCAAGTATTGGTGCAAGTATTTCCTGAGTTAAAAAAGTAACCGAGTGCTGATCTATTGTAGTACTACGCATTATCCTTCGAGCACCAGAAGAAAACATAGCCTGCCAGTTAGTATATGTTTCTGTTAAGAAATTTTTCGTAGGTATACGTGAAATCGTATTATCCCAATTGCGTATAGTAATTGTGTGTAACGCAATATCGGTAACCTCCCCGCTCAAATTCTTATCTGGCATTTCAATCCAATCACCGAGTTGAAGTACGTCATTTGATGACAACTGGACGTTGGCTACAAGAGAAAGCAGCGTATGCTGAAATACTAGCATTAGCACAGCAGCAACAGCACCCAGACTCGAGATAATAATTGCAGGCGATTTGTTTGACATAACGGCAAGTATCATTATTGCCGCAATGATATGAACTAAAATCTTACCTATTTGTATATAACCTTTTATCGAATGATTTTTACGTTTTGTTTTTCTTAAATAAGAACCATTAACGATATCTAGCATTTCATTAAAGAAGACAGACATAAAAACGAAAAATAAGATTCCGCATACTGTATTTATGCCAGTGACCAATGATGCTGGCATATTTGGCATGAATTGTAGAACATAATATACAATAATAACAGGAACGAAGTTTGATAACTTTTCAGCAATACGTCGATCTTTTTCAAGAGGAACATCTTGTTTATGACTGGAAAAAAACACTTTCCTGACAACTTTAATTAACAGGAACTTGCACATAATATGCGCAAAAAATCCAGACACAATCAGAAGCACAATGTTAAAACCTATGGCCAATGCTGGGTTGCTCTTAATAAAATTCAAAAAATAATCCAAATACGCCATCATTCATCACCTACTTCACATGCTAAACTGTATAAGTTACAACCTGTAATAAGTTGAAATAACCTTCTAACTATTTCTTATCATGGCATAATCAAGTCATGCAAGTCCACGATCTAGTTCTGAAGAAAATAAAACACTTGCAAACTGAATGGGATTAACACTCTTATGCCATCGCTGATGGTTTACAAATCAAAAGTGCCAAACTATACTCTACGTCAGATAATGTTTTTACTCCCTTCCCAAAACTTCCAAATGCGCATGCACGCCCCCCCTTGAAATCCTCAAAATCCACTACAAAGGCTTGATTGAACATCACATCCCTCATTACATTCAGTATAGAACTCAGACGCATAAATGTTCTAAACTATTTGAAGACTAAGTCATAGGATTCAAAGGAAGGAAATCTTCATGCTTTTACCCGAGAAATTAGCCTATACTCATTCAGCCATTAGTTTGTCGTTTGCATTGCTACTTATAAGACATTACCGAAGAGGGGACAAAGACCCATCAGTTAAGTCAAGGCTACTGATATCCTGCTTGTTGATAATGTCTGCTATAGCAGTATTAATCGGCGTTTATTGGCCGGACTATCACGCTTGAAGTAAGTTTAAGTATTTCTCTTCATCTAACGTCAGGCTTATCTCTGATATGCAACCGCGGCTCCCCATCTTTCGGCTCCGGCCATTCGCGCTGTTTGTTCACCACCAGTTTTTCGATCATCGCCCTGGTAATCTGCTCGTCAGTGATACCGGCACGGCGCTGAGCATTCCACAGCAGAAACTGCATGTCGGCCCGCTCGCTTAGGTCGCCGGGTTCGGCAGCCGCTTCTAAAGCCTCTTTCGAGAGATGCTTCAGTGGGCCAACAGGTCCTACATTCCCGAAGGTTACCTGTGACCACTCGGAATGCTCACGGCGCACCTGCTCGCGTTCCGGCGCTGGCTGCGTGTTGCGATAGAGCATTCTGCGGTCGCCGCGACGCTTCGAATCCCATTGCTCGTAAAAATCCTGGTGCACATCCTCCCAATGAAATTCGAGTTCACCCGATGCATCGGTGTGATAGAACTGACACTGATAAACCGGCTCGCTGTCCATTACGGTCTTGCGCGCAGCAACTGATGAGTATTCCGATCTTCTGCTAACTCTCTGCATTTGCATGAAGATGGCAGAAGACGAAACGGATTTATACAGTCGTCGTTCAGGGTTCAAAAATCACTGTCGAAGTCGTAAACCGGAAATGCAGCTACGTAGCCACGGCCATGCACTGCGCCCGGCGGCTCCGCCCTTTACCCGGTCAGGTTTCCTGATATCGAATTATCAATTTATTAAGCCGGCCTGATTTACATTACAGGCCGGTAATGAGGTGAACATGGCCCTTATTACCTTAAAAGAATGGAACGCCAGGCAGCCACGGCCACGCAGCCTTGAAACTGTTCGTCGATGGGTGAGAGAAAGCAAGATTTATCCTGCGCCGAAGAAAGACGGTGTGGAATATTTATTTCAGGAAACGGCTATTAAGGTTGAGCCATCAAAACCAACCGGCGACCTGTTACGGAGAATAGTTGGTGGGAAGAAGAAGAAATCATGATAGACGGGATCTACCTCCTAATCTGTATGTCAGAAATGACGGATATTACAGCTATCGTGACCCACGCAACGACAAAGAAGACAGCGGGTCAGTGATTTATGTGCTATGAGCTGGGAGGATGTCCGGGAGGGGTATCTTTACGTAGAGCAGAAAAAGACCGGGGCAAAACTGGCGATACCGGCAGGTCTGAAAATTGATGAGTTAGGTATCTCGCTGGAAATGGTATTGCAGGAGTGCCGTAAACTGTCGGCTGCGAAAACCATTATCTCATCACCTGCGGGAAAGGTGCTGACACCAGCGACAGTATCAGGTAATTTCAGGAAAACCCGTGAGTTGTCCGGACTCGATTTTTCTGGTGAACCACCAGGCTTTCATGAGTTGCGTAGCCTGTCGACAAGGTTGTACGGAAAACAGGCTGGAGACAGTTTTGCGCAGCATTTACTAGGGCATAAGTCTGGTATTATGACGGCAAAATATCGTGATGACAGGGGTCGGGAGTGGAACAGGATCGAGGTCGGGTAATGAATTTGTTTTGAATGATTTTGAATTGACCATTATAATGCATTGATTAAAAACGGAAAATTTTCATATACACTTTAGATACAAAAGAGTATTAACTTTTCGGGTTTTTATGCTTTAGAATCGTTGGGTTTTGTCATTCACCGTCAGGTATGGGTACATATCTGTCATTAATCAGGGGATTGCTCAGTGGCGCGGCTAAACAAAATCGCGATTTCGCTCTGTGCATTACTGTTTACATCTATCTCATTTACACCACTGGCGCATGCTTCAGGGCATACGCACACCTCCGCTAAGCCAAAAGCGCATGCGGCGAAAGGCACCACAGAACGCAAGAAAAAAGCCACCAGTCAGAAAACAAAGTCCACAACCAAAACCTCCAGCAAGAAAGCCTCAACGGCCACCCGCACCAGACACCCTACCCGCACGACAGAATCCAGCCAGACAGCGCTGAACCGTCACGCCGTCGGCACGAAAAAATGCGTCTTGCGTAAAGGGTATAAAAAACAGTGTGCCAAATCGATCGCGCCTGGTGCCGAGCCGGCTCCGGTTATGGCCAGCGTGCAGAGCAAATGCGTCGTGCGTAAAGGCTACAAAAAACGCTGTAAAACAGTCGCGGAAGAACCGCCGCTGACGCTAGCGGATGCACATAAAGTCCGCGTACAGAAAGCGCAAACCACCGCCATGTCGAAGTTAATGGACCAGATTGGCAAACCGTATCGCTGGGGCGGAACCTCGCCGCGTACCGGTTTCGACTGCAGTGGGCTGGTGTACTACGCCTATAAGGATCTGGTAAAAATCCGCATTCCGCGCACCGCTAATGAGATGTATCACCTGCGCGATGCCCGTCCGGTCGACCGCGGCGAGTTGCAAAGCGGCGATCTGGTCTTCTTCCGCACCCGTGGGCGCGGCACTGCCGATCACGTCGGCGTTTACGTCGGCAACGGCAAGTTTATTCAGTCGCCGCGTACCGGCCGCGATATCCAGATAACCTCATTAAGCGAGGATTACTGGATTCGCCACTATGTCGGCGCGCGCCGCGTAATGACCCCCAAAACCATTCGCTGAACATCACCTGCCGCGCCTGCGGCAGGTCAACTGTTCTCGCTATAACGCCAGGCTCATCTCATGCCAGGACATGCCGCCATGATCCGAGGCCGAAGGCCGCTCGTAGCGGATTAGACACCACAGACCTCTGCAAAATGGATTTTTCAGTCATCACTTTATCTTTTAGCAGCAACAGCATTCAACCGGCTCTGCGGCAAGGGGATCTCCTGCCGTCCGGCTAAGGCTTAACCGGCTGCGGTTGTTAAATATACCCTTTATCATTGCAAGGCTTTTAACTCCCTTCTGCAAGTGTTAGCATTCTGATCACAATAAAAACCTGTCGCACTCGCCGCGGCGAGGGACAGTACATGCTGTTCTGGATGGTAAAACATCCTTTGAATGTGAGCTAAAAAACAAGAAGTTATAAGGAGAGTAACAATGTCGTTTGAATTACCTGCATTACCGTATGCAAAAGACGCCCTGGCGCCGCACATTTCCGCAGAAACCCTGGAATACCACTACGGTAAACATCACCAGGCCTATGTCACCAACCTCAACAACCTGATCAAAGGCACCGCGTTTGAAGGTCAATCTTTAGAAGCGATCGTCCGCTCTTCTGAAGGCGGCATCTTTAACAATGCGGCCCAGGTCTGGAACCATACTTTCTACTGGAACTGCCTCGCACCGAATGCGGGCGGCGAACCGGAAGGTGAGCTGGCAGCCGCTATCAATCAATCCTTCGGCAACTTTGCAGAGTTCAAAGCGAAGTTTACCGACGCGGCGGCGAAGAACTTTGGTGCCGGCTGGACATGGCTGGTTAAAAACAGCGATGGCAGCCTGAGCATTGTCTCCACCAGCAACGCTGGCACGCCGCTGACCGGCGATGCCAAACCGCTGCTGACCGTGGATGTCTGGGAACATGCCTATTACATCGACTACCGTAACGCCCGTCCTGACTACCTGGCGCACTTCTGGGCGCTGGTAAACTGGAAGTTTGTCGCGGCCAATCTGGCGGCCTAAAACGCGAACGCAGAAGGGGCAACCCTTCTGCGAATACATCGGCTATCCGACCAACGCCTCTTCCGGCTGCGAACGCCCGCCGAACAGCACCAGCAGCAGCGCCCCCCCGGCAATTATCGCCCCCATCACCGGCACAAAAGCATAGCCCAGTCCGCCGGAAATCACCGCGCCGCCGGCTGCCGCGCCCAGCGCATTGCCGAGATTAAACGCCCCGATATTGACTGACGAAGAGAGCCCCGGCGCTTCATGGGCCACGCGCATCACCCGCATTTGCAGCGGCGGAACCACGGCGAAGGTCGCCGCCCCCCAGACCACCATACTGATAGCGGCCCCCAGCTGCGTCTGCGCCAGCAGCGGAATTGCCAGCATGATAACCATCAGCAGCAGCAGAAAACCCTTCAGCGTCCCGGAGACGGAGCGGTCGGCGAACTTACCGCCCAGGTAGTTACCCAGCGAAAAGCCGACGCCAATCAACACCAGCATGACGGTGACGAACAGCGGCGAGGCGTGCGTAACGGTGTGCAGCACCGGCGCAATATAGGTATAGAGGGTGAACATGGCGCCGGCCCCCAGCACGGTGGTCAGCAGCGCGGAGAGCACCTGCGGACGGACCAACACGGAGAGCTCCTGTTTAACGTTCGGGCGCTCGCCAGCGCTGCCTTTGGGCAACGAAAACCACAGGCTAACCATCGCCACCAGCCCCAGACCTGCCGTCGCGAGGAACGACATCCGCCAGCCGATCGTTTCGCCCAGCCATGTCGCCGCCGGAACGCCGCCAATATTCGCGATGGTCAACCCCATGAACATGGTCGCCACCGCGCTGGCCTGTTTGTGTTTGGGCACCACGCTCGCCGCCACCACCGAACCGAGGCCGAAGAAAGCCCCGTGGTTAAGGCTGGTGATAATGCGCGAAATCAGCAGCGTGGTGTAATCCGGCGCCATTGAGGAGAGGACGTTACCCAGCGTGAAGATCGCCATCAGAAAAATCAGCGCATTTCTGCGCGCGCGATGAGAGAGCAGCAAAGTCATCAGCGGCGCCCCGACCATCACGCCGATCGCATAAGCGCTGATCAGCATTCCCGCCGCCGGAATTGACACGTCGACGCCTTTGGCAATCACCGGCAGCAGCCCCATCGGGGAAAACTCCGTGGTACCAATACCAAACGCGCCTATCGCCAGCGCTAATAAGGGGAAGTTGATTTTCATGCAATGACTCCAGCAAACCGTCATCGGCGACGGTATCTCATCAGAAGTCAAAAGCATGACATCAATCACAAAAAAACAAAAGTAAACGAAATGGCAAAAGATTTTTGCGAAATTGGTAATAATGGCGGGATGTCGGGGGAAAGAGACCTCTCCCCCGGATAAATCAGTGCAGTACCGCTGTCAGGCCAGCGGCCACGATAAGACCCAGGACAATAATCGTTGTCGTCAGCGAAAACTTTAAATCTGTATCCATCAATTTTTCCCCCTGTTATCCCCACATGAAAAGTGAGCTTGCTCATTTTTGCACACTATCGCGCAAAAATCTTCCATGTTTTAGGGCGATGCACATTTTTGCTCTTCCCCTTTGCCGCAAGATCGGACAAAATCCCACGCTAATTTGAAAGCGTATCGGCCATTGACCCCTTCCTGTCGTTCTGTGTCGTTTTCCCGACGTGATGCAATGATGAAAATTGTCTTCAGGGTGTGTACAGGCAAACGTTTACGTATCGATAATCAGACGATCAGGTCAAGGTCTGGAGTGAAAAGTAATGGCAACAATTAAAGATGTAGCGAAGCGCGCAAACGTTTCCACTACAACAGTATCACATGTAATTAACAAAACCCGTTTCGTGGCGGAAGAGACCCGCAACGCCGTGTGGGCGGCGATCAAAGAACTGCACTATTCTCCAAGTGCCGTTGCTCGCAGCCTGAAGGTTAATCACACCAAATCGATCGGCCTGCTGGCCACCAGCAGCGAAGCGGCCTATTTCGCTGAGATTATTGAAGCCGTAGAAAAGAGCTGTTTCCAGAAAGGCTATACCCTGATTCTCGGCAATGCGTGGAACGATCCGGAAAAACAGCAGGCCTATCTGTCGATGATGGCGCAAAAGCGCGTCGACGGCATGCTGGTTATGTGTTCTGAATATCCGGAATCGGTGCTCAGTATGCTGGAAGAGTACCGCCATATTCCGATGGTGGTAATGGACTGGGGTGAATCCAAAGCCGACTTCACCGATTCGGTGATCGATAACGCCTTCGAAGGCGGCTACATGGCTGGTCGCTACCTGATCGAACGCGGCCACCGTGAAATCGGCGTGATCCCGGGTCCACTGGAGCGTAACACCGGCGCCGGGCGCCTGGCGGGCTTTATGAAAGCCATGGAAGAAGCGCAGATCGCCGTTCCGGAAAACTGGATTGTTCAGGGCGACTTCGAGCCTGAATCCGGCTACCGCGCGATGCAGCAGATCCTCAGCCAGCAGCATCGCCCGACGGCAGTCTTCTGCGGCGGCGACATCATGGCGATGGGCGCCATCTGTGCTGCGGATGAGATGGGTCTGCGCGTGCCGCAGGACATTTCGCTGATCGGTTATGATAACGTGCGTAACGCCCGCTATTTCAGCCCGGCGCTGACCACCATCCATCAGCCGAAAGACTCGCTGGGGGAAGCGGCCTTCAATATGCTGATGGATCGGATCGTCAATAAGCGTGAAGAATCTCAGTCGATTGAGGTTCACCCGCGACTGGTAGAGCGCCGCTCTGTCGTCGACGGCCCGTTCGTCGACTACCGTCGCTAATCGCCCGTGCGGCGCCGGCTACTCCGGCGCCCGCAGCCACTCCCGGTTTAACGTTTCACTGTCCCCCAGATAATCCAGCAGCCATGAGAGGGCCGGCGAGGCGTCGCTCTGCTGCCATGTCAGGCAGCATGCGGCATCCGGAAACGGGTTTTCCAGCGCCAGCGCGGTCCATTCGCCGCGGTCAATCCAGGGGCGGGCGAAATGGCTCGGCACCATGCCAACGCACAATCCCGCCGACAGGCAGGTCGCCGATGACTCCCAGTCCGGCACCACCACCCTTTTCTGATTATCCAGTAGCCAGGTCGTGCGTTTCGGTAACGAGCGGGAGGTATCCTCCCGGACCAGCGACGGCCAGTTGCGCAACACATCATCGCTGAGCGGGCTGGTCATCTGCGCCAGCGGATGATGGCTCGCCACCACGCAATCCCAGCTCAGCATCCCCATATCGCGAAAAGCGTAGCGCCCCCCCACCGGAATAGAACGGGTAGCCCCGATAGCCAGCTCCACGCGTCCGTCGGCCAGCGCGTCCCAGACGCCGTTGAAGACCTCCTGAAAAACAATCAGCTCGACATCCGGAAAATGACGATAAAAATCGACAATCATCTGCCGCATACGGGCCGATTTAACGATGTCATCCACGGCTATCGACAGCTGACCGCGCCAGCCGTTGGCTATCTGCTGGCACTGCTGGCGGGTGATCTGCATTTTTTTGATAACAGAACGTCCCTCCTGTAAAAACCAAAGCCCGGCGGGGGTCAATTCGACATCGCGATGGCGGCGTTCAAAAAGCGGTACCGCCAGCCACTCTTCCAGCTGACGGACGGTATAACTGACCGCCGAAGGTACGCGGTGCAACTCCTGCGCCGCTGCGCTGAAGCTGCCGTTGCGGGCGACAGCATCAACAACTTCGAGTGAGTATTCGGACCACATATTCTGCCTGCAAAAATTTTGAATGCATGTAGCAAATATTAGCGTTTCACAAGCCAGAATGCACTCCCTACACTCTGCGGCATCCTATCTGTATCTATAAGAGAATGTTATGCAACAACCGGGGAAAGGATTTTTAGTGTGGCTGGCGGGACTCAGCGTGCTGGGTTTCCTGGCCACCGACATGTATCTGCCGGCCTTTTCGGCTATCCAGCAGGATCTCAATACCTCTGCGGCGTCAGTCAGCGCCAGCCTGAGTCTGTTCCTCGCCGGCTTCGCCATTGGGCAGCTGTTCTGGGGCCCGCTCTCAGACCGCTACGGACGTAAACCGATTCTGCTGACCGGGCTGGCTATCTTCGCTATCGGCTGTCTGGGAATGCTGTGGGTACGCGATGCCACCCTGATGCTGGCGCTGCGCTTTATCCAGGCTCTCGGCGTCTGCGCGGCGGCGGTGACCTGGCAGGCGATGGTCACGGACTATTATCCCGCCCAGCGCACTAACCGTATTTTCGCCACCATCATGCCGCTGGTGGGGTTATCGCCGGCTCTGGCGCCGTTGCTCGGCAGCTGGCTGCTCGCCCATCTCGAATGGCAGGCCATTTTTGCCACTCTTTTTGCCATCGCCCTGCTGCTGATGGTCCCCGCCCTGCGCCTGAAGCCGGTCGCCAGGCCGCAGGGTGACGCCCGCGAAAAACTGACCTTTATGACGCTGCTGCGCTCACGCGAATACAGCGGCAACGTGCTGATTTACGCCGCCTGCTCCGCCAGCTTTTTTGCCTGGTTGACCGGGTCGCCGTTTATTCTCCATGAGATGGGCTACGGTCCGACCGCTATCGGTCTTAGCTATGTCCCGCAGACTATCGCCTTTTTAGTCGGTGGTTATGGATGCCGCGCGGCGCTGCAGAAATGGCAGGGCCAACAGCTGCTGCCATGGCTACTGGTGATTTTCGCCGTCAGCGTGGCCGCAACCTGGATGGTGGGCCTGGCTGCGGACGCCTCAATTATTGTGGTGATGATTCCCTTCTGCGTGATGGCGATTGTCAATGGCGGGATTTACCCGATAGTTGTCGCCCAGGCGCTGAAACCGTTCCCGCAGGCGACAGGTCGTGCCGCCGCGTTGCAGAACACGCTGCAGCTCGGCCTGTGCTTCCTGACCAGCCTGCTGGTCTCGGCGCTGATTGCCACGCCGCTGCTGACCACCACCAGCGTGATGCTGGTTTCTATCGTGCTGGCCGGGCTGGGCTATTTTATGCAGCGTCAGAGCGTGTACCTGACCACGGAGTCATCGCATGCATAAATGCGTTTCAGTGATGTTACAGGTCAGTAATTAGCCTGCTAATATATTTTTATTGAAAGCCTGATCTCAGCGGCCTATACTGGTGCGGCTTCACATAAATAAAAAAATTTTTAAGATTAACGGGAGCAGGATGCATCCCGTTTCACCATGGAAGGCCTTTCGGCAAGGGTTTTCGCCCTTCCTCTGTTCTACGTCGGATAGCAGCTTCACGGATATTCCGTGAGATTTCTCACAAAGCCAAAAAAGCGTCTACGCTGTTTTAAGGTTCTGATCACTTGGGCGTGATGGAGAAGCTATGAGTTCATCGTGTATAGAAGAAGTAAGCGTACCAAACGACGACTGGTACCGAATTGCAACCGAATTACTCGGTCGCGCGGGCATTGAAGTCAATGGCCCCTCCCCCTCCGATCTGCAGATTAACAATCCGCTCTTTTTTAAACGTGTTTTGCAGGAAGGGTCGCTGGGGTTAGGTGAAAGTTATATGGACGGCTGGTGGGATTGCGAACGGCTGGATCTATTCTTCCATAAAGTACTGCGCGCCGGGCTGGAAAATCAGCTCCCGCATCATCTCAAAGATACGTTGCGCGTCGCGGGCGCTCGCCTGTTTAATCTACAAAGTAAAAAGCGCGCCTGGATTGTCGGGAAAGAACATTACGACCTCGGCAACGATCTTTTCAGCCGTATGCTCGACCCCTATATGCAATATTCCTGCGCGTACTGGAAAGAGGCGCAATCGCTGGAAGAGGCGCAGGTAGCTAAATTAGATCTTATTTGCCGCAAGCTGCAGCTGGAACCGGGGATGCGGGTGCTGGATATTGGCTGCGGCTGGGGTGGGCTTGCTTACTACATGGCCAAAAATTATCACGTCAGCGTGGTCGGGGTGACCATTTCCGCCGAGCAGCAAAAAATGGCCCAGCAGCGATGCGAAGGGTTGGATGTCACCATTTTGCTGCAGGACTATCGCGACCTGCATGACCACTTTGATCGCATTGTTTCCGTCGGGATGTTTGAACACGTGGGACCTAAAAATTACGCCACCTATTTTGACGTGGTAGATCGTAATTTGAAACCTGACGGTCGTTTCTTACTGCACACCATTGGCTCCAAAAAAACGGACCACAGCGTCGATCCGTGGATCAATAAATATATTTTCCCCAACGGTTGCCTGCCTTCGGTTCGTCATATCGCGCAAGCCAGCGAATCCCATTTTGTGATGGAAGACTGGCACAATATCGGTGCCGATTACGATACCACGTTAATGGCCTGGTACGAGCGCTTCCTGGCCAGCTGGCCCGAGATCGCCGATAGCTATTCGGAACGTTTTAAACGGATGTTTAGCTATTATCTCAACGCCTGTGCGGGAGCATTTCGCGCACGCGATATTCAGCTCTGGCAGGTCGTCTTTTCTCGCGGTGTTGAAAACGGCCTTCGCGTTGCCCGCTAAAACTATCCCCCGTTAACACGGGGGATGCCTTTTCTTTCATTCTTCATCCGGCAGCGGCGCCCAATCATTCATCGCTCAGGCGCTGGGCTGCTTCTTTCGCCGCCAGCACGCGTTCCACGGTATCGACGACCGCCTGGGTTTGCGGGTCGATCTCGATATTCACCCGGTCGCCGAGTTTTTTGACGCCAAGCGTGGTGCGCTGCAGGGTTTCCGGGATCAAATGCACGCAAAAACGCGTCGGCGTCACTTCACCGACCGTCAGGCTGATCCCGTCGACGCCGATAAATCCTTTATAGAGGATATATTTCATCAGCGTCGGGTCCTGAACTTTAAACCAGATCTGGCGGTTATTTTCCGAGGTCAGGATCTTGACGATTTCCGCCGTGGTCATAATGTGACCGGACATCAGATGGCCACCGATCTCATCGCTGAATTTCGCCGCTCGTTCCACGTTGACCACGTCCCCCACCTCTACAGCGCCGAGGTTGGTGATACGCAGCGTCTCTTTCATCAGGTCGAAACTGATGCGCGGACCGTCAATTTCGGTGACCGTCAGGCAGCAACCGTTGTGCGCCACCGATGCCCCGGTCTCGATGCCGGCGAGCATATGCTCAGGCAGCTCCACCACATGGGTGCGAAAATTGGGTTTTTCATCGATGGACACCACTTTAGCGGTCCCCTGCACAATGCCAGTAAACATGCTTTACTCCTGTAGACTTTCGTGACGGTATCATTACCGTTATACCTGTCGGGAACAATACCAGTTGGCAAAACAGGTTGCCAGCGCGCATCGTGCCCTACCATTTTTTCACTGGCTTAATGGCGCATCCTCGCTACAATAGACTGGAAATCCCTTCAGCTCTTTCTTCTTGCTGCCATTTACGGCGGCTTTTTTAGTCTCAAAATAACAACAATATAAAGGTGTTCACGTGCAGAAGTATTTTATTGAAGCGCGTCAGTTATTAGCACTGGCTATCCCGGTGATCCTCGCACAGGTCGCCCAGACCTCCATGGGCTTTGTCGATACCGTCATGGCGGGCGGCTATAGCGCCACCGACATGGCGGCCGTCGCGATTGGCACCTCGATCTGGCTCCCCGCCATTCTCTTTGGCCATGGTCTGCTGCTGGCGCTGACGCCGGTTATCGCGCAGCTAAACGGCTCCGGTCGCCGCGACCGCATTGCCCACCAGGTTCGTCAGGGGTTCTGGCTGGCGGGATTGGTGTCGCTGCTGGTCATGGTGGTCCTGTGGAACGCCGGGTACATCATCAGCTCGATGCACAATATTGACCCGGCCCTTGCCGAAAAAGCGGTGGGCTACCTGCGTGCGCTGCTGTGGGGCACTCCCGGCTATCTCTTCTTCCAGGTCGCACGTAACCAGTGTGAAGGCCTTGCGAAAACTAAACCGGGGATGGTGATAGGATTTATCGGCCTGCTGGTCAATATTCCCGTGAACTATATCTTTATCTACGGCCATTTTGGCATGCCCGAACTGGGCGGCATCGGCTGCGGCGTGGCGACAGCATCCGTTTACTGGGTGATGTTCTTTTGCATGATCTCCTGGGTACGCCGCGCCCGTTCTATGCGCGATATCCGTAGCGATGAAAGCTTCAGCGGCCCGGACTTCGGCGTGCTTAAACGCCTGGCGCAGCTCGGGCTGCCGATTGCGCTGGCGCTGTTTTTCGAAGTCACCCTGTTTGCGGTCGTTGCGCTGCTGGTTTCCCCGTTAGGGATTGTGGACGTCGCGGGCCATCAGATAGCCCTGAACTTCAGCTCGCTGATGTTCGTTTTACCTCTCTCGCTAGCGGCAGCGGTCACCATCCGCGTCGGCTTCCGTCTTGGACAGGGTTCGACCCTCGATGCGCAGGTGTCTGCCAGAACCGGGGTCGGCGTTGGCGTCTGCATGGCCGTCGTCACGGCGATTTTCACTATTCTGATGCGTAAGCAGATTGCGCTACTGTATAACGACAGCCCGGAAGTGGTCCTGCTGGCTTCCCAGCTGATGCTGCTGGCCGCGATTTATCAGATTTCTGACTCCGTACAGGTCATTGGTAGCGGGATTTTGCGCGGATATAAAGACACGCGGTCGATCTTCTTTATCACGTTTACCGCGTACTGGGTGCTGGGGCTGCCGAGCGGCTACCTGCTGGCCTTAACGGATACGCTGGTTCCGCGTATGGGGCCTGCGGGTTTCTGGTGCGGATTTATTATCGGGCTCACCTCGGCGGCAGTGATGATGATGCTGCGGATGCGTTTCCTGCAGCGTCAACCGTCCAGCGTAATCTTGCAACGCGCGGCGCGCTAACGCCCAGCGGCACCCTGCACACGGGGTGCCCGAACGGATTCAGCGCGGGCCCAGTGCGGCTCTTAATGCGTCGACAAAACATTTAATTTTCGTCGTTCGCCGCCGTCCGGTCGGCACCAGAACATGCATGGGCCGCGCAGGTCCTGAGTATCCGGCTAAAACCTGCACCAGACTCCCCCGCGCCACTTCGGTTTTCAACACCTCTTCCGGCCCCAGGGTAATACCGTGCCCCGCAATGGCTGCATTCATCAGCGCCTTCCAGTCATTCGCCCGCAAGCGCCCGGAGGGTTTAACCTCGAACATGGTCCCCTCTTTCTCAAATTGCCACCGGCAGGTGCTCCCTGCCGACCAGTGACCATAGACCAGACACGCATGCTGTTGAAGATCGGTCGGCGTCTGCGGCTCGCCGTGACGCAAAATATAGTCAGGTGACGCACAGGCAATCAGCCGGTATGGCAGCAGCGGCCAAGCGACCATCGAACTGTCGGCCAGCTCGCCGATACGCACGATCACCTCAAACTCCTCTTCAATCGGGTCGACAATGCGGTCGCTCAGCGTCAGCTCGACCTGGACGTCAGGGTAGCGGGCAAGATAGTCGGTAATAAAGGCCGCGAGCGCATGCGAACCAAACGTGACCGGCGCATTCACCCGGATAATGCCTGATGGGGTCGCTTTCATCTCCTGCGCCACCGCGTCCGCTTCCGCTATTTCAGCCAGTACCACGCGGCAACGTTCATAGTAGCCACGCCCGATATCGGTGAGCGTCTGTCGGCGCGTGGTGCGGGCGATTAATGAAGTGCCTAGGTGCGCCTCAAGCGCGGCCACGTGTCGGGCGACCATCTGCGGTGAGAGCCGCAGTTGTGCGGCCGTGGCGGCAAACGACCCCGTCTCAGCCGCCTTTACGAAAACCCTGATACTGGTGAGCTGGTCCATGATTCACTCATTTGAGTTGTTTATCATTCCACTATCTTACGATTTATCTTCTGTACAGATGGAATTAAATTTATCGCCACACCCTGATCATTCGTAAGGAGTTGAAAATGAAGATTGGTATAATCGGTGCCGGATTCGTTGGCCGGTCTGTGGCGAAGCTGGCGCTTGCCGCCGGTCACGATGTCATGTTGAGTAACTCGCGGGGACCACAGACTCTGTTCAGCCTGGGTCCGATGATTGGTAGCCAGGTCGGCAGCGCAAATGACGCTGCCGAATTTGGCGAGGTGGTGGTCATTGCCGTGCCGCTCAGCGCCATCCACTCACTGCCGGTCGCCGCAATTAAAGATAAACATGTCATTGATGCAGTGAATTATTATCCCGAACGTGACGGCCCGGTTGAGGCGCTGGAGTCAGGAGATATCACTACCAGCGAATTACTCGCTCAAATCCTGCCTGCCGCCACCGTCACCAAAGCGTTTAACGCGATTCCTATGACCCAACTGGAAAGCGATGGACTGCCCGCAGGCGCGGAAAATCGTCGGGCGCTGCCGCTGGCAGGCGATAGTGAAGAAGGGAAAGCGATAGCCGCCGCGCTGTACGAGGCGTTTGGTTTTGACACCGTTGATGCCGGACCGCTGTCCGAAGGATGGCGTTTTGAACGCGGCCAGCCCGCCTATTGCGTACCAATGACCCGCCCGGCGCTGCTCACGGCGTTGTCCCGGACTCCGCGTCGCTAACCGTCCCTTCCCTCCGCCGACGCGTATTCCGTCGTCAGCGGAGCCTCCTGTTTTTCGCCCGCCACAGCCGTTGTACATTCCGTTACTTGCCGATACCAAACACTCACTGAAGCCTGGGAAAGAAATACTTATAGTGACTTCAACAGCCCCGCAGTGGGGTTAACTGAAGAAACAATTTCGAGGATATCAGAATGAAAAAAGTATTAGCTCTGGTCGTTGCCGCTGCTATGGGTCTGTCTTCTGCTGCTTTCGCTGCTGACGCAGTAAGCACCACTCAGGCTCCGGCTGCTGCAACTCACAGCACCACTGCCAAAACCGTGCATCATAAGAAACAGCACAAAACCGCTGCTAAACCAGCCGCTGAACAGAAAGCTCAGGCTGCGAAAAAACACCACAAAGCCGCTGCTAAACCAGCCGCTGAACAGAAAGCCCAGGCTGCGAAAAAACACCACAAAGCCGCTGCTAAACCAGCCGCAGAGCAGAAAGCCCAGGCTGCGAAAAAACACCACAAAGCTGCAACTAAACCAGTAGCTCAGAAAGCCCAGGCTGCGAAAAAACATCACAAAGCTGCTGCTAAACCAGTAGCGCAGAAAGCTCAGGCTGCGAAAAAACACCACAAAGCTGCTAAACACCACGCCGCTAAACCTGCTGCACAACCGGCTGCTTAATATTTCCGGTAAGTCAGGTTAATCATAAACCGGCGCTGCTACAGCGCCGGTTTTATTTCAGGAGGCCACTATGCTGCAGCGCTATCGTTTTGAGCTTATTCTGATCCTGTTAGTCCTCTGCGCGCTTTTTACCCTTCGCCTTATTTTCAAATAATCCCTCTGTTGCGGCACAAGCGTCTGCGACGCCTCTTGCGCCGTTCGCCTGACGAATCACCTGTTCTCTCTCCCGGCAGCTTCTCCAGGCCCCTCTTCGCCCTGCGTCAGGAACGACGCCGCAGCGCGACAAAGGCAGTTGGATAAGAAATATCCTTTATCATCAGTAAAATATAAGCAATATGCGTAAAACTTCCGCAATCGCGTACAATCTGAAAGAAAAGTGACGTTTGCCTCTTGCCACAACCCCATCCGATCGCTAATATGCGTCCCCGTTGTCACCACAACATTGCGTTCATAGCTCAGTTGGTTAGAGCACCACCTTGACATGGTGGGGGTCGTTGGTTCGAGTCCAATTGAACGCACCATAATGCGTTTATAGCTCAGTTGGTTAGAGCACCACCTTGACATGGTGGGGGTCGTTGGTTCGAGTCCAATTAAACGCACCATAATGCGTCCGTAGCTCAGTTGGTTAGAGCACCACCTTGACATGGTGGGGGTCGGTGGTTCGAGTCCACTCGGACGCACCATTCTTTATTCCGCAGACATCAGCAACAGTCTGTCGGTTATCGAACGGTGTGAAGTTTTCATACGTTCTCTTTCTGGTAAACCCCATAGAATTCCAGCCTGTTCCACGGCATTTAAGTTCATTCAGAACCGACGATGAGCGAATCGTTATTCGATACTCTTTCAGATACTGAACTGTTCAAATCACTTTATCTCAGTAAGTCCCGACACGGTTTAAAAACAGCAGTGAGATTGTGTCCTGATAAGGGTTGCCGGTTTTTTTGACGCCCGTAGTTTTTTGCCCCTACATCAGGTCTTTGAAATTGTTCAGGACATGTCATTTCTAAGCTGCCTGCACGGCAGTGCACGGCATGCTGGAAGCCGTCAACAAGGAACACGATTTCTAAGCTGCCTGTACGGCAGTGCACGATTAGTCATGGTTGCCTCCTGAAATGGTTTTTTTCTAAGCTGCCTGTACGGCAGTGCACGATAATAGGTACGCGTTCGTACGTTTGCACAATTTCTAAGCTGCCTGTACGGCAGTGCACATCGCGGTAAGGGTGATGGGTGGTGTGCTGAGTTTTCTAAGCTGCCTGTACGGCAGTGCACATTTACGGAAAGGCTCAGAGGTTTATCTCGAATTTCTAAGCTGCCTGTACGGCAGTGCACTCATATTTACCCCTGCGCATATGCCGCCTGCTTTTCTAAGCTGCCTGTACGGCAGTGCACGGAGGCACATCATCAGGTACCGGGCTGGATATTTTCTAAGCTGCCTGTACGGCAGTGCACCGGAGAAGGCCACCGGGGGGATGTTTGGCTTATTTCTAAGCTGCCTGTACGGCAGTGCACACTGGTACCGCCGCCCCTGTGGTCAATATGCATTTCTAAGCTGCCTGTACGGCAGTGCACGTTAACCTTAATGCCGGTAGCGGCGCGGTGCATTTCTAAGCTGCCTGTACGGCAGTGCACCACCAGCCGCTTTTTCAGTCATCACTTTCACATTTCTAAGCTGCCTGTACGGCAGTGCACGAATGCCGGAGTTCGGCGTGGTGACCATCGTATTTCTAAGCTGCCTGTACGGCAGTGCACGATGGAGTTCACCCCTCAGCCTTCCCGGCGATTTTCTAAGCTGCCTGTACGGCAGTGCACTTTAATGGCTACATCGCGAACGGGGCTTTCCCTTTCTAAGCTGCCTGTACGGCAGTGCACCACGTCTGCTCAGTGGGATGCCGGCCATTACCTTTCTAAGCTGCCTGTACGGCAGTGCACGATGAGGCCCCGGCAGCAATAAGCGCCAGCATTTTCTAAGCTGCCTGTACGGCAGTGCACCAATACCAGTGCCGGAATCACCGGACGTTACGTTTCTAAGCTGCCTGTACGGCAGTGCACATGGAGCAGGTGTACCGGGAAAACGGGATCCCTTTCTAAGCTGCCTGTACGGCAGTGCACACCACCGCTAACACCACCTCTTCACAGGTCCTTTTCTAAGCTGCCTGTACGGCAGTGCACTGACATAATATCTCCATAATTTACTGATTTCACGAAATAACCTCATATAATTACGCTTCACCCCCTTTTTTCAGCCTGTAAAAAATAATATTTAAAATCAAACAATTAGAAATAAACATTAAAAAAGGGTCTCCGGCATCTGCCAGGGATGTACGACTCGTCAAAAAATCGCCCTGCCAAATACCAGACAAATGACTATACTTAACCATGACAAATGACAGAAAGCAGGAGATGAAAAATGAGAACATGGGTTCCCGAGCAGAAGCCTGCTGACAACGCGCTCTGGCGCTATGCCGGTTTGCCTGCAAATCGGGGAATACGGCTGATCGAATTTCTCAATCAGGGGCTACCGGTCAGCGTACTCGATAATATTCATGAATGGACCGAGATGTCTAAAGCGGACATTCTTCGCGTAACGGGCATTAATGAGCGCAACGTTGCTCGTCGCAAAAGTGCGGGGCGAACCCTCACTCCCGATGAAAGTGAGCGGGTAGCACGCTTCGTTCGGGTGCTCGACGCCGCCGTTGATTATTTCGGCAGCAAAGATGAAGCCTGGAACTGGCTACAATCCCCGGTACGTGGGCTGGGCAATGTTGCTCCGGTCGATCTCATTGCAACTGAGACCGGCGCACTTGAGGTAACCGATTTAATTGGCCGCCTGGAGCACGGAGTGTTTGCATGATTTTTTATCGCCTGGTGATGGGGCGGTACGCCAGCGAGGCCTGGAGTGGAAGCGGGGCAAACCAGTATGGCGGCCGCTGGAATCATAAGGGCCATCCTGCCGTATATGTGTCCGCGTCCATCTCGCTGGCCTCACTCGAAATACTGGTGCACGTTAAAAAAGACGCGGTGCTTAATCAGTACCAGCTTTTCAGTATCGACATTCCAGATGACCAGATTGAATATCTGGATCAACACTGGTTACCCGAAGACTGGCAGGAAAACCCGGCTCCGGTATCCACCATGGATTTAGGGACTGGCTGGTTACAGGCCACCAGCGCGCTGGCGTTAGTACTGCCTTCCTGCATCATCCCTTATGAAAACAACGCAATTCTTAACCCGTTGCATCCTGCGTTTCATCAGGCGCTCGCCTCCGTTCAGCAGTACCCTTTTGTTTTTGATACCCGTCTGGCAGAAAAAACCGCATCCTGAGAGCAGATGCGGTTTTGTGTCTCAAAACCAGGGAACGGTGGCGGTCGCGCTTAGCCCATAGGTTGAAAACAGTCCCGCAACGGGTGTCGGGAGTAAATCGCCATGACGAATAAACAGCCGGAACGATTGGCCCGAAGAGAGGCTGCGCAAACTCAGCCACGGCAAATCAGTCCGTTCTTCTTCCATCGTCGCCATGCGTTTCTGCGCCTCTTCTTCGGTTAACCACCCCTTTCTGACCGAGCGTCGTAAAAGCCGCTCCGGGCTGCTTTTTACCTGAACGCGGCTGACGCAGCGCCAGCTTGCCGCCTCCGGCACGGGCTGTACCTGCGAACACAGGCAGTAATCATTCAGCCCTTTTCGCCATCCCGTTGACTCAAGTTCATTTAAGGCCCGGTGTTGGCCGTGCAGACGCAAGACAGCGCCGGGCTTGATATGATGTGACGGAAAGCTCACGCCAATATCGCCCTTTCCTCGCCTCCCCAGAGCGCGATGCAGCCTGGCAACCAGTGCCGCCATCAGCATCTCCTCACTGAACTCCGGGTCAGGTAGCACGCGGATCTCCAGATAGTGATCCATAACAACTCCTTACTCGCTCTTCTCGCCGAACACGCCGCCGCGGATCAATACAGCCATAACGTAGTGCTGCTGCTTTTTGTCCGGCGTCTGCCCTTTGGTGACCCAGTTATCGAGGAGAGTGTAAAAATCCATTTTCTCTCTCGGCTGACGACAGGCCACGCCGCGACTGGTGACAGAACCATATGGCTCAACGGCTATCGCGCCAAGTTCGTCAGCCTCAGGATGCCAGGTATCGATAGTGCGAAGCGCATTGCCAATCTTCTGCGAGTGCATGCCCGCGATATCATCTACCTGATATAACAGGCGGCTTTTGCTGCTGTTACTGTCCAGCACCAGCTCCTGCGATGGGAAAACCTCTTGCCCCGCGCCCAGGAACACCTGTGCTTCTACATTGAGGAGGACAAATCCTTCTCCGCTGAGGCCTTTTTCAATTTCCCGGGCCAGTTCGTCGAGCGACTTATCGCTGGCAGAAAAATCACGTAAACCATATTCGTGCGCGTCAAACGTCCATTCCTTGCTGCCAGTGACCTTAACAACAATTTTTTCAGCGCCTACGCGGTTACGCCATAAAAAGCGCCCGTTAGCCAGATTGGTGGCATAGCGGCGTGCCAGTTCGGCAAAACCATTTTCGCGGATATAACCATCGATCACCTGCCGAAGCGCATCCTGATAATCACGGTCGTTACACACAGAGGGGGTGGACAAATTCCCCAGCACGCGCAGGGAAAACTTAACCAGCAGGGTATCTGCTTCCGCGGAGAGCGCCGCCACATCCACCCGCTGCAGGTTCGCTTTCTGGATCTCAGCATCCAGCTTCGCCGGATCGCTGGTGAGCGCATTTTTCAGGCGGTTAGAGATTGTGCCACGCACCGCTTTTTCCTGAACACGAACGGGCTGCCACTCATTTCCCTGCCAACGCCCAGAGTACATCACCGCATCCGAGGTGGCCAGTTTGCGTTCAAATGCCAGTACAGAAGCCGTTTTAACGGCAGTTGGAGCCTTTGCCATATGGTCAGTCCTTATTTGAGATGTTCTGGTGCCAACGGCGCGCCCGCGCCCTGGCAGTAGTAGCCTGTTTCTGTCGTGTGATAACGCCAGAAAATATCATCCAGTGATTGGATCCGGTGCAGCCCGCACCATTCGCCAATCGCGTAAACCGCTTCCGTGAACGCAAACGGCGTCTGCGCATCGCGAGCATTAACCACTACCCCAGGGGCATAGAGTTCGGAGATCCGCTGGTACCCGGTCATGAGGGGAACCAGAAAGCCGGGCTTAGGTTTGGGAACATACTGCCACGCCGCAGGATCGCCTTCCTGAATGCCTTTATCTTCCGGGGTTTCGGCCTGTATTTTCAGCGCGGCAAAGTCGAGCCATGCATCAAGCAGCGTGGCGGCAGGATCGTTTTCCAGAAGCATCTGGTGATGTTCGCAAAGCCAGCTGCTGCGATCGCGCAACGCAAAACCCGGCATCAGCTGCCACTGCAGACGATACATTTCGCGCCCGGTTGCCGGCATCGGCATGACGGAAATGCCTTCAATGGAGACGATTATCCCGCCTGCCAGCCTGAACGTCGGACACACCTGCGCCAGATAATCTGCAAGCTCACGCTGGCCGTATTCACCATTTGGGATTTCACCGTGGCATTCGAGAAGAAGCGATACCGTCAGATGCATACGCCCCTCTTCGTTAAAAGAGGCGGTTTTGGCTTCACGCGTAAGAGGGTTGCGGGTAAGGGCAAATTGATAATCGCGGCCCGATGTATGGGCGTGGATCTGATGCTCGTGGCTGACCACTGCGCACCCGTCGATTCGCAGCCCCTGGGTTTGCGTCAGCCTGCGCGACAACGCATGCGCAAAACCCAGGAAATGGGTGATAGCGGGAAAACCGTACGTCAGGCCAGCCACCGCATTGGCATTTTCCACTTTTATACGGCGAAGAAGGATTAGCGAACTCATTTCAGCGCCTCCTGAATGATTTTTTCCATCTCACGCAGGTTGGTGCGTAAACGTTCGCGGGTTTCCCACTCATGTTTTTCCACAGCGCCAACGTCAGGCAGCGCCTTACGCAGACGCGCGTTCAGCCAGAGGGCGAAATCTTCCGCCACCTTTGCCTGCCAGTCATCTTTATCTCGCTCCAGACGAAACGCTTCGTCGGTTTTTGTCCGCCACGGATCGAGCCAGAGCTGCTGGTGTGCCTTCAGTTCAGGGCAGTCGAGCGTCCAGTTTTGCCACGTCTCACGCTGGAGGTCAGACACCACATCAAACAGCAGATCGATCAGCGCGTCGATATATTCATCGCATGCTTCACGAATACGAAAACTGGTATAACCACCGGTTTTTGTCAGCAATGACACCAGCAACTGCAGTTTGCCGTTGGCGCGTCGGTCAAACTGGCCGCCAAAAGTGAACACCGAGCGTAAATTCGTTGGTTTTTTTTCCGCCCTTTTCCACTGCGGCGGCTGGCAGGAAAGCAGCCAGGTACGCCCGCCACGGACGCTATTGAGATACGAAATATTCTGCGGCTTCGTGCCGCCAAAATGCATTTCCGCTGAATCCGGGAATAACGTAAGCGGTGTAGGGTGCCAGGTTTTCTCACGGCGTGCTTTCCAGATAGCCTTAACGTCATCGCCAAATCTTAAGGCGATCATTCTCTGGTGCACAGCATGGGCAAGTGAGGTGGCAAAGAGCGGGCTTAAAAGATGATAATCGTCCCCCACAGGGAAATAGCCCTGCTTCGCCAGTTTGTGGGAAGCCGGTTCTCCCGGCGTAAATGCGCGGGTAAACCCTGAAACCCACTCAGCCAGTTCAGCGGCATCGTCGGTAAAAGCAGCCAGAGGGCTGCGATCGCCGCGCTTCAGAGAGGCAAGAAGAGAATCACCGTTTTCAATACGCATTTGCAGCAGTTTCGCCACATCCAGCGCCGCTGCGTTGCCAACCGCATCCGGTTCCAGACCTGACATCGCCGCGCTGCTCAGATAACCTTCCTGCGCCACGGCCTCGCTGAAGATACTGCTACTTTTTGAATCCCCGTGGGTAAATTTCGCCGCATGGGTCACGAGGTTAATCTGCCCGGCTCGCTTTGCTGCATCCGTCAGCCATGCTTTCGGTTCATAGCGAAGCTCCAGTTCCCGGTGTTCTGCCGCAAGCGTCGCGCTATCTGCATCGCTGCGCTTTGCGGCTGCTTTATCGAATGCTTCCAGCTTTGCTTGCCGTCGTCCGGCAATATAATTTCGAAGCGCCGCTATCAAAGCCCCTTCATCCATCACCCTCTCCTTTAGCTGATTACTTTATGGCTTTACGATTGTTATAAATGAATTGAATACCTGAGAAGGTGCGTTAAGGCTAAGTGACTGATGAACAAGTATCTCTTTAGTGAGAAAAGGGTAAACAATCAGCATAATCGAACACCACATTACGTTTGGCTTCTTCATGAGCTTAAGACCTTTTTAAAGTGTGCCTACATAATAAAACTGCGGCACAACAAAAATCAATCCTATGATACTTAGCAAAATAGGTTTTATTGACGCTTCTGTTTTGCACAGGTAGTCTTTACTCGCACTGCCGCTCAGGTAGCTTAGAAATATGACACTTAGGATTGGACTCAATCCTGTAAACTGCTGCACAAGCAGTTCGCGCCCTCTTTCAGAGGGCGCGAAACACACCCAGCACCGGGTGATATAGCCACTCTTCTGTCTCCTCTTCTTTAGCCACCCTTAGCGTTATCTCCCCAAAGCGTCGCGACACAGCAGCAAGCTCCATCTGCTTCGACTCGGCCAACGCAAGCAGCACCTGTGCATAATCCACGCCGAACCACGGCTGTACACCATCGGCGAGGGTCAAGGCCTGCCAGCGAAACCGTCCGGCTGGTTTTAACCCGCCGTTTTCCTGCATCAGGCAAAACTCGGGCTCGTCATCGTCCTCTTCCATACTCAGAAAGAAAGAGGCCTGCGGTGAAGACCGGCGAAACGGCGTGCGGCGCTGAAGTTCACCACTCCACGTCAGCGGTAGCCGCCACCAGGATGCGGCAATCGCCTCCTGTTTATCGCCCCCATCGAGCAACGCGGCGCGCAACCGGGTATGCTCCAGCGCCGCAAGTCTGTTTCCAGGTATGCCCTCAGCAATGCGTGGCACAGCATCGATCGTCCGGTAGTCCTCTTCACTGAGCAGATCATGCATATCGTGGTGAGGAAGCAGATGCTTTTCGGTTTCAAACCCCGGCCGGCAATAGGCCACCGTTTTACCCTGAAGGGCTCGCACGTTGCGTTCCAGAATCACCAGGTTCTCGCGCACAGGAACGTGCTGACGGTGGCGCTGAATACGCCCGGCAAACTGAATAAGCGAACGCATGGAGCTTGGTTCAGCGATCCCCCAATCGGCATCAAAATCCCGGCCGACTTCTAAAACAGAGGTGCCGAGCACCACAAAAAGGTGGTTTTGCTCCGGCATAGCGAGCGCCTGTTGCACTTCGGGTAACTGCCAAATCGCCTGCGGATCATGGCGGGTAAACGCACCATCCAGACGTTTTTCAATCAACGCGCGGACCGCAAGCGGGTGCTGGCTGTGATAAACGCAATAATGAATGCGGTAATTTTCTGGCGAGGGTATTTCCATTAGCGTTTGGGCTATCGCGACCAGCGGATTGATATTGGCAAGCCGGACGAGGCCAAACGAAACGGTTTTACCATTTTTATGCGTGTTGTGGTGCTGATGAAGCACCTGTATTTGCTGGTGCAGCGTGTTCGCAACCGCCGAAACAATGCCTGAATTGCCAGCTGAATGCAGCACCACGATCGCCAGTTTCCCCAGACGAAGGCAGGGTTTTTCCGGCAAACGTTTAACGCGCTGAGTTACAAACTTGCCGTGCGCCTGACGAAACAGGGCTTCGTCTGCCACATCGTGAGACTGAGCGCCATACTCATCAAACCAGGCGCAGCAGATGTTTACCGGCCTGTCAGATACGCCGCACGCTGCCTGCCAGGCCTTGCGCCCTTCCCGGTAGGCTTCAAACAGGGCTTCCGTCAATGCGGGGGGCAATGTCGCGGATGAGAGAAGCACACGTGAGCCCAGCATTCCCGCCCAGTTCACCAGACGACACAGCGCGTGCAAATCATCAATATCGAAGTCATCTGGCTCATCAAGTACCAGATCGCTGGTCAGCAGACGTAGCATAGCGGGGATCTGCCTGCCGCCGCGCACGCCTTCTGTTGCAGGCATCAGATGGTCGATGGTGGTCACCAGCACCGGCGCGCTAACCAGCCGATTGAGCGCCGGTTCTTGCGCAAGCCACTGCCGGGCGATGCCGCTATCCGTGGCGCCTTCATAATGAACATAATGGTGGCAGGCGAAAAACGCCTCGTCGCTTGCGCTGTTGGTATCTTCCCCGTCGCTCCCCTGGTAAAGTTCTCGCACCGCGGCAGAACCGGTCACCACGGCCAGCGTATCGTCATCCAGCCCCAGGCGCGACTGCAAAGCCTGCCCGGTCTGCAACGTCAGCGAACGTAGTCCCAGCGCCACGCTGAAGCGACACCCTTCCTGCTCATCAGACAGCGCATACATAATGCGCGCATTGGCAAAGGTTTTACCGCACCCGGTAGACGCCATATTGATACCGAAAAAGCCCTGCTCGACACTTTTGTCGCGCAGGGACAAGGCCACGTCCCAGGCCTTGTTTTGCCAGAGAAAGCGTGCATCTTTCGCCCTTTCCCGGAACGTTTTATGCCGGGCAATGGCTGGCAATGTGCGCCGTAAAGCGGGAAGAGAACGCCCCAGCAGTAACGCATGATGCGCGACGCCAATATTGTGCTCGTCAAGTTTTTGTTTGAGCTGTCGGGTCTGACGGTCGCTGTTTGCCCAGGTCTGAATAGCTTCATCCTGCCATCCCGCATACGCGGGCTGAGATGAGTAAACGTGATCGGCCAGCATCAGTGACAGACGCGCAAGGTGCAGAGTGAAGAGATTATCCAGGGAGCCATAGTGCAATAATCCCGGCAGATTCCTGATGCGCTTGCCAATTTGCCGGGCTTTCTCGCGCCATGTTTTACTTTTCAGCGGCGTACCGTGGGGGAATTTCCAGACGTTTTTAAAGTCGCGATCTTTCCATTGATGCTTGCCAGTAGATGTGTGATTAAGCGAGTTCCAGTCGGCGTTCAGCTGCCGCTCGATCCAGCCCTCGCAATACATTAACTGGGGTTGCGCTGAGAGTGACTGCGGCAGCCGATGGTGCGACAACATTAGCCATCCGACCACTTTCGCCAGAGGAGGTAAGGTGCTGAGCGGGCTACACGTCCATGTCGGCGAATCCATCTTCACTGCTTTTAGCATCTCCTTTTCGTCAGAGGCGTTGAGCTGCCCAAGCCGCCCCAGCCACTGTTCATCGGTCCGTTCGCCGACGAACGCCTGAAACAGGCGAACAGAGATCCACTCGTGGCGGTACGGTTGACAGACATGCTGACTTTCTCCGCGCAGCGTCTGCTGGAAGCACATCCCGGCCTTACCAAAATCGTGAAACAGCCCGGCGATAGCGGCCAGCAACGCAATACTCTCGGCACTGTTCCAGCGATGCTCCGCGCCGTTCTTTAGCACATCGAGCGTGGTACGGTTGGTGGGCGCGCGGCCCTGCGCGTTAAAACGACGAATATTACCGACAATCCACAGTAACTCTGTTTGCCCGTTTTTTTTAAGCCAGTGACAGGCAACAGCCGTATTGCGTCGGGCAGTTTTACGCAGAAGTTTTCTGAGCGTGTTGACGCCATCAAGGGTGATCGCCGTCTGCCAGGCGGCATCTCCCGTTCGCTCAGCAAACTGGTCGATAATCCGACAGCTTTCTTCACGCGCCTTTTTCGTACAGCGGGAGATGATCAGGATATTCATGGGGCCACCTTAGCGAGTGACAGGGAGGTCTCCTGTAGCGTGGCGATCATCACGTCCAGCGCATCGGCCTGCTGGAAAACGTTGATACAGCGCTGACGAAACATTTGATTGTCTTCCCCTTCCATCGCGGCGATAAATGCCTGCGGCAACACCAGGGCGTCTTTTATTAAATCAGCAATATCAAAGACCAGACCGCCACGGCGGGTTTTGCCATGCATCACAGCCAGACCGTGGGGAATGCCGGTAACCCAGGCCGCGACAGCGGCCAGCCCGTAGGCCAGATAGTTGCCCTGATCGAGAAACCGGTTTGCCGTATCAACACCGCCGCCCCGTTTGGCACGGGTAAAGTTACCGTAACCGACCGTCTGGCTTGCCAGTTTGTAGAGCGATTTTGTCAGTTGCGCTTCCTGAAGCATCAATGAGGTATGGTCGTTGGCGCTTTCCATCCCCTGCCGCGCGCGCTCAAGAATGGCCTGCAATACGTCCATATCTGACTGAAACGAGGTTTCGCGCTGCATCCGCAGCCCTGACCACTGTTTTTCAATTTGCTGTAACCGAATAAACTGAAATGTTTTTGCCGCCTGCAGTCGCTTTGCTTCGTCAAACCAGAATGACACCCAGTTTTGCAAATACCCTGTTGGACGATATTCGCTTTGCGGGCAGAGCCATGAGACATCAATATCCACTTCGTTAGCCGAATAAAGCGGCGTGCCATCCGTTCCGCAAAACCCAACCATCACCCCGGCGCGAGCAAACTCCCGCATCGCCATTTGCGTAACAGAGGTCCCCATACCCAACATCACCGCAGTCGTATTAGCAATGGGGATGTTCCAGTAGAAAGATTCTTTGCCCTCCTGGGTGACATACTCCACCCGACCGCCGTTCACCTGTACACGACATTTTTCGAGGTAATAAATATTAGCGCGTTTAGAATGAAGAATAGTTTTTAAATCAGAGGGGGTGATCGTGTTTTCAGGCATGGCAAACCCTTTGCGCAAAATAGTAATGTCATCTGTCTATTGATGAAAACCTCTGCATACAAATGTGACTTTCATCAAACAATCAACTCTTTGAAGAGTAATATTCCCTGCATTAATATTAATCACGTTCTTTGAGGGTTTTCTATATTTACTTTAAAAATTCTCTGAAGTAGATATAAAACCGTTTATATCATTATCAGGCAGTCAATTTGCCAGAGAACAGCTACAGTAGCGGCATAATATTGCAATTTCTGACGTAGCCATTAAATCTTACTGCCTGTATTCCAGGAGCAGAAGAAGGAGCCATTTGCTAAAGCTACATCATTCTGCTCTCCTGCTGCAGGTGGGTCGGATACAATTTCGCGCCAGCGATGATCGCTGAACCGGAAGGATTTCCCGATACCTCTTTACGCACTTCCTGACCGCAGGTAGCGCAACCACTTTATGTTCTACAAAAGTCGTTTCTGGTCACAGATGACAACATCGCAGAATCAGCACTCACAACGCCACTTGCCGTTCGCATTCCCTTCGCCGCTGGACTATACCTTAGTCATCTTTATTCCCTGAGGAACACTCATGATGAGCAAAAAAATTCTGATGCTGGTCGGCGATTACGCTGAAGATTACTTGAATAAAATTATAACCAACTGATTTAAAATAAAATTAATTAATAATTACCTAAAATATGTACTTAATTATGTACTCACAAACCTAAACAATCCATTTGACTAGTAATCACCTCTCGCTGAATACTGTATATTCAACCAGCACAAAGGTGATTATCATGCGTGTAGAAATCAGCATTGCCAAAGAGAAAGCCGCGAAAATGCCAAAGGGGTCAATGGAGGCCTTGAAAGACGAAATGACCCGTCGAATCAGCAAGCAATATGACGACGTTGAAGTGATCGTGAAAACGGCCAGTAATGATGGACTGAGCGTTTTGTGGGCGACTGATAAAGAAATCGCCAAAGAATTTGTAGAGACCACTCTAAAAGACGCTTGGGAGACGGCTGACGACTAGTTTGTGTGTTGAGTTATGGGTATAGTGCGCCCCGACTGTACGGCATGAACACCTGCAGTTACCCTACTCGGCAGGTCTTGTATACGGCTGCCGGGTGGGTTTTTACATCAAATCCTCACCCAGCCTCATGCAGTATGCTATCCGGGAAATCTTTATAAATCGTCTTCACCCCCTCCGAGCACATAGGCCACAGACACAATGTTTTAACTGCTCAGACCAGAAATATCTGGAAGCTTTGGGCGTCTTCTTGGAAGATAGGCGTGTGCGAAGACGCACACAGCAATGATGTTATGTAGTATTTTCCCCTTGAGTGTGCCTGCTCAAGGGGATTTTTTATCGCCGTATTGTACTGGCAAATATTTGTAAATAGTCTTCACCCCCACGCCTGTCACATCGGCCACACGCTACTGGACAGGCGCTTAGTCCGGTATGTTTCTCGCGCTACGACTGCTTACGTTAACGTCTGGTAATGATCTAGCGGCGAGACGTAAAGCGGCGTTGAAAGCAATTATAGTGACCGGCCGGCGTTGGTACTTCACACGGTTAGAATGACTCTGAAATAAAAAAACATCTTCTGGATAGCGTTCTCTTCTACGAGCAATCATCGCCTCCACTGGAGGGGTTGATTCAACACGTAGCTCCTTCAGGTGACCCTGTTTTCGTATCAGTATCAAGCCACCATCAATATCATCATATCGAATACTCAGCAGCCTTCCAGCGCTTAAACCCGTGTGAAAAATTAACGCCCACAAGTCAGCCCATGTATCTGAGATGGAAACAAGATTGCTGTTAATAGTTAAAAATTGCTCAAAACTTATTGTTTTCTTACCGTTCACGAACAAACCAAACTGTTTTCAAAACCGTAATAACTTATTATCTCAAATGTTACATATCAAGGGAAGGGCAGGAATCCTTGATCGCGGACGGCAGCAGGAAAGTATTTGTAGATCGTCTTCACTCCCACCCCTATCACATCGGCCACCTGCTGCCGGATTGCGCCCATACCCAACATCCTGCGGCATCGCTCCACAACTTCAGTGGTCATTACCCGGCGGCGTCCGCCCACTCTCCCCTGCTCCCTCGCTGCGGCTAAACCGGCTCGGGTACGCTCCACTATTAACTCGCGCTCCATCTCCGCCAGGGCGCTCATAACGTGGAAGAAAAAGCGACCTGCTGGCGTACTGGTATCGATGCTGTCGGTCAGGCTGCAGAAATTCACCCCACGCGCCTGCAACTCCGATACGAGCGTAATCAGATCACGCACGCTGCGGCCCAGCCGGTCCTGTTTCCAGACCACCAGCACATCTCTTACCTGCGGTCGCCACAGCACACTTTGACCAGAGTCACTTGGCATTTTTGTTGCTGGTCGTCCACTCACGTAGCCAATCATCATTACGAGGAAACCCCCATCGAAACGTGCACATAACAAAACAAAAAAATTATCAATAAAAACATTTTTTGATTTATCCCCCCCCACCCAAAAAAACACATGATTTAGAAACTACTTGCAAAAGAAATTTTGTTATATATTATTTATTTCAAAACATTGCTAGGAGTTGAGAAATGGAAAAAACAAACAACTGTGAGCCTCTGGTTTCTGTGTATATCCCCACGCATAATCGAGCTAACTTGTTAAAAAAAGCAGTATTGAGCATATTTTTTCAGTCTTATAGAAATATCGAAATATTAATTTGCGATGACGGTTCAACGGATAATACAGGAAGCACTGTTGATGATTTAAAAAAATCATCCCCATTCCCTATTATTTACATCAAAAATGAATCACCCATGGGTGCTTGCAACGCCAGAAACCGTTGTATCTCAGTCGCCAGTGGTGAATATATAACAGGTCTAGATGATGACGATCAGTTTACTGAAGATAGAATTTCTACTTTTATTCATGAAGCCTGTGTTAACAGTCGGCATATAATATCTGCAAATCATACATTTTCAGATGGAAAAACTTTAAAGAATGGACCATCCTACTCAGGTGAAATAACTTTTGATGACATGAAATTTAGGAACCACATTGGCAATCAAATTTTCACTAAAACAAAATACCTCAGGGAAATTGGTGGTTTTGATGAAAATCTTCCTGCATGGCAGGATTACGACGCATGGTTCCGGTTACTAAAAAAACATGGAAATTCGTTTAGAGTTTCTGCTTCAACATATGTTGTCAATGTTGACCATGGAGAAAATAGAATATCTACCAGCAGCAAGGCATATAAAGGACACCTTATGTTTCTAGAAAAACATGCTGTAGAACTATCTAAAGATCATGTTAAGAGCCTGAGGCTAATGGACTTAATAAATAGACAACAAAAAATCCCCCTTTCATTCATTTTTAAAAACATTTCAAAAAAAAACATTATAACCATGATAAAATTATCACTATCAAGGACCATATCCTCTCTCCATCTATTAAAAAAGCAGTTCAGTAAAAACATGAGGCGTAATTAGTATGACTTTTTATATTAATTTTGAAATTTACTGCCCTGCTAATGAGTTAGGTGATGAGGTGATGCCTCTAATTAGTTGAATCTGATGTATAATGCGGGCTTTTGAGGTTCTTTCATGGCCAGCGTTAACATTCATTGTCCTCGTTGTCAGTCTGCACAGGTCTACCGCCATGGTCAGAACCCTAAAGGCCATGACAGATTTCGCTGCCGTGACTGCCACCGCGTTTTTCAGCTCACTTACACTTATGAGGCCCGTAAGCCGGGCATTAAAGAGCTGATCACTGAAATGGCCTTCAATGGCGCCGGGGTTCGCGATACCGCCAGAACACTGAAAATTGGCATTAACACCGTCATCCGGACTTTAAAAAACTCACGCCAAAGCGAATAACGTCTTCGCCCGTTGCTCATGCTGATGTGGCGCTTATCTGCGAACTTGATGAGCAATGGAGTTTCGTTGGCAGTAAAGCCCGGCAACACTGGCTCTGGTACGCGTATAACACCAAAACAGGGGGTGTACTGGCCTACACTTTTGGTCCCCGTACCGATGAAACCTGCCGGGAACTACTGGCACTGCTTACGCCATTCAACATCGGCATGATCACCAGCGACGACTGGGGCAGCTATGGCCGGGAGGTGCCGAAGGATAAGCATCTGACCGGAAAAATATTCACCCAACGGATTGAGCGCAATAACCTGACGCTGCGCACCCGCATTAAGCGCTTGGCTCGTAAAACAATCTGCTTCTCGCGTTCAGTAGAGATCCACGAAAAAGTCATCGGGACGTTTATTGAAAAACACATGTTCTACTAATTGGAAGCATCACCGGTGATGAGAAACTAAAGGTTACCGGATAATCTCCAACCATGATTTTAGCCTAGCCATCGCGATCTTTACGCTGCGAAGCGCTAGGCCAGAAATATCCTGCCTGACAATTTCCACTGTATAAATTAAATCTATTTCAACATCCTTGTCGCAGAGATATCCACCGAGGTAATGAATCTGAACAGTTTTTGTCGCAGATAATTTAAAGGACATTTGCACCTTCTTATTAGTTCGTTAAGGGATTAAACTCTGGCAGTAACTGGATTTCATCTTCTGCCCCTGAAATATCAGAATCCGAATCAACGTTTACCATGTAAATGCCATGGTAAATATCACTTCCATCTGAACATTTCGCCCAAAGGTGTGCGTAGTAACGCTCTTCTCCATCAATACCAAATGGCTTTTTGATAATGTCTTTGACATACATTGTCAGCCACGCTTCATCAGGGATGTTTTGTGTAACATGAATGAGGGGTGAGTGTTTAAACGACATACATACTCCGGTTAATTTTGAATTACCTGCCTGCCAAGATATATTTGCTGGGCGTAGAAGTTTGCGCACTCACGGATAGGCTGGCCCATCGCGGTATAACCATAATCATTAAAATGGTTGTAGTTAGCAAGAATGTAAACCCCTGACCATCCCACTGTTTCAACAGCACGCATAAACGATATTTCACCCTCTGCGATGTACACATTTTTGTTTCTGGCACTTGAGCGATAAGAGTTGTTTGCCATCCAGAAACGCACGTCCCCAGAAACCTCAACTCCGCTCCCCGTCCAGTCTCGCGATACAACAGATTGTGATGGTGGCGGGAAAAGAACAAGCTCCATATCCATGTTGACTTGCATAATATTAACGGACGCACTACTGGCTTCTGGAATGGGTTCGTTGACAGTCACTACGGTTCTGTCTGATGATATGGAGGCTATTGTATATGTTCCGACGTTAGGGCCGGAGCCTACCTTTAATGAATATCCTGCCTTTAATATATTTCCGCCATACTGCGCGTTGGCAAACGCATTCTGCGTAATAGTATTCGCTACTGGATCAAATACAAAACTTGTTGTGACATTAAATGTCCTTATTGGATATGACGATGCCACGCCGGTTGGTAATGCGTACGTTATTTTAGTCACATCATTATGTGGCGACGTGCAGACTATTGGAATAGCCCCTCGGGCCAGGCATTTATCAATGATTGCATCAAGCGTATTGGCTGCACCGGTATATGTTTCACCCGCATTGAAATTAGCCACTGGCGCGTCATTCATTCCTGGAATAATTAAAACAAAATCACTGGTCGCATAGGGTGAAGCATCAAGCTGCGCTGAGAACTGTGAAATAGCCGTAGTCGGAACACACTGGTTATCATTGATAATTTCCAGATTACCAAAAAACTTTAGTTGTTTTTTCAGTTGATCAACGAACTGCGCATTCGGCGCATAGACCGAGCCATCACTAGAACCAGCACCCACGCCTATCGATGAACCTATCGATGTGCAGATAATCTGATTTGGGGTGACTGTTTTGACCCCGTTTGAAAACGAAATATTCCCGAACGGAGACGTTACCAGCTTTGCCTTTAATGATGCCAGAGGGTCACTTACAGCTCCCTGCAGGGCGGTTACGCTTTTCCCCAGGTTGATAATGTCAGTTGTTGGATCGCCTGAATACAGAAGCTTAAAGTTGTTAACGGGAGACCCGCGATACTGAACTGTTACGGGTTTAGCTACCTGAAGTTCCCCTCCCGTCAGCGCGGTGTTTGCCCCTTTCAGCAGGGTACGCGTCACAGAGTTCCCGTACAGATCAGTAATAACCAGCGTCGTTGCGCCAGTGTTCGCCACCACAGGTTCAAACGTAATCTGAGTACCGTCACCCAGCAGGCCGGGGATAGTCAGGGAAATAGCGTTCGGGCTACTGGTGTCGCTCGTCACAATCCCTTTGGTATAGGCGTTGAGAATACGTGCCCTGTCCGCCGGGTAAGTCATCATGCGAAAATCAGAAGAAGCGGCATTGTACATAAGTAGACATGGGTAACCTGCCGCCAGGTCTCCCACAGCAAGAGCGGTGCCATTCGCCTGTTTAATCGTGCGTGCCGTCCACCCGTTCAGTGACAGCGTCGGCGTTCTCGTGGTGTTGGTCGCGCTGGGCGTGAATACAAATGCGCGCCCGGTGACCAGAAGCTGTGATGATGTGGTGTTGGCGGTAGTCCCTGTATACGCGTCCGCCGTCATTGCCACTGCCGAAACAATCGCAACAGAGTTCAGCTCGACGCTCAGCAGGCGTGAATTCAGCTCTGCCGCTACCGGACCGGATGCGACCAGGACGAAATTGTTTGCCGTGCCTGTGCGAAACTCCATCAGCACCGGCTGATTCAGCAGCAGCTCATTACCCGCGAGTGCCGCAAAATTTTGCTTCTGGATGGCACGAGTAACTGTATTCCCTTTCGCGTCAGTAACGGTCACATTGACCGCGCCGGTATTCAGGATCGGTGACAGAAAATAAATCAGACTGCTATCCACCAACAAGCCAGGGATAGTGATAGCGATAGTGTTTGCCGCGCTGCTGCTGACTGCGGTCGCAGCCTGATAGCCAGTTGGTAGCGCAGAGAGCATTTTTCTCCCTGTGGTAACCAACGTACCGGCGACATTCATATACTCAATAGCCAGATACGCGTCATCGGAGCTGCGCACATAAGTGGTGCTCCCCTCCGGGATATTCGCAATATCTGCCTGTGCGTCGGCAATCGTCATGTATTGCTTGCTCAGGGGGATCAGGTTCTGTCGTGTGGCCTCTACAGCAACACCTGCGGCTGCTGTTATTTTTATTGCAGTCCCAGAAAGTGAGTCTTTCGCATTCCCAAAGCGATCAATGTATATATCGCTTTCAGTATTCATATAGTCATCAAAGGCTAACGCATTATCGTTAATATCTTTCATGCTGTTAGACGGACGTAAATTTCCTGTGTTATATCTTTGAGGCATATAAATTCCAGGCAGGAGCTAAGCTCCGTGTAGTTAATAACAACCCAGCAGTTATTTGTTTGCTGATGACATAATAATTACAATATCATTCACACTGAATGATATTTAATAAATGAAGATGATTAATCGCTAACTCTTAAATGAAGGTAGAATTTAATTAACTAAACTCGTAGACAATACAAATTCCTTTATTCCCAGCCAATCCGTTAACAGTCGTGCCAGCTCCAGCATATCGACCGTCTGCGCCTCTCCCGAACTGACCGCCAGGAAATTGTGATAGGTAAGCTATAAAACCGGTAGCTGTTCCCGCTGAAACCTGCATCACTTGTGGCGTTTGCGCCTCCCCGCCACTTGAGGCAAGCACCACACCTTCTGACGTGTTTACTAATCCAGTATACCTGTAGGCATTCCCAGAAATGAACGCACCAGCTGATGCCATTCCATTCGCTCCAGCGCTACCACCAGCTACAGAAACAAGGCTACCAAATGATGACTTCGCCCCGTCATTGCCAGGAGCACCACCAGATCCTATAGTGACGCTTACTGATGATGGAACATCTTTAGCATCAAACCGCGATTTATTATACTGCCCGCTACATCCCGGCTGAGACCCACCAGTAGATGAGCTATCTGCAGTGATAGACTTAGACCCTCCCCCGCCAGCAATCATTTCAACTACTAAACTTTTTGTTCCCTCTGATTTTGTATAAGTACCACTATCATAAAAAACTTTTATATCAATTAGGCGGCCAGTAGTAACATCTTCAATTGCCTTTAATATTTGCGAGTCGTCGTCGGGGTTTAGTGCATATCCCAACCCTTCGACTACGTTAACCATTTCCCTTTGAAATGTGTTAAGCATTTCGGCATTAATAATTGTCGGCGATACCCCATTAGCAACATTACCGTTAGTATATTCGCCATTAGCATCAGCGGTATCTGTTGTACTTCCAACTTTTCTCATATTTACCTTCAGGATTTAATTTAAAGAGATATTCCCCGATGCCATATCAAATATCGTTGCAAACTCAGGGGTTACTTCATAAACGCCTTCATCATTAAAACCGAAAAGAATATAACCAAACTTAACCAGCGTATAAGATGGCGCCAGTGCATTTATACGGCACTCAAGCTGACGATTCCCCCATGAGCGAAGTGGATCCCCGCAATAACTGAGGCCCACCCGTGCATAAGATATCGTGGTATCCTCGGCCTCTACCAACCAGACGAATGGCCAGTCATCGCCATTAAGACCGTCACCGCAAACAGATAATCCAGCGCGCGCCTGTCTGTATTCTTTAATGGCGATGGTGTAGCCCATCGCGGCTGCAATGCTGATGAAATAGCTTTTTGACTGACCACCGGTACTGATTAATTTTGAGACGATTGCGTTTTGTCGCTTGGCGATTGTGTCGACCTCGCCAATGGAGCAATCATCAGGCAATCCAAGCGTATTTTCCCAGTCAGTGAGCATGATGGTGGCTGTCTTAGGGAAAGCGCCACTAAGAAGAGACTGAGCATCATTATCACTACGTTGAAAACTCCTGGCCAGCGCTCGAAGCACTGCCGTCTGCACTGCATTTTTATCTCTTGTCCAGGCTCTTCCTGAGGGGATTAAAGCCTGTAGCGCTTTAAGGTAGTCGTCAGTTGAGAAGAGGCTCATGTATAGTTCACCTCTCCACGAACGGCCATCTCACCTATTCCCGGCTCAATATTTGCAGATGGGGAAACCAGAATAAAACCAGCTGTCCCAGAAACATCCCCTATCGCACGGTTAAGGTCTGAAAGATAGATTTTTCCTGTTCCGAGAGGATCAGCAGATTCAAACAAAACGCTGTCAATAGCGTCAGCTATAGCAGCAGTTGTAGTGCTAATCGCATCAGAGATACCACTTATTTCAAAATCAATAACCCGCTCAGTAGGCGAACAGATGTAATTCAGGGAGGTGACAGGGGTAAGTGGGTACATATAATCGGCTACCCTTCCCTGATCGCCTGAAGCCTTCACTCCGCCCCATTCTTCCAGCTGCGATATACCATCCGTACCAACCGGGAACCCATGGTTTGTCTTGTCGTTGCCATCACACATGATGTAAATCACAACGGTTCCTGGGCCCATTCCTCTACGGCGAACCCATGCTCGTGTAACGCCCGATACGGCCAGAGCCCATGTACGATAATCAGTATCGCTGCCACCCTGCGGAGGATTTTGAAACAACAAAAGTCCGCGCTGGCGAAAATCCTCTTCATCCTCAATATCAGCACCGCCGGTGGCTGGCTGAATGAGCGTGACCGTGCTTTCAATGCCAGACACATTCGCATCAAGGGTCAGGATAGTACCGGCATCAGCATTTCCCAGGCTGCCACCTCCAGTGACATCCTCGGTGATGTCAGGTAATACGGCGGTAACAGCAACTGTTGCTGTGCCAGAGCTGCCAATCGTTACACCAGCATCAGTAGTGTACTGATAACCATCCGCGCGATTAATTACTGCACCCGCATCTAACGTCCTCCCTGATGTACCTTTGATTTGTGCTTCAGGTGATCGAGCTGCGGTAGCTGCTTTACGGTAGGCCTGTTTAAGCGCCATCCATCCAGCAAGCCATTCATCTGTCGATGTAAAAGGGGTGCATTGTCGGGCAATATAATCCAGATAGGCATAATGCAAGTGCGCCATGCCAGCATCCATATCCGCCAGCACCTTCAAATTTCCGAACCGGAGCAGAGAGCCGACCTTCTCCAGCTCCGCCTGCATGAACTGTTGATTTTCTGTTCTCAGCTCACTAAGCGTTTTTCTTTTAAATGGCATTGTTCAGTTGCTCCCATAACCAGAAGAATTTGAATTCTTGCCAGTCGCCGTCCGGGGGAAGATAACGGATGATAAGATTCAGCCTGTTCGGAAAAACGATTTCTGAGGTCGCCTGTATTTCCCTGGCGATTCCATCACTTTTTATCCATGCCAGCGCTTCTTCAGCATATTGCTCTGCTCGCATAGCTACGTCGCGGGTCAGTTTTTCTCTCCGCAATAACCACAGACGTGAACCGATTGTTTTCTCATTTCCCAGATCGCCCCACCATCCCCGGCGATCCGTCCCTTCATATGGGTCATCTGCGCGCGCAAGGCCATCGGTAAAAAGGCTGATCAACACGGCGGTATGCATATCATTGTCAGAGGTGAGAATGCCGAAATTTTCCTGCCAGTCGGCCTGCATCTCATCAATATTCCAGAAGGATGAAATATCACTCATCAGATACCTTCTCTGTGGTTTTTTCACTGGTGACAGTGCTTTCACCTGACTGAACCTCTTTCACGTCATGATCGTGAATGTTGTAGGCGTCACGCAGTTGTTTTACGGTTTTGGTGTTTGAATTGCAGTTGTCTACAATGTCGCCGGTGCACTTGAACATCGGCGTGTTGGCAAGGATGGAATCAGAAGCATTGATAGTGACGGTAGTGGCATTATTGACCTCTACGTTTTTACCCTTAGCATCAATGAAGACTCCATCTTCCGTCAGCAGGATATTCAGGCCCCACTGGTTATACATCACCGACTCACCTGACTTTAGTCCTGAATGCCGGTATCCCTGATGGTTGGTTGCAATAACCACTGGATTAGAGCGATCGCCACCCAGGAATGCGAGTACAACATCAGTACCGGCAGGAAGACCGGATGAAAAGCCAAACTCTGCGAGCCTGTGGGCGCTGGCAACTTCCAGAGGTGTCTGATACTGCACTGACTGCGTTCCGCCATCATCTTTCATCGCAGTAATTCGACCCACACCCAGCATGCTGGCGATACGGTTAGCAAAATGGCTAAACTTGCTCATTGGTTGAATCCTGCAAGTTGTTGGTAGAAAGCGTAAGGCTGAACGGCAAACGCTTCTGGAGGCATTAGCGTTAGCCTGGCATGGGTGCCATCGCTGTCGCGCATAAACGTTACGTCGGCAATCAGCAACTCGGTATTAGGCAGCTTTAGCGTGGGAATATTTACAGGAATCAGCGTATTTGGCTCCCATAGCTTCCCGGCTTTATCCCGCCAGCTATCTATCGTGACGCTCAGTTGCTTTGAGCGGCCATAACGCCTGTTCATCTCCCAGTCAATCGCGCGCTGTGCCTGCTGAGATGCCATCAGGGTGCTTTCAACGATAACGATACGCTTTCGATAGCGCATCTTTGCCGCTTCCGGATCACGCGCGGTAGCCAGAGTTACTGAGTCATAAGCAGTATCAGGTGAAAACCCAGCTATTGGTGAAACGCTCATCGAGATGCCAACATAGTCAGAAAACCTTTCCGACATATCAGCGCGGTAGTACGCCTGCTCTATGTTTTCCCCTTCTGCGACACCACTGGCAGCTCGACGGGTTCCCACTCGCGTGAGAAGCAGGTTACCGTCCGGAAGGTCATAATAAAGCAGCGCAGACCAGCGAGTTACTCGCTCAATTATTTCCTGCGGAGACTCCCCCCAGTTAATTGTGAACTGAGGTACATTAACCAGATCACTAACATCGCAGGAAACGCTGATGCCATACCATGAAGCCAGACGGGAAGCGATACTCAGCGCATCACTTTGGTTGATGACATTGTTTGGCCACTCTGCAGAGCAGTCCACCAGGTCCTGGCACTTGCTACGCCCGTTAGCTTGCACTTCATGTCTGGACCGTGTAATTGACGGCTCCCAGTTGTCAACGTAGCCCGTCAGGACCAGATCATTACCGATACGCACTTCGCAGGACTGCCCCTCCTGCACCAGCTGCTTATCATTAGTACCTGGGTAATAGTCCATTAACCCAAGACTAAAATCGGATGGGAATCGCTCTATGCTTCTGGTAACACGAACCGCATCCCAGCCCTCAATAGTTTTATTGCCGACCGTTAACCGAACCACATCCTGATCGTCGCTCATTGTCGTAATACCTTCATTGAGGTCGGCATAAATGCCGGGTGAGGAACATTCGACTCCTGAATAAGCTCATCAGCCCTTCCGGCGTTCTGATATAACCGGTTTGCCAGCGTCAGTGCAGGCAGAGGCTGTGCCGAATTAAACTGCATCAGCTCACTCAGGCCCGCAGAAAGGGTGTTCATGGTGTCGAGAAATGACGTTCTGACCTGCAGCAGCCCGCTGTAAAGATCATCATCTCCCCGGTCACCCGCCACCAGCAAGGCGGCATCGAGCTGGTTGGCCACGCGCCGGGTGATCTGTTCGGCTTCGTCGCGGCTCGTCGGGTTGGATTCTGATGCCGCGGCTGCCATAGCTACGCTGCACAAAACGATAATGAGGGTATTGACCGTTTCAGCAATCTCTGCGCTGGCATTCGACTTCTGATACTCTGTACTGGTTGCATTGGCCAGCTTTTCTAGTGCCGAAATCCGCTCGTTAATGCCGCCCGCACAGTTGAGAATGGCATTGATAACATCAGCGGTTCGCTGGACAAAATCATCAACGGTGGTGGAGTTGTTCAGTCCGGTAGCGGTGTCAGTAATCCTCTGCCTGTCCATAATGGATTGCGCAGCAACCTGATCCGATAACGACTGAAAATCGTCAGTATCAGCCGTATCCACACTGCCGGTCGCCCCGGATGACGAGCCACCTACCGTTCCCTTGCTGTAACGACCGTATCGCTGATTGCCGAACGTGGATTTCAGCACGCTACTGATATTCGTTACCTCATTGGTGGTGCTTTCAACCATATTCGTCCAGAAGCCGATGGTGCTCTTTATGGTTTTTATTGCCTGTGTCACACCGCGAATTTCACCCTTAATACGCGCGATAGTGCTGAAGACTGTTGTGCTGACCAGTTTCAAATAATTCGTGCGAACGGTTTTACCTGCCGCACTACTGCCAGTCACAGCAAAAACCTTTAACCCGGACTCGATCGCCATCAGCGTGAATTCAAATACACGCCCACTCTTCATATCGCCGGAGAGCGTCAGCCCATTTTCAGGAACTGAAACAGTCATCTCACCCAGCGTGGGGTGAATTAGCGTCCCGCTGCCTTTGGTTTCGCATGCGGCAATTAGCGCCAGACGCTGGGAAATAACATCACCACCGCCATAAATTAGGCTATCCTGAACCAGAAATCCCTTGAGAACAAAACGGCGGGTTCCGCGCCCCATATCCTCTATCCATGCCGTGTCCCGATAAGGATATTCATGTACAGCCTGCCGGCGTCCGTGACTCCCCTCTTCACTGATGATGGCAAAGGGGACGCCACGGAAGGAGCATGGTCGAAGCTGACTTTGCCAGTCTTCAACCGTATCTCCCCCCATCAGGGATGTGATCGCATCCTGAATGATTGCCATCAATCCTCCGGAAATAAAAAACCGCCGTTAATGGCGGTTATATGTTAATAATTCATGGGAGTGGTAATTTTTCCATTATTTTCCACGTTATAGGTTTTTCTCTCCCCCTTATCATTAATCATGGTTATTTCCAGCTTTAATGGATGCTCAGAAAAAGCATCCGTCAGAGAGCGAGTAATATTATCGGCCATGATGTTAGTATCACCGCCTCCATCAGTTGGAGACAGTATGGAGGGCGGTCTTCCATTACCTCCAGCGCCAGAGATGATGTCTCTTCGCTGTTGTGTAAGATTATCGCGGCTTCGCAAGCCTGACCACCTGTCATCCATAATGGCTGACTGTATCGCATTTTTCAGTTGCTCTTCCGTGTACGGTTGCGATCCCTGTTCATGCTGAATCATTGCTGCCATCAGATTTTTAAGTACTTCAGGGTTATGCAGATCAAGGCGTTGACGAGAGTCATAGCCAGTCCTGGCGGAAACATCGTTAATATATTGCTGAGTTTTATTTTCAGTTCGCGGGGCATACGTATGAAGAATGCCACCCGGAGTATTATTACCCCGATCACCATAAAGCATTAGTTGGCGAGCCATCGCAGCTAAACCATCGTCATCGCTGGAAAACGTAGAAAAACCCTGATTTCTTCCTGTTGTATTTGAGGCATCCCTCAAATTTCCAGGGTTGTGATTTCTAAACCCAAGGGTATTTTTACCATTCGGGCTGTAAACAATGGGGCCACGTGAGGTTTCTGGCCTAATAATGGCATTTACATCGTCACGTAATTGCTGCGAGCGATCCTGATTATAAAAATACTGCCGATATTTCTTCCTGGACTCATCAGTCATTACGCCAGCAGTAAGCTGGTTTTTTTCATTTCCGTTGAGGCTCTTCTGGAATTCAGGGTCCGCCAGCGCCCTACGCATTAGTTCAGAGTCATCACCTTTGTTTTGCCCAGCAAATCGGCTCATAGAGATGTTGTCGAAGTTATTCGCCAGCATATCAGTAAAGCCGCTGACCATATCCGTCAGGCCATTGGTATCAACGTAGGCATAAACCTTACGTTCAAGCTTTGATTTAAATCCATCCCATGAGGCGCTTGCTTCCTTGACCGCAACATCAAAGTTTGTCAGTTGCTGGTTCAGGGCAGGATCCACCGTCAATCCTACCTTATCCGCTTTTGCCAGAAGCCCGGCGTATTTTGCCCCTTCACGCATCAGCGTCAGCATCTCAGGTGTTAAACCCATCGCATCGGCAAATGACTTTTGTTGATCGGGTCGAAGTTTTGGGAAAATCCTTGCAATGGACTCAAGCGTCCTTAGCGTGTTGACAGAACCATCATTATTTCTTTCAATTTGGGCGCCAATCTGTGCCATTGCAGCCATGACACCAGCATTTTTACCGCTATTTGCTTCGTTGAGAGACTTGAAAATTCCCTCGATAGAAGATGCAGCACTTTCACTGTCAGCCCCTACAAGCTGCAGAGCCCCGGAAAGCCGGGAAAAGTCCTGAACACTCATAGCAGTATTTTGCGCATGCGTGTTCAGGTCATAAGCGCCTCTGGCTGCTTCCCGGTAGCTTTCTGCAAGCTTACCTGTCGCATATGCTGCGCCACCGATAGTACCGATAACTCCACCAGCCAGCCCCAGCCCAGCCAACTTGCCTGCCAGTTCTCCCACTATTTTCATGGGGGGGATCATGTCGCCAATAAACTGAACGTTATCGCGTGCAGTCCGGGCCATAATATCCAGCCTGGAATTATATCCGTTCAGCCCATCAATCGTCTCCTGCCCGCCTAACTGCAAGCCCTGCCGGGTCTTCTCCAGTTGGGGTTCAAGGTTGCGAACAGCCTCGTCGATCTGTGCTATTGCTTCGCTGACATGATCACCGGCTACCAGTTCAAAATCAAAAGAGTTACTCATCGTGTGAAGATTTCCTGATTTTGTTAATCCTTGAGGCCTGTGATACCCACCACTTCAGACGGGAGTAGGTCATACCCCACGCCCTGTCCTCAGTCCAGCGGAAATAAAATGTCACTTCAGCAGCAAGTTCCTGCCATGCTGTCAGGGCTGCCAGGTCAAAAAACTGAGCAGATAAACCTCGCACTTGCGGAAGTCGATAAAGTCCATCGGATGCAGCACGCTTTCGCGGGTGTCAGATACCAGAGAAATCAGTAAGCGCATTGCCGCAAGAGAGGTTGAAGAAGACTGTTTTTCGTAAAACTGCTCAGCCTGGCTCAGTGTCGGCGCTTTAAGCTCAAGTTGCTCATAGCGCGTTTTCTGTGCCACATCTTCAAGAGGCGTTGTAAGAACAATGATTTTCGTACGTTCTAATTCAGCCATCTTAGTTCTCCGTGACCTCAAACCCTTCCCAGCGAACATCGAACACTGCATCTTCGCTTTCAACTTCCTGGACGTTTACCGTCCAGAGCCCTCGACCAATGATTGTTTTGCCATTCGCCAGTTCCGCGATGACGTTGACATTGGTCTGTTTGTTAAAGCCCTGCACATTTGTGCCGCTACTATCGCGCAGGCGGGCAGAAATGTACGGCGCAACAGGCTTTTCTTTATAACCGTGTACGCCATCCATTCCGGTCAGCGTGGTACGGTTTACCGTTGAGGGCTGGTATTTGAACGAGCCTTCAACCATGACCGACACACCATTAACGGTGACATAGGCAGTACCGGCAATGCGGTTAGAAGTATCAGTCATGACTTATGCTCCTGTTGATTCAGCCTGCAGGCGGAACTGGTTAAGCAGCGCAAAAATACGCAGCTGATTGATGAGCGTTCCCGGCCACAGCACGTCAACGCGGTTCGGATTGGACGCATTTTGTTCAACGATAATATTTTTCGCGAACGCGTCAGCATCCTGGGCGTAACCGTTAAACACCAGCGTCTGGTATTCGGCGATCTGGTCAGCTTTGATGATGTTGGGCGTGACAATGGGCTGACCGGGTGCAAAGCGGGTGCCGTCGGCGGCCAGTTTCATGCGCCCGAACTTGCTGGTCACCGCTGTGCGGAGATAGCGGGTCACAAACATCAGGCTGAACAACGTTTCCACCTGCAGATAGCTGTCGTCTTCATCACCGTAACTGTTTTTCTGGTAGGTGGTGATGATGTTTTCCACGTTGACCGTTCCGTCGTCGGCGACGGTATACGTTGAAATGCCGCTGTACAGCAGGTTGTTACGCTCGGTTAGTTCAAAGCGGTCCTGCAGATCTGGCGCCAGCACGCCATAAACCGGCAGGCTCTGCAGCGGGCGGCCCGGATCATTACGCAGGCTCGGGGCAATGGCGCCGGTCAGCGCGGCAGACCAGATATAACGAGGCGTCGGAGAGCGATACACGCCCAGCAGCGTTTCATGCTGGTTATTTCTGGCCTCGCCTTTTGTGCCCAGTTCAGCATAAGTTCCCGACGTCGTGCCGAAAGCATGCCCGTACAGCTGTTTATCCCACGCCCAGCGGCCGGAAGCATCGTTCAGAAACGCCTTCATGGCATCAAGAGAGGCCGTATCGTCGTACGGGTTGATGATGAAATCGAACGTTTTATCCTGCAGATTGCCGAGTGCATCCACAAAATCCGGCGCGCCGGCGCCGCCTGCCATCGAGGTAATGGTCAGGGTGAGACCTGCAGGCGTCGATTCCCCGCCCTGCGTTCCCAGATAGTTGAGACGAATATCAATCCCGTTACCCAGAAGCCCCGCATTTTTAGCCGTCAGCTCGACCGTATCGGTCGCGTCTGATTTAACAGCTGCTGTAACCGGGAGGTCAGTTTTTTTGGCGATGGCGGCGACCAGTGCCGTAGCGATTTGCGCCGGCGTATCGGTTGCCAGCACGGTGAGCTGCACGCGGTTCCCGGCGAGGTAGAGAGAGATTACGCCCGTCTCAGACGCCTGTGACGCAACCTTGATACTCCCCTTCGCGGCCACCATTGACCCGGAGTCGTCCGCCAGCGGCAGGATCCAGATTTCAGCGGCCGTGTCATTCTTCTGATAGGCAGTCATCATGCCATGCAGTTGTGACCCCTTACCGGTCAGCTCTCCCACGCCATTCGGCGAGGAGACTTTGACGGGGATATTGACCTGCGTCGAACCAGCAGCCAGCATCTGGCCAATCAGCAAGGTTCGTTGCGTCGCCGTCGCAGTATTGGCCATAGAGTTGTCGAACTCGACGTAAAACAACGGCGTCCGGAGGTTACCGGGTACGCGAGAAAACGGAACGGTCATTTAAGCGTCCTCTTTTTTAGCGGTGTTCTTCACACCTTTTTCCAGCACCAGGCTGACATCGCCATCCTTCAACCGACGGCGCCAGAACGTATTATCCGGAACTTCCCCGCCCTCTTGGGGCAAAGGCTCTCCCCGGACGGGGCAGCGAACGCTAAGCCCGTCTTTTGGTTTTACAAACATGGATTACTCCTGCAGGTTAATACTGATGCCCGGGCGCGGTGTGCCATCCGGCATTTCGACGGTGATATCGATCCCCTCCAGCGGTGGCGGGTCGATGGGATAAAAATCTTCCGGCCCCTGATAATGTTCGATGTCGATCTCAAACAGCAGCTGACCCAGATGCGCTTCACCATCACCGTCAACGTCAATCGTTGAACGGATTTCCGCGTACTTCTGGATTTTACGGGTGAGCTCGTAGCTGTTGATGACCGCCCTTTCTACCTGCTCGCGCAGGTCCTCCAGCGATTCCTCGGCTCGTAGCGCCCCATCATCATCGGTTTCCCCGTCATATTCCTGGACGCGGCCAGTGATGCGAACGGTGGTCACCGTAGTAAATGCCGGCGTATTCCGCCCCTGCGCCTTTTTATGATCAAACGGGGTCTGAACCAGCAGCGCCGGATAGAGCGCTGCCGAGGTTGGCCAGTCCCGCGGCGAATAAACGCGGTCGCCGGCATCGGTGTGACCGGACAACGCTGTCACCACCATTTTGCGAATAGCTGATGCATTCATCGTGTTTTCACCACATTGAGGACAAGGCGGGATCCGCCATGACTGTCAGGCTCGACATTGGACACCACGAATAACTGATTAATGACGTGGCCGCCGACGGTCTTAATAAACACGCGGTCCGAGACTTCAGGCTGAGGTTTCCCCAGTTTGCGGAACTCGGCATCACGCACGCCGAGCATCGGGCTGGAGGTGTTGATCACTGAATCCCCGTCGAGGTTTTCAGCAGCCTGGGCATACCCACGGTCAAAAATGCCGTTAATCGTGAAAGGAGCAGTACCGTCTTTGGGACGGTACTCGTGTTCATCGCCGAAGACGCCATGTAGCGGACTCAACAGGTGTAAATCCCAGTCCACTCCCATCGCGTTTACTCCGTAGTAATTTTCACGCCACGCGCAGCAGATAACGCACGCTGCCGAAGAACCTGAACATCGGCGATCACACCTGCAGCCAGCAGACGTTCGGCGTCCTTACCGGAGACCGGAATACGCAGATTTTCGCGGTAAATCTCGCCGTCATGACGAATGCAGTTTCCCTTCAGAACGACGTATTCAGGGGCTGCGGTTTCATCTTCAGCGCCATCCGCATCATCTGCTGAATCGTCGTCTGTTTCGTCATGCTGTTGGTTATCCTGAACGATGCCGCCCGCATTCAGATCGTCAACGTTCAGACCTTCTTCGGCGGTACTTTCCGCATTCAGGTCATCCACCGACCCGGTTTTGGTTGTTTTAGCCATATCAGACCACCGTTGCGCAGAGGGATGCGTTGACCCTGCTCGGAATAACCAGCGGGGAGGATTGCATCAGGATAAGACGTTGTGCCGGATCTTCTTTAACCCAGGACTTGGGCGCATAAGCCAGCGGACCATAGTTGAACGCCGGGTCCAGAATCACGCCAAAGGCGCGGGTGCCCATCAGGTCCGCGCCGCTCATGATGACAGCGCCATCAGGGATCATCGGTTTCTCGACGTTATCCAGCGGGTCAATAAACCAGTCGTTATACAACCAGAGGTCAAAGTTACCCCAGCGGCCTTTGTAGATAGCTCCCTTCATGACCTGCGGGCCCGCATTAATCTGGTTACCAAACGGGCTCAGCGCCGGAAATGTGATGGCGTTATCCTTGATGGTGGTATCGAGTCGGAATGCACACCATGACTTATTCGTGAAGACCAGGTCGGTGGCGACAGAACCGGACTCTTTCAGGAAAGTGGTCTGCCAGACTTCGATATCATCAGAAGGTTGGGTATTGGTCGCGCCAGCGGCAACGGTCAGCGGCCATTTATCCGAACCGCTCAGGGTGATAGTCAGGTCGGAAGCACGACCGAAATCCACCACTTTGGTTTCATAGCCTTCCCCGGTAACCGTGACGGTTCCGGACACCAGCGCGCTGGCGGCCATCCACTCCAGACGACGGTTGATCATGTCGATTTGGTCAGTCATTTCAAACTGCAGATTCAGCATTTCACGTTCGGCGGCGGTGTATTCACCACCAATTCGCTCGCCGATCTGGCGACGAATGGGTTTACGCAGATCAGGGGCGCGCTTGTCTTTGATGTAAGCAGGTTTGAACGTATTGGTCTGGTATTTACGGGACTCGACCAGTTTACCCTCCACCAGCGGAGAGACAAACGGCGCCATACGACGCAGGCCGATATCAACATCAATCGCCACTTCTTCAGTCTCGTAGGTCACGACATTCGGGAAGAAGCGATCGAGCAGCCAGTTCTGACTGGTTTTCAGGTTAGGAACGACCTGTACCAGCACGCTGGTATCATAAATATTTTCCATATTCAGTCTCTTGATAATGCCAGCTGCACGCTGGCAAAAATTGGAATGAGTCAGCCCCTGCCGGTTAAAGCATTGGGTCAGAGGTAAGAGGGTTAAATCAGGAAGCGGCTACAGGGGCCTGAGTGCTATCTTTCAGGAAAATAGCCAGCGGGCGCAGCGCCGTTTTCATTGCCGCCAGAGTCCATGATGCATCAATAATGATATGGTTCTGGTTGAACTCGCCCATCAGATAGAGTCCGCCATTCTGATCGGCTGACGAGGCATCGACATTATCAACAAGAATTGCCACAGGCGTTTCACTGCCATCTTCAGCCGTTTTCACACAAGTAGTGTATTTGCCGCTGGCGGTCACCATCCCCAGTACGGTTCCACGCTTATAGGTCCCACCGGTGATAATGCCGGTATCAGTAACTACCTGAAGCGTACCGGCGATGAGCTGGTCCGGCATAAATAAGGCACTTTTCATACCCGGAGCAAACTGATTCTGACCATACTGATCCATTATTTCTCTCCTTTGGTGGAGTTGTAGAGACTGGTCATTTTGTTCACCAGCGTCGCTTTACCGCCAGATGGTTTATCCCCATCCAGCCCAAGCCGGACATTCTCGCTTTCCTGCATGCGCTGATCGAGAGAGCGCTTGCGCGTCGCCTGGGGTTGAGTGGCTGGCGCGGTAGATGCCAGGACGTCGATAGCGGCGGCAGCGCTCATCCCTGTGTTGAATGCGAGTGAAGCGGCCAGTGACGGATTGGCCGCGGCATACTTACTGCCGAAGATGCGGGCGCAACGTTTACGCTCAGCAATGCGGGCACTTTTGGCCGCCTTGCCTTCTTTGCGGTCGTCGTCATCGTCGGAATCATCCTCTTCGGAAGCGTCCGGATCGTCGTCATCATCTTCCGCATCGTCGTCGCGTTCGTCTTCTTCAGCGTCGTCGTCACGCTCATCGTCTTCCGCATCATCATCGCGCTCGTCTTCTTCCGCACGACGGGCTTTCGCCTTTTTGGACTTTTTATCGTCTTCCTCTTCGGAAGCCGACGCGCCAAATCCGATAAGGTGGGCAAAACTAAACGGTTTCTTTGCCATTTCAGGCTCCTGTTTTTTCAAGTAAATGTCTGAACGCAGCATCCGGAGGGCATACCTCATCAGCCAGTCCAAGCTCCACACCATCAGCAGCCATAAAACAGGCAGCCTGAGTACTTTTAATCACCTTCGCGCTGATCCCGCGATTTCTGGCGACGGTATTCACAAACAATTCCCCCATCGCGTTAATGTCCTGCTGGATGGCATTGAAGGCTTCTTCAGAGAGCTCCCGCAAAGGGGAACCTTCGGCTTTACGGCTTCCGAAGGTAATGATCGTCACTTTCAGGCCGTCGTCTTTAATTCGCTGCGTCCAGTCCAGGTGCATGGTGATGACGCCGACTGAACCCACACCGCCGGTTCTGGGAACGGAAATACGGTCAGCCGCGCTGGCAATCGCATACGCTGCGGAATACGCATTTTCGGTCAGAATGGCATGGATGGGTTTCGTGCCCCGGGCGTTGTAGATTTCATCCACGAGATCAAAGCACCCGGCCACTTCACCGCCGGGCGAATCAATATCCAAGCAGATGCCGTTAACTTCCGGGTCGGCCAGCGCGGTCAGAAATGACTGGCGGATGCCGTCATAACCGGTCATGCCACTATAGGGTCGCAGACTTCCCAGTTTTTGAACCAGCGTACCGCAGATGGGGATCACGGCGACCCCGGCCACGTTGTCATATCCGGGGTCGCGTTTTGACTCCCGACCACGTTTGTCGTCGTAGCCGTACCAGTCATCGTCTTCCATAGCCAGAGAGGATTCGATTCTGCTGATGCCAAACCGGTCCATAACCGCGGCCATGATGACCTCGGCTTTATTCGGATGAAGGGCCAGCGGCGTATTAAACAGACGTTGCGCCAGATGAGGTAGATTCACTTTTCCTCCGGATCTTTGATTGTCTCGCTGGCGAACTTGTCCGCCTGCGCCCAACTGGGTAATGGGAGACCGCGTTTCAGGCAGGACTCAATTTCCAGTTGCCGTTGGTCAAGCACCTCTTCCCAGTCCTCGCCGACGTTTTCCCCCACTTCAATTTCGAGTGTGGAAAGCCCCGCATCCAGACCAAGAATGGCGCCTTTTTTCTCTGCAACCGGATCTACCCAGCCGCGGCCAGGCCCCATCCAGCGAGCGCGGGAATAGGCGGCGCGGGCCTCTACAAAGTCAGGCGCACCCGACGGCAGAGGCAGGTCCTCGTTATCATGAACTTCTTCTGCAAACGCAGTCAGGACAGGCTGCGCGGTCCCCATTGAAAAATCATCACGACGTCGGGTCAGTGTTTTCCAGGCTTCAAGCAATGAAGATCGCGCGGAGCTGTAGTTAACATCTGACCAGTCCTGAGTGACCTGTTGCGGGGAAAGCCCGGTACCGGACGAGAAGTTACGCAGCACGGCCGATTCGAACACCTCAAAGTTGCTGTACGGCCGGGCGGCATTAACCGTTGTGATTTTTTCACCTGGGTAAAGAATCGGCATCCTGGCGCCATTTTGCAGGGTCAGCCGGCGGTCATTGTGAAATTCCACTCGGCCGTCCTGATAGGCTCCCAGACTGGTGTCATCGAAGCTTTCCCCCATCGCAGCCTGAACCATTTCAGAATCATAAGGTGACTCTATATATGCTGCGAAAATGGCATTCAGAATGGCGGCCTCCAGTTCGCTCTGGTCATATTTCACCAGCATTTTCAGACGCTGAATGACCGGCGTCAGGATGCCATTGCCGCGGTGTTGAGCACCCCGCTCATGGTCGAAATCATGGACGACATGCGGACGCCCCCAGGCGGTTTCACGGGGTATACGCCGCCATGTCATAGTTTTGGCACCGCTCCACCAGTCGCCGATATGCGCCTCACGGATGTGATAAGCAATCGGTGCGCCGTCCTCATCAATCTCCACGCCACCGCGAATATTCGGCATGTCGAAATTCTGCTGTGGGTTACTGAGCCTGTCAGGATCGACGACCTGAACAGTGGTGGCATATCGTCCCCTGCCCCGCCCCAACCGGTCAGGCCGGTACTGGAGGACCATCAGCGCATCCCCGTCAATCAGCTTGTGGCGAAAGGCCAGGCGCAACATCTGCGGCACAGTCAGCTTGCGTTCAACATCGCAGTACCGCCCGGTGTCATATGCCCAGGTGCGCCAGTGCGCCTCCAGCGCTTTGCCGTACTCTTCAGCCCATGTTGAATCGAAGGATTTATTACCGGTGACCATACGCAGCACCCGGTAATCGGGTTTCATGATGGGCCTGAAATTGGCGCCGACGGCGTTATCCAGAAGACGGGTTACGGCGCCGTTCGCCCACCCGTCATTACGGACCAGGTCACGGGCACGCGAAACAATGCGATCGCGATAAATGTTGATTTCGTTGTCCGGCGACCATAGCGCTGGTTGCCAGTTCGCCAGCTGATCACTAAACGAATCGGCGGCGTCATAAGGTACCCGGCTGCCGCCCGTCAGCATGCTGGGCCGCGGTGCGCGATACGGGGTACCATCCGGGCCAAGTATTTGCACTTTATTCATCAGAATCGAAACCTCACTGGCTTACGTGGCCTCACGACAATACCCAGATACGCCTGTAGAAGCTGAATCAGCCCCAATAGTTCGGACAGTGTGGTTTGCTGGTAGGACACGGAGCGTGTTCCGTCTCCCTGCGTATAGGAAAATGAAACACCGTGGCTCCCTGCGGCTAAGTCAACGTAAGCAGCCTGGGCTTTAGCTAATGCTGCCCGCGCCTGATCATCACTCATTCCAGCCAGCAGGCTGGTATTCCGGTTGAACATGGTTTTCCTTATTGCGGCAGGAGTTTAGAAATTTGCTTACGCTTAACTGGCGCGGGTTCTTCAATAACCGCGCCGGGTAACTCGTAGCTGATTTTTTCTTCTGGTACGGCAGGTGCCGGCAGGAATTTTTCAGGGTTGGCTTCAAGGTTTGCGGCCCGAACGTTGAGCTTTAATCCCATATGTTTGAGTCCACACAGTGCGGCGTAGCTGTAAACCAGGCAGTCGAGCGCTTCGTTCGCCCGCCCCGGTATCTGTTCCCAGACACTGAAGCGCTGGCCTGCAGTCACTTTGTAAACCAGACGTTCGGCCAATAGCTGATTGAAATATCCCAGGTCCCGATCATCAGGGAAATGCATATAACCCGCTGCGGCTGCGCCCGGTGCGGGAGGGTCCAGGTGGAGGCGACCACGCACAACATCCTTGGCAGAGTTCACACCGATGATAATTGGCCGGAAACTGGCTTTGCTTTTCGATGTCGGGCGCTTTGTCGGCCAGACAGGGTTACGCCTGCCGCTTTGAGCAGACTCACCTTTGATCGCCCAGACACGACGTCCCAAACGCTCCTTAGCAAATTCGTAGACCTTTTGCGTGTGGTGGCCGCCGGAGTCCATGCATGTCGCCATGATGTTCAGTCCACGACCATCACCCCGGCGCCAGATCTGTTTCAGGTATGCATCGAGTCGTTTCCACGGTTCATCCGTTTCCAGATCGCCATAAATCACATCGTGGGAAACCGACCATGATTCCTCATCCCTCCCCCAACCGGTGATCGTGATTTCGAAGCGATCATCCTGGGTATCTACGCCTGCAGTTAACAAAGCCACGCCATCAGGAACGATGGCCGGGAAGACTTCACGACGCGCCAGCAGAATATCAACCGGCAGCTGTTTGCCGTGGTTGGGTCTGTGTGGCAATCCCATTTGCGTGTTCCACCAGGCTTGCTCTTTATCCGGATCCCCCTTCGCCTTGATATATTTTCCCGCGATATCCGACGGTTTATCTTTCTGCCAGGGGCTGAACAGTTTGGAAGCCTGATAGCCGGCATGGTGGTTATCGACAGCCTCTTTTCCGCAATCCGGACAAATCGCCCGGTAGACCGCATGCCGCGGTGATTCGGACCATTTCCAGACAGCAGCCACGCTATTTTCATCATTCGCCCGCCAGGCCTGATCGTACTCAAGCAACGGGGAGTGGCGAGAACCGCAACACTCAAACGGCCGGGTCTGATGCCAGCGGATAGTCTGTAATGCGCGCAGGCGCTCACCTTCAGACCAGCCGGCACCGCAGCATTCACAGTGGATCATGGCTGATATTGTCAGGTGTTTATCACCCTCTTTCGGCCACTGAACATGTTTGAAAAAATCCAGAAACTGCCGATGCCCACAGTGCGGACAAACAACAGAGGCCCGGCGCTGATCAGATTCGGCATAGCTGTCAGCAATCCGGCTTTCATCCTCAACGGTCGGAGAACAGGCGCGGACGGAAAGCCAGGTCAGGCCAAACGTTGCGGTTCGTTCCTCCGCCAGGGTGATCGGATCCCCCTCGCGGGTAATCGGGTATTTATCCACCTCATCCGCCAGCAGTACGCGGATAGGTCGGCGCGCCAGGTTGTCGGGGCTACCGGCACCGGCCAGCGCCAGAAATCCGCCGGTAAACGCTTTGTAGAGGATGGTTTCTTTCGAACTCTTCTGTTTTGAGTCGCCGATGATTTTCCGCAGTACCGGCGTCACCCGCACCAGCGGGCTGATACGCTCTTTTGAAAACTGCTCTGCCGCCTCTTCTTTCGGCTGCAGGAGCAAAATCGGGCACGGGTCGAGGTGAGCGAAATAGCCGAACAGGTTTTCAAGCAATGCCGTTTTCATCAGCTGCGTGCAGCACATCACCGTGACGACATGCACGCCGGATTCAGTCGCCGCCAGCATCGGACCACGGGCAATTTCTACAGTCGAGGTCTCCCAGTTCCCTGACGTACTCCCGGCCTCCTTAGCCAGCTTCCGGTAGTCATCCGCCCATTGCGGAACGCTGATACGCGGCGGTGGCGTCCATCCTTTTCTGACACTCAGTTGAAGTCGTTCAATCTTCAGCTGAGTTAAATTCTGGCTCTCCGAGGACTGAGATATGTTTGTGGACATGTTCGATCAGCACCTCTGTCATCCTGTCCGCCGGCACATCCAGATCAGCGGCCATAAGCGGTGCCACCCGGGAAGGCCAGTTCATCCAGGCATCACGCTGTTGGCGAAAGGCGTTAAACAGGACCTCTTCGGCGATGGCCAATTCAATTGTCTGGCCGCTGTCTTTTTCATACTGGAGCTTTGCCTGCAGGGCCATGTAATTTTCACGGATCCGCGCGGCCTCTTCCCTGGAAAGGTCAGCACCTTCTGTAAGCATTATCTGGCGAACGGTTTCATCAATTTCATCGTCGCCATCATTCCGGGGTGCTACGGTTTTTTTCTTCTTCGCGTTTGATGCCCGCGGATCTTTTCCATCGCGGTTTTTCTTCAGCGCGGCATCGCTCGCTTCAACATCAATCAAGTCGCCATCCATGACGATAAACCGACCAGCCTTGATCCATCGGCCAATGGTCTTGCGATCGACGCCTGAATGTTGCGCGTACTGACTCTGGTTCATCGTGGTCATGGGACATCACCTGGGGCATTTTTGGGGTGGGACATCTACCTGGGACATTTTTGCAATGTCCCACACGAATGTCCCACTGGAATAAATGGAATAATCCGTGCTGGCTCTAGCGTGGCTGGCGATCCCTTGAGGTGGGACATGGGACACAAAATAAAAAGTTGTAGCTACAAAAACACTGCGGCGCGCAATGCCCGTGCCTTACAAAAGTCTCAGGAAGGACCCAAACCCCTTGGGGTGGGGTCACCTCGCAGTCCTGATCGCGTCAGCGATGGCGCGGCTCAGCGCGCCGGGCATCAATGCCTCCGCCATCGTTCGTGAACGGTCCATGCACCCGAGCACTGGCGCCACGGGAAGAGCATCACCAAACCTCACCAGCAGCTTAGGAGAGCGCTGTTTCGGCTTCGGCCTGCGCGTACCGTTCGCTGAACGTTTTGCCCGTTTCTTCTTCGACTTCTTCGGCTTCCTGCGCTGCCAGACAGCGTTGACGCCATTCACCTCACCGACGAACACATTCGGCTTCGCTTTCATCTGCGAAAGCTTATTGCGCGGCATGTTTCCATATTTGTTCAGCTTGATGTTCTTCGGGTTGAGCAGCGCCTGGCTGTTCAGCTTATGCTCGCCGCCAAACTCGAAAGGCTCCAGATATCCGGCGGCAATATCACGCACATAAACTTTCGCGCGAAGGTTGTTCTTTCTGGCCCCCGATGAGCCCACAGCATTAACCGTGAACGGCGTCGGCGATTCCAGTTTTCGCCCCAGTGCCACTTTTTGCGCTGCGGCGATATCCCTTACTACCGATGTCATAGCTTGCGCGGTGGCGAAAGGAATTTGCTTCTGCAACTGCTTTAGCTGCCGGGATAAATCCTTAAGCGTTGACATGGTTTCCTCCAACATTATCGAGCCACCTCTTGAAGTGGCTCTGTAATGCCAAAAACGCCGCCTCAGCGACCTTGTTTAGTGCTATTCACCAAAGCAGCCCATCATCACGGCAGCCTCATGAAACTTTTTGGCCTCATCCTGTGCTGCATCAGGTAAAGCAGGGAATCGAGCGCTCTTGATTTTTTCAAATGGTACGAAGAAATCACGACTCAGTGTTTCTTCACCACTCTCATCAATCACGGTAAATGAGATGCGGACAGTGCTCTTTGGTTTTGGCTTGCTCATGCACAACCTCGTCTTAGTTGTTCGTCAGGCTATCAGTGGCAGGCGGTGACGATGCCGCTTTTCGGGAGCTACCCTAGCCACTGATGATTTTAACTCACTTTGCTATTTCAGACACTGCGTGCGGATGTAGTCCTGCTATTGACGCTTAGAGTCAACCTGCCTGATATCAGCCTTATCCCGGTTGCACTTCCCCAGCGCCGATAGCAGTCCTACGCCAAAACACAGGTGTACTCCTCCGCAATATGGTCCGGGTTGCGAAATGATTAAACATATTTAGATACACGATGTATTGTTTAGTCATTAGCTGTTCATTCAGCGCCCCGTTTACTTTTGGATATCCTCTTCGGGGTTTTTTATCACGCCGACCTCGCCATGCAGGAACGGCAATGTAGCCCCGCTACTGACTCACTGCACGGTAGTAGGCCTGCCAACGGTATTTATCTAACCGCAGTTGGCGCAGGCATTGAGCGGTTTCGACGTCTGACTGCAGGTCTTCGTCGCTGTCTTTCCCTGCGTCACTTGCTTTGCACGGCGCCGTCATCAAATCCGGGGATGGCGTTGGCAGCGTCGATAGCTCGCTGGCGCAACTGCACAGCATCATCGTCAAACCGGCACACAGTACGATTCGGAGACTGGACATATTTCACCACGTCGCGGGTTATGGTTCGGTAGATGACCTTGCCCTCTTCTGTAGCGGCAGCGGCCTTTTGCTCAACTGGCTGGATAACCTTTTCGGCTTTCTCTTTTTTCTTCGCTGCCTGAGCGTTGATATGGACAGCGTGAGAGCTCCAGCCGGAGCGCCATGAGAAAACACAGCAAAGCAGCAGGATAACCACTGCGCTGATAATGGCTGTTAAGCGGCTCATTAGAACACTCCCGGTGCAGATGGCGGTATGCCGGGATTTAATGGCCCGAAACCATCATCAACTTTCTGTGGTTTTTCACCCCACAAACACACCTCGCGCTCAATCTCGCGACGCGTTACCAAGCCCTTCCACTCTTTACCGCCGGCATACGTCCAGCGACGCAGCTGGTCGCATGCGCCTTTCTGGTCGCCCTGGTTGATTTTGCGCAGCAGCGTTGAGGTCTGGAAGTTGCCAGCGCCGACGTTATACGCGAACGAGTACAGCGCCCCACGCATCGTTTCGGGGATTGGCTGTTTGATGTAGGGGTTAATTTGGCGTGCAACTGTGTTGAGGTCTTTATTGAGAAGCGCTCGGCACTCTGCCTCGGTGTAGGTTTTACCGAGCATGATATCGTTGCCCGTGTGTCCGTGGCATACCGTCAACACACCTACGACATCTTTGTAGGGCTTATACCGCACTCCCTCCAGACCATCGTTACCGGTCGGGCCGGTGATCAGCGCTGACGCAATAGCACCACCACCAACGGCCGCGATAACACTATTCCTCAGCTTTGTTGACATAACCATTAAGCCGATCCTCCCGTTCTTTACGCCGGTAATACCAGTTCACACCGCAGGTAATAACAGTGCATGCAATACCGACAACGATCGCCCAGTCACTCAGGCTCATACCAGCCACTTTGTCGGCCAAAATCCATACCTCTGTTTTCGATACGTCGGCATATGCCTTTGCCGAAACACCGCAGCCCGTTAATGCGGTCCCGGTGCCGTATGAGAGTCTGCTGTAAATGGTGCTCATTTTGGTCATAGCCTCACCTCCGTATGATTCGGATGGTGTTGAATTTTGTTATAAAAAAAGACCCTTACCGGGTCTTTTTGCGAATGATATTCTTGATGCGAGATAGAAGTGAGGTTCTCTTCAGCTCCTTTCGGACGTCATCATCGAACTTTCTGATTATGTCTTCTGCCTCTTCCTCACTACAGCCAATATCTGTCCATAGCTTGACTCTTTTACGATGCTCGGCTCGATCCAGTCGCCTGTTAAGCCAGCGCATTAATATTGGAAAGGAAATTTTCACGAAGGCTATCAGTAATCCTATAGCCGTCATTTCTTTGTAATGTTGTATTACCTTTGAAAACAAATCATAAAGCCAATCACCCATAGCGACCCCTAGACAATTGAAAGGTCCATTATCCGCTATGCTACAAACAAGGTCATCCAGTGTATCAATGCATTTCGCACCTCCGTTAGTAACGATCGGTGCTGTGTTAGAAAGGGTCAGACCCGTCAGGCTGGATTTATCAAAAAAGCGTCAAGGATGATTCCTGCGGGACCTGATAATAAAAAAGCCATGCAAATGCATGGCCTTGTGATTTGAATCCGTTATTTACAAAATGTATTCGAGACAGTATCTTTCGACTTCCGGACAAAAAAACATATACCGGGACAAAATCTAAATGTAACTGCCTTGCCTGCATGAAACCATGCGGGCTTTTTTTTGCCCAAAGAAAAAGCCCACCGAAGTGGGCCTTACAGCTATCATCATTTTTTATTAGGTGTGGTGCCGGGTGCCTCCCGGTAAGTCGCCGCCAGTCCACAGACGACTCGCAATGCGCAAAAAAACATATCAGACTGGCAATGCCCCTCCGCATAGGGGGATTCACCACGCCAGAAATTTAACATCTTGATTATCTGATTTCAACACGCCCTTCCCGGGCGTGGCCTGCTGATTTGCAATCATTTGCAGGTCTTCAGTTGCCGCTATGTAGCGACATATCACCACATCTGATATGGTCAGATCGCCAGAAGTAACCACATCAAACTCGGTGATAAACATGGATAAATTCGACAGAAGCATTCAACGGGAAACGCTGCAACTTCTTTATGCTGTATACCCAAACGAACTAACTAACGAGCAGGTCAATGAAATCACCAATCTGTACCCTGACACTGATAGTTTCATGGCAAATTTACTTTACCTCCACCAGCACCAGTTGATAGTGAGTGGTTTAAAACCAAGCTCAGAAGGCTACGTCCTGGTCAATAGGCCCGCCATCACTCACCGTGGTATTGATTTCATCCGCGACGATGGCGGACTAGGCGCTATTCTGAATGTGCAAACTGTTAAGCTGCATGACAGCACGATCATTGCCCTGGAAGACATAATCCGCGTTGCAAACATTCCTGAAGAGCAGCGGAAGGGACTGATTTCAAAACTTCGTGAGCTTCCGGCAGACGCCATAAAACATTTGACGCTTCAATTACTGACTCCGGCGGTTCTGCATCCGCAGGCCGTAATTCAGTCAATTGAAAAATTCCTCCAGACTTTGTGAACTCCTCGTCGGGGCGGATCATTGAGAAACGCCCCCAGCCTACCAACGGACTTAAAAGCACCCAAAAGTCAGCTTGATGGTCACATGTCAGGAAAAAGCCTTTCGGGTGAAAGTGGCATGCGCAGATTTTCATAGCCTCCCCCAGAAAAGCAAAAACCCCGCCGAGTGGCAGGGTTGATAGTCAGTTTCATTTGGATGTACGTATCCATGATTAGAAGCATACACGACAACTTCGGACAAAATCAAGTCTTATGCACCGAAAAAGCAAAATATTGTCGCCATTGTTTTAAAAATCGGTCGCTTTTTGAAATTCCTTATCAGCATGGCGCTCTTCCTTCCAGCATACGTCCACCAGCGCATCACAGAAGGGTTTCCAGTTACGGGTCCATGTTCTGACGTGCAGGTCTGGAATGAGCGTCAGAATCGCTTTGTACGCAGCCGTAGACGGCATCGTTGAAAAACCATTTCCCGAACAGCGCTCACAGGTTTTATAAACCGGCACCCCCTGCTCTTTGGTCTCTTTTCGATCCAGAACCCGTCCAGAGCCACCGCAGCGGCAGCGGGCGTTAATGGCCCCCTTCCCACCGCATACAACGCACTGCCGTAATACTATCTCCTGCCTGATAATCGGGGCGACAATTTCCTCGCCGTCGCTTTTGTATATTCCGGGGTGCTTAACAACCTCCTCAACTGCTTTGGTTACACCACCACCCTCGCATGCCTTACAGATCCCGGTTGTTTCAGCTGAACGGGAATACTCTGCAAAGGCAAATTGCGCCAGAATCAGGCAGCAGCGCCCCAGCGCTTTACCCGCGGCCTTTCGCACGTTCTTTGGTGCTGTATCAAGGGCATGTCGCGCCAGCGCCTGCACCGCCAGCTGCTCATCGGTCTTACTGATTCCCGTCTTGCCGAAGAACGCCGCCAGCCCGAACCGTGCCCGACTGCTGGTCACCCCGATCCCGGTCATAATGTCTGTGCCATTCAGGCGATTCGGCGATGTGCTTTTCACGTCGTCGGTGATATGCATCCCCTGCGGGCTGAAATGCTTTAACGATGCTTCCAGTTTCATGCGGCCACCTTCTTAAAAAAGACCTGCTCACGAACCTGATCGCCGTTCATGAGAAAATCATTGAAATCCCCGTTATCCGGCCAGCGGATGCAGACTTTAACGAGGTCGTTTTTTGCCATCAGGTTTGCGTGGGCGCATTCGAACGCCGCGGCATGCCCGGTGGCTGAGTATTTGTCCATGTCAGCAAAAATGATGAGAGTCTTCACACCCGCCGGTACGCGGAATTTCTTCATGAAGCCGCTGTTAATCACCGCCCAGGTATTGACGCCATAAACCTGATAACAGGAAAGCGCCGTCTCGATGCCTTCAGCAATTCCGAGTGTTGTTGATATGGGAAACATGCGGATGGCCACAGAGCGGGCATGATCCAGATAGTTATCCTCCTGCAGCGATTTAAGCTTTCTGGCACTTACGCCGATCTGTGCTTTCTTATCGCCATCGAGAAGCGTCTGATGCAGGTAACACAATTCCGCTTTATCATCCGTAGCCAGGGCATAAAGAGACTGGAACACTTTTCCTGCATGCCGCTGACGGTCATTGAATCGCACAGCTTCAGCGGGTAACCGGGTTATGCCGCGGCTAAGGAGATAATCAGCGGCGCTGGTCCCCTTCAGTGCCACCAGCTTAGAAAATTTCCTGATAACCTTTTTCCGCAGGTTCGACGCATCGCTGGTTACAGGTACATCAATGCGCCGGAAGGTGTTGCCAATCAGCTGATCCACTTCTGCACAAATGGCCGAGAAGCTTTTTTGCAAGGTCTGGGTCAGCAGCTTCATCCCATCGCCGCTACCACATACGCAAATCCATGTCCCCTGCCCGTCACGATCATCGACACGGAATTTCCCCCTGGCACCACATACCGGGCATTCCCCCTTAAAGTGATTTTTCCCGGTGATCGGCGGCAGCCCGTAATGCTCAAAAATCATGGACCATTGGCCCTTTGCGGCTTCAGCCGTTTTCATGCGGTCTTTCTCCCTAAATTACTGCGAATTTCGTTTATGGCCTGTAGTGCGAAGTTGGTGCGTTCAGCGTCCGTGTCCCCTGAATTTCCAGGCTGTTCTTTTTCACGCTGGCGCGCTTTTGCGAAAGCTATTTGCTTATGCTTGATGTAGTTGCTGACTACCGGGGTAACCTCCATCGGGAAATCGCTTAACTCATTCGGCCACTCGCCGAACTTGTCGCGGAAGGTATGCGAGCACCAGCCATCACTAACGGGGCTCCCCATCGATTCGCGCTGACGCTGATAGAATTTGATCTGGCTCCACCAGGATTGTTTTTCGGCTTTGGTGTGAACCTTTTCGCCTTTTTTCAGTTTTTTGATGTTTCTGCCGGTATCTGTTTCCACGTCCTGCCCTGCCAGCGGTTTAAAGCCGCATTTCGGGCAGACATAAACACCGGCGGGTTTCATGAAATGACATTCAGAACATTCTTTCGGAAGTTTCTCTTCGCGTTCCTCAGCTGCGCGGCCGGCGGACTCTTTCATGCCGTCATTTTTTGCAGGAAGATCGTCATACTCGATGGAGTCAGGGAATCCGAGGCGGTGAACCGTACCGCTATGATCGAAGATCAGGCAGGCGTCTTTATCGGGTGCAGTACGCAGTCCTCGTCCCAGCGCCTGCAGCCAGCGAATTTCACTTTTTGTCGGACGGGCGTAGATAATGCAGCGAACATCACTATCAAAACCGGCCACCAGCACACCCACACTGACGATTATTTTTGTGGCGCCAGTCTCGAAGCGGTGGATCATCACCTGCCGTTCTTCGTGGGGTGTTTCTGCGACCATGACCTCAGCGTTAATGCCCGCCTTGTTAAACTGCATGGTTACAAAGTTTGCGTGGGCCTTATTGACGCAGAACGCCACCGTAGGAAGGTCCCGGCCATTACGCAGCCAGTTATCGACGATATCGCCCACCAGGTCAGAACCGCACATGATTTCCGCCAGCTGGGATTCGTCATAATCAGTACCGAACTCCACAGAGGACTTCGTTTTTACCCCGCTTAAATCCGGTTTTGTTGGAGCGAAAAATTCGTATTTACTGAGGTCACCACGCTGGATCAATTCACCGATCGTGGTTGGCTTAATCAGGTGTTGATAGTAATGGCCCAGGAACGGCGCAAACGGGGTACCAGATAAACCGATAACCTTCGCTTTTTTCTCCGTTGTGATCCGTTCGATTTCTTTCAGGATGCGGCGTTTACGCAGGTGTGCTTCATCAACAATAAGCAGATCGATGTTTTTTGGAAATTCACGCCTGATTAGCGTGTCAGCGCTCGCAATCTGGATCAGCAGATTAGGGTCGTAGTTCGGGTGATCACGCCAGATAAAACTAATCTGGTCTTCCGGCAACCCGTATTCTGTAAAGCGCTGGGCGGTCTGGTTAATCAGAATCGTATAAGGGGCGACAAACAGAACACGCATACCGCGACTGACCAGACCGGCGGCGATAAACGCAGCCAGGCCAGTTTTTCCGCTTCCGGTCGGTGAGTAGACCATGAAGGAATCGTGCGCCTTCCAGGTGCGCCGCAGCATGTTAAGCCCGCGTTCCTGTGCAAAGTTCGGTGTGATGTTAAGCATTGTCAGCCCTTTTTGAGTTCTACTCTTCCAGGAAGAAACCTTCCTGACCTCTTACCGGGATACCGTGTACCAGTTTGCTAGTGCACCGCTCTTTTATGGTTCTGTCTTCAAGATCGGTACCTACCTAACCCATGTACCTGTCTGTTGGAAAAGGACTCTATTCCTGCCCTAACTCCCAACTCCCCCCAAACCCCCCTCTTCCCTCTCCCCCATCCCATGTACTCGCAAACTGGTACGCAGAACAAAAAACAGTCAAGGATGGTTCCCTGCTATCACCCGGCACCTTTAAGCCTGGTGACCAACGGATCGTTACCGTGATCCGGCCAGGGGTGGCTGGGTCGTATACCCCTGCAGCGCGCGTCCGTGTGCATCCACGAACCTGCGAAGCCTCACATTGGCTTCATGCCGAGCCCGGTTCTCCTGCCGGTATGAAACGGGCTCAGCGTTAAACTCGATTTCGTAAACCTCTGAATACTTCAGGGCTATTTTCCGTCGCAGCGATGACGGCAACCGCAACAGATGTTCCTGTATCCAGGCTGCATCTGCCTGGCTGTACTGCGCAGGCATTTCAATCTGTACATAATCCGGGTACATAACGCCTCCGGTTAAAACAGCCTGTGCTGGTTTTCTGGTGACATGTCACACCTCTAGAATCGAAAGCGGTTTCTGTTAGCCTGCTGTGGCAGGTGGCGACATAGCGAAAGGCATTTTTCCGGTCCTTAACGCCTCAGGAATTCCATCCATGAAGCCAGGATATAAATCCGGGCGAATTTCATGTGGAGTAACCTTCCACCTGACTAATTCACAAATAGGCAATACGAAACGTGGCGGGATATGCGGCTTGTTAAACCACTGATTCACAGCCTGTGGGGTAATACCTAAACGCTTCGCGATAGCTCTTTGAGACGTCAGGCCGCGCAAGCGATCACGAACATCATCATTCATAGCAACCTCACATAAAGTTCCACTTGATTTAAATAGATTACATCAAGTTTTAATTAACATGCAAGTTGATAGCTTATGTTGTAAACTTAAAATCAAGGACAGCTTTATATGATTTCATCAAAACTTGCGGGGGAGAGTTACAGATGGCTGCGGTTACAAAGACTGATAACCGGATTTTAGAATTACTGAATATTAAAGGCTGGAGCCAGGCTGAGCTGGCAAGGCAACTGGGCGTAAGTGCGCAGTCAGTTCAGTATTGGACTACCGGGAAAACCTTCCCAAGAGGGCAAAGGCTGGCGAAGTTGGCCGAACTCAGTGGATATCCACAATCCTGGTTTTTGGGTGAAGATTCCGCCCCAAGCTTTAACGCTCCAGACGTTCCCCCAAAAAAACCTGATAGTGTTGTCTTCACCGTCTTAGATGTTGAGTTCAGTTGTGGCGATGGAACGCATGTAAGAGCAGATTTTCTTAATGTTGTTCGCTCCATTGAACTTGATCCTGAATATGCTCGGCGCCTGGTGGGTAACAGACCCTTTAAAAATATCGAAATTGGCAATGCCAGGGGAGATAGCATGACCCCTACGATAGCACCGGGAGACCTATTATTCCTCGATAAAACAGTGACATACTTTGACGGGGATGGCATTTATGCTTTTTGTTTTGAAGGTGAGTGCTATGTAAAGCGTTTACAAAAAATTGGCAGCAAAATTGTTGTACTCTCTGACAACTCCAACTATCAGCCGTGGAGCATTGAAAAGGATGCTCTTAACATGCTTTACATCCAGTCCAAAGTCATTTCTTCAGTTCCATTCAACATTAATAGATTCGGTTAATATTTGATAAATAACGGGCTTTGGCCCGTTCTATCCTTTTATTCATGTACACTCAAAAAAAACATCAAGTTTAACTTGACGCATCAATCCCGCAAGGCTAACCTCTATTCATCAAGTAAATCTTGATTATGGTTTCAAGATTGTTACGCCTGTAACGAAACTGTTTAATTGCAGTTTGAGAGGATGAGCGTGTGAGTACAAATAAATTCTATCAGTTAGTAGACATTCCCGATTATCGCTTTAGGAGTAATGACTCTCAATGCCACGGAATCGATTTCGACGCCATAGCTTCTGATTGCGATACAAAAACCATTTCTCTACTTGAGGCCATCGGTCATATCGGCCTTACCGCACTTACTTTAAGTAATGAGGAAAGCATTGACAAAGATAAATTAAGCCATCTTTGTGGTGTAATTACCGACCTTGCAGAGTTAGCCATTGCAACAAATAAAATTGCCAAATCTGCGACTTATTCAATTGGGTATAAGGATGGTGAGAATGCCTGATATTACTTTGCATCAAGCCGCGGAAAAAGCTTGTCAAGCTGACTTAGTTTCAAGAATGCTTGAGCAGTACCCAAGCAAATTAACTGATCATGATATTGAGGCAGTGGCTTCACTTTTATCAAACCTTATAGGTTCCGTTACTGCGTATTTAGTCGAAGAAGCATCGAAGAACCCTTTGTAAATTCGAATAACAGATTTAATACGGCTTAAACGCCGTGGCCAAACTCAACCAAAATTAAGGAAATTACAAATGAAAGATTTAATTATCAGTGAGGAAGTCAAAGCAGAAGTATCCCGCCTACAAGGTGAATTGCATAAATTCTGCGTGGCTAACGGTGTGCCTATGGTTGCCTGCACGTTGCAGGGTTGGGTTAAAACAGCTGAGGAGTGGAACATTGAAAAAATGCTTTCTTGCCATATCGATGGACGCTGCGGGGCTGTAGATACAACCATTCTGGCCGCCTCGGGGATTTTACATCTCGCAGATGTTCCACCTCCCATAGCACTGATTCTCGCCGCTATCGGTGAAAAGGAACACCAAAAACAATAGTTCTCAAAATCTAAATATGGGCGGGATTATGACTTTTATTATCGACCAAACAGCATATAAATCAGCCCGCCTGTACGCGATGAGCGGACACGAAATAATTGCAGCGTTATACCTGCGAAAAGCGTACGGGAGGTAATTATGTGGGACCCAACTAATGACAAAAGCATTGAGAGTGTATCGTTAGAAATAGAGAACCTCACTGAGTTATTAGATCTTATGCTTTCAAGTTCCAAAAGTATTGGCGAAAGACAAACCTCCGCGCTATTGGGATTATGCTTGAATTTATCTTCGGGTGTTTTTCTATGGGTCAAAGCAGAGGAGAAACGTCGGGAAAAAGAAGAGGAGGCGCGCCGTGAAAACAAATCTGATTGAAACGCGTCGCCGCCACCTCGTTCGGGCAAAGCTGGATTCAATGATGAGAAGAACAGGAAGCCACTTCCAGATAGTCAAACTGGAAGATGGCTCGGATTTACCTGTAGAGCTTGATGAAGATATTTTAACGAAGGCACTGATTAAATTTTTTGAAGCGATGATTTATGACATCCATAAACGCGAGCAGGCAGAAAGTTTAATTTCTGAACATTATTCGAATTGCATGGGAGTTAATAAACTAACGCCCGATGGCGTGGATTTTATGAATGCACTCATTGCAACACTGGCCGAACAGTCATTAAAAGCCGAGGGCTAAATAATGAGAATGATTGAATATCGTGGCGTACTTATTCCCGCGCCGCCACCAATGGTGCAATTAAGTTGCGAACCGGGATTTACCGGGCGGGTGGTTATTGAGCTGGAGGATGGTGAATTCGTCAAACAATACCCACTCCGCAAAGAAGAAACATTCTGCTCGCCTGAGGCTTTTCTCGAACTGGCTCAGGAAGCTGGATATCAGGTAATAGCACCCGAGACGGAGGATCACTGTGGCACTAACAGCAATTCGCATTCCTGAACGGATACACCTGCAGGCGCTGCAGATCCTGATGCGGTACCGGCGCCGGAGGATTCTCCCGCGACGTATTCGTCGGACTGGTTACCTCAGTCTCAAAGTTAACCAGCGCTGGCGCCTTCTTTCCCGAGATGGCGGCCGGAACTGGGAAGTAATGACCCACGAAAAATACAACGGAGCGAAGGACGGAAAATGACAGACAACAAAGAATATTCAGCAAATGATTCGGCGTTCGGCGTTCGCAAGTCACCAGTGTATGTGATCTGTCGTCATGGCCGCCGCCGTCGCTTCCTTAGTCGCAGCTCGGCTTTAAATAACCTGGTTCACTTCATGGTTCAGTTCGTCTTCGACAAGCAAGGGGTTTCCACCCACGAAGGCGGCTACGAACGTCAAAACGACGATACGGGCTGCATTGAGTTTAGCCGCGGGCAGCTTACAGAACGCTATTGGGACGCGCATCACCGGACTTATCGCCGCCTGATACGAATCATGGCCCGCAAACGCCAGATCCAGAAATGGAAGGACCGTCACGACGCCCTTACCCATAAATACCGCGAGCTCATGCAGCAGAAACCGTTTTGAGGGTACTGATGAAAGTCTATTCCCGATATTCCCGAGTAGTTATCGCGCTGCTGCTTGTCGGTAGCGTCTACGGCCTGTTTGTCCCTTCTCTTATTTCGATGAAGGACACGGTAGCCGTTATTTCCGGGCTGGCATTGGCATTTCTGACCCCGCCGTGCATCTACGCCATTTTTAAGGGTCTTTCTGAAAAAAAGGATATGAAATGAAAAAAGTAATTTTGGCCGCGCTGCTTGCTCTCTCCGCCGTTAGCCTGGTTGGTTGCGATCGTGTTGAACCCGGCAATGTTGGTATCAAGGTAAACAAGCTGGGCGATGACAAAGGTGTTGGCGAAGTGGTCGGCGTCGGCCGCTACTGGACCGGCTGGAATACTGAGGTTTATATCTTCCCGACCTTCAAGCAGATGAAAACGTATGAAGACGCTTTCAACTTCCAGATGAGCGACGGCACCACCATCGGCTACCACATCGGCGTGGCGTACAAGGTTGATCCGACCAAAGTCACAACCGTTTTCCAGACCTACCGCAAAGGGGTAGACGATATCACCGACACCGATCTGCGCCAGAAAATCGCGGACTCCCTTAATCGCCTGTCCAGCCGTATGAGCACTGACCGTTTTATTGATGGTGGCAAGGCCGATCTGCTGACCAACGCACTTAAGGAGATTCAGGAGGAAATGGGGCCGGTCGGTATCCAGGTTGTCAGTCTTTCGTATGTTGGCAAACCAGAATACCCGCCAACGGTGATCGACAGCATTAACGCCAAGGTGACGGCCAACCAGAAAACGCTGCAGCGCGAGCAGGAAGTTAAACAGCGTGAAGCGGAAGCGAACATGCTGCGCGCCGAAGCTGATGGCCAGGCAGATGCAAAGCTCAAACTGGCGGAGGCAGAAGCAAAATCCATCCGTATTCGCGGTGATGCGCTTCGCCAGAATCCGGAGGTTATGCAGCTGGAAGCCATCAACAAATGGAACGGCACCCTTCCCCAGTACATGACCAGCGGCGCCGGCACTCCATTTATCCAGGTCAAATAATCCACCAGCCCGGCCGGGTGCCGGGCTTTCAGAGGAATTGAAGATGGAAGCATTATTCCCGACAGATATTTTACGTGCGGCGCTCTATTGCACAGCAAAACCGGATGATAAGCGGACGTATCTTCAGGGCGTTTACATCACGCCAACGCATATCAGAGCCACCAATGGCGCGACATTAGTTGCAATGGAACATGGGGCTGATACCACTATTGATGACGTTTTCATTGTGCGCGGTGAAATCCCGGAAGAGTCAGAAGGTGTGCTATTTGCCATGCATGACGATGGGTGGGTACTTATTCATATGGATGAAGACGGCGAGCCGTTCGCTTCCAACGTATTGCAGAAGATCGATTGCGAGTACCCGGACTTTAGCAAGGTACTGCCTGAAAAAGCAGAGCCATGCAAAGAATTCCCGTTGTTCTCAGCCAGGACGCTTGCGCTGCCGTACGAAATGTTTAAGAGCAATTTCGGCCCGGTTGTGTTTAAGCCCTACGGTCCGACAGCTCCCTGTGAAGTAATGCTTGATCCGGTTACGCGCCACCTTTTCGGTAACCCGTTCATGGTGATTATGCCGCTGCAGGAAGATGTATTCGAAAGGTTAGAAGAGGTTCTGGATGAAAATAGATTTTAGCGATCAGGGGTCGGTTTCGACCATCACGGTTACCAGTTCTGTTTTTGAGTTCCGCCGGCACAAACGGGCGATTGATGTAGCTCTGTTCCTGACACCGGGTATGACCAGCAAGAGCAGCGGTTTTTTCATCATGAAAACGGTGCTGGTCGGCCAAAATAAACACGCTCTTAGGGCTTACAAACATCTGATCCGGGAGGCTGGAAAGTAATGAATAAAATCATCGTCGATACAAGCAACCTGAACACTATCAGTGAATGCCTTGAGCAATTGGCGAATGCTGAACTGGCTCAGGTAAATATCGAGACTCAGCTTGCGCTCTATGCCGGCAACAAAACCTGGAGGAAAACAGCAGAATTCGCTTTGAGGACTGTAAAGCATAAGCGTCGCATCGTGACAGCCCGCCTTGCCGTTCTTCGCCAGCAGGAGAAGGAAACAAATATGCGGATCAGCCAGCTGCATAACGATTACCTCGTGAAAGAGTTAAAAAAGATCGTCACGCCTTCTTCATTCGAGCGTTGTATCCGCCTGGCAGACCAGGCCATCGAGTCATCTTCGGGGGATGGAATGTGATTAAACAACCTCTTTCCGTAGAAGTTAATGGCCGCATTTGGCGCCTGTTTGATGTTCAGTTTGAATCTGATGATGGGATCTGTTGCTCCGTGTATCTGTATGCATTGAATCGCGAGCATGCCTCCTACCGTCTGGAAGATCTGAAGCGGACCGGAAAACTGACAGACGGCGATATAGAAGAGGTTGCGGGTGGGTAAAGATTTTGAAATGTGGCGCCACGGTTGTGGCCTGAAAGTGGTGTGAGGTGGGAAATATGGTAGACATTGAAATGATTGACGAGGAAGAGGCAATGAGGATGATCCGCGTTTCTTCACGCATGACCATCCGTAAATATACAGAGCGCTATAATTTCCCAAAACCGATCCGCACCTACCCTAAGCAGTACCTGCGCTCTGCTGTCGTGGAGTGGATCTTAAACGGGGGCATTAACCAGAAATCTTCCTGATGTGCCAGAATATTTTTTCAGCATACAGATCGTAGGCGTCTTTCTGTTCAGCAATCCAGTCATGCTTGTTATAGACAGAAAGCACGCCGCCCAGTTCATGCCCCAGCATTTTTTCAATAACGTGCGGGGCTACTCCCTCTTCAGATAGCCGGGTTGCCAGGGTGCGACGAAAGTCATGAGAAGAGAACTCACCAAAACCCAATGAATCTTTTATTCGCCTGAGGAATTTATTTGCGCCAGAAATGGTCATCGGGGTTTTCAGATCTTCACCCGGGAAAAGTACATTTCCATAAGTCATTTCGGCCTTTTTCAGTAAATCATCTGCAGCAGAGAAAATTGGACGCCTGATAATTTTATTGGTTTTGCTTTTTTCAGCCGGCACGATCCAGAGCCCCTCCTCTCTGTCAAACTCACCTTTTATAGCCAGCCGCAGTTCACTATTTCTGGCGCCGTAAAGCATCAGTAACTGATGAAGCAACCGGTTAGAAGTAGACCCGCGACTACGCTCTATAGCCATCCAGATTTTTGCGAGCTGGTTATAGCTGAGAGTAGTCTCGCCAACCGCTGGCTTTACGCCAATGTCTTTCGGCTGTAGAAGCATCAGTTCAGTTGTACTGATGAACTGTCGGCGCATACACCAGCCAATAGCCGAACGTAGCTGTATCAACAAGTGGCGGGCTCGGCGAGGGTTGATTCTCTCCTCTTCAGTGAACCTCTCAACCCACATACGCACGGGAATATCCTCGATCGGTATACCTGAAAAGGCATCTCTCATCTGCTTTATAACCGTGGATTTATAAAGCGCGACCGTTTTCTCCCTCAAGGTCACATCAACATAATTTTCTTTCCAATAGTCCAGGCAGTCCTTTACCGTTGGTTTATCCTTGGATTTGTTGTTGCCAGCTAGCGACCGTGGATCAATGCCCTTATCTGCTGACTCCCTCAAATCTGCAACTATATTGCGAGCCTCGCGTAGCGTCAGCGCCGGGTAGCGCCCCAGCCCCATTCGGTTCTGCTTTCCCTCCCAGCGAAACCGAAATTGAAAGCTGATAACCCCTTTGGGGGTTATACGAATCCCAAGCCCATCAGAATCAGTAATTTCAGATGGGCCGGAATATGGTTTACCATAGATAGAACGTAGCTTCGTGTCACTGATCGCCATATTATTTTCTGTACTCATCGATTTTGGGATTTATGTACTCAATCTGTACTCAATATCGCATGTACTAGCATAAACAACAAGATTCAGATGTGTACAACCATTTGCGAAAAGTGACAACAAAAACAAAATAAAATCTTAAAATCAATGTCATACATAAAAAACCGCGTTCATTTGTGTACACCTTAAGGCGTGCGTGTACGCAATCCTCACCTTGCTGAAGATTACGAAACCATGGTGCCGTTCCAGGCATTGCAGATGATTGGCCACCAGGTTGACGCGGTGTGCCCGGACAAGAGCAAAGGCGACTATATCATGACGGCGATCCATGATTTTGACGGGGCCCAGACCTATAGCGAGAAACCCGGACACCGCTTTGTCCTCAACGCTGATTTTGCGGCAGTAAAAGAACAGGATTATGACGCCCTGCTGATCCCCGGTGGACGAGCGCCGGAATATCTGCGCCTGAACGATGAGGTGCTCAAACTGGTACAGGCCTTCGACGCCGCGCACAAACCCATTGCCGCCGTCTGCCATGGCCCGCAGCTGCTGGCCGCCGCAGGAATACTGAAAGGCCGGACCTGTAGCGCTTATCCGGCCTGCGCGCCGGAAGTGCGGCTCAGCGGCGGGCATTATGCTGAAATAGGTATCGATCAGGCGCATGTCGACGGCAACCTGGTCACCGCACCTGCGTGGCCCGCGCATCCGCAATGGCTGGCGAAATTTGCTGAGGTGTTGCAGCAGTAGAAGCTGAATGGCGGGCTGATAAAGCGAAAATGGCGGACCGTCCAGCGGTCGGTCCTCTCGAATCACTATTTTCGGCCGTGCCTGATTTTCCAGTTTATCGTCCAGAAATGAATGGCACAATTTATTCTGATAATCAGCGAGTTAATGCGTCCCAGGCTGCCTGTACGGCAGTGCACCTATTCACCTCCTGCGGGGCGGCTGCGAGCATTTTCTAAGCTGCCTGTACGGCAGTGCACACCAGAGAGGGCCGTGCTATGGGGTTGGGTATTTTCTAAGCTGCCTGTACGGCAGTGCACACATGCTCCAGGCTGGCACCCATACAGTTTCTTTTCTAAGCTGCCTGTACGGCAGTGCACATCCCCTGCAACCTGTTCAAAATGTGCAGCACTTTCTAAGCTGCCTGTACGGCAGTGCACCGGCAAAGGGCAAAGGAGCAACGTCGTAAGGATTTCTAAGCTGCCTGTACGGCAGTGCACAAGTGGGTATGTCCTGCCCCGGTTAAAGTTCCCTTTCTAAGCTGCCTGTACGGCAGTGCACCTCGTCGTTGAAGCCGTAGAGCGTTCCGTCCTTTTCTAAGCTGCCTGTACGGCAGTGCACTGAAATAATATCAACTCACTTCTTTGTTTTATATATAAAAAACCTCAAATTTACTCATCTCACCCTTTTTTCAAAGCTGTCATTACTCTTAATGAAAATCAATAGCTTACAAAAATAACAAATAAAAAGGTCTCCGTAGTCAACTGCATAATCCTGCCTCCCTGGCAACCGTGCCCGCGATTACCCCCTCAACAACCCGACAAATGACTAAAATGAAACATGACAAATGTCGTTATTGAGACGTGTTAGCTGCCTGAAAGGCGGGAACTTTTGCATGATTTTCTATCGTCTGGTGACCGGCCGTTACGCCAGCGAAACCTGGACGGGAAGCGGAGCCAACCAGCACGGCGGGCGCTGGAATCACCAGGGACACCCGGCAGACGCCACCCCTCCGCCGGGCTGGCCGCATTTCTGGCGCTGGCGCGAGAGTTTGCCCAGTCCGCCGACCGTTAAGCGCGCCCGTTGCATGGCCGGAGCACTGCTAGAGCGGCGCTGGCAAATCTCCCCGCTGACGCCAGGCCGCAAGTTCTTCATTAAGCCAGGCGATGAACACCGCCGCTTCCGCCTTCTTTTCACTTTGCTGCGGGGTGACCAGCCAGTACGGCCAGGGATAAGGCGCAGAGCAGGCGGTGACCTGGACCAGCTCTCCGCGGTCGATAGCGCCCTGCACCAGCGAGCGCCGCTCCAGCGCGATGCCATTGCCGAGTCGAACGGCCTCCAGAACCAGATTCGAATCGTTAATACAGAGTCCGCTGGCGACGATCTCTCGCTCCAGCCCGGCCTTCAGGCACCAGGCTTTCCACGACTCCATCGAAAAGATAATCTGGCTGGCCGCCACCTCCTGCGGCGTCGCGGGCAGCAAGCCGCCGTTATACTGCGGCGCGGCCACCACAATCAGCTCATCGGCGAACATATAGCGGCTTTCCAGCCCTTCCCAGTCGCCTTTCCCCATGCGAATGGCGATATCCACCGCCTCCTGCTGCAGATTGGCAACCGTCAGGCTGGCAAGCAGTCGCAAGGTAATGTGGGGATATCTGGCGCGAAAGCTACCCAGGCGCGGCAATAGCCAGTGGCTGGCAAAAGAAGGCACCGCGGCCAGGGTTAACGTTGTCGTCCGCGGCTTAACGTGGACCAGGCGAGTCGCATCGGCGATATGATTCAGCGCTTCGCGAACATGCATCGCATATAGTCGCCCCTCTTCATTAATCTGCACCCCGCGTCCGTGACGAATAAACAATCTCACGCCGAGCATCTCTTCCAGCACTTTAATTTGCTGACTGATCGCAGAATGGGTGACATGCAGTTCTTTCGCCGCCAGCGTCACGCTACCAAGCCGGGCCACGGCCTCAAAACTGCGTAAACTGGCGATCGGTGGGTAATCCGACATCAAGCAGCTCCTTGTGTTCCCGCTCCAGGAGGTCAACGTTACCATAACCCTGCGGTTTACACCGCAGGCGACAATACCGGTCAGTGATTCTGACATCTCAGGTAAGAAATGCGTAATATTCGTCATCGGCCATTTAGCGTAATGTCTCTGTGCTGCCAGGGGCGACGCGCGCCGTGATAGCCCTCTCTGGCACCTTGATTAGCCCGGAATTCTCCTTTCAGAGACAGGAAAACAGGAATCATGATGAAACTCATTGGCATGATGGACTCTCCTTACGTGAGACGCGTGGCGGTATCTCTGGCGCTGTACGGCGTCGAATTTGAACATCTGCCGCTGTCGGTATTTAGTGCCGTTGAGCCGTTCTCAAAAATCAACCCGGTGGTTAAAGCGCCTACGCTGATTCTGGATAACGCCATACGGCTGATGGACTCGACGCTGATCCTCAATTACTTCGAATCCCAGGCGGAGATGCCGTGTAAATTGCTCCCCGTCGCCGCCCCTGCACTGGCCGAAGATCTTCAGACGCTGGGATTAATTCTGGCTGCCAGCGAAAAAGCCGTACAGCATGTTTACGAGCAGCGCTTACGGCCGCCAGAGAAACAGCATCAACCGTGGATCGAACGCATCACCTGGCAGTTGCTGGCGGCCTGCCGGGAATGGAACGCCGCGCTGGAAAATCGCGCGCCCAACGCCCGGCTCGATCAGGTCTCGGTCACCAGCGCCGTGGTATGGACCTTTATTCAGGCAATGATCCCCGACGTGGTTAAGGCGCATGACTTCCAGAATATTCGCGCCCATCGCGACATCGCCGAAGCCCATCCGGCCTTTCAACAGTTTCCGTTGCCGTGAGCGATATCAAGCGGAACCCTCATCGGGGCAGCGCCCCCTTTTTTATTGCCCAGGGGGGCAAGCCAGATGCAACAGCAGAGCAAATGGCGTCCGGCTGGCTAGTGCCGGGATTTTCGACCACACTTAAACCCGATGCCCTCCGCCGTACCGAAGGCGGAGATCGCTTTTCCCGCTTCACCGTCCGACAGACGGGAAACTGCAATGGAAGAACGTTTATCACGGGTGATTATGCATGAAGAAAATTGCGATTATCGGCGCCGGTCCCACCGGGATTTACACGCTGTTTTCCCTGTTAAAACATCAGCAGCCGCTGGCGGTGACGGTCTATGAGCAGGCGCGTCAGGCCGGCGTCGGCATGCCATACAGCGACGAAGAAAACTCGCGCATGATGCTGGCCAATATCGCCAGTATTGAAATCCCACCGATCCTCTGTCGCTATATCGACTGGCTGAAGCAGCAAAGCGAGGAGCACCTGGCCCGCTATGGCGTCAGCCATGACTCGCTGCATGTTCGCCAGTTTCTTCCGCGGGTCCTGCTCGGCGAGTATTTTCGCGACCAGTTTATCGGCCTGACCGCCAGGGCCAGACAACAGGGCTTCCCGCTGACGGTGCATGAATCCTGTGAGGTCACCGACCTGCAGGCCACGGCAGAAGGCGTCAGGTTATGGGCGCAAGGTGAGCCGCTGGCGGAGCGTTTCGATCTCGCGGTCATCGCCACAGGCCACGTCTGGCCCGCTGAGGAGGAGTCCACCCGTACCTTCTTCCCCAGTCCGTGGTCCGGCCTGATGGATGCGCAGATCCCGGCCTGCAGAGTCGGTATCATGGGCACCTCGTTGAGCGGAATTGACGCCGCGATGGCCGTGGTGATGCAGCACGGCGAGTTTGTCGAATCCGCCGAACGACCGCTGCAGTTCAGGCTCAATCCGGCCAGCGAAGCGCTGAATATCGTCCTGATGTCGCGCGCCGGTATTTTGCCGGAGGCGGATTTTTACTGCCCGATTCCCTACGAACCGCTGGCGGTGGTGACCCCTGACGCGCTGGACAAGGCGATTGCCGCCGGTGCGAAGGGGTTGCTTGACCGCGTCTTCCGGCTGATGGCGCAGGAGATTGCCCGCGCCGATCCGCAATGGAGTGCCCGCATTGCCCTCCCGACGCTGGACGCCGACAGCTTCAGCGACGCGTGGTTTGCTGAACGGCGCAAACACGACCCGTTTCACTGGGCGCAGGCCAACCTTATGGAAGTCGAACGCAACAAGCGCGAGAAATACACCGTGGCATGGCGGTATAGCCTCCTCCGGCTGCATGAGGCCGTGCAGGAGATTGTCCCGTATCTGGATGCGCGGGATAGTCAGCGCTTTCGCACCGGACTCGCGAGGGTGTTCATCGATAATTACGCCGCTATTCCGTCGGAATCGATCCGCCGCCTGCTGGCGCTGCGCGAAGCCGGGGTCATCCGCATTGTCGCCCTCGGCGAGGATTACCAGATGACGATTGAAGAGGACAAAACGCGGATAACCACGCGAGAAACCGGCGATACCTATGATGTTTTTATCGATGCGCGCGGGCAAAAAGCGCTAAAAACCAACGATCTGCCCTTCCCGACGTTACGGGAACAGCTCCAGGCGACCGGCGACGATATCCCGGATGTGGGGGATGACTACACATTACAAGAACCTGCGGAAGTCCGCGGCCGCGTGGCGTTTGCGGCGCTGCCGTGGTTAATGCATGACCAGCCGTTTGTGCAAGGTATTACCGCCTGCGCCGGGATGGCTGAAGCCATAGCAGGCGCCATTTCCCGGCCGGCGTCTCGCCGCCGCAGGCGTTTGCCGCTGACAGAGCTGTAACGCTGGCAGGTTCAGCTCAAGGCGACGAGTAGTAACCAAAGCACCGCTACACAGGGCTTCCCTGCCCTGAAGAGAGCAATTACTCGAAGTAGACGGCCGGGTTCTCGGACAGCGAGACGAAGGTTTTGGTGTGCTTATCCAGCGCGCCGATGGCTCCGCTTTCAATATCATAAACCCAGCCGTGCAGGCGCAGCGCCTTATCACGCAGACCGACGGCAACCGACGGGTGAGTTTTGATATTGTTCAGCTGCGCGATAACGTTTTCCCGCACCATCGCATTCACTTTATCGATTTCACTGTTCCAGGTGCCTTTTTCGACCACCGCTTTTGCCGCATCGGCATAGCGCAGCCAGTGTGCCACCGCCGGCATCGGATCCAGGCACTGACAGGTCGCGACCGCACTCATCGCGCCGCAGTTGGAGTGGCCGCAAATAACAATATCGGTGACGCCCAGCGCCACTACGGCATATTCGATAGTCGCGGAAACGCCGCCAGGCTCTGGCCCGAATGAGGGCACGATATTCCCCGCGTTACGAATGACAAAGAGCTGTCCAGGTTCCTGCTGGGTGACCAGTTCTGGCACCAGGCGGCTATCAGAACAGGAGATAAACAGCGCTTTGGGATTCTGGCTGGAGGCCAGGCTGCGGAACAGCTCTTTACGCTGCGGGAAGATCTCTTTCTGGAAGTTGAGGAAACCCTCAATGATATGTTGCATAGCAGTGTCTCTTTTCTCGGTATGAATTACGGTATGACAAAGATCACAGTTTGTCAGTGTAGCATCGCGGCAAAGAATAGGAATCGTTATTCAAATGCAATCTGTCGGTTGCAGCGCCGATCGTTTACCGGCAGGCGAGCGAGCAATACCCGGCAGCGGCTAAGTCTACGGGGGTTAGCCATCGCGCAGGCAACGGGTCAGACGGTATAAATACGGATATCGTGCTCGCGAAACGTGTCGCGATACTCGCGACTGATGTTCTCCTCCACCACCAGCACATCGATATCGCTGCTCTGCGCGACCACGAAACGGGCCACCGCCGGAATTTTATCCGAGGTCAGCCCGACGATAATTTCACTGCACTGTTTAATCACCGCTTTTTTAAATTCGCAATCGGCATAGTCAAACCCGGTCAGGCCGGATTCCGGCGCCATCGCGCAGCCGCCGATAAACCCCTGATCAAACAGCACCCCCTGCAACTGAGCCACCGCCGAGGTCCCCACGCAGCCGCCCGACGCTCGCTGAACCTGCCCGCCAAGCATCACCACGTCATACAGCGGCTTTTTGAGCAGCTCTGCGGCGATTTCCGGCGAATTGGTCACCACCGTTAACGCCAGCTCGGCAGGCAGCGCCTCCGCCATCGCCAGATTGGTGGTACCGGTATCGATAAAAATGCAGCCGCCGGGCTTCACCAGTCTTGCGCATTTCTGCGCGATTCTGAGCTTTGTTGCCGCATTTTTGTCTTTCCGCTCGCTGTAATCCCCGGCTTCCGGCAGGTTCATTACCGCGCCGCCGTACACCTTTTTACAGAACCCGTCTTTGCTAAGTTCATGCAGATCCCGGCGAATGGTATGCTCAGAAACGTTTAAGCGGCTGGCCAGCTCGCTACACACCACCCGACCGTTTTCCTGGAGGATCTGACAAATCAGCGCTTGTCGTTGTTGGGGGAAAGCCGCATAATCGAGCAAATCAACTCCTTAATTCATCTTAATCGAGCATTAAAGAGCATGATCATGCATCCACCCGGCTCTGTCAACCTATAGCGGGACTCGTCAGGGCTGCACGCCAGGCGCTTTTTCACTCAGGCTGAAGCGGGATTTGCCGGGCCGGATGCCTTATGGCTGCCGCTGGTCTGAAGGCGCCACGACCCATTCCCCATCCTCCTTGCGAAATGGCTGTTTCTGCGGCTGGGTAAGGATCTCCAGCACCACTTCCGACGGACGACAAAGGCGTGTGCCCAACGGGGTGACCACGATGGGCCGGTTAATCAGGATCGGCTGCTGCAACATACACGCGATCAGTCGTTCATCGCTAAGGGTGTCATCATCAAGCCCCAGCTGCGCGTAGGGTTCGACGTTTTTGCGCAGCAGCGCGCGCACCGTTATCCCCATCGCCGCAATCAGTGCCACTAACTCTTCCCGCGACGGCGGCGTGTCGAGATAGTAGATAATCGTCGGCTCAATACCGCTGTTGCGGATCATGGCCAGCGTATTGCGCGACGTGCCGCAATCCGGGTTGTGATAAATGATGGTATTGCTCATATCAGGTTCTCACGACAGAGAAAAAGAGAGACGCCAGGCCAGTGCGGCCAGCGTCACCAGCAGTACCGGTAGGGTCATAACGATCCCGGTACGGAAATAGTAGCCCCAGGAGATAGCCCTGTTCTTTTGCGCCAGAACATGCAGCCAGAGCAGCGTCGCAAGGCTGCCGATGGGCGTGATTTTAGGCCCCAGATCGCAGCCAATGACGTTGGCGTAGATCATCGCCTCTTTGATCACCCCGGTTGCCGCGCTGCCATCAATGGACAGCGCCCCGACCAGTACCGTCGGCATATTATTCATCAGCGACGAGAGGAACGCCGTCAGCACCCCGGTACCGAACGTCGCCACCCACAGTCCGTTTTCCGCCAGCACATTCAGCACCGCGGAGAGCGCCGCGGTTAACCCGGCATTGCGCAGACCGTAGACAACCAGATACATCCCCAGCGAAAAGACGACGATTTGCCACGGCGCGCCGCGCAGCACGTTGCCCGTATTAATGACCCGTCCCGTTTTCGCTACCGCCAGCAGCACCGCGGCTCCGGTGGCGGCAATCGCGCTGACCGGGATCCCCCGCGGTTCGAGGACGAAAAAGCCGGCCAGCAATGCCACCAGCACCACCCAGCCGGTCAGGAACGTCGGACGGTCTTTAATCGCGCTGGCCGGTTCAGGCAACAGGGCCAGATTGTAGACCGGCGGAATATCGCGGCGAAAGACCAGATGCAGCATCGCCAGGGTCGCGAGGATCGCCGCGATATCGACCGGCACCATAACCGCCACATAGGCGCTGAAGCCCAGATGGAAAAAGTCGGCCGAAACAATATTGACCAGATTCGACACCACCAGCGGCAGGCTGGCGGTATCGGCAATAAACCCGGCGGCCATCACAAAGGCCAGCGTCGCGCGCGGGCTGAACCCCAGCGCCGACAGCATCGCGATGACGATGGGGGTCAGAATCAGCGCCGCGCCATCGTTAGCAAACAGCGCGGCCACGACGGCGCCCAGCACAATTATCCAGCTAAACAGCATCCGCCCGCGCCCGTTCCCCCAGCGGGCGACGTGCAGGGCCGCCCAGGAGAAAAAACCCGACTCGTCCAGCAGCAGGCTGATAACGATCACCGCAATAAACGCCGCCGTGGCGTTCCAGACAATATTCCACACCAGCGGAATATCGCTCAGTTGAATAACGCCGGACGCCAGCGCCAGCACCGCCCCGAGGCTCGCGCTCCAGCCGATGCCGAGTCCCTTCGGCTGCCAGATAACCAGCAGCAGTGTGAATAAGAAAATGGTCCCTGCGAGCAGCATGCCCCACCCCATCAAATATGTAATAACAGATATATTAAGCGGCCATCAGCAGGAAGACGGCGCCGCGTCAGCCAGCCGGGCGCGCACCTCATCCCGCAGGCATCGCCATGCGCTGTCGACGATCTCTGCCGCCCAGGCCGGCATATGCGGCGACAAACGGTAGTGCACCCATTTCCCTTCCCGACGGTCAATAACCAGCCCGCTCTGGCGAATAATCGCCATATGACGGGATATTTTGGGCTGGGACTCCGCTGTCAGCGCGCAAATATCGCAGACGCACAGCTCACCTCGCGCTCTGAGCAACATCACGATCGTCAGGCGCGTGGCGTCGGACAAGACTTTAAAAACTTCTAGCGGATGCGGCATTTTCGGTTCCTTACGTGACATTAACACATATGCTAATTCATATATGTCTATCTGGAAATAACCGCGTGCAAAAAAGCGCTCTCCACGGCTGATTTCCCTGCCTGCCAGCATGCATGTTTTGATTTTGAACGTGCCAACAAGCTCCCGGCAGAGCAAATTCATGCCGTTCCGCCCGCGTGTCGGAGCGATAACCGTCAATATGGATGTTATCCGCCTCTCCAGACCAGGCCTCGCGCCACCGCTAACGGAATGTCATGGACGGCAATATTCGCTTTCCCCGCCGCAGGCTGGCGGAAATGCAACAGCCTGCTGCCACCGTCGCTGCATTTGCAGCAGCCCACCGGCGCAGATTAAAACCTAATCCATTGATTTTAATCATCTAAAAAATCGTCGCGAGCTGGCACAAGCTTTGCTATTCACATATAACACGCTGGAATTATAGGTTATTTATTTATCTATTTTTTGCATATAACCATTGAGTTAACACGAGAAATCCGTATGTCAGAACGCCAAACGCCTGTCAGCTATACCCGCCATTCGCCGGATGCCCATGTCATCCGCAGCGATGAAGAAGCCATCGCTATTGCCCACGAGATAGCCCTGCTGCTGCAACCGGGAGCCGCAGAACGCGACCGCAGCGGCACGGTCGCGCCAGAGATTATCGATACCTTCTCCAACAGCGGTCTGTGGGGCATTACGGTGCCGCGCCAATGGGGCGGGGCCGAGGTTTCCGCCGCGACCCTCACCCAGGTGATTGCCATCATCTCCGCCGCCGATCCGTCGCTCGGGCAAATCCCGCAAAACCACTACTGCCTTCTTGAGGATATTCGTCTGCAGGGCAGCCCAGAGCAGCAGGCCTTCTTTTTTGGCCTGGTGCTGCAGGGGCATCGTTTTGCCAACGCGCTCTCCGAGACCGGCGGCAAAACGGTGCTCGATATCCGCACCCGGCTGGAAAGTCGCGGTGATGGTCTGTACATCAACGGGCGCAAGGGCTATTGCACCGGATCGCTCTACGCCCACTGGATCGGCATCCTGGCGCTGGACGCCGACGATCGCGCGCAGCTGGCCTTCGTGCCGCGTGACAGCGCCGGTCTGACGGTGCTCGATGACTGGGACTGCCTGGGTCAGCGCAATACCGCCAGCGGTACGGTCCTGGCGGAGAACCTGGCGGTCGCGCCGTTCCATCTTTTCCCGACGTGGAAATCTTATGCCGTGCCGACGCTCGCCGGCCCCTTCGCCCAGCTCACCACCGCCGCGATTGATGCCGGGATCGCCCGCGCAGCTCTCAATGATACGGTCGCGTTCGTGCGCCAGTTCGCCCGCCCGTGGATTGATGCCGGCGTCGAACGGGCCAGCGACGATCCGCTCACCATCTACCATATCGGGCAGATCGATAGCCGACTGGCCGCCGCCGAGGCGCTGCTGGAGCAGGCGGGCAAGGTCCTCGACCGCTTCAAACATGATCTCAGCGAGGAGCATGTGGCGCAGGCCTCCATCGCCGTGGCCCGGGCCAAAGTGTTCACCACCGAAGTGGCCCTTGACGCCGCCAGCCGCCTGTTTGAACTCAGCGGCACCCGGGCGACCAGCAACCGCTACCACTTCGATCGCCACTGGCGCAATGCGCGCGTTCACACCCTGCACGACCCGGTACGCTGGAAATATCAGCTGCTCGGCAACTGGGTCTTAAACGGCGTTCGCCCGCAGCGTCACGACTGGAACTGAGGTGGCCCCCGTGCTGGAGTTTTTTGCCGATATCGACTGGAACGATGTGACGCAGGCGGGCATCGACACGTTAATCATGCTGGGGTGTTCGCTGGGCTTTACCGTGCTGTTCGGCCTGCCGCTGGGGATTGTCCTCTACCTCACCGGCCAGCCGCGACTGCTGCACGCCCCGCGGCTGTATCGCCTACTGTCGTTTTGCGTCAACGTCCTGCGTTCGCTGCCGTTCATTATTTTGCTGATCGTGATGATCCCGATCTCCACCTTAATAACCGGCACCTCTCTGGGCGTAGAGGGCACCATTCCGCCGCTGGTGGCGGGCTGCGCCCCCTTCTTCGCCCGGCTGGTGGAAAGCGCCTTGCGCGAGGTCGATCACGGTCTGGTGGAGGCCAGTTGGTCAATGGGCGGCAATACCGCGCAGCTGATCTGGCACACCCTGCTGCCCGAATCGCGCGCCGGTCTGCTTGCCGCCGTCACCGTCACCGCGATTTTGCTGGTGGATTACACCTCTATGGCCGGGGTTATCGGCGGCGGCGGGCTCGGGGATCTGGCGATTCGTTTTGGCTACCAGCGCTTTCAGACCGACGTGATGGTAGTCACCGTCCTGCTGCTGATTGCCCTGGTACAGGTTTTACAGATGAGCGGCGACCGCCTTGTGCGTTACGTGAGCCGTAAATAAGAAGACACGCGACTTTCCAAGGAAAAAACCATGAAAAAAATAGTGCACAAGACCCTTATCGCTGCCGGACTGCTGACCCTCTTCTCCGCCTCTGCCGCCGCCAGCGAGACGCTGACCGTCGGCGCCACGCCGGTACCGCACGCAGAAATCCTTGAGTTCGTCAAGCCGGAGCTGGCCAGACAGGGCGTGGATTTGAAAATCAAAGTCTTTAACGACTTTATTCAGCCCAACCAACAGCTGGCGGAGAAAAACCTCGACGCCAACTACTATCAGTACCGTCCGTTCCTCGATAACTACAACCAGACGCGACATACGCATCTGGTGCCGGTGGTGGGCGTCCATATTGAACCGTTTGGCGCCTACTCCAGCAAATACCACGACATCAAAGCGCTGCCGGATGGCGCCACCATCGCTATCCCTAACGACCCGGTCAACACCGGGCGGGCACTGGTGATGCTGAGCGATGCGGGTTTGATCACGCTGAAAAACCCGAAAGATCCGCAGTCGGCAACCAAAGATATCGTCGCCAACCCGCATCATTTTAAAATTCGCGAGCTGGAAGGCGCCATGCTGGCGCGGGCGGTGAATCAGGTCGATCTGGCGTTTATATTCGCCAACTATGCGCTGGAAGCGGGGATCGACACCGATAAAGCCCTGCTGGTGGAAAAAGGCAGCGATCTGTACGTCGAGTATCTGGTGGCCCGTCCCGATAACCTCAACGATCCGGGGATCCAGAAGCTGGCGAAAGCGCTGCACTCCGACGCGGTACGCAATTTTATTCTGACCCGCTACAAGGGCAAAATCGTCCCGGGCTTCTGAGAAGCGGAGCGTATCCGGCGGCGCGGCCGCCGGTTTTTTAAGGCTGACGGAGCAAACTATCGTGACCCACAACCCTCGTGCCGTACCGCATATACAGTTAAACGCAATCAGCAAAGCCTACCCCAACGGCGTTCAGGCGTTGCAGAACATTAACCTGACGCTCTATCAGGGCGAGATTTTCGGCATTATCGGCCGCAGCGGCGCCGGGAAATCGACGCTGTTGCGCCTGTTTAATCGCCTCGAAAACGCCGACAGCGGCGAAATCACCATTCACGGCGAACGGACATTGCGCTATTCACGCAGCCAGATGCGCGACCTGCGCCGCCGGGTGGTGATGATCTTTCAACACTTCAACCTGATGTCGACCAAAACGGTGGCGCAAAACGTCGAGCTGCCGCTCAAGATGGCCGGCGTTCCGCGGGCCGAAAGGCAGCGTCGGGTCGATGAGATGCTGGAACTGGTCGGTCTCAGCGCCCTGCGCGATAGCTGGCCGGCAAAGCTCTCCGGCGGGCAAAAACAGCGCACCGGGATCGCGCGCGCGCTGGTAACCCAGCCGGAAATTCTGCTGTGCGACGAAGCGACCTCGGCGCTTGACCCGGAAAACACCCTCTCGGTACTGAAGCTGTTGAAAGAGATTAACCAGCGCCAGGGTCTGACGATCGTTCTCATCACCCATGAAATGGAGGTTATCCGCACGCTCTGCGATCGGGTGGCGGTGCTGGAGCGCGGGCACATTATCGAACAGGGCGAGGTGTGGCGGGTGTTTGGCAACCCGCAGCACGAAGTGACGCGCAGCATGACCAGTACGCTGCATCACGCTCGCCCCGGCGAAAATCTGTCGTCGGTGGACGGCTCGCAACTGGTGACCCTGCACTTCGACGGCAGCAGCGGCGGTGAGCCGGATTTACACCATATCGCCGCCTTGCTCGGCGACGGCGCGCGCCTGCTGTACGGCAACTGCGAGCAGATCCAGGGGCGAGTCATCGGGCAACTGCGCATCCGCCTGTCCCGGCCGCTGGATGACCGCGCGTTGGGCCAGCACGGCTGGGTCGCGGACCGGCTGACCCTCGGCACGGAGCCGACGGTGAAAAACTCTGCCTCTTAAGCAAAATCTGGCATTTTATTGCCAGATTATTGCTAATGCCGATTCGCGATAAATCATATTTTTTCGTTGTTAGACAGGCCGTGGTGCGCCTCTTATCTTTCGTCATGAATTGTAAATTTCAGCGCAATCATTTGATGAAGGAGCACTTTTGTCCAGATTACTGCACGGATTAAAAACTAAACAAACGCGATTCGCACGCGCTCTCAGCATCGCGTTAATCGGCGGCACGCTGGCATTTTCTTCTGTTGCCAGCGCGGACGACATTTTGCAGCAAGGCATCACCCCGGCCACCGACGCCAGCCAGATCCCGGCGGCCGCCAAACTGCGTAAAGACACTATCGTCGCCGGGATTTCCGAGCCGCAGGGCATCTTTAACCCCTACTTCTTCGTTAACGGCTGGGATGAAAACGTCACCAACGTCATCTTTTCGCGCCTGATTGACTGGGACAGCCACGGCAACCTGGTCCCAGGACTTGCCGAAAGCTGGCAGGTCAGCGCCGATAACAAGGTGTATACCATCAAGCTGCGGCCGAATCTGACCTTCAGCGACGGCTCGCCGCTCACCGCGGAAGATGTCGCCTTTACCCTGACCGTGCTGCTGGATCCGAAGTATGACGGCGATACCGATATTACCCTCGCCAACATTGCCGGCGGCGCCGAGTATAAAGCCAGCAAAGCCGACAGCGTCAGCGGTCTGAAGGTTATCGACCCGCTTACCCTGCAGGTCACCACCACGCAACCTGGCGCCACAACGCTGGCAAAAATTGGCGGTCCGGTACTCTCCAGAGCGTATTATGGCAAGGAATATCAACGCGGCAATCTCGACTATCTCCGCACCCTGCACGGAAAACCGTTGGGCAATGGTCCTTACGTCTATGACAAATATATTCCGGGCCAGGAGATTCGTTTCCACGCCAACAGCCACTTCTACCGCGGCACGCCGCCGACACCGCGTTTTATTTACCGCGTCACCAACCCGTCGACCAACTTCCAGCTGTTTCAGACCGGTGAAACCGACTACGACGCCTTTACCGCACGCCCGGACGATATCGAACAGCTGAGAATGCTCGGCTTCGCCAATATCAACCTTTACGGCTCCAGCGATTACAGCCAGGTGGAATTTAACCTCCGTCGTCCGGCGCTGAAGGATGCCAGAGTGCGTCAGGCGCTGATTTACGGCCTCGACCGCCAGAAGCTGATCGATGTGGTGTACCAGGGCTATGGCAAGGTGGCCATTGAACCGATCGCCCCCATCTCCTGGGCCTATAATCCGCAGGGGGTCAACCCGTATCACTACGATCCGGCGCAAGCGAAAAAACTGCTCGATGAAGCGGGCTGGAAACCGGGGCCGGATGGCATCCGCGTGAAAGACGGTCAACGTCTGGAACTGACGCTGCTGGTCAGTAAGAAGGTGATCAACGATGCGCTAATCCCGATTGCCAAAGAGAACTGGCAGCAGATAGGCATCGTGCTCAAACCGCAGGTGGTCGACTTCAACGCCCTGATGGCCCAGCGCAAAGCCGGCAACTATGACCTGGCCTCCTTCAGCACCAGTACGCTCAACGACCCGCACGATGGCGTATGGGATTTCTACAGTAGCGAAGCCAAAGAGTCAGGCTATAGCAATCCGCAGGTCGATAAGCTGATTAACGCAGGCAACGCGGTGCTCGACGTCGAAAAACGGAAGCCGATTTACCACCAGCTGTATCAGGTGCTGGCGGAAGACCCGCCGGTTATTCTTCTCGGCTATCGCCAGGTTCTCTCGGCCAGCAGCGCCAGGGTATCCGGTTTTAAACCGGATATTTATAACGGCCTGACCGGCAGCCTGCCGGATGTGAAAATCGCCAGGTAATCATCACAGCCGCCGGAATAATCCGGCGGCTGATACGAGAATGTTATGAGAAATTTTATCCTGAGACGGCTGCTGCAGACGCTGCCAATGTTGCTGCTGGCCTCATTGATCATTTTTATGCTGTTTGCCAAAACTCCCGGCGACTTTATCGACGGCAATATTACCCTCACCGCCGCGCGCGCCGCCGAACTCAAAGCCATCTACGGCCTCGACCAGCCGCTGTTGACCCGCTATCTGCGCTGGCTCGGCCAGCTGCTACGAGGCGATCTGGGCTTCTCGCTGCAGTACCAGATTCCGGTCAGCCAGTTGCTCAACCAGTACATCTGGAACTCGTTCCTGCTGGCAAGCATTGCGCTGGTTTTTTACTGGGGTATCGGCCTGACGGTGGGCATCGTCTCTGCCATGAAGCCCAACTCGCTATTTGACCACCTGGTGAGCGTGGCGGTCTTTGCCGCGATGTCCTTTCCGACCTTTTTTCTCTGTCTGCTGCTGATTAAGTGGTTCGCCGTGGATCTGCGCTGGCTGCCGGTGGGCGGGATGACCAACACCGGCAGCGATGATCGCGGCTGGGACTATATCCTGCAGGTGGCCGCGCACCTGGTGCTGCCGGTTCTGGCGCTGGTGATGCTGCAGGCCGGCAGCCTGACGCGCTACTTCCGCGCCAGCATGCTCGACGTGATCAGAATGGACTTTATTCGTACCGCCCGCGCCAAAGGGCTGCGCGAACGGACGGTGATCTTCAAGCACGCGCTGCGTAATGCGCTGCTGCCTATTATCACCCTGCTCGGCTTCGAGCTGCCGGGACTGTTTTCCGGTGCCATCATCACGGAAAAGGTCTTTAACTGGCCCGGGGCCGGACATATTCATATCGACTCGCTGGCCGCCCGCGATTATCCGGTACTGATGGGGTTTACCCTGTTTCTGGCGGCGCTCACTATTCTGGGCAACCTGATAGCCGATATTCTCTACGCGTGGGCCGACCCGCGAATTCGCGTGAGGTCATAAATCATGTTTAGCACGCTGTTTTCAACACAACGTCGCCTGCGCAAGGCGGAGATTCCGGCGCTCGCGATGATCACCCCATCACCGTGGCGCCAGGCGTGGCGGTCGCTGAAACGCAACCGGCTGGCTATGTTTTGCCTGCTGCTGCTGGCGGTGATGGCCGCCTGGTGCGTGCTGGGGCCGCTGTGGTCGCCGTGGAAAGATGATGCCACCGATGTCCTGATGATTAACAAGCCGCCCGGCGCGGAGCACTGGCTGGGCACCGACTTTCTCGGCCGCGATGTCTACACCCGCCTGCTGATGGCCGGACGCATTTCGTTGATTATTGGCCTGCTCACCATGCTGCTGTCGGTGGCGCTGGGCTACCTGCTCGGCGCCGTCTCCGGCTATGCCGGCGGCCTGACCGATAAGCTGATCATGCGCCTGGCGGACCTGGTGATGACCATTCCCGGCCTGCCGCTGCTGATCGTCGCCGGGGCGATGTTATCCGAGCTCGATTTTTCCCCGGACGCCCGGGTCTACATGGTTGTGGTGATGCTCAGCCTGCTGGAGTGGCCAAAACTGGCGCGGCTGGTACGGGGTCAATGCCTGTCGCTGCGCGAGCGCGACTTCATGCTGGCAACCCGGGTGCTGGGCCTCTCCGCCCGCCGTCGCCTGTTTGGTCATCTGCTGCCCAATACCATTCCGATTCTGGTGGTCATGGCCACCATGGCGGTGGCGAATGCCATTCTCAGCGAATCGGCGCTCAGCTACCTTGGACTGGGGGTGGTACCGCCCACGCCCTCCTGGGGCAATATGATGGACGCCGCCAACAGCCTGATCGACTTCCAGCGCCGCCCGTGGCTGTGGATGCCGCCGGGTATCGCCATTTTTATCACCGTCATTGCCATTAACGTGCTGGGCGACGGCCTGCGCGATGCGATGGATCCGAAAATGAAACAGAGGCTGAAATGAGCGCCCCGTTAATCACCTTCCGACAACTCTCGGTCTCCTTCGCCAGCGAAAAACAGCGCGTGCGGGCGGTACAGGAGGTGTCATTCGCTATTCACGCCGGCCAGACCGTCGGCGTGGTCGGCGAATCCGGCTGCGGAAAAAGCGTCACCGCCATGGCCTTAATGGGCCTGCTGCCGCCCCAGGCCGCGCGCATTGATAGCGGCGAAATCCTCTTTCACGACCAGGACCTGCTGCGTCTGCAGGCCAACAACATGGCCGACCTGCGCGGCAACCAGCTGGCGATGATCTTTCAGGAACCGATGACCGCGCTGAACCCGGTGCTGACCATCGGCGAGCAGCTGTGCGAGCCGCTGATTCGCCACCGTGGCGAGACCCCCAAAGCCGCCTGGCGCCACGCCACCCGCCTGATAAGCGAAGTGGGGCTGGCCCGTGCGGATAGCCTGATGAGCAGCTACCCGCACCAGCTCTCCGGCGGCATGCTACAGCGCGTGATGATTGCCATGGCGCTGAGCTGCCAGCCACAGCTGCTGATCGCCGATGAACCGACCACCGCGCTGGATGTCACCGTTCAGGCGCAAATCCTGCGCCTGCTGCGCGATCGGGCGCAGGCCAGGCGGATGGCGATGATGCTGATCACCCACGATCTGGGGGTCATTGCACAAATGGCGCAACAGGTGGTGGTAATGTACGCCGGACGGGTGGTCGAAACTGGCCCGACGGCCGAGATCTTGCGCCACCCGCAGCATCCCTATACCCAGGGGCTGCTCGCCTCACGCCCGGTGCCCGGCGAGCGACGCCGCCGCCTGTACTCCATTCCCGGGCAGGTGCCGGATCTCGCCGCCCTGCCGCCCGGCTGCGCCTTTGCCGACCGCTGCGAGCGGGCCAACGCCGACTGCCGCCAGAGTCTCCCCCCGCTGCGGGGAACAACGCGGCAGGTCGCCTGCTTTCACACCCTATCCGCGGGGCCGGTTGTATGAATACGGAAAACAATGAATATGTCATTGAAGTCGAAGGATTAAAAAAACACTTTCCGCTGCGCGACGGGCTCTTTGGCCAGCAAACCGGGCAACTGCGGGCGGTGGACGGCGTCAGCTTTCGCATTCGCCAGGGGACCATTTTCGGCCTGGTGGGCGAATCAGGCAGCGGGAAAACCACCGTGGGCCGCACGCTGCTCGGACTGTATGAGAAAACCGCCGGTAGCGTGAAATACCGGGGGCGGGAGCTCTCCGCCCTCTCCTCGCGGGAGATGCAGGCGCTGCGGCCCAAAATCCAGCTGGTGTTTCAGGACCCCTACAGTTCGCTTAACCCGCGGATCCGCATCGGCGAGGCGATCGGCGAAGCCATGTTGCAGCATAAGCTGTGCAGCCGGACGGAGCTGTATGACAAGGTGATTGCGGTGATGCAGATCTGCGGCCTCGCGCCCCAGCACTACAACCGCTTTCCCCATGAGTTCTCAGGCGGTCAGCGTCAGCGGATCGGTATCGCCCGCGCGCTGATTCTCAATCCGGACTTTATCATTGCCGACGAGCCGATCTCGGCGCTGGATGTCTCTATTCAGGCGCAGATCATCAATCTGTTTTCCGATCTGCGCGACGATTTCGGCGTCACCTTTTTGTTTATCTCCCATGACCTTGGCGTAGTGGAACATCTGTGCGATGACGTGGCGGTGATGTATCTCGGACAGCTGGTGGAGACCGCCAGCCGCGATGCGCTGTTTGCCCAGCCGCGCCACCCCTACACCCAGGCGCTGCTGGCCGCGGTACCGACGCTCGACCCGCACGCAGAACCCGTCGCGGTCGTACAAGGCGAGCTTCCCGATCCGTCGAATCCACCGCCCGGCTGCCGCTTTTCCTCCCGCTGTCCCCAGGCCAACGACCGCTGTCGCCGCGACATCCCCGCCCTGCGTGAGATAGCCGACGGTCACTATGTGGCCTGCCATGAGGTGGTCGCCTCCGGCTAAACCGCGAGACCCTGCGACTGAGGTCGTTGTCCTGCGTCGCGGCAAAGCAGGACAGCTCCAGGCCGTCGCCATCGGGCCGCCCGGCGTCGGCATTATCGCTCTGTGCGGTAACGGGGCACCGAGGGTTCATCCTGCCGTGGTTTTGCCCTATACTGACCACCGTCAAAACTGAACGAAAGTGGGTAACTCATGGAAATTGATCTCGACAATCTGGTCTTCAGCGGTCTGGAAGAGGCGCAAGAGCGCAATGCTGAACGCCTTGAAGATGCTGACAAAAAAGCCGAAGCGATCGTTGCCGATGATGATTGCGGCGACGCCTGCAAAATCTGATTCCTGAACCGGCTAACCACGCCGGTTTTTTTATTCTCGCCCGTCACTCAAGCCGCAAGCGCCCCTTTCAGTGTCCCCAGCAACGCCTGCGCCGCCTTCGACAACTGCAGATGACCGGCATGGATAACCCCGATACACTTCTCAATCGGCGGGTTATCCAGCGGCAGGCATACGGCGCCCAGCGCCTGCATCTGCGACTGACAGAGCGCCGGGACGGCGCTGCCGCCGAGGCCGCTGGCCACCATTCTGCCCACCGTCACCAGCTGGTGACTCTCCAGCGCGACATCCAGCTGACGGCCGCTGCGCGCCAGCTCCTCTTCCAGCATCAGGCGGACCGCTGAAGGCCGCTGCAGCGTAATAAAATCCAGCGTCAGCAGCTCGCGCCAGCAAAGACGCGGCTTGCCGGCCAGGGGCGATGATTTCGGCACAATCGCGATAAAGCGGTCAACGCCCAGCGGGGTAAACAGCAGATTATTGGTCGGCGCCGGTTCAAAGGCGATCCCCATCTCCACCCGCCCTTCACGCACCATTTCTATCACCTGCTCGTTTATCACATCGTGAACGGTGACGTTAATCCCGGCATAGCGATCGCGAAAGGCTTTCAACACTTCGGGCAGGACGTTTGCCGCAAACGAGGGCATGGCGGCGATTGAGATTTTGCCGCGCTGCAAGGTAAAGCTCTGGCGCATCGCCTCTTCGACGTTATCCCAGTCGGCCAGCAGCTGGCGGGCCATCGGTAAAAAGATTTCCCCCTCCTGAGTCAGCGTCACCCGGCGGGTGCTGCGTTGCAGCAATGCGCCGCCGAGCCCTTCCTCCAGTCCTTTGATGGTCAGGCTGAGGGCTGGCTGCGAAATATTCAGCCGCTCACTGGCGTGGGCAAAATTCAGAGTGTGAGCTACCGCTAAAAACGCGCGTAACTGTTTGACACTCATTCTCATTTTTCACCCCGTTAACTAATTGAAAAAATTTAGTTAACAATAAATTAATAAAAAAACCCAATGAGTAGGTCACAAATTCAAAATTAACAAATCAGTCTGCGCCGCCAATGATAGCCCCATCGCAAGCCAGCGGAGGTGAAACATGGCAGGACTGGATAAGCGCGTCGCCAGCTACGAAGCGGCGCTGGAAGGATTAACGGACGGTATGACCGTGCTGGCCGGCGGTTTTGGCCTGTGCGGCATTCCCGAAAATTTGATTGCCGAGGTCAAACGCCGGAACGTGCAGGGGCTGACGGTGGTATCCAATAACTGCGGTGTCGACGGTTTCGGCCTCGGCATCCTGCTGCAAACGCGGCAGGTACGCAAAGTGGTGGCCTCTTATGTCGGCGAAAACGCCCTCTTTGAACAGCAGGCGCTCAGCGGCGAACTGCAGGTGGAGCTTACGCCGCAAGGCACGCTGGCGGAAAAAATTCGCGCCGGCGGCGCGGGCATCCCCGGTTTTTACACCGCGACCGGCTACGGTACGCCGGTCGCGGAAGGCAAAGAGGTGCGCCAGTTTGCCGGTAAGCACTACATCCTCGAAGAGGCCATCACCGGCGACTTCGCCCTCGTCAAAGGCTGGAAGGCGGACTGGTACGGCAACGTAATCTATCGTCATACGGCGCAAAACTTTAATCCGCTGATGGCCGCCGCCGGTCGCATTACGGTGGTCGAGGTGGAAGAGATAGTGCCGCCGGGCGAACTTGCGCCCTCTTCAATCCATACCCCCGGCATCTACGTCGACCGGCTGATCGTCGGCCAGTTCGAGAAACGCATTGAACAGCGCACACTGCGCGCAGGGAGCCGCTGATTATGCTGACTCGCGAACAAATGGCCATCCGCGTCGCCCGGGAGCTGCGCGATGGCGACTACGTCAATCTCGGGATCGGCATCCCGACGCTGGTGGCCAACTACATCCCGGCAGGCATTGACGTCATGCTGCAATCCGAAAACGGCCTGCTCGGCATGGGCGGTTTCCCGCACGAGGCGGAACTCGACGCCGATATGATCAACGCCGGGAAACAGACGGTCACCGCCCGGACCGGCGCGGCGATTTTCGACTCGGCGCAATCCTTCGCCATGATCCGCGGCGGTCATGTCGATCTGACGGTTCTCGGCGCCTTTGAAGTTGACGTTGAGGGCAATATCGCCTCGTGGATGATCCCGGGGAAAATGGTGAAAGGCATGGGCGGGGCCATGGATCTGGTGGCCGGGGCGCAAAATATCATCGTGGTGATGACCCACGCCGCGAAAAACGGCGAATCCAAACTCCTGCCGCGCTGTACCTTGCCGTTGACCGGCGTCGGCTGTATCCAGCGGGTGCTGACCGACCTCGCCCTGCTGGAGATACGCGACGGCACTTTCGTCCTGCGCGAATACGCACCGGGCGTCACCCTCGACGAAATCAGGCGCAAAACCGCCGGACGCCTGATTGTTCCGGACGACGTCTGCGAAATGCGTTTCAACTGAGGAGGCAACATGAAAGAAGTGGTGATTGTCGGCGCGGTCAGAACGCCTATCGGCAGCTTTCGCGGCGTATTCTCGGCGCTTTCCGCCGTTGACCTCGGCGCCGAGGTCGTGCGCGGCCTGCTGGCCCGCTGCTCGCTGCCGGCAACGCAAGTCGACGAGCTGATTTTCGGCCAGGTTTTAACCGCTGGCTGCGGACAGAATCCAGCGCGTCAGACCGCCTTGCGCGCCGGCCTGCCGGTCAGTTGCCCGGCGGTGACGGTGAATCTGGTGTGTGGCTCCGGGCTGAAAGCCGTGCAGCAAGCGGTTCAGGCGATCCGTAGCGGCGACGCCGAGGTGGTCATCGCCGGCGGTCAGGAGAGCATGAGCAATGCCCCCTATCTGATTGACGGCGCCCGCGCCGGACTGCGCGTCGGCCACAGCAGCATGCAGGACAGTATGATTCAGGACGGCCTGTGGGACGCTTTCAACGACTATCACATGGGGGTGACGGCAGAAAACCTCGCCGACCGCTATGCCATCGATCGCCAGCAGCAGGATGCCTTTGCCGCCGGTTCACAGCAGAAAGCGGCGGCGGCTATCGAAGCGGGCCGTTTTACGCAAGAGATCGTACCGATCGTCGTCAGGCAGGGCAAGCAGCAGCCGCAGACCATTAGCGACGATGAACAGCCCCGTCCGGCCACCACGCCAGCGCAGCTGGCGCAACTGCGCCCGGCGTTCCGCAAGGAAAACGGCAGCGTCACCGCCGGCAACGCCTCTTCGCTCAACGACGGCGCGGCGGCGGTGCTCCTGATGAGCGCCGACAAAGCCCGGGAGCTGGGGCTGCCGGTCCTGGGCCGCATTGTCAGCGCCGCCGTGGCGGGGGTCGATCCGGCGGTCATGGGTATTGGCCCCGTCAGCGCCTGCGAGATAGCGCTGGCGCGGGCCGGATGGCAGCTGGACGAGGTGGATTTAATTGAGGCTAACGAGGCTTTTGCCGTGCAGGCGCTGGCGGTTGGCCAGTCTCTGGGCTGGGAGAGCAGTAAAGTCAACGTCAACGGCGGCGCCATTGCGCTAGGCCACCCTATCGGCGCCTCCGGCTGCCGGATCCTCGTCACCCTGCTGCATGAAATGCAGCGCCGGGGCGTCAGCAAAGGGCTTGCCACCCTCTGCGTGGGCGGTGGGCAGGGTATCGCTATGACGATCGCACGCTAACAGGAGTCACTATGTATAAACCAACGCTGGCGGTACTGGGCGCCGGACTGATGGGTATCGGTATCGCCTGCCACTTTGCTCGCCACGGCCACCGGGTACGACTGTATGACACCGACCCGACGCGTCTGGCGGAAGTGCCCGCCGTTGCCGCCGCTATTTTGCATGAGCTGCACGAGAGCGGACAATTTGACGCCGCCCACCAGCAGGAGGTTGTGGCGCGCTTAGTCGGGACCGCCAGCCTTAGCGATCTGGCGGACTCTACGCTGCTGATTGAGGCGATTCCCGAACGTTTAGCGCTCAAACATGCGCTGTACGCTCAGCTGGAAACGCTGATTGCCGACGATGCGATTATTGCCAGCAACACCAGCGGCCTGCCGCCGGATAGCCTTGCCGAGGGCATGGTCCATCCGCAGCGGCTCCTGATCGCCCACTTCTGGCACCCGCCGCACTTTATTCCGCTGGTGGAAGTGGTGCCCGGCAGCGCCACGCGAGCGGAACTCCCCGCTCTGGTGAGCGACTTTTTCACCACCGCGGCGCTGGAAGCGGTGGTGCTTCAGCGGGCGGCACCGGGGTTTGTCGGCAACCGCCTGCAGTTCGCTCTGCTGCGCGAGGCGCTGCATATCGTCCACAGCGGTATCGCCTCGCCGGAAGTGGTGGATCGGGTGATGCGCGCCTCCCTCGGCCGCCGCTACGCGATGGTCGGCCCGCTGGAGGCAGCCGATATGACCGGGCTGGCGACGGTGCAGGATATTTGTCAGCACCTGCTGCCGGAGCTGGCCTGCGGCGCGCAAATGATGGAACTGGTGGCGGAAAAGGTCGCCAGAGGCGAGACCGGCGCGCGCAGCGGACAAGGCTTTTATCGCTGGGATAATGCCCGGCTGGAGCGTATCCAGTCGCGTCGGCAGCACCTCCTGCGCTATGCCCTGAAACCGTAGCTTCTCGAACTGCAGCCAATAACAATGAGAGTGAGGTGTCGTGATGAGTGTTTTGATCGCCCTGGCCGCGCTGGCGTTACTGATGCTGGCAGCCTATCGAGGTTATAGCGTTATCCTCTTTGCCCCTATCGCCGCCCTCGGCGCAGTGCTGCTCACCGACCCCGGCGCGGTCGGACCGACCTTTACCGGTCTGTTTATGGAAAAAATGGTCGGGTTTGTAAAGCTCTACTTCCCGGTATTTCTGCTGGGCGCGGTGTTCGGCAAACTGATCGAGCTGTCGGGATTCTCGCGCGCCATCGTCGCCGCCGCCATTCAGATCCTCGGCCGACGTCACGCCATCCCGGTCATCGTGCTGGTTTGCGCCCTGCTAACCTACGGCGGCGTCTCGCTATTTGTCGTGGCCTTCGCGGTCTACCCTTTTGCCGCCGAGCTGTTCCGCCAGAGCGCGATCCCCAAACGGCTGATTCCGGCCACCGTCGCGCTCGGCGCATTTTCATTCACCATGGATGCCCTGCCCGGCACGCCGCAGATCCAGAACATTATCCCCACCAGTTTCTTCGGCACCAACGCCTGGGCGGCCCCCTGGCTTGGCTTGATCGGTTCGCTGTTTATCATCACCTTTGGCCTGCTATGGCTGGAGCGTCAACGCCGTAAAGCCCAGCAGGCGGGAGAAGGTTACGGCACGGATTTGCAAAACGAGCCGGATACGCCGGATAACCTCAACCTTCCCCATCCGCTGATTGCCATTGCCCCGCTGCTGCTGGTGGGAGTGCTGAACCTGCTGTTTACCCGTTGGATCCCGCGGTGGTACGGCACCACCAACGAGCTGGTTCTACCGGGACTGGCGAAACCGGTCGTCACCGAAGTGGGCAAAATCACCGCTATCTGGGCCGTGGAAGCGGCGCTGTTGGCTGGCATTGTCGTGGTGCTGGTGTTCGGCTTTCGCAATATTCGCGGACGTCTGGCGGAAGGCAGCCGCACCGCCGTCAGCGGCGCCATTCTCGCGGCGATGAATACGGCGTCGGAATATGGTTTTGGCGCCGTCATTGCCGCGCTGCCCGGTTTTCTGGTGTTATCAAAGGCGCTGACGGCGATTCCCAACCCGCTGCTGAATGAAGCCATCAGCGTGACGGTACTGGCGGGGATTACCGGCTCCGCATCCGGCGGGATGAGCATTGCGCTGGCGGCGATGTCGGAGACCTTTATCGCCGCCGCCCACGCCGCCGATATTCCGCTGGAGGTGCTGCATCGCGTGGCCTCGATGGCCAGCGGCGGCATGGATACGTTGCCGCATAATGGCGCGGTCATTACCCTGCTGGCGATCACCGGCCTCAGCCATCGTCAGGCCTACGGCGGCATTTTTGCCATTACCCTGATTAAAAGTCTGGCGGTTCTGTTTGTCATTGCCGTCTTCTATTTAACCGGTATTGTCTAATGCGGCAATATAACCGGCATCACGAAGGAAAATACCATGAATCTGAACGCAAAGGTGGCGCTGGTCACCGGCTCAACCAGCGGTATCGGTTTAGGGATCGCGAAGGTGCTGGCAAAATCCGGCACGCAGCTGATTCTCAACGGCTTTGGCGATAGCGCATCCGCGCGCGCAGAAGTGGCGCAGGTCGGCAAAACGCCGGGCTACCACGCTGCCGACCTGCGCGATGTGCAGCAAATTGAGGCGATGATGGCCTACGCCGAGGCGCAATTTGGCGGCGTGGATATTGTGATTAATAACGCCGGGATCCAGCACGTGGCGCCGGTGGAGCATTTCGCCGTAGAGAAATGGAACGATATCATTGCCATCAATCTCTCCAGCGTCTTTCACACCAGTCGTCTGGCGCTCCCCGGGATGCGGGCGCGTAACTGGGGGCGAATCATTAATATTGCGTCGGTTCACGGCCTGGTGGCTTCGAAGGAGAAGTCGGCCTACGTGGCCGCCAAACACGGCGTGGTCGGTCTGACCAAAACGCTGGCGCTGGAGACCGCCGGCACCGGCGTGACCTGTAATGCGATTTGCCCCGGCTGGGTGTTAACCCCGCTGGTTCAGCAGCAGATCGATAAACGTATCGCTGAAGGTAGCGATCCGCAGCAGGCCCGCGAACAGCTGCTGGCGGAAAAGCAGCCCTCCGGCGAGTTTGTCACCCCGCAACAGTTGGGGGAGCTGGCGCTGTTTCTCTGTAGCGAAGGCGCCGCCCAGGTGCGCGGCGCGGCATGGAACATCGACGGCGGCTGGGTCGCGCAATAACCGCCCACCTGCTCAGGAGGCCCCCGCGCCTTCTGAGCAGCGCCCGGCGTGCCACATTATCTCCAACGAAATATCTCCCTGCCGCCGGTTTATTTTCGCCAAAAGACAATGAGTGCGGGCTATTTATTTAATAATGCTGTATGGTTTCAGGCCATTAAATCAGCCAGGAAATCCTATGTCAGACCGGAAAGATAGCAAAAACCGCCGTAATTATCTTGTAAAATGTACCTGCCCTCATTGCTCCCAGGATTCCGAACATAGCTTCAGCCGAGTACAAAAAGGCTCCCGGCTCATTTGCCCCTATTGCCACAAACTTTTCCAGACCACAGCAAAAAATGCGGCTTAATCGCCTGATGCCAGACGCTGATTAAATTATTCTTATCGCACTGAATGAATGACGCCATCGGCCATTATTTTCTGGCAAACAGAAAACCCGCACGCTGGCGGGTTTTAAATTTATGCTGCCTGTTATTTGGGTGAAGCGGTCTACTCAGGCTGCTGCCATCTTCGCTAGCGCCGGTCACCCACGTTCAGCATACTTATCCTAAGATGGAAACGTTTGTCGCCGCCGGGCCTTTCGCGCCACTGCCGACCACAAACTCGACCTTCTGCCCTTCAAACAGGGCGCGGAAATCTTCGTTTTGAATCGCAGAAAAGTGGACGAAAATATCCTTGCCGCCGTCGGCCGGCGTAATGAAGCCGAAGCCTTTATCTGCGTTAAACCATTTGACTAAACCAGTCATTTTATTCGACATTCAATATTCCTTTGTATGCGTCCTTAATCGCCAAACGGGTTTGCGCACGCAATCAACTTAACACTTAATGAAGGGACTCAAGGAAAGAGATATCAGCGATAACGCCTGGATATGAGAACGGCTTTAGTGAACTGCTTTGATGAACTTTTTTCTGTCTGACAAACCGACCAGACTATTAATGCACAGGGTATATTTATTAGCAAGGTTTATTTTTCCGGCGGTAAGAGTGCTCCGATAAAAAATAAAATCGATAGCTTTATTGTCCGATTAAGGTATAGTGCGACGGTACTTATTTTTACAAGGATTTTATTTGTTGCAAAAAATGACAGGCATTGTCAAAGCGTTTGATAATAAAACCGGCAAAGGCCTTATTATTCCCTCCGATGGTCGTAAAGACGTTCAGGTCCATATTTCCGCCTTATCCCCAGGTGAATCAGAAAACATTATCCCAGGTATTCGCGTTGAATTTCGCCGGGTCAACGGCCTGCGCGGTCCGACGGCGGCTAACGTCTACCTTGCATAGCCGCGCCCGACCCCGGATGACAGCCTCGAGAGCAGACCGGGGCAGCTAAAACATCTCCAGGAAACGTTTTACCGTTCGCGAACGTTCGAATCGCCGCCAGGCAATCGCAATATCCGTCGTCACCGGCGTCCCCGCCAGCGGGTGATAGATGACGTCAGGGTGTTGAATACAGGACATCGACTGCGGCACCAGCGCAAAACCGAATCCGGCGGCGACCATGCTTAAGGAGGAGGAGAGTTGCGAAGATTGCCTCGCCTGGCGCATATCGATGCCGGCGCGCAAACAGCTATTAAATACCTGCTCATACAGCCCCGGAGCCACCTCGCGCGGAAACAGAATCGGCGCGGTCTCCCGCAACTGTACCAGCGTCAGCATGGCCTCACCGGCAAGCGGGTGGTCGCGGTGAAGGGCGATAACCATCGGCTCCACATCGATAATCCGCAGGTTAAACGCTTTGCTGCTTTCGCACGGCAGACGCACAAAGGCAATATCCAGCTCCCCGTCCCCCAGCGCGCTCATCAGCGCCGCCATATTGCCCTCGACCTGGCGCAGGCTGACCGCCGGATAGCGGAGCTGAAACTGGCGCAGCAGCGCGAAAATTTGCGGATGAAAAGCATTAGAACTGGTGATGCCTAACGCCAGGCTTCCGTTCATCCCGCGGGCGATGCCTTTGGTCTTTTCCAGCGCCGCGTCGCTAAGAGCCAGGATCTGGCAGGCATCTTCATAAAACGATTCCCCCGCTTCCGTCAGCTCGATTCCCCGCGTCAGACGACGCAGCAGCGGTGTGCCAATTTCTCGCTCAAGCCGCTGAATCTGCTGACTTAATGGCGGTTGAGAAATACCGAGCTCCCGAGCGGCGCGGGTGAAATTCCGCGCCTCGGCCACGGCGACAAAATAGCGTAGATAACGAAGTTCCATATCAAAAACGTCTCAAACCAGCATGTTTTCTATATTGGAACTGAGAGCTGAATCGGGTCAACAATTATTTAATCTTTCTTATCTGTGTTGAACGAGGAAGTATCTGATGACCCATCCTTCTGCATGCACCTGCCAGCAGAGCCTGTGCGAAACCATACGCGGTTTTTCTGCCCGCCATCCTGATAGCGTTATCTATCAGACCTCTTTGATGAGCGCGCTCCTGAGCGGCGTCTATGAGGGCAATACCACCATCGCTGACCTGCTCACCCACGGCGACTTCGGTCTCGGAACCTTTAATGAACTTGACGGTGAGCTGATCGCCTTCAGCAGCGAAGTCTATCAGCTGCGCGCCGACGGCAGCGCGCGCAAAGCCCGCCCGGAGCAAAAAACGCCGTTCGCGGTGATGACCTGGTTTCGGCCGCAGTACCGCGTCAGCTTCGACCATCCGGTAAACCGCCAGCAGTTGCACGAGATAATCGACCAGCAGATCCCCTCCGACAATCTGTTCTGCGCCCTGCATATCGACGGCCATTTTCGCCACGCCCATACCCGGACCGTGCCCCGTCAGACCCCGCCCTACCGGGCGATGACCGATGTTCTCGACGACCAGCCGGTATTCCGCTTCAACCAGCGCAAAGGGATACTGGTCGGTTTTCGCACCCCGCAGCATATGCAGGGGATTAACGTCGCTGGCTATCACGAGCATTTCATCACCGACGATCGCCAGGGCGGCGGCCATCTGCTGGATTACCAACTCGATAACGGCGTACTGACCTTCGGCGAGATCCACAAGCTGCTGATTGACCTCCCGGCCGACAGCGCTTTTCTTCAGGCCGATTTGCATCCTGACAATCTCGACGCCGCCATTCGCGCGGTAGAAAACTAAGGAGCTTCATATGGACAATCAACGTCACGAACGCCAGTGGGCGCACGGCGCGGATATGGTAGTCAGTCAACTTGAGGCCCAGGGTGTACGCCAGGTCTTCGGTATCCCCGGCGCTAAAATAGATAAAGTCTTCGATTCGCTGCTCGACTCCAGCATCCGGATTATTCCCGTACGCCATGAAGCTAACGCCGCGTTTATGGCCGCAGCCGTCGGCCGCCTGACCGGTAAAGCGGGCGTCGCACTAGTCACCTCCGGCCCGGGCTGTTCGAATCTGATTACCGGCATGGCCACCGCGAACAGCGAAGGCGATCCGGTGGTGGCGCTGGGCGGCGCGGTTAAGCGCGCGGACAAGGCCAAGCTGGTCCATCAAAGCATGGATACCGTGGCGATGTTCAGCCCGGTGACCAAATACGCCGTTGAGGTGACCGCCTCCGACGCGCTGGCGGAAGTGGTCTCCAACGCCTTCCGCGCCGCTGAACAAGGACGCCCGGGCAGCGCCTTTATCAGCCTGCCGCAGGATGTTGTCGATCAACCCACCCACGGCGCGATTCTTCCGGCCGGCAACGCTCCGCAAATGGGCTCGGCCCCGGACGAGGCCATCGAGAAGGTCGCGCAGATGATAGCCGCCGCCAAAAACCCGGTGTTCCTGCTCGGACTGATGGCCAGCCAGCAGGAAAACAGCCGTGCCCTGCACCAGTTGCTGGAACAGAGCCATATTCCGGTCACCAGTACCTACCAGGCCGCCGGGGCGGTCAATCAGCAGCATTTCGCGCGCTTCGCCGGGCGGGTCGGACTGTTTAACAACCAGGCCGGCGACCGCCTGCTCCACCTCGCCGACCTGATCATCTGCATCGGCTACAGCCCGGTCGAATATGAACCGGCGATGTGGAACCTCGGCAATGCGACGCTGGTGCATATCGACGTGCTGCCCGCTTATGAAGAACGTAACTACACCCCGGATATCGAGCTGGTAGGCGATATCGCCGCGACGCTGAACAAACTGACCGGGCGCATCAGCCATAAGCTGGTGTTAACCCCGCAGGCGGCGGAGATCCTCACCGATCGCCAGCATCAGCGCGAGCTGCTCGACCGCCGCGGTGCGCAGCTTAATCAATTCGCCCTCCATCCGCTGCGCATCGTGCGGGCGATGCAGGATATCGTCAACAGCGATGTCACCCTCACCGTTGACATGGGCAGCTTCCATATCTGGATCGCCCGCTACCTGTACAGCTTCCGCGCCCGCCAGGTGATGATTTCCAACGGTCAGCAGACGATGGGCGTCGCGCTGCCGTGGGCAATCGGCGCGTGGCTGGTCAATCCGCAGCGCAAAGTGGTCTCGGTCTCCGGCGATGGCGGCTTCCTGCAATCCAGCATGGAGCTGGAGACCGCCGTCCGGCTGCGGGCCAATATCCTGCACATCATCTGGGTCGACAACGGTTACAACATGGTGGCGATTCAGGAACAGAAAAAATATCAGCGCCTCTCCGGCGTGGAGTTCGGCCCGGTTGATTTCAAAGCCTACGCCGAATCCTTCGGGGCCAAAGGCTTTTCGGTGGAGAGCGCCGACGCGCTGGAACCGACGCTGCGTGCCGCCATGGACGTCGATGGCCCGGCGGTGGTCGCCATTCCGGTCGACTATCGCGATAACCCTCTGCTGATGGGACAACTCCATCTCAGCCAAATACTTTGAGTCACTACAAAAAGGAAAACAACATGCAAAAAGTCGCCCTTGTCACCGGCGCCGCTCAGGGCATCGGTAAAGCTATCGCGCTGCGCCTGGTGAAAGACGGATTTGCCGTGGCTATTGCCGATTACAACGATACCGCGGCGCAAGCCGTGGCCGCCGAAATCAACCAGCACGGCGGCCGGGCGCTGGCGGTGAAGGTCGATGTCTCCCGCCGCGAACAGGTTTTTGCCGCCGTCGAACAGGCGCGTAAAACGCTGGGTGGTTTCGACGTTATCGTCAACAACGCCGGCATCGCCCCTTCAACGCCGATTGAAGAGATCGACGAGGAGACCATCGATAAGGTCTATAACATCAACGTCAAAGGCGTCATCTGGGGCATTCAGGCGGCCGTCGACGCCTTTAAAAAAGAGGGCCACGGCGGGAAAATCATCAACGCCTGTTCTCAGGCCGGACACGTCGGCAATCCGGAACTGGCGGTCTACAGCTCGAGTAAATTCGCCGTGCGCGGCCTGACCCAGACCGCCGCCCGCGACCTGGCGCCGCTGGGGATCACCGTTAACGGCTTCTGCCCGGGGATCGTCAAAACCCCGATGTGGGCAGAGATCGATCGTCAGATCTCGGAAGCGGCGGGCAAACCGCTGGGCTACGGGACCGCCGAGTTCGCCAAACGCATCACCCTGGGACGGCTGTCCGAGCCTGAAGATGTGGCGGCCTGCGTATCGTATCTGGCGAGCCCGGACTCCGACTATATGACCGGCCAGTCGCTGCTGATCGACGGCGGGATGGTTTTTAACTAATACCATGATGCTCTGACATGGTTTGCCCCTGCCGCGATGCAGGGGCTTTTTTATGCGCTTTTCCCGCCGTGCGGGCGATAAAGTGAGCAGACAGCGCAGACGGTTCACCGTCTGCTCAGAACCTGCCGCCTTACGCGCGCGGGAAAATCCACAGGTCGTTGGCCGGGAAGGTCAGGTGACAATGCTCCGTGTCGCGCAGCGATGAGCCATAGGCGCGAATGGCAAAATCGTCCCCCCGGGTACGGAACAGGTACTCCCAGCGATCGCCAAGATACATACTGGTTAGCAGCGGTAGCTCCAGCATATTATCCTGGGGCGTCGCCCCAAGGCGCAGACGCTCGACGCGGATCACCGCCGTCGCCTCCTCCCCGACGCTGACCCGACCGCCCGCCATCCCCCACAGCGCCCAACTGGCTCCTTCAATCCGCGCCCGTCCGTCCATTACGGCGGTAATCTTGCCGTGCAGGCGGTTATTGCTGCCCATGAACTCGGCGGCAAACAGGGTTGCCGGATTGCCATACATCTCCTGCGGCGTCCCCTGCTGTTCAATCACGCCATTGTTGAGCAGCAGGATACGGTCGGAAATCGCCATCGCTTCGTTCTGATCGTGCGTAACCATCAGCGCCGACAGCCCCAGTTTGATAATCAGCTCGCGCAGAAACACCCGCGCCTCTTCGCGTAATTTCGCATCAAGGTTCGACAGCGGTTCATCAAGCAGAATAACCGGCGGGTTGTAGACCAGCGCCCGGCCAATCGCCACGCGCTGCTGCTGGCCCCCCGATAGCTGATGCGGGTGCCGGTTGCCCAGATGCCCCAGCCCCAGCTGATCGAGCACCGCCTGCACCCGCTGTTTCATTTCGCCCGCGGCGACCTTACGCAGCCTGAGCGGGTAGGCGACATTCTCGAATACCGTTTTGTGCGGCCACAAGGCGTAGGACTGAAACACCAGCCCAAGATTGCGCGCCTCGGCCGGAATTTCGCTGCGCGGATTGCCGTCATAGACCGTATGTTTGCCGATGGCTATCCGCCCGCCGGTGGGTTTCTCCAGCCCGGCCACCGCGCGCAGCAAGGTGGTTTTCCCGCTGCCCGATGGCCCCAGTAGCGACACCACCTCTCCCCGCTTCAGCGTCATCGACACCCCTTTCAGCACCGGGTTGTCGCCATAGGTCAGATGCAGATTTTCTACTGATAATTCAATCATGTAATTTCACTCCAAAGCGCAGGGCGATACCCAGTCCGACCACCACCAGCAGGATATTGATAAACGAAAGCGCGGCGACAATATCGATGGCTCCCGCGGCCCACAGCGAGACCAGCATCGAACCAATGGTTTCCGTTCCCGGCGAAAGCAGATAGACGCCGGTGGAATACTCACGCTCAAAGATCAAAAACATCAGCAGCCAGGAGCCAATCAGGCCATAGCGCGACAGCGGCACCGTAACGTGGCGAGTGACCTGGCCCTGCGAGGCGCCGTTGCTGCGGGCGGCTTCCTCCAGCTCCGGCGCCACCTGGAGCAGGGTTGAGGAGATCAAGCGCAGCCCGTAGGCCATCCACACCACGGTGTAGGCCAGCCAGACGCTGAAAATGGTATTGCGCAGCGCCCGCAGCTGGACAATTAGATGTTCGCGCAGCCAGTCGGCCACCGGCAGCGCGGAGAGCCAGCCGTTTTTCAGCGACTGATCCAGCCACATCGGCAGGAACAGAAACACCCACAGGAATGCCAGTCCGGCCAACAGGCCCGGCACCGCGCGCGGAACCAGCACGCTGTAGTCGAGAAAGCGCGTGACATTATCCGCTTTGCGATGCATCGCAATGCCGACAAACAGATAGCAGAGAACCGCCAGCGCGCCGCCAAAAACACCGATGGCCATGGAGTTGACGATGGCCCGCAGCAGGTTCGGCTGCTGCCAGATATTACGGAAGGTCGCCAGCGACAGTTCATCCCACAGAGAAACCCCTACCCCCCAGTTGGAAATAAACGCCCGCATGGCGACGCCAATCAGCGGCACGCCAATGGTCACGGTCAGCCAGAAGACCACCACCCCGCCAGCAACCCAGCGCCACTTGCCGAGCGGTAGCGCACGTGCCTGCGACGCTTTGCCCTTCATGGTCACAAACCGATTGGCCGTGCGCATCAGGCGCCGCTGCAACATGACCAGCGGGATAGTGATACAGATAAGCACCACCGCCACCGCCGCCATCAGATGATAGGAGGGCGTCCCGAGCTTATTGGTGAGCTTATACAGGTAGGTGGCCAGCACCATGTTGCCTTCCGGGTCCCCCAGCACCAGCATCAGGCCAAACACTTCAAGGCCGAGGAAAAACAGCAGCACGCAGGCATAGAGAATCGACGGACGTACCATCGGCAGGCTGACCGAGGTCATCACCTGCAGCGGAGAGGCCCCCACCGTCCGCGCCGCCTCTTCGACATCCGAACCGACGCTACGCAGCGCGGACGAGATATAGAGATAGGCATGCGGAACGTGGGTCAGCCCGGCAATCACCACAATGCTGAACATCGAGTAGATATTCCACGGCACAAACCCCAGCAGTTGCTCTGCCCATTGCGAGAAAAAACCGACCGGCCCGGCGGCGACCACATAGCCAAACGCCAGTACCATGGGGGAAACAAAAATCGGCACCAGAATCAGCGGTTCAATAAACCGCCGTCCGGGCAAATCAGTACGCACCATTAAGAACGCGAGGATCCCGCCCAGCGGTATCGCAATCAGCACCAGCCCCACCGCCAGAATAAAACCGGACTTCAGCGCAAGATAAAAGTCGGGGTCGGTAAAAATAAACTCAAAGGCCCCCAGACTGAATTCTTTACTGCGGGCAAAAAACGGGGCGGAAAGAAAACTCTGCACCACGATAAATAACAGCGGGATATAAATCACTAATGCCGTTATCACTACCACGATACCGCGCGGTAGCCCCTGCCATTTTCTGCGTATTACATTCATAGCGTATCCCTTTGGTCAGGCGCGGAGTACAAACCAGACGGGTGTTGAAAACCGGGAATACCCGGCACGAAAAGACGGCGCATCCGATGATACGCCGCCTGGCGGCTATTATTTTGCGGCAGCGGTACGCCATTGTTTGATAAATTCCAGCCGTTTCTTCGGTTGCAGATATTCCAGCAACGTTTCATCGACCGGAATCGGTTTCAACGCGTTACCCAACATTTTGGTCATGCCGTCGATATCATTTTTGCCTTCGATATCGTTACGAATAGAGGGAATATCCGCCTGGTTGGCCAGAATGCTCTGTCCTTTTTCCGACAGCAGATAATCGAACCACAGTCTGGCGGCGTTCGGATGCGCGGATTCCTGAGAAATAAACGAGACCCGCGACAACACCAGCACATAATCTTTGGGATAGGAAATTCCCAATGATGGATCGGTTTTCGCCCGCGCCTCGGCGTAGGAGCCAAGAATGTTATAGCCCAACAGATTTTCACCCGAGGAGACCCTCTCCATCATGGTGCCGGTTGAGGACTGCACGGTCAGACCGCCTTTCGCCATCCCGGCCAGATTGGCGAAATAGTTGGCGTCGGCTTTGCTGTCCTGTACCGCCAGCATGAAGCCCAGCCCCGATTTCTCAATATCGTAGGTGGTCACTTTGCCTTTGAATTTATCCGCCTGCGCGGTGACCAGTTTTGCCAGCGCGGTGTGCGAATCCGGGACATCCCCCTGCGGGATTAAGCGTTTGTTATAGATAAAAACCACCGGTTCGTAGGTGGTGCCATAGGCTTTTTGCTGCCAGACCGCCCATTTCGGCAGTTTGCTCAACTCAGGAGAGGCGTACTGTTCGGCATAATCCGTCGCCAGTTTTAGCGCCGTATCCATCGATGAACTCCAGACCACATCGCCGCTCCCGCCGCCCGCCGCCTGCTCGCTGATATAGCGGTTATAGAGTTCGGTACTGTTCATGTCGTTATATTCAACGTTGATCCCAGGGTACTGCGCCTCAAACCCTTTAATTAACGGGCCCGCGGCTTTGGTGTCCGTCGTCGAATAGATGACGACTTTGCCCTCTTTCACCCCGGCATCCACCACTTTTTGATAATCAGCCGGGTAACCCTGGGGTAATTCTGCCAGAACGGAACAGGAGAAGACTGTCGTCAGTGAAACCACTAAACCACCAATTTTCCTATACATAAATCCAACCTTTAATTATCATTTATTAAACACAAATTTAACATATAGCGAGACATCAGGACGTTGCAATGACGGGGGGTGTTTTTTTCCGGCTTTTGTGACGCTGGCTTAATTTAAATAAACTGGCGGCCACCGCGGTCAAAAAAGAATAAGGCGAACAATATTTTCCCGCGCCGGGAGACAAAATATTAAGACAGCCTTAAGCGTCAGATGAGATGTTGATAAAACGGGGGCCGCCCTTCGCCAAAATTGAATGGCGGCAGGCCAGCATAGGCCTGCCGGAGGGCAATTTTCTGCCGTTTAATGACGCGGCAGGAAATAATAGTGACGGTCTGACAGAGGAAAAGATGGTCGGGCAAATTCAGGTCCGTATGCAGACGAAGCGGTGATTCGTCAACATTATTCTCGCGGCCAGACCCGGGGAAACAGCGGCGAGAGCAGCGGCTCGCCATCTTTCAGCGTCAGTTCCGGAAACGGTGGCGAGGTCACGCCGCCGCGATCGGCGAAGGTGGCGTCATCCCCGACCCAGCGAGCGGAGAAGACCCGCCGCGCACGCGCGGTCGCATTGCCCCGCGCGCCGTGCAGCGTCCGGTAATGAAAGGCGACCGCATCTCCCGGTTCCAGCGCCCAGCTGACAATATCGTAATCATCCTGACAGGCATCAATATCCGGCAGCTCTTTAAAACGGTCGTGCGCGTAGAGCTTTGAGCCGTTAAAACGGGTCGGGCTGTACTCGTCGCCCCAGCGATGGGAACCGCGGATGCAGCGCAGCGAGATTGCTTCCGCCACCGGGTCCAGCGGGATCCAGAAGCTGACGTTTTGCTGCCCGTCGACACAATAATAGGGCTGATCGTGGTGCCACGGCGTCACCGTGCTGCCGCCGGGCGGTTTCACCAGCGTATGTTCATGGAAAAATGTGGCCGTCTGCGATCGCATCAGCGCAGCGGCGATTTCCGCCGCCGGCGAATGCAGGACAAAGCGCGCAAAGTCGGGGATGCGCGACCAGTTGCAATAATCCTGGAAAAACGGGGCGGAGCCATCTTTCGGCACAACCGTACGGGCATGGCCATACTCGCTGGGGCTGGCCATCAGCTCCGCGACGCCGGCCGCCAGGCTTTCAATCCATGGCGTAAACACCCCCTTTAGCAACACGACGCCATCCGTCTGATAGCTGTCGATGGTCTGCGAATCGATATTCGGGACACGCTGATTTTGCATAGCTAATCTTCCTGTATGGAGAGATGATGCGGCTGAAGGTGACCCAGACAGGCCCGCTATTTAGCCACCGAGGATCGAACCTACACAGGTTATTTAATTACCTGTCGCGGGTAAATTATTATAAAACGAGTCGCTGAATAGAAAATTACGAGCCTTAGTGGCAGGAGCAGGAGAAATAAGCCTGCGGCAGTCACAGGCTTATTTATTCAACAATGCGCGGGAGTTAATTCAATACTGCGGCAATAGTCCATAAACAGTTGTGTGGGCCGGGTCGGTTCATTATTGGCAAGATGCGCCATAATTAATGTCGACGCGGGCATCTCATCTTCAATATCTAACTGCACCAGCCTCTCGCCGTCATAGGTCATATCGCACAATGGCCTGGTGACTAATACCGAAAACCCCAGTCCCTGTCCCACCATACAGCGCACCATTTCGATGGAGGGTGAACTGTAGGCGACTTCAGGGTGATAGCCCTTCTCTTTAAATATGGTGATAAAATAATTCTTGCTGGGCACCGCATCGAGCAAAATCATCGGTTCATGACTGAGCTCCTGCAAAGTCACGCTATTTTTCTGCGCTAACGGATGGCTGGCCGGCAGCAGCGCATAGGGTTTATGCGGCGCATTCAGCATCTCTTTATTGATTGAATGGCCTAATTCCAGATCATAGACCAGCGCCAGATCGAAACGCCCGCGATGCAGACCGTGCATTAACTCATGCTGCTCACCGTCATACAGCTGCAGGGTGATATCGGGATACATTTTTTTAAACCCGGCGACCAGCTTTGGCATGTACAGCGGCGCCACGGATTCGAAGCAGCCGACGGAAATCGTCCCGGAAACCAGCTCTTTATCGGCGCGGGAGTTTTGTTCAAACTCATAGGAGAGCCGCAGCAGCTCTTTGGCCTTGTCATAAAAACGCCTGCCGCAGGAGGTCAGCGAGACGCCCTGGGCGTGATGGCGAATAAACAGCTGCTGCTCAAATGTGCTTTCAAGGTTTTTAATCGCAATCGAGATCGACGGCTGAGCAATATGAAGCTGCCGGGAGGCTTCAGCGATACTCTCGGTCTCTACAACGGTGACGAAGTATTTAAGTTGTTTGAGCGTGAATCGCGTCATGGCCCCACCCTTTACGAAATATTGTCGCGAGCGAAAACGGTATAGTTTTCTGATATGCAGTCTGCAAGCATCGTGCCATTTCCCCCTCAGCGCCACGCTTTCTTCGCCGGGCAAATGATTTATTTAGCATCCTGACGAAGTCAAAATGCTGACGCTGCCGCCGCATCCGTTTAATTGCACCAGACCGCATCACGTTGCACCAAATTAATTCTTTGCGCGCCCCAACATGGCACAATTCTGGATTTAATCGCCCGTTCCGTTATCCCCTGTGCGTAATTGTTTTTTTAATGTTTAGTTCTTGTTTCGCACTCATTGCTTTAAATTTATTGAAATTAATCCACCTGTATAGTTTTTTTAAACTTAAAGACCAAAAATTTACTAATTGCCTCGCAACGAAAACTGCCAGCATAGTGTTATTGCAAGATAAAGCCTGGCGATGCCCCATTTTTGATCATCGGTATCGCATTCATTTCCGTTAATTATGGCGAGTGAAATAACCCATGACGTTTAACTGGAACTACATGTTAAGTCTGCTCAGCGATGCAGATTTTTGGCAGGCCACCTGGACCGTCATTAAATTAAGTCTGCTGACCTGGGGTTGCAGTATTGTGCTGGGATTTGTTCTCGCCCTTGCCAAGCAGTCGCCGCGCAAACTTTTTCATCTTCCGGCGCGCTTCTATATCTGGCTGTTCCGCAGCCTGCCGCTGCTGGTGCTGCTGATATTCGTCTATAACCTGCCCCAGGCGGTGCCGTCCTCAGCGCCCTTGCTCAACGACCCGTTCTGGGCCGGCCTGCTGGCGATGGTACTCAGTGAAGCGGCCTACGTCGCCGAAATCCACCGCGGCGGCCTGCTCTCGATAGCGAAAGGCCAGAGCGAAGCCGCCCGGGCGCTGGGACTGCGCTATGCCGGTACCCAATGGCGGGTGATTATTCCCCAGGCGCTGCGCGTCGCCCTGCCCGCGCTGGCCAACGAATACATTGCCATCGTCAAGCTCAGCTCGTTGGTGTCGGTTATCTCCCTGACCGAGATTTTGATGGTCGGTCAGCGTCTTTACTCGCAGAACTTCCTGGTGATGGAGACCATGGCCGCCGTCGCCTTCTACTACGTGCTGATCGTCACCGTCTTCGACTTCCTGCTCAAACGCCTGGAGAGCTACCTCGATGTCACCCGGCGGAAAGTCACCCGCCCCATCGACAGCGAGATGCTGCGGCTGGCGACGCAAACGCGCCCGGCAATCGTGCGCAGCGTGGTCGACAACCCGTCCCCGGCGCTGCAGGCGTCAAAACTGCACAAAGCCTATAACAACGTGGAAGTGCTTGGAGCCGTCAGCCTGCAAATTCAGCCAGGCGAGGTGGTCTCGGTGATTGGCCCTTCCGGTTCCGGGAAAACCACGCTGATTCGCCTGCTCAACGGACTTGAGCAGATCGACAACGGCGAGATTCGCATCAACGGCCAGCCGTTTATTCACCTCGATCGCCAGGGGGCGCAGAAACCGCGCTTTATGGAAAACGCGCAGTACCGCCTCAACATCGGCATGGTTTTCCAGAGTTTTAACCTGTTCCCCCATCTGACGGTTTTCGGCAACCTGCTGCTGGCACCGCGCTACCATCGGCTGGCCCCGGAAGCCGAACTGAAGCAGCAGGCCTGCGAATTGCTGCATAAGGTCGGCATGCTGGAGCACGCGTGGAAATACCCGCACCAGCTTTCCGGCGGCCAGCAGCAGCGCGTGGCCATTGCCCGGGCCCTGATGATGCGACCGCAGATCATGCTGTTTGATGAACCCACCTCGGCGCTTGACCCGGAAAAGGTCAATGAAGTGCTCCAGGTTATCGAGTCGCTGGCCCACGAAGGCATCACGATGGTCATCGTGACCCACGAAATGAACTTTGCCTTCAAAGTCTCTGACCGGATTGTGTTTATGGAAAAAGGACGCGTGGTGTGCGACGACACGCCGCAGGCGATGCGCGACGGCAACCACCCGCGCGTTGACGCCTTTCTGAAGGATGTCTCCCTGGCTTAACTCTCCGTTTGTGAAAGGAAAAAATTATGATCGCGCAGTGGCAAATCGAGCAGTTTCATCAACAAGGTTTTCTGGTGGTCGAAGGGGTGCTGTCGCCTGACGACATCGCCGCCTTGCAGCAGGATTTTGACGGTTGGGTCGAAGAGAGCCGCCGCCATTGCGAGGTATGGGGCGAGACGCTGGACGGTCGCCCGCGCTTCGACCTTGAAGGGGATCACCGCGCCGATCACCCTTCTCTGCGCCGGGTCAGTTCGCCGACGGAGATTTCCGCCGCCTTCGAACGTGCCGCGCTGCAATCGCGCATGGCGGCCATCGCCGCCCAGCTTATCGGCGGCAGCGGCACCCGTTTTCATCACAGCAAAATCAACTCCAAACTGCCATTCACCGCGACGCAGGTGAAATGGCATCAGGATTTTCTGTTCACACCGCACAGCAATGACGACATCATCACCGCCCTGCTGATGGTCAGCGACGTCACGCCGGAAAACGGCCCGCTGAACGTGGTGCCGGGGAGCCATAAGGGGCCGCTGTGGTCCCACTGGCAGGACGGACGCTTTACCGGCGCGGTTGACGACGAGGTGGTGTCCGCACAGTGCCAGCAGCCCGCCGCCTGCTTTGGCCCTTCAGGCTCGGTGTGCTTTATGCATACCCGCCTGCTTCATGCCTCGAGCCCCAATGAAACCGGGCTGCCGCGGACGCTGTTTATCAGCGTCTATGCCGCCGAGGACGCCCTGCCCTTTGGCGAAAACCCGTTGCCAAGCCGGCACGCGGGCCAACTGGTGGCTGGCGTCGAGAGCGGCCTGGTGCGCAGCACCGCCAATCAGTTACGTTTGCCGCAGAAACCGCGCGGCGCCTCATTCTTCGTTCAGCAGGCCGGCCACGATCTTGCCAGCATGTAATGTCATCCCCTGGAGGTTTTTATGAAACGATTTGATGCTCTGCTTCTTTGTACCGCTGGCGCTCTGACCTCGTTCAGCACTTTTGCGGCATTCCTGCAGCCGGGGAAAATCACCGCCGGTTCGGATATGACGTTTTATCCTTATGAATATATGGAAAACAACAAACCGGCCGGTTTTGATATTGAGTTTCTCGCCGGTCTGGCGAAAACCATCGGCCGCGAGGCGGTGAATACGGATACCCGCTTTCCTAATCTGATCCCCGGCCTGCAGGGCGGGCGGTTCGATATAACCAACTCCTCGATGTATATCACCGCCGAACGCCTGAAGGTGATTGACATGGTGCCGTACCTGAAAAGCGGCGAATCGATCCTGGCGCTTAAAGGCGCCAGCTATCAGCCGAAGACTCCGGAAGAGTTTTGCGGGCACAAAATCGGCTCGATGGGCGCCACCTCCTGGCTGGCGCAGTTGCAAAAACTGTCGGCGGACTATTGCGTCAAGAAAGGCCTGCCGCCCATTAAGCTCAGCGAGTACAGCACCGACCCGCAAACCACCCAGGCGCTGCTGTCGCGGGCGGTGGAGGCGCAGATTACCGATGCGGCGGTGGCGCGCGGCGTCGTTGAGAAGCTGGGCGAGCGGATCGTTATCTCTTCCGATACCTTAATTTACCCGGTGCTGAACGGCTTTGGCATCAAAAAAGGCAACAGCGAAGTGAAGAGCGCCCTTGAGGAGGGGCTGAAAAAATTCAGCGCCACGCCGGAATACGCGGCGCTGCTGAAAAAATATCACTTCCAGCCGCCGACGGAAGAGGACCTGAAAACCCTGATGCCAAAAGCGGAGTAATGCCATGGCTTACTCTTGCGAAGAACAAACGCGGATCGATCTGGCGGCGACGTTTCGTATCATCGCGCATCTCGGCATGCACGAGGCGGTCGCCAACCACTTTAGCGCGGCCCTGTCGCCGGACGGCAAGAAGTTTCTGCTGAATCCGAAGTGGAAACACTTCTCGCGGATCCGCGCCAGCGACCTGCTGCTGCTGGATGCCGATGACGAAGCGACCGCACAGCGCCCGGACGTGGACGCCACCGCGTGGGCTATCCACGGTCAGATTCATCAGCGGCTGCCGCAGGCGCGGGCGGTACTGCACCTGCACCCGGTCTATACCACCAGCATCGCCTGCCTGGCGAATCCGCAGATCCTGCCTATCGATCAGAATAGTGCGCGCTATTTTAATCGCGTGGCGGTGGATACGCTGTACGGCGGGATGGCGGATACCGCCGCCGAAGGCGCGAGGCTGGCCGGGCTGCTGGCGGATAAACGCCGCCTGCTGATGGGCAACCACGGTGTGCTGGTCACCGCCGCGACCATCGGCGAAGCGTTTGACGATATCTGGACGCTGGAGCGGGCCTGCCAGATTCTGGTCACCGCCTGGTCGACCGGCCAGCCGCTGAAGGTGTTGTCCGCTGAGGTGGCGGAGAAAACGGCCGAGGACTGGGAGAAAATCGCCGATTTTTCCCGCCAGCACTTCGCCGAAATGAAGCAGATGATGATTGATGCCGATCCTTCGCTGCTGGACTAAAAAGACGCAGACTCCCGGGCGCACGCCCGGGAGAGATGCTTATTGCTGCGCCAGTCGGGTGAATACCGCCTGGCGTTCTGCGGGTTTTCGCCATCCCTGATGCCGTTCCAGCACCCGTCCACCCGCGTCGTTCAGAACCGAGGTCGGCGTCCCGATCACCTGATAGCGTTCCCGGGTTATGTTAGGCCGATCGCGCAGCACCGGATAGCTGCTGCCGTGTTTCGCCAGCAGCGGCGCTGCCAGCCGGTAAAAGCTGGCCGCTATCCAGATTCAACCGCCGAGTGACGATTCGCGTCTGGTATAGCGTTCTCACGGTTTGCGCATCGGCGGGTCCATTTTTCACAAACCCGGCAGCCTGGAGAACCGCGGCTTCGGTTTCCTCGTTTCGCGGTTCGGCAAAATTGTCTTTGAGCCGTAAAAAAATAAACAGCAAAAATTGCAAACCATAAAACACAAATAACCATCAAAGATAAAACAATAATTTTACTCTTGCGCATACGCGGTTATTCCCGTCGCTCGTTGGATGCCTGCGCTATAGCTTGCAATCGCTTTTATCCGGCTGTCCACTGCGTTTTTCATAATATTGCCGCTTATTCAGAGCCCCTGCGCCGCAGACAGGAAAACTGAATCGGCTCTTTTTAAATAACGGCCACAGGCGCTAATAAAATATCTCCCCTGCGATGAAGGGGTTTTATTTTATATTTAGCGGACCGTAAAATAAGTCGCTATGGATAGCGAACAGCGTTTTTCACGGTCCGATCGTCGCGGCATCAGCAGCGATGAGTTCTCGCACTAACGCTCTGAAGAAACGTAAAAATCCCGACTCGCCGCTGGCGTTTCTTGAGATTATTCTTATAATAAGTGGATAAAATGACCAGCTGGCCGGGATACGAAACAACCATGCCCAGACCTACGACGCTGTACGTTCCCCATATATTAAGCGCGGCGGATATTGCGCCGGAAGAGCGCTATCAGCAAATCTCGCAGAACCTCAGCTGCTATGGCATTGAGGTGGTAAATAACCGCCGTCCGGCAGAGATTATTGCCCACCATAAAACCATATCGGCTATTTCCGGCGATTATTGTAGTGCAATGGGTTCTAAAAACGAGACAATATTCGACCCGCACCGGGTGGCTGAATCTTCAATCTATATTTCTCTGCTGGTACAGGGGCATCAGCTGATCGGCGGCAGAAAAAAATCAGCTGTTGCCCGAATTAATCCCGGACAGCTCATCGTTCACCAGCGCAATGATTATTACAATTATCAATGTGATGATGTCAAACAGCTGTATATCATTCCGCATAGCGCGAAAATCAACACGTTATTTAGCGGTCAACTGACCAACCCGGTCGTCACGCTGGATAATCACCCTTTAGCGTTATTTTTGAAATCGCATATGCTGCTGCTGGACGCGCAATCGGCAAATTTATCCGCACAGGAAACCGCGGTTATCGTCGATGGCCTACACCATATCGCGCTGCAGGTTCTGGCCGATGTGGCGCAGGAGAAAGGGCTGCGCTCGTCAGGAAAACTCGCGCATCTGGTCAACAGCGCGAAATCCTTTATTACGCTTAATTATCACCGACATGACCTGACTCCTGATCTGCTTTGCCGGATGCTGTACTGCTCACGATCCAGCCTCGATCGCGCGTTTCAACAACAGGGGACTTCGGTGATGGCGGTGATGAAAGAGATACGCCTCGAGGCGGCCCGCCAGCTGCTGGAAAACGATCCCCGTCTGCGGGTTGAACAGGTCTCCTGGCGCTGCGGTTTTGTCAGCCACCCGCTGTTCAGCAAGAGTTTTCGCGAGAAATACCACTCCACGCCGAAAGCCTGGCGCGACAACCATGACAACTAAAGTGAATACCCAGGCCGTCGACGGATATTAGCGATGGCGGAAAGATTTAAAGCGCATCGCTTTGCGTTCTTTTATATAACTCCATAAACAATAGATCGATAATCCCAGCAGCGAAATCGCGACGATAATTAAAAGCAGAGCACTGATGTTCATTTTGGTCTTCTCTTTATCATTTTTTAGCTGGTTTTTATCATAATGATTATCAGGGCCGCGAACAGCACGCCGGGCCTCAAGCCTGTTCCCTGCCCCTCATTTCTCTTCCGCGCGCTTCGCGCGCCAACATATTGATCTTCTTCGCCCATAAGCGCAGCATGAAAGCGCAAACTTAATAAAACAACAACACCCTCGAATAAGTCACAGGAGCGTATCAGTGCAAACCGGATATCGTTTTCAGGCGACGGATCTGCATCAGTTCGTCAACACGCTGTTCATTGAGCTTGGCAGTTCTCCCACCGAAGCCTCCCTTGTCGCCGACCATCTGGTGGCCGCTAATCTCGCCGGCCACGACTCACACGGCGTGGGGATGATCCCGACCTATCTGCGTTCTCATGCTCAGGGTCATTTGCAGCTCAATCGTCATGCCAGCGTGATGAAGGATGCCGGTGCGGTGGCGACACTCGACGGTAACGCCGGCTTTGGTCAGGTGGTTGCCCATGAAGCAATGCAGAAAGGGATTGAGAAAGCCCGGCAACACGGCATGGCGGCGATCGCGCTGCGCAACGCGCATCACATCGGACGCATTGGTTACTGGGCCGAGCAGTGCGCGGCGGCAGGTTTCATCTCGATCCACTTCGTCAGCGTGGTGGGCGATCCGATGGTGGCTCCGTTTCGCGGCAAAGACAGTCGTTTCGGCACCAATCCGCTGTGCGTTATCTTCCCGCGAGAAGGCCAGCCTCCGCTGCTGCTCGACTACGCCACCAGCGCCATTGCCTTTGGCAAAACCCGCGTCGCCTGGCATAAAGGCGAAGCCGTCCCGCCCGGTTCATTGATTGACGCCCGAGGCGAACCGACCACCGACCCGGCGGTCATGCAGACCTCGCCGTTAGGCGCCCTGCTCACCTTCGCTCAACATAAAGGCTACGCCCTCGCCACGCTGTGCGAAATCCTCGGCGGCGCCGTCTCCGGCGGCCAGACCACCCACCAGCAGAGCCTGCAGACCTGCGTCGACGCTATCTTCAACTGCATGACCACCATTATTCTCGACCCGAAAGCCTTCGACGCGCCGGACATGCAGCGCGAAACAGAAGCCTTCATCGACTGGTGTAAGCAGTCGCCTCACGACGCGCAGACGCCGATTCTGGTACCGGGCGAGTGGGAAGAGGCCAATCGTCAGGAGCGTCTGGCGCGGGGCATTCCGCTGGATGCCGGCAGCTGGCAGGCCATCTGCGAAGCGGCGCTGGCAGCCGGACTCTCCCCGCAAAAACTGGCGTCGTTCCAGCCTGAAATGCGCTAACCCATAACAGGACGCCCTATCCAGGCGTTCTGTAACGTCATCGTCATTAGTGACGACATCACGACGACACCGCTATCCCGCAAAATATTCCCATTTAATATCAGCAAGTTAATTTTGGCATAATTTCTGCATACCGCTCCTGTCTTCCGCTTGCATCGCGGCGAAAGGTTTCCATGACGATGGCGGGCCGGGCCCGGCCTGACCATTGATCTTCATTCACTGTTAACAGGTCTGTTACTGATGAAAAAAATCACAAGCGTTTGCCCTTATTGCGGGGCGGGTTGCAAACTCAAGCTGGTTGTCGAAAACGATAAAATTATCCGTGCGGAAGCCGCCGATGGGGTGACCAATCAGAATCAGCTGTGCCTCAAAGGGTATTACGGATGGGATTTTCTTAATGATACTCAGCTGCTCACTCCGCGGCTGAAGCAGCCGATGATTCGCTACCAGAAAGGGGGAAAACTCACCCCGGTCAGCTGGGACGAGGCGATTCGCTATACGGCCAAAAAACTCCGGGAGATCAAAGAGCAGTATGGCCCGCGCGCGATAATGACCACCGGTTCGTCTCGCGGTACCGGGAATGAAACCAACTATGTGATGCAGAAATTCGCCCGGGCGGTGCTAAACACCAACAACGTCGACTGCTGCGCCCGCGTGTGTCACGGTCCGTCGGTGGCGGGTCTGCAGGTGGCACTGGGTAACGGCGCGATGAGCAACTCCATCAGCGATATTGAACACTCAAAATGTCTGCTGGTCTTTGGCTACAACTGCGCCGATTCCCACCCTATCGTCGCCCGTCGGGTGATTAACGCGCGCGAAAACGGCGCGAAAATCATCGTCTGCGACCCGCGGCGAATTGAAACCGCCCGCATTGCCGATCGCCACCTGCAGCTCAACAACGGCAGCAATATGGCGCTGGTCAACGCCTTCGGCCACGTTCTGCTGGAAGAAGATCTCTATAACCATGATTACGTCGAACGCTTTACCGAAGGGCTGGAAGCCTACCGTGAGACGGTGAAAGCCTATTCGCCTGAAGCGGTGGAAGCGGTCACCGGCGTCCCGGCGCAAGAGGTGCGTCAGGCGGTGAGAATGTTTGCCGCCGCGCCGTCGGCCACGATTATGTGGGGTATGGGCGTCACGCAGTTCGGTCAGGCGGTCGATGTAGTGAAAGGGCTGGCCAGCCTGGCGCTGCTGACCGGTAACCTTGGCCGGGAACATGTCGGCGTCGGCCCGGTGCGCGGACAGAACAACGTCCAGGGGGCCTGCGACATGGGGGTGCTGCCGAATCTGTTCCCCGGCTATCAGGAAGTAACCGATGCCAACGTGCGCGCCAAATTTGCCGCGGCCTGGGGCATTGATCCGGTCATTATGGATGACAAAGTCGGCACCCGTATTACCGAAGTTCCGCATAAAGCGCTGAACGGGGAGATCAAAGCCTACTACATCATGGGGGAAGACCCGCTGCAGACCGAAGCCGATCTGGGGCTGGTGCGTAAGGGCATTGAGGCGCTGGATTTTGTCGTGGTGCAGGATATCTTCATGACCAAAACCGCCGAAATCGCCGACGTGCTGCTGCCGGCCACTTCATGGGGCGAACACGGCGGCGTCTTCACCTGCGCCGATCGCGGTTTTCAGCGCTTCGAAAAAGCGATTCCCGCGTCAGGCAACGTCAAACGCGACTGGGAAATCATCAGCCTGCTGGCCAGCGAAATGGGCTACCCGATGCATTACGACAACAACCAACAAATCTGGGACGAAATGCGCGAACTGTGCCCGCTGTTCTACGGCGTCACCTATGAAAAAATGGGCGATATGAACCACGTGCAGTGGCCGTGTCCGACGCTGGATCATCCGGGCACACCGTGGCTATATAAGGACAATAAATTTGATACCCCGACGGGGAAAGGCCAGCTGTTTGCCGCCCCGTGGCGCGCACCGGCTGAAACGCCGGATGCCGACTATCCGCTGGTGCTCTGCACCGTGCGCGAAGTAGGTCACTACTCATGTCGCTCGATGACCGGCAACTGCGCGGCATTGCAATCCCTTGCCGATGAGCCCGGCCGCGTGCAGATAAGCCGCGCCGACGCCGATCGGTTGGGAATCGCCGATCGGCAGCTGGTATGGGTAAGCTCGCGTCGCGGCAAAGTGATTACCCGCGCGGATGTCAGCGACCGTATCAACCACGGCGCCGTGTATATGACCTACCAGTGGTGGGTTGGCGCCTGCAATGAACTGACCCAGGACAATCTCGACCCGGTCTCGAAAACGCCGGAAACCAAATATTGCGCGGTGAAGATAGAAGCCATCAAGGATCAGCTCTGGGCAGAGCAGTTTGCCTGGCGCACCTACAGTGACATGAAAGCGCGTCTGAAGGCGGCGGTGAACGCCTGAATGCCGGTGGAGAGGCGGCGCCTCTCCCCTTTCATATTGCTGGCTGCTGGCGCTGGCGTCAGCCGACCGGCAGCAGTTTTTCCACCAGCGCCGTCCACAGCGCGACACCGTGTTCAATCAGATCGTCGTTAAAATCATAGCGGGCATTATGCAGCGGTTTCGACGGCGTTTCGCCATCGGTACCGATCCAGAAATAGGCGCCAGGGCAGGCCTCCAGCATGCAGGCAAAATCCTCCGACGCCATCGACGGCGCGATCTGCCCGCTCACCGCCGCCTCTCCCAGTACCGCCACCGCCGCCTCGCGCACGTTTCGCGCCTGCGCACGATGGTTTTTGGTCACCGGATAGCCGGGATACCAGAAAATAGCCCCCTGCACATCGGAGACCGGCGGCTGCGTACTGACATAGTGCTCAATCAGCCCTTTCACCCGTTCGCGCACCGGGTTGCTTAGGCAGCGGAAGGTGCCGCGCAGCACCACTTTGTCCGGTAAAACGTTAATCGCTTCACCGCCGCTAATCTGGGTAATGCTGACCACCGCCGACTCCTGCGGCGACAGACGGCGCGAGGGGATCGTCTGCAGGGCCATAATCAACTGCGCGGCGGCGACAATCGGGTCGGCGCCGCTTTCCGGCATGGCCGCGTGGCAGCTTTTGCCGGTCAGGGTGATTTCAAAGGCGTCCAGCGAGGCCATCATCGCCCCCTCGTTAACCGCCACGTGTCCCAGCGGCAGTCCGGGCCAGTTATGCAGCGCGTAGATACCGTCCATCGGGAAGCGGGAAAATAGCCCCTCCTCGACCATTTTACGCGCGCCGCCGAGGTTCTCTTCGGCCGGCTGGAAGACAAAATGCACCGTCCCGCGAAAGCGCCGGGTGTGGGTCAGATGCGCGGCGGCGGCCAGCAGCATGGCGGTGTGGCCATCGTGGCCGCAGGCGTGCATCACGCCCGGATTGCGCGACTTATAGCTGACATCGCCCAGCTCGGTCATCGGCAGCGCGTCCATATCGGCGCGCAGGCCGATAACCGGTCCGGGGCCGTTCTCGAGGGTGGCCACCACGCCGGTCCCTGCCAGCCCGCAATGCACCTGCAGGCCAAAGGATGTCAATAATTCAGCGACGCGCCGCGAGGTTTTCTGCTCCTGATAGCCCAGCTCCGGACAGGCATGAAAATCACGACGCCAGCGGATGGCCTCGGCGATCGATGAAGGCGATACTGCCATGTGTTACTCCTTTCCTGCACAGCATCAACGCTGAACGAGTATGAAATCGGGATACATTTTATGCATGCGCCCGCCGCCGGCGGAATGCCCTCTTCGTTATATCCTTTCGCCAGCGCGCTGACAACACTCCGGCGGCCCGAACGGCGCGTTTTAGCGGGCGCCCGATGTCGCGTATCAATATTAGTCGTCATTTCAACGGTGACAGCGCGCAGCCGATTAATTAATATGCAGGGTCGTCGGCACTTTGCCGGATTATCCACCTGTTGACTTCCGTTATCGGGAATAAAATGTTTAACCCAGAGCACCATCGCCTTGCCCCCACGCTGGCGATGATTATGGCCGCATCATTAGTGGGATTTATCACCGGTTATACGGTACCTTTAATCAGCCTTGAACTTGCGCAGCAACAGACCGACACGGTCTATGTCGGCCTGCTGGCCGCACTGCCCCCGGCGGGCATGATGCTCTCGTCGTTCCTCTCGCCCGCGTTGTGTCGTCGTTTTGAGATGGGCAGCTTGCTCACGGCCAACCTGATCCTGCTGGCGCTGGCCACCGTCGCCTCCTGTCTGACCGTCGATCTCCTGCAACTGCTGCTGCCGCGCTTTCTGACCGGTATCGCCTCCGGGGTGATTATCGTGCTTGGCGAAAGCTGGATAACCGGCGGCGCGGCGGGTAAAAACCGCGCCACCCTGACCGGTATTTACGCCTCGGCATTCACCGGCTGCCAGTTGGCCGGGCCGCTGCTGATCTCTGCCGGCGCCGATTATCAAACCTGGGTCTTACTGGCCGTCATCGGCCTGACCGCCGCCTGTCTGCTGATGCTGCGCCATCTGCCGGGCGGAAGCCGCGAAAGCCTCGCTGAGCGCGCCAGCTGGCGCAGTCTGGGGGCTTTTTTACCGGTCCTGGCGTCCGGGGTTTTCTGCTTCGCCTTCTTTGACGCCAGCATTCTGGCGCTGCTGCCGCTCTACGGGATGGATAAAGGGCTGAACGAAGCGACGGCGGTCCTGCTGGTGACCATTGTGTTAACCGGCGATGCCTTCTTCCAGGCCCCGCTGGGCTGGGTGGCCGACAAATTTGGCCTCCGCCGCGTGCATCTGAGCTGCGCGGTGGTGTTTTGCCTCTCCCTGCTGGCGCTGCCTTTCCTGCTGGCATCGTATCGCCAGCTCATAATCGGCTGTCTGATTCTCGGCGCGGCGGCAGGGGCGCTGTACACGCTCTCACTGGTGCGCGCCGGTAAAACCTTCAGCGGGCAGAAGCTTATTATGATCAACGCCCTGCTGGGATTTTTCTGGTCGGCGGGCAGCGTTGCCGGACCGGTTGTCAGCAGCCTGCTGATCAGCGTATCCGGCTATGATGGCCTGCTGGTCACCCTGCTGGCCTGCGGAGTATTGTTCCTGCTGATTCAGTGCCTGGGGAAAACGGAGACAGCGCTGCTGGCAAATGAACGTCAGGACCGAGACGCCGATGTGCAGACGGAAACCGCCTGAGAAGCAGCCTTAGCCGGGCGGCTAACGGCTAACGCCATCAGCGAAGCTCCGCTGATGGCGCATGTGGTGCGCTCTTATAATACTTTGCTTAAGAAGGCCGCGGTGCGCGGATTGAGCGGAGCGCTAAAGATCTGCTCAGGCTTCCCCTCTTCCTGAATAATGCCCTGATCGATAAAGATAACCCGATCAGCCACTTCGCGGGCAAAGCCCATCTCGTGCGTGACGATAACCATCGTCATCCCTTCGCTGGCAAGGTTTTTCATCACTTCCAGCACGTCGCCTACCAGCTCGGGGTCCAGCGCAGAGGTCGGTTCATCAAACAGCATAATCGAAGGCTTCATCGCCAGCGCGCGGGCAATGGCCACCCGCTGCTGCTGACCACCGGAGAGGCTGGAGGGCCAGGCGTCACGCTTATCGCTTAACCCCACCTTCGCCAGCAGCTCTTCCGCCAGCTGCACCGCCTGCGAACGGCTCACGCCGTGCAGGTTGACTGGTGCCATGATCAGATTTTCCAGCACCGTCATATGGGGGAACAGATTAAAACGCTGAAAGACCATGCCAACGCTTTCCCGCATCTTGTTCAGATCGGTGCTGCGGTCGTGGACGGCGAAGCCGTTGACTTCGACGATGCCTTCGCTGACGCTTTCCAGCGCATTCATACAGCGCAGAAACGTGCTTTTTCCGGACCCCGACGGCCCGATAATGCAGACCACTTCCTGCGGCTTAATATCGCAGCTGATGCCGCGCAGTACGTGGCTGTCGCCGAAACGTTTGTGCAGATTATTAATGTGAATCACTTTTGCCAAACCTCTTTTCCAGACGGTTAACCAGCTGCGCCAGCAGGAAGGTAATGACCCAGTAGACCAGGGAGATGGTCAGGTAGGGTTCCCAGTAGGTGGCATAGGCGCCGGACACGGTACGCGCGGCATAGGCCAGATCGGCAAGACCGATAGCCGAAGCCAGCGAAGAGTCCTTGACGATGGCAATCGCATTGTTGCCCAGCGGCGGCAGGATCCGCCGAAAGGCCTGCGGCAAAATCACCTGGCGCATGGTTTTCCACCACGGCATCCCCAGCGCGCGGGAGGCTTCCATCTGCCCTTTATCAATCGACTGAATACCGGCGCGGAAGATTTCCGAGACGTAGGCCCCGGCATTCAGGGTAATGGCGACGATACAGGAGAGAAACGCGCCGTAGTTTGAGCGCAGTTCGCGGGCAAAATCGGCGCTCATCAGCCCGTGGCTGACCAGCAGACCGTCGCGCGGGTTGATAAACAGCGGCACCAGCGCGAAGTGCACCACCATAATCTGCACAAACAGCGGCGTGCCGCGAAACGCGCTGACGTAGACGCGCACCGGAAACTGCACCAGATAGCGCAGCACATATTTCCACGGCCCGTGTTCCGCCTTCGCCATACGCCCAAGGCCCAGCGTCAGCCCCCACAGGGTGCCGAGGATCACGCAGATAATGGTACATTTAATGGTCATCAAGGCGCCGTCCATAAACAGCGGACCGTACTCCTCGATGATCTCCCAACGGAATCCCGTCATAGTGCTTCCCTAAAAAATACGGCTATCGCACGCGTCGATAGCCGTCATGAAAACCAAAAGATGAATTATTGCGCAGGCAGCGTCGGGACGTTGTCGTCAAACCAGGTTTTATAGATTTTGCCGTAGGTACCGTCGGCAACGATTTTCTTCAGGCCGGCGTTGATTTTCGCCTGCAGTTCGCTGTTGCCTTTGGCTACCGCGATACCGAAATACTGACGTTCAAACCTGGCGTCCGGCACCAGCTTAAACTGCTTCTCCGGATGCTGCTTGATATAGTATTTCACCACGCCCACATCGCCCACCGCCGCGCTGACGCCGTCTTCAAACAGCTCCTGCAGCATCAGCGGGGTATTATCAAAACGCTTAATCGAGGTGCTGTTTTTACCCAGCACATCAGAAACCACGATATCGCCGGTGCTGGAGTTGACGACCCCAACCTTTTCACTCTTCAGCGCCGCCAGAGAGGTCACTTTGGAATCGGCCGGCACCACGATGGACTGCTCAGCCGGGAAGTAAGGGGCGGAAAAATCAACCATCTGCTTGCGCTTATCGGTGATGGTTATCCCGGAGATAATGATGTCGCGGTCGCCGGAACCGAGGGTGGCGAAGATCCCTTCCCACGGGGTATTCACCAGCTTGATATTAAAGTTTTCCGCTTTGGCGATTGCTTTGATGATATCAATATCAAAGCCTTCCAGCTGTTTCTGGCTGTTTTCATATTCAAACGGGCGGTAGGTCCCGCCGGAACCGACAACGTAGGTCTCCTGCGCCGCCTGAGCGCTGCCTGCCAGAGCCACCAACAGACAGCACGCCTTCATCCATTTCCCCATCATGACAACCTCTTTTTATGCATTAATTTTGCATAAAAATACACACCATCACGACGACTTGCAACAGGAAACCTTTCCGCGGGCGCATTATCGCGGACTTAGCCGCGTTTACCGCCGGATTTACCAATCGCTTTATGCAGTTCGTTAATGCGCTTCATCGACTTCATGGTCCGCTGCGGCGTGGTCGTCGCCACCGACAGCACCAGCATTTCGAGACACACCAGTACCGTGCCATGCAGCGGTACCCGGCCGTTATCGCCGCCGCGCGGGACGTCGATCACCACCTGCGCCTCCTGGCTGAAACGCGAGTCCAGCGCCTGGGTCAACAAAATCGTCGGGATCCCCAGCCGCCGGGCTTCACGCAGCGCGGTCATCCCTTCGCGATGCGGCGATTTCTGGCCCATCATCATCATCACATCGCCGCGCTGCAGGCCAATCAGCTGCTCGGCAAGGCTGAAACCGGTGCGGTTGAGCACGCAGGAGGGTAAGCCGATACGGCTGAACAGCCTGCCGGTGTACTCCGCCAGAATCCCCGACGCCCCGATGCCGAAAATCGCCACCTGCCGCGCCTCGCTGAGTAGCGCCACCGCCTGGGCGACGGCGGCGCGGTTGGCGGGGCGAGAGAGCACTTCGCAGGCGCGCTGATGGCCCTCCAGCACAAAATCAATGCTCGAATTGACATCGCAGGAGAGCGCATTCACCGTTGACAACATTTTCTCCGATGAGGTGATGGCGGGGCCGAACCAGCGCTCCATGGTCTGTTTCAGCTCGCGCAGCCCGGCAAAGCCCAGCGCCTGAATCGCCCGCACCACGGTGGCATCCGAAGTCTGAGTCGCCGCGGCGATCTCCATCGCCGTGCGCTCCAGCACCACTTCACGGTTTTCGTTGATATAGCTGACGACCGCCAGCAGGCGCGGCGACAGCTGGTGCGCCCGGGCGCGAAAGCGTTCGCCGAACAGGTCGACCCGCCCTTTCTCTCTTTTCACCGGTGTTTTCATTTCCGCTCCGCCGGCAGCGGACGACCGGCAATGTGCGACTGCACCTGCGCCACCATCAGGGTCAGGGCGGCATAGGAGTTGGAGATAACCTCCTCGCGCGGCAGCAGGATATAGCGGCCGCTGCGGCAGGCGCGCATAAAGTCGCACCAGCCGGGCATCACCCCTTCCATCGCCTGCAGCTCCTCCTGCGGTTTACCGCCGGTATCCGATCGCCAGGTGGCAAAAACAAAATCCGCATCCAGCTCCGGCAGCTGTTCGGCGCTGACGTCAATGCGCTGTCCGTCAGGGATCTTGTCGATCAACGGCGGAAAACGGAACCCGGCATCGCGCAGCACCCGTCCCAGCGCGTGGTAGGCATGGTGAACGGTGACTTTGCCATTGTTGGCCTGAATCACCGACACGGTGATATTGCGGGTATCCACCAGCGCTTTAAGCTGGGCTATCTGCGCCTGATAGCGATGTTCAAGAATCGCCAGCCGCGCTTCGCTGCCGGTGAGCTGCGCCAGCTTGCTGTAAATTCGCGGCGCGCTGCCCTGCAGATGGTCAATGCTGACCGTCGGCGCAATCTTCTCCAGCTGTTCCACGGAGACGTGGCGGCTCGGTTCGGTAATAATCAGATCCGGCTTCGCCGCCGCCACCGCTTCGAGGTCGATATCCGCGGTGCCGATAAACTGGATCGCGCTGTTATCAAAATCGACCCCGGTCAGCTGGGCGCTGGAGCGCAGATAGTGGCTACCGTCGGGGCGGGTGCGCCCGTGGCTGGCCACCGGCGGCACGCCAAGTTCAATCAGCGGAATCGTGATATCCAGGTCGTGCATCGAGACGATACGCTGCGGATGCAGCGGCACCGTCACCACCCGCCCTAAATCATCGGTAAACGTGTGTGTTTGACCCTCGGCGGCGCTGGTCACGCCCGCCGCTAACAACAGCAAAGAAATAAGCCAACGCATAGCAACCCTTCAACATGACAGGGCGTCACGACGACGCCACAGCAGCAAGATAAAAAACGGACACCCCACCAGCGCAATAACAATTCCGGCCGGAATTTGCAGCGGCGCGAAGGCCAGACGGCCGAGGGTATCGGTAAACAGCACCAGCAGCGCGCCAATCAACGCGCTGCCGCACAGTAGCGACACCTGGCCGCCGCGCAGCAGAAAGCGCGCCATATGGGGTGCCATCAGCCCCACAAAGCCAAGGCTGCCGACGCAGGAGACGCTGGCGGAGGTGAGCAGCACCGGCGCGAAAAAGCGCAGCAGGGTCAGCTGCTGCAGGCGCACGCCGAGCCCTACCGCGGTACGGTCGCCAAGCTGCGCCACATCCGCCGCCCTGGCGGTCAGAAACAGAATCAATGTCCCCGGCAACGCCCACAAAAAGGCCACCGTCAACAGCGTCCAGGTTGCCGCATGCAGACTGCCGGCAAGCCAGATCATCGCCGTTTGCACATCGCGCACATCGGCGGTAGTCATAAAAATGCCCACCGCCGCCGCCAGCGTCCATGAGACGCCGATACCGATCAGAATGAAGCGCGGCCGCGAGCAATCGCGGGCCAGCACCAGCACCAGCAGTGCCACCAGCGCCCCGCCGAGAATCCCCGCCAGCGGCCGCCAGACCAGGCCGACGGCGGGAAAGAACAGAATCAACGCCAGCACCACGACGCTGGCCCCCTCTTTGACGCCAATCAACCCCGGATCCGCCAGCCCGTTACGGGTGATGCTCTGCATCGCCGCCCCCGCCAGCCCGAGCATAGCGCCGCACAGCAGCGCCATCAGCAGCCGTGGGAGGCGAATATCAAACAGGATAAAGCGCGACTGTTCGCCGACGTTTTCCGGGGCGAAGAGCGCACGCGCCAGGGTACCGGCAGGCAGCGGAAAGCTGCCGCGCGTCAGGCCAAAGCTTGCCAGAAGCAGAATGGCGATAATCAGCGCCGCAGCGGTGTTCAGCGCCGCCGGGCGCAGGAGCAGATGGCAGCGCCCCGCGCGAAGGGGACGGAAACCGGCACGGCGCGCCGCGTTTTTCATTTAAAAAACCTCGCGGCGATAAAGATAAATACCGGCGCACCAACCAGCGCGGTCATCGCCCCGGTCGCCAGCTCCTGCGGCGCCACCAGGGTACGGGCGGCGATATCCGCGAACAGCAGCACCAGCGCCCCGACCGGCGCCGCCAGCGGCAGCGCCAGACGAATATCTTCGCTGACCAGACGACGGATGACGTGCGGCACCACCAGTCCGACAAAACCTATCGGCCCGGCGACCGCCACTGCCGCGCCGCACAGCAGCGCAATGGCGCCCAGCCCCAGCAGGCGGGTCTGCACAAGGTTCACCCCCAGCCCGAGCGCCACCTTGTCGCCCAGCGCCAGAACGTTGAGACGAGGCGCGATAAGCAGCGCGAGCAGGCCCCCGGCCAGCGCCGGAAGCGCCGCCGCGCGTAAAACTGACCAGTTAAGCCCGGCCAGATCGCCCGCCAGCCACGTGCGCATCGCCAGCAGCGTTTGTTCATCCAGAATCAGGATCGCGGCGGTCACCGCCGAGGCAAAGGCCGAGAGCGCCACGCCGCAGAGCGTGATGCGTAGCGGCGTCGCCCCACCGCGCCCGGCGGTCGCCAGCAGCATGACGCCGCCAAACAGCAGCGCCGCGCCGCCGGCGGCAATCAGCGGGCGATCCGGCGTCATTGCGCTCAAACCCAGCGCCGATGTTGCGACTACCGCCAGCGAGGCACCGGCATTCAGCCCCAGAATATGCGGCTCCCCCAACGGGTTACGAATCACCGTCTGCAGCAGCAGACCGGCGACGCCCAGCGTCGCGCCGGTCAACAGCGCCGCCGCGAGGCGAACCAGACGCAGTTCGACAATAATCCGCTGGTCAAAATTACGCGGGTCATAGTGCAACAGCGCCTGGAGCACCGTCTCCGGCGCAATCCAGCGCGCGCCCAGTCCCAGATGCACCACCGAACCGACAATCAGCAGCAGCGCCAGCAGCACGATCGCCCGTTTTGGTCGCGCCCGACGGCGGCGCAGCGGCAACGCGCAGGCGCTCATTGGGCTTCCCCCTGGCGCACGCGAAAGGGCATAAAGAAGGGTTTACCGGTCTGCGGGTTGAGCGACATCTGTACCTCAACATCAAACACGGTTTTGATAAGCTCCGGGGTACAGCTGGCGTTTTCGTCCACCACCCCGGCAATACGCCCTTTCTTGAGGAACACCAGGATGTCGGCATAGTTCACCGCAAAGTTCAGGTCGTGCAGCACGGTGACCACCGTGCGTCCATGTTCGCGGGTCAGGGTTTGCAGCAGTTCGAGGATATCGACCTGATAGCGCAAATCGAGCCAGGTGGTCGGTTCGTCCAGCAGGATCGTCGGCGTTTCCTGCGCCAGCGCCATCGCAATCCAGCAGCGCTGACGCTGGCCGCCGGAGAGGCTGTCTACCGGCAGATGGGCAAATTCGGCGGTGCCGGTTAACGCCATCGCCTCTTCCACCGCCCGTTCGTCGGCATCAGACCACTGGCGCATCAGCCCCTGCCAGGGATAGCGCCCGCGGGAAACCAGTTCAAAGACGGTTAATCCTTCGGGAGTGAGTGGAGACTGCGGCAGGATCCCCAGTTGGCGCGAAACTGCCCGGGTCGGCATGGAGTGGATCATCTGCCCATCCAGACGAACGCTGCCGCCAAGCGGTTTCAGCATGCGGGCAATCGTCGACAGCAGCGTGGATTTACCGGAGCCGTTGGCCCCGGCCAGTACCGTCATTTTACCGTGAGGGATCGTCAGATGAATGTCATCGACAATCAGGGTCTGGCCGTATCCGGCCGACAGGGAATCCAGCACGATTCCCCGCTCTGCAGGTATCACCCGCTGTGGCATAACTCGCTCCTGCGCCGCAACGGCGTGGCATCAGCCAGCACGCTCTGCAGTCAAACAAAAATAAATCTCATTCTCTTTTGATCATGCTGCGGATACATGTAGTAGTCAATACCCTGTTTTAGCGGACATAAAATATCTGTACTACCAGGATAAGCGCGTAGAGAAAGAAATATTTTTTATATATAAAACAAAATATTATATAACATACACCGGCAATAAAGCGCGCCAAAAACGCCGGTCTGGCAACGGCTGATTTTTTATCTTACAGAACATTTACTACTACATCCTCTCGTGATTGAATGATTCTCAATTACATGCCTGAACGCAAATCATCGCGCATGACAGGCAGATAATATTTTTAAGGGCAATGATTTAATTGGCTTTTTCTGTCTGCAAAGGACAGATTCGTTCACGAGAAACAGATAAATGACGCGATCAACGATCCCTTTCACCACGCTGAAAGGGCGAGCTCTTTTTTCACTGATATTTTTGGGTTCTTTTACCTCACCGGGATTAATTGCCGCAGAAAACAGCGTCAGCAGAGAGAAAAAGGCTGGCGACGAAACCATGACGGTGGTCGCCGGGCGCGATCGGCAAAATGACACCAACGGCTATCAGCCGGTTGCCAGCTCAACGGCGACCTTAACATCAATGCCGCTACTGGATATTCCGCAGGTGGTGAACACCGTCAGCGACAGAGTGCTGGAAGATCAGCATGCCACCTCCCTTGACGAGGCGCTGTATAACGTTGCCAACGTCGTCCAGACCAACACTCTCGGCGGCACCCAGGATGCCTTTACCCGCCGCGGTTTTGGCGCCAACCGCGACGGCTCGATCATGACCAACGGCCTGCGCACCGTCCTGCCGCGCAGCTTTAATGCCGCCACCGACCGCGTGGAGGTGCTGAAAGGCCCGGCCTCCACGCTGTACGGCATTCTCGACCCCGGCGGATTGATTAACGTGGTCAGCAAACGCCCGGAGAGCGCCTTCGGCGGCTCGGTTTCCGCCACCTCCAGCAGTTTTGGCGGCGGCAGCGGCCAGTTTGACGTCACCGGCCCCATCGAAGGTACGCGGTTGTCCTACCGGCTCATCGGCGAGTACCAACACGAAGATGACTGGCGCAACTATGGTAAAGAGAAAAGCCGTTTTATCGCCCCTTCCCTGACCTGGTCTGGCGACAGAGCGACGGTGAACGTATCGTACGCCCATCGCAACTACAGCACCCCGTTCGATCGCGGCACGATCTTCGATCTCAATACCGGCCATGCGGTCAACGTCGATCGGAAAACGCGCTTTGACGAGCCGTTTAACGTGACCGACGGCTACTCCGATCTGGCGCAGCTCAATAGCGAATATCGTCTGAACGATGCCTGGACCGCCCGCTTTGACTACAGCTACAGCCAGGATCACTACAACGATAACCAGGCCCGCGTGATGGCCTACAATTCGGCCACCGGCGCTCTGACCCGCCGCGTTGACGCCACCCGCGGCTCGACGCAGAAGATGCACGCCACCCGCGCCGATTTGCAGGGCAAGGTGGTGGTTGGCGGGTTTTATAACGAAGTGCTCACCGGCATCGCCTATGAGAATTACGATCTGCTGCGCACCGATATGATCCGCTGTAAAAACGTGAAAGGGTTCAATATTTACAACCCGGTCTACGGCACTATCGGCCCCTGCAACGCCGTGTCGGCTTCCGATAGCGATCAGCGTATTCAGCAGGAGAGCTACGCCGCCTACGTTCAGGATGCGCTCTATCTGACCGACAAGTGGATTGCCGTCGCCGGGATGCGCTATCAGTACTACACCCAGTACGCTGGCAAAGGGCGGCCCTTCAACGTCAACACCGACAGCAGCGACCAGAAATGGACGCCAAAATTGGGTCTGGTGTATAAGCTGACGCCGACCGTCTCGCTGTTCGGTAACGTCGCGCAGTCGTTTATGCCGCAGTCATCGATCGCCAGCTATATCGGCAATCTGCCGCCGGAAGAGTCCACCGCCTATGAAGTGGGCGCTAAGTTTGATCTGTTAAGCGGCATCACCGCCAACATCGCGCTGTTTGATATTGATAAACGCAACGTGCTGTACAACGAAATCATCGGCGATGAGACCGTCGCTAAAACCGCCGGCAAAGTGCGTTCACGCGGCGTCGAGGTGGATCTGGCCGGTTCGATTACCGATAACCTGAGCGTGATTGCCAGCTATGGCTACACCGACGCGAAAGTGCTCGACGATCCTGACTATGCCGGTAAGCCGCTGCCCAACGTCCCGAAACACACCGGTTCGCTGTTCCTGAGCTACGACATCCATAACGTCTACGACAGCAATACGCTGACCGTCGGCGGCGGCGGTCGCGCGGTGAGCAAACGCTCCGGCACCAACGGCGCGGACTATTATCTGCAGGGCTACGCGGTCGCCGATCTCTTCGCCGCCTATAAGATGAAGCTGCAATATCCGGTGACGCTGCAGGTTAACCTGAAGAACCTGTTTGATAAGACCTACTACACCTCATCCATCGCCACCAACAATCTGGGCAACCAGATTGGCGACCCGCGGGAAGTGCAGTTTACGCTGAAAATGGACTTCTGATTGTCTCGCCACGCCCGGACAGCCGTCGCGGCCTGTCCGGGTATATCAGGCCTCGCGCATAATCCACGAATACTGGAACGTCTTCTCTGCCGGGAAGTGGGTACGCCGCCGGTAAGAACCAAGCGATTGCGGCGTACAGTAGGTACAGCTGCCCAGCCATTCGATATTCTCCTGCATAACCCCCGCCTGGCGCAAAAGCAGTTGTGCGAAGGCCCGCAAATCGAACCACAGATTATCCTCCCCTCTTGCTGATGCCTTTTGCGCTTCGACGAACGGCTCGCTGCGCTGATGGAACAACCGGTCGCTATAGCGTTTCGTTAATTCACGCGCAGGCAGGGTGAGCAACGTCTGATAATGATGCACGATGTTGCCATGCACCAGCTTAACGGGCGCCATCTCGCTATAGGGAAATGCGGCGGTTTCGTGTACATCGAGAAAAGCGTGGCGAATACCGGGAATAGCGCTCAGTAAACGGGATTCGAAAGACATAATCATCGCGGACAGTAATAAGGGGGATAATTGACGGTAGGCCAAAACCATCGGATGCGCAAGGTGACACGCCAGCATCGCCTGGCCGGGCACAACGATGCGCCGTCGCCTGGGAAAGAGGCGGATATGAGCAGGTGAAAGGCGGCAGATACAGAATCTGCCGCGCCTCTTTTTTATTTCGCCCGGTTGCGCAGGTCCAGCGCCACATCGACGATCATATCTTCCTGGCCGCCCACCATCCGCCGTTTACCCAGCTCGACGAGAATATCGACCGCGCTCAGACCGTAGCGCGCGGCCGCCACTTCACTGTGGCGCAGAAAGCTGGAGTACACCCCGGCATAGCCCAGCGCCAGCGTTTCGCGATCGACGCGCACCGGGCGATCCTGCAGCGGCCGCACCAGCTCATCGGCGGCGTTCATCAGCGCATACAGATCCGTGCCGTGGTTCCAGCCCAGCTTGTCCGCCGCCGCAATAAAGACCTCCAGCGGCGCATTCCCCGCCCCGGCGCCCATTCCGGCAAGGCTGGCATCGATGCGATCGCAGCCCTCTTCCACCGCGGCGATAGAGTTGGCGACGCCGAGGCTCAGATTATGGTGCGCGTGCATCCCGGTGGCGGTTTCCGGCTTCAGCACCGCCTTGAGGGCGCGGAAACGATCGCGAATATCGTTCATATTCATCGCCCCGCCGGAATCGACCACGTAAATGCAGGTCGCGCCGTAGGATTCCATCTTCAGCGCCTGTTGCGCCAGCTGTTCCGGGGTGGTCATATGGCTCATCATCAGGAAGCCAACGGTGTCCATGCCCAGCTCGCGGGCAAAGGCGATATGCTGAGCGGAAACATCCGCCTCGGTGCAGTGGGTCGCAACGCGCACCACTCGCGCCCCCGCCTGATAGGCGTTTTTCAGATCGTGCAGCGTCCCGATGCCGGGCAACAGCAGCGTGGCTATTTTCGCCTGCGCGACGGATTCTGCCGCCGCCTCGATCCATTCGATATCGCTGTGCGCGCCGAAACCGTAGTTAAAACTTGAGCCCTGCAGACCGTCGCCGTGGGCCACTTCAATCGAATCGACGCCTGCCTTATCCAGCGCCTGCGCGATCTGACGGACGTTATCCAGTGAATATTGATGACGGATGGCGTGCATACCGTCGCGCAGCGTCACGTCCGAGATATAGAGTTTTTTACCGTTCATGCTGTTTCTCCCGCCGCGTCATTCATTGATTGCGCCATTCTTTCCGCCGTCGCCAGCGCCGCCGAGGTCATAATATCAAGGTTGCCCGCGTAGGCAGGCAGGTAGTGCGCCGCCCCCTCAACCTCGAGGTAAACCGCCGTTTTCAGGCCGGAGAAGCGGCCAACGCCCGGCAGGTTCACCGGCTTATCTTCCGGTATCACCTCAAACTGCACCTGCTGTTTCAGGCGATATCCCGGCACGTAGGCCTGCACCGCGGCCGCCATCTGCGCGATGGAAGCGGCAATCTCCTGCTGCGAAGCCGCTTCGCTGAGGACATAAACGGTATCGCGCATCATCAGCGGCGGCTCCGCCGGATTCAGCACGATAATCGCTTTGCCTTTCGCCGCCCCGCCCACTTTCTCAATCGCCTGCGAGGTGGTTTCGGTGAACTCATCGATGTTAGCGCGCGTTCCTGGCCCGGCGGATTTGCTGGCAATCGAGGCGACGATTTCCGCATAGTGCACTTTTGCCACCCGGGACACCGCCGCCACCATCGGGATCGTCGCCTGGCCGCCGCAGGTCACCATATTGACGTTGCCCTCGGCAAGGCATGCCTCAAGATTGACCACCGGCACGCAGTACGGGCCGATGGCCGCCGGGGTCAGGTCAATCACGCGGATCCCCGGCCTGGCTTCCCGCAGCGCGGCGTCGTTTTTCACATGCGCTCCGGCGCTGGTGGCGTCAAACACGAAATCAATATCGGCGAACTCCGCCATCTGCATCAGGCCGCCAACGCCCTGGTGCGTGGTGGCGACCCCCATGCGCCGGGCGCGGGCCAGACCGTCGGATTCAGGGTCGATACCGACCATCACCGCCATCTCCAGGTGCTGGCCGTGGCGCAGAATTTTGATCATTAAATCGGTGCCGATATTGCCGGATCCGATAATGGCGACTTTACGTTTACTCATGACTGCCTTCCTCTTCGGCGACAAAAGTTGCCGCCACTGAACCTAAACCGTCGATATGGGCCTCAAAGCGATCGCCTGGGTTAATTGCCACCATTGGGCCTAGCGCCCCGGTCAGCACAATATCTCCCGCGCGCAGCGGCTCGCCGAGGCTGGCCATTTTGCGCGCCAGCCACACCGCCGCATTGAGCGGATGGCCGAGGCACTCGCTCCCCCGCCCGCTGGATACCGCTTCCTGATTACGGGTCATGCTCATGGTGCAATTTTTCAAATCCAGCCCTTCCGGGCGCCGCGCCGGGCCGCCGAGGACATACACACCGCAGGAAGCGTTATCGGCCACGGTATCGACAAAGCCTATCGACCAGTCGCGGATGCGGCTGCCGACCACTTCCAGCGCCGGCAGCACCCACGCAATCGCGGCGTACAGCTCGTCAAAGGTGGTGTCGGCGTGCGGCAAATCCTGTTTCAGCACCAGGGCGATTTCCGCCTCCACTTTGGGCTGGAGTACGCGGGCATACGGCACCCCGGCATTATCGCCATAGCACATGTCGGCGAACAGGGTGCCGAAGTCCGGCTGGTTGACGCCCAGCTGCTGCTGCACTTTAGGGTGCGTGAGCCCGACCTTACGTCCGACAACCCGCCGTCCGCAGGCGACATGGTGCTGAACGTTAATGCGCTGAATGGCATAGGCCGCCTCCGCGTTATCTGCGCCGAGGAGATCGCGCAGCGGTTCAATGGCCCGCCCCTGGGCTTCGGCGTCACGCAGCCGTTGCGCCAGTTGTTCGAGAGATTGCGTTGTCATCACGGCTCCTTATTTCCGCGCCAGAAAATCCAGCACCAGCTGGTTGAAACTGTCGGCATGTTCCCACTGCGCCCAGTGGCCGCAGTCACGATAGATATGCAGTTCAGCGCCGTTAATCCCGGCGAGCAGGCGCAGACCGGCATCCATCGGCACAAAGCGGTCATTGCGTCCCCAGACGATCAGGGTCCGGGCGCGAATTTCGCCAAGACGCGGGCTAAAATCCGGAAACTGTCGCGGGTTGGCTTCCAGACTTTTGACGAAATTATCCAGATGATCGCGGCGCGACAGCATATTGTTGAGGCGCGCTTCGAACAGGGCTTCGGTCAGGTCGCGGGTGTCGAAGACAAAGATATTCATCATCTTCTTCAGGTTTTCGATAGTCGGTTCCCGGTACAGGCCGTTCAGCAGCTTGATGCCTTCGGTTGGCATCGGCGTGAACAGGCTCATGCCGCCGGTGCCGCCGCCCATCAGCACCAGTTTGCCCACCCGTTCCGGCCAGCTCAGGGTGAAGGCCACCGCGCTGTGTCCGCCCATCGAGTTGCCCAGAAGATGCACTTTGCTGATATCCAGCTGATCAATAACGCTTTTCAGTACCCGGGCATTCAGGTCGGAACGGGAGCCGCGATTGACGATCGCGTCGCTTTTCCCCCAGCCAGGGCAGTCCAGCAGAATCACCCGGTAGCCCGCCTCGACCAGCGGGTCGATATTGCGGCTAAAGTTGGCCCAGCCGGTGGCGCCGGGGCCGGATCCGTGCAACAGGACCACGGTTTCCTCCCCCTGGCCGCAATCATTAAAATGGATGCGTAGCGTTTCTCCGCCTTCTTCCACGTTGAGGAAACGGCTGGTGGCGGCTTCGGTTTGCGGTTGATAGCTCATGTTTATCTCCTGATGAATCAATTCTGCGTGATGGCGCTCAGCGAGCCGAATCCGGCAATCCACTCCGGTATTGGCCGGTAGTAGCGCCCTTCGCAACGCCAGTTGCCAAAAGCGGATAGCGCGGCAAAGGCCGCCACCCAGGTTTTCGTTTCGTGCGTCGATTTGCCGGCCATTGCCGACAGCTCCTCGTTACTGACCGCATCCAGCTCCGTCAGCCGTCCCTGCGCCAGCAGGCTCATAAAACGGTTGTCCCAGACGGGATTGAGCGGATAGAGCGAGTTCTGGTCCTCGATAAACTGTTTCGCCGCGCGAATGACTCGCTGCTGGCGCAGCTCCCGCTCGTCCGGCGGCAGCTGCTTGCCGCTGCCGAGCAGCCGGTCGCGCATATGGGCGTCGGCCTTCGCCAGCTCCGGTACCGGCGGCTGATGCGACAGCCCGCCGGAGCCAAGGATTAATACCCGTTTATTGAGGGTGGTCAGGAAGCGGCCAATGGCTTCGCCGAGCATGCGGGCGCGCTGAAAGCCCGGCAGCGGCGGGGCGACGCCGTTGATAAACACCGGCAGAACCGGCAGCCTGTCCAGCCCACCGAGCAGGAACTCCAGCGGTTGCGCAAAGCCGTGATCCACCTGCATGCAGTACGAGACCGCCAGATCGATCCCGTCCTTCATCACCGCATGGGCGCAGGCCTCCGCCAGCGCCGTCGGCACCGGCAGAACGCCGCTGGCGCTGCTGAAATCACCGATCGCGGTGGCGCCGATGCCTAAGCAGAACGGCGGCATCACGTCATAGAAAAAGCCGTTGTAATGGTCAGGGGCAAACAGCACCACCAGTTGCGGATCGAAGGCGGCAATCCGCGCCCGGGCTTCGGCGATAACCCCGTTGACTTCGTCCAGCACCGACGGTTGCGGGTCGACGTAGCCCACCAGCGGCGTATGGGAGAGACAGTGAAGAAAGGCATTCATATCAGGCCACCTTTTCAAGAAGGGAGGAGTCGGCCGCAGCCAGATGCAGGGTAGTCGCCAGGCGGTCGAGCTTAGCGCCAAGGGTTTGCGGAATGGCCACCGTCGCCACAAAACGGTCCGGACGCACCACCGCCACGGCGGTCTGATGCTGCGCAAACCAGCTTTTCAGGCGATTTTGCGTATCGCCGACGCGGATAACGTCGGCAAAATTGTCCTGCTGGCGATGAATCTGGACCTCCGGCACCACCTGGATAAAGCGCACGCCGACGGCGCGCCACTGGGCTATCTGCCCGGCATTCAGCCCCCATTGCGGGTTGCAGCCCCAGGCGATAATGGCGAAATTCGTGCCGATGACCTCATCCAGCAGCGTGACCGTACCGCTTTCGAGGGTGACTTTGGGCTGAATAAACATTTTCCCCACCGGCGAGTTTTTACCTTCCCCCTCCAGCAGCAGAGCGCCGGCGCGATATTGCGGCATCGGCTTGAAGCGCATCTCGAGGAAGTAGCGTTTGACCGGCGGGAGATAGTTCAGCAGCCAGGAGACTCCGTCGCGCACCGCGCCATGCCAGCGCTTCGCCGGCGCCAGCACGTTGCCGGCGGTCACCGAGAGATCGATCATCGCTTTGGCATGATCGCGCCGCTCCTGTTGATAGCTATCGAGCAAGTCGCTGCCCGCCTTGCCGTGCACCACCAGCGCCAGTTTCCAGGCGAGGTTAAATGCATCGCGCATCCCGCTGTTGTACCCCTGCCCCTGCCAGACCGGCATAATGTGGGCGGCATCGCCCGCCAGCAGAATGCGATCCAGACGGAAACGTTCGGCGATCCGGGCGTTATGGGTATAGACGCGCTGGCGGATCGGTTCGACGTTGTCCGGGTCCGGCAGCACCTTGCTCAACAAGCGGCGCATGTTGTCCGGTTCACTCAACTGGGCTTCGGTTTCGCCGGGCATCACCATAAATTCAAAGCGGCGTATAGCGTGCGGCAGCGCGGCGGAAACATACGGGCGGACCGGGTCGCAGCACAGATAGACATGCGGCGTCGCCAGCGGATCATTGGCGATATCAATCACTATCCACTGATTTGGCGCAGTTTTTCCTTCAAAAGGGATCGCTAAACTGCGGCGAATAAAGCTGCCGCCGCCGTCGCAGGCGACCAGCCAGTCGGCCTGCACCGTTTCGTGTTCGCCCGCCGGCCCCTTCAGATGCAAGGTCACCGCGTCGCAAGACTGGCTAAAGGCTTCCACTTCCCGGGAGAACAGGCAGCGCACATGGGGAAAACGCTGCAATCCTTCATACATAACCGCATCCACCTGCGGTTGAATAAACGCGTTGCGCCGCGGCCAGCCAAACTCATCGGTCATCGGCTGGATATCGGCGAAGCAGCGCCCTTTCGGCGTCAGAAAGCGCATCGCGTGCCACGGCGTGGTATGCGGGAGAACGTGGTCCACCAGCCCGATGCCCTGCATCGCGCGCAGTGATTCATCGTCAATGCCGATGGCGCGCGGGTAATCAATCAGCGCGTCGAGCTTTTCAACAACCACGACGCTGACGCCCATCTGACCAAGGTAGTTGGCCATCATCAGGCCGACCGGGCCCGCGCCGACGATAGCGACCTGGGCGGTGTGCTGCACAGCGGGTTGAATATCCGGATTCGATGTTGTCATTGCAGAACCTCACGACTCAGACAAGGTATCGGGCATCGCAAACTGATGCCGGCCACCTTGTTAACCAGATGTGAATATATTTTTACATTGAGGTCAGTATAGGGTCGGCAGGATGCGCTACAATCAAAACATCACCGAATGTGCACCAGGTGCACATCGTTGTTTATCTGGATATTTGTCGAGGAAGCATGCGCGAAAACAGCCAGGCGGATTACAAAACGGTCCGCGGATTGAGCCGGGGGTTATTGTTACTTAATTTGTTAAATAAATTCGATGGCGGGGCCACGGTAAGCACGCTGGCTGAGTTTAGCGGCCTGCATCGCACCACCGTCAGACGACTGCTGGAGACGTTGCAGGAGGAGGGTTACGTTCGCCGTAGTCGATCCGATGACAGCTTCCGTTTAACCCTCAAAATCCGTCAGCTGAGTGAAGGATTTCGTGACGAACATTGGATTTCTGCCCTCGCCACCCCGTTGCTGGGAGAGCTGTTACGCGAAGTGCTGTGGCCGACGGATATCTCCACCCTGGATGTTGACGCCATGGTGGTACGTGAAACCACGCACCGCTTCAGCCGCCTGTCGTTTCATCGCGCGATGGTCGGCCGTCGGCTCCCGCTGCTGCTGACCGCCTCGGGACTCACCTGGCTGGCCTTCGCCCCGGATCATGAGCGCCAGGCGATGATCGAACTCCTCGCGACGCGTCCGGAAGAGGAGTATCAGCTGGCGCGGGAGCCGGAAAAGCTGGCGGCAATTCTTGAGCGCACGCGGCGCCAGGGCTACGGCGAAAACTTTCGCAGCTGGCGGCAGGAGGAGAAAATCGCCTCCATCGCCGTGCCGATCCGCAGCCAGCAGCGGGTCATTGGCTGCCTGAACCTGGTTTATATCGCGAAAGCGATGAGCCTTGAGCAAGCGGCGCAGAAATATCTGGCGCCGTTGCAAAAAGTGGCCGCGCAGATCGAGTCGCGAATGACCGAAGAAGAGGTTTTTTACGAGTAAAGTTGTCCTGAATGGGTAGACAGGCCGGTAAGCATTGCTTCTGCTAACGCTATATATTTTAATATACAGCGATTCCTCTTACCTAACCGAGTCTTCTCATGTCAAAACGACCCCGTTGCTTACCGGGGCTGACGCTGGTCAGCGCCTGCCTGTTTGCCGGTTATGCCTTTGCCGACCGTACCGTCACCGACCAGCTCGGCCGCGAGGTGACGCTTCCTGACCACGTTACCCGCGCCGTCGTGCTCCAGCATCAGACCCTCAATCTGCTGGTGCAGCTTGATGCCGCCGATGAGATTGTCGGCGTAATGAGCAGCTGGAAAAAGCAGCTCGGCCCGGCTTTCGCCCGCTTTATGCCGGGGATTGAACAGCTGCCGGCGCCGGGAGATTTAACCCAGGTCAATATCGAAAGCCTGCTGGCGCTGCATCCGCAGGTGGTGTTTGTCGCCAACTATGCGCCGCAGGCGATGATTCAGCAGATTCAGAACGCCGGGATCCCGGTGGTGGCTATCTCGTTACGCCAGGACGTCGCGGGTGAAAAAAACAAGATGAACCCGTCGATGGCCGATGAAGAGCAGGCCTATAACGAAGGGTTAAAGCAGGGTATTCGCCTGATTGGCGAGGTGGTCGATCGTAAAAACCAGGCGGAAACGCTGATTAGCGCCGTGTTTGCGGCGCGTAAAGAGGCCAACGCGCCGGTCGCCGATATCCCCGATGACCAGCGGATACGCGTCTATATGGCCAACCCGGACCTCAACACCTACGGCTCCGGCAAATACACCGGCCTGATGATGAAACATGCCGGCGCGCTGAACGTTGCGGCGGCCTCGGTCAAGGGCGCGCGCCAGGTATCGCTGGAGCAGGTTTTACAGTGGGATCCGCAGGTGATCTTTGTCCAGGACCGCTATCCGCAGGTGGTCAAACAGATCGAGTCCGACCCGCAGTGGCAAGGAATCGATGCGGTAAAAAACCACCGCGTCTGGCTGATGCCGGAGTATGCCAAAGCCTGGGGTTACCCGATGCCGGAAGCGTTGGCCCTCGGCGAGCTGTGGATGGCCAAAAAGCTGTACCCTTCCCGCTATAACGGCGTGGATGTTGATGGTAAAGCGCAGGAGTATTACCAGCGATTTTATCGCGTGAAGTGGACGCCGGATGCTCAGTAATCGTCACCCGGCGCTGTTGCAAGGCGCGCTGGCGCTGGCCGCCTTGTGGATTGCCGTCGCCTCGCTGTGCGTCGGCCAGTATCACCTGAGCCTGAGCGAGGTGTTCAGCCAGCTGGCACACCTGTCGCCTGCTGACGGCGTGGCCGGACAAATCGTCTGGTCGGTGCGCCTGCCGCGCGTTACCATGGCGCTGCTGGCCGGCGGTGCGCTCGGTCTGTGCGGTGCCGCGTTGCAGGGCGTGTTCCAGAACCCGCTGGTGGATCCCCATATCATTGGCGTCACCTCCGGCTCCGCCTTTGGCGGCACGCTGGCCATCCTGCTGGGGCTGGACAGCGTGCTGATGATGACCTCCACCTTCGGTTTCGGCCTGCTGGCCTTAATGCTGGTGTACCTGATTGCGGCGCTACAGGGGCGGGAAAACACGCTGGTGCTGATTCTTTCCGGGATCATTCTCAGCGGTTTTTTCGCCGCTCTCGTCAGCCTGATGCAATATCTGGCCGACAGCGAAGAGACGCTGCCGAATATCGTCTTCTGGCTGCTGGGCAGCTTCGCCACCGCCAACTGGCACAAAGTGGCGCTCATGGCGCTGCCGGTGCTGCTCAGCGCCGCGGTCCTGATCGCGCTGCGCTGGCGGATTAACCTGCTGGCGCTGGAGGAGAAAGACGCGCGCGGGCTCGGCGTCTCGGTGACCGCGCTACGTCGCGGCGTGCTGCTATGCTGCGCGGTGCTGGTGGCCGCGCAGGTGGCGGTCAGCGGCAGCATCGCCTGGGTGGGGCTGGTTATCCCGCATCTGGCGCGACTGCTGGTCGGCGCCGACCACCGCCGTCTGCTGCCCACCGCCTTCTGGCTCGGCGGCGGGTTTATGATCGCGGTAGACGATCTGGCACGCTCGCTGACCCAGGCGGAGATCCCCATCGGGATCATTACCGCGTTGCTCGGCGCCCCGCTGTTTAGCTGGCTGCTGATCCATACGCGTCGTCGGGGAGCGGTCTGATGAAGATGTCGCTTCGCCTGTCGGCACTGTGCTACGGCCACCGTCAGCCGCTCTTCCGGCCGCTCAGCCTGCAGTGCCTGCCCGGTGAAATCTGGGCGGTGCTCGGCGCCAACGGGCGCGGGAAAAGCACCCTGCTCGACACCCTCACCGGCGTGCTGCCGCCGCTGGGCGGGAGTTTCCACAGTGAAGGCGGGATAGCGATTGTGCCGCAGTCGTTCCGCCCGGCGTTCAACTGGCAGGTACGGGAGGTGGTGTTAATGGGCCGCGCCCGGCAAGTCAATCTGTTTGCCCAGCCGGCCGTTGAGGATGAGCGTCGGGTCGAGGAGGCTTTACACCAGTTGAGCATCGCCGATCTCGCTGACCGCGCGTTTCGTTCGCTCTCCGGCGGCCAGCAGCAGCTGGTATTGATTGCCCGCGCGCTGGTGGGCGCCAGCCAGAATATCCTGCTCGATGAGCCCTGCTCGGCGCTGGACCTGTCCAACCAGCAGGTGGTACTGCAGCTCATCAGCGACCTGGCCCATCGCCAGGCGCGCACCGTACTCTTCACCACCCACGACCCCACCCATGCCCTGCAGGTCGCCAGCCATACCCTGCTGTTGCTGCCGGACGGCGAGTGGCTGGCGGGACGCTCCGGGGAAGTGCTTAGCGAGGCGCATCTGCAACGCGCCTACGGCCTGGCGGTGCGTAAAATTACGCACCCCGGTTCAGACATGCCGCTGCTGGCGCCGCAGTTTACGATTCGGCGCTAGCCGGCAAAAAACCCGCAGCCTGCAGAGCGTGCTGACCTTCGGCTCCGAGAATAAAGCGACACAGCCGCTGCGCCCCGGCGCTCTCGTCGAGGGTGGTTAGCAGGTAATCGGCCTGGATATTCCACGGCGCCGGAATCGTGACCGTCCGCAGATCGTCGGCCAGCGCCATCTGACGGGCATAATGGGCATAGCCGATAAACAGGTCGGTTAATCCTTCGCGAATAAGCCAGGCTCCCGCCGTCTCGCCCGGCGGGACGCTGAGCGACTGTCGTCCTCCGACCAGCGGCTGAGCACGGGCCATCATCGCACTGCCGACGCCGGGGAAGCGGGCTTCAATGCGCTCAAACAGCTGCCAGGTATAGTCGCCGGACGGGTCGCAGCCCGGCGTCGATGTAGCCAGACGCAGCTGCGGGTTAGTGAGGAGCGTCAGCCAGTCGGCCATATCACCGGCGGCGGCGCGACGGGCGGTCAGCATCAGCTGGTTACGGGCAAACAGATGGCATTCCCCCGCCCTCCCGGCCTGGCGCAGCGCCTGGGGATGCTGGCGGTTGGCAGAGGCGAATACCGAACACACCGCCCCGCCTTCAATTTGTTCGCGCAGCAAACCGGCGGGGCCGAAATGGGCCTCAACCAGAATACCGGTTTGCTGATGGAAACGCGCCAGCAGCGGGATAAACGCCCCTTTCAGGCTCCCCGCCGCCAGCAGAACGACTGCGCTGGTCATCGTGATTGCTCGCTAAACGCCCGGAAACAGAGCGCTATAGTAACCGGGCCGTTGGCGATTCAGTAGCGAATTTCCGCCAGCTCGCGCAGCTGCTCCGGAGTCGCTACCGGCAGGTTGAAGAAACGCAGATAGGCCGGGATCATTTCAAACAGCATGTCGGTGCCGCGCTGAACCGGACAACCGCGCGCCTCGGCGGCCTGCAGCAGCGGCGTAAAGGCCTGGGTCATTACCACTTCCCCCACCCAGGTGCCGGGCGTCAACCTCTGAGGGTCCAGCGGCAGCGGGTCCCCCGCCTTCATCCCCAGCGGCGTGGCGTTCACCACCAGATCGTGCCCCTGCGGATCGCGCTGCATCAGGCTGATATCCAGCAGCGGATAGTGTTGCAGCAGACGGGCCGCCAGCGCATGCGCCGCATCGGCATGGCTATCGTAGAGCGTCAGGGCGCGTACCCCCGCCGCTGCCAGCGAAGCGGCGATCGCCGACCCCACGCCGCCGCAGCCGACCACCAGCGCCCGCGCCCCCTCGGGCCGAAAACCTTTACGTCGGATACCGAGCACAAAACCGTCGCCGTCAAACATATCGCCGCTCAGCGTGCCGTCGGCCTCGCGGCGGATAGCGTTGCAGGCGCCGGCAATGGCTGCCGTGGGGCTTAAGCGATGCACCAGCCCGCAGGTGGCAATCTTATGCGGCATCGTGACCAGCGCGCCGATAATATTGGTCAGCGTAAACAGCGCCGGAACCACCGTCGCCAGCGCCTCCGGTTTCACCCCCGTAGGCACCACTTTGACATCCACCTGCTGTCGGTCGAACCACGGGTTGTAGATCATCGGCGCCTTAAAGCCGCCGGTCGGATAGCCCAGATGCGCGATCAGCCGCGTATTACCACTAATTATCATCCCCTGCTCCTTTACTGCGATAGCTCGATGCGTTTGACATCGCCCAGAATAAACAGATACGCCACGACGCCGAGGAGCGCCGCGCCGCCGATATAGATCAGCGCATAGAAGAAGTCGCCGAAGGCCGCGACGATAAAGCCAATCACCAGCGGCGTGAGGATCCCGGCTAAGTTAGCGCAGAAGTTAAACAGGCCGCCGGTCAGGCCGCCCAGCCCTTTCGGCGCGATATCGGAAATTAACGTCCAGCCCAGGCCGACCATTCCCTGACCAAAGAAGGCGAATGACATCACCAGAATCACCGCCAGATCGCTGCTCAGCCAGTTGGCGGAAATAATGCCGCTGGCCATCAGCAGACCGACGACGATCGGCAGCTTACGCGCGAGGTTGGCCGATCCGGTGGCCTTCAGCAGCTTGTCGGAGAGCCAGCCGCCGAACATCACCCCGCCGGCAGCGGCAAGGAACGGCAGAATGGCGAAGAATCCCACCTTCAGCCACGGCATATGCCGCTCGGTGGCCAGATAGGTCGGGAACCAGGTCAGGAAAAACACCAGTACCGTATTGCCAGCGAACTGGCCGATGCTGGCGCCCACAATCTGCCGTTTCCCCAGCAACTGCCGCACCAGCGGCCAGCTGAAAGCCGTCTGCTGGTCGCTCGCCGCGACCAGGCCGCCGCCGTTGACAATATGCTCTCGCTCCTGCTGGCTGAGGTGCTTATCTTCGTGCGGTTCGCGGTAACAGCGCCACCACACCAGCGCAAACAGCACGCCGACAGCGCCGACGCTGATAAACAGCGCCCGCCAGCCGAAACTGCCCATAATCCAGAACAGCAGCGGTGAGAAGCAGGCCAGCCCGAGGTACTCCCCGACGGTATAGACTGCCGTTGCCTTGGCCCTCTCCTGCTGCGGGAACCACGTGCTGACCACCCGGCTGTTTACCGGGAAACAGGGTGCCTCGCTGACCCCCAGCCCAAAGCGGCACAGCAGCAGAGTTTTCAGCCCTATCGCCATACCGTGGAACAAGGTAAACAGCGACCACAGCGTCAGCGACAGGAAGTAGGTCACTTTGTTGCCGAAACGGTCGAGGAACAGGCCGCCGGGAATTTGTGCCAGTGCGTAGGTCCAGGCGAAGGCGGAAAAGACAATCCCCATGACCGCCGCATGAATCCCGAGTTCGGAAGTTAAGCTGGGGGCCGCTATCCCCAGCACCGTCCGGTCGAGGTAGTTAATCATCGTGCCGATAGCCAGCAGCGTGAGGATCCCAATCCGCCGCCGGGAGCGCGGCACGGCGGGAGCGGCTTGCGCCGCTGCCGTGTGGTTATGGCTGTACGCGTTCATAATCGTTTTCCTGTCGTAGGGTGCAGATGAATGTTGTTATTGTATTGACGATGTTGTGCTCAACGAACCATTTGATACATCACTAGCTGTACTGCATTGCCGACAGGCGAACGGCGGCATTTGCCGCGCCGTACAGGGCATAGCCATCGCGTCTTTCGGTCAATTCGAAGAAAAAGCGCCCTGCCGAGAACGGCCGGGTATAGAGGTGGAGGAACTCCCCGCCGCGCGGATCGCGGTCATAGAGAATATGCAGACGTTGCAGCGTCGCGACGTCCACCGTCTCGCCATAGCGCGCCAGCAGGTCATCATAGTAATTAGCCGGAATCGGCAGCGCCTGAAGGGAGACCTGCGGCAGAGCGTCGAGGGTCGCCGGCAGGTGATGGCAGGCAAACGCCGCGTGCTGCAAGCCCGCCCCTTGATAGCAGGCCACCGAGCGGGCAATCTGCGTGGCGCGGCTCTGGGAGATATTCAGCGCCAGGCGAATATTGCCCTGCGGGCTGTGAACCGCCAGACTGCGCACCAGACCATACGGGTCCGGCAGCGTCTGTTCATGTTCGAGGGTGAAACCGAAGACGGTGCGGAAAAAGGTAATCCAGTTATCACGGCTCTCCGCCTCCATCCCCAGCGCCAGATGATCGATGCCGCTGTAGTCATCGCGTAACGTCGGCGCGTCGTGCAGATGAAAATCGCGGGTGTAGATATCATCACCGGCTTCAATTAAATAAATCAGGCTGCCGTCGGGGGCGCAAATCGCCGGAATGGGGCTTTCATTCGGCCCGGCATCGCCCTGCCAGGTGGCGTAGCCATAGGCGCGGGCGCGCTCAATAATCGCCGCGCTGCGGCTGACGCGCAGCGCCATCGCGCACAGCGAGACGCCGTGGCGCTGGTGAAAATGATCGGCCCAGCTGTGCGGCTGGGCGTTGACAATCGCTCGCGCGCCGCCGTTGCGCCACAGCGTCACCTGTTTTGAGCGGTGGCGGCCTTCCTGACCGAAGCCCAGCTGCGACAGGCGCTGGCCAAGAGCCTGCGCTTGCGAGGGGCTGGCGGCAAATTCGATAAATTCCAGTCCGAGATAATCCGGCAGCGTCGCGGCATGAAACAGCGACGCATCGCTGTCGTCCAGCTGTTGGCGGGTCTGCTCTTCCAGCCATTGTAACGAGCGGTAGCCATCTTTCGCCGTTGCGCCATTCGGCGAAGCGCGGAAGCCGTCATTGAAAATTTCCAGCGACCACGGGCCGCGATAGCCGCAGCGGGTCAGATCGCAGGCAAAATCCACCAGCGGCAGCTGCCCCTGTCCCGGGAAACAGCGGAAATGGCGGCTCCATTCAAGGACATCCATCTTCATCAACGGCGCATCCGCCAGCTGCAGGAAGGTGATTTTGTCCACCGGGACTTCATGCAACCGCTGCAAATTGTCGCCGCGAGCCAGAATATGAAAGCTATCCAGGACAATCCCCAACGCCGGGCTGTTGACGCTTTTCACCCGTTCCCAGGCCTGATACCAGCGGTTGACGTGCGTTCCCCAGGCCAGCGCTTCGTAGCCGATGACTATCTTTTCCTGCTCCGCCAGCGCCGCCAGCGCGGCGAGATCCGCCACCTGCAGCGCAACATCGGCGGAACAGTCCGGCTGCACATTGCTGCACAGGAGCAATGTGTCGCAGCCGAGCTCATGCATCAGCGCGAATTTGCGCTTCGCCCGCGCCATATTCGCCGCAAACTGGCTGCGGCTGGCGCCTTCAAAATCGCGAAAGGGTTGAAAAAGCGTGATTTTTAGCCCTAAATCAGCCGCCAGATTGCGAATATCCGCCGGCGTGCCGGTATAATAAAGCAGATCGTTTTCAAAGATTTCGACGCCTTGATAACCCGCAGCCGCAATAGCATGGAGTTTTTCGGGTAAGGTGCCGGAAATCGAAACGGTGGCAATGGATCGCAGCATAGGTCCTCGGGTCATCAGCAGACGTGAGCCCTGAATATGAATCATTTGGTTCATTCACGCCACACGAGGTTGCTAATTTGTGATCATTATGTGTATTTTTTGTCTCTCAGAAAAAAGGAGTGGTTATGTCTGTCGTGGCTCATGATGAAGCGCAGTCCCTGAAGGAACGGATTTTTACCGCCGCCATCGTCGTCTTTGCCGAACACGGGCTGTCCGGGGCGCGCATGGAACAGATTGCCACCGAGGCGCAGACAACCAAACGCATGGTGGTGTACTACTTCAAAACGAAGGAGCTGCTGTATCAGGCGGTGCTGCAACATGTCTATGCGCGTATCCGCGAGACCGAACAGCAGCTTGGGCTGGAGCAGCTTCCGCCGGTTGAAGCGCTGGTGCAGCTGGTGCGCTGGAGCGTGCGTTATCACGCCACTCATGCGGATTTTATGCGGGTTATTTGTATGGAGAATATGCAGCGCGGTAAGTGGTTGCAGTCATCGGGGCAGCTGAAACCGCTGAATCGAACCGCCCTGTCGATTCTGGAGGATATTCTGCAGCGCGGGCAACAGCAGGGAATTTTTCAGGAGGGTCTACAGGCGCGCGATGTCCATCGGCTGATCAGCAGCTTTAGCTTTTATCAGGTGTCGAACTTTTACACCTTCACTCGTCTCTTCCTCGACGACCCGCTGCCGGCTATCGACGATGAGGAGATGATCGCTCACCACTGCGATTTAGCGGTGAAAGCGGTCGTGCGGTTTGTGATTTCCTGAGCCTGCGTAAGCCGCGCGCAGGAAGGCTAGTCGTGCCCGGATAAGGCGTGGATCACCTTCTCCATGGCTTCTTTGGTCAGTTCAGAGCGGGCGATTTTCGGGTTGGCCAGCGAGGTACGCACCACCCCGGCAATCACGATATGTTTTGGCTCCTGGCCGAGATCGCGCATTTCGAGCACCACTTTCCCCACCACCCGGCACATTTCCTCGTACAATTCGGCGTCTCTGGCTTTATTTCCCATACTTTTCGGCTCACAAATTATCATTATCAATCAAATCATTATTAATATGTTTTCGTGATAAATCAAACCAGCGCGCTCTTTTTATACCAGTGCGTTGTTTCCAGGCGCTAACCGCGATGAAATTCGCATGATAGTGGCGTTTATTGTTGTCGGCTGATGAAAAAATGTGTTGCGAAGAAGATTTGAAATAGTTCGAGTTTTGTTACATTTTCATGGGGAATAATGAAACGTCGTTTTCATTTTCCTTTTTTGTTCCGGCGTCGTATAATGGCCCCCGATTCTTTCTTGAATGGTTTCAGCGCATTGGACTGCACGACTAAACGCATAAAATACTGCCTCTTTTCATGGGCTGAACCGCCAGCACACTTTCTTCTGCACGCTCTTTTGTTGTCACCTATTCTTAGAGCGTGGCAGAACAACTTTCGCAATACAGGTTTGACTCCACGGCCGTGCGCCTACGGAGCGATATTTCCATATCCTTCACAACTTAAAGACTAAAACTTTCATGAAAAAGACCAAAATTGTTTGCACCATCGGTCCGAAAACCGAATCCGAAGAGATGCTGTCCAAAATGCTGGACGCGGGCATGAACGTCATGCGTCTGAACTTCTCTCACGGTGACTATGCTGAACACGGTCAACGCATCAAGAACCTGCGTAACGTGCTGAGCAAAACCGGTAAGACAGCGGCTATCCTGCTGGATACCAAAGGCCCGGAAATTCGTACCATTAAGCTGGAAGGCGGCAATGACGTCTCCCTGAAAGCCGGTCAGACATTCACCTTCACCACCGATAAATCCGTCGTCGGCAACAACGAAATCGTCGCCGTGACCTATGAAGGTTTCACTACCGACCTGTCCGTCGGCAACACCGTTCTGGTCGACGATGGTCTGATCGGCATGGAAGTGACGGCCATCGAAGGTCAGAACGTCATCTGTAAAGTGCTGAACAACGGCGACCTCGGCGAGAACAAAGGCGTTAACCTGCCGGGCGTTTCTATTGCCCTGCCGGCACTGGCTGAAAAAGACAAGCAGGACCTGATCTTCGGTTGCGAACAAGGTGTTGATTTTGTTGCTGCTTCCTTTATCCGTAAGCGTTCTGACGTGGTCGAAATCCGCGAGCACCTGAAAGCGCACGGCGGCGAAAACATCCAGATCATCTCCAAAATTGAAAACCAGGAAGGCCTGAACAACTTCGACGAAATCCTCGAAGCCTCTGACGGCATCATGGTTGCGCGTGGCGACATGGGCGTGGAAATCCCGGTTGAAGAAGTTATCTTCGCCCAGAAAATGATCATCGAAAAATGTATCCGCGCGCGTAAAGTGGTTATCACCGCAACGCAGATGCTGGATTCGATGATCAAAAACCCGCGTCCGACCCGCGCAGAAGCCGGCGACGTAGCCAACGCCATCCTCGACGGCACCGATGCGGTCATGCTGTCCGGCGAATCCGCCAAAGGGAAATACCCGCTGGAAGCCGTCACCATCATGGCGACCATCTGCGAGCGTACCGATCGCGTGATGACCAGCCGCCTGGAGTTCAACAACGACAACCGTAAGCTGCGCATTACCGAAGCGGTGTGTCGTGGTGCGGTAGAAACCGCAGAAAAACTGGAAGCTCCGCTGATTGTTGTCGCCACCCAGGGCGGTAAATCTGCGCGCGCCGTGCGTAAATACTTCCCGGATGCCACCATCCTGGCGCTGACCACTAACGAAACCACCGCCCGTCAGCTGGTGCTGACCAAAGGCGTAGTGCCGCAGCTGGTTGACCAGCTCTCCTCTACCGATGATTTCTACATCCTCGGCAAAGAACTGGCGCTGCAGAGCGGCCTGGCGCGTAAAGGCGACGTGGTTGTTATGGTCTCTGGCGCACTGGTCCCGAGCGGAACCACCAATACCGCATCCGTGCACGTGCTGTAATAATTTACAGGTTAATTCGTTTTTAAAGGCGCCTCTTGCAGGCGCTTTTTTTTTATTCATCCCTGGCGACTCTTAATAAAAATGCAAATCGGAATTTACTATTTAATGAGAGATTATCTAAGATGAATCCGATGGAAGCGTGCTGTTTTCACAAAGATTTTTAAACTAATCCGTAAAATTCGATGTTTCTTTGAGCGAACGATCAAAAATAAGCGTATTACCGTAAAAAAATATTCTCATCCCAAAAAAGTTTGTGTAATACTTGTAACGCTACATGGAGATTAACTCAATCTAGAGGGTATTAATAATGAATCGTACTAAACTGGTACTGGGCGCGGTAATCCTGGGTTCTACTCTGCTGGCTGGTTGCTCCAGCAATGCTAAAATCGATCAGCTGTCTTCTGACGTTCAGACTCTGAACGCTAAAGTTGACCAGCTGAGCAACGACGTGAACGCAATGCGTTCTGACGTCCAGGCTGCTAAAGACGACGCAGCACGCGCTAACCAGCGTCTGGACAACCAGGCTACTAAATACCGTAAGTAATAGTACCTGTTAATAAAAATGGCGCACAATGTGCGCCATTTTTTTTGTCCTCTCTTTCCTTCCCGTCTCGCGCTACTGCACCCTTTTCGCTTCGTCCACCGGCGCGTTCGATACCGACATCGCCGATAGCGCTGCGCCGCTCGCCGTCTCATTGCCCGCAGAGACCACCACCGGATAGCCCGCGCGTCGGGACAGCGCTTTCTTCAGTTGGGCATCGTCTATGGTTTTATCTCCGGCAAACTGATGGAAGTCCGCTGGCAGCGTGTACGCAAGCGTACGGGTATCGCCCGCTTCATCCTGCGTCAGAGGCCGATGAACTTCGACATAGCGTTTACCGTCGGGCTCAATCGCAAATTTCACCGGCTGGTTGATAACGCGCACCGGCGTCCCGGTTTTTACCTGACTAAACAGCGCCTGGATGTCCGCGGCGTTCATGCGCATACAGCCCGAACTGACCCGCAGGCCAACGCTATCCGGCGCGCTGGTACCGTGGATAAGATACTCACCGTTGCCGTACGCCAGGCGCAGCGCATAGCGTCCTAACGGATTATTCGGCCCTGCCGGCACCACGGGCGGCAGCTTGATGCCTTTTTCCAGCGAACGCGCGCGGATGCCCGCCGTTGGCGTCCAGGTCGGATTAGGGATCTTTTGCCCGATGCGCGTGGTCATCTCCGGCGTCTCCAGCCCCTGCTGACCAATCCCCAGCGGATAAACCTGAACCTGGTTCTGCCCCGGCGGGAAGTAGTACAGCCGTAGCTCCGCCAGGTTCACGACGATGCCTTCCCGGGGAACATCCGGCAGCAGCATCTGCGAGGGAATCAAGACCTGAGTCCCGGGCTTCGGGTACACCGGCGCAAGCGTGTCGTTCGCTTCGAGAATCAGCATCGCCGCCGTGTCGAAATGGCGGGCAATCGCCTGCAGATTGCGATCCCCTTCCTGTACCGTCCACCATTGATTCTGGCCAATGAGTCGACTGTTAGCCGGGGGAAGTGGGTAATCTACCGCCCAGGCGCCGTGTGAAACGCTGAGGGCTGTCAGAAGGGCTACGGTGATAAGAGATGCGCGTTTCATACTGAGATTCCTTCTTTCGCTGATAAAACGCCAGGGTCTGCAGTCAGGCAGGCATCACCTCCGGCCTGACGTAACAGAATGAAATCTACCTGTTTATTCTAGCTAAGATTTTCAGCTTTCGCGCGAATTGCACGAATCATGGCTTCCAGGCCCTGAGATCGTGAAGGGGTAAGATGCTGGGCCAGCGCCATTTTTTCAAACCATGGTCGCACGTCAAAGGCGATGATATCCTTGGCCGTCATCTGGTCGTAGAGGATAAAGACCACGGCAATCAGTCCTTTGACGATCGCCGCATCGCTATCGCCGCGCAGCGATAGCCCCCCGCCTTCCCCTTGTTCCACCACGATCCACACCTGGCTCTGGCAGCCCTGAATGATATTTTGCGCGGTATGCTCTTCGGCGCTCAGCGGCGCCAGCCGCTGGCCGAGTTCAATAATATAGAGGTACTTCTCTTCCCAGTTCGCGCAACGACTAAAGTTGCGCAGCAGTTTGTCTTTATCCGGTAATGCCGCCATGATTGCGTCCTTTAGCCCAGTAGCGTGTGGATGCGCTGCAGTCCTGCGACCAGGCGATCCACCTCTTCCGTGGTATTGTACATCGCCAACGAGGCCCGACACATGGCCGGTACGTTGTAAAACGCCATTAGCGGCATCGCGCAATGATGGCCGGTGCGGATGGCAATGCCGTAATTATCCAGGAAGCTGCCCACATCGTAGGCATGATGTGCGCCAAGGTTAAAGGCAATCACCCCCAGACGCGCCTCAGGGCCATACAGGGTCAAGTCCGGCACCGCTTTCAGCGCCTGCAAGGCATAGCGCATGAGAGTCTGCTCATATTCACCAATCTGCGCCAGCCCCAGCGCGCTGACATACTCCAGCGCGGCGCCAAGGCCGATAATCCCGCCGGTATTGGGGGTGCCCGCCTCGAAGCGCCACGGCGCTTTCGCCCACGTTGTCCCTTCGCTCAGGCTGACGGTGGCAATCATAGACCCGCCCCCTTCCCACGGCGGCATCGCCTGCAGCAGCGCCTCTTTGACATACAGAATGCCAATCCCGGTCGGGCCATACAGCTTGTGGCCGGAGAAAACATAAAAGTCGCAGTCCAGCGCCTGCACATCCACCGCGTGATGCATCACCGCCTGCGCCCCGTCCACCAGCACTTTTGCCCCATGCTGGCGGGCCAGCGGGATCAAGGCCGCCAGCGGGTTCTCCGTCCCCAGCACATTCGAGACCTGGGTGATGGCCAGCAGGCGGGTCCGCGCATCGAACAGCGCCGGAATGGCATCCAGTTGCAGAGTGCCGTCCGGTGTCAGCGGGATAACCCGCAGCTCGGCGCCCACCCGGGCACAGAGCATCTGCCAGGGGACGATGTTCGCGTGGTGCTCCATGGCGCTGATGATGATGTTATCGCCGGCGCCGACGTTGGCGTTCCCCCAACTGTTGGCCACCAGATTGATCCCTTCGGTGGTCCCCCGAACGAACACCAGCTCTTCCGCCGAGCGGGCGTTGAGGAACCTCGCCGCCTGCTGACGAACCTGTTCCATCCGCGCCGTCGCCTCTGCGCTCAGCGTATGGATACCGCGATGGACGGCGGCATAGCCGTGGCGATAAAACTCCGCCTCGGCGCGAATCACCGCCTCTGGTTTTTGCGCGCTGGCGGCGCTGTCGAGATAGACCAGCGGCTGACCGTTGACCTCCCGGCTCAGCAACGGAAAATCCGCGCGGACCCGTTCAACAGAAAATGTCATGCTTTTTCTCCCGGTAAACGTTGGCCGATTCGCGCCAGAATCTGCGCCCTCAGCGCCTCATCGCCAATCGCTTCCGTCAGCTCGGCGGCGAAAGCATAGAGGATCATATGCTGTGCCGCCTGGTGAGTAATACCGCGTGAACGGAGATAGAACAGCTGTTCGTTGTCGATACGCCCGATGGTGGCGCCGTGGCTGCACTTGACGTCGTCGGCATAAATTTCCAGCTGCGGTCGGGTATCCACTTCCGCCAGGCGCCCCAGCAGCAAATTATTGTTGGTCATCTGACCGTCGGTTTTCATCGCGTGCCTGGCGACATTAATCAGACCGTTAAACACCGCCCGCCCTTTATCGCTGACAATGGTCTTATGCAGCTGGCGGCTATTACAGTAGCCAACGCGATGATCGAGCCAGGTTCGGCTGTCGCAGACCTCATTGTTGACCGGCATCGCCAGGGAGTTGATCCGCAGGGTGCTGTTTTCCCCCAGCAGTTGAGTACTGGTGCGATGGTGCAATACCGCGCCTCCGAGCAGAAAGCTGCTGCTGAAGGCCGACGCGTCGCGGCCCAGCAAGAGATCGTTGTGGGCAAAGTGGTTGCTCTGCGCATTCTCAAACGCCAGCTTGATATGCTGCAGATGGGCATTATCCGCCACCGACATCGTCAGACGCGCGCCGGTAAAGTGGCGCTGTTCATCCAGACTCAGATAGTGTTCGATAATCGTCGCCTCGGCGCCGCTCTCCAGCTCAAGATGATGGCGATAGTGCGCGGTGTTGAGGTCATCGCCCGCCCCCCCACGGGTCACATGCATCAGCAGCAGCGGCTTCGCGGGCCGCTGATGACGTTTTACGCGGATTCGCGTCACCGTCTGAGCAAGGCTCTCCGTGAGATGCAGGAACACTTCCGGCTGCACCGCGTCAGGCAATCCCTGACGATCGTCCGCCACGCTAACGTCGTAGCCGCTGTCGGCCAGGTTGTCGCTTAAGGTCTCGCTAAACTGCCCGTCGATGAACACCAGCCGCCAGGCGTCCATCGACAGCGCCCGCTGATCCCGCTCTGTCGCCGTTAAAGTACCCGGCTGCAGCGCGACAAATGTGCCTTTGTTCAGTGTATCCAGCGGCGTATATTTCCAGTCTTCATGTTTGCGCGTCGGCAGACCGAGGCGCAGGACCTGCTGGAGATGCCGGCGGGCTTCAGGCGTTCGCCGTTCACCCAGCGCCTCAAACAGATGATGCCACTGCTGCAGCGCGTTACTGCTGTTCGGTAAGCCAGCCATAGCCCTGCTCCTCCAGTTGTTTGACCAGGGTAAAATCGCCGGATTTGACGATTCGCCCCTGATAGAGCACGTGGACGTAATCAGGCTTGATATAGTCGAGAATACGCTGATAGTGGGTGACGATAATAAATGCGCGCTTGCCGTCGCGCAGCGCGTTGACGCCGTCAGAGACTATCTTCAGGGCGTCGATATCCAGCCCCGAATCCGATTCATCAAGAATGCACAGGTCCGGCTCCAGCACGGCCATTTGCAGGATATCGTTGCGCTTCTTTTCACCGCCGGAGAAGCCCACGTTCACCGAACGGGTCAGTAAATCTTCCGGCATCTTCAGCAGCTTAATTTTCTCTTCCATCAGATCCTGGAAATCGAAACGGTCCAGCGCTTCCTGGCCGCGATAGCCGCGCACCGAGTTGAGCGCAGTTTGCAGGAAGAACTGGTTGCTGACGCCGGGAATCTCTACCGGGTACTGGAAAGCCATAAAAATGCCTTCGCCGGCGCGGTCTTCCGGCGCGAGGCTGAGCAAATCTTTGCCTTTAAACTCCACGCTGCCGCCGACGACCTCATAGTCTTCACGCCCGGCCAGCGTCGCCGACAGGGTACTTTTGCCGGAGCCGTTCGGCCCCATAATGGCGTGCACTTCGCCAGGGCGAATGTCCAGATTTAATCCGCGCAGGATCTCTTTGTCTTCAACGGCGACCTGCAAATTTTTGATACTTAACATCGCATTTCCCTTAATTCGTAAAGCCTGGCGCTTAGCCGACGCTGTGTTCCAGACTGATAGCCAGCAGTTTTTGCGCTTCAACGGCAAACTCCAGCGGCAGCTCCGAGAAGACATCTTTACAGAAGCCGTTGACAATCATCGAGATGGCATTGTCTTCGCTGATGCCGCGCTGCAGGCAGTAGAACAATTGATCTTCGCCGATCCGCGAGGTGGTGGCTTCGTGCTCCAGCTGCGCGCTGTCGTTGCGACACTCCACGTACGGGAAAGTATGCGCCCCGCAGTCCGGTCCAATCAGCATCGAGTCGCATTGGGTGAAGTTACGCGCGTTGGTGGCGGTCGGCATAATTTTGACCAGTCCACGGTAGCTGTTCTGGCTTTTGCCGGCGGAGATCCCTTTCGAGATAATCGTCGAACGGGTGTTTTTGCCGATGTGGATCATCTTGGTGCCGGTGTCGGCCTGCTGGTGTCCGCTGGTCAGCGCCACGGAGAAAAATTCGCCGATGGAGTTATCGCCGCGCAGAATGCAGCTCGGATACTTCCAGGTAATGGCGGACCCCGTTTCTGACTGCGTCCAGGACATCTTGCTGTTTTCGCCTTCGCACAGCGCTCGTTTGGTGACAAAGTTCAAAATCCCGCCGGTGTTGTTATCCCCGGGGAACCAGTTCTGCACCGTGGAATATTTCACCTCGGCGTCTTTATGAATAATCACCTCAACCACCGCCGCATGCAGCTGATAGCTGTCGCGCACCGGGGCGGAACACCCTTCGATGTAGCTGACATAGCTGCCTTCATCGGCCACCAGAATGGTGCGTTCGAACTGGCCGGTTTTTTCGGCATTAATGCGGAAATAGGTCGACAGCTCCATCGGGCAACGTACGCCTTTAGGCACGTAGATAAAGGTGCCGTCAGAGGCCACCGCCGCGTTCAGCGCGGCAAAAAAGTTGTCATTGCCCGGCACCACGGTGCCGAGATATTGTTTCACCAGCTCCGGGTGATCGTGGATAGCCTCACCAAACGAACAGAAGATAATCCCCTGTTCCGCCAGTTTTTCCCGGTAGGTTGTCGCCACCGAAACGGAGTCGAAAATCGCGTCAACCGCGACTTCACGCCCTTCGCGTACCGGCACGCCCAGCAGGTTAAAAGCCTCTTCGACTTCCTGAGTCAGATAGGCGCCGGGGCCGGTTTGCTGCACCGCGCCAGGCTCCGAAGCGCAGGTGTCGTCGCAGTTGCCGCAGGACGGCGCCGAGTAATAGCTGTAATCCTGGTAGTTGAGCTTTTCATAGTGCGCTTTCAACCAGTGCGGCTCTTCCATCGCCAGCCAGGCGTGATACGCCTTCAGGCGAAACTCGAGCATCCACTCGGGCTCATTGCGGCGGGCGGAAATGGCGCGCACCACCTCTTCGTTGATGCCTTTCGCCAGCTCATCGGTCTTTAAGCGGGTAAAAAAGCCTTCTTTATAATTGAGCGGCCCGTCGGACCAGGTTTTGACATCGTCAGTTGCTTCAGTATTACGAGACATAGTTACTCCGCCTGAACCCCAAAGCTTTCGCCGCAGCCGCATTCGTGCTGCGCTTTCGGGTTATGAAACTTAAAGATTTCATTTAATCCTTCCCGAACATAATCCAGCTCCGTCCCGTCGATAAACGGCATGGCCTGCAGCGGCGCCCACAGTTTCGCCCCGTCGCGCTCAAACAGCAGGTCGTCTTCCGCCGGCTCGGCAATCAGCTCGAGTACGTAACCAAAACCGGCGCAGCCGCTGGTTTTTACCCCCAGACGTAGCCCCTGCTTGTCGGGATGTTGACTCACCAGGCTGCGAATATGGGCCGCTGCCGCCGGGGTCATCATCAGACCACGCCAGCTAAATTCATCGGGATTGAAGGTTCCTGTATCTAATTCCATCGCTCTACCTCATTGGTTAGCGCCATAAGGGCATACGACCATGTTAATGATAACAATTATCACTTCAACCCAGCCGGAGAAGGGGTATTCCCCTTGCGAACCCTTTTATCTCGCTTTTTATAAGCATAGACCCTCGCCTGCAGGTTATCAGGTGACTATTTTGCAATTTAATATATTGATAAATAATAACTTATTTAGCGTTTTACCCGGACATGACGGGCAATGAGAAAGGTGTATCGGAAATACCTATTTTTGAAATCGAAAACGGTCCATTCAACATGATCAGCATTTACTGTCAAATCAATAGATTGTTCTTTGTACCGTGCGACGACGTGACGCTCTTTACGCTACCTCTTTAGAATTATCTATAAGTATCCTTCTGGATGGCTATTCGTTATCCGGTAAAGCGGAACGGTTATCATTTTAAATTCGGACAAAAACCAGGAATAAAGCTTTTTTCTCTACTGGTAAATTGATGTACAATTCCTGCTTAAATTTCCTACAGTTCTCGACCCTGTGTCGGAGGCACTGCTTACATGGAGTTTGTCCGTACAGGATGATAGATATCAGTATTATGTCGATGTGCATGGTGGTACTGCTGGTTATGAGCGTATTGCTAAACTAGGTCAGCCACAGCCCCTGCTTCCCACATCGGAGCTTCACATTCGTGATGAAATGAGGAGTTTTAGAGGATTCGTCCGCAGTGGCATTGTTCAGCAACGGCGTTGCCTCTAAGATTTCAGCCATATTCCAGCGAGAGGTAACGAAGATGAAAGGAACAATCATTGCTCTGTTAGCCACCGTATCCATTGCCACAGCCAGCGCATTTGCAGCAGATAAAAATGACGTCCCTGCTCCCCCCGATAATCCGCCCGGACAGCCGATGATGGAAATGCCGCAAGGGCGTGGCCCAATGCCGATGCCTCTACCGCCATTGCCACCGCGAAAACCGCTATTATTCTCTGCAACGGTTGCCACCGATAACCCGGCCGAGACGATTAATAAACTGACCGCGCTGATCCCGACAGGGAGCGCTAAACATTATGAAGTGCGCGTGGAAGTCGTTCCTGTACCCGATATGCCCTGAATTATCCCGGCGACTCCCGGTATCATTGACCGGTTAATATCTGCGACATAAAAAAAGCTGCCAGTGAGCGTGGCAGCTTTTATTTTGCGTCTGATTTGGCGCTCAATGTCTATATCCTCACCGCCGATGGCGATGAGGATAGCGGTATGATGACGGGATATTAACTCTTAATCTTTCTGTAGATAAACAGGACGACTAATGCACCAATGACCGCCACTACAAAGCTGCCGAAATTAAAGCCATCGACCTTGCCGTAGCCAAAAAACGTACTGATCCAACCACCTACTACCGCACCAATGATGCCCAGAACAATAGTGACAATAAAGCCGCCGCCGTCTTTGCCTGGCATAATCCACTTAGCCAAAATACCGGCAATAAGACCAAAAATGACCCAGGAAATGATACCCATAGTTAACTCCGTCCTCTTCGTTACTCAAAAGTATTTCGTACTTAAAATAGTAGCATAAGTAACGTGAATAATTCATGAATTATATTTTTAGCGCCGCTGACTTGCTATATAAGCCGCTATGGTCTACATATCATGGTGTCGGTGCTAATGCACAAAGGGGTTAACAATGGGCTATTACGTGATTAAAAAATCTGAGAAAAGCGTTTCCCAGCCATGGTATTTCCTGCTAAAAGCAGATAATCATGAAACCATCGCCACCAGTGAAATGTATTCCTCGAAGGAGGCGGCGAAAAAAGGAATTGCTTCAGTGCAGAAGAATGGTCTCAGCGAAACGATTAAAGATGAAACACAATAAAATCCGCTGAATATAAGGGGAATAACATTCCCCTTATATTTGTACGAGAATCGCCTCAGCCCGCTGCGGCTCTCTCAGACTACCGCCGTGGTCAGGCGCGAGGAGCAGCATAAGCGCCGCTGTTCATCGAAGATTTCAATCTGCCACACCTGGTGGCGCGATCCGATATGCAGCGCTTTACAGACCCCTCTGACCCGGCCACTGCGCACCGAGCGAATGTGGTTGGCATTGACCTCCAGCCCTACCACCTTCTGCTCGCCTTCACTGCACAAATAGCCGGCAACCGAGCCCAGCGTTTCCGCTAGCACCACCGATGCTCCGCCATGTAGCAGACCAAACGGCTGATGCGTGCGGCTGTCCACCGGCATGGTGGCTTCGATGGTATCATCGGTGACGCTGTCAAAATGAATATCCAGCAGCCCGACCATATTGCCTTCACCCATGCGGTTAAGCTGTTCCAGCGTTGTCTGACGTTTCCAAATCATCCAATAATCTCCAGCAGCGCCTGCAGCGGATGGCGGACACCGCTGCCTTCAATGCGCTTCACCTGACTGCGACAGGAGTAGCCGGTCACCAGGCAACGGTTACGCGGTAGACGCTGAATCGCCTGTTGCCAGGAAAGCGCGTAGATATCCAGCGAGTTGGCATGGTTTTTCACCTCATGACCGTAGGTTCCGGCCATCCCACAACAGCCCACGCTGACGTTCTCCAGTTTCGCGCCAAAGCGTGCAAAAATTTCTGCCCACTGCTTCGGCGCAGCGGGGAGCGCCGTGACCTCGGTACAGTGGCCAAACAGATACCACGCTTCGCCGCCCTGCTCCTGCTCGCGAGCTTCCGGCAGCGCCTGCGGCAGCCACTCGTGCACCAGCATCACGCGGAAATCACCGCGTTTGTCGCCCAGGACCTGGTTGTACTCATCGCGATAGCACAGCACCAGCGCCGGATCGACCCCAACCATCGGCATGCCCAGTTGCGCCACGCGGTTAAGGAAATCTGCGGTTTTCTGCGCCGTGCGCGCAAAGCGCGAGAGGAATCCTTTGATATGCTGCGCCTTGCCGTTTGGCGAGAACGGCAGCAGTACCGGCTGGTAGCCGACTTTTTCCACCAGCCGGACAAAATCGGCCACCACCTGCGCGTCGTAATAGCTGGTGAACGGATCCTGCACCACCAGCACCATTTTGGCTTTCTGCGCGGCGCTGAGGGTTTCCAGCTGCTCCAGCGTCATGTTTGCCGAGCGATGTCCCACCATTCTCTGCTTCAGCGACGGCGTCGAGAGCAGCGGCAGATCCACCATCCCGATGTGCTTCTCCGACAGCTTGCGCATCCACGGCTGGTTAATAAAGAAGTTGAACGTCTTCGGCGCCTGGGCCATCAGCGGCGCATAGGATTCCACCGTCGCCACCAGATGATCGCGAACCGGCCGCAAATAGCGACTGTGGTACAGCTGCAGGAAGCGTGAACGAAATTCCGGGACATCGATTTTAATCGGACATTGGGTAGAGCACGCTTTACAGGCCAGGCAGCCGGACATCGCCTCTTTGACCTCATGGGAGAAGTCATATTCCCCCTTGCGCGCATGCCAGCTGTTACGGGTCCGCGCCACCAGCGTCCGCAGGCTGGCGCGTTTTTCCGGCAGATCTTTTTCCAGCTGATTGGGGTCGATGCCACGATCCGCCAGCAGGCGCAGCCATTCGCGCACCAGCGTTGCGCGCCCTTTCGGCGAGTGGATACGGTGATTGCTGACCTTCATCGACGGACACATCGGGCTTTTAACATCAAAGTTAAAGCACAGACCGTTGCCGTTACACTCCATCGCGCCACGCCATGCGCTGCGCACCGCGATAGGGATCTGGCGATCCCAGGTGCCGCGCTTCACGGCATCCACCTTCATCATCGGCGCATCTACGCCTTCCGGCGGACAGATTTTCCCCGGGTTAAGACGGTTGTGCGGATCGAACGCCGCTTTGACTTTTCGCAGCTCGCCGTAAAGCTCTTCGCCAAAGAATGCCGGACTGTACTCGGCGCGGAAGCCCTTGCCGTGTTCACCCCACAGCAGGCCGCCGTATTTCGCGGTCAGCGCCACGACCTCATCAGAGATCTGCTTCATCAGCACTTCTTGCCGCGGATCGCACATATCCAGCGCCGGACGCACGTGCAGAACGCCAGCGTCCACATGGCCAAACATGCCGTAGCTCAGACCGTGGCTGTCGAGCAGCGCGCGGAACTCGACGATGTAATCGGCAAGATGTTCCGGCGGTACGCAGGTATCTTCCGCAAAGGGAATCGGCTTGGCGGCGCCTTTGGCATTCCCCAGCAGCCCCACCGCTTTTTTACGCATCGCGTAGATGCGCTCAACGCCGTCCAGTTCGTGACAGACCTGCCAGCCGATGACGCCCGCTTCATTGGCGGCAATCAGCTCATCAAGACGCTGACACAGCGTAGTTACCTGGTTATCGATAAGCGCGGCGTCATCACCGGCGAATTCGACAATATTCAGTCCCAGCATCTCTTTATGCGGGACATCGGTAATCAACTCGCTGACCGAATGCCAGACGATATCTTCACGCGCCAGGTTAAGGACTTTTGAATCGACGGTTTCCACCGACAGCGCTTTCGCCTCGACCATAAACGGCGCATTGCGCAGCGCGGAGTCAAACGAATCGTATTTGATGTTCACCAGACGGCGGACTTTCGGCAGACGGGTAATATCGAGACGCGCTTCGGTGATAAAGGCCAGCGTCCCTTCCGAACCGGTGAGAATTCGGGTCAGATCGAACTCGCTCATGTCATCATTAAAGACGTGGCGCAGGTCATATCCGGTCAGGAAGCGGTTAAGTTTCGGAAATTTATCGATGATCAGCTGACGTTGCGCTTTGCAGCGCTGAAAGACCGTCCGGTAAATCCGTCCAATCGCCGACTGTTCGCGGCTTAGCGTCTCCGCCAGGGCAACGGGCATCGCCTGGGTATCGAGAATATCGCCGCCCATCAGCACCGAACGAACGCCCAGTACATGGTCTGAGGTTTTGCCATAAACCAATGACCCCTGACCGGAGGCATCGGTGTTGATCATCCCCCCCAGGGTGGCGCGGTTGCTGGTGGAAAGCTCCGGGGCAAAAAAGTAACCGTACGGTTTAAGATACTGGTTCAGCTGATCTTTAATCACGCCGGCTTCGACACGAACCCATCCCTCTTGCGGGTTGATTTCGAGTATGCGGTTCATATGGCGGGACATATCGACGATGATCCCCGCATTCAGCGCCTGGCCGTTGGTCCCGGTGCCGCCGCCGCGCGGGGTAAAGACCAGCGATTTGAAGCGTTCTTCGGCGGCGAGTCGCGCCAGCAGGACGACATCCGCCGTCGAGCGGGGAAATAAAATCGCATCCGGCAACAGCTGATAAACGCTGTTATCTGTCGCCATTGTTAGCCTGTCGGCATAGCTGGTGGCGGTATCGCCGGTAAATCCTTGTTGCTCCAGTACCTGCAAAAAATTCAATACCAGTTGAACGACACCTGGTGCTTGAGAAATTTGTGGGATCATAACGCTTGACCCTGCCTGACTATGTTGTGTTGTAGAGATGTCATCCTTCAGACTGCCTCGTGTTGGCGCATTCGCTGCCGAATCCTTGCGTGAAGCTGACCCTGGCGGGTAATACAAACCACGTTCACCACGCCGGGCAAAAATAGCCTGCAAGCCGGGAGTCGGCCGCCACCTCGCTGCGTCCGGATGATTTGGTGTATGGATAACTAAACGATTGCGTGGCGCAGTCAACTTTTTATCACATTTTTTTCATATGCGCCCACGAGATTTATGTGCAAAATCAGGCCCGTGAAATTATTGATATTATTATCAGTATATGGATTTACGCGGCGCCAACATTCTGACGCGACTGGAAAGGTAAAATTTCATTATGATTAACGCTCGCCAACCTCGGGATATACCGCAAATTCTGCTGTCGGTGCTGTTCTTATCCCTGATAATTATCTCCTGTCTGTGGGTGGTGCAACCCTTTATTCTGTCCTTCGCCTGGGCAGGCACCGTCGTCATCGCCACCTGGCCCGTTCTGCTGCGTCTGCAGCGTTTGCTGTTTGGTAAACGCGCCCTCGCCGTGCTGGTTATGACCGTCTTACTGTTTTTACTGTTCGTCATCCCCATTGCGCTGCTGGTAAATAGCCTGGTCGATAACAGCATTCCGCTGATAAAACTCATCTCCGCCGGGAATGTGACGCTGCCGGATTTGGCGTGGCTTAATAGCGTTCCGCTGATTGGCGACAAGCTGTACGCGGCCTGGCACGGTCTGCTGGATATGGGCGGCGCGGCCATCATGGCCAAAATTCGTCCCTATATCGGCACCACCACCACCTGGTTCGTCGGTCAGGCGGCGCATATCGGCAAACTGCTGGTCTACTGTGGTCTGATGCTGTTGTTCAGCGCCCTGCTGTACTGGCAGGGTGAGAAAGTCGCCTATGGGTTCCGTTATTTCGCAACGCGTCTGGCGGCAAAACGCGGCGATGCGGCGGTGCTGCTGGCCGGTCAGGCCATTCGCGCCGTGGCGCTGGGCGTGGTGGTGACCGCGCTGGTTCAGGCGGTGCTCGGAGGGATTGGTCTGGCGATTAGCGGCGTCCCTTACGCTGCGCTGCTGACCGTGGTCATGATCTTCACCTGTCTGGTACAGCTGGGGCCATTGATTGTCCTGATCCCTTCGATTATCTGGCTCTACTGGAGCGGAGATACCACCTGGGGCACGGTGCTACTGGTGTGGAGCTGCGTGGTGGGCACCATGGATAACGTTATTCGCCCGATGCTGATTCGTATGGGCGCCGACCTGCCGATGATTCTGATTCTCTCCGGCGTTATCGGCGGGCTGATCGCCTTCGGGATGATTGGCTTGTTTATCGGTCCGGTGCTGCTTGCCGTCTCCTGGCGCCTGTTTGATGCCTGGTTGCAGGAGGTTCCACCGCCGCCGAAAGATCCCGATCAGGTACTGGCGGAACTTGAAGCGTTAAATGTCAGTAATATCAACAACCAAAAGTAAAAAATCGAGGCGGGGAAACCCGCCTTAATCATAAGAAAAACTGATAAAAATAATTCACTCCTCCCCCCGCTATCCCCCTCTCTCATGAGATGCAATCGGCATATTCTTCACACCCGTTTAACTATTGGGATGAATCCGATCGACGCAAAAACAGGCTGTGTCTACTATTAGGGCACGGTTATAGATCAACACCTTGATTTATAAGCATGGAAATCCCCTGAGTGAAACAACGAATTGCTGTGTGTAGTCTTTGCCCATCTCCCACGATGGGCTTTTTTTTACTTCGAATCCGTGAGCCGCAGACCGCTATTTTTACGGTTTGCAGGTACGGCCGTCACTGGCGGACGGCAGACGCTGAAAATAAAAAATCCCCGCCATTGCTGACGGGGATCGGCTGATTGAAAACGAGGGCTTACTTATTCATTTCAGCCAGACCAAGCCAGGTTTGCACCACGGTATCCGGGTTCAGGGACAGGCTGTCAATCCCCTCCTCCATCAGCCATGCGGCAAAATCTTCGTGGTCAGAAGGGCCCTGGCCGCAAATGCCGACGTATTTACCCTGCTTCTTCGCTGCGCGAATCGCCATCGACAGCAGCGCTTTCACCGCGTCGTTACGTTCGTCAAACAGCTCAGAGACCACGCCGGAGTCGCGATCGAGGCCAAGCGCCAGTTGGGTCATGTCGTTCGAGCCGATGGAGAAACCGTCAAAGTGCTCGAGGAACTGTTCGGCCAGCAGCGCATTCGACGGGATTTCGCACATCATAATGATTTTCAGACCGTTTTCGCCGCGCTTGAGTCCCTGGCGCGCCAGCTCTTCAACCACCGCTTTCGCCTGGGCGACGGTGCGGACAAACGGCACCATGATTTCGACGTTGTTCAGCCCCATATCGTTGCGCACGCGTTTCACCGCATCGCACTCCAGCGCGAAACAATCGCGGAAGCTATCGGAGACGTAACGACCGGCGCCGCGGAAGCCCAGCATCGGGTTTTCCTCTTCCGGCTCATAACGCTCGCCGCCCACCAGGTTGGCGTATTCGTTAGATTTGAAGTCGGACAGACGCACGATGACCCGCTTCGGATAGAACGCCGCGCCAAGGGTCGCAATCCCTTCGGTCAGCCGACCGACGTAGAACTCTCTCGGCGAGTCGTAGCCTTTCATCAACTCGCGGATTTCGTTCTGCAGCGCGGGCTCCTGATCGTCAAACTCAAGCAGCGCGCGCGGGTGGACGCCAATCATGCGGTTGATGATGAACTCCAGACGCGCCAGCCCCACGCCTTCGTTCGGCAGACAAGCGAAGTCGAATGCGCGATCCGGGTTACCGACGTTCATCATGATTTTCAGCGGCAGGTCCGGCATTTCCCCCACGCTTGAACTCTTAATGCTGAAGTCGAGCAACTCGGCGTAGACGTAGCCGGTATCGCCTTCGGCACAGGAGACGGTCACGTTCTGGTTTTCCTGGATGCGGTCGGTCGCGTCACCGCAGCCAACGACCGCCGGAATCCCCAGCTCGCGGGCAATAATCGCCGCGTGACAGGTACGGCCGCCGCGGTTGGTGACAATTGCCGAGGCTTTCTTCATGATCGGTTCCCAGTCCGGGTCGGTCATGTCGGTCACCAGCACATCGCCGGGCTCGATACGGTTCATTTCACTGATATCGTGAATCACTTTTACCGGGCCGGCGCCGATACGATGGCCGATAGCGCGGCCTTCCGCCACAATCTGCCCTTGCGTATGCAGGGTGTAGCGCTCCATCACCTGACCGCGCGAGCGGACGGTCTCCGGACGCGCCTGAACGATGAACAGCTCACCGGTGTGGCCATCTTTCGCCCATTCGATATCCATCGGACGGCCGTAGTGTTTCTCAATCTGCACCGCCTGCTGCGCCAGTTCCTGCACTTCCTCGTTGGTTAACGAGAAAATATCGCGCTGCGCCTGCGGAACGTCTTCGATACGCACCTGCTTGCCGTGCTCCTGGGTCGGGGCATAAACCATGCGAATTTTTTTCGATCCCATGGTGCGACGCACGATGGCCGGACGACCCGCCGCCAGCGTCGGTTTATGCACATAGAACTCATCCGGGTTGACCGCGCCCTGCACCACCATTTCGCCGAGGCCCCAGGCGGAGGTAATAAATACCACCTGGTCAAAGCCGGACTCGGTATCAATGGAGAACATCACGCCGGATGAGGCGAGGTCGGAGCGCACCATCCTTTGTACCCCGGCGGATAGCGCCACGCCGCGATGGTCATAACCCTGATGCACGCGATAGGAGATCGCGCGATCGTTAAACAGCGAAGCAAACACGTGCTTCACCGCGACGAGCACGGCATCAAAGCCCTGCACGTTGAGGAATGTCTCTTGCTGCCCGGCGAAGGAGGCATCCGGCATGTCTTCCGCCGTCGCGGACGAACGCACGGCAAAAGAGGCCTCGGCATTGTCCGCGGACAGCTGTCGATAGGCATCACGAATCGCGTCTTCCAGTTCGCTCTGGAACGGCGTATCAATGATCCACTGACGGATCTGGGCGCCCGCTTTCGCTAATGCGGAAACGTCGTCAATGTCGGTTTCATCCAGCAGTTCATAAATGCGCTGGTTAACACCGCTTTGGTCCAGGAACTGATTGAAGGCATCAGCGGTGGTGGCAAACCCGTTCGGTACGGAAACACCCATACCGGACAGATTCGTAATCATTTCACCAAGGGAGGCATTTTTGCCCCCAACTCTGTCTACATCATTCATGCCGAGTTGGTTATACCAAAGCACCAGCGGTGACGAGCCATTGTTGGACATCGAGACAATCCTTTTGTGATTTAATACCAGTGATAAAAAACTCACGATCAACTACGGGATTTATCCTGACATATTTATGCGACTTAAAAAAACGGTGAATCGTTCAAGCAAATTATTTTTCGTTTTTCAGGATACTTTACCCGATATACCTAACCCAATGATTCTGCTTAAATCTGCTGCAATAAGATACAAAATTCCGGCAAAACAGAAAACTGAACCGGCCTTTTCATTAAAAATAAAAATACCGTTTCATTTTTTAAAGTGAGACAAAGCCTAAAGGGATATGCTTAAATTTAATTTCTGCTTTCAGATAATTAAACTCATTATACCGGATGGTCAAAATGGAAAGTGCTGTAGATCGCCACGTATTTTATATTTCTGACGGTACCGCCATTACGGCTGAAGTACTGGGGCATGCGGTGATGTCGCAATTCCCGGTCGCTATCAGCAGTCTTACGCTGCCGTTTGTCGAAAATATCAGCCGCGCGCGGGCAGTAAAGGAACAAATTGACGCCATCTATCAGCAGACCGGCGTGCGACCGCTGGTTTTCTACTCCATCGTTATCCCTGAAATTCGCGATATTATTTTGCAAAGTGAAGGATTTTGTCAGGATATCGTACAGGCGCTGGTGGCGCCGCTTCAGCAGGAGCTACGACTCGACCCGACGCCAATCGCTCACCGGACCCATGGCCTGACGCCGGGTAACCTCAACAAATACGATGCCCGTATTGCGGCGATTGATTACACCCTCGCCCATGACGACGGCATCTCGCTACGTAATCTCGATCAGGCGCAGGTCATTTTGCTGGGCGTCTCGCGTTGCGGCAAAACCCCGACCAGTCTTTACCTGGCGATGCAGTACGGTATCCGCGCGGCAAACTACCCGTTTATCGCCGACGATATGGACAACCTGATCCTCCCCGCCTCCCTCAAACCCTTACAACATAAGTTGTTCGGTTTAACCATTAATCCGGAGCGGCTGGCGGCGATCCGCGAAGAACGTCGTGAGAACAGCCGCTATGCGTCGATGCGCCAGTGCCGCATGGAGGTGACCGAGGTGGAGGCCCTGTATCGCAAGAATAAAATTCCGTGCCTGAACAGCACCAATTATTCAGTGGAAGAAATGGCGACTAAAATCATGGACATCATGGGACTGAGTCGCAAAATGTACTAATGAACTAGTGCATTGGAGAAAATTTGTTTATGCTATCGCCCGTGGCCCATACAGGATCATGACCTGTCCTTGCAATAAACAGGGATTGGTTTATCGTGATGCGCATCACTTCCCGGCATTTTCGCCGCGGAAGAAACAGATTTTTTGAGACTCCAATGAACAGAACAGATGAATTGCGTACCGCGCGCATTGAAAGCCTGGTGACGCCCGCGGAACTGGCGCAGCGGCATCCCGTCTCTGCCGACGTTGCGGCGCACGTCGCCGCCTCCCGCCGCCGGATTGAAAAGATCCTCAACGGGGAAGATAGCCGTTTACTGGTGATTATCGGACCGTGTTCCATCCATGATACCGACGCGGCGATGGACTACGCGCGCCGCCTGCAGGGGATGCGCGAGCGCTACCAGCCGCAGCTGGAAATCGTCATGCGCACCTACTTTGAAAAGCCGCGCACCGTTGTCGGCTGGAAAGGGTTAATTTCCGATCCTGACCTTAACGGCAGCTATCGGGTGAATCACGGTCTTGCGCTGGCGCGTCGGCTGCTGCTACAGGTCAACGAGCTGGGGGTTCCCACCGCCACCGAATTTCTCGATATGGTGACCGGGCAGTTTATTGCCGACCTGATAAGCTGGGGCGCCATCGGCGCGCGCACCACCGAAAGCCAGATCCACCGGGAAATGGCCTCCGCGCTCTCCTGTCCGGTCGGCTTCAAGAACGGTACCGATGGCAACACCCGTATCGCTGTCGACGCCATCCGCGCATCCCGCGCCAGCCATATGTTCCTGTCGCCGGATAAGCAGGGACAGATGACCATCTATCAGACCAGCGGCAACCCGTACGGGCATATCATCATGCGCGGCGGCAAACAGCCGAACTACCATGCTGAAGATATCGCCGCCGCCTGCGATGCGCTGCGTGAATTTGACCTGCCGGAACAGCTGGTGGTTGATTTCAGCCACGGCAACTGCCAGAAGCAGCACCGCCGTCAGCTGGAGGTGTGCGCCGATATCTGCCAGCAGATTCGCGCCGGTTCCACATCGATTGCCGGCATCATGGCCGAAAGCTTCCTGCGGGAAGGCACGCAGAAAGTGGTGGCCGGGCAACCGCTGACGCGCGGCCAGTCCATCACCGATCCTTGCCTGAGCTGGGAAGATAGCGAACGTTTGCTGGCCGAACTGGCCGCAGCAACCGCTACCCGCCTGTAGTCCCCGCCCCCGCCACGCCGTGGTGGGGGAGATTCTCTCCGCACAATCTGACGCACACTCCCAAAAAACAGGGTTTTGACAAATAACGCTTGCCGTGAAAATTAACATTACTGATAATGATTATCATTGTTTCTTTTATTTTTATTTTGGTGCTATGACGCGTATGGATAACACTGCCACAGCAGAAAAAACAAAAGACAATGCCCCTTACCCCATGCCCACGGACCGTAAGATCAACAGTCACACCCTACTCGGCGCTGAAGGCCGGGTGGTGATTGAACACGGGGGCCAGCGCTACTTGCTGCGCCAGACCCATGCGGGGAAACTGATTCTGACTAAATAGGACGGTCTCCGCCCGTGGGCACGGAGAAAGTCCGCAAGATAAGGTCAGCTGGAACAGCTGACTTCCAGACGCCTTCCCCAGTCGGGCGGACGGTTGACATAATCATCGTCCCGGTCTGTAAACGGCTGACTTAACGCTTCATGCAGGCGCGCCAGTTCGCTCATCTCCCCTTGTTCTGCCTGCTCGATAGCCCGTTGTGCCAGCCAGTTGCGTAACACCAGCACCGGGTTAACGCTCTGCATCTGCTGCTGGCGCTGCGCATCATCGATCGCCTCATCGCGCAGGCGCGCGCGATAGTTTGCGAACCAGCTATCGAAGGCCGCGCGATCGATAAACTCATCGCGCAGCGGCGACGCCGCGCTGTGTTGTTCACTCACGCTCAGCATGCGAAACGTCCGGGTGTAATCGCTGCCTTCCCGTATCATCAGCGCAAACAGCCCATCCAGCAGGTCGTTATCGCCTTTCTGCTGGGTGAACAGACCCAGCTTATCGCGCATCCGGCGGCCGTATACCGTCAGCAGGGCATGCTGGTAGTCATCCAGCGCGGCATTAAGCGCATCCACCGCAATAAACGGCGACAGCGACTGCGCGAGACGTTGTAAATTCCACAGGCCAACCGCCGGCTGGTTTTCAAAGCTGTAGCGGCCCTGATAATCGGAATGGTTGCAGATAAAATCGGGTTTGAAGTCGTCCAGGAAGCCGTAGGGGCCGTAGTCCATCGTCAGTCCAAGAATCGACATATTATCGGTGTTCATCACCCCATGAGCGAAGCCTACCGTCTGCCAGCTGGCGATCAGCGTCGCCGTTCGCGTGACAACGTCACGGAACCATAAAACGTATTTATCGGCTTCATCCACCAGCGCTGGCCAGTGGTGACGAATCACGTAGTCGGCCAGCTGTTGTACCTTTTGCGGCTCACGGCGATAATAAAAATGTTCAAAATGGCCGAAACGCACGTGGCTTTCGGCCAGGCGCAGCAACATCGCGCCGCTTTCCAGCGTTTCGCGTTGCACGGGGGTTTCGCTGGCGACCATGGCGAGCGCGCGCGTCGTCGGGATCCCCAGCGCATGCATGGCTTCCGAGGCCAGACTTTCGCGGATCGTCGAACGCAGCACCGCTCGCCCGTCGCCCATTCGCGAATAGGGCGTCAGTCCGGCGCCCTTGAGGTGCCAGTCCAGGCGGCGGCCGTCCGGCAACTGCTGTTCAGCCAGCAAAATCCCCCGGCCATCACCAAGCTGGCCGGCCCAGGCGCCAAACTGATGGCCGCTGTAAACCTGCGCCAGCGGCGACATGCCGGGCAGCAGCGTTTCACCGCCCCACACGCCGGCGCCCTGCGCCGGATGAAACAGCGCCTCTGGAATACCCAGGGTTTGCGCCAGCGGCGCATTGTGCCAGACAAGTCGGGCATTTTTCAGCGGGGTGGGCGCTAAAGCGGTATAGAAATCCGGCAGTTCATCACGCCAGTGGGTAGTAAAAGACAGGGTCATGGTTCCTCCTCTCTCCAGTGTAGTGCCTTCAACACGGTATTAACACGGGAGAACCGCAGGGTTATCGACATAAAAAAGGGAAGCCAGTGCTTCCCCTTCGCTACGACGTCCGTCGCTATATCCTGCGGGCCTGCCAGAATTTCTTGTTCCAGTAGACGTTATTCAGGGAAGAGCGCGTCACCCCCTGGCTGGTCGAGGCATGGATAAACTGATTGTCGGTATCGTAGATGCCCACATGCAGACCGCTGTCGCCGGAACCGGTTTTGAAAAAGACCAGATCCCCCGGTAACAACTCGCTTTTATCAATTTTAGTGCCAATCTCTGCCTGATCGCGAGTTTCACGTGGCAATTGCAGGGCAAACTTATCGCGGAAGGTCATGACGACAAACCCGGAACAATCGACCCCGCGCGGAGACATACCGCCATAGCGATACGGCGCGCCCCGCCAGTTGCGCAGCTGTTCGTTCAGGTTGGCGATAACGGTAATGGAATCTGCAAGCCGCGGATTCGGCGGCGGCGCCCGGTGGTGGCTGCAGCCAGCCAGCAATAGCGCCGCCAGTAAAATGAACCACAAACGCATCTCAGACGATTCCTCTGTTCCTTATCATTTCGTCAGGATAATTTAGCTGGTTTATCAATGCACTGGCAAGGTTGCTTCGTGCTACTGTGACGCCACGAGCATAAAATGACCGGCGACCGCGATGCGTTGAAAAGGAATCGCGTAGGCCGCGGTTAAGTTTTCTTCGGTTAGCACCGCCGATGTCTCACCGCAGGCAATGGCCTGTCCCCGGCAGATAAGCCAGGATTGATGCGCGTGTCGCAGGGTATGGTTAAGATCGTGACTGCTCATCACCACCGCCACGCCCGACTCGCACAGTTCGCCGAGCACCCGATCGAGCGCCGCCTGCTGCGCCACGTCCAGGCTATTCATCGGTTCATCCAGCACCAGCAGTTGCCCCGCCGGATTCGCCAGCGGATGAACCTGCAGAATGACCGCCGCCAGGCGCACGCGCTGCCACTCGCCGCCAGAGATATGATTCACCTGGCGCCCGAGCTTATCGCTCAGGCCCAGCTTACCGGCAATGCTGCCGAGCAGTTCGCTTTGCCCGCCCTGCTGCAGATGCAACGACAGGTAGTGCCATACCGGCATGGCGAAAGGCGGCATCTGGTGCTGGCTCAGGTAGGCCCGGTGGCGCGCCAGCTCCTGAGCCGACCACTGTTCCAGTTTACGTTGGTTGAAAACAACCTCTCCGGGACCTGCGGTCAGGCCTGCCATTCGCATCAGCAGCGTGCTTTTGCCTGCGCCGTTTGGCCCGACCAGATGGACCATTTCACCGGGACGGACCTGCGCGCTAAACGGCGCCAGACGCCCCGCCTCTTTGACATTACGCAGCTGCATCAAAAACGGCATTATTTCGCTAACGCCCCTTTAATGGCGGCCACCAGCTGCGGATCGTCCGGGGTCATATCCGGCGAGAAGCGCTGAATAACCTGGCCATCTTTGCCCAGCAGGAATTTTTCGAAGTTCCACAAAATGTCGCCGACGTTGGCTGGCGCCCGGCCTTTGCTTGCCATACGCTCGTAGAAACCGCTGCCTTCCGGCGCCACGGCCTGTGGCGCGACCGCAACCAGTTTCTGGTACAGCGGATGACGATGTTCCCCGTTGACGTCTACCTTGCTGAACAGCGGGAAAGTCACGCCATAGGTGGTACTGCAAAACGTCTTGATCTCCTCTTCGCTCCCTGGTTCCTGACCCAGAAACTGGTTGCACGGGAAGCCAAGTACGGTAAACCCGTCGTTTTCGAGATCTTTTTGCAATGTTTCGAGCTGCTCATACTGCGGCGTGAGACCACATTTTGACGCCACATTCACAATCAGCAAAACGCGACCGGCATAATCAGCCAGCGTCGTTTTTTGACCATCAATCGTGGTGACTTCAGTATTCAGAATATCGTGTTGCATAGCCTTCCCTCCGTCCATAAAGCAGGTTGCTGATTAAGGTGATCCCTATCTACTGTAGCGGATTCACGAGCGTTCATTGTACGTCGAATCGGCCGCCAGGAATACCGCGCCATAAAGGCCGGTAACATGAATTCCTCTCAATATGGTCAGCAGACAATTCAGTGTACAGTGTTAAACGGATGTAATAGCCTTTTGTTATGGACCCATTTGAGAGAGTTTTATAGATGAAAAAGTTGTTAAGTTCGGTATTAATCGCCACATCGGTAGTGTTGTTATCGGCCTGTTCTCCTGACGATAATAACAAAGTTAAGGTGGCGATTAACACCGGGCCGGATGAAGCTATCTGGAAAGTGGTTGAGCAGGTCGCGAAGGATAAATATAACCTCGACGTCGAGGTCATCTCTTTTAATGATTACGTCCTGCCTAATGAAGCGTTAAATAATAAAGACGTCGATGCGAATGCCTTCCAGACGCTGCCCTACCTTGAGGCTCAGTCGAAAGAACGCGGCTACAAGTTCGCCATCGTTGGTAAAACGTTTGTCTTCCCGATTGCCGCCTATTCGCGCAAAATTAAACATCTTAACGAGCTGCCGGACGGCGCAACGATAACTATCTCTAACGAAACCACGACCTTAGGCCGCAGCCTGCTCCTGCTGCAGGCGCAGGGCTTAATCAAGTTGAAAGAGGGAGTGGGCTATTTGCCGACCTCGCTGGATATTATCGACAACCCGAAACATTTGAAAATTGTTGAAGTCGATACGCCACAGCTGACCCGGACCCTCGACGATCCCAACGTCGCGCTGTCGATTATTAACACCAACTTCTCCGCGCAGGCGGGTCTCTCCGCCGCTCGCGATGGTTTATTTATGGAAGGACCTGACTCTCCGTATGTGAATGCCATCGTTTCACGTGAAGAGAATAAAGACAGTAAAAAGATTCAGGAGCTGAAAGAGGCCTTCCAGACTAAGGAAGTCGCGGATAAAGCGATGGAAGTGTACAAAGGCGATGCGATCAAAGGCTGGTAAGCCCCGCCCTCCCCTGGCGCAGCGATAATGGCTGCGCCAGCCTACCGCTTATTGCGAATGGGTAGATTTCAGCAGTAGCCAGATGAAAACCGGCGCGCCCAGCGTCGCGGTGACCACGCCGATCGGTAATTCCGCCGCCGACAGCGCCAGGCGGGCAATGATATCGGCGCCGAGCAGCGCACTGGCGCCAGCAAGCAGACAGGCCGGAAGCAGTACCCGATGATCGCTCAAGCCGCATAAGCGCAGAATATGCGGTATCACCAGCCCAATAAATCCGATTGCCCCCGCCAACGCCACGCTCACGCCAACCAACCATCCTGTCGCCACCACCAGCAGCCTGCGCCATAGCCAGAGAGGCAGTCCCAACTGACGGGCTGATACCTCACCCAGCGCGAGGAGATTCAGCGGCTGTGATTGCAGACACGCCCAGATAAGTACCGGCAACAGCGCCAGCATCAGCCACAGCTGCTGCCAGTCTACGCCGCCAAACCCGCCCATCATCCAGTACATAAGCTGGCGCAGATCGAACGAGGTGGAGAAATAGACCGCCCAGGTCATCAGCGCGCTACAGATAATGCCGAGCGCGACGCCCGCCAGCAGCAGACGGCTGGTTGACAGATGCCGGCGGGCAAAACGCAGCAGAATAAAGGTAATCACCAGCGCGCCGAGAATCGCGCACGGTCCCAGCGCCCAGCCCGGCAGATAGCCTTTGCCCAGCAATACCGCGGCAATTAACCCCACGCCAGCGCCGTTGGAGACGCCGAGCAGCCCCGGCTCCGCCAGCGGGTTTTCGAATAAGGCCTGCATGATAGCCCCGGAGAGCGCCAGCGCAGCCCCTACCAGCAGAACGGCCAAGGTACGCGGCAGACGAATCTGCCAGATAAACAGCTGCCCTTTGGCGCTGACCCACTCCTGCGGGCCAATCCACTGCTCTCCGGCGCAGAGACTGACGGTTATCATGGCGAGAAGCAACAGCAGGAGTGCAATGAGCCAGCGCCGGTTGCGGCGCTGTTGAGTTTGGGCAAAGGTCAGCATAATTTCCGTCATGCCAGAAAGAGATAGCGGTGATTTTACGGTGGCGACAGAGGTGAGAAAAGCAAAACCTCCCGCAGAGTAACAGATAACCGGCTGACCCGATGACCGACACGCGCGGTCGTCCAGGCGGGGATGGTGCACCCTGACATCCTCGTCGAAGTGAAGGTTATGGCCATAAGCAGTTAATTTTCAATGTAAAAGAAAAAGGCCGCATCAGCGGCCTTTTTAGTTAGTTCAGATTATTTGTCTCTGGGCGAAGCGTTTTCGACACGGCTTTTAAGTTTCTGGCCGGGTCTGAAGGTCACCACACGCCGGGCTGTAATGGGAATATCTTCCCCCGTTTTCGGGTTACGACCCGGGCGTTGGTTTTTATCCCGCAAATCGAAGTTGCCGAACCCGGAGAGTTTTACCTGTTCTCCGTTTTCCAGAGCACGACGCACCTCTTCGAAAAACAACTCTACCAGTTCTTTGGCATCCCGCTTGCTAAGCCCAAGCTTATCAAACAGATATTCTGACATTTCAGCTTTTGTAAGCGCCATAGGTTCAATCCCTCAATGATGCCTGGAATCGCTCTTTTAATGCCTCTACACATCTGGCAACGGTAGCGGCAATCTCCTCTTCTTCGAGTGTACGGCTGGTATCCTGCAGGATGAGGCTAATCGCAAGGCTCTTACTGCCTTCCGCCACCCCTTTACCACGGTACACGTCAAATAAGTTTACGCCAACTATCTGATTTACGCCAACTTTCTTACACTCTGTCAAAACATCGGCTGCGGGTACGTTTTCCGCAACGACAACGGCGATATCACGACGGTTCGCCGGGAAACGAGAAATCTCGCGCGCCTGAGGCACCACGCGGTCTGCAAGCTTGTTCCACTCCAGTTCGAACGCTAAAGTCCGACCGTTCAGATCCAGTTTACGTTCCAGTTCAGGATGAACAACCCCAATGAAACCAATACGTTCACCTTTCAGATAAATCGCCGCTGACTGCCCCGGATGCAGGGCTTTGTTCGCTTGCGCGCGGAATTCGATATCCGCTAATTTACCGGTCAGGTCGAGAATGGACTCCAGATCGCCTTTCAGATCATAGAAATCAACGGTCTCTTTTGCCAGATTCCAGTGCTCTTCGTCGCGGTTGCCGCAGATAACGCCAGCCAGCATCACGTCCTGACGAATGCCCAGTGGAGCCTGAGTATCCGGAACAAAGCGCAAACCGCTTTCAAAAATACGCACGCGGCTTTGCTGACGGTTTTGGTTGTACACGACCGTACCCAGCAGGCCGGTCAGCAGCGACAGACGCATCGCCGACATTTCGCTGGAGATTGGGCTTGGCAGAATCAGGGCTTCTTCACCCGGATGAACCAGCTGCTGCACTTTCGGGTCAACGAAGCTGTAGGTGATCACTTCCTGATAGCCTTTGTCGTTAAGCAGCGTTTTTACACGTTTCAGCGACAGATTCGCTTCGCGGTGGGTGCCCATAATCAGCCCCGCCTGCACCGGCCGGTCCGGAATATTGTTATAGCCGTAAACGCGAGCCACCTCTTCGACCAGGTCCTCTTCGATGGCAATATCGAAGCGCCAGCTCGGCGCGACGGCCTGCCATTCGCCTTCGCCAGCGGTCACCTCACAGCCCAGACGAGTCAGAATATCGCTGACCTGCGCATCATCAATATGATGGCCAATCAGACGATCCAGTTTGCTACGACGCAGGGTAATGGTCGCCGCCTTCGGCAGCGCAGCTTCGTTGCTCACATCGATAACCGGACCCGCTTCGCCGCCGCAGATATCGATCAGCAGGCGGGTTGCACGTTCCATCGCTTTATACTGCAGCGCGGGATCCACGCCGCGCTCATAGCGATGAGAGGCATCGGTGTGCAGACCGTGGCGACGCGCGCGGCCGGTGATGGACAGCGGGCTGAAGAATGCGCATTCCAGCAGCACGTTCTGCGTTTCGTCATTGACGCCAGAGTGTTCACCGCCAAAGATACCGCCCATCGCGAGCGCTTTGTGATGATCGGCAATGACCAGGGTATCGGTATCCAGTTTGGCTTCGCTACCGTCCAGCAGAACCAGTTTCTCACCCTCTTTCGCCATACGGACCACGATGCCGCCGTTGATGCGGTCGCAATCGAACGCATGCATCGGCTGACCCAGTTCGAGCAGCACATAGTTGGTGACGTCAACCACCGCATCGATAGAGCGAATACCGCAGCGACGCAGTTTCTCTTTCATCCACAGCGGGGTTGGCGCTTTCACATTGATACCCTTCACCACGCGGCCCAGGTAACGAGGACAGGCCTCTGGCGCTTCAACGCTGATAGGCAGCGTATCGGTAATGGTGGCGGCAACAGGGGTCATCTCCGGCGCGTTCAGCGGTTCTTTATTCAGAACGGCTACGTCGCGGGCGACGCCGATGATACCTAAGCAGTCCGCACGGTTCGGCGTGACGCTGATTTCGATAGTGTTATCGTCCAGCTGCAGGTATTCACGGATATCCGTGCCGATCGGCGCATCTGCCGGCAGCTCGATAATGCCGCTATGATCGTCGGAAACGCCCAGCTCAGAAAACGAGCACAGCATCCCTTCGGAAGGTTCACCGCGCAGTTTCGCGGCTTTAATTTTGAAGTCGCCCGGCAGCACGGCGCCGATGGTGGCAACCGCAACTTTCAGCCCCTGGCGGCAATTTGGCGCCCCGCAGACGATGTCCAGCAGACGTTCGCCGCCGACGTTGACTTTGGTGACGCGCAGTTTGTCGGCATTCGGGTGCTGGCCGCACTCAACCACTTCGCCCACCACAACGCCGTTGAAGCTACCGGCAACCGGCTCAACGCCGTCCACTTCGAGGCCGGCCATGGTAATCTGCTCGGACAGCGCTTCGCTGTCGATCGCCGGGTTAACCCACTCGCGTAACCACAGTTCACTGAATTTCATTGTTCTGTCCTGCCCTTATTTAAACTGTTTGAGGAAACGCAAATCGTTTTCGAAGAACGCACGTAAATCGGTCACGCCGTAGCGCAGCATCGTCAGACGCTCCATCCCCATGCCGAAGGCGAAACCGGAGTAGATTTCCGGATCAATGCCCACATTGCGCAGCACGTTCGGATGCACCATGCCGCAGCCGAGGACCTCCAGCCACTTGCCGTTTTTACCCATGACGTCAACTTCCGCGGACGGTTCGGTAAACGGGAAGTAGGACGGGCGGAAACGAATCTGCAGGTCTTCTTCGAAGAAGTTATTCAGGAAGTCGTGCAGCGTCCCTTTCAGATTGGTGAAGTTGATATTGGTATCAACAATCAGACCTTCCATCTGGTGGAACATCGGCGTGTGGGTCTGGTCGTAGTCGTTACGGTAAACGCGGCCCGGCGCAATAATGCGGATCGGCGGCTGCTGGTTTTCCATCGTACGAATCTGCACGCCGGAGGTTTGGGTACGCAGCAGACGCGTCGCATCAAACCAGAAGGTATCGTGATCGGCACGTGCCGGGTGGTGGCCCGGAATGTTCAGCGCATCAAAGTTGTGGTAGTCATCTTCGATTTCCGGACCGGTCGCTACGGTGAAACCAAGCTCACCGAAGAAGTGCTCAATGCGGTCGATGGTCCGCGTCACCGGATGCAGCCCGCCGTTCTCGATACGACGACCCGGCAGAGAGACATCGATAGTCTCTGCGGCCAGACGCGCATTCAGCGCTACGCCTTCCAGATCCGCTTTACGCGCGTTAAGCGCCTGCTGAACCTGCTCTTTCGCTTCGTTGATGACCGCACCAGCCGCCGGACGCTCTTCTGGCGGCAGCTCACGCAGGGTCGTCATCTGAAGGGTCAGATGCCCTTTCTTCCCCAGGTATTCCACGCGGACGTTGTCCAGCGCGGCAACATCTGATGCCTCATTAATGGCTGCCTTCGCACTGGCAACCAGCTCTGCGAGATGTGACATGGTTTTCCTCATTATGTCGGTGCAGACACCGGTTATGGTCATTATTTTATTCTGACTATTTCGAGTTACAGGCGGCGCCGGGCCGCATGGCACTTAGCGCAGAGAAATCGCCGTCGCCGGATGCGCACTCAGCCCGCACACCTGCAGCTTGAAATAGAATGAACACGTTCATATACGAAAAAAGCCTCCACAGTGGGAGGCTTTCTGGCGCTGTTTTCCGTTTCTTCTTTCACGCGCTAGCCTCCTGAGTTCAGGTGCTAAAGTAAAAAAAGAAGCGGAAAATAGCAGCATTCATGCTTGCATTACCTTGTCTGGTACGAGACGTAAGACCTGTATTGAAAAGCTTACGGCAATAAAAGTCAATGTATTGATGGTGTTGAAATGAAAAGAGGGAGACAAGCTCCCTCTTTCAACTGGCTTATGCCAGAGCTGCTTTCGCTTTTTCGACCAGCGCGGTGAACGCTAATTTGTCGAATACGGCGATGTCAGCCAGGATCTTACGGTCGATTTCAACAGAGGCTTTTTTCAGGCCGTTGATGAATTTGCTGTAAGAAATACCGTTCTGACGTGCTGCTGCGTTGATACGCGCAATCCACAGTTGACGGAACTGACGCTTTTTCTGACGACGGTCACGATAAGCGTACTGACCAGCTTTGATAACAGCCTGGAAGGCAACGCGGTATACGCGAGAACGCGCACCGTAGTAGCCTTTAGCTTGTTTCAAAATTTTCTTGTGACGTGCACGGGCAACTACACCACGTTTTACGCGAGCCATATGTGCTCTCCTGTATCTATTCTAATTAAAAAGTTTAAAAGGGTTAACGACTTATGCGTACGGCAGGCACGCGATTACCAGGCCCAGATCGCCTTTGGAAACCATGGCTTTCGGACGCAGGTGACGTTTACGCTTGGTAGCTTTTTTAGTCAGAATGTGACGCAGGTTAGCGTGCTTGTGCTTAAAACCACCTTTACCGGTTTTTTTGAAGCGCTTAGCAGCACCGCGTACGGTCTTAATTTTTGGCATTTTAATAACTTCCACTTCGCATTGTTAATAAACGAAACATAGGCGAACAACGCCAGTGTAGCCTGAAGGCGCCACAGGCGTTGCTACTTGAAGGCCTTACTGTTTCTTCTTAGGAGCGAGCACCATGATCATCTGGCGGCCTTCGATCTTCGATGGGAAGGATTCGACCACTGCCAGTTCACTCAGATCGTCACGGACGCGATTAAGCACTTCCATACCGATCTGCTGGTGAGCCATCTCACGACCGCGGAAACGCAGCGTGATCTTAGCTTTATCACCCTCTTCCAGAAAGCGAACCAGGCTGCGGAGTTTTACCTGGTAGTCGCCATCATCGGTGCCAGGACGGAATTTGATTTCCTTAACCTGGATAACTTTTTGCTTTTTCTTCTGTTCCTTAGAAGACTTGCTCTTTTCATAGAGGAATTTGCCGTAATCCATAATACGACAAACCGGCGGCTCGGCGTTAGGGCTGATTTCGACTAAGTCTACTCCGGCTTCTTCAGCTTTTTCCAGAGCTTCTCTCAGACTCACAATACCAAGCTGCTCGCCTTCCAGACCTGTTAAGCGAACTTCTTGCGCGCGAATTTCGCCATTAATACGATTCGGACGCGCCGTTTGAACTCGTTTTCCGCCTTTAATACCTTATTCCTCCAGTTGTTGAAGACTGCGGCTGCGAATCTCTTGTTGCAGCTTTTCGATCACTTCATTTACGTCCATGCTGCCGAGGTCTTTACCACGACGGGTACGCACGGCCACTTTGCCAGCTTCGACTTCTTTGTCGCCACAGACCAACATATACGGGACACGACGTAAAGTGTGCTCGCGGATTTTAAAGCCAATCTTCTCATTTCTCAAGTCCGCTTTTACCCGAATGCCCGCATTTTGTAGTTTACGAGTCAATTCGTTAACGTATTCAGACTGAGAATCGGTAATATTCATCACTACGACCTGCACCGGCGCAAGCCAGGTTGGGAAGAAGCCGGCAAACTCTTCGGTCAGGATGCCAATGAAGCGCTCCATAGACCCCAGAATTGCGCGGTGAATCATTACCGGTACCTGACGCTCGTTGTTTTCGCCCACATAAGAGGCGCTTAAACGCTGCGGCAAAGAGAAGTCCAGCTGTACCGTACCGCACTGCCATGCACGATCGAGGCAGTCATACAGAGTAAATTCAATTTTCGGACCGTAGAACGCGCCTTCACCCAGTTGATATTCAAACGGGATATTATTCTCTTCCAGCGCGACCGCCAGATCCGCCTCAGCACGATCCCAGGTCTCGTCGCTTCCGATACGTTTTTCCGGACGCGTTGAGAGTTTGACGACGATTTTCTCGAAGCCAAAGGTGCTGTACATATCGTAGACCATACGAATACAGGCGTTCACTTCCTCACGGACCTGCTCTTCTGTACAGAAGATGTGCGCATCATCCTGAGTAAAGCCACGTACGCGCATCAGACCATGCAGCGCGCCCGAAGGCTCGTTACGATGGCAGCTACCGAATTCCGCCATACGCAGCGGCAGATCGCGGTACGATTTCAGACCCTGGTTGAAGATCTGCACGTGACCCGGACAGTTCATCGGCTTGATGCAGTATTCACGGTTCTCAGAAGAGGTGGTGAACATCGCATCTTTGTAGTTGTCCCAGTGCCCGGTTTTTTCCCACAGCACGCGGTCCATCATGAACGGGCCTTTCACTTCCTGGTACTGGTACTCTTTCAGCTTGGAGCGCACGAACACTTCCAGCTCGCGGAAGATTGTCCAGCCGTCGTTATGCCAGAAGACCATGCCCGGCGCCTCTTCCTGCATATGATACAGGTCGAGCTGCTTGCCAATTTTGCGGTGGTCGCGTTTGGACGCTTCTTCCAGACGCAGCAGATGCGCGTTAAGCGCTTTTTTATCTGCCCACGCGGTACCGTAAATACGCTGCAGCATCTTGTTGTTGCTGTCGCCGCGCCAGTACGCGCCCGCGATTTTCATCAGTTTAAAGTGATGACAAAAACGCATGTTCGGCACGTGCGGTCCACGGCACATGTCAACGTACTCTTCATGATGATACAAGCCTGGCTTGTCATCATGGGCGATATTTTCATCAAGAATAGAAACCTTATAGGTCTCGCCGCGCTTCACGAAGGTTTCACGCGCTTCGTGCCAGCTGACTTTCTTCTTGATGACGTCATAATTCTTCTCGGCGAGCTCGTGCATACGTTTTTCGAGCGCGTCGATATCTTCCTGGGTCAGCGTATGATCGAGGTCAACGTCATAATAGAAGCCGTTATCGATAACCGGACCGATAGCCATCTTAGTGTTTGGCCACAGTTGCTTAATCGCATGACCAAGCAGATGCGCGCAGGAGTGACGAATGATCTCCAGACCGTCTTCATCTTTTGCAGTGATGATAGAGAGGGTGGCATCGTTTTCGATGGGGTCACAGGCGTCAACCAGCTCACCATTCACCCGTCCAGCGATCGTGGCTTTCGCCAGGCCCGGACCGATATCCAGAGCAACATCCAGCGGGCTGACGGCGTGGTCAAAATGGCGTTGGCTGCCATCAGGAAGCGTAATTACAGGCATTTTATGTCCTTATTTGCAGTGGTGCCCCACACGAAAGAGCACATACAAAAAAATATAATAATAATTATCAACAAGTTATAGCTCAGTTCCCGCTTCACTCTGCGAAATATGAGGACGCTCGTTTACCGAACCATTCCCACCTGCAGCCGCCTGTTGATAACACCGGCCCTTAGTTTACACATCATTAGTGCGTGTTAAAAGTCAGAACCGGATAAATGGTGGCGGTTATGAGTAAAACAAGGGGAGGACGGAAATCATCTGCTGAATATTCAGCCACGGGAACAACGCGGCGGACAAAAGACGGACAATAAAAGGAATGCCGCTCGCGCCACAATACGCACAGGGTAAAAAGAGCAAACAAGAGAAATCACTTTTGCCCGCAATTCAGGAAATAAACCGGTACAACGCTACCCGGTTTTATATTCCCTGAAAGGTCACCATATTATCGAGAAAATCAGGACCACTCGCCGGCCACAAGGGTATGGACATTAAATGCATCATCCATAGAGTGACCGGTTGATTGTGAACCGGGAGCAATATTCGACCCGGCTTCCACGTCGGTGGCCTTGGCAATACCGATCTGCGTGTGGTCGGTGTTGCCTGGCTGCGGGAGCGGATCGGCGGCTAACGCGCCAAAAGACAGGGTGCACAGCATCACAGTCGCAGTTGCGATTTTGCTATTTTTCATGATGGTGATTCTCTTATTTACTGAAGATTGTCGGGCAAAGAGCGCATCTTTGTCATTAGTCAACAGTATAGATCCCGATCACACTTTTGTTCGACTCAATATTTAGCTATTTGTGTCAAATTATCTGCAGAGTTGTCAGGGAAAAATGAATTATGAGGAAATTATGGAGTTATTTTCTTTTTATAAAAAACGAAACAAAAGACCAAAAATAATAATGCCACTGGTTGTTAATTTTAAAACAATCAGGCCGGTTTCCCGGCCTGAAATAAATTACATCTTATACCCTAAAGATAGCGTCGTGCGTCTGTCGGTATGATTCGGCGCCGATGATGGCGGTTCGGAGTTCCAGGTCAGGTTGTAGGCGACCCGCAGCGCAAAATGCGCATTGATAGCGACGTTCAGGGCACTTTCCGAGTTCAGTGTGGTGTCCTGGGCACCGAACACCGACACCCCTTGAGTGAACTTAGCGTTATCGGTCATCTGCCAGGCCCAGGTACCGGAAGCGTAGCCCAGCGGCTGGGTTTGATTATCGCCATCGGTATACTCGTCATAGCGCACGCCAGGACCAAATTCAAAGCGCAGGCTGTGGACCGGGCCGTTCAGAATCTGGCGACCATAACCTGCGGTTAAAACGTCGCGTTGTTGATAGCCATTATAGCGGTCAGTCAACCAGCTGGCCTGGCCAAACAAGTAGTTGCTGTCGGTCAGGTTGTAGCGACTACGACCGCCAATCGCGTATTTTTCGGAGGAGCGCTGATCGTTAGACGACGTGTTGCTGGCATTACCCCACAGCGACCATGCCGTCGTATCGCCGTACCAGGTCAACGTGGAATCCGCGGTCGCTGAAGAACTTTTCGTATTTCCGGACTGCGCCAGATAGCCGGCGTTAACAGCACCTTCGAAAGGTTTTTTGGCAGTGGAAGGGTCATCCATAACAGTAAAAACGGAATCATCGGCCAATGCGTGCGCCGACGCAAAGAGCCCCCCCGCCAGCAATGCCGCTGCGGGTACTGTCTTCAAAAGCTTCATTTAATTTAGAGTCCGTACAACAAAAAGAGAGACCCAGCTGGTCCCGGAAACTTTCGCAAGGATCGCTATACGCGTCATCCTTCAGGCGACTTCTTTGCTTGAGTCACTAAGACATCCCCCCACACAGCCTGAACTGTGCTTGCGTAGGATGGCTTCCCTCGCCGCCTCTTGAATGATTTCTGTATCTTGCAGGTCCAATGAAAGGCAGAGAATTATAAAAAAGCACGATTGACATAGCAATCAATTACTATTTCATTTTTTGAATAAGACAGCTCCTGGAACAATCTTTATTTCATAAAGATAAAAATAAAAAGTGCTTTACAAATCACGACCCGCAATCGCTTCCTCTTCCCGGGAAGAAGTGCCATGCTTAAAAACAGAACAGCTTAATCCGTATCATGGAGGACATTAGATGACTAAAATCTATACGCTAACGCTGGCTCCCTCGCTCGACAGCGCAACGCTGACGCCGCAAATGTACCCTGAAGGCAAACTCCGCTGTAGCGCGCCGATTTTCGAACCCGGCGGTGGCGGTATCAACGTCGCGCGGGCAATCACCTTTCTCGGCGGTAAAGCTACCGCCATTTATCCGGCCGGTGGCGCCACCGGCGAACACCTTACGGCGCTGCTCACCGCAGAACAGGTTCCGGTTGTGCCTGTCGAGGCGCACGACTGGACGCGGCAAAATCTGCATGTACACGTGGGCTCAAGCGGCGAACAGTACCGTTTCGTCATGCCTGGTGCCGCCTTAACGGAAGAAGAGTTCCGCCTTCTCGAAGAAAAAGTTCTGGCAATCGAAACCGGCTCATTGCTGGTCGTGAGCGGCAGCCTGCCCCCAGGCATCGACGTTAACAACCTGACCGGGTTAGTCAAAATCGCGCAGCGTCACGGGCTTCGCTGCATCATTGATAGTTCGGGCGAGGCGCTGGCCGCCGCTCTTGATGTCGGCAATATTGAACTCGTCAAGCCTAATCAGAAAGAGCTGAGTGCCCTGGTAGGGCGCGATCTGAGCCAGCCGGATGACGTTCGACACGCAGCGCAGGAGCTGATTCGTTCGGGTAAAGTCCGTCGGGTGGTGGTCTCACTCGGCCCACAGGGTGCGCTGGGCGTTGATGCCAGCGGCAGTGTACAGGTCGTGCCGCCGCCGATGAAAAGCCAAAGTACCGTTGGCGCCGGCGACAGCATGGTGGGCGCTATGACCCTGCGTCTGGCGGAAGATGCCAGTCTGGAGGATATGGTCCGCTTCGGCGTCGCCGCCGGTAGCGCCGCCACCATTAATCAGGGTACCCGCCTGTGCTCGTTGGAAAACACACAAAAAATCTACACTTATCTGTGCGGTCGCTAGTTCCCCCTTCCCTCTGCTGACGCAGAGGGAGTCGCCAAATCATCATCATGGTCTATGCTGAAAATTCCATGGATTACAACAGGGTGAAAAATGAGCACAGAAATTGTTACCCGCGTCGTCACGGTCAACTTTCAGGAAGAGACGCTGACCGAAATTAACGAGCTAAGTAATCATCTCACCCGCGCAGGATTTACTCTCGTGCTGAATGACGAAAACGGTAAGGTCCATGAACTGGGGACGAATACCTTTGGCCTGATTTCCGGGCAAAGCGCCGACGAGGTCAAAGCGCTTAGCGCCGGACTGGCGGAAACAGCGCTGGGCCGCCCCGTCGACGTTACCGTCACCACATTTGCGGAGTGGTTGAAAGCTCAATAAGTGCGATTCGCGCAGCGGAGCGCGCCAGTTGTGCGTCAGTTCGAATTTTACACCGGGGTTATGGGCTAACCTTATGAAATGGTGGAAAACAAGGGGAGAGACAGCATGTGGCAAGCTATCAGCACGTTGTTAAGCGACTGGCATACCGAAACCGCTGAAATCGAACTCCGCAACGAACTGCCCGGCGGCGAAATTCATGCGGCCTGGCACTTACGTTTCGGCGGACGGGACTACTTTGTTAAATGTGATGAGCGAGAACTGCTGCCTATCTTTACCGCTGAAGCAGATCAGCTCGAGCTGCTGTCGCGGAGTAAAACCGTTAGCGTTCCGCAGGTTTATGCTGTTGGCAGCGATCGCGACTACAGTTTCCTGGTCATGGAGTATCTGCCCCCTCGCCCGCTGGACGCGCACAACGCCTTCTTACTCGGTCAGCATATTGCGCACTTGCATCAGTGGAGCGATCAGCCGCAGTTTGGGCTGGATTTTGATAACGATCTTTCCACTACACCGCAGCCGAACGCCTGGCAACGCCGCTGGTCGACTTTTTTTGCCGAACAGCGTATCGGCTGGCAGCTGGAGCTGGCTGCCGAAAAAGGGCTCAACTTCGGTGACATCGACAGCATCGTCGATAATGTGCAGCAGCGCCTGAGCAATCACCAGCCTCAACCGTCACTGCTGCATGGGGATTTGTGGTCGGGAAATTGCGCGCTAGGACCAAACGGCCCCTACATTTTCGATCCCGCCTGTTACTGGGGAGACAGAGAGTGCGATCTGGCGATGCTGCCGCTGCACCCTGAACAGCCGCCGCAGATCTACGATGGCTACCAGTCGATATCGCCGCTGCCCGCTGACTTTCTTGAACGTCAGCCGGTTTATCAGCTCTACACGTTGTTAAACCGGGCGATTTTGTTCGGCGGCCAGCATCTGGTGACGGCGCAGAAAGCGCTGGATGCGGTCTTAACGGAAAAGGCCCCCTGAGGGGGCCTGATTACAACGCGGTTAGCTTATCTCAACGCCCTTCAGACGGAATTTGATCGTCATGGTGACGCCGGTTCCCGGCTTGCCCACTTCATAGCGCCATTTGCGCAGCGCGTTTCTCACATCCCGTTCAAACATATTGGCTGGCTGTGCGGAGAGAATTTCTATGTTATCCACGCGCCCATCCGGCGTGACATCAAACTTGACGCGAACAGAACCTTCGATGCGCAGCGCCTGTGCACGTGTCGGGTATGACGGCTGGTTGCGGCTCAGCGCTCGCGGGCCGCTCGGCGCGGTCTGGGTGGGCTTCGCCATGGCTGGCGCGGAGTTCGGCTGCGTACGCGCCGGCGCCGTATTGGTCGTTTCAAACGGTGAAGCCGCGCGCGTTTCCGCCGGTTTCACATCACGTTTCGGCTGTTCGACCTTCTTCTCTGGCTTCGGCTTCGGTTTAGGCTTCGGTTTAGGTTTGGCTTCGGGCTTGTGAATGACGACCGGCGCTTCTTTTGGCGGCTCGGGTTCCGGCACGACCTCCGGCTCAGGTTCCGGTTCAACAACGGGCTCCACTACCGGTTGTGCGGCCTGTGGCGGTTCAAGGTCTGCCGGTGCAACCATCGTAATTTCGATCGGTTGCGAGGGAGAGGGCTGTTCAATAACCTGATGTACCGAGGTATAAAGCAACCCCGCCACAACGGCACCGTGGATAGCCACGGACAGCAGCGTCGGCCACGGGAAGCGGCGAGGTAAATCAAGGGTCATTGTATTTGAGCTATTCGGCGAGGTAGCATAAGCCATAGTTTTTCAAGGTTCTTTGCTAATTGATAATCATTTACGTCGAGTCTATCACTATGCGTCAAGTAATTACATACCTTCGTTTCAGCAGTAAGCCACAAGAACGTGGTGACTCAATACGCCGCCAGAAAGGTCTATTTGAGAGATGGCTGAAAGATAACCCTGATGCAAAAGTTGTCGATGAATTCTCAGATGAAGGTGCATCGGCATATCACGGTCACCATCTGAAAGGCGATTTTGGACGAATGCTTCAAAACATACAGGATGGTAAGTACCTGTCAGGGCAAACTGTCTTACTTGTCGAATCAGAAACCCGTCTTAACCGACAGAAAGCACGTAATACCGAAAACCTTGTAGACCTCATTACGGGTAAAGGTGTCGATGTGATTTGTCTCGAATCAGGCAAAATCTACACCAGCACCAATATTGATGACCTTGATACATCTATTCAATTGAAGATTGCCGCACACATCGCACATCAGCAATCAAAAGAGAAATCAATCAAGGTAAGTGCTGCATGGGAGCATAGAGCACAGCTTGCATTAGAAGGCAAACAGCAACTGACTAAAAATGTCCCAGGCTGGATAGACCCTGATACTCGTAAACTTAACGAGCACTCATCAACCGTTGTGACAATTTTCGATTTGCTCCTTTCTGGTGAATCTCTTCACAACATTGCTCGTTACCTTCAGGCAAACAACATTAAGTCATTCTCTCGACGTGAAAAAGCGAATGGCTTTAGTGTTCACTCTGTCCGTACTATCTTACGCTCTGAGTCAACCGTTGGAACACTGGCAGCATCCAAGCGTAATGACCGCCCCGCTATCCCCAACTACTATGAACCAGCGATTGATGTTGCCACCTTTAATAAGGCTCAGGAGATTCTGTCAAAAAATCGTGTTGGCAGAGCGCCAGCCAGTGACAATCCAATTACTATCAACCTATTTAAGGGAATCATTCGCTGTCAATGCGGTGCCTCAGTACATCCCACAGGTGTCAAGGCAACCTATCAAGGTGTTTACCGTTGTAACAATGTCCCTGATGGACGTTGCAATGTTCCTACCATTAAACGTAAACCCTTTGATAAATGGATGCTTGATAACATCGTTGGCTTCCTTGAGAGGGATGATGGTAACAACACTGACAAACGAAAAGCTGAGATTGAGTATCAAATTTCGTTGATAACCAGCAAGTTAAAAAAGGCAACCACCCTGCTTCTCGAACTGGATGATGTTACAGAGCTTAAAGAACAGGTCAAAGAACTGAACATTCAACGCAGTAACTTGCAAAGTGAATTAGACGAACTCACTCAGCGTGAAACATTGAGTGATAAGCCCTTGCATCACCTGTCGGAGATTGACTTGACGACCAAAGCAGGAAGAGTAGAAGCACAACTCATACTGTCAAAATTCGTACAATCCATCGAGCTGCAACGTGAAATGATAATAATCACGCTTCGAAACGGTACTGTAATTGGAAAATCAAGAGACTTATCTCCTGTGTTATCACAGGATTTAATGAAGCAAGTTGTATCATCCCCGTCACCTACAGACATCGACATGTTCAGCGTCATTACATCTGATGAAGAGTTCAGGAAGTCTGGTAAGCAGGTTACAAAACGTTCTTAGCAAGAGATTTTACGCTATGACCTGACGGCTTTACGTTTTCATTTTTGAAATGTGCATAAATAAACACCAAAACCCTGACAATACTGCGAAAAATGCATAAGCAATCACTTTATTAACAGGGTTTATCAGTGTATCAAGACATCTGAATTTTCACCATCAGCCCAGTGATACCAACGGTTGAGGGCGTTTTACTGTTTCACCACGGGGTACAGAGGGAATCAGACTATCTAACCCCTGATAAATAGCAGCTCATATGATGCATCATTGAACGTTGCTGAAAGCATGGCTAAAATCAAGAAAATTCTTATAAGTGGAATGATGTTGATGGTTAAGAAAATCTCATTGGTGGGCTTGTCAGTACTTGTTCTGGTGTCGCAATCTGCATTTGCGGCTGATTCACAACAATGGTTTCCTATGGCAACAGGCCAGAATGTTAGAATGTCAGCAAAGGGGGATTCATTTCGTAACATTGATGGCTCTTCTTCTTTGTTGGTTCAATATGAAGACACTGAGCATAAAACCGTCGAATATTACAAAGTTTCAGTAAAGAACAGCGACTGTGATAATGGATATGGGAAACTGAACTATTTCGATTTAGATGGTAAGTTCATTACTAAAGTCGATTATGTTTCCTCTGGTCGTAGCGTTGGTGCAGAAGTTGGTGATTTCATTTGCGGTGTAAGAAAGGGATTGAGTCAAAAGTAACGATTCATACAGGGGGGCTAACTTCGTTACCATCACCTCCCTGCTAACCCCCTTTTGACTTCTCCCCTTATGCTGGTTCACTTTAGGTATACCTCAAGAGGCACCGGTTTACTGAACCAGTTCACCCAAAAAATGATTTATTGAACCACACAAAACAGACTGATATAATTGAACCATCTTAAACAGACTGCTACGGTTCACTATCATGACTTCACGTGTCTACGCTTACCTCAGAGCTTCCACCACTCAGCAAGACGCAACACGCGCCAAAGGTCAGTTGGACGAATTCGCTACAGCCAACGGTATGACCATTTCAAGCTACTTCACAGAGAATGAATCAGGTGCATCTCTACAACGTCCTGAGTTGTTCAGACTGCTTGAGATTGCACAGAAGGGTGATGTTCTTTTAGTGGAGCAGGTAGACCGCCTGAGCCGCTTAAACGCTGACGACTGGCAGGCATTACGGCAGACCATCAGCAGTAAAGGGATTCGCGTTGTAGCGTTAGACTTGCCAACCTCGCACATGTTGTTAAACACTGGCGACGAGTTCACAGGGCGTATGTTTGAGGCGCTTAATTCAATGATGCTCGATATGCTGGCTGCAATCGCCCGTAAAGACTATACAGACCGTAAGCGTCGTCAGGCACAGGGGATTGTAAAGGCCAAGGCTGAAGGTAAGTTTAAGGGGCGTCCAGAAGACACGGAACGAAATGAGAAGATAGCCAAACTGCTACTGGCTGGTATGTCGTACAGTGACATCATGGACACGGTGAACTGTTCACGTGCGACTGTTGCAAGGGTGAGTAAGAGTCTCAAAGAATTAGCTTAATTTGGAGTCACGCCCTGCATCTTAGCGGGGCTTTCTGATTGATTTCATTGCAAATATGTCAAAAAAGTGCTTGTTAACCGCTACTTTCTCAGGTTCGCCTTCTAAGCAGGTATTCATCTGCTCATCAAATCTTCCAGACCCTCATAGATATGTTCCATAGTGTATAAATATTGGACTATCAAACGACCTTACCCAATTTTGGGAAAAATAAGATTAATGCCATTCGAGATGGATTCATAGTCTGCCATGATTCAATCATGCAGATGGAAAAACAGATATTGTTGTATCACTGGTTTTTTGGTCGATTTATATGTGAAAAGGAAGAGTAACATGAACAAAGTTAAAGCTGTTGTTTTCGGAGTTATGATGTCTGCTGCTATAACAGCCAATGCTGCAAATGAAACCACTACTGTAACAGGTGAAGTCGGGAAAGATATCAAACTATCCCTTGAGTCCAATCCGACTACGGGTTACGGCTGGATGATTAAAGACCTTCCTGATGGATTGATTTTCGTTTCTGGAGGATATGAGCAGTCAAAAGACTGTCCGAAAGGTGCTGTAGGGTGCGGTGGTGAAGAAGTGCTTCACTTCATTGGTGAAAAGAAAGGGGAAAGCACACTAAAACTCATTTACGGTCAGTCATTTAACAAATCAAGCTGGCAGGAAAAAGAAGTTAAAGTTGTGATTAAGTAATCTTGCCCTCCCTCTTTGTTTTCGCAGGGAGGGATGTATCATCTACTCACAGCCTAATACCTTTGAAAAATACCGCTGCAATTGTATAGGCAGAGCCAAAAGGTTTGATGTCTGGATCCGGCTTATGCTTACCGTTATCCCTGTACCATTGTTTCTGGCATTCAACACAAGCCATGCAGCTTGAGTAATGCTCACTAGCACCATGTCTCTTGCACATGTGAACAAAGAAACGCTGACCGCGTGCTCTGGCAATCTTTGCCGCAGCAGTTTTTCGGATGGTGAAGTCTTCTGTACCAGCCAGAAAGATGAATTGATTAGTTGGCTGAATAGCCTTATCAGGTAAATCGAAAGGTAGAACGCTCATAACACTGTTTGTCCATGTTCAAAAGTTAATCAAGTCCACTAGCAGAAATCACCAGTGAAAGAAAAACCCTTGCCGTGTAAGCGTTATGTGCTGCTGTTTCAGGGTGTAGGCAGCGATTGGAACCGATAATAAGTGATAGCTGTAGGTTGGTCACATTTGGGGTGTGAATCCTTCACCGTTCATCGGTCTGTTATTTGATGATTGCTAATCGGGTGGGCTTACTGGAATCTGTTACAAACTCAACTAAATGAGCCGTTACAGCAGAATTACCACATCGTTTCCGATGTTTCACATTCATCTCCTAATAGACTGATTATTCTATCAAAGATGATGGTTTGATGCAATTGCAATCTGAGCTGGTTTAGCACTCGCTGAGGGATTCTGATAGGCTATCTGAATAGATTACAAGGCGAAAGCAAGAAGCATGACAACGCGAAGCCATGCGAAAGTTGAAAGGATAATTTCCTTGATTGGTGATTCGGGAATTTAACTTTCTGTTAAGTGTTATTGATATTCTTTGTAAGTGAATCAATCAAATTTTCATGGCTTTTTGCGTTAGCCATGTTTATTGAAGTGAAACAAAAAGACTCAATCAGTTAACTTAACAGATAACTCTATTTATATCATATTTTCATCAATTTTTCTTAACAAAAAGTGCTAAATATGCATTTCCGCCATCACGCCATCCCGCCAATAATAACCATTCATCAATTTCTGTAATAACAAAATACCACTGGACAAAAACACAGTTCCGTATGATGATAATACAGTAATACTCATTTATCAAAATCGGTCAACAGGGTCTTAGATAGATGAGAATAGCTGGAAGGTCACTTTCTCAGGTTTTATTATGGGGGGTGACCTTTCCTGTTTAAGGGTTATTAATATGAATGAAAAAGAAATACTTTATCGTTGTAGCTGAAAAGACACATCGGTTCTACATGCAATATAAGAGCCTTTCCGAATTAACAGGAATTACACCTCCCTCTGATTACACCCCGCCTCGTATGATGACTAAAGCCAGACGGTACGAAATCATTAAGGCTATCTGTCAGAAACTGAAACCCCTTGACAGAACTTAACAACATGTTAACATTTGTATATTGGATTGATTTCCTAACAAATTAATGGCTTTCCTGTGGCATCCCTTCCTCGGGGACAGGTTAGCCAACCCCCTTACACATTCCAGATGACACTACACGGGTTACGTAAAAGACGGCCTGTGTGGTGTATTTTTGTATCTGAATTTCACGAGAGCGTTAATAATGAATAGTCCTACACAGAAACGAATTGAAATCGAATCACATTTCATCCCCAAAATTAAAGCCGCACTGGAAAACATAGAAGATGCAAAGGATATTTACAACGCAGACAGCCTGAACAAAGATACTCTTATTGCTATCAAGGCTAAGCAACTAATGTCTCAGCCAGTCGAAGATTATGGATTCAGAATCCGACAGATTACACACCCAGCGATGGTGCAGACCATTATTCAGAACATGATGAATGAGAATTACGTTGTGTATGAGATGGGCGCTGGATTTATCAAGTTTGTACCATTACAGCAGTCACCAAAACATAACCCGCTTGCTGAGATTGAAAATGCATGTAAGAAAGCTGCTGAGAAATTTGTTGATGCAGGAATCACTGAGAAAGCGAATAAGATAAATAGGGCTATCCATGCCCACAACGTATTGGTGAAACAGGCTGAAGAAGCGTTATCGGGAATTAAACCGCTTGAATCGTATCTATCTGTGATTGTCGCTGATGAGGTGGGTAATGACTAACAAAGTCACTGAAGCCGCTTACAAGGCTCAGATTGCTGCTTTACAGGCTCAGTTAATGCAACGCCATACGGTGACTGCTATCGACGCTGTACAGCCTTTCTGTGAAGCTATAGGTATTAATCCCGCTGATTACGTTAAGGCCACCAGCGCCATGAGCAACCAGCATAAAGCATTCTGTGACGGGATTCTGAAAGCAGCTTCTTCAAAGGTCACCCGCTTGCAGCGTGATGCAACTGTACGAATCCTTGAAGCACAGACAAAACGAAACAAAGCCATAACAGCAGCCTCAGAAGCGGCTGAAGTTGCTCAGTCGATGGGAGGGCTAAATGAATCAACTCTTCAATGAATATGGTCAGAAAGTACGAGCAAACATAGCTCTCAACCTTCACCCTTTTTATTTGGGGAAACTGGAAAGGCTGGCAAGCCGAATCGGTAGCGGGATTAAGTCAGAAGAACAGCGTCTAATACTGGCAATTGGTGAAATGCTACGAAACGTGGAGACTGAACAATGAACCTTTACGCATTCAACCCACTGAAACAAAATGATAAGCAAGAGGTGATTACCCCCGTAGCCTTTAATTTGGTCTTATCGCTACCTGAACAGCTACTGAAAAGGCTGGATAAGGTCGGCTATGAATTGGTTAAGCGTTACGGTATTGCAGGGTGTAGTGATAAGCAGCGACATCACATCGCTATAGTCCATTTGCTCAAAAAACATACATTTCGATGATAGCTTGTACCTTAAATAATCAGGCACTTTGTACCGTCAGGGTTTAGAAGCAAGACATCCCCCCTCACCTCCATAGACGAAATGCAAATTTCACTGAAATCAAAATCTCCCAGCTTTCTCAGATGATTTTGGACTTTGACTCTTGCCCCCTGCGGGCTATCCGCATGAACCAGAAACTTATAGATAACGCTGCTTTTTGACGTCAACTGAACCCGCGAATCATAAGAGGACATATGTAATCTCCTGAATGCTACTTGCTTTATCACGATTCACTGTACATAAAACCAGCATGGCAATCAATTGGCAATGTGAGATGAGAAGGGACTTAAAGGAGGCTTGCAAGTCAAATGAACGCCAGATAACCTAAAACCCGAATAGCCTATATTCAAGGGTCATTGCGCTCATAGTCGTTTCTGTTGAAAAATGATGCCTCGATTTTAAATGCAAATAGCAATCATATTCAATAAGCCTTGTTATCTTGCGTCAAAATTTGCCCCTTTTTGTCGGAAAAAATCCTGAAACACGGCATTTTAAGCCAGCGCGCATCTTTGCATTGCAGTCAACGGCGGATTCACTTAACGTGATTCGCCTGTTTATTGATAAGGAGCCTTGCCGTGCTTTACGTTATCTACGCTGAAGACATTGCCGATTCTCTGGAAAAGCGCTTGTCGGTACGTCCCGCCCACCTGGCACGTTTGCAGCTATTACAAGATGAAGGTCGCCTGTTGACCGCCGGTCCAATGCCTGCCGTCGACAGTAATGAACCTGGCGCCGCCGGGTTTACTGGTTCAACGGTCATTGCGGAATTCGAATCGCTGGAAGTCGCAAAAGCATGGGCAAATGATGACCCTTACATCGCGGCTGGCGTTTACCAGAACGTCTCCGTGAAGCCTTATAAGAAGGTATTTTAAAGCCCTGTATAACGCCGTGTGTATCAATAGCATGGCGTTATCAACTCTCTATCAGGCCGTAGTTAAGTCGATTTTATCGCGGTCGCAGGGTCTAAAAATCCTTTATCTATGCCCTGACTTTCACTTGCAGACCACAGGTGGCCCTGTGCCGACGCGTTGCCCAGTCACAAGCCGCGCAAAAAATTTTGCACGGTCTTATAGTTATTGTTCAATGACCAAAACATCGAAAATCCAGAGCGTTAGTTCAAATAGTCGATAGCACTGAATAGGTATCGATATTATAATCTTGTTGTCACTATTTTAATGTGCTTCCTACCATGCAACCATCGCTCGCTTCCAGACCACCTTCCCTTTTTTTACTTCTTTTGTAAACAGAAGTCGATTAAGCGCGAACAAAAAAACAACAGAAAAAACAAGTATTAAAATATATACGCCAATATCAACAGATGCCAGAAATGCGATGAAAGCTGCAACCAGCCCGATTATCAAGGACACGCAGGCAGATATCAGCTTAATTCTTCTACGCGCTTCTCTTGAAACATACCCTTTAATCTGGAATGCGTTGCAACTATGGCAATGGTCTTCAGTAATTAAATTAGCGCCGCAAAATGGGCATTTATTTTCACTTTTCATGATTTTTATTAACACTCAATGTAGTAGTAATCACCTTTCCATAACCGTCCCTGGCAAGCACTATCAATAACAGAAAAAACCTTATTTTTTTGCTCTATTGTTTCAACTCCCTCAACGATGACAAAGTCACAATACGATTTTATTTTCCCTAATATCGCTGTAAAATCATTATCGTTTTGAATCTCCCAAAAGTAATCCTTGTCTATTTTTATACATTCAAATTCAAATGATTCAATAACCTTTATGCTTGTCAGTCCTCGGCCAAAATCATCCAACCATACTGGACACAATGTGGACAGTTGCGTTAACTCAGCCATACAGCTCGGGTGCTTAAACTCGTGAAAATCCTCGTGGATCTCGACAGTAATATTTTTTTGCTTTTTTATGTAATCACTTACATATCTGTCGTTTAATATATAATCACTGATAAGGCTATCAACATTCAATGATACCGGCCTGTCATTTAAGAACAAAGGGTCGATTTCAGCAATTGTCAATAACTGCTTATTAAATACATCAATTATTTCCTTTTCGTTTAATGAACTGAAACAAAAAACCTTTTCATTAGGCAGATCATCATTGAAATTCTTTTTATTTACTTTCTTCGTTAGAATTTCCCAAGAGTGAACAGAACCATCTTTTTTGTAAGATGGCTCTAAAACAAAGCTATAGGATTCTATTTCCATCTTGTTCTTTATCATTAAAAAACACCGGAACTAGGAATAATCCTAATCCTGTCACAAATAAAAATAAAAGAGAAATAGTTTAAAATGATCGATAAAGATTGAACGATTGGTGAAAACTATCACAATGCAATAATCGATCGGTCATTTGAATTGATGGGGTTTTATGGCAATAAGAGAAACACGATTTCATTATCATGGATAATGAAATCAACTGGTTACAACCAACCAGTTGACCGGCAAATTCCTGACAACATTCGCTGTTTGTATCAGTGTTCTTTAGAAAAAGGCATGGCTGTTACCAGTTTTGCTCATTAATAATCCTTAATGTTTATATTTTATCTAGTTAAGAGATGGCTAATTACATTATTTTTTATTACTTTTCATGCAAAATCCATTTTTGCCATTACGCTTAACCTCATAAAGCATTTCATCCGCTTCCTTAATCCAGCTAATAATTGACGTTTTGTTTTTAGCACATGAAATACCGATACTGACAGTACAAGAAATATCTTTATGAGAAGGTAAGGAAAGGACCTCGATTCGTTCCTGAATTGCATGAACCATCGCTAAAACAAGCTGATCATTACTGTTGTTAACAATAACCGCTAACTCATCCCCACCAAATCTTGCAGGAATATCCTGCGCACCTGCACACTCTCTTAGTATTGTTGATATGCGAGATAATACTGCATCACCTACTTCATGACCGTAGGTATCGTTGATGTATTTAAAATTATCCACATCAATGAGAAGAAGATATGACAATATGCGTTTTTTTCGCGTCGCCCTGAAAGCCCCTTCCATTTTTTGCTCAAAAAACCGACGATTGGGAAGGTCTAATCCTGGATCCATAAGCGCTTGTTTTTCCAGTAACTCTCTCCTTTTTCTCAATTTTATAGATAGCCGTCTCGAAACAACACTCAAGAGTATGGGATAACATGTAACCAGCGGCAAAGAGAACCATACCGTCCTCGTGCTAAATTCAGTCGTATAATTAAAATCATTCAACAACCATATTAGTGTAAAACTGAGGAGCATACATAATAACGCTGGTTTTAAAATCCTCCAGCCACCCGCGGCATAACGATCTGCTATTTGAATTGAGACAATGAATATTGATGGAATCGGACTCACTTGCATTACTGCAATCCACATACCAGCCCAACACGAATCAAGTATCATGTTCTTTTTTTCAGTATTGAGCATGTCCTTCGACATAATACTGGCAATGTAAGCAATGGATGGCCAGGTCAGCGCATTCAGAATCAGCAAGGCAATTGTTATTTTATGATGTGATTGTTCTTCAAGCACTGAATATATAGGAATGAAACAAAGTATGACCCCTGCCTGACGCAGAAGATACACTCGTTTAATAAAGGATGCATTTCTGTCAGAAATGTATTTTTCATCAGGAAAGTTTTTTAACATGGTGTATCCATTATGAATTACTTAGCGTCGGCCATCCAGTTAACCCTCTAAATTCTAAGGTGAAAACTTGCATAACGATTTTAAAATTATAATATGAACGTGCAATTTACAAGGTCTCATATCAATGAATAATAAACATACTGATAATCAGATTTGGTATCGGTGTTTATTTTATACTTTCTTATACCTGTGCTTATCAAACAAAAACCTCTTTTCGTAGTGTTAGTTGCCAGGAAATCAAAGCCGTACAACATTAAACTCTGTTAATTTACCAATTTTGGTAGGAGTGATAAAAAAACAGCATAACATACGACCAGTACAGCCCCACCTGCAGTTATCTATCCTTTACTACAAATTATTTTGTTATGGACACAGCAACATTGCCATGAACGATTTCCCCGGAGTCCCTCTGCCAGGGGTTTTATCGTCGCATTGCGCCGGGGACTATTTGTCAATCGTCTTCCCCTGCTCCGATCGCATCTGCAACCGGCTCTTTTGCGGCGGCCTGCGGCCCTGGCCGACCCGGCGTCCGGAGCGACAGCGCATCCCCGGACGCAACTGCGGATATTCACCGGGAATTAGCCAGAGCTGCGCTGGAGGTAGCCGCGCCATCTGACTGAATGTTTGATGCGGAATTCCAGTCTTTGCCGATCAGCGCGCTATCTGATTGCCCGGATGAGGAGCTGATTGTCTCATCCTGGGGTGACAATGTTGAGCCATCAATGGCTTCATTCGTGCCAGCACCATCCGGTGTCGTGCTTGACCATTGTCCATCGCTGGAATAGGTATCCAACCCATTAATCTCATTTGGGATGCTGTCAGATGTTGTCCCGTCATCATTAACGCAGACCTGGCCTCCCATATTGTTAGGTTCGCAGTCAGAGGCATAAGTTACCTCAGTCATTGAAATCAGGATGACCCCGGCAAATAACAAACCTTTTAATTTCATTATGATATCCAGCGAATCAACGAAAGTACATCTTAACTATATGATTTAACAGGAAGCATCGTGGTTAAATTATGTGTTTTTTTGTAAGGTGGTTTGAATCAGCGCAATATCGGGTTGCGCGTATGGGTGATGGCATGAATCCTGAACCTGGCCATTTTTCCCATGGCGTATCTGCGGGGGATTTTTTAACTGATGACAATCTGCCCTGATAACAGGTTTTCAGCGTTGAATAATCGCTTGATTTTTTCTGCTGTTGGCCGATTAACCACCGCCCTCACCCAGGCTCCTGAAGCGGGCCGTTAAACCCGCCACCCATCGCCTGGTCCTGAGGTCCCTGCAACGTAACCGGGGTAGAGCAAGTGATGATGGAAGACAGGGCCAGGGATGAAGGTAACGCTTCGTTTTGGTCAGCAATTCTTCTACACTGCGGGCGGTGTTTTGCGACCGTCCGGCAGCAAAACAACAGAGGCACCGTAAAAGGTGCCTTTTAGATCAGTACTCAGTGAGGACAAACAGCAGGGAACTACGTTGTCGTTTCACCAGTTCCTTCCTGATGGAGAGGATGCGCATGTTGCGGCGCGATTGGGCTTCCAGCCAGCGGGACTTGCGGCGACTCACCTGTCTTAGCATGCGCCAGCGCCCTACTTCCGTTCTACTACGCTTCATTGCTACTACTCTACAAGTGAAAAACAGACCACATTATAGACCCATGAATCTGGCTAACCAACGCTTTCGCTGCGTTTTTATTTGCCAGATGGATGTTGATGCGTAAACTCATGACATAGAGTTATTCAAAAGGATTTTTCATCTATGACAACCTTTTACACGGTGGTGAACTGGCTGGTCATCCTCGGTTACTGGTTACTCATCGCCGGTGTAACGTTACGTATTCTGATGAAACGGCGCGCCGTACCTTCAGCAATGGCGTGGTTGCTGATTATCTACATTCTTCCGCTGGTCGGTATTATTGCCTATCTCTCATTTGGCGAACTGCATCTGGGCAAACGTCGTGCGGAGCGGGCCCGGGCGATGTGGCCCTCAACCGCCAAATGGCTTAACGATCTCAAAGCCTGCAAACATATTTTTGCCGAGGATAACAGCCCGGTCGCCGCATCGCTGTTTAAGCTCTGCGAACGCCGTCAGGGGATCGCCGGTGTAAAGGGCAATCAGCTGCAGCTCCTGACCGAGTCTGATGACGTGATGCAGGCGCTGATGCGCGATATCCAGCTGGCGCGGCACAATATAGAGATGGTGTTCTACATCTGGCAACCCGGCGGCATGGCCGATAAGGTCGCGGAATCGCTGATGGCCGCGGCACGGCGCGGCGTCCACTGCCGGCTGATGCTCGATTCCGCCGGCAGCGTCGCCTTTTTCCGCAGCCCGTGGGCCGCCATGATGCGTAACGCCGGTATCGAGGTTGTTGAAGCGCTGAAGGTTAACCTGATGCGTGTTTTTCTGCGCCGCATGGATTTACGCCAGCACCGCAAAATGGTGATGATTGATAACTATATTGCCTATACCGGCAGTATGAACATGGTCGACCCGCGCTTCTTTAAACAGGATTCTGGCGTCGGTCAGTGGATTGACCTGATGGCGCGTATGGAAGGCCCGGTCGCCACGGCAATGGGCATCGTCTACTCCTGCGACTGGGAGATTGAAACCGGCAAGCGTATTTTACCGCCGCCGCCGGATCTCAATATTATGCCCTTTGAAGAAGCCAGCGGGCACACGATTCATACCATTGCCTCTGGCCCCGGTTTCCCGGAAGACCTGATTCATCAGGCGCTACTCACCGCTGCCTATTCCGCCAAAGAATATCTGATAATGACCACCCCTTACTTCGTGCCCAGCGACGATCTGCTGCATGCGATCTGTACCGCGGCGCAACGCGGGGTCGACGTCAGCATTATCCTGCCGCGTAAGAATGATTCGCTGCTGGTTGGCTGGGCCAGCCGGGCCTTCTTCACCGAGCTGCTGGCGGCCGGAGTTAAAATTTATCAGTTTGAAGGCGGCCTGCTGCATACCAAAAGCGTTCTGGTCGACGGCGAGCTCAGCCTGGTCGGTACCGTGAATCTCGATATGCGCAGTCTGTGGCTTAATTTCGAAATCACGCTGGTCATTGACGACGTCGGATTCGGCGGCGATCTGGCCGCCGTTCAGGACGATTATATTTCTCGTTCGCGCCTGCTGGACGCCCGGCAGTGGTTAAAACGACCGCTCTGGCAGCGGATCACCGAGCGACTGTTTTACTTCTTCAGTCCGTTGCTGTAAAACGTGCCAATCAGATGTTGAATGGGTAGCAATCATGGATATGGATTTAAACAATCGCCTGACCGAAGACGAGACGCTTGAACAAGCTTATGACATCTTCCTGGAGCTGGCTGTCGACAACCTCGATCCGGCGGATGTCATTCTGTTTAACCTGCAGTTTGAAGAACGCGGCGGCGCCGAGCTGTTCGACCCCGCGCCGGACTGGGAAGAGCATGTCGATTACGACCTTAACCCGGACTTTTTCGCCGAAGTCGTGATTGGTCTTGCCGATACCGATGGCGGTGAAATTAACGATATCTTCGCGCGCGTTCTGCTGTGCCGCGAAAAGGACCACAAGCTGTGCCATATTCTGTGGCGTGAATAAACAACGCCCTCACTGAAGCAATAAAAAACGGCAGACGGTCGCCACACCGCCTGCCGTTTTATTTTTCTCCGCGACGATGACTATTTCGGCAGTTCACTCCCGCAGGCGTTGCAGAAACGCGCATTTTCATCATGCGCGGCGTGCTGACAGTTTGAACACGCGCGTGCACGGCGATGTTGCCATGCGCTGGTCATATGCGTGGTGATAAGCCCTGTCGGAATGGCGATAATGGAATAGCCGATTAAGATCAGAATCGAGGCCAGAATTCTGCCGATCGGCGTATGCGGCGTAATATCGCCATACCCTACCGTCGTAATGGTCACAATTGCCCAATAGACCGATGCATTTAAGGTGGTAAACCCGTATTGCGGCCCCTCAATCAGGTACATCAGCGATCCAAAGATAACCATCACGATGGCAATAAAGGAATAAAAGAGGATCAGCTGATGGCGGGCGCTGACGATAGCCGCCCAGAAAATATTCAATGACGGCATAAAACGCAGCAGCTTAAGAATACGCAAGCAGCGAATCGCCCGCATCGCCCGCCACGCAAAGACATAATTGAGGCCCATTTCCGGCCACATCCACATCACATACATCGGCAGGATAGTGGCTAAATCGATCACCCCCCAAAAGCTGAAAATATAGCTGAAGGGTTTTGGCCAGCTGATAATACGCAGGAAATACTCGAGGGTAAAAACAACGGTGACAAACAGCTCCAGCCAGACAAAAATATGCCACTCATCAAACGTCAGGTGATATTGCGTGCCCAGACCGGACTCAATAAAAATCACCAGCACGCTCAACAGCGCAAAAAGACCGCACAGACCTTCAAATCGTCGTCCGGAAAGACGGGTTTGATCGAAGAGCAGATGATACAGCCGCTGGCGAGCGGCGTGAAAATTAACAACCACGTTTAACCTCGCAAAAAAAGGGCTGACCTGCGTCAGCCCCAGAGATTATAACGGGTCTACCTTCAGGCAGGAAACCGCATGTCGGAAACTCCCCTCCAGCACCGGCCGCGTTTTCGCGCATTCTGGCCCGGCGATGGGGCAACGCGTACGGAAAACACACCCCGACGGCGGGTTTATCGGCGACGGCAGCTCCCCTTCCAGCAGCTGTATGGTTTTGTTCTTTTCCAGATCCGGGTCTGGAATCGGCACCGCGGACATCAGCGCTTTGGTATAGGGGTGCAGCGGATTGTGGTACACCTCATTATACGTGCCCAGCTCTACCGCATGGCCCAGATACATCACCAGAACGCGATCGGAAATATGCTTCACCACCGCCAGATCGTGGGCGATAAAGATCAGCGACAGGCCCATTTCTCGCTGCAGCTGCTGCAGCAGGTTAACAACCTGCGCTTGAATCGAGACGTCCAGCGCCGAGACCGGCTCATCGCAGATAATCAGCTTCGGCTCAAGGATCAGCGCACGAGCGATACCGATACGCTGACACTGCCCGCCGGAAAACTCGTGCGGATAGCGGTTAATCAGGTTCGGCAACAGACCCACTTTCATCATCATCGCTTTCACGCGGTCACGCACTTCCTGACGCGACATTTTTGGATGATAGGTGCGCAGCGGCTCGGCAATAATTTCACCGATCGTCATACGTGGGTTCAGCGAAGCCAGCGGATCCTGGAAGATCATCTGGATATCGCTGCGAACATCGCGCCACTCTTCCTGCTTCATGCCCAGCAGATCTTTGCCAAGCCAGGCGACTTTACCGTCGGTCGCCTTCACCAGACCAATAATCGCCCGGGCAAAGGTCGATTTACCGCAGCCGGATTCCCCGACCACCCCCAGCGTTTCGCCCTCGTAGAGACGCAGCGTGACGCCATCCACCGCTTTCAGCGTTTTGGCCGGCTGCCAGAACCATTGCCTGCCATCCTTAATATCAAAGTGGACCTTCAGATCGGCAATTTCGAGCAGGACTTTTCTTTGTTCCGTAACGGCGTTCATAGCAGATCCCCGACTGGTTGAAAGCAGGCGCGCAGGCGGCCCGGTGCAAACTCCTCCAGAGGTGGAGCGCTATAACAAATCTCCATTGCGTGCGGGCAACGCGGCTGGAACGGGCAACCTTTCGGCAGGCGCAGCAAGTTTGGCGGGTTGCCCGGAATGGTCAACAGCGACTCGCCCTCGGCGTCCAGACGCGGAACCGCATTCAGCAAGCCGATAGAGTACGGATGCGAAGGATGATAAAAGACATCCCGCGCCATGCCGTATTCCATGGTTCGCCCGGCATACATCACCAGCACTTTGTCGCAGATCCCGGCGACAACGCCGAGATCGTGGGTAATCATAATGATCGCCGTATTGAACTCGCGCTTAAGCTCGTTCAACAGGGTCATGATTTGCGCCTGGACCGTGACATCCAGAGCGGTGGTCGGCTCATCGGCAATCAGCAGTTTAGGCCGGCACAGCAACGCCATCGCAATCATCACGCGCTGGCGCATCCCGCCGGAGAACTCGTGCGGATACATTTTCATGCGCTTGCGCGCTTCCGGCATCTTTACCGCATCCAGCATTTTCACCGACTCTTCAAACGCTTCGGCTTTTCCCAGACTTTTATGCAACATCAGGACTTCCATCAGCTGCTCACCCACCCGCATATACGGGTTCAGGGAGGTCATCGGGTCCTGGAATATCATTGAAATTTGTTCGGCGCGAAGCTTATTCAGATCGCGCTCCGGCAGATTGAGAATCTGGCGGCCGTTAAACAGCGCCGACCCGCCAATCTGACCGTTGGAGGCCAGCAGGCCCATTAAAGCAAACGCGGTCTGCGACTTACCGGACCCCGATTCGCCAACGATGCCCAGCGTTTCCCCGGCCCGCAGGTTAAAATTGAGGTCGTTCACCGCCGTGACATCGCCATCCGGCGTTTTGAACGTGACGCGGAGATCTTTGACATCCAGCAGCAGGCCAGATTGTTGCTGTGCCTGCGGCGCTTTTGCCGTTTCAATTGTGTTCATGACGGCGCTCCTTAGCGATCTTTCGGGTCGAGGGCATCACGCAGGCCATCGCCGATAAAGTTAAAACAGAACAGCGTCACCACCAGGAAACCCGCCGGGAACAGCAGCAGCCACGGCGACACTTCCATAGAGTTCGCGCCATCGCTGAGCAATGCCCCCCAGCTGCTCAGGGGTTCCTGAGTCCCCAGACCAAGGAAGCTTAAGAAGGATTCAAACAGGATCATGCTCGGTACCAGCAGCGAGGCGTACACCACCACCACACCCAGTACGTTAGGCACGATATGACGAACCACAATACTGAATGTTGAAACACCGCCGACCTGCGCCGCTTCGATAAACTCTTTGCGCTTCAGGCTCAGCGTCTGGCCGCGAACAATACGCGCCATATCCAGCCAGGAGACCATCCCGATGGCAACGAAAATCAGCAGGATGTTCTGGCCAAAGAAGGTGACGAGCAGGATAACGAAGAACATAAACGGGAAGGAGTTGAGGATCTCCAGCAGGCGCATCATCACAGAATCGACTTTGCCGCCCAGGTAGCCGGAAAGTGAGCCGTAGAGCGTACCGAGAACCACCGCCACCAGCGCCGCGGCCACCCCGACCATCAGCGAGATGCGCCCGCCGATAGCGACGCGAACCAGCAGGTCGCGGCCGGAAGAGTCGGTACCAAAGTAGTGGCTGGATGTCGTATCCGGCGCACTGGACATCATGCCCCAGTCGGTATCGAAGTAGGAGAACTGCGACACCATCGGCGCAATAGTCACAAACAGCGCGATAATCACCAGCACAATCAGGCTGGCCACGGCGGCACGGTTATGCATGAAGCGACGGCGGGCATCCTGCCACAAACTACGTCCTTCGACTTCCAGCTTTTCACTGAAGTTTTCCAACGCCTCGTTGCTTTTCTTACTTAACATCATGGCGAACTCCAGCCTCAATAGCGAATCTTCGGATCGATAACGGCATACAGCACGTCAACAATCGCGTTAAACAGAATAGTCAGCGCACCGACCAGAATTGTCAGGCTCAGCACCAGCGAATAGTCACGGTTAAGCGCGCCATTGACAAACAGCTGACCAATACCCGGAAGACCGTAGATCGTTTCGATAACCATCGAGCCGGTGATGATCCCGACGAAAGCGGGCCCCATATAAGAAAGAACCGGCAACAGAGCGGGTTTCAGCGCATGGCGCAAAATAATGCGCCGCATCGGCAGCCCTTTCGCTCGCGCGGTGCGGATAAAGTTGGAATGCAGGACCTCAATCATTGAGCCGCGGGTAATACGCGCGATACTGGCGATATAGGCTAACGACAAGGCCACCATCGGCAGAATCATAAATTTCAGCGCCCCGCCGTTCCAGCCGCCGCCGGGCAACCAGTGCAGCGTGATGGCGAAGATCATCACCAGCAGCGGCGCAACCACGAAACTGGGTATCACCACGCCGGTCATTGCCACCCCCATGACCGCATAATCCCATTTCGTATTCTGCTTCAGGGCCGCAATAACCCCTGCCGTCACGCCGAGAACCACCGCCAGCAGGAAAGCAGCAAGCCCTAATTTAGCGGAAACCGGGAAGCTCGACGCCACCAGATCGTTGACCGAGTAGTCTTTATATTTAAAAGAGGGACCGAAATCACCGTGCGCCAGCTGCTTCAGATAATTGAAGTACTGGGTCATGATGGGGTCGTTTAAATGGTATTTGGCTTCAATATTCGCCATCACTTCCGGCGGCAACGTGCGTTCACCGGTAAATGGACTTCCCGGCGCAAGGCGCATCATGAAGAAAGAGATGGTAATAAGAATAAATAGCGTCGGAATCGCTTCCAGACAGCGACGAAAAATAAATTTTAACATTGCCCGTACCTTCTGGCCTGTGCCTATCGAGTGCGATGAATTCAGACACGGTGGGGCAAGCGTCGCCTGCCCCACGTATTGCCATTAATGTTTGATAATATAAAGATTTTTAACGTAGATATTATCTAACGGGTCTTTACCGGTATAGCCACCCACCCACGGTTTAACCAGACGGGCGTTGACGTAATAGAAGACCGGCACGATCACAGAATCTTTATCGAGCTGCTGTTCCGCCTGCGCATACAGGTCTGCACGCTTCGCGTCATCATTAGTTTGTAATGTTTCTGCGATAATTTTATCGAAAGCCGGGCTCTTATAATGAGAGGTGTTATTTGAGCTGTCGCTCAGCATCGTATTCAGGAATGAGGTCGGTTCGTTGTAATCCGCACACCAGCCAGCACGCGCTACGTCGAAGGTCCCCTGATGACGATTATCGAGGAAGGTTTTCCATTCCTGATTTTCCAGCTTGACGTTGGCGCCCAGGTTTTTCTTCCAGATAGAGGCGACGGCAATAGCCAGTTTTTTATGCAGGTCGGAAGTGTTATACAGTAAATTAAAGGTCAGCGGCTTATCGGCGGTATATCCGGCTTCGGCCAGCAGTTTTTTCGCCTCTTCGTTACGCTTGTCCTGAGACCAGGTAAACCATTCTGGTTTGACAACCTTCATGCCATCGGTATACGGCGGCGTATAGCTATAGGCCGGCAGGTCGCCCTGATTCTTCACTTTATTCACGATAATATCGCGATCCAGCGCCATTTTCAGCGCGGTACGGACGCGCACATCGGTAAACGGTGCTTTCTGGTTATTAATTTCGTAGTAATAGGTGCAGAGATACGGGTCAACGTGTACTTCTTGCGGGATCTCTTTTTTCAGTTTCTGGAACAGTTCAATCGGCATGTTGTTATAGGTCATGTCGATTTCACCGCTGCGGTAGCGGTTAACATCGGTCACTTCGGAAGAGATCGGCAGGTAGGTGACCTGATTAATGACGGTTTTTGCGTTATCCCAGTATTGCGGATTACGTTCAAGCACAATACGTTCGTTAACAACCCAGTCTTTCAGCTTATAAGCACCGTTGGTCACGATATTAGCTGGCTGGGTCCATTTCTCGCCATATTTTTCGATGGCGGCTTTCGGCACCGGAGAAACGGATGGGTGCACGAGGAGTTTATAGAAATAAGGAACCGGTTCGCTCAGCGTGACTTCGAAGGTTTTATCATCAATCGCTTTGACGCCCAGATCGGTGATCGGTTTTTTGCCCGCGATAATGTCATCCACATTCAGCAAGTGGCCATATTGCAGGTAGCTTGCATAAGGTGAAGCGGTTTTCGGATCCGCCAGACGCTGCCAGCTATAGACGAAATCCTGCGCGGTAACCGGCGTGCCATCAGACCATTTCGCATCTTTACGCAGATGGAAGGTCCAGACTTTAAAATCCTTATTATCCCAGGATTCTGCGACCCCAGGGATCGGGTGGCCTTGAATATCGCCAATCACTAACCCTTCAAACAAATCGCGGTTAATGTTGGATTCCGGAACGCCTTCAATTTTATGCGGGTCGAGGGATTGCACTTCCGCGCCATTATTACGTACCAGCGATTGTTTATCCGCCAGCTGTACCCCAGCAGGTACATCCGCTGCCATGGCAACATTCGCGGTAATTAGCGCGGACAGAATCCCCGCGGCTACCAGACTTTTTTTGGTGATGATGGTCATTGTGTTGTTACTCCATTCATTATAATTACTGGTTATTTAACCAGCCTGTTCTTTTCCCCATACGGGATTCTGTACAGTGCAGGAGTTTATGCTGCTGTCAGAGTTTACTGCTTGCTATCACCGACTTAATTTATTACGACCGCTCAAACGGCGACCTTGACGTCGATTCTTTCATCCCCTGTCGCGGGGCGGTTTCAGCCACAACGAGTTATTTAATAATGATTCTCATTTATGGGCATTTGTTCAGTTAGCGATCACGGCGGAAAGTACCAAAAGGTCGTATCATCCGCCAATGCAATTTGCAAATATGTTACCGGATTCTCTTTTATGGTTTTTTCTACGCCGTTATCTGGCCCTGTCTTTTGGCGAAAAAATCATTAAAGATGTTATTTTTCATACAGATAATTTCAACAACCTGTTGCGGATGCCGCCAAACCACGCGGAGATGCATTTTTGTACAAAAATTTAACAATCGGTTATTATTTAGCACATTCATCTGCCCCGGTTATGAAATTACTAATATCATTTCAATTATGCGACGGCAAGCACCAGAGAATGATGTGAAGAAAATAACAGTGGTGAAGGTGTAAGAAAAGGAGAGGAAATGAACAGAAAGTTAGTTAAGATAATGATAAATAACAGTATTTATTAATATCACAGAAAGCTATCGTGCACGGCCATATCTGTTTCATTGATAACTTTTGCTAATAAAGCAAAGCGGAGCGCCCGGCTCCGCATCGCCCGGGCTCGTTTAATTAACCAGACCAGGAAACAGCGCTTTGATACCGGTGACGATAAACTCAATCCCCAGCGCCATCAGCAACAGCCCCATAATACGCGTGATGACGTTGATACCGGTCTGGCCTAACAAGCGCACCAGCCACGGCGCCATGCGGAAAATCCCCCAGCAGCATAAGGCAAACAGGGCAATCGCAATCGAGAACCCCAAAAGGTAGGTTACCGTGTGGTAGCGCGTTCCCCAGACGATAGTCGAGCTGATTGCGCCCGGCCCTGCCATCAACGGCAGCGCCAGCGGCACGACGCCGATACTTTCCCGAATCGCGGTTTCTGATTTTTCCTGCTTATTTTGTTTATCCTCGCCGAGCTTGCCGCTTATCATCGACATCGCAATCGTCACGACCAGGATCCCGCCGGCAATGCGGAATGAATCAATAGAGATGCCGAAAATTTGCAAAATCGAGTCACCGAGAAAGAGCGACGTCAGCAGAATAATGGCCACCGAAAGATTCGCCGTCAGGTTGGTCTTATTGCGGATCGCGGCCGTCTGGTAACTGGTCATACTAATGAAGACCGGGATGATGCCAACCGGGTTAACCAGCGCAAATAGCCCGATGAAAAACTTGAAGTAAGTTGAAAAATCAAACAACGGTAGAGTCACAGTGCGCTCCGCAGCATCATTAAAAATGGCTGTTGACAGTTAACCACATAAAATATTCGCGCAGAAGATACGCTTTTTAGCAGCATAATTCATCACAAATATACCTATAACGACGCCAGAATGGCATGTTATATATTTGTTTACCGCCGTTACTTATTCACTAAGTTTGCATACCTATTATTACACTTGATTTGACCGGTCAAAAAACAGCCTGCTGAAAGGTGTCAGCTTGAAGCAAACTTGATCTAAATCACGTAAATTGTACTCAGAAGTGAGTAACCTTGTTGACACCAAAAGAGTGCAGCATAGCGGTCTCTGAGCATTAAAAGATCGAGCTTCTTTAGTAAATCAACGCAGCCAGCGGCGCCAGAAAACGGCACCTTAACATTTAGATGCAAGCTGTTAACAGCCTGTCTATACTGTCGAATCGAGCTACTGATTTACTAAAAAAGTTTAACATTATCAGGAGAGCATTATGGCTGTTACTAATGTCGCTGAACTTAACGCACTCGTCGAGCGCGTAAAAAAAGCCCAGCGTGAATATGCCAGTTTCACTCAAGAACAAGTTGACAAGATCTTCCGTGCTGCCGCCTTGGCCGCCGCAGATGCTCGAATCCCTCTCGCCAAAATGGCCGTAGCCGAATCCGGCATGGGCATTGTCGAAGACAAGGTTATCAAAAACCACTTCGCTTCCGAATATATCTATAACGCATATAAAGATGAAAAGACCTGCGGTGTTCTCTCTGAAGACGACACCTTCGGGACTATCACCATCGCCGAACCCATCGGTATTATCTGCGGTATCGTTCCGACGACTAACCCGACGTCCACAGCAATCTTTAAATCCCTGATCAGCCTGAAAACGCGTAACGCAATTATCTTCTCTCCACATCCGCGTGCGAAAGATGCCACCAACAAAGCAGCAGATATCGTTCTGCAGGCGGCTATCGCCGCAGGCGCGCCGAAAGATCTGATCGGTTGGATTGACCAGCCTTCTGTTGAGCTGTCTAACGCGCTGATGCATCACCCTGACATTAACCTGATCCTCGCGACCGGTGGTCCAGGCATGGTTAAAGCCGCTTATAGCTCCGGTAAACCGGCTATCGGCGTAGGTGCAGGTAACACGCCGGTTGTTATTGATGAAACGGCTGACGTCAAACGTGCGGTCGCTTCCGTACTGATGTCTAAAACCTTTGATAACGGCGTTATCTGTGCGTCTGAGCAGTCAGTTGTCGTTGTCGACTCGGTCTATGATGCTGTTCGCGAACGTTTCGCCAGCCACGGCGGCTACCTGCTGCAGGGTAAAGAGCTGAAAGCCGTTCAGGACATCATCCTGAAAAATGGCGCACTGAACGCCGCAATCGTCGGTCAACCGGCCTACAAAATTGCTGAACTGGCAGGCTTCACCGTTCCGGCCACCACCAAAATTCTGATTGGTGAAGTGACTGACGTTGATGAAAGCGAGCCGTTTGCTCACGAAAAACTGTCTCCGACGCTGGCGATGTACCGCGCGAAGAACTTTGAAGACGCTGTTGATAAAGCTGAAAAACTGGTGGCGATGGGCGGTATCGGTCATACCTCTTGCCTGTACACCGACCAGGACAACCAGCCAGCTCGCGTTGCGCACTTCGGCCAGAAGATGAAAACCGCACGTATCCTGATTAACACCCCGGCTTCTCAGGGTGGTATCGGTGACCTGTACAACTTTAAACTCGCGCCTTCCCTGACTCTGGGTTGTGGTTCCTGGGGTGGTAACTCCATCTCCGAAAACGTTGGTCCGAAACACCTGATCAACAAGAAAACCGTTGCTAAGCGAGCTGAAAACATGTTGTGGCACAAACTTCCGAAATCTATCTACTTCCGTCGTGGCTCACTGCCAATTGCACTGGATGAAGTGATTACTGATGGTCACAAACGCGCGTTGATTGTGACTGACCGCTTCCTGTTCAACAACGGTTATGCAGACCAGATCACCTCCGTGCTGAAAGCATCCGGTGTTGAGACTGAAGTCTTCTTCGAAGTTGAAGCTGACCCGACCCTGAGCGTAGTACGTAAAGGCGCGGATCTGGCTAACTCCTTCAAACCGGACGTTATCATCGCCCTGGGCGGCGGTTCCCCGATGGATGCCGCGAAAATCATGTGGGTCATGTACGAACATCCGGAAACCCACTTCGAAGACCTGGCGCTGCGCTTTATGGACATCCGTAAACGTATCTACAAGTTCCCGAAAATGGGCGTGAAAGCGAAGATGATCGCCGTCACCACCACTTCCGGCACCGGTTCTGAAGTAACGCCGTTCGCCGTTGTTACCGACGATGCGACCGGTCAGAAATATCCGCTGGCTGACTACGCGCTGACTCCGGATGTGGCGATTGTTGATGCTAACCTCGTGATGGACATGCCGAAGTCCCTGTGTGCCTTCGGTGGTCTTGACGCCGTGACCCACGCCCTGGAAGCTTATGTTTCCGTACTGGCATCTGAGTTCTCTGACGGTCAGGCTCTGCAGGCACTGAAACTGCTGAAAGAGTACCTGCCAGCATCCTACCACGAAGGTTCTAAGAACCCGGTAGCACGTGAGCGTGTGCACAGTGCAGCGACTATCGCCGGTATCGCGTTTGCTAACGCCTTCCTCGGCGTATGTCACTCCATGGCGCATAAACTGGGTTCTCAGTTCCACATTCCGCACGGTCTGGCTAACGCCCTGCTGATTTGTAACGTGATTCGTTACAATGCGAATGACAACCCAACCAAGCAGACTGCATTCAGCCAGTACGACCGTCCGCAGGCACGCCGTCGTTACGCTGAAATCGCCGATCACCTGGGTCTGAGCGCGCCTGGCGACCGTACCGCAGCGAAAATTGAAAAACTGCTGGCATGGCTGGAAAGCCTGAAGGCTGAGCTGGGTATTCCTAAGTCTATCCGTGAAGCTGGCGTACAGGAAGCTGACTTCCTGGCCAACGTTGACAAGCTGTCTGAAGATGCATTCGATGACCAGTGCACCGGCGCTAACCCGCGCTACCCGCTGATTGCCGAGCTGAAACAGATTCTGCTGGATACCTTCTACGGTAACGACTTCAGCGAAGGTGAAACTGCCGCGAAGAAAGAAACCGCAGCAGCGCCGAAAGCCGATAAAAAAGCGAAGAAATCTGCTTAATCGACTATGATAACACGTGTAAAGGCCCCATCTCCGGATGGGGCCTTTTTTTATCCCATTCTGGCAAAGGATGAGCGCTAACAAACGCCGTTTCCCGCCCCACGTCTTGCAACCCGGATATTTAGTGTGTCCCGGTGGTACCGGAGCCTGGTCAGCCCCGGAACGCCGCCCTCATACCGTGGATACGGCAAAGAGAAGTCCATCGCCAGGAATCGGCAGCAGCAGGCGCGTCAGGCATGACCGCATCAGAGGAAAGGTTGGGCATCTGTTCACAACAACAAGACGCAGCAGGCGCCATACAGGCGCCTGGGAGAGGATTAACCGCTACAGGTCAGCAGGGGCGATGTTTACTCTGCACCCGCGTCAGCGAGCCTTCACTTAACGCTTCTTTATAATGCTTACGGCAAACGGAAACATAGCGCTCATTACCGCCAATCACAACCTGCTCGCCTTCATTATATGGCCGCCCTTCCTGATCGAGACGCAGCACCATACTCGCTTTACGCCCGCAGAAGCAGATCGTTTTTAATTCAACCAGCTTATCGGACCATGCTAATAAATACTGACTGCCAATAAACAACTCGCCACGAAAATCTGTGCGCAGACCGTAACACAGCACCGGAATATCCAGCCGATCGACAACTTCAGACAATTCATGCACCTGCTCGCGGGTCAAAAACTGGCTCTCATCCACCAGGACACAATGAACAGGCTGTTGCACATGTTCGCTCGCAATATCGCTAAAGAGCGATGTCTGAGGGTTAAACAGACGGGCTGGCGATGAGAGGCCAATTCTTGAACTGACCTTACCTGAGCCAAAGCGGTCATCAATCTCGGCGGTATAAACCAGGGCACGCATGCCTCGCTCGTGATAATTGTAAGCCGACTGTAACAAAGCGGTCGACTTACCTGCATTCATTGCAGAATAGTAGAAATAAAGTTGAGCCATCGGCGGCATCACCCCAATCAGTGTGTTTTATCGCGGCAAAATTGTAGCATATTTTCCCGTGCCATCCCCCTTTTGACCATGGGTATAGTGGCATACGCTCTGCTTGCCCCCGGCAGATAGATGACGCTTTTTAATTGAATGCGGGTGTTGGCAATTTGTACAGCCGCTCCCCTTTCCGGCGCCCTGCGATTGTCGTTTTGTGCGAATCGAAGCGCGAGACAGACCGCTATAACGTTTTTTGCTCAGCAGATTATATTAAAGATCGCCGTTACTAATACGCTAATACTCAAGAGGGATATTTATCCCTGCAAAGTATAATTTTACTCCCGACCAGCAGAGAAAAGCATACTATCTCAGGGTTTTAGCTCGGGATTTAGGTCAGGCTATAAGCAAAAAAGATGTGAAGTCACGCGTAGAATTTAACTTAAATTAATTAATTACCACGACAAATAACAAGTAATTTTGAATTCCTTACATTCTACCCTATTGCACATCTGATTATATCGCTCTATTATTAGTCCAACAAACCACCCCACAATATAAGTTTGAGATTACTACAATGAGCGAAGCACTTAAAATTTTGAACAACATCCGTACTCTTCGTGCGCAGGCAAGAGAATGCACCCTTGAAACGCTAGAAGAAATGCTGGAAAAATTAGAAGTTGTCGTTAACGAACGTCGCGAAGAAGAAAGCGCTGCAGCTGCAGAAATTGAAGAGCGTACTCGTAAACTGCAACAATACCGTGAAATGCTGATTGCAGATGGTATTGATCCGAATGAACTGCTGAGCACCATGGCAGCAGTCAAAGCGGGTACTAAAGCTAAACGCGCTGCGCGTCCGGCTAAATACAGCTACGTAGATGAAAACGGCGAAACCAAAACCTGGACAGGTCAAGGTCGCACCCCGGCAGTGATCAAGAAAGCCATGGACGAGCAGGGTAAAACCCTGGACGATTTCCTGCTGTAATCGACGGTTGTATTTGAAAAATCCCGCTTCGGCGGGATTTTTTTTATCTGTCGCCCGCAGATATAAAAAAACCGGGAAACGAAATTCGCCCCCGGTTTATCACTACGCTGAAAACGATTACTTCGCTACGGCTTTTTCCAGCCAGGCTTTAAAATCTGCGCCGAGGGATTTATGGCGCACGCCATATTCCACAAACGCCTGCATATAACCCAGTTTATTACCGCAGTCGTGGCTCTTACCTTTCATATGATAGGCTTCAACCGTCTCTTTCTCGATCAGCATATCGATTGCGTCGGTCAGCTGGATTTCATCCCCGGCTCCCGGAGGCGTTTTTGCCAGCAGCGGCCAAATGTCCGCACTCAGCACATAGCGACCGACGACAGCAAGGTTAGACGGCGCCACGTCGGCTTTCGGCTTCTCAACCACACCGACCATCGGAACGCTTTCACCCGGCTGCAGGGATTCGCCTTTGCAGTCGACAACGCCGTAGGCGGTAACATCAGCAACAGGCTCAACCATAATCTGGCTGGATCCTGTTTCATCAAAACGCGCGATCATTTCAGCCAGGTTATCACGGGAAAGATCGGACTCGTATTCATCCAGAATAACGTCTGGCAGAATAACCGCGACCGGCTCGTCACCCACTACCGGATGCGCGCACAGTACCGCGTGACCAAGACCTTTAGCCAGACCCTGACGGACCTGCATAATGGTGACGTGTGGCGGGCAAATAGACTGAACTTCTTCCAGCAGCTGACGTTTAACACGTTTTTCCAGCATGGCTTCCAGTTCAAAACTGGTATCGAAATGGTTTTCGATAGAGTTTTTAGACGAATGGGTTACCAGAACAATTTCAGTAATTCCGGCTGCAATACATTCGTTAACAACGTACTGAATTAAAGGCTTATCTACCAGTGGCAGCATTTCTTTCGGAATAGCCTTGGTGGCGGGTAGCATCCTGGTACCTAACCCCGCAACCGGGATAACAGCTTTTCTTACTTTAGAATTAAGGGCAGCCATTGAAATCTCCTGGACTGTTCATTTTTTAAACTTTTCGTTAATAATAACGCGTCGAGTATATCAGTCCACTCAGGCAAACCTGGTCTGAAAAGGTTTGTGTTCCCTCGAATTAGGACTTTACTTATAAATCTCAGTGATAGTACCACCGCAAAAGATTACCCGGTAATCCTACCAGCTTAAAAAAACAGGCAACTGCTCATTCCGCAGACAACATCAGCCGTAAACGCCCTCCGGCCCCCCAAATTTGGCACTGCCATGATGCGCAGCGCTGGCTAATTTGGTTGAGATAAGCATTACCCAATGTCCCTAACGGAACGCCATTGCTAATCTGAATTTGATGTTCTCCGGTATTGAGTGTGCCGTTCAGACCTGCCGATACCAATATCAAATTTTTCAGACCGCTATGGTAATAACCCACCAGTAATGGAAATTGCCCAGGTAAATTGGCCTGACGCAGTAATTGGTTCACCTGTTTTAACAGGTTTGCCATCTCCGGCAAGCGCTGCCCCTGATGGGCCAGCTGCTCCTGAAGCAATCCATTAAACAACGCCCGCAGCAACAGCGCTGCAAGCACACCATTATCGCCTGCTCGTGTGACATCCAGACAATAGAAAGCCAGATCATTTTCTGATAGTGGCGCAATATCGAGTACCAGACCGGGTTTATCCGCCGACACCAGCTGACGATAATGAATACGGCACTTCGAAATTTCTTGCTGCACGGGAGGCTGAAGCTCCTGCAATAGCCTTGAGGCCGCGGTAGGGTCGCTAACCAGCGCATCCCAGTCCTCAAACAACCGTTCTTCTTCTTCAACCCGCGAGTTGAACATATTGGGATACAGACAGGCATACACCGTTTCCCGCAGGCGGTTGAAATCTTTTACCGGCTTTAGCAACACATCCTGGACGCCAAGGCGCAACGCCCTGGCAATATCGGCCATATTTTCGGTTGCCGAAATCATCAGAATCGGCAGCGTTTCGCCGCGGTTACGCAGATGTTCCACCAGCTCAAGACCATTCATTCGCGGCATAGAGATGTCGCAAATCATCAGGTCGGGTTTGGACTCGGCCATTTCCTGGAGTGCCTCCACGCCATCCCCCGCCTCAGCCGTTGTCGCGCCCAGTGAGGTGAGCCAGGAGTGCAAGAGTGAGCGGAAAACGGCTTCGTCTTCAACTATCAGAATCAGTTTTCCCGCCAATGGCTGCGTCATGATCTCTCCTCTGGCTGACGATAGTTAAATAGTGGCATGCAATTCACACTATCGCCTGTCAGAATTTACTTAAGTCCTGGTTAAATGGCGTCACACCGCGGTGCGCACCAAGGGTAGTAGTTCATCCATCTTCTTTTCAACCGCCTGATGCCCGGCAGCAATCGCCTCAGCGGCACGATGAAAATCAAGTGTGGATATTTGTGGGCAAAAAGGCTGCAGCAGGATATCGGGAGGATCGCCCGCCATACGATTGCGCTTCAGGCGATTTTCCAGCACCTGAATAGAGGTCGACATGATCTCCATTGCCGTTGGCGTCGCCGCGCGGCGGGAGGTCATTCCGCTCAGACGCGCGCGGATGCGCCCATGCCAGGAAAAATCTTTTTCTTCTTCAGGTTGAGGCTTTTCAATTGACCATAGATCCTGCTGCATCAGGTGCGCATCGTGCTGTAAGTCGACGGCAATCACGATATCCGCCCCCAGCGCGCGCGCCAGAGAAACCGGAACGGGGTTGACCACCGCGCCATCGACCAGCCAGTAACCATTATGCATAACGGGCGACATCAGGCCCGGCATACTGCAGGAGGCGCGCACGGCCTGGTGCAGATCGCCCTCGGTAAACCACAGTTCGCGACCGGTACTTAAATTAGTCGCAACGGCGGCAAAGCGACGGTCGCAGCGTTCAATTTCGGCGACGGGCAAAACCTGGCGAAACTGGTTGAATACGCGCTCACCGCGCAGCAGACCGCCGCGGCGCCAGGAAAGATCCATCAGCCGCAGCACGTCCCAGTTACTAAAAGAGGAGACCCATTTCTCAAGGACCGGAAGTCGATTGCAGGCAAAGGCAGCCCCTACCAGCGCGCCGATTGAACATCCAGCGACGATATCAATTTCAATACCCGCGCGCTGTAGTGCTTTAATCGTACCAATATGTGACCATCCGCGGGCAGCTCCCGCCCCTAACGCCAGACCAATTTTAAGCTTTCTCATTATTACCGATATACTTCCTTCCACTCCGGGCATGGCATCATTGCCACAGCTCAGTTAACATAAAACACTTTGGCGCCGATGCGCCGGGATTCTTTTTCCATGGAGGCCGTTTTGTCGCCATTATGCCCTTGCGGCAGCGCTCTGGAGTATAGCTCATGTTGTCAGCGATATCTGAGCGGTTCGCTGCCCGCACCGGATCCATCACAGCTGATGCGCTCCCGCTACAGCGCGTTTGTCATGAAGGATGCCGATTACCTGATAGCCACCTGGCACCCTTCCTGCCAGCCGCAGCACTTCCGGGCCGAGCTGGAAAAGGGGTTCGCAAAAACGCAATGGCAAGGCCTGACCGTATTTGCCGCCGATGAAGGCCGGCACTCCGACGAGGGGTTTGTCAGTTTTGTCGCGCGATATCACGACGATAACCGCCCCGGCGCGATTATTGAACGTTCCAGATTCTTAAAAGAAAATGGACGGTGGTATTATATCGACGGCACACGACCGCTGATTGGCCGTAACGACCCCTGCCCTTGCGGTTCAGGTAAAAAATTTAAAAAATGCTGCGGCCAGTAAAACTGGCGCCAGCAATAGCAAACACTACAGGATTTTCCCCGCGATGCATTCATTACAACGTAAAGTACTACGCACCATTTGCCCTGACCAGAAAGGACTCATCGCGCGTATCACGAATATTTGTTACAAGCACGAGCTGAATATCGTGCAGAATAACGAGTTTGTCGATCACCGTACCGGTCGCTTCTTTATGCGTACCGAACTGGAAGGTATTTTTAACGATGCCATTCTGCTCGCCGACCTTGATAGCGCGCTGCCGGAAGGCTCTATACGCGAACTGACGCCCGCCGGCCGCCGTCGGGTGGTCATCCTGGTCACCAAAGAAGCGCACTGTCTGGGCGATCTGCTGATGAAAGCCAACTATGGCGGCCTGGATGTTGAGATTGCGGCCGTCATCGGCAACCATGAAACGCTGCGCTCGCTGGTTGAACGTTTTGATATTCCCTTCCAGCTGGTCAGCCATGAAGGGCTGACGCGCGAAGAGCACGACAAGCAGATGGGCGACGCCATCGAATCCTACGCGCCGGATTATGTGGTGCTGGCGAAGTATATGCGCGTCCTGACGCCGGAATTCGTTTCCCGCTTCCCGAACCAGATTATCAATATTCATCACTCCTTCCTGCCAGCCTTTATTGGCGCCCGCCCTTATCATCAGGCTTACGAGCGCGGCGTGAAGATCATCGGCGCCACCGCCCACTACGTTAACGACAACCTGGATGAAGGCCCGATCATTATGCAGGATGTTATTCATGTCGATCACACCTATACGGCGGAAGATATGATGCGCGCGGGCCGCGATGTGGAAAAGAATGTGCTGAGCCGCGCGCTGTATCAGGTTCTGGCCCAGCGCGTGTTTGTTTACGGTAACCGAACGATTATTCTTTAATCGATAATGAAATTAACTGGTTAGCTTTGCGCCTTTACGTGTAAATTTCAGGCAACCAGTTTAATTTTATCAACGGAAAGCTTTACAGGGGCGCATCATTTGGTATGATGCGCCCCGCTTCCCCGGAAGGAAGCAGGCCAGTATTAAGCATGACCCCGTGGTGGGGTTCCCGAGCGGCCAAAGGGAGCAGACTGTAAATCTGCCGTCATCGACTTCGAAGGTTCGAATCCTTCCCCCACCACCATTATTCACCACAGCAACGTGGTAACCCCGGTAGGCCTTAGCGAGGTTTGCACTTATCGGGAAGGGTGAGTCGCGAAGCGATGAATAATCCTTCAATCACCATCAAAAGTATTACGCTCAAGTAGTTATACCCCTGGCGGGGTTCCCGAGCGGCCAAAGGGAGCAGACTGTAAATCTGCCGTCACTGACTTCGAAGGTTCGAATCCTTCCCCCGCCACCATCATCTCCCTGTAACATCTTCGTTATCCCCATCTCACTTGCAATATATTCTGCCCGTGCAGGGAAGGATGAGAAGCTTCGACCAGGTTCGATTCGAACAACGGTCGGGTAGCCCGGATAAGGCGTTTACGCCGCCATCCGGGGCGGTTACATCGGCGGCAGACGGCGGGTTACCGGCGAGCTTTTTACTATCGAAGTATTACACTGAGCATGCTCTGCCAGGCCATCCAGCAGGGTATCAAGCTGCGCAATATCCCGTACCACCAGGCGCATCACAAAGCAATCCTCACCCGTGACCTTGTCACATTCGATGCATTCTGGCATTGCCTGAATATATTTATCAACCTTCTGCAGTAAACCCGGCAGCGGTCTGACGCGAACCAGCGCCTGCAGGGTATACCCTAGCGCCGCAAGATTCACCCGGGCGCCATATCCCTGAATCACCCCGCGCTCTTCCAGACGCTTCACCCGCTCGGCGGTACTGGGTGACGTCAGCCCTACCCGCGCGCTCAACACCTTGAGCGAGATGCGCGCATCTTCTGCCAGACAGGCCAGAATAGCGCGGTCGATATTATCAATTAAGTGTTCCATTCGTTTTACCTGATAAATAAAAGCAATACTCGCCTTTTACCTTAGATCATGCATATCAACCTGTCAGCAGATTAACGACAATATCGGCATCATAACGGAGGTTGAAAAATGGCACATACCGTGACGGGCGTCTGGCAAATGAGCCTGGCGATGATCATTTCGGGTTCGATCGGCGTCTTTGTTTTACTCTCCGGCCTGCCGGTTATCGATGTGGTTTTCTGGCGTTGTCTGATTGGCGCCCTGACCTTACTGGGGTTTATCTATCTCAGCCGGCAGCCGTTCAGTCAGCTCACGCGCTTAACGCTGCTGCTGGCGATCCTCGGCGGCATCGCGCTGGTCATTAACTGGCTGCTGCTGTTCGCCGCTTACGCCCGCATTTCGATCGGTATGGCTACCGTGGTGTATAACACCCAGCCGTTTATGCTGGTATTGATGGGGATGCTGGCCGGCGAGCGGGTGGCGTTGGTTAAATGGGGCTGGTTAACATTGGCTTTTATCGGCGTGGTCATCCTGCTCTCCAGCGAGTTAATGCAGGCTCATGGCGGCCAGCTCGCTGCGGGTATTGCGCTGGCGCTTGGCGCCGCCTTTTTCTACGCCTTAACTGCGATGATCGCTCGCAAGCTACGTCCGCTTGCGCCTGAGCATATTGCCTTTATCCAGGTTATCGTCGGGACAATCATGCTGCTGCCGCTGGTCCACGCCCCCGATTTCACCGCCGCATTCCCCTGGCGCTACCTGTTGATTCTGGGCATCGTGCATACCGGCATGATGTACCAGTTGCTCTACAGTGCGATTCAGAAACTGCCGACGCCCATAACCGGTTCGCTCTCCTTTATCTATCCGCTTGTGGCGATGGGGGTCGATTATCTGGTCTTTCACCATGCGCTGGCACCGGTACAGTTGGCCGGGGGGCTGCTGATTCTGTTAGCGGCGGCGGGAAATAATCTCGGCTGGGGCGACGGACTGGCGTCGGGCCACAAAAAACCCCGCCGCAGCGGGGTGTGATTCTGCCGGACAGGGATATCAACGACGAGCGCGGACTATCTGATATCTGCGCGTCAGGTACTCTACCGGCACGCTCCAGATATGTACCAGACGGGAGAACGGGAACAGCAGGAACAGCGTCATCCCCAGCACCAGATGCACACGGAAAATAAAGGCGACGCCGTCCAGGTGTGCGGACGCGCCGCCGTGAAACGTCACCACGGACTGTGCCCAGTTCACCAGCTTCATCATTTCGCTGCCGTCCATATGCTGTGCCGAAAACGGAATGGTCAGCAGGCCCAGCGCACACTGGAGAATCAGCACCGAGAGTACCAGAATATCCGCCCCGGTCGTGGTTGCGCGTACGCGCGGGCTGAACAGCCGGCGTTTAAGCAGCAGCAGACCTCCCACCAGCGTCATCACGCCGCAAGCGCCACCGGCAAGCATCGCCATTTTCTGTTTCACGGAAATCGGTAGCCACGCTTCATACATCCAGTGCGGCGTCAGCATCCCAAGGAAGTGCCCGGCGAAAATCCCGAGGATCCCGATGTGGAACAGGTTAGACGCCAGATTCATCCCTTTGCGATCCAGCATCTGACTGGAGGCGGCGCGCCAGGTGTACTGTCCGTAATCGTAGCGCAGCCAGCTGCCTGCCAGGAACACCGCTCCGGCAATGTACGGATAGATGTCAAAGAAGAACATATTCAGGAAGTGCATTATTGCTGTCCTCCGTTAGAGATATTCAAATATTGCGGGGCCACGGCTCCGGCAAAACGACGCTGGTGAGCGGCGATGTCGGACTCACCGCAGCCTTGATCGGCAAAGAATTTCACCTGCTCCTCTTCCCAGACCGCATCCAGCGCCTGCGGCGTATCGTCGCGCGCTTCATCGGCGATTTTTTCCGCAACTTTCGCTTCATCTAGCGCGCTGTTCGCCAGCTTCAGCAGCGGTGCAAACAGAACGGCATAGCGGCTTTCACGCTGTTGCAGACGCGCGCAAAGCAACGCCAGAATCGGCGCAATATCCTGCAGACCGCCGATGGCTTCACACTCCGGCAGCTGCGCCAGATATTCCAGATACAGCGGCAGGTGATCGGGCAGCTCGCGGCTGTCGAGCACCAGACCGTGCTGCTCATACTGATTCAGCAGATCAACCATCGCCTGCCCGCGGTCGCGAGATTCGCCGTGCACGTGTTCGAACAGCAGCAGCGAGGTGGCGCGCCCCCGGTCAAACAGCTCGCTGTAGGCGGCCTGCGCATCCAGCAGATCCTGCGCGGTTAAATCACGCAGGAAGACGCCCAGGGCCCGGGCATCCGCCTTTTCCAGTTTTTCTGACGAAGCCAGAACGTCGAAGAGTTCGTCCTGATGCTGCCATAAGTCCGCATCCGGGTACTCAAGCAGACGCGAAACAACCACGAGTTCGATCATGCGTGCGGCTCCGTTTTGCTGGTCACATCCACGGCATCAATGCGGCGGCTGTTGAACAGGTTGAAGGACGAATCAGACCCGTGGCAGCCATCACCGAAGCTAAAGCCACAGCCGCTTTTCTCCGGGAAGGCTTCGCGCGCCAGTTCACGATGGCTGCTCGGCACCACGAAACGGTCTTCGTAGTTGGCAATCGCCAGGTAACGGTACATTTCCTGCGCCTGCGCTTCGGTCAGGCCGACCTCTTCCAGCGCCCGGGTATCGATAACGCCATCGACGGTTTCGGTACGTTTGAAGTGGCGCATCGCCAGCATGCGTTTCAACGCCAGCAGAACCGGCTGGGTATCGCCTGCGGTCAGCAGGTTAGCCAGATACTGAACCGGGATGCGCAGGCTTTCTACGTCCGGCAGGATACCGTTGCTGCCCAGTTCGCCCGCATCGGCGGCGGACTGGATCGGCGACAGAGGCGGTACATACCAGACCATCGGCAGCGTGCGGTATTCCGGGTGCAGCGGCAGCGCCAGCTTCCAGTCCATCGCCATTTTATAGACCGGCGATTTCTGCGCCGCGTCAATCACGCTCAGCGGAATACCGTCTTTCTGCGCCTGCTCAATCACTTGCGGATCGTGCGGATCGAGGAACACGTCCAACTGACGCTGGTAGAGGTCTTTCTCGTTCTCGGTGCTGGCGGCCTGTTCAATCGCATCCGCGTCGTACAGCAGCACGCCAAGGTAACGGATACGCCCGACGCAGGTTTCGGAACAGACCGTCGGCTGACCCGATTCAATACGCGGGTAGCAGAAGATGCATTTCTCGGATTTGCCGCTCTTCCAGTTGAAGTAGATTTTTTTATACGGACAGCCGGTGATACACATCCGCCAGCCGCGGCACTTGTCCTGGTCGATCAGCACAATGCCGTCTTCTTCACGTTTGTAGATAGCGCCGCTCGGGCAGGTTGCCACGCACGCCGGGTTGAGACAGTGCTCGCACAGGCGCGGCAGATACATCATGAAGGTGTTTTCGAACTGGCCGTACATCGCTTTCTGCATGTTCTCGAAGTTTTTGTCTTGCGACAGCTTCGCGAATTCACCGCCCAGATCGTCTTCCCAGTTCGGACCTTTCTCGATCTTGTCCATTCGCTGACCGGTAATCAGCGAGCGTGGGCGCGCGATGGGCTGCGCCTTGCTGTCTGCCGGCGCGTTGTGCAGCGTCTGGTAGTCAAAATCAAACGGCTCGTAGTAATCGTCCAGACCCGGCAGATGCGGGTTAGCGAAGATTTTCCCCAGCAGCAGCGCTTTGTTACCCATGCGCGGCACCAGCTTACCGTTGATCTTACGGATCCAGCCGCCCTTCCATTTTTCCTGATCTTCCCAGTTGGTCGGGAAGCCGGTGCCCGGCTTGGTTTCAACGTTGTTGAACCACGCGTACTCGGTCCCTTCGCGGCTGGTCCAGACGTTTTTGCAGGTCACTGAGCAGGTATGACAGCCGATGCATTTATCGAGATTCAGCACCATGCCGACTTGTGAACGAATTTTCATTTTACGCTCTCCTGTACCTGGTCATTGCCTTCGCCATCCAGCCAGTTAATGTTCTTCATCTTACGGACTACCACAAACTCATCGCGGTTAGAGCCGACGGTGCCATAGTAGTTAAAGCCATATGCCAGGTGCGCATAGCCACCGATCATATGCGTTGGTTTCGGCGTAATACGCGTCACCGAGTTATGAATACCACCGCGCTGACCGGTAATTTCCGATCCCGGCAGGTTTACGATACGTTCCTGCGCGTGGTACATCATGGTCATCCCGGCCGGTACACGCTGGCTCACGACCGCCCTTGCGGTCAGTGCGCCGTTGTTGTTGAAAACTTCAATCCAGTCGTTGTCTTCAACTCCGATCTCTTTGGCATCCTCTTCGCTTATCCAGACAACCGGACCGCCGCGACCTAAGGTCAGCATCAGCAGGTTGTCGCTGTAGGTCGAGTGAATGCCCCATTTCTGGTGCGGCGTGAGGAAGTTCAGCGCCTTCTCCGGATTGCCGTTGGACTTCTCTCCCATCGCCGATTTCACCGAACGCGTGTCGATCGGCGGACGGTACACCAGCAGGCTTTCACCGAAGTCGCGCATCCACTGGTGATCCTGATACAGGGACTGACGACCAGAAAGCGTACGCCATGGGATCAGCTCATGAACGTTGGTATAACCGGCGTTATAGGAAACGTGCTCGTCCTCTAAACCAGACCAGGTCGGGCTGGAGATAATCTTGCGCGGCTGCGCCTGAATATCACGAAAGCGGATCTTCTCATCTTCTTTATTGAGCGCCAGATGGGTATGGTCGCGACCGGTAAATTCGCTGAGCGCCGCCCAGGCTTTCACCGCCACCTGACCATTGGTCTCCGGCGCGAGGGTGAGGATCATTTCTGCCGCGTCAATCGCCGTATCCAGCATCGGCTGACCTTTCGCCGGGCCGTCCGCCTTGGTGTAGTTGAGCTTACGCAGCAGGTCCATTTCGCTCTGGGTGTTCCAGGCAATCCCTTTACCGCCGTTACCGATTTTCTCCATCAGCGGGCCGATAGAGGTGAAGCGTTCATAGGTTGCCGGGTAGTCGCGCTCGACCTGAATGATATGCGGCGCGGTTTTACCCGGAATCAGATCGCACTCGCCTTTTTTCCAGTCCTTCACCTCCAGCGGCTGCGCCAGTTCGGCAGCGGAATCATGCTGGATCGGTAGCGTCACCACGTCGGTTTCTTTACCGAGGTGGCCCACGCACACTTCGGAGAATGCCTTCGCGATGCCTTTATAGATTTCCCAGTCGCTTTTCGATTCCCATGCCGGATCAACGGCGGCAGACAGCGGGTGAATAAACGGATGCATATCCGAGGTATTCATGTCGTCTTTTTCATACCAGGTCGCGGTCGGCAGCACGATATCGGAGTACAGACAGGTGCTCGACAGACGGAAGTCCAGCGTCACCACCAGATCCAGTTTGCCGTCGAGGCCGTTATCCTGCCACTCCACCTCTTCCGGCTTCACGCCGCCCTGCTTGCCAAGATCCAGCCCCTGAATACCGTGCCCGGTACCCAGCAGGTACTTGAGCATGTACTCGTGGCCTTTACCGGAGGAGCCCAGCAGGTTGGAACGCCAGATAAACAGGTTGCGCGGATGGTTCTTGCCGTTTTCCGGCTGCTCCGCCGCAAAACGAATCGAGCCTTCTTTCAGGGATTTAACGGTGTAATCCACCGCGCTCAGGCCGGCTTTTTTCGCTGCGTCGGCAATGCGCAGCGGGTTGGTGCCCAGTTGAGGCGCCGACGGCAACCAGCCCATGCGTTCAGCACGGACGTTGAAGTCAATCAGATGGCCGCTGTAGCGCGATTTGTCCGCCAGCGGCGACAGCAGTTCCTGCGCGGTGACGCTTTCATAACGCCACTGGCTGGAGTGGTTATAGAAGTACGAGGTGCTGTTCATGTGACGCGCCGGACGCTGCCAGTCGAGCGCAAACGCCAGCGGTTGCCAGCCGGTCTGCGGACGCAGTTTTTCCTGGCCCACGTAGTGCGCCCAACCGCCGCCGCTCTGACCCACGCAGCCGCAGAACACCAGCATGTTGATCAGGCCACGATAGTTCATATCGAGGTGGTACCAGTGGTTCAGACCGGCCCCGACGATGATCATCGAACGACCGTGGGTCTTATCGGCGTTATCGGCAAATTCACGCGCGGTACGAATGATTTGCGCGCGGGAAACGCCGGTAATTTTTTCAGCCCACGCTGGCGTATACGCTTTAATATCATCGTAGCTGGTCGCGCAGTTTTCATCGTTGAGACCGCGATCCAGACCGTAGTTGGCCATGGTCAGGTCGTACACGGTAGTCACCAGCGCGGTGCGGCCATCCGCCAGCTGCAGGCGTTTTACCGGCAGCTTATGCAGCAGGATATTTTCCAGTTCGACGCTGGCAAAATGTTCGGTGCCGTCACCGCCAAAGTACGGGAAGCCCACCTGCGCGATGTCATCCTGGCTGCCGAGCAGGCTGAGCTGCAGTTCGGTCTCTTCGCCGGATTTACCGTCGCGCTGTTCCAGGTTCCACTTACCTTTTTCGCCCCAGCGGAAGCCGATGGAACCGTTTGGCGCCACCATGTCGCCGTCGCTATTCAGCGCCACGGTTTTCCACTCAGGGTTGTTTTCCTGGCCCAGGGAATCGACGAGGTCGGCCGCGCGCAGCATGCGGCCCGCAGCATAGTAGCCTTCACGTTCTTCGAGCATCACCAGCATCGGCATATCGCTGTAGCGGCGAACGTAGTCGGTGAAATACTGGCTCGGCTTATCGAGGTGGAATTCACGGAGCATGACGTGGCCCATCGCCAGCGCCATCGCCGCATCGGTGCCCTGCTTCGGCGCCAGCCACAGGTCGCACAGCTTGGCGATTTCGGCGTAGTCCGGGGTGATAGCCACGGTCTTGGTGCCTTTATAGCGAACTTCGGTGAAGAAGTGCGCATCCGGCGTACGGGTCTGCGGTACGTTGGAGCCCCAGGCGATAATGTAGCTGGAGTTATACCAGTCGGCTGACTCAGGGACGTCGGTCTGCTCGCCCCAGGTCTGCGGGGAGGCCGGTGGCAGGTCGCAGTACCAGTCATAGAAGCTCAGACAGGTGCCGCCAATCAGCGACAGATAGCGCGCGCCGGAGGCATAGGAGACCATCGACATCGCCGGAATGGGCGAGAAGCCCGCCACGCGGTCCGGGCCATAGGTTTTGACGGTGTAGACGTTAGAAGCCGCGATCAGCTCATTCACTTCCTGCCAGGAGGAACGGACGAAACCGCCGCGTCCACGCGCCTGTTTGAAGCTTTTGGCTTTATCGGCGTCTTCAATAATGGACGCCCAGGCATCTACCGGATCGGCATGCTGCACTTTCGCTTCGCGCCACATTTTCATCAGCCGTTTGCGCATCAGCGGATACTTCAGACGGTTGGCGCTGTAGAGATACCAGGAGTAGCTGGCGCCACGCGGGCAGCCGCGTGGTTCGTGGTTCGGCATATCCGGGCGAGTACGCGGATAGTCGGTCTGCTGGGTTTCCCAGGTGACGAGACCGTTTTTTACATAAATCTTCCAGCTGCATGAGCCGGTGCAGTTTACCCCGTGAGTGGAGCGCACAATTTTGTCATGCTGCCAGCGCTGGCGGTATCCATCCTCCCAGTCCCGGTTGGTTTTTAGAAACTGGCCATGCCCATCGGCAAAGGTTTCACCCTTCTGTTTGAAGTAGCGAAACCGGTCCAGGAATTTACTCATCGGGTTTCTCCTGTTTGGAGCCTGACGGCTCTCTGATAAATCGACATTGCTGGATTTGCAGCGAAGGTAACGCTATGAAAGAGGGAGAGAATTGATAACGATCAATGCGACAGGGCTTATAAATAGCCCCTCAGGCGGCAAATACCTCCGAAGTGGTAGCATTTTCTGTTTTTTATCTTTATGTTTTTTAAGGAATTTAATGAAAAACGAGCGATTATTGTACGCCTGTGGCGTGCGCCAGGGTATTAAGGGGTAGATACCCCTGTCGGCGGATTGGGCTCATTCCTGTCGGCATAAAAAAGGGCGCAATATACATTGCGCCCTGAGAGCAAACAGAGATGGCTTAAGACTTCTGTTTACGACCGTAAACCGCCCAGGTAATCAGGATGCAGGCGATATAGAAGACGAAAAAGATCTTCATAGCGCCAGCCGGAGAACCGGTCAGTTCCAGAGAAATACCAAACGCTTTCGGAATAAAGAAGCCACCGATAGCGCCGATGGCAGAGATAAAGCCCAGCGCTGCCGCCGTATCCGTTGCGGCTTCACGCATCGCCTGCTCTTCATTACCGCCCTGCGCTTTTACGCGTTCCATCGTCATTTTACGGAAGATAATCGAAATCATCTGGAAGGTAGAGGCGCTACCCAGCCCGGCGGTCAGGAACAGCACCATAAACACGCCGAAGAAGGCAATGAAGTTACCGCCGACACCCTCCGTCGGGAGCGTCAGGAACAGCAGTCCGCTGAAGACCGCCATCACCACAAAGTTCACCAGCGTCACGCGGGTACCGCCCAGGCGGTCAGAGACAGCCCCGCCCATCGAGCGCGCCAGCGCGCCGATAAACGGCCCGAAGAAGGCAAAGTGCAGAATCTGAACATCCGGGAACTGGGTTTTCGACAGCATCGCAAAGCCCGCCGAGAAGCCGATGAATGAACCAAACGTCGCCAGATAAAGCAGCGCCATAACCCACAGATGAGCGCGCTTAAGCACCGGCAGCTGCTCGCTCAACGAGGCCTTCGACGCCGACAGGTCGTTCATAAAGAACCACGCCGCCAGGGTGAAGATAATCAGGAACGGCACCCAGATCCACGCCGCGTTTTCCAGATACAGCAGCGAACCGTCCGGCTGCTCGCTGCCCGTCCCGCCAAAGACGGCGAAAATAGACAGCGAAACCACCAGCGGTGCAACCAGCTGCATCACGCTGACGCCCATATTGCCAAGGCCGCCGTTAATACCGAGGGCGCCGCCCTGCTTCTGTTTCGGGAAGAAGAAGCTGATGTTGGCCATGCTGGAAGCAAAGTTCGCCCCGGCAAAACCGCAAAGCAGAGAGATAATCACAAAGATGCTGAACGGCGTAGAGGTATCCTGCACCGCGAAGCCCAGCCATACGCAAGGGACTATCATGATCCCGGTACTGAAGGCGGTCCAGCGGCGGCCGCCAAACAGGGGAACCATAAAGGCGTAGGGCACGCGCAATAAAGCGCCGGACAGCGCCGGAAGCGCGGTCAACATAAACAGCTGGTCGGTCGAGAACTGGAAGCCAACCTTATTCAGATTGACCGCCACCGCGCTGAACAACATCCAGACGCAAAACGCCAGCAACAGACAGGGAACGGAGATCCACAAATTCCGGCTTGCAACACGGTGTCCGCGCTGCTGCCAGAACTCGGGATCTTCAGGACGCCAGTCGGTGATGACTGAAGTACTGGCCTTCTCCGGTAGGGAAGATTGACTCATAAATACCTCTGATTATTCATATATCCTGCCGCTACATTAGGGATTACAGAGGGCGGTAAGTTGATATAAATCAAAGGAAAAGTTGGCAGCAAATTGCTTAAAAAAAAACTATCACCCGAAGTGAGTAGTTATTTTCTACAAAAAAAGTGTGGTTTTTCACATGGCTGCCGGGTTTAAGCGATCGCCTGCCGTAAACCTACCCACCCCCGACAATTAAGGGGTAATCCCTTATAGGTATGGGTATACTCCATGGGATATCCGAGAATAGACGCCACTCCCGGATGGTTTGCCGGTCAGGAGCCATGCACTGTATGTTAAAACGTCTTTTTACCCCGCTTACGTTAGTGAATCAACTGGCGTTAATTGTGCTGCTATCGACGGCGATTGGCGTCGCGGGAATCGGTATCTCTGCCCGCCTGGTTCACGGCGTACAGGGCAGCGCGCACGCGATCAATAAAGCCGGTTCGCTGAGAATGCAAAGCTATCGTCTGCTGGCGGCAATCCCGCTCAACGCGGACGATAGCAAGCTGCTCGACGAGATGAATGCCACCGTCTTCAGCGAAGAACTGCAGAATGCCGCCCTCCGGGACGGCCAGAATAGCCAGCTTAAAGCGCTGCAGCAATACTGGCAGCTGGAGCTGGCACCGGGAATGGAGCACGCGCAGAATCAGGCGAGCGTCGCCGTCGATGTCGCCAGCTTTGTCGACCGGATAGACCACCTGGTCACCTCTTTTGATCATACCACCGAGCAGCGCATCCGCTACGTCGTCTGGCTGCAGCGGGTGATGGCCATCGGCATGGCGCTGCTGTTTCTGTTTACTATCGTCTGGCTACGGGCCCGTCTGCTGCGCCCGTGGAAACAGCTGCTGGACATGGCCCGGGCAGTCAGCCATCGCGATTTTACCCAACGCGTCCACATCAGCGGCCGCAATGAGATGGCCAGCCTCGGCATGGCGCTTAACAACATGTCAAAAGAGCTGGCGGAAAGCTATTCGGTGCTCGAACGACGGGTGCAGGAAAAAACCGCCGGGCTGGAGCAGAAAAATGAGATCCTCGCCTTTTTATGGCAGGCCAACCGTCGTCTGCACTCCAGCGCCCCGCTGTGTGAACGCATTTCACCGGTGCTCAACGGACTGCAGGGGCTGACGCTGCTACGCGATATTGAGGTGCGGGTATATGACTTCGAAGATGAGGACAATCATCAGGAATTCGTCTGTCACTCGGATATACAGTGCGATGACAAAGGCTGCTATTTATGCCCGCGCGATCTGCCGCCGCTGCCGGATGCCGGCGCCACATTGAAATGGCGGCTGTCCGATGCCCATAACCAGTACGGGATCCTGCTGGCGACGTTGCCCGTCGGACGTCACCTGAGCCACGATCAGCAGCAGCTGGTGGATACGCTAGTCGAGCAGCTGACCTCCACGCTGGCGCTCGACAGGCACCAGGAGCATCAGCAGCAGCTTATCGTAATGGAAGAACGCGCCACCATCGCCCGCGAACTACACGACTCCATCGCCCAGTCGCTCTCCTGTATGAAAATGCAGGTCAGCTGTTTGCAAATGCAGGGCGCAAACCTGCCGGAAGAGAGCCGTCAGCTGCTGGGCCAGATTCGCAATGAGCTGAATACGTCATGGGCACAGCTGCGTGAACTGCTGACAACCTTCCGCCTGCAATTAACCGAAGCAGGATTGCGCCCGGCGCTGGAGTCCAGCTGCCAGGAATACAGCGCCCATTTTGGCTTTACCGTCCAGCTTGATTACCAGCTGCCGCCGCGCTTTGTCCCGTCACATCAGGCCATTCACGTCCTGCAAATCGCGCGCGAGGCGCTGAGTAATGCGCTGAAACACGCCCAGGCGACCGAAGTTATCGTGACCGTCGCGCTGCGGGAAAACCAGGTACGGCTGGTGGTCGCAGACAACGGCCGCGGCGTCCCCGATCAGGCGGAACGCAGCAACCATTACGGCTTAATTATCATGCGGGATCGCGCCCAGAGTTTGCGCGGAGACTGTCAGGTTCGTCGCCGGGAAAACGGCGGTACCGAGGTGGTGGTCACTTTTATCCCGGAAAAATCGTTTTCAATCCAATAAGGAGAACCCTATGAGTCAACAGGAGCGGGCAACCATCCTTCTCATTGACGATCACCCGATGCTGCGCACCGGCGTAAAACAGCTCGTCAGTATGGCCAGCGATATTCAGGTTATTGGCGAGGCCAGTAACGGTGAACAAGGTATCGCCCTCGCTGAGACGCTGGATCCCGACCTGATCCTGCTGGATCTCAACATGCCCGGCATGAACGGACTGGAAACCCTCGACAAGCTGCGCGAAAAGTCGCTCTCCGGTCGAATCGTGGTCTTCAGCGTCTCTAACCACGAAGAAGATGTGGTCACCGCCCTCAAACGCGGCGCCGACGGCTACCTGTTGAAAGACATGGAGCCAGAAGATCTGTTAAAAGCGTTGCAGCAGGCCGCGGCGGGCGAGATGGTTCTCAGCGAAGCGCTCACGCCGGTGCTGGCAGCCAGCCTGCGCGCCAACCGCGCCACGTCAGACCGCGATATCAGCCAGCTGACGCCGCGCGAACGGGATATTCTCAAGCTGATTGCCCAGGGACTGCCGAACAAAATGATCGCCCGTCGTCTGGAGATAACCGAAAGTACCGTCAAGGTGCACGTTAAGCATATGCTGAAGAAAATGAAGCTGAAATCACGCGTTGAAGCGGCGGTATGGGTCCATCAGGAGCGGATTTTCTAAGGCATATTTCCCCAACTGACGCCGTCGGCCGGGAATTTGACCAACGGCTCGCTCAGCGCCAGCGCGATCTCATTGGATGAAACGCGCTGACCCGTTTTGTCTTCCACCACTACCGACAGGTGCCACAGATTGCTCGCTCCCGGCTCGCTGTTCCAGGCCGGAAGAATCACGCTCCAGCCGTCCGGGCTGTTGGCATCGACGGGAGACGTTAAGCTCAGCGCTTGCGTATCACCTTGCCATTTCAGCGATTTTATCCCATGCAGGCTACGAATTTGTAGCTTCAGTTGCACCGTCTCCCCCGGCTGTAAATCCCACGGCGGCGTCGCCAGGTAGACCGACAGCGATTTACGCTGACGATACTCGACCACCGGCACATGATCGCGCTCCGGGCTGTCGTAACGACTGCCGCGCAAGGAGCGGCTGACCGCCACCTCATCGGCCGCCAGCTGCTGTTTAAGCGGCACGCCAAAACGATAGTTCAGATTCAGACCGACATTGTTTTGACTGAGCCCGCTTTCACCCTGTTTATGCTTTGCGGTCATGGTCACGAGCGGCACCGGGGTATAGTTCAGCCCCACCGACACCGCCACCGGATTCCGGTAGCCGGTACCGGAATGGAACAGGTCGACGCTATCGCCAAAATACTGCTCGACGCTGACGCTGGTATTAATATGCTGATAGAACGGTAGCCGCGCCTGGGCGGTGACATCGTAGCCGCTCGCCATCCGCTGTTCCTGGGTCAGGCTATCGCCACGCTGCCAGCTGCCGACGGGATGATAATAGTTGGCCGACAGGCGCAAATATTCGCCCCAGGCTTCAGCGCCAATACTGCCTCGCGCCATGCTGTCACCCAGCACTTTGTCGTAGAACGAGTTATAGCCCAGCAGCCAGTCTCCCCTGCGCCAGCGCTGTCCCAGCCCGATGTTGCCCACCAGATCGTTTTGCCGCTGGCTGACGGAATACTGATTCCAGGTCAGATACTGGCCATTATCCTGCAGCGGGATAAACCAGTTGCCCTGCGTGCCGGTGAAGCGGCCTTCTTTATCCACCCGCAGATCGACGCTGGCATTGCCCCACGGCGAGAGCCAGTTTTCCAGTTGATGACTCAGCTCGTTGCCAAGCTTGCCGATAGCCAGCATTCGCGCCTGTTCACCGGTCGTCAGGCCATTATCGCTCATGCTGGCCTCGCCAAACTTTTTCGCCACTTCGGCAAAATGCCGGGCGTCATCATCCACCTGCGGCGCAATCCCCAAATCCGGCAGCGCCGCCTGTTTTTCACTGAACGCCGTGTTTCCCTGCAGGGCACGGGCAGGAACGCTTGCCAGCAGCAAGAGTAGCGCAAGGAGTGGGGGGACGCGGTACGACGAAGGCATTAAATGGGTTACATTGGCTCACGAAGAATATGACAGTCTTTAAGTTTACCGTTTTTTGCCCTCTCCGGCAGCTCTGAGGGCAATTCCAGGAATATCCCGAACTCAGGCCCGTATCTGCGCCTCTGCCAGCAGCGCTTTGAGTTCGGGAATACAAGAGCCGCAGTTGGTACCGCATTTCAGCACCTTGCCCAGTTCACCAACCGTGCGGCAACCGTTCGCGATAGCCTCACCGATCGCGCGTTCGCCAACGCTCAGGCAACTGCATACGATCCGTCCCGTGGGCGCCGTCTCGCCGCTTTTTTTCCCGCTGAGCAGCGCGTGACGATGCGTGGGCGTTTCCGGGGGCGAGAGAAACGCGTCGGCTATCCACCCGGCATCGATTACCGGCTCGCCGATATCGCACCACCAGCCCAACATCAGCTGACCCTCACGCCAGGCCAGCAGGCTCCATGTCGTCCCGGCGCGCGCCGTTTGCATCTGCCACTCCTGCTGATGACACCATTCGGTTAGCCATTCCTGCGAAGGGTGTTCTCCGGCTAAAGAGAGATGGTTTACCGCCCGCGCCGCCCGCCGACGCCAGTGGACGGCAGCCGGCAGCGGAACCGGCTGGCGACAAAACAGTTCCCCGTGCCAGGCGGGACGCCAGGGGGCAATCGCCACCGCCGCCTGTTTGCTCTCCGGCTGTCCGGACCAGGGATCCGTCACCGCCGACAGCAGATCGTTGACCCTTCCCCGGCGGGCAAACTGATTATTCCAGTGCATCGGCACAAACAGTGAGCCTGGGCGCTGCCCGCGGCTGACCACCGTTTTAGCCACCATCACGCCGTTGCGCGACCAGATTCGCGCCAGTTCTCCCTCGCGCAGTTGCAAACGTCGGGCATCCGCTGGCGCGACCTCAACGACCGGTTCGGCAATATGCTGCATCAGACGCGGCACGCTACCGGTACGGGTCATGGTGTGCCACTGATCGCGAATACGGCCGCTATTGAGGATCAGCGGATAAAAGGCGTCGGTCACGGCGCGCGTGGCCTGGGGGGTCACCGGCACCATGCGCAATTTACCATCGCCGTGCCAGCCGCGCTGTAAATCGAGAGCGGCGCCGCTGCGGCTGACCGGCCAGCGAACCGGCGCCAGGTTGTCCCACGCCTCACGGCTGAGCTCCGCCAGCCCGCCGATATCGAACGCCCGCTGGCCGTCATTTTCAAACCCCGAAAGCGCGGCATGCTCGCTGAAGATCTCATGCGGATGGCGCCAGGCAAAGGCCGCGCCAAAGCCGAGCTGTTCAGCCACGCGAGCGATTATCCACCAGTCGGCTTTGGCTTCTCCCGGCGGCGGCAGAAAGCTGCGCTGGCGGGAAATACGCCGCTCCGAGTTGGTAACGGTGCCATTTTTTTCTCCCCACGCCAGCGCCGGGAAACGAATATGGGCAAACGCTGCCGTATCCGTTCTGGCGCTCACCTCGGAGACGATCACCAGCGGGCATCCGGCCAGCGCCTGGCTGACGGCCAGACTGTCCGGTAACGACACTACCGGGTTAGTGCCCATAATCCACACCGCTTTCACCTCGCCGCGGCCAATGGCGGCAAACAGCTCCACCGCCGTCAATCCCGGCGTCTGCGCCAGCCGTTCGCTGCCCCAAAAGCGCGACAGCCGGTGCAGATCCTGCGGCTCAAAATGCATATGAGCGGCCAGCATCGTTGCCAGGCCGCCCACCTCGCGGCCGCCCATCGCATTTGGCTGTCCGGTCAGCGAAAACGGCCCGCAGCCCGAACGCCCGTATTTCCCGCAGGCCAGGTGGACGTTAATAATGGCATTACACTTGTCGCTGCCGCTGGCCGACTGATTGATCCCCATGGTGTAGAGCGTTATCGCCCGCGGTGCGGCGATGAAGTCGCGATAGAACCCGGCGACCTGCTCGACCTCCAGCCCGCAGAATTCGGCCACCCGCGCCGTGTCCCAGGCTGCGGCGGCGGCCAGCGCCTGCGTCTGGTCGTGAAAATCGCCGGTCAGCGCGCCAGCCCCGGCAATCGCCCTCAGTAAACCGACAAACAGCCCGCCATCGCTGCCGGGCGCAACCGCCAGGTGGCTATCGGCGATATCGCAGGTGGCGGTTCGGCGCGGATCAATCACCACCACTTTCATCTGCGGATTATCCCGTTTCGCCTGCACCAGCCGCTGATACAGCACCGGATGCGCCCAGGCCGCGTTCGACCCCACCAGCACCACCAGATCGCTGTTTTCCACATCCTCGTAGCTGCACGGCACCACGTCGGCGCCAAAGGCGCGCTTATAGCCGGTCACCGCCGAGGACATACAGAGACGGGAGTTGGTATCGATATTGGCGGCGCCGATAAACCCCTTCATCAGCTTATTCGCCGCGTAGTAGTCCTCGGTAAGCAGCTGCCCGGAGGCATAAAATGCCACCGCCTGCGGCCCGTGTTGCTCAATGATTTGCCGCAGTCGGCTACCGGCGGCCGTCAGCGCCTGTGACCAACTGACCGGCTCCCCCTCCAGCTCCGGTCGCAGCAAGCGCCTCTCCAGGCCGGTGGTTTCTCCGAGCGCCGCGCCTTTGACGCACAGACGTCCCAGGTTTGCCGGATGCTGCTCATCGCCGCGCACGCTGACCAGGCCATTTTCTGCCCTTCGCGCTAGCACGCCGCAGCCCACGCCGCAATAGGGACAGGTGGTGCGGATTTCATCCATCAGGAGGCCTCCGCGCGCGCCAGCAGAAGCTGATTGCCTACCCACACCGTGCCGTTTTCGACCTTCACCGGCCAGGCGCGGACCATCGGTTCACCGCCATCGCTGGGGCGCCCGTCGCGCAGCCGGATACGGTGTTTATACAGCGGCGAAATGACAATCGGCTCCCCGCCAGCATCGCCCAGTATGCCGCGCGACAGCACGTTGGCGTCGCTACCGGGCTCCAGGTTGTCGAGGGCATAAACCTGTTCGCCAAAACGGAACAGCGCAATCTGACGCTCGCCCAACCGCGCGCCGATCCCGGCCTGCGCGGGAATCGCCTCCAGATTGCAAATGGCCTGCCACGGACGAGCCGACGCCTCGCCTTCGCGGTGCACCGGCGCGACGACCGGCTGCGGCTGGCCGCGTAACATTTGCCGCTGCACGGCGTCATCCGGCTGGTCGCTGTTAACATAAGACCGGAACAGCGCCAGCCGCTGCGGATCGTTCAGCGTGGTCTGCCATTCGCACTGGTAGCTTTCCACCACCCGCGCCATCTCCTGCTCCAGCTCTTCGCCGATCCCGAGGCTGTCTTCGAGGATCACCTCGCGCAGGTAGTCGATTCCGCCTTCGAGGTTATCCATCCACGTACTGGTTCGCTGTAGTCGGTCGGCAGTGCGGATATAGAACATCAGCAGCCGATCAACCGTGCGGATCAGCGTCGCGTCGTCGATGTCGCTGGCAAACAGATCGCCATGGCGCGGCTTCATCCCGCCGTTGCCGCAGACGTAGAGATTCCAGCCTTTTTCCGTGGCAATCACCCCGATATCTTTCCCCTGCGCCTCGGCGCATTCGCGGGTACAGCCGGAGACCGCCATTTTAATCTTGTGCGGCGCACGCAGCCCCTTGTAACGATGTTCAAGCGTCACCGCCAGCGCCGTCGAGTCCTGCACGCCGTAGCGACACCAGGTCGAGCCGACGCAGGATTTCACCGTGCGCAGCGACTTGCCGTAGGCGTGACCGGTTTCAAAACCGGCCTCCGCCAGCTCGCGCCAGATGGCCGGCAGAGCTTCGAGCCGGGCGCCAAACAGATCGATCCGCTGGCCGCCGGTAATTTTGCTGTACAGCTGGTAGCGTTTGGCAATCTGGCCGATGGCAATCAGCCCGTCCGGGGTCACTTCGCCTGCCGCCATACGCGGGACCACTGAATAGGTGCCATCTTTCTGAATATTGGCGAAGTAGCGGTCATTGGTATCTTGTAGCGGCAAATGCGCCGGTTTCAGCAGGTATTCATTCCAGCAGGAGGCCAGAACTGAAGCCACCAGCGGCTTACAGATTTCGCAGCCGTGTCCCTGACCGTAACGACTAATCAGCTGATCAAAGGTGCGGATATGGTTCACGCGCACGAGGTGATAGATCTCCTGACGCGACCACGGAAAGTGTTCGCAGATATCTTTTTTCACTTCCACGCCCTGCGCCGAGAGCTGATATTCCATCACCTGCTTGACCAGCGCGCTGCATCCACCGCAACCGGTGGCGGCTTTGGTGCAGCTTTTTATCGCCGCCATATCACCGGCGCCATGATTAACCGCCGCGCAGATGTCCCCTTTACTGACGTTGTGGCACGAGCAGATCTGCGCGCTGTCCGGCAGCGCCGCTACGCCCAGCGCTTTTGGCGCACTCCCCTCCAGCGCGGGCAGAATCAGGCTTTCCGGGCGCGCGGGCAGCGCCATCGCGTTCAACATCATTTGTAGCAGCGTGGCGTAATCGCTGGCATCGCCCACCAGTACGCCGCCCAGCAGCGTTTTACTCTGCTGGCAGACGACAATTTTCTTATAGATTTGCCCCGGGCCGTCCGTCCACTGGTAGCTCTGGCTACCGGGCGTGCGTCCCTGGGCATCGCCGAAAGAAGCCACATCGATGCCCAGCAGTTTCAGTTTGGTGCTCATATCGGCACCGCTAAAACTCGCTTCTTCTCCGGCCAGCATTGCCGCCGCCGTTCTCGCCATCTGATAGCCCGGTGCCACCAGGCCATAGATTTTGTTCTGCCACAGGGCGCATTCACCAATCGCCAGCACCTGCGGATCGGAGGTGCGACACTGATCATCGATAACGATCCCACCGCGTTCGCCCACCGTCAGTCCGCTGCCACGCGCCAGCGTATCCTGCGGGCGAATCCCGGCGGAAAAAACCACCATATCGGTGGCCAGCGATTCGCCATCGGCGAAGTTCAGCACCAGGCCGTCAGCATCGCGTACGATAGCCTGCGTCGATTTGCTGGTGTGCACCCCGACGCCAAGATCATTGATTTTCTCCCGCAGCATCGCGGCGCCCGGGCTATCCAGCTGGACCGCCATCAGATGCGGCGCGAACTCCACCACGTGGGTTTCCAGCCCCAGTTGCCTGAGCGCGTTGGCGGCCTCCAGCCCCAGCAGGCCGCCGCCAATCACCACCCCGCGTTTTGCTCGGCCGGCGCAGGCGGCAATACGGTCGAGGTCGTCGAGGGTACGATACACAAAACACCCCTCCTGATCGTGGCCCGGCACCGGCGGCACGAAGGGATATGAGCCGGTCGCCAGCACCAGTTTATCCCAGTGGGTTTCATGGCCGCTGGCATCGCGTACCACCCGCGCCTCACGGTCAATGGCGGCAATCGTCTCAGACAGCCGCAGTTCGATTCCGTGCCGGGCGAAGAAATCGCCCTCCACCAGCGACAGCGATTCCGCGCTACGCCCGGCAAAATATTCTGATAAATGCACCCGGTCGTAGGCGGCATAACGCTCTTCGCCAAACACCACGATCCGAAACTGTTGATGCAGGTTACGGCTGACGCATTGCTCAAGAAAATGGTGGCCGACCATGCCGTGTCCGACCAGCACCAAAACAGGTTTTGTCATCGTGATTTGTCCTGCAGCGCGCGGCTGCGTTGAAGAAGGATCAAAAAGCCAGTCTGCTGATGCGCGTTCGCCCAGCAGAGCCGTTAACGGCGCTGCATTTGCGCAGTCGCCAAGCAATAACACGCCGCACAGCTTGTCGTTACGGACCAGCAAACGGCGGTAGTGGCGGGCCAGCGGGTCCCAGCTGGTCCACAGCTCATCCTGCTCAGTCGCCTGTAATTCCCCGGCGCTGAACAGCTCGATGCCCGTGACCTTCAGGCGAGTGCCGCTGTCCTGCCAGTGAAAATCTGCGCCTGGCGCCCCACATAAACGCGCGGCCAGCACCTCGGCCTGACGCAGACAGGGCGCGACCAGCCCCCAGGTCTGACCATCAATTTCACAACATTCGCCGATGGCGCTAATTCCCGGCCGCGCGGTCGCCATCTGGCGGTCCACCACAATGCCGCGTCGGCAATCGACGCCGCTGCGCTGCGCCAGCTCAATGTTGGGGCGCACGCCGGTCGCCAGCACCACGCGGCTGGCGGCAAAAGTCCTGCCATCCTCCAGCACAACCTCGTGCTCGCGAATCGCGGCGATCGCGCAGTCCGTGACGCACTGAATGCCTCGCGCCTCCAGCTGTTGCTGTAGCTGCTGACCGGCAAAGGCATCGGTTTGCTGTTCCATCAACCGGTCGCCGCGATGCAGTAAAGTGACATTGTCACCATGACGTCGTAACGCGGCGGCAGCCTCGACGCCGAGCACCCCGCCGCCAATCACCACCGCCGGGCCGCCGGTTGCCAGAATGGCGGCCACATCGGCAAAGGTGCGAAACGCAAAGACGTGCGGCAGCGCCACGCCGGGCAACGGCGGGATGAACGCCTGTGAACCGGTGGCAAAGATCAGCTCATCCCACGACAGCTCGCCTCGCGTGGTGCGCAACGTTCGCGTCGACATCTCCACCGCCAGCACCGATTCGTCGCGGCGGACCGTCACGCCGTGCTGGTGATACCACTCCTCAGGCAGCAGTCGCGTTTGCGCCAGCGTTTTTTCCCCGCCCAGTACCGGTGACAGCTGGATACGGTTATAGGCCTGCCAGGGTTCATCACCGATAATCACTATCTGAAATTTATCGCCCCCCCGCGCCACCAGCGTCTCCGCCAGCCGGGTGGCCGCCATACCATTGCCGATAATCACCAGTCGCCGCTTCATCGCCGCCCCTTACGCCGCCTTCGGCTGTTTTTCGTAGAGGAAATGGAGAATCTGCTGACGCAGGTGGTGATAACGGCTGTCATCCGCCAGCTGAACGCGATTGCGCGGCCGGGGCAGATCGATGGCGAGAATCTCCCCCACCGTCGCCGCCGGGCCGTTGGTCATCATCATCACGCGGTCAGAGAGCAGTACCGCCTCATCAACATCATGGGTAATCATCACGATGGTGGTATTCAGCGCCTGCTGAATCTGCATCACCGCATCCTGCAAGTGGGCGCGGGTCAAGGCGTCGAGCGCGCCAAACGGCTCATCCAGCAGCAGCACTTTCGGCTTCATCGCCAGCGCCCTGGCAATTCCCACCCGCTGCTTCATCCCGCCGGAGATCTCCCCCGGACGCTTGTGCAGCGCGTGGCCCATTTGCACCCGTTCAAGGTTGTGTTCGATCCACTCCTTGCGCTCGGCTTTGCTCATGGTGCGGCGAAAAACCTGGTCGACCGCCAGCGCCACGTTGTCAAAGCAGGTCAGCCACGGCAGCAGGGAGTGGTTCTGAAAGACCACCGCGCGCTCGGGGCCCGGCCCGGCGATTTCGCGGTTATCGCACAGCAGCCCGCCTTCCGTGGGTAAGGTAATGCCGGCAATCAGGTTCAGCAGCGTTGATTTCCCGCAGCCGGAGTGGCCAATCAGACTGACGGTCTCCCCTTCGTAAATGTCGAAAGAGACGTTTTGCAGGGCCAGAAATTCGCCGCTGGCGGTATTAAAGCGCTGGCTGACGGCCTGCACCTGAATTAATGGTTTCATAGCGATTCCCCTATTTTTCTTGCCAGCTGAAGCGACGAGCGATCAGCATCAGCCCCTGCTCAAGCAGCAGGCCGACGACGCCGATAATGACGATGGCGATAATGATGTTTTCCACGTTGAGGTTGTTCCATTCGTTCCAGATCCAAAAACCGATCCCCAGCCCGCCGGTCAGCATCTCAGCGGCGACGATCACCAGCCAGGCAATGCCGATAGAGAGACGCACGCCGGTCAGCACCGCGGGCAGCACCGCCGGGAAGAGAATGCGCCGCATCACCGTCCACTCCGAAAGCTGTAACACGCGGGCCACGTTGAGATAATCCTGCGGAATGCGGCGCACGCCTTCGGCGGTGTTAATCACCATCGGCCAGATAGAGCAGATAAAAATGGTCCAGCTTGAAGCCGGTTCCGCCTTCTGGAACAGCAGCAGACCAATCGGCAGCCACGCCAGCGGACTGACCGGGCGCAGCAGCGCGATCAGCGGATTAAACATGCGGGCGAAGAACAGCGAGCGGCCGATCAAAAAGCCCAGCGGGATACCCACCAGCGCCGCCAGACCGAAGCCCACCGCCACCCGTTGCAGTGACGCCAGCACGTTCCAGCCGATGCCCATGTCGTTCGGCCCATCCTGATAAAAAGGATCGGCAAACAGGGTCAGTGCGGAGTCGAGCGTACTCAGCGGCGTCGGAAAGCCCTTGCCGTTGATCGCCGCCAGCTGCCAGCAGAGTAAAAGCAGCCCCAGCCCGAGCAGGGGCGGCAGGAGTCGCTGTACGGTTTCACGTAGCCAGCGTCTGACGGGCGGCGTCGGTCGCCGGACCTGCACCGGCGGCAGAATAATCACTTCGCCCGGCGTTTTTTCTGTGGCAATAACAGGTTGCGTATTGTGCGCGTGTTTCATTTCATGCCCCCTTATGTTGAATCGCGAAGCTGCGGGCGTAACCTTGCGGATCGGCCCCCGTCCAGACCGTACCGTCTATCAATGTGCTGCTACGCATGAGCGCTGTTGGTGTGGCGATGCCGCCCACCGCCTGCGCCGCCGCTTTCCAGACGTCAATGCGGTTGATGCGCCGGGCCACCGCCTGATAATCCGGGTCTGTTTTCAGTAATCCCCAGCGGCGAAACTGGGTTAAAAACCACATCCCGTCCGACAGCCACGGGAAACTCACCTCCCCCTGGTCGTAAAAACGAATCGGATGCGCGTCCTGCCAGCGGCGTCCCAGCCCGTTGTCGTACTCTCCGAGCATCCGTCCGGTGAGATACTGCTCTTTGGTATTCAGCCAGGCGCGCTTCGCCAGAATGCGCGCCGTCTCCCGTTTGTTCTCTTCCGACGCGTCAATCCAGCGCGCGGCCTCCATCACCGCAGCGACCAGCGCGCGGGCGGTGTTCGGGTTGCGCTCGACCCATTCGCTGCGGGTGCCGAGAATTTTTTCCGGGTGTTCCGGCCAGATAGCCTGCGAGGTGGTCGCGGTAAAACCGATGCGGTCGTTGATCGCCCGCGCATTCCACGGTTCGCCGACGCAAAAGCCAACCATGTTGCCGATGCGCATGTTCATTACCATTTGCGGCGGCGGCACCACGACGGTGCGCACATCCGCAAACGGGTCGATGCCGCCGCTGGCCAGCCAGTAATAGAGCCACATGGCGTGCGTCCCGGTGGGAAAGGTGTGGGCGAAGGTGTAGCTGCCCGGCGCGCTCTGGCCAATCAGCCGTTTCAACCCACCAAGGTCGGTCACCCCTTTCTCCTGCAGATCGCTGGAGAGCGTAATCGCCTGGCCATTGCGGTTGAGGGTCATCAGGTTGGCCATCGTGTGTGGCTTGCCAGCGATCCCCAGCTCCAGGCCATACAGCAGGCCGTAGAGAATGTGCGCCGCATCGAGTTCACCGGCGATCAGCTTGTCGCGCACCGCCGCCCAGCTGGCCTCTTTGGTCGGCACCAGGGTAATACCGTATTTTTTATCGAACCCTTTCAGCGACGCGATGGCGAGCGGCGCGCAGTCCGTCAGCGGAATAAAACCGACCCGTACGGTAGATTGTTCCGGCTTATCGGATCCTGCCGCCCATGCGGCATGCATCGCGCCGGGCAGCAACATTGCCCCGCCCAGCGCGGCACCTGCCTGTAAAAAACGCCGCCGTGAAATCGAAAATTTATCGCCCATACCCGCTCCAGAACACGCAAAAAAAAAGCGCCCGACAGTGCTGATGCACTGCTGGACGCCTTTATCCATGGACACACAAACCGCCGTTGGCCTGTTGCCCAAAATTGTTTACTGAACGATTTAACGCATTAACCGTTGTCTGTTGGATATTGCAAAACAGATGCCAATATTCACAGACGCGCTATTAAGCCATTTTCCGCTTTTCACGGGGCGACTTTCCCCCGCTCATTGCACCGCTGACAGGCAGTCGCTGCCCAACCATCGTGCACCTACTCCTTTGGTGTTATGGACCACAACGCCTTTACCGTCAGCAGCGCGCGGGCGATTTCCACCATCCTCTGGTTCTTATCCATCGCCATTTTCCGCAACGTCTGCCAGGCCTGCTCCTCCTGCATTCCCTGATGAGCCATCAGCACGCTTTTCGCTTTTTCAATCAGCTTGCGCTCTTCGAGCGTATCTTTGAGCGACGCCAGCTGCGTGGAGAGCTGCTGCAACTCAAAGGCCTGCTGGCGCACCAGCGGCAGCAGCTGTTTGTCGAGACGGCGCGCGATGCTGTCGTCCTCCTCCTCGTCCGGCCAGCTGGCGGGCGGCGCTTCCGGCGCCTCGCCGCTGAGCAGCGTATCGGCGACGCTCAACAGATCGTCAATCAGGCGCTCTTCCAGAGCTCGCATCTGCTCCAGACGCTGCGTCTGGGCGCAAAACCAGCGCAGCGCCGTCTCCCCCTCATCCGCCGGGGGCTGCCGGGTGCAGGCGATCCGCCGCAGCTGTTCAATGTCCAGACTGGCCTGGCACTGGTTCATAAACAGCGCGGTCTGCGGCGCCTCAGCCAGCGCCTGGAAGCTGTCAAAACAGGGCTGCTGACCATCGATTCTGTCCACCAGCAGCTGGCGCAGCTCAGCGCTGAACTGACCGCGGGCAAAGCCGGATGCTCCCAGCGCGCGCTCCTGCCCCACCAGCTCTTTCCCCTGCATAAAGCTATAGAGCGCCACCATGCGCCCGGCAATTTGCGGGTCGTCAATGCTGTCGTTGAGCTGCGGGACAATATTTAATAAGTGGCGGATAATGCGACTAAACTGGTTTGTCGCCTCTTCGGCGACAATGGTGCGGCTGCGCACGGCGTCGCGCAGCGTCAGCAGTTGTTCCAGGTACCAGAGCGCGCTGGCTATCCGCCAGCATAGCGCGCCGCTGGCGCACTCCCGCACCGCTTCCAGCGCCTCGCGGAAAGCGATAAGCTGTTCATCCACCAGCGCCGATCCCGCGCGACACTCCGCGGCATACAGCCGCCCGGCGGAACAGAGCCAGAGGTTGGACGCACCGCGCTCACACTGTAGCATGTGCACCAGCGCACTTATCCGGCTTGCCAGCGTACCCTGCTGCGCCAGCTGGCGTAGCTGCTCTTTTTGCAGTTGCCGCGCGCGGTGAAACCACCTGTTGGCCTCAGGCGTGATGCCAGCCGTATTATTCATACCCCCTCCCGGGTCAACGCTTTATACTTTAACCACAAGCAATAACCGTGCCTTATACCAAGGAGTCCTTATGCAAAGTATTGTGATTGTCGCCAACGGCGCCGCCTACGGTAGCGAATCGCTGTTTAACAGCCTGCGTCTGGCGATTGCCCTGCGTGAACAGCCGTCTGAACTCGATCTGAAGCTGTTTTTAATGTCTGATGCGGTGACGGCTGGCCTGCGAGGGCAGAAACCGGCGGAAGGCTATAACATTCAGCAAATGCTGGAGATCCTCACCGCCCAGAATGTCCCGGTGAAATTGTGCAAGACCTGCACCGATGGCCGCGGCGTGACCTCCCTGCCGCTGATTGATGGCGTGGAGATAGGCACTCTGGTGGAGCTGGCGCAGTGGACGCTGGCGGCCGATAAAATCCTGACCTTCTGAAGAAAGAGGCTCTGGCGGGATTTAATATTATTCAGGCCGCGTTTATTAATCGAAAAGGTAAGTCAGCTGAATGCTTTCAGGGACAACATCATTTTTGTTTAATCTTTATCCTTTTTTTTGATCAAAATCAGCATTCGTCCCCTCGCCATTTGGTGTTATGCCATGAGTAAAGTGTGAACAATATCACGCGCAGGATTGAGCAGGCAGGATGCTGTAGACAGACAACAACGGGGTAGATAAATGGCGATGGTTAAAGCAAGTTTGATGTTGTTTGGCGGCGATACGCTGGTTGTACGGTGTTCTGAACGCTGCCATATTCACCTGATGAGTGCCAAGGCTGCCGGTGACAGCCATGCGGATATTCTGAGCGTCCAGGATCGTGACAGCGCCTATCTGACCGTGCCGTACAACGGCACCTGGAACGTCCTGATCGATAGCCACAGCCAGTCTCTGGAGCACTCCATTAGCTACGTTCCCGCCTGACCTCACCTGCCCGGGCTATCCCGGGCATTTTTCAGGCCAGCCCCGGCTGGCTGTTTTCTCCCAGCAGCGTCCGAACCTTGCCGACAAGATCGTCAAGACAGTCATCGTGCATGCCGAGTTTACGTAGTTCCTGATCCAGAGAGAACAGATACTGGGCATTGGTGCCGAGCGGCCCGCTGGCTTTGGCGATCAGCGGCGCAATGATCTGGGCGCGGGTATCCGGTTCGAACAGCGGATGACGCGGATCCATAATAAACACCAGCGCATTCACCGTCCGCCCGTCATCAAGCTCCAGCTTACACCAGGTCGGCATATAGCAACCGGTGATCATCTCCCGCTTCCACAGCAGCATCAGCTCGTCTTCCAGCGTCTCATCAGGGAGCCGATAGGCTACGCCGGTGGTACGCCCGCCCTCTTTCAGCGCCAGCATGCGCCCCGGCTGACAGGCGCTGCCCCGCCCGGCGGTCAGCCGCAGGCAGAAGGCGCGGTGCCAGCCCGGCAGCGTACCGGTACAGGTTTCGCGATACTCAAGGGCCGGGTTCCACATCAGCGAACCGTAGCCAAAAATCCATACTGAGCCGGCATCCGGACGACAGGCCAGGGTTGCCGCCAGGGAAGCGGCCCGTTGCTCTGCCGACCAGAGTAGCGATTCCTCAATAGCGCCAAACGCCGTCTTACAATCCGCATTGATTAAGAAATCACGTGTTAACACTTTCTACTACCTCCGCCACTGCCCGCTTCCCGGCGATTATCTGATGGCATCCGTGAAATATTGCCGAATTATTATCCAGCTTTCATCGACAATAAGCAATGAACGACACGCTGGCAAGGCGCGGAGCAGCAGATGAGGCAGCAGGAACGATTATTTTTTCTTATGCCACTTATCATCGTCCCCTTTTTGGTAGTCATTCTTGACCGCCGCCCAGGCGACCTTATGCGCCGTCTCTTCCCGGCTGGCGTCGTCCCGCCGGTCCGCCGGATGCTGGTACTGCTCCCAGGCGCTATTAAACGCTTCTTTATAGATCTGCTGGGCATGCGCCGGTAACACGTGCTGGACGCTATCGGGTAGCTGTTGTTTACTGCGATAAGGCATATGCACCTCCGGATGGTGGTAAAAAGATAAGTCTGGGACGCTAATTCCTGATTTTCAAGGATGGATATAAGGCAGAATAGTTTTTAGTAATTATCTGAATAATAAATATAAAATTGCGATAACGATAAGTTATGGCAATCTCAAGGCATTAGTTAGCAATAGCCGTAAATTTAAGTAAAAAAACAATTAAGATTGCAAAATGTCTGTTATTTTATCTACTTACGGTATCTATAATTATAACACCTGCATAAATGGAGATGGTTCATGACGCATGTACATGAGGCGGTGAAAACCCGCCACAAGGAGACATCGCTGGTTTTCCCGATTCTGGCGCTGGCGGTGCTTATCTTCTTCGGAAGTAGTCAGTCACTGCCAGCGGTCATTGGCATTAACATTCTGGCCTTAATCGGTATCCTGAGTAGCGCGTTCAGCGTCGTACGTCACGCAGATGTTTTGGCCCACCGCCTGGGCGAGCCTTACGGTTCGTTAATTTTAAGTCTTTCGGTGGTAATTCTTGAAGTCAGCCTGATTTCTGCCTTAATGGCAACCGGCGACGCGGCCCCCACGCTGATGCGCGATACACTCTATTCAATCATTATGATTGTCACCGGGGGGCTGGTCGGCTTTTCTCTGCTGCTGGGCGGGCGTAAATTCGCCACTCAGTATATGAATTTGTTTGGTATCAAGCAGTATCTCATCGCCCTGTTCCCGCTGGCGATTATTGTGCTGGTCTTTCCGATGGCGCTGCCGGGGGCGAATTTCAGCACCGGGCAGTCGCTGCTGGTGGCGCTGATTTCCGCCGCCATGTACGGCGTGTTTCTGTTGATTCAGACCAAAACGCACCAGAGCCTGTTTATTTATGAGCATGAAGATGACGGCGACGACGACGACCCGCATCACGGCAAACCGTCCGCCCACAGCAGCGCCTGGCATACCGCGTGGCTGTTAATTCACCTGGTGGCGGTTATCGCGGTCACCAAGATGAACGCGAATCCGCTTGAGACGCTGCTGACCAGTATGAACGCGCCGGTGGCCTTTACCGGCTTCCTGGTTGCGCTGCTGATTCTCTCGCCGGAAGGGCTCGGCGCGTTGAAAGCGGTACTCAACAATCAGGTGCAGCGTGCGATGAACCTGTTCTTTGGTTCGGTGCTGGCGACGATTTCCCTGACCGTGCCGGTGGTCACCTTAATCGCCTTCTTAACCGGCAACGAGCTGAAATTTGGTCTTGGCGCACCGGAAATGGTGGTAATGGTCGCCTCGCTGTTGTTGTGCCAGATATCGTTCTCGACCGGCCGCACCAACGTGCTGAACGGCGCCGCGCACCTGGCGCTCTTCGCCGCCTATCTGATGACCATTTTTGCCTGACCGCTCTCCCCGGCGTCGCGGCGTCGGCCGGGGAGCGTTCTGCGCCATTGCCGGCGCATAAAAAAGCCTGCCGGTTTTACAACGGGCAGGCTTTTCGCATTCAGGAGCGCTGAATTAGTTGCTGGTATCCAGCTCCGCAAAGCTCTTCACCAGATCGTCAATCGCTTTGATCTGCTGCAGGAACGGCTCCAGTTTAGCCAGCGGCAGCGCGGACGGGCCGTCGCACTTCGCGTGTTCCGGGTCCGGGTGCGCTTCGAGGAACAGACCTGCAAGGCCGGTTGCCATACCGGCACGCGCCAGCTCGGTTACCTGAGCACGACGACCGCTGGACGCGGCGCCAAACGGGTCGCGACACTGCAGCGCGTGGGTGACGTCGAAGATAACCGGCGAGTTGTTGGACACTTTCTTCATCACGCCAAAGCCCAGCATGTCGACAACCAGGTTGTCATAGCCGAAGTTCGCCCCGCGATCGCACAGAATCACTTTGTCGTTACCGCCTTCGATAAACTTGTCGACGATGTTACCCATCTGGCCTGGGCTGACAAACTGCGGTTTCTTGACGTTGATCACCGCGCCGGTTTTCGCCATCGCTTCGACCAGGTCGGTCTGGCGAGCGAGGAACGCCGGCAGCTGGATAACGTCAACCACGTCGGCAACCGGCTGCGCCTGGCTTGCTTCATGAACGTCAGTGATGATTTTCACGCCGAAGGTCTGCTTCAGCTCCTGGAAAATTTTCATCCCTTCTTCCAGGCCCGGACCACGATAGGAGTGAATGGAAGAACGGTTGGCTTTATCAAAAGAGGCTTTGAACACGTAAGGAATGCCCAGCTTCTGCGTGACGGTCATATAGTGTTCGCAGATGCGCATCGCGAGATCACGGGATTCCAGCACGTTCATCCCACCAAACAGGACGAAAGGCAGGTCGTTTGCTACGTTGATATCACCAATGCTAACCACTTTTTGTTTCATAAGATCGCCTTATCAGGGTGTAACCGGATTCATTCCAGATTAGTGAAGAGTAATTTGTTTATGCGAAATCGTATTAATTTGCGCGCGGATCATTTCGCTGATCGGGTCCTCCGGACACTGTTCGACGAAATAGTTCAGATCCAGCAGCGCAACATGATCGCACTCAAGCTGGGCGTAGATCAGCCCGCGGTCGCGAATCTCGTACGGGTCTTCCGGATTAAACTGCAGCAGCGCTTCGCTGGCGCGCAGGGCCAGCTCCATCTGCCGCTCTTCCATCAGCGCCGATTTTAAAGTGTCGAGCAGCTTGTGGATCACCTCCGCGTTATCCGCTTCGTCGAGATCCTCGTTGAACAGCTCGGCGACCGGACTAATATTGCCCTTCAGCCAGACTTCCAGCGTATGTTCGTTGAGCGTTTCACCGTTGAAAGGGTTAATCAGCCACATCTCTTCGCTGGTTTCCGGGTCGGCGCGCAACAGCAGCTGCGTCGGGAAGATAACCGGGACCAGCGGCAGCGACAGACGCTGGGCAATCCACAGCACGATAGCGCCTAATGACGCCGCGCTCCCCTGACGGTTAAGCAGGACTTTGTCTATCCACAACGCATCGGACAGCCGGTAAACACCGTGGGAATCGCGAAAACCCCACTCATGGTAGAACAGCTCCAGCAGCCGCTCCAGCTGACGCTCCTGATCCCAGGAAGAGGCAATTTCCTCCTGCGCCAGGCCCAGCAGTCGTTCCAGCTCATCCTGCACGTAGTGCGTCGGAAAATCGTCGCGGATTAATTCAGAAATGAGGACCATGCCATCGCACAATGGCGCTTTGTTAAATTCGAAATCAGCTAATGACCTCATGACTTACCCCAGTAACGGTGTTCTTGTAATGGCGAGTTGTATGATGATGAACAACACCACCAACGCCAACAGAAAGGCAATAAACCGGCTCTGCTGGCTGCGCGGGCGACGACGGCCCAGCGCGATAAAACCCAATGCGATGTAAATAATAACGCCAAACAGCTTTTCAGTCAGCCATGAGCCGTCTTCAGTGAAGGGCAGATAGTGCGTTATAGCCATTAACCCTGCGCCGCTCAGCAATAACAGCGTATCGCAGCAGTGCGGCGCAATGCGCACCCAGCGCTGGTTCAGCCGGGCATTGCCGCTGTAGGTCCACCAGTAGCGCAACGTAAACAGACTGACGGAAACCACCACACACGCTATATGCAGATACAGCACCGCGCTAAACAGATTCATATGCCAGCTTTCTCCATGCCGGAAAACCGCCCTGTCGTCAGGCGGTCGTTATCGCCGTAGTCACGGCAGGTCGTCACATCGTGGTAGCCCGCGTCGCTGAACAGCGCCCGTACCGCCGCCCCTTGTTTCCAGCCGTGTTCCAGCAGCATCAGTCCGTCGGGCGTCAGGAAACGACGCCCTTCGCGGATGATATGCGCGAGGTCGGCAAGGCCGTTATCGGCAGCAACCAGCGCCGTTTTCGGCTCAAAACGCACATCGCCCTGCTCAAGATGCGGATCGGCTTCGTCGATATAGGGCGGGTTGCTGACAATCATCGTGAACCGCTGTCCGGCCAGCGCGCTGAACCAGTGGCTTTGCAGTACGGTAACGTTAGTGAGGGCAAGGCGCCCGGCGTTACGCGCGGCTAATGCCGCCGCATCGGGCATGAAATCCACCGCCGTGACCTGACAGTCCGGGCGTTCACTGGCTAACGCCAGGGCGATCGCGCCGGTGCCGGTGCCTAAATCCAGAATCCGGCACGGGGTCGCCGGCAGCCGCGCCAGCGCCTGCTCGACGAGGCATTCGGTATCCGGACGCGGAATGAGCGTTGCGGGGGAAACCAGCAGCGGCAGCGACCAGAACTCGCGCTCGCCCACCAGATGGGCCACCGGCTCGCCGCGCTGGCGGCGGCTCAGCAACGTCTCCAGCTGCGCCTGCTGTTCCAGAGTCAGCTCCGTTTCACCGAAGGCGAGGAGCCAGGTCCGCGCCCTGTCGGTGACGTGCCCTAACAGGATCTCGGCGTCGCGTCGCGGGCTTTCACTCGCGCTCAGTCGGGCAATCGCCTGCGCCAGCCACTGTTGAAAGGTCATCATTCCTGCTCGGAAAGCGCGGCCAGCTGATCGGCCTGATATTCCTGAACAATCGGCTCAATCAGCATATCCAGTTTCCCTTCCATCGTTTCGTCCAGACGGTAGAGCGTCAGGTTGATACGGTGGTCGGTCACGCGGCCCTGCGGGAAGTTATAGGTGCGGTTACGATCGCTGCGATCGCCGCTGCCCAGCAGGTTACGACGGGTTGACGCTTCCGCCTGCTGACGCTTAGCGATTTCCGCCGCGCGAATACGCGCGCCGAGCACCGACAACGCTTTGGCTTTGTTTTTGTGCTGCGAACGCTCGTCCTGACACTCCACCACTATCCCGGTCGGTAAGTGGGTAATACGGATAGCCGAATCGGTGGTGTTAACGTGCTGACCGCCGGCCCCGGAGGAGCGGAAAGTGTCAATACGCAAATCGCCCGGATTGATATCCGGCATTTCGGCTTCCGGCAGCTCCGGCATCACCGCCACGGTACAGGCGGAGGTGTGAATACGCCCCTGGGATTCGGTGGCCGGCACGCGCTGCACGCGATGACCGCCGGACTCAAATTTCAGCCGACCATACACGCCATCGCCGCTGATTTTGGCAATCACCTCTTTATAACCGCCATGTTCGCCTTCGTTGGCGCTCATGATCTCCACGCGCCAGCGGCGGGCTTCGGCATAACGGCTGTACATCCGGAACAGATCGCCGGCAAACAGCGCCGCTTCATCGCCACCGGTACCGGCGCGGACTTCGACAAAGGCGTTGCGTTCATCATCCGGATCCTGCGGCAGCAGCAGCACCTGCAGCTGTTGCTCCATCTCTTCGCTTTTCGCTTTCGCGTCGCGCAGTTCTTCCTGCGCCATTTCGCGCATTTCCGCATCGTCGAGCATCATCTGCGCAGTCTCGATATCGTCCTGCACCTGGCGCCATTCGGTATAGCAGCGCGCCACGTCGCTCAGCTGCGCATATTCCCGCGACAGCGCGCGGAATCGATCCTGATCGGCGATGGTCGCGGCATCGCCCAGTAGCGCCTGAACTTCCTCATGGCGTTCGTACAGAGCTTCCAGTTTGGCAACAATAGAAGGCTTCATAGGCGTGAATTCACCCTGTCCTGAAAAAAGAGAAATGTGCGCTATTCCAGCCCGAGGCTGTTGCGCAGAATATGCAGGCGTTCATCATCCCCGTCACGGGCAGCCTGCTGAAGAGATTTGGTTGGTGCGTGGATCAGGCGATTGGTCAGCTTACGCGCCAGATCCTGCATGATTTCCTGCGCATCGCCGCCCTGCTCCAGCGCAGCCAGCGCTTTCGCCGTCAGCTCCTCACGGACCTGCTCGGACTGGGAACGATATTCGCGGATAGTCTCGCTGGCGCTCTGGGCGCGCAGCCAGGCCATAAATTCGCTGGTTTCCTGCTCGACGATCGTTTCGGCCTGTACCGCCGCGGCTTTACGCTGCGCCAGGTTATGCTGAATGATGTTTTGCAGATCGTCCACGCTGTACAGATAGGCGTTCGCCAGCTTACCCACTTCGGGTTCGACATCGCGGGGCACCGCGATATCAACCAGCAGCATCGGCTGATTACGCCGCGCCTTCAGCGCACGCTCCACCATTCCTTTGCCGATAATCGGCAGCGGGCTGGCGGTTGAACTGATGATGATGTCGGCCTCTTTTAGCCGCTCGTCGATGTCGCTCAGGGCGATCACCTCCGCGCCGACTTCCTCGGCCAGAGCCTGCGCGCGCTCGCGGGTACGGTTAGCAATCACCATATTGCGCACGTTGTGCTCGCGCAGATGACGCGCCACCAGTTCAATGGTTTCCCCGGCGCCGACCAGCAGCACCGTCACGCTTGAAAGGGATTCGAAGATTTGTCGCGCCAGCGTACAGGCGGCGAAGGCCACGGAGACCGCGCTGGCGCCGATATCGGTTTCAGTGCGTACGCGCTTTGCCACCGAGAACGACTTCTGGAACATCCGCTCCAGTTCGCTGACGTTGAGATGTCCGCGGCTGGAATCAGCGAAGGCTTTTTTGACCTGTCCCAGAATCTGCGGCTCGCCGAGCACCAGTGAATCGAGGCCGCTGGCGACGCGCATCAGATGGCTGACCGCATCATTATCCTGATGCCAGTACAGACTTTTACGCAGGTCTTCTTCATTAAGATGGTGGTAATCGCACAGCCAGCGGATTAGCGCATCCTGCTGATTATCCTGTTCCTCAACGCTGAGATACAGCTCCGTGCGGTTACAGGTCGACAGCACCACTCCACCCTGCACCATTGGCTGAGCCAGTAAGCTCTCCAGCGCCTTATCGAGCGTGTCCGGCGAAAACGTTACGCGTTCTCGCAGCGCGACCGGGGCTGTTTTGTGATTAATGCCAAGGGCTAAAAGGGTCATTGTGAGGGAATAGTACCAGCGTTGCTAAGGTTAGTCTGAGCGCATCATACAGGATGCGCGGAATCAATAAAAGAGACGCTCCCCTTTTGGAGTAATAGGTTCCGGGCTTAAAAGCCATTAACGGTAATTTTTTGATTTCAGACAATTTGAACGTAGACGCTATCGCCGGGCAACGCTAGCATTAAGGGTTATCATTGTAACCCGCTACACAAATCGGGCGCGTATCGTCGCGTCGCCGAATTTCACTGTAGATATCAAGGATTTGTCATCATTATGAATCGACTGCTCCGCCTGTTACCGCTGGCAAGCCTGGTCCTGACCGCCTGTACTCTCAACGCCCCGAAAGGCCCTGGCAAAAGCCCTGACTCTCCTCAGTGGCGTCAGCACCAGCAGGATGTCCGCAATCTGAGCCAGTACCAGACCCGCGGCGCCTTCGCTTATCTCTCCGATGAACAAAAAGTTTACGCCCGCTTCTTCTGGCAGCAAACCGGTCAGGATCGCTATCGCCTGCTGCTGACCAACCCGCTAGGCAGCACCGAACTGTCGCTGACCGCCCAGCCGGGCAGCGTGACGCTGATCGATAACAAGGGCCAGACCTATACGGCGACCGATGCCGAAGAGATGATCGGCCGCCTGACCGGAATGCCGATTCCGCTCAACAGCCTGCGCCAGTGGATAGTCGGCCTGCCGGGCGACGCCACCGACTACTCGCTGGACGATAAGTATCGCCTGAGCGAACTGAACTATACGCAGAACGGCAAAACCTGGCATGTCACCTACGGCGGCTACACCAGCGATACCCAGCCATCGCTGCCGGCCAACATGGAGCTGAATAACGGCAGTCAGCGCATCAAGCTGAAAATGGATAACTGGATTGTGAAATGATGACCCGCTGGCCCTCTCCTGCAAAACTGAACCTGTTTTTGTACATCACTGGACAGCGCGCCGATGGTTATCACACTCTGCAGACGCTGTTTCAGTTTCTGGACTATGGCGATACCTTAACTATCGAGCCGCGTCATGACGGCACGCTGCGCCTGCTGACGCCGGTTGCCGGCGTACCCGATGAAGAGAATCTGATTATTCGCGCCGCCAGGCTGCTGATGGAGGCGGCGACGGCATCCGGACAGCTTCCCCCCGGTAGCGGCGCCGATATCAGCATCGATAAACGTCTGCCGATGGGCGGCGGTCTGGGCGGCGGTTCCTCCAACGCCGCGACGGTGCTGGTGGCACTCAATCATCTGTGGGGCTGCGGTTTGTCGGAAGAGGAACTGGCGACGCTGGGATTGCGTCTGGGTGCCGATGTGCCGGTATTCGTACGCGGTCACGCCGCCTTTGCCGAAGGCATTGGCGAGATTCTGACGCCGGTCGAACCGCCAGAAAAGTGGTACCTGGTCGCTCATCCTGGGGTCAGTATTCCGACGCCGATCATTTTCCGCGATCCCGGGCTACCACGAAATACCCCGGTCAGGTCAATAAGTACGTTACTAAAATGTGAATTTCGCAATGATTGCGAGGTTATCGCAAGAAAACGTTTTCGCGAGGTTGATGCCGCGCTTTCCTGGCTGTTAGAATATGCGCCGTCGCGCCTGACTGGCACGGGGGCCTGTGTCTTTGCTGAATTTGACACCGAGTCTGCCGCTCGTCAGGTGCTGGAGCAAGCCCCGGAATGGCTACAAGGCTTTGTCGCGCGCGGAGTGAATATCTCCCCGCTCAAGCTAGCCCTACCCAGGTAGTTGTGCTTTTTTGCACGAATTACCGTCGTACGCCGGGGAAATTGAGTAACGGTGACAACGTCACCCTGTTCCAGACGTTGCATCGTTCTCTTTAAATACACCGCCTGGATAGAAGAGTGCCGCCCGCACGGTTTCTGGCGCTTTTCATCCACCACTGGACGCATGCCTGAGGTTCTTCTCGTGCCTGATATGAAGCTTTTTGCTGGTAACGCCACCCCGGAACTAGCACAACGTATTGCCAACCGCCTGTACACTTCTCTTGGCGACGCCGCTGTAGGTCGTTTTAGCGACGGCGAAGTCAGCGTACAAATCAATGAAAACGTACGCGGTGGTGATATTTTCATCATCCAGTCCACTTGTGCTCCCACCAACGACAACCTGATGGAACTGGTTGTTATGGTTGATGCTCTGCGTCGCGCTTCGGCGGGTCGTATCACCGCTGTTATCCCTTACTTCGGCTATGCTCGTCAGGACCGTCGTGTGCGTTCTGCCCGTGTGCCGATTACCGCGAAAGTGGTTGCCGATTTCCTCTCCAGCGTTGGCGTCGACCGCGTACTGACCGTTGACCTGCATGCAGAACAGATCCAGGGCTTCTTCGACGTTCCGGTTGATAACGTATTCGGCAGCCCTATTCTGCTGGAAGATATGCTGCAGCTGAACCTGGATAATCCGATCGTGGTTTCTCCGGACATCGGCGGCGTGGTGCGCGCTCGCGCTATCGCCAAACTGCTGAACGATACCGATATGGCTATCATCGACAAACGCCGTCCGCGCGCTAACGTTTCCCAGGTGATGCACATCATCGGTGACGTTGCCGGCCGCGACTGCGTTATGGTTGACGATATGATCGATACCGGCGGCACGCTGTGTAAAGCAGCTGAAGCGCTGAAAGAACGTGGAGCGAAACGCGTATTTGCCTACGCCACTCACCCGATCTTCTCCGGCAATGCTATCCAGAACATTAAAAATTCTGTGATTGATGAATTCGTCGTCTGCGATACTATTCCGCTGGCGCCGGAAATCAAAGCGCTGGACAAAGTACGTACGCTGACGCTGTCTGGCATGCTGGCGGAAGCGATTCGTCGTATCAGCAACGAAGAATCTATCTCTGCTATGTTCGAACATTAATCGAGCCCGGCCAAAAAACCCGCTGCGGCGGGTTTTTTTGTCTCTCAACCTGATTTGTATGACTATTGCCTCCTTCACCTGCCATTTAGTTGACAGATGATGCGCTCATGGATCAAACATTATTGTGAACAGATTATTTTCCTCACATGTGATGCCTTTCCGCGCCCTCATCGATGCTTGCTGGAAAGAAAAATATACGCTATCTCGTTTCACCCGCGATCTGATCGCCGGGATCACGGTCGGGATTATTGCCATTCCTCTGGCAATGGCATTGGCTATTGGCAGCGGTGTCGCGCCGCAGTATGGACTTTATACCTCCGCCGTCGCCGGGATTATTATCGCTCTGACCGGCGGCTCGCGCTTTAGCGTATCCGGGCCTACCGCCGCATTTGTGGTCATCCTCTATCCGGTGTCGCAGCAATTTGGCCTCGCCGGGCTGCTGGTGGCGACGTTGATGTCCGGGGTCTTTTTAATTCTTTTCGGCCTGGCCCGCTTTGGCCGGTTAATCGAATATATCCCGGTGTCCGTGACCCTCGGATTTACCTCCGGTATCGGTATCACTATTGGTACCATGCAGATTAAAGATTTTCTGGGTCTGCAGATGGCGCACGTTCCCGAACACTATCTGCAGAAAGTCGGCGCGCTGGCTATGGCGCTGCCGACCATTAATCCTGGCGATGCCGCCATTGGCATTGTCACGCTGGGCACGCTGATTATCTGGCCGCGTCTGGGCATTCGTCTGCCGGGCCACCTGCCTGCACTGCTGGCGGGCTGTGCGGTGATGGCGATCGTCAACCTTCTGGGGGGCCACGTCGCGACTATCGGCTCTCAGTTCCACTATATTCTGGCTGACGGTAGCCAGGGCAACGGGATCCCACAGTTGCTGCCGCAACTGGTGCTACCGTGGGATATGCCTGGCTCCGACTTTACGCTCAGTTGGGAGTCGCTGCGGGCGCTGCTGCCGGCGGCTTTCTCGATGGCGATGCTCGGCGCGATTGAATCACTGCTGTGTGCGGTGGTTCTCGACGGGATGACCGGCACGAAGCACAAAGCCAACAGTGAACTGATAGGCCAGGGACTCGGCAATATCGTCGCCCCTTTCTTTGGCGGTATTACCGCCACGGCCGCCATTGCCCGCTCAGCGGCTAACGTCCGCGCCGGCGCGACATCGCCGGTATCCGCCGTTATCCATGCGCTGCTGGTGATTATGGCGCTGCTGGCGCTGGCGCCGCTGCTCTCGTGGCTCCCGCTGTCTGCAATGGCGGCGCTGCTGCTGATGGTGGCGTGGAATATGAGCGAAGCGCACAAGGTGGTGAATTTGCTGCGCTACGCGCCGAAGGACGACATCGTGGTGATGCTGATGTGCATGTCGCTGACCGTACTGTTTGATATGGTCATCGCTATCAGCGTCGGTATCGTGCTGGCCTCGCTGTTGTTCATGCGCCGTATTGCGCGCATGACCCATCTGGCGCCGGTCAACGTGGATGTGCCCGACGATGTGCTGGTCCTGCGGGTCATTGGCCCCCTGTTTTTTGCCGCTGCCGAAGGGCTGTTTAACGATCTGGAAACGCGGATTGCCGGTAAGCGGATCGTGGTCCTGAAGTGGGATGCAGTGCCGGTACTGGATGCCGGTGGTCTGGATGCCTTCCAGCGTTTCGTCAACAAACTGCCGGAAGGCTGTGAACTGCGCGTCTCTAATCTTGAGTTTCAGCCGCTGCGCACGCTGGCACGGGCAGGCGTTCAGCCGATTGCCGGGCGTCTGAGCTTCTATCCCGACCGTGCTGCCGCGCTGGCAGACATTTAACTATCGTGACGCGGGCGCATGCGCCTGCGTCATCATCACGCCAATCGCCCGCTGGAGCCAGCCAAGCACCTCCGGCGTCATCCAGGTCCCTTTCATCAGGTGCGGTTCGCGCTCCATGGCAAAGCGGAATTTTTGCTGAGTCTGGGGATGGGTTCCGGCATAGGACTGAAACAACGCCAGCCACTGCCTGGCCAACGCCTGCCCCGCTGCTGAAGCCGGGTCGCAATGCTCGCGACAGGCCTCGTGCAGCGCCGTCACCAGCACCGGCCACTCCATCAGCCGATCAAAGTAGTGCGCACGCGTGAAGGCCAGCTCATCGGCGTTCAGATAGCGCGCCCAGATAGCCAGCTTACTCTCGGCAAAGGCGCGGGTAATGTAGTCCATAACCTCCACGGTGATACCGGTTTGCTCGCGCATTTGCGGTTCGGCGACGTGCATTTCATTCAGGCGGGTAAGAAACTCGGGCCGCCCGGCCGTGTCCAGCTCCAGGCGCTCCATCCAGCGGGTCGCCAGCGCCATGGCCCGCGGATCTTCCGCCGGGCACGCCGCGGCAATTAACTGGCGAACCTCCGTCACCAGCGCCAGCCAGACCTGGTTGCGCTGCTCATCCTGCTCCGCAAACGGCAGCGCCTGTAATTCCTGCGGACTAAACCAACGATCGTACATTTTCATTAACTCCAGCGTCTGTAGCCAGGACTCCAGGTCAGGCTCGCTACCGCCTTCCAGCTCTTCGCGTAGTTGAACCAACCGTTCGCGTAGCGTGGAGACCGCGCGCAGCTGCTTATCCAGCGTCGAGATCTGCTGTACCAGCAGGTCGGAAAGCGAAAACGCGTCCTGGTCAAGGTAGTCCTTAATAGTGGCGAGTTCCAGCCCGGCCTGCGCCAGCGCCTTAATCATATGCAGACGCTGAACCGCCGCCAGGTTATAGAGTCGGTACCCCGCCTCGCTTCTGGCCGACGGCATCAGCAGCCCCGTTTGTTCATAGTGATGTAGCGTGCGGACGGTCATTCCGGCGCGTCTCGCCAGTTCACCCACCTGAATTAACATAACTGCTCCTGTCGCGCGACCATAGCGCTACTCTGCCGCCTGACGTTACGTCAGGGTCAAGAGTCAAAGAAAGATCTATTTTACCGTGAAGGCGCCATTCGGGCAGCAAAGGCGTTGATGTGAAGAAAAGTGGGACGCGAAAAGCACAACAGCCAGCTACCGGTAAGGCAGCTGGCTGCAGATAAATACGTTATCTAAGCGCACCGCCACCTGAGACAGCTGGTGCGATAAACTAAAACGGGCTTAGCTGTGCCGGTGCTGATCGCGGCGGCCGCGTTTATCGTAATGGCGGACCCACCAGTATTTATCGCAGACCTGTTCATGTCCGCCAACGCGCGCCCCGGCAAGCCAGAGAACAGCGCCGACAAAAATACTTAATATCGCGCCATGAGCGAAGAACTGAGGCAGGTCAATCTGCGGAAGCTGGTTTAAAATAGAGTAACCCACGCCAACAACCATGACGACCAATCCTAAACCCATCAGTACATTACCGAGTAACGAAGCATTTCTGCGTTTCATATGTCACCTCCGGAACCTTGGGTTACCTGGGAATATCCCCAAAACTTATAGATCTAGTATAGACAATGGGGATAAGGTTGATTGCGTCGGCGATCACATTAGTCAATATCAAACCAACAAAAACTTACAAATAAGTGACTGAACAACATAAAATTCTAATGGTTCATGAGGGTAATTATCTCTTTCCCTGTCGTTGTGCCGGCAGAATTTTGTCAACCGCGTCGGCAAACAGTACACTACGCGCCAGAGAACGACCCAAGCAGGATAGAAAAGTGACGATAAAACTGATTGTCGGCCTGGCGAACCCCGGCGCTGAATACGCGGCGACCCGGCACAACGCTGGCGCCTGGTACGTAGATTTACTGGCAGAGCGCCATCGCGCCCCGCTGCGCGAAGAGAGCAAATTCTTCGGTTACACCTCGCGGATTAACCTTGCCGGCGAAGATGTCCGCCTGTTGGTCCCGACCACCTTTATGAATCTCAGCGGCAAAGCCGTGGCGGCAATCGCCACCTTCTACCGCATTAACCCGGATGAGATTCTGGTGGCGCACGATGAGCTGGATCTGCCGCCCGGGGTGGCAAAATTCAAGCTCGGCGGCGGCCACGGCGGCCACAATGGCCTGAAAGATATCATCAGTAAGCTGGGCAATAACCCCAACTTTCATCGCTTACGTGTCGGAATCGGCCATCCGGGCGATAAAAATAAAGTTGTCGGCTTTGTGCTGGGTAAACCACCGGCGAGCGAACAGAAACTGATTGATGAAGCGGTTGACGAAGCGGCGCGTTGTACCGAGGTGTGGCTGAAAGACGGTCTCACCAAAGCGACCAACCGTTTACACGCTTTTAAAGCGCAATAACCGGTCGACGTGCGGAATTTTTGCCGCGCACCGTGTATAATAGCCCAGGCTATTTACTTTTCTGCAATCTGCTCACTGTAACAGGTTGATTATCCAAAGATTAAGGTGATTTAAATCATGGGATTCAAATGCGGTATCGTCGGTTTGCCCAACGTCGGCAAATCCACCCTGTTCAATGCGCTCACCAAAGCGGGTATTGAAGCGGCCAACTTCCCCTTCTGTACCATTGAGCCGAACACCGGTGTCGTGCCGATGCCCGATCCGCGTCTGGACAAGCTGGCTGAAATCGTCAAACCACAGCGCATTCTGCCGACCACCATGGAATTCGTCGACATCGCGGGCCTGGTGAAAGGCGCATCCAAAGGCGAAGGTCTGGGTAACCAGTTCCTGACCAACATCCGTGAAACCGAAGCTATCGGTCACGTGGTGCGCTGCTTCGAGAACGACAACATCATCCACGTGAATAACAAAGTGGATCCGGCAGACGACATCGATGTGATCAACACCGAGCTGGCGCTTTCCGACCTCGATACCTGCGAACGCGCGATTCACCGCGTACAGAAGAAAGCGAAAGGCGGCGATAAAGACGCTAAAGCTGAGCTGGCGGCGCTGGAAAAATGCCTGCCGCAGCTGGAAAACGCCGGCATGCTGCGCGCGCTGAAAAACCTGACCGAAGAAGACCGGGCCGCCATCAAATACCTGAGCTTCCTGACGCTGAAGCCGACCATGTACATCGCTAACGTCAACGAAGACGGTTTTGAGAACAACCCGTACCTCGATAAAGTTCGCGAGATCGCCGCTGCTGAAGGTTCCGTGGTGGTCGCCGTGTGCGCCGCTGTCGAATCTGATATTGCTGAACTGGACGATGCCGACCGTGATGAGTTCATGGCCGAACTGGGTCTCGAAGAGCCGGGCCTGAACCGCGTGATCCGCGCCGGTTATGAGCTGCTGAACCTGCAGACCTACTTTACCGCTGGCGTCAAAGAAGTTCGCGCGTGGACCATCCCTGTTGGCGCTACCGCTCCGCAGGCGGCAGGCAAAATTCACACCGACTTCGAAAAAGGCTTTATCCGCGCACAGACCATCGCCTATGAAGACTTTATCACTTACAAAGGCGAGCAAGGGGCGAAAGAAGCCGGCAAGATGCGCGCCGAAGGGAAAGACTATATCGTTAAAGATGGCGATATCATGAACTTCCTGTTTAACGTCTAAATAAAATTTGCTGTGTCATGAGGTTTCGCTGAATCTCATAACAACGGAAAAACCCTATAAAATCCACGCGGTTGCGTGGATTTTTCATTTCACAGAGTCTCAGCTCATCTCGCAACAGCGCAGTCAAAAATGAGTACATGGATGAGTACAACATTCTTCCATCTTCATTTTAAGTGAGTAGGTAATCTCCCGAAAAACCGGTGTGTTCATAAGTAGAATTTTCTCGTAATCTGAACCGGGGAGATCTCTATGAAAAATCACGTTTCACTGACAGCCAGATCATATCCATCCTGAAGTAAGCCGAGGCAGGAACGTCGGTGGCCGAACTGAAGCCCGCGGCCAATGGTCACGGAAGTCGCGCCGGAGCGTCAAAATACGCATCGAGACCGCCGTGCTGCGCCAGCGTGATCACCTGGCTGCCGGTCGCCACTACTTCGCCCACTTCCGCATGTTTCGCTACCACCACGCTGTCGGCCGTTGCACGCAGCACCGTGTAACCCAACTGTGCCTCGGCGGAACCAAGCGGGACCCCGGCGGCGCGCACTTGCTCACGCGCTGTTTTCATCTGTCGCTCAACATCTTCATAGTCCATATACGACACAGCCCGCTCTTTCGCCAGTACCGCCAGACGCCGCTCATTGGTCTGAGCCTGGGTCAGCACGGCACGTGCCGCTGCCAGGTCAGCCTGCGCAGCATCGCAGGTATTCAACTCGGTGGTATTCTCCAGGCGGGCCACAATCTGCCCCACCTTGATCTCATCGCCTACCTCCGCTGGACCAGCGACAATTTTCCCCGCCAGTTGAAACGCAAGGTTTACTTCCCGGCGAGCGTGGATCTGCCCCGTCAGCACGATACTGTCACTCATCTGGCGCGGTTCCGCCGCCACGCTGCGTACAGGACGAACCCAGCCCGCATATCTGGCTATATCTCATGCTGTCGTTACCTTATGCTTTCGATTTCCGGGGATCACCAAGGTACAGCCGCTAACAATTGCGGATTTTGTTGGCGATGAACGAAGGAGTTCTTACCATGCGGCGCCTTGATTTGAATCACCATGGCCGGATGTCGCCCACGCGGGAAGGATCATAGAGTGATAGACATTAATTCTGCCGATACCGTTTCTCATCTGCTTCTTCTCCTACAATTTGTGCGACCAGCGTCTCCCCCAAAGCCGCGTTCGGGGCAATACATTGCGGCGAGTACAGGCTCGCACCATACAACATCAGGACGCAAAAGGAAACTTATCGGTTTCCGTGATATAATGTCATGTGATTAACTGAACCAGGTACTTCCATGTCAGAATGTGATAACAGATCGCAAATTCCCGCCAAACTGCTGGCATGCGCAAAAACAGAATTTTTTGCTAATGGCTATGCCAGCGCCAACGTTGGCAATATCGCCACGGCCTGCGGAATGTCTAAAAAGACGATTTACAAATATGTCGCATCCAAAGAAGAGTTGTTCTTCGTCGTTGTCGCCGAGGCCCTGAGCCATCCCAGGGCCAGTCTGGATAAAATCTCGCCTCACCAAGAGCATGTCGTGCGTCTGGAGGCCTACCTGGAAGCATTCTCCACGCTGGCATTATCCATTGACGGTGTCACCTCTTACCGGCTTATCATGAGCGAAGGGATACGGTTCCCAACGCTGGCACGCACTTATGTCAATACGGTGCGTGATCTCGGGATCAGGCCGCTGGTGGACGAACTTGTTCTCTATTGTGAAAGCAGACAAATCAAGCTTGAAAACCCGATGAACGCGGCGGAAATGCTGATTAGCATGGTTATTGCCGAACCGCTGCGGGACGCAACGCTCGGCTTAATTCCATTGCCGGATAAGTCCGAGATTCGACAGCGCGTAGTAGAAAGCATGAAAATATTTCTGCATGGTATTTAAGCCGTACTCCGCACAAATAATTACTGACCTTTGATGGAATGGGAAAAACAGATGATTCATATCAAGCTAAAGTAACAACCACTTTGATTCCCATCTGGAGCAATGACGTCATCGAAAAAATGATGCGACCCATTTGGGCTTCTGTATTATCGACATGTTTTTATTAATAATTCCCATCATCTGACATCAATAAAAACGATAATGAAAGATTATCACATGTTAATGTAAATTTAATATACTGGGAGTTTTCCAGGTACAGCACCAATAAGCGTCCCGTCGCAGTACCCAGTATCAGAAAAACTGAGTCAATCGTAGCCCTTGCATCTGGTATACAGACCAGAGGGCAAAAACAGAGGTATTCAGAACTTATAGCCAGGGGACGGGATGAAAGAGTCGTCAGTGTATGTCGAATTGGTCAGCTATAATATTTCTGAACCTGGATTGCCGGCATAAAAAACCGGGCAGTTTTACCCACCCGGCTTATTGGAATAAAGCCACCTAAAACTCCTCAGGTCACTTTTCGCTTAGAGCATTTTTGCAGTAATACTCGTATCGTTCCAGAAACCACTTCCGCACTTCCCTTGGCATGTTACCGGTGATCGTTTCGATATCTATAATGTGACCAGACACATACATACTGGCGAAGCTCTTTGCGAGAAAATCATAGTTCTGTAAATCGTTTAAATTCTGCTTATTCATTGGCATACCCCTTAATTTGAACTGATGTAATAAGGTCATATGCTTTTCTGTTAATAGATTGCCTCTTTATCCTGGACAGTTCTTGATATATTGTGCGCATGTGGAAGCACTCCTGTGATGAACGTAAATTTATTGATCTCAGGCATAAAAATCGGACCAGGAACCGTCCGGCTTAATTAAGCGAGAGGTAGACTGCCTCAGGCACACAAGCTGGCATGATGGACATGCAGATGGATACTATTTCTGTTCGGACTGCATGAGAATCATACAGCCCGCGGCATTACTAAGCCGAAGTTGCGGTCATCGCGGACATACGTCCGAACCATCCTGGTTAGTCCATTTTGATATAGTGCAATAAGTTCAAAGTATATCCTGGTGACCATTATACCTGCATAGAATAGTACTTCCCTTCATATGATTCCGGCACAGCCCCCTAAAATAGCATCCTCTAATTTTTTAATGATATATATCATATAACTATACATTATTGTAAAGCCAGATATAAGATTGCTACAATTAATTAGACCCTGATCTTAACAGGGGTACGACCTACAACGGGGCTATAAATCACTCAGAGTCTTTAACACCCTGAGGATGATAAATACTTCGGTAGTATCGTAACCTTTCCAGATAAAAATCGAATTTATCTGACGGTACATCGTCAGGTATGATATCGCTGGATATCAGCAGCCCCATATACTCTTTAAATGCCTGAGTACTTGCGAGAAAATCAACAGTTATCTCAATGACATGAGGAACTGTCTCCCCTAATTTAGCCATTTACCCTCCCCGCTTATGTCTGTAATTAGCAGAAAAAAAATTCAGCGCGTCATTCTGCCTTTCATCCTCATCACTTTATGCATGAATCGTATCATCCTGAAAAATCGTGGAAACCTTAACAATTTTCCGGGTATTTACTGCTGACTATTCCATAAACGCATGTGTCAGGGATACGCAGTAACGCCGATAAATTACTGGTCAATGGTTTCGAACATTCCAGCGAGAAATTCTTCGCGTGAACGGAACGACTAGTGGGAAAGATGGTGGATATCCACCGACTATGACGGCCTTCAAAAACGTTATAAAAATCAGAAACCATCGTATATGGATTGCAAAAATCCAGATCCACTTAAACCATTATTGTGGTACAGAGTATATGCCGTGAACACAAAAAAGGAAACCAGAAAGTTTCCATGCCATTATAATTTATTAGCTATTTAAGAGTATGTCCATGAAAGAAAAGGTCAATTATTCCCTTCTTCCGAAAAAACTTCAGATCAGTGCCAAAACATGACCTTGACCCAAAATCCTGCGCCATTCAGAAACAGAATTCCGGCATGATAATGGCTACTCTGAGCGAAGGTTGCGCCGATGAAAAAGTCACGATTCACCGAAGAGCAGTTTCACAGCGCGGAGCAATCTGTCAGATTAGATTTAGTTCTGTGCCATAGCTGTGTCAGATCAAATCTGAGCTAATACAACTCGAGATCGGTTTTCCACAGCAGCAGGTAGCGCAGCCGGTTCACTGGCCAGTCCTGGGATATAAAAAGGCCACATTCCCCTTTGTGCAGACGCACCTTCACGTCGCGTATTGAGCCCCAGGTAACTCTACGGACTGGATGCGTTTGAATGTGGGGCGTTACACATCAGGTAAATGGCTACGGCGACGAAGTTGTAAGCATACCGCTAAAACGAACCCTTCACTTTTAGAGTTCTTCCGACATACTGGTTGTGTTCCCGAGGAGATCACCATGCGTAAAGCCTGATTCACTGAGCATCCGATCATCGTTGTTTTGAAGTCTGTTGAAACCGGAAGTACCGTTAAGGATCTCTGCCTCGAAGCAGGAATATCTGTTTTTATCCGCCCGATACCCCGGGCATCCGGAGATCGAACTGGCATCGATGCGGTTACCTGTCGGCATCAGAACTTAACCTGCCGTCATATCATTGAACTGCGGAAAGGTAGTGAGAATAGAGCGGTAATATTGAGCCGGACAATTGGCACTGACAGGAGCTTCTGGTCGTTGTTAGTCTCTTTTCCTGCCGTGCGAGACGCTCCTGCCAACCAGGGGGATTTGTTCTTAAATTGTCTCGTTAAGGCATCCAATTCTGGTTATATAAAAATCGATAAATGAACGGACTTTACTGGCAACAATCTTTTTCCTGGGATACACGAACTGGATGGCGGTTTCATCGCGATAAAGGCTGAACTCCCAGTCAGAGAAAAGACGCATCAGTCGATTTTCACGTAAATCCCCGGTAATAAGCCAATCGGGGAGAATCGCTATCCCGCCCCCCTGCAGACAGGCCTGATAAAGGGCCTCATCATCATTGCAGCTAAATCGAAAGTTTGCAGGCACACGCCTCCAGGCATCGCCGGTATTTTCCCTGCGCGCATACCAGCAGCTTCTGTTGATATGGCTTAGCATCAGCAGTTCCGGCGCATTGGTACCGGTACAATCCATTGTTACCTCAGCGCCTCTACCTGCAATCCAGGCGGGTGCGGCGCAGGCATAACGATGATGAGAAGCGACTCTCCGCGCATGCATGGTGGAGTCAGGTAAGGGGCCAATGCGGATACTCAGGTCGATACTGGATTCAATCAAATCCACCAGCTCATCACTGAACAGGATCTCCAGTGAGATATCAGGATTACCCTGAAGAAATGCATTAACGTGGGGCATTATATGCATCCTGCCGAAGGATGGCGGCATACTGATCCTCAGTAATCCGGCAGGCCGCTCATTGAGCCCGGATGTCAGGCTGCGCGCTTCTTCCCACTGCTCCAACAACGCCACCGCCCGGGGGTAAAACAGCTTACCGGCCTCGGTGAGTGACAGCCCACGTGTCGAGCGGTTAAACAGCGACACACGCAAATCTTGCTCAAGCAAAGCCACATGGCGCGATACCGTCGAAGTTTCAATATTCAATTCCCTTGCCGCTGGACTAAAGCCCTTAAGCTGCACCACACATACGAATGTTCTGATAATCACGAGAAACTTCATTGCTATCGTTTTTTCCCCTAAACAGTGCCGATGAGATAGCGCAATCAGCGGAGCCGAACTGCGGGGCCAGCAACAGAATTCATGCAAAACAGTTTTGCTGGTCCTGATCTAACTGCACCAATAACCACAGAGTTACAGTGTCTTTGCTTTGCCGGGAGGCGCCGAGCGCGACGCTAGCCAACAATCAATTTATCATACAAATAAGCAGAGATGTAATGGCTTCGCACTGGTTGGTGACGTTGTCGTTGACGAGCCGCTTTGTATGGAAACGACTTCTGGATAACAAAATGAAATTCAATGCATTAACAAAAAGAGCTCTACCGATTGCTCTGGATACCATCCTCAGCCATGTCGATGAGTCAGGCCTGGAGAAAATATTTCGCTTAGGTGCCCGGATGACCAAAGATAGTAAGGCCGAACTGATTCAGTTAGCCAATATGTGCCGGGATCGCGACCCTATGGTAAAAGGCTGGATGGGCATTTTACGCTCCCTCAACCCAAGAGCCAGAAAGAAACTCATTACCAATCTGATCTTCAACCACGTTGTTTCCGGCGCGGAGTTGCGAGACATGGCGGGCGAAAAATACTCTACCCACATTCCCTTTCTGGTGCTCATCTCCCCCACCTATGAATGCAACCTCGAATGCAAAGGGTGCTATTCCGCGCTGTACGGAAATCGCTTCCACTACACCGAAGAGGAAATATTCGATCTTATTCAACAGTTTTACGATTTGGGCGTACGCTTTTTTACGTTTACCGGTGGTGAACCCTTTGTCTATCAGCCACTGATGAAGATCTTTTCCCACTTCGACGACTGCTACTTTATGGTCTTTACCAACGGAACCATGTTGACAGAGAGTCGGGTTAAGAAACTGGCAGAGCTAGGGAATGTCGCCGTGACGATTTCAGTTGAGGGATTTAAAGATATGACTGACTGGCGTCGGGGGGAAGGGACCTGGGACAAAATTATTACCGCTTACGAACGGCTTGAGCGCTTCGGGATCATGTGCGGCGCCTCTATTATGGCGACCTCCCAAAACCACGAGCAGATCTGTGGAAATGTCTTCTGGGACTTTATCATCGACACGCTCGGGGTTAAATATGCCTGGATTTTCCAGTATATGCCTATGGGTCGTGATGCTACGATGGACCTGGTTCCTGACGCCAGGCAGCGCTATGAGCGTTTTCATTTCCTCGAAGCGTTACGCAAATCGGGCCGCCTGGGGTTCCTGGCTGACTTCTGGAATCACGGTTTTCTGGTTAACGGCTGCATGTCAGGTGGGGCCAACTACCTGCACATCAATGCTAAAGGAGGTGCTGAGCCCTGTGTCTTCCAGCCGTACGCCACTGATAATGTGCGTGAAAAACGGATTATTGATATCCTGAAAAGTCCCTTTTTTGAGGGCTATAAGCAACAAATTCCCTTCAATAACAACCTGATGCGTCCATGCCCCATTATTGATAACCCCTCCAAATTTCGCGAGCATATCGAAAAACACCATGCCGTCCCCCAGCATGATGGCTCTGACAGTTACTTTACCCTCGCCGCAGAACTGGATAATCTGGCGGAAAACTGGAAGAAATATGCGATAAAAATATGGGATGAAGAGGGTTACGGCCAGGCGTATCATGCCGAACCCAGTCTTTATGCTGCTTCCGGAATAAAAAAATAGAAAAGACTATGCTGTCATGTCCGTCTTCGGTGCTGTCCCATCAATACGACGGTGATGACGGTGATATTGCGGGCCGCTGGCCCGCTGGTCACATCGGACGACTTAATAACAGGGGTGGACAGTGCTGCGCCGCCTCTCCTTCCAAAAACCAGAATCCGACTCCACTTGGACATGACACTTTTCTGCCACACCTGACTTCGTGGCCAGGCTCCGTTGATATTGGTTTTCGCTCGCCCCGAAGACTATATTCTGGCCTCCCTGCGACTGTGTGACAGTCTTCATATGTGTAAAGAAGGTTGTTTTAAAGAATTCGTCTCATTTGTATAGCAGGACGGCAAAGGAAGATATGACAATACCTTCGTCTACGCACTGCTGAAAAAAGAGCGGCTGGTATACCGATAAGGCACTCTCCATCAGCACGTTTATTATGGATGGTAACACCTTAATAGCGTGTTGGCGGTACGCCAAACATCCCGCGAAACGCGAAGGTAAACGAGGCAGGAGTTGCGTAGCCAAGCTCAAGCGCAACCTGAGTCACACTGCGATTGCGTTTTAACATCACCACCGCCTCCAGCATTCGCACCCGTTTTTTCCATTCGCTGAATGCCAGACCGGTTTCCGTTTTGAAGTGACGTGTGAAGGTCCGTACTGACATACCACTTCTGGATGCCCACTCTTCAATACTGTGCGCCTCGCCCGGTGTTTTTTGTATTTTCTGACACACCTTCATCAGCAAAGGCGACTGCGGCCAGGGGACCGACAACCCGGCATCCGGTAATCGCCTGAGTAAGGTCACCAGCACCTGGACCAGTTGTGCCTCTTCACCTTCGGGCTCATACATTTCAGGCACATGTGCCGTGGCGTAGTGAATAAATTCGCGCACAAAATCACTCACGACCACCACTTTACTGCCACTGTGTTCAATGGCAGCAAAATCCGCTTCCACATACAGGCTTTCCAGCAACACGTTGCTACTGGCAAGAATACGATGCGGTATATGGGGTGGGATCCACACGCCGTAAAGGGCAGGAACAATCATCGTCTTACCTTCAATCTCTACACGCATATTCCCTTCCCGCGCATACAGAAATTCGGCAAAAGGATGCTGATGTTGATCCACCCCCGTATCGTCCTGCAAAGGGTAGGTGCGGAAGTAAACTGGTCGTGGCAGAGACAGCAAAACGGGAGCAGGTTGTCCGCTAACAGGCTGGCATGGCGGCGAAACAAGCGTGGGAGACATAAAAACTGACCTCTATTCGATGAAGTTTGTCTTGCTAACGCAGCGCAGGCAATACGGGTTTGCTGAATAATGAACCGAAATTAAGCATGTTTTACCCGGATATGAAGACGTTATCACCCATACAGCCGATCGATAACCTTTTATAGCAAAAGGTTATTCCATTGTATTGATTTACCGCAGTATTGACAGCGCCACACTTTTTCCACACCGGTTGAGCGTAAATGACGAGCAGGTTTTTCGGCTAACAAAAGAAAACATTGAAGGAAAAAAGATGGCTAACGAATGTAACGTCGATGTTATGAGTAAAGAAAGCCATTGGCAACGAATAGCGCAGGAGCTGTTATCGCAGGCCGGCATTATGATTAATGGTACCGCCCCCTGGGATATCCGAGTCCATGACACACGTTTTTTCAGACGCGTATTACAGCAAGGCTCTCTCGGCCTTGGCGAAAGCTATATGGAAGGCTGGTGGGACTGTAAGCGTCTTGACACCTTCTTTGAAAAGCTGTTGCGAGCCGAACTGGACAAGCAGCGTCCAGCTAATCTTGCCGATCTTCTTCGTATTGCATTTGCCCGGCTGACCAATCCTCAGTCCCGCAAACGGGCCTGGCAGGTTGGTGAGGTGCACTACAATCTCGGCAACGATCTGTTTAGCCGTATGCTCGATCCGCAGATGCAATATTCCTGCGGTTACTGGAAAAACACAAAAGACTTGTATCAGGCTCAGGAGAATAAGCTGGCGCTGATTTGCGAAAAACTGCAGCTTAAGCCGGGCATGACGTTACTAGATATTGGCTGCGGTTGGGGTGGACTGGCTCAATATGCCGCTCAACATTATGGCGTAAAAGTCGACGGCATCACCATTTCCGCGGAACAAAAAGCGTATGCCGACGCCCGCAAGGCCGGTATGGATATCACTATCCTGCTTCAGGATTACCGCGACCTGCAAAAGCAATATGACCGCATCGTCTCTGTCGGGATGTTCGAGCACGTTGGTCCTAAAAATTATGCCACCTATTTTAAAGCAGTGGATCGTTGCCTCAAACCTGATGGCCTTTTTTTACTGCATACCATTGGTTCAAATCAAACCCAGCACAATGTCGATCCCTGGATCAATAAATATATTTTTCCGAACGGTTTTCTGCCCTCCGTAAAAAATATCGCCGATACCAGTGAACCTTATTTTGTGATGGAGGACTGGCACAATTTTGGCGCCGATTACGATAAAACTCTGATGGCCTGGTATAGCCGTTTTAACGATGCCTGGTCACAGTTATCAGATAACTACTCACCCGAATTTCGCCGTATGTTTAACTACTACCTCACCGCCTGTGCAGGGGCTTTTCGGGCCAGAAACATTCAGCTCTGGCAGGTCCTTTTTAGCCACGGAGTGACGGGCGGCCTTTGCGTCGCTCGCTGACACGAAAGACGAATATACCAACAGCACGACCCTGCCATTGAATGAAAAAAATATACAATTATCTCTGCTGGAAGCTAAATAATATGAACGTTAATTTTTTTGTTACCTGCATCGGCGACGCGATCAAATCGCGTATGTCCCGAAATAGTGTGCTATTGCTTGAACAACTCGGCTGTAACATTACATTTCCCGAAAAACAGAGTTGCTGCGGGCAACCCGCGATTAACAGCGGCTATATCAACGATGCCGTGCCCGGTATGAAAGCACAAATCGTGGCGTTTGAAGAGAATGACTATCCGATTGTCTCACCTGCGGGCTCCTGCATGAATGCCATTCGCCATTATCCTGACTGGCTGGTTAATGAACCAGAATGGGCTCTACGCGCCGCAAAAGTGGCCAGCAGAATGGTTGATCTGACCTCATTTATCGTCCACCAGCTTGGCGTGACGGACGTGGGTGCCCGTCTACCAGGCCGTGCCGTCTACCATCCTTCGTGCAGCCTGTTTCGCAAACTGGGTGTACGTGATGAACCAATGATGTTGCTGCGCGAGGTCCGGGACCTGGAGATTATCCCCTTCAATGCCCAGGAAACCTGCTGCGGTTTTGGTGGCACCTTTTCCGTCAAAATGGCGGAGATCTCCGGTGAGATGGTGAAGGAAAAGGTCGCACACATCATGGATGCCCGTCCCGATTATTTGATCGGCGCGGATGCCAGTTGTTTACTCAATATCGGTGGACGTCTGCAACGCGAAGACTACAACGTCCAGGTACTCCATATCGCTGATGTTCTGATGAGCCGATAAGGAAATAGTATGTCTCTTAAAACCAGCAATGTCCCCTTCTACGAGCGGATACAACATCAAATTGACGATTCTGTTATGCGTATTGCCGTCGCCAATGCGCAGGATCGCATTGGCCATAATCGGCAAATCATGATTGATGAACTGGAACACTGGGATGACTGGCGCTCCCGTGCCGCTGACATTCGGGCTCATGTTCTCAATAACCTTGATGCGTATCTTTATCAACTCAGCGAAAAGATCGCCGCTAACGGCGGTAAAGTGTTTTTCGCCGATACGCGAGAAGATGCGACCCGCTATATTTTGCAGATTGCCAAAGAGAAACAGGCCCGCAAAGTCGTCAAATCCAAGTCGATGGTGACCGAAGAAATCGGCATGAATGTCGTGCTGGAGGCCGCCGGTATTGAGGTTATCGAAACCGACCTCGGTGAATATATTCTGCAACTGGCCAAAGACGCGCCCTCCCATGTCGTTGTGCCTGCCATCCACAGGGATCGCCATCAGATCCAGCGCATTTTGCAGGAAAAAATGGGCTACGAGGGCCCCGAAACGCCAGAAGCGATGACCCAGTTTATTCGTCAGAAGATCCGCGCCGACTTCCTCAGTGCGGATATTGGCATCACCGGCTGTAACTTTGCTGTCGCGGAGACCGGGACGGTCAGCCTGGTGAGTAATGAAGGCAACGCCCGTCTTTGTACTACCGTACCCAAAACACATATTGCCGTTATGGGTATGGAACGTATCGTGCCCACATTCAATGAACTGGATACCATACTGACCATGCTGGCGCGTAGCGCTGTCGGTGCGCGCCTCACCGGTTATAACACCTGGCTGACAGGCCCAAAAAACAGCATGGAGAGCGACGGACCGGAAGAATTCCATCTGGTGATCATCGATAACGGTCGGTCACAGATACTGGGATCGCCCTTCCAGGATATTTTGCGGTGTATTCGCTGCGGTGCCTGCATGAATACCTGCCCGGCTTACCGTCATATCGGTGGCCACGGATACGGGTCAATTTACCCCGGCCCGGTTGGCGCCGTCCTGACACCCCTACTCGGTGGCTACGAGGACTTCAAAAACCTGCCATATGCCTGCTCGCTGTGCACCGCCTGCGATGATGTCTGCCCAGTGCGTATCCCCCTGTCATCGCTGATCCTTCAGCACCGGCGCACACTGGCTGAAAGCGGGATGACCCCCTCAATGGAAAGGGGCACGGTTAAGCTCTTCAACTATGCCAACCGTCATCACGGATTGTGGAAGATCGGTATGGTGGCGGGTGCACGCACAGCGAAGATGATGATCCGTAACGGTAAGTTGCCCATAAATATCTCTGCCATCGGTAAGTGGAGTGAAGCACGGGATCTGCCTGACGCTGACGGTGAAAGTTTCCGCAGCTGGTTTAAAAAACATCAACAACAGAGCAAAAAAGGAGAAAAGGCATAATGGAAAACCGTGATGCTTTTCTGCAAAAACTGGCCGGGAAACTGGGTCGTGAACCGCGCCTGGTTCCTGAACCGCTCCCGTTTAACGGACAGCCTCCGCTTAAAAGTCGGGTTGCCGGACACATTCAGCAGCATCCCTGCGAAAGTTTTGTCGAATACGCAACAAAAGTGATGCAAGCCCACTGTGAAGTGGCCCCACTGGCGACCGTTCCCCGGGTAGCTGAACGCCTGTGCCAACATTATGGCGGCGGTCCGTTACTGATTAGCGGCGATGCGCGGCTCAAAGGCACCGGTATCACGACCCATCTGCAGGATAAATTTCAGACAACGTACTGGGAGCCGTCAGACAAGGAAGATAACCTGCGTAAAGCTTCAGAGGCCAACATCGGTGTGGTCTATGCCAGGTATGGTCTGTGTGAAACTGGCGGTGTAGTGCTCTTTTCCTCTGCTTTACAGGGTCGGGCTATTAGCCTGCTCCCGACGACAACGATATTTGTCCTGTATAAAAGCCGGTTACTGCCGGGTGTGACGCAACTGGCTCAGGTTTTGCGCAACCATGTGCAATCAGGAGAGGCATTACCATCCTGTATTAATCTTATTGCCGGGCCAAGTTCGACAGCAGATATCGAGTTGATTAAGGTTGTCGGCGTGCACGGACCGTTAAATGCTGTCTATCTTATCGTTGAAGATTGTTGAATCAGCCAGACATACCCTGTTTTATGGACGGCCCACAACCGTGGACATTTCCTGTCTTCACGACGAGGACTGTACAAAGACCTCCGGACTGACGCCGCCCAGGTGACTGTGGCGGCGGGCGCTATCTGAATTCACAAAATGAATGAAATTCTTTAATCATTCCTTTCATACCTTTCGGTTTCAGTGTAAATGCTTCCGTTTTACCATTGACTGGATTGGTGACATGCACCTGTATGATTTTTTTTACGCTTTCGAGGTTGTGTATTAAGACAAGCGTATTATGAGTATCATCCGCACGACTCATCATGCCATCAGGAAAAGATTTATTTTCCTTTCTGATCGCTGAGAAACGAACAGGCGTATGTTTATCGACGGAAACATCAATATTTACCGGCGAGTTAACGGCCACGTTAAGATGATTGTCGGGCGATCCATAAGAGATACCATCAGGTTTACCGCTAATGCATTCCAGTGCAATGCTTTTGTACAACTTCCCGCTATCGTCGGCGAGATGTCCTTCGGCCGGTACAATAATGGCGACAGGTCTATCCAGTCTGCTACTCTTATTCCCGAGACTCTTTGCGCCCTGGCCAGACTGAGCAAAAACCATACTACTACAGGAAAACAACATTATAGCCGTTATAGAAATAAGTAATACTTTCATTTGATTATCCTTGCCTTTCTATCTAAAACATCACAAAACTGCAAAATAAACTGCTTATATTTTTAATTAATGACATCTGACACAACTATTTGAACAGGGCGTAAGCGCTATCCCTGCTGGGTTTCCATGAAGTTTTATCATCGTCACCCAGCTAACTTTAGCCTTTTCCCATTGGACTAAAGCGTTCTATAATCCGCTAACAAAACCCTATTTGCTTAGGCGTAATATATATTCATTAAGTGTACGTATAAAAATTACGCCAACTTAACATATACCGATAGCATATTTTGATACTAACGGGATAAATATAAACTGCGCATAAACGAAAGCCAATAAAAAGATTGACACCAGAATGAAAAATTGTCGTTCAGCAGCAGGAGGTTGACGCTTGATAAGCGATATGTTGATAGCCGCCACTGCGATGTTATTCAACACACTCGACATATTAAAAACAACAGAGAATAGTTATCATTCTTCATATATACATCGATGACAACGCTTTATATATGAAAGGTTAATTCAACAGTTATTTTTCCACATAGCACAATATCCATCAAATAATGAAAAAATCCGCATCGCCAAGCAGATAAAATCCACGTTCGCGGCGAGCCTCACCAACAGGTGTTCGAGGCCGGTTGATTTTGCGGCTCATCGCTATTCTCCAGAAACGTCATTCACTCACCGACGCAGGCTATGGCATGATGATTAGCATGATCAAACTCACCAAATGACATACAGGGGTGAAATGAAATCACCAGTCAAAACCCCGACGCTTTCCGATCTGAAAGCCTTTATTGCCGTCGCGGAACAGCGTAGCTTTCGGCGCGCTGCGGATTTTTCCGGCGTCACGCGTTCCACGCTAAGCCATGCTATTCGCGGGCTGGAAGCGCGTCTGGGCGTTCGCCTCCTGCATCGCACCACGCGCAGCGTGGCATTGACCGAGGCAGGAGAAACGCTGCTGCGGCGCATTGCGCCGCACCTGAGCGGGCTGGAGCAAGCGCTGGAAGAGATCGCCGATACCCAGGGACAGGTCGTGGGCACGCTGCGTATTAATGGCGGGGAAGAAGCTATTCATCTGCTGCTGCAGACAATGGTGCCGGACTATATGGCGCGCTATCCCGGAGTGTCGCTGGATCTGGTCGTGGATGGTCGGCTGGTAGATATCGTCGCCGAGGGCTTTGATGCGGGGATCCGACTGGCGGAAGATGTCCCTGCGGATATGGTGGCTGTACGTTTTGGCGAAGATGTGCGTTTTCTGGCGGTGGCATCGCCGTCGTACCTGACCCGGCACCCTGCTCCGGCAAGCCCGGACGATCTGGCCCGCCATCAGTGCATTCGCCAGCGTTTACCCAGCGGTAAACGCTACCGCTGGGAGTTTTCCCGCCACGGTCAAAGCATCCAGCTGGATGTGCCGGGAACGCTGACCCTAAACAGTTCGCCGCTGATGGTGGATGCGGCGATAAAAGGTCTGGGGATCGCTTATGTCGCGGACGTACACGCCCACGCCGCGCTGGCGGATGGCCGACTGGTCAGCGTGCTGGAGCCATGGTGCCCCCCGATTCCGGGTTTGTGCCTCTGGTTTCCGGCCAACCGACATATGCCCGCCAGCCTGCGCGCGCTGATCGATCTCATGAAAGAACGGGGACGATGCTCATTGCCGCGAGGGCAAACGGGCGGTGACCTTGATTTCAAAACGGAAGCCATATAGCCAGGTGACGCCGACGCCGGTTAGCGTCGGCCAGGGGGCTTCTCCCCAGTATTCCGGCAACACCTTCCAGACCGCGTCGATAGTCGATGGCGCATCGACCAGATACACGGTGACATCAACCACATCGGCAAACGTACAGTCTGCGGCGGCCAGCACCGCATTAAGATTATCAAATGCCCGGCGGATCTCCTGCTCCAGTCCGGGTTCCGCTGAACCATCCTCCCGGCTCCCCACCTGGCCGGAAACAAACAGAAAATCGCCGGATTTAATGGCCGGAGAGTAACGGTTTTGCTCATACAGCGCCTGGCGCGCGGCGGGGAATACAATATCTGCGGACTTTCTCATCTTTTCTCCAGTTCTCCAGGGGTTTCAGGGATGATAGGCGCCCGCATTCGCTGCCGCTATGCCCGCAGACTGGCATGAGCCGGTGAATATTATTCACTAGCAGAGGATGACGGTGGCTGATGGCCAGATAAGAGAAAAACCGACGCCAGCCCCCTGCACTTTTTTGTCCGCCATAACAGACAACCGCAACTTAATCCTCGCGCTGCACAAGCATTGCCAGCGGCTTCGTCTCGTCCCCGTGACACAATACGCTCTCTTATTACATCCGGCATTTGCCTCCCCGCAATCCGCTTAACGGATAAGGTAATCGAAAGATGGCGAGCTATTTCTTTTCTCTTCCTGACGTCTATTTTGGTGAAAACGCGATTCAAACCTTACGTCGGCTGAACCATAAAAAGGTGGCGATTGTGACCGACGGCTTTATGGTGACCTCCGGTAAAACACGCGACCTGATTAATGAAATGCCGCAAGCCTGCGTCTCTATTTTCAGCGAGGTGAAACCCGACCCGAGCGTTGAGATCCTGCATGCCGGGGCCGCACAATTTAAACGTTTTAAACCGGACGTCATTATCGCGCTGGGCGGCGGCTCTTCTCTGGATGCCGCTAAAGGGATCAAGGTTACGCTGGAAGAGTTCCTCCCCGACCACGCCATAGAGCTTATCGCCATTCCTACCACCAGCGGTTCCGGTTCAGAGGTCACCGCCTACGCCATCATCTCCGATCCGCAAAACGGCCGAAAATATCCGCTGATTGCCGAGGAACTGATCCCGGACTGCGCCATCCTCGATCCCAACCTGGTTCTATCCGTACCGCGCCAGGTCGCCGTGGATACCGGCATGGATGTCCTGACCCATGCCATTGAGGCGCTGGTGTCGACGGGGGCCAATGATTTTAGCGACGCGCTCGCCGAGAAAGCCATTGGGCTGGTCTGGCAACACCTGCCCGACGTTTTTAGCGATGAGAATAATCTTGTGGCTCGGGGCCATATGCACAACGCCTCTTGCATGGCCGGTATGGCGTTTAATTCGGCAGGATTGGGATTAGTGCACGGCATGGCGCACGCTATCGGCGGAATGTTGCATATCCCGCACGGCAAGATTAACGCCATGCTGCTGCCCTTAGTTATTGAACACAATGCCCGCCACGCCCCGCACGCACGGATGAGATACCTGAAATGCGCCGCCATTATGGGCATCCGGGCGGCAACGCCGGAACAAACCCTGCGCGCGTTGATCGGCAGCATTCGCGATATCAATCATCATTTTGGTATTCCACCAACGCTGCAGGCGCTGGGAAAAGAGCGGGCGGCGGTGGAATCCCTGCGCCAGGCGCTGATCGCGGCAACTTTAGAGGATGGCTGCACGCAAACCAATCCCTGCCAGCCCCGCGCCGCTGATGTAGACCACTTGCTGACCGCTATCGCCGGCTAAATCTGGACAAGATTGTCCTGTGACCGGCGGAGCGTCAAAAAAGTCCTGCGCAACCGCAAAAAGGCCAACGCGGGACTGAATATGCTTGTATCGCTCTTTTCATCACTTTCAGGTTGTTGACGCTATGAATGACACCCAGCAGCAAGCCGAATTAATCGCCCGGGAAATTCTTCAGGAGCTCAGGTCCCGTGGCGCCGGGGCGGTGACCGGTTCCCCCTGCGCCGCGCAGACCTTGCGCATCCCCGTTGGTATCTCTAACCGCCACGTTCATCTGAGCCGGGAAGATATGGACATCCTGTTTGGCTATGGCGCCGCCCTCACCCGCATGAAAGCGGTAAAACAGCCGGGCCAGTATGCCGCCGAAGAGACGGTGACTCTGCGCGGACCAAAAGGGGAACTCACCAGAGTACGTGTTCTTGGCCCGCTGCGCAGCGCCACCCAGGTTGAAATCTCCGTCGCCGACAGCTTTGTCCTCGGTGTCAAGGCGCCATTGAGAATGTCCGGCGACCTACAGGACTCGCCGGGGATCGAGATTATCGGCCCGCGCGGGCGGGTCAGCAAAACGGATGGTGCGATTGTCGCCTGGCGCCATATTCATATTTCGCCCGCCGATGCCGAACGCCACGCCCTGCGCAACGGCATGGAAATTGACGTGCGTATCGACGGCTATCGCGGCGGCATTCTCAGCCACGTGGTGGTTCGGGTAAGTGCGGACGCGGTGCTGGAAATGCATGTTGATGTTGAAGAGGCCAACGGTTTTGGCTTGCGTAACGGCGATTGCGTCCAGCGCGCGTTTGTGGAACGCCGCCATGACTGACAGCACAGCAACCCGGCGACTGAATGCATTGGCGGAGCTGGTCAGCCAGGACGGATTCCGCGCCTGGTCTGGCGCGCTAAAAGTGGGTGTCGATCCGGGCACCGCCAATATCGCCATGGTTGTGCTGGATGAAAACGATAACCCCGTCGCCAGCATCAGCCATCCTTCACGGGCGGTGAAAAACGGCGTGGTGGTGGATTTCCTGACCGCCAGGCTGGTGACGCCGCCTGGCATCGCCATGCGCAGCCGCTGAGGAGAACAACGATGGATGCACAGCGACTCTCACACCGGCTCGACCGCCTCATTGCCGACCTGCTGGCTCAACGTCGGCGGCGCCTGCAAGCCCACGGCAAGGTTATGCGCGTGGTATTAAGCGGGGAGGATCTCGCCACGCTCCCGGCGACGCTGGATTGTCTGACAGCGCTGAACGCCTGCGGCTATCTGCTGGTGATGACCTTTTCCCATAGCGCCATCCAGGCGTCGTTGCACTCCACCTGCCTGGAGGCTCTGGCGCATCGCGATGTTGAGGCGCTGTGCGACGACCGGGATCCCTGCAAGGCAGAAGATGCGTTCAGCGGCCTGTATCTGCCCGCGTTGTCCACTAACAGCCTGAGCAAAATCGCCTTAGGTATACGCGATAACCGGGTGTGCCGTTGGGCTTTTCACGCCCTGAGTCTGAACATCCCCATCATCGTCACGCTCAATGCCGAATGCCGGGACACCGCCGCCAGCCAGCTCCCCCCGGCATTGCAGGCACGGCTGACCCGTTACGTCGCCACCCTCGGGGAGTATGGCATCACGATTATCGGCCACCCCACGGCGAACCCGGCACAGAGGCGGGCAACGCGCGTCGGTAAGCCGCTGATCACCCTCAGCGATGTGCGCCAGCACCCCACAGGCGCGGTACTGTCCGTTGGACCGCGGACGCTCATCACTCCCGCCGCTCGCGATGAAATTCGCGACCGCGGTATTGTCATGGTGCAGGGTCACCAGGAGGAAATATGTATCTGGCAAAAGTAACCGGAGCCCTGGTGTCGACGACCAAGCATGCTTCGCTCAATGGTGCAAAGCTGCTGATTGTCGCCCGCCTGGATGAACACTATCAGCCCACCGGCACGGCACAGGTCGCCGTCGACTTTGTCGGCGCCGGAAACGGGGAAACGGTCATCGTCACCACCGGTAGCTCCGCGCGGATGACCACCAGCAAAGAACACTCGGTGATTGATGCTGCCGTAGTCGGCATTGTCGACTCGCTCGATCTTAACGGCCAGTAAGCGCCACGGAGGAAAGTATGCACGCCACGTTGAATGCTGAACTGGATCGCCGTATCAACGATGCCATTGCGCGTCAGTTAGCGCCGCTTCCGGCCTCGCTGACGCTGACGGATGCGGCATCGCTGGCGCACTATGCCATTGATGCGGCGAACAGCGCGAAGGTGCCCATTGTTTTTAGCCTGGTGGATGCCCACGGTCTGCAGCGCTACTTCTTTAGTCAGGATAACGCCCTGCTTATCAGCCATACGCTGGCCACGCAAAAGGCCTGGACCGCCGTGGCGCTCAGGATGCCGACCCACAGGCTCGCGGCCGACGTATTGCCTGGCGCCAGCCTGTATAGCTTGTCGCATACGCAAGGTCTTTGCTGCTTTGGCGGCGGTCTGCCCTGCTGGTGCGCCGGCGTGCTGCTCGGCGCTATCGGCATCAGCGGCGGGAGCGTCGAGGAAGATATTGCGATCGCCACGCAGACTCTGGCGCGCTTCAGCCGCGAGCGTTTTTCGCTCACACCATGCAATGAGTCTCTCTAAAGAAAACGGATACAGACAGGGGTCATCATGTCGTCAGCATCACTGGTTCTGGTTATTAACTGTGGTTCATCTTCCCTCAAGTTTTCCGTCATCCCGCGCCACCAGGAGACCCCGGTGCTCTGCGGGCTGGCCGAAAAGCTGGGGCTTCGCGACGCCTGCATCACGTTCAACGATGCGCAAGGGAATAAAACCAGCGGATGGCTTAACGGCGGCAGCCATACCTGTGCGCTAAAGGCGCTGTTCGCCCGGCTCGCCGGGCAGGCGCTGCTGCCGCAGGTGTGCGCCATCGGTCATCGGGTGGCGCACGGCGGGAATGACTTCAAACATTCTGTGCGGCTTACGGCGCCGGTTATCGAGCGTATCCGGGAATTATCGGCGCTGGCCCCGCTGCACAATCCCGCCAACCTGATTGGCATTGAAGCCGCCATGGCGCTGTTACCCGAGCTGCCGCAGGTGGCGGTGTTTGATACCGCCTTTCATCAGACGCTACCGCCGGCAGCCTATACCTACGCCATCCCGCTGGAGTATTTACACCAGCATCAGGTCCGACGTTATGGCTTTCATGGCACCTCCCATCGCTTTATCGCCGCTGAAGCCGTCGCACGTCTGGGCCTCAACCCCGCCAACCACGGCATACTGATTGCCCATCTCGGCAATGGCTCGTCGGTCTGCGCGGTGAAAAACGGGCAGAGCGTCGACACCTCGATGGGCATGACGCCGCTTGAAGGGCTGGTGATGGGCACGCGCTGCGGCGATCTGGATTTTGGCGCTGCGGTCTATATTGCCCGCTGTACCGGACAGACGATTGAATCACTTTACAAGATGGTCAATAGCGAGGCGGGATTGTTCGGTCTGTCGGGTCTGTCCAGCGATTGCCGCACCCTGCAAGAGGCGCGCAGCCACGGCGATCCCCGGGCCACTCTCGCGATTGATGTCATGGTACACCGACTGGCCCGCCACCTTGGCGCCCATCTCGCTTCGCTGCATCGCTTTGATGCGCTGATCTTTACCGGCGGCATCGGGGAGAACTCGGCGCTGGTCCGGGAGCTTACCGCCGAACGGCTGGCAATATTTGGCGTGCAGCTCGACACCGCGCGCAATGCGCAAATGGTCGCCGGCCGGGAGGGCATTATCTCACGCCCCGGCTCACCGCTTGTGGCGGTCATTGCCACCAATGAAGAGCGGATGATTGCCGAAGATGCGGCTGCGCTTGCCCCTTTGCTGGAAGGGGCCGCCTGAGCGCGTCCTCAAGGTAGTCATTCGGGGAGGATTTTATTGTCCAGCTGAAAACGGGAAAACAAGAAAGTCTCTCTGCCGGGCAAAACATTTTGTCTCTGGCACCATAACATCGTAGTGCATGAATTTATTAAGTCTATGAACTCAACCTTCGTCGGTTAATTCATAACTTGCTTTTACTCTCACCTGGAAATATTGAGGTCGTTATGCAACAAGAAGCATTAGGTATGGTTGAAACAAAAGGTCTGGTTTCCGCAATCGAAGCCGCAGATACCATGGTGAAATCCGCTAACGTCACGCTGGTGGGTTATGAAAAAATTGGTTCCGGGTTGGTTACCGTGATGGTTCGCGGCGACGTCGGCGCAGTCAAAGCGGCAACGGATGCCGGCTCAGCGGCGGCAGGTAAAGTCGGTGAACTGGTCTCCGTACATGTGATTCCGCGCCCACATATTGAAGTGGAAAAAATCCTGCCGAAAGCTGTCAGTTAATAAAGCCAGAGGATACCGACCATGAGAGATAATCTTGTTGAGCAGATTATATCTGAAGTAATGCACAAACAGACTGATGATCGCGCAAATAATAAAACGCTGGCCAGCTTTATCGGTTGCGGTTTAACTGAATTTGTCGGCACGGCCCTTGGGCATACCATTGGATTAGTTATTGCCAATGTTGATCATCAATTACATGAAGTCATGAATATCGACAAGAAATATCGCTCCATCGGTATTCTTGGCGCCCGGACCGGGGCCGGACCGCATATATTTGCCGCGGATGAGGCCATTAAAGCCACCAACAGTGAAATTCTCTCCATTGAGTTGGCTCGCGATACCGAGGGCGGCGGCGGGCATGGTTGCCTGATCATTTTCGGCGCCGCCGATGTCTCCGATGTGCGCCGCGCGGTTGAAGTCGCGCTGGGCGAAATTCAACGCACCATGGGCGATGTTTATGGCTCCCCGGCCGGTCATCTGGAGTTCCAGTACACCGCCCGCGCCAGCAGCGCGCTCAATAAAGCCTTCGGCGCCCCGCTGGGTAAATCTTTCGGCCTGACCTGCGCTTCCCCGGCGGCGATTGGCGTAGTGGTCGCCGACGCCGCGGCAAAAGCCGCCGTCATCGAACCGGTGGGTTACGCCAGTCCGGCGCACGGCACCAGCTTCAGTAACGAAGTGATCTTCACGTTCGCCGGTGATTCCGGCGCGGTACGCCAGGCGGTCATCGCCGCCAGAGACGTCGGGAAACAGCTGCTGGCGACGCTCGATCCGGCGCCCATCAAATCGACCACGACGCCGTACATTTGATGGTGGCCCCCACGAGCGAAGCGAAGTAAGGAAGATACAGCATGAACGATCTTGATATTACTCAGGCCGTCTCCCGCGTGCTGAGTAAATATACCAAAACGACGGCGCCAGCGCCCGAACAGCACGCGCCGGCAGCCACCACAGCGCTCGATCGCGGCAGCATCGACGCGATTGTCGCCAGCGTACTGGCAAGCCAGACCGCAACCGCTGTCGACGGTAGCGCCGGTGACGGGGTGTTTGCCACCATGGATGCCGCGATTGCGGCGGCGCAGCAGGCATACATCCAGTATCGCCACTGCTCAATGCAGGATCGCGCCCGCTTTGTTGAAGGCATTCGCCAGTTTTTCCTGCAGGAAGAAATTTTGCACACGCTCTCGACCATGGCGGTGGAAGAGACCGGGATGGGAAACTATGCCGATAAGATGGTGAAAAACCGCGTTGCCGCGCAAAAAACCCCAGGGGTTGAAGATCTCATCACCGCGGCAACCAGCGGCGACGGCGGCCTGACGCTGACCGAATACTCCGCCTATGGCGTCATTGGTTCAATCACGCCGACCACCAATCCGACCGAGACCATTATCAACAATACCCTCGGTATGCTGGCCGCAGGCAACGCCGTGGTCTTTAGCCCGCATCCGCGTTCGCGTCAGGTGTCGTTACACTGCATCACGCTCATCAATCAACAGCTGGCCCTGCTTGGCGCCCCCGCCAGTCTGGTCGTCACGGTCGCCAGCCCGTCAATTGACAACACCAATGCCTTAATCGGCGACGCGCGTATCAATATGCTGGTCGCTACCGGCGGGCCGGCGATAGTCAAAACCGTGATGTCGTCCGGTAAGAAAGCGATTGGCGCCGGTGCGGGCAACCCTCCCGTCGTTGTTGATGAAACCGCCAATATCGAGAAAGCCGCCCGCGATATCATCAACGGCTGCAGCTTCGATAACAACCTCCCCTGCGTGGCGGAAAAAGAGGCCATTGTCGTCAATGAGGTGGCGGACTATCTCATCCACTGCATGAAAAAAAGCGGCGCCTGGCTGCTGTGCGACAAGCAACATATTCAGCGCTTACAGGCGCTGGTGCTGAATGAAAAAGGGAACGGTCCGAGTACCGCAATGGTGGGGAAAGATGCGCGCTACATTCTGCAGCAAATCGGTATCAGCGTGCCGGAGGAGATCAAAGTTATTCTGATTGAAACCGAGCGTGACCATCCCTTCGTGGTGCACGAACTGATGATGCCGATTTTGCCGGTGGTCAGAGTGGAAAACGTCGATGAAGCGATCGATCTGGCGGTGAAGGTGGAACATGGTCATCGTCACACGGCGATGATGCACTCTACCAACGTCGATAAACTGACCAAAATGGCGCGGCTGATCCAGACCACTATTTTTGTGAAAAATGGCCCGTCGTATGCCGGGTTAGGCGTCGGCGGCGAAGGACACTCTACATTTACCATCGCCGGTCCGACCGGTGAAGGCCTGACCTCGGCACGCTCCTACGCCAGGCACCGCCGTTGCATAATGGTTGAAGCGCTCAATATTCGTTGACTGAAGCAGGATGGCTGACCCGATCATGAAAAAACGCATTATCAACGCGCCGACGGCGGAAACGCTCGCCATGCTGAAAAGGCGGATGCCTTCGGAAGCTCGCAACCGGCTGGAAAGCATCCGCATTGACGCTATCGGGTTGATGATGTTGCCAGTACCCGATCTGTACTTTTACGCCGATCTGGCAAGTAAAAGCGCACATGTTGCGGTATCGGAGATCTTTGGCAGCTGTCCGCAGCATATCACGACGCTGGCGCTGTTCGGCGAGATCGCCGCAGTGAATGAAGCCATGCGTATTATTGAGGATGATGACAGTACGTTCTGAGAGTTCGCTTATGAAAAGAATTTTGCTACTGGCAGGCGATTTCTCTGAAGACTATGAAGTCATGGTGCCGTGGCAGGCATTAAGCATGTTAGGTTTCAGAGTGGATGTGGTGTGCCCCGGGAAACGCAGCGGGGAATATATCAAGACCGCGATTCATGATTTTGAGGGCGATCAAACCTATAGCGAAAAGCCTGGCCACCTGTTCCGCTTAACCGCCTCTTTTGATGAGGTCAGAGTGCAGGAATATTGTGGGATATATCTTGCCGGCGGCCGCGCTCCGGAATATTTACGCCTCAACCGGATGGTATTAAATATCATCCACTGTGCGAATAATATTGCGCTACCGATTGCCGCGATATGTCATGGACCACAAATTCTGGTTGCCGCCGGGATATTAAAAGGTAAAACGCTGACGGGATATTTCACTTTGAAGCCTGAAGTTGAAATGGCTGGCGGCATATGGGTGAGCGCCGCGGACCACGAGGCGGTACATGACGGCAATCTTGTCACCGCGACGACCTGGATGGCGCACCCGGAAATATTACGTCAATTTATTAGTTTAATCGGCAGCAATACTATTAGCTAGCGTACCCGGCACTACCGTCAGGTAAAAAAACTCAGGTGTGGTAATACCCCACGCTTATATCATTTCGGGAGTTATTGTATGTTAGAGAAAGGCTTTACTCATCCGACCGATCGTGTAGTAAGACTTAAAAATATGATCCTGCATGCTAAACCATATGTAGAATCTGAACGTGCGGTGCTGGCAACCGAGGCATATAAAGAGAATGAACAGCTTCCCGCTATTATGCGTCGGGCAAAAGTCGTTGAGAAAATATTTAACGAACTGCCGGTCACTATTCGCCCTGACGAGTTAATCGTCGGCGCCGTCACGATTAATCCGCGTTCAACAGAAATTTGCCCTGAGTTTTCTTATGAGTGGGTCGAAAATGAGTTCGACACCATGGCGCAACGTGTTGCCGACCCGTTTATTATTGAGAAAAAAACCGCCGATGAGCTCCACCAGGCTTTTAAATACTGGCCGGGTAAAACCACCAGTTCGCTCGCCGCCGCCTATATGTCCGAAGGGACGAAAGAGAGCATGAGCAACGGCGTCTTCACCGTCGGCAACTACTTCTTTGGCGGTGTCGGACACGTCAGCGTCGACTATGGCAAGGTACTGAAAATCGGCTTTCGCGGGATCATCGATGAAGTCACCCGCGCGCTGGAGAATCTCGACCGCCGCACTTCTGATTACATCAAAAAAGAGCAGTTCTACAACGCCGTTATTCTGAGCTATCAGGCGGCAATCAACTTCGCCCATCGCTACGCGCAGGAAGCCTCGCGCCTTGCCCGTGAAGAACGCGACCCTATCCGCCAGCGCGAGCTGGAACAGATTGCCAGCAACTGTACCCGCGTGCCGGAATACGGCGCGACAACCTTCTGGGAAGCCTGCCAGTCCTTCTGGTTTATTCAGAGCATGCTGCAGATTGAATCCAGCGGCCACTCGATTTCCCCCGGTCGTTTCGACCAGTACATGTATCCATATCTGGCGGCGGATACCGCCATCGGCAGCGAATTTGCCCAGGAGCTGGTGGACTGCTGCTGGATCAAGCTTAACGATATCAACAAAACCCGCGATGAGATTTCTGCCCAGGCCTTCGCCGGCTACGCCGTGTTCCAGAACCTGTGCGTGGGCGGTCAGACGGAAGATGGTCGCGACGCCACCAACCCACTAACCTACATGTGTATGGAAGCCACGGCCCACGTGCGCTTACCGCAGCCCTCTTTCTCGATTCGCGTCTGGCAAGGCACGCCGGATGAGTTTCTGTATCGCGCCTGCGAGCTGGTCCGTCTGGGGCTTGGCGTACCGGCCATGTACAACGATGAGGTGATCATCCCGGCGCTGCAAAACCGCGGCGTCTCGCTGCATGACGCCCGCGACTACTGCATCATCGGCTGTGTGGAGCCGCAGGCGCCGCATCGCACCGAAGGCTGGCACGACGCGGCGTTCTTCAACGTCGCGAAGGTCCTGGAGATCACCCTTAATAACGGCCGCTCGGCAGACAAACAACTGGGGCCGATGACCGGCGAAATGACCCAGTACACCGGTATGGACGACTTCTTCGCTGCCTTCAAAAAACAGATGGCGCACTTTGTGCACCAGTTGGTCGAGGCGTGCAACAGCGTCGACATTGCCCACGGCGAACGCTGCCCGCTGCCGTTCCTCTCCGCGCTGGTGGATGACTGCATTGGCCGCGGTAAATCCCTGCAGGAAGGCGGCGCGATTTACAACTTTACCGGCCCGCAGGCGTTCGGCATTGCCGATACCGGCGACTCCGTCTACGCCATCCAAAAACAGGTGTTTGAAGATCGTCGCCTGACGCTTCAGGAACTGAAGGGCGCGCTGGACGCCAACTTCGGCTACCCGGTCGGCGGCACCCCGCATAGCGCGGCGGCAAAATCCTCTCTCGGCGAGCAGGATATTTACGAAGTGGTCAAACGCATTATCGACCGGCACGGTTCGCTGAATCCGGCAGAGATTAAAAACGAAGTCTATCGTCAGCTCGCCAGCACCAGTCCGGCCCCGTCGGCGGCAAATCCGCGTTATGAAGAGATTCGCCATATTCTGGAAAATACGCCGTGTTTTGGTAACGACATCGACGACGTGGATCTTGTCGCCCGCCAGTGCGCGCTGATCTACTGCCAGGAAGTGGAGAAGTACACCAACCCACGCGGCGGACGTTTCCAGGCCGGTATCTATCCGGTGTCGGCGAACGTGCTGTTTGGTAAAGACGTGAGCGCTCTGCCGGACGGTCGCCTGGCGAAAGAACCGCTTGCCGACGGCGTATCGCCGCGCCAGGGGAAAGATACCCTCGGCCCGACCGCCGCCGCCAACTCGGTAGCCAAACTGGATCACTTTATCGCTTCGAACGGCACGCTCTACAACCAGAAATTCCTGCCTTCCTCGCTGGCGGGGGAAAAGGGTCTGCGAAACTTTGGCGGTCTGGTGCGCAACTACTTCGATAAGAAAGGGATGCACGTACAGTTTAACGTTATCGATCGCAACACCTTGCTGGAAGCACAGAAAAATCCGCAGCAGCACCAGGACCTGGTGGTTCGCGTTGCGGGCTATAGCGCGCAGTTCGTGGTGCTGGCGAAAGAAGTCCAGGATGACATCATCAGCCGTACCGAACAGCAATTCTGATTTTGCCTGACCTGCCAGGGCCATACGGCGACGTATGGCCCTTTATCAGACCCGATTTTAGCGGCTGACTTGCTGTTGCCGGTGGTCGCTTTTTTGACGAGTGATGTTATGAACAGAGTCGAATACGATACCGAAGGCGTGTTATTCAATATTCAACGCTACTCCCTGCATGATGGCCCCGGCATCCGCACGATCCCCTTTTTTAAAGGCTGTCCGCTGGCCTGCAAGTGGTGCAGCAACCCGGAATCTCAGCGCCCGCAGCCCGAGTTAATCTATAAAAAAAGCGACTGTATTCGCTGCGGAAAATGCGTGGAGGTCTGTCAACAGCGGGCGCTCTCCCCTGGCAATCCGTTCTTTATCGACCGCGAACGCTGTATTCAGTGCGGCCAATGCACCGCGGTTTGCCCGACCCAGGCGCTGGAAATGAAAGGCAAACGCATGACCGTCAGCGAGGTGATGCGTGAACTGCAGAAAGAGGAAAACTTATTTCGGCGCTCCGGCGGCGGGATTACCCTCTCCGGCGGTGAACCGCTGGCGCAACCGGAGTTTGCCCGCGAGCTTCTGAAAGCCTGTAAAGCCAAGGGCTGGCATACGGCGATGGAAACGACGGGAATGACCCGCAAAGCGGTGATTGAGGAGGTCTTTCCGTGGGTCGATCTGGCATTGACAGATATAAAAGCCGTTAACCCGACGCTTCATCAACTCAATACGGGAGTTGATAACCGTACGATTCTGGAAAACCTGATTCGCATCTCCTTTATCACTCACGTTATTGTGCGCATCCCGGTGATTCCCGGCGTTAACGACAGCCCGGAGGAGATTCGCAGCATTGCTGAATTTGCCCGCCTGATGTCCGGGGTGGACACCATTCATCTCCTGCCTTATCACACCTTTGGCGAAAATAAATATACCCTGCTGGGCCGCATTTATCCCATGGGGGATGTCGGCTCGCACTCCGAAGCCAAAATGGCCGACCTGAAAAAACTCGTTGAATCGATGGGATTTCATTGCCATATCGGCGGCTAATCCTGACAACGCAAAAAATGATTTCGCGCTCTTATCCTTTGTACCCCAATCGTTAAGAGATGGCATAGCGCATCGCTTAATACAGGAAAAAAACTATGAGTGACTCTCGTGAATCAGTAACCGGACAGTGTATTGCAGAATTTCTGGGGACCGGATTGTTTCTGTTTTTCGGCACCAGCGTACTGTGTGCGGCAAAACTGGCTGGCGCCAGCTTCGGTCTTTGGGAAATCTGCATTGTGTGGGGGCTGGGGATTGCGCTGGCGGTGTACCTGACGGCGGGGATTTCCGGGGCTCATCTTAACCCGGCGGTCACCATCGCGTTATGGATGTTCGCCCGCTTTGAGGCGAAAAAAGTCGCGCCTTATATCCTGGCGCAGATGGCTGGCGCATTTTGCGGCGCCGCCCTGACCTATCTGCTGTACCACAATCTGTTCGCTGATTATGAACAGGCCCACCAGATGGTGCGCGGCAGCCAGGACAGTCTGTATCTGGCCAGCATCTTTTCGACCTATCCGGCGGCCAGCATCAGCGTCTGGCTTGCGGCGCTGGTGGAAATTGTCATTACCTCGATGCTGATTGGCTTGATCATGGCGCTGACCGACGATGGCAACGGCGTGCCGAAAGGGCCGCTGGCACCGCTGCTGATCGGCCTGTTGGTGGCGGTCATCGGTGCGGCGACCGCGCCGCTAACCGGATTTGCCATGAACCCGGCTCGTGATTTTGGCCCAAAACTGTTTACCTTTCTGAACGGCTGGGGCTCCGTTGCCATGACCGGCGGCAGAGAACTCCCCTACTTCCTCGTGCCTTTGATTGCGCCGGTCATCGGCGGGATCCTCGGCGCGGCTATCTATCGCTTCGGTATCGGGCGCAACCTCCCTGCCGCCAAAGCCGCCGGGGAGACGGCGAATCATCCGCTGTCCTGATTAACCTGACGCGCCGGCACTCCGCAACGCGCTGCGGAGTGCTCCCCCCTTTTCAGCTCCGCCCCCTCTCCCCTGGCGCCATGCGACGCTTAATTCCGATGGTTCAAACACTACTCGCCCCCTCTCGCCACCGTTTTCCTGATGCGCAACGACAAAAAAGCCACCCGCAGGTGGCTCAACTGAAACGATGGAGGTTAGCGCCGGGGGTTTTTCGCCCGGGTTCGCGCCGTTTTTTTCTCCTCCGGGCTCGTCTGCGCCGCGGGTGCAGGCTGAGGTTCAGCCTCTTTACCCACCGGCTGAACCAGCGCCGGGTCACTCTCCGCCGCGGGTGATTCTGTCGACGCAACCTCCGGGCTCTCCTCGAAGGCCAGGCAGGAGGCGACCTCTGCGCAAGAGGCAACATTGACCACCGCTATCGTCGCATCAGGGCCGTACTCTGCCGCCGGGAGGCATTCGGCGACAGGCGCTGCCGGTTCAGGAAGCACGTCGCACGTTTGCGATGAGGCAACCAGACTGTCGATCCCGGCAACGGTACGCGCAATCACTTTCCAGGCGTAGACCTGCCCGACCCGGCTGGCGGCGGCAACCCCGGCGGACACGGCGGCGTTCATGGCGCCAACCTCACCGGTTAATTTGATGGTCACCAGCCCGCCGCCCTTCGTCAGCTCGTATCCGACCAGTTCGACATTCGCCGATTTTATTGCCGCATCGGCGGCCTCTACCGCCGCCGTTAAGCCAACGGTTTCAATTAAGCCTAAGCTCTGCCCGGACATATCTCTCTCCTGTTATTTTTCATGCAAGGGGGCACACACCGACGCGCGCAGCTGGCCGGCGGCATCGTCACGCAACCGCGGCGCCTTATCCGTGCGTTCCCAGGGGAAGACCTCCCGACCAAAATGGCCGTAGCAGGCCGTCTGGCGATAGCGCGGCGCCAGCAAATCAAGCTGGCGGATAATGCCATACACGCTGATGTCAAAATGATGGTCGACCAGCTGCGTCAGCTGCTTCGCCGACAGGCGGGAAGTCCCAAATGTATTGATGGCCACCGAAACCGGTCGGGAAAGGCCAATGGCCCAGGCCAGCTGGACTTCACATCGCGTGGCGAGCCCCGCCGCAACGATATTTTTCGCCACGTAGCGCGCAGCATAGGCCGCGGAACGATCGACCTTCGAAGGATCTTTACCGGAAAACGCCCCGCCGCCGTGGCGCGCTGCGCCGCCATAGGTATCGACAATAATTTTGCGCCCGGTCAGGCCGCAATCCGCAGCGGGTCCACCGTTGATAAATGGCCCCGCAGGATTAATCAGTAGCCGCGTGGCGGGAGTCAGCCAGCGCGCCGGAATAACCGGTTTAATGACCTCTTCCAGCACCGCTTCACGCAGTGTCGCCAGCGGAAGATCGGCGCGATGCTGCGTGGAAACCACGATGGTGTCAGCATGATCGACCCGTCCGTCACGATAATGCAGCGTCACCTGGCTCTTGGCATCCGGTAATAACCCATCCAGCTGGCGCGTTTTACGCAGCTGCGCCTGACGCGCCATCAGCCGGTGGGCGTAGAGAACGGGAGCAGGCATCAGCTGCGGCGTTTCATCGCAGGCATAGCCGAAGGTGATTCCCTGATCGCCGGCCCCCAGTGAGGCCGGATCGCGGGCGCGGATCCCGTTAGCAATATCAGCAGATTGCCTGCCCAGCAGGCTGATCACCGCACAAGTTGCGGCGTCAAAACCTTTCGACGAGTGGTCGTAGCCGACAGACTTCACCGTCGCCCGCACAATCTGCTCAAGGTCGATACTGGCATCGGTCGATATCTCTCCGGCCACAATCACCGCCCCGGTTTTGACCAGGCACTCGCAGGCCACTTTGGCCCACGGATCGCTGAGTAAACAGGCATCGAGAATGGCGTCAGAAATCTGGTCCGCCATCTTATCCGGGTGCCCTTCGGCAACGGATTCGGAGGTAAAGAGGTATTCATCCATGGCAGGGCCACTGTATAAAGAAGGGTGTTCTATCTTAGCGGCGCGCGGCGCGGCGGCGAGTAAACAATCTTGCCGGGATAGCGGACTTTCTTGCGCTTACGCTGGGGCAAGCGCAAAAAAGACCGGGTGGCGATCAGCCCGCCTCGGGCGAAGCGATGCGGCGATAATCGGATGGCGCAATGCCGGTCTCTTTCTTGAAGATCCGACAAAAATAGTTCGCATCCTGCCAGGAGAGCTCCAGCGCGATGGTGTTCACTTTTAAATCGCTGAATTGCAGAAGAGATTTGGCGATGTTGATTTTGCGGCTGGTAATGTAACTGGAGAACCCGCTACCGGTACTCTTTTTAAACGCCCGGCTCAGATAGCACGGGCTGACGAAGGACTCCGCGGCGATATCATCCAGCGTCATGTTGTTAAGCATGTTTTTTTCAATATGGAAGCGTGCTCTGGCGACAAAATCCATGCCGCCGCTGGCACTTTTAAACAGCAGCTCAAAGATAGCGCGGCTGAGATTTAACAACCCCACCATCACCTGCCAGTAGCGACCGGCGGCCAGACCGTGCTGATGAATGCTCTGAATCAGATCGGTAATCTGATACCGACACGGGGTATATTTATCACCGAGCCCGGCAAGGTACTGCTGGAGCAATTCCAGCACGTTGGTCAGCCTCTTCACTCCTTCGTTATCAGACGTCTGTTGCGCGCAGGCCGCATCCAGAATAGCGAATAACCAGGTGTGCCAGCCGGGATAATCACAATCGCTCATCAGGTCGTTTATCGTCTGCCGCTGCTCCCGCGTCGCGACAGCCCCCTGCTCATCCACCAGCAAGGTTTTACGAATCGTATCGCTGAGAATACTCTGCTTAACCGGTTTTAGCAGATAGTCATCCACTTTCAGGCTCAGCATATGACGCACAATGTCAAAGTCATCATTCGCCGTGGTGACAATGACTTTGGTTTGCGTATTTTTCTGCTTGAGATACTCAATAACCTGATTGCCATTGGGTAACGGAATGTTGATATCCACCAGCATCATATCGATTTGATTAAGTTCATCGATAAGCTGAATGGCCTTTTTCCCCGTCGCCGCTTCATGAATGACAGAGTTCTCCACGCAGCGCGAGACGATGCGCTTGAGCGACTCCGACTCAATATACTCATCTTCGACAATAACAATGCTATACATTCTCACACTCCAGACTCAGCCGGTACCAGCGGAAACCGGAGTTTGACCGTGGTGCCGAGCATCGGCTTATGGGGACTGGCTATCTGCAAACCATAGTGTTCACCAAATAACAGCTGCAGGCGGTTGTTGATATTATTAATGCCGATCCCGCCTTTCTGTCGATTCTGGTTGCCGGAGAGAATATGTTCAATATCCTCGGGTGAAATACCATCCCCGTTATCGGTTATCTCGATAATCACATCTTTACCATCATCGGTAGCACGCAGAATAATGTGACTTTTGGTTTCACGCGGCTCGACAACATAATTAAAAAAGTTCTCCACCAGCGGCTGGAGAATTAAAAAAGGACAAACCGTTTCATTATATTTTTCAGGAATATCGCAAATATAGTCAAAGCGCTCATTCATCCTGACCTTTTGAATTGACATATAGCAATTAACATAATTCATTTCGCGGCCAAGGGTAATCAGACCATTGTTATTCTTACGCAGCAAATAGCGCATCATGTCGGAAAAGTCATGCACCATCGTTTCCGTACGGCTGGCATCTTCGAGAAACGCCAGCCGACCTATTGTATTCAGCACGTTAAACAAAAAGTGAGGGTTAATCTGATAAGAAAGCGCTTTGAACTCGGCCTCATGCAATGAACGTTCGATCGCCACGCGTTTACGCAGTTCGCAGGTTAGCTCCTGCTCTTTTTGCCGCAGCTCACGCTGGATGTTGTTGGCATGGGCCTGCTCGACCAGATAGGAGGCTACGTGCAGCAGCGTGTAGGCCGTCGATTCAAAGCGATCGTAGGGGATGCGCGGCGTATTCTCATGCAGATTGATAAGCCAGGGATTGTCTTGCCACAGGTGGTTATTGTTGAGGATATAGGGAATGGTTTGCTCTTTCTCCGCTTCGACTTTGACCTGCCCGGAGATGAAGGCGCCGAGATAATGATTATTGATCATAATGGGCACGGCAAATTCGACAAAACCACAGTAACAGCGGTAGACCACCGGTTCACCGGCAAGCATCGCCGCCCGCCCTCCGGCGCTGTCGCTGTCATAGCAGTGGCGGGCCAGGGTGGCATTCATTCTCGAGCGGGCGCAAAAATCAGAGAATCCGCTCGCCTGGGTAACCGGAATACCGTCCTGATCGACCACCACCAGCGCAATCATCATTGATTGACTAAAATTGTCCTGTAACGTTTGCAACCGGTCAACATCAAGGAATTCGTGTAATTTGTAGTTATTTTTCATGATATCCACCAGGTCAGATCAAAATGCCGCTAAACCATACCCTGGTTACCGTTTTAAAATGATGAAACCGCTCACAAACAAAAAAATGAGTTGTATGATAAATGTTAATTTAATGACCGTAATGCCTGTGCTTTTTATTATATTAATTAACATTATTTTGGCGAGTGATAATATCATCCAACACCATGATGAATTAATAACACAGAGACGCGCAGTAACCGGTTTCTGTTCTGCCAATTAAATTAAACCGTACAATGAAATTAATCTTTTGCGAATATTCGCTCTCTATGGCCGTAAAAACCCCGCCGTAGGCTTTTATTTGATCCGTCCTGAATAGCGTTGACACGTTCCTGACTTAAATCCGGAGAAGGTGATGATGACTGAGTTCAAACGCCCGCATTGTCTTGCGCAACGCCGCCATCTTCCCTGTTGACTTATTTTGTCAAAGGTTTACTTTTCAGGACATGAAGAAAATACTGATTATCGTCCCCGATGGCGGCATGCTGTTTGAGTCCGCCGGTATTGCCGACATTCTGATGCAGGCAAACCGACTGCATGCCGACGGCGCTCAGGCGCCGCGTTATCGCGTCGCTGTCGCCACCCCCCAGCCTCATCAGGTGATCCACGGTCAGTCCGGGTTGAACCTGCTTGCTGACCACCGCCTTCACGAAGTGGATCCGCGCGAGCCTCTCGATACCATCATCATCACCGGCAAAGGGCAAAACGAGCAGGAAGGCACCGCCGTTGTCGACTGGCTGCGTCTCGCCGCTCCCCACGCACGCCGTATCGCTTCTATCTGCGGCGGCGCGCTTTTGCTGGCGCAAAGCGGCCTGCTCAATGGCCGACGGGCCACCACCCACTGGAAGCTGCTGGAGTCGATGCAGGCGACCTTTCCCGCGATTCGCGTCGAAGGCGGGCCGCTGTATATCCAGGATGGCGCCATCTGGACATCCGGCGGCGTCAGCTCCGGTTTCGACCTGACGCTGGCGCTGGTGGAGGAGGATTACGGCTTTAGCCTCGCCCGCGATATCGCCCAGGATATGGTGATGTATCTGCGTCGCCCCGGCGGCCAGCTGCAGTTTAGCCGCTATAACCTCCAGCAAATCAACGGCCCGGGGCCGCTTGGCGAGCTGCTGAAGTGGATTCTCGACAACCTTACCGGCGACCTGTGCGTGGAGACGCTGGCGGAAAAGGTCGCCATGAGCCCGCGCAATTTCAGCCGCGTGTTTACCCGCGAAACCGGAATCTCTCCGGCGCGCTACGTCGCCGAAGCACGCCTCGCCGCCGCCAGAGAACGGCTCGAACAGAGTAACGACACGCTGGAACGCGTCGCGGAGCAAACGGGATTGGGTAGCGCCATCAACCTGCGACGCATCTTTGAAAAGCAGCTGCACCTGACGCCGGGAGAATATCGCCAGCGCTTTCACTGCCGCAAAATGGCGTAAAGTGATCGTTATTCGTCATTTACGCCAAAATGCCGACCACCTAAAGTACCACCAGAGACAACAAATAAGGAGTTGATCATGGTTAAGGTCGGTATTAATGGTTTCGGCAGAATCGGGCGTAACGTCCTGCGCGCGGCGCTGGGCAATCCGGACATCCAGATTGTGGCAATCAACGATCTGACGGACAGCAAAACGCTGGCCCACCTGTTGAAATATGACTCGCTGCTGGGCACCCTGCCGGTGGCCGTGGAGGCCGCCGACGGAAAACTTAGCGTCGATGGTCAACCGATCATCGTTTACAGCGAACGCGACCCGGCGCGTATTCCGTGGCGAGACGCCGAGGTGGACATCGTTATCGAAGCCACCGGGTTCTTCACCGAACGTGAAAAAGCGGCGGTCCACATTCACAGCGGCGGTGCGAAACGGGTGATCATCTCGGCGCCCGGCAAGAATGATGATTTAACCATCGTGATGGGGGTGAACCACGAGCTTTACGATCCGCAACAGCATGCGGTCGTCAGCAACGGCAGCTGCACCACCAACGGTCTGGCCCCGGCCGCCCAGGTTCTGCATCAGCATTTCGGGATCCAGCATGGCCTGATGAACACCACCCACGCCTACACCAACAGCCAGGCGCTACACGACCAGCCGGAAAAAGATCTGCGCGGCGCCCGGGCGGCAGCGTTATCCATCGTCCCCTACTCCAGCGGCGCGGCCAAAGCGTTGGGTAAAGTGATTCCGGCGCTCGATGGTCGTCTGACCGGCTACTCGCTGCGCGTTCCGGTGCCGGTGGTGTCGATTGTCGACCTTACCGTCACGCTGGAGCGCGCGGTGACGGCGGAAGAGGTGAACGAGGCATTCCGCCAGGCCGCGGCGGCGGGCCCGCTACAGGGTATTCTGGGCTACAGCGACGAGCCGCTGGTCTCCAGCGACTATCAGGGCGACCCGCGATCTTCCATTATCGATGGCCTGTCAACGCTGGTGATTGGCGGCAATATGGTCAAGATCCTCGCGTGGTATGACAACGAATGGGGCTTCTCAAACCGCCTGGTCGATTTGGCGCAGTTTATGGCCCGCCGCGAGCGCTAACCCTGCCCGCGCTGAACGCCCGCCCCACGCGGGCGTTCAGCGTCTACCGTCGGTTGAGGGTCGCCAGCAATACCCGGCGGGCACGCGGCGCAACCTATTCCCCTCTTTGGCAATCCCCCCACCTGCTGCAGATAATTTTCCGCCACTTTCATCGCCACCATTCGCGTTCTTCTCCCTCTTATTCCGGCACTAGTTCTGCATGCCCCAGCGTTTGGTCGTTAGCCTTTCCACGGTCGCAAACACCAGTCCTTCAACCAGCAGGCCAATGGCGGTGACCATCACCAGCCCGGCAAACACCCGGTCGGTATACATCTCATTGCGGTTCTGAAAAATGTACCACCCGAGCCCGCCGCTACCGCTCGACGCGCCAAACACCAGCTCCGCCGCAATCAGCGTCCGCCAGGCAAAGGCCCAGCCGATTTTCAGCCCCGAGAGCAGCGCCGGCAGCGCGGCGGGGATCAGGATCCACAGCACGTAGCGCCATCCTGTTAATCCATAATTACGCCCGGTCATTTTCAGCGTCTCCGGCACGCTCATAAAGCCAGACCAGGTATTCAGCGCCATGGGCCAGATAACCGAATGAACTATCACAAACACCAGGCTGGCGTTGCCCAGGCCAAACCACAGCAGCGACAGCGGCAGCAGCGCGATAGCGGGAAGCGGGTTAAACATCGCCGTCAGAGTGCTGAGTAAATCCCGCCCGATACGCGTCGAGATAGCCAGCGCGCTGATAAGCAGCGCCAGAAGCGTGCCCAGCAGATAGCCTTTTAGCAGCAGGGAGATTGACAACCACGCCCGGTGGAGCAGCTCGCCGCTCGCGATATCCTCCTGCAGGGCGGTAAAGGTTTGCCAGAAACCGGGGAACATCAGGTCATTGTTTTGCCAGCGCGCCGCCCCTTCCCATAGGGCGATCAGCACCAGCAGCAGCAGGGATTTACGCAGCCACGCCTGATTTCCCAGACGCACGAGCAGCGGCAGCGGTTCGACCAGCGTGAAATTCTCCAGCGGCGGCAGCTCGCGCTGATATTCAGGCCGGACAGGAGGTAGGTTGCTCATACTGACTCCCTGAGTGATGATGCTTTGCGCCGACCTCGGGTGATGCCGGGGACGGAAATAACAGATCGTGGATCCGCGCGACGTCGGCCTGGAACCCTTCCCCACCGGCGTCCGCCAGGGTGTACTGATGACAGTTCAGCTCGGCCTTCACCCGCCCGGGATGCGGCGACAGCAGCAGCACCCGGCTGCCGACGATCAGCGCCTCTTCGATGGAATGGGTGACAAAGAGCAGCGTAAACCGCACCTCTTCCCACAGGCTCAACAGCTCCTCCTGCATTTTGCGCCGGGTCAGCGCATCGAGGGCGGCAAAGGGTTCGTCCATCAGCAGAACCTGGGGATGCAGCGCCAGCGCACGCGCAATGGCGACCCGCTGCTTCATCCCTCCGGAAAGCGTATTGGGATAGGCATGGCGAAACGCGCCGAGCCCCACCTTATGCAGAAAGTATTCCGCACGCTCCATCGCCTCCGCTCGCCCCGCCCGACGGCTGGCGATCAGCGGGAAGGCGATGTTTTCTGCCACCGTTTTCCACGGCGGTAGCTGGTCAAACTCCTGAAAAACCATCATCCGGTCGGGGCCGGGACGATTCACCGTTTCTCCCGCCAGGCGGATCGCCCCGGAGACCGGGGGCAAAAACCCGCCGATGGCTTTCAGTAAACTGGATTTGCCGCAGCCGGACGGCCCAAGCAGCACAAACCGGTCCCCTGGCCAGACCTCAAAACTGACGTCATGGGTGGCCTGCACCAGCCGCTCGCGGGTGCGGTATTGCAGATTAACGCCCTCAACGCGCAGCAGAGGCGACGGTAATGCGGCGGATAGTTCAGACATATCAACTCCCCGGCAGGGTATGCGCTTCGCTGAAGAAATAATCTTTCCAGGATTCGGCTTTGTGTTTCAGTATTCCCAGCTGATACAACTTGTCGGCATAGACAAATGTCCGCTGAGGGGTAATGGTAAAGTTATTTTCCGGGTCCGCGATCATTTTCTCGATAAACGCCGCCGGGAGCTTAGACTGCTCCACCCGAATATAGGATTGGGCGGCTCCGGCCTTATCTGCTTTTATGATTTTCTCCGATTCCGCTAAGGCGGCGAAAAAAGCGCGATAGGTTTTGGGATTATCATCATGAAACTTTTGCGTGGTATAGAGCAAATTAAAGGTTCCCGGCCCGCCTAATACATCATAAGAACTTAATATTTTATGAATACCGGCATGTTCAAGCGCCTGATACTGAAAAGGCGGACTGGAGAAATGGGCGCTAATTTCCGATTTTCCGCCGATTAACGCCGCGCTGGCGTCCGGATGCGGGAGACTGACCGTAATAGTATCGAAGCGCTTATAGTCAGCGTTGCCAAACAGTCGCGCGGTCTCTATCTGCAGGGTCCGCGACTGAAAACCCACGCCGGCGGCAGGAACCGCGATACGGTCTTTGCTGCTCAGATCCTTGACGCTGTGCACCGCCGGATTGTTACTCAGCAGGTAATTCGGCATCGATCCCAGAGCCGCAATGGCTTTCACATTCTGCTTGCCGCGGGTGCGGTCCCACAGCGTCAGCGCGGGCGGAACGCCAGCGGCCACCACGTCCAGCGCGCCGGAAAGCAGCCCCTCATTAAGTCCGGTGGCCCCGGAAAGCGTTCGCCACTCGACTTTGATGTCCAGCCCTTGCGCCTTACCCTGCTTTTCGATGAGCTGATTATCTCTCACCACATCGAGAATCAGATAGCCAATGCCATATTGCTGGGCAATACCGATGGTGCCCTCTGCCCTGGCAGCGGTCGCCGCCAGCAGAGTACTGAACAGGAATAAAGCCGTTGCCGACCGTTTCCCTCGATAAGCGTTCCTGCTGCCTTGCCGTAAATTCATTTAAGCTCCCGTCAATAATCAACCCACCGTTCGCCATCTGGTTCTGAGGCGTATTTAAAAAGACGATTTATCCTGCCGTCATTTCCAGGGATTAATAAATTATTTATTGCTATATATTATTCCCGCACGTCTGCTGATAACAGTAAAATGACATTCGACTCTATTTTTATGTCAGGAATTAACACCCGGTTATCACTATGCGTTTTCCAGATATATAAAGTCAGTTTCTGTCGTTATGTTAAGAAATAAACGGCGCTATAGTTTGCCGCTCATATTATTGAGTGGAAAAAACAGGGAGCGGTGATGCCGGTTTTTAATCATGATGAGCTGCGTCGCTATTTACGCCAGCGCCTGCAGGACGCCGGGGTAGCAACAGCGGTTGCCGATGAAGTAGCGGATAATCTTGTCGAGTCGTCGCTGCAAGGCCATGACTCACATGGGGTGACGCTTATTCCCCGCTATATCGAGGCCATTCGCGCCGGAGAACTCGATCCGCAGGCCACCCCGCAGCTGCTGCGCGATGCCGGGCCGGTCATCTCGTTTCACGGCGGCAACGGTTTTGGTCAACTGACCGGTCGACTGGCGATGGAACAGGCCATTTTGCGGGTGCGACAGTTTGGCGTGTGCATTATGGGACTGGCGCAGACCCATCATCTCGGGCGTATCGGCGCCTGGGCGGAACAGGCGGCGGCGGCGGGACTGGTATCCTTACACTTCGCTAACGTCGGCACCCGCTCGGTGGTGCTGCCGTTCAACGGTCGGCGTCCGCGCCTGGGCACCAACCCTTTCTGCGTCGGTATTCCTGTCGCCGGCAGGCCGCCTTTGGTGCTTGATTTCGCGACCAGTACCATTGCCGGCAACAAAGCGCGGATCGCCTGGAACACGGGACGGGAGCTGCCGCCGGGCTGCGCCGTGGATAGCGCTGGCAACCCGACCCGCGATCCGCGCTGGCTGATGCAAGAGCCTCTCGGCGCGCTGCTGGCCTTCGGTGGCCATAAAGGTTCCGGCCTGGCGCTCATTTGCAGCCTGCTCGGCGCGGCGTTGACCGGCGGCGAAAGCGAAAGCGCCCCGCCCCCCGCCGGGCCCGGTATCATCAACAATATGCTGTCGATCGTCTTCGAGCCGTCCCTGCTCGGCGCGGGCGAGCGCTACGCCGAGGCGGTGGCGGACATGCTGGCATGGACCCGCACATCGCGTGACGACGACGAGCTGCTGCTGCCCGGCGAGGCGGAGCAACGGCAGCGGCAATTTCGTCTGCAGCACGGTATTGAAATTGATGAGGTCAGTTGGCAGCAGTTCAAAGCGCTGGAAGGCGCCTTATCTCCACCGCACTCTTGAACCAATAAAGCCGTAGCGCGCGTCGGTGAAGAGGGTGTTCATTACGCGATACAGCAGGAGCGGCCCCGATATTCCTCCTCCTGCGCATCGCCGCGATCGCCAGCGGGCGGAAAATTCGCTATCATCCGCCCCCACCCTTTTCAGACGCCTGCCATGTCCACCATCATCGATACGTTTATTGCACCGCCCTGCCACCAACCTATCGGGATCCTTTATCAGGACGAGCACCTGCTGCTGATCAATAAGCCCGCCGGGCTGCTCAGCCTGTCGGGGAAAAATCCGCAAAATCTCGACTCGGTGCATTATCGGCTGGCGCAGCAATTTCCCGGCTGTACCCTCGTTCACCGCCTCGATTTTGGCACCTCCGGGCTGATGGTGGTGGCAAAAAATAAAGCGATTAATGCAGCGCTGAGCCATCAGTTCAGCCAGCGTTCGGTGACTAAGGTTTACAGCGCCCTGCTGTGCGGGCATCTGCGTGAGGATGAAGGCGAGATCGATGCCCCCATTGCCAAAGATCCGGCTCGCTTTCCGCGGATGACGATTTGCGCCATCAATGGCAAGCCCGCCCGCTCCCGCTACCGGGTGACTGAGCGTCTCTCCCGCGAAGGCGCAGAGGGGACTCTGCTGCCGCTGAGCCGGGTACAGCTGTTCCCGGAAACCGGGCGCACCCATCAGTTGCGTATCCACTGCCAGTTACTGGGGCACCCGATTCTGGGCTGCGATCTCTACGGCGGTCTGACGTGGCCGGGCAGCGCGCATGCACCGCGGCTCATGTTGCATGCCAGCGAACTGCATTTTGTCCATCCTGTTAGCGGCGAGCCCGTCACCGCGCGTAACGACAGTCCGTTCTGAATCTCACGCCGGCGAACGGGGTGCCGCAGGGCCAGCCGCTGCTGGTACAGGCCGGATCATCGGAGGCAGGGTTTGACGGCATTCGCACCGCGCTGCGGATCGGCAACGCACGCGCCGCCTTGTCCGGTCCGGTGTTTCAGAGTTGCGTCACGCCCTGTTGGCGCGCCTCTTCCCGCCACGCCAGCAGCCGGGAATAGGGTTCCCGGGACACCGGGCTGAAACCGCAGATAAACTGCGCCTCGCAGCGCTCCCGATATCGTGCGTCGCTGACCAGCTGTCGCAGCGCCGCGCGCAAACCGGCCAGAGTTTGCGCTGACGTTTGCGGCCCGGTAATCAGCGGCAGCCCCGGCGCCGATGGCGTCTGGCCGATAACGCGCAAGCCGTCGAGCACGGCAGGCTCGTGACGCGCCAGCAGCGCCCAGCTCACGCAATCAATGGCGGCAATATCGCCCGCCCCCTGCTGTAAGCCGATCAGCGACTGCCGGTGGCTGCCGCTAAAATTGACCGCGGCAAAAAAACGTCCCTCGTGAGCCAGCGGCGCCACCATTTTCAGGAAGACGTTGTAGCCGGACTGCGAATCGGGCGCATTGCAGATTGCCCGCCGCCCGCGAAAATCGGCGAGCTGCCGCGCATTATCCGCCGCACGGGCCACCAGCAGGCTACGGTACTCAATCCCTGCGCAACCGGGTGCCGAATAGTGAAAACAGCCAACCGTCTGCACCTGCGGCAGCAAAGTCACCAGCGGATAGCCGCAGGTCTGGCTCAGCAGCAGATCCGGCTGACGCCAGTGCGAGAGTAAGTCCCCCGGCGGCGTCGATGGCGAACTCACGGCAATGCCCCGGGCGAGCAACAGCTCCCGCACCGCGGCTTCTAACGCCTGATTCTCCAGCGAGTGAACCGCATACATCGGCAAATTCACGCTATGACTCATCGCTCTCTCCTGCCTGTGGGGCTTTCCCGATCCCCGGATGAGCATTAACCGCCACCGCGCTAAAGAAAAAGGCGCGCAGCCACTCGCCATAGCCGCGCACCACGAACCCGTGGTTACGCTGCTGGTAGCGTTCCCGCTCCAGCAGATAGATTTTTCTCAGACCGTACCACGGCACGCCGGGCAGATCGTGATGCACGGAGTGGTAGTTAAGATTCAGAAACAGCACTCGCCACAGCAGCCCGGCCTCATTGATCACCGATCGCGCCAGCGGATCGTCAGCGGCCCGATGTTCGAAGAAGGCGCGAATTTTGGTCAGCGCCAGTGCCGGGTAGCTGATGACCACCACGAAATAGAGCGGCGAAAAATCACAGTGCGCCATCCACGTCAGGAGCGCGGCCAGCAACCCGCCGTGCACCAGCCACATGACCATCGCGCTCCCCTGCCGCTGGCGAAAGGCGTTCACCGCGCTGACCAGCGTCTGGACAATATCCAGCAGCGGCGCCAGCAGCAGACGGCCGAAAAACGTATTGCGCAGATGTATCACTTTACGCTGCCAGGGCGAGAAACGGCGCCAGCTTTCGGCGCTAAAATAGTACGATTCGGGGTCATCCACCGGCAGCGTCAGCCGGTCGTTATGGTGGTGCGCCAGGTGCGAGTCGCGATACAGCCCGTAGGGATACCACACCGCCAGCGGTAACGTGCCCAGCAGCTGATTACACCACCGCCAGGGCGTCGGGTGGCCGTGGATCAGCTCATGCTGCAACGACATATACCAGGCGGTAAACCAGATAAGCAGCACGGTCGCCGGAAACAGCCCCAGCGTCCGCCAGTAGGCCAGGGTCATAAACCAGCCGCTGTAAACCGCAATAATGACTAGCCAGGTGGGTAATTCGCTGCGCCACAGCCAGCGGCGGGAAAGCTGGCGAATCAGCTCCCGCTGCTGCTGATGCAGATACTTCGACGAGTGCTGTGTCATCGCTACCGGTACTCTCTCCGCGTCACTTTTTCCTCCAGAAGATGTGAGAAAACGCGGAAAATCACAAAGTATTTAAATCACTTAGCTTTGCCAGAAAATGGCGATGCGGCTATTTTTCCACCCGGCAGAGTCGCGCGAGCTGCCCGCAGGCCCGTGACGGCATGTTCCGCTGCGCGCGGCGGATAAAAACGGCTATCGTCTCATGACATTACAGTATAATGTTAACGGTCGGAGCTCCGTGTGAACGCGCATGAACCGACCGATTGACAGTATCGCCCGGTGGGCGCCTGAAATTGCTCGCGGAGTATAAGACCTGAAGGTCACATAATTAGACTCGCCTGATGCGGTCATTTTACAGGAGTATGTCATGTCATCGTTAAACGTCGCCTTTATCAAAGCCAACTGGCACAGTGACATCGTCAGCCAGGCGCAGAGCGGTTTTCAGCAAGAGCTGGAGCGTCAGCAGGTTGATTATTCACTCGACAGCTGGGATGTCCCTGGCGCATTTGAAATGCCGCTTCTGGCTCAGAAGCTGGCAAAAAGCGGACGCTATGATGCCATCGTGTGCGCCGCGCTGGTGGTCGATGGCGGCATCTATCGCCATGACTTCGTCGCCCAGGCCGTGGTCAGCGGTCTGATGCAAGCCCAGCTGGCGACAGAAGTCCCGATGTTCTCCGTCTCCCTGACGCCGCACAACTTCCAGCCTGCCGACGAGTTCATCGATTTTTACAGCCAGCATTTTGTCAAAAAGGGCCAGGAAGCCGCCAGAGCGGTGCTGCAGATCCACAACTTGCCGCTGGCGAAAGCGTGAATCAGCGCCTTTAAGCGCGTTGTCCGCTAACGATGAGCCCCCGCCGACGCTCTTTTGCATGTCCGCGGCGGGCCTACTTCATCAAGGCCTGAAACTGCGGGTTAAACTCATCGAAGATCGGCAGTGCGGCAGCGCCGAGGGCGGCGGTGTCGGTGCCCGTCATCCCCATTTTCACCCGCATGGCCGGGAGATAGCGCCCGCGCACCGACTGATACAGCGGCGGCAGACGGGCCAGCACTTTCTCCAGCAGCGGCGCGGGCATCATCCCGCCGACCACCACCGTTTGCGCATCGAACACGCACTCCAGCATATTAATGGCCTGGCGCAGCGGCGGTAACGCCGTCTCCACCCAGCTATCGAACAGCGACGCCTCCACCGCCAGCAGATCCTCGGGCAGCGCCCGGTAGGGGTCGAGGCCGCAAAACTCATAGGCCGCCTGTAGGGAAACGTAGCGTTCAAGGCAGCCCTGGTTGCCGCAGTAACAGGGGCGTCCTCCCGGTTGCACCACGATATGCCCGACCTCTCCGGCATTGTGGGCGTGGCCGGTATAAATATGGCCGTCGGCGAAAATCCCGGCGCCGAGCCCGGTGCCGATATACAGATAAACAAACGAATGCAGCTGTCGCGCCACGCCGTGGAAGCGCTCGCCGATAGCCGCTACCGTGGCGTCATTTTCCAGGGTGACCGGCAGACCGCTTATCCGCTCCAGCTCCGACGCCACATCCACCCCTTCCCAGCCGTTGAGAGTGGTCGGCCCGGTCGATGAAATGCCCTCCACGCCAAACGGCCCTGGCATCACTACGCCAATGCCCAGCACCCGGCTCCAGTCGAGCCCGGGTAGCGCTTTCATCTCCTGCACCACCCCGGCAATGCGGGCAAAGGTGGCACCAGGTTGGGGCTTTTGCACCAGAATGAGCCGACGGAAATGGATCTCGCCGGTGAGATCCACCAGCACGATGATTAAGGTTTGATGGTCGAGATGGATCCCGATTGACCATGCGCTGGCGGGGTTAAGACTCACCGGCACCGCCGGCTGACCGCGCCCTGCCGCGCGGCGCGGTTCATGACTGGTGAGCAGCGCCATCTGCTGTAGCTCGGCGACAATATTGGAGACCGTTTGCGGCGTCAGCGCGGTAATTCGCGCCAGCTCCGCCCGGGTCAATGTACCGTGCAGACGCACGGCCTCAATCACCACCCGTCGGTTGTGTACACGCGCATGTTCAAGGTTGGTTCCCGAGGTTTTCATTCCGTCCCTTCCTGGTCGCATCATGCTGCAATTCTAGCCCGCGTCACAATTCTCGCAACGACATTCTCCGCCCGCCTTTCGGGTGGCATAAGCTTTGCTACGCTTAGGCTAAGGGCCACGAATGACGTTTGGGCCGTATTGTCGCCCCGATTAAATCAATCAAATTGATTTAATAAATCATATTCCTCTTTTTAGTACCGCGGAGAGCAACATGAACGACTACAGTGCATTGCGGGTTAAAGCCGGTCTGCTGGCTATGCTGGTCATCAGCGGGAGTGCGGCGGCAGCCACCACTCAGGTTAACGCCCTGTTTATGACCCAGGCGGCGTACAGCGAAAATGACATTCGTGCCATGACCACCGACTTCGAAAAACAAAACCCGGATATCAAAATCAACCTTGAGTTCGTCCCCTACGAAGCGTTGCATGACAAAATCGTTGCTGCGCGTGGCGCCGGCGGCAACGGCTACGACGTGGTGCTGTTCGATGCCATCTGGCCTGCCGAATTTAGCCACTTCGATCTGCTGCAGGATGTCTCGGCACGTATTCCCGCCGCCGAACGGGAGAAAATCTTCCCCGGCGCCATGAATACCGTGGTTTACAAAGGTAAAACGCTGGGCATGCCGTGGATCCTCGACACCAAGTATCTTTACTACAACAAAGCGATGCTGGACAAAGCCGGGATCAAGCAGCTGCCGACCACCTGGCAACAGGTGCTGGATGACGCCAGAATCATCAAGGATAAAGGCATCGTTAAATACCCGCTGGTGTGGAGCTGGTCGCAGGCAGAAGCGCTGGTGTGCGACTACACCACCCTCGTCTCCGGGTTTGGCGGACAGTTTTATCAGAATGGCAAACTGGATTTTTCCACCCCGGCGTCGTTGAAAGCGGTCACGCTGATGAAGAAATCGCTGGATGACGGGTTGAGCAATCCGGCCTCGCGCGAATATCTGGAAGAGGATGTGCGCAAGGCCTTCTCCAACGGCGACGCGGCATTTGCCCTGAACTGGACCTATATGTACAACATGGCCAACGACCCGAAACAAAGTAAGGTCGCGGGCGATGTCGGCATTATGCCGGCACCCGGCGATACGCCGGACAAACCCGGGGCGGTGAACGGGTCAATGGGGTTAGGTATTGCCAAAGCCAGCCAGCATCCGGAGCAGGCGTGGCAGTATATCCACTATCTGACCTCGCAACCGGTGCAGGATAAATACGCGAAGCTGAGCCTGCCGGTGTGGAAATCCTCCTACCAGGACCCGGCCGTGGCGAAAGGTCAGGAGAGCCTGATCGCCGCAGCGGATAAATCGCTGAACGTAATGCTTTCGCGCCCGGAAACCGCGGACTACTCGCGACTCTCCAACGCGTTACAGCAGCAGCTTCAGGCGGTCTTGCAAGGTAAAGCCGCCCCGGACGCCGCGATGCAAGCCGTCGACAAAAGCGCGGCGCGCCTGCGTTAAGGACATTTGATGCTGAGTTTGCAACAACGCGAACAGCGTCAGGCATGGGTGCTGCTGGCACCCATGCTGATCGTGATGTTCCTGCTGACGGCCTGGCCACTGGCGCGCACCCTGTGGCTGAGTTTTACCGACACCGCGCTGGTGGGCAATGGCGATGCGACCAATTACCTCTGGCTGGATAACTATCTGTATGCGTTAACCGACCCGGATTTTCGCGCCGCCTTCGCCCGCACGCTCTATTTCACCGTGGTCTCCGTCGCCATTGAAGGGGTTATCGGCGTGCTGGTGGCGCTGTTGCTCAATCAGCAATTTGTCGGACGCACTCTCCTGCGGGTGCTGGTCATTTTGCCCTGGGCGCTGCCGACTATCGTTAACGCGATGATGTGGCGGCTCAACTTCAACCCGGACTACGGCAGTATTAACGCTTTGCTCAGTCAATGGGGCATTATCGACGGTTATCGCAGCTGGCTGGGGTCGCCGGACTCGGCACTCAATGCGGTGATGCTGGCGGACATCTGGAAGAACTATCCGCTGGTCACCCTGCTGGTGCTGGCCGCGCTGCAATCCATTCCGGAGGATTTATACGAAGCAGCCCGCCTTGACGGCGCTTCGTCGTGGCGGCGGTTTCGCGCCATTACCTTCCCGGCAATCGCCGCCCCGCTCGGCGTGGCCCTGATCCTGCGCACCATCGACGCGTTTAAGGTCTTCGATATTATCTATGTGATGACCCGCGGCGGGCCGCTGGACAGTACCCGCACGCTGAGTTTCTTCGTCTACCAGGAGTCCTTTAGCTATCTGCGGGCGGGCAGCGGCGCGGCGTACGCCATCCTGATGACCCTGATGTGCGCCCTGCTGATCGTCCTGTATCTGTTTATGCTGCTTCGCCAGCGCCGCCGGAGCACTGATTATGAAACGTAAACTGCGTATTCTGCTGCGCTACCTGGCGGCCCTGCTGGTCGCGCTGTCGATACTGGCCCCGATGGCGTGGCTCTTTTTGATGAGCGTCAGCGCCACCGCCGATCTGACACGGGTACCGCTGGAGTGGCTGCCGCGTCAGTGGGACTTCAGCCGCTACGCCCGTCTGCTGTCATTGGAGCCCGGCGAGCCCGGTGCGCTGTTTCTCCCCGCCCTGCGCAACAGCCTGCTGGTTGCCGTCGGCGCGACGCTGGTGTCGCTGCTGCTGGCGGTGCCCGCCGCCTTCAGCTTCTCGCGCTACCCCGGGCGCGACGGCTGGCTGTATGCCGGGCTCGGTATCTATATGGTGCCGCCGGTGGCCTTCGTACTGCCGCTCTATTTTATCCTCGAACACTTCGGGCTGCTGAATACCCGCAGCGGGTTGGTACTGGTTTACTGTTCGCTGATTATGCCGTTTCTCACCTGGATGGTGAAAAATCAGTTCGACGCGCTGCCGCAGGACATTGAGCAGGCCGCCAGGCTCGACGGTCTGCGGGTCTGGCAGGTGCTGCTACGCATCACTCTGCCACTGGTAAAACCGATGCTGGGAGCATCGGCGCTGTTCGGCTGGCTGCTGGCGTGGGATGAGTTTTTCTATGCGCTGCTGTTTACCAGCAACATTGCCGCCCAGACGCTGCCGGTCACCATTGCCGGATTTACCGCCGGGCGCGCCACTGACGATGGACTGGTGGCGGCGGTCGGCATCCTCGCCTCGGTCCCGCCGCTGTTTATCGCCATCTGGCTACAAAAAACGCTGGTCAGCGGCCTCACTCACGGTGGAAGTAAGGGATAACTATGCAAACGCTCACCGCGCCTGTGCTCTATATCGCAGGTAATTACAATATTGACCTCATTATGGGGACCCTTGCGCACTGGCCGGCTCCCGGCACCGAGGTGATGCTGGAACACAGCGCGCTGCGCCCCGGTGGTTCCGCGGGCAACTGCGCGCTGGCGGCCGCGGCCATGCAGATCCCCCACTGCGCCGTCGGCTGCCAGGGAGACGATGCCTTTAGCGCCTGGCTGGCGGCCCGCTTTCCCGGTAGCGCCGAACGCTGGCCGCAGTATCCCTGCGAGACTTCGCTGACGGTGGCGGTGACCCATCCCGACAAAGAACGTTCGTTTCTCAGCAACTACGGACATATCACCCGCCTGTCCGCCGAGGATATTCTGGCTCAGCTCCCGACCAGGGCGACGCCCGGCGATATTCTGCTGCTCTGCGGCACCTTCTTATGCACCGCGCTGCTGCCGGACTATCCGCGTCTGCTGGCGACCCTACGCGAACGCGGTTTTCAGGTGGCGGTAGATACCGGCTGGCCGCCGCACAACTGGGACCGCGCGCTGCGTGAGGCGACCCACCGCTGGCTCGGCGATTGCGACTGGCTGCTGCTCAATGAGGTCGAAACGCTTGGCCTTGCGAACCAGGACGCTCTCCCCGCAGCGGCCCGCAGCCTGGCGGCGCGTCTCAGCGGCCGGGGCGGCTGTATTGTCAAATGCGGCGCCGGGGGCGCCTGGTGGTGGACGGCAGACCAGGGGCATCACGCGCCGGTGAAACCGGTCGAGGTCATCGACACCATCGGCGCCGGAGACAGTTTTAATGCCGGGTTTCTTGCCGGTTTGTTAAACGGCCAGTCGGCCTCACAGGCGTTACGTTGGGGCAACGCCGTGGCCGCGTACGCGATCGGTTCATCCCCGCGTCGCTATCCGGACTGGCGAACCTTGCAACACCACATCGAGGAGGTCGACTATGGCCAGCGTTGAACTGCTAAACGTCGCCAAACAGTACGGTAAACAGACGGTGCTGCATCCGCTGGACTTGACCATTCCGGACGGCAGCTTTACGGTTCTGGTGGGGCCATCCGGTTGCGGGAAATCAACGCTGCTGCGCCTGCTGGCCGGGCTGGAAAGCTTGTCCGCGGGAACGATATTGATGAACAACCGCCCGATCAACGATCTCGATCCCGCGGACCGCGATGTCGCCATGGTTTTTCAGAGCTACGCGCTCTACCCCCATCTGACAGTGGCGGAAAACCTCGCCTTCCATATGCAGGTCAAAAAAGTCGACAAGGCGACGCAGAAAAACAAGGTTCAGCACATCGCCAGTATGCTGGGGATCGATAAGCTGCTCGGCCGCTATCCGCGCGCACTCTCCGGCGGCCAGCGTCAGCGCGTGGCCATGGGTCGGGCGATGGTGCGTAATCCGCAGGTCTTTCTGTTCGATGAGCCGCTCTCCAACCTCGATGCCCAGCTACGTATGGAACTGCGGGCCGAGATCAAATCCCTGCACCAGCGCTTTAACACCACCATGATTTACGTCACCCACGATCAGGTGGAAGCCATGACGCTTGCCGACCAGATAGTGGTGATGCGCGATGGCGTGATCGTGCAGCAGGGGGCGCCGCTGGAGATATACGATAGCCCCTGCAACACCTTCGTGGCGCGTTTTATCGGCTCCCCGCCGATGAATCTGCTGGAGGGGAAGATTCAGCAGCGCGATGGTCAGCCCGGCGTGCAGTGCGGCGAACTGTGGCTGGCCCTGCCTGAACGCTGGTATCCGGCGGTGATGCAGCAGGGTCAGGCGCCGGTGATTGTTGGTCTGCGTCCGCAGGATATTCAGCCTGCTGGCGAAGGGCTGCCGGGGATCGTCAATATTGTCGAGGTCACCGGCGAGTCTACGCTGCTGCATCTCGACTGGCAGGGTTTCCCGATCCACGTCCAGGTCGCCGGGCGTCTCGAGGCGACTCTCCGTCAGCCCTTGCCGCTGGCGGTACGACGCGAGAAAATCCATCTCTTCGATGCCGTCAGCGGCGAACGACTGGCGTCAACGCGCTAAGCCATGCGGGCGGGTTAGTCCGCCCGCATGTTGCGCAAACAGCAGCCGTAGCGTAACCCGGCGATGCCGCTTACCCAGGCGCACGCCATCAGCGCCTCCGCCAGCGATTGCCCCCATCCCACCGCCGCCAGCCCGAGGCCAATCAACACATAATAAGCGAGGCCGAAGATAGCCCCGGCGGTTCCCCGACAGTGACCATAGGCACCCAGCGCCGTGCCGAGCACCAGCGGGATAGCCATGGCGTAGGCGAAGGTGATGCCGATCATCGGCAACAGAAACAGCAGCGTGTCCCGCAGGCAAAACAGCGCGATGCTGCTTATCAACTGTATCAGGCAGGCGAACAGCAATATTGCCGCTTCCGCGACGGCTTTGCGCAGCAGCCAGCGATTGCACAATGCCCCGGCCAACGACCCGACGGCCAGCGCCAGACCGCTGTAGCCAAAAATCACGCTCCCCTGACGCAGTTGCGCGAAGATGAACGGCGCCAGGCTGTAATAGCTGAACAGGCTGACGTTGAAGGCCGTCACCAGCAAAACCGCCAGGGCCAGTTGCTTATCCGTCGCCATCTGGCGTAACAGCGGTAAAAAGGCGGTGTGAACAGGCTGCGGCGGACGAGTTTCCGGCAGCAGCCAACAGCACAGCAGCAGTAACACCGCGGCCAGCAGCGCGAGGGCCGTCAACACGCCGTGCATTCCCCAGCTGGCGACGATGGCTCCGCCGAGGTAAATGCCTGCCGCCGGGCTGACCGACAGCGTGAGGCCCGCCATTGAGAAAAGCGCGGCAAGCTGGCGGCCGTTAAACCGGTCCCGCAGTATCGTCTGGCTCACCACCGATCCCGTTGCCGCACCGAACGCCGACAGCATTCGGGCGGCCAGCAGTAGCGTGAAATCACGCGCCGCCAGCGCCAGCATACAGCCCAGGGCATAGACCGTGAGGCCCGCCAGTAGCGCTGGACGCCGACCATGGCGGTCGCTGAATCGGCCCCAGAACAGCACGCCGACGGCAAAGCCGATAAAGTAAAGCGACAGGGTTTGCGTCGCCTTTGCCGCACTGACGGAAAAATAGCGGCTGATATCGGTCAGCGCCGGACTGTAAATCGTCTCCACGATCTGCGGGAACATCAATAATGCGGTGACCAGCACCATGACCGAACGCCCGAGCATCAGCACCTCCTGAACAAGAAAGAGGCGCTATTGTAGGCGGAGCGTGAATCGTACATTATAAACATAATGACTTTTTATATCGGAAATCGGACATTATGGCCTGGCTCGAAGCGAAAGCGCTCTTCAATCCGGACGCTGTGCATAACAGGGTGATTGGCGTGTGCTCGGCGCTGGGCCAGCATGATTCCGGCAGCCACCGGCACCAGATGGGCCAGCTGCTGTTTACTCGTCAGGGCTGCGTGCGGCTGACTCTCAATAACGGCACGCTGCTGTGCCTGCTGCCGCCTACCCGGGCGGCCTGGATACCGGCCGGTATGGACCATCGTGCGCAGATGAAAAGCATCGTCGACTATCGCTCGGTGTGGTTTCACCCGACCCACTATCCTGCCCTCCCGCGGCATCCGGCGATCCTTAACGTTGGCCCGCTGCTACGCGAACTGCTGGAGCGAATCGCCGCCAGCCCGTGGGAAAGTGACTGGCGGACCGGGACCGGCTGGCACCTCGCCGCGCTTTGCGAGGCGGAAATATGCAGCGCGGCGCAGGAGCCAATGATGCTGGCCCTGCCTCAGGATAAGCGTCTGGCGCCGCTCGCCGACGACGCGCTGCCGCCGATGCTGCAGCAGCTTGCCGCCCGCTGCGGAGCCAGCGAAAAGACCATCAGCCGGATTTTTCGGCGCGATACCGGCATGACTTATCAGCAGTGGCGGCAGCAGTGGCGCCTGATGAAGGCGGTGGAGCTGCTGGCCACCGGGGAGCGCATTACCGCTACCGCGCAGGCGCTGGATTTCGCCAGCGACAGCGCCTTTATCTACTTTTTCCGCACCATGACCGGCATGACGCCGGGGCGCTATTTTTCACCGCTGACCGCACCTGAGCGCTCGCTGCCCGGCGTATAGGGCGGCAGGGTCAGGAATGTGTTTTGCAGCCCTTCCGACCACGCCTTGCGAATGGTATTGAAGTACGGGTCGCTTTCGGTGATGCGATGCTGGCCGGCGCCGCTCAAACTCCCGCTGCGGTACAGCAGCGTGTCCAGCGGCAGGCCAACGGAGAGATTGCTGCGCAGCGTGGAGTCAATCGAGATCAGCGCGCAGCACATCGCCTGCTCCAGCGGCGTCTCCCGGTTGAGCACCCGGTCGATAATCGGCTTGCCGTATTTGCTCTCGCCAATCTGGAAATAAGGGGTATCGTACGAGGCTTCAATAAAATTGCCTTCCGGGTAGATATGGAAAAGGCGATGCGTTTCCCCCGCAATCTGCCCGCCGAGCAGCAGGTTGCAGTTGAAATTGGTGTTGCCGCAGTGCTGCTGATTGCTGCTGTCGCGCTGAATCACCTCCTGCAGCGTTTTACCGATCAGCATCGCCGCGTCATACAACGAGCTGACCTGCATCAGATTAGGCTCCTGCTGAGTCGCAATCCGCGAACTCAGCAGGCTTATGACGCTCTGGGTGGTAGCCAGATTGCCCGCGGACTGCAGCACCATCACGCGCTTCCCCTCCTCGGCGAAGACATGGAGCTTTTTAAAGGTCGCAATATGATCTACTCCCGCGTTGGTACGGGAGTCTGAGGCGAAAACGAGTCCGTCCGCTAAACACATGGCCACACAGTAGGTCATCGTTATTTGTTCCTGCTCTATTGCTGTTGTGCCTGTTGCGAATGGTCGCGCACTTCAGCGTTGGTTAGCATTATTTCCCCGCCGCCGCCCAGCCGGGTACCGCGTACCGGGCAGGCGTCAAGATAGTCCAGCCCGGTCGCCAGCCGCAGATGCTGGTTCAGGTGACGGGTATTATTGGTGATATCAAAAGATTGCCAGCGTCCATTCACCCACACCTCTGCCCATGCGTGCATCGCGACATGCCGGGCATTATCGCTGTAAACATAGCCGCTGACATAGCGTGCCGGGATATCCAGCGCGCGACAGCAGGCGAGGAAGACGTGCGTGTGATCCTGGCAGACGCCTTTTGCCCTGGCAAAGGCGTCTGCGGCGCAGTCCTGCACCTGCGTGGCTCCCGGTGAGTATGGCATTCTCAGCAGCAGGTCCGCCATCAATTGATTCAGGCTCTCCTCCGGTTCGTCGTGGCGATACAGGCGCTGGGCAAACTCGCGGATCCGATCGTCGGCGCGAGTCAGCGGCGTACAGCGTAAATAGACCAGCGGCGAGAGCAGCTCCTCTTCCGCCACATCGCTCTGTTCGCTGTCCTCGGCAATATCCACGATCCCGCTGGCACGGATGGCAATCTCTTTGTGGGGATTGTCGAGCGTTAACACATGCAGGACATTGCCCCACGCGTCGGTGGTCGTCACCGCCGCGCCCTCCGGTAAGGTCAGCGTCCAGGAGGTAATGATTTGCCGCCCGGTGCTACGCGGCGTCAGGCGCAGGTACTGGGTGGAAAACTTCACTTCTTCATCGTAGCCATAGCGGGTCAGGTGATCGATGACCAGTTTCATAGCGCCTCCAGATAAGTTTGTCTGATGCTGTCGGACAGCGCATTAATACGCGCCAGCAGTCCGTTGAGATAACTTTGTAAATCGGCGCCCGCCAGATCGTCGCGGGTGCTGAAACGCAGATCGACATTCAGCTGATGCGCCAGGCGCAGCGGCAGGTGCGAGCGGTCGTTGGCGATGTGCTCCAGTTGACCAACCAGATCGGAGATGCAGGCGCGCAGGGAGCGCGGCACGTCGTTGCGCAAAATCAGCAGTTCCATCACCGTCTCCCGGGTGACCGGCTGGCGAAAAATACTGTTGTAGGCCTCGCGGGCACTGACCGCGTTCAGCAAGGTGTCCAGCCGATAGTATTCGCGTACTGAATCCGGATCGTTACTCAACTGCTGATCCTTGATCAACAGCAGTTGCGTGGTGGCGTAGGCCCGTTCAATCAGGGTGCCGATACCGATAAAACTCAGGGCGTCATTGCGCAGCAGCGTCCCCAGCACCGCGCCGCGAAACAGATGCACCCGCTCCTTCACCCAGTCGAAAAAGCCGTCGGTGCCCAGTTCGCTAATCCCCCGCTGGCGGAGCTGGCGCAGTTCAATCCGCGTGGCGTTGATACACTCCCACACCTCGGCGGACAGGCTGCCGCGAACCGCATGCGCGTTGTTCCAGGCCATCTCCACGCAGCTGTATATGCTGTAGGGATTGTTGCCGTCGAGCGCAAAGAAATTGAGCAAATTGCTCATGGTGAAGCGCGCATGTCGCGCCTGAAACAGTTCGTGGGTTAAGGACAGATTGAGCGGCAAGGCCAGGTCTCGCGACTGCTGGCTGTGCCGCGGAATCATCGACAGTTTCCACGTCACATCAAGCACCCGGGCATAGCTTTCCGCGCGCTCGAGGTAGCGCGCCATCCAGAAAAGTTCACTCGCAGTCCGACTCAGCATGATTCATCATCCTCCATCACCCAGGTATCTTTGGTGCCCCCGCCCTGCGATGAGTTCACCACCAGCGAGCCTTCGGTGAGCGCCACCCGCGTCAGGCCGCCGGGCACCAGGCGAATCTCCTGGCCGGAGAGCACAAACGGACGTAAATCGATATGCCTCGGCGCCAGCCCCCCTTCCACGAAAGTCGGACAGGTTGACAGCGCCAGGGTCTCCTGTCCGATATAGTTAGCCGGATTGGTCAACAGACGCTGGCGAAACATCTCCCGCTCTTCTTTGGTTGAGCGCGGCCCCACCAGCATGCCGTATCCCCCGGCGCCATGAACTTCCTTGACCACCATCCTCTCCAGATTCCCCAACACGTACTGCAAATCCTCCGGCTTGCGACACTGCCAGGTGGGAATGTTGTTCAGTATCGGCTGCTCGCCAAGATAGAAACGGATCATCTCCGGCACGAAGGGGTAGATCGACTTATCGTCCGCCACGCCGGTGCCAATCGCGTTAGCCAGTACCACGCCGCCGGCGCGATACACCGACAGCAGGCCGGGCACGCCGAGCATCGAGTCGGCGCGAAAAGCCAGCGGGTCGAGATAGGCGTCATCAACCCGTCGGTAAATCACATCCACCCGCCGCGGCCCTTCGGTAGTGCGCATGTAGACCGCGCCCGATTTAATAAACAAATCGGCGCTTTCCACCAGCTCAACCCCCATCTGCTGGGCGAGGAAGCTGTGTTCGAAATAGGCGCTGTTGAAACGCCCCGGCGTCATCACCACCACGCAGGGATCGTCCACCGGGGAGCTTTCACGCAGGGTTTGCAGCAGATAGCCCGGATAGCGCTCTACCGGCGCAATATGGTGATTTTCAAACATCTCCGGATAGAGACGCATCATCATTTTGCGGTTTTCCAGCATATACGAGACCCCTGATGGGGTTCGCAGGTTATCCTCCAGCACGTAATACTGGCCGTCGCTGTTGCGCACCATATCGACGCCGGTAATGTGGGCATAGGTATTATTGGGCAGGTTTATTCCCTGCATACAGGGCTGATATTGTTCATTGGCCAGTACCTGCTCCGCCGGAATCAGGCCAGCGCGCAGGATGTTTTGCTCGTGGTAGATATCATACAAAAAAGCGTTCAGCGCTTTGACCCGCTGACGAATACCGCGATCGATCTTTTTCCACTCTCCGCCGGGAATAATGCGCGGGACGCTATCAAACGGAATCAAGCGCTCGGTACCTTCATCTTCCCCATACACATTAAAGGTGATGCCGATGCGGTGAAAAAGCAGCTCCGCCTGCTCTTTCTTTTGCCGGATAGAGAATTGATCGGTGTTGTGAAACCATTGCCACCAGGCGTTATAGTGGTGACGCTGCTGTCCCTGCGCGGTCAGCATCTCGTCATAATAATGCCCGTCAGGAAGCGTTATTTTTATCATGGCCGTCTCCTCCGGTTATACTCACGTTGGGGTAACCCCGCAAAGAGATAAGCATTTATTATGCCAGGTAGCTGATGGCGAGAGACGAGTGCAATTCTGCGCAACGCGCCGCTTTATTGTGCAAAAAAATAATCCCCGCAATAGCCGATGCTACGCCCGGTTTGCACCACCATGAAGCAAATGCCGGGCGCCTGCGCCATCAGGGTTAGATCCCGTCCAGCCAGCGCGCGTAATGCGCCGGCCACTCGACGGTCGGGGTACCGGGGCGCCCCATGGCAAAACCGTGCCCACCGCGGGCATAGCGATAGAGACTAACCGGGACCTGATGCTGCCGACAGGCGGCGGCCATGATCAGGGTGTTATGCGGATCGGACACCGTATCGTCCTCCGCCTGGGCCAGAAAGCAGGGCGGCGTCTGCGAATTGACATAGGTCTGCACCGACCAGGCGCGGTCAACCGCCTGTGAGGCGTGGACTCCCGCCAGCATCCGGTGCGTCGCGGTATGGCTGTAGGGCGACATCAGCGAAATAATCGGATAAATCAGCGCGGCCTTATCGGCTCGCGCCGGGTGGTCATCGAGGGCATCCTGCGGCGAATAAGCAGCAAAATCGGCCCGGCAGGCGGCCATCCCCAGCAGATGCCCGCCGGCGGAAAACCCCAGTACGCTGACCTGTTTCTCCCGCGCGCGAATCAGCCGCAGCGCCCGCTGGGCGTCCTGCAACGGTGCCAGCGCCCCGGCGCCCCACCCTTCGCCGGGAAGCCGGTAGCTCAGGATGTAGGCGGTATAGCCGCGGGCCGTCAGCCAGCGCGCGGCAGGCCAGGCCTCTTTCGCCATTTCGATGCGTCGGTAGCCGCCCCCGGCTGCAATCAGCACGCCATGACCGCGAGGTACCGCCGGTCGCCACACCGCCAGCTGCGGCCGGGCAATATGGCTGAGCGCGCCGCGCGCAGAGCGCCACGGCGCTCCCGAAGGCCCGCCGCCGCCCGGCGGTTCTTCTGGCCATAAACGGAGCACCTCCTCCCGCAGGCCGCTGGCCTCAACACGTGTTGCCGCCCACAGCGATGCCACGCTGAACAGCAGAAAATGACGTCGATTCACCCATCGTTCTCCTCAAACTTTACTCAACCGCGCACCGCGTTAACCTGGCGCTCTCCACGGCTCTTTTATTCGCCTTTGCCTGCCCGTGCAAGCAGGTAAATTGTCTGTTTTCACGCAAAATGTTACCTGCGACACCCCGGATGACGGATATTCGTCTAAGGTTTTCTGATGGTCAAACGCAGTGGCAAGACCGTCTGAAATGATAAGGAGAATTCCCCATGACGAGATCGGTTTCACGTCGCCCCGCAACATTGCCTTACGCTTTACATCTGGCGATCGGCGGCGCGATCTTCGCTTTATCGATGCTGACCGCCCAGGCCGCGGAAACCAGACCCGTGCCGCCATCCCCGGATGTGATGCTCGGCCCGCTGTTTAATGATGTGCAAAGCGCCAGGCTCTTCCCCGACCAGAAAACCTTTGCCGATGCGATCCCCAATAGCGACCCGCTGATGATCCTCGCCGACTATCGCATGCAAAAAAACCAGACCAGCTTCGACCTGCGCCATTTCGTCGAGCTGAACTTCACCCTGCCGCAAGACAACGATCGCTACTTTCCGCCAAAGGGCCAGACGCTGCGTCAGCATATCGACGGCCTGTGGCCGGTGCTGACCCGCAGTACCGTTGAGGTCGAAAAGTGGGACTCTTTGCTGCCGCTGCCCAAACCCTACGTGGTGCCAGGCGGTCGCTTCCGTGAAGTGTATTACTGGGATAGCTACTTCACCATGCTGGGCCTGGCGGAGAGCGGACACTGGGATAAAATTGAGGATATGGTGACCAATTTCGCGGCGGAGATCGATGCCTGGGGCCACATCCCCAATGGCAACCGCAGCTACTATCTCAGCCGCTCGCAGCCGCCGTTTTTCTCGTTTATGGTGGAGCTCCTCGCGACCCATGATGGCGATCGTGTGTTGAAAACCTGGCGGCCGCAGCTGGAAAAAGAGTACCAGTACTGGATGAAAGGCGCCGATACGCTGGAACCGGGAAAAACCAACCAGCGGGTGGTGCGTATGGAAGACGGCGCGCTGCTGAACCGCTACTGGGATGATAACGATACGCCGCGTCCGGAATCGTGGCTCGATGATGTCACCACCGCGAAGAACAACCCAAATCGTCCGGCAACCGAGATCTATCGCGATCTGCGTTCTGCCGCCGCCTCAGGCTGGGATTTCAGCTCGCGCTGGATGGATGATCCGCAAAAACTGGGGACCATCCGCACCACCAGCATCGTACCGGTCGATCTCAACGCCCTGATGTTCCATCTGGAGAAAACCCTCGCGCGCGCCAGCAAAGCCGACGGCGACAACGCCAAAGCGGCGCAGTACGATGCCCTGGCCAACGACCGCCAGAAGGCCATGGAAAAATATCTGTGGAACGATAAAACGGGCTGGTACGCCGATTATGACCTCAAGAGCCATAAGGTGCGTAATCAGCTAACCGCCGCGGCCCTGTTCCCGCTGTATGTCAACGCCGCTTCCCGCGAGCGGGCGGCGAAGGTTGCCAGTGCGGCGCAATCGCAGTTGCTAAAACCCGGAGGATTAACCACCACCACCGTGCACAGCGGTCAGCAGTGGGACGCGCCGAACGGTTGGGCGCCGCTGCAGTGGGTTGCCGCCCAGGGGTTGCAAAACTACGGCCAGCAGAAAATGGCGATGGAGGTGAGCTGGCGCTTTCTCAGCAATGTCCAGCATACCTACGACAGTCAGCAAAAGCTGGTCGAAAAGTATGATGTCAGCTCGACGGGCACCGGCGGCGGCGGCGGTGAATATCCGTTGCAGGACGGTTTCGGCTGGACCAACGGCGTGACGCTGAAAATGCTGGATCTTGTCTGCCCGCAGGAGAAACCGTGCGATTCACTGCCGGCCTCGCGCCCGCTCGACAAGGTGGAAAAACCCGTTGCCACCGTCAGCACCCAGCCAGCCGCCAACGATGCCGTCGCCGGAGCGGATAAAAAAACGGCGCCGTAACGCTCCCCGCGGCGGGCCCACCGCCGCGTTTATTTCTCCCCTCCAGGCCCCAATCGCGTTAGTCTGCTGTTTTCAGGTCGCCCGCGTTGATGGAAGACTCTTATGTTGATTGACGATATCGATTTTGCCCGCCTCTACCAACAGCAGCTTGCTCTGGCGGGGCGAAAAGAGAAACCGCCCGCCCACTGGGATGCCCGGGCGGAACACATCGCCATCGTCGATGCCCCGGTCATCGACAGCTATCTGCGGCAACTGCTGGCAAAAATCGATTTGCACGGCGCCAGCAGCCTGTTTGATATGGGATGCGGGCCGGGTACCGTCGCGCTGGCGCTGGCCAGCCAGCTCAACGAGATCTGCGGCGTCGATTACAGCCAGGGAATGCTCGATGTCGCCGCTCGTCGGGCTACGGCGCAAGGCGTTCGCCACGCGGTCTGGCACCAGCGGGCGTGGGAAGAGAGCTGGGAGGGGCTGCCGCGCTGCGATATCGCCGTGGCCTCCCGTTCCACCCTGGTGGCGGATATGCGCGATGCGATGCAAAAGCTCGATCGTCAGGCGCGACTGCGGGTCTACACCACTCATCTGGTTAACCCTGGGTTTACCTCGTCGACTATCCTGCGCGTGCTGGGACGAGACAGCGCGACGCTGCCGAACTATATGTATGCCGTGAACGTGCTGTATCAAATGGGGATTCATGCCAGCGTCGACTTTATTGATGGTGACCCTCAGGATAACAGCAGCTATCCGCTGTTTGAGCGCAACGTGGTGGCGGCGTTCGGCGCGCTCAGCCCGGCGGAGCGGGAACGTCTCGCACGGTGGTATCCGCAGCAAAACCCGCAGACCATTCAGGTTGATGCCCGGGACTGGGCGCTGATCGGCTGGAGTTGCCGTCGCTGAACATGTTCCCCACCTGAATTCACCGGCGCGGGCTCCCCCTCTTTTCCCCGGGGCGCATAAAGCGCCCATTACGTAGCATCATCCTGATATTTATCATGGTTTTTCCCAGCGGGCGTGACAAAAACCGGCTTGATCTCGAGAAAGCAAACGATAATAATTCGCATTACATTTTTACGAAAGATGACACTTTCGTTTTTACTGCGTAGCGGCGTACAGGAGTACCAGGCTACATCAACTCAGGATTATGTCATGACCGCTCGCGTCATCTGCAAACGCCCGGCGCTGTTATACGCGCTGGCCGCCGCCTTCCCGCTTGCCAGCCTGGCGGAAGAGACGGTTATCGTCACCGCGCAACCCGTCGACTCGGCGGTCTCGCCAACGCAGGGCTATAGCGCCAGAACCTCCACCGGCGCGACAAAAACCGATCGGCCGCTGATTACCACCGCGCAGTCGGTCTCGGTCATCACCCGTCAGCAGATGGCGGATCGGGGAGCCAATACCCTCAGCCAGGCGCTGGAATATACCCCAGGGGTTTACTCCAGCTTCGGCGGCGGCGCAACCCGCTTTGATACGGTGTCGTTGCGCGGCTACCACGGCGGCGATGTTGATAACCTGTTTCTCGACGGCATGCGCCTGATGAGCGATGGCGGTAGCCACAACGTCCTGCAAATCGATCCGTGGTTTATTGAACGGGTTGACGTCATCCGCGGCCCCTCTTCGGCGCTGTACGGTCAGAGCGTGCCGGGCGGGGTGGTGAATATGACGTCGAAACGTCCGCAGTTTGCCCCGGAAGGCCATTTCCGTCTCAGCGGCGGGACGCAGAACACCAAAGGGGCCGCCTTCGATTATACCGATGCCCTCAACGATCAATGGGCTTACCGGGTTATCGGTATGACGCGCACCAGCGACACTCAATACGATAATACCCGCGAAGAGCGCTATGCCATTTCGCCTTCCCTGCTCTGGCAACCGGATACCGATACCTCGCTGCTGCTGCGCGCCTACCTGCAAAAAGATCCGTCGGGCGGTTATCACGGTTCGCTGCCGCTGGACGGCACCCGCTATGCCCACAACGGGCGTAAGCTCGCCACTGGCACCAATGAAGGTGACCCGTCAGACGGGTATCGGCGCCGCGAGCAGATCTACAGCTACGAGTTTACTCATCAGTTCAATGACGTCTGGTCGGCCTACTCCGCCGGGAGCTATACCCACACCAACGTCTCGCTGGATCAGGTGTATCAGGTCGGCTGGATTGACGGCAGCGACAGCCTGGCGCGCGGCTACAGCGGCTCGCGCGGCTCGCTGGATGCCTGGTCTACCGATAACCGCCTGCGCGCCGATTTCACCACCGGCGAGCTGGCCCATACGCTGATCGTCGGCGGGGAGTATCACCGTTTCCGCAACGATCTGTGGACCGGCGCCGGCAGCGCATCACCCCTCGACCCGTTCAGCGGCTATACCGCGCAGAGCGGGCATACCGTGACCTACAGCAATAACAATAACCGCCGCTATGAGCAGACTGGGATCTATCTGCAGGACGAAATGGTCTGGGAACGCTGGCATCTGGATGTGTCCGGTCGGTACGATCGCCTGGTTTCGCAACAGGTCAGCAATACCTTCGGCACCTCCAGCCGCCGCGCCGATGGCCATATCAGCGGCCGGGCATCGCTGCTGTATGCGCTGGAAAATGGCCTTTCGCCGTATCTGAGCTATAGCCAGGCGATTACGCCAGCCATGTTGCCGGGTGCCAACGGAACGCTGCTCAAGCCCACGACCGCAGAGCAGGTGGAAGCGGGGCTGAAATTCCAGCCGCCGGGTACCGCCGATATGTACAGCATTGCCATCTACGATTTGACGCAAAAAGATGTGGCGACGCGCGATCCAAATATTGCTACCGCGACCTTTATTCCGGCTGGAAAAGTCCATTCCCAGGGCGTGGAGCTGGAGATGCGCAACCAGATTACGCCTGAGCTGAGCACCCTTGCCTCCTACACCTGGAACCGCTTGCGCTTCCAGGACACCAAAGATGGCACCAACGCCAACACGCCGCAGCTGACGCCGGATCAGATGGCCTCGTTCTGGGCGCGCTATCAGTTCCCGGCCGGCATTAGTGCAGGGGCTGGCGTACGCTATATCGGCAAGCAGTGGGCAGATGATGCCAATACCGAGCGCCTGCCGTCGGTCACCTTACTGGATGCGATGGTGCGCGCCGACCTCGGCGTCTGGTCGCCATCATTGAAAGGAGCTTTTGTGCAGGTTAATGCCAATAACCTCGGCGATCGGGCGTTTGTCTCCGGCTGCTACGGAACCGGCAACTGTTACTGGGGAGCCGGGCGCAGCGTGATCGCCACCGTCGGCTACGACTTCTGAGAATTGTCTGAAAAGCGTTCCGCTCGCGCTGTGCTCTGCGGATAACACCGGGCGTGTCCCGGTAAACGCAGCGCGAGCGGAGGCGATTACATGGCGTCGAGCGCCTTCTGCAGCTTCCAGATATAGCGTGGGGCCTGCGGAGCCGGATGCTTTTTCACCACGTGCTCGAAGAACTCATCGGCATCCAGAGTGTTGATCTCGTCAATCGCATCCTGACGATTCGCGGAGAAGGTGCGCAGCAGCGCCCCGGCGCCGTTAGCGTAGGAGACCACTACCGCATAGCGCATCACCTGCGGATTTTTAATCCCGGCAAGCGGGCCATTTTCAAGGATACTCAGATAGGCCGCGCCCATCGAAATATTACGTTCGGGATTTTTCAGCTCGCTGACCGATGGTTCACCGCGCCAGCCCATGCGCCGATAGACATCGCGCCCGGATGTCGAGGGTTTCAGCTGCATCAGGCCAACCGCTCCGGATTTACTGATGACCGTCGGGTTGCCGCCGGATTCAATGGCGATAATCGCCGTCACCAGCTGCGGGTCAACGCCCCACGCCACGCCGGCTTTTTCACTGACAGGCATCCACTGCATCGCCCGCTTAACCGGAACTTCAGCGTTCCACGGCGGGTTACGGTAATCCTGTTTTGAGCTACAACCGGCCAACAACACAACGATAAAAACACACCATCTCAATTTCACACATCTATCCTTATTGGCTGAAGTTTGCCGCCTGGAGATGACAATAATCGCTCCAGGCGGCATGATAACCCTTTCATTCTTAGCAAGGAATTGTCATGTCTCAGTTTTATCTGGTCGCCCCTTCAGGTTACTGCGTCAACCAGGAGGCAGCGCACCGCGGCGTTCAACGTCTGCAGGAAGCCGGGCATCAGGTCCTGCACCAGGAGGTCATCCCCCGCCGCCAGCAGCGGTTTGCCGGAACTGAGCATGAGCGCCTGAACGACATAAACCAGCTGGCGACCCTCGAAGGCGCTAATCGCATCGTGATGGCGGTACGCGGCGGCTACGGCGCCAGCCGCCTGCTACCGCACATCGACTGGCAGGCGCTCATTGCGCGCCAGCGGCAAAACCCGCTAATCATTTGCGGACACAGCGATTTTACAGCGATTCAAATGGGCCTGCTGGCCAAGGGTAGCATAATCACCTTTAGCGGTCCGATGCTGGCCGGTAACTTTGGCGCCGAAGTCATGGACCCGTTTACCGAACAGCACTTCTGGCAGGCGCTGCGCAGCCCGGAATTTACCCTCGAGTGGCAGGGCGACGGACCGGATTGCCGGGCCAAGGGGACCCTGTGGGGCGGCAATCTGGCGATGATAACCTCGCTGATTGGCACGCCGTGGCTGCCGCAAATCAGCAACGGTATTCTGCTGCTGGAAGATATTAACGAGCATCCGTTCCGCGTCGAACGGATGCTGTTGCAGCTGCTTAATAGTGGTATCCTCGCCGCTCAGCGCGCCATTGTCCTCGGCAGCTTTACCGGCGCCCGGCCTAACGATTACGACGCGGGCTATGATTTACCGCAGGTCTGCGACTATCTCCGCGCGCAGCTCGCTGTTCCTCTTATCAGCGGGCTGGACTTCGGCCACGAGCAGCGGACCGTGACCCTGCCCCTCGGCGCGAACGCGCTGCTGGTGAACAACGCGGCCACCACCACCTTAACGCTCAGCGGGCATCCGGTACTGACCGAATAAAAACATCGGTTACACATTTTCGGATACTCTGCGGGTTGTTAAAATAATGTCACTTTCATAAAACCTTTACGCCAGTAAGGAGTACGTCAACTTTGGACGCCGGTGCGGTCATTAGTCTGTTTATTCTGGGTTCTGTATTAGTAACCTGTAGCATTTTATTGAGTTCCTTTTCCTCACGCCTTGGCATCCCGATTCTGGTTATTTTCCTCACCATCGGTATGCTGGCTGGCGTCGATGGTATCGGCGGCATCCCTTTTGACAACTACCCGTTCGCCTACATGGTGAGTAACCTGGCGCTGGCGGTAATCCTGCTGGACGGCGGTATGCGCACCCAGGCGAGTTCGTTTCGCGTCGCCCTCTGGCCCGCCCTGTCACTGGCGACCGTTGGCGTGCTGATCACCTCCTGTCTGACCGGGATAATGGCCGCATGGCTGTTCCATCTCAATCTCATCGAAGGGATGTTGATCGGCGCGATTGTCGGCTCCACCGATGCCGCGGCGGTCTTCTCGCTGCTCGGCGGTAAAGGGCTGAACGAGCGCGTGGGCGCCACGCTGGAGATTGAATCCGGCAGCAATGATCCGATGGCGGTATTCCTGACCATTACCCTTATCGGGATGATTCAGCAGCATCAAACCGGCCTGAGCTGGATGTTTGCCGTGCACATCGTGCAGCAGTTCGGTCTCGGCATCGTCATTGGTCTCGGCGGCGGCTATCTGCTGTTGCAGATGATTAACCGCATCGTGCTGCCTGCGGGGCTCTATCCGCTGCTGGCGCTAAGCGGCGGGATTATGATTTTTGCCGTCACCACCTCGCTGGACGGCAGCGGTATTCTGGCGGTGTATCTGTGCGGCTTCCTGCTCGGCAACCGGCCGATTCGCAACCGTCACGGGATCCTGCAGAACTTTGACGGGCTGGCGTGGCTGGCGCAAATCGCCATGTTCCTCGTACTCGGTCTGCTGCTCACGCCATCGGACCTGTGGCCTATCGCCATCCCGGCGCTGCTGCTGTCGATGTGGATGATTTTCGTCGCCCGCCCGCTGTCGGTCTTTGCCGGCCTGCTGCCGTTTCGCGGCTTTACTCTGCGCGAACGGGTGTTTATCAGCTGGGTTGGCCTGCGCGGCGCGGTGCCGATTATTCTCGCCGTCTTCCCGATGATGGCCGGTCTTGATAACGCCCGCCTGTTCTTTAACGTCGCCTTCTTCGTGGTGCTGGTCTCCCTGCTGCTGCAGGGAACCTCCCTCTCGTGGGCGGCGAAAAAAGCCAAAGTGGTGGTTCCGCCGGTGGGCTGGCCCATTTCCCGCGTCGGGCTGGATATCCATCCGGAAAATCCCTGGGAGCAGTTTGTTTACCAGCTGAGCGCCGATAAATGGTGCGTCGGCGCGGCGCTGCGCGATCTGCATATGCCGCCGGAAACCCGCATTGCCGCCCTGTTCCGCGACAATATTCTGCTGCACCCAACCGGCAGCACCCGGCTGCTCGAAGGCGATATTCTCTGCGTGATCGGCCGCGAGCACGACCTGCCGGCGCTGGGCAAAATGTTCAGCCAGTCGCCACCGGTGGCGCTCGACCAGCGCTTCTTCGGCGACTTTATTCTCGACGCCAACGCTAAATTCGCCGATGTGGCGCAAATTTACGGTCTTGACGGCGGGGAAGAGTTTCGCGAACGCCAGCAATCGCTGGGGGATGTGATTCAGGGGCTGCTCGGTGCCGCACCGGTGGTTGGTGACCAGGTGGAGTTTGCCGGAATGCTGTGGACGGTGGCGGAGAAAGAGGAAGACCACGTGCTGAAGGTCGGGGTACGCGTGGCGGAAGATGAGGCGGTGTGATCCGCCTCTGTCCGCTCGCTGACGAAGGATGATGGCACGGTGTTGATGACAGCACCACCTACCACCTGGCGCCTGAATCAGCTTATCAACGGCGTATCAGCGGCCCTGAAGGCCATTGATACGCCGTTCTTGCCTCAGGCGGTGAGCCATTTGCGGGTTAACGGTTTTTCGACCTCCACAATCAGGAACATCACAAAGCCGATAACAAAAGTGATCACCCAATAGCGGAACGGCAGCGCGGTGGTGCCAAACAGCATTTGCATAAACGGCGCGTAGATGATCAGCAGCTGCAGCGCCAGCAGAACGCCGCTGACGATCCAGATGCCTCTGTTCGCCAGTAAGCCTTTACTCAGCGAAAAGCCGTCGGAGACGCGGCAGTTGAGCATGTAAAACCACTGGGCGGTCACCAGCGTTTGCAGCAGGACGGTACGGATAAACTCCGGCGAATAGCCGCGCGGCTGGAGCCAGGCCTCCAGAACAAAGGCGCTTACGGCGATCATCGAGCCAACAAAAACCACCCGCCAGATGGCGAAACCATCCATAACATGCAGTTTAGGATCGCGCGGCGGTCGCGCCATGATGTTCTTCTCGCCAGCCTCAAACGCCAGACCAAACGACAGCGTGGCGGAGGTCGCCATGTTCATCCATAAGATGAGTACCGGGGTCAAAGGAATTAAGTTCCCCGCCAGCAGCGCGATAATGATTAATAGCCCCTGCGCCAGGTTGGTCGGCATAATGAAAAGGATGGTTTTCTTCAGGTTATCGTACACCCGCCGCCCTTCTCTGACCGCGCTGGCAATGGTGGCGAAGTTATCATCCGTCAGCACCATGTCGGCCGCCTCTTTGGTCACCTCGGTTCCCTTGATGCCCATCGCGATCCCGACATCAGCCTGCTTCAGCGCCGGAGCATCGTTCACCCCGTCACCGGTCATCCCCACGACCTCTTTTTTACTCTGCAGCGCCTGCACCAGACGGAATTTATCTTCCGGGCTGGTACGGGCGAAAATATCAAACTTCTGCGCGGCTTCGCTGAGCTGCTGGTCGTCCATCACCTCCAGCTCGCGCCCGGTAATGGCCGTGCTGGCGTTGCCGATGCCCAGCATTTTGCCGATACTCATCGCCGTTTGCGGGTGATCGCCGGTGATCATCTTCACGCGAATCCCCGCCTGCAGGCAGTCGCCAATCGCCGTAATCGCTTCCGGACGCGGCGGATCCATCATCCCGGCAATACCGAGGAGAATGACGCCCTGCTGCAGATCCTGATGGGTCAGCTCGCTTTGTCCGCTGGCCGCAGGCTTCCACGCCGCCGCGACCATTCGCAACCCTTCCCGCGCGTACTCTTCAATTTTTGCTTCCCAGTAGGGCTGATTCAGCGGCTGCAGGCCCTCCTCCGTCTGCTGCTGCTGACAAAGCCGGAACAGCACATCCGGAGCGCCGGTGATTAAGATCATCTCTTCATTACCGATCCGATAGAGCGTCGACATATATTTATATTGCGAATCGAAAGGGATCTTGCTGCGCAATTCGGTTGCCACCGTCGGCAGCGCGACTTTCGCCGCCAGCACCTTCAGCGCCCCTTCCGTCGGGCCGCCGGTAATTTTCCATAACCCGCTTTCATCCTTGATAAGCTGGCTGTCATTACATAAATCAATGGTCCTCAAATAGCGCTCAAGCAGCGTACCGGGCGCCACCACAACCGGCCCGGCCCCGTCGACCGGGTGGATATTGCCTATCGGTTCATAGCTATCGCCTTCCACCCGATAGACGGTATCCGCCGTAATGACGGCTTTAACCGTCATCTCGTTCATGGTCAGCGTCCCGGTTTTATCCGAACAAATTACCGTCATCGCCCCGAGGGTCTCAACGGTCGGCAGCTTACGAATGATCGCCTTCTGCCGCGCCATGGTCTGCACGCCTAAAGAGAGAATGATCGAGATAATCGCCGGCAAACCTTCCGGCACCGAGGCCACCGCAAGGCTAATCAGCGAGAGCATCAGCTCTGAAACCGGCATATCGCGGAACAGCAGGCTGAAGACGAACAGCGCGGCCATCATCACCAGAATAATAATAAAGATGGCTTTGCCGAGCTTATCCATCTGTACCAGCAGCGGCGTACGGTGCTTTTCAATATCCGCCATCATCTGGTTGATATGACCCAGTTCGGTATCGCCGCCGGTCGCCACCACCAGGCCTTTACCACCGCCGGAACTGACCGTCGTACCGGAAAACAGCAGGTTCGTGCGATCGCCGAGGGGAAGATCGCCGCTCAGCGCCTCGGTGCTTTTCTCCACCACCGTCGACTCGCCGGTGAGTATCGCCTCTTCCACGCGCAGGTTGTGGGCTTCGATAACCCGCAGGTCGGCAGGGATTCGGTCGCCCGCGCGGATCACCACGATATCGCCCGGCACCAGCGCGGTAGTCGCTACCGTTTCATGGTTTCCCTGGCGGATCACCACCGCCTCGCTGGCCAGCATATTACGAATGCTCTGCAGCGATTTTTCCGCATTGCTTTCCTGAATATGTCCAATCAGGGCATTGATCACCGCGACGCCCAGAATCACCAGAGTATCGACCCAGTGCCCCATGACCGCAGTCAGCAGCGCGGCCGCCAGCAGGACATAAATCAGGACATCGTTGAAATGGGCCAGGAAACGGAGCCACGCGGGTTTGCCTGGCTTTTGGGGTAGCGCATTCTCGCCGTACTGCTGGAGTCGCGAGGCCGCTTCTGCGCTGCTAATACCTTCGGAGGAACTGTTGGTGCGGGTCAGGGTTTCATCGACGGAAAGCTTATAGAACGGGCCAGCCGGTTTGTCTGTACTCATAGTTATCTCCTCACTCCTGTAACGGAAATCAGAACAGCATCAGGCCGCCCCTAACGCACGACAAAAACCGGCACATGGGCATAACGAACGATGCCTGCCGCCTCAGAACCCAGCAAATGGGTCTGAATATTGGGGTTTCGCGAGCCAATAATCACCACATCCGCCTGCAGCTCGTCAGCCAGTTTGATCACTTCATCGCGAACATTGCCGCTACGGACATGAATCTGGATGTCACTTTCCGGCAGGGTGGACTTTTTGGCCAACCCGGCAAGTTTTTCCTCAGCGTTTTTAACCAGATAGTCTTCCATTTTTCGCGCATCAGAAATAAATCCACGCGTCAGCACCGGGGAAAACAGAGGATTTACGTGCAACAGGTGAATTTTCCCGCAAGCGCTCTGCGCAAGAAACTGAGCGTGGGATAGCGCCTTGTCGGCAAGGCCAATTTCAAAGACATCAACCGGGACCAGAATATTTTTATACATACAGACAATCCTTTTATTACCAATAGAATAGATGGCGAATAACTTCCTACGACACGTGTTGCGGAAAAAATCTCAGGAACAAAGCTGGCACAATAATCGGTATGATTAAACGTAGCACAGGACGGTTAACATGATTAAGCCACCAATTAATATATTGAAAAATATCACTGAGATACCCCCCTTCAGTCAATTCGGCTGGAAACGCCGCCAAAGCGTCGACATCAGGGCGATTTTTACTCTTTTTAACATTTCCGCTTTTCTACGACTATCCTCATAATCAGGAGCTGTAACGATTGCAAAAACCACCCCATAATTAGGTATATGAGGATTTACTAACTATATATCCATCACTAAAGGAGGAGCGATGTTTGGCTATAGTCTGTTTCGCCTGAGCCTGTTTATCGCCCTGGCAATCATTGCCTGTACGGCGACAGGATTATTCACCTATCTCGTCGTCTCTGCCCTGGCTGAATAAATCCGCCGGTTGTAACCAATATGTAAAATAAATCTTTTAGCTTTGCGGGGAATACAGTGAACCGTTATTTTTCTCTCATTCCTGTTGTTATTTTGATAACAACAGCTTGCGACCAGAAAGCGCCGCAGGTTACACCGCTGCCACGGATGGTGAAAGCCGCTGAGGTGACTGCGGTCGGGGATTCACAGCAGCGTGTTTTCCCCGCGCGCATCGAATCCGGGGACTCTACGGATCTCTCTTTTAAACGCGGCGGCCTGGTGGAATCGCTCGATGTGCGCCAGGGCGCCAACATTACGCAAGGACAGGTCCTCGCCCGTCTCAACGCGCGGGAAGCCCAACAGCGTTTCAATGAACGACAAACTGCCGCCACGCTCGCGCAGCGGCAGTTTGACCGCTTTCAGACCCTCGCCGGCCGCCAGGCTATTTCGCAAGCCGAAATGGACATTCAGCGCGCCAGCCGCGACTCGGCAAATGCCGCGCTGAAAATTGCCCGCGAAGAACTCGACCAGTTGACGCTAAAGGCGCCGTTTAGCGGGGTAGCGGCCAGCGTGCCGGTGCGCAATCACCAGGTGGTGGCCGCCGGGCAGACCGTGGTGACCCTGACGCGTAGCGATCTGCTCGACGTGGTCTTTAGCATCCCGGAAAATCTGTTTAGCGCCTTTGATATTCGCAACGCGCAGTATCGTCCGCTAGTGAAAATCAACGCCCTGCCGGATCGCCAGTTTACCGCCCAGTACAAAGAGCATTCCGGCAGCAGCGACAATCATTCCCTGACGTGGCAGGTGATTTTGACCATGCCGCGCCCGGCCGATTTCCCCGCGGTGGGCGGCGTCAGCGGGACCGTGACGGTGAATCTGGCGAATCTGCCCGCCAATACCGGTCGCGAGGCGCTGGTGGTGCCGGTTGAGGCGGTGTTCAATCCCGATAATCATCCGCGCAATGAGCCGCACGTGTGGGTGATTAAGGGCGATGGCGAACAGCTGCATCTTGAGGATCGCAAAGTGAGCGTCGGGCAGGTCACCACCCAGGGGGTGGTTATTACCGACGGGCTCAGCGCCGGCGAGCGCGTTGTGGCAGCTGGCGTAAGCGAACTGCATGCCCAACAGCCGGTTCGAATCTGGACGCGTGAACGAGGACTTTAATGGATATCTCTCGTCAGTTTATTAATAATCCCGTTCGCGTCTGGTTAACCATTCTGCTGTTGGGCATTGGCGGTATTTTCGCCCTGCTCAATATCGGCCGTCTGGAAGATCCGGCCTTTACCATTAAAACGGCGGTGGTCATTACCCACTATCCTGGCGCTTCGGCGCAACAGGTCGAAGAAGAGGTCACCCTGCCGCTGGAAAATGCCCTGCAACAGCTGCCTTATCTGGATAACGTCAGCTCTATTTCGTCCAACGGGCTCTCGCAGATTACGGTGAATATCGCCTCGAATTACCACTCCAACGAGCTGCCGCAAATTTGGGATGAGCTGCGGCGCAGAGTGGGCGATGCGGCCCGTCTGTTCCCTCCGGGCGTGGTCACCCCCTTCGTGAACGATGATTTCGGCGACGTGTTTGGCTTTTTCTTTGCCATTTCCGGCGACAGTTTTACCAATCCCGAGCTGGTCCGTTATGCCGAGCAGCTGCGTCGGGAACTGGTACTGGTGCCCGGCGTTGGCAAGGTCGCCATCGGCGGTGTACTCCCCCAGCAGATTAATATTGATATCTCTTTACCCAAAATGGCCGCCCGCGGCATTACGCTTAACCAGCTTTCCGCCATTCTCAGCCGCCTGAACGTCGTGTCCAGCGCCGGGGAGATTAAATCTGGCAGCGAGTCCATTCGCCTGCATCCGACCGGGGAATTTGAGAATATCGACGAACTGGGCGATCTGCCGATCAACCCGCACGGTACGGGGGCGGCAACCCGGTTACGGGATATTGCCACCATCTCGCGCGGCTTGAGCGAATCGCCGTCCAGCCTCTACCACGCCAACGGCCGTCAGGCGGTGACCATGGGCGTCTCGTTCATTCCCGGCGTCAACGTCATCGATGTGGGCCACGCGCTGGAGGCCAGGCTGGCACAAATGTCGGCGGAAAAACCCGCCGGGATTCACCTCGATCTGTTCTACGATCAGGCGGCTGAAGTCGGCCACTCGGTTAACGGCTTTATCACTAATTTCTTAATGGCGCTGGCCATTGTCGTCGGCGTTCTGCTGATCTTTATGGGCGTGCGCAGCGGTATTATTATTGCGTTTTCGCTGGCCCTCAACGTGCTGGGCACGCTGCTGATTATGTACCTGTGGGGCATTGAGCTGCAGCGGATCTCGCTAGGCGCGCTCATTATCGCCCTCAGCATGCTGGTCGATAACGCCATCGTGATTGTCGAAGGCGTGCTGATTGCCCGTCAGCAGGGGTCAACGCTGCTGACCGCCATCAACTACGTTATCCGCCGTTCCGCCCTGCCCCTGCTGGGGGCAACCGTGATAGCCATCCTCGCCTTCGCGCCTATCGGTCTGTCGCAGGACTCGACGGGGGAATACTGTAAATCGCTGTTCCAGGTGCTGCTCATCTCCCTGATGCTCAGCTGGTTCTCGGCGCTCACCATTACCCCGGTGTTGATCAAATGGTGGCTGTTTAAAGGCGCGGCATCCCCGACGCCAGCCGCTGAGGCCGATCCTTACCGCGGACGCTTTTACCGCAGCTATCAGCAGATCCTCAACGCCCTGTTGCGGCAAAAAACCGTCACCCTTACGGTGATGGCCGCGCTGCTGGTCGGCGCGGTCTGGGGATTTGGCTCGGTACGACAGAACTTTTTCCCGTCATCCAATACGCCTGTCTTCTTTGTGGACCTGTGGCTGCCCTACGGCACCGATATCGCCGCCACCGAAAAAATGACCAGCGATATCGAAACCGCGATTAACGGCCAGCCGGGCGTGGTCACTACCGTGGCGACCATCGGTCAGGGCAGCATGCGCTTTATCCTCACCTACAGCGGCCAGCGGCAGTACAGCAACTATGCGCAGATCATGGTGCGCATGGACGACCAGCGTAGTATTGACGCCCTCACTCGCCACGTCGATGCCTATATTGCGCGCCACTATCCGCAGGTCAACGCCAGCAGCAAGCGGGTGATGTTTGGTCCGTCCAGCGATAGCGCCATCGAGGTGCGTATTAAAGGCCCCGATCCCGACAGATTGCGACTGATAGCCAGCCAGGTCAGCACGATCCTTGCGGCGGATCCGGCCGTCGGCAGCGTGCGTAACGACTGGCAAAACCGCAGTAAAACGATCCGTCCGCAGTATTCGCCGGTCCTCGGCCGCGAGCTGGGGGTGGATAAGCAAGATATCGACAGTGCGCTGCAAATGAATTTCAGCGGTAGCCGCGTCGGGCTGTATCGTGAAGGCGCCGATCTGCTGCCGGTGGTGGTACGCCCGCCCGCCGCCGAACGTCAGGATGCTAACCATCTGAAAAACGTACTGGTGTGGAGCCAGAGCCGTCAGCAGTACATTCCGCTGAGCAACGTCGTCAGCGGCTTTAACCTCGAATGGGAAGACCCGTTAATTCTCCGCCGCGACCGCAGCCGCGTCCTCACGGTGATGAGCAACCCCGACCCGCTGAGCCATCAAACCCCGGGCGATATTCTGGCGCGAGTCCAGCCGCAAATTAACGCGCTCAGTCTGCCGCACGGCTACAGTATTGAGTGGGGAGGCGATGCGGAGAACTCCAGCGAAGCGCGGCAGGGGCTGTTCACCACCCTGCCATTAGGTTATCTGGTGATGTTCGTCATCACCGTGCTGATGTTCAGTTCGCTGAAAAATGCCGTTGCCATCTGGCTGACCGTGCCGCTGGCGCTGATCGGCGTGACGCCGGGCTTTTTAATCACCGGCATTCCCTTCGGCTTTATGGCGCTTATCGGTTTGCTTAGCCTGAGCGGCATGCTTATCCGTAACGGCATCGTGCTGGTTGAAGAGATTGAACAACAAAAACAGGAAAAACCGCAGCACGAGGCAATTATCTATGCGGCAACCTCGCGCTTACGCCCTATACTGCTCACGGCCTTTACCACCGTGCTCGGGCTGGCGCCGCTGCTGCTGGACGTCTTCTTCCAGAGTATGGCGGTGGTTATCATGTTCGGGCTGGGTTTTGCGACCATTCTGACGCTACTGGTTCTTCCGGTTATTTACGCCTGTTTTCACCCTAAGGATATGCGGCAACCACAATGAACACCACCGGGTTAAATATTATTAAAACGCTGGGATGCATGACGGCGGTCACCTTCTTTACCATCTATAACACCTGGGATCGGTATGATTACGACTATCACTGGATCCTCGGCTTTCTGACCTTTATCTCGACCATCGCCACGCCGCTGTTTTTTGTGGTGGCGGGCTATCTCGATGCTCAGTCCCGACATAACGCGAGCTGGCAGATGGAGAAAATTAAAAGCGTGGTGATCGTCTTTCTTTTCTGGATGACGATTTACTACCTCTTTGAGCCCTACCAGCGCGGCTATCTTATCCAGCCATGGTTTGTCTTCGCCTTTATCGTGATTTATACCTTCCACCCGCTGGTCGAGTGGCTAAGCCTGCGCAGAAGGGTCTTCTTTAGCGTGGTGTTTGTGTTACTGCTTTTCTGCTATGGCTACGACCTGCTGGCGGTCCTTTGGCCCAACGTTCATCCGCTAACTTTGCCACCGCAGTATCGTCTGTGGACCTGGCTGTTGTTCTATTTAACCGGCCAGCTGTTTAACGACCCGCTGGTGGTGCGCTGGCTTAACCGCGATAGCGTTATCAAAGCCACGATGTGCGCCATACCCTTTATTTATCTTTTCACCTGGTTTTACGAGCGTCATTTCTTTTTCGCCCTGTTCAAGGCCGACAGAAATGCGTTCATTCTCACCGGTTCACAAATTTATATTCTGGTAGTCGCGCTGGTGATTGCGGCCAACGGCGTCCGTTTCCGTAAAAACAGCGAGTTTAAAGAGAGTATCCTGGCGGCAGTCAGCAAAACGATGACCGGGGTTTATATCCTCCATTACTCCATTTTTCATCTGCTGAGCGCCCTTATCCCTATCGGTTCGCTGACCACAAAATTAATGCTGATTGTCCTGACGTTTGTCGTCTCGGTATTGATTTCAATGCTGGCGCTATCCCACTCCGTCGCTAAAAAAGTGATCACCCTTTAAATTACCGGCGCCCTCCCTGGCGGCCGGGTTTAAAAACCATAGCGCAGCCAGGCAAACAGGACGTTACCGTTATTGTAGGTGCCGGGAATATAGGTGAACTGTACGCTCAACCGCTGATAGCTTGCGGAAAATAAGGGCAGAATTATCGGTAAGGGGACGTAATTCGCGAAATCATCACGGGCGGTGATCCCGGCGGTCACGCCGAGGCCAAGGCGGAAATCCTGGCGGCTATCCAGATACCAGCCCTTCTCCCAGCCGTAGCCGATTATCGGCTGCCACTTGTTATGCGAATCCTTAAACATCATGGCGTACAGCGAACTCCAGTCGCCATCATCGTGATAGCGAGAGACGCCGAAGCCGCCGCCCCAGGGCATCTCATTGTAGTTGTCGGTTTTCTCTTTATCGTAGGTTAAGCGGTTGTGCCAGCTGAGAAACGGCAGATACAGGTCATAATTTTGCGGCTGATTCCAGGTTTGCGAAACATCATTTTTGAGCCAGTCCCACCAGCCGCTGATGCGCTGTTCACCGTAGACATGATCTTCAGCCTGGACCGCCGTAGCGCAAATAATCAGGGTACCCCACACCACCAGCCGACAATGTTGCATAGTTTTTTCCTTAAAAAAATCAACGTTAATCATTCAGCCCGAGAAATAAACGGAACTCCTGTGCATTATAATCCCGATTCAGGCGCAGACGGCAAAGCGCCGTGAATATGTTGCTCAATACGCGCCATCATAAACGGAAAGAACGGATTAGAGGTCACGCGCATCAGCGTATCCAGCCCTACGCTGAGGGTTGCGGTCTCTCCGCGCAGCGAAATGGTACCGATACTGATGCCGTAAAGGTTCTTCTCCGTCGGCTCGCGACCGTACAGAGAATCGCTCATCGGAAAAGGTACCGCGACGTGCGACAGCGAATACATATCCTGCGGCCACGCGATGTTCAGCCGCGTCACTTGCTCCTCTTGCGCGCCCGCTGGCGTGGTTCGCGCGACGGTATCGTACGTCGTGGACGAGGTATTGGTAATCACCGTTGTGCGATAGCGGCGCGGCGCTGGCGGCAGTAGCGTGTTGAGCGCAGAGTAGACCGCAGGTCGAAACAACGCGCGCAGATTCGCCGCCTGGTTGATATCGAAAACCACCAGCTCGCTGCCGTTTTCCGGCAAATAGCGATACAGCGACTCCACCACCGCCCTGGTTCTGACGGTGGAGTCCATCACCGACTGAAAAGTCAGCACCGGGGCCAGCGCAGCAAGCCGCTGGCTGCGGGAGTCCTCGACAATTTTCTCCTGCAGCGCCTGGGTTAACAGCCACGACTGTCGGGCCGCCTTCACCGGAAATGAATTGTATTTATAAGGATTAAACTCAGGCGCCACGTTAAGCCATGCCGCGCGCGCAAAAGCGGGAAACACCGCCGGTAGCCCCGTCAGCCCGGCAAAGCGGGCAAATGCGGTCACCCCGATCATCGGCGACAGCAGGACTATCTGCTGCGGCTGAGACAAGGCGTTATCATCCAGCGCGTCGAGCGCATATTTCAGCGCCAGCGCGCCGCCGTTGGAATAGCCGATAACATGCAGCGGGACGTTCGCCCCGGCCAGTCGGGTGGCTTCGCGTACCGCCAGTCGCGTTGCCGCCATCCACTGCTGCCAGTCAACGGCGGTGAGCGAACCCGGCGCAGTACCGTGCCCCGGCAACCTCGGCACCACGGCAACGAACCCCTGCTGCTGGTAGGCTTTTGCCAGATAGCGCACGCTGTATGGCGAGTCCGTCAAGCCATGAAGCAACACCGCGGCGCCGCGCGGCGTCCCTGCGGGCAACAGCACAAAGGAGCGATTCCAGTCGGGCTGAAACTGTTGCGGATAGACCTGGCTTTGGGCATAAAAACGATTAAGCGGCGTTTTTTCATCATCCTGAAGCGCATTGGTCAGCTGACTTCTCATCTGGCGAAAAATCGTCTCTTCTCGCGCCAGATAGCCAGCGAAGGTCGCGTGGTCAATCTCCGTCGCCGACATTTCATCAGCAGCCCAGGTATGCCACGGATGCAGGGCGGGCCCACGCTGCGTTTCGTAAATACGCCCGGCCATAAAAACGGTCACCACGATAAGCAGAGCAATCGCTATTTTTTTCACCAGCGAGGCCACTTTTGAACCGGCTTTAATCAGAGGGCGGGTAAAACTCATCATTGGCATATCGCTGTCCGTTTTGTTTTCTGTACATGACGACCGTTGGCTCGCTGGGGCATTGTAGTCATGTGATGGAGGTTGTTTCCAGACCTCGTCAGTCGCTGATGTTACCGTCGGCGTTAAGCAGATCGTAGCAGGCAACGGAATCGAATCAAGGAGCAGGCGCGATTGCGAAGAGATCGTCGATGGTCAGGCGGAGGTGCGCAATATGAGGGTGCGAAGAGGAGCCGCGCGGCCGACATCCGGCTGACGGGGTGTTGCTTGAGAGGGGTTAGCGGAAAGCCAGAACTCCGGCCGCTGCCGGAAATTCTGGCTGATAAGCCCGGCCAATGACGCCGTTTACGGAAGTTACCCTGTCACGACCGGAACGCGCGGCGCCAGCGCGCACATTAATTCATAGCCGACGGTGCCGCAGGCGCTGGCGACATCATCAATTTTGATCTCCTTGCCCCACAGCTCGACCGGCGCGCCGATCCCGGCCTGCGGGCAAGGCGTTAGATCGACCGCCAGCATATCCATTGAAACCCGGCCCACCGTGTGGGTCCGAACGCCGTCCACCAGCACCGGCGTACCGTCCGGCGCCACGCGCGGATAGCCGTCGGCGTAACCGCAGGCCACAATCCCAATACGCTGCTCGCCGGACGTCCGATACCGCCCTCCGTAGCCAACCACCTCGCCCGCCTGCAGATTCTGCACGGCGATGATTTCGCTGCTGAGCGTCATTACCGGCTTGAGGCCGCTGTTGGCGACATCCTGCCATTGCCCGGAAGGCGATGCGCCATACAGCACAATACCCGGTCTCACCCAGTCGAAATGGGCTTCAGGATGCCACAGCGTCGCCGCCGAGTTCGCCAACGAACGCGGGCAATCGAGCCCTTCCGCCGCCTGCTCGATGCGGCGCATCGGCTCAATAATACCCTGCGGATTTTCCGCATCGGCAAAATGCGACATCAGCGTCATGGCGCTGACGTTATTCAGCACCCGCAGCTGCTGCCAGACGGTATGGAGGCGATCCGGCATAAAACCGAGTCGATTCATCCCGCTGTTGACCTTGACGTAGATATCCAGCGGTGCGTGGAGCTTCGCCTGCTGCAGCGCCTTAATCTGCCAGTTGCTGTGCACGCTGGTGGTCAGGCGGTATTTATCAAATAGCGCCAGCTCGTCGGCATGGAAGAACCCCTCGAGCATCAGAATCGGCCCTTTCCAGCCGTGCTCGCGCAGCAGAATCGCCTCTTCAAGGTTGAGCATCGCGAAGCCATCTGCGCCGCTCAGCGCGCTCCAGACGCGCGACAGGCCATGACCATAGGCGTTGGCTTTCACCACCGCCCACAGGCGCGAGGCGGGAGCCGCACGCCGGACAATCTGCAAATTCTGCCGCAAGGCCGGCAAATCAATGCTGGCCAATACAGGACGGGACATGAAGACTCCTTAGTTATGAACACCGTGCAGATGCTGAGGGCGTGCCGGCGTAAAACCGGGGCTATAGCGCGCGACGGCCAGATCATCATACGGGATGGCCGGTGTACGGCCGGAGATCAAATCGCTGAGCAACTGCCCGGAACCGCAGGCCATCGTCCAGCCCAGCGTGCCGTGCCCGGTGTTCAGCCACAAATTCTTATACGCCGTGCGGCCCACCACCGGCGTGCCGTCCGGGGTCATCGGACGCAGCCCGGTCCAGAACGTTGCCTGCTCAACGTGGCCACCGCGCGGGAACAGATCGCGGACCACCATCTCCAGCGTTTCCCGGCGCGGCTTCAGCAGCTCTTTATTAAAACCGACGATTTCCGCCATCCCGCCCACGCGGATGCGCTGGTCAAAGCGGGTAATGGCGATTTTGTAGGTTTCATCAAGAATAGTCGAAACCGGCGCGCCGTCTTCCTCGGCAATCGGAATGGTCAGCGAATAGCCCTTCAGCGGATAGACCGGAATGTCCACCAGCCCTTTCAGCATCGCGGTTGAGTATGAACCAAAGGCCATCACATAGGCATCGCCTTTGATGATTTCAGCGCCGCATTTTACACCGGCAATCTGTTCGCCTTCATACAGCAGCGCATCCACCGGCGTATTAAAGCGGAAGGTGACGCCCGCCTGCGCCGCCATGGCCGCCAGGCGGGTGGTAAACAACTGGCAATCGCCGGTTTCATCATTGGGCAGACGCAGACCGCCGGTCAGCTTGTGGCTGACTTCGGCCAGCGCGGGCTCCACTTCCAGCAAACGCTTCGCTTCCAGAAGCTGGTATGGAACGCCGGCATCTTCCAGCACGGCGATGTCGCGAGTGGCGTTTTCATACTGTTTTTCGGTACGGAACAGCTGCAATGTGCCGCCCTGGCGGCCCTCATACTGGATCCCGGTGCTTTCGCGCAGCGCTTTCAGGCAGTCGCGGCTGTATTCCGCCAGACGCACCATCCGCCCTTTGTTCTCCATATAATGGCGGGTATCGCAGTTGCGCAGCATTTGCCACATCCATTTCAGCTGGAACGGAGTGCCGTCAAGACCGATAGCCAGCGGCGCGTGGCGCTGGAACATCCATTTGATGGCCTTCAGCGGCACGCCCGGCGCCGCCCACGGCGCAGCATAGCCCGGGGAAATCTGTCCGGCGTTAGCGGCGCTGGTCTCTTCCGCCGCCCCGGGTTGACGATCGATAACCGTCACTTCGTGACCCGCCTGACTTAAATACCATGCACTTGCAACCCCAACTACCCCACTTCCCAGTATGACGACTCGCATAGCGACTCCGTAATAGTTAAAGAACAATCATCTGATTACAAATTGATAACTCAGATGAAAATATTATTCAACATACGCTTTATTTATGGTGACTTAACTCACAGCAAACCGCACCAGCACTGACCCCATAGATTTACTATCTCGTGCTGCGCTTCATTTTTACTCAGAATAATATTCTGCAAATATGGATTAACCAGGCCTTTAAGATTGCGAAATCGCGAAGAAAAGAAATTGTCGGGAGGCGCAGTTTGTCGTCCCCTGTTCTATGCTTGATAAGAGGCTTTCCGTACAGAGAGAGCCACCTACAACGAGGGCGCGCTAATGGCTACGATTGATTCCATGAACAGGGACACCACTCGTTTAAGCGATGGACCCGACTGGACTTTTGAACTGCTGGAAACCTACCTTGCCGAGGTTGACCGGGTAGCGAAGCTGTACCGTCTCGACACCTATCCGCACCAGATCGAAGTCATTACGTCCGAGCAGATGATGGACGCCTACTCCAGCGTCGGCATGCCCATCAACTACCCGCACTGGTCGTTCGGTAAGAAGTTTATCGAAACCGAGCAGGCGTATAAACACGGTCAGCAGGGACTGGCCTATGAGATTGTCATTAACTCCAATCCCTGCATCGCCTATCTGATGGAGGAAAACACAATAACCATGCAGGCGCTGGTCATGGCCCATGCCTGCTACGGCCATAACTCTTTTTTCAAAAACAACTATCTGTTCCGCAGCTGGACCGACGCCAGCTCGATCATTGACTATCTGATTTTCGCCCGGAAATACATTACCGACTGCGAGGAGCGCTACGGCGTTGATGAGGTTGAGAAGCTCCTCGACTCCTGTCATGCCCTGATGAACTACGGCGTCGATCGCTACAAACGCCCGCAAAAAATCTCGTTGCAGGAGGAGAAAGCGCGGCAGAAGAGCCGGGAAGAGTATCTGCAAAGCCAGGTGAATATGCTGTGGCGCACCCTGCCGAAGCGGGAAGAAGAGAAGACCATTGAGTCGGCCCGCCGCTACCCTTCAGAGCCGCAGGAGAACCTGCTGTACTTTATGGAGAAGAACGCGCCGCTGCTGGAACCGTGGCAGCGCGAAATCCTGCGTATCGTGCGCAAGGTCAGCCAGTATTTTTATCCGCAAAAACAGACCCAGGTGATGAACGAAGGGTGGGCCACCTTCTGGCACTATACGATCCTCAATCATCTTTATGACGAAGGGAAAGTGACGGAGCGCTTTATGCTGGAGTTTCTGCACAGCCACACCAACGTGGTGTTCCAGCCGCCCTATAACAGCCAGTGGTATAACGGGATTAACCCCTACGCCCTCGGCTTCGCCATGTTCCAGGACATTAAGCGTATATGCCAGTCGCCGACCGAAGAAGACCGCTACTGGTTCCCGGATATCGCCGGCTCGGACTGGCTGGAAACGCTGCATTTCGCCATGCGTGATTTTAAAGATGAGAGTTTTATCAGCCAGTTCCTGTCGCCGAAGGTCATGCGCGATTTCCGCTTCTTTACGGTGCTGGATGACGATCATCATAACTACCTGGAGATCTCCGCTATCCATAACGAGGAGGGGTATCGGGAGATCCGCTCGAAGCTGTCCGCCCAGTACAATCTCAGCAACCTTGAGCCGAATATTCAGGTGTGGAGCGTCGATCTACGCGGCGACCGCTCACTGACGCTGCGCTATGTGCCGCACAATCGCGTCCCGCTGGATAAAGGGCGTCGGGAAGTGCTCAAGCACGTCCATCGTCTGTGGGGGTTTGATATCCTGCTGGAACAACAAAATGCCGATGGCAGTATCGAACTGCTGGAGCGCAGCCCGCCGCGCCAGAACGCGCTGTAAAACGATGAAAAAATGCCCGACAGCTTGCCGGGCATTTTTATCGTAGCCGTGCGCCTTAACGCATACCGATGACTAAATCACCCGGCATGGTTTTCTGCATCCGGTGCCAGATCTCGCCGCTGTCATGACCGTAGCGACGGACAATCTCGTAAACCTTCTCGTGCAGCCCCTCTTCGCATACTTTCGTCAGCTGATGATAGAAGCCCAGCGCCAGGCTGCGCGCTTCCGGGTTGGCGAAATAGTGACGCCCGATGCGGGTATACAGCCCTTTCATTCCGTTAAGGATCAGGCCATAAATCGGGTTACCGGAGGCGAATGCCAGGCCGCGGAAAATGTTGTAATCCAGCTCGGCGAACGCGTCGGCGTGATCTGCAACTTCACGCGCGCTGGCCAGCACGTCCAGCGCCTTATCGGGATGCTGGCGGAACGCAGTGCGGATGAAGATAGTAGAGATGTTGGTACGTACCGACAGCAGGTTATCGATCAGCTGCGGAACGCTGTCATGATCAAGACGCGCCAGGGTTTCGAGAATATTCAGCCCGGACGTTTCCCAGAAATTATTCACCTTCGTCGGTTTGCCGTGCTGAATCGTCAACCAACCGTCGCGGGCCAGACGTTGCAACACTTCGCGTAAGGTAGTACGGGTTACACCAATCAGTTCAGAAAGTTCACGTTCGGCGGGAAGGATGGTGCCTGGGGGAAAACGATTATTCCAGATACTTTCAATGATGTACTCTTCCGCGAAACCCGCAGGGCTTTGCGCCTTAATGACCATAATTAGATTTCCATTACACAGCGTTGCAAATTCCACTCATCATACCAGAGCCGTTATAGAGCAGATAGCGCCTGGAAGTAATTAAAAGGGGATCGCCGTTTCATTTTCAACTTTTCGTTACCCCCCCGCCATGGGGGGAATGCCGGGCGAAGTCAGTTGCCTCGCGGCGGCCTTCCCTCCGCCTTCCTCGATGCGCTGAGCGTGGCGGCGGTGGCGGAATCAAAACTCTTTTACGTAATATTTTCGGGCTTGCTGCTGGCGTCGGTTCGGTTTTCGTTTACACTGCCATGATTTAGCTTGTTCCAGGGAAATAACTATGTTGCGATATTTAAACCAGTGCTCAAGGGGACGCGGAGCCTGGCTCCTGATGGCGTTAACCGCTTTTATCCTTGAATTAGTCGCGCTGTGGTTCCAGCATGTGATGTTGCTGCAACCTTGTGTGATGTGTATTTATGAACGTTGTGCGTTATTAGGCGTTATGGGCGCCGGTATTGTCGGGGCCATCGCGCCGAAAACACCGCTGCGCTATGTGGCGCTGGCTATCTGGCTGTACAGCGCGCTGCGCGGACTACAGCTGTCATGGGAACACACTTTGCTTCAGCTGCACCCCTCCCCGTTCCAGACCTGCGATTTCGCCGCCCGTTTTCCGACGTGGCTGCCGCTGGATAAGTGGATCCCGCAGATGTTCGTCGCCAGCGGCGACTGCTCCGTTCGTCAGTGGGAGTTTCTGACGCTGGAGATGCCGCAGTGGCTGGTGGGGATCTTCGCCGCCTATCTGCTTGTGGGGCTGCTGGTGCTGATTGCTCAGCCTTTCAAACCTAAAAAACGCGATCTTTTCGGCCGCTAAGTCGGTGAGAGTAAAACGCTCCTTCAGGGAGCGTTTTTTTTGCCTGTTGATTGACGATACCGCCCTTAAAGATGCATATTTAATGCATCTTATATATCCACTAAGGAGCTGACGATGTCTCACCTGCGTATTCCTGCTCACTGGAGAGTTAAACGTTCCACCCCGTTCTTCACTAAACAGAACGTCCCCGCCGCCCTGCTCAGCCACCATAATACCGCCGCCGGCGTCTTCGGCCAGCTGTGCGTGATGGCAGGAACGGTCATCTACTATGGCTTTGCTGATGAACAGGCGACCGAGCCGGAAGTGAAGGTGGTGATTAACGCCGGTCAGTTTGCCACCAGCCCGCCGCAGTACTGGCATCGCATCGAGATGAGCGATGACGCGCAGTTCAATATCAACTTCTGGGTTGAAGAAGAGAGCGATGGCGAAAACGGACTGTTTCACGCCAGAAAAGCCTGAACCAGCCATCCCGGTAGCGTCAGCCCGGAGGCCATTGAACAGGCCTCGTCGTGAGGGCAGGAGATGTCTACCGGGGTGGGTTCAGCCCGTACATGACTCTGAGATGTCTGTTAAACCTGTCATCATCCCCCCCTATCCCGTAGCGCGTCTCCCTGACATGCCGAAATATGCTAAAATTTATACAGCGGAAACCGAGGATAAGCTGAGATATTTTTCAGTACCTTAGTCAAGGTGAGGGAGTATGGATAGTGTGAGATACAAACAGGATATCCGGAAACGATATTCCACATGGCTGTGGTGCGGAAGTTTATATTTGGTTTCATGGCATTGTTCTGCCGATGAAATAAACCTGTACTCAATAAATACCGGCTCATACGTTTATCATTTAACGCACAATCACGGGCAGTATACTGAAAATTTTGAAAATAACTTTATCTCCGTTGAGCGAAAATTCTCGGATGACTCAAAAAATAGCTTTGTTTTAGGCACAATGAAAAACAGCTTTAATGACCGATGTCTGGCTGCCGGCGTAAGAAGAGATTGGGTCGGCTGGGATAACGGCTGGGTTTTCAAAGGGATATATGGATATGTCGGTGAGTTTTTCTTTGACGCTTTCAGTGATTGCGGCGATCATGGCTCATACCATGACTTTAAGAAAGTAACAGGAATAGGTTTTTCTCCCTATATATATCATGGGTTCCAGTATAATTTTACGTCTTATTTTGGGATGGATGTCGGTATTATCATACCCTCAGTATTTGTCATTACGGCCCAATGGAGCTTTCGATAAATTCGACAGCCGCTCTGCTGCAAGCAATCGTCGGTACAGTGTCCGCTCCTGTATTTATCGCGCACCGCCTCTCCACTGACCAACTCACCGAGCTTTCTTTGCAATAGTTTATGCGTGACGGGATCATCCTTGACCGGAGCATCGGGCATATTGATGAACTCTGCGTACTGTTCGGGGTTAACCTTGAATACACGGCCGCAAGGCTCAGGTTCTCCGCAGCCTGACAGGCCATGGGTACCAGTGCAACCGTAAGCGAGTATTATATGCAGTCGCTATAGCTAACGTATAACATACTTAGCGTATCTTCTCGTATGACAGGGCTTCAGCTCTCACTGAGGCCTAAAATTTGGCGGTCCGGCAAATTCCTCCAACAGGATAGTTTTTGATATGCATACAGATAAAAAATTTCGTTTATATCGCCCCTTAAAAGGGATTACGCATACTTTCGGCGATGAATGGTTTGCGTTGAAAGCAGAAGCCTTCGCGCGTTTTTTTGGTACGCCGACATTTCTGATTGGACAGACTATCGCGGTGATCGTGTGGATTGTTCTGAACGTTGCAGGCGCCGTGAAGTTTGACCCCTATCCCTTTATTTTACTCAACTTGGCATTCAGTATACAGGCTGCTTATGCAGCTCCGCTGATCCTGTTGGCGCAAACCCGACAGGCAGAACGCGATCAGGCGCATGCGCTGGCGGATGCGCAACACCGCGAAGATCTGGATGACGCCATGACGAAGCGCCAGATGCTCGCTGAGGAGCAGTCAGTACAACTGTTGGAATTACTGAAACAAAATACGCAGTTGACGGAACTGACCCGGCAAATGGCCGAGCGTATCGAAACGCTCACCGTGCAGCTTGCGCAGCGTGAATTTCACGGACAACAGAAATAAATGGGTTCTTCAGCGGGCAGCCCGGGCAGTGATAACCCAGAACCGCAAGGTTGTATCTGGACAATACTGGCCTTAGCAACGCTTTTTAAAGCTTCCTGTAAGGATGACATTCGTCAGCCAAAACCGGAAAGCGCCGGGGTTTAGTCGGGACGACCTTATGCGGATGTTCAGCGGCGACTGTAACGAGCTTATCGCGTCCCCGCCTTAAAAGTGGCCCGCAGGCTGTTGCTGCGCTATTGAGCCTTATTGCTGAAGCCTGATATATCACGGGAAAGCCAGCAAGCAGGTTAACAGCGCTAAAGCACCATGCGCAGGTCTTCGAACATGACGACCAATGGCATCCGCCGCCGCGGGAATAGCTGCGGCGGCGGACCTGTAAATGGGTTAAATGATAAGCGGGTGAAAAACAGGGGCCAATCCACTCGCTGTCAGCAACTCCCGGTGCGCGTAATGCCTCCTTCAAAAAATCTTCACACCACGGCGGTCGTTGCTGACCGCCCCCCAATCCTGGGCGAGTTAGCTGGTGCTGACCATAATCTCAATCAACCCTGGTTTTCCGCTGGCGATTGAGGCCTCAATGGCTGGCGCAATATCCGCGGCGCGGCGAATGCACTGTGTTGTTAACCCCATGGAGATCGCCAGCGCCTGGTAGTCTATCTTCGGCTGGGCGATATCCATGGCGACAAAAGTATTGGTCTGCGCGGAGGTATAGTGCTGCTGGCTGCGCATAAAATTTTTCAGAATGTTGTATTCCTGATTATTCATCACTACAAAGGTAACCGGAAGGTTTTCATGCGCCGCGCTCCACATCGCCTGCGGTGAGTACATGGCAGCCCCATCGCCAACCAGGCATACCACCGGTTGACGACCGCGCCCAAGGCAGTAACCAATAGCTGCCGGCATCCCCCAGCCCAAAGCCCCGCCGCGCATAAAACCGTACTGGCCGGCCTGATCGCTGGAGAGAAACTGGCGCACCAGCGAAGAAACGCATAATGCCTCATCCACAATCGCCACATCCGGGCCGATCGCACGCACCGCCTCATGGGCGGCCACCAGCGGAGCGATCGTCGGTAGTCCGAACTTCGCCTGCACCTCTTTCTCCAGCGCTTCGCGCGCCCACTGCTTCTCATCCCGCGCTCGCGCAATCAGGTCGTTATATCGTTCGCGCTGCGCGGCCGTGGCGTTCTCCAGCATCGGCAACATCGCGTTGAGCGATACCTTGATATCTCCTACTACCGAGAGCCGCGTCGCATAAGATCGCCCAAGATCGTTCACGTCCGCAGAGAGTTGGTACACCGCGCAATTATCCGGCACGGCCGGGCCTTCACTGTAGAGAATAGTAATTAACGACTTCCCGCCTAAAGCAAAAATTGCCTGATAGTTTTGCAGGATCCCGGCGATGCCGCGCGCCGTGGTGGGCATATTGCCACGCCACAGAGGGTGTGATGTCGGAAAAGGGATGCGTGAAGGCCAGGATGAACCGTAAACGTGCGCGCCCAGGAGCTCAGCAACCTGCTGAGTCTCCGCTGAAGCGTGACTGCTGTAAATCTCATCACCGGCAATCAGAGCCACTTTACCGGGTTGATATCCTGCCAGGAGCTTCGCGAGATGCGGTAGCGAGCCGCCTGTCGCTCGTCGATCTATCTGCGAGGGTTCGCCAATCGCGACATCGCAAAGCTCATCCATAATGTCCATGGGTAGCGCGAGAAATACCGGTCCGCCTGGGGCGGCATTCGCGTCGTGAAATGCCCGCCGGATCAGCACCGGCAGCTGGGCCGCATTAGAGACGTTCTCCGCCCATTTCACCGCGGGGGCCGCGATGCTGAGCAGATCGTCATACAAGAGCGGATCGCTGATGGCGTGGCGCGTATCCTGTTGCCCGGCCGTCACCACCAGCGGCGTTTGTGAAACCTTCGCGTTAAGCAGGTTGCCCATGCCGTGCCCCAGCCCCCCTGCCGTATGCAAATTGAGGAACCCCGGTTTTCCCGATGCCTGGGCATAGCCATCTGCCATCGCTACAGCGCTGGCCTCCTGCAGGGCAAGAATATATTTCAGTGCCGGATTACGTAACAGAGCGTCAATCAACGGTAATTCAGTTGTGCCTGGATTGCCAAAAATGTACTCCACCCCTTCGCTGGATAGGGTTTCCAGCAGAACATCTGCTCCGCGTCGACGTTGCAGCGCGGCCGTCGTGATAACACTCATCGCTTTGACTCCATTGATTGTTGTTCTTCGCCAGTGCCGGTAGCACGGTGGACCACAGCCCCTTTCGCTCCTACTGCGGCATCTGGTTGAGACGAAACTCAAATACCGTGTAGCCACCTTAAAATAGTCCTTTCCGCCTTTGCTGGCGATGGCCCTATGACGTTGCGGGTACAAAAACAATGCCACCGAGGATCGCGCATCGTCATTCTCTTCAGGCGTCGCCTGCAAAAGATAGCGTATTAACCGTTCGGCCAGAGTGTGTTGTAGGGCGGCGCGCAGGTCTGAACCGGGACCCAAAGCCGGGGGAATGGTTCCCCGGCTTGGGACACGGCCCGATGCCGGGAAATAATTTGTCCAGCATCTCCCCTTTCAATACCACAGCATTGCGTATTTTATCGGGAGTGGTTCCTATCTCCGCTGCAAATTTCTGAAATTGTTTATTCTGTGAGGGTTGAATAAAGAGGTTTGCCGATTTAAAGCGCTAATCGACGATAACGTCGATATTCCGCTTATCCAGCTTTTCCTGTCGTAGCCGTTAACACCAGAATGGTTGTAGCTCGTAGCACATTAACAAATAAAACAGACATAAAATCACCTTATCATATAATTTAGATAGCGACCGATAACGTTCAAACGTTTCCTGGCGTGGTGAGTATCAATGATTAAAATTTAATGACAGTTCATAATTTTTCATCCATTAGTTTGAATGTATATTTATTTTATTTTCGAAACAGGAGGTTAAAGAGTTTTGTGTCCGACAACTCCATGGCTTAAATTTATGCCGCATGATATTGGTGGACTAATGATATGTAAAATATATAATTAGTTGTACGATGATATTTTTTTCATACCTGGAAGAGGTTACCTTGGAACTTCGCCATCTGAGATATTTCGTGGCTGTTGCAGAAGAAGAGCATATGACCCGTGCGGCTCAACGCCTCGGTATTCAGCAACCCCCCCTGAGTCAGCAAATACGTGACCTGGAAACTGAACTGGGTGTTGAATTGTTTGAGCGCGCACCACGCCGGATCAAACTGAATACAGCCGGGGCAGTGTTTCTGGTCAAAGCACGCCAGTTGCTGGCACAGGCCGATGAAGCGGTGCTGCATGTCAGGAAAAGTGCGCGGGGAGAGCTTGGTCATATCGCCGTGGGTTACACAAGCTCAGCCGCAATGCATGAAGCGGTACCTGCACTGCTGAAAGCCTTCGGCACGCATTATCCCCTTATTACTCTGAGTGTCACTGAGAACAATACGCGAACATTGCTGGAAGCCGTCAGGGAGCAGAAACTGGACGCCGTATTCGTGCGTTCGACGGTCACGCGCTATCCCTCATTACTCTCGGTTTTGCTGGATGAAGAGCCCATGGTAGCGGCTTTTCCTGTGGATCATCCGATGGCGAGCGTGGCAGGACCAATGAGTATGGATATGCTCCGCGATCAGCCCTTTATACTGTACCGCCAGGCAGATGGGCCCGGCGTGCAGGACCGATTGCTGGCAGCGTGCCGATCAGCCGGGTTTGAATTGAACGTGACTGAAGAAGTTCCTCGTCTGCTCTCAGCGGTGACCCTTGTTGCTGCCGGAAAAGGGGTCTCCTTGTTGCCCCAGACGCTGAAATGCATTCTGAACAGAGACGTGGTATACCGGCCGCTGGCTGGCGAGCACGCTTTTACCACACCTCTTACCCTTGCTTACCGTGAAACACCCTCAGATTCGCCACTCGGCCGACTGGTGAGCTTAGCCAGAGAGCGAGGACTCAAGCCGCGCTGAAGAATGTCCGGGACTGAGCGGGTTCTTATTATGATACTTTTTTAGTATTAAAATAGAACTTTTAATATATTTTACAGCTCATCAATTCCCCTCTACCCTATTCCCGCCTCATACAACGAAGGAGGGGGAAATATGAATATCGACTTCCATTCAGAGCAAAATAAATACACTTATACAGGAAGGACGGCTCATGAAGACTGGACGAAAACCATTGTTCAGTTGATATCCCCTCAGGGCCTGAGGGTAGCTGACATTGGCTGTGGCGGAGGAATTTACTCCGCAGCCTGGGCAAACCTGGGGGCTGCGGAAGTGATCGGTATCGACTTCTCTGCGCAAATGGTAACAGCAGCAAACGAACACCGCCGCAACGGCCTTAATGTCTCTTTCCGGCAAGGCACAGCAGAGCATACCGGACTGGCCCCGGAAAGCGTGGATATCGTTTTTGCGCGCGCGCTGATTCACCACCTCCCTGAACTGAACGGCTGCTTTTCTGAAGCGTTCCGGGTACTCACCCCCGGAGGTCACGTGATCATACAAGACCGGACGCCAGAGGATGTGCAGATCCCTGGCTCGAAGGATCACATCAGGGGTTACTTTTTTGCGCTTTTCCCTCGACTCACAGCAATGGAGATTCAGCGCAGGCCGCAAAAGCAACGGGTATGTGATGCTCTAAAAGCGGCAGGTTTTACCGGTATTATATCCGTGACCGTCTGGGAGACACGGCGAACCTATGAGCACTTCGAACAGTTGGCGCAGGATTTACGGATGCGTACAGGCCGATCCATTCTGCATTATCTGAACGATGATGAACTCGACCAGCTTATTCATCATATCGAACAACACATTGCAGGTTCCGGGCCGATCGTCGAAAAAGATCCGTGGACAATATGGTTTGCCAGCAAAGAAGCCTAATCGCCTGGCCACCAGGATAATTTCTGACAGACCCACAACGTGGTCTGTCAGCCGCCAGATGTGTAATTTCATACCAGTGCGCCACGGCGGGTTTCAGCACGAATACAGCTTTAGGCATGAGGATCCCGTTCGTTGATAGCATGAGAATGTGCGATGGTCTCTAAGAGAGAGACTTATTTTAATAAGACACACACCATATAAATAATAAGGATATAATATTTATTTTACTCTCGCTATAAACGGTAAAACTCAACGCGGCATCAATATCTTTTTATTTAAAAAAACACAGGATGACACTATGATTTTTAATGGTATATATAACTAAAGCATGAAAAAACATGATAAAAAAAATGGTGTCAGCGCACTATCAGAAGATAATGTGTCAGAAGGGTTTTCTAAAAATGCTAAATACGAAATCCTCGCGATTCTGCGAGAGGAACTCAGAATTCAATCAAAAGTATACTTATACTGCAATGGAGAACGCTGGCAAACAACCCTCAAAAGACTTGACGGCTCCACCGGTTATCTCAACTTACCATTCTCGCCGTTTCTGTCATCGGCAAAGGCTGGCTATTACTTTATTATTTATAGCCCAACAGGCAAAATAGAGTTTACGACAAATAGTCTTTTTTTGGATAGCGCGGAGGGAATATACTTTTTTATTCCTGATACTATAAGCGTAGTCCAGCGCAGAATACCTTATAGAATAAAGGTAGATTTTAATGCCGGATTCTATTGTTCTGGCCGCTACAAAAATGGTACGACTTACAAATACGAATTAAATGATATCTCTGCCGGGGGATGCTCTTTTATATCCCCTCAGCCATTATCTTCCTTTATCAAAGAAGGCAATAACTTAAGCAATGTTGAGTTGAATCTTGGCCCTTATGGAAAAATCATCACTCATTTAAAAATAAAAAACATCCTGCCGGTGAACGATTATGAAGAGCAGAATGAAGGAAATTTTAAGGTATCATGCATGTTTTTATTTAGCGACAAGAAATGTCAAAGTAAAACAGAAAACATCGTTTTCCAGTTACTCATTGAAAGCAAATTAAAAATGAAACGTTTTTTAATCTGACTGACTTTATTATATCGCAGGGAAATATCGGATAAATATAGCCGGTAAGAACGACCGTTGCTCTCCCCGCTGTAAACAGGGCCAGTCTAAACTAAAGTCTCCGGTCTTTTGGCCCAGGTTTGCACAGGATCATCCCAGTAAAGCACCAGCGCCTCTCTGTAAGCCATACCCTGCTCCTGCGCCCAGCCAATAATTTGTTGAAAACCAACCGGCACCGTTTCGTTCCATGGCCCCCCAACGCGCACACAAACGATGCTCCTGGGAAGCGCATTTTCAAACCGTAAACTCATCACTCCTCCACACCATTATTGAAATAAACGTTTATAAACGCAGCAACCCGCCATCAACCACGTACTGGCTGCCCGTGACATAACTCGCATCATCAGATAACAAAAATAGCGCCACAGCGGCCGCTTCCTCCTGTACCCGTCTCCCAACCAAACCACGTTGTACTCGTCATGAAGATTAAAGTAAAACAATAAAAACTTATTGTAAAACGATAAACAACAGGCTAGCCTGCATCCACTTCAACCACCTTTGCCAGGAGAGGCATCGAATGAAAAGCAGTCTGCAACAGGGTGTTTTGTTCTCAGCGTTACTGATTTGTGCGCCGATACACAGCGCAGAGTTGTCCGGTTTTGCCGGGCTGGGCGTCAGCGCCCAGCCTATTTATTCGGGTTCAAACCACACGGCAGTGGAACCACTGCTGAAAGCGGGCGTGAATCTTCATAGCGAAAACTGGGGGTTGTTCGGTCTGTCTACCGACGGGCTGATATGGGGACTGACGCCGGACTCGCCCTTCAGCGTGAGCTTGCTATTAACGAAAGATGAAGCGCGAAAAGAGGTGTTTAACTACACGTTTTCCGGCGGTAAAAACCGCGATCTGCAAGGGATGGGCAACCTGTCAGCCGCAGTGATGGCTGGAGCAGACCTGCGCTACCAACAACAAAACTGGACGTTGTGGTTGCGACTGTTAGCCGCCACTGAAAATCAGCGTTATGGCGACGAATCTCCCGGCAGAAGCGTAATCATCACCAGCGGCGTGGAAACAGTGCTCTGGCGCTGGCAGCGTGCCGCGCTCTCGGTCGGCGGTGACATAAGCTGGGCGAACAGCGCCTACCAGCAGCGCCACTACGGCGTGACGACGCACCAGGCACAACGCACCGATTTTGAATTTTATTCCCCTTCATCAGGTTTCCAGCAAGGTGGTTTGTATGCCGAACTGGTGTGGCATTTCGATAAAAACCTGGCGGCAGGATTGACCAGCCGGGCGCAGTACCTGTTCGATAAAGCGGGGAGCAGCCCTCTGGTGGACAGCCGGATGCAGTACACCTTGTCGTCACTGATCCAGTACACATTCTGAGGCCGCGCCATGAACAAATGTCACTTTCGCAGCCACGCGCGGTTGCTCGCTGCGGGCACGGTATTTATCTCACTGATTACCGCTGGTATTTACCTGCAACCCGGTTTCAGCACCCCGTCTCTTCGCCAGACGGGAGATGCCAGTATGGCGTCATTTTTAACGCCGTTATTGAAAGGATCGCGAGGCAGCGTCGCCGCCGCGCTAATCACGCCACGCGGAGTTCAATACGCACTCTGGGACAGTGATTACAACAAGCAATATGAAATCGCCAGCCTGACCAAAACCATGACCAGCAGTTTACTCATGGAGGCATTTCGTCGGGGTGAAGCGACAGCGCAAACGCGCGTCGGCGAACTTATTCCTGAAATCAGCGGCCCGGCGCGAGAAATAACTCTTGAGCAACTGGCATCACATCGCTCTGGCCTGCCGCCGTTGGCCTCATCGCTGCGCCAGAAGATCCGGATAATCAGCCGGATAATCCTCCGTGAAAATTTCTGGGAGTATGACGAAAAATCGGTTATCGAAATGGTGAATCATACCCACTTAACCGCGCCCGCCAGGTTTGATTACTCCAACACCGGCTACGCCTTGCTGGGCCTGGCGCTGTCGCGAGCAGCAAATCAGCCTTTTACTACGCTATTGCAAACACGGGTTTTTGCGCAGGCGAAAATGGCAAATACCGTTGTTGCCGAAGAGTTAACCCCCGACACATCCACGTTTCACCACGGTTGGGCGGTGTCCGGGTTTGCCGAAGCGCCATGGATACAGCGCGCGTTTACACCGGCTGCCGGCGTACGCTCGACTATCATCGACATGGCGCATTATGCGCAGACTTTATTGGCCGGCGGCCTTGCCGGTAGCGCGGCAATGCCGCCACGCTTTTCCACTGACGATGCAGATTCACGCGTGGGTTACGCCTGGTTTACCACCCGCATTCATGGGCGGGACATCACCTGGCACGATGGTGAATCCTCCGGTTTTACCTCCGCCATAGCGTTCGATCCGCAGCAGCAATCGGCAGTGGTGATCCTCTCAGATACGGCCTGGCCCGTTATTGGTCCGGCCATACGCCTGTTGTTAACGCAGACGCCGGCTAAAATGGAAGCGCATCATGAACTGGATTGATATGTTGTGGGCAATATTAACCTTTGTCTCGGTCATTCTGTTTATTTGCGGCTCATGGGTTGCGCATTACAAAATACGGCTGTTGAACTACATCATGCTGGCTTTGATTGTCATTTATTGTGCCGAAATGATGCAGACAATCACGCATCTGACCATGACCGGTTACCTGTTCAGAATGTTGACATGGACCGTTCAGGCCTCATTTATCACCATAAGCGTTTATCGCGTATGGTCAGAACCCTGGTTAAGGCGCGGCCCGCGTGTGCTGGCGGGTGGCAAGATTGCCATTTCGCTGCTACTTATGTCATGCTTAAGCATGCTGATTTTAAAATAGAATCCTTAATTCAGGAAGGTCCAAAGTGAAAGGTGTACGAAATAAACTCAGTCTGGTGTTTATCTCAGGAATATTGCCGCTCTTTTTCATCTTCGCCTTAATTACCCCCCTGTGGTTATATTTTTCCGGTGAGTCGTTTTTTATTTCCAGCATGCTTAAATTTGCCGAAATGCAGCCAGAAAGCCAGCCAATGGCTACCGTATCACCGCTTAACTCGTTACTGCTATTGATTATTCTGTATGTTCCCGTTGGGTTGTTCGCTTTCGCTATCTGGCAGGGAATGCAAGTGATGCGCCTGGTGGGCAAACGGCAAATCCTCAGCCTGGCGCTGGCGCGTTGTGTGCGTAATATTGCGTTGATGATGCTAAGCCTTGGCATGATCTTACCGGTGTGCCGCTTTTTAATACCGCTGGTCGTCTGGTCGCCGGAAAAATATTTCCAGGTCACCGTGATGATTGGCGATGTGATTCTGTTGCTCAGCGGCGGCTTGTTATTTGTGACGTTTCACGCCATGCTCGCGGGGATCAGAGCGGAAGAAGAAACCAGGGAGTTTATCTGACTATGGCTGTGGTGGTTCATCTGGACAAACTGTTGGTAGAGAAAAAAATGACGTCCAGATCGCTGGCGGCTTTTATCGGTATTACTGAGCAAAATCTCTCGCTGCTCAAGTCCGGCAAAGTAAAGGGGATCCGTTTCGATACGCTGGCCAAGATTTGCGAAGCCATGGAGTGTCAGCCCGGCGACATTATCTCCTGGGAACCCGACCCCGCGACACCCGATGGAGAGTAACGCACAGACAGGCGTTTTGCCGACAATAAAAAACCGGCAACACCGCTGCTGTCGGCTTTTTTATCTGCACAGAGGGTTAACTACGTTGGCGGCAAAGGGAGGGTGGATAACCACCGTCATCAAATGGCAATGCTCAATGCAAATTACGCGGTTTGCCCCGGCGATGTCCCAGGCAAAAAATCAGTAACCACTTTCCCCGTGCCTCTTAATGCCTCACTGCGCCCAGTCGGGCTTATTGAGGATATGGTCCTGCCAGTCGCGCACCGTCTCTTCTTTTACCGCAATATGGCGCACGGAGATGCGTTCGCCGTGCATCGCCGCTTTCGAGCCGCTAAGCAGCGGGTGCCAGTGCGGCAGAGGCTGCCCTTCCGCCAGCAGACGATAGGCGCAGGTCGGCGGCAACCATTCGAACGTCGGCAGATTGTCGCGCGTCAGTTTGATGCAGTCCGGTTCATACTCGAAACGTCGTTCATAGTTACGGCACTGGCAGGTTTTAATATTTAACTGACGACAGGCGACGTTGGTGAAATAGATCTCATCCGTATCCTCATCCATCAGCTTATGCAGGCAGCACTGTCCGCAGCCGTCGCACAGTGATTCCCACTCTGCATCGGTCATTTCATCGAGTGTTTTGTGTTGCCAGAAAGGTTGTTCGCTCATAGGGGATATCCGTCATTGCCATTCAGGGTGCACCTTATAACCAGTCTGGCACGCTGATGCAAGTTTTGCCGCCGGTAAAGGCGGCAAAAGGTCGTTACAGTACGCGGGTGGTGAGCGTCAGACCATTAAAGCCAACGTCCAGTTCATCGCCGCTGCCGAGCGGCCCGACGCCTTCTGGCGTGCCGGTCAGGATGATATCGCCGGCTTTGAGCGTAAAGAAGCGCGACATATAGGCAATCAGCGGGACGATTTTATGGATCATATCAGCCGTCGTTCCCTGCTGGCGAACGCTGCCGTTCACTTTCAGGCTCAGCGGGGTATTTTGCGGGTCGCCATGAAATTCCGCCGCCGGGATAAAACCGGATACCGGGCAGGAATTATCAAAGCCCTTGGCTTTTTCCCACGGCTGGCCGGCTTTTTTCATCTTGCCCTGCAGATCGCGCAGGGTAAGATCCAGCGCTACGCCGTAACCGGCGATCGCTTTCAGGACGTGTTCTTCCGTCGCCTGGCGCAGCGTACCGCCAATCAGCACCGCCAGTTCAACTTCATGATGCACCGAACCCAATCCTTCGGGGAGCACCAACGGCTGGCGGATATCGCATAGTGCCGTCTCAGGTTTAATAAACAGCACCGGTTCTTCCGGCATTGCACTGCCCATTTCCTTAATGTGGTTTGCATAATTGCTGCCCACGCAAACGACTTTACTTACCGGGTAATCCAGTAATGCTCCCTGCCAGTTATGATGTTGGTACATTATTTTCCCTCGGTGGGTTAATCAGATTTATTCCCCTGTTCCGCCAGGTGTTTCTTCAGTAGATTCTCAGTCGGAGGAGGAAGTTGAAGATAGTAGCCCTGATCAATCAGCGACTGTTTGACTTTTTCCAGATCGGCACCAGCAAGCTTCTTCTGTCCGTCGAGCGGTAAAAGCATGGTCATCTGCGGCGAACCGAAGCTGGCCATCAGTTCGCCAGGAACGCGTGAAAAATCGTCCCTTTTTTCGACATATAAATAGGTTTGTTCACGTTTAGTACTTCGATAGATCACACAAAACATAGTTTTACTCGGAATTAGACCCGTGGTCACTTGCCTCAATATATGAGTGACTATAACATGCCTTTTAGTCTTCGGAATATCACCGCACTTCGGCGGGTGATAAACAGCAAATTGAGTAAGGCCAGGATGTCAAATACGCCAATCGAACTTAAGGGCAGTAGCTTCACCTTATCTGTCGTTCATTTGCACGACGCAAATCCCGAGGTTATTCGTCAGGCGTTAGAAGACAAGATCGCCCAGGCTCCCGCTTTTTTACGTCATGCTCCGGTCGTTGTTAATATCAGCAACGTCGAAAACGATGTTGACTGGCACCCTATGCATGAAGCCATTGTCAGCACCGGTTTACGAATTATGGGCGTGAGCGGGTGTAAAATCCCGCGGCTCAAAACGGAAATCGACCGCACCGGGATTCCTTTACTGACGGAAGGGAAAGAAAAAATCCCCCGCCAGGCGCCGCCAGAGCCGGTTGCGCCGCCGCCAGTTGTTAATCCGGTCACAAAAACGCGTTTAATTGATCTGCCGGTACGTTCCGGTCAGCGCATTTATGCACCAAACTGTGATCTCATTGTTACAAATCATGTGAGTGCCGGTGCGGAACTTATTGCCGATGGTAACATCCATGTTTATGGCATGATGCGGGGACGCGCACTCGCGGGCGCAGGCGGCGACAGAGAAGCGCAAATATTTTGTTCACACCTCACGGCGGAACTGGTTTCCATCGCAGGGGAATACTGGCTGAGTGATAATATCCCGGCCGAATTTTATGGCAAAGCGGCCCGCCTGCGTCTGGGTGATACCGCTTTGACTATTCAACCGTTGAGTTAGTCCCTTTTTAACAAGGAATTTCTATGGCACGCATTATTGTTGTGACTTCGGGTAAAGGGGGCGTTGGCAAGACCACCTCCAGCGCGGCCATCGCTACCGGTTTGGCCCAGAAGGGAAAGAAAACTGTCGTTATCGACTTTGATATCGGTCTGCGTAACCTCGACCTGATTATGGGCTGCGAGCGTCGGGTGGTTTATGACTTCGTCAACGTGATTCAGGGCGATGCCACGCTGAATCAGGCGTTAATCAAGGATAAACGCACCGACAATCTCTATATCCTCCCCGCTTCCCAGACGCGTGATAAAGATGCGCTGACCCGCGAAGGTGTCGATAAAGTTCTCGAAGAACTGAAAAAGATGGACTTCGATTTTGTGGTCTGCGATTCCCCTGCGGGCATCGAAACCGGTGCGCTGATGGCGCTCTATTTTGCCGACGAAGCCATCATCACCACCAACCCGGAAGTCTCCTCCGTTCGTGACTCCGACCGTATCCTCGGTATCCTCGCCTCCAAATCCCGCCGCGCGGAAAATGGCGATGAGCCGATCAAAGAACACCTGCTGCTGACGCGCTACAACCCTGGTCGTGTGAACAAAGGCGACATGTTGAGCATGGAAGATGTTCTGGAAATCCTGCGCATCAATCTGGTCGGCGTTATCCCGGAAGATCAGTCCGTGCTGCGGGCGTCAAACCAGGGTGAGCCGGTTATCCTGGATGACGCGTCAGACGCAGGTAAGGCTTATGCCGATACGGTAGAACGTCTGCTCGGAGAAGAACGTCCTTTCCGCTTCATTGAAGAAGAGAAGAAAGGTTTCCTCAAACGCCTGTTCGGAGGATAAATTATGGCATTACTCGACTTTTTTCTCTCGCGGAAAAAGAACACGGCCAACATTGCGAAAGAGCGCCTGCAAATCATCGTCGCGGAGCGTCGTCGCGGCGACGCTGAACCGCATTATCTGCCGCAGTTACGCAAAGATATTCTGGAAGTGATTTGTAAGTATGTACAGATCGACCCGGAAATGGTCAGCGTTCAGCTGGAACAACGGGATGGCGATATTTCGATTCTGGAGTTGAACGTGACTTTGCCAGAAACGGAAGAGTCGAAACCCTGACCCAATTAGCCCGACCGCCTTGCGCGGTCGGATTGACGGGTATAGCAGCCCGGATGCTCTGTCCGGGCTTTTTGCTGCGGCTTAGCGCGGATATTCGCTTAACAGCGCCTGCAGACGATCGGCCATCAGGTCGCTTCGCCAGCCGGAAATCAGCTCAGGTCGTCCGTTTGCGCTTTTCAGCTGCCAGTGCCAGTTCAGCAGCTGGTTAATCTGCCGTCTTGATGCCAGCAGCTCTGCGCTCAGCCCCTTCTCGGTACTCACTTCCTGCACCAGCGCTTTAATCTCTTTAAAGACCTTGCGGTAGCCCGGCATATCAATCAGGTTTTGCAGCGGCTCCGGCAGCGCCTCTTCAGGCAGCGTCTGGGCTTTCGCCACCAGACTTATCAGCGTTTTACCGTGGAAGCGAATTTCGCTGCCGGACAGGCCGAGGCTATCCAGTTCACCGAGACTCCCCGGCATATAGCGCGCCACGTTCCACAGATGCTCTTCACGCACGACAAAATTGACCGCCATATCGCGATCGCGCGCCTTACGTAAACGCCACTCCGCCAGCAGCTGCAGACAGCCCAGTTGTCGGGTGCGCAGCTGCCAGGCGTTACCGATATCACGCCACGCCTGCGCCGGGTCCTGCACTTCCTGACGACGCTGCTGCATCAGATGACATTCGTCCAGCGCGGCCTCCAGCCAGCCAGCGGCCGCGGTTTCCGCCATCAGCTTGCTGGCGATCGGCAGCAGATACCAGACATCCGCCGCCGCATAGTCGCACTGACGCGGGGTCAGCGGGCGAGCCAGCCAGTCGGTGCGCGACTCGCTCTTATCCAGCGCAATGCCGGTATACTCTTCCACCATCGACGCAAATCCCCATGACATCGGGCGCCCGCAAAAAGCGGCCAGAATCTGGGTATCAATCAACGGCTGCGGCATCAGGTTAAAGGTGTTGAGGAATACTTCCAGATCTTCACTGCCAGCGTGCAGGTACTTGGTGACGTCTTTGTTCAGCAGCAGCTCACGCATCGGCGCCCAGTCGGTTATCTCCAGCGGGTCAATCAGCGAAACCTGTTCCCCGTCAAACAGCTGGAGCAGGCCCAGCTGCGGGTAGTAGGTGCGGGTGCGGACAAATTCTGTATCCAGCGCAATCGCGGGTGCGGCGCTTGCCGCTTCGCAGATGGCGCGAAGACCATCGTCGGTGGTGATCATCTGATAGTTCAAATCATGCTCTCTTAACTTGCGCCCATAAAAAACGCCGGCTTAGCCGGCGTCTGGCGACTCTCGTATACCTTAGGCTTTATTGTCTACTTTAGCGCGGGCTTCGTCACGCAGTTCTCGCCGTAAAATTTTACCCACGTTGGATTTCGGCAGTTCATCACGGAATTCAACCAGTTTCGGTACTTTATATCCGGTCAGCTGGCGGCGGCAGAAGGCGATCAGCGCCTCTTCGGTCAGCGTCGCGTCTTTCTTCACGACGAAAATCTTCACCGCTTCACCGCTGCTGCCCGACGGTACGCCAACGGCAGCCACCTCCTGCACGCCCGAATGCTGCATCACCACATCTTCGATTTCGTTCGGATAGACGTTAAACCCGGAGACCAGAATCATATCTTTTTTGCGATCGACGATGCGCAAAAAGCCTTCATCATCCATCACCGCAATATCGCCGGTATGCAGCCAGCCGTTTTTGATGATCTCTGCGGTCGCATCGGGACGCTGCCAGTAGCCCAGCATCACCTGCGGCCCTTTGACACACAGCTCTCCGGGCATGCCCGTCGGCACGTCATTATCATCATCGTCCACCAGCTTCGCTTCGGTCGACGGAACCGGCAAACCGATGCTGCCGCTGTGATAGTCAATATCATGCGGGTTAACGCTGACCAGCGGCGCGCACTCCGTCAGGCCATAGCCCTCCAGCAGATACTGTCCGGTGAGCTTAACCCACCGCTCGGCCACCACCTGCTGCACCGGCATACCGCCGCCAGCGGAAAGATGCAGAGAGGAGAAATCGAGCTGCTGAAACTCTTTGTTGTTGAGCAAGGCGTTGAATAGCGTATTGACCCCGGTCATCGCGGTAAACGGGTATTTTGCCAGCTCTTTCACCAGCCCCGGGATATCACGCGGGTTGGTAATCAGCAGGTTCTGGCCGCCGAGTTCAATGAACAGCAGGCAGTTCATGGTCAGCGCAAAAATGTGATACAGCGGCAGCGCCGTCACGACAAACTCTTTCCCACGATGCAGCAGCGGCCCGTAGGTGGCATTCACCTGTTCAAGGTTAGCCAGCATATTGCGGTGGGTGAGCATTGCCCCCTTCGCCACGCCGGTGGTGCCGCCGGTGTACTGCAGGAAAGCCAGATCTTCACAGACAATGTCGGGTTTAACGTACTGCATACGGTAGCCGGCGTGCAGCGCGCTGCGAAAAGAGATGGCATCAGGGAGGTGATATTTCGGCACCAGGCGCTTGATGTACTTCACCACGAAGTTCACCAGGGTGCCTTTGGCCGTTGAGAGCTGATCGCCCATCCGGGTCAGGATCACATGCTTCACCTGGGTTTTCCCGACCACTTTCTCCAGGGTATGGGCGAAGTTGGAGACGATTACAATCGCCGTCGCCCCGCTGTCATTGAGCTGATGTTCAAGCTCGCGCGGCGTATACAGCGGATTGACGTTCACCACAATCATCCCCGCGCGCAGAATGCCGAAGAGCGCGATGGGATATTGCAACAGGTTAGGCATCATCAGCGCGACGCGATCGCCCTTCTGCAACCCCAGCCCCTGCTGGAGATAAGCGGCGAATGCCCGGCTGCGCTCCTCCAGCTTCCGGTAGGTCATTACCTCGCCCATGTTGATAAACGCCGGTTGGTCGGCATAGCGCGTGGTGGCATGTTCAAATAATTCAACCAGGGATTGGTAGCGGTCAGGATTGATCTCCGCCGGAACATCGGCGGGATAGCGGTTTAGCCAAACCTTTTTCACTGCATCACCTCTGAAATAGTTATTCGTCGTCATCACAGCCCCTGATCAACAAACATTCTGTTAACATTATATTAACTCAGCGTACCAGTTTATTAATTAGCCGTTTTACAGGTTGCGAAGCGCGTCACTATTTATTTTTCTTATCAGTCCAAAAATAAAGAAACAGCGGACAAGCCGCTGTTTCTTTTAGCTTACAAAACTACAAAATCATTCAGTTACAACACTTCTGACTTCCGCAGGGCCCGGGTTGTACCAGCCCCAACTGCCATAACCGTAACCCCAGGGGCGCGGGCCGAGCATCCACGGGTCGATAGGCTGCGGCGGCATAACCACCTGCTGCACTACGTTCCAGCGTTTATAGCCAGTGGCATTCATCAGCATAAATTTGTACGGCGTGCTGCCGACTTTACCGTCCACGACGCCGGTAATCGGGCCAACGACGGTCACCAACTGGCCGCGGAAATCAACCGGGTCGAGGAAGCCGTTCACATCGGCGAAGATGCGCCCGCGTGACGCTTCGTTCAGCTCAGGCCGCGCGCCGCTGTCCAGCGTAACGGTGGCGATTTCCAGACGGGTTTTACCCTGTTGATTCTGGATGTTGACGACTTTACCGCCGAAGCGGGCTTCCTGGCCAACATAGAGCTGCGGCGCCGCCATGACCCGAACTAAATCTTGCTGCGGCGTCGGGCTGGAGCCTTTAATCACATCCGGCACCGACACGCATCCACTTAACGCGACGGCAACGGCGCCCGCTAATAACCAACGTACTGCTTTGTTTTGACCCGCCATGATGCGACTCCTTCTCTCAGTCTTATGTTTACTGAGATTCATCCCCGGCCAGGAAGTTTCTTCCACGCCACGTCGTTACGCAAATAAACCGGTTCGGCCTGGTCTACGGCTACGATTTTCCTGGCGGCCAGCAGGTAGCAGGCCAGCGGCAGCATGTCTTCCGCCGCCGGTAGCATCACCTCGCCGTCGGTTAAGACCAGCGTAGTCTCCTGCGCCAGGTCGGGCCAGGCTTGCCAGCCGGTCCCTACCGTTGCCCAGCTGCCGTCCAGCTGTTGCAGACGTTCGCGAACGGCGTCAGGCTTCAGTACCGCTTCGCTCTCTTCGCCGTGCCAGACGCCCTGCTCATCGCGCTGGTATTCAGCCCAGTACACTTCGCCCATTCGGGCGTCGATGGCCGCCAGTACGCGGGTTGCGCCGGTTTTACGCCATGCGCCCTGCGCCATGGTGGCCAGGGTCGATACGCCAATCATCGGCAGTTCAGCCCCCAGCGCCAGCCCCTGAGCAATGCCTATGCCAATGCGCACGCCGGTAAAACTGCCAGGTCCGCGGCCGAAGGCCAGCGCATCCAGATCGCTCAGTGAGACATTGCTTTCGTTCAGGACATCCTGCACCAGCGGCAGAATACGTTGGGTATGTTCACGGGGACAAATTTCGAAATGAGCACAAAGGGTGCCATCATTCCACAGCGCCGCGGAGCAGGCCTCCGTGGCGGTATCGATAGCCAAAATTCGCATGAGTTGTCGCGCTCTCGCTCTAGCAGATTGACAAAATGGCGCGCAGCTTACCACATTTTGCGCCAGATTACCTCGCTGGCGGCACGGCGAGGAAACGCACCGCCCGGCGGATATCGCGGGTTCGCGGCGCTGGCGGCAGACTGGCGAGGAACACGGCGCCATAGGGACGCATCACCAGCCGGTTGTCGCAAATTACCAGCACCCCGCGATCGTCGATATCGCGGATCAGGCGCCCGACCCCCTGTTTCAGCGTAATGACCGCATCCGGTAGCTGGACTTCGTCAAACGGATCGCCGCCGCGCAGGCGACAGTCTTCCATTCGCGCTTTCAGCAGCGGATCGTCCGGTGAGGTAAACGGCAGCTTATCGATAATCACCAGCGATAGCGCATCGCCGCGCACATCCACCCCTTCCCAAAAGCTGCTGGTCGCCACCAGCAGAGCGTTGCCGGCGCTGACGAACTGCTGTAACAGCTGCCCTTTACTGGTTTCACCCTGTAACAGAACCGGTAAGGTCATGGTGGCGCGGAACTGCTCCGCCAGATCGCGCATCATCGCGTGCGAGGTGCACAGCATAAAGCAGCGGCCGTCGTTAGCTTCAATCAGCGGTTTGAGCATCGCGGCCAGATGTCGCGCGGCGCCGGGCTGATTCGGCAGCGGAAGGTTGCGCGGCACGCAGAGCAGCGTCTGATGTGCGTAATCGAACGGGCTGGGCAGCAGCAGCGATTCCGCCTCTTCGATGCCAAGGCGCGCGGTGAAATGCCGAAGATCGTCGTTGACCGACAGCGTTGCGGAGGTAAAAATCCAGCTCCCCGGCTTCTGCGCCATCACCTCTTTAAATTTTTCGGCCACCGTCAACGGCGTCAGCGCCAGGGTAAAGTGGCGGGAAGTGCATTCATACCAGTAGCTGAAGCCCGGCTGGTTGATCTCTTTCAGTCGCTTCAGTCGCGCCCGGTAGAGCGTCGCGCGTTCAAAGGCGGCATCCAGCAGCGCCGAGCGTCCCAGAGACAGTTTTGCCACGTCATAGCACAGCTCCAGCGCATCATCGAGCAGCAGCAGCGCCCGCTGAATGTTGCTGTCCGCCAGCAGATCGCGCAGGTTGCCGCGATAGCCGGGCTCGCCGAGCTGCAGGCGGAAATCCTGCGCGCTCTGGGCCAGCCGGTCGGCGCATTTTTGCAGCTGCTGGGTATCTTTTAGCTCGGTGCGGTAGGCGATAGTGATGTCTTTCGCCAGATCCAGCAGCTGACGACTGGAGAGCGACTGGCCAAAATACTGACTGGCGATATCCGGCAGCTGATGGGCTTCATCGAAGATCATCACTTCCGCTTCGGGGATCAGCTCGGCGAAACCGCTCTCTTTCACCACCATATCGGCAAGAAAAAGGTGGTGGTTAACCACCACCACGTCGGCATCCATCGCCTTTTTACGCGCTTTGACGACGAAGCAATCTTTGTACAGCGGGCAGTCGCTGCCGAGGCAGTTATCATTGGTGCTGGTCACCAGCGGCCAGGCCTGAGAGTCTTCGGCGACGCTGACGCAGGTGCTGATATCGCCATCGGTGGTTTGATTAGACCAGGATCGCAGCAAAATGACGTCGCTCAGGGTTTGCACCGGCAGATCGCCGCCGGCCAGAGCCTGTTGTTCAAGACGCTCAAGGCACAGGTAATTGGACCGCCCTTTCAGCAGCGCCAGCCTGCCGGTGAAATTCAGCGCTTTGGCCACCGTCGGCAGGTCGCGGCTGTACAGCTGATCCTGCAACGCTTTCGAACCGGTTGAGATGATCACCTTTTTGTTGGCGCGCAGCGCCGGCGCCAGGTAGGCGTATGTCTTCCCGGTACCGGTCCCGGCTTCCACCACCAGCGGCCGCGCCTCTTTTATGGCGTGGGTCACCGCCACCGCCATCTGGCGCTGCGGTTCGCGTGGTTTAAATCCCGGAATCGCGTTGGCCAGTTGGCCATCTGCTGCAAAATCGTCGATCACAATGCCCCCTGGTTATTTGGACAGTGATTATGTCAGGGAGGGCGTCGTTTCACCAGCCCGGGTAGTGACGTGGGCAGAACATTATGGCAGTCTTGCCGCTGTCTGATGGAATAAAACCGAAGGAAATGAAAATGACAATTACGCGTATCGATGCGCAAGCCCGCTGGTCAGATGTCGTCATCCACAACCAGACCCTTTACTACACCGGCGTACCGGCCAACCTGGATGCGGATGCCGGTGAGCAAACCGCGAACACCCTGGCGCAGATTGACGCCGTGCTGGAAAAACAGGGTAGCAACAAGTCGCGTATTCTTGATGCCACCATTTTCCTCGCGGACAAAAGCGATTTTGCCGCCATGAATAAAGCCTGGGACGCCTGGGTAGTCGCCGGTCACGCCCCGGTACGCTGCACCGTTCAGGCCGCGTTGATGAAGCCTGAATACAAAGTCGAAATTAAAATTATCGCCGCGGTGTAATTACTCGTCTTCGTCTTCATCTTCAAAGCGCGCTACGATCCGGTCACCGGTATGCGTGGCGCGCAGTTCGCTCGCGACCAGCGCAATAGCTTCACCGCTACTCATCCCGTTAGCCATCAGCTCCTGAATACGTTCTACCGCTTTTTGCTGCTGCTCGTGGCTCAGCGAAGGTAAACCTGCAAACATGACTCACTCCTGCTACATTGTGTGGCGTAATTATTTCATGCCGCCCGCCTGATTTTCCAGAGGACGGTGACGATTAGGATCGAGGAAGATGTTGTCCCCCGCTATTATTACCCTGCCATGGCACCCGGATGCTGCCGAGCGTTACTTTACTCCTTTAAGCACAGCCCCGTGGGCAATGCTGCTGCATTCTGGTTTTGCTGACCATCCGCATAACCGTTTTGACATTATCGTCGCCGATCCGCTCATGACGCTGCTGACCCACGGCGAGACAACCGTGGTGGATGACGGCCAGACCCAGAGCCGTTCCACGGCCGACCCACTGGCGCTGTTGCAGACACAGCTGGATCGCTGCGGGTTAAAGCCGCAGGCCCATCCCCATCTGCCGTTCCTCGGCGGCGCGCTGGGGTTATTCGGCTACGATTTGGGACGCCGTTTTGAATCCCTGCCCGCTTACGCCGCCGCGGATATCGCGCTGCCGGATATGGCCGTCGGTATCTATGACTGGGCGCTGATTGTCGACCACCAGCGCGGCGAAGTGTCGCTGCTCAGCTATGGCGATCCGCACGCCCGCCTGCGGTGGCTGCAGGCGCAGTGTGCCGCGCCAACCGCCCCGTTTGCGCTGACGTCCGCCTGGCGCTCCAATATGAGCCGCGAACAGTATGGCGAAAAATTTCGTCAGGTGCAGGCCTGGCTGCACAGCGGCGACTGCTATCAGGTCAACCTGGCTCAGCGCTTTCAGGCCAGCTACTGCGGCGATGAGTGGCAGGCATTTTGCCAGTTGAACCGCGCCAATCGCGCGCCGTTCAGCGCCTTTATTCGTCTGCCGGATGGCGCCGTACTCAGCCTTTCGCCGGAACGTTTTATCCGGCTTCACCAGGGCGAGATTCAGACCCGCCCGATTAAGGGCACGCTGCCGCGTCTGGCCGATCCGCAGCAGGACGCCCGCCAGGCTGAGAAGCTGGCCCGTTCGCCTAAAGATCGGGCGGAGAATTTGATGATTGTCGATCTGATGCGCAATGATATCGGTCGGGTTGCCGAAGCCGGCAGCGTACGGGTCCCGGAGCTGTTTGTAGTTGAGCCGTTCCCGGCGGTACACCATCTGGTGAGTACCATTACCGCCCGGCTGCCGGAACATCTGCACGGAAGCGACCTGCTGCGTGCGGCTTTCCCCGGCGGGTCAATTACCGGCGCGCCCAAAGTGCGGGCGATGCAGATAATCGATGAGCTCGAACCGCAGCGCCGCAATGCGTGGTGCGGCAGTATCGGCTATCTGAGCCTGTGTGGCAATATGGATACCAGTATTACTATTCGCACGCTGACGGCCTGGCAGGGTCAGCTGTACTGTTCCGCTGGCGGCGGCATCGTGGCGGACAGCGAAGAAGCGGCCGAATATCAGGAAACGTTTGATAAAGTTAATCGAATTTTGCAACAACTGGAGAGCTAGAACATGGCGGATGGCGCCCTTGAGCTGGACGACTTTCTTTCCCGTTTTCAATTACTGCGCCCGCAGCCCTCGCGCAATGCGCTGAATCAGCGTCAGGCGGCGGTGCTGGTGCCTATCGTTCGTCGTCCGCAGCCGGGGCTGCTGTTGACCCAACGCTCGCCGCGGCTGCGCAAACACGCCGGTCAGGTTGCCTTCCCCGGCGGCGCCGTGGATGCTACCGATGCCACGCTGATTGCCGCCGCACTGCGTGAAGCGCAGGAAGAGGTCGCCATTCCCCCCGAAGCGGTCGAGATTATCGGCGTGCTGCCGCCGGTAGACAGCGTGACCGGCTTCCAGGTCACGCCGGTGGTCGGCATCATTCCGCCAAATCTCCACTATCACGCCAGCCAGGATGAGGTCGCCGCTGTGTTCGAGATGCCGCTCGCTGAAGCGCTGCGTCTGGGGCGCTATCATCCGCTGGACATTCACCGCCGGGGCAACTCGCATCGCGTCTGGCTGTCGTGGTATCAGCACTATTTTGTCTGGGGAATGACCGCCGGCATTATTCGCGAGCTGGCGCTGCAAATCGGGACTAAACCTTAGTTTTCTTCATTATGCCTGAGGCGGCTGAAATTCCGGCCGCCCCCTCATTTCAGCCCGGTCGCCATCCCGGCCATCGGGCGGTGTATTTCGGGTATATACTCAAAATGAGAATGCGCTCTCAGCATTAGTAAATTCACCGTTATCCATTAGTTTAATTCATGTGAATAGTTAAGCTGATGGTTCGGTTCCCTCTTACACTATGCGCAGTTATCACATCGTTACCGCCGCTGCGGTAACCCTGTCAGGAGTATTATCGTGATTAGTATATTCGACATGTTCAAGGTGGGGATTGGTCCCTCATCTTCCCATACTGTAGGCCCGATGAAGGCCGGGAAACAGTTCGTCGATGACCTGGTCGAAAAGGGATTGCTTAATGAAGTGACCCGCGTGGCAGTCGATGTCTACGGCTCACTTTCATTAACCGGCAAAGGCCACCATACGGATATCGCCATTATTATGGGACTGGCGGGCAATCAGCCTGATACGGTCGACATTGACGCGATACCGGCATTTATCCGCGACGTTGAAACCCGCGGACGTCTGCTGCTGGCGCAAGGGCAGCATGAAGTGGATTTCCCGGCGGATGACGGCATGCGTTTTCGTAGCGACAATCTGCCGCTGCACGAGAACGGTATGACGATTCATGCCTGGACGGGCGACAAAGAGATCTACAGCAAAACGTACTACTCGATTGGCGGCGGTTTTATCGTCGACGAAGAGCACTTCGGCAAAGAAAGCACCGACGAACTGTGCGTGCCTTACCCGTTCAAATCGGCGCAGGAGATGCTGGCCTGCTGCAAAGCGACCGGGCTGTCGCTCTCCGGTATGGTGATGCAAAACGAGCTGGCGCTACACAGCAAAAAAGAGATTGAAGACTATTTTGCTCACGTCTGGCAGACCATGCGCGCCTGTATCGATCGCGGGATGAACACCGAAGGCGTGCTGCCCGGCCCGCTGCGAGTCCCTCGTCGCGCCTCTGCCCTGCGTCGACTGCTGGTGGCCAGCGACAAGCTGTCAAACGACCCGATGAATGTCGTTGACTGGGTGAATATGTTCGCCCTGGCCGTGAATGAAGAGAATGCCGCCGGCGGACGCGTGGTGACGGCCCCGACAAACGGCGCCTGCGGTATCGTCCCGGCGGTGCTCGCCTACTACGATCACTTTATCGAATCGGTCAGCCCGGATATTTATATTCGCTACTTTATGGCGTCCGGCGCCGTGGGTACCCTGTACAAGATGAACGCCTCTATTTCTGGCGCGGAAGTCGGCTGTCAGGGCGAAGTGGGCGTGGCCTGCTCCATGGCAGCCGCCGGTCTTGCCGAACTGCTTGGCGCCAGCCCGGAACAGGTTTGTGTCGCGGCGGAAATCGGGATGGAGCATAACCTGGGTCTCACCTGCGACCCGGTGGCCGGCCAGGTTCAGGTTCCGTGCATCGAACGCAACGCCATTGCCTCAGTGAAGGCGATCAACGCCGCACGTATGGCCATGCGTCGTACCAGCGAACCGCGCGTCTCTCTCGATAAAGTTATTGAGACCATGTATGAGACCGGTAAAGACATGAACGCCAAATATCGCGAAACTTCTCGCGGTGGTCTGGCGATCAAAGTTCAGTGTGACTAAACTCTCCCCATAGAATGCGCCCTTCCGGGCGCATTTTTCTCTGTTATTTATTTACACCCACTACACTTGCTCAATGGCGGTTGTTATTCTACTCATCACATAGAGTCGACAGGGTGTCGCGCATGCAAAATGCACAAAAGGTCATTTCGACATACCGTCGTAAGCGGGTTGTCATTTGTTTAATTGTTGCGCTCCTGACGTTGACGACCACGCTGGTGGTCCGATTTATTTCACAGCGTAGTTTAAATCAGCAGCGTGTCCAGATGACCACCAATAAAATGGTGGTGGCGATGGATAAAATCTTACGCCCGTTGGCGGAGCAACAGCTTTCGTTGCTTCAGCTGGTGGGGCAACCTTGCCAGGATGTGCGTCTGCCGCTGCGTAAACTGGCGGCCTCGCTACAGACCGTGCGTTCAATCGTCCTGGTTAAATCGAGTATTCTCTACTGCTCCAGCATCTTTGGCGACCGCAATGTCGCTATTCATAAGCTGCAACCCGAGCTGCCAAACCAGCAGGCGCTGCTGACTTTTTCAACCGATAACACGCTGCTGGTCGGCTCTCCGGTCTTAATTCAATGGTATCCCTCCGTTTTCAATAGCGCCGACGGCGTGATGATGATCATCAATATTGAGCTACTGGGAGAGTTAATTCTCAACGCAAAATCACCGTTGATTACCGGTGTTGGACTGAACGTCGGTGCAAAGAGCTTTATCAGCGGGACCGGGGTGGTGGATCACCCGGCGCTTCCCGGCGAGTCCGTGATATACCGTCAACATTCGACGCAGTTTCCTTTTACCATCAACGTCAGCGGTCCCGGCGCTTCAGCGCTTGCTCTTAACGAACTGCCGGGCGAACTGCCGCTGGCGCTGATCCTGAGTTTACTGATGACCGGAATCGCCTGGCTGGCGACCGCGGGCAGGATGAGTTTTTCCCGGGAGATCAGCCTCGGCATCAGCGCCCGCGAATTCACGCTGTGGTGTCAACCGTTGAAAGACCTGCATTCGGAAAAATGCACCGGCGTCGAGATTTTGCTGCGCTGGAACAATCCGCGGCGGGGAAACATCTCGCCGGATGTGTTCATTCCGATCGCCGAGGGCTACAACCTGATCGTTCCCCTTACCCGCTATGTCATTGCCGAAACCGCACGCCAGCTGTCGCTATTCCCCCATGATAAACATTTTCATATTTCGATTAATGTCGCGGCCCGCCATTTTGCCGATGGCGAACTGCTGCGCGATCTGCATAAACTCTGGTTCAGCGCCTACCCGGTGCAGCAGCTGGTCGTCGAACTCACCGAGCGGGACGTACTTCAGGACGGCGATCACCACATGGCGGAACATCTGCATTTCAGGGGGGTATATCTGGCTATCGATGACTTTGGCACCGGCAACAGCTCGCTCTCATGGCTGGAAAAACTGCGGCCTGACGTGCTGAAAATAGATAAATCCTTTACCAGCGCTATCGGTATCGACAGCGTGAATGCCACGGTAACGGATATGATTATTGCGCTGGCGCACCGGCTGAATATTGTGACGGTGGCAGAAGGCGTGGAGACCCCGCTGCAGGCCGAATATTTACGGCACCACGGCGTTGATATCCTGCAGGGATTTCACTATGCCAGGCCGATGCCGGTTGAAGACTTCCCGCAGTGGCTGGCCGCCCGGCGTCAGATCGAGGCGATGAGGGATAATAAAACCGGCCGATCTCCCGAGGAGACCGGCCGGTCAGTCTGAGCAAACCGGAAGGTTACTCTTCTTCCTGGTTGTCAGGCACCGTTTTTACTACCCGTACCAGATCGACGCGATAGGCGTTCGCTTCCATAACGGTAAACTGCAGCGGCGCCCGCTCAACAACATCGCCGGTACGCGGGATATGACCGTTTACCGCAATCACCAGCCCGGCAACCGTGGCGATGTCTTCGTCTTCATTGACGAGGTCATCGAGCCCCACAGCTTGCTGTAAAGCGTGCAGATCGGCTGATCCTTTAATCAGCCAGCCGTCGCCATCGGCAACGATTTCCGGCGTCTCATCGGCATCCGGGAATTCACCGGCGATAGCTTCGAGGACATCCAGCGGCGTCACCAGCCCCTGCACCACGCCAAACTCGTTAGTCACAATGACGAAGCTACCGCGGGCACGACGCAGCACACCCAGCAGATTGATAGGGTCCAGCGTTTCCGGGACCACGATTGCCGGCGAAGCCGAGGCTAATGCCGCGACGTTCTCACCGGCCTCCAGCGCCACCAGCATCTCTTTGGCCCGCACGATACCGATGATTTCATCCAGCTCGCCCCGGCACACCGGGAACAGGCTATGCGGCGAAGAGAGCAGCTGGCGGCGAATTTCTTCTTCGCTCTGCTCCGCGTTCACCCAGCTGATTTCCCCCCGCGGCGTCATAATGCTGCGCAATGAACGCTGCGCCAGGGTCAGGACGCCGTTAATCATATAGCGTTCTTCTTCCGCAAATGCTCCTTCCGGGACCGGAACCGGCGCCGGGCTCTCGCCATCGTGGCTCACGGCGTGCTGTTTGCGCCCGCCCATCATGCGCAGAATAGCGTCAGCCGTGCGTGCGCGTAACGGCAGCGTCGACTGGTGACGAATAAAGTTACGTCGTGCTATCTGGTTGAAGAACTCAATGGTTATCGAGAAGCCAATAGCGGCGTACAGATATCCTTTCGGAATATGGAAACCGAAGCCTTCAGCCACCAGGCTCAGGCCGATCATCAGCAGGAAGCTCAGACAGAGCACCACGACCGTCGGATGCTGGTTCACAAAACGGGTCAGCGGCTTCGAAGCCAACAGCATCACCGCCATCGCAATCACCACTGCCGCCATCATCACCGGCAGATGGTTAACCATCCCGACCGCAGTAATCACGGCATCCAGCGAGAATACGGCGTCAAGTACGACGATTTGTAATACCACCACCCAGAAACTGGCATAACCTTTACCCTGTCCGGCATCGTGCTGGCGGTTTTCCAGCCGCTCATGCAGTTCCGTGGTCGCTTTAAACAGCAGGAATATCCCCCCGAGCAGCATGATGAGATCGCGCCCGGAAAAAGAGAGATCCGCAATGCTGAACAGCGGTTTGGTTAAGGTCACCATCCACGAAATGACCGACAGCAGCCCCAGACGCATAAACAGCGCCAGCGACAGGCCGATCAGACGGGCTTTGTCCCGTTGTTTCGGCGGCAGTTTATCCGCGAGGATGGCGATAAAGACCAGGTTGTCGATACCGAGCACGATTTCGAGGACGACCAGCGTCAATAAACCGACCCAGATAGAGGGATCCATTAAGAATTCCATGAGTTACTCCAGTTAACGACAGACGGAGTCATCGCGATGTCACGCACGGCAGAGACAATCGTTGCGGGTACAAAAGCGTAGCAGGTAGCGGCGGCAGAAAAATGCCAGAAGGTGAAAAGACGTCGATGAGGGTCCATACAGCGGGCTATGCCCTATACTCCTGAGTAATTAAACGGAAGCTAAACATAGCAAAAAATGGAGAAAGATTGGAAAAAACTTTACCAGTCTTTGCAATAAGTAAGGCTATTTTTGCGCTGCGAAATTATTAGCCGCAGATGCGTGATTAACGGATCTTCATCACATTAATTATTTTTTCACTATCTAAAATAATTCGCGGTAGTAATTATTTTATATCTTACACCCTCACTGAATCGATTTTGTTCGCAAGAGTGATTCAGGATGTATCACCACAGATGATGCATTCACGATAATAAAGGAGGTAGCAAGTGACGATTGCTATTGTAATAGGCACACATGGTTGGGCTGCAGAACAACTGCTGAAAACCGCAGAAATGCTGTTGGGCGAGCAGGAAAACGTTGGCTGGATCGATTTCGTTCCGGGTGAAAACGCCGAAACGCTCATTGAGAAGTACAACGCACAGTTGGCAAAGCTCGACACAACTAAGGGCGTGTTATTTCTCGTCGATACGTGGGGAGGTAGTCCATTCAATGCCGCCAGCCGCATTGTCGTCGATAAAGAACATTACGAAGTGATTGCTGGCGTTAACATTCCGATGCTGGTCGAAACGCTGATGGCGCGCGACGACGATCCTTCTTTCGATGAACTGGTGGCTCTGGCGGTGGAAACCGGCCGTGAAGGCGTGAAGGCGCTGAAAGCGAAGACGGAGGAAAAAGTCGCTCCGGCTCCGGTTAAAGCAGCGGTCAAAGCGGCAGCTCCAGCAAAACCCATGGGGCCAGACGACTACATGATTATTGGTCTGGCGCGTATTGATGACCGTCTTATTCATGGTCAGGTGGCCACCCGCTGGACCAAAGAAACCAACGTGACCCGCATTATTGTCGTGAGTGATGAAGTGGCGGCAGATACCGTGCGCAAAACATTACTGACTCAGGTTGCTCCTCCGGGCGTGACGGCCCACGTTGTCGACGTTGCGAAGATGATTCGCGTCTACAACAACCCGAAATACGCAGGCGATCGCGTCATGCTGCTGTTTACCAACCCTACCGACGTCGAACGTATCGTTGAAGGCGGGGTGAAAATCACTACCGTCAATATCGGCGGCATGGCTTTCCGTCAGGGTAAAACGCAGGTGAACAACGCCGTTTCGGTCGATGAAAAAGATATTGAAGCATTTAAAAAGCTGAATGCCCGCGGTATTGAGCTGGAAGTGCGTAAAGTGTCCACCGACCAGAAACTGAAAATGATGGACCTGATTGGCAAGGTAGCGAAATAACCTTGCGGATCGCGCCCCCGTTTTCAACTTAAGACTTAATCAACAGGAGAAGTACAATGGAGATTACCCTTCTTCAGATTGTGCTGGTGTTCATCGTCGCGTGTATTGCGGGTATGGAGTCGGTACTTGATGAATTTCAGTTCCACCGTCCTCTGGTCGCATGTACGTTGATCGGCGCCGTTCTCGGCGATATGAAAACCGGTATCATCATCGGTGGTACCCTGGAAATGATCGCTCTGGGCTGGATGAACATCGGTGCGGCGGTTGCGCCGGATGCCGCGCTGGCTTCCATCATTTCTACCGTTCTGGTTATTGCGGGTCATCAGGGTATCGGCGCCGGTATCGCACTGGCTATCCCGCTGGCAGCAGCAGGCCAGGTTCTGACCATCATCGTTCGTACCATTACCGTAGCCTTCCAGCATGCGGCAGATAAAGCGGCGGAGAATGGCAACCTGACGGCGATTTCGTGGATCCACGTCTCTTCGCTGTTCCTGCAGGCGATGCGTATCGCAATCCCGGCCGTCATCGTGGCTATCTCCGTCGGAACCAGCGAAGTTCAGGGCATGCTGAATGCGATTCCTGAAGTGGTCACCAGCGGTCTGAACATCGCCGGCGGCATGATCGTGGTAGTCGGTTACGCGATGGTCATCAACATGATGCGCGCAGGCTACCTGATGCCGTTCTTCTACCTTGGCTTCGTCACCGCGGCATTCACTAACTTCAACCTGGTTGCACTGGGGGTGATTGGCGCGGTAATGGCTATCCTCTATATCCAGCTGAGCCCGAAATACAACCGCGTTGCGGGTGCGCCAGCGCAGGCTGCTGGTAATAACGATCTCGATAACGAACTGGACTAACAGGTGAGCGAAATGGTTGATATGACTAAAAATACCACCGAGAAAAAACTCACTCCGAGTGATATTCGTGGCGTGTTCATTCGTTCTAACCTGTTCCAGGGGTCATGGAACTTCGAACGTATGCAGGCGCTGGGCTTCTGCTTCTCTATGGTACCGGCTATTCGTCGTCTGTACCCGGAGAACAACGATGCGCGTAAGCAGGCCATTAAACGTCACCTGGAGTTCTTTAACACTCACCCGTACGTCGCAGCGCCCGTTCTGGGCGTAACGCTGGCGATGGAAGAGCAGCGTGCCAACGGTGCCGAGATCGATGATGGTGCCATCAACGGTATCAAAGTTGGTCTGATGGGGCCGCTGGCTGGCGTCGGCGACCCCATCTTCTGGGGTACCGTGCGTCCGGTCTTTGCGGCATTGGGCGCCGGTATCGCGATGAGCGGCAGTCTGTTAGGCCCGCTGTTGTTCTTTATTCTGTTCAACGCCGTCCGTCTGCTGACCCGTTACTACGGCGTAGCATACGGTTACAGCAAGGGTGTTGATATCGTTAAGGATATGGGCGGCGGCTTCCTGCAGAAACTGACCGAGGGGGCGTCAATTCTCGGCCTGTTTGTGATGGGGGCGCTGGTTAACAAGTGGACGCATGTGAACATTCCGCTGGTGGTGTCAAAAATCACCGGTTCAGATGGTCAGGTTCACGTAACGACCGTGCAGACCATCCTTGACCAGCTGATGCCGGGCCTGGTGCCTCTGCTGCTGACCTTCGCCTGTATGTGGCTGCTGCGTAAGAAAGTTAACGCCCTGTGGATTATCGTCGGCTTCTTCGTCATCGGTATCGTCGGTTACGCTATCGGCCTGCTGGGCCTGTAATAATCCTGTTATCCGCCGGGGGCTTGCCCCCGGCTTTTTTTTCACTGGAGGATAGATGACAATCACGGATCTGGTGCTGATTCTGTTTATTCTTGTTCTGCTGGCGTTTGCCATTTATGACCAGTTTATTATGCCCCGCCGCCACGGCCCGCTACTGCTGGCTATCCCCCTGCTCCGCCGCAGCCGCGTTGACGGGATAATCTTCGTCGCTCTGACCGCTATCCTGATTTATAACAACGTCATCAGTCACGGCGCGCTCATCACCACATGGTTATTATCTGCGCTGGCGTTAATGGGCTGGTATCTGTTCTGGATCCGGACGCCGAAAATCATCTTCAAACCAACTGGTTTTTTCTTCGCCAATATCTGGATTGAATATAAGCGAATTAAAGCAATGAATTTATCGGAAGATGGCGTACTGGTGATGCAATTAGAACAACGGCGCTTGCTTATTCGTGTACGAAACATCGACGACCTGGAAAAGATATACAAACTTCTCGTTTCAACTCAGTAAGTTATAAATATAGCCAGCGCTATATTTCAGCGATTTCTGGCAGATGGATATATAGCCGTGGCTATATTCCGTCTGCGCACTTCACTTATATTTATTAACGAATTATTCACGCATAAAACCAAATGAAAATCGTTATCATTTGGTTATTAAAATAAATAAATCCTGTTATTGTTTTATATTCTGAAAATATGTTAAGGTTGCGCCCGTCGTTGGGGAGTAGCCGGTTTCCTGCCTGCCAGGAAATGTACGTGTCAACATACTCGTTGCAAAACGTGGCACGTACGGGTTGAAGAAGGTATTCAATCAGGCGAGACCATAGACACATTACCGCTATACGCAACACCCGGCTCGTGGGCTGCGTATATCTACTGGGGGCGGTGATGTGTCATATGGATTTTCCCCGGTCAGGACGCAATCATGAACATCTCCGCTACCATTCTTCTTGCCTTTGGCATGTCCATGGACGCCTTCGCGGCCTCTATCGGTAAAGGCGCTACCTTACACAAACCTAAGTTCTCCGAAGCGCTGCGCACCGGGTTAATTTTTGGCGCCATCGAAACGCTCACCCCGCTTGTCGGCTGGGGAATGGGGATGCTCGCCAGCCAGTTCGTGCTGGAGTGGAATCACTGGATCGCGTTCGTGCTGCTGGTCTTTCTCGGCGGACGTATGGTCATTGAAGGTTTTCGCGCAACCGAAGATGAGGCAAGTGAAGCGCCTCGCCGCCATGGTTTCTGGCTGCTGGTCACCACCGCCTTCGCCACCAGTCTCGATGCGATGGCCGTCGGCGTCGGCCTGGCGTTCCTGCAGGTGAACATTATCGCCACCGCGCTGGCTATCGGCTGCGCGACGCTGGTGATGTCGACGCTGGGGATTATGGTCGGGCGATTTATCGGCCCGATGCTGGGCAAACGGGCCGAAATTCTTGGGGGTATTGTCCTGATAGGTATCGGCGCCCAGATTCTCTGGAGCCATTTCGCCGGCTAATTCTCAGGCCTCACGCTGCCAGCAGTGGATCATAAAATCGGTCTGGCAGCGGAAAGTCGCCTGCGCGCGCAGCGTTTCACGCACCGCTGGCTTCGCCCGCCACGCGAATGGCGTCATCTGCAACAACGCTTCCGCCTCGGAGCCGGTCAGCTGCATCGGATAGGCCAGCTGCTGCTGCTGGTTTAATGTAAAACCGGCCATCTGTTCATGATTTTGCTCATGCAGACGCACCTCGTCATAAATCAACCCTTTCAGCTCCAGCAAATGACGCGGTCCCGGCGTGGCGGTAATGACCCAGCCGCCGGGCCTGACCACCCGCGCCAGCTCCTGCGCGTTACAAGGGGCGTAGATTCGGACCACCGCATCAAGGCTGGCATCTTCGAACGGCAGACGCTGGCTCGATGCGACGCAAAAATTGACCTGCGGATAGCGTCTGGCCGCCGCGCGAATAGCCGACTTTGAGACATCCAGCCCCCAGCAATGAGCGGCGATGGCGGCAAACGCGTGGGTGTAATACCCTTCCCCGCAGCCGATATCGAGCAGACGCTCAGGCGCGGCGACGCAGAGAAAGTCGCGGATCGCGTCACGCAGAGGCTGATAGTGGCCCGCATCGAGAAATGCCCGCCGCGCCTGCATCATCTCCGCGCTATCGCCCGGATCGCGAGACCGCTTAAACTGCACCGGCAGTAAATTGACATACCCCTCTTTCGCCAGATCGAACTGGTGCCGCTGCGGGCAGATATAGCTGTTATCGCGGCGGGAAAGCGGCGCGTGGCAAAGTGGGCAACTGTATGACATGACAACTCCGGTGTCGCTGAAAGGGCGAAAGTGTAGCGCTATTCGCCCTTTCAGACCACTGTTACAGCGCCGGCGGCGCGGCATCACCGTTATGCATCACAATCAGATTTTCCGAGCCTTGCGGCATACCGTCCGGCAGCACATTTTCCAGCCGCAGCACATCGCCCATGATCTGGCTAAAGACCGGTGCGGAAACCGCCCCGCCATAATAGGCACCATTGCTGGGATCGTTAATCACCACCACCAGCGCAAATTGCGGACGGCTGGCGGGCGCCACACCTGCGGTATACGCCACATATTTATCGATATATTTACCGTCGGGACCGATTTTTTTCGCGGTCCCGGTTTTCACCGCAATGCGATAATCGCGCACCGCCGCCTTGGTGCCGCCGCCGCCCGGCAGCGCCACGCTCTCCATCATATGCTCCACTTCATGCACGATGCTTTCCGGCATCACCTGCGTCCCGATGACCGGCGGATCGATGCGGGTAATCGAGAGCGGTCGCTCAATACCGAAACCGCCGATAGTGGCATAAACGTGTGCCAGCTGCAGCGGGGTCACCATCAGGCCATAGCCGAAGGAAAAGGTCGCGCGGTCCAGCTGGCCCCAATAGCGCCGTTGCGGCATCAGCCCGGCGCTTTCGCCGGTCAGCCCCAGCCCGGTCGGGTCGCCAAAGCCAAACGCTTTATAGGTATCGATCAGGTGTTGCACGGGCATAGCCAGCGACAGATGCGACACGCCGATATCGCTGGATTTTTGCAAAATACCGGTCAACGACAGTTCGGGATAATAGCCAACATCGCGAATACGGTGACCATCAAGCACAAAGGGGTGGGTATCCACTACGCTGTCCGGCTGCACAATCCCCTGCTGTAGCGCCGTCATCACCACCAGCGGTTTGACCGTCGAGCCCGGCTCAAAGGTATCGCTGATGGCGCGGTTGCGAAAATCATCCAGTTTGGCGTCGTCACGGTTATTGGGATTGAAGTCCGGATAGCTGGCCATCGCCATGATCTCGCCGGTATCAATCTTAACCAGTACCGCCGCCCCCGATTCCGCCTTATTCCAGTTTACGGCGTTATCCAGCGCATCTTCGGTGACCGTCTGCAGGCGCTCGTCGATACTCAGCTGAATATTATGCGCAGGCACTGCCGGCATCTCGGTGATATTTTCGATCACGTGACCATGACGATCTTTACGCACCAGCCGGCGCCCCGGCTTTCCGGTGAGCTGAGCATTAAAGCTTTTTTCAATCCCTTCAATGCCCTGGTTATCGATATTGGTAAATCCCAACAGGTTAGCCGCCACGTGCCCGGCAGGGTAAAAGCGGCGCGACTCATCACGCAGGTTAATCCCCGGCAGGTGCAGCTTGTCGATCCATTCGGCCTGTTCCGGGTTAACCTGGCGGGCCAGATAGATAAACCGCATATGCGGATGGCTCTCAACGCGTTTGGCCAGATCGCTCAGATTGAGGTGCAGCGCCTCCGCCATCCCCTGCCAGCGCGGGCCATAGCCGACGCCGCCCTTTTGCATAATGGTTTGCGGGTCGGCCCAGATGGCGCTCACCGGCACGCTAACCGCCAGCGGGCGGTTCTCACGATCGCTGATGGTTCCACGCTGCACATCGATGGGTTCTTCGCGCAACGAGCGCATATCTTCTTGTTTGACAAGGTTATCTGGAGAAATTATTTGTAGCCAGGCCACCCGCCCCAACAGTATTCCGAGACAACCGAGAATCGCCACGCACAACAGCCCAAAACGAAGAGGGGTGAAATGAGCAACTGACTTATTTTTGTACTTTAGCACCGTAGCTCCAGCATTATATTGCAACCCTCTGATTTAACAGAAAATCGGCACAACAGAATGCGAAACTATGCGAATAAGGATGTTGTTTTGCAACAAAGCGCGACGGAAGGGGAAAAATGGACATATTTTGCAATAAAGACTAAAAAGCCCCGCAGAGGCGAGGCTTTTCTTACAAGATGAGTGGTCTTGAATCAGATAGCAGTAACGTTAACTGCAGCCGGACCTTTCTGGCCGTCCTGAATTTCGAACTCAACGTTCTGGCCTTCAGCCAGAGTTTTGAAGCCATTACCCTGGATAGCGGAGAAGTGTACGAACACGTCTTTGCTGCCATCAGCCGGAGTAATGAAACCAAAACCTTTAGACTCGTTGAACCACTTAACTTGACCTTTAATCTTTGCCATTTGCAAAATTCCTTAGACTGTTTTCTTCGCCCACAGGCGCTTACATAGATAAAACTGACACGTTACTGCATGAGGCACTAATATAAGGTTCGGCAGAGAAGCGGTATTCAACGACAACGTGTTTACTCAGGACTTCTTTACTGAAAATGCCACACATAAACAGAACTGTACCTCGTTTAACCCGAAAGGTGTTATCACATACAACGTAAATAATGGCAAGCCATTTTTAAACGTGTCTCGATCCTTCGCACAAATTATAAGGGAATCATTTGATCACCTGCACATTTATGCGTCTTTACCGCCGAGGGCTACCCTTGCCGCTGCCACGGGATTCGCTCTATCGCCAACCCTATGGTTGCAACTTTTTTTACCCTAGCTCAACAACTTCGCTTCGTCCAGACAACGGGCTATTCTGCCAGCGCATTTCAGCAGCCAGGGTCAGGGCCGGTGCATAATGATGCGTATAAAAGGTCATATCTATAGTCGAAATTTCGCTTAAATTCTGCGGAGGTAGAGATATAAAATTGTCACACGATTACGTTATAAATATTATTTATATTACAATTCAAACATGAAGCATTCATGACGATATTTTTTCATCAGACAATTAAAACAGATTGTTATTATTTAATTTGAATAACTAAAAAATCAATGGCGTCAATAGCCAGAATTGGGAGCAGGGACACATTCAGCGTGCGAGGAAGTGTAACAAAACGATCGGAAAGGATAAGAAAAAGTTATAGAGCCCCATTGATCCAGGTGCACACCGAGGCGGTGCACACCTGTCAGTCAGTTACCGTTCGGCGACGAGACGGATAAAGTCGTCATCGTCTTTCTCTCCCGCCGAAGTCTTAGTAACCTCTTCTTTCTCAGGCTCATTGGCTTCACAGAGACGGCGCAGCAGCGCATTTTGCCGCTTTTGCTGGTCCAGTAACGCCTGCAGCAGTTCAATCTGCGCGTTGGTGCGCGAGCTTGCGCGATTAACAAAAAACCATAACAACAAACCGACAAGCAGCAGCACGACGGACAGTGCCAGCGATGCCAGATTTAAGAACCCAGGATTCAGTAACTCACTCATTTCACCACCTCAAAGAGAAGGCGTACATTCTACCACTCGCGCAGCAGAAGGAAATCGGTCGTCAGAAAAATGTCTTACCAGGGGATAAACTTGTTGATTGTGCAGATGCCGCTGAAAAACTGTACATCTTGATCGCACATTACGTTAAGCATCTGAGTCCACAGCAACAAACAGCCCGCTATGATGACTATCAGCAAAACCCAGCGTAATTTTTTCACTCCATTCTCCGCATCAGTATCAGATGGTTCCAGGATAACATGAGCATCTTAAACCGTGGCTAACTGTAATACGAAAGACAAGTTTAGGAATCATAGACTTGTTTCAAGACGTGTAGCTGGCAAAATAAACTCAGGGATAACGCAAACTATGAGGCAACAATGCGATTAATCATTCGTTCCATTGTCGTACTGGCTATTGTATGGATTGGGATATTATTGAGCGGCTATGGCATTCTGATTGGCAGCAATGAGAACGCTGCGGGGCTGGGGCTTCAGTGTAAATATCTGACGGCTCGCGGCACCAGTACCGCACAATATGTTCATTCTGATAGCGGTATTATCGGTGTTACCGACTGCCCGATTTTACGTAAAAGCGAAACCGTTATCGATAAAGGTTGATGCATAAACGCGATAGCGGGAAACGCATCCCCGCTGTCGCTCAACCGACCAGACCGCCATTCGGTCAGAATGGATAGTCGTTATACCCCATCTGCTCAGAAATCTTACGCGCCGCCGTGTGCAACATTGCCACGTATTCACTCAGACGCTCTTCGGAGAAACGCAGCGTCGGGAAGGAGATGCTCAGGCCCGCAATCACTACGCCAAAGCGGTCGAAAACCGGTACGCCGATGCAGCGCAGCCCTTCTTCCTGCTCTTCATTATCTTCGCCGTAGCCCTGCTGACGAACCTGATCCAGAACGCCCAGCAGCGCTTGCGTACTGGTAATGGTCCTCTCGGTGCTACGTTTGTATTCCACGCCTTCAAGAATCTGCTCAACTTCAGCGCGATCGCGCCACGCCAGCAGCACCTTACCAATAGCGGTGCTGTACAGCGGGTTACGGCGGCCAATGCGTGAGTACATCCGCAGGTTGTACATGGAGTCGATTTTGTGGATATAGACGATGCTGTCTTCATCCAGCGCCCCCAGGTGGATCGTCTCTTTGGTCAGCCGCGAAAGCTCGCGCATCTGGATGTCGGCGCTGCGGACCAGATCGACATTCTGTAGCGCACGCGCGCCCAGTTCGAACAGCTTGAGCGTCAGCGAGTATTTCTCAGATTCGCCTTCCTGCGCCACATAGCCCAGCGATTTCATGGTTTGCAAAAAGCGATAAACGGTGCTTTTTGACATCATGACGCGCTGGGACAGTTCGGTAATGCCAATTTCACGCTCTTCGCCAAGCGCCTGCAGAATGCCAAAAACCTTCAATACCGAAGAGACAGAATCTGGCTGTTTATCCAAATCTGCAACTGCCATTTATCACCTCATCGTAACTGTTTTATAAAAATCAGAACCGGTTTTTATTATAAATTCGCATCGCGCCCCTCGCAATCGTTCTTCTGCTCATTCGTTACAAATCTGCGACATACAGCTGAATAATCAATGCTAAAATCATTACTCAGAGAATAATTACCATCAAGAAGCATATTCAACATGGATAAAAATATTTCCGATGGCCTGCCTTTGCCGCAGCGCTACGGCGCAATGCTGACCATCGTTTTAGGGCTGGCCATGGCGGTGCTCGACGGCGCAATAGCCAACGTGGCTCTGCCGACTATCGCCACCGATTTAAACGCTTCACCGGCGGCGTCAATCTGGATTGTCAACGCCTACCAGATAGCCATCGTCATTGCCCTTCTGCCGCTCTCTTTTCTCGGTGATATGTTCGGCTATCGACGTATTTATAAAATCGGCCTTGCGCTGTTTACTCTCACTTCGCTCGCCTGCGCGCTTTCCCATAGTCTACAGATGCTGACGCTGGCCCGCGTCGCGCAGGGCCTTGGCGGCGCCGCGCTGATGAGCGTCAATACGGCGCTGATCCGGCTGATTTTCCCACAGCGTTTTCTGGGGCGCGGCATGGGGATTAACTCCTTTGTGGTGGCAGTTTCATCAGCCGCCGGTCCCACCATTGCGGCGGCGATTCTCTCGGTCGCCTCCTGGCAATGGCTGTTTTTTATTAATATCCCACTCGGGATTGTGTCGCTTATCCTCGCCCTGCGTTACCTGCCGGCGAACGTTGGCCGGAGTAAAATCACTCGCTTCGATCTCCCCAGCGCCATCATGAATGCGCTGACGTTTGGCCTGTTGATCACCGCTCTCGGCGGTTTTGCCCAGGGCCAGTCGGGACGGGTCGTGCTTGCGGAAGTGGTCGCGATGCTGGTCATCGGTTTTTTCTTTGTGCGCCGCCAGCTGCAGATGCCGGTCCCGCTGTTGCCGATTGATCTGCTGCGCATCCCGCTGTTTTCCCTTTCTATCTGCACCTCCATTTGCTCATTCTGCGCGCAAATGCTGGCGCTGGTTTCTCTGCCCTTCTTCCTGCAATCGATGATGGGCCGCAGCGAAGTCGAAACCGGCTTGCTGCTGACGCCATGGCCTCTGGCTACTATGGTGATGGCGCCGCTGGCGGGTTATATGATTGAGAAAGTACACGCGGGATTACTGGGGGCCATCGGCCTGCTGGTGATGGCCTGCGGTCTGTTTGGCCTCGCGCTGTTGCCCGCGTCGCCCTCCGATCTGGATATTATCTGGCGCATGGCGCTGTGCGGCGCGGGTTTTGGCCTGTTCCAGTCGCCGAACAACCATACCATCATCTCTTCCGCCCCGGGCCATCGCAGCGGCGGTGCCAGCGGAATGCTGGGGACCGCGCGTCTGCTCGGTCAAAGTACCGGCGCGGCGCTGGTTGCCCTGCTGCTTAACCTGCAGGGCAACAGCGGCACCCACAGCGCGCTGCTGCTGGCCGGTGGACTGGCGGTGATTGCCGCCGCCGTCAGCGGGCTCCGCGTGACTCAGCCTCGACCGGGACAGTAGCCGCTCTCGCCAGGCTGCGGCCATAAAAAAATCCGCTGCCCGAAGGTCGCGGATTTTTTATCTACTCTGCCACACGTTACTTCAGGTATTCACCGCTGCGCAGCGCTTCAATACGTTTATCCAGCGGCGGGTGCGTCATGAACAGTTCACTCATCGACTTCGCCTTGCCGTTAATGCAGAACGCCATCATGCTGCTGGCTTCCTGCGGCTCATAGCTGGTTTTCAGGCGCTGCAGCGCGGCAATCATTTTCTCACGGCCAACCAGTCTGGCAGACCCGGCATCGGCGTGGAATTCACGGTAGCGCGAGAACCACATGGTAATAATGCTGGCCAGAATACCGAACACCAGTTCCAGCACGGTCGCTACGGCAAAGTAAATCAGCGGGTTGCCATTGCTGCTTTCACTGTCATCCCGGTTTCCGCCCAAAAAGCCGGCGGCAATCTGCGCGATAACACGCGAGATAAAGATAACGAAGGTGTTCACTACCCCCTGAATCAGCGTCATCGTGACCATGTCGCCGTTGGCGATGTGGCTGATTTCGTGGGCGATGACCGCTTCAGCTTCGTCACGACTCATGTTTTGCAACAGCCCGGTGCTTACGGCGACCAGAGAAGCATCGCGGCGTGCGCCGGTGGCAAACGCGTTGATATCCGGCGCGTGGTAGATAGCAACCTGCGGCATGCCGATACCCGCCTGCTGCGCCTGCTGCGCGACGGTGTTCATCAGCCAGCGTTCTGTTTCATTGCGCGGCTGCTCAATGACTTCCCCACCTACGGATTTCAGCGCCATCCATTTCGACATCATCAGCGAAACGATCGAACCACCAAAACCAAAAAGCAGCGCCATGATCAGTAACCCGGTCATGCTGCTTGACTGAATTCCCGTCAGGCTTAACACCAGCCCGAATACCACCATCACTGCCAGGTTGGTCAACAGGAAAAGCGCGATTCGCATCATAATTTTCTTTTAACCTCGATTTAACAAAACGCACTATGCGATTACCCATATCGTATGGGTAGAACGTTAATTTTCAACGATCAGGCCCCGCTAAGTCACGAGAAAAACACAACTTTACATTTTGTCACATCGAACTGACATCCACATAAGTTGTTGACATTTTGTATGTATCAGAGAGGTCGTTCTGGCGGGTGACGGAAAGAAAAACGGGCACAATGATTGTGCCCGTTGGGTGCTTATTTGCTGACCGGCGGTTCTACCGCGGGCATCTCTTTCTCAAGATGCGCGAGGTCGACCGCAATGCGGACCGTCTCATCAAGATACGGATCCGGCTCCTGGTAGTCCTTCGGCAGATCGTCCAGTTTCTTCAGCAGCGGCTTACCTTCGCGTTTCAGGCGGTCGTTAATCCGTGCCAGGCGCGTCGCATCGTCTTCTTCGTTCTCTTTCTCACGCTGAGCGTAGTTGAGAGAAACAATATAACGCTTATCTTTCATTGCGTTATAGCGAGCGATGTCCTTCATGATGTACTGGAACTCAGGATCTTTGGCGATCCGCGCCTCGTGCAGCTTCAGCAACTGCGGATTAAACGGCTGTAAATCACCAGATTTCACGTAGGTCGCCGCATTGACGCTATCCCACGGCAGCGCGTTATCTTCATACTGCTCGCCGGTCTCACGCTCTTCGCTACCGGTCGGCATCATGATGTCCGGCGTGACGCCCTTGCGCTGAGTACTACCGCCGTTGATGCGATAGAATTTCTGGATGGTGTACTGTACGGAACCCAGCGCCGGCCAGTCAGGGCGCAGCATCTGATCGTAGATACGGTTCAGCGAACGGTACTGCTGGACGGTCCCTTTACCGAAGGTCGGCTCCCCGACGATCAGCGCGCGGCCATAATCCTGCATCGCAGCGGCGAAAATTTCAGACGCCGAGGCGCTGAAACGATCGACCAGCACCACCAGCGGGCCTTTGTAGTACACCACGCCATCGGTATCGCTGTCTTCACGCACCTTGCCGTTGTTGTCGCGAACCTGGACAACCGGGCCGGATGGAATAAACAGGCCAGAAAGCGAAACGGCTTCGGTCAGCGCCCCGCCACCGTTACCGCGCAGATCGATAACAATGCTGCTGACGTTTTGTTTCTCCAGCTTCTGCAGCTGCACCTTGACGTCATCCGTCAGGCCAACGTAGAAGCCCGGGATATCCAGCACGCCGACTTTCTGTTTGCCGACGGTTTTCACCGACATTTTCACCGCGCGGTCTTCAAGACGAATGCGCTCTCGGGTCAGCGTGACGATACGGGTTTTGGCACCCTTACCGGCAGGCAGAATTTCGAGACGCACTTTGCTGCCCTTCGGCCCTTTAATCAGCGCGACAACGTCATCCAGACGCCAGCCGATGACGTCAACCATACCTTTACCCGTCTGGCCGACGCCGACAATACGATCGCCGACGGCGATCGATTTACTCTTCGCCGCCGGACCGCCGGCAACCAGCGAATTGATGACCGTATAGTCGTCATCCATTTGCAGTACCGCGCCGATACCTTCAAGCGACAGGCTCATTTCGGTATTGAACTGTTCGGTATTGCGCGGGGAGAGATAGTTGGTGTGCGGGTCGATCTCGCGAGCGAAAGCGGTCATCGCCAGCGAGAACACGTCTTCGCTGTTGGACTGCGCCAGACGACGAATGGCGAATTTGTAGCGACGCGTTAAGGTATCGCGAATTTCTTTATCATCTTTGCCAGTGAGCTTCAGGCTCAGCTGGTCAAACTTAACCTTGGCGTCCCACAGCGCGTTGAGCTCGGCTTCGTCTTTCGGCCAGGGGGCTTTGCTGCGGTCAAGGTTAAAGTTGTCGTTGCCGGTAAAGTCCATCGGACGTTCCAGCACCTTTAATGCATACTGATAGCGCTCAAAACGACGCTTCTGCGCCAGGTTATACAGGTCGTAAAAAACGTCCAGCTTTCCCGTACGCAGCTCATCGCCGATTTGATTCTTCTTCGCCGAGAACTGAGCAACATCACTGGCCAACAGCACGTTGTGGCTGTAGTCCAGCAGATTCAGATAGCGGTCGAAAATTTTTGCCGAGAAGGCGTCGTCGAGATCAAATTGCCGATAGTGAGAACGGGTAAAGCGCGAGGTTACGCGCTCGCTCACCGTCGCGTGCTGCGGCTCTTCTTTCAGCACGGGGATTTGGTCAACTCGAGTGATATCGTCCACGGCGAACGCATGGCCTGCTATTGCCAGCAGGCCCGCAAACGCGGTGAGCTTAAAGAATTTGTTCATGCCTGGCCCGGCCTCCGTTTCAGAACACCAGGTGTTCTGCGCGTACAATCATTGACATACCAGAAGTCAGCTGTACACGAACGCCATCTTTGGTGATTTCCAGAACGGTGGCGTCCATGGCGTTGTTGCCTGCTTTCACCTTCAGAGCCTGGCCAACGCTTAACGCAGTCAGATCTGATACAGGGGTATGACGCTCTTCACGCGGTGCTTTCGCAACGGCTGGACGCGGCTTACGCTGTTCGGTGCCTTCTTTGCGACGAACCTGAGGACGCGGCTTGCGCTCACGACGAGCACCGTCTTCCTGCTGCCCCGCAGCCGCGGCGGCTTCGCGTTTTTTCGCCTGCTGGCTTGCGCGCTGCGCCTGAACGCGAGCTTTTGCTTCTTCGAGCTGCTGACGAGCGTGAGCAACATGCTGCTCTTCCAGTTCGCCGCACGGGTTGCCGTCAAGGTCAACGCGGACTGCGCCAGGCTTAACGCCGTACAGATAGCGCCAGCTCGAAGTATAAAGACGTAAAGCGGCACGAAGTTGGGTTTTGCTGAGATTCATCTCCCCCCCAACACGCTCCACGAGATCCTGAAAAATACCGACTTTCAGGGGGCGAGCTTCGCCTTCAGCGCTGAAGCACTGAGGGAAACGTTCGGCCAGAAACGCGATAACTTCTTTACTGCTATTCAACTTAGGTTGATTTTCCATGAAATTTCCTGATTACAACGGACGTAGCCAACAAGCCGCAGGCATGAACAGGCGTCATTATAATGACGCCATCGCTAAATGCTACGTTATCCGTTGATTATCCTGCGACGTGGGCGAATATTTTTTGATAGTCAGTCGCAGAAATGAGTTTTTCCAGATGCGCGACCAGCTCAGCCAGCCCCTGTTCATCCTCAGCGGTGAAGCGGGACGCGGCGGTGCTGTCGATATCCAGAACGCCAATAATCTGATTGTTAACCTGCAGCGGAAAGACGATTTCCGAATTGCTGGCGGCATCACATGCGATATGTCCCGCGAAGGCATGGACATCATCTACCCGCTGGACGCGATTTTGCGCCACGGCCGTGCCGCAAACGCCCCGCCCGACCGGAATCCGTACGCAGGCCAGTTTGCCCTGGAATGGTCCTAAAACCAGCGTCTCCCCTTCAAGCAGATAGAAACCTGCCCAGTTGACCTCGCTCAGACGCTCAAACAACAGCGCGCTGGTATTAGAGATCATGGCCAGAAAACTGGTCTCGCCTGCCATTAATGCCTGAAAATCACGGTTCAAGTCCGCGTAAAATTCTGTTTTGTTCATTATCCAGTCACTTAGTTGTCTTACAGCAAAATACGCATTGCCTAATAAAATAAGCATTAAATGCGTTCAGGCTCAAGATGAATTCATTCCTGGGTTAATATAGTGAGATACATTCATACCTGTACGTAATAAATGCCACTAAAAACACAACCGATAACACCGGCAAAAAAGATGGTCGTGCATGCGATAAGCAGTTCGCTGCCGCAGGCGCATTATCACCGCTGTCCGCAGTGTGACGTTCTTTTTCGTTTGCCGGTGCTGAAGCGTCATCAAAGCGCCTGGTGCCCCCGCTGCAATGCGAAAGTGCGCGATGGCCGTGACTGGTCTCTGACGCGGCTGGGCTGTATGGCCATTACCATGATACTCCTGATGCCCTTCGCCTGGACCGAGCCGCTGTTGCGTCTGCATCTGCTCGGCGTACGTATCGATGCCAACGTGATTCAGGGGATCTGGCAAATGACCGGTCAGGGCGATCCGCTCACTGCCGCGATGGTGCTGTTTTGCGCGATTGGCGCGCCGGCGCTGCTGGTCATCTCTATCTCCTATCTCTGGCTGGGAAACGTTCTGGGCATGAATTTACGCCCGGTGCTGCTGATGCTGGAGAAGCTCAAAGAGTGGGTGATGCTGGATATCTATCTGGTCGGTATCGGTGTGGCCTCTATCAAAGTGCAGGATTACGCCTTCCTGCAACCGGGCGTCGGGCTTGTGGCCTTTATCTCGCTCACCCTGCTGAGCATTCTGACTATCATTCATATGAACGTCGAAGAGTTGTGGGAGCGATTTTATCCCCAGCGACCCGCGTTTCGGGCCGACCCGGCGCTACAGGTTTGCACCGGCTGTCATTACACCGGCTTTCGCGATCCCCGCGGACGCTGCCGACGTTGCCATACGCCGCTCCACCATCGACGGCCGCAAAGCCTGCAGCGGAGCTGGGCCGGGCTGATTGCTTCGATGGTCTTCCTGCTGCCCGCTAACCTGCTGCCGATCTCGATTATTTACGTCAACGGCGCGCGCCAGGATGACACGATTCTGTCGGGGATCATGTCGTTGGCCAATAGCAATGTGGCGATTGCTGGCGTGGTGTTTATCGCCAGTATCCTGGTGCCATTTACCAAAGTTATTGTGTTGTTTACGCTGTTAGTAAGCATACAATTCAAGTGCGAACAGGGGCTGCGTACCCGCATCATCCTGCTGCGGCTGATTACCTGGATCGGCCGTTGGTCCATGTTGGATCTTTTTGTTATCTCATTAACCATGTCACTGATTAATCGCGACCAACTCCTCGCTTTCACGATGGGGCCTGCTGCGGTATATTTCGGCGCCGCGGTAATATTAACTATCCTTGCTGTTGAATGGCTGGACAGCCGCTTACTTTGGGACGCACATGAGTCAGGAAACGCCCGCTTCACCGACTGAAGCCAGAATTAAAACCAAACGTCGCATCTCGCCATTCTGGCTGCTGCCGGTAATAGCCCTGTTGATCGCCATCTGGCTGATCTGGACCAGCTATAACGATCGCGGAACGACCATCACCATCGACTTCCAGTCGGCCAACGGGATTGTCCCGGGGCGCACGCCTATCCGCTACCAGGGGGTCGAGGTGGGCACCGTCGAGAATATCTCGCTGAGCAAAGATCTGAGCAAAATTGAAGTCTCTGCCAGCGTGAAAGGCGATATGAAAGAGGCTCTGCGCAAGGATACCCAGTTCTGGCTGGTTACGCCGAAAGCCTCGCTGGCCGGGGTATCCGGACTTGATGCGCTGGTTGGCGGTAACTATATCGGTATGATGCCGGGCCAGGGCGACCCGGAGGACCATTTCGTCGCCCTCGATACCCAGCCGAAATACCATATCAACAACGGCGAGCTGATGATTCATCTGCAGGCGCCGGACCTCGGTTCGCTCACCAGCGGTTCGCTGGTCTACTTCCGCAAGATTCCGGTGGGCCGGGTTTACGATTTTGCGCTCAATGATAACAACCAGGGCGTCACTATCGATGTGCTGATCGAACGCCGCTTTACGAACCTGGTGAAAAAAGGCAGCCGCTTCTGGAATGTGTCAGGCGTTAAGGCCGATGTCGGCCTCAGCGGCGCGAAGGTCCAGCTCGAAAGCCTGTCCGCGCTGGTTAACGGCGCCATTGCCTTTGACTCTCCTGCCGATTCCCAGGCCGCGCAACAAAACGATGAGTTTGGTCTGTACGAAGATTTGGCTCACAGCCAGCGCGGGGTCCTGGTCACTCTGGAGTTGCCTGACGGCGAAGGTCTGAAAGCCGGCTCCACTCCGCTCATGTATCAGGGGCTGGAAGTCGGGCAACTGACCAAACTCAACCTTAATCCCGGCAGTAAAGTGACCGGTGAGATGACGGTTGATCCAAGCGTTGTCACCCTGCTCAGGGAGAAGACGCTTATCCAGATGAAAAAGCCGAAAATCTCGCTGGATAACCCCAGCCTCAGCGCCCTGCTGACCGGGAATACCTTCGAACTGGTGCCTGGAGAGGGAGAGACGCGGAATCACTTTGTGGTGCTTCCGGCCGATAAATCCCTGCTCGAAGAACCGGATGTGGCTACCCTCACGCTCACGGCGGCGGAGAGTTACGGTATTGATGCCGGGCAGCCGCTGGTGCTGCACGGCGTGAAAGTAGGCCAGGTTCTGGAGCGCAAGCTGACCGCTAAAGGCGTCACGTTCCAGGTGGCCATTACTCCTGAGTATCGCGACCTGGTGCGCGGCGACAGTAAATTTGTCGTTAACAGCCGCTTTGATGTGAAGGTGGGTTTTGATGGCATTAAAGTGCTGGGCGCCAGCGCCAGCGAGTGGGTCGAAGGCGGTATTCGCATTATCCCTGGCGAGAAAGGGGCCATCCAGGCCAGCTATCCGCTGTATGCCAATATGGAGAAGGCGGAAGAAAACAGCCTTAGCGAAGTGCCCACCACCACCCTCAGCCTGACGGCTGAAACCCTGCCGGATGTGCAGGAAGGCTCGGTGGTGCTGTACCGTAAGTTTGCCGTCGGCGAGATCATTTCGGTTAAACCCCGCCGCAATGCCTTTGATATCGATCTGCATATCAAGCCGGAATATCGCCATCTGTTGACCAACAATAGCGTCTTCTGGGCCGAGGGGGGCGCCAAAGTCCAGCTCGATGGCAATGGTCTGACGGTGCAGGCGTCACCGCTGTCGCGGGCCCTGAAAGGCGCGATTAGCTTCGACGATCTCAGCGGTAGCAGCGCCGGCGCGCGAATGGGCAACAAACGTATTCTCTACGCTTCCGAAACCGCCGCGCGGGCGGTCGGTGGCCAGATTACGCTGCATGCCTTTGATGCAGGTAAAATTTCCGCAGGAATGCCGATCCGCTATCTGGGCATTAATATCGGCCAGATCCAGTCCCTGAATTTGATTACCGCGAAAAACGAAGTTCAGGCGAAAGCGGTTCTCTATCCGGAGTACGTCGACACCTTCACCCGCGGCGGGACACGCTTCTCGGTGATCACCCCGCAGATTTCTGCGGCGGGCGTCGAACACCTGGATACCATTTTCCAGCCCTATATCAATGTTGAACCTGGTCGCGGCACGCCACGCCGTGATTTCGAAATTCAGGAAACGACCATTAGCGACTCCCGCTATATTGACGGTCTGAGCATCGTGGTTGAAGTGCCGGAAGCCGGGTCGCTGGATATCGGGACGCCGGTACTGTTCCGCGGACTGGAAGTCGGTACGGTCACCGGGCTGACGCTGGGCTCGATGTCGGATCGCGTGATGGTCAAATTGCGGATCAGCAAACGCTATCAGTATCTGGTGCGTAACAATTCGGTCTTCTGGCTCTCTTCCGGCTATAACCTCGACTTTGGCCTGATTGGCGGCGTCGTGAAAACCGGGACCTTTAACCAGTTCATTCGCGGCGGCATCTCCTTCGCCACCCCCCCGGGCACGCCGCTGGCACCGAAGGCGCAGGATGGCAAACACTTCCTGCTGCTGGAAAACGAACCAAAAGAGTGGCGTGAATGGGGCACAGCCCTGCCACAGTAAGCAAAACGCTCCGGTGTCCCCCGCCGGAGCGTTTATGATAAACTGCGCACCCTTTTTTCTTGTGGTGCGCACCCGTGGCTCAAAACGCAGTCTATTTTCCTGACCAATTCCTTGCTCAAATGCGTGACGCGATGCCTACGCATCTCTCGTTCGAGGCGTTTATCGCCGCCTGTCAGCGCCCGTTGCGCCGCAGCCTGCGCGTGAATACGCTGAAAATTTCCGTCACCGACTTTGTGCAGCGGGTAGCGCCCTATGGCTGGCAGCTGACGCCGATCCCGTGGTGCGAAGAGGGCTTTTGGATCGAACGCGATGATGAGGACGCCCTGCCGCTGGGCAGCACCGCCGAACATCTCAGCGGCCTGTTTTATATTCAGGAAGCCAGCTCGATGCTGCCGGTTGCCGCGCTGTTTGCCGATGGCGACATGCCGCAGCGGGTCATGGATGTGGCCGCCGCGCCGGGCTCAAAAACCACGCAGATCGCCGCGCGCATGGGAAATGAAGGCGGGATCCTCGCCAATGAGTTTTCCGCCAGCCGGGTTAAAGTGCTGCATGCCAATATCAGCCGCTGCGGCATCAGCAACGTTGCCTTGACCCACTTCGATGGCCGGGTGTTTGGCGCCGCGCTGCCGGAGTGCTTTGATGCCATCCTGCTGGATGCGCCCTGCTCCGGCGAAGGGGTGGTGCGCAAAGATCCCGATGCGTTGAAAAACTGGTCGCCGGAGAGTAATCAGCAGATCGCCGAAACCCAGCGGGAGCTGATCGATAGCGCATTTCACGCGCTGCGCCCCGGCGGCACGCTGGTGTACTCAACCTGTACCCTCAACCGGGAAGAGAACGAAGAGGTCGTGCAGTGGCTGTTGGCCCGCTATCCGCAGGCGGTCGAGGTGCTAGCGCTCGGGGCGCTGTTCCCGCAGGCGACGGATGCCTTAACCGCAGAGGGATTTCTCCACGTCTTTCCGCAGATTTTTGACTGCGAAGGCTTTTTTGTTGCCCGCCTCAAGAAAACCGCGGCGATCGAAGCGCTACCGGCGCCGGGTTACAAAGTCGGAAAATTTCCTTTCTCAGCGCTTAAAAGCCGTGAGGCAGCAGCGATTTCCGCCGCTGCCGCCGCCATCGGACTGCGCTGGGATGACGGTCATACGCTGTGGCAGCGTGATAAAGAGATTTGGCTGTTCCCGAAAGCGCTGGAATCATTGATAGGCCAGGTCCGTTTTTCGCGGATTGGCATTCGCCTGGCGGAAACCCATAACAAAGGCTATCGCTGGCAGTACGAAGCGGTCATTGCGCTCGCCGCGCCGGATGCCCCTTTTGAACTGACACCGGATGAAGCGCAAGAGTGGTATCGCGGCCGCGACATCTATCCGCAAACGCCGCCGCAGCAGGATGAAGTCATCGTCACGTTCCAGGGGGCGCCCCTGGGGCTGGCGAAAAAAGTCGGCTCCCGTTTGAAAAACAGCTATCCGCGAGAGCTGGTTCGCGACGGTAAACTTTTTGCCGGCAAGGCGTGATAGAGTGCAAAAAAACCGCATTTTTTTACTGGCGGTTTGTCCCCCGTTGTCTACGCTGAAAAATGTCGGCCCGACTGGTCGTACCACAACTCAGCGCAACAACGGGGTGAATTTATGCGTAAAACCAACATTCGAATCGGCGCATTTGAGATAGATGATGCCGAGCTGCACGGCGAACAGCAGGGAGAGCGAACGTTAAGTATTCCTTGCAAATCCGATCCGGACCTCTGCATGCAGCTGGATGGCTGGGATGCGGAAACCAGCGTCCCTGCCATTCTTGATGGCCAACATTCCGTCCTCTACCGTAAGCACTACGATCAACAATCCGATGCCTGGGTCATGCGCGTTGCCTGATTCAAAAAGAACCCGTCGCCTGAGACGGGTTATTTATTCCCGCCGTTTATGGGCTACCCTATACTGATAACAAACCCAAACATGGGGCCACGATGTTCGCCTTAGTTTTGTTTATTTGTTATCTGGACGGTGGTTGCGAAGATATTGTCGTCGACGTTTACGATAATGAACAACGGTGCCTTGTCGCGATGGACGATCAGCGGATACGCCATGGCGGCTGTTTTCCGGTTGAGGATTTTATTGATAGTTTCTGGCAGCCTGCCCGCGAATACAGCGATTTTTAAACCGTTGATTGCAGCTGTACCAGAGTCAGCGTACCGCCGAATACCGCCCCCGTATCAATATAATGTTGATTATCGCTATCATAGCGTTGCTTCAACGGCGTGTGGCCAAACCAGAAGTGGTCCGCTCCACCTATCGCGCCATGTCGACCAGCCAGATGATCCATCAGCCGTTGTCGGCTCCAGAGCACCTGTTGTTCGTCGACCGGCTGCTGCCAACGATAGGTCGCCGCCGGGTAATCGGCGTGGGCCACAATATGACGCTGCGATCCGGCGCTGAGTTCCACGATCAGCGGCAGCTGGCGACAGCTCCTGAGATGTTCGTCAATGTGTCGCCGTTCGCTGCGCGTGCTCTCCTGATACCAGTGGCCTCCGTTCATGGCCCATAGCGTCTGCACCCCGCTCTCCTGCGCATCCAGCGCCATCTGTTCATGATTACCGCGCACCGCACAGAACCAGCGGCAGTCGAGAAGCGCGAGACATTTCGCGCTTTGCGGCCCGCGATCGATCAAATCGCCCACGGAAACGAGAAGATCCTGGTAAGGGTCGAATTTTATATGCCGCAACTGGCTCATCAATAAGGCAAAGCAGCCGTGCAGATCGCCAATCAGCCAGATATTGCGCCAGGCCGAACCATCGATGCGTTGATACATATTTTGTCCTCCTGATGCAATTATAGTTAATTCGCTCCCCGGCTCTCCCGAAGATCCCCACCTCAATCAAATATAAACGAAACAGAAATATAGTCCGCCAGGATATTAATCTCACCTCACCGGACCCTTAAAATAGAGGCTAAATAACAACGAGGTATTTTATCGTGACGGACAATAGCCTGCACTCCGCCTTCGCACAACAGCCACGCACCCATCTTATTGCCGATCTGGTGATGGGCAGACTTATTCCCGCTCCGATTTGGCAAAAGCGTAATTACCGGCTTAAATTTTTATTGCGTACGGCCTTATTTTATACGCCAACGCGCGCGATGCTGGATAATCTTTCCGGGCGTCCTGACTTTAATCAGTTACTTGCCGCACAGGTCACCCTGCCGGGTAAAGTTCACCGCCAGTATCTGAGACGTGGGTTAAACGCCAGCCAGCGCGCCCAGGCGATTATCAGCCACTATCAGTTCATCGACTCACTGTCAGGCGCGAAGCTGGCTGCCGCGATGACCGCCGCCAACGAGACGACCCTGCTGGAATTGCAGGGCAAAGATGAGGCCCGCTTCACTCTCTCAGCCTCCTCCGCAGGTAAAGCCGAGCGCGAAGGCGAAACCACATTGTGGCTGCACGACGGCAACCAGACGCTGCTGGCCAGCGCCACGTTCAGCGTCGTGCGCCAGCAGGAGCAATGGCAGCTGGTTATCGGCGGACTGCAGGGGCCGCGACGCGATGTGCCGCACGAAGTCATCAAACTCGCCACCCGCGCCTGCTATGGTCTGTTTCCTAAACGCCTGCTGCTCGAATTTATCTGGGCGCTGGCCGCAAGAAGTCACATTCAGGCCATTTATGGCGTAAGCGATAACGGTCACGTTTTCCGCGCGCTGCGCTATCGTCTCAGCAAGGGGCGCCATTTCCACGCCAGCTATGATGAGTTCTGGCAGTCTATTGATGGCGTAGCCGATGGCGCCTGGCGCTGGCGCTTACCGTTACAGATGGAAAGAAAATCACTGGAAGAGATAGCCAGTAAAAAGCGGGCAGAATACCGCCGCCGTTTTCAGCTGCTGGACGAACTGACCGCGCAGGTCGCGCAGCTGACTCCCCAACTCTGACGGACTAACACCTGTTCATATCAAACAAACGCCGTTTTTAAATCACGGCGTTTGCATCTTATCCTGTGGTTTCGTTACTATCATACCTTCATCGTTTTCCTTTCGGGTAGTCATTGAAGTTATGAGTAAAAGTGAAATTGCCCTTCTGGTTATTGTGATAATAATTTTGCTCGCTGCGCTTTGGTTTATTTTCAGCGGTGAAGTTTGGGCCCTCGTCAGCTACCTTGAATCCCAGCTGTATCCGTCATTCACCGCCCCTGAATAATGCCTTGTTTTGATCACGCCACCTTCTTCACCCCGCCCTTTTATTTGCTATCAATAAGCAGCCAAATAGTTCGCCATAAAATCATATCCCGGCGTATATTCGGCGCCTGAATATCCCGCTCAGATGACGGCCTGCTCTCCAAAAGCGCGGTGCGTCATCGCCAGAGGCTGACCCGTAATCCGGCTCAGATTTTCTGTAAAGAGAATGTGAAGGCGTTTTTTGTTGTGGTATAAGGGGAAAAGACCGTAACGCGAAATGCGGGATGATTTGCGGTCTTATTGCGTAACGATTTGATAAGTTTCAGATAAAAAGAGACCGAACACGATTCCTGTTTATGGTCTATCTCGTTTTTATCTATATGCTTCAATAGCTTAACCTCATAAAACCATCAAAATATAGTTACCAACACTTACCAATTGATTCCTTCAAGATCAAACCGTTGCCATCTTATTCGGGATGGGCGACGGGAAAGTTTCGAGCAACACCCCTGTTGGTAATTTCAAAACTTCCTCTCATCACTCCTCATATCGCTGATCGCATGCGTTACAGCACCATCCCCATGTTTCTGAGCATCCACAACCGGTTTTCCGAATCGTCTGGCGTCTTGTCAACGAAGTATGTTTGATATCGCTCTATCCATTGGTTTGCTTCACGCCCCGAGAAATGAATCCCTTTACGCTGCAGTGCGCAAACGAAGTCCCTTGTGCGTAGATACCGATAGCCTTTCGGGTTAACCGTGATCGACTCACGGAATGCTTGTGTGATGTCTGATTGATGGAGCATGATCTGCCCTCCTTAAAACACTGTTTATACATACAGTAATTTCATTCAGGAGGCAGATCAAAGAGGCTGCGGCTATCAATTTTCTCTACAGGCGGCTTTATGAAGCAACTGAACCAGAAAACTCTTCCAGCTCCATAATTTGCGCTTCTGCCTGCTCAGCCCAGGATTTTGATGATGTGGTATCCAGCGTAACGGGGTAATCTCCCACCATGATTTTTGCCTGGTCATCGTAGCGCACGGATAGCGAAGCCTTGACCACACCAGCGTCGTCCTGCCGGACGCTTTCGACGGCATAAATCAGGTCGATTTCGATTTGCTTATCGCAGAGATACCCGCTGAGATAATGAATCTGAACGGTTTTGGGTGATGATAATTTGAAAGCCATAATTATTCCTCACGAAGGTAAGTAGTATTTTTCGCCGTAAATCAGTTTGCACAGACTAAATGCCGCTGCATCTGCGCCAGCCTTGTAACTGACGGTATAGCCGAGGTCATTCGGGTGGTTGTAGTTCGTACCGTCGAACAGCGCCGCCCAACCATGCGCTTCAACGCCATCCCGGAACCACGGTATTTCACATTCCATCAGGAATACCGCTTTATCTCTTGCCACAGACCGGAACATGCTGTTCACCATGCCGAATCGGGCAGCGCCTACGGTTTTGGTTCTGCTTCCAGACCAGTCCCGCTCGATAAATGATCGTGACGGAGGTGGCTCTAGAATCTCTTCGCGTAGGCTGTTAAGACCGATATGACGAATAGTCGTCTTTATGAGACCAGAAGCCGGGAAAGATTCTGCTACTGTGATGGTGTTCCGGTCGGCAGAAATGGCTGAGATTGTGTAGTCCCCCGCGTTTTCACCACTCAATACACGGAGCGTATGACCTACCTGAAGAATCTGGCCGCCCCAGCTGGTAGCGGCGTTGTCTGTCCCGTAGGAGAATGCCCCGCCATTGATGGTTCGCGCTGCCGCATCAAAGGTATAGTTTGTGTCAACGTTGAACGTCCTGACAGGCCATGAAACGTTCAGGCTGCCTAAGTCCATAGCCGTAACAGACGGGCTTAGTGGGTTGTGGTGTGGGCTGGTAGCAACAATCACTACCGCGCCTTTGGCTTTACACTCATCGATAAGAGCTTCAAGTTTTCCTTTTTGCGCAGGGAACGTTAGCCCGTTGTTAAAGTTCCCGACGGGCGCATCATTCATGCCGCCAATAATGAGTACAAAATCGGGCCAGTCATTCTCGTTTGTGCTGGTGAAGTATGGTGAGTTATGAAGTTGGGCAGAAAACTGCTGTAGCGCCTGAGTGGGAATACATTGGTTATCATTGATAAACTCAAAGTTACCGTACCCGGCTAACTGCGCTTTCATGGCCTCGACGAACAGCGAGTTAGGCGCAAATTTGGAACCATCAGAAGAACCCGCTCCAACACCGACTGACGAGCCGATTGAGGTAAATACCAGCCGACGCTTAACTGTGGTCCTTACCCCATTCGTGAACGATATCGAACCAAAAGGCCCGGTATTCGCGGTCGTACCATCGCCGATAATTTTTTTCGCCAGCTTCGCATACGGGTCGGTAAATGAGGCTTTGAGAGTTTCAACATCCGACTGGAGTTTTGCCACTGGAGTGGACAAATCGCCGGACGAAATGATTTTGAAGTTGTTTTGCGGTGCGCCGCGATACATCAGAAAAACTGGTTCTGCGTACTTTATCTCCCCACCTGTCAGCGGCGAGTTTGCACCCTTAAACACACTGCGTACAATCTTGTCGCCGTAACGGTTAACGACAGTGATGGCGACCGCCCCGGTATTCGTTGCTGGTGGTTCCAATACTACCAACGTGCCATTGCCGATATAACCATCAACCGTGACAGATAAATCATTCGGCGTACTGGCATCGCTGGTCATGGTTGCGCGAAGAACTGTACCGTAAATTTTTTCTCGCTCATCGGCATACGTCATTACCCGAAACTGATTAGCCCCTGCGTGCCAGTGCAGCAGATGCGCCCGGCCTGATGCCAGGTCTCCGGCAGCAACCTGCCCGCCATTAATATGTCTAATGTCATAGGCACCCCACGCATTGAGTTTCAGCTTGGGGGTACGGGTTGTATTTGCGGACGGCGGCGTAAACAGGAAGAGTCTCCCGCCCTGTAGCTCGCCGCTGGTGATGGATGATGTTGCCGTGTAAATGTCATCGGCAACACTGCCAACTGTCACCGGGATAGGCACCTGATTTTTCAGGGTGGCGGTCAGGGCATCATTAGTGGTCTTGTATGCGGTAAGGCTGGCTGCCACCTCCGACGCCATTGGGCCAGACGCTACCAGCATAAAATTGTTAATCGGTGCTCCCCGGTAGATACAAAGAACAGGATGGGAGACATTTAACTCCCCACCTGCTAGTGGTGCGTTTGCACCTCTAAGCACAATTCGATTAACGGTATTCCCCTTCGCGTCTGTCACGGTCACACTGACCGCCCCGGTATTCAGGATGGGGGACAGGAAATAAATCAGGCTGCTGTCAACAAGCAGGCCTGGAATAGTGATCGCGACCGTGTTTGCCGCGCTGCTACTGACTGCCGTTGCGGACTGGTATCCTGTAGGCATTGCTGAGGGCATTTTTCTGCCGGTTGCTACAAGCGTTCCGGAGTTGTTTGTGTACTCATCAGCTAAAGTAACGTCAGCATCGCTGGTTACCCAGCACTTACCGCCATTCAGGATATTACCCGCATCGGCATCAGCCTGAGCTGCAGCAAGAGAGGGAAACTCGCGAACGGTTCCTGTGATAGCGGCTGTACCCGGCTGCTTAGCCTGCAACACCGCGACACCGCCTTTGTTTTGGTACTGCCATGCTGCCGAAAGAGCATCAGGACCCTGCGCAACCCAGAACGACTGTCCGTCAGTTGTCGCTGCCAAGCCAGCAATAGTGCCGTCCGGATCGCTTGCGGTTTTGTAGAACGTGAATTTGTTGCGGGCGTAGTCTGATGCACCAGAAGCCGCCTCTACCGCCTCATCTCTTGCCGATTTCGCCTCAGTCGCAGCCTGCTGAGCATTGACCTCTGACGTCTCCGCACTCTGCTTAGATAGCAGGGCTGAATCGGCGGCGTCCTTCGCATCCTGAGATGCCGTACTGGTGTCCTCATATCCCTGCTGAGCTTCAAGCAGATATTGTTTTGCTTCTGCGGCGCTAACCGCTGCACTGGCCGCAAACTGCGCAGCTTGTTGGGTATCAGTAATTGCCATCTTTTATTCTCATGAATATTCGTAAATAACTACAATCCCAGACTTGCCGCGGGCACCATTTACTGCCGGAGATGAAGGTCGTTGCGATGAACCTGATGCGCCTGAGCCGTATGCCTGACCGTCTACTGCCGGGTCGCCAAATGACGGAACCCAGCCACCACCGCCATAGAAGCTGCTGGCACCAGGAGAGCCGAGAAATGACTGGGTTGCGTTCGCGTATGCGGGGATAGAAGGTGCGCCCGGTGAGCCGATGATGTTCGCCCCTGTCGGGCCGTTTGATGCAACGTTACCCTGGGGTGGGAATGGTGGATTAGCTGGTCCGGCAGAATAACCTCGCGTCCCGCCCGGGGCTGACATAAGAGAGCCAAAGGCACTTGCCACTCCTGCAGAACCCATTGGCGTGCCGACGACGCCGCCCTGCCCGCCAGTACCAACCGAAACCCAAACACTGGTGAAGTTGACCAGAAAGCGGCCTTTTGCATAAGCGCCCGCGCCGCCCCCGGAAACAATCGACACCTGCCCTGCCCCAGTGGCGGGAGCCATGTCACTACCGCCGCCGCCACCAACCATTTCAACGACAACAGATTTTGTGCCGGGGGTTGGCGTATAGTTGCCGGATGAAAAAAACGTCTGCACATTCAGTAGTCGTCCGGATGAATAATTAATCCAGCCGACACCACCTGCGTCAGGGTTAGTCAGGTTGTTTTCGACAATGCTCTGCCAGAATCCATCGCGGGATGAATTGATAAGAACAGCGCCCTTTGGGTATCCACCAATCGCCGCAGAAAAATCCGCGTCATACGGATACGAGCCGCCCGCCTGAGCCCACTGATGGCGCTTAAAGGAGTCATTGAAGATGCCGTTGAAATCCTCCCCTCTCGGCGGTTTACCGCCTGCAGCCAGAGGGATTCGAGTCAGGGGTGGGAATCCTGAGTCCATAGTTGCCAGTCCATCCGCGAGCGTCTCAGTGGTTGAATTGACGGGGATGGTATTTTTGTCGCCATTAGCAGAAAACACGACCGCCAGGCGTGACGGCATTGCTGAACTGTTCAATTCAGACCTCCTGAACAATATTAACTTTTACTCCGGGTGGAGACGGGAGTGCGCCGGAACTCTGGACAATGGCTAACTCTGATTCGGAAAGTGCAAACTCGAAGACGTAGCTCATGACGTGAGGGCCTTCATCGCGCACGTAAGCGCGACCACTTGAGCCAAACAGATACATCAGCATGCGGTTCATTACAGGCACTGTGCAGTCGCTAATGTTCGCCATTGCTTTGCACATAATCAGCTTGCGATAGGCGTCATTTGTCAGAACTACGGTATTTGTGTCCTGCACGCCGGTATAGAACGGGGCCTGATTAAAAGGCTGCGGGTCGGTTAGCTCTGCAGGTGTGCTGGTTGCCTCACCGAATCCGAAAAATTTCTCTGACGGGGTAACGGTTAACAGCCGGCTGACATCAACAATCTTCCCCCAGCACATCAGTCCGTAGTCTTCACAAGTCTCGATGTTGAAAACGAGGTCATAGAAGGTGTTTATCCACTTCTCCGGGGCGACGGAATCATTGAATGTGTCGATGAGGGCGCGAAGCTTTTGGGCGTTGACGTACTGAGCGTAAATAGTCCAGTCAACATTAATCATTGACCGCCTCCGTGAGGATGTTCGACGCATCAAGAGTCGGCTCCTGGTCAATGCCGATCGTCAGTGCGCTGGACCAGGTGGTGCCATCAAGGGAAATCTGCACAGACAGTACGTTCATGTTCTGCGTATCAATCGACTGAATGGGCCCGATATACCGGCTGCCGTAGATGCGAGCGCCACAACGAGCTCGGGTGCCACCATCAGAGCCAGTAAACGCATTCAGAACGGCTGTTTTAATCTGCGCGTTGATATCCGACGGAAGACCGTCGTTCTGTTCATACTCGACTTTGATATGAACGTTAACCGCGTTCAGGGACTGCCATTTGTAGCCGTAGCGCGGATAAGGCGGGTCGTAGTTTTCGGTGTCGTAAACGCTCGCCGTGGTGTTGCCGTTCATAACGGTGCCGGGCGGCAGCTTTTTGTTGATGGCTGCGGCTATATCAGCAGAAGCGCCACCGTACACGCCGATATAAATAGAGCTCGCCAGCAGCGTGTAATTCGTAGAGCCCTCGGTGACAGAATTGGGTTCTTTGTTGTCGATGACGTAAGCGTCAAGGACGCCTTCAACTTCCAGGATGGCAGCCCTTACGGCTGCAGCGGTGTTGAACGCATTACGCGCAACGGACTGGCGGCGGCGATACTCGAACGCAGAGCGCCCCTCAACGTCCGTACCAGGCACCCCTGCCGTTTCATTGGTGATACTCGACCAGCCGCTTACCGCGACGTAGATATTCGTCAGCGAGCCAATCGGGCAGGCTATCGCGCCGGTAGTCAGGTTCTGGAACTCAATCTTTACCGTGCCATCTGCGCCGATTGTGCCAGCCGCCAGAGACACATACATGTAGCCGTTATCATCAGTGGCGTATGACTGCGCCGGGATAACTGTCCCGACCGCACCTGAGCATGTCGCCGTAACCACTGTGCCAGCCGCGGCGATGCGATCGATAAAGTAGATGCGTCCGATGCCGTCCTGAAAGCGACCGGATGCAAAATCCGGATTCATGTTGTTGACGATAGCCAGGAGCTGATCGTTCTTATCTGCGATGATGGCTGTATCAGTGACAGCCAGTTGCCCTTGCGGGGTTTTGAGGTTAGTGCTCAGAGCGGTGCCGAATGCAGAGCCCATGTCTGCCTGGCGTCCGGCGAGGATGTCGCCCTCATCGGGGATATCCAGCCCAGTTAATGAGAATGTGACAGCGGGAACCGCTGTTGAAACTGTCGTCATTTTTCCCTCACAGGGCGATTTTTGAAATGAGTCCGTTGGTGTCGACTATGGTGATAACGCCAGTGGCGCGTCGTGTGTCGCGGTCGTTAACCAGAGTGGCTTCAGCCTGGGCGATGTAGTTCATCCTGAGCGCCTCAGTCTGAAGCGCTGCCGCCATAGCTCCAGTGCTGGCCTTGACGTTCAGCAGCTCTTTGTAATTAACGCCGGTGTCCTTCTCGTAAATGCACTCACCACGAATAGCCAGACATGCGGTCGCTACGTCCTGAGCGCAGGCGTAGGGGTTATCTACGGTGGCGATGTTTCCAAGCTCGTCGACAGTGAGGTCCCAGGTGTCGACATCCAGAAGTAATGAGGTCGTTTTCATGAATTGCGCCCATAAAAAAACCCCGCCGAAGCGAGGTTTGTGATTCTCTGTTTACAGAAAGAAAAAACCCACCTAATGGTGGGTTCTTTTCAGCTCTTTAGTGCACCGAATAGTATTGCCGCCACCACGATCCCACCTATAAGCATAAGAACCCTCTCCCACGCTATCTGAGTGCCGGTATATTTAGGTTTTGGCTCATCCATGGGCATTATCTCACTACCACAATGCTTACACTTTGTAGCCTGGTATTTAACAGGCTCTGCGCAGTATGGGCAATCCCTCATGGGGCTCGAGGTATCGGTAGCTACAGCACCAGAGGAATTAAGCGAGGGGACGAAAAGAACGTGAATAATTGCGACGATGAAAAGCAAGAAACCATAGAGCCACCAACCACCGAAAGAACGCCCCTTACTTTGCGCAATGAACGCAGGTATTAATCCTAGCAATGCTGCAATAACCAAGAACGACATTTTTATTCCCTCTATGCCGCCCCCAGAGGATTTGTGCGGCTTCCTCCCGATTCTACCCCGCCGTGGTCATGTCCATCAACGACTGAACCGTCGACTAACTGAAGTTTGCCGTTAGCCAGAATTTTCAGTCCGTTGATGTTAACGTCGCCAGGGCTTTTGATGGTTATGCCGCTGCCGGTGAACTCAGCGAACTCAGTTGGTTCACCGTTCAGGCTGGCGATCGCTGTGATGTAAACCGCATCAGAGTAGGAATGGCGGCGCTGAGTTGGCGCTGGGCCGCCGCGCTTTGACTTTCTTACGTTGGTTGTGTCTTTGTCACAAATGACGATCAGACCGATGTCGCCAGCCCTTGGTGTCATTTTAACAGCGCTATTACCAGCCTGAAGGCGCAGAAAAGGGATTTGGTATATTTCATTGTTTGAAATTGAACCGCCAGCCACGTTCACGTCATTCACAAGCGGAAGGATCGTTAAAGTGTCACCTTCAACAGCCTTTACCAGGACTATATCGATAAAAGCCAGACCGCTTAAGATGGAGCCTATAATTGACACCACTGCATTTCCTTGGCATGAGACGCTTTCAGGACTCTGATTGGTCAGCATTTCCCTCTCCTTTAATTAGATATCCCGGCGCAGCTACCACAAACGTTTCCCACAAGCCGCCTGGTATTTTGCACGAAAGATAATGCGTTGTTCCGGCCTGTACAATCCACTCACCGCTCGCGTGTGGAAGCATGGTTTCAAGGATGATCTTGGTGTTCAGTTTTATCGCCGGGGAATAGATGCAACGAAAGTTTATTCCCATGTCATAGAAAATTGGGTATCCAATTAGCCCATGTTCTGGAGAAATTAATGGAACCACTGAATCTGAAGGTTTTTTACCGGTATAGATTGTTACCGTGCCAAAATCGATATTTGCCGTGATTTTATGAGCAGAAGCGATCTCAAGTATCTGCTTTATGGCATTGCCCTTATAGACAGGATTGGACTCAATGCTTTTAACGTCAACATTGATAAATTTAAGTCCGACCTTGAAGGCAAGTGCACGAATCATGTCGGCAACTGCGACATCTCCACGAATCGATGTCGGTTCGCATGGAATGAGTCGCTCTTTACCAGCAGCGGCAGCCGTTATCTCTATGGGCGCGTCTGGCATCTGATTTAGATTTATTCGAGCAGATGTTATCGTTCCAGAGAAAACGCGGTCATCATCAGCATAAACCCGAATTGAGTTTTGTTCGGAAGCAATAATTTTTTGTGCGTTGGTGGTCAGTTTAGCCATATTATCGAGTGACAACCCCCACAGGCTTAGCTCAAGCATTGTTCCTGTAGCGCCACCAAAGGCAGATATTGCCGCTTCACACTTGAACCCCTTAACCGTTAGCGTATTACCAATCCCGCCGTCAAAAGTGCCGTTAGCCAGGGTGAAGGAGACTGTTAAATCCCTCTGCTTATAGGTCATCTCCCCACCTCATCACTCGTTGCGTAATACAGCTTAAAGCGCGTCCCGATGCCGTCATAGGTCGGGTCAACGTCACCTTTCGTGTCCACAAAAATCAAATCACCTTTAAAGCCAAGGTATGCATACCGCACAATGAAGGTGCAATTCAGGCAGAGGACGCCCTGAGCGATAGCCTTATCATTGATGTACACATCCGCATAAAATCCGGTTGATCGCTGATGTAATTTTATTGCGCAACTCTGGCCGCCAAGCGTTACGTACACCTTCTGTGAAAGTGACGGTGAGAGGCTAATTTCCTGCATGTCACATCACCTTTTCCAGAAAGTCAGACACAGTGCTCTTTATCTGCTTCGATACCGCCGTAGATGAGCTATCCCACACCTTAGAAACTGAATCTGCCGCAGAATTGACGTTTGATACGATTGCGGCACCCGTCGTCTGAAGAGCGCTAGATAGCGAGGTATCGGCGCTGGACCATGCGTTCTTCACATCGCTAAGCGAGACATCCTTTGTTGACCCGGTGACCACCTGCGTTGATGCGGCAGTTCCGTTGTTTGTTTTAGCGTTGTTGGTTGGCGGACCTTCGATTACGGCGTTGGATAGCATCACCTCGCCGGTATTCATGATTTCCTCAAAGGTGCAGTTCGCCATGAGAAGCGTCTGCCCTCGATAGGAACCGACAAAATAATCAAAGTGCGTCAAATCGTAGCCGTAATAAACCGTGTCGGGCGTCTCAATGTCATACGTGCTCGCCGTGTTTTTCATCTCATCCAGTTTTTGAATGAAATTACTACGGCTGAGCAGTGAGAAGTTGGTTAAATTCGGAAGCGCACCGGTATAGGCAGTCCAGCCCTCAAGAGCAAAAATAACTCTCAATTCTGAGGGTTGGCGCACTTTGTTATAAGAGGAATATTGTCCTTTTTCTACCGGCCCTTTCGTCACCACTGCATCACCGTAGCGGTCAACGCTAACCCAGCCGGAAGGAGAGAAAACCTCCTGACCGGCTGCGGCAGTTAGCAACGACTCATCTACCGTGTTGTAGGTGATTTTATACGTCGGAGACAATGCGCTGTTCAGCACAGATAACAGGCTTCCTCCCTGAATGGCGGAAAGCACTGTCGAGACATTCAGAGAAAACGACATGAGTTATTGTCCTGAGTAGCCAGCCAAAAGCATCACGCGGTTGTCGCCGTGCTTTTTGATGTCGCTGGTAAGCTGTTCCACGTTTTGGGCCTGTGTGGTGATTTTGGTGCCGAAGAATTGATACTTCGCACCTGATTGCCCAGGCATTGCCCGGTCAACCGCCATACCTGCGCCGGGGCGCATTCCGCCCATGACTTTAGGGATGTACTTCCGGGTCTCATCCGGCATGTTATCCATGCCTTTCTTCTGGACGTTTCCAAGCCCCCAGTTATAGGAAGCAAGAGTTTTCTCCAGATCGCCACCGGTAGCATCCAGTAGATAGCGAAGGTATCTTGCAGCGGCATCAGCTGACTTGTGCGGGTCATAAACGTCCATCCCCTTCAAACCCAAATCTCTGGCCGTTCCATCCATAAACTGGAATGGGCCTTTTGCTCCCTTGGGTGATTCGGCGTATGGGTCGCCACCGGATTCAGTAGCAGCCACTGAAGACAGCAGTCCGGATGGAAGCCCATACTTTCCTTCAAGTGCGCCAAACTCGCCAGTCATGGCCTGCAGGAATGCCCTTCCCTTCTCTCCCAGCTTGGCAGCCTGAGCATTAAGTGGGACATTCGGCTGGTATCCTCCGACATTTGGCTCCATAGAAGAAGCACCTGCGGGAGTAACAATGGCGTCCGCTATTTTTGACAAGAGACTCTTTGTCGCTTCCCAGTATGAGCGCTCATCCTGCTGCTGGCGGCGCTGGTCAGGAGATTGCTGAAAGCTAACAGAGTCCAGCATTTTTTGAGTAGCTAACTGTTGGGGGCTTAAAACTGGCGCGTTAGGGTCTGGCTTGAAATCAAGGGTTCCACCATTTTTTTTCAGCGACTGCTCTGCCGCTTTTGTCACGCCTGGAAGCGCATCTTTCCCTGTCGGTTTTCCATCCTCCGTTCCGTACCATGCTTTCTTGAACTCATCGGCAGCCTTGGAGAAGTTCCCGTTATTCAGATCATTTAAAGCATTGCCCAGGTGGCTCATGACTCTTCCGAGCATGGAAAAGTTATCCTTCAGGTCTTTTAGGTCAGCTGATAAAGTCCAGCTACCCAAATCAATTCCCGTAATATCGTTGATATCTTTCTTCAGTTCCTTAAAAAAAGACGACGATTTAACATTCCCTGATGACCACTCAATCAGCACTCCGTTGAGGTCCCTGATTGTCGGTATCAGTCCAACGAAGATCTGGTTTTTTACGGTATCAATATTCTGCCCAAGCTCAGCCCAAACAGCCGTGAACTCCTTGGCCCCCTTAGTGGATGCGTCAGTAATTCCAGAGCTTTTAGTCAGGCGATCCACATCAGGGAGAAACTTACCTTCCTGGTTGCGTTGTAATGTGGCGTCATCAAATCCGAGGCTTAGTCCAACCTGACGGCGTAGATTTGGATCGCTTATTTTCCGCAGAGCTTCGAGCGATGTGCGAGCCAGAGAATCGGCATCCTGCCCCCATACATCAAAATTCTGCCCGGTAAGCGCATTTAATTGAGCCAGCCCACCAAAAATAGAGCTGCTGTAGTCACCTACTCTTGCACCCTGTATTGCCCCCTGAAAACCCTGAAGAGAGGCGCTTATTTTCTCAGCAGAGCTTCCTGCTGCTTCCGCTGACTTTGACCATCCGTCAAGTTCACGTGCAGATAGCCCTAGCGCTTTCGACTGGATTGATAAATCCATCAACCCTGAAGTCGTGCCTTTGATAAAGCTCGTTAGGCCACCCGCTGTGACGGTAACACCCGCCAAAGCCAGAAGTTCAGCTTTGATGCTGCTGAAAAACGATGCGGCTCGCTTTCCTTGCTCCTCCATGTACTTTGCCGTTTTCCCGGCATCGTCACGCTGCTTCTTCAGGTCATCACTGACTTCTTTCTGCCCTTTGCGGAAGTTAGAAGCATCAAGCCCCAGCGTAACCAGGAGGGCGTCAATTACCGTTGCTGCCATCAGGATTCTCCGCTATGGCTCTGTTGGTGTTATCCACGGTCATTATTTCAATCAGCCACCACATGTCCTGAACGCTGTATACTGTGTCCAGTTCGTGGAGTGTCGCCATCTTCCCGGAGATTACCGCGGCGATACTGCGCGGAACGTTCACGTACTGCACAAATCCGCGAGAGGAATCATCCGGTGCCGACAGGGGTATTTCTAATTTGCGGTGGCTGCTACAAAAGCAATGTGGAGCTTAAAGGCTTCGACTTTCAGGCGGGACCAGGTGCTGATTTCCTCAATCTGACCGTCATCGACCAGCGGGGTTTCAATGCCGTTGCCTCCGACGAATTTCACGCAGCCCAGCAATTCATCCAGCAGAGGCTTGGACTGTGCAAACGGCACTTTTGCCAGCGAGGTAATACCCCAGTGAGCAAGTCCAGCCATACCGCTTGCCATCACGCTCTCGTACAACTCGCGGGCTTCTTCGTTTTCAGCAGAAGGAGCAGGAGCTACGGCAGCGCCAATGGCTGCCATCATATTGTCTGGGACTGTTACGCCAGCACCAATCACAGCACACGCCAGACGGATAGCCCACTCTTCAGCTTTTCGAGCTGGCATTTCGGTGATTTTGAACTGCTTACCCTTGTCACGGTTATCTGCTTCAACCGTAAATACGATGCTTTTACGCGCCATTTTGATTTCCTGAATTGATTATCTGGCAACAAAAAGCCCACCGAAGTGGGCTATTCCAAAATTATGCGATGCCTGGCAAATACAACTGCACTTCATCAGCTGCACGATCGCGTGCTGCGTGGAGCAATTTTTTACGTCCGCCAACACCCCACCTCGCCATCTGGCTGGCACACTGGCTAATCGCCTTGGTTTCGGTGTTGATGATATGGTCGATTTTGTTCAGGCGGGACATGGCACCGATCCCCATACGGACGACGGTTCGAAATACCTCGTACACCTCTATTTCGAACTCCGGCTTAATCCATGCTGCATAGCGTATGGCAAGCAGTTCAACTCCCCACACACCAGGCTCATCACCACCTTTAACGACCTTAAGTTGTTGAATTTGTTCCAAAGCACTTTTTTGGGCTTTGGCCTGCAATGCTCTGATGAATCTTTTAATCTGAGCACTGCGGAGAAATTTACTGGGCCTCTGGGACTCAGTTGCCTCTCCGTTGGACACGGCGGCTGCATGGAGATCATTGAGGCTGTAGCGACCTTCGTCGTCAACACGAACGGAAATGCCGTTTACTGATACAGTTGGGTATTGCATGGTGATTACCTTTCAAAAAAGAGACCCCTGTCTCACCAGAACGGCCATGCCCGAGCGCACCATGCTACGATGGCGTTCTCAGGGGTCGCTTTTGTGAATGGTCTCAGGACTGGAATGCGCGGTGAGTGCGCGGTGAAATTCGGGCGTCAAAAAGCCCGGATTAACCGGGCTGATTGCTTATGCTGAGTAGTTAGTGGGAGTGACGGTTTCCCACTGAATGAGGCCAGTCACCGGCTGAAGCACACGACCAGCAGATGGCATGCGGCGAGCACGCTGCAGGATTCCGTTGGTCATAACGTACTTTTTACCCAGAGATGGCAGGATGACCGTTCCGTTAACGCGCAGGACGGATTTAGCCGTCATCTGCGTGTTCTGCCATGTGTCGATGTAGCTGATTGACGGAGAAGAAGCTGCAAGGTGGAATGTCCATGGCAAGTCGCCATACACAAACCCACCCATCAGTTTACCGTCGGCCGTACGCTGATACTCCGCCATGTCGGTGTCGCCCATGTCGAAGATGTTCTGCGCTTCGAACTGTTCCAGGTTAAAGCCGGAGGGAAAGATCTCAGCAACGACCAGAGTAATAACCGCATCAGCCGAAGTGATGTTCTGATTGGACATTTACTGCACCTCCACGCTGTTAACGGTAATGCCCTGAATAATGCCGCCGTCGGTGTACCAGAAGTAAACCGCGGGCTTAGTACGCTGAGAGCGCATCGCGGCTGTGAACGGGCCGATGTAGATGTAGTAACCATCCGACATGAGAGCATCCGACACATCTACGCCTGTGATAGCGCGAATCTGGTCAAGCTGCGACTGGTCAAGGTTGGTGCCAGCGGTCAGGCCGCCCCACGCCCTGAACTGCTCAATCGGCGGCTTCATGCACGACTCAATACGAGCCTTGCCAGCGGTAGCGTAAGGGAGATTGCTCGCCTGCTGGAACAACGCGACGAGGGCCGCCTGCAGCTGAGCGTTAATCCACACCTGTCCCGCCCACGCATCCAGCCATGCGAAGTCACCCGTGATGGTGCCGGGGGTCCACTGGTTGGTTTCTACTGCATTAGCGGCGTACTTGCCGTAGAAGTTGTATCCGTTGGCTTTAGCGGCTTCATAGTCTGCGTCATTGCTGACCATCGGCAGTAAGCCGGATACCTGCCGGCCATTCAACGAACAGCGCCCGTTAGCCTGATTGAAGTTCAGTGCGGCTACGAATCCCATCGCGTTTGCTGCGTGGTTCGGATATCCGTATACCGGGCTGGTATCGTTGTATGCGTAGGTGTTGATGATGTCGTACACCAAAGGGTTAGTACTGCCCGCTACAACAGCGGTACCGGATGCATCCCACGGAACATAGGCAAAGCGGTGATTCTGGTTATTAGTCCAGAGTGCAAATGCGTTGGCCTGGTCTTTGGTAACTGCAAATGTGGTTGAGAACGTTACCCAGTTCTGCTCTTTTGCAAGGATGGCAGTAAAGATATCCTCAACCACCGCAGGCTCGGCACCCTGAGAAATCACCGCGCCGGTTGCCTCGGTAAGCTTGAGCCCGACCGCAAGAGAGCCATCATTCGCAAACGTAATCGAGCTTTCTTCGCCGGAGGTCGCGGATGTGATGATGAATTTCTTCAGTACACTGTCCCAGACCACATCGACGGATGCGCCAATGCCGGTTTCAATCAACGCTGCGGCATTATCGAAACTGGTCGCGCCGCTCAGGTTAATTACCGCCGACGTTTTCAGCGTACCATCAACCGTCAGAACTAGCGTGCCAGTCAGGAGTTTAAGCTGAGCGAGCGTAGTGACCGCATGTGAACCAGAGCGCAGGAATGCAGCTGCTTCACCGGTATTGAACCGACTGAAAAACAACTTGCCTGGAGTCTGCGTTTTATTGGCGTAAGCAGCGAAATACAGCGTTGCTGCGGTGTATTCAATCGACGCGCTGCCGAAGTACGCCTTTACCTCATCCGCACTGGCAAATGAGGGTACTGCACCAACCGGCGCGTATGCGCTGTCGGTCAGAAACAGGCCATTTAAGTCAATAGCTGTCCCTGTCGCCTTCAGAACTCCGGGGAGCATCTGAGCGATTTTTGATAGCGAAATTGCCATTTATTATTTCTCCGGAGGAAATCTCACGTCGACCGGCTGCGATATCACATTTGCGCCTGTCATAAACTGCTGAGGAACGCCGACAACAATCAGCGGGTTTGCATGGAATTCAAGTGTCCAGCGGGATTCCCACTGATTTTCACCGTTAATCATTGAGGTCTGGCGAGGGGGACCAGAGTAAAGCGGGACGAGCACATTCGCGTTTTCTCGGAACCAGGTACAGGCGAATTCTGACCGGGCGACACGGGAGAATATCGTGGCGTTGTTCTGTGCCTGCTCGCCGTAAAAATCAAGCTGGCATTGCCACTCATCCACGCGACGCAAATCCTCTCTTCCGTACTCGCCAATCCCGTCGTACTCATAGGTGACTGAGTTGGTGGAAAGGTCGGTTAGGAACAGCGGCGTCATGGTGATAAAGCCCCCCTTCGGCATCGGTGTCTGGTTCTGCTGACTCTGCCCTATATCGGCATCAGGAAAGAGCGCAGACAGGAAATCACCAGTCGCCTTGAACAGGTCGCTTTCCGTTACCTGCAGCGTTACGTCAATTGCTGACATGCGATAACCCTCGTCCAGTCAGGCCATATCTCTGGCACCGATACAACCAGCCAAACCTCGTCGCCAATAACGAACTTATCGCCGCCCTGTTGCTTGTTGCGGTTGATGCCGCACCAGTTGCCATCTGTCCAGATGCTGACCAGAATTCCCTGAATGTTCAGGTTGTCCATATGCCGAATGTCTGCCTGGCTCAGCGCCTGCTTCTGCACCATCATCGTGACGGGTGGCGCAAAGCCAGGAGTCGTCGAGTAATCAGGGTTTTTAACGGGGCCAGTGGAGCGGTAGATTTGCGCCTCAACCATCGGATTTACACGGCTGATGGCGTGAGAGGCTATGCGATGAAGGTTCACTCTTTCACCTCATAATTGACGCTGGTTATCATCACGCGAGTATCGACCAATGGTTTTGTTGACTTGTTGGGGAGCACCTTTCTGTTTCTGCGTCGAGAGAGGGTGGCTGGCGCAAGTGGTGGATCCATCAGGCTTGCAATAGACTGCTGGATATCCCCCTGTATTTTAGCCCCAACGGCATCAAGAACCGTTCTCGCATCAAGGCCAGACTCCATCCCCCTGGAGATAGCAGATGACCATTCCTCCTTATTCTCCGCAATAGCCGAACGGAAGAACGGACGAGGTGGCTGATTGCGCCCCGTGTCACCAAATTCGTTAGAGGCAGCTACCATTGCGACACTCGTTCCATCAGGATACGTGGCATCAGCAAAAAAACCGGCTTGCACCTCGGTTGCGTTAAGCCTCTCCTCTATCTCTTTCAGATAGCTTTCAAGCCCATCAGCCATAAGCACACCCCGGATAGTAATTAGCCATGCGGTAGACTTTCGTCGCCTGCCAGTAATCCATTCCGTAAGGGCTTTGGGTGTACCAGGCATAACGAAACTCTACTGGCCCGACATCAGCAGAAACAGAAACGCTCCCCTCGGATGCCGAGGATATTCTCCCAACCAGACCAGACCCTCCGTTACCTTTGTTGTCACCAAGCCGCACATATGCCAGATGCGCCATAAGCATGTAGAGCAGTCGCTCACGCCTGGCGGGGTCCATAACAAGTGAGTATTCGGTGTTGTCGAGGTAATCGGTGGCCTGGTCAAACAGGAAGGGTAAAAGCGGTTCGGCTACGTTTGAAAATTCAGGATACATGGCTCGGAACGTTGCAGCATTAAACGCAACGACAGCCATGATTTACTCCTCTTTATCTGGTGCTGTTTTCTGCTTTTGAGGGTCGAGTTGCTCCATGCCAGTTTTCTGCCCTTCTCGCTCCTGGGATGCATCTTTAGCCGATGCCTCATCTGCAACAGCAAATACGATGCCGTTTCGCAGTAGTGGCTGTTCGGCGAAGGTTTTTGCGAATCCTTCCCACAAATCTGCCGGTACGTCTCGGGTGATGCCAAATCCATTAATAAGCATGGAATCATTGGCACCAGTAAGTTTGAGTTTCTGACCTTCATGGCTGATAACAAGCCCCGCGGGGAGCTTGCAGCCGATGATATAAGTTGATGCTTTAGCCATTACGCCCCCAGCATTTGTGCAAATAAGAATGGCTGCGTAATTACTGCGCCATAAGTGGTGCCTGAATATTTCTGCTTGTAGTGAGAAAGCTCGGTAACCAGTGGGTGGGCGCGAAGTTTTTCGCTATACGCCATAAAGCCGACTTCCTGGCCTTGTGCCGTCTCAACAAACATCTGGATCAACTCACCAGCGGCGGTGCTGTACTGTGGCGCGGTCTCGATACGCATGTTCGGGAATGCCTTCTTCAGCATATCCTCCAGAGAGGTTGCGAAGATTTCGTTCGCAGACTTCAGGTTTACGCTGAGCTTGTTGGACATTGCCAGAACAAGATTAGAAGACATGTCTACGCCATCACCAACAATACCATTGGTACGTGCCACCAGGTCTTCGTACAGCGCCAGAATGTCGTTGTACTTATCGACAATCTGCTTATCTTTCCACAGCACACTGCCGCCAACGGTAAGCGGGGTAATTGGAGCGGGGAGTGATGGGTCGTTCAGCAGGCCGTAGTTACGCAGCCCGGCGATTCCGTAGAAATAGAACTTGTTCTGGTCCTGGTCGAGGACATTGACGGCTGCGCGTTGTTTTTTAGCAGCGTACGGCAGCATAGCCAGCCCATAGCGCTCCTGTTCCAGCTCGCCATACTGCACGACGGTCTGGTAACGGTAAACGTCACGATGTTCCCATGATGGCGTAACCTGCACCGCTCCCTGCTCGCTGTAGTCGTCATACGCTACAGTATCGCCCGTCTCTTCGATGCGCTGAATCATGAAGCTGTCCTGCGCCCATGCGCCACGCTTCTCCTCACGCCCCAGGATGGCTGTCGCACGGTTCGGGGTGAACAGCGTTTCAACGATGGTCGGATCGATGAAGGTGGAGACGATTGCCGGGATGCCGCCATTACCAGGAAGTGATGGCTGTGGGTCTGCATCCATTGCCAGTCGGTTAACGGAGGGCTGGAAGTAAATGCCCTGACCGTTGGCTACCTGGATAAAATCTTTAAAAGTTGGTTGTGGCATTATGCTTTGCTCCAGGAAGAAATGATTACCAGATCGCCAACTGCAGCGCCCTGAGAAACGTACCAGTCAGTTTCGACGCTACCAGCGACGGTTGCACCTGCGGCTGCGGTAGAAATGGTCCCATCCGTTACACTGGCGAACACCTTCTGACCAACCGTCGAGACAGTTTTTGACTTCACCCAGAAGTCACCGCCAACCTTCGGAGAGACTTCAACGCCGCCACGAATTAGCATGCTCGCGCTCTGACCATAACCGATGATCGCCTGTGCAAGGTTCTGGATGAATCCGACGGGCTTAGTTGTGGAAGTCGGTGCTACGTTGGTAACGATTTTGGGGTCGGTTGCATCACGAAATACGAATGTTGCGATGCTAACCCCTGCGGAGGTTGCCTTGAATGCGCCAGGGCCGCCAGCAGCAGCGATGATTGGTGAAGATGACGCCGGGTGGCCCACCTGACCGACACCACGATAGATGTCTACACTTTCTTGAAATGCCATTATGCTTTACCCCCGCGAATCATTTTCAGTACATCGGATTTGGTGTCGCCGCTCATATGGTGAGGGGCGGAGTCCTGAGCCATTGCAGGGGACTTGGAAAGTGCGTTAAACACTGAACGCAAGGCACCCTCCGGCAGAGTTGCATGGTCTTCACAGCCCATTTGCTGAAGCGCCGTCCGATAAACCTCTTCTGCAGTGTCGCAGGCCAGTTCACCGACGATAGGGCGAACATCGCGCTCAGCCTGGCGGAGAGCAGTGAATCGGGCTTCAACGCCTTTAATTGCTGCATCCATCGCTAACTTGCTGTCGTTCGCCATTTTCTCTTTCTCTTTCTTTTCGGCCTCTTCGTCTTCGGCCTTTTTATCTTTTTTCCCTTCCGGGTCGTCACCGCTGTCATCAGCACGGCGATCTTCTTTCCGGTCTTTGTTCTCGCGTTTTTCGCGGTCTTTCAACTCGCTTTCTTCGCGTTTCAGGCGCTCTGCCTCAGACTCGTTATCTTTCTCAGCCTGGGTGGCTTCGTCTTTGATAACGGCGTCGACTTTTTTTTCAACGTCTTCCGGCTTTTCATCGTTTGCCAGGTACGGCTTGATGACTGCCATCAGCTTCTCTTTCAGTGTCATTAGGATGCTTCCTGTTGGTTTGGAGTCATAAACAAACACGTCGGGGCCAGCCCGACCACTTGGCACGATAGCCACGTGATTACAAACGATGTCGCGCATAACTCCATCGTATGCCTCTCCCTCGTACACTCCCGGCGTCATGTCTAGTCGCCAGCGATAGGAGGATGAATTTTCTTTCTGCCGCTCAGTCTCAATACCCATGATGGAATCTACATCCCAGATAACCATTGAGTTTTTCAGATAGGTGCCGTCGAACGACGCGCTCTCACCTGTGGAGCCGATGATTGCGTCTTTTGGTGGGTCGATAACACTAACACCGATATGCTGGTTAAGGATCGGCTTGTTATTGAAGGTTGGGACAGCCTTGCGTAGCTCTTCAGGTTCACGCAGCAGCCTGTATGCTTTTTCAGGTATGAGACCCAATGCTTCTGCATCAGGAATCTCTTTGCCGTAGTAAACGCACACGTTGGCTTTGCTTATAGGCGTACTGCTTACATGAAGCATCCCATCGGCGTCATACCTGCGAACGCTGGACTTATCAAAGGCAAACCTCACATCGTTCATGCTCTTACCTTTTAGGGGTACACAAGACCCAGGCAGGGAATTTTGTTTTCGGCGATCGCATCAAAAAGAGCGCAGACATCATCGTAGTCTCTACCTCCATTAGGGAAGTATTCCTGCATAATGGAGACCGCCTTCTCTTTTTCCTGCTGGATGTATACGTCTTCGGCCGTCATTTTTTCTTTATTCATTTATGATTTCCTTCAGGCAATAAAAAAGGCCACCGAAATGACCTTGTGTTGTTTGTTAAATCAGAATGGCAGCACCGGCTTCCACGTACATCCGCATTCCACCTCTTCACCAGGGAGAACGTACTGCCCTTTATCGCCAACAGGGAGTCCAACATCTAAATCGAACTCTTGACCGTGAGCATGAACATGTTTCTTGCGAGGTCTATTGCTACCTCCGCTGTGAATCCAAATCCCTCGCTTTATCCCTGCGGCTTTTTGCCTCTGTCTTGAAAGAGATGCGGTCGCCTTTCTCACCTGGTCTCTGGCTATTCCTTCAGCCCTGCGCCTGGTGATGCCGTGGCGCTTACCAAAGTTAGCCTCAATCTCGTCAGCCAGTGCTTTACGGTCGCCGCCACGCGCAACCGCCCGGTAAACCATCCCCTCAACCTCAGTGAAATATTTCTCAGGGATAGAACGAATCAGCGACACATTCTCAGCAATGATGGCATCAACCTTCTCGGTCATTGCCTGAGTCCATTGCATGTTGATTGTTAGTCCATCAGCACGCGCAGAAGCCAGCAGACCTCGGTCAACAGCATTCGTGGTTTTCTTTACCAGAACATCAGATACTGGCAGAGCTTTATTGATGAAGCGATCAACCCATTTCCGAGCAAGGGAGTCAAGAACCCACTTAATCAACGAGACAGGACTTGCGTCCATTGCAAGGCTGGCATCCTGCGCCAGAGGGTTGTCGCGGATGATTTCGAGCACCTGCCGCCTAACGTCGTCGTTCATCTCGCGTATTTCTGCGAGCAACTCCCGCTGATACCACTTAATGTTTCCGGCGTTATAGTTGACTGCCTTCAGGCTCTTCGTCTTCTTCCGGCTCATAGTCACCATCCAGAGTTTCGAAACCGGCGTTTTCAATGCCCTTCAGTGCTTCACGCGCTTCTTCAGAGCTAACAAGTTGGCTGTCCGCGGCTACTGCAATCGTCTCTACACGCAACTTGGCGATTTCTGCGCTCTCTTTCTCGCTGATTTCATCCAGAGGCTTGAACTCAAAGTAGATGTCATCGTTGATAGCGCCAAACTCAGAGAGCTGAATCAGCTTGAAGATGTTTTCCAGTGGCCGGCGCATTTCACCATCCTGATACCCGGACACCGTTTCGTGCCAGGTAGCCAGTTCTGAGTCACCAGAAGCATTCAAGCCAGCGGGTGCGTTGCCGAGCAGCTTCAGGTTGGTGATGCGTGCAGGCATGCATAGTTGGTCCTGGTAGTTCGACAGCAAACTGGAAAGATCACTGAGAGAAGTCTGCATATGCAGCAAGTCTTCTTCTTTATCGATGGCCCATATACCAAAGTTATCCTGATACTGCGTGAACAACTTAATGCGCTTATCGAACGCCCCAGGCTCCTGTAATCGTGCATCCATATCGGTTTTCAGGGCTCGCATGCGCAGCGTCCGCAGAATCTTGATTACGTTCTTCTTGGCGTCTCGCCAGTCGTTAACGTAATCCTCCATCAGTTGCGTGAGCGACAGGCCGCCGAAGTTGTACGACGGCTTAAGGATGTCAGGTACCGGACGGCTAACGATATCCATAAAGCGGGACTCGTCGACCGTACCCCCCATAACAAACCATGCCTGCGGCTTGTAGAAGCCAGCGCGAAGAGGCCAGCGCGTATTGTAGAGGGCTGGGTATACCCAGGTCGGGTCAACCACGCGCAAGCCTTTAAGGGAGCCCTTTGGAATTTTTCTGGAGTCGAGGAACAGAGGCTTACTCAATTCCTCACCGATGGCCCCCACATCAATGAAGATATGCGCCACGCCAAACATGGAGTCCTGACGCACCGCTTCGTGCATCAGTCGCTTGATATCATATTTCTCAAGAGCCCGCTCCATCTCATCAATGGCCGGGTCGTGATCTCCTTCCTTGCGACTCTTAACCTCAATCCAGTTACGGGTCATCTCGTCAGCGAACACGTTGTGCATGTTCGAGTATTCCACCTGCTGAGACATTGCAGCCAGCGCCGGATAGCCACGAAATCCGGAATATTCGGTACCGGCATACATGGCATTGATCGCCTCGTAAGGCGTCGCATCCATAGCCAGAGTCGCTGTTTTTTTATCTTCAGGGATGACGCCAGGCAATGGCTCGTAGGTTTTAAACTCAGCCATCGGCGCGGCATCGTTCGCTACGGATGCTTTATCCAGATGAATCTGCGTTATCTTTGCTGGCTCCCGGCGAGGTGCCTGTGCGGCTTTACGTCTTGTCATTGAAGTATCTCGTCAGGGATATGGAATGGTTTATGCGCCGGAGCGAACGCCATAATCAATGAGTCGGCCATGTTGGGGGATGGTATCCCGCGCTTCTTCATGTCCTTTTTGCTCTCAACCTTTACGCGTCCGTTGTTGTCGTAGTCCACCCACGGGCGTGACAGTTCTGCCTTAAGGTATTCAAGCTGCTTGATATCGGATGAAAGGCTGATTAGTTGGTCGTCGGAGAAATGCCTCGCAAACTCGGTATCTTTCGGATTGGCTTCAAGGTGCTTAATCACACGCCAGGTGTTATAGAAGCGATCGCGCACTCCCCACCAGGCCTGCGCCTTGATGTTGGAGAACATGTCTTTATTGGTCTTTCCGTCTGCGTACTTAGCGTCGGGCTTAAATACCGACTCGCCGGCATTGAACCCGATGGCAGTGATTTTGCACACGCGCTTAAGGTGGGCTTTTACACCAGCCCCGACGCCGATGGAGTCATATACAATCTCGGTGGCTTTGACTTCTTCGGCATAGTTCTTAACGCGATCTGCAGAGGTAATGACGTCGCCTTTGTGCCATTGCTGGCAATCCATCACAACGGAGCCGTATGCCAGCGTAGTAGCGTTACTGTCCTCGCCCTCATCAGCCACATCGAAACCGACGCGCTTGCGTCCAGATGGCTTGAAGCCGATTTTAAGATGAGCATCTACGGCAGCAGCAATCCACGAAGGTTTTATAATTGCCATGTCGCTATCAGCGACCGGCTCACCCTCCCAAACGTGTAGATAGAGGTCATAGTCCTTTCTCTTGCACTCTTCCATCTCAAGGCGCAGAACGTCAGGAAACCACGGGTTATCGCTGTAGTTTACTGTCAGCAGGCAAATGTCATCGGGAGGAGAAATAACGAAACGCTGATGCGTGTCGTCGAGAATGTTTTTCGGGTTATAGCTCACCCATATTTCAGAGCCTGGCTTACGAATGGTCGGGATGAGAATGTCCCACGATTCTTTCGATACCGCTTCGGCTTCTTCCATCCAGCAGATATCAATGCCTTCAAGCGACTTAATTTTGGTTGGGTTATTTTTGATGCCGTAGAACATAAACTCGCTACCGGTAATCAGGTGGCGAATGCTGGCTCTTTGCACCTCAAACTCAGCCTGATAACCTTCGCGGGCTATCGTGTCGTCAAGAAGGCGGATTACTGAATCGCTGATACTGTTCTGAAGTTCGCGGGCGCAGAGAAAGCGATAGCACCCCCGACGAGATATCTCTACGAGTAACCGTGCAATAGTCCAGCTTTTCCCCGACCCGCGACCACCTTTGCCACTTTGTATCGATGCGGCTTGATGAATGGCCGGAATATGGGGTTAATCGCTGTCATCGTCGAATAGCTCGCTGAGGGATTTGTTCATGGTTAGTTTGGCAGCCAACTCTGTTTTCTTCGGAGCGTCCCAACCTTCCAGATCAGATAGCTGCCTGATAGCTGCTTTTGGATCGTGAAGTCTTATCGATATCCCACGCTTCCCCACCGTTAACTCCTGGATTGCAGATAGAGACACGGGGCTTTGCAGTGCAGAATCCTTAAATTTCCACGTTGCCTGGATAACTGGATTCCCTTCTTCATTCTCGCCAACAACCTGCTCAGAAAACTCTACTAAGTCTGATAGATTGGCCCGCCCAAGAGACGTAAGTCGCTCCAGCGCCTCTTTGCGCGTCATTACGGCGTCGCTTATCGCCGCCTCGCTGATTGCATCCAGAAATGCTTTGACCTTAGGATTACTTAAGATTTCACTTGCAGACGCGTGGGCGCTCTCTTCGGTTTTGGCCTTCCCGCCTGCTGCACGGTAAGCATCAATTTGGTTAAGCCCCCTCACAATGCCTAACGCAAAATTCTGCTGTAATTTTGTCATGGCATCGAAAAGAGCTTTTTGCGTATCTGTTAGCTCCATTTCGAATCCTCAGGCAAACAGCTCTTGTTTGTCTGTGAGCTTTGCCATTATTTTTCATCCAGATATACGGGTTCGATGCTGAAATGAATGGCTTCGGAAAGATTGACTCCTTCAGCGCATCCCTCTAGGGAAGTGTAAAGCAAAAAACCACTTTCAATGGTTGCTTTACAACTAGTGGTTGTCCCTAAAATTTTTTCAGGGAATCCATTTTCGAAAGCAGCTTTGCTTAATACCTTCACATTCCAGTATTTAATCATCTTCATGGGCTATCCCACTTTCTCGATTTTCTATAAATCCCGCTCAACAAAGCGAAGTTATCAACTTGTCAAATTGATATCGCTTATCATGAAGTAAGAGATTTCAGACCGATTAATGTATGTGGCGTTTTGCATATCCTGGGTTCGAGATATGACCAACCAAAAGCTATCAACATCACCACCCCTCAGAACGTAACCCTCTAGCAAGTCTCCAGAGCGAAGGCAAACAATAACCGCATAAATTTCTACACTTTGATTTGCTGCGCCATCGGATACACATTTTGTTTCCATATCAGAACTTCCTGCTGGTTGGATTTGTTATGTAGGGTTAAACCCCCGTAAATTTGAACGCATCAGAAATCACCATCGATACATAATTCTGTAAATGGTAATTTTCAGCACCCCTTACAGAATTTCATAAACCACATGAATTCTTCTTCCACGGCTTCATTGGGCCGCTATGAGCGTCTTAGCGCACTCCGTGGATGCGAGAAGAGGCGGAATTTATCGTTATTGATTATCCCCACACACTCGCGTTAAGGAGGGTCCCTTTCGGGCTACGGTCATGGTTAATGTGGGGATGCTGCGACGATACGGCGCGTGGTAAAGCATTATCGAAGCCACTCTGTGAATGGCTCCTGTAATGCCAATAAAAAAGGCCGCCGAAGCGACCTGTTTCCAGATATCATTATTCAGGGATGGCAGGGAGCGACATAACCTCTTCATCCTGGCTGCCGTGTTTTAACGTGCGCTTTGAGCTCCAGAGCTTACCGTCATACGCCACCCACCCTAACTTTTTCCACTCGCTGACTTTACTGGCATGTACGCCCATCGCTGCAGCAAATTTCCCGTTATTCCCGTCATAGTGCAGCCGAATATAACGGTCTAGCTCCATCGGCTTCGAACTGAAGAGGATAACGTCGCTTTCTTCCTGATTTAATTTTTTCAACTCTGCCATTGTAACGACAATGCGCTCATCGAGAACTAGTGTTGCGATGGCATCTACAGTGCCTCGACTCACACCAGCCTTCATATTCATTACGGCATGTTCGGATGCGCGATAAGTATTCCCATGCATATCGTCATCATCATCTGCGACAAAATCAGAGAGGACACCGAAGGCGATGCGAACCGGGCTCAGGATGATGCCATGCGGAGCCAACTCTTTAGCGACCGCGTCCTCATCATCTACAGAGTCAGAAGCCTCACAATCTGGCAGCAGGTCTTTAACCTTATCCCCGTAGACCGCACGCAAGATGTCTTTCGCGCTACGCCCTTGCAGCATGTTGAGGGCAATAGCGGCTTTCTGCTTGTCTGTCGGCTTGCGGTAGCCGGACATGCCTTTGATAGTGGCGATTATATCGTTAACTTTTTCGTTACAATTTTTGACCGCGAAATTTATCATTTCTGGCTCAAGACACCAGTTTTTTATGAAGAGAAAGTCAGCATTTTCACCAAAATTCTCTGCATGGTAGCTGTAGGCTTCAACAGCGAATTCATGATGCATTTTTACCCTCACGCGTATGTATTATGTTTGCGATGAGGTAATAATTACCGATAATCGGTAATTCGTCAAGTTTATTTAACGATTATCGGTAAATTTAGTGAGTTATTCGCAGTTGGTTGTTGATTGATTACTTCTTAACGCTGTCCGGCATTACCGCACCGACAACGCCCGCCAGCGCTACGCCGCCAGCAATGACTGTCTCCTGAATGCCCGGAGGCATCTGATAACCAAACACGCCAGCAACAACAAGAATGATGCCACGCCAAGTTGACGGCTCTTTCAGTCGATTAATGAGATAGTTCATAAATTACCTTCGCGTTCACGATAAAAAGACTTTTCTTTCAGCCTTGCGGCGATTGGTGAGACCCGGCATCTCTTTTCCGCCTGCTTTATTCCAGCGCAGGAACTCATCAGCTGCGCCTTTGATGTCGCCAGCATTGAGTTTTTTCAGCAGGGTAGATGTTGATAGCGCACGAGAGCCGACGTTGTAGGCGAACGATACCAGGGCATCAAACTGATTCTGAGTCAGCTTCACCTTCACTAATTTCAGCACGTCGTTTTCGTAGCTAACCAGCCCCGTCTTCAGCAGGCGATCAGCAGTAGACTGGTCAATGGTCATTCCAGGCTTGACAGGCTTGCCGTCAACAGGGAAAGTCCAGCCATAGCCAATAGTCCACGGAGCACCGCCAGTACCAGGGTCGGGATACGCGGTTAACCTGCATCCCTCAAAGTTTTTAATCAGGGCAATGCCGTTCTGGCTAATTTGCATCATCGACTCCCGCCTTTCTGGCTGCAAATTTCTTAATCAGACTGCCGATCGAGTCGGTTCCGATGTAGCCAATGAACACGCTGGCGACGTAGGAGAGATTGCTGCTCAGACCGGAAAAGTCGAGAAGGTCACGAACGAACCAGGCAATCATTGCGCACATTGCCGCATCGATTAATGTTTTAGCCATAGCGCCACCGTTATAACGCCCACGAAGGTAGGCCATAATAAAGGCCAGCATTGCGCCTATGCCCTGCTCCTTTGCTGCCAGCAGAGCGGCGATGAAATCTTGTTTATATGGCATTTTCATAATCCTCACCTCCGCGGTTACGGATGGCGCTGTGTTTGAAAGGGGTCAGGCTTCACGGGCTGGATTAACAACAACGCACGTCGATGATGATTCCCGTGAGCCTGAAAATAAAAAAGTCAGCATAATGGCTGACAATGAGGGTAAGGCGTTGGCTCTATGGCCTAGATTCCCAGCTGGCGGGATTCGATAATCTAGTCAGGACTCTCGCGTATGAGCTTCAACGTGTAGTGCGGCACGTATTCACTCAAGAGCCCTGAACAGATTGCAGAAACGAAAAAGCCCCACGGGGTTAACCGCAGGGCTTCTTTCAAATCCACCTTAACATCAGACGGATTTCTAGTGTTAGAACGATGATATTCTAGTTTTCGTCATTATGCAAGGTGCAATCGTTACCGGAACTAAACTTTGCTGGTAACTTTCGATAAAACCACATCAGCTGCAGACTCCTCTTTCTCGATTTCAGTGATGAGAGATTCGTAGAATGGCTTGATAGCCTTATCCCAAACACCCGGTGAAATTGCGTCAGTGAACTGGCATATCGCACGAAAGCATGATGCTGCAGGAATGCGCTCATAACCTCGTCCTGAGCACTGCTTGCAGGACGAATAAACCGGAGCACCCTGTAGGTCTGTTTTCTTCCTGTCCAGCGCAACACCTCTCCCCCTGCACTTAACGCAAGATGTCGATATGACGCCTGCGCCGTTGCATTTCGCACAGAGAGATTCCGTCATTTCTACCGCCGTTGTTGCTGGAGTTTTCTCTCCGCAGCCTGGATGCTTAACCACAACCTCCTTTTTGCGTAGTACGCCGCGCCCCTTACAGCATGGACACGTGACGCTACTCGCCGCTGAGCGGCAATAATCCTGATATGCAAAGGTTGCGAGTGTTTGCACCACTTTCCCTTTAACATTGGTTTCAAGTTTGCGTAAGGCTGCCACCTTGTCGCAATGCTTCATCCCATACTGTACCAGTAACTGAATAGCCTTCCGTTTGTCGTTATCGCTCAGGTTCATCTTGCCGCTGAAAGCACTGAACCCGAGCGGGGCGCGACTTTGCACCATACCGAACGCCGCCATAACATCCGTGCCGCTCAATGCTTCGGTGGCGGTGGCGCGTGGAGAATCTGAGAGTTGAGGTGATTTTGGGGAGTGGAATTTAACAGTACTTTCAAGCCTCATTTGACCAACCTCCAGAGCATTACGGGCCAAAATAACCCCGCCGTCAGCGCCACTTTAATCAGGTGAGTATTGATTCCTAGCTCCATCTGCCTTGTGTGAGACCACTCAGCCATCATCCCTGCCATAAACGAATAAAATACGAGAAATGCAGTCAGCATTCTGGCCCCCTGTATATCCGGTAAAACTGACGAAGAAGGATGTAGTTGTCTGGAAATGTTCTGCCGCGAGGAAATAGCTGGAGGCGAGTCCACCTGACGCGCAGTGCTTCGATGATTTCCTGCTTCATGCTGCCTCACCCATATGAACCACAATTCCCTCCTGATACCATTCAGGCAGTGTGAACTCGATACGCCCTACCTCACCTCCCGCTCTAAGCTCACGTAATCGCTTCAGTTCGCTTTTCATGTGCTGGTATAACTCATCCATCTGCCATGGTTTTAACCGCACAGGAACGCATGCCAGACGCGCCACTCGCTCTATCGTCATCTCCCCGTAGGCAATCTCCGCATGTGCGGTGAATTCGTAGGGGTCCTCCTCAAGCTTGCGATGACAACCTATGCAATGAGCGAATGCGTTATAGGGATGGTAGCGGGTTGATTTATGTCGGCGTGATTTGAAGTGTGAGCAGTGCAATTTGGCGTGCTCGTGGTGAAATGTTCGACCGCAATAATCACACTCCCAGTTTGTTCGCTCCCTGACTAGCTGGGAGAAAACGTCATCAAATTTATCGCGCTTTAACGCCATGTTTAGTCCTCGCTTTAACGCGCAACCAGCGTTTCGCCAGTAGCGGATATGTTGGGTCGTAGCTCTTTACTTCGGATGCCGTGGGGATCGGCTTAGGTTTGTTTCTGCTTCGTTTGGTGGGAGTGAATATGAGGCTGTCTAAAACTATTTGGGTTGGACTTCGTCGGCTCATGGCGTCACCCTGATTACTAGTTTGACGTAACTCTGCCCGTTGAGCGTTCTCTCCTGCTCAGGGAAGCACCCCATCTTTTTGTCTCGCCATTGATGGGCTATAACCCGGTACAGGTAATGCATCTTTCCGTGTTGGCAAATCATTGTGAATTTATGCCCGTTACGAACCAGACTAAACTTGGCTCCCGGCGGGATATCTCTTACTCGCAAGCTCACTCGCTTTGCCTCCGCTGTAATTCCCGGTACTCACAACCATCTGGAATTGTCAGTCGCAATCCCTTCTGATGCGCCCACTGGTCAATGTCGGTTAGGTATTTGTGCATCTCGCCGATATCCAGTCTCCGGGTTGATTTAACGTACCTGGTCATTCCTGAAATGGTTACCGGCTTGGCTGGGCAATACATATCCTTGAGCCACTCGTGAACCTCCTCATCGGAAAAGCGATCAGCACCGACAGCAGTAAGTTGCTCTGCTATTTCGGTGTTCCATTTCCAGAGGAGGCTGTTTTGTGGGAGCGAACGACGCTCGCGATACTCAGAGATTTTTATGCGCCAGCGTTTGCCGGTAGAGAGGATTTCTTTAAGAAGCGACCAGAGTTGAGCTTTATTCGTTTCGTGCAGGATGAACTCTTGCACTCATTACCTCCTGCGCGGCTTTGCGTTCTGCGGGGGATTTAGGCATCAGTCTTCATCCTCGTCTTCGTCGAAATCCGTCCACTCTTCATCATCAGCAATACCAGGACATAGCAACGGGTTTGTGGCTGCCAGCATTTCGCCAGCTGCGCCACGTCGTTGCGCGCGACGAAGGACCTCGTAGAGCTCGAACATTTCGGTTCGCTCATCACCAATATCAAGCTCACAGGCCAGCGTGTGGCATTCAGTAGCGAGTGCCGATATCTTCTGAAGTAATTCGACCTTATTCACCTTTAACCTCCTGCGGGGCGGCTGGCAGCGTATAGAATCCCTGCCCACTGCATTCCTCATACATCTGCCTGGCGGTAGCCAGGGCGCTATCTTTCTGCGCATCGTTAAGCAGATAGAAATCGTGACGGTAGCGCATAGCTATGCTGTTCAGATGGGCCTGGCTTGGCACCCTCGGAACCATCACGTAACCGGGAGGTGCAACGTAGCGAACCTCGACAGTGCGATCTGGACCGGATGCCGGGTCAATGCCAATTACCGGAGAGTTGCCAGCCAGTCCACGCAAAACAGCCTTAACAGCCTCAACTCGGTCATCGTCTTCACTTTCTGCTGTGCTGATGCGGTCAAGCATGATGATGGCGTTATCGATATCAGGGATGCCAGTCCATGCCTGTTTGGTATCCTCATTGGTGAGGGTGCCAACCTGAAGCATGGCGGCGCGGCTGGCGGAAATAACTTTCAGCAAGTAGTCATTGTTCGATATCACCGCCTGACGCAGAGATTCAGTGGCTGGTTCACCAGCAACCAGCGCGCACGCAACAAATGCAGCATTCTGAATAGCTAATTTGTTCAGATTATCCCAGCCACAGGGGAATGGGCATTGCACTACCGGCGCTGGCTGCGCTGGTGATGCCTCACGATAAACAGGAATATACCCAGGCCCAACGTCCTCACTACCAGCCTCGCCATCAACTACACCGCGAGCTAAATACGCATCATTGAGCCACGCTATTGGCTCACGTTCTGTTTCAGGCGCTGGCTGCGCGTGGCGATAGAGCACTATCTGACGACGCGGGTCAGCAAACTTGTTTGCTTCGCGGTCGATGCCAAACAGGTAACCGATTCCGGCGACATTTGCATCGCGCAGTTCTTCATCGTCAGTCCACGCCACCGGCTCGCTGTCCCTCTCGGCCTTGCGGCGTTCCTGCAGCTCACGCAGCGCCGCAGCAACATCCTGTAAGTCTTGCGACATATCTAAAGTGAATACGCCTACTTTTTCCAAAATCTGCTCAATGCGCAGGTCTGTTAACTGGTTCTGGTTCTGGTTCTGGTTATTGGTCATTGGTTGGCTCCTTCGGTAACAGGCATAAACGACAAGTCAGCAAAGAACTCACCAAACCCAAAGCAGACTGAATAGGCCAGGCGACCGTGAGGCTTGTAGCCAGGATTGGTGATATCGGTAGTCGCATATGTCGCGGTGATTTCTGCCACGACTTCTTCAGGTTTTGATGGAGACTCGACCCACGGAATACAAATAAGATCAAAGTCACGCGCCATCGTTCCGTGAATAGCCATTGCGTAACCGTGTTTACGGGCTATCTCCGCCAGTGCCGGATAAAGTGCGCAGTACACAGGGGCAAAGTTTGCAGGTTTCATCACTCCCCCTCCCACTTGATGCCAGCGTCGGTTAGCGCGGCAATTACATCATCCCGGTCGAGCATGTCGCCGTTTGGGTCTGGGGCGTTGTAACCCAGCTCGCAGGCGTAACGCTCCGGCAACTTCACGGTGACGGTGCGGGACTCCAGAATTTCCAGCTCAAGCTTGAGGTGGGCATTCTCAGCTAGTGCCGCTTCCCTAAATTCGATAGCGGTTTTGCTATAGGTCTCAAGCTCTCCAATCCGCTGCTGCGCCTTCTCCAGCGCATCTACCAGCGATAACGCGAGTTTTCGCAGATGGTCTTTGCTGCCAACTGCCGGATTTGAAAGCTCAGCACGCAGCTGCGCCAGTTCGGTGATATCAGTCATGGCTGGCCTCCTCGAATAACACTTCACCATCAATGCCGCCCAGGACATAAACGATCGAACCGTCATCCCGGTATTCGATAGGCATAGCGCTCCAGCCGTCACCTGCGGGTTCTTCATCATCGCCAACCAGAATAAAACCGCCGGCAGATTCTACCGCTTCGTAATATTCGCCTTCGGTCCACCAACCCTCGGTATCTTTGATGCATTTGACTTTCATGCTGCAGCCCCTTTCACGAAAATTACCCAGTGCGTTTTGTCCGCTTTCCCGGTGCGTTGCCAGATGACCGGCTTCTCGTCGGTCAGCGCCAGAATCTGGCTAACCGGTATCTGGGTTTCGTTCCATTTGAAGATGAGAACGCCGTGCGTCCGCAGTACGCGAAACGCCTCCTTGAAACCAGCACGTAGGTCATCGCGCCAGGTATCTTTGTTCAGGCGTCCGTATTTCTTACCCATCCAGGCGTTATCTCCGACGCGCTCAAGATGTGGCGGGTCAAACACAACAACAGGGAAAGAGGCGTCGGAAAACGGCAGTGCGCGGAAGTCGGCGATAATGTCCGGGCTGATAACCAGGCGGCGACCGTCGCACAGGGTGTGTTCTTCAGCGCGAATATCGGTGAACACTGCGCGTTCGTCCTGTTTGTCGAACCAGAACATGCGAGAACCGCAGCACATGTCCAGAATGGATTGCTCAGTCATTTGGCCCCCTCCATGTTTGCATGCTCTCGGATTTGCTCGATAAGCTCGTTGGCGTCAACCTCAAAGCACTCCAGAGTTTCGCATCCGCCAACCTTAGAGCCTGATATGCGGTGGCCACCGCTGTCATTACTGACGCAAAGAGACAGGCCGCCGCTCTGGTTATGACAGACCTCGATATAAACGTGATTCGGCTTCAGCATTTGTCGGCCCCCTCGCGCAGCGCAGCATAGATTGCATCCAATGCCTTGCGCTTATTCAGATACCCATCACCAATCCACTCTCCGTGCAGCATGGCGTAATATTTACCATCGTCATCATGGAACGGGCCACGAATTGACCAGTCTGTAGTGATGGCGTTGATGACATCCTGCACCTGCTGAAATTTCAAAGGTTTCATTTGGCCCCCTCGCGCAGCAAATAAAGCCCAGCCAGCAGCGCAGACTCTGCCTCTTCCAAACCAGGGTGATACCCGTAGACTGCGCCAGCCCGCTCCACTACACGACTCAAGAACCCGGGGTCGATAGTCCAGCCATTAGATGGGGTGCTATTTTTCGGGTATTCGATAGCAGCCTTAATCCCGGCAATTGCTGCGTTGGTAGCGGGGGTTTCGATTTCCTCAAATGCCGACATTGCTGCATCCAGAGCCGCTTGCTGGCAGACTACTGACTGCTCGTCATGAATACCACCGCCTGAAATCTCCAGGCCTTTGTACATGCCGAATAGTGTGTCGCCAAACGACTTCAGCGCCACATTCTCCGCAGCCAGTTGATCGCGTTCAGCGCGCAATTTCTCAATAGTCGCAAGTGCTGCTGTTGATTCAGCGCTACGGCCTTTCCAACCTTCCCACATCGCCCCCAGCGCAAGAAACCAATGCTCGCCACATGCTGATTTCTTCTCGTTAAAAAACCAGGTGACAAACTCAACGGTCATACCGTTCTGTTCTGCGATTTGTTCAATAGTCGCAAGTGCTGCTGTTAGTTCGTTATTCATGTTCATTACCCTCATAAAAAAGGCCCGCTAGATGCAGGCCTGTTAATCGTTGTTAACCAGTTTTAATTCCCCATACCACCAACCATCACCATTTTTCTCCAAGCGAATAAATGCCTTTTTCTCTCCGGAAGGGATGATCATTTCGCCAAATTTTTTGGATAATGAGAACGTGCCACCACTTGTGCCGGACATTTTTGCCCCTCTCTCGTTATTGGTTGGCATCAATCTGATTTTTCTAGAATCCTCATCAAGTTCTACGTAAATGAATCGTTGCTTATCCCTGATATCGACCCCTACATAACACTGAACAGAGCCAGACTGTGAGTATTTAATTGAGATTCCTGCCTCATCGCGTTTTCGACCCCTTCCACCGGTCACCACTGATACAAAAGCCATTACCATTTCCTCCGGGCATAAAAAAGGCCGATTATCGCAACGATACCGGCCATGCTTGCAGATAGCTCTGCTATGTAGATGTCTGTCATGATGACCTCCCGTAGATAGCCATCAGCCTCTGACGGGCCGGGCTTTTCATGTAGCTCTCAATTACTGTTTCCCGCTTTGGCCTGTAGACATCGGCCTTTTCCTGATGACGTATTTCTCTTGCCGCGGCGATTTTCTCCTGCATTTTCTGCATGCCGCCATTGCGGAACCAGGATTCATAATCCGCTCTACAGATAAACGTTCCGGCGCCAGATACGATGTAAATGGCTCTTAGCGTTCTTAGCCTTCGTCGCTCTTCACGGCAGAGATAACGAGAAATCCCGACAGCAGCCATGATTTCTTTTTCAGTTACTGGCTGGTTTTGTTTGATGAAGTCGATGATGCGTTGCTTTAGCGTGTCCACTGCATTACCTCCAGTCAGATTTTGCCGCTGGCTTATCGCTTTCTGCGCATTGCCTTGCCGCTTCTATCTGGTCAATGTTGACGAAATGCCCGTTCTTCCAGCCCATGTAGAACGTCTTCTTGGGCCCTGAACGGTATTTCCCAATGATGATTTCGGCAACGCCCTTTGCCGGGCTATTCTCGTTGTAATGCTCATCGCGATACGGAAATATCAGCACATCCGCATCCTTCTCGATTGAGCTTGAACCTGCCAAATCACCCATGTTAGGGCGCTTATCAACGCGACCATCAGCGTTGCGGTTCAGCTGAGCAACGAGGATTACCGGCACTTTGTTGCGTAGGCAGAATTGCTTTAACTTTCGGGTCACGATGGCGATTGAAAGGTCGTGGCGATCAGCTTTTGGCAGTCGTAGAATTTCAAGGTAGTCAATAGCCAGGAAGCTAAGGCCACCATCCATGTTCATCCTCTCAGCCTGAGCTATGCACTCATCAACACTGAACGAACCTTCGAGTACGTGGTTTTCTTCCTCCAGAAGCGTGCCTGTAGCCGCGGTTAGCTTCGTGTAATCCTCCTGAGCCATCCCCCTTGGCTGCCTGAGAGTCGATATTGATAATCCTGCCCGGTCAGCAATATGGCGTTCAACAACCTGCATTTCCGACATCTCCAGAGAGACAAGAAGCCCTCTCCCCCTTTGCTGGCCGATGGAGTTTGCAATGTTGATAGCCAGCTCCGTCTTGCCCATGCCAGGGCGGCCGGCGATGACGATAAGGTCCGTCCTGTCGAACCCTCCGTATGTGTCATCCAGTGGCGTTATGCCGGTCTGGAGGTAGAGGCCAGAACTCTCGCCTTCAAGGCGCTTGTCCAGAACGTTCAGGTAATCATCAAGCAGGTCGGAGATCTTTCTAGGCAGCTTGTCGTTCGATTCGAACTGTAGCTTCCCTGTACTGGCTGTTACTGCTGAAATTACATCGTCAAGATTATGCGTCCCTGCTGAATCCAGAAGGTCAGCGAACCGCCTGAACTCCGCAGCCCCTTTCCTCAGCATCCAGCACTGGCGAACTCGCTTGGCCCATGCCCGGATATTTGAAGCTGATACGCACTTGCAGGCCACCTCAAGCACAAGGTCTCTCGATGCGTCAGGAACAGCGTCCTTCACGGTGAACATATCGATTGGCTCTGACTTGTTCAGCAGTGCCACAATCGCCTTGTACATGCTTCGCAGGTGGAAGTTTTCAAATGCCTCGTCAGGGAGCTTTCCGGCAATTTCCCGGCAGTCGATGTGATCCCCTTTCACCATCATCGCGCCAACCAGTTGATACTCGTAATCGTAACTCTCCATCAGGAATCAGCCCCCAGAATCTGGTCAATCTTCTCCTGCCGAAGTGCGGTATCAATCCCGTATTTTTTACCGTCAGGGTTTTCACCGCACGACCAGCGCGTTGGCGTGTAACCATGCTCGATATAGCCATTCAGAATTGTGTCAGGGTCTTTTGGCTCACGGCCAAGTTCCTTGCACTGCTTCAGGTAGGACTGCCACAGGCGCTTGATGCCAGCCTCTGTGGTGGTTGTAATGCTTCGGATGGTTGGGATGCCGTATTTCTCGGCTTTGCAGTTCCACGTGCTCTTGAAACGCTCGCGGTCGAACTCTGGCAACTGAGAGCGTGGGTTAGTTTTTCTTGCTCTCGGATTTGTACCCTTTTGCCGTGGCGTTAATTTTTCCTCACCAGACAATCCCACTTCGTGGGTTTGGGTATTGTTTATTTCTTTCTTTTGAATAGTTTCTTTTGTGTGACTCTGTTTTGGTGACAGGTTAGTCACCGTTTTGGTGACAATTTTTGTAACCAATGCAGTGACATTATCACCATGGTAGTAACAGCCTTCTATTTTCCATTCCGAGATGTTCTTATTAGGCCCGATTTGACTGCCTTCACGAAGAATTACCTTCATGGTAATAAGCTCATTTTTAGCCTTGTTAACTTTCTGCCTTGGTAGGCGTGTAAGTTGTGCTAACTGGCTGTCAGAGATCCGATCTATCTTTTTCCCAAATCCGTATGTTTTTCTGCAGATAGCATGAGCAACCTTGCTCTGATTTTTCGTTAAATCTGCGCCAATAAGCTCGTCATACAGGGCGTTTGCAAGACGGGTATACCCATCTTCAATTTCTGCCACGCGACGCTCCACAGGCCGCTCTGCAGGCCTTAGCTGTGTTACTGTTGCGAGATTACTCATGACGCTTCCCCCTCAGCAGTTTTTTCCATTTTTCCAACTCAGCCCTAAATCGACCAGGCTGTCGGAAGCTGGAGAGATAGCGATCACGCAGTATGTGTTTGTGTAGTTTGTCCTGGTCAGAACTGAGTTTTTTCATGTATAATTACCTCGTTGAACGGTATTAGAATTCCATCGAAATCTGTTCTGAATCCCTGGTTGCCGCCGGGGATTTTTTCTTTGTAAGAACTGCCGCCACTTCCTTCGCCAGTCTTGCGATATCGTCATCAACGACACCCCACTCCAGAACGGCTAAGAGCATTGCCATCTTCGGTACCCAGCTTTCTTTCCAGCGTGAGACCTGCGATTTATCGACGCCCACAGCTTTTGCTACGTTGTTACCGCCGACAATGGCGATACGGTTGAGCAACCACGACTCAATGCGCTGAGCATTGGTCTTATTGCGTTTAATTGTGTTTTCCACTTGTCATAATTCCTTGGTGTTGAAAAATAGTTAGTTGTGGCTATGCGATAGACATACCCATAGTTTTTGTTTTGGTATTTTGGGATTCGCTTTTCAGCGACGTAGGACGAATGTCCGTTGTGAATTGCGGTGTTACTTATGCTGCGACTAATTCAGGCCAGATTTTTTCCCAATCGTCAGGCCGCAGATCTTTGCGGCTAACCTCGCGATTCGTTACGGCTTCGATTTCTACGCAACGAGTAGGAGAGATAGCGGTTTTCCCAGATGCCATCTGAGATAGGTAGGAACTTGAAATGCCAAGAGATGCAGCCAACTCTTTAACTTTTCCACGCTCCAGGCTGTCGATGTAGGTTTTAAGTTCCATGCATTCACCTCTGTTGTATGAAGTGAGTTTATTAAATGCTAAACACTTCGTCAAGTATTTGCTTATTTAGTTTTTGCTAATCATCATATGCACATGGACATTAAAGAGACTAGGCGCAAGCGCCTGCAGGAATGGTTTGAGAATCGAACCTTACCCGCAAAAGATAAAAGCTATATCTCGCAGATCATAACCGGGAAGAGTTCTCTTGGTGAGAAAGGTGCTTCGAGGCTAGAAAAAGAATACGGCATGCCCGTAGGCTACTTATCGGGTGAGGAATACAAAGAACACAGCAACGTCTCAAATATCCAGCAGTACACAAAAGGAACTCGATACCCGGTACTAAGCAAGGTCCAGGCGGGTACATGGGCTGAAGCTGTCGAAGCCTACACCCTGAAAGATATTGATATCTGGCTTGAGTCTGATGCTCATATTCAGGGGGATGCGTTCTGGCTTGAAGTGGAAGGAGACTCCATGACCGCACCGATGGGGCTGAGCATACCGGAAGGCACGTTTGTACTGTTTGATACCGGGCGAGATGCTGTCAATGGAAACCTGGTTGTGGCCAAGCTTCAGGATGACAATGAGGCGACGTTCAAGAAACTGATAGTCGATGGTAGCCAGCGCTATCTGAAAGGGTTGAATCCTCAGTGGCCTCTGGTACCTATAAACGGTAACTGTACGATTATTGGCGTGGCTGTAGAGACGAAGATGCGGCTATTGTAGAAATTTTGGATAGAAAAAGAATATGTGTAACTAGATCTTTTAATTGATGTTTTTCCTTGCCCTGGATAGGATCTAGTTGCTGCATTATTTTACTGATGCGGTAAATAGGAAGGCCCCGACAGCGTCAACTATCAGGGCCTGGAAAAACATCGGCTAGAATGTTTTCATTGAGATCTCGATTTTGAGATTACCTCAAGCGATATCCACTGTAAAGCAATCAGCGCCGAATATTAAATAGGTGCTTTATGCCAACTTGCGATAAAAATCATCGTCACAACCCTATGTTCAGTGTGTTGCCAGACAGTCAAGCGGGCAATGGAAGACATAAATGCACAGCCTGCGCATTCGAGTTAGGGCTGTTTAATAAGTCTATGGGTATTCCGCGCAGTTTAGATAGGTCGATACTTGACGATCTACCAGAAAGCCAAGCCGGAGAAGTTCGGCACAAAGATGCATTTGCGGCATACAACATGGCATACGATTACTAACAGCATCGATAACCGCTCATAAACCCGGCCACCGAGCCGGGTTTTTATTGCCCTTTCCTCACGAACGCAGCCGCGTCCCGCAGCAACCCCTTGTGAATTACGTTGCCTACGGCCTTGCGCTTTGCCTCCAGGTTATCAACAATCGCATCCCGATCAATTGCCGTACCGTTGATTATCAAATCAACAACAGCCCCGCCGATTTCGCCAGCAATGAACGCTGCGCGGTCTTCCAGTAGCTCATCCCGCCCCATATCCATGCCCTGCCCCATAACCGCGCCCTCATTGATGTTTTTTTGAGCATAGCACAAGCTCAAGAAGTAAAAATAACCATTAATTTTAAATGTTTAGTAATTTGTTTATAATTTTGTTTAGTATTTACTTGACGCAAATGTTTATTCTTTATTAAACTAATCCCATCAGCAGGACGCACTACTCACCAGGACGGTGAACCTACAACGATTCAGGTACGAGTCTACGCGGCTGAAAAGCCGGAAATACCAAAGTGAACTTTGGGGTGTGGAGTGTGGCGACAGCAAACACCCACATGACTTTACAGGGGAGTCACACGCACACCACCAAAGTTCATCAGGAGGTCTATATGTCTCGCAGAACATCATTTAGTGGTTCAGCATCTGGTCGTCGTCGTGAGCGTCGTGCAGCGCTTCAGGATGCGATTACTGTTAGCTCGGAAACAATGCATCGCCCCACCCTCAGCCGCGCACAAATTCAGGCTAAAGGTAAGCACCACACGCCAGAAAGAATTGAAGACGCTACGCCGATTAAATTCGTCGCTCAGGACGCCGTCTGGCAGCGCCGGGAATACAAACGCCAGATTGAGAGGGCGGCAATCGTTTATAGTAATGAGTTCGGTCACAAGCCTTTAGAAAACGGGATGTGCCTGCCGGATGTTGCGATGTATGCTGCTGGATACCGCAAATCTAAAGGCATAACAGCTCGCTAATGGTGAAAGGATGAAAAGTAATTTTAGCTACACAGCAATGAGAGTTAAGCAATACGGATATGTTCCTGCAGTCGAGGTGCGGTGTGTAAATGAGAGGGAAAAATCCACAACGGACTGCCTGTTGCTTTTCAAAAGTTTGGATGAAGTGATATTCCTTGGAGCGGATTACTTTCACCCTCTCGTTAAGGCTGAAATGAAACAATGCGCCATTGATGCCCTGCAGGTTGGGAAGGGGAAACTCCAGATTGAGGCCAAACAGCGAGTTGGTGAGCTTGAAAGCAGCAGGCTTCGGCAGGCTAGTAGAGCAAGGCAATTTAATGATGCCATAGCTGGATGGAGTCGAGAGCTTTTGTCTTTAAATATAGATATCCAGAGGGGACTAGACATCCCAACCATACGTTCAAGGATAGGGACCTTGGCAGAGAACATGGAAAAGTTGAAACCTAAGAAATAAAACCACTAAGCGGGGCTATTTGAGGCTCAATATGGCTAAAAAAACCGTTTTTATTAACGAGAATCACGGCAGGGAAACCCAGGAGCCGGACAGAAAGTTATCATCTCAGGACAGAAGAAGAATTGCCAGGTGGAAAAAGAGGATGGAATATGCCAAGGAGAATGGCATGTCACAAGGCTTCAAAGCCATCGACGATGGTCCAGACTACCAGATTAATGATGATCCAATGGACAAAGTCGATAAGGCCTTATCTACGCCGTTCCCCCGAGATGTTGAAAAGCAGGAAGAAGAAGTGCATGAGGATGTAATGCACAGGATTGTGAATCACGCGCACCAACGAAGTCCCAAAAAGAAATGGTCATAACCCGCTACGGCGGGTTTTTTATTGACTATACAAACAGCCAGGCGAGCGCGGCATTACTTGCAGCGGTCGGCAGAAGATGAAGGGTAGGTCGATACCGTTAATTTGAAGTGTCGGTGAAAAAGCAAACAAATAACAACGAGGAATATATGGCGATTAGTGGAACGGTAAAAATTAAATCTATTTCATCCATCACACCTAAAGGCGATGGATGGAATAGACAACTGGAAGTGGATATTGAGGATTTAGATATATCTGATGCATTCAAAGCAGATGAAATTGTTGGTGAGTATGAAGTTGACGATATCCTGGAGGCGATTGGGGAGTCTGATGTGGTCACGTGGCTTGAAGAGCAAGGATATGAAGTTTCTAACGGATAGGTCGCTTCGGCGGCCTTTTTTATTACAGAGGGTAAGAGAATGAACTCAGCAAATTTAGCAAAAATTCTTGAAGATCATAAATTATGGATTACATCGATGCGTGAAAGCGGATCGAGAGCCGACCTGCGCGGAGCCGACCTGCGCGGAGCCGACCTGCGCGGAGCCGACCTGCGCGGAGCCAACCTGCGCGGAGCCAACCTGCGCGGAGCCAACCTGTACGGAGCCGACCTGCGCGAAGCCAACCTGCGCGAAGCCAACCTGCGCGAAGCCGACCTGCGCGAAGCCAACCTGCGCGAAGCCAACCTGCCTGATCACACCTTCATTGTCATTGGTGAAAAATACGCCATCACTATTACGAATGGCGAATATGTTCGCGCTGGATGCCAAAACCACACGATTGAGAAATGGCGAAAATTCAGCAAGCAGGAAATAGCAGAAATGGACGGGCGTAAAGCGCTGAAGTTTTACCCTCGCCTTCTGGACATTATCGATTTCTATATCAGCAAAGGCCCACGACCTGAGTGGCTCACGCAGCCCGAATCAGAGGAGTGCGAAGAATGATTCGCGAAGAAGATAAACAAGCCTGGTTCCGGTTCAAAATTCAGCTATCGGTGATTATTTCACTGGCGCTGGTATGTGCGTATTTTTCGATGGAGGGAGTATGAGCAAACAAACAGGTGGACAAGCTTTCCCGCGTCAGCAGTGGGACTACGACGGTCAAAACAACGTCCTGCAATATCAGGAAGAAGGCATGACGTTGCGTGATTACTTCGCTGCCAAAGCTCTCTCTGGTTTGCTGGCAAATTATCCAGAGTCGAACTGTCACCCAGTGGCTGCTGGCAATGCCGATGAGGTAGCGAAGCAAGCATACATGTTGGCAGATGCAATGCTGAAAGCTCGGGGTGACGCATGAGCAGAAATGGCTGGCGTTCTATGAGCATTGCAGTTGCAGCATGCGCTTTAATCTGGAGCGCTGTTGCTTACCTTCTCGTTACTAACACATGGTTATGGTCATGATTAATCACAATCTGCTGAGAGCAGCACAGAGTAAGGCGGCTATAGCGATATTTCTGCGAGATGGGAATATGTGGCTAGAGGCTACAGAGCAAATGAAAGCTGCGGCTGGTATGCCGTGGTATAGGAGTGAAAATGCAAGAGTTTAAAGGTACGCCTGGGCCATGGAGATTCGATGAGCAGGAAGCATTATCTGGCGGTCCAGTGTTTTATATAGCGCAAGATGATAATGCCAAATACACACCAAATTATTCTGATGTCTCACAAACATGCAGCGGCGAAATAAAACACATTCAGAAGGCAAACGCTCAACTGATAGCAGCAGCTCCTAATTTACTAGAGGAGCTGCAAAAGCTTAGGGAGTACGTCATTAACGTATGCGACGTTGATGAGGAAGATTGCCATAGCGAGCATCCATTGATGTCGTCACGGGCAGCCATCAGCAAGGCTCTGGGGGAGGAGTGATGGAGTGGATTAAATGTTCAGAAAAAATGCCACTAGAGGTTTCTGGTTTTCATTGCTTCAGGACGAAAACTGTTGTCGTTTCAGATGGATTTGATGTTGGTATTTGCGATTGCCAGGCTGGGAATATGCCAAATGCTTGGGTTGGCTGGTCTATTCATGGAGACATTGACGCAGATAAGATTACCCATTGGATGCCACTTCCTACCCGGCCAGCCGAATAAACCAAACCAACTTAACCATGTCGGCTATTACAGCGACGGGCTTCGTGCATTCTGAACAGGAGGCGATATGAACGCATATTACGTGCAGGACAGGATTGATGCACAACAGGAGTCTGTGTATCAGGCTCGCATTCAGCGTGAACAATGGATTAAGAACCGCGCTAAGGAAATCATTGAAATCGCGCCAACTGAGCCTCTTGAGTTTACAGCCGGCTCGGTCAGCAAAGTTCTTCGCCTCGCTATTCAGTCAGAAAAATGCCGCGAAGCTTACAACGACTTTATTACCGCGATCGCTTATGACCAATCTGAGCGAGAGTGGGAAGAGCAATATGGATGGGCCGCAGAATGACCTCAATTGTTGAATTTGTCAGGCAACAGGAGCCGCTGTTCTGCGGCGCATTAACAGACCAGAGCGTTACTTGGGCAAAGGAAAGCCAGTTCGCTATTCAGTATTTTCAGAAGAATGACTTTCTTGCCAAAACGGCATTGGGAAATCCTACCAGTGCGCAGAATGCCATTATCAACGTGGCAGCTATTGGTATCACGCTCAACCCGGCCAGCAAGCTTGCTTATCTGGTGCCTCGTGACGGTATGGTGTGTCTCGATATCAGTTATATGGGCCTTCTTCACCTTGCCCAGGCAACCGGCTCTATCAAGTGGGGACAGTGCAAGCTTGTCTACTCGAACGATACGTATGAGTCGAACGGCCTCGATACTGCACCCACTCACAAATATAACGCCTTCGGAGACCGCGGCTCTGTAGTCGGAGGCTACTGTACGGTGAAAACATCAGACGGCGACTATCTCACGGAAGAGATGAGTCTCGCAGAAATTAAAGCCGTGGAATCAACCAGCAAAGCAAAGAATGGCCCATGGAAAACGTTCTGGGAAGAGATGGCTCGCAAAACCATAGTCAAGCGGGCAAGTAAATACTGGCCTAAAGCACAGCGTCTTGATAACGCGATTCACCTCCTTAACGAGGGTGAAGGCGTATTCCAGGAGCCAGTAATGCCGCATAAATCCGAGGAAGATATCCGCGAGGATGAGCGCCGTCGCCAGCAGGAAATTATCGATCACGTTCAGCAACTCTGTGATGACATGGCTCAGGCTGAGACCATGGATGACCTCAAGCGGGTATTTGCCGAGGCTTACAAACGCACATCAGGAATGAAGTTGCAGCAGAACGTTCAAGCCATTTACGCAGAATGCAAAGCAAAGCTGGAGGTGACCAGTGAGTAAGCTTTACGAAATCTCCAATGACTACGCGAAATTAATGGATGAGGGGCTAGAACCTGAGCTAATAGCCGACACTCTGGAAGGAATGGAAGGCGAGCTAACTGATAAGGTTGAGCAGCTTCTGGCCATCTGCAAAAACGAAACCGGGTACGCAGAACGCCTCAAGGAAGAGGCTAAGTCACTCAATGACCGTGCGTCAGCAACCCTGAATCGAGTCGAAAGAATTAAGGAATATATTTCGCGCTCTCTAACTACCGCGGGCATTAAGAAAATCAGGGCGGGAATTCACCAGGTCACTATCAGAGAGCCATCTGAGTCTGTAGAAATTGTAGATTCAAGTGCCCTACCAGCTAAATTCGTCGAATACGAAACCACCATCAAACCAGACAAAATGGCAATTAAGCATGAGCTTAAAGCAGGTCATCAAATCCCCGGCGCTCAATTAAAAATTGGAAAGCCATCTCTACTCATTAAGTGATTGTCGCAATGCAAAAGAAAAATATCTCCCCGGAAGACTTCCTCAGCGTCTGCGGGAAAATGGTTGCCTGCCGCGCAGCCGATAAGTTGGGAATTACCGTTGCCCGCTTCTACTACCTAGCTCAGAGATATCGCGTCAGTACAGCATTTGTCAGACCACTGTGGAGTGAAAGTGAGAATCAGCGGCTGATAGCTATGCGTAAAAGTGGGACGCCTGTTAAGAAGATAGCACAGGTTTTAAATCGCACCGAGGAATCAATTATTCAGAGGATTTGCGTACTGAGAAGGGATGGGCGGATATGACTGATTACGGAGAAAAAATAATGAGCAAAAACCTTCATATAGAAATCGGTGATAAATACGTCATCACCGGCTCAGTTCACGACCTGATTTTAAGCGAGAAGAAAAAAGTTACCGATGAAAAAAGTAAAAACTTCGGCAATGAAACCCTCTCTCGCATCGGTTACTACAGCAAGTTTGAGCACCTGGTGAAAGAACTGTGCCACCGGGAAATCCTGCAATCAGAAGCGCAGTCACTGGAAGAGTTGCGCGACTACATCTTTGCCCTCGGCGAAAAGCTGAGTAAGGCGTTGGAATCATGAAAGCACAGCCATCAGAAGACTTTACGCCAATGAATATGTCGCTTGAGCCTGATTATAAGGCGCGCTGGTACACGCCAGGAATTGTCGATAAGGACGGTTATTTGCAGCCAGCCAGTAAAGAGGTGTTTGGTGTTGCCAATGAAAATGAAGGGTATTCCTGCCCGTTCGGCGCCGTCGGCGACCGCATCTGGGTAAGAGAGGCGTTTCGGGTGCATAGTCGGGCTACAGACGTCGCTACCCTAGTATACAAAGCCAGCGAGCGAAATTCGTGGACGGAGCAAACCCACCGTGTACCCGTAGCTGTCTGCAATAAGCCGGCAACGCCTGAAAAGTGGACTCCATCGCTGCACATGCCACGCTGGGCCAGCCGCATTCTGCTGGAAATCACCGATGTCCGGGTGGAGCGACTGAACGCTATCAGCGAAAAGGATGCGGAGGCGGAAGGAATCGACATGGAGGCACTTTATGACTCTCAGGACTGTTACGACTGCATTGCAGACCACAATATGACCGGAAGGCCAACGGTAACAGGCGCATTCAAGTACCTGTGGGAATCCATCTACGGCGAGGAAAGCTGGAATGCCAACTCCTGGGTTTGGGTAATTTCGTTCAAGCGCGTTGAAGGCGGTGCAGCATGAGCGCAGAAATCATCGATCAGGCCAACGAACTCGAAGAGCTGCAGCGTGAAGCCGCCATAGCGAAGTATCGCATTAACCACAACGCTGTTTCGGCTACTCACTGCATTGATTGCGGTGATGACATTCCAGAATTGCGCCGGGTGAAGGTTCCTGGCTGCCAGCGATGCGCCAGTTGCCAGGGTGATTTTGAGCTTATGAAGAAGCAAGGAAGGATGTGATGGGAAAGGTAACTTTTGTCGTTGAGTTCGAAGATGGCAAGGAGCCACCGGTACATGCGAACATGGAAGTGTTCGGCGGGAAGGTTGTCGCGGTAGCGTTTCGTGATGCTCTCGAAGAGTCAGAATATCAGCGCGTTAAGTATGATTATGATCCGCATAAAATTAACGTTAACCTCTGCTATCTCTGTAATAGATATCACCCGATCGGTGTGGCATGCCCATTCAACACGATTACATCAGGGGTAAGCAATGAGTAAATCCCCCGCAGAACGCAAAGCCGCGCAGGAGGGTAGGTGATGGACTGGCCATCTTCATTTTGTTACGTTGTATAGCATTTGCTGTAGCATGGCTTTTCAGGGGGTAAATCATGCAAGTCAAAGATGTCAATAAAATCTCTGTTCTGAAGCGAATAGCTGAAATAGAAGCATCCGGACGCACAGGGACATGTTTTATTGGCTATGAAAACAGCGTCGGCACAGCCATGCCCGATGGATCGACAGAAAAGTTCCAGTTGTCAGTGATGAAGAATCTTATCAGTAAGCGGCTTGTCGATGGGTGCTGCTGCGGCTGCCGTGGTGATTTTACTCTCACGGAAAAGGGATTGCTGGCTCTGGATGCTGAATCAGACGATCGGAAAGAAACGTAACTGAACCACCAGTGATATATAATCCCATCCACACCAGAGGGAATTTTATTATGTCGAAGTGGAACATTGCAGCCAAACCGAAAGAAGAGCAGGACAAGGTTAACGTTGACCTTGCGGCCTCCGGCGTCGCGTACAAAGAGCGACCCTCGGTATATTGAAATGGCTGAGCAGAACGCCAAGAAGTAAACCAACCATCGAATGAACATAACCCGCCGAGTGCGGGTTTTTTATTGCCGGAGATAATGATGATAAGTTGCGTTCGTTTGCGCATGAGATGTGGACAATAGAGAGGAAATAATTATGGCTAAGTTGCTTACGTTACTTCAGTGGGCTGATGCGAACTACGAAACGCCGCCCTCATTGTCTACGCTACGGCGCTGGGCTCGCGAGGGGCGGATTTATCCGGCTCCTGAACTGCATGGCAAGGAATACAAAGTTATTCCTGATGCGTGTTACGTAGATCCCAGCAAGAAGAACCTGAAGCCTAAACCGAAGAATTTTGATGTACCCCGTAATGGTACTTTACTGGAGAGACTGACTCATGGCGAAAAGGCCCGCACGTTACGACGCTAACCTTCCACGTAACCTCACCTTTCGCAAGCGGGACAGCATTTTTTCATGGCGCAATCCGATAACCGGTCAGGAAATATCACTTGGCCGGATTTCCAGGAAGGACGCAATCAGCCAGGCGATCGAGGCTAACAATTACATTCATCAGAATTACATCCCCTCTTCTCTCCTTGATCGCATCAAAAACGTACCAACCTTTACTGTGTCGGCATGGCTGGAGCGTTATCAGGTGATACTTGAACGACGAGAGCTCAAGCCAAACACACTTAAAGTGCGTCGTAACCAAATAGCAACGATAGGCGATGAGTTTGGAAAATATGCGCTCGCCGCGGTCACAACAAAGGACATTGCCGAGTTTCTGGAAACGTATGTAGCTTGCGGTAAAAAAAGCATGGCGTCAGGGATGAGGTCAATACTGCTCGATATTTTCAGGGAGGCGATGGTGGAGGGACATATAGACAGGAACCCGGTTGAACCAACCAGAGCACCATCACCAGAAGTGAAGCGCGAAAGATTGCTTATTGATACCTTTATGGCTATCAGGGAGCATTCCCATAAACACTCACCATGGGTTATCAACGCGCTGGACCTGGCTCTGGTAACCGGGCAACGAAGAGAGGATGTTGCTGCATTCAGGTTTTCAGATGTTAAAGACGGCCGGCTTTATATCACTCAGGGAAAGACAGACCATAAACTGGCTATATCTGTTGATTTAAGGCTAGACGCTGCGGGAATAGTGTTGCAGGATGTCATAGAAAGGTGTCGAGAAAATAACCCGTCAGACTTCATGCTCTACTCATCAGTAAGGAGGGGCGGAAGGAAGCCGGGAGCATTAACACCTGACGGACTGACCCAGGCTTTTTCAGACGTCAGGGATATGACCGGGATTAAGTTCGGACCTAACCCGCCATCTTTTCATGAGATAAGAAGTCTTGCCAGCAGGCTATACAAGGATGAGCGCGGAGAAGAGTTTGCACAGCGATTACTTGGTCACAAGAATTTAACAATGACCAAAAAATACCTGGACTCTCGCGGCGCTGAATATGATATGGTTTAGATTGAATACGGAATATTCGAGTAATTTTCGTGTATTTTAGTGTTACAGGCTAAAAACACCAGTTAAAACATATAGATAAAAAGAGACCGAACACGATTCCTGTATTCGGTCCAGGGAAATGGCTCTTGGGAGAGAGCCGTGCGCTAAAAGTTGGCATTAATGCAGGCTAAGTCGCCTTGCCTTATAAGAATAGTTTACCGCGTCAGGTTTTCCAGTCCGCAACAAAAGTGGTCGAATAATTCCTGGCAAAATGGTCAGTGCCAACAAAAAACCGCCGCTTCCTGAGAGGAATGCCGGCGGTTTTTTATATGCTAATACAGTAAGATACGCGCGGGGATCAGCAAAGCTTCTGCGCGCGCTCAATAAATGGCGCCAGGCTCATTTTTTGTCCCGGATGTTGCGGATCGTCAACCTGGATCACAGAGATCGGCTGCGCGCTGGTTTTACCCGCTTTCACCTGCTGCTCAGCAACGTCATTCAACGGATACTGCACCAGCGTGCTGGGGTTAATGGCATACAGCGCATTCCCCGGGCGGCAGGTCAACATCACCTCCTCGCGATTGAACGCCCAATTATCCTTTCCCACTTCGAAGCGGCTAACGGTGATAATCTGCGGTGCCGCCAGCGCGACGCCGGAGCTTGCCAGTAACAACATAGTTAAAAGAGTTTTTTTCATGATTTAGCCAGTTAATTCAGTAAGGTTCCCAGGTTGCAAACAGGCTGACGGCCAGCAGCGCCAATGCTCCAAGCGCCATTTCAACCTGCGTGGTGCGCAAAATGAGCGACTCCGCTCGCGTTCCGTTCACCGACATACGTGGCACCAGAACATACCTGTTCACCAGCGCAATTGCTACCATCGCTGCGACCAGGGCACATTTGATCAATAACATCTCTCCCCACGGCGAATCACGGAATAATCCCCCCTGGATAAGCAACGCATTCACCACGCCGCTGGCAATCGCGCCGGCGACCGCCAGATGCCCGTAGCGAGAAAAGCGCATCATGGTGCCGATAGCGGCTTGCCGCCAGCGCCCGTGCGCCAGGCGCAGGCAGTAGATGAACGGCAGCAGCCCGCCAAACCAGCCGGCGACGCAGAACAGATGCACAGCGTGGTTAGTCCGCTGCGCCGCGCCGCGCACGCCCTCGCTCATGACCGCATGGCCCACGCCCGCCATCAGCAAGATCTGCGCGCACAGCAGTACCAGCAGTAAACGCGCCGGACGACGCGGTTTGAGCCACGCGATCGCCAGCGCAACCCACGCCAGCAGGATCTGCCAGATCCAGACGCTGCCAAAGCGGGTGCCCGCGACGGCTTGCCAGATAGCCGGTTGCCAGAGGTCCGGCCAACCGTTCCCCATCAGGCCGCCTTGCGCCATCAGCATCAGCAGCGCAGAGAGTGCGCTGAGCAGCAAAAGATGCCGCAGTAGCGGGAAGAAGCGCTGCATCAGCAATCGCCGCAAGGCCGGCGGCGCCCACCACGCGCCGTACAGCACGCAGCCAAACGCCACCATCAGCGAGAGAAAGTGGACGAAGCGCAGAGCGATATAGATTCCCGTGAGCATGGGTTATTTCACGGTAAAGTGGTATTGCCCTTTGGTTTTATGGCCATCAACAGAGACCACGTGCCAGTCAACGGTATACTCCCCCGCAGACAGCGACTGCGTCAGCGGAACAATCAGTTGCGCTTTATTGCTGTCGCTGCGCGCCAGCTTGCCGGTAGCAATAGCGTTCTGCTGCGGACCGGTCAGGGTCACTGCGCTAAAGGCGGTTTCAATACCTTCAGAAAAGCTCAGGGTCAGCGATGCGGGAGAAGCGGTGACAGTAGAATCCGCGGCCGGCGTTTGCTGTTGAAGATGCGCATGGGCAAAGGCCGCAGCGCTGACCAGGAAACCGGCGACAAAAACGGAGGCGCGCAGCGCACGCCCGGCGATGGTACGCATAATCGTCATTCCTTTTCGTTATGTATGTAGCACAGAGAATAACCCTGTATAATGGCGTAGTCGAGCGATGCGTCCCGGTCCGACGTCGCGCCCGATCGGTTTTCGGCATCATGAAGGAGAAACCATATGGAAAAAAATCTGGCCAAAATTTCGCAGGACGAGATGGACAAAGTGAACGTCGACCTTGCCGCAGCCGGTGTCGCCTTTAAAGAGCGTTACAATATGCCCGTGGTCGCCGATTTAGTGGAGCGGGAGCAACCGTCACACCTGCGCGACTGGTTCCGTGAACGCCTGATCGCCCATCGCCTGGCGTCTGTTTCGCTGTCGCGCCTGCCCTATGAACCCAAAGCGAAATAATTCCCGTCCCCTATGGACGTCCCGGTTGGCAAGCGCTGCGCATTCCATTACGCTGGTTTCTTTGGGCCGGAGTGAGCCATGCTACGCGTAATCGATACGGAAACCTGCGGACTGCAGGGAGGCATTGTTGAAATCGCCTCTGTTGATATTGTCGATGGTCAGATAACCAACCCCATGAGCCATCTGGTTCGTCCCGACCGGCCTATCAGCCCCCAGGCTATGGCGATTCACCGGATCACCGAAGAGATGGTCGCCGATAAGCCGTGGATTGAAGAGGTCCTGCCGCATTACATCGGCAGTCAGTGGTATGTCGCCCACAACGCCAGCTTCGACCGCCGGGTGTTACCGGAAATGCACGGAGAGTGGATCTGCACCATGAAACTGGCCCGTCGCCTGTGGCCTGGGATTAAATACAGCAATATGGGGCTGTATAAATCGCGTAAGCTGAGTGTCGCAACGCCTGCGGGGCTGCATCAACACCGCGCGCTGTACGACTGCTATATCACCGCCGCACTGCTTCTCGATATTATCAACGTTTCCGGCTGGCAACCTGAGGAGATGGCGACCATTACCGGTCGCCCGTCGCTGTTAACCACCTTTACCTTCGGTAAATATCGCGGCAAGGCGGTGGCCGAAATCGCAGAAAACGACCCAGGTTATTTACGCTGGCTGTTCAATAACCTGGATCGGATGAGCCCCGAGCTGCGCTTGACCCTCAAGCACTATCTCGGGGAGTAGCGATGCTAAACGTCCGCCTGGCCGGGTAACGTCCCCTGCGCCAGGCCAATCAAAAAGGCAAACTCCAGCGCCACCCCTTCATAGCTTTTAAAACGCCCCGACTTCCCGCCGTGCCCTGAATCCATATCGGTGCACAGCAGTAGCATGTTATCGTCCGTTTTCAGCTCGCGCAGCTTCGCCACCCATTTTGCCGGTTCCCAGTATTGCACCTGGGAATCGTGCAGACCGGTGGTAACCAGCAGGTGGGGACAGGCCTGCGCCGTGACGCCATCGTAAGGACTGTAGCTCTTCATATAGCGATAGTACTCTTCGTCCTGCGGATTTCCCCACTCCTCAAATTCCCCGGTCGTCAGCGGAATAGACTCGTCGAGCATGGTGGTCAGGACATCGACAAACGGAACCTGAGCGACCACCCCGTGAAACAGCTCCGGCCGCTCATTAATGGCGACGCCCATTAACATCCCGCCCGCGCTGCCGCCCATACCGTAGCACAGGCGAGGATTGCCATACCCCTGCGCCAGCAGCGCATCGCAGACATCGAGATAATCGTTAAAGGTATTTTTCTTACACAGGAACTTGCCGTCTTCGTACCACTGCTGCCCTAATTCACCGCCGCCGCGAACGTGGGCGATCGCAAACACGAAACCACGATCGAGCAGGCTCAAGCGGCTGGCGCTGAAATCAGCATCTTCACTGGCGCCATACGACCCGTAGGCATAGACCAGCAACGGACTGACGCCCTTGCGGAAATGCTCAAGCCGATAAACCAGCGAAACAGGAACCTCCACGCCATCCCGGGCCTGAATCCACAGGTGCTCGCTGCGGTAATGACTGGCCTCAAACCCTTTCACTTCCTGCTGTTTCAGTACCCGCCGCTCACCGGTATCCATATCCAGCTCAAACAGCGTATCCGGCGTGGTCATGGATGAGTATCCGTAGCGCAAGCGGGAAGTTTCCGGCTCCGGATTATAGGCAAGCCAGGTCACGTAGGCCGGGTCATCAAAGGCGATCCCAACCCCTTCCCGGGTCTTGCGGTTGATCTGACGCAGGCTGGTTAACCCGCGCTGGCGCTCCTCGACCACCAACCAGTCGGTAAACAGGGTGAATCCCTCGAGCATCACCTCCTGGCGCGGGGCAATCAGCGTCTCCCACTGCTGTTCGTCGCGTTCATGGGTACGATAGAGACCAAAGTTTTTCCCCTCGCGGTTGGAGCGAAGATAAAAAGCATGCTGGTAATGATCGAGACTGTACTCGTGATCTTTACGCCGCGGCAGGAAACATACCGGTTCCGCATCCGGCATTTCGGTATTCAGCAGCCGTACTTCGCTGGTGGTCGCGCTGGCAAGATAGATCACGGCGAATTGCCGGGAGGTGGTGGTATGGAGGCTGACGTAGAAGGTTTCATCCGTCTCCTCGTAGACCAGCACGTCGGAAAGCGGCGACGCGCCCACGGTATGCCGCCAGACCTGATAAGGCAGCAGCGTAGTCGGGTGCTTGCGGACATACCACAGCGTCTGCGAATCATTGCTCCAGGCAAATTCCGGCGAAACGTTTTCCAGCACTTCAGGGTACCATTCGCCATTTTGCAGATTGCACAAGCGCAGGCTATATTGCCTTCGGGAGAGATAATCCTCCGCCAGCGCCATGATCATGTTATCCGGCGAAATGCCCAGCCCGCCGAGAGTATAGAATTCGCTCTGCGCCGCGCGCTGATTGCTATCGAGCAGCACCTCCCATTCATCCCACTCCTCTTTCAGCACCGACTGGCGCTGATAGATAGCGTATTCACAGCCCGGCTCATACACCTGACGATAGCGGTAGCCATTTTTGCTGTAGGGCGCGGAGACTTCGCGCGGCGGGATACGGTCAATAATCTCTTTTAGTACCCGCTCCTGCAGGCTACGCTGAGTGGACATGACCTGCTGTCCGTACTCATTTTCCTCGCGAAGATAATCCAGCACTTCCGGCCGCGAACGTTCGTCGTCGCGCAGCCAGAAGTAATTATCGATACGGGTATCGCCATGAAGAGTCATGGCATGAGGGATTCGTTTTGCTTTTGGTGGCATCTTTTGGTCTTCTGCATCCGGTATTTCATACACAAAATCATTCAAGAAGCGGCTTGAAGGATGGCGTGTGTATAAGGGTGGCAAAAGTGGCCCGCGTTGCAAGCAAAACCTGCTGATTTAGGGAGAAAGCGCCTGTTTTTGCGCCTGAATATCCCGTTCGATGTCGGCACGCACTGCCTGCGGCAGCCCTAAAGCCTCACCGAGGGCATTGAGATAGCTGCGCTCCATAAAATGGTCGATATCGATCGCCGCGCAGCTGATGTAATAGATTTCCAGCGCCTCTTGCTCGCTGTTGAGGCCCTGCGCCAGGCGCTGCGGGTCAAGCGGCTGCGCCAGGGCACGATCGATCAATACACGCCCCTGCACGGCAATATCGGCGGCGCGCAGCTGCTCTTCGATGTTTGCCCGTTCGCTGTCATCGATGTGCCCGTCGCTTTTAGCGGCGAACACCAGCGCCAGAATGAGTCGTTCACTGCGCGCATCAAGCCCGGAGGCTGGCGAGGTTGACGACCCGCCAGGCTGTGCTGCGGAAGCGGCAGATTGCGCAGGGGAATTCTCCCGCATTTTCTGCTGATACTTGTTCCACAGCACGCTCCCCGCCACCGCGCCGCCGCCAACCAACAGTGCGCTGGTGCCATATTTGGCCAGCAGCTTGCGCGATGACTTACTCGCCACCAGCAGCCCCGCCAGCCCGCCCAGCGCACCGGGCAGAAGGAAGCTTTTACCATCCGGCCGCTCGCCTGATGAGGAAGACGGTCCCTGCTGGCCCAGCAGGGACTGGAGTTGATTAAGCCAGTTAGCCATGATTTCCCTCGTTGCTTATTACGCGATGTCATCAGCCTAAACGACGAGATGTCAGGAAATGTTATGAGCAACTAAAGATGCGCAAATTCGGCCGCACTCAGGCGGCCTTCACCTTGCGCGATGCTGCGGGCGCGGGTGCCGCGGGTGCCGCGGGTGCCGCGGGTTGTTCGCTCGCCCCCTCCGCTGCGGCCTCTGAGGCTTCAGCCGCGGCGCTCTCATCCTGGGAAACCTGCCCGCCCGTAGCATCTTCCGCTTCCGGGAGCTTTCCCGATTTCAGGATGTGGTTCAATGTCTCTTTGCGTTCCGCCAGCCACATTGCCATTTCATCGCGCTGGGTTTCGTCCAGCGTCAGCGGGCACGCTACCAGCCAGTCGTTGAGGACCTCGGCAAGATCGAGCATTTTGTCGTAAGCATCGGCCTCTTTTTTGCTGGTAAACGACATTTTTTCCTCACCTTCGCGGATCACCACATATTTAATTTCAACCGCCATTGTGCAGCCTCTTATACTGTATTTTTATACAGTATAGCAAATTTTCACCGGCGACTCAACCAACAGCCGTAAAGACAGACGCAAACGTTTTCGTTTATAATGCGACGCATGTTTTTTTACTGTGGAAAAGAGTCATGACGTTATTAGGCACAGCGCTGCGTCCGGCAGCGACGCGAGTGATGTTGTTAGGTTCCGGCGAACTGGGTAAAGAAGTCGCTATTGAGTGCCAACGGCTGGGTATTGAGACTATCGCGGTCGACCGCTATCCCGACGCGCCGGCCATGCAGGTGGCGCACCGTTCGCACGTCATCAACATGTTGCACGGTGAAACGCTGCGCGCGCTGATTGCGCAAGAAAAGCCCGATTTTATCGTGCCGGAAATTGAAGCCATCGCCACGGATATGCTGGTGGAGCTGGAGCAGGCCGGGCAGAAAGTCGTCCCCACCGCTCGTGCGGCGAAACTGACCATGAATCGCGAAGGTATTCGCCGTCTGGCCGCAGAGGAGCTGCAGCTTCCCACCTCGGCATACCGCTTTGCCGACAGCGAAGAGACCTTTCGCGAAGCCGTCGCGGAGATTGGCCTGCCCTGTATCGTGAAGCCGGTCATGAGCTCTTCGGGTAAAGGCCAGAGCTTTATTCGTCACTCTGATCAGTTGGCAGAGGCCTGGCGCTACGCGCAACAAGGCGGTCGCGCTGGCGCCGGTCGGGTTATCGTCGAGGGAGTGGTCAATTTCGATTTTGAAATTACCCTGCTTACCGTCAGCGCGATCGATGGCGTCCATTTCTGTGCGCCGGTCGGCCATCGCCAGGAGGATGGCGATTACCGCGAATCCTGGCAGCCGCAGCAGATGAGCGAGCAGGCGCTGGTCCGCGCGCAGGAGATTGCCAGCAAAGTCGTACTGGCGCTCGGCGGCTACGGTCTGTTTGGCGTGGAGCTGTTCGTCTGCGGCGATGAGGTTATCTTCAGTGAAGTCTCCCCTCGCCCGCACGACACCGGGATGGTAACGCTGATTTCCCAGGACCTCTCGGAATTTGCCCTGCACGTTCGTGCTTTCCTCGGCCTGCCGGTTGGCGCGATCCGCCAGTATGGCCCGGCGGCCTCCGCGGTCATTCTGCCGCAGCTCACCAGCCAGAACGTCACCTTTAGCAATCTTCAGGGCGCGGTAGGCGCGGGACTCCAGCTGCGTCTGTTCGGTAAACCGGAGATTGACGGTTCTCGTCGGCTGGGCGTCACGCTGGCCGTCGCCGATAGCGTCGATGAGGCGGTGGCGCGCGCGAAAGCCGCCGCGTCGGCCGTGCTGGTTCAGGGATAAAAAAAACCCGGTCGCGTCAACGCGATCGGGTCTGGACTTCGCGATTGTTCAGGGCGTGAAAATTACTTCGCGCCTTCAACCGCTTCGCGAGCAATTTTGGTAATACGCGCGTAATCGCCGGCTTCCAGCGCATCCGCCGGAACCAGCCAGGAACCGCCGATGCACAGCACGCTGTTCAGCGCCAGATAGTCGCGGTAGTTCGCCGGAGAGATCCCGCCAGTCGGGCAGAAACGGATATGCGCGAACGGACCGCCAATCGCCTGCAGCGCTTTTACGCCGCCGTTAGCTTCTGCCGGGAAGAATTTGAACTCTTTCAGGCCATACTGCATGCCCAGCATCAGTTCGGAGACGGTGCTGATCCCCGGGATCAGCGGGATGGTCCCTTCTTCAGTCGCCGCTTTCAGCAGGGATTCGGTCAGACCCGGGCTGATAGCAAACTGCGCGCCAGCCTCGGTGACCGCTTTCAGCTGCTCTACGTTTGTGACGGTACCTGCGCCGACAATCGCCTCCGGCACTTCTTTCGCAATCGCGCGGATCGCATCAAGTGCGCATGCGGTACGTAGCGTGACTTCCAGTACGCGTACGCCGCCGGCAACCAGCGCTTTGGCCATCGGCACAGCGTGTTCCAGCTTTTTCACCACGATCACCGGGACAACCGGGCCGTTGGTGAGGATTGCTTCTGCAGTTGTTTTCCAGTTTTTCATCAGAGTTTCTCTCTCGCCAGATCTACAAATTGTATCGTCTTAAAAAGTGATGCAGGTTGCGCCCTGTTCTGCTCCGGAGAGTTTCTCACGCAGCGCTGCAAACATTTCCCTGCCGCTCCCGACGCGCGAACCGCTGAGGTCAGGAACATGCGGCTGGCGTGCCGCCAGTTCAGCGTCATCCACCAGCAGCGTCAGTTCGCCCGTCTGCCCGTTAACGCGGATGATGTCGCCATCACGTACTTTTGCCAGCAGCCCGCCATCGTACGCTTCAGGCGTAACGTGGATTGCTGACGGGACCTTGCCTGATGCACCAGAGAGTCGGCCATCGGTCACCAGCGCAATTTTGAAACGGCGGTCCAATAATACACCAAGTGGCGGCATAAGTTTATGTAATTCTGGCATGCCGTTCGCTTTTGGCCCCTGATGGCGAACAACCACCACACAATCCTTGTCCAGCATGCCAGCTTCGAAAGCAGGCAAGACGTCGTGCTGGCTTTCAAACACCACCGCTGGCGCTTCAATGATCTGGTTCTCAACCGGTACGGCCGAGGTTTTCATCACCGCGCGCCCGAGGTTGCCACTGAGCACTTTCGTCCCGCCATGGCGAGAGAATGGCTTGTCGAAAGTGGCAATAACCTGATCGTCTAAAGGCGCCGTCGCCCCTTCGCGCCAGTCCAGCTCGCCGTTATTCAGCCACGGCTCCATGGTGTAACGGGAGAGACCAAAACCGGCCACGGTGTTGACATCTTCGTGCAGCAGGCCGCCTTTGAGCAGCTCACGTACCAGCACCGGTACGCCGCCCGCGGCCTGGAAGTGGTTAATATCCGCCGGGCCGTTCGGGTAAAGGCGCGCCAGCAGCGGCACAACGTCGGAGAGATCGGAGAAATCATCCCAGTTAATGATAATCCCCGCCGCGCGAGCCATCGCCACCAGGTGCATTGTATGGTTGGTCGACCCGCCGGTTGCCAGCAGCGCAACGATCCCGTTGACCACCACTTTCTCATCAAACATTTTGCCTAACGGCATCCATTCATTGCCGTTACCGGTCATGCGTGTCACCTGCCGTGCGGCGGCGGCGGTCAGCGCCTGGCGCAGTTCGGCATCCGGATGCACAAACGACGAGCCCGGGAGCTGCATGCCCATAAACTCCACCACCATCTGGTTGGTGTTTGCCGTACCGTAAAATGTGCAGGTACCCGGCGCGTGGTAGGACGCCGCTTCAGATTCCAGCAGCGCCATACGATCGACTTTCCCCTCGGCATACAGCTGGCGGATACGGACTTTTTCTTTATTTGGCAGACCGCTGGCCATCGGGCCAGACGGTACGAACACTGACGGCAGGTGGCCGAAGGAGAGCGCGGCCATCGTCAGGCCGGGGACGATTTTGTCACATACGCCCAGATACAGCGCGCCGTCGAACATGTTATGCGACAGGCCGATAGCGGCCGACATCGCAATCACTTCGCGGCTCAGGAGCGAGAGTTCCATCCCGTCCTGCCCTTGAGTGACACCGTCGCACATCGCCGGAACGCCCCCCGCGACCTGGCCTACCGCATTTACCGAATGCAGCGCTTTGCGAATGATATCCGGGTAATACTCATAGGGCTGGTGGGCGGACAGCATGTCGTTGTAAGAGGTAATAATGGCAATATTGTTACGCAACATGCTTTTCAGCGAGGCTTTATCGTCCGACTGACAGGCAGCAAAGCCGTGGGCGAGATTACCGCACGCCAGCTGTGCGCGATGGACGGTATCGGTCTTCGCCTGGTTAATCCGTGCGAGGTAGGCAGTGCGGGTATCGCGCGACCGTTCGATAATGCGATTTGTTACCCGTAACATTGTCGAATTCATAAAGGCTCCTGAATTTTTATCTGTCCGGCCACAGCATTTTAACAACTTCTTAAAAGGTGAAAGGCACCAATACTGCAGCTCAGCGGCAAAATATCTGTTCGCAGTGTAATAAAAAAAGCCCCGGGGGTGAATCCTCCCGGGGCTTAAAAGAGCAAAAATTATGCGACTTGCTGCGTCAGATCATGTTACCGGTAAAATAACCCATCCGGATAACATCCGCACTATTCAAATTCGTTCCAGGAACGACCGTCACGGGTGATCATCGCCACCGAAGCGACCGGTCCCCAGGTACCAGCCTGGTAAGGCTTCGGCGCATCGCGATCGGCAGCCCAGGCTTCAGTAATGGAGTCAACCCACTTCCACGCCTCTTCGACCTCATCGCGACGCACGAACAGCGCCTGGATACCGCGCATGGTTTCCAGCAGCAGACGTTCATAGGCATCCGCCAGGTGAGTCTGGTTGAAGGTTTCTGAATAGCTCAGGTCCAGCTTGGTTATCTGCAGATTGTGTTTGTGGTCAAGCCCCGGCACTTTGTTGAGTACCTGAATATCCACCCCCTCATCCGGCTGCAGACGAATCGTCAGCTTGTTCTGCGGCAGCTCCTGCCAGTTCTCTTTAAACAGGTTCAGCTCGGGGCTTTTGAAATACACCACCACTTCAGAGCATTTGGTCGGCAGACGTTTACCGGTACGCAGGTAGAACGGCACGCCGGCCCAGCGCCAGTTATCGATATCCACGCGGATAGCCACGAAGGTCTCGGTATTGCTGGATTTGTTCGCCCCCTCTTCTTCGAGGTAGCCCGGGACTTTTTTACCCTGGGCGAAGCCGGCGGTGTACTGACCGCGGACCGTTTTCTCACGCACGTTGGAACGGTCGATACGGCGCAGTGACTTCAGCACTTTTACTTTTTCATCGCGAATGCTGTCGGCAGTGAGGTCTGACGGCGGCGACATCGCTATCATGCACAGAATTTGCAGCAGGTGGTTCTGGATCATGTCGCGCATTTGCCCGGCCTGATCGAAGTAACCCCAGCGGCCTTCGATGCCCACTTCTTCCGCGACGGTGATTTCGACGTGGTCGATCGTGCGGCTGTCCCAGTTATTGACAAACAGGGAGTTCGCAAAGCGCAGCGCCAGCAGGTTGAGCACCGTTTCTTTGCCAAGATAATGGTCAATACGGTAAACCTGACACTCTTCAAAGAATTCGCCGACCTGGTCGTTGATCTCGCGAGAAGTATCCAGAGAGGTACCCAGCGGTTTTTCCATCACCACGCGCGCAGGTTTGGCGTTCAGTTTGGCTTCACCGAGGCCTTTGCAAATGGCACCAAAGGTGCTCGGCGGCATCGCGAAATAGTTGATGGTGACACGTTTTTCCTGATCCAGCATTTTGCCCAGACGGGAAAACGCTTTGGTATCGTTCACATCAAGGTTACAAAAATCCAGACGTCCGCTCAGGGTTTCCCACAAACCTTCATCAATCTTTTCCTTCATGAAGGTTTCAAGCGCCTCACGTACGACCCTGGTGTAAGCATCTTTATCCCAGTCAGCACGTCCGACCCCGATAATCCGGGTCTCCGGGTTGATCTGGCCAGCTTTTTCAAGCTGATACAGGGAAGGCAACAATTTACGACGCGCCAGGTCACCCTTAGCGCCGAAAATGACCAGATCGCATGCCTGGGCCGTTTGCGTTACCGCCATGTCATTCTCCTCAGTTGATAGACTGGTGCTTATGCCAGGCTATATTTGTAATTTTCTTACACTACACTGTACTGTGTTTACGAACTTCCCGAAACCCTCAGGCCGCCATTCCCGACGTTAAACCGCACGTGGCGAAAACTTCCGATGACTATTCAGGCAAACGGCCAGACTTGTTCGTTCTTACGACCGGTTTCAGGTTAATAAAATACGACTCTGATCATGTAATGAAAAAAAACAACATTTTTTAACGTTATTCTTCCCCGCTTGTCATAACGGAGAGGTATATTCTTGCTAAAACGCCTGATGATTTCATCCATTAATGAAATCGCTTCCACTGATGAGCGCTCCGTTACCCATGAACATGCTGGAAAAAATCCAGTCCCGACTGGAACACCTTAGCAAATCCGAACGCAAAGTGGCGGAAGTCATTCTTGCTACGCCTGCTCAGGCGATTCATTCAAGCATTGCGGCCCTGGCGCTGGAGGCGGGCGTCAGCGAACCGACCGTTAACCGCTTTTGCCGGAGCCTGGAAACCCGCGGCTTTCCCGATTTTAAACTTCACCTGGCACAAAGCCTGGCACACGGTACTCTCTATGTTAACCGCAATGTCGATGAAGACGACAGCGTAGAGTCCTATACGGGAAAAATTTTCGCGTCCGCCATGGCCAGTTTAGATCAGGTCCACCACTCTCTCGATATGTCAGCGGTGAATCGCGCCGTCGACCTTCTGACGCAGGCCAAGAAAATTGCCTTCTTTGGCCTCGGCTCTTCGGCCGCCGTCGCGCATGACGCCATGAACAAATTTTTCCGTTTTAACGTTCCGGTTATCTACTCCGACGACATTGTCCTGCAACGCATGAGTTGTATGAATTGCAATGATGATGACGTGGTCGTGATTATCTCACATACTGGCCGGACGAAAAGCCAGGTCGAACTGGCGCGGTTGGCGCGTGAAAACGATGCCATGGTCATCGCCATTACATCACCGGGGACCCCGCTGGCGCGAGAGGCGACGTTGTCGATTACGCTTGATGTCCCCGAAGATACGGATATCTATATGCCCATGGTTTCACGTCTTGCCCAGTTGACGGTGATAGATGTGCTGGCCACCGGCTTTACCCTCCGTCGGGGAGCGAAATTCAGAGATAACTTGAAGAGGGTCAAGGAAGCATTGAAAGAATCGCGTTTTGATAAAGAACTGCCTGTACACAGCGATAACCCATAAAACTTGATAATTAGGTAGTGACCCATTACACCTTCGGTTACGTTCCGGCATAGCGACATTGCTGGCCGGCACAGCCGATTCCATGTTCACGCAACACCAAAGTTGTTTTAGTCAACGGAGTATTACATGTCCAGAAGGCTTCGCAGAACCAAAATCGTAACGACCTTAGGCCCGGCAACCGATCGTGATAACAACCTTGAAAAGGTGATCGCCGCAGGCGCTAACGTAGTACGTATGAACTTCTCTCACGGTACCCCGGAAGATCATCAGATGCGGGCGGATAAAGTCCGTCAAATCGCGGCAAAACTGGGCCGTCATGTGGCCATCCTGGGCGATCTGCAAGGCCCCAAAATTCGCGTTTCCACCTTCAAAGAAGGTAAAATTTTTCTTAATATCGGCGACAAATTCCTGCTTGATGCAGAGCTGGCTAAAGGCGAAGGCGACAAAGAGAAAGTCGGTATTGATTATAAAGGCCTGCCGGCGGACGTCGTGCCTGGCGATATCCTGCTGCTGGACGATGGCCGCGTACAGCTGAAAGTGGTCGAAGTTCGGGGTCTGAAAGTGTTCACCGAGGTCACCGTCGGCGGACCGCTGTCAAACAATAAAGGCATCAACAAACTGGGTGGCGGCCTGTCCGCTGAAGCGCTGACGGAGAAAGACAAAGCGGACATCGTCACCGCGGCGAAAATCGGCGTTGATTACCTGGCCGTCTCCTTCCCACGCTGTGGCGAAGACCTGAACTATGCCCGCCGTCTGGCGCGCGAAGCCGGTTGCGATGCCAGTATCGTGGCGAAAGTCGAGCGTGCGGAAGCGGTTTGCGATCAGGACGCGATGGACGATGTTATTCTGGCCTCTGACGTCGTGATGGTTGCCCGTGGCGACCTTGGCGTTGAAATCGGCGACCCGGAACTGGTGGGTATTCAGAAAGCGCTGATCCGCCGCGCCCGTCAGTTGAACCGTTCGGTCATCACCGCGACTCAGATGATGGAGTCGATGATTACTAACCCGATGCCAACCCGCGCGGAAGTCATGGACGTCGCCAACGCCGTCCTCGACGGTACCGATGCCGTGATGCTCTCAGCGGAAACCGCCGCTGGCCAGTATCCGTCGGAAACCGTGGCCGCGATGGCGCGCGTCTGTCTGGGCGCAGAAAAAATCCCGACCCTCAACGTGTCCAAGCACCGCCTGGATGTCCAGTTCGACAACGTTGAAGAGGCGATTGCCATGTCAGCGATGTATGCGGCGAACCACCTGAAAGGCGTCACCGCGATCATCACCATGACCGAGTCGGGTCGTACCGCGCTGATGACTTCACGCATTAGCTCTGGCCTGCCCATTTTCGCCCTCTCCCGCCATGAACATACCCTGAACCTGACCGCCTTGTATCGCGGCGTAACGCCGGTTTACTTCGACAGCACCAACGACGGCGTCGCTGCGGCGCACGATGCGGTGAACCTGCTGCGCGATAAAGGCTATCTGGTTTCGGGTGACCTCGTTATCGTCACTCAGGGTGACGTCATGAGCACCATCGGCAGCACCAACACCACGCGTATTCTGACCGTCGAGTAATACCGCCCCCATCGTGCCCCCTACCTGCCAGCCTGATGCTGGCAGGTTTTTTTATCCTTAATCAGACAATCCAGCTCAGCAGCAGCGTCGCCGCGATCACCGTTGAAGCACCGCCAATACGGGTGGCAATCTGTGCAAACGGCATCAGCGACATGCGATTCGATGCCGAGAGTATCGCCACATCCCCGGTGCCGCCCAGCCCGCTGTGGCAACTGGTGACGATCGCCGCTTCAACGGGATACATATTCAACCGGGAAGCGATGAAAAACCCGCTCAACGCCATGGCAATGACGATGGAACCGCACACGACGACATAGCCGATGGAGAAGACGGAAACCACGCTCTCCAGCGGGACATACAGCATTCCAAGACCGATCATCAGCGGCCAGACGAGAGCTGCGGAGACGAATTTGTAGCAGCTGTGCGCCCCCAGCTCCATCGCGGCGGGGATAATTTTGCTGTATTTGCACAGGACGGCGGCCAGAATCATCAATACCGGTCCCGGAATATGCAGCACTTTCTCCAGCAACCCGCCAACGATGAAAAATGCGCAGATCATTAACAACCCGGCTCCCATCAGCTGGAAGTCGGTGGACTGCCCTCCCTGCGACTGCGAGAAAACGTGGTTATCATCATGGCTACGAATCAACATGCCGTCGCCGGACAGCGCCGGGCGGCGGACACCCAGGCGTGCCAGAAAGCCCGCGCAGATGATGGCGAAAATGTTCCCTACTACCGCGGCAGGTGCCAGCTGCGCGACATACACGTCCGGCGTTTGCCCGAGGATCGCAGAATATGCCAGCGACAGCGGCAGGATCCCTTCCCCAATGCCGCCGCCGATAATCGGCACAATAATAAAGAAGAAGGTATGGTATATGCTGTAGCCGAACAGGCTCCCCACCAGCAGACCCGTCGCGATCGCCGCCCCGGTCCCCACAATCAGCGGAACGAACATGCGCACCATACCCTGAATAAGAATGGTTCTGTTCATGCCCAGAATACTGCCGACCACCAGGCAGGCGATGACAAAATAGAGTAAATTGGCCTCTTTCATCAACAGATGCACGGTGCTCAGCGTATGGGGATCAAACGCCCCGAAATAGACCAGTACCGACGGCATCATCAGACACAAAATGGCCGGGCCGCCGATATCTTTAAGCACCGGTACCATTCGCCCGATTTTGGCCAGAGCGAATCCGAGGGTCATGATGACCGCCAGTCCGCCAATCATATTCTTTGGCAGTAGTCCCGCCATTGCAGAGACAGCGACAATCGTCGCGATACCGACAAACAACGTTAAAGGTACGGCGCCGACGTCAACGTTGGAAACATTGGATAAGAAGCGTGGAGCTTGCCCGCTCGAGTGCGTTTGTTCTACCGGATGGTTGAGTGAATTATTTTTCATGTTTCACCTGCATTGTGATAGATGGCGTAGGGTCGTCGCGCAATATTAAAATTGCGCAGTCAAATAATAATAAAAAGCAAAAAATGAAGAGGTATTCGAATTAAAAACATAAAAACGGTAGCACAGGGCTTTCCGTTAAAAAAGAAAATAACAGACTGCGCTCACGACTTTGTGACTGAGTTAGAAAGTCCACTTTAAGTAATTTAAATTATCACGGCGTAGTTAAAGTTATTCATCACAACATTTAGTTATCCGCAACCATGAAAAACAAGGAGTTAATCGCTGAGGTCGCATTTGTAAGTAAAGTTCCCAAAGCGAAATTATTTAAACAACCGCCACTGTGATTTCAATCACCTTTCATACCATAGGGGATCGCTAGATTAAAAAACACAACGAACCCTACACACTATTTTCAGGATAATTTATGCCTACGCTGCTATTGCAATCATTGTTCCCATTAGTGTTTATCATGTTACTCGGTTGGCTCAGCGGTAAGTTAGGCTATACCCGTCGTGAAGACGCCTCGGTGTTAGCCACCGTCGTCATCCGGTTTGCTCTGCCCTTTCATCTTTTTATTGGGGCGTTAAATACCAACCCGGATAAAATTAAAAACTTCGCCTTTATGGCCGTATTAGTGATTGGCCTGATGGGGTCCTATTTTCTTACCCTGCTGATCTCGCGCTACGTTTTCCGCCATGATATCAAAACCAGCGCACTCCAGTCCCTGGTATGCGCATTTCCTGATATGGCCTATTTCGGCGCGCCGGTCCTTGCCGTCCTGATTGGGCCTGAAGGGTTTCTTGGCGTGCTTATCGGCAACTTAATCACCAGCGTCTTCATGATTCCCCTGACGATAATCCTGATTCGTATGGGCGATAAACATGCCGCTGATGATGGAGAGGATATTCATGCCGGTAAGCTGATTGCGCAAAACCTGATGAAGGCTATCAGAAACCCTATCGTCTGGATTCCCATCACCGGGGTGCTGCTGAGCCTTGCTGGCGTACAGCTGCCGCATATGCTCAGCATGCCGATTGAAATGGTCGGGAAAATTGCCGGCGGCCTGTCGCTGTTCGCGCTTGGTCTGCTGTTTTATGGAGAACGCCCGACGGTCAATATTCAGACCTGCACCAACATCAGTATTAAAAATCTGATTCAGCCCGCCATGATGGCCGTGGCAGGCCTGGCTTTCGGTCTTAGCCACACGCTGATGCAGCAGGTCATTATTATTGGCGCAACCCCTTCGGCCATCGCCGCCGGAATGTTTGCGCTACGCAGCGATACCTATATTGAACCGGCCTCATCCTCAATTTTACTCGGCACCGCCATTGGGGTGGTTACCGAAGGCATCATGATTTATTTAATTTCTTAACTGCCGTCCCCGGCGAAATAGTATTTACCGGGTTAAACCTGTATTTATTTAAACAATGTTCAGGAGTCACGAAATGTTAGCCAAAGAAACATTATATACCCCTTACAATGGCGCAGTTCTGCTGGAAAATCCGCTATTAAATAAAGGACTCGCTTTTACCGAGGGGGAAAGAACGGCTTTTAATCTTCAGGGATTACTGCCGCATAATGTCGAAACCATCGAAGAACAGACGGATCGCGCGTGGAAGCAGTTCAGTGAATTTAAGCGTGACATTTCCCGGCATATCTATCTGCGGAATATTCAGGATACTAACGAGACGCTCTTTTATCATTTGCTGCGCAGCCATATGAAAGAGATGCTGCCGGTCATTTATACGCCAACCGTTGGAGAAGCCTGCGAACACTTCTCCGAGATTTATCGCCGCGGGCGCGGTCTGTTTATTTCCTGGCCTAACCGCCATCACATTGATGAGATGCTGCAAAGCTTCTCCCGCAACGATATTCAGGTGATCGTCGTCACCGACGGCGAGCGTATTCTTGGTCTGGGCGATCAGGGGATCGGCGGGATGGGGATTCCGATTGGCAAACTCTCGCTGTATACCGCCTGCGGCGGCATTCATCCTGCATCGACGCTGCCTGTGATGCTCGATGTCGGAACCAACAATGCGAAGCACCTGGAAGACCCGCTGTATATGGGCTGGCGTCATCCGCGCATTAATGACGATCAGTATATGGAGTTTATGGATATGTTTGTCGATGCGGTAAAACGTCGCTGGCCGCATGTCCTGCTGCAATTTGAAGATTTTGCCCAGAAGAATGCCGGCCGCCTGCTTAAACGTTATCGCAACCAGCTGTGCTGCTTCAACGATGACATCCAGGGCACAGCCGCCGTCACCACCGGTACGCTGATTGCCGCCGCCGCAGTGGCGGGCACCCGTATACGCGACCAGCGGGTTGTTTTCCTCGGCGGCGGCTCCGCCGGCTGCGGGATTGCCGAAAAAATTATTGCGCTGATGGTGGATGATGGTTTGTCGGAGAAAGAAGCCCGCAACAAGGTCTTCATGGTCGATCGTTTTGGTTTACTGACCGACGAGATGCCCAATCTGCTCGATTTTCAGCAAAGCCTCGTGACGCCGCGAGACACCATTGCCCACTGGGATGTGACGTCTGCCAACCTGTCGTTGATGGATGTCGTGCGCAATGTGCACCCGACCGTACTCATTGGCGTCTCCGGCCAGCCGGGTCTGTTCAGTGAAGAGATTATCAAAGAAATGCATCGCCACTGCCCGCGGCCAATTGTGATGCCGCTCTCTAATCCGACCTCCCGTGCCGAAGCGCAGCCGAAAGAATTGCTCGAATGGACCCAGGGCAGCGCGCTGATCGCCACCGGTAGCCCGTTTGAACCGGTGTTTTGCCAGGGTGAGACCTATGATATCACGCAGTGCAACAACGCCTATATTTTCCCCGGTCTGGGGTTAGGTATCCTGGCGGTCAAAGCGGAGCGCGTCACCGAAGCCATGCTGATTACCTGCAGTAAAACGCTGGCGGCCCACTCGCCGTTAGCCACCACCGGCAAAGGCGGATTATTACCGGCGGTGGAAGATATTGAGATGATTTCCCGGGCCATCGCCCTTGATGTCGCCCTGGTGGCCCAGGCCGAAGGCGTCGCCGCCAAACTCAGCGAGGAAGAGCTGATCGCCAATATTGATAAAACGTTCTGGCACGCGCGTTACACCTCCTATAAGCGTTCATCGCTGTAGCCACACCGTCCTTCATTAAACCTGCGGGAAGCATCCAGACGTCGACTCCCATGCTTCCCGATAGTCTAAGGAACCGCGCATGTTCAATGTGCTTATTGTGGATGATGATTCGATGGTTGCGGAGCTGAACCGGCTGTTTATCAGCCGGGTCGCCGACTTTCGCTGCTGCGGTATCGCCTCAACGCTGGGGGAAGCCGAGCAGATGCTGAATCATACGCCCGCGATCGATTTAGTCCTGCTGGATGTGTATATGCAGCAAGAGAGTGGGCTGGATCTGCTGCCCACCCTACGTACCAGCGCCCGCAGCATCGATGCAATCATGATTACGTCCGCCGCAGATGCGGCAACCGTCCAGACGGCGATGCACTATGGCGTGGTGGATTACTTAATTAAACCTTTTCAGTTCCCGCGCTTTGAAGAGGCGCTGCTGACATGGCGCAAACGACGCGAGCTGCAACACGCCAAATCCTGCTTCGAGCAGTCCGATGTTGACGATTTACTGCGCAGCGGTATTCAGCGCCCGGATAACACCCGCCGCTTACCTAAGGGATTAACGCCGCAAACGCTGCGCCTGGTGTGCCAATGGATTGATAGCCATCAGGAGAACGCTTTTTCAACCAATGAGATAGCCAACGCACTGCAAATCTCCAGAGTTTCGTGCCGTAAGTATTTAATCTGGCTGGAAAAGACGGGGATCCTCTTCACCAATAACCACTATGGTCTCACCGGCCGCCCGGAATACCGCTACCGGTTGATAAGCGAGCATATGGCTTTACTCCGACAATACAGCCAATGAACCCGCCAGGTTCATTGGCTCTCTGTGGCTGGGCCGGGAAGATGCAGGCAGGCGCTACTTCTTTCTCGCAAAGAGCTCTTTGCGCTGATAAGGCTCGATTTCCCCCGGTTTACGCGTCTTCAGCAATTTGAGGATCCAGGTATATTGCTCGGTATGCGGCTTGACGAAAATCTCGACCTCTTCATTCATTCGTCGCGCGATCGTGTGATCATCGGCATCCAGCAGATCATCCATCGGCGGACGCACCAGCACCGTCAGACGATGCGTTTTGCCATCATAAACCGGGAACAGCGGTACCACGCGCGCGCGGCAGACTTTCATCAACCGGCCAATCGCCGGCAGGGTGGCTTTATAGGTCGCGAAGAAATCGACGAACTCGCTGTGCTCGGCGCCGTGATCCTGGTCGGGCAAATAGTAGCCCCAGTAGCCCTGGCGGACCGACTGGATAAACGGTTTAATGCCGTCGTTGCGCGCATGCATACGCCCACCAAAGCGACGTCTGACGGTATTCCACACGTAGTCGAAGACCGGATTCCCCTGGTTATGGAACATTGCCGCCATTTTCTGACCGCCCGAAGCCATCAACATCGCCGGAATATCTACCCCCCAGGCGTGCGGCACCAGAAAGATCACCTTTTCGTTATTACGCTGCATCTCTTCGATGATCTCTTTGCCCTGCCAGTCGACGCGGGAGAGAACATGAGCCGGATCCCGCAGCCCCAGCTCGGCCATCATGACCATCGCCTGCGGCGCCGACATATACATTTCATCGATAATTGCCTCGCGCTCCTGCTCGCTCTTTTCCGGGAAGCAGTACAGCAGGTTTATCTGCGCACGACGGCGTGAGCTTTTCGCCAGCCGACCCACCGCACGTCCCAGTTTACCGAGGATCGGATCGCGAAAAGAGGGAGGCGTCAGGGCGATGCCGGCAAACGCAAAAACCCCCAGCCAGGCGCCCCAGTAGCGCGGGAGTAAAAAGGATTTGTCAAATTTTGGAATAAACTCAATATTATTTTTTTTCGTTTCCATGCCCAGTCCACAGCCGTACTGCATAAAAAAAGATAATGGGGGTAGTCCCGTCAAACCGCACCGTCAAACCGCAAGTTGCAGCCTCAGAAGCCGTAAGGCGACTTATTGTGGGTATAGTTTAGCGATACGACGGGGAACCTACAAAAGAAAAAGCCGGCGCGCGACAGGCACCGGCTTGCATTGAGATCCTGCTAGTCAAACCGCAGCTGCGGCATAACCTCTTTGACCTGCGCCAGGTAATCGGTGCGATCGGAACCGCTCAACCCTTCGGTACGCGGCAGTTTCGCCGTTAATGGGTTCACGGCCTGCTGGTTAATCCACACCTCATAGTGCAGGTGCGGGCCGGTAGAACGACCGGTGTTACCTGACAGCGCAATACGATCGCCGCGTTTCACTTTCTGCCCCGGTTTCACCAGCAGTTTACGCAGATGCATATAGCGGGTGGTATAGGTACGACCATGGCGTACGGCCACATAGTATCCCGCCGCGCCGCTGCGCTTAGCCACCACGACCTCACCATCGCCGACCGCAAGAACCGGCGTCCCCTGCGGCATCGCAAAATCGACGCCGCGGTGCGGGGCCACGCGCCCGGTCACCGGATTCAGACGACGCGGATTAAAGTTCGATGAGACGCGGAACTGGCGCGCCGTCGGGAAGCGCATAAAGCCCTTCGCCAGACCGGTACCGTTGCGATCGTAGAACTTGCCGTCCTCCGCGCGAATCGCGTAATAATCCTTGCCCTCTGAGCGCAAACGCACGCCCAGCAGCTGGCTCTGTTCCCGTTTACCGTCAAGCATTTCGCGCGACATCAGTACCGAGAACTCATCGCCTTTTTTCAGCTTGCGGAAGTCCATCTGCCACTGCATCGCTCTGATCACTGCGCTCACTTCCGTGCTGGTCAGCCCGGCTTCACGAGCGCTGGCGACAAAGCTTGCGCCCACGATGCCTTTCAGCACGTTGTTGACCCAGTCCCCTTTCTGCTGCTCGCTGCTCATTTTAAAGCCGTTCGCGACCCGGTCATAGGTGCGGGTTTCACGGCGCGACATTTCCCATGTCAGGCTTTGCAAATCCCCTTCTGCCGTTAAGGTCCACGAAAGCTGTTGGCCGATTTTCAGGTTTCGCAACTCTTTGTCGGCGGAGGAGAGCTGGGCGATATCGCCCATATCAATACCGTACTGGTTGAGGATGCTGCTCAGCGTATCGCCGGTGGAGACCACGTATTCGTGGCCGCCTGATTCGCTATCGGCTTTATCATCAAGTTCATCTTGAGGAATGGCTTCTTCTTCCTGCGGCGCCTGGTCGATAGGCTCGGAGGCTTCCGGCAGCAGTGAGCGGATTTCGCTTTTTTCCAGCTCGATAGTCCTGACGATAGGGGCGGATTCCGGATGGTAGATATAGGGTCGCCAGACGGCGACCGCTAATGTCAGAACGCTCAACGACCCCAGCATGACGCGATGAGGTCGTGGCAAATTGTTGAATGCCTGAGAGACAGCGCGGGCTATCTGTTGCACGTATTCACTTCCTCGTTAATCTCCTTTCAGGCAGCTCGAATACTGTTTCGCCAGTTGGTCGAGGAACTGCGGGTAGCTTTCTTTACCCAGCTTAATTCCGCTACCGAGAGGGTCCAGAGTTCCCATGCGCACAGAGGTGCCTCTGGCAACAGCTTCTATAACGGCTGGCCTGAACTGTGGCTCAGCAAAAACGCACGTCGCTTTTTGCTCAACCAGCTGTGTTCTGATTTCGTGTAAACGCTGCGCACCGGGCTGTATTTCAGGGTTTACGGTAAAATGCCCCAGCGAGGTCAGACCGTAGTGTTTTTCAAAGTAGCCATAGGCATCATGAAAAACGAAATACCCTTTGCCTTTCAGCGGTGCGAGCTCGTTACTCACCTGCTTATCGGTTGAGGCTAAATTTTCCTCAAATTCTTTCAGGTTGGCGTCAAGTCTGGCTCGACTCTGCGGCATAAGTTCCAATAATTTATCGTGGATTGCAACCGCTGAAAGCCGCGCTATCTCTGGGGATAACCATAGATGCATATTGTAAACACCATGATGGTGATCGCCGTCACTATTTTCCCCTGCGGCGTGTTCATGGCCATGATCGTCATCGTCGTCATCCGCCCCTTTCATGAGCAACGGTTTCACGCCGGCAAGCTCAGCGATGGTCACCTTTTTATTCGCCGCAATGCTTTGCGTTGACTTGTCCATGAACGCTTCCATCTCTGGACCAATCCAGACCACTAAGTCTGCGTTCTGTAAGCGTTTTGCATCAGAAGGACGCAGTGAATAATCATGCTCTGAGGCTCCGTCAGGCAGGAGCACCTGCGTCTGCGTAACGCCATCAGCGATAGCGGAAGCGATAAAGCCTAAGGGTTTCATTGAGGTAACCACGGCGGCATTTGCCGCAGAAGTCTGAGCGAACAAAAAAACGGCGCTAAGTCCAGCGCAAAGAAGCGTATTTTTATGTAACATAATGCGTCTAGTCATCGTAATGAATGAGAAAGATGTGATATTATAACATTCACTAGCTTGTGCAACCCCTAATTTGACATGACAAATCTTGTAACTCTTGAAAACGTCTCGGTCGCCTTCGGCCAACGACGCGTACTGTCTGACATTTCGCTGACGCTAAAGCCCGGCAAAATTTTGACCTTACTCGGCCCTAATGGCGCAGGTAAATCCACGCTTGTGCGGGTGGTTCTTGGCCTCGTAGCACCGACGGACGGTGTTATCAAGCGCGAGAATCATCTGCGGATTGGCTACGTCCCGCAAAAATTGCATCTTGACGCCACGATGCCGCTGACCGTCAGCCGATTCATGCGCTTACGTCCCGGCACCCGCCAGCAGGATATCCTGCCAGCGCTGAAACGTGTGCAGGCCGGACACCTGATTGAAGCGCCGATGCAAAAACTCTCCGGTGGCGAGACCCAGCGCGTGCTGCTGGCCCGGGCCCTGCTCAACCAGCCGCAACTGCTGGTGCTGGATGAACCCACGCAGGGCGTCGACGTTAACGGCCAGGTGGCCCTCTACGATCTGATAAACCAGTTGCGTCAGGAGCTTAATTGCTCGGTGCTGATGGTCTCCCACGACCTGCATCTGGTGATGGCGAAAACCGATGAGGTGCTGTGCCTGAATCAACATATTTGCTGCTCTGGCACCCCGGAAGTGGTCTCCATGCATCCGCAGTTTATCTCGATGTTTGGCCAGCGCGGAGCGGAACAGCTGGGAATTTATCGTCACCATCATAATCACCGCCATGACCTACAGGGGCGGATTGTACTGCGTAGGGGAAATGAGCGCTGATGATTGAACTCCTGTTACCCGGCTGGCTGGCCGGGATTATGCTTGCCTGTGCGGCAGGCCCGCTCGGGTCGTTTGTGGTCTGGCGCCGGATGTCCTATTTCGGCGACACCTTAGCTCACGCCTCTTTGCTTGGCGTGGCCTTCGGACTGCTGCTTAACGTCAATCCGTTTTATGCGGTGATCGCCGTGACCTTAATGCTGGCAGGCGGCCTGGTGTGGCTGGAAAAACGCCCGCATCTGGCGCTTGATACCTTACTGGGGATTATGGCGCACAGCGCGCTGTCGCTTGGCCTGGTGGTGGTCAGTCTGATGTCGAATATTCGCGTCGACCTGATGGCCTATCTGTTTGGCGATTTACTGGCGGTGACGCCGAAAGATTTGATCTCTATCGCCATTGGCGTGGTGATTGTGCTGACCATCCTGCTCTGGCAGTGGCGCAATCTGCTGTCGATGACCATCAGCCCCGATCTGGCGTTTGTCGATGGCGTAAAGCTACAGCGGGTGAAACTGCTGCTGATGCTGGTCACCGCGCTGACCATCGGCGTCGCCATGAAGTTCGTCGGCGCGTTGATTATTACCTCGCTGCTGATAATCCCTGCCGCGACGGCGCGCCGCTTTGCCCGCACGCCGGAGCAGATGGCTGCGACAGCCGTTGGCGTGGGCATTCTGGCAGTCAGCGGCGGGCTGACCTTCTCGGCGTTTTATGACACCCCCGCCGGCCCGTCCGTGGTGCTGTGCGCCGCGCTGCTGTTTATCTTCAGCATGATGAAAAAATCCGCAACCTGAGCCCCCTCTCCTCCCCGGTCACGGCGTGTCGACCGGGGCCGTCATCCCTGCCCGCTCGGGACGCGGCCATCGCGCCCCTGCCGGGCGCCAGGCTACGGCATCTCCGGCGGCGTGATGCCGAAGTGATTCCAGGCGCGTACCGTCGCCATGCGCCCGCGCGGCGTGCGCTGCAAAAAACCTTGCTGGATCAGATACGGTTCCAGAACGTCCTCGATAGTTTCCCGCTCTTCGCCAATCGCCGCCGCCAGGTTATCCAGGCCAACGGGACCGCCGAAGAATTTATCGATCACCGCCAGCAGAAGTTTGCGGTCCATATAGTCGAACCCTTCCGCATCAACATTGAGCATGTCCAGCGCCTGAGCGGCAATCTCCAGCGAAATGGTGCCATCATGGCGCACCTCGGCAAAGTCGCGCACCCGGCGCAGCAGGCGGTTAGCAATACGCGGCGTTCCGCGCGCGCGCCGGGCGACTTCCAGCGCGCCTTCGTCGCTCATATCCAGCCCCATGTAGCGAGCGCTGCGGCTGACAATATGCTGCAGGTCAGGAACCTGGTAAAACTCCAGGCGCTGTACAATACCGAAGCGGTCACGCAGCGGCGAGGTTAATGACCCCGCGCGCGTGGTGGCGCCAATCAGGGTAAACGGCGGCAGATCGATTTTTATAGAACGCGCCGCGGGCCCTTCGCCGATCATAATATCCAGCTGATAGTCTTCCATCGCCGGATACAGCACCTCCTCCACTACCGGTGAAAGGCGGTGTATTTCATCAATAAACAGCACGTCGTGGGGTTCGAGATTGGTGAGCATAGCGGCCAGGTCGCCCGCCTTCTCAAGCACCGGACCGGAGGTGGTGCGCAGGTTGACGCCCATCTCATTGGCGACGATATTCGCCAGCGTCGTTTTCCCCAACCCCGGCGGGCCAAAGATCAGCAGGTGATCGAGCGCATCGCCGCGCAGCTTTGCCGCCTGGATAAAAATCTCCATTTGCGAGCGCACCTGCGGCTGACCGACATACTCTGCCAGCAATTTCGGGCGGATTGCGCGGTCGGCCGTCTCTTCAAACCCGGCACTGTCTGCCGATACCAGCCTGTCTGCTTCAATCATCCCTTACCTCACAACGCGGCGCGGAGCGCTTCGCGAATTAGCGTTTCACTGTTGGCATCCGGGCGCGCGATTTTGCTTACCATCCGGCTGGCCTCCTGAGGTTTATAGCCCAGCGCCACCAGCGCAGCAACCGCTTCCTGCTCCGCGTCATCATCAGACGGGCCAGCAGGTGACGTCAGCACCAGATCCGCCGCCGGCGTAAACAGATCGCCGTGCAGACCTTTGAACCGGTCTTTCATTTCCACGATCAGACGCTCAGCGGTTTTCTTACCGATACCCGGCAGTTTCACCAGGGCCGCCAGCTCCTCACGCTCCACGGCGTTAACAAACTGCTGCGCCGACATACCGGAGAGAATCGCCAGCGCCAGCTTTGGCCCGACGCCGTTGGTTTTAATCAACTCTTTGAACAAGGTGCGTTCCTGCTTGTTATTAAAACCATACAGCAGCTGCGCATCTTCGCGAACGACAAAATGGGTAAAAACGGTGGCCTCGTTGCCCACATCCGGCAGTTCATAAAAACAGGTCATTGGCATATGTACTTCATAGCCCACGCCTCCCGTTTCCAGTAACACAAGCGGGGGTTGTTTTTCGAGAACGATGCCTCTGAGTCTGCCTATCACATGGAGCTCCTGCGTTAAGGGCTAAAGTATCTGCGGTATCATAAAAAAAGGCTGGATGAATATCCAGCCTGATTTGGGGTCATCGTAAGCGCCCACGCGCCAGATTGAGCCGCGTCTCGCTTATCTGAGCCACGTTCTGACTGACATGGCAGTGGGTAATGGCGATAGCCAGCGCATCCGCCGCGTCCGCCTGGGGGTTGGCGGGAAGCTTAAGCAACGTGCGCACCATGTGCTGCACCTGACTTTTTTCCGCGCTGCCGATGCCGACAACGGTTTGCTTAACCTGCCTCGCGGCATACTCAAACACCGGCAGGTCCTGATTCGTCGCCGCGACAATCGCCACGCCGCGCGCCTGCCCCAGCTTCAACGCTGAGTCGGCGTTTTTCGCCATAAATACCTGCTCAATGGCGAAATAGTCCGGCTGAAACTGGGTGATAATTTCCGTCACGCCAGCATAAATCAGCTTCAGGCGCGACGGTAAATCGTCAACTTTGGTCCGGATACAGCCGCTGCCAAGATAGCTCAGCTGCCGCCCGACCTGGCGAATCACGCCATAACCGGTAATGCGTGACCCCGGGTCAATACCGAGAATTATGGCCATCACGCACCTCCGGTTAGTGATTTAACGGTCAGCAACATTAGAGCGTTGCGGCGACCTCATCAGAGATCTCGCCGTTATGATACACTTCCTGCACGTCATCGCAGTCTTCCAGCATATCGATTAGACGCAGCAGTTTCGGTGCGGTTTCCGCATCCATATCCGCTTTGGTCGACGGAATCATCGATACTTCGGCCGCGTCAGCCTTCAGGCCAGCCGCTTCCAGCGCATCGCGCACCGCGCCCATCTCTTCCCATGCGGTATAGACGTCAATCGCGCCATCGTCATAGGTCACCACGTCTTCCGCACCGGCTTCCAGCGCCGCTTCCATGATCACGTCTTCATCGCCCGCTTCAAAAGAGATGACCCCTTTTTTGCTGAACAGATAGGCCACGGAACCATCGGTACCGAGGTTGCCGCCGGTTTTGCTGAAAGCGTGACGAACTTCGGCAACGGTACGGTTGCGGTTGTCACTCAGACATTCAACCATGACCGCGGTGCCGCCAGGGCCGTAACCTTCATAAATGATGGTTTCCATGTTCGCGTCTTCGTCGCCGCCGACGCCACGGGCGATAGCGCGGTTCAGCGTGTCGCGGGTCATGTTGTTGGACAGCGCTTTATCCACTGCCGCGCGCAGACGCGGGTTGGAAGCGGCATCGCCGCCGCCCAGACGCGCTGCGGTAACCAGCTCACGAATGATTTTAGTAAAGATCTTACCGCGCTTGGCATCCTGTGCCGCTTTACGGTGTTTGGTGTTGGCCCATTTACTATGACCTGCCATAAAAAACTCTCCAAAAATGCCTGCTTCCCGCAGCCTTTCGACCTGCGAATGGCCGGGAAGATTAGTCGGCGTTAATTACAAATTCTTCAATCGCCTGCCGGTTACTCCACGACTTGGTCAAGGCGGCGGCCTCTGCCGCATCGACCCAGCGGTAATCCAGATGTTCCGTGAAGACAATCTGGCGTTCATGAGGGAGCGCAAGACAGAACCAAAACTCGGTATTGCGCTCAACGCCCGGCGCGTAGCGATGACGTAAATGAGAAAATATCTCGAAATCCACCGTGCGCTGACAGTCCATTAAGGTCAGTTGCTCATGAGCAACATCAATCTCGACCTCTTCCTTTACTTCACGCTCGGCGGCTTGCGCTGCGCTCTCCCCCGCTTCCAGGCTGCCGGTTACCGACTGCCAGAAGGCGGGATCGTCGCGTCGCTGCAACATCAGCACCCGCTTCGTATCTTCGGCATAAATGACCACCAGAACGGAAACGGGAAGCTTGAATGACATCTTACTTATTCTCCGCAGACTCTTTTGTCTCTTTCGCCACAACCTGAATACCTAACTCGCCCAGCGAAGCCGGGTTAGCAAAGCTCGGCGCTTCGGTCATCAGACAGGCCGCCGCGGTGGTTTTCGGGAAGGCAATAACATCACGGATATTATCGGTACCGGTCAGCAGCATGGTCAGACGGTCAAGACCGAAGGCCAGACCGGCATGCGGCGGCGTACCGTATTTCAGCGCGTCCAGCAGGAAGCCGAATTTTTCACGCTGTTCCTGCTCGTTGATGCCCAGAATACCGAAAACGGTCTGCTGCATGTCGCCATTATGGATACGCACGGAGCCGCCACCCACTTCATAGCCATTGATGACCATATCGTAAGCGTTCGCAATCGCCGTTTCCGGCGCCGCTTTCAGTTCATCCGCGGTCATGTCTTTCGGCGAAGTAAACGGATGGTGCATCGCGGTCAGTCCGCCTTCACCATCATCTTCGAACATCGGGAAGTCGATAACCCACAGCGGTGCCCATTTGCTTTCGTCGGTCAGGCTCAGGTCTTTACCCAGCTTCAGACGCAGCGCGCCCAGCGCATCGGCCACTACTTTCTTGTTATCCGCGCCGAAGAAAATCATATCGCCATCCTGGGCGCCGGTGCGCGCAAGAATCGCTTCCACGATGTCTGCGTCGAGGAATTTCGCCACCGGGCTGTTGATGCCGTCGAGACCTTTCGCACGCTCGTTGACTTTCATGTAAGCCAGGCCTTTCGCGCCGTAAATCTGAACGAACTTGCCATACTCATCAATTTGTTTACGGGTCAGCGCCGCGCCGCCAGGCACGCGCAGCGCGGCGACGCGACCTTTGGCATCATTGGCCGGGCCGGAGAAGACGGCAAACTCGACGGCCTTCACCAGGTCGGCGATGTCGACCAGCTCCATTGGGTTGCGCAAATCCGGCTTATCAGAGCCGTAGCGGCGCTCGGCTTCCGCGAAGGTCATCACCGGGAAGGCGCCCAGGTCGACGCCTTTCACGTCCAGCCACAGTTTGTGAACCAGATCTTCCATCACTTCCCGCACCTGCGGCGCGGTCATAAAGGAGGTTTCGACGTCGATCTGGGTGAATTCCGGCTGGCGGTCCGCACGCAGGTCTTCGTCACGGAAGCATTTCACTATCTGATAGTAACGGTCAAAGCCGGACATCATCAGCAACTGTTTGAACAGCTGAGGAGACTGCGGCAGGGCGTAGAATTTGCCTTTGTGAACGCGACTCGGCACCAGATAGTCACGCGCGCCTTCCGGGGTTGCTTTGGTCAGCATTGGGGTTTCGATATCGAGGAACCCGTGGTCGTCCATAAAGCGGCGCACGAAGCTGGTGATTTTCGCACGGGTTTTCAGGCGCTGAGCCATTTCCGGACGACGCAGGTCCAGGTAACGGTATTTCAGTCGCGCTTCTTCGGTGTTGACATGATTGGAGTCAAGCGGCAGCGCTTCTGCACGGTTGATGATTGTCAGCGAAGAAGCCAGCACTTCGATGTCGCCCGTAGCCATCTCGCTGTTGACGTTTTTTTCGTCGCGCGCACGCACGGTACCGGTGATTTGGATGCAAAACTCATTGCGCAGTTCGGAAGCCAGCTTTAACGCCTCCGCACGATCCGGATCGAAAAACACCTGCACGATGCCTTCGCGGTCACGCATATCAATGAAGATAAGGCTTCCAAGATCACGACGACGGTTGACCCAACCACACAGAGTCACCTGCTGCCCCACGTGGGACAGACGTAGCTGTCCGCAATATTCTGTACGCATGAGATATCCCTTAACTTAGCCGCAGGCGGATTGTTGCCTGCCTCGCAGGCGACGGAGTCGCAGCTTTAGCTGAATGTCACAACTGAATGAAAAAAGGCGGTCATTATAATAGAATTTCCGCCGCACGATAAGCCCGACGCAGTTTGTACGTTGCTTTGCTGTACGCTTATTGCCTGTGCTCACAAAAATTAACAAAAATTGTTACCCTTGAGCCGGATCGGCAACGGTATTGTAACGGCCAAACCACAGAAGAAGATACGGGGATACCATGCCAGAACTCAACGCAAAAAAAACAGCGCTCGTCGTCATCGATCTGCAAGAGGGCATTTTGCCCTTCGCCGGCGGGCCGCATCGTGCCGATGACGTGGTAGCGCGCGCGGCTCGTCTGGCTGAAAAGTGCCGCCAGCACGGTTCACCGGTCATCATGGTCCGCGTAGGCTGGTCCGCTGATTTTGCCGAGGCGCTAAAGCAACCGGTTGATGCTCAGAGCGCCGCGCATGCGCTGCCGGAAAACTGGTGGGCCTGGCCGGCAGCATTAGGCAAGCAGGAGAGCGATATCGAGGTCACTAAACGCCAGTGGGGCGCTTTCTATGGCACCGACCTCGAGCTGCAGCTACGCCGTCGCGGTATTGATACGATTATTCTCTGCGGCATCGCCACCAACATCGGCGTTGAATCCACCGCGCGCAATGCCTGGGAGCTGGGTTTCAATCTGGTTATTGTTGAAGACGCCTGCAGCGCCGCTTCAATCGGGCAGCACCAGGGCAGCATGACGCATATTTTCCCGCGCATCGCTCGCGTGCGCAGTACCGAGGACGTTCTCGCCGCCTTATGATTTATATCGGGCTCCCCCAATGGTCGCACCCTAAGTGGGCGCGTCTGGGCATCACCAGCCTTGAAGATTATGCTCGCCACTTTAACTGCGTGACGCGGTAAATTTAAAAATCGACAAATATCGTCCAGGAGCGCCATTTTTATGGCTGGAGATAGCAATCAATATCGGTTGTTTGCAATGTTTGGCGACTTTTGCTGATTTCTAATGCCCCATCAGTGCCCCATTAAGCCAATTCCTCGATAATAACGATCCCATTCTGACCATCTGCACCAGGATTCACCGGCCTTAAAGGACCGTTGGAACATCCAGACGCGCCGCCGCCATATCCACCGCCATTGTTAGCTGGATTGTTTATGGCCGGAATTGAGCCCCCTACGCCAAGTTGACTATTTGCTCCACGCGACGCGATTGCATATTCAGTTGAAATAGCTGATGCACACTCAGAGCCCGGCCCACTTATCCCGACAATATTCCATCCGGTAGGGCTGTTCGAGTTTGTGTTCGCCACCGGCTGAAATGGAGGATTAGCCGGACCCGCAGGCAGGCCCGCTTTGCCGCCGGGAGCGGAAATAAGCGTTCCTACGGAGCTGGTCCCGCCATCTTCCCCATAAAGTGAGGATGCAGTCCCGCCTTTCCCGCCCAGGCCAATAGTGATCATTACTGAGGTTAATGCGGATACGTCATAAATTCCCTCGGCGTATGCGCCAGCGCCGCCGCCATTGCTAATCGAAACCTGACCAGCACCGGTCGCCGGCGCAGCAGAGCTACCTCCACCGGCACCCAAAATTCTGATCCTCCATTTTGTTGCGCCAGGTGTTTTTGTGAACGTCCCGCTGCTCGTAACGACGCGCGGAACGCCCATAAGGCGACCATTGATCGTGCCATCTGACGAGCCGAGATTTAATAACGCCTGTCTTACCGCCTCACTTCCTTCGGCTGCAATTTCAGAAAAATTATTTGCGATCTGCAGGCAGGAAAGGAAAGACCCCGCGGTCAACATATTTGCCACAATATCATTCGTTGACCATACTCTTGCCGTGGTCCCTTCCTGTCCTCGCTGCACAGTCATCACATCACCAGAGACAGAGGTAACGTGCATTATTTCCGTAATTAATTTAGTCGCGGCATCAACAATGGTTAATTTGAAATAGCTTTGACCTGATATGGGCTGAGGGAATAAGGCACCTGTCCCGCTACTTACTGTAATAACAGTAGCTGATGCGCTAATTCCTGCCGCGAGAACGCTTTTAGCGTTATTGTTTGCTAAAAGTCTAAGAGCCATTAATCCTCCCAAAAATATCTACAATTAAGTTGAGGTGGAAAGTCAATTACAGCACCATCCCCATATTGCGAAGCATCCAGAGCCGGTTCTCTGACTCGTCTGGCGTCTTGTCAACGAAGTATGTTTGATAGCGCTCTATCCACTGGTTTGCTTCACGCCCCGAGAAATGGATTCCTTTACGCTGTAGCGCACAAACGAAGTCCCTTGTGCGTAGATACCGATAACCTTTTTGGTTAACGGCGATCGACTCACGGAATGCTTGTGTGATATCTGACTGACGAAGCATGATCTGCCCTCCTGAATATACTGTTTATACATACAGTAATTTCATTCAGGAGGCAGATCAAAGAGGCTGCGGCTATCAATTTTCTCTACAGGCGGTTTTATGAAGCAACTGAACCAGAAAACTCTTCCAGATCCATAATTTGCGCTTCTGCCTGCTCAGCCCAGGATTTTGATGATGTGGTATCCAGAGTAACGGGGTAATCTCCCACCATGATTTTTGCCTGGTCATCGTAGCGCACAGATAGCGAAGCCTTGACCACACCAGCGTCGTCCTGTCTGACGCTTTCGACGGCATAAATCAGGTCAATACTGATCTCTTTATTACATAGGTAGCCGCCGAGATAATGGATTTGAACGGTTTTGGATGATGATAATTTGAATGACATGCTTACTCCTTACCATTGAATGAATTTACTGTCATGGGTTGAATTCTGGCAGCAACTTTATTTCATCTTCCGCCGCTGATATATCTGATTCGGAATTAACATCCACCATATAAATACCGTGGTAGATATCGCACCCATCTGAACATGTAGCCCAAAGATGTGCGTAGTATCGCTCTTCACCATCAATTCCAAATAGCTTTTTAATGATGTCTTTGACATACATAGTCAACCATGCATCATCAGGAATATTATCGGTTACATGAATAAGTGGCGAGTGTTTAAATGACATAATTCCCCCGTTAATTGTGTATTACTTGCCTGCCAAGATAAATTTGCTGGGCGTAGAAATTCGCGCATTCACGAATAGGTTTGCCCATCGCGGTATAACCATAATCATTAAAATGGTTATAGTTAGCAGGAATATACACCCCGGACCACCCCACTGTTTCAACGCCTCGCATAAAAGATGACTCACAATCGGCAAGGTAAACGTTTTTATTTCTGGCTGAAGACCGGTAAGAATTGTTCGACATCCAGAAACGCACATCACCGGAGACCTCAACTCCGCTACCGGTCCAGTCTCGGGTTACGACAGACTCAGACGGAGGCGGTTCGAGAACTAGTTCCATATCCATATTAACATGCATAATATTCACAGTCGCGCTACTAGCGGCTGGAATGGGCTGGTTAACAGTAACCACCCTTCGGTCTGTTGATATTGAGGCTATTGTGTATGTGCCAGCATTGGGACCAGACCCAACTTTTAATGAATCACCAGGTTTTAATATATTCCCGCCATATAAAGAATTGGCAAACGCATTCTGAGTAATAGTATTTTCAACCGGGTCAAATACAAAACTTGTTGAGACGTTAAAAGTCCTTATTGGATATGATGATGCTACGCCATTTGGCAATGCATAGGTTATTTTAGTCACATCATTATGTGGCGACGTGCAGACTATTGGAATAGCCCCGCGAGCCAGACACTTATCAATGATGGCATCAAGGGTGTTGGCGGCACCCGGATACGTTTCACCAGCGTTGAAGTTAGCTACCGGAGCGTCATTCATTCCCGCAACAATCAAAACAAAGTCGCTGGTCGCATAGGGAGACGCATCGAGTTGCGCAGAAAACTGTGAAATAGCCGTGGTTGGCACGCACTGGTTATCATTAATGATTTCCAGATTGCCGAAAAACTTTAGCTGTTTTTTCAGCTGATCAACGAATTGAGCATTTGGCGCATAGACAGACCCATCACTCGAACCAGCACCCACGCCAATCGATGAACCTATAGACGTACAGATAATCTGATTTGGGGTAATGGTTCTGACGCCAGCCGAAAAAGAAATATTCCCGAACGGAGACGTTACCAGCTTTGCCTTTAATGATGCCAGAGGGTCACTGACCGCCCCTTGCAGAGCCGTAATACTTTTCCCCAGGTTAATAATTTCAGTAGTTGGATCGCCCGAATACAAAAGCTTAAAGTTGTTAACGGGAGAACTGCGATACTGAACTGTTGCGGGTTTTGCTGCCTGCAACTCGCCTCCCGTCAGCGCGGTGTTTGCCCCTTTTAGCAGATTGCGCGTTACGGAGTTCCCGTACAGGTCCGTAATCACCAGCGTCGTTGCGCCGGTGTTCGCCACTACAGGTTCAAACGTAATCTGAGTACCGTCACCCAGCAGGCCGGGAATGGTTACGGATACCGCGTTAGGGCTGGCGCTGTCGCTTGTTACCGTTCCTTTGGTATAGGCGTTGAGAATACGTACCCTGTCACCTGGGTAGGTCAGCAGACGAAAATCAGAAGAAGCGGCGTTGTACATGAGGAAGCACGGGTTACCCGATACCAGGTCCCCGACAGCCAGAGCAGTCCCGCCCGCCTGCTTAATCGTGCGTGGCGTCCACCCGTTCAGCGACAGCGTCGGTGTTCTCGTGGTATTGGTCGCGCTGGGTGTAAAAACAAACGCACGACCGGTCACAAGGACCTGTGATGAGGTGGTGTTAGCGGTGACTCCCGTATAGGCGTCGGCTGATGCTGCGACAGAAGATACAATGGTCAGTGAGTTCAGCTCAAGACTCAGCAGGCGTGCATTCAGCTCGGATGCCACCGGACCGGATGCCACCAGGACAAAGTTGTTAGCAGTGCCTGTTCTGAACTCCATTAACACCGGTTGATTCAGCAGTAATTCATTGCCAACCAACGCCGCATTATTTTGCTTTTGAATCGCCCTGACAACCGAGTTCCCTTTCGCATCGGTCACCGTGACATTGACAGCACCAGTATTCAGGATCGGGGACAGGAAATAAATCAGGCTACCGTCAACAAGCAGACCAGGAATAGTAATAGCGACCGTGTTTGCAGCGCTGCTGACTGCCGTTGCGGACTGGTATCCTGTAGGCATTGCTGAGGGCATTTTTCTGCCGGTTGCTACCAGCGTACCGGCGTTGTTAATGTACTCATCAGCTAAAGTGACGTCAGCATCGCTGGTTACCCAGCACTTACCGCCATTCAGGATATTACCCGCATCGGCATCAGCCTGAGCTGCAGCAAGCGTGGGAAACTCACGAACGGTTCCCGTGATAGCGGCCGTGCCCGGCTGCTTAGCCTGCAGCACCGCGACACCGCCTTTGTTTTGATACTGCCATGCTGCCGAAAGAGCATCAGGACCCTGCGCAACCCAGAATGACTGATCATTAGTCGTCGCAGCCAAGCCAGCAATAGTGCCATCTGGATCGCTGGGAGTTTTAAAGAACGTGAATTTGTTCTGCGCGTACTCAGAGGCATTATTTGCATACTCTTGGGCCTCCTGCGCTGAACTGGCTGCCTGATTTGCAAAATCAGCGATAACATTTAACGTATCGGCCGTCATCATGTTGGCGACCATATCATTGGCCGCCCATGCACGTGCTAATGTCCCTTCCTGCGCGCGCTCAATAGTGAAGATATCGCCAGCCTTAGCTGTCACGTTCACGATCTCAACCTGTGAGCCTGTAGCAGCATCGGTGATAGTCAGTTTAAAGTAACTCTCACCAGCCACAGCGTCAGGGAACTCGGCACCAGTTCCAGCGCTAACGATCAGCGACGTGTCGGTAGCGCTGATAGCAGAAGCCAGAACGCTTTCTGCGTTGTTTGTAGCCAAAAGGGTTAGTGCCATGTCTCCTCCGGGATTTAGGCATTAAAAAACCCGCCGAAGCGGGTTGGTGTAATAAATAAGTTTAAAGATTTAATAGCAGCTTACCACTGATTATTTTTATCTGCCTCATTCATTTTTCTCCTGAAAATTTTATTGTATTTTTTAATGTAAATATCAGGACTGGCCCTGCATTTCATTTGGAAATCTCTATCAAAGTCATCGGTATTTTTGTTTATGCCAAATACAGCATCACTTTTAATAAGTTCTTTCACCATGGTCCTGTATTCATCATGAGGTATAAGGAGAACCCTCCCTAGAGCTAGATCGCCATTGTAGGTGCCTGACGCTGCGTCTTTAGCAGCATTAACCATAAGAAGAGATGAAGCATAGCAAATATTATATATATTTGAATCAGTGGGTTTTAGACCATTCTGATTTATTTCATTAATTATTTCATTCATCTCTGTTGACTGCTCCTGAGTTAACCCTGGGACTAAATCTTCTGAAATAGCAAATGGTGAAGCAATAAATAACAGAATAACACTAAGAATTCTTCGTTTCATTTTACCATCTCTAAATATAATAGTTATGGTTACAATATACTTTCAAGATTATTTTATCAATCAATAATATCAACTGTAATTGACTGATAGAAAGGCATATGCAGCAGGCCGCTATCCATGGCCTGCTTGAAGAAAATGGCGAACTCGAAATCCTCGGTTATCACAAAAGCCGTGTCCTTCTGGTTGTACTTCCTTGAGTTATAGGCCGAAGCGTTATAGATGGCACTCCTGGTGAACTGCCGGCGCCCCTTGTAGATGGAAATCACAATGCCGCCATCGACAAACTGGATAGAGATACTCCAGCGCTGGTCGTTGAGGATGTCTGTGCCGTTTATGCCCAGAAGAAAGCGAAGAATTCTCCGCTTAATCCAAGGAATAGAGAAGTAAAATCCATCGCCCTTGTAAAAATTCCAGGTCATGATCCGCTTAAAGAGGTCATCAGAGACAACCACCTGGTCTGACTGGCTAATAACCCGGTATTCATTGAAAGCCAGTTGGTTAAATTCCAGGGTGTTATATGGCCCTATCTCCCTCTGCTCACTGCTGGAGATTACCGGGGGCAGCACGCCATAGATACCATGGGCAATCCACCGAAGCTGATCTCCGGTGTTGTATTCTCCGATAAACACAGGCAGGTTGGCATTGACCATCCAGTCATAAATCCCCTGCGCCATAGAGTTATACGCAGTGAAGAATGCCCGCAGATTGTCATCATCATTATATTGCGTATACATATACGACCTAATGATACTGTCAAGCATGCTACGCTCCGTTAACGATCACGCCATCTGACGCAATATAGAAGTAACTGAACCTGTCGCCGCTGATGATATTGGTCCCGGCATCAGGATCGGTTATCACACCGTTGATTGTGACCACGACATTTAATGTGCTTATCAGCGCCATATCGATTGTCGAGTTAATCGCCTTCAAAAATGCGTCTTTCAGATTGTTAACGTTCAGCGGCTTGCCGGCAAATATGCCGTTCACATACTGAATGGTGGGTGCCGAGACCAGGGAGGCGACAGTAGCGTCCGTCAGGTAGTTAATGCTTTCGGTTCCCCACTGATATGTCACGGTAACGCGCTGCAGTAACGGCGTCACAAATGGGATCACGTAGTTATCAGGCCAGTCGTTAACCGTCACGGTGTTGTTTCTGACGTTCGGCGTCACTTCTCCGCCGCCGCCCCACGTTCCGGCTGAGGTCGTATTGATGCCAATAGAAAACGTGTGAGGCGATAGCACTGTAACAGTCAGCGGCACGTCATTAATGCCGGTCATTCCAGTTACGCCAGTAATCCTGATAACCTGCCCGTTAGTGTAACCATGAGTCAGGTCGGTACTCACAACGCCAGGGTTGGCATTCGTGATCCCCGTTACGCTCAATGAACACCCTTTCAGCCGACTGATATCCCCGGCTGACTTATATAGCGCTCCAGCAATATCATATATATCGCCGCCGGCGCACATGACTATCCACTTATCCCCGTCCTGAATGACGGAAACGAGCCTCACCTGCACGTTATCAAGGCTGGTGAGGTGCTGCCTTATAAAACCCGGATATCCCTGAACAGTAGCCATTTGGGCCTGCCATACCCTGTCGCGAAACTGATAGTTCGTCTCAGGGTCCGCGCCCGGGGTACCGGCGATCGTATTTGTGCAGGTGATGGTAATATCAGACGGAAGGCTGGTAATAATCTGATTCACCGTATTAACTGGTACGGCCCAGGTACCCGTCTCCGTTCCCTCACACGTTACGTTAGCCGACACGCCAGAAGATGAGATGATCGTCGCATCACTGACTGAATAGGTATAAGTCCCATCAGAAACGATAAATCCTTGCGGGATAACAAACCCGGCTGGCCCGGAGAACTGAATGGGGACCGTTGTCGTGCCTGCGGTTTTCTGTCCAGGGATGCCGGCCTGCTGTGCGAGAAGCTCCAGCATGGACTGATTTGCTTTTAATGGCCCTACCGAGTTAATCAGGTCTACCCTTGCCTGGTCACAGACGATCAGCGCGCCAACATCGGTACTTACCACGTCCTCAATCAGCGAGCCTGGTAATTCAGTCGTAAGCCCTGGTGATAAGGCAATAGCCTGGGAAACGAGCTGGGCGCGCAGCTCTTCCGCCGTCATCGGCACAGGGCCTGCTGACGTATAACTGACCGGTAAATCGCTCATATGGCCACCTGAGTAATAATTTTTGAACCTGCGTTTGTGATTGCCGAGATGTTATAAACAGGCGGATCATCGCTGATTAACGCAATCTGCAACGAAGAGAAATACTGGCTGAATTGCTTCTGAATACGGTTAACGTAATACGTCGGCAGGATTTGCTGTATCACAGACCCGGCAGCCGGGATGCCGTTGTTTGCGTAAAAAGGTGATTCCTGTGGAGCCAGTTTTAGATTCTGGATCAGGGTGGTTAAATACACCGAGTCATTAAACCCATTTTCATCTGTTTCCACCAGGACCCACTTTCCCTCAGAGTTTCGGCCATAGGTTCTCACTCGGTGATACTCCCGTTAAACGTTGAAGTCGGCCCCCCGGTATCATTGCCGTCGTTACCGTTGGAATGTTCATGGCTGTTCAGCCACGCCACAAGGGACTCCCACCCGGCGTGCATGATGGCCGGGCTGGTGCTGGCCACTGAATCCTGCAGGTGACCGGCATCTCCCGAAAGGCTCCATTTGCTACCCGTCAGCGCGAAAACTGTCCCGCCAACGGTGACGGTGAAGCTGTCAGGTGTGGAAATAGCGATGCTGTCAGGCTTTAACAGGAATGTAGTGTTGCTGCCGCTATCGCGCAGCGTTACCCCCTCCGGCCCGTACACCGTCACCACCTGACCGTCGACGTCCTGCCACTCGGTATTGCTGATCGGTAAGAACACCAGCGAGCTGAGGTTTGCCGGCGGCGTCATATCAGCTACGCCGCCACCCTGACCACTAACACCGCCAATATAAGTATCAGCTGGAATAACAATTCCTTTATCCCCTGGTTGCATAGGGTATCGAATATATTGAGGCCCGAATAAAGGGATTGTGACCTGAGGAAGCACGTAAGGAATATCCCTTAATTCAAATGCTACCGTAATCATTTTTCCATTTTGTTTAACCACACTTACCGGGAGTATTTTTCCTGCTTTTTGCAGGGCGTTATCAACTTTTCGCTCAGTAAACCGGTTCATACTTGAACCAAAGTTCAATTTGTTATCTATACTCATTTTTTACCAACCCGCACAAATGGGTATGCCTCAATAATTGTCACCCACGCCTCAGCTGTTGGTTGTCTGCTATTACCAATCAGCCTCACAGAACTTACTTCAAACTCTCCAGAAAATGCAGAATCTTCCCGATATTGTGAATACGAAGAGGATCTAATTAATGGTGTCGTTTTTTTAGGCATAAGGATATGATCGCCAACCTGAATATCACCTCTCATTACGCAGGCAAGACTTATTGTCTTAAACGCAACCCATGTAGGCTGACCTATCAAGTCCTTGAATTCTATCTGTGTCGGGCTCTTACTTCTTGCTACTGCACTTGAAGGAGATGTCTTGTCTGGATGATTATCATAGTCGTTATCCCATACGCGTATCTCGTTTCCGTTAACTATTGCTATCTCTACTCCAGAGTAGCCGCTATCCCTTATTCTTGAACGTGAGAAATCCTTAAGGTCTTTGGCGAGCGATACAATATCATCACAGAACAATCCTCTATAATGATTTAGGATTAATCGATCACTGATATTTATATTGAAACTATACCCATTGATATTCATAAAACACTGCGTTAGCGCAACCGATAACTTTTGCCCCTCTTTCCAGTCAAAGGTAAGCGGAAGTGGAGCAGGCTTGTTATTATCAGCATTCTTAACCGGCCCTACGACAATGATAAGATCAAGTCTTAGTTCTACCCCTTGCCAGTTCCCAAAAACCTGGTTTATCACCCCCTCAAGAACAAGCTTAGGAATTGTCACCTTCCCTGCCAGCGGTAATCCATCCTTCATCCCAAGGTGAATTTTTATCTTTTTTCCAAAAAGATTCTGCCGTGCCTGTTGCATGTCCTGCGGCCCGATACCCCAAATGGTCAAATGTGTCTCCCCTTGTGGGGTTGACTCTCCATACCTAAGAATATCGAATTCAATCATCAGAGCACCGGGATTATAAACCCCATTTTTATGGCTACTATATTTAATCTTTCTTTCGGGATTAGTGCCTTCACCTGGAATAGTTATTTCAATGTCATAATATCTCATGGGCTATCAACCTCAATATGGCCGTTTCTCTCTCGCCAGTACATGGCTGTTGAAGTAAACACCACGGATATAATATTAATTCCACCTGATGAACCCGAACCAACAATAGGGGTATTCAATACAACGTTCCCCGACCCGTCAGTTATCAATAAATACCATCGCAAAGCGGCAACATTCCACTTAATCTGGCAGTTATAAACAGTACCATCGAGAATGGGTGTAAATGTCATGCTTTGCCGTTCATTTCCAGTAAAGGGGTAGTTTTGTGTTGTCATGACCCCACCCCCAGCTTTCCTAGGAGCCCAGTGATTGCTTCTGAAACAGAGCTGCCAAGAGGAGTATTCCCTAGGGCGTTAGCTGTATTGGTCCATGAAGGTTCGGTTACCATATCACCAGCACCAATCTTGTTCAGAAAGTTGTTAACCGCTTGTTCAGCACCACTTTCTGTGATTAGTGGCTGCTCAAAATCCCACATCCATGAGCGCTGAGGAAGTGCATCATTGCCTGCGGTTATATCCTTTACGGTGCGTAAAATACAGTTGCTATAGATTACCGAAGGTGTGGCCACAACAAATGTGCCGCCTAAATTAGAGTGTGCCTGTAGAACTGATTGAAGAGCACTCATTGTCACAAGCTTGGTCATGGCCCCTGTATTTTGATTAACAGGAGCCTCCATGACTAAAGAAACACGCAAGGGCTGCGCAAGCAAAGCATTAGCGGCAACAACCTGGTTGGCGAACGGATACCTGGCAATATCGTAATCCACCATAGTAGCCCCTTGCACAGGGCGCCAGTGACAGAAATATTTATCCAGATCTGTCAGGTTTATAGCCCCACCAAGCAACCCCGTTACAAAGCTGGCACTTTGCGTCAAAGCGACTATCGGGAGCATGCCTCCTGGAATTGCTTGGGCTATACCATCGCAGAGTATTACTGGGGATATTTCGAATCCCAGCTTATACATTTCACGTGTGAACCCCATTACCTGCCTCCCAGTTGCGCGGAGGTAACGACTGCATTCCCGCCGGTATTGTTATAGATTTGAATTACTGTACTCTCAGAAACTCTGCTACCAGCACCTTCTTTTTGCGACATAGCAGAAATGAGTTTTGCAACGACCTGGGGATCACTGAGGTTAAGCTTCTGGTTTTCATTAAAGCCCGTAACCTTAACAACGTGCCTGATATACGCTTCAGTATCATTGTTATCATCACCGGCCTGTTTTGGTGGAGGAGCCCATTTGGTGGTTATTCCCCTGACGGTGTCGATACCCTGAGTGCCATAAATTTGAAGCTGTTTTGTGGCCGCAAGGACACCTTCATCCAGTGTTGGGAATACAGCGAACTTTCCGTTTCGCGTATTCTCGCTGCTATATCCTTCTGCCCACCGCAAATTACCAGGGTTATTGAATCGATCGGCAATGGTTCGATTTTTATCAGCGGTATTGGAGGGTGTCGGATCAACAGCCTTTACAGTGCCGTCATCAAAAAATCGCCTTACGCCTTTAAGCCACCCCCAGACATGAGGGTCATCGTTGCTCCCAGGCGTATAGGATTTACCGGTTTGTGGGTCGACTCTCTGCTCTGGGTTAAGAATGGTCGAACCGGACGAAACATCAGATGTGGTAATACTGGTTTTCCCGGTAATCCAGTCAATCACCCTGCCAATGAGATTTCCCATCCTCTCTATTTTCGACATGAAATTATTTACATCAGTCGTAAATTCAGGGGAGGAAAGATAATTACCAAATCGCTGTATTCCAGATGCCAGTCCATCAATCCATTTACCCAGCTCAGGTGATTTCAGGACAGTATCGATCGCACCCGACAGCGCGTCAGACAGCTTACTCAGTTGCGGTGTAAGCGGCCCCAGCCCGCGCACAAACGTGTTTCGTATACTCTGGCTGCTGTAGTCGAGCTGGACGTTGAAGTCCTGCCACTGGCGCGCCTGCTGGTCAGTGATTTGCAGCATGCGGGAGTCTTGCTGCGCACGCTTCTCCATGGCGGTGATTTCTTCATCGCTCATGTTTTTGAAGCGGTTCAGGTCGTCCAGGGTAAAGAAGTTGGTCAGGCCGTGCGCCTGCGCTCCCTGCAGCGTACTGCCATTCTGCACGAAGATATCACGCGCGCTGCGGATCATCTGCGGAAGAAGCTTTGCCGGGTCCTGATCGGGGTTGTTAATCCCCATCGCCTGAAACGTCCAGCGCTTCGACAAGTCCATTTGCGAGTCGCGAATAGCGCCGAGTGTCCCGGTCGGGTTGCCCAGCGCTTTCTGGTAGTTAATGGCCGTGGAGTCCAGCGCGCCGATACTGGTCCCAAGGCCAAGAGAGGTAAACCGCTGTGCGCCGGTCGTGGCCGCCAGCCGGTTCAGCCCGAACAGGCCGCCGACGCCGAGAACGCCCGAAAAGACCCCGACGATGCTACCCCACGAAAGAAGGCTGACTGTCGCATCTTTAATGTGAGCGGCCAGCGATTTGGCATCCTTCGTGGCGTCGCTGATGAATCCCTTTCCAGAGCGGGCGCTTTTATTGAACTCATCCTGCTTTTTCTTCGAATCGTCGAGGTTGTTATTCAGCCGGTCGAGACCGCTGTTAATGGTCAGGATGGCTTCGGCAACGGCATTAAACTCCGCGCCTAATTCCTTCGCCTCACCTTTGGCCTTCTCGGTCTCTTTGCTGCCCTCGCCAATGCCGACAGCGGCCACGCGCCAGGCTTCAGGTAAATCCTCCAGCGCGCTCTGGTATTCGCGAAACCGCTCCATAAACGCGACAAACTTGTCGTCATTTACGTCAATGTCGACGATCGACTTAGCTACCATTGAAAAAACCTCTTTCTTTGAGTGCTGACAGAATGAAACGCTGGCGATACTGAGCCGGGCTGGCGTACTCCTCGCCAGTTATTTCCCGGATAACTCGCCAGAATCCCTCATTCGACGCCCAGTCTAAGAGGGTATATATGACGTTTCCGGCTGGGCATTCTGGGTCTGGGTATCGGTATCCGGCTTCGACGTCAGCAACGAATCGCGAAACGCCGTAACGCTCGATGAGGTGAGTTGCCCATCGTACATTTTGATCACCGTTCCCACGGTTGGAGCGATCAGGTTCGCTTTCTGAATGGCAGAGGAAACCATAAAAAAAACCACCTCCCCCTCAACCTCGCGGTATTCGTCAGGGTCAATAACCCCCTGTTTGAATGCCACCTCAAGCGGCGCGGTCTTCCATTGGCCATCGTCGCTATAGACAACCACGGTCAGGCGCTGAATCTCGTCGACGATGGTTAAGGTTTGTGGAGGTTCGGCCAGGCTCTGATTGTCCTGTTTTCTCGCTTCCAGATCCTGCCTGAGCCTTTTTCTCAGCATCATGGCGGCTACGCGCGCAGAGCCGAGAGGGCCAACCTGTGCAATGAAGTTGGTAAACAGGTTACCCAGCAATACACAGTATTCTTCTACCACTTCATACGGGAACGGCGTGACATGCAGATAGACGATAGAACCATCACCGCGGGTGATGTTGCTAACGAGGTTCAATTTTTTATCGATTTTCATGCATTACACCCACATGCTGTCGTTGGTGTTCATGTAGCCGCTGATGGTCACCACAAACGCCGGGTCCATACCGCTGAAGGTAAGTTCGTTGAAGTTGACCAGATAGCAGTTAAGCAGCGTCAGGTTGCCGAAGGTGTTTGCATCCGGCGTCACCACGACTTCACCCAGCGCGGTATCGGTCAGGAAGCGCTGGCGATAGCTTTCACCCAGCCCCTGGGTTTTGAGAAGATGCACGGTCAGCGTAACCTGCTGATACGGCGCCTGGCTGCCGACAGTGCCGGTCAGCGTCGGAATAATATCGGTCGCCGGACCGTCCGGACGCAGGCTGATGGCGTCTTTTGCCAGGTATGAGGCAGAGACGTTAAGCGCGGGGGTATCCGTGACAGAAATAGCCCCGCGAACGCGGTTAAGAAAGCCCTGCGGTACTAATGGGTTGCCCATTTTTTACGCCCCTACAAAGTTCGTTACGTTCACATTGAACGTGATGGATTCAAAGCCTCGGCGAGGAGTCATGACGGCGCTAAGTCCGTTGTACTTCCCTTCCTGATAATCTGACGGGTTCAGGCTGGTATAGTTGCTGAACGGAACGGCGTTGATTACGGCGTTCCCGGCGTAAGTGCCTTTATCGTACTCGGTGTTGAAATCCTGCTGAATCAACTGCGTGTCAATGACACGACCGAGGATCAGGCCGTAACTGATGCCGTTGCGCATCGTTTTAAGCGCACGGCGCTGTAGGCGGTCGATACCCTTCTGCTCATAGTAGAGCGGGTTAACCGTCGTGTTAGAGCCGTTGATAATCTCGTTCGCCAGATCGAGCTCAAGGTTAATCGCGGTCCATGCCACTGAATACCAGTAGTTGAACGGGTTCCCGTCCAGCATGCGTCCGGAGAAAAGAACCTTGTTGCTCAGGCCGCCTTCCGCGCCAGTACCGATATAGTTGATGTTGCTGTCCTGCAACGATTTCAGCAGCGCGCTGTTGCCTTCAAGAGGATATTCAGTCAGGCCGTACATGAAGCGGTACGCCATCGGCGGCACCATATTGCTGGAGCCCGGGTCGTTAGCCAGAGACGACTGAAACGGACCGGCCATGGAAAACTCGCTGGCCGGGATATCTGGTGACTCTACGCCAGCGAACACTGTTTTATTTTTCGTTGCCACCCATGCCTGATAGGTGGCGATCGTCGTGGTAACGAAGAAATAAACCAGACTGCCCGGGGAGGTATAAAGTCCGGTCAGAGTTTTAAAGCTGGCGTTCGACTCCCACTCCCGAGGGACAAGATAGGAGAAGAATTTCTGATAGGTATTGCCAAGAGACACATCCCCGGCAATGAAGGCGGTCAGAGCAGTCACGGCGTCAGCAATGGAAACATCGCCCAGCTCAAGCACATACACCGATCGGGTTTTCCCCTGCGACCAGAACGAGGTGTTCATTTGAGAAATTTCGTTCGCCACGACTGTTTTCACAGAGCCCATGGTTGTCGCGGTTCCGGGATTGGTCGTCAGCGGATAGGTGAAGGTATTAGCCCCCGTCACTGTCGCTGTATAGGCGCCATTGTAGCCTGCTGGTGCTGATCCGGAGATAAGCACGGGAACCTGCGATTCGTTCGCCCAGCCATGCGCGGCAGAAAGCGTTACCGTCACCACACCGGTCGCCCAGGCAAGAGACGAAATTGATTTTGCCGGAGCCAGAATGCTGGCAAGGTCGCTTTCATTGGTCAGCAGCTGATATTCACCTGCATTCAGCGTGGTGCCACCCATGGAAATCATCGCCCCGGACTTTAACAACTGCGAGGGCTTCGGCGGATTCGTCACCGACACGTTAATATTAACAATTGCCATTTACTTATTTCTCCGGGTAAATGTTCGGAATTGCAGATGTGATCAGCCGGCGCGACAGGTCACGCATCCGTTGCTGGTAGTAGTTAATTTTGAATTTGATGGTTTTGCGCATGGCGATGATGTTCAGCTCGTTCTGCGTGACGCGCTCATCCTGCACAACTGGGATGTTCATGATCCCCATCTCCGGGGCATCGCCGGTCGTGTGGTCCTGCACATACCGCACAAAGTCTTCAATGCTGGCGTTACGCAGGCCGGTGACCGATAGCGTCACATCTTCCGATACCAGCTGATACTGATTTTGCTTTTCGTCCAGATAGAATGCGCCGGCGATCGGAGACGTGTTGCTGCATTTCACCGTCGCATAGGGCGGCGAAAGGTTTTGCGTTGAGAGCATCGCCGGAAACATCGGCATGTACTGATTCAGGGCCAGCCAGATCGGCAGAGAACTAGACACCACCACATCAGACAGGTCTATATCGTCAGCAGAGTTGATGATCTGCGACCGCATGTGCGGGAAAATGGCCTCTCCGGTGTAGTGGTACAGGTTTGCTGGCTCATTCAGCCCGGTACGCCGGGAGAACGAGAACTGAACGCCAAAAAACTCGCCGATGTAGAGCACCTCTGACCCGATATCGTTGAACGGGTCGATGTCCGCCTGCGCAGTGAACGTCACCACATTGCGGTCGTACAACTGCTCGTCGTCCTGGATTGTTTCTGTCGTCAGGTGCAGATATCCCTTAACATCCACCGTATCAGGCTCGTTGTTCGGATCGTCCGACAGAACCGAGGCTTTAACCCAGAAAACGAAGCCATCTAGCGGAAGCACCTTTCTGATGTACTTCGTGAAAGTCACTATCTGGAACCGGCTCAGATCATCAAGACCTTGCGTCAGGGTGGCGTTCAGTTCCGTTTTGGCATTCTGTAACTCACTCAGGGAAGGCATTCAGCACCCCGCTTACCCAGGCTCGCATTGCTGCCTGATAGGTTCCTGTATCAATGAACGAAGGGCGAGGCGGCCCTTTTTTGTTCTTGAAGCGTTTTGATATACCCTCGAGCGCCCGGCGAGTTGGGACGCCAGGTAATCCATTCATTTCTGAATTATCAAGAAACCCAACGAATAGATCGTGAACTCTTGACATTGACTCAGCGAGGGGGTCTTTCGTTGGCGGCGCACCCGCGAACATGTTTTCGAGGCTGTTGGCGAGATCTTTACTCATCAGGTCGGCAATATCGTTTCCGTAGCGGTCAAAAAACGTCTGCATAATGTGATATTTCCTCTCAAGGCGCTCCGCCACATCTCCGGTGGTGGTGTTCTCGTCCTCGTATGGAATATCGATAACACCCAGATGAAGAGTGATCATGACAACCCCCAAAGGCTCCCGAACTGCTGCGCGATCATCAGGTAGCGACGCCCCCAGGGGTCCTGAAGCATTTGCAAATCAGCCAGTGAAAGGTCTTTGAAAAAGTCAGGGACCAATCGCTGAGCGCTGGTCGAGTTATCCCCGGCGCCCGTGATGACTCCCGCCTTGAAATCGTTCAGCCCATGATCCTTGCGGAACTGAGAAAAAACAGACTCCGTGCCGTAATTGATGAGGAATGACGCACCCAGGTTGTAAACGGCGACGCTGTACATATTAGGCATAACACTCGCGATGTCAGGGTTTACCCATTCAACTGCGGCGTTATATGCAAGAGAGAATGACGGCGAGTCATAGGGAACCTGGTCGGCAGTCACACCCACTTCGGTACGAATGAATATGATAAATGCGGCCAGGTTTGTACTCATTTTCTCTTGCTCCCAGCTTTCGGCGTGGCGATAGTTTCGCTGATGGTCGGCTCGTCGTCCTGCTCGTCACGACCCTTGGTCTGCTCTGCGTTAAATTCCATATCTCCGCCATAGCCGATCCCGCTTTCGCGAAGCTTGCTGTCCAGCGCAGCGATAGATGCCTGCCGGCGTCCATGCGCACCACGGGTAAGATGGTTGTCGTTATCGCGAATGGTTTTCTCGATAACGCTGGCAGAGACAGGCTTATTAATGCTGTAGCACAGGCCGACAAACGCCTGGCTCTGGTCGATTTTTGTTGAATCGATCAGACCGTAAACCTGATGGTGTTGAATGACCGCCTCGACCTCTTCTGTTGATCCTTCCAGCACTACCATTTGCGATCCGTGGTCGATAGGGATTTGACGCAGGCGCCCGGTTTCCATCATGCGGAAAGTGAAAATATGGCGCTGTTTGGTGGTATTGGCGATATAGAGTTGCATTGATTACCCTCATAAAAAGCCTCTGCATGGTTTCCCCTGCAGAGGCTTTAACGCTGAAAAAATTTGAATCAGGAGCTATATGCCATCGACAGAATGGTGATAGCTTCCGGACGGATAGCCCAGCCAGACGTAGAGCGCATTTCAGACAATACGTCGATAGCGCCTCCGGGAATTGGTGTCGGGATTTCCATCGGTGCCGCCATATCGGTGAACATCAGGGCATTCGCCGAAAGAGACGGGGTCAGTTTGGCAAATTCGTTGGTGTTCACAGTCGAGTTGACCATTGGCACTTCAACTTCAGGAATGGTGATAACCACCGCGTCCGTACCACCAGCGCCAGCCCCGATAAGCGTATCGTCATACACCCAGTCAACTTGAATATTTGCGCCACCCAAAACGGTCTTCACCGTTCCGCCGACGGTATCAGTACCACCGCCAGGACGCTGATAAGATGTCAACTGAACGATCTGCTGAATCTCCATCGAACCCAGAACACGCTGCGGACCGAGGATAACAACGCGCTGCTGACGACCGAGCTGCATAGTTCGGGTCATGGCGGCCTGCACATGCCCAAGCAGGTAAACTGCCATCTGACCGTGGTCATAGGTCAAAACAGTGGTATTGCCTGTACTGTCAGCCGGCAGGGTTTCAGTAGTCGCACCCGCGGTGTTGAGGAGTCCTTCACCACCAGCAGGATTCATCCCGTACAGCAGTGCTCCGCGAAGTTGCTGGAAGATACCCTGTCGCATGCCCAGGCGTTGAGCTTCTGGGAGCGCGAAGTTCCAGTTACCGGCGGCAGCCATATCGTGATGGTCATAAATGCCGCGGCAACGGAACAGGTAGGTTGGAGTGGAAATCATGCGCGCGTCGAGTGCAACGCTCGGTAGCTGGTTGCCGTTACCAGACTGACTAGATGTAGTCTGGGTGCGGATATCCAGGCGGCGCATATAGACGTACTGATCGCCTACGCCGAGGCGAACCTGCGGGTTACCGCTGGCGATGGTTTCAAACGCACCGGACGCCTGCTGGTAACCAATGATCATCTCCGGCGCAATATACGACGGATTGACGATGGTGTAGCTGGGGGTAATTGCAGCCATTTAATTCAGCTCCCGATTAAAGTAAGACCAGCGCGCAGCTGTCGGTGTTGTTCCAGGTAAGGAATCCCGTATCGCTGTCGTAGTTGACAGTTTTGGAGTTCCCGGACTCAATGGATATAACCTTCACCGGCAAGGTGTAGGAAGCTACCGCCGACGAATTAGGCGCACTGACAGTACCCTGAGTGGAAGCATCACCTGTTGGCGCTACAGCCGGAATAAAAGTCAGAGAAAGTGCGGTCGGGACGGAGGCTACGTAGTATGTGCCATTGAATGCCGTCGGCACTGCGCCGCTGATGGTGATGTATTTTCCGGCAGTGATTCCGTGCGCGGATGCAAAGCCGGCCGTTGCTACACCGTTATTAAACGTCAACTCAATGGTCGTCAGCTCGGCACCGGAATATGCGGCGGCGGCGGCAGTCGTCAACTGGTTATTAACGAAGTCCCACGCCAGGGGAGTTTTAACTGATGCGCCAGTAGTTCCCAGCGCTACAACCTGTGCAGACGCTTTCAACGGAACGCGCATGTTTGAACCGAAGCGATAGAAAGAAACGCTCATTCCAGCCGCATACAGAGGTACTGGTGACTGCGGAGTGGTCAGCCCATTGTGAGCCTGGTTGAAGACAGTGAACCCTTCCATTTCAGCAAGCGACACGGCCCTGCGAATGGACGAACCGCGCGGACTGGATTTGATACCCGGAAGCAGCTCAGCGACAGGAATACCACCCCACATCGGTTTGGTTTCGGTTGGAGCGACAGTGCCGGAGGCCAGGTTAAAACGGTTAGCCGGGTCATCCAGAGCAACGCCCTGAATTAGGCCATCTGACTGCACACCGAAGGAACCCAGCGCGTTCGTGGTTGCCATCGGGTTAAGAGATAAGTTAGCCATGCTTGAGAACTCCCGTTAAGCCTGGTTGTTAAAACTGGTGACCTGGCGCTTGCCAGACTGGAACGGCGCCCAGGTAGCGGCAGGATCGCCTTCAAAGGTGCTGATTTGTCGACCGGTTGCATCGGCGCGCTTAATCTCGCGCAACATACCCGGACCTACTGACAGGCTGGCTGCCTTCTGCGCGTCGGCATAGATATGCTTTTCGGCAGTGCTCAGCAGTTGAGAATCGGCGATAGAAGAGAGATCGACGGCTTTGTAGTCCGGCGAATGCTCCTGCAGTTGAATCATCAGCCGGCGCCGGTAAGCCATCGGCTTTTCTCCAGACAGAGGGACTGGCGCTCGCTTGCCGAAGCTGGAGAAGACGCTATCGGCCTTAACCTGTGCATCAGCAACTTCGTTACGCTCCTCATCGCTCAACTCGGTGGGGATTCGAGAGCGCAGTTCGGCGATTTCCTGGCGTAACTGAGAGTCAGCTTTTTCACGCTCGCGCTCTTTCCGCTCACGTTCCAGTTTGTCATCTTCGCCCTTGGCTTCGTTCTCCCGCTTTTTCAGCTCGCTTTCATCGGCCTTGTCTTTAGCTTCGGCATCTGCCTTTTCCTTAGCGGCCTTAGCCTCTTCAGCCTCTTTTTCTTCTGCATCCGCCTTTTCTTTCTTGGCGGCCTCTTCGGCATCCGCTTTCTCTTTGGCTTCTTTGGCCTCGGAGTCTGCTTTAGCCATGCGAGCATCCATGCACTTATTGAATAGCTCTACAAATTTTTCCTCGTCCATCTTTTCAGCCTCTTTGGGAATGGAATCAGATTTAACACCGGTGGGGTTAAGGAGCTTGTCCCATACACCCTGTTCACAAATTGCAACGTGGTCGAGCAGCTCGGGGGATGGCTCCACCAGTAGAGGCTGACCGTCGACAATGATTGATTTAGCAACCTCTGAGAACCTCACAGTTGGCGAGGTGCTTAATTGCCTTGTTGCCATAATTTCAGCAGCTTCGGCGTCGTACACACGCGCAACGGCCCACACTTCGCCCTTATCGGCAACCCAGGCATTTGTCAGGGTGCCAATAACGCGCTTTGAGAACTCGTCACTATCAAGTGTTCTTTTTTCAGGGTGAAGCCAGATAAGTGGTACTCCGGCTACCCTCTGGAGAAATTCTGGGGTGAGATAGTCGTCCGGGTTACGGAACGTCATCTCCTGATCTGCAGATCGCCAGGTGACCCCTGTACCCGTCACCCGGATGGCGAACAGCCACATGTTGATAAAGTACTGCGGGCTGCTGAGCGTTCCGTCAGCGATGAGCGTGGCCACGTCGGTTTCGTTGAGCGCCTGCTGCGCCAGCATTTCAGCGAAAGGCTGGTGAAGCGGCTTTGGCAGATCGTCAATATGAAACCATCCGGCTGCCAGCGATTCGTCGTTTAGCTTAGCTTCGAACTGCTCCGGCACGTCTGCTCGGTATGTCAGGTAGTCACCATATACGCTGTGCGGCGTCAACGGGCCATCGTACTGATAGCCTGTTTCCTCCAGCACCTCGCGCCGTGCGGCGTCTATGGCTAACTCTCCTGCCTCTATCGTTCCGCCAGGCTGGCACCATGTGCCATCATCTGAGCGCTGGATCAGGAAGACGAAATTCCCCTGACGAAACATTATCCCGCTGCCAAAAATAGCCACGTTTTAATGCTCCTATGCTGCTTTCATAGACTCCAGAAACTTGCGACCCTTCTGGGTCAGCATGTACTCAGGAATGCTGCGGATGTTGTAGATGTAAGTCACGTAACAGCGACAGAAAACCTCTTCGCCGGGCTGCGTGATTTCATCGAGATAGCCAGCCGGACCAGCTTTGACATAACCGTTTTTCTGCGCCCAATTCCCGCGAATCAGGTAATACAGCAGATCGCGCTCCTTGTGGTCCTCACGGTAGTCATAGTTTGGCTGGCGCCAGTGGCTGTGCCATATCGCCGCTATCGCGTTATTGCTGGTTGCAATCACATTATCGATATTGGCGATCAACTTATGGTTCTGGTCAATCATCACTCGGCGCGCTTCGAAATCCATTTGCTCGGCGGATTTCTGAATATGCGTCGCTGTTTCCAGCATCGTTCCCTGAATACCGCGCAGAGCAATGCTTTCAGCAGAAGGAATGCTACTGGCCCAGCCACTAAAGCGGGATAGCGTGGTATCAATGGCTTTCTGCCGATTGAGCCTTATCAGGTCAACGCTGGCCAGTATTCGCCGGTCAAGCTCCGTCCTGACTTTTGGCTCAAGATAGTTAAGCGTGAAGCGGGATATTCCAGGATGCCTCTTTAGCGCATATGCGCGCCCTACCTGCAGGTCATACGCATGGGTGAGGTTTCTGGTCACCATTGCCGCGTAATCTTCAGAGGTTTCGCTCTCAGCGGCCTGCCTGATGATAGATTGCCAGCGTTCAAGCTCCTCACGCGACGTGTACCCGTTGCGAAGAAAGAACTTCACCGCTTCCCGTACCCTTCGCGTGAAAGTTTTCATAGCATCATCCCGCCGCCCGGATCTTCAGGTTTTTGTTGCTCTGGTCGATTATCCCTGAGCGAATCAAAGTCCAGATCAAGGCGCTGTGGGAACAGGCTTTCATTGGCGTTCGCATTGGCCTGAGCCCATTCAATCAGCGAAGTCCTGTTTTCGTCATCGGTATTTACTTGCGGGAGCAGTACTTCAAGCATGCTGACAATTGCCTTAAAGCGAATTTCATCAACCTTCACCTTCTCGCTTTCCGGTTCCTTAAGGGAGGATGGCCAGCGATATTCGAAGTTGTTTATCCATTTCGCAAAATAAAGGCTGTACGTATTTCTCAACTCAGGGAAATCAGCACGAAGGGACTGGAAAAATTCAATACTCCAGGCACGATACTGGCAAATGCGGATGAAATAATCGTACAGCGGCTCAAGCCACTCGCGGATGTTGTCGATGTAGACAGCAACAGAACGCGCATCTTCCGTCCCTTCACCAAATCCCTGAGCGAACGTCTCAGAGTTTAGGATGATCGCCGGCATGTCAGCCGCCGCAGCGATGTTTTCCAGAATGTGATTGCGCGCAGAGTCAAGAGGCTTTTCGAGATTGCTCAGGTCAATAGACTCGATCGTATCTTCATGACCTATCTGCAATACCTCGCCTGTCTTACCCCTTTTCAGCATCATGCGCTTAATACCGCCTAATGCCTGCATAACCTTATTGACCACGGCCCCGGCGTTTTTAATCCTGGTGATCAGCAAGCCGCCTTTCACTGCCACCATGTCGTCAGTGCGCATGGTCTGAATGAATGATTTCAGCGGAAACAGCGCACGCTGGTAAACGCTCCGCCCCGTAAAGCCGAATGCTGCAGGGTTGTACGCCAGATAAATAGGGTCCTCGTTTTGTACGACGACACAGCGCGATTTATGATACGGCTTGCCAGCCACCCGGATGCCGTCAACCTTCTGGAAATCTTGAGCGTTAGGGTCCTGGTTCAGAACGATACTGCCCGCGGTATTCAGCGGATCGAGAATATTAAAACTGATGTTGTGCTTGTAGAGCGTGCGATAGTCCAGCGATATGTTTGGTTCCTGGTTATCCACCAGCATAGCTATCGCAGAAACGCCATAAATACGCGATATACGGGCCGCGTTGGCGATATGCCGGTCCGCCCCGATCGATTTCCACTCCCGCTCAAAAGCATCGCGCAAACGCTGCTCAAGTCCGTACGACTGAGCAACATGTACAGATCGCGGTTCGTTCATTGCCATTTTGATCGGGCGGTCTACCATCTTCCCGCCTAACGGGTGAAACAGGTAAATCGTTTTGCAGGTCTGATATCCAGCCGACATACCAGGCTTGATATCGTCGCTATCCAGGAGCGTGATCAACTCCGGCGAGCAGCTGCCGATTTCGATATCATCTTCATTCATTGATTTTCTCGTCAGAGTGCGTCGCCGTTACCGAACGCGATGATTAGCCCGTAGGTGTAACAATCCAGTAAATCGTCGGCGCGCTTATGCGCTTTCTTGTCGGCAAGGTGGAATCGGGAAACCTGCTTGTGCAGATGGTTTGCTGTTTCGCCTTTAAAGGCCGCTGTCTTTTCGTAGGCGTACCGGGATATCTTCGCCAGGCAGCGGTAGTGATAGCCGGACGCCATAATTGCGCGTTCGTCTTTACCTTTGCTGGTCAGGTCGGACTCAATTTTGTTGACCGGCCATCCCAGGCTTTCGCCTTTCTGCAGGAGGATGCTGCCCATGCTGGCGTCTTCGATGAACACGCCGATATTGCCGTTTACAGCAACGCACTGCCCAGAAAGATCATTGAGGCGTTCGAATACCGACGGCATCCATGTTTCCAGCAGCGCGCCGTCTATCTGCACTACATCCCAGTCGAGAATTGTCAGGCGCTCCATGCCTGGGCGCTGGTCTAATGCGTAATAAACTACTGCAGTGCCGTCATGCTCAGTACCACCTTTAACGGCGGTGTCCATGACAGCGAAGACGGCCTGACACATTTCAGGGTATTCAACAGGCTGGTCCTGATTCTCGCCATCAAACCATTTGCGAACGTCGAACAGCGACGCAGCAGACCAGTCCACGAACTCGGCAAGGAACTCCTGCCGGAACACGCGCGGATCGTTGTTCTGCCTCTCCTTCTCCAGTTCTTCTGGCGGAACGAACGGGTTAGAGGATGTCGGGGCATGGTGCTCGATAAAGCCCAATGATTTGTCGTGACAGATGGCGTAAAAGAAGTTTTCCTCGTCCACCCCATCTGGTGTTGAAAATACGTAGGCACGGCCTTTTGTCGTCAGCAGTGTGGGCTTAATCGACTTCGGCCAGATTTCCTTCAGCATTTCAGGCGACTTGGTAAACGCTGCCTCATCGATCAGGATGATTTCGTACTCACGACCACGACCGGCCAGCTTGTTGTCGTTGGTGACCCAGAAGTCTATTTTTCCGCCATTCTTCAGCAGCAGGCGCTTTTCCTGCCGGCTAAAGCTCTTTTTCAGCGGCAGAAGGGTTTCTTCAAGCTTGTCGTATATCTCCTGATACTGGCGATATTCAGCAGTGAAGATGCCAACGCGGCCGCCTAGCATAATATCCATGCCTGGGCGCTTAAACGGAGCGGTCGCATAGGTAACAGCTGCACTCGACAGCATGAAGGTTTTACCCCATCGGCGACCACAGCGAACCGCATGCAGCGGAAAATCCCAGGAGTCTGACCAGACCTTTAATTGACCGTCATGCAGCGTAGGAAGGTAAATATCGGCCATGATTATCGCCCAGGTATTGGCAATGCGTTATGCACAACGATCGCGTTGTCTTTGTCTCCATCCTTCATCAATTCAATCTCGTGACGAAGTTTCTCGTTCTGCAGTTCCAGGCGCTCAATATCAAGCTGCGCCTGACGGTCGTTAGTTGCGCGCAAGAGAATAAGGCGAGCCAGTTCTTTACGGGCGCTATCCTTATCCGAGGTAAGAATTTCTATCCCAAACTTGCCCAACTTTACGCCTTGCAGCAGATAGCGGGCATCGCCTTCCAGATCTCGCGTATCAGCAAAAAAAGGTTCCCCATTGCCTTCACCGTTACAACGTGGGCATTCGGGGTTAGGGTCTGAGTTATCGATAAACCCAATTCCCCCTGAGGTATCAGGAGGTGCTACGCCATCTTTCTCTGCCTTTCTCTCGGCAGCCAATTGTTCGGCAATATCACGCCACTGGTATTTATGCTGATGACCCCAGCAGTAACGACAGTTAACACGGCGGTATTGCGCTATCTCGTTTGGGTCTGCGTTGATGATCGCAGTCAACTGCCCGATAACATCATCAAGCTCTGCCGCATAACGTTTCTGGCGTTCGTTGCGGAGGTGATGCACATAGCGAGAAACCCTGGCATTTCTAAGCATCCGCGATGCGTTCGAATATGCCGTTGCCCCCTCTCCCGAGTATCCGGCTTCCCTATAGGAATCCACCCTTGATTTACCATCGACAATGAATTGTGCGAATTTGGCTTGCTGGTCAGATATCCCAAAAAAATCAATATCTAACGAAACAATTTCAGGTGTGATATTTTCGGTAATTAGCGCCCTTGCAGGTGGTGGTGATTTTTCCTTGCTTTGCGGTTTTCCCTTCTGCGAATTCGCAGTTTTATTCGCAGTTTTTTTTTGCGAATTCGCACTACGTTTCGCAATTCTGATATACCGCTTTGCGCTTGAGTATTTCAGCCCCCGCGATTCACACCAGACCTCGGGAGAAATGCCGGTTTTGGCATGGTCGGACAGGAACTGTAGCTGAAGCTCGCCCCAGTCCAGCTTTGCCATATGTAGATCCTCGCCTTGACATTATCGAGCCACCTCGTGAAGTGGCTCTGTAATGCCCAATCAGTCCTTAATGAACTCTTCCGTGTGAATACCGATCTCACCAGTAAGCAACTGAGCACTGGTTGCATCGATGTTCACTGATGTATGAGGGTTGGCGTTTTCGTTAAGCCATTTGATTACCGGCTTCACTACGCCTTCGAAGGAGGAACTGCGAGCCTTATTAACGTCGGTCACGTGGCAGTCACCGAGGCACGGACCTTTATCGGTAAAGCAGTTTATGCAGGCGTGATCGTGAATTTTCTCAGGGGCGCTAAAAGTCTCTTGAAAACCATGCCCCTCGTTATACCAACTCCCGCAGAGGCGATATTCGTAATCAATTGCCTCTTCATGAAAGAAGGTTAGTAACCCTGGATTTGCAATGAGCTCAGGGACACAAGGTTGGTAACCTTCCCCAATAGCCTGCTTGATATACTCAATCATGGACTTTCGTGATGGCGACTTAGTATCCTCACCCGGCGTTCCGTCAGTTTCATCATCACCCTCACACACCGGAATACAGCGCACGCCGTCAATGAGGTGGTCACGGAAGATGCGGGTTTCCAGCGAGTCGGGTGCTATACATAACTCAATATTTACTCCTGAGCCCAGCTTGATGTAGGGTTTACCATTTGAGTAACCTTCAAATAACAGAGTTTCGATTGGCTTGCGGTCTTCGCTAATCCCGAAAGCCTGAGAAAGCTGCAGAAGCTGAACTTTCCAATATTTGATAACTTTCATGCTGTTTTCCTTTTAGATGTGAGCCTGTCGTACAGGAGCGCCGCCCGAGAGAGGTCGCCACCTTTAACGGCGTTCCTCAGGCTCACGACTGAAAGACTCTCGATGGTTTGCGTGTACGATACGCATTAAAAAGCCCCGCTATTGCGAGGCTCGTTGTTTCTCTGCTTGCCTGATATCAGCCTTATCCCTGTTGCACTGCCCCAGCGCCGACAGCAGGCTGACGTTCAGATCCAGACTCTGACCCCACGTCAGATTGTCAGGTATTTCTGGCTGCGGTGTATCAGCTGTCAGGCTGGCCGGTAACAGCACCACCGGCACTTTGACGTAAACCGTTCGCGTATTGTTGCAACCGCTTAACTGCGCCAGCAGGCACATGGCGATTAGTGCAATCATCACTCGCAATAGCCACTTTGATGTCTGCCGAGGCTCCCGATGCGCCCAGTGCGATCTGCTCTTTTGCATGCTGATTGGCCTCTGCGATGGAATTGAAAATTGACATAGTGGTCAGGACGTTTGAGGTAATGGCCTGAGCGGTGTTTACCTGCAACTCTGCTGTTTCGGCTCGGGTTTCCTGCTGACTGGCGGCATTGTGGTAATGCATTGCCAGCCACCCGAGACAAACAATCAAGCAGATAACCACTGCACTGATAATTGCGGTTAAGCGGCTCATCAGAATACTCCCGGAGCAGATGGCGGAATGCCGGGATTTAATGGCCCGAAGCCATCATCTACTTTCTGTGGTTTTTCATCCCATAGACACACTTCGCGCTCAATCTCTCGGCGCGTTACCAGGCCCTTCCACTCTTTGCCACCGGCATAGGTCCAGCGTCGCAATTGGTCACACGCGCCTTTCTGGTCGCCCTGATTGATTTTGCGCAGCAGCGTTGAGACCTGGAAATTGCCAGCGCCAACGTTATACGCGAACGAGTACAGCGCCCCACGCATCGTTTCGGGGATTGGCTGTTTGATATACGGGTTAATCTGGCGGGCGACGGTGTTCAGGTCTTTCCTGAGCAGAATGCGGCACTCTGTTTCGGAGTAGGTTTTCCCCAACATGATGTCTTTGCCAGTGTGGCCATAGCAGACCGTCCAGACGCCGACTACATCCTGGTACGGCTTATACCGTACACCCTCAAGACCATCATTGCCGGTCGAGCCTGTGATAAGCGCAGAAGCGATAGCAATAGCGCCACCGCCAACAGCTGCAATGACACTTTTTCGAAGTGCTGGAGACATTATTCACCCCTTGCAGCTTTACGCCGGTCTTCTTTGATTTTGAAATACAAATTTGTCAGGTAGGTAAGAAAACCGAATACCAGACTCCCAAGAACGCCAATGGCAGCCCACTGGGATGGGGATACTTTGTCGAGCAGTTGTAGCATCCAGAACCCCGCGCTACCTGCGGACGAGCCGTAGGCAATGCCTGTAGTGAGTTTGTCCATTCTGTGCATGCTCCACCTCCGTTGTTGACGGATGGCGCTGTGTGTTTGAAAGGGGTCAGGCTTCACGGGCTGGATTAACAACAACGCACGTCGATGATGATTCCCGTGAGCCTGAAAATAAAAAACCCGCTCAAGGCGGGAAGGAATACCAGGGGTAAAAATGACGGCTGTAGCCGTAATGGTCCCACGGTAGAGGGATTTGATGTGGTGGCTGGAATCGAACCAGCTTCCATTGGTGCGCTGCCAATTGCAGTACGCGCAGCGTTCCGCTACATGACTAGTATTTTCACGGTCGCTTATCTGCTAGCTCGCCATTGAGCTTCACCACAACGATAAACCAACCCGCTTGTTGCCATGAATCGTACAATTCAAAGCTGGCAAATTGATTTACCTGTTGTGTGCTCCGTTTCGTGGAGCTGACGCCGCCGGAATTACACCGGCAGAATCTTCACAGGAGTATGGGGCAGCAATCTGGTTAAGGACTCTCGCGTATGAGCTTCAACGTGTAGTGCGGCACGTATTCGCTCAAGAGCTCTGACCGGATTGCAGATACGAAAAAGCCCCGGTTATTACCGAGGCTTTGAATTTCTTCGCTTACGAATAGGCAGAAAATCCCATCGTTGGTAAAATCCTAACCACTTTTTTTGAAGATTGCAAGCATCGTGTCGTTAAAATACATAAAAATGACGCTAACATGTGACCTTCCTCAATTGCGCTTCAGCATAAGCCTCTTCCTGCCAGCATTTCGTCACCAGCTTATCAATGACTTCTGCATACCCGCTGTACCACTGATATTTCGTAAGGTCAGGCACAATTTTTTCCACAACGAAACGAGCAAGACTGGTCGGGATCCTGCTATAACGATTGCCATTGCAGCGCCCGCATATCTTCGTTACCGGCACTCCGAGCAATTTACTTCTCTTTTCATCAAACACAGTCCCCTTACCTTTGCATCCACGGCAGGCTGTGCTTATTTCACCCTTCCCGTCACAGTGATCGCATATCACTTTTTCCAGGCCTTTCACGTCCACCCATTCCTCCCAGTAGGACGGATAAACACCTTTCGTTGCGGCGGCCCATTTGGGAGGCTTTCCATCTGGATACTGGACCTTTCTCGTACTGATATCACGATATACAAACCCGCTCCCCTTGCAGTGCGGGCATGATGCTTTACTGGCTGCGGATCTGGAATAGTCCGCATAAGCAAACTGCACCAGCACAAGCAAAATTTCAGTGCGAGCTTTATCGCTAAGCTTCATCAATACCGGGTTACGAAGCGTTACTGCGTATGCCATTAACCCATCTATCGCAATTTGTGGATCAGAAATGCCTACCTTTGCCAGAAACAAAGAGAATCCCAAGGGGGCCTTTGACTGAACCATTCCCTGTGCGGCCATCACATCCGTTATTGTTAACGCATCACTACTGGTTGCCGGAGTTTCATCATTAAGCTTCGGTGATTTTGGCGAATAGAACTTAGGCAATGATTCAAGATTCATGCTGTCTCTCCCAGGGACTGATAAATACGAACGTAATTTCTGAGGATGCGATAGTCGGTCATCACCGTTCCCCGGTGCCGGCAGAGGCGGAGCTTTTGCCAGCGCTCCCTGATGCGCTCTATTGCGTCACGGTTCATATGGTCACCTTTTTACTAATGGCAAACTGCGCCAGTGCCATAAAGGCGCGGCCCTTTGATTCGAGTTCAGTTCGATTGATGTAACTAAAATGCTCTCCGCGCCATGACTTATCGAACACAACAATGGCACCAGCGAAAAATGCGCTGGTTGGCTTTTGTTTGTCGTCGGCAGGGGTAAACCAGAGAGGCAAATCGAAACCAATTCGCCCACGAATAAAGCAGACATGGTCCGCACCTTCCGGCCACCACGTTTCACTCGTTGCGGATTTAACCAGGAAGACGTAGCGACCGCCCTTCTCACGTTGAGCGACTGCGTAATTCATGATGTGTGTCATGCCAGTGATGGCTTGCTTTTCGTGGTACTGAGAGCGGCTATATGGAGGATTACCGAATGCTGCCCCTCCGAGTTCAGTCAGACGGCCAGACCAGTCTTGCACCAGCGCATTGTCTTCAGCGGTATACCAGGCTGGGCATTTTGCGTTGCTATCGTCAGCGAACAGGTCCAGAACTAACGGGCCAAACATCGCATTGATTCCCCAGAACAGCGGATCCGGGGTGCGCCATTGGTCACCAACCTCTTTTAAATAATGGGATGGTGCTACGCGTTGATCTGCCAGGGATTCGCAGTAAGAATTAGTCATGCCGCCTCCTGTGATTTTTTAAGTGCGCGTAAGTCGGCGTATGCTTCGGTTCGGATGGCTTCCAGTTCTTCAATAGTCCAGCGGTGAATCCGGTTGTCGTTATCAAGCTCCTGTACAGTAGCTTCACCGTATTTTCCCACCAGCCCGACGCGGTAGGCTTTGATGTTCCCTGACTTGCCTACGTTGCAGTCATCGCACTGAAGATTGATATTGATGCGGGTAAACCGCAGGTGAGAGGCTTTGGCAACGGTTCGATAATGTCCAGCATGCCATATAGCGGCCTGGTGAGTTCCACATGAAATACAGCCCTCTCCATTGGCAAGGGCCATTTCACGGCAAAGGGTATTCACAACCCGCTCTGTGACTTCCAGCCAGTGACTGAGGGGCTTTTGCGCCGTCTTTGGCTCAGGACGGATATGGTGAACGGGTTTATTTTTTAACCGGTCTTGCGCTTTTGCTTTTTGCTTTTCGCGCTGAAGCGCTAGGTACTGGCCTTTATGCTCTTCACAGCACCAGTAAACGTTTGAGAAGGTAAGGTTAAACCACGCACCGCAACCGGGTGCTTTGCATCTGCGACGGGGATCTCTCATATCGCACCGCCCTGGTGCGACAGACGTACAGAAACACCAGCGTTGGGATTGGCCGGTGTCAGGAGGTAGGGCTTTTGAGTGTGTTTCTTCTGCGCCATCGGTTTTTCTCCGTGGCACAGCAACTGGTAAGCAGGGTTGTTCAGACCCGTAATTAATATAGCTAATTTTATTCTTGAATTACAGGGGGCAATCCAGCTTTCTTACAAGCTTCATCAAGGGATTTAAGGGAGGTCACAAACTCATCCTTTCGAAGTGGAAAACCCCTCTTTGCGGTTCCTTTATCGAAGTAAATCAGAACCGGTCCAACGTGATCATTCAGTCCCGGAAACAAATCGTCTGGAATCTCCATTCAAGCCCCTTCAAAGCCGCACCCGTCAGGATCCTGTAGCTCCAGAGGGTTATTACTGTATATAATTACAGTATCATTATGGTCAAATGAACGGGTTTTGCAATGATTTAAGGCTACTAATTGTCAGTAGCCCAGGGTGCTTTTTATTGCGGCGTCTTAGCATCGACCTTGTTGTGAATCTCCCAAAGGCTAATCCCGCAACTTGCGCAGAAACTGGCGAGATAGTCCAGCCCTGACCACTCGCGGATACCACCGCGAGCAGCCTCAACAAAAACCGCGATCTCCTTATCGCGCCACAGGCCAAACAATCGCCAGCCACCGCCGTCAGGCCTTTTTACCGCGGCGACTCGTGTCAGGACGCCGGTCTGATATAGCTCAGTAAAGGCCGGCTTCTTTCGCGTTATCATTCGCATAAATAACAAACCTTAGATTTGTTGATTACAAATAGCGTGTTTGCGTTTTATGGCTTTGCGTTCTGCGGGGGATTTACTCATTGCTTTATCCCCTGCTCGGTATTTTTCAGGTCGTTTTCCGCGAAGAGGATCGACGTTCTGGCAGAGCGTAGCCGGGCCTTTGCGTTTTTCTCTTCGCGTTCGAGGTTGGCTACGGCCTCGCGTAGTTCGTCCCGGCGGTTATGAAGCTGCTGAATCTCTCTCACCACAGCCTCGCCATCAGTCGCGCACTGAAGAACGTACAGGAAAGGGTCTACAGCGCAGCCACATTGCAGGCACAGAATGACCCGCCCCTTCTCATCGACTTCAACGGCTTTATGCTTGCAGTGCTGTTCCCTATAGCCCTTCCTGTCAGTTACGGTGATGTTCAGCAACCTCTCTTCATCACGCTTTGGCTGAACCAGAGTGATGACGTTGTCGCTATCTTTGTCCATCTGGTACCTCCTGCGGGGCTGCTGCGAGCATGGCCTTATGCATAGCATCGTAGCCATCTTCCTCGGCGCGCATGGCGGCATCAATCATCGCGCGGGTGGCATCAATCGGCACCATTTTCCAACCATCCGGAATTACCGGAGAGTTGCCAGCCTGTATGGTACCTTCATTGGCGAGGGTACCAGCCTGGAGCGTGGCGGCGTTCCAGATGTCCCACGCGAAGTCTTTCAGTTCGTCATCCTGCGCCAGAGGATGGGTATACGCTGACCAGAATTCCTCAAAGTCGCCATAGGCTACCGGCGCTGGCTGCTCTTTGATGTGCAACCGCGGCTCACCGTCTTTTGGCGCCGGCCACTCGCGCTGTTTATTCACCGCCAGCTTTTCGATCATCGCCTGGGTAATCTGCTCGTCAGTGATACCAGCACGGCGCTGAGCATCCCACAGCAGAAACTGCATATCAGCCCACTCGCTCAGGTCGTCGGGTTCAGTAGCAGCCTCCAGCGCTTCTTTACTGAGGTGCTTCAGCGGGCCAACCGGACCGACATCGCCGAACGTAGCCTGTGACCATTCGGCGTGCTCGCGGCGTACTTTGTCACGGTCCAGCGCTGGCTGCGGTGCTGTGTATGGTTCGTCATCGAGATCAATTGGTGAGTTGCAGTTCGGGCAGTACCCATCACAATCACCAATAGCAGAAATCTCAACCTCATTTTTGCAAGACCAGCACGCCACTTTTTCCGCCACCGGCTCGCTGTCACTCTCGGCCTTGCGGCGCTCCTGGAGTTCGCGCAGGGCCGAGAGCATTACGCCGTGGATGATTGTCTGTACCTTATTCCCTTCTTTTGAGTGGTAATCAAACGTAGTACGGCGAAACTCGATTAGTTCCTGTAGCGTTTCGTCGTCTAACTTCTCACTGGCTACGGTCGGGTGAACAGGCGGCTTATCTCCTTTACGGCGTTCCTGTAGCTCTGTAAACGCATGGCGGAGATTGGCTTCTGTGCTCGATGATAATGGGTAGCCGGACGTTGCCAGGCGAAAAGTTTCCGCCAATTCATCGTCAGTCAGTCTGGTTAATTTGCTGGTCATTTCTATGGCTCCATCGCTACAACTGTGAGATTGTCGAAATCATCCCTGCCTGAAAACTCATCAGATGCGTCATATACATGGCCGACTGAATTGTTAAATTCACCCTCTCCCTGGTCGTGGTCTTTCCAGATAACAATCGCATCTGGAGGCATTTTTCGTAATTTGTTAATCAATTGCTTCACTGTTAGTTGAGCCATCACTCCCCCTCCCACTTGATGCCAGCGGCGGCACCTATGCGCGCATAAACGATCACGCCATCCTCGGGGCGCTTGCGCGGTAAAAAGATATCAGGGCGAGGCCACAGAGCAATAAAGCGGCATTCGCTGTTTTCAAGACGGTGAAATGCCTGCTCGCTCATCACGCCGACTGGTCGAAGATGCTCCTGTTCGCGCTCCAGCTCGGCGATGCGCTGGCGCAGTGCTGCGATCTCCATCTCTGCAGCATCGGCATAATGGACGTTTTCATGCTCCAGCGGCGGCAGGTCTGGAGTATTCACACCAAACAGCGCCGCCAGTGCTCGATAGTTCAGCTCGCTGTGATAGCGACCTTTGCAGCGGACAAGTTTTTCGGCGGCAGTGCGAATAGCTTCAAGACCTTCTCTCTCTACGCGAAGACGACCAACTGTAAGCATCAAGTCCTGATTTTCTTCGTCGCGCTCTTTGGCGTACTGTTGCGCCTTCTCCAGCGCCTCTACCAGCTCAGCGCTGGCCGCTTTCCATGCCGTCCACATGCAGGTGTAAATCTGCTCGGAATAGCCTTCGGTAGTGCGCCGCTTTTTGAGGTAGCCCCACGGAGCCGCGCAAGCATGTTCTGCCCACGCTTCGAATTTCTCTCTCTGCGCCAGTTCGGTGATATCAGTCATGGCTGGCCTCCTCGAATAACACTTCACCATCAATGCCGCCCAGGACATAAACGATCGAACCGTCATCCCGGTATTCGATAGGCATAGCGCTCCAGCCGTCACCTGCGGGTTCTTCATCATCGCCAACCAGAATAAAACCGCCGGCAGATTCTACCGCTTCGTAATATTCGCCTTCGGTCCACCAACCCTCGGTATCTTTGATGCATTTGACTTTCATGCTGCAGCCCCTTTCACGAAAATTACCCAGTGCGTTTTGTCCGCTTTCCCGGTGCGTTGCCAGATGACCGGCTTCTCGTCGGTCAGCGCCAGAATCTGGCTAACCGGTATCTGGGTTTCGTTCCATTTGAAGATGAGAACGCCGTGCGTCCGCAGTACGCGAAACGCCTCCTTGAAACCAGCACGTAGGTCATCGCGCCAGGTATCTTTGTTCAGGCGTCCGTATTTCTTACCCATCCAGGCGTTATCTCCGACGCGCTCAAGATGTGGCGGGTCAAACACAACAACAGGGAAAGAGGCGTCGGAAAACGGCAGTGCGCGGAAGTCGGCGATAATGTCCGGGCTGATAACCAGGCGGCGACCGTCGCACAGGGTGTGTTCTTCAGCGCGAATATCGGTGAACACTGCGCGTTCGTCCTGTTTGTCGAACCAGAACATGCGAGAACCGCAGCACATGTCCAGAATGGATTGCTCAGTCATTTGGCCCCCTCCATGTTTGCATGCTCTCGGATTTGCTCGATAAGCTCGTTGGCGTCAACCTCAAAGCACTCCAGAGTTTCGCATCCGCCAACCTTAGAGCCTGATATGCGGTGGCCACCGCTGTCATTACTGACGCAAAGAGACAGGCCGCCGCTCTGGTTATGACAGACCTCGATATAAACGTGATTCGGCTTCAGCATTTGTCGGCCCCCTCGCGCAGCGCAGCATAGATTGCATCCAATGCCTTGCGCTTATTCAGATACCCATCACCAATCCACTCTCCGTGCAGCATGGCGTAATATTTACCATCGTCATCATGGAACGGGCCACGAATTGACCAGTCTGTAGTGATGGCGTTGATGACATCCTGCACCTGCTGAAATTTCAAAGGTTTCATTTGGCCCCCTCGCGCAGCAAATAAAGCCCAGCCAGCAGCGCAGACTCTGCCTCTTCCAAACCAGGGTGATACCCGTAGACTGCGCCAGCCCGCTCCACTACACGACTCAAGAACCCGGGGGTCGATAGTCCAGCCATTAGATGGGGTGCTATTTTTCGGGTATTCGATAGCAGCCTTAATCCCGGCAATTGCTGCGTTGGTAGCGGGGGTTTCGACCTGCCACCACAGCAGATGCATATTCGGCCCATCAAAAGCGCCATCAGACTCATAACCACGCAATTCCTCAGATAGGCAATCGTTCATTACCTTCAGCCCCACATTCTCCGCAGCCAGCTGCTGGTACGCTTTCGCTAAGTCCAGATACTTCCGCTCTTTAATCGAAAGCTCGCCCACGCTCTCAAGCGACTGAATAATCTCGTTTACTGTTGAGATGTTCATGCTGCCGCCTTACTGCGATCCGCAGCGATTTTTTTCTGTTCGTCGATAATTTCCAGCATTTCAGCCAATGCAAGACCGTCCAGGGCAATAACGCCTTCGTCACTGATTTGTGCCAGCGCCAACAGCTCTACCGCGCGGCGGGCTTTTTTCACGCTGATTTCCGGCGACACAAACGATTTAGTGACCTTTTTCACACCAGCAGCGGCGGCTTTTGCCTTGTCCTGTGCCAGCACTTCGCCAGCTTTTTCACCGTGCTCTTTGATACGGTCTACCGCCACGGATGCCGATACCTCTCCAGATTTAACGCTCTTCTGAATAGCGTGGTCCGCCGTGCTGAGCGTCAGCAGCTTCTCGATTGTCGGGATCGACTTGTGCACCAGCTTTGCGATTTCCGCAGTGGTAAGGTTGAATGCTGCCAGGTCTTTCACCACAGCAGCCTGTTCAACCGCAGTCAGAGGCAACTGGTTATTGCTCGTCATGATGCGGGCAATACGCTCAACGTCATTGCCGGTGAAGGAAATAATCTGGATGCGCTCAACCGGTTTCCCAGCCTCACGGCAGCGGAGATATGCGCGATGCCGACGATGCCCCTCGACAATCCACACCCCACCCTCATCACGAACAACAACTTCCAGCGGAGGAACCGTGCCGCCGTTCATCAGATAATTAAATAATTCGTCATCAGCCTGACGTGTGCGCTCATCATCCTCGCGGCGATTGAAGTCAGGTTTTACATGCAGCTCATCAATGCGGATGAACATGCCACTATCGGTGCGCTTGATGATGTCGCCGTCTCGCATTTGTCTGAATGAATTAGCCATTTTTAACCTCGCTGTTTTTTACCGCGTCTATCCATTTTTTCTCAATTTCCTTCCTGGCATTTTCTTTGCCACCAGCCCAGTAACCATGACCAACGCGATAGTGGTAGTACGGGCATTTCAGGGCGACGAAACAGGAACCGAATGAGTTGTTCTTCCAGTGAAACTCCGGATCGAGTCCACACTCAGGGCATGCAGGTAATTTCATCGCGCAGCCCCTCGGTGTTCTCTCAGGAGGGTCTCAAACATCAGACGCTCCCGGTTGCTACAGCCAAATGGCATGTCGTTAATGCGCCACACGGTCACGCCATCCCGGAGGCCGCCAGGGATGATGCGGTGCATCCCCCGTAACTGGCGGATCTGGCCGGATACTGACGGCATACGGCGGTTCAGTGCGCTGGCAATCTCTGCCGCTGTCATGTCTGGATTGGCCGCGATAAAGTCGAGCATCGGTATTTCGCTAGCCTGCTGTGTTTTGGATTTTGTTGTTTTCATGAGAAGTCCTTAGCCCCGAAAGCCTTTCGGGATGTTGGTATCTGGTTTGCCTATACCGAACGAGCCGCTGGTTGCCAGGTTTGCCGGGCATAACTTCAGGGCCAGCTCTTGCCATTTGCTGCGTAGGGTTTTCATGGATTGAACTCGGGAGCACCAGAACTGATCGCGCTGAATGCGCTCAATCATGGTGCGGATTTGGTCATGGCTGCAGCCGTGCTCCTGGCGCAGCATGCAAATTTCTTGCGCCCAGGCTGCGAAGTTCGGCTCTCTTGGTTTTGCCAGAGTGCCGTCGAACTCTGCTGCGCGTTCGTACAGCTCGATGATGGTCGACCAGAACCACGTAGCGAGGTCGAAATCATCATCGGTAGCCAGGTTACTGGCTTCGGTAGCGCCAGGAATGACTGCTTCCGGGATGGCGGTTTTCTGAGTCGATTCAGAAAAGTTATCCACAGGAGAAATCTCTCCCGCGAGGTTTTTATGATCTGTATGTAATGATCTGTTTTTAAGATCTGTATAGAGATAGGATTCGGCTTGAGAGCCGTTTCCAGGATTCGGCTCATGAGCCGTTTCCATTCGGCTCTTGGGACGAATGCATTCGGCTTGAGAGCCGTTTCCATTAGTTTCAATAACTTGCTTCGATTCGGCTTTTGGGCCGTTTCCATTCGGCTTAAGAGCCGTTTCCATACCTTTCAATGGTTTATTCCCATTCGGCTCTTGAGCCGAATCCAGTATTTGCGGGAATACCCTGGAAATGAGTGCATCCTGATCAATGCGGTAGTGTTTTTTAGGTGTACCACCCACCTGGCGAAGCTCTTCTTCGATAACTCCTGACAGGTACTGCTCCGTAATTTTGAACATCGCTTTTCGGACCACATCGCCGTCTTTGGCCCGCACTTCTTTTGCAAGCGCAGCATGCTCTTTGTAAAACCAGCCGTTCTCCAGGCTTGACTTGCCCGACCAGAACACCAGCTGATTCAGGATGGCCGCCAGCAAATGCTGCTGCCGGTCACCGGAAAATAAATCCAGATACGGTCCGGGGATCGTGACGCAATTCCCCTGCCCCGACATGGCCTGAACAATTTCAAAAACCTTGCTCATACCGAAACCTCATTGTGTAACCGTAAAAACTCTCTTAACCCCACCCAGCCAATAGCCCCGCAGGCTTTGCGGTAGGAAACATATTTCTCAGTCGCCGTGATTACCGTCACCATGTGTCCCTTGTGCCTGTGCTGGAAACGCGAACCGGCTTCAGGGATACCATTGCAGGCGTTATCCCCTTCAGAAGGTACATACGCCGGATAAGCTCATTTCAGGCGAGCAATCAATTCAGCAGCAGACGGGTTGCACATAGTCACCTCTTAGTGGATCAACGCATTGCCAGATGAACCCCCACCAGCGACCCGGCTGGACAGGGAAATCATGGCGCCGAACAGCGCTTCAACTTCGTTATCAATCCGCTCTTTGCGCGACAGCAATTCACGGAAGGTGTCTGAGTAGTAACTCCGCATGCGGGCCAGCAGTAACGGCGGCATCGCATATTCAATCGCCGGCAGCAGCTGGTTAATTTTTTCGACTGATGCTGCAGAGTCACTTTCAACCCAGCGGTAAATCTTCTGGATATTGCGGCTCAGTGCGTCAGGGTGGCCTTCGTCATAAAGCTCAGGGGATTTCATGCCCAGGGCAAAATACGCGGCGACAATCGCGGCTACAGGCGTTTTACGGCCGCCGGGATAAAGCGCCCAGGCGTTCATGGCCTCGCGAATGCGCTCATGCCTGATTTTCATGATTCACCTCACCAGCGCGTTTTGCTTTAGCATGTTGATCGTAAACTTCGGGGTCGTATTGCAGGACTCCCCCTGAAGCCAGTTGCAGTCTCATCGCATTTTTTTCAGGAACCAGGTCGCCCCAAACAGAAACTGACGCGGGGGCGACGCCCGCAGCTTTGGCTAATTTCGACTTGCTGCCGAAGTAATTAATTGCATCTTGTTTAAACACAGGCTTATCTCCTTAGGTTTTCCTAAGGATATTTGATCGTAGAGAAACTTAAGTCAAGAAAATTTAGAATTCTCTAATGATGGAAAATAAAACCTTTGGCTCGCGCCTTCTTGAAAGGCGAAAACAGTTGAAACTCTCTCAGTCCGCTCTTGCTAAGCTGGTCAAGGTTTCGCACGTCACGATTTCTCAGTGGGAAAGGGATGAAACCCAGCCCGCTGGTAAGCGGCTGTTTGCTTTGAGCAGTGGGTTGCAATGCAATCCGACGTGGTTACTTTATGGTGATGATGACCAGATCCCTGGTGAGCCCATCCCAAACCAAGAAAAAGAGCTATCGGAGGAACAGCAAGAATTGCTGGGGCTTTTTGATGCACTTCCAGATTCTGATCGAGAAGGATTTCTCAATGAATTGCGCGCTCGTGTCGAGATGAACAACCAGCGATTCGAAGAATTACTAAAAGTCAGAAAACGCACCTCAAAAAAGTAACCTCCCCTGAATTTTAAGTAACTCATTTTAATCAATGAGTTACTTAAACACGCTCTCAAATTTAAGTTTTTCTACAAAATAACTCTTGATTGAAAACTTAAGTTATTCTAAGTTTACCCCATCGAAACCAATCACCGCACAGTGACTGGCAAGCAGAAAACGTTCGGTTGGCCGCCTGAAGGCCAAAACAACAGACTTTGCAATGTGGTGAATGCGGCTATGCGCACGCGGTTCAGTTAAAGCGGTACAACAACGGTCATTCATGTTGTGGGGAAAAAGCAGGCCGATACCAGTTGTTAACTGGCTGGTATCACCGGGAGGCACCCGGCACTGCATTGCAAAGTCTGTTGGTGCACAAATTCAATGGGGTAAGGATTTAAAAATGGAAAAGTTCGAACTCGTTGCAGAAATGACAAAAGCGGTGACCGCAAAAAAATATGCCCTTGAATGTAAGGCTGAGTATCACCGTTACCGCGAAAATTGCCGCAATACTCGCCGAGGTTTAGGTATTCACGGTCTGTGGGTTAGGTTGGCATGGCTTAATCGTCGTTGCGCAAGAGCATGGGCCTCTCAGTCTGTATAAGATTAATTTTTGAGGTGTTGAAAATGATTCGAGAACATGAAGTTCCTGCATGGCATCGGTTCTGCATAAAGGTTGCCTTGTTTTTGGCTGTAGTTGTCGTTATCAGCTTCCCATTCTGGAGTAACAAATGAGCAGAAACGGCATTCGTTCACTGATTTACTGCGTCGCTATCGGGATTGTTGTCTGGTCAGCGGTGATTATCAAAATTCTGCATGTTGCGGGGGTGTTTGATGGCTAGTTTACCGAAGCGCAACCCTCACGTTCAGGCAGCTCAAAGCAAGCTCGCTATTGCGCAATTTATTGGCAACAGAAACATGTGGGCTCAGGCCATGGAATCAATGAAAGATATTCATGATGCCGAAAAGCACGCAGAAGACAATATGTTTTGTGGCCGCGTAGAGACGCAGTCAGGACTTAAATTTAGAGATGTCGCTTTAAATTATGATATGTACGGAGACTTAATTTCTGTCGACGCTGATTCGCTTGCAGCTCAATATAAAGTTAATACTGAAGTTTCGTTTTAATACCAACCAATTTAATTAATGCCTTAACCGGCAGGTATAAACACAAGCAAAATATATCCGGAGATATATAAATGGAAGATTCTAAAATCCGTTGCTACGGCTGCGGCGGTGCATTTACACGCGAAGAACTACAATACCGACCCTCCGGCAAAGGTGCATTCCGCAGGGAAACTTATTTCTGCGTCGCCTGCAATGAACGTGAAAAGAAGAAAAATGCACTGAAAGCCGCAGAGTCTTCATTCCGAAATTCATTACCAAAAAGACCAATCGGTTTTCAATTACGACCAGCTGCGTGGAATAAATAATCGGAGGACGAAATATGAAAGCTCTCTCTGTGCGCCAGCCGTGGGCCTGGCTCATCGTGAATGGCTTTAAGGACATCGAGAACCGGAACTGGGACACGAAATACCGTGGGCCGGTACTCATTCACGCTTCCAGCAAACGACCTACTGTGGACGAGGTGAAAGAAGCTCGTAGCATTCTGGAGAGGACAAACGGCCATATCGCGGCGCTTATGATGCCTTCCGCCAACAACTTCCAGTTGGGCGGTATCGTTGGGGTTGTCCGCATCGACGGAACTACCCGACTCAGTGACTCGCCGTGGTTTTTCGGCCCGGTCGGAATTCAGTTGAACTACGCGAAGCCACTGCGATTCGCACCCATGAAGGGGCGATTGAGCTTTTTCCATACAGGTATGCGCCCCCACGGCGTTTTCAATTTCCTTGTCCCTGAGGGCTATCAGGATGCGACGGAGGGGACGTTATGAGCTGCGGATATCAAGGTTATGAATTTGGCGCGCATTACCCGGATAGTCTTTGCTGTGATGGCTACCTATGGGATTGCGACGCATACGAAGATGGCATGCTCACGAATGGTGGTGACATTCCTTGTCCTGTCTGTAATCGCAAGCAGTGGCTGGCCTTCTACCGCGATCACATCATTGAGTGCGGAATGATGCAGTCAGAGCGTAAGCATGGGCCTAGAACCGTGAAATACGGCGGCTTCCCGGAACCTGTTCGTGGGGACGCAAAGGCTATGCGTACTATTCGTCGCTGGCTGCGTCGTGGTTGGTACCAGGGCAGAAAATATGATGCAGAAGCGCATAAGGAGGCGCGCCATGTGCCAGGCGCTAATTCTTAAATACTCAAACGCCGAACCTGAGCAACTGATAGGCGTCATTCCTTTGGAATGATGTTGTCGAGCTGATGCGGCTACGTATCCGTCAACAGGTTCAAAATGAAGTCGAGTCCGAGCTAATGGATCGCATTTCAAATGCGGAGGACGACGCCAGAGAGGCAGAAAGCCGCGCCGATTATTGGCAAGGGGATGCAGAATGGCTGTGCCAGTCCATCAAGGATGCCTTAAATCAGGACTGGGAAACCGCGAAAGAAACACTCAGAAGTGCGCTTAATAATTCACAAGCAGGTTAATTCAGTTCAAACAATGTAACAGCACACTGCATGATTTCTAATAATCAACATTAAACCGGGGAACTGATTATAGTTTCCCGGCCATGAGGTATTAGCATGGCGACAATAATCAAAATCGAGCCAAACGAATGGGTCTCAGAAGACTTGCTGATGGCTATCACAGGTATGAAACGAGGCACCATTACCCGCGCCCGTAAATTCTCCTGGCTTCTAGGTAGGGAGTATAAACACGTATCTCCTGAGGGTGATCCAAAGCCCACCAATGAATGTATGTATAACCGCAAAGCAGTAGACGCATGGATTCACGCGCAAAAACCATTGGGTGATCGGGCGCTATGAAACATGTAAGCTTGCTGCGCTCCTGGGCATCGGGAGGGAACAATGAGTAAAGAATCATACCCAACGGGCGTTGAGAACCACGGAAAATCAATCCGCATATGGTTCATTTTTAAAGGTAAGCGTGTAAGGGAAAATCTCGGTGTCCCTGACACTGCTAAAAACAGGAAAGTGGCTGGGGATCTGCGAACGTCAGTTTGTTTCGCTATCCGTATGGGGACCTTTGACTATGCGGCGCAATTCCCCAACTCGCCAAACCTGAAAATTTTTGGCATCGGTAAGAAAGATATCACCGTGAAAGATCTGTCTGAAAAATGGCTTGAGCTGAAGCGGATGGAGATCTGTGCCAATGCAATAAACCGGTATGAGTCGGTGGTGAGAAGCATGCTGCCGAGGATTGGCGTGAAAAAGCTGGTTTCGGGTGTGACAAGGGAAGAATTGCTCTATGTCAGGAAGGATATGCTGGCGGGATCAGGTGATAGAGGTTTGAGCGTGGTCACCGTGAACTACTATATGACCACTATGGCGGGAATGTTTCAGTTTGCTGCTGACAATGGTTATGTGAGTGAAAACCCGTTTAACGGTATCAAACCGCTAAAGAGGGCCCGGGTAGAACCAGATCCGCTCACACGTGATGAATTCGTTCGCTTCATAGATGCCTGCAAGCATCAGCAAACGAAAAACCTGTGGTCTATCGCGGTATACACAGGGTTACGTCACGGTGAGCTGGTCTCCCTTGCATGGGAGGATATAGATCTGAAAGCCGGAACGATGACCATACGCCGGAATTATACGAAACTCGGTGATTTCACTCTACCAAAAACCGAAGCCGGTACCGACAGGGTTGTCCACCTGATCAAGCCCGCCATTGATGCCTTGAGGAATCAGGCAGAAATGACCCGGCTCGGTAGACAACACAAGGTTGAGGTACAACTGCGGGAGTATGGCCGAAAGGCTATTCATGACTGCACATTTGTGTTCAATCCTCAGTTGGTTAAAAAAAGTGGCAACGTGGGATATCTCTACAAAGCAGATTCAGTTGGTGACTCATGGGATGCGGCGCTTAAACGGTCAGGTTTAAGACACCGCAAGGCGTATCAGTCGAGACACACTTACGCTTGCTGGTCATTGTCGGCCGGATCCAACCCGAGTTTCATTGCAAGCCAGATGGGTCACGCCAGCGCCCAGATGGTTTTCAATGTTTACGGTGCCTGGATGGCCGACAGCAGCAGCGATCAGATTGCCATGTTGAACCAGAAATTATCGGACTTTGCCCCATCCATGCCCCAAAGCATGGCTATAGGAATATGAGAATGATAAAAATCAGCAAGTTAGTTAAACATTCACGTCATATTAACTGCGTGGAAGGCAACACGACCCTGTACGCCCTGCCGAAGGCTGAAATAGTCAGCCGTTGGTATGAGCAAACCCACGATAATTTTCGCTTCTGTTTTAAGTTCCCGGCGACGATTACGCACCAGGCCGCGCTGCGTCATTGTGATGATTTAAGTCGTGAGTTTTTTGACCGTCTGGCGCCGCTGGAAACGCGTATTGGCCAGTACTGGTTGCAGCTGCCCGCCACCTTTGGCCCCGGCGATCTTCCTGCCCTGTGGCAGTTTCTCGATACGCTGCCGGCCCATTTCACCTATGGCGTCGAAGTGCGGCATCCGGAGTTTTTCGCCAAAGGAGATGCCGAAAAGGCGCTCAATCGCGGGCTGCATCAACGTAACGTGAATCGCGCCATCCTCGACAGTCGCCCGGTGCATAGCGCCGTCGCGAGAAATCCGGCGATGATTGACGCCCAGCGTAAAAAGCCCAAACTCCCGGTTCATGCCGTGGTTACCGCGGGTAATCCGCTGGTACGCTTTATCGGCAGCGACGACATGGCCCATAACCACCGGCTGTTTGGCGTGTGGCTGCAGACCTTAGCGAAATGGAGCCCGTCGACGACCCCCTATTTATTTCTCCACACCCCGGACATCGCACAGGCCCCGGAGCTGGTCAGCACGCTTTGGCAAGATTTACGCCGGGTAATGCCTGAGGTCGGAGACGCACCGTCAATTCCGCAGCAAACCGCGCTTTTCTGATATCCTGCTATGCTAATCGGAGCCATCTGAAAGAGTAAAAGGGAGTTTTTTGTATGGTCAGCGCGCTGTACGCGGTGTTGGGTGCGTTATTGCTCATCAAGTTTTCTTTCGATGTTGTACGCCTGCGCACGCAATACCACGTCGGGTATGGTGACGGAGGGTTTAGCGAGCTGCAGGTTGCTATCCGCGTGCACGGCAATGCCGTTGAGTATGTGCCCATTGGTATCATTCTGTTGCTGTTTATGGAGATGAATGGCGCGCAGAACTGGATGGTGCACCTCTGCGGAATGTTGCTGATTGCCGGACGACTGATGCACTCTTACGGTTTTCACCACCGGCTTTTCAGCTGGCGTCGCTCCGGAATGAGCGCCACCTGGTGCGCCCTGCTGCTGATGGTACTCGCGAATCTGTGGTATATGCCCTGGGAGTTGGTTTTCTCCTTACATTAGCGCACAATACGCCGTTTTCGTTTTTTCGGGTTTAACGTTATGTCTCACCGCGATACGCTTTTTTCCGCGCCGATTGCCAGCCTTGGCGACTGGACCTTTGATGAACGGGTTGCTGAAGTCTTCCCGGATATGATCCAGCGCTCCGTGCCCGGCTATTCCAATATCATTTCTATGATCGGCATGCTGGCTGAACGCTTCGTTCAGCCCGATACCCAGGTTTACGACCTCGGCTGCTCGCTTGGAGCGGCGACGCTCTCTATCCGGCGTAACATTGCCCACCCTGGCTGCAAAATTGTGGCGGTGGATAACTCTTCGGCTATGGTCGAGCGCTGCCGTCGCCACATCGATGCCTACAAAGCGCCAACGCCCGTTGAGGTTGTGGAAGGCGATATTCGTGATATCAGCATCAACAACGCCTCCATGGTGGTGCTGAACTTCACCATTCAGTTTCTGGCACCCGATGAACGCCAGGCTATTCTGGATAAGGTTTACCAGGGGCTGAACCCCGGTGGCGCGCTGGTGCTGTCCGAAAAATTCAGTTTTGAAGATGCGCATGTTGGCGAGCTGCTGTTCAACATGCATCACGACTTTAAGCGTGCCAATGGCTACAGCGAGCTGGAAATCAGCCAGAAGCGCAGCATGCTGGAAAACGTCATGTTGACCGATTCGGTCGAAACGCACAAAGCCCGCCTGCATAAAGCCGGTTTTGAACATGCCGAATTGTGGTTCCAGTGCTTTAACTTTGGTTCACTGGTGGCGGTGAAATCAGAGGAAAAAGCATGATCGATTTCAATCATTTTTATCAACGTATCGCTCTCAGCCCGCTATCTCACTGGCTGGAGACCCTCCCCGCGCAGGTAGCGGCCTGGCAACGGGAAGCTCTGCACGGCAAATTCCGCGAGTGGGAACGGGCGGTGGAGTTTCTGCCCGAGCTGGCCCCGTATCGCCTGGACCTGCTGCATAGCGTCACCGCCGAAAGCGAAACGCCGTTAAGCGAAGGCCATCGGCTGCGCATAGAAAACCTGCTGAAAAACCTGATGCCCTGGCGCAAAGGGCCCTACTCGCTTTACGGGGTGAATATCGATACCGAATGGCGTTCTGACTGGAAATGGGAACGCGTGTTGCCGCACCTCTCCGACCTGACCGGGCGCACGATTCTCGACGTTGGCTGCGGCAGCGGATATCACATGTGGCGCATGATCGGCGCCGGCGCGCATCTGGCGGTGGGGATCGACCCGACGCAGCTGTTTTTATGCCAGTTTGAAGCGGTGCGTAAGCTGCTGGGTAACGATCAGCGCGCTCACCTGTTGCCGCTGGGCATTGAGCAGCTTCCGGCGCTCAACGCCTTCGATACCGTCTTTTCGATGGGCGTGCTGTACCACCGCCGCTCGCCGCTCGACCATTTATGGCAGCTCAAAGATCAGCTGGTCGACGGTGGCGAACTGGTACTGGAGACGCTGGTTATCGCAGGGGATGAAAATAGCGTGCTGGTACCGGGCGACCGCTATGCGCAGATGCGCAACGTCTACTTTATTCCGTCGGCCGCGGCGTTGAAAATGTGGCTGGAGAAGTGCGGATTTGTCGATGTGCGGATTGTCGATGTCTGCGCCACCACTACCGAAGAGCAGCGCCGTACCGAATGGATGATTACGGAGTCGCTGGCTGACTTCCTCGACCCCGACGACAGCAGTAAAACGCTTGAAGGTTACCCGGCGCCGGTGCGCGCGGTGATTATTGCCAACAAACCCGAAACCCAACAGTCGCTGGCGAAAAAGTCAGTGCTGCGCAAATAAAGGTCAAAAAAAGACCCCTGTTGAAATTGCAGGGGCCTGGTACGGGCAATCATCATATTGGGCGACATGATGTGCAGCAAAAAACGGTTTAACTTCTCTGCGCAGAAATGATTTGCTTCATTTCTGCCACCGCTACGCCATTAACGGCATAGCGCGAATATTCATCTGCGTCGGCATCGGCGGACATTGATAACCCGGAATGACGAAAGCGCATTGGCGATGGCACCCAGTGCCCGGCCGAGCTGTGCACCTCTTTGACGCCAGCCTGGAGAAACTTTGCCAGGTTGGCTGCTCGAACACCTGCACCAGCCATAACTGTTGGAGTATCCCCCAGGGCAATAAGTTCCATAATTAATGAAAGACCTTTTTCAGCGCTCGCCTGCTGACCCGATGTCAGGATACGGGCGACGCCGGAATCGGCCAGCGCACGATAAGCCTGATACGGATCCGCACACATATCAAAAGCCCGATGGAACGTAACCGCCAGCGAACCGGCCGCCGCCATGATTTTGTGCATGCGCGCGCTATCGACCTGACCATCGACATCCAACACGCCAATGACCACGCCGGGAAAACCCAGCTCCCTGACCGTCGCTACATCGTCGAGCATCGCCGCAAACTCGCTTTCGGTGTAGCAAAAATCACCACCGCGCGGGCGAATAATCGGATGCACCGGAATGGTCACCGTTTCACGTACTGTTTTCAACACGCCCAGCGACGGGGTTAATCCCCCTTCATGCGGCGCGGCGCAGAGTTCAATGCGATCGGCGCCGCAACGCTGCGCCTCTTGCGCACAGGCCATGCTATAACAGCAGACTTCCAGTAGCGTCATTTCCTTCTCCTTACGCTGCGGGCAACACAGCATGTCATGATTTATCCGTTCAAATACCGCGTCGCTTCACACTGTTACGCATCAGATTGTTCGCTGGCGACAATTTGCTCAATTGACCACGGGTGAAATTTAATCGTGACGCTGCCGTCCGTCACCGCCAGAGTCGGGTTTGGCAGCCGTTCGCGCGCGCCTTTCGGCGAGCTGGTTTTGACAAAAATCCCCGGCTGACTCAATCCCTCATCAGACAGCAGCGCCAGCGCGCGGGCATTGAGCGCATCCGGCTCGCCCGGCAGCACGATTTCAACGTGTTCCCATCCTTCATGCGGATAGCGTTTTTCCCCCGGCCACGGCAGCTCAACCACGCTGAAACGCCAGTGGGCCACCGAAACCGGCTCATTCAGTTTGAACAGGCAGACAGGTCGACCGTTGATGGTATTTTCCGACAGCAGCGTGCCGCACTGTTCAAAACCGCGACGCCAGCGCTCCGCCGTGGCGTTCTGGTGACAGCGCAGGGAAATATGGTCGGCATCCAGCGGGGCGATATCCAGCCCAAGTCGCCTGGCCAGCCCGCTTAACGCGTCGGTGAAACGCGGCAGATCCGCGGAAATATCGTTTAGCTCATCAATTTGCTGCCAGTTTGCCATACTGCACCTCAATACACGTCAAAGGGGGGTAATTTATCGTGTTTCCCGGCGGCGACCAACCGGGAATCTTCCACGGGGCGCGCCGAGTGGCGATTCATTAAGCGTGCCGCCCGGCAACGCGCGCGGTGCTGACGCATGGGCGCAAATGCAGTATACTCCTGCCCTAATTTGTCCACATTCCGGCGCCGCCCCGCAGGGGTTATAGCGCCTTAAACGTAAGGTATTCCGGTGAATATTCAGGCTCTTCTCTCAGAAAAAGTCAGCCAGGCCCTGATCGCGGCAGGTGCGCCTGCCGATTGCGAACCTCAGGTCCGCCAGTCAGCAAAAATCCAGTTCGGCGACTATCAGGCCAACGGCGTGATGGCAGTAGCGAAAAAACTGGGTATGGCGCCGCGACAACTCGCAGAGCAGGTACTGTCTCATCTCGACCTTAACGGGATTGCCAACAAGGTTGAAATCGCCGGGCCCGGCTTTATCAATATTTTCCTCGATCCGGCCTTTTTAGCGGAAAATGTGAACAGCGCGCTGGCATCAGAGCGCCTGGGCGTCGCTCAGCCGCAGGCGCAAACTATCGTCGTTGACTACTCCGCGCCAAACGTCGCCAAAGAGATGCACGTCGGCCATCTGCGTTCCACCATCATCGGTGACGCCGCCGTCCGTACGCTGGAGTTTCTCGGTCATAAGGTGATCCGCGCGAACCACGTTGGCGACTGGGGTACCCAGTTCGGTATGCTAATCGCCTGGCTGGAAAAACAGCAGCAGGAAAACGCCGGCGAGATGGCGCTGTCCAATCTCGAAGGCTTCTACCGCGATGCGAAAAAGCATTATGACGAAGATGAAGTCTTTGCCGAACGTGCCCGTAACTACGTGGTAAAACTCCAGGGTGGCGACGCGTACTTCCTGGAGATGTGGCGCAAGCTGGTTGATATCACCATGACCCAAAACCAGATTACCTACGATCGTCTGAACGTCACCCTGACTCGCGATGACGTGATGGGGGAAAGTCTCTACAACCCGATGCTGCCAGGTATTGTTGCCGATCTGAAAGCGAAAGGTCTGGCGACCGAGAGCGAAGGCGCGACCGTGGTATTCCTTGATGAGTACAAAAACAAGGAAGGCGAACCGATGGGCGTCATCATCCAGAAAAAGGATGGCGGCTACCTCTACACCACGACCGATATCGCCTGTGCGAAGTATCGTTATGAAACGCTGCACGCCGACCGCGTGCTCTACTATATCGACTCCCGTCAGCACCAGCATCTGATGCAGGCGTGGACTATCGTGCGTAAAGCGGGCTACGTGCCGGAATCGGTACCGCTGGAACATCACATGTTTGGCATGATGCTGGGCAAAGATGGTAAGCCGTTCAAAACTCGCGCCGGCGGTACCGTGAAGCTTGCCGATCTTCTGGACGAAGCGCTGGAGCGCGCGCGCCGCCTGGTGGCCGAGAAGAATCCGGAGATGCCTGCCGATGAGCTGGAACAACTGGCCAATGCGGTCGGTATTGGCGCAGTGAAGTACGCCGATCTGTCCAAAAACCGGACCACCGACTACGTGTTTGACTGGGATAATATGCTGGCGTTCGAAGGCAACACCGCGCCGTATATGCAGTATGCCTATACCCGCGTGCTGTCCGTGTTCCGTAAAGCGGAAGTTGATGCGCAGGCGCTGGCTGCGGCGCCGGTTATCATTAGCGAAGAGCGCGAAGCGCAGTTGGCCGCGCGCCTGCTGCAGTTCGAAGAGACGCTGACCGTTGTGGCCCGTGAAGGGACGCCGCACGTCATGTGTGCCTATCTCTACGATCTGGCCGGCCTGTTCTCCGGTTTCTACGAGCACTGCCCGATTATCACCGCCGAGAGCGAAACCGTACGCAACAGCCGCCTGAAGCTGGCGCAGCTGACGGCCAGAACCCTGAAGCAAGGTCTGGATACGCTGGGGATTGAAACCGTCGAGCGTATGTAAGTCAGGCCGGTGATTTTGTAGCCCCGGCAGGCCCCGCGCCGCCGGGGAAATGCCGATGGCGCAGGAGTTGTAGCCCCGGCAAGCCCCGCGCCGCCGGGGAAATGCCTGATGGCGCAGGATTTGTAGCCCCGGCAAGCCCCGCGCCGCCGGGGAAATGCCTGATGGCGCTGCGCTTATCAGGCCTACAAAAAATACACCCGGCAGCGACACCACCTGGCGCTGCTAAGAATCAAACCCGGCGATGTCGGGTTTTGTTGCCTGGGGATTTGTAGCCCCGGCAAGCCCGCGCCGCCGGGGAAATGCCGATGGCGCTGCGCTTATCAGGCCTACAAAAAATACACCCGGCAGCGACACCACCGGACGTTGCTAAGAATCAAACCCGGCCATGTCGGGTTTTGTTGCCTGGGGATTTGTAGCCCCGGCAAGCCCGCGCCGCCGGGGAAATGCCTGATGGCGCTGCGTTTATCAGGCCGACGGACACGCATCACCGGTTTATAAAACGGCACTTCCTTTATCGAAAGACAGATAACCAAAACTAAACCCCGGCGGGCGAAAACGTGATTGCTCCCGCCTAAAAACCGGGCGCCTGATGTGTGATGGACAGACCTTGCGGGAGATAAAAAATGGGAGTAAAGAAAGGAGGAAGGGTTATTTCGCGTATCGATTCGCGTATCTCAAGGAGGCCTGATGCCATATTCTCATCTGCTCGTTGCCGTCGCCCCAACGCCGGAAAGCCGCGTGCTTATCAATAAAGCGGTCTCTATCGCACGCCCGCTGGATGCCAAAGTCAGTCTGATTACGCTGGCCACCGACCCGGAGCTATATAACCAGTTTGCGGCGCCAATGCTGGAAAACCTGCGGGACTTAATGCATGAAGAAACGCGAGATTTTCTCTCCGCTCTGGCGAAAGAAGCCGATTACCCTATTGATAACGTAACGATTGCCAGCGGCGAACTGAACCACCACATCAAGGATTTTTGCCAACAGCATCACGTGGACCTGGTGATATGCGGCAATCACAACCATAGCCTGTTTTCGCGCGCCACCTGCTCGGCGAAAAGTATCGTCGGCAGCAGCGGCGTGGACGTTTTACTGGTCTCCCTGGAAAAAGGCTGACGCCAGGGCGTCAGCCTGTATCGCGCTTACCTCACTTATGCCAGTCTGGGGAAAGTCGAGACTTTGCGTTGCAATTGGCTCTCCTCACTACGCGGTTCCACCTGCTTCAGATCGGCGATAAACCGCTCCTGCCAGCGATGGATATCATTATCCTTGATGACCGCCAGCATCTGCGCATGACGCGCAATCCGTTCCGCCAGCGGCATCGTCAGGCCGCGATCCAGCGCCGCGGCCACCTCGTCGCGATCGTAGGGATTGACGATCAGCGCACTGGTCAACTCATTTGCCGCGCCGGCAAACTGCGACAGAACCAGCACGCCGGGATCCTGCGGATCCTGGGCGGCAACAAATTCTTTCGCCACCAGATTCATCCCGTCACGTAGAGGCGTCACCAGTCCGACATCGGAATAGCGGAAGACCTTCATCAGCAGTTTGCGTTCAAAATGTTGATTCAGATAGTACAGCGGCGTCCAGCCCAACTGCCCGTACTGGCCATTGATTCTGCCGCTGGCGGTCTCCAACTGATGGCGAATATCCTGATAGGCCTGCACCTCACCGCGGGAGGTTGGCGCAATCTGCGTATAGCGAATCTTACCGTGATGCTGCGGGTATTTTTCCAGCAGGGCTTCATAGGCGAGAAAGCGTTCCGGCAGACCTTTAGAGTAATCCAGCCGCTCAACGGAGAAGATATTTTTTACCCCCTTGAGCTCGCTTTTCAACTGCGCCAGTTTGGGCGGCAGCGGCCCCTTCGCACTCCGCGCAATCTCGTCAGGATCGATGCCTATCGGATAAACCCCGGTACGGAAATGTTTACCCCATGCCTCATGATGTCGGCCATCTCGCGTCACCACCCGGGTCTGTAGCGAGATGCTATCAAGAAACGCCAGCCTGTCGTTATCAGTCTGGAAGCCAAGCAGATCGTAGTCGCAGAGCTGTTCCAGCAGCTCGGCATGCGGGGGGAGCGCATTAAAAATCTCTGGCGTCGGGAACGGGATGTGCAGAAAGAAGCCGATACGGTTATTGACCCCAAGTTTGCGCAGTTCGCTGGCAAAAGGCAGCAGATGATAATCATGAATCCACAAAATATCATCGGGCTCAATCAGCGGCAGCAGCTTTTTCGCCAGGTTGGCATTGACCCGCAGGTAACCGTCCCAGGATGGGCGCTGGAAGTCCACCAGATCCAGGCGATAGTGGAATGCGGGCCACAGCACGGCGTTGGAAAACTGGTTGTAGTACTCGTCATGATCCCGTTCATTGAGCGTAAACGAAGCCCAGGTGATATTCCCTCGCGTCACCGTGTTTAGCGGCTTCTGGTCATCCCCTATCTCTCCGCTCCAGCCAAACCATAATCCACCGGCAGCCTTCAGCGCGCCCAAAATGCCCACGGCCAGGCCGCCCGCACTGGCCTTTTTATCATTCGGCGGCGCAATACGATTAGATATTACGATTAAGCGCCCCATAACCCTCTCTCCTGTCATTTTGCGCATCTGGTTGTAGCTTATTATTTGCGATGCTGATTAACCAATGCTGAACGGCCGCGACATCCGGCAGACGCCATTGCGCCTGGGTGTCGCCCTTGCCAACTTTTATCGACATGCCGCCGAGCTGATTCACAACGCTAAACCCGGCTTCGTCCGTCAAATCGTCGCCAACGAATAGCGGTTTGCGCCCCTGAAACGGCGCCTCCTGCATAAACGTCGCGATCGCTTCCCCTTTATTGACCCCACGCGGCTTAATCTCCACCACGCACTTACCCAACTGCAATGCGAGGATCGGATAACGTTTGACAATCCCCTGCGCCAGCGACAGCGCCGCGCTCTGGTACGCCGGCGCCTGGCGATAATGCAGCGCAAACGCCATCCCTTTGTATTCAAGTTCACACCCCGGCATCGTCTCCAGCGCCGCCCGCAGCTGCTGATCCAGTTCGCGGAGCAGCGCATCAGGAAGCGTGACGATGTGCGTTTTACCATTGATATCGCGGCGTTCTGCCCCGTGAACACCGGCCAGCGGCAGCCGGTATGGATGGGTAAGCGCATCAAGTTCAACCATGGAGCGCCCTGAAATCAATGCCACCGCCCCACTCTGCTGCTGCGCAAGCTGCCGCAGCGCCTGAAGCGCTTGTGTGGGGATAACAACCTGATCGGGATGAGGTTTGATATCGGCAAGCGTGCCGTCGAGGTCAAAGAAAAAGGCATGATGTTCGGTTGGCACAGGCGGTACAGATATCTTGTCAGCCACCCTGTTTTCCTCCTTTCATGGCCAGCGCAACGCTGGTTGTTAACGGATTGTTAGCCATGTAAGTATAGACAGTGTGACCGTGATCGCCATTTTTGATAGCTATCGCCAGCACAGCGGGCGCTGGCGATAATCGAGGAGTAGACTAAAAGGTTGGGAGGGCGTTAAGCCGTCCGTTTTGCTTTTTGTTTGTAACGGTCGAAGATAACCGCCGCCAGCAGAATCACGCCGCGCACCACGTACTGAGAGAACGGCGAGATATTCAGCAGGTTCATGGCATTCTCGACGGTGCCAAGGATCAGGATCCCGGCAACCACATAAGAGATCTTACCGATCCCGCCTTTCAGCGACACGCCACCCAGCACACAGGCTGAAATGACGATCAGCTCATAGCCAATCGAGGTCATCGGCTGGCCGCTGGTCATGCGCGAGGCGAGAATGATCCCCGCGGCGGCAGACACCAGGCCTGAGATCACGAAAATAATAATTTTGGTCCGCACCACCGGCACGCCCGCCAGTCGGGCCGCCTCTTCATTGCCACCGATAGCCAGCGTATTGCGGCCAAAGGTGGTTTTGTTGAGCAGCAAACCAAAAATAATCAGGCAGGCGACGGTCAGCCAGATGGGGGCCGGCAGGCCAAACCAGTTGGCATAGCCTAAGGTAAAGAAACGCTCATCTTCAATACCGACCGCCTTGCCGTCGGAGATGATATAAGCCAGGCCGCGCACAATCTGCATTGTGGCAAGCGTGGTTATCAGGGCGTTAATTTTCAGACGGGCAATCACGAAGCCGTTAACCAGCCCGCTGATTGCCCCCAGCAGCAGACCGGCGGCAATCCCTATCCACATGCTTTCCGTCATATTAATCACCACGGCCGTCGTTACGCCTGCGCAGGCGATAACCGATGCCACCGACAGGTCAAAATCTCCGGACGCCAGGCAAAACAGCATACCGCAGGCCACCATACCGGACATTGAAATCGCCAGCCCCAGACCTTTCATATTGATAAACGAGGCAAAATTGGGCACAAAAATCACGCAGCCGATAAACAACACGGCAAAAACAACCAGCATGCCAAACTGATCCCAGATTCGGGCAAAGCTAAACGAAGTCTGGCGGGCATTAGGGGTGGTAACAGAGGACATCATTGACTCCTTACTCAGGCGACCGCCTGGCTCACTTTTGGCATCGCAAGGCTTAACGCCTGCTGTTCATTGGCATCGTCATGCAGCAGTTCGCCTGCCACCTCGCCTTCGCGCATCACCACAATACGATCGGCGACACCGAGCACTTCGGGTAAATCGCTAGAGGCGAAAACGACGGCGACGCCGGAGGCCGCCAGGGCATAGATAACGTTATAAATTTCATGCTTAGCGCCCACATCAATACCGCGGGTCGGCTCATCCAGCAGGATCACTTTCATCTCTTCCGACAGCCAGCGCCCCAGAATCGCTTTCTGCTGGTTGCCGCCGGAGAGATTCATAATCAGCTGCTCCGGGCCTGGGGTTTTGATATTGAGCGACTTAATATGCCGATCGGCATTGTGCGCTTCCCAGCCGTTATTAATGATGCAGCCCGCGCGAATATGCCGGCGACGCGCGCTGATATTGATATTGTCGCGTACGGAGTGCACCGGAATTATGCCCTCCGCTTTGCGGTCTTCCGGGCACAGCATCATTCCGGCCTCGATAGCCTGCGCCGGTTTACGAATATCGATCGCCTGGCCGTCGATATACACCTGACCACCGGTGATCCGGGTTCCGCCAAACAACCCTTTCATCAGCTCGCTGCGCCCGGCCCCGACCAGCCCGAACAGGCCGACGATTTCCCCGCCGCGCACCGAGAGATCGACCGGCTTACGCACGCCGGGTGCTTTGACCTGCTCCAGACGCAGACGCTCTTTGCCATACTCACGCGGTTTCCAGCCGTAAACATCGCCCAGCTCACGCCCCACCATCGCCTGCACCAGCGCATCATGATTCACGGTCTGCATATCATCGAAGGTACGGACGTAGCGGCCATCTTTAAATACGGTGATCGCATCGCTGAGGGCAAAAATCTCCTCCATGCGGTGCGAAACATAAATAATCACGCGCCCTTCCTCGCGCAGTTCGCGGATGACGCGAAACAGATGCTCTATCTCGCGCGCCGAAAGAGAGCTGGTCGGTTCATCAAACGCGATGACCTTGGCGTTACGGGTGAGCGCTTTGGCAATCTCTACCATCTGCCACTGGCCGATGGAGAGGTATTTCAACGGCGTTTCCGGGTCGATATCCAGCCCCAGATGCTCCAGCTGCAGGCGAGCTTCGTAGTTGAGCAGCGAGCGGTTCACTAACCCGTACTTATGCGGGATTTGGCCGAGGTAGATATTTTCTGCGACGGTCATCTCCGGAATCAGGTGCAGCTCCTGATAAATTATCGCCACTCCGGCGTTAAGCGCTTCGGTGGTGTTGGTGAATACGCGCGGCTGACCGTCTATCTGCAGATCGCCGGCGCTAGGGATATAGTTGCCGCTGAGAATCTTCAGCAGCGTCGATTTTCCGGCACCATTTTCCCCCATCAGGGCGTGGATCTGTCCGCTGTAGCAGTCAAAGCTAATATCAGACAGCGCCTTAACGCCGGGAAAGGTCATGGTAATACCGCGAAATGAGAGATAAGGGGTAGACTGTTGCATAACAACTCCGCTCTTCTATGCTCAGCCTCCCGCAGAGTGCGGGAGGCAGGGTCAACCAGGCCTTACAGCCCTTTTTTCGCCAGCTCTTCTTTGAAGTTGTCGCGCGTGATCAGCACCACATCGGTCACCGCAGTGAATTTCGGCGGTTCGACGCCTTTCGTGACCCAGTTGTAGAGCATCTCACTGGTTTTATATCCGTGGATGTCCGGGCTAGGCAGCAAAGAGCCGTAGAAACCGGTCGCCTGCGCTTTGGAGAGTTCATTAACCGCATCCACACCATTGATGCCAATGCCGATCACATCCCCGGCTTTAAAACCCTGGCCTTCGGTTGCGCGCACGCCGCCCAGCACGGTGTTGTCATTCATCCCCACGATCAGCCAGTGTTTCACCTGAGGATGCTGCACCAGCATGGAGTTACCGGCGTCGAAGGCGCCCGGGATATCGTTGGATTTGGTCGGAACGCGGTAGATCTGTTTATCCGGGAAGCCGGCCGCTTTCAGCGCGTCAATGGAACCGGTGGTACGACGGCGGGCGGTATCGAGTTCATCGGCGGTAATCGCCATCACACCGGTATCCTTCACATCCCAGCCGCGTTTTTGCATCTCTTTATACAGCTCCTGCCCCTGACGAGCGCCAATTTCACTGGCGGCCATCATCACCAGCGGCACGCTCTCCATCGGTTTACCTTTGGCATTAACAAACTGGTCATCGACGGTGATAACTTTCATATCGTATCCGCGGGCTTTGGCGACAATCGCCGCGCCGAGTTTCGGGTCAGGCGTACAAATAACGAAGCCCTTGGCCCCGCTGGCCGCCAGGCTGTCGATGGCGTTAAGGGTCTTCTCGCCATCCGGAACCGCAATTTTAATCACCTCAAAACCCAAATCTTTGCCGGCCTTATCAGCAAATTTCCACTCGGTCTGAAACCAGGGTTCTTCAGGCTGTTTCACCAGAAATCCGAGTTTAAGTGTTTCAGCCATAGCTGATTGTGACATAACCGCAGCGAGACCGATCGCCGCCAGCGCTTTAGTAAATTTGTGCATGGTAAACTCCAGCTTTATTTCGCATTTCTGTAGGGAAGTATCGGACTTAATTTTTTTATCAGACTTAAAACAAGGCATTAGAAAAATCGCACACCGCACTGCCGTTGTTCATTAAGTAATAACCGGAAATCAATTCTCCATACGAGAGCATTATCACATCGCGGAATTACAGTAATTGCGTGCATAGATTTAGCGAAAAATGACATAAAAAAAGCGCTAATTGTCAGACAATTAACTCTGAATGTAGCAAATTTATCCATATCATCAGCAGACTTATCCTTGTGGCTATCGTCGCCCCCTTCTCAGCGGGTTTGCCGAAAAGCGCAGCGCCCCTTCTTCAGCCGTTTCCTTTACCGATATGGCTTCTCACCAGATGAAATATCGCTCAGGGAAATTTTATTACCGTTAATAACAGAATACACTTCATAACTCCGTTTATCCCATCCGGTAAAAATGGCGTCATTACCATTGACCATGATGTGATATGACCGAATTATGACCAGAGGATTAAATTCATATTTAATAAATATGTCGTAGATATCATCCATAGCATAAAAAACCCGCAATTAATAAAAGCAAATAAAATCAATGAGGTAAATAAATATAAAACGACAAGGAGAGTTAAAAAACGTGCTTTTCAGGCATATTGTAACTAAAAGTAAAACAAGGCCAGTTGAGAGTTTTCTTAGCCTGCCCTTGGGGGTATTCTGTATATATCGGTAGTCACTAATTAATTACCGATACACATAGGGAAATTGCGAATTCATTATTTTGCCGACAATGTTACGCGTAAAAAATCTCGCATTTTATCGTCACCGGCGAAGATTCTCGACGCGCGAATGATAACTCCAGCTTAATAAGGATATTTTTTATGGTCGTTCCTGGAATGGCTCAAAAGCTCAATAATCAGATGAACCTTGAGTTTCGTGCATCAAATTTATATCTGCATCTCAGCGAATGGTGCGAACAACAGCGTCTGAACGGCACCGCCATCTTTTTGCGCTCCCGGGCACAATCCCACGTGACGCAGATGATGCGCGTATTCGATTTTATGAAGACCGGCGGAAGCTGGCCGATCGTCAAAAATGAAGGCAGTTACAGCCATAGCTGTCACTCCCTCGAAGAGCTGTTTACCGCGACTCTGGCCGATTATGAACAGCGCAGCAGCATGCTGTCCGGGCTGACCGAAGAGGCCAAAGCACAACGCGATGACACCACCTGTCGCTTCCTGGCGCTGCTCGCGAAAGAGCAGCAGCAAGACGGCATGCTGTTGCAAAGCGTACTTGAAGAGGTCCGTAACGCGGATAAAGCCGGTTTATGTATGCTGCAAACCGATCGCCATCTGCTCAGTCTGGTAGCGCACTGCGAGGATTAAAACCGTAGCGGTGAACGCCACATCCACGGTTCCCTCAGGGAGGATGAAGCCTGAGGGAATGTTCAGTACCATCTGATCGCCCTCGCCCTGACCGGCGCACTCACCCGACGTTTACGATAGAACCGATGCAAATCACAGTATGCTCGTAGTACCGCTTCGCGGATAAACGCCACCCGCCTGTCAATCTCCTGCTTTACGCCCCCCCATCGCCGATTACGTTCCAGCGCTCGCCATTTCCGCAACATCATATTCGGCGCTCAGGCACCGTTCTTATTCCTGAAAAGCATTAAAAACTTTTAAGCCGATCGCATTACTCCGCCGTGTAATCACATAGCGGATGATTAGTGATGGCGATCACTTTTCATCATCGGATTTAATAATATAAAAACATCGTTTCAAAAATTTAAAACATGGGGTTTATATTAATGGCAAGATACGCGGCTTCAACCTCACCAGGGTTGCAGGGAAGACCGATTTTGTTACGCCATCAGCTAGCTTACGGCGGCGGGAATTTACTCGGGAGCGGCGCGCTGGCGATCAGCGGCGCCTGGCTACTTTATTTCTACACCACCTTCTGCGGACTGACGCTGATTGAGGCGTCATTCATTTTTTCTGTCGCCAGCATCATCGATGCGATCAGCAACCCGTTAATGGGCTATCTGACCGATAACTTCGGGAAAACGCGACTCGGTAAACGCTTCGGACGCCGACGTTTCTTTTTATTGATTGGCATTCCGCTGATGATGTTTTACCCGCTGCTGTGGGTTGAGGGCCCAGGATTCTGGTATTACCTCTGCACCTACGTCGTCTTTGAGATTATTTATACCTCAGTCATGGTGCCTTACGAAACCTTAGCCACCGAAATGACCGACGACTTCTCATTACGCTCTAAACTAACCGGCTATAAAGCCATTTTTGGCAAGCTGGCCAACTTCCTGGCGGCGTTTATCCCTGGTCAGTTTATCCTTTTATATGGCAAAGACTCCGCCACGCCATTCTTCCTGACCGGGCTGACCTACGGGTTTATCCTGATTATCGCTATCTCCTGTCTGTGGTATTGCAGCTGGGAGCGCCCGCATGAAGAAGAGGCTCGGGTGAGCGAGAAAAAAGGCCTGCTCACGACCCTGCTGATGCTGGCGAAGGATATGCGTTCAACCTTCTCTCTGCGCGTGTTTCGCAAGCATCTGGGCATGTATCTCTGCGGTTTCGGCGCCGAATGGTTGTTTGCCTCAGTCTTTACCTACTTCGTTATCTTTGTCCTGCAGCACGATCCGGCGATGGTTGCCGGGCTGAACAGCCTGAACTCGATTCTGCAACTGCTCTCTACGGCATTGTTTATCGGTCTGTGCGTGAAAAAGGGGTTCAGCAAGCCCTATATCCTGGCGCTGAGCATCGTGATTTTCTCCGTGTTGCTGTACACCTCGCTGTGGTTTTTCCACCTGCCTGCCCATCTGGCTACCATTCTAATGTTCGGGATCACGGTCCTGTTTGGTCTCGGGACCGGTGGCGTGTACTACATTCCATGGACCGTTTACACCTTCCTCGCCGATGTTGATGAGATCTATACCGGTCGCCGTCGCGAAGGGATCTATGCGGGCGCCATGACCTTCTCCGGCAAGATCCTGCGTTCGATTATTGTCTTCACGATGGGAGCCATTCTCAGCTTCTACGGGTTCCAGTCGAAAGCGCATACGCAACCAGAAAGCGCAGTCACCGCCATTGCGGTGGTGTTCTGTAGCGGCGTGATCCTGCTGGCGCTGGCGGCCATTGTCTTCAGTAAGCAGATGAAGCTGGATCGTCAAGCGCACCAGGTGGTATTACAGGAAGTGGCGCGGATTAAAGCAGGTGGTAAGGTTGGCGATATCCCGGCCGATGTGCGCAGTATTGTGGAGGATTTAGTCGGCCACCGTTATGAGGAGTGCTGGGGCAACAGTAAGCGATTTAAAGATGAGCAGCCAGCGCCAGCAAGGACCGCTATCTCGCATTAACATCGGGTTTTCGCCCCGCCATCGCCAATGACAGCGGGGCGAAACAACTTAGTGAGCTTCACCCTGCGGCGTAAACTTAAGCTCAATCAGCGCAATCGCTTTTTGGACCGCACGCAGCGTCACCGGATCGGCCGAAGCCGGATGGCTGGCAAAATCGATGGCTTTCAGTTGCGTGGTCATTTTTTCGCGCACTTCAACAGGGGCGATGACATCAATGACGTCGAGAATCTGTTTGATAACCAACTGGCAGGCGACAACGTCAGAAACCAGTTCGTCTTGTTCGGTGAGATGTTGAGACATTTATTACTCCTTTTTCGAGGAGCGTCATAGTAACCTAAATCCCGCGAGATAAAAAAACCTGCCGCAGCAGGTTTTTTTATCAGAACATACCGGCCGGCGGTACATCTTTGAATGTTTTGCAGTACTGCTCGAACATGCTCTTCAGAATTTTGCGCAGCTTCATGAAGCGACTCCGGTTTTGTTATGCAGGTGTTACCATTTATGGGCTTATAATATGACTTGCATCACATAAATCAATAGAAACATGCTTTATCTCACAATTTTTTCACAAAAATAATTTATGAATTAAACAAAATTGAGAAAAATCGCAGAGTGAAACGCCCGCGCGTTTTTCCCGCGATCGGCATCTCACCTGGCGATGGCTGACACCATGAGTACAGATATCTCTTCACGGGAAGGCCGCGCCTTCTCCGCTCCCGCCCTGCTGGTCGCCGGGGCATTTTTCATGGAATTTCTTGACGGGACGGTGATCGCGACCGCCCTGCCGGACATGGCAACGGATTTTGGCATGGCGGCGGTTGACCTCAATATCGGCATCAGCGCCTACCTGATTACGCTGGCGGTGTTGATCCCGGCCAGCGGCTGGATTGCCGATCGTTTTGGCGCACGTAAGATCTTCACGCTGGCGTTGGCCATTTTTACGCTTGCCTCCGTTTTTTGCGGCTTTTCCACCAACGTGAACACTTTTGTCGCCATGCGTATTCTGCAGGGGATCGGTGGCGCGTTGATGATTCCCGTCGGCCGTCTGGCGGTCCTGCGCACCACACCGAAAGATCGACTCATCCAGGCCATTGCGACGCTGACATGGCCGGCGCTGGTTGCGCCGATCATCGGCCCGCCGCTGGGTGGCTTTATTACCCGCTACGCCAGCTGGCACTGGATATTCTTTATTAATGTTCCTTTGGGATTGATAGCGATCGCGCTGTCGCTGCGTATCATTCCCGATATCCGGGAAGAGGAGCGGCGCCCCTTTGACCTCCCCGGCTTCCTGGCGACATCGATTGCCATGGTGAGCCTGGTGAGCGCCATGGAGCTGCTTAGCGATACCCGGGCGCAAGGCTGGGCAACCCTGGCCCTGCTGGGGCTTGGGACAGGATGTATGCTGTTCGCACTTCGCCATTTTCGCCGGGCGGACTGGCCAATGGTGCGTCTGGATGCGCTACGGGTACCGACCTTTCGGGTGACGATGTACGGAGGATCGCTTTTCCGCGCGTCCATTAGCGCCGTTCCGTTTCTGCTGCCGCTGCTGTTTCAGGTCGGCTTTGGTATGGACCCTTTCCATTCCGGGCTGCTGGTGCTGGCGGTGTTTGTCGGCAACCTCACCATTAAACCCATGACCACGCCACTCATCCGTTGGCTCGGCTTCCGCCGCCTGCTGCTGATAAACGGGACGCTAAACGTCATCTCCCTGCTCGCCTGCGCTTTTTTCACGCCGCAGACTCCGGTCTGGCTCATCTGCCTGATCCTGTTTCTCGGCGGCGTGTTCCGCTCGATTCAGTTTACCGGCGTGAGCACGCTTGCTTTTGCCGACGTCCCACCGGCGCAGATGAGCTACGCCAATACGCTGTTCAGTACCGCGTCGCAGCTGGCCGTGGGCATGGGGATCACCCTTGGCGCGATCGGCATTCGCCTGGGTGAAAAAGCCAGCGAGTGGTTAAGCCTCACCGCATTGCCGGGGATCAGCTTTCGGCTCTCCTTCGTCTTTATTGCCTTAATTTGTCTGGTGGGAATGGTGGATAGTCTGCGGCTGAGCCAGGAGGCCGGCAGCAGCGTCTCTGCGAGGAAGAAATAAGCAAAAAGGCCAGCGGAAGCTGGCCTTATCGGGACAAAACCAGGGACTTAGCCGACTATCTGGCGGACAAAAGCCTCGATCTCTTTATCCTGGCCGTTCTCGAAGAAGCACTGCTGGAAACGCGGACCGGAGACCGCCGTTTTAACCAGTTCCGCGTCGATAGCACGCAGCGTATCCAGATAGTTATCTTTCACCACGGCGGCTTTCACCGCATTCAGGATACCGGCGTTACGCACCTGCGGCTCTTTACGCTCCGGTGGATAACCTTCGCCATTGCGACCGGTGAAGGCTTTTTCAAAAATAAAGCGCACGTTCAACTCGGCGCCCCAGCCAAAACCTTTGGCAAAAGGCAGAGACAGCGCGTTACCGTTATTAATTTGCGCGAACAGGAAAGCATCTGCCGGATCAATACAGTAGCCACACACTACGCCTGGGTGGATGTTCAGCGACATCAGCGCTCCCTGGCCTGTGCCGCAGCCGGTCACCACGAAATCAACCGCTTTCGAATTCAACAGAATGCTGGCCATAATGCCCAGATGAATATAGGTCAGATGATGGTCGTGCTCATCACTCATCCCGACGTTGTAAACCGGGAAGCCTTTTTCATCGGCAACGGCGTTTAACTGATTGAGGATGATAGCGTTTTTGCTGGCCTGGCTGTTTTCCATCATCAGTGCAATTTTCATGCTTTACTCTCCTGAATGCTGTGCGGACACTCCCGCGATCGTTCGTTAGCGTTGTGATGGACTTTACTACTTAATAAACACACTTTCAAATTTTATGAAAAGATGTTTTATAAATTACGTTACGCTTCACATTTTTGCCCGTGGACCCCGCCCTTCCCGCGCCCGCCTCAGCGGGCACCGACAAAGCTCCGCTCAGGCAGTCCATTTTTCTGCCTGCACCAGATACCTTATTTCGGTTTTTATTTTGATAATATGCCCTGGCTAAAATATTAAACCGGAACCATTCTCATTACTTATTAAATTGCCAATGCGTTTTATTCCCATTTTCATTTTTAATAAATAAGTTTTTTAATTTACTTTTTGCAAATAAATTAATAACAAATTATAGTGGCGGCACCCTTATGTTACGTCTTTATTTTCGGAGCACACGCGATGCTGAAAACAGAAATGATCGATAAACTAAATGAGCAGATGAATCTTGAGCTTTATTCTTCTCTGCTTTATCAGCAAATGAGCGCATGGTGCAGCTACCACAGCTTTGAAGGCGCCGCCGCATTCCTCCGCCGTCATGCGCAGGAAGAGATGACCCATATGCAGCGCCTGTTTGATTATTTGACCGATACCGGCAGCCTGCCTTGCATCAACGCCATCGCCTCGCCGTTTGCCGAGTATGCATCGCTGGATGAGCTGTTCCGCGTCACCTACGAACACGAACAACTGATTACCCGGAAAATTAATGAGCTGGCCCACGCCGCCATGACGAATCAGGATTATCCGACGTTTAATTTCCTGCAGTGGTATGTGGCTGAACAGCACGAAGAAGAGAAATTATTTAAATCTGTCATTGATAAACTGACCCTCGTCGGTAAAAGCGGCGAAGGCCTGTACTTTATTGATAAAGAGCTGGCGACGCTCGACTCGCAGAATTAATTCTCCCGGCGGCGAAGTTTCGGCTTCGCCGCTAAATTAATGCCGACAAATTTTACTCTCACGCGTATTAAACCCCGCCTCTACGGCAACAAACTTCCCCTTTTTCTGTAGAAACGCCACCAGCTCCGCCGCGCTTAAATTTTCTGCCGAGCAGGTGTGAAAACGGGCATCTGCGCCGAAGCGCGCGACGATTGCCGCCTCAAGGCTGGCCGTCGAGTAAGGTTCGCCCGAGGCGAGCATCATCTGCAGCACTTCATGACCATGAATCGATTGCATAACTCCTCCTGTAAAACGCCCAGAATAGCCCGACGGCTGGCAGGAAGCTTTGCGCCAGCGCAGTCTTCAGGCGGCCCGCGCGAGTGTAAACATTCAGTTACAACCACTGTAACCCTCATTTGACGAGAATGATAATTTCACATACTCTGCGCGACACATTTGATTGTTAATTCCTTCATGGATAGAGAGAAACGTGAAGAACCGCACTCTGGGTAGTATTTTAATCGTGGCCGGAACCACAATCGGCGCAGGGATGTTGGCAATGCCGCTGGCTTCTGCGGGCGTGGGTTTCGGCGTCACCTTCTGCTTACTGATCGCGCTGTGGGCGATGATGTGCTACACCGCATTATTACTGCTGGAGGTCTATCAGCACGTCCCTGCCGATATGGGACTCGGTTCGCTGGCGGCACGTTATCTCGGGCGTTACGGGCAATGGCTGACCGGTATCTGCATGTTATTTCTGATGTATGCGCTGACCGCTGCCTACATCAGCGGCGCGGGCGAATTGCTGGCCTCCAGCCTTAACCAGTGGCTGGACTGGTCGCTGCCTCCTGCGGGCGGCGTGCTGCTGTTTACCGCCGTCGGCGGCGCGGTAGTCTGCCTCGGCACATCGCTGGTCGATCTGTTTAACCGTTTCCTGTTTAGCGCCAAGATCATTTTTCTCGCCATTATGCTGGCACTGTTGTTGCCGCATATTCACCGGATCAACCTGCTGACGCTCCCGCTCCAGCAAGGTCTGGCGCTGTCGGCAATCCCGGTGATTTTTACCTCTTTCGGTTTTCACGGCAGCGTGCCGAGCATCGTCAGCTATCTCAACGGCGATATTCGCAAGCTGCGTCGGGTCTTTATCATCGGCAGCTTTATCCCGCTGGTGGCCTATATTTTCTGGCAGCTGGCGACGCTCGGCAGTATTGACTCACCCGCCTTCACCGCGCTGCTGGCGCAAAATGCCGGGCTGAACGGACTGCTGGACGCGCTGCGCGAAGTCGTGGCGTCGCCGCACGTTGAACTGGCGGTGCATCTCTTCGCCGACCTCGCGCTGGCCACCTCGTTCCTCGGCGTAGCGCTTGGGCTGTTTGATTATCTGGCAGACCTGTTTCAGCGCAAAAACAGCCCCGTCGGTCGTCTGCAAAGCGGAGCAATCACTTTCCTCCCGCCGCTGGCGTTTGCCCTGTTTTATCCGCGCGGTTTCGTGATGGCGCTGGGCTATGCCGGCGTCGCGCTGGCGGTGCTGGCGCTCATCCTGCCCTCGCTGCTGGCGATGCGGAGTCGAAAACAGCACCCTGACGCTCCCTGGCGGCTCGCAGGGGGAACACCGGCGCTGTGGCTGGTTCTGCTGTGCGGTATCGCGATTGTCGCTATTCAGTTTTGCATCGTCGCGGGTCTGTTGCCGGCGGTAGGATAAACAAAGGGGCCATCAGGCCCCTTTGTTATTTCGCTAAGCAACACTGCTTATATTTTTTACCGCTGCCACAGGGACAGGGATCGTTACGCCCGACCTTGACTTCATTGCGGATCGGTTGCGGCACGACGTCCGGCTCAGCATGTTCGGTCCAGTATTGGTACAACGAGAGCGCTGCCGGGCGGATACGGTCCACGCTGGCGATAAACTCATCGACAGAGAGCGCCTCAACCGCCGTGAACTGCGCTTCCGTGCCGTGTAAAGCAATGCTGTCCAGCGCCGTCTGCGGCTCTTCCGGCAGTGCAGGCCAGTTCCCGAGAGTGACGCCGCGCATGTAGCCGAAGCACCACTCCTCAACAATCGTCAGCTCCTGACCTTCCTCTTCGCGGGTTCCAAACAGCGGTTCAAACTGATCGGGATATTCGTCCAGACGCTCAGCAACATCGCTCATGTGCTGCAGAGTCAGGTTAACGAAGTGGTCACGCTCGCGGTCATTCGCCCAGCGCGGCACATTGTCCGCTCCGCCCCAGATGGCCAGCAGCCATTGAGCCGGTTCAATCTCTTTCGGACCGGAGAGGATGGCCGTCAGCAGGCCGTCAAGCTCTGAGACATCAAGGATGGCGCCCTCGGCGGCATATTTCGACAGGATATCGTCCAGCCATTCAAGTTCGCTTTCGTTCAGGGGTCCGGTTTTCATAAACGGGCTCGTCGTGGTAGAAAAATGGCGCATACAGTAGCGGAAATGCCGGGAGAAAACTACCCGGCAGCGTATTCAGCAAGCGTTAAATGTCTTTAATGATGCTGGCGCGCATCGTTTCGTATTCGCTCTCGGTGATGGTTCCGTCAGCAAACATTTTTTTCGCCTGCGCGAGGCGTTCCCGGACATCATCGGCGGAAGAGAGCGGCGCGCTCTGCCGGGCAGCGAGCGAGCTGTATTCGCTCTCTTGCTGGATGTCGCCATAGCGATTCGCTCCGTCGGTGCCGCGGGCAAACAGTAGCCAGACAGACAGCGCCAGCGCCGCTATGCCTCCCGCCGCCGCTATCCATACCCAGACAGCCGCCTCGCCGCTTTCAACGGTGGCGATAATACCGATCAAGCCAACCAGCAGAAGAGCATACGGTGACAGCAGCCACCAGCCTGATTTGTTCAAATCGTGCAGACGACGCACCGCAACCGCGATACCGGGGATAATGATTATCAGACTAAACAGGCCACCCACGATCGGAATCAATCCCAGTACGGCCGAAAGCACAAAGTTGGCGACGGTAAAAACCACATACTCCTTGCGCGCCGAACGCCCGCGAAAGGTGGCGTATTTGCGCAAGCAATCACCGTAGCTTTCAAGCAATGTAGCCATAAGATCCCTCATTTAAATTGTTTTTATTGCCATAACGGCATTCCGTTCCCAAAGGATAGTATTCCGGCGAACCGGAGCGCTATTTTACCGCAGTTTGACCGTGCCGCGCCTGAGAAAAATGGGAGGGAACGCTGAATACCGCTGCTAGCCAGCACAGCGGCGGAAGGCGGGCTCGCGGACAAACGACCCTGCCACCGCGGGTAGCCGGCCCGGTTCCTGAATCCAGGCGCAAAGCGGGTTATCGGCTTTTGCCGCGTTGTAATCGACGCAGACAACACGATCGCTCAAGGTGTGAGGTTCGCCGGATAAGGTGTAGTGACCGATCACCACCGGAACATCTGTTCTGTCGAGAAGGGTCCGTGAAAGGGGTATATCCGGAATCCGGCTAACCATTTCCGGCTGAACCTGGGCTATCTGACGATAGGTTTTTGCATCATCCCGCCACCAGCGTACACGAATATGGCGGCGCTCAACGCCCGTCTTATCGACGAAACTAAAACCCGCAGGTAATGACAGCTCCGGTCCTTTAAGCACGGTCTCGATCATCCGGAACAGCGGATGCTGTTTATTAAAAGCATCGACCCAGCTTTCGGGTTTCAATCGATTCTGTTCATCCAGCCACGGCCGCAGGCGGGTCATGGTCTGCTCTTCCCAACAGGCATGTACCGCCCGAATATCGCCATAATCAACAAACAGCGGCAGCGTTTTAAACCAGTCGATCCAGAAATTATGCGAAGGCGTGTCTTCGACGACATCGGCCAGAAACGCCTGATGCTGACGGCGATTATTCTGCGAATGCGGCCGCAGCGGCTGAGCGCTAAGCGGATGGCGCATTGCCCAGCCAACGGCGTTAAATTCATGATTGCCCATCAGACATATCGCATGCCCCGACGCCACTTCCGCCCTCACCCGCTCCAGCACCGCCAGGTGGTTGATCTGCGCCCCAGGCTGATTATCAATCAGATCGCCGACAAAGATCAGTATACGATCATCCCGTTGGTACAGAGTATCAAGGTGTTCCAGCAATGCGCAGAGCTTGCGGTACTGACCGTGGATATCGCCGATGAAGATTCTGCGCTTCTCCGGCAGGCCAGAATGCAGCATATGAATACCTTTTTCGAGGAACAGAGGCGTTGATGATATCAGCTTAAGCGGATGGCTCACCGGGATTTTCGCCCGGTGTAAAATTGTCCCGCTATGACGTCAGCGGGAGACAGCCCGTGATGAGCAAATAATGGCGCTCGTTGCGCCAGTCGGTGGACCGTTCGACGCGACAAATATGAGGCAGGGGGAGGTTTCAGAAATGAAAAAACCACCCGTAGGTGGTTTCACGACACTGCTTATTGCTTTGATTATTCTGCTTTTATCCCAATGGTACCCGGAACGAGACTTGAACTCGTACAGCCTATGGCCGAGGGATTTTAAATCCCTTGTGTCTACCGATTCCACCATCCGGGCTCGGGATGTAAATTGGAGGCGCGTTCCGGAGTCGAACCGGACTAGACGGATTTGCAATCCGCTACATAACCGCTTTGCTAACGCGCCTTAATGCTTAAACACCCGCAGCTGCCGATGTTTTTAATCTGGAGCGGGAAACGAGACTCGAACTCGCGACCCCGACCTTGGCAAGGTCGTGCTCTACCAACTGAGCTATTCCCGCATCACCAAGCAAATTTGCTAATCACTTGATTTTGTTATCGTCTGGCAAGCTGTGCTGCCGTTCGATGCGATGCATTCTACTTACCTGGCGAAATGAGTCAACGATATTTTTTAAATCCCTGTGTCGTTTGCTGAAATTTGCGGCGAAACGATCACTGTTCAAGCAAATCTCCGCGCGCGGCGTTCAAATACTGCAGCATAGACCACAGCGTCAGCACCGCCGCCACGAGGAACAGGGCGATTCCGGCCCACTCGACCCACGCGTTTGGCCGCCACAACATCCACACCAGCGCCGTCATCTGCGCGGTCGTTTTGACTTTCCCGATCCAGGATACCGCCACGCTGCTGCGTTTACCCAGTTCGGCCATCCACTCACGCAGCGCAGAAATAATAATTTCACGAGCGATCATGGTCGCCGCCGGCAGGGTTACCCACCAGGTGTGATAGTGCTCAACCACCAGCACCATCGCAATCGCCACCATCACTTTATCGGCAACCGGGTCAAGGAAGGCGCCGAAACGCGTGCTCTGATTCCAGCGGCGGGCCAGATAACCATCAAACCAGTCGGTAACGGCAGCGATAAAAAAGATCAGGGCGCAGGCAAAAGGCGCCCAGACGAAAGGCAGATAAAACGCCAGCACAAAGAACGGTATCAGGATGACGCGAAACAGAGTAAGCAATGTAGGGATATTAAATTGCATAGTGACAGGTAACTATCTGTTAGAAGTAAAAATTAGCCCTATGTTGCTACAGAGCCCCTAATGTTTCAACGAGTAGAAGATCTTTTCTGCCAGACCGTGAGATATCCCCGGTACTTTGGCTATCTCCTCGACGCTGGCCTGCTGTAACCCTTGCAGTCCGCCCATATACTTCAGCAGCATCTGGCGGCGTTTCGGCCCTACCCCTTCGATAGTCTCCAGTGAACTGGTGCTTTTCACTTTTGCCCGTTTTTTACGATGCCCGGCAATGGCATGATCGTGGGATTCATCGCGAATATGTTGAATAACGTGCAGCGCAGGCGAATCAGGCGGCAGGTTAAACCCCTCGCCTTCTGGTTCGAAGAATAACGTTTCCAGCCCGGCTTTACGATCGCTACCTTTTGCCACCCCCAATAAGAGAGGATGCTGTTTATCCCATGGCACATCCAGCCCGGCAAAAACGCTTTTCGCCTGTCCAAGCTGGCCTTTACCGCCGTCTATCAGGATAACGTCAGGAATCTTGTTCTCTTCTATCGCCTTACCGTAGCGGCGGCGCAGAACCTGATTCATCGCCGCATAATCATCGCCCGGCGTAATGCCGGTAATATTATAGCGTCGATACTCGGCGCGCAGCGGCCCGTTACTGTCGAACACCACACAGGAAGCCACCGTTTGTTCACCCATCGTATGGCTGATATCAAAGCATTCCATGCGTTTAACGGTCGGCAGTTTAAGTACGCTAGCCAGGGCCTGTAGACGTTGCTGGATAGTCGACTGCTGGGAAAGCCGGGTCGTCAGCGCCGTTGCCGCATTGGTTCGCGCCAGCTTCAGATAGCGAGCGCGGTCGCCGCGCGGTTTCGTCTGGACGTTCACCCGACGCCCCGCCAGTTCGGAGAGCGAATCCGCCAGCAAGGTTTTATCGCCAAGATTAAAATCGAGCAGAATCTCTCCCGGCAGGGTACGCATCTGGCTGCCCTGCAGGTAGAACTGGCCGACAAACGTTTCCACCACTTCGCCGAGTTCCGTACCGCCGGGCACTTTCGGGAAATAGCTGCGGCTGCCGAGGACTTTCCCCTGACGGATAAACAGCACGTGGACGCAGGCCATGCCTGCATCAAAGGCGACGCCGATAACGTCGAGGTCATCGCCGGTATTCGAGACGAACTGTTTCTCGGTCACCCGGCGTACGGCCTGAATCTGATCGCGAATGCGCGCGGCCTCTTCAAACTCCAGCGCCTGGCTGGCTTTCTCCATCCGGGCAATAAGCTGCGTCAGCACCTGATCATCTTTGCCCGCGAGGAACAGCCGCACATATTCCACCTGCTGCGCGTACTCCTCTTCGCTCACCAGCCCTGACACACAGGGCCCCAGGCAGCGACCAATCTGATACTGCAGGCACGGACGCGACCGGTTACGGTACACGCTATTCTCGCACTGGCGCACAGGGAAAATTTTTTGCAGCAGCGCAAGCGTCTCGCGAACCGCATAACCATTCGGGAAAGGACCGAAATACTCGCCCCTGGCGTGTTTCGCACCGCGGTGCATGGCCAGACGCGGGTGGGTATCGCCGCTAAGGAAAATAAAGGGATAGGATTTGTCATCGCGCAGCAGCACGTTATAACGCGGCTGATACAGCTTGATGTAGTTGTGCTCCAGCAGCAGCGCTTCCGTTTCCGTATGGGTTACGGTCACATCGATTTGCGCAATCAGTGCCACCAGCGCTTCGGTTTTACGCGAAGCCAGGTTGCTCCGAAAATAGCTGCTCAGCCTTTTTTTCAGATCTTTTGCTTTGCCAACGTAGATGACGGTACCGCCAGCATCATACATGCGATAGACACCCGGCTGGCTGGTTACCGTTTTCAGGAAAGCTTTTGCGTCAAAAACATCACTCACTGACTTGCTAACGACTCCGCATTGCACAGACCATGACGAATGGCCAGGTGGGTCAACTCGACGTCACCGTGGATGTTTAATTTACTGAACATCCGGTAGCGATAGCTGTTCACGGTTTTGGGGCTCAGGTTTAACTGCTCTGAGATCTCATTCACCTTCTGACCCCTGGTGATCATCAGCATAATCTGCAATTCGCGTTCAGACAAACTGGCAAAAGGCGATTCGGTCTTTTCCGGTTCAATCTGACTAAGCGCCATTTGCTGGGCGATATCGGAAGCAATATAGCGTTGGCCGGACGCCACGCAGCGAATGGCATTCACCACTTCCTGCGGCGCAGCACCTTTACTCAGATAGCCTGCGGCGCCAGCCTGCATCACTTTTGCCGGCAGCGGGTTTTCAGTATGCACGGTGAGCATAATCACTTTGGTGTCGACAATGGAACGCGCAATCTTGCGCGTGGCTTCCAGACCGCCAATCCCCGGCATGTTCATGTCCATCAGAACAACATCAACGGAATTGGCGCGACACCATTTCACGGCATCCTCGCCGCAGCAGGACTCACCGACAACTTTAATCCCTTTTATATCTTCCAGAATGCGTCGTATCCCTGCGCGCACTAGCTCGTGGTCATCAACAAGAAGGACGTTGATCAAAGGAATAATCTCCAGAATTAGGGACAACGCTACGGATAGCTTATCTCATACATATTACCGGGTTTTATCGTCACTTTAAAAGCCAAAAAAATGCCCTACGGAAAGTTTCTTTCCCGGATATGTCAATCTGTCTGCACAGCAACTGGAAACTTATAGATAACAGTAAGTTGTATTACGCTTCATTTTTAACATTTGCCCTACAAAAACATCCGCTTGGCGCGGCGATAGCACATGGCTAAATACGAAACTAAAGATGTAACAATAATTAACTATGAAAAACAGCAGCGCAAAATTAACCGGCGACGCGAGTGCAGAGTACGTATTATTCAGACAATTAATCCGCCAGCACCTCTGATGAGAGAACATAAATCACGCGCTCCTTTTTTTCTCGTCGCTTGTGGTATACTGCGTCGCCTTAACATTTAGTATTGCGCAAAAGCGCCGATAGCAAACGAGGATATCGATGAGCACTCCAGATTTTTCCACTGCAGAAAATAATCAAGAACTGGCGCAGGAAGTGACCTGCCTGAAAACGCTGCTGACGCTGATGCTCCAGGCAATGGGCCAGGCGGATGCGGGTCGGGTGATTATTAAAATGGAAAAACAGATCACGCAGATGGAAGATGAGGCTCAGGCTGCCGTATTCTCCAGCACCGTTAAGCAAATTAAACAGGCTTACCGCCAGTAACAGTCAACCGGCTGTGAATTCAGCACAGCCGGTCCCTACGTCTGACACGCAGAACGTCCTGCCCGCTCAAATTAAACCGGTCGCCACCGCGTAACAGGCGATTTGCGTTTTATTTGGCGCATTGAATTTGCGTTGCATATTTTTTTGATGGAAATTAACCGTATTTTCTGAGATGGAGAGAATAATCGCCACTTCAGCCGATGTTTTTCCCTCTGCCGTCCATTTCAATATTTCCAGTTCGCGACGACTAAACTTCATTTCCGGCGGCATGACCATCGCATCTTCCAGACGCAATAATGTCAACAGACTCAACTCAATCAGCGTTCTTAAGCGCATCTCCTGCTCGTCTTCATGAAAAGGCCCTGCGCTATGGTTTTGGCCGGAAACGGACAAAAAACCCTGAGCATGATTAGGCAAGATCAGACACTGGGTAACCCCCTTGTTCAACCCGTGATCGCGCGCGCTATCCCACAATTCCGGCGTATCGCGAAAGAGCCCGTCATCCCACGGCAGATGGCCACGAAGAAAGTTTTCAGGGCGCAATACCGGATCGATAGCAAAATAATTCTCAGCCTGGTAGTGTGTCATCCATGCTTGCGGATAGGTCGATTGCAGCGTAATCCTCGGCCGGGTAAACGGCACGGGATGGCGTACGCAAAGCGCAAAATAGTCATATTCCAGCCCTTCTGTTTGTTGTTGCAGGAGATTATAAACATCCCCTCCCGCGGTGATTGACTGAAATTGTTGCAGCATTTCCCGCCGCCAGCTGAAAAAATCATTGTCCCTCATAACCGACCAAATAACTCCTGAGTAATAATCATTATTAGAAATACAGAAAACTAACACATAAATCTTATTTATATGTATAAAATATCGTATGCATCGCACTTATTAGATCATGACTGGCGCTCTTCACCCGTGCCAGGAGAAAAGTATGTCGGAGCCTTTTTCGCTGACCACGATATATTCCCTTCTATGGCAAGCCTTTAGTTCCCTTCCGGCCCCGGAAATCGAATTTACCCAGCCGGGGGCGCTGCGTTCCTGCTTTGCCGTCACCGATTCTCCGCCTCTATCCCGTCGACAGGCGTCTGCCTCGCAGCAGGCCGCTGCCCGGCATTCGGGTGCTCGATCTGACGCGGATTATTGCCGGACCGGTAGCCACTCGTCTGCTCGCCGGCCCCGGTGCGCAGATGCCGCGGCTCGATCCGCCAGACTGGCATGAGCCGACGCTCGAAGAAGAAATCACGCCCGGCAAGCGCTGCGCACGGCTGAATATAAAAACGGCCAACGATAAGCAACGTTTAATAGATTTGCTCTGTCAGGCTGACGTTCTCGTACACGGTTACCGTGCCGATGCGCTGGACGCCCTGGGATTAGATAGCGAGACGCGGGCGCAGCTCAGGCAGGACTGGTCGATGTCTCGCTGAATGCCTGGGGATGGAGCGGCCCGTGGCGCAACCGCCGCGGTTTTGACAGCCTGGTGCAGATGGCCTGCGGGATTGCCGCCGCCGGTCAACAGTGGCGCCAGGCGGATAAACCGCTGCCGCTACCGGTGCTCTGGTCGCGGCCGTCCTCACCGCTGGGGACGGCCGCCGCGAGCGGGTAAACATTACTGCATCAGAAATTTTTCAAGGAACTGGCGGGTGCGCGGCTGCTGCGGGTTGGCAAACAGCGCTTTCGCCTCACCCTGTTCGACGATACGCCCCTGGTCCATAAAAATTGCGCGGTCCGCAACATCGCGGGCAAAGCTCATTTCATGAGTCACGATGACCATCGTGCGCTTCTCCTGCGCCAGCTGGCGAATGGTGTTCAGCACCTCGCCAACCAGCTCAGGATCGAGAGCCGACGTCGGCTCGTCAAACAGAATCACATCCGGGCGCATCGCCAGCGCCCGCGCAATGGCCACACGCTGCTGCTGACCACCGGACAGGCGACGAGGATAGCTGTTTTCTTTGCCGCTCAGCCCCACTTTCGCCAACAGTTCCCGGGCACGGACCATGGATTCGTTTTTATCCTCACCCTTAACGATAACCGGCCCTTCAATGATGTTTTCCAGTACCGTGCGATGCGGGAACAGGTTGAAATTCTGGAACACGAAGCCCACATGCTGACGCAGGCGGCGAATCAACCCTTTTTGCTGGCTGAAACTGCGCGCGGTATCAATGGTCACATCGCCCACCCGGATGGTTCCGCTTTCCGGCTGTTCCAGCAGGTTAATACTGCGCAGCAGCGTTGTTTTACCGGACCCGCTAGGGCCGATGATCGCCACCACTTCCCCCGCCTGCACATTGAGGTCGATACCGTGCAGTACCGTCTGGCCGTGGAATTTTTTCACCAGGTTTTTGACTTCAATGGCACTCATTTTGGATCACGCTCCTGGCGATTCAGCTGGTTTTCAAAATAGTTTTGCAGCGAGGACAGCACCGTCGCCATCACCCAGTAAATCAGCGATGCGGCCAGATACATGGTGAACACTTCCAGGGTGCGCGAGGTAATCAGCTGCGCCTGACGGAACAGCTCCGGAACCTGAATGGTGGCCGCCAGAGAGGTATCTTTTACCAGACTGATAAAACTATTGGAGAGCGGCGGCAGCGCCACCCGCGCAGCCTGCGGCAAAATCGCCCGGCGCAGGGTCTGCCACGGCGTCATACCGATACTGGCCGCCGCTTCCCACTGCCCTTTGTCAATCGAGGCAATCGCCGCACGCAGCGTTTCCGCAGCGTACGCTGCGGTATTCAGCGACAGGCCGATCATCGCCGCCGGAATGGGGTCAAGCTCAATGCCAAACTGCGGCAGACCGTAATAGATCATAAACAGCTGGGCAATCAGCGGGGTACCGCGGAAGATGGAGATATACATTCTCGCCAGCCATTTCACCGGCCACAGAGGCGACATGCGCATCAGTGCGAGGATAAAGCCCAGCACCAGGCCAAAGAACATACCGCCGATGCTCAGCTGTAACGTAAACACCGCGCCTTTGAGCAGAAAGGGCGCGGAATCAATAACCAGTTGGATACTCTCTTGCATTCTGTATGTTCTGCTTTAGATATGGGGATGATAGGCAAACAGCGCCGGCGCTCCACCCGTGTGGATAAATAAAATCGGCCCTTCATCCTTAAAGCGCTTCTGATTAATGCCGTCGATCAACCCGGCCATCGCTTTACCGGTATAAACCGGATCCAACAGAATGCCTTCCAGCTGCGCCAGCAGCTTCACGGCCTCCATTCCTTCGTCGTTCGGCGTGCCATATCCTGGCGCAAAATAGTCATCCCACAGCTGAATCCTGGCCGTGGCCTGTAGCTCCAGGCTGTTCGCCACCGCCTGCTGAAGCGCAACGACTTTCGGCAACTGATCCGCCGCCTTGCGTGATACGGTGACGCCAATCAGCTCGGCCCTTGGCATCAGCTGTTCCAGTCCTACGGCCAGCCCGGCATGAGTCCCCGCGCTGCCGGAGGCGACCACGATGGAAGAGAGCTCAACGGCGCCTTCGCACTGCTGGGCGATTTCGAGGGCGCTTTCCACATAGCCCAGCGCGCCAAGCGCGTTTGAGCCCCCCACCGGAATGACATAGGGCCGATAGCCCTGCGCTTCGATGCGGGTTGCCAGTTCTTCGAGCTGAACATTGGGCTGAGTCAGCGCATCACACATCTCCACCTGGGTATTAAACAGATCAAGCAGCAGGCGGTTACCGTTGGTCAAATAGTTCTCGGCGCGGGTGCCAATGGGGTTTTCCAGCAGCGCAACGCAGTGCAGACCCAGTTTCGCGGCCACCGCCGCCGTTTGACGGACGTGGTTCGACTGAATCGCGCCGGCGGTGATTAAGGTATCCGCCCCTTCACGCAGCGCATCTGCCGCCAGGAACTCCAGCTTACGCAGCTTATTGCCGCCCATCGCCAGCGGGGTCACGTCGTCGCGTTTAATAAAAATCTCGCGCCCCAGATGATCGGACAGACGCGGTAGATATTCCAGCGGCGTCGGCGCGCCAATCAATTCCAGGCGCGGGAAGAGCGTTAAATTTTGCAGTGACATGGTACCTCCTGACTGAATTATCTTTATTATGCACACACTGGCGTACGAAATAAAAAAAGGCGCTATCAATAGCGCCTTTTTTCACCGCCAGCCGTTACTTCGTCACGTCAGCGCCAAACCATTTTTCCGACAGCGCTTTCAGGCTGCCATCTTTTTGCATATCGGCAATGGCGCCATCAATCGCTTTCAGCAGGTCTTCGTTGCCTTTACGCAGCGCCACGCCAGACTCCTGACGAGAAAACGCTTCGCCGGTCACCGCCAGGGTATTGCCGGTTTTCTTCACCAGATCCAGCGCCGCCAGGCGATCGACCAGAATCGCGTCAATACGACCCACGCGCAGATCCTGATATTTCGTCGGGTCATCATCATAGGTACGGATATCTACGCCCTGAACGTTCTGGCGCAGCCACTCTTCGTAGTTAGTCCCGAGACCGACGCCGACTTTTTTGCCTTTCAGGTCAGCAGGTGTTTTGATAATGCCTTCGTTGCCTTTTTTCACCAGCGCCTGGATACCCGACACCGTATAAGGGGTAGAGAAGTCATACTTTTGCTTACGCTGGTCGGAAATGGTGACCTGGTTAATCACCACGTCAATACGTTTAGAATCGAGGGAAGCCAGCATGCCGTCCCATTTGGTCGGTTTCAGATCGGCCTTCACGCCCAGATGTTTCGCCAGCTCATTGGCAAAATCGACCTCGAAGCCGGTCAGCTTACCGTCGTCGCCCTGATAGCTAAACGGCGGATAGGTTCCTTCCAGGCCTACGCGCAGCGTCCCGCGCTCTTTAATCTGCCCCAGCAGATTTTCCGCCGCAAACGATTTTGCGCTGACGCCAGCCATTAAAACTACAGCCATCGCGCCCATCAGCGCCTGACGACCCAGAAGTGCTAATTTCATAGATGCCCCTGATAAATGAGATTTTCCCGTAGTGTAAGGCGTTTAGCGTCGCCCACCAACACCTATACGCTACAACTTATAGCGAAACATTATATACGCAGCGATTTAAGACATAGCGAAAAGAGCACCAAAATTCATCGAATTTGCTGGATATATCTCATACTGCAAAGGTCAGCTTGATGACGTCTGGAGCATGGAAGATGAAAAACCCCACGTTACTGCAGTGCTTTCACTGGTATTACCCCGCCGGCGGCGAGTTGTGGCGCGAAGTCGAAGCCCTGGCTCCGAACCTGAATGAAATTGGCATTAACATGGTTTGGCTACCGCCGGCTTACAAAGGCGCGTCCGGCGGATACTCCGTCGGCTACGATAGTTACGATCTGTTTGACCTCGGCGAGTTCGAGCAAAAAGGCTCTGTTGCCACGAAATATGGTGATAAAGCGCAGCTGCTTGCCGCCATTGCGGCCCTGCGCCAGCACGATATTGCGGTCCTGCTTGATGTGGTGGTCAACCACAAAATGGGCGCAGATGAAAAAGAACCGGTTCGCGTGCAGCGCGTCGATGAGCAGGACCGGACGCAAATCGCCGAGGAGATTATCGAGTGCGAGGCGTGGACACGCTACACCTTCCCGGTCCGGGGCGGGCAGTATTCTCAGTTTATCTGGGACTACAAATGTTTCAGCGGCGTCGATCACATCGAAAATCCCGACGAGGACGGCGTTTTTAAAATTGTGAACGACTATACCGGCGAAGGCTGGAGCGATCAGGTCGATGATGAAATGGGTAATTTCGATTACCTGATGGGCGAGAATATTGACTTCCGCAATCATGCGGTCGCCGAAGAGCTGAAGTACTGGGCTCGCTGGGTTATGGAGCAAACCGGCTGCGACGGTTTCCGTCTCGATGCGGTGAAACATATTCCCGCGTGGTTTTATAAAGCGTGGATCGACCACGTCCAGCAAGTGGCGACAAAGCCGCTGTTTATCGTGGCGGAGTACTGGTCACACGAGGTGGATAAGCTCCAGCAATATATCGAGCGCGTCGACGGTAAAACGATGCTGTTTGACGCCCCGTTGCAGATGAAGTTTCACGAAGCGTCACGCCAGGGTCGCGACTACGATATGAGTCAGATTTTTAGCGGCACGCTGGTTGAAACCGATCCGTTTCATGCCGTCACGCTGGTGACCAACCATGACACTCAACCCTTGCAGGCGCTGGAAGCCCCCGTTGAGCCGTGGTTCAAACCGCTGGCCTATGCGCTCATTCTGCTGCGCGAAAACGGCGTCCCCTCGGTTTTTTATGCCGACCTCTTCGGCGCCAGCTATGAAGATACCGGCGGCGATGGCCAGACCTATGCCATCGAGATGCCGGTTATTGAACAGCTGCATGAGCTGATTGACGCCCGCCAGCGTTTCGCCCACGGCGTCCAGACGCTGTGGTTCGATCATCCCAACTGCATTGCCTTTAGCCGCAGCGGCACCGATGAGGATCCGGGGTGCGTCGTTGTATTGTCTAACGGCGATGAGGGAGAGAAGCTGCTGGCGCTGGGTGCCAACTATGGCAATAAGCGCTGGAAGGATTTTCTCGGCAATCGTCAGGAGGTGGTGGAAACCGACGACGAAGGCAACGGCACCTTCACCTGCAACGGCGCAAGCGTCAGCGTCTGGGTCATCGAAGAGGTGCTGTAGTCCTTGAAAGCACGCGGGCTGAACGTCGATTCAGCCCGCCCTGCATTAGTGCACGCTTTTCCCGGCAGCGGTTTTTTTCCACGCCTGCTCGCACTCGGCGGTCAGGCGGTCAACGCGAGTCAGGGTCATGCGATCGTATTGCAGCGTGTTGCCTGAGCGCTCAACAGGGTAAACCTCAAGCCTGGAGGTGACGTTGTAGACCTGATCATCGCGCTGCATTAATTTACCCGGCGTGGCGATGACGCGCTGCCACTGACGACAATCCAGGGTGTCGCCATTTTTCGTCACGATCAGGCTGGCAATCGCGTCCGGACTCATCATTTCACTCTGCGGACCTTTTGACTGCCAGTATCCCTCTAACCCGGCTGGCGCTGGCGCTTTGACGACGGTATCGTAATTATCAACCTGGACACACCCGGCCAGCATAAACAGCGCAGCGGCAATCACTATCTTTTTCATCATCCATCCCACAAACCGATAAAAAAGTATTGTGGCATTAAAGCGTTAAGCCCGCCACCCCTCCCGCAGAGCCGCAGCAAACTTGCCAACATCCGCGCGCGCACAACGCCACCGTTGCCCCCCGGAGAAGAATTATCCCGCTCGCCGTCGCATTATTAAATAACGAGAATGAAGAACTGCTGACAATATGCTGACTATTTACACAACCAACATAAGGAAAATCCTAAAAATATTTATTATTTGCCTTCCGAATTATCTGAAAAACAGGCAATTTTGCTTTTAATTCCCTTACATAACCCGGTCTCACATTACTTTGGGAGTATTCCTGGCAAATTATGGGCAATATTACGGAATAGTTTAGACTGCCGCATAGTTCCTGTGCTGAACCGGGTTTTTATTACCCACTTAAATGGATTTCATCGTGCTTGTCGGCGAGAGATAAATTATCGTTACGTGTTGATTGAGGATGGGTCATGTCAACGATTATCATGGATTTGTGCAGCTTTACCCGACTGGGACTGACCGGGTATCTGACAAGCCGGGGGATAAAGAAGCGCGACATTAGTGAAGTACATTCTGTGGAATGCCTGCAAGAGGCCTGTGAATTCATGCGTCCGGCAGTGGTATTTATCAATGAAGATTGCTTTATTCATCATCCGGATAGCAATGAGCTTATCCGCCATATCATTTCCCGGTATCCCGGGACGTTATTTATTATCTTTATGTCGTTAGCTAACATTCATTTTGATCACTATCTGCTGGTACGTAAGAATTTGCTTATTAGTTCAAAATCACTGACGCCAAAAGACCTTGATGAAATCCTGGGTAATCGCCTTAAATACGATAACTACAGCAACGCCCGCATCAATATTCCGACACTGTCGCTCAGTCGTGCCGAATCGAATATGTTGCAAATGTGGATGGCGGGCTATAGCACGACGCAGATTTCAAGCCAAATGAACATTAAGGCGAAAACGGTTTCGTCGCATAAAGGAAATATTAAAAAGAAAATTCAGACCCACAATAAACAGGTGATTTACCACATCGTTCGCCTGGCGGAAAACATTACCAGTGGTATCCACGTTAACCTGCGCTGAACCAGGCGCCGGCAAAACTGGCGGCGCACTCCGCCAGTTCGGATGCCTCACGAACTAATCTTCTCTCTCAACAAAGATCCCGTCCGGATGCCCTGCTTCGTTAAAAAACCAGATCCCCAGCGGATAGTCTTCCAGCGCAACCAGATACATGGTCCCTTCACTAAACGACTCTATTGCCAGAACTACACCCGATCGACGAGGGCCACCGTCGGTCTTCACCGTGACACGATCGTTCACCTGCATAACTTATCTCCTCTATTTTTGAGCCAGTGTAGAACAAAACTGCCCGCTGTGCAGCGCCCTGCCCGGCGAGTGGCGTTTTTATAGACCGTCCGGCATGGCGGCCAACCCCCTCTGATTTTATGCCTATACTTAAAGAGGCACGATCTGAGCCAAGCGAGGTAGGCATGATGAAAACCGCCAAAGGTAGTGGATATGCAGGAAGTCACGGGGTGAATGTCGATGTTGATGCCCTGCTGGCGGCGATTAATGAAATCAGCGAGAGCGAGATACGGCGTTCGCGGGACGATCCGCATCACGTCAGCGTTGATGGCCGCGACTATCACACCTGGTGTGAACTAGCGGAAGCGTTTGAACTCGATATTCATGACTTTAGCGTCACGGAGATCAACCGCTAGCCAGGTACAGGTGAAAAAAATCCCGACTCGCAGGAGTCGGGATGAAACTTGCTAATGCAAGAAGCACTTGAAAATTCGTTACACCGGGATATCCGTTGCCGGGAAACATTATCCTCAATTATTTTGTATGACAAGAGCTATTCATGAGGAAAATAATTGAGAAATGGTATGAACTTACTGTCGCCCTGCCGGGATGCTGATGGCGTAAGGCTTTGTGGCGATCGTTTTTCTCTGGCCGCGCGTTGACCCCGGGCACTTTTTTAAGATAAATCTCATTTTCCCATACCGTCACGCAAGAATAAATCGTTAAAGCACACTCGGTTGCGTCCATTTTGTTTGGCGAGATAGAGCCGGCGATCGGCCGTTGACTGCAGGCTTTCAAAATTAAACCCGGCAGAATCATCGCTGCTGCTCACCCCCAGAGAGGCGCTGATCCGCAAACTGGTGTCGTTGCAGAGGAGAATTTCACGGTTGTAAATGCGGATGCGGATACGTTCGGCGATGGCTGTCGCCATCTGTAACGTGGTGTCAGGCATCACAATACAGAACTCTTCCCCGCCGACGCGGCCAGCCAGATCGCCTTCACGGATATTGCTCGCAATAGTACTGGCAACCAGCGACAGTACGCGGTCTCCCGCCTGGTGTCCGTGCTGGTCATTAACCTTCTTAAAGTAATCGAGATCGAGCTGGATAACCGAGACTGGCCGGGCTGTCCGCTCGCACACCCTGGTGATGGCGATGGCCCTGTCAAATAAGGCTCCGCGATTCAACAGGCGAGTTAACGCATCATGCCAGGCCTGCCACTCCAGCGACTTTTGCATAACGCTCATGTTACGCACCATCCGCAAAATCACCTGCCAGGAGATGATCAGCATCAGCGTAAAGAACAGCCACATCAGCGTCAGCGCAATCGTAATGCTCCCGAAAGCACCGCGCACGCCTTCCTGGAGCGTGTGGGTCCTCAGCAGCACGCCATCAAAGTTGTTTAGCTTCTGCCAGCTGATATAGCGCGTTAATAAACGGATACTGCCCTGGTTTTGATGCGAAAACGCGTAGCTAAGCATTGCCTGTTCACGGGCTGACAACAGGGTCAGGACATTCCCCGATGCTGAAGAAGCGATCAGGTTAAACCGACTGTCATACAGCTGGTATTCCCCCTCCTGGCCCCCCTTAATGGCGCTGACCAGAAACGCCTTCATCTCTCGCACTGAAAAATCCATCGACAGCACGCCGAGCCAGTCATGGCGGAAATCAAGGGGAACGGAGGCCGTCACCACCGGGTCGTCGTTTTGCTCGTGCCCATCAAAAACGGTTTGCCAGAGCACGCCGCGACCGGGATTGTTCCGCTGCGATTGCCGGGTAAACCACGGCGCGGCGATCGCATGGGTGTAGCGCGCCTGGGCCTGTACCGCGTTTTTTGGCAATGTGGTGCCGGTAAAAAAACCGCTGCGCGAAATGTACAGCATCCCTTCGTTAAACCCGCGGTTTTCATCGACCAGACGCAGGAGATAGCCCAGCTCAAGAGCCGCCATCAGTTCATTACCGGTCCGGGCGTCGTGACGGGACAGCATACTCTGGCTGTCGACAAAGGCATCGGAGACGCCATACACCGGAAGAGTACGCCGGTTATGTAACGCTACGGACCAGATCGGGTCATGGCGTTTGCTCATGTATTCCTGTTCTGCATTGCGCAAAATCTCGAAATCCAGCGGCGTTTCAAGCGCCGACTGCATCCCGTTGCGAAAAAACACCATTCTGTCGATGTTGAACAGCAGCAGACTGTCCATTTCGTGGGCGACGTTTTCAAGGTTGTTGCGCTGGTTGGTGACATACGCCTCTTCCAGCACCGCCACTTCGCGCCAGATCAGGAGCGTAGAAAAAAAGAGTACTGCGACAAAGCAATAATTAACCACATGTCCCGGGCCAGAAACGCGGCGAAGTTTTCTTACCCACAGTGGTTTATCCATTGTTCTCTCGCAGTACAATCCAAACGACAAACGTCATCCACGCTGCCTGTGGGTGAAACAAGCAGTTAAACGATAAAACGCCCGGCTTTTGCCGGGCGCGATAGAGGGTCAGGCACGCTGCTGTCGCTGTCCTTCCCCACGTACTCACTCATCTTCGCGGAACGCCTCGTGTTTAACGCCATAACCGTCATACCAACAACACTCGACCATTCCGCTGGCGAAGCCCGTCACCACCATGCGCGGCCCCCCGCTCTTTCGCCTCACTTCATCACTGACCAACAATACCATTTTTTAGTCCGTCATCCGGGAGAAACTGTTTCACCATAGACGACACGGAACGATTTTGCATAATCAGCGGCCGATTTTACTGCGCCGCAGCGCGAAACCCGGTAATGACCTTCACGCCAGCCAGCACCACCGCGCCGACGATAAAGCCCAGCACCAGATTGACGCCGGTCGGCAGCAGCGAGGCGATGAGAGCCGACTGTTCACCTGCCCATTGTTCAACCGCATGATGAAGGGGCGCGATGCCGTGTACGATAATGCCGCCGCCGACCAGAAACATCGCCAGGGTCCCGACGATGGAGAGCAGCTTCATCAGACGCGGCGCAACCGCCAGCAATCCGTTACCGACCGAGCGCGCCAGCGCGCTACTTTTTTTCACCAGCCAGTAGCCCATATCATCCAGCTTCACGATAATGCCCACCAGACCGTACACCCCGACGGTCACCAGAATGGCAATCCCCGAGAGAATCAGAATCTGATTGAGCAGCGGCGCATCGGCCACGATCCCCAACGTAATGGCCACGATCTCAGCAGACAGAATAAAGTCAGTGCGTATCGCTCCTTTCACTTTATCGCGTTCGAATGCCAGCGGATCCTGCTCCGCCAGCGCTTCCAGGCGCTGCTGACGGGCCTGCGGATCTTCCTTGTGTTTGCGCGCCTGCAGGCTGTGCAGCACTTTCTCAACGCCTTCGTAGCACAGGAATGCGCCGCCGAGCATCAGCAATGGCGTAATCGCCCAAGGAATAAACGCGCTGATCAGCAAGGCCAGCGGCACTAAAATCACTTTATTGACGAACGAACCTTTTGCCACGCCCCAGACAACGGGGAGCTCGCGATTGGCGCGAACACCCGTCACCTGCTGGGCATTGAGCGAGAGATCGTCTCCCAGTACGCCGGCCGTTTTTTTCGCTGCCAGTTTTCCCATCACGGAAATATCGTCAAGCAAGGTGGCGATATCATCCAACAGCGTTAAAAGACTACTTCCTGCCAAAATGGTATTCCTTCATTTATTGCGGATAAACACCCTGACGCTCCGGCCGCAGCCTGAACGCGTAGCGGTCATGTCCGCCTAAGTATGAGGTAAAAGTGCTTTTTCGCCCAGAGATGCACAGAGTCAATATAAATTTAACAATTACCGATCGATTAAAGCGCTCGCCAGCGCAGTTGTTTTCACGTTTACTGTATGTCCCTTTCTGTCTCTGTACCGTCGTGAGGACGTATGTCTACCCGCCAGCTTCTGCCCCTAATCGGAGCCCTGTTTGCGCTTTATATCATCTGGGGATCGACCTATTTTGCCATTGCCATTGGCGTCGCCAGTTGGCCCCCGTTGATGATGGCCGGGATCCGTTTTCTCTCCGCCGGCGGGCTACTGCTCGCTTATTTGCTGGCAACCGGCCACTCGCTTCCAGCGCTCAGACCGCTGCTCAATGCGGCACTGATCGGCATCCTGCTGCTGGCCGTGGGAAATGGCTTTGTCACCCTGGCCGAGCACCAGCATGTGCCTTCAGGCATTGCGGCAGTGATGGTCGCGACGGTCCCGCTCTTCACGCTCTGCTTTAGCCGGTTTTTTGGTATTACCACTCGCAAGATCGAGTGGCTGGGGATTGCTATCGGTCTGGCGGGCATCATTCTGCTTAACAGCGGCGGGAACCTGAGCGGCAATCCGTGGGGGGCGCTGTTGATCCTTATCGGTTCAATGAGCTGGGCATTTGGTTCCGTTTACGGTTCCCGAATTGAGCTACCGACAGGCATGATGGCCGGCGCGATTGAAATGCTCGCCGCGGGAATCGTCCTGGCGCTCGCCTCCTGGGCGACTGGTGAAACCCTGAGCCAAATGCCGTCGTGGTCCAGTATTTTTGCCGTTGCCTATCTGGCGATTTTTGGCTCTCTTATCGCCATTAACGCCTACATGTATTTAATTCGTAACGTCACTCCCGCCGTCGCCACCAGCTACGCTTACGTCAATCCCGTGGTGGCGGTCCTGCTGGGGACCGGATTTGCCGGAGAGAGCCTCTCGTCCATCGAGTGGCTGGCGCTGGGCGTGATTATTTTTGCCGTTGTGCTGGTCACGCTGGGAAAATACCTGTTCCCCGCCCGCGCTGAAGTTACGCCTTGTGAGGTGGAGAAGTAAGCTCTGATTCACCAATGCCCTGCGTGTCGATCTGCGCGCGGTCACCGCCGCCGCAGATCCACTCTTCCAGGCGCTCAGTCAGCGCCTCATCGCTGAGTTTCAGTCGCCCGCGCAGCGCGCACTCCCAGACGATCAGCACCCGCCATCCCTGCTCTTGTAAGCGCATGATATCGCGCCTATCGCGCGCGACGTTGTTGCCGATTTTAGCCAGCCAGAATTCGGTACGCGTCGCGGGTACTTTAAACAGATAGCAGCGATGGTGATGCCAGAAACAGCCGTGAGTAAAGATAACGCAGCGGTACTCTGCCACGACAAAATCCGGGCGCCCCGGCAGCGTCGCATCCTGAACAGTAAACGTAAACCCGGCCTGAGTGAGCAGCGCGGCCAGCCGTTTTTCGATCGCCGTATCGCGCTGGCCAATCGCCCGCATGTTTTTACTGCGCGTGGCTTTATCGTGGACGTCCACCGTCTTGCTCCTCGGATTCACGCCGCGCCACGGCCTGCGCGATTCGCGGCGCAAGTAATTTCGCGACCGCCGCAAACACCGGCACCACCACCGAATTACCGAACTGGCGATAGGCCTGGGTATCGGAAACCGGAATGCGGAAGCGATAGCCCTGCGGGCTTTCAAACCCCATCAACCGCGCACATTCGCGCGGCGTCAACCGGCGCGGACGACGAAGCTGATTTTGCGCATCGTCGAAGTGTTGTTCACCCAACGGGCGGTCCCAGCCGCGATCGACCAGAATCTCGGCGCCGTCTTTGTAATAGCGCGCGGACAGCGTGCGCGCCACGCTCTGAGGATTGTGCGGATCGACCAGGCCGTAACCAAACCCGTTGCCCAGCGCCTGATGCTTGCGCGCATAGTGATAGAGATACTTCCACAGCACCGGCGTCAGAATAAATTTAGCCTCCACCGTCGGTTCCAGCAGATCGCCGAAGGTCGGCCGCACGGCCGGGTAAAATTTTGAAATATCGCGCAGGGTAAAACCGTCGTGCAGCTGGAGATCGCGGCGAAAGCCCACCAGCACAATACGTTCGCGGTGTTGGGGTAAGAAATGACGGCCATCGATCACTTTCGGATCGTCGACGCCGCTGTGGTCAGCGTCGGAGACCTCATAGCCCAGTTCATCCAGCGTCTGCATGATAATGCGGAATGTCCGTCCTTTATCATGGCTTTTGAGGTTTTTGACGTTCTCCAGTACGAAGATGGCGGGCCTGCGGGCGGCAATAATTCTGACCACATCAAAGAACAGCGTGCCCTGGGTTTCACAGGCGAAACCGTGGGCCCGGCCCAGCGCATTTTTCTTCGATACCCCGGCCAGCGAAAAAGGCTGACAAGGAAAGCCCGCCAGCAGCACATCGTGCGCGGGGATCGTCTCGCGAATATGCCGCGCCGCGTGTTCATCGCCCACCTCCGGGCGATGGCTGAGGGTAACATCACGGATGTCTTCATTGAAACGGTGCTGATTCGGATCGCAGTACCAGTTGGCTTTGTAGGTTCGCACCGCGTGCTTATTCCATTCACTGGTGAAAACGCACTGCCCGCCAATCGCCTCAAAGCCGCTGCGAATCCCGCCGATTCCGGCAAACAGATCGACGAAGCGGAAAGCATAATGGGGATGATGGGCCGGCGGTGGCGGCAGCAGCGTTGCCAGACGAGCATACTCGTTGGCCGTAATACGATTGGCCGCCCGCTCAACCGTCGCCACGCGCTTTAATATTGCCGGACTCCAGTGACGATCGCCAACGGTCAGCAAAATGCCCACCAGCGTTTTCACATCGTATATTGCCATCAGCTGGCGTAATAGCGCCTGTGCCTCTTCCCCGGCATGTTCCGGAGGCGACAACAGGCTCTTTTCCTTCGATAAATTTTGCGGCATACCCTCAACCAGCCCGGACAATTTTGCAGAGATTACCACAAATCATGCGGGCAGTTTCAGGCCAGTGGCTCAAAGCGCCTTAAAACCGCCTCATCCACCGACAGCGGGTCGCCGCGAAGTTCAGCGCTCAGCTTCGCCATAAATTGCACGAGGAAGCGCGCATTGTGTACCGCCATCTCTTTGCCTTTGTCCGTTTGCATCGTGTCGGGCAAACGCAACAGCTTGCACTGGAAATGGTCCAGCGCATATTTCTTGTCATCCAGCTTACGCCGGTCAGCAAAGGGATCGTCCGCATCAAACAAGATGTTGTTCAACGACCCGGAGACCGCAAAGACGCGGGCCAGACCAATTGCACCAAGCGCCTCCAGCCGATCGGCGTCCTGGACAATTTTCGCCTCCGTGCTCTGCGGGGTAATACCGGCACTGAAACTGTGCGCCTCAATCGCATGATAAACGGCAGGATAGCGGTCGCGCGGAAAATCAGGGAATGACGACTGGAGAATAGCCAGCGTTTTTTCTGCCGCCATCACCGAGGAGCGGCTGCGCTCGGGATGGTTTTTCGGCAGGCTAACAATGTCATGGAAATAACAGGCGGTCACAATGACCAGACGATCGACCTGACTGTCTTCAGCCAGCCGTTGCGCGGTGCCCCACACGCGACGGAAGTGCGAAATGTCGTGAGCCGAGTCGCCCTGGGTGAGATGTCCCGTAAGCCAGGTTTCAAAGCGTTGCTGCCAGTCAAATTGCTCCATACGCGTTCCTCTGAGATAAGGTCAGCGTTGAGCATAGCAACTTTAATCGTGTTGTTCATGAATCCTGGGGTCGGGACGGGTGTACCAGGCTATCGCCCCGAGGATGGCGCCAACAAGGCTCAGCACCAGGAACCCGAGCAGCGCGCCAAGCCACTTCCCTGACGTCGACCCCAGATCGCCGTCAATTGTCGCGCCGGGGACACTTTCAATTTTACCAACGACCCACCAGTAGCGCGCCATTGCCCACAGAAAGTAACCACAAAAGGCATAAAAGACCCACAGGGCCAGCTTCCCGCCCGGGCTTCGTTTCGCTTTCTGCTCCATTAACTCCTCTCCTTTAACTGACCACGAAACAGCGGCACCTCGCAAAAAAGTGACGCAAGTCACATTATACTGTGAAAAAGATAACGAAACAGCACCTTCCCCCCATCAACGACGGCTTTTAGCCGGCGCGAGATCCTGGTGCTTACGCGCCAGCGCCACAAAATATATTATTTATTGCCGTCAACGCGCGGCAGACAATAATAAAACCACAGTTTAAATATATTTCCCCGCGTTAAAATCCACATGAAGATGAATGTTTGCTCAGGCATCAAGCATGACCATAAGAGTAAAATAACCCAGCCAAATCATTTAAATGTCGCCCATAATTCAAAAGCATTTAATCAGTAACATAAATACATCCCTTAAAACACCTAACACATTGTTATTGAAAATAATAAACAGCAAAAATGCATCATTCCAAAACGATAGATTTTTAATATATCAATGCAAACTGAAACATTTTGTAATATTGGATATAATTTATTTACATTTTTATTTTAAATAAAATTGAACCTTACCGATAGTATGAAATTGCTTTCAGCAATACTCACCTCCATTCATATTAATGATGATTAAAAGGGAATATATAATGAAAAGAAAAACACTGGCACTTCTGGTTCCGGCATTACTCGTGGCCGGAGCCGCTAATGCGGCAGAAATCTACAACAAGAACGGAAACAAGCTCGATTTCTACGGCAAAATGGTCGGCGAACACATTTTAACCAACACCGATCGCGACAACAGCGACAATAACTCCAGAGATACCACTTACGCCCGTTTCGGCGTAAAAGGCGAAACGCAGATTAACAGCGAGCTGACTGGCTATGGCCGTTTTGAATACAACATCAAAGCGGATAAACCAGAAGGCGAACAGGGTAGCGCAACGCGTCTGGCGTTTGCCGGTTTAAAATTCGCCAACTACGGCTCATTTGATTATGGCCGTAACTATGGTCTGGTTTATGACGCGGCGGGTTATACCGACATGCTGGTCGAATGGGGCGGCGATGGCCTGGTGGCGACCGACAACTTTATGACCGGTCGTACTAACGGTATCGCCACCTACCGTAACAGCGACTTTTTCGGTCTGGTTGATGGCCTGAATTTCGGGCTGCAATACCAGGGTAAAAATAATAACCGCGATCGTTTAAAAGCTAACGGCGACGGCTATAGCACGTCTGTCGATTACAGTATCGATGGATTTGGTTTCGCCGCCGCATACAGCAATTCAGATCGTACCGACGAACAGGCGGCAGACCGTAAAGGCGAAACCGCCGAAGTCTGGAGTTTAGCCGCGAAATATGATGCCAATAACCTTTACACGGCGGTGATGTATGCCGAATCGCATAACATGACGCCAATGGCAAATGGCATTTTCGCCAACAAGACGCAGAATATCGAGGCCGTTGTCCAGTACCAGTTTGATTTTGGTCTGCGCCCTTCCCTCGGCTATGTCTATGCGAAAGGCAAAGATCTCGGTATAAACAGCGGCAAAGATGCTGAGATTATGAACTATATTGAACTGGGCACCTGGTACTACTTCAACAAAAACCTGAATGTCTACAGTGCTTACAAATTTAACCTGATCGATCGCAAAGACAGCATCATCACTGGCGCCGCTGAAGACGATCAGTTTGCTGTCGGTATTACCTATCAGTTCTGATGCGATTTATGCTTTAACGTCCGCCGGGTGGGCTGATCCTCTAAAACAGGACAGTTCATGTTAAGCGGCTTCCTCGGCCTGAGTCCGGTATTATTCCGGGCTCAGGCCTTTTAATTTCAGGCTTATCCGTTCATGGTTGTCGTCATGGGCATAGCCCTCTATCACCAGCTTTAGCTCACTCAGACTGCCGAGCGAGCACAGATAAAAACACTCCGGTTGCTACGTTTCGAAGAAGTTCTCCATGAGCGCATTATCCTGGTCGTTTGCGACTGATGATTGCGGCTTTTGCCGTTTGTCTCGCTGAACTAAGGCCTTCAGCTTTTTATATTGATAAGGCCAGAAATCTTCTGCCTACAGGGAGTATTCAGATATCATCGAGACGAGATCTTCCCGTCAATGAGAAATCAGAGGATGATGATTGATGGACATTCGACGCCCCGTTATACCAACACAAGAGAAGTGTGTGACGCGGGTCGTTGAAAGGAATTGACGTAAGTGTTTGAATAGTGGCGGAGAGAGGGGGATTTGAACCCCCGGTAGAGTTGCCCCTACTCCGGTTTTCGAGACCGGTCCGTTCAGCCGCTCCGGCATCTCTCCGCTGAGGTTGCTATAATGCCAGGTTCTTTGGCACTTTAATAGTTCCTGTCTCTTTAATTATGTTCAAGTGACGACTTTGCGAGCAATATGATGTTTAAATGGCCCTGGAAAGTAGATGAAGAGTCCGGCAACGCAGAAATGCCTTGGGAACATGCGCTTGCCATTCCTGTTTTAGCCAATCTTTCTGCACAAGAACAGCAGGAACTGGTGCAGATGGCGGCACGCTTTCTGCAACAAAAACGTCTGGTCCCCCTGCAAGGGCTTGAACTCACCCCGCTGCAAAACGCCCGCATTGCGATGTTGTTCTGTTTGCCGGTTCTCGCGCTTGGCATTGAGTGGCTGGATGGCTTCCACGAGGTGCTCATCTACCCTGCCCCATTTGTGGTGGATGATGAGTGGGAAGACGATATTGGTCTGGTCCACAATCAACGGGTCGTACAATCCGGCCAGAGCTGGCAACAAGGCCCCATCATCCTGAACTGGCTGGATATTCAGGACTCTTTCGATGCATCGGGTTTCAATCTTATCGTGCACGAAGTCGCACATAAGCTGGATACCCGCAATGGCGATCGCGCCAGCGGCGTGCCGTTGATTCCGTTACGCGAAGTCGCCGGCTGGGAGCACGATCTCCACGCAGCGATGAATAACATTCAGGATGAGATCGATCTGGTTGGGGAGAGCGCCGCCAGTATTGACGCCTATGCGGCGACCGACCCGGCCGAGTGTTTTGCCGTATTATCGGAATATTTCTTTAGCGCACCGGAGCTGTTTGCCCCGCGCTTTCCGGCGCTCTGGCAGCGCTTTTGCCATTTCTATCGTCAGGACCCCTTACAAAGATTACGTGAAAATGGCCTGCTGGATACTGACGACGGGTACACTGTGCACTAAAACAACGAGTTGACTTAAATTTAGCCATTTGAATCAGTGAGTTAATTTTAGTGTTGACACAAAAATGCCAGGCCAGTAGTATGCGCCTCGTTCACACGATTCCTCTGTAGTTCAGTCGGTAGAACGGCGGACTGTTAATCCGTATGTCACTGGTTCGAGTCCAGTCAGAGGAGCCAAATTTAAGAAGCCTGCGTTTAAAGCAGGCTTTTTGCTTTTCAGTATTACCCCCGTTTGCTCAAGATGGATCCCCGCCTGGCAGGCCCTTCATTCGCAGCACCATCAGGATGCGTTCAGTTGTTTGAACACCAACTTCTCTCAGTCAAACAGTAAAACTCATTAGCCTCTGTAACTAATATTATACCTACATACAAAGAAGCCCCCATTGACAGGGTTAAAATATCTGCCTCTGTGTTATTATCTAACCATTAAATTCAGGGAGATACTCAGGTTAAGGCTCTTTTAGCATGATGCAAAACTCGTCTAAAGATATCCTTTCAGCGTGGCATGATTATGTGGAATTCAGTGGCGCAGAAAAGAGTAAAATACCGGCCAGCAAGGTGCATGAGTACCAACAACTCATGCTCGATATAAATAACTGTGAAGAAAACCAGAGCGGAGTAGTACTCCGTGTTACGCCTGAAATGCGCAACCACTGGCGCGGGCGTTTCGTCAAATATGACGAAAAGGGTAAAATTACCCATATTGAGCCTGTTAACCTGCTATTTCCGGTACTGCGCTGTATCGAAAATGAGCGAGGTAAAGCCAATGTAAAATACCTTCCGCTGTTCTCTTTCCCCCTCCCAAAATCATTTTTTGAACAGAACGAAAACACCTTGCTAGTTCCCGTCAAAGATGGACAACTTGTTAGCGCATTCCCCTTCGCTTTTCGCGAAATGTTTGGTGTTCAGCTGGATGAGCTCGGTGAAAACCGTCATATGATGAGTATCGTCAGCGCGCTCACTGGATGTAAATATGACACGTTCCTTGAGGCGTTTAAGGCTCTTCTGAAATGGGTCACTCAGCAATCAAACAGTAAATATCAGGGGTTGGAAACTGCGTTTAATGCCCTGGTGGCTCCGTTGCATAATGAGGATTACAACCTCAAGCGTGATGCGGAAGATTTCACCTGGCTTTGTGATAACGCGGTTGGTGACTTCCCGTTGCTGGAGCAGTATCTCAGCCATATCCATAGTGACGAGAAGGCCCCGCATATTCACGAAGTGGTGACTGGCGGTTTGTTTGAAACGCAATATCCTCTGGGCCATGGGCAGATGGCGGCAATACAGGCGATTAATCAGGATGAGCGCCTGATTGCCGTACAAGGTGCGCCGGGTACGGGTAAAACCACGCTATTCAAGTCACTCATCGCACAACAACTGGTTGCCAGAGCACTGGCGATTGCTGATGGAAAGGACCAGAACTTCGGCATGCTGGTCACGTCCACTGCAATAAAAGCGGTAGAGAATATCATTGACGATCTGCGCAGTGACCCTGCAACTCAGGATCTAGACTGGTTATGGTTTCATAGCGGCTCGAACGAACAGGTTCAGCATGAGCTTACCCGGCTTGAGAAACTGATTGGTCGCTGGCGACAGGAAAGCTATGACCAACAGCAGCAGCACGATTTTTTAGCGGTTTTACTCAAGCATCGCGACGAGATGAACGCTTGTTACCGGGCGTATCTGAATGAAAAGGCAGTCGCGATACAATCTGTTGTGGATTGTGGTCTGGACACCCGACTAGCAAAAGAGTTACCGGCTCGTTTCATGGAAAAAATTTCCCCGCTCGCCGCTCATGCACAGGTACTCGGCATTGATGTTTCGCTTCATCACCCCGACGACCTGGATACCTTAGCCTGTCAGTTAGAACAGCGCCTGCAGGAATTTAGGGAGATAAAAACGCAGCGTCTACAGGCCAGCAGAATTTACCAGACGTTGCAGGCGACATGGCCGCAGCAGCATAGTCTGGAGCAGATACTTAGCTGGATGGATTCACCGCTACGCCCGGCCCTGGAACTGCATTACCGCGACTATCCGCGTAAAGGGATAAAGCGTTATCTGGCTCGTTTTTTCGAGAGGCAATATCCAGCAAGGTTGCAACAAATGAGCCTTGCTGCACCGGAGGACTTTCACAAATTCAGTCTTTCTTCCCTTTCCCATCGTCAACTGGCTGCTCTGGTTGATGCTGGGAAAATGCTTTCACAGCAAGAAGACAGCTTAGTGCTACTGGAGCTGCTCCTGCATGCGGAACCCGAAGCTCAGCAGGAAGTTGACCTGCTAGCTCTTAATACTGAAGTAGCAGAATTGCAGGCACAATGGCGTCAGGTCATCCGGGCGCAACAGCTAACGTCACAGTATCAACAGCTTTATCCGGAAGGTAACTGGTGCGACATTTTGCGTAAACGCTTTATCAGGCAACACCGGGAAATGTTCGAAGCCGCTATCGGTTATCTCTGGCAAGAGCAACTGAAGCGGAAAATTGAGCTGGAAGAGGTACTGACTCACTGGCGGGCGTTGATGAGTAAGCGTCTCAGTGCGGGCTATTATCGCTGGCTGGATAAGCTTGATGATTTCTATCGCGCACTGTCTCTTGTATATCCGGTAATGGCGACCACGCTGGTTTCCGCGTGTAAGGTTGCTGGTTATCGTAAGCTCGATGCACTCAAGGGGCATAAACCGTGGCACCTGGCGCTGTGCGACGAAGCGGGCATGATTTCGCTTGAATCCCTGGTGCCCCTATTGAGCCGCAGTGAGAAAGCGATGATTGTTGGCGATCCTCTGCAAATTGAACCCATCAGAAACCTGTCAGAAAACCTGCAAACACAGTTGCGTGAGCGCCATTTCGCCAGCAACAATACGTTGTATGAACGTGTCTCGCCTGCAAGCGTCACAGGATGGCACCGTGCTGCTGGTACGCTTTCCGGCAAGGTAGACGATACTGGTAATGGCATCATTCTCGATGAGCATCGCCGGTGCCAGCAACCTATTGCCGACCTTTTCATCCGACTGGCAGGCTATCATGGCGTCAGCGTGGAAACGGCCCCCCCTTCCAGTCGTATTGCCAGCGCGTTTGAGAAATCAGGCGGACATCATTTGATGTTCTACAGCGTCGAAGGCCAGAAAGGCGAGATGGTTAATACTAATCTGGATGAAATTGATGCTATTGAGCTATTGCTGGATAAGCTGGAAGAAGCCGGTTACGATCTGACTGCCGATGTTGGCATCGTCACTCCCTATAGTAATCAGAAGTCATTGTTGATTAAACGTCTTGCACAACGAATGAATCACTGGCAGAAAAACTGCATTGGTACAGTGCATCAGTTCCAGGGCGTAGGCTTTGAGGTCATCATTTATAGTCCGGTAATTTTTCATCCCCTTGATAATCCGAATTTTCAAAACGACGCACCAAACATGCTGAATGTCGTGGTTTCACGCGCAAAGCAGCAATTTATCGTCGTAGGTAACCATCATCGATTGCGGCAAGCAGGTGGATACCTGAAAGTCCTTGCGGATAGCGTTGCCGAAAGCTTCCTTCTTGAACAAGGTAGCCAGCATCCGAATTTTGCCAGCCTAAGCCAGACCCCCCGTCTACAGCGTTATTATCGCGACTGTGAACATATTGCCGCATTTAGCGCGCTGGCCAGCCAGTGTGAACAGGAGTTGGTTATCATCGCTCCGTGGATCCGCCGGGGAGGTAAGCATTATCAGAGGCCGGAACTGGCGCAACTGGTAGCAACACAGCAGCGCGGAATCAGGGTAAAAGTCTATTACGGCTACTATCATCAGCGCCTGGATCGTACGGGTGATAATGATGAGACTCTGGTTGCTGAATACTGCGAACAACTGGGAAAAGACAATGTTATCCGCCTGGCCGAAGGCACCCACGAAAAGGTGCTGATGATCGATGGCCGCTACATTGTTCTCGGGAGTTGGAACTGGCTGTCTCATGGTTATCATCATAGTTGCGAGCGCAGTGAACAATTCACTAATGCGATTCGTCATGAGATCAGCGCAGAGCTGGATGATGCGTCGCTGGTGAAGGAACTCAGGGACAGGCTGAAGCTGGAATAAGATCAGAATTCCTCGTTTAACTGACTTATGAGCCAGTTACTGGCAAAGGCGATCCCAGTCAGAGGCGTTATATTTAAGAAGCCCACTTAAGGAAACTTAAGCGGGCTTTTTGCATTCATGCCTTCTCACGAATCATTATCTGCTGTTGATTCAACAAGACCGTGATGACCGCATTAATCACTGGATTTATTCAGACGGCGAGCGCCGGAAGGCGGCGCGGTCCCTGAAGACCTGGACCGCTGATGTCGTCCCGGGCAGGGAAAGGACATCGGGCAGGCCCTGACCGTCGTTGCCAGTATGTTGGGTCAACCCGTCGACTACCTGGGAAATAGCAGTCTGTCCTCTGGTATCACCGAGACGTTCGGTGAGATGAGCAGACCTTGCCGTGAAGACAGAATGGCTGGCCAAAAAAAATCGATTACCGCATTAGCCTGTTACTGGTGGCTGACCGTCTCATGCCGCGCGCGCGACAAACCGAACACCTCACTGAACAGCGAAGTTTGCTGGCACCGTTCGGGCCAATACTCGCCAGCAGTTGTGATGGACCGGCCTGCTGCAAGATATCGGTTAACGCGCCGACGTCAGCAAAAGAGAGGCCCCCGGAAAGCGCCACAGACAGGCCGCGATGCCCGGCGTTGATCGATTCCGCATCGCCCTGCGCCGCCAACGCCTGCTGAGATGCCGTCAACGAGGAAGGCAATTTTTCTGATAACATCATAATAATCAGTGAATTACCATCAGATAACCGGGGCAATGGCGGGCTGAGATTGCTTTTCCAGCTCACGTACCAGAGGGATCACTTCCCTTCCGAAAAACTCGACTTCCTCCTGGAAATGCAGGAAAGCCAGCAGCAGCAGATTGACGCCAGAATGTTTGAGCGCAATGATGCGCTCTGCGATCTGCTGCGGCGTGCCAATCAGGTTTGTTTTAAAGCCGTCGTTGTATTGCACCAAATCGTCAAAGGTGGATTTGGCCCAGTTGCCCTCCCCCTCCGGCGATGCGCTGCCGGCGTTTTTCACTTCATGCTGGAACCCTTTCACCGCCTCCGGATTGGCGTTATCAATAATTTCCCGCAGCACCGCCTGCGCCTCTTTTTCGCTTTCACGCGCAATAACGAAGCCATTAACCCCGATCTTCACCTGATGCTGGTTTTGTGCCGCCTTACGCTGGATGTCATCCACCTGTGCTTTGATGCCTTCAGGCGTGTTGCCGTTGGTGAAATACCAGTCTGAAACACGTGCGGCCATATCCCGCGCGGCACGCGAACTGCCGCCCTGGAAAATTTCCGGCAGCGCCTCCAGCGGCTTGGGCTTGAGGGAATAATCGCGAAAGCGATAGAAATCGCCGGCAAAGGTAAAGCTGTCTTCCCGCCAGATGCCCTGCAGACAACGGATGAACTCTTCTGAACGCAGGTAGCGCTCTTCGTGGTCGAGCCAGGGTTCGCCGATGGCTTTAAACTCTCCACGGAACCAACCGCTGACGATATTAACCGCGATGCGCGGGCCGTACAGGTGACTGATAGTAGCAATTTGTTTTGCCGCCAGGGTGGGATTCCAGGGGCCGGGAAGCAAGGCGGCGATCACTTTCAACTTTTCCGTCGATGCCAGCAGCGCCTGGGAAAAAGAGACCGACTCATGCTGGTTGTCGGCCCCATAGCCGGCCGTAAAACGGATCTGCGTAAGCGCATAGTCAAAACCGGCGCGTTCGGCAATTTGCGCCAGTTTACGGTTGTAGTCGATATCCCAACTGGTGCGCTGCGGAATATTGCTGATCACTAATCCGCCCGACACGTTCGGTACCCAATAGGCGAACTGCAGCGGACGATTAGCTGGCTCTGAAATGGACATAGGACGCCCCCGTCTTTTATTGATGCATTTTCATATCCGCCATACAGCACGTGCAGGCGAGTTGCTTTAGCCGCGAATTATCATTTTTCTATATAACGTTTAATGCTTTATAAAAATAAAAAGATAATTTTTGGCTATAAAGGTATTAGCAGAATCTATGCCAAAACAGACCGTGATATAATTTCTTTATAATCATGATGTTATAAAAAAAGCGAGGAACGTTCCTGCTGCATTTGCAACATACTTAGTTACCCATATGTTGCAAATACAACTGATATACACCTGGCTGGAAGATAAATTTTATCCCGACGCTAGCCTGGCCGAAAGAAGGTCTGTTGCGAAGCGGCGCGGGAACGGCAGATCTTGCACATCCGCTGCCGTCTCGTTTGACACAGCATATTTTCACGACGCGAATTATTCTCACTTATAGTGAGGAAAAATCTTATTCGTCGACATTATACCCGCTTAGCCATAAACCAACCAAAAAACCAAAAACAAACCTTATAAATCAATTAACTACAACAAACTCACATCAAATCACAAGCATAATAAACAGCAATATAATATGTGCGTTTTGTCATAGAATTCGCTTTTTAACAGAAAAACAGATTGATAATTCGCGTCGCGAAAAATATGGTATCCATGCTTTCTACATGGTTTATCCCGTTTATTGTTGTCTCATTTTTTACTTTTTCGCGGCCTTCCCTGTTCCGCATTTTTAAACGTCAAGAGGATGTTCACATGCCTACCGTTACAGGAAAACGTCGTCCCCCGCCGCTGGCCATTGACGGGCCAGGCTGGACGGTTTTTCCGCAGACCAACGCAGAAGGTTTGTCTGCCGATTCCAGTATGAGCGAGCAAGGCCGCGCCGATAATCATTAAGGAAAATGACATGAAATCATTAAAAACAGGCCTGTTGGCAACCGCAATTGCTGGGTTAATGAGCAGCGGCACGGCCCTTGCCAACCAGCAAACCGTCGACCAAATCAGTCAACTCAAGTTTAACTATACCATCGTGGATAACCACGCGGCGCTGCAGGGCGTTGACTGCGCCAGGCTGGGCGCGGACTGGGCGTCCTGTAACAAGGCCACCATCAGGCTGACCAATGATGGCGAGGCGATTACGGGTAAAGACTGGGCGATTTACTTCTCCAGTATTCGCCGGATTCTGAGCGTGGATAATGCCCAGTTTAAGGTTACGCACATCATCGGAGACCTGCACAAACTGGAGCCGACTGATAAATTTACCGCATTCCCGGCGGGGCAAGCGGTGGATATCCCGATTATTAATGAATACTGGCAGCTGTTCATGAGCGATGTGATCCCACGCTGGTACGTCACGGCCGCCGATGCGCAGCCCAAAGTGATAGCCAGCACCGATACGGAAGATCTCAATCAGATTGTCACGCCCATTAGCGGTGATTTGTGGAAAAGCACGCCAGCCGACAACAATGTCCTGATGACCGCCGAAGTCCGCTTTGAGAAAAACAGCGATGTGAAATTGCTGAATGCATCGTCTCTACGCGGCCAGATTGTGCCAACGCCGCGGGTGGTTAACGTGCATAGCCGGGATGTTGATCTGAGCCACGGGGTTAAGCTGGATCTTTCTGCGCTGCCGCAGCCGTCAGCAGAGGCGATTACTGCGCGCTTCGCCCTGCTGGGGCTGAAAACCGATCAAGGTTACCCGGTACGTAGCGAGATTTCTGTGGCCTCTTTCCAGGGTCAGGACGCGGTACCGGGAGCTTATACCCTTAAGATTGACGAAAAAGGGGCGCAGGTAACAGGTTACGATCGGGCCGGGGTATTCTACGGCCTTCAGTCCATTCTTTCACTGCTCCCGGCAGAGGGGCCGATGAAGATAGCCGCTCTGGAAGCCAGAGATGCGCCGCGTTTCCAGTATCGCGGTTTATTTATCGACGTTGCGCGTAATTTTCACAGTAAAGCGGCTATTTTGCGGGCACTGGATCAGATGGCTGCGCTGAAGCTGAATAAATTCCATCTCCATCTGAGCGACGATGAAGGCTGGCGTATTGAGATCCCCGGCCTGCCTGAACTGACGGAAGTCGGAGGAAAGCGCTGCCATGATTTGACGGAAAAAACCTGCCTGCTGCCGCAACTGGGGTCAGGCCCGGATAGCAGCACGCACGGTAGCGGTTGGTTCAGTCGTGCGGATTACATTGAGATACTTAAGTATGCCAAAGCACGACAGATTGATGTCATCCCGGAAATTGATATGCCCGCGCATGCCCGGGCGGCAACGATATCGATGGAAGCGCGCTACGACCGTCTGATGAAAGAAGGTCAGGAGAAAGCAGCGAATGAATTCCGTCTGCTCGATCCTGACGATACTTCTGTCACCACCGGGGTTCAGTTCTACGATCGCACCGGTTACCTGAATCCGTGCCTGCCGTCGTCTCTTCGTTTTGTCGATAAGGTGATTGGCGAAATCCAGAAAATGCACCAAGAAGCGGGACTGCCGCTGACGACCTGGCATTTTGGTGGCGATGAAGCGAAAAATATTTATCTGGGCGCCGGATACACCGATAAAAACAATCCGCAGGAAGGTAAAGGGCAGATTGACCAGCACAAACAGGATAAACCGTGGGCAAGGTCGCCGGTGTGCCAGGCAATGCTGAAAGACGGCAAAGTAGCCGATATTGAACATCTGCCGAGCTGGTTCGCCGTGGAGGTCAGCCAACTGGTCAACCAGCATGGTATTGAGAAGATGCAGGCCTGGCAGGATGGGCTGAAGCACGCTCAGGGCGCGACCGATTTTGCCACCAAAAAAACGGTGGTCAATTTCTGGGATACGCTGTTCTGGGGCGGTGCGGCGTCGGTTAATGACTGGGCGAACAAAGGTTACGAAGTGGTCATTTCCAACCCGGATTATGTCTATCTGGATCACCCTTACGAAGTGAATCCTCAGGAGCCAGGCTTCTACTGGGCAACGCGCTTTAGCGATGAGCGTAAGATCTTCGGATTCACCCCGGATAACCTGCCGCAGAATGCGGAAACGTCACTCGATCGTGACGGTAACCCGTTTGAAGGCAGGGCAGATACAAACTGGCCGGGAGCGTATGGCCTGTCGGCTCAGATATGGAGCGAAATCGTCCGTACCGACGAAGAAATGGAGTATCGCCTCTTCCCGCGGCTGTTCTCCGTTGCCGAACGCGCATGGCATCAAGCGCCATGGGAGCAGGATTACCAGAAAGGGAAAACCTATAAAGCGGGCGTGACGCATCATGTTGATGTGAAAGCGCAGAACAAAGACTGGACTCGCTTCGCGAATATCCTGGGCCACCGGGAGCTGGCCAAGATGGAAAAAGCCAGCATAGCGTTTCGTCTTCCGGTACCGGGGGCGAAAATCACCCAAGGCAAACTGGAAGCGAACACCAGTTTCCCAGGGATGGTTATTGAGTACTCCACCGATGGCGGCAACAGCTGGCAACGTTATGATGACAATGCGCGGCCACAGGTGCAGGGCAAAGTGAACGTACGTACCGTCAGCGCCGATGGTAAACGCTTTAGCCGTATCGATACCGTCATGTAACGGGTTAATAACCGGTGAGGATACTCACCGGTTTCTTATGGCCTACGGGTAATCGATACATAAATTCCATAAAGCCTCAACATCCGCTCAAGACCCAATAAACGAATGACATCGGTCCATCAGGCGATATATTTTGCCACTAATAAAAGAGTCATCCCCCGCTAAAGCCCGTTTAATACGCGATCGGCTAACGACCATCTTTTACCCTGCACAATAAATTCACCTCCCGCACAAAATAAAAACCCGACCTCTCCCATATCATCCCCCTGAACTATTAAGCATCTGCTGCATCGTTAATCTTTGCCGTAACTTCAACAGCCAACGAAAACCGGTGAATGCCGGGCGATATGACCTTATCATTTGTGAAGCCAGCTGCAGAACGCCCAGGATAAGATTTTTTCACATTTTCAAATGTGCACTTCATGTTTCATCAGATTAAATCACTACACAATTTCGGCCCTCAACACCAAGATACTCCGGCAAGCTAGAAAGCGCTGTGCGTTTTATTTTAGTTGCACTGATGTTGGAATTTACACCGACTGTTGTTTTATGCGTTAGCCCTTAGCATACGTATAAAACGAAGCGTTAATTCCAACATTGAATTTAAAGGAAGAAATTACACTCACCAACCTAATACATGTAGGTTGATTATTTTTCTAAAGGATATTTTGCAATGAAAAAAAGTTTGATGTTGATCCCTGTTACTGCGATGTCTCTCCTGATTAGTGCACACGTATCTGCTGCTCCTAATACAGTGACTTTCCTCGGAGAAGTCACCTCTCAAACCTGTACCGTGGCAATTAACGGCAACACAGTTAGCCCGGTCGTTCTGCTGGCTGCCGTTAATAGCTCTGAGCTTACTACTGCGGGTAGCGTTGCGAAACCGACCACTTTCGATATCAGCGTAAGCGGTTGTACTGCTAACCCTGCGGCAGCAACGACGATTTCCAGCCGCTTCGCGGGTAACAGCATCACTGCTGGCGGTAACCTGGGCAACGTGGCAACCGGGACGACTGCGGCAACGAATGCTGACATCCAGATTCTGGATACCGCTGCAGCGCCTATCGACTTTACCACTCCCTTCACCGCATCAGGCGATCTGACTCTGCCGATCGGCGCAACCAATGCTTCGGCAACCTACACCGCGCAGTACGTCAGCGAAGCCGGCGCCGCCACCCCAGGCGCAGTGCAGGCCTCCATGCAGTACGCCGTTAGCTACAACTAATCAGGCGTTAAATCAGGGATTCAATATCTCTTAATCGATATTTAGATAAATTAAGACCAGGGATGGTCTTAATTTATTCTTTCCGGGTTGTCAGAAAATAATTTCCAACAGGTGGCTGATATGTCTCGCTTACAATGGCGTAGCATTTTCTTATTTATATTATCCCTCTATTTTTGTCAGTCAGCATTTGCCAGTGTGGTCATGACCGGCTCGCGGGTAATTTATCCCTCTGACGCCAAGTCCGTTGATCTAAGACTTAGAAATGATGATGATTTTCCTTATGTGATTCAGGCCTGGTTCGACAGCGGAGATCCCTCCTCCACGCCTGAAACAGGAAAGGCTCCCTTTATTGTCACACCGCCAACGTTTCGCATCGCGGCAAAAGAGGGGCAAGTATTACGCGTTTTCTTTACGCCAGATAAACCGCTGCCGCAGGACCGGGAGTCTGTTTTCTATTTCAACTTCCTGCAGGTCCCTCCGGCAAACATCGGCGGTGATAAAGGCAACAAAATCGTTTTGATGTTGAAAAACAGAATGAAAGTGTTTTATCGGCCAGCGGGTTTAAAAACCAACCCGAAAATGATTTTCAACTATCTGACGGTCAGCAACATGTCAGCAAATAGCATCCGGGTTACTAATACGTCCCCCTATTACATCTCATTAAGCAAGGTTAGCGTCAACGGTGTTAACGCAAAGTATAAACCACCGATGATTGAGCCTTTTGCTGCAGTAGACATTGCGCTTAATGCCGGAAAGGTGACTGACCGGAGTGCTAAGGGAATAGAGATCGGTCTGGTTAATGATTATGGAGCAACGGTAAGCCATGTATATCCAATTCAAAAATAAGGAAGTTTATTTTCGTCTTGCATTAATAACCTGCATGATTAAAGCCTCTCTGTTTTCGCATTCGGCCTTTGCGGAAGAGTATCGTTTTGACAACAATTTACTCGCTGGTTCAGGGTTTGCTAAAGGTATCAGCCTGGAAAAATTCAACGATACTGAGGTTATCATTGCGCCGGGGCAGCAGAATTTAGACCTGGTACTCAATGGTATTAAAATCAAAAGCCAGGTCCCGGTTAAATTCCAGAAGGTCAATCCGACCGACAAAAGCGCGCAGCTGTGCCTTGATGCTGAGCTAATCAAACTGTTACAGCTAAAAATCCAGCCCGCCTCCCTTCCCAATGTCCAGTGTTTAACTTTAGCGGATATTACCCGGCAGGGAAGCTGGCGGATTAAGCCGTCAACGCTGTCGGTGGAATTTTCCATCCCACAAATTATGCTCAACCGACAGCCTCGCGACTCTATCCCGGTTGCCGAATGGGATGCCGGGGCGCCGCTGCTATTTTTACGCCATAACACCAGCTACACCCGTAATATTCTGCGTGACATTAACTACAGCTATCTGTGGAGTATGATCAACGCCGGCGCAAATATGGGGATGTGGCAATTACGTCACCAGGCTAATCTGCGTTACATGCAGAGCAGCATTGCCGGCAGTGCCTATAAATGGAACTCGGTGAGAACCTGGGTACAGCGCCCGCTGCCCGCCATTTCCAGCGAGCTGATGGTCGGCGATACCTATACCGACAGCGCCATGTTTGGCTCTATCGCTTTTAATGGCATCAAGCTGTATACCGATCAAAGCATGTGGCCACAGGGTAAACTGGGCTACGCGCCCGAGGTACGTGGCGTGGCAAATACCAATGCCCGGGTTTTGATCCGCCAGGCGGGCAATATTATTTACGAAACGCAGGTTCCCCCGGGACCCTTTCTGATCGACGACCTCTACAACACGCGCAGTCAGGGCGATATAGAGGTGCAGATCATTGAAGCCGATGAAAAATCGTCCTTCTTCGTTGTGCCTTACGCCGCCGTACCGGGCTCCATGCGTCCGGGCAATATGAGCTATCAGTTTGCCGCAGGTAAAGTCAGGAATTATTACTCCGTACAGAATGCCTTCACCGAAGGCGTATTGCAGTACGGGGTGAATAACCGTTTTACCGCCAACACCGGCGCGCGATTTGCTAACAATTATCAGGCATTGCTCGCCGGCGGCGTTTTCGCCTCCGAACTCGGCGCCTTATCGCTCAATACAACCTGGTCACATGCGCAGGTGGAAAACAATCAGTCCAAAAGCGGCTGGCGGGCCGAGGCGTCATACAGCAAAACCTTCCCGAGCAACACCAATATAGTGCTGGCAGCTTACCGCTATTCCACCGCCGGATACCGCGATCTCCAGGATGTTCTGGGCGTGCGGCGCCAGCAACAGCACGGTGATAATTATTACTCCGACACGCTTAAGCAACGTAACCGCTTTACCGCGACGTTAAGCCAGAACATGGACGACTACGGTACTTTCTCGCTCAGCGGCAGCAGCACCGACTATTACAACAACCGTTCGCGCATCACCGAGCTACAGCTGTCCTACAACAACATGTGGAAAAAACTCAGCTACAACATCAACGTCGGCAGGCAGCGTTCCAGCTGGAGTAACACAAATTATATCCATAGCGTCAATGACGCTGAATATGATTCCAGTCGTTATCAGAAATATACCGAGAACGTCATTTCCATCGGTTTTTCCATTCCGCTTGACTGGCGTGACTCTCGCTCAAACGTGTCGTTCGACATGACGAAGAACAAAAATACCCGAACGGCGATGACAACGCTTTCCGGTTCCGCAGGTGAAGAAAATGATTTCACCTATTCCCTGTACGCCAATCATGACAAGTACACCGAACTGGAACAGGGCCGAAGCCATACCATGCGCTGGGGCGTGAATGTGCAGGAGCGTACCCGCTCAGGAACAATGCGCGCCTCCTATGCTCACAGCGGTAAAGATCACCAGCTGGGGCTGGGAACCGCAGGTACCCTGGCGCTGCACAGCGGTGGCGTAACCTACGGTCCGTATGCCAGCGATACCTTTGCTCTGGTTGAAGCCAAAGGCGCCAGCGGCGCGCGAATTAACAATGCGCAGGGAGCCAGAATTGATGTCTTCGGCTATGGGATTGCGCCTTCTCTGGCGCCGTACCGCTACAACACCATCAGCATTGACGGTAATTCCCTGGACCAGAACGTCGAGCTGGAAGGCGGAAACGTACGCGTGGTCCCGGTGCGGGGCGCGGTGCCGAAAGTGGCGTTCAATACTCTTGGCGGTACCCCTGCCCTGATCGCGGTCATGATGCCCGATGGCTCTCCGGTACCGATGGGCGCGGAGGTTCAGGACCGGGATGGGAAAAACCTCGGAATGGCCGGCCAGAATGGACAGGTCTACGCGCGCCTGCCTGATGCCTCCGGAACCTTATTTATTCGCTGGGACAACAAGCAAACCTGCCGCGTCAATTACCAGATGCCCGCACGGAATCAAGCATCAGGCAATAACTTCATCCATTTAAATGGTATCTGCGTACAGTGAGATAACACATGAAATTTCCAGTCATTCAGTTAAAACACGGCCTGATTGCCGCACTCCTGATAACCAGCACCCCCTGGGCTCAGGCGGAGTGTCGCAGAGTGTCCTCAATCGGCAATGGAAACAACGCGATTCCTCAGGAAGTTGCCAATATGGGCTACACCGCCTTCTCCCTGACAACGAATGGTGATAATGCCCCTATTAACTTCGGGGTACTCAGTATCGGAACGGGGTCGGTAACAATGGCCCCTCCCGGTACGCAGCTAGCCACGGCAAACGTAGACGTTATTAGTTCCGGTCTACACGCTCCCTATGCGCCGAATCAAATCTTATACAAATGCCCTTTGTCCGATGCGGATTCGCTCTATGAAATGTACGCCACGGTTGGCAACTTAAACTTTTATGGCGGGATGTCGGTCAGTGATGTTGAAGGCGGGTATCTTACGCCGGCAAAAAATGTCGCTTTTCGTATTCTGAATCAGAAATCAGGGTTGTATTACACCAGGGTTTGGCAGGAACGTAAATTATCTCCTACGGAATATTTTATCGTCGGTTCCTCTATCTATGTTCCAGCTTCCGCATTCAGCAATATCACCTTTGAGTTGCTTAAAACCAACGAAAATGGCGGTCTCGCATATGCTGAGTCACGTAACACATTAAACACCATGAACCAGGCGCAAGCTACCGTGCGCTTTAAACCGGTTTTCGGTGCGGTCAGCCCCTCCGTGGGGGATGTGGGAACTAGCCCCTCAGCTACTGCGGTAGACATAGTGGCGGTATGGGGAATGAGACATGGGGTTAACACCGTCATCCACGGCGAGACCTGCATAGTCAGTGATTTTGATCAGATTGTTACCCTCCCCCCTATCGGGGTGGATGAACTCAACGCCAGCATGACCAGCACCAACAATTTTAATGTCACGCTTAAATGCGATGCCGGCGCGACATCCGGGACGGTAACAAACATCACCAAGCCCCCCGTGGCCATGGGGTTCCTGGTCACCCAGCCCACGGCGCTTGCCCAGGCCGATACGCTGGGGCTGAAAAACGCGTCTGGCGGCATCAGCCATTTACTGGACAATAACTACGGAACAACCGGCGTGGCTTCAGGCGTCGGCATCCGCATTTATAAAGCGGGAGAGAGTACACCGCTCACTCTGCTGTCCTCCAATACCACCACCGGAACAGGCAATGCCGCAGGCTGGTACGGCTTTACCGATTTGCTGCCCGACAGCGCCGCGATGACGGGTGCAAGTGGTGGCATTCAATATAGCGGATTATTCACCGCCTCTCTTGAGAAGCTTCCGGGATTACCAGTAACGGCAGGGTCGGTCAATGCGCAAGCACAGATTTTTGTCAGTCTTCAGTAAGCCTGTGCTGATAATGACGCTCTTGCTGAGTGCCGGCTACGCAGGCGCGGTGGTCAACAGCACGCAAAGCCGGCTGGTGTTTAATGAAAATAGCCTCGCCGAGACGCTGGTGCTGGTGAATTCAGAAAGAGCGCCGGCGCTGGTGCAGGTCTGGAGCGATGATAACGATCCGCTGGCTCTGCCGGAGAGTATCAATACGCCTCTGGTTGTGGTGCCGCCGCTGTTTAAGCTGGAGCCGGGGGAGTCCCGCAATCTGCGCGTCATGCTCTCCTCGCGTCAGGAAATTGCGGCCGGCCGCGAGCGCGTGTACTGGCTGAATATCTATCAGATCCCGCCGAACACGCAATCTGACGACACAAAGGGTAAAAAAATCGTTTTGCCTCTGCGCATCCGTTTAAAGGTTTTTGTCCGCCCTGCGGGACTGAAAGCGCCGGATGAGCATATCGGCGAGTCGCTGGTATTTACGCTGAAAGAGCACAGCAGCACAAGCCGGTCGCTGCTGATTACCAACCCTACGCCCTACAACATGACGTTAGGAGAGCTACGTCTGGGAGAAAAACAGCTGACCACCATGATGATTGCGCCCGGCGCTTCCACCACTGTCCCGCTTTCGCCTGCGAGCGCTTCCGGGCTGTTGACCTGGTCAATCATCGATGATTACGGCAAACAAATCTCTTATACGCGCCAATTATGAAGTTAAGCCCTTCTCCCCCGCCCACTCGCGATGGCCGGGGGAGAAGCGCAGAGGCGATGTAACACGGTTTATTAAATTCGAGGCTTTGTTGAATAAATCGAACTTTTGCTGAGTTGAAGGATCAGATCACGTATCTTCCCGACAACGCAGACCGTTCCGTGGCAAAGCAAAAGTTCAAAATCACCAACTGGCCCACCTACAATAAAGCCCTCATCAACCGTGGCTCCATAACTTTCTGGCTGGATGATGAAGCTATTCAGGCCTGGTATGAGTCAGCAACACCTTCTTCACGAGGCAGACCTCAGCGCTATTCTGACCTTGCCATCACGACTGTGCTGGTCATTAAACGCGTATTCAGGCTGACCCTGCGCGCTGCGCAGGGCTTTATTGATTCCATTTTTTCTCTGATGAACGTTCCGCTACGCTGCCCGGATTACAGCTGTGTCAGCAGGCGGGCAAAGTCGGTTAATGTCAGTTTCAAAACGCCCACCCGGGGTGAAATCGCACACCTGGTAATTGATTCCACCGGGCTGAAGGTCTTCGGTGAAGGCGAGTGGAAAGTCAAAAAGCATGGCCAGGAACGCCGCCGTATCTGGCGTAAGCTGCATCTCGCCGTTGACAGTAAAACACATGAAATCATCTGCGCTGACCTGTCGCTGAACAATGTGACGGACTCAGAAGCCTTCCCGGGTCTTATCCGGCAGACTCACAGAAAAATCAGGGCAGCATCGGCAGACGGCGCTTACGACACCCGGCTCTGTCACGATGAACTGCGGCGTAAGAAAATCAGCGCGCTTATCCCTCCCCGAAAAGGTGCGGGTTACTGGCCCGGTGAATATGCAGACCGTAACCGTGCAGTGGCTAATCAGCGAATGACCGGGAGTAATGCGCGGTGGAAATGGACAACAGATTACAACCGTCGCTCGATAGCGGAAACGGCGATGTACCGGGTAAAACAGCTGTTCGGGGGTTCACTGACGCTGCGTGACTACGATGGTCAGGTTGCGGAGGCTATGGCCCTGGTACGAGCGCTGAACAAAATGACGAAAGCAGGTATGCCTGAAAGCGTGCGTATTGCCTGAAAACACAACCCGCTACGGGGGAGACTTACCCGAAATCTGATTTATTCAACAAAGCCTAAATTCGACACAATTATAGTCTCCCATGCAAAACATGACGCTTAACATTACCTACTTTCATAAGTATTTCATGACCTATGACCTCATCACCACCTGTTTGCAGCGTGAACTCCCGACACGCTATTTAACGCTACATCATTTACCCGATCTGAACACTCTGTTAAGCGCGGTTGAAAATAATAAAATAGATATTCTGATGATTAATTCATCCTGCCTCTTCGATGGTTTTTTCCACGAAACGGAAATCAGAAAGATGCTTTCCGTTATTTGCCCCCACCAGCAGATGGTGACAGTGCTCTTTGCACAAAATATGAAGCCGATGTTGCTGAGGAAAATGGTGCATTCAGGAATGAATATTCTGATAAGCCCCCATGATACTCCGCATGAATTGCTGAAGGCATTGATGAGCGCAATCGCCTCCCCACACGCAGAACCTTATGTATCACAGACTATTAGAGAACTTTTGCAACACCCATCGGATGAACTGACCACCAAAGAGTGGGAAGTTCTCAATCTGATCAATCAGGGTTATTCGCTGTCACAAATAGCCTCAAAAAAATGCCGTGCGATGAGTACCGTCTCGACGCAGAAGCGTAAAGCGATGGATAAGCTCCATCTCACAAACGAAAGTGAATTACGCCGTTTTTTACATCAGAACACCTTTTTTAATCACTAAGTCCCGTGGAACACCATGTTTAACAAAATACTTATTTCGCTTACCGTCGGATTATTGTGGTGCGGGAATGCTTGCGCGCTGTCGCTTCAGCAGGCCCTGCTTGCAGCCAGTGCTTATAACGCAGAATTTAATGCGGCACGCAGAGTGCATGACGCAGATGGACAAAAGAAATATCAGGGATTTGCCGGATTACTGCCGGTCGTCACCCTCAACGCCGCCTGGAATAAAGCCGACCAGCCGGACGCCGCCTATTCGGCGGGCGTCACCCGGCATAATTACAGTTTTAATCTGACACAGCCTGTTTTTGACGTCGCCAGATATGCCAACTGGCGTAAAACCGTGGTCATCAGCGATTTGGCCGATGTGAATTACCTGATCGCGCAGCAAAAAATGATCGCTGATGTGGTAACGGCTTATTACAGCGTGGTGTATCAGCGCAGCGTCCTCGAAACCCAGCGCAAAATCCTTACCGCGTTTGATGCGCGGCTGCAACAGGTACAAAAATCGTTGAAGTTAGGCGACGGAACGCGGCTGGATGAAGCGGAGGCGCAGGCTAATTATGACAAAGCGGTCGCTGATGAACTGGCAGCTGAAAACACGCTTAATGATGCCAGAGTGGTTTTTCATCAGTTGACCGGTCTGGATGCTCAGGACATTGCCGATCGGAGGCTGGACTGCGTTCGCTACGCTGACGACATGAATCCGGAGCAATTAAAACGCACGGCGGCGGCGAGCAATCTTGAGGTGCTCGCCGCCCTGCAAGCCATTAAAGGCAGCGAAGCCGATCTGGTTACGGCCACGGCCAACCATCTGCCGGTCGTGACCCTGCAGGCCGGTTATGGCAAAAACTGGAGCCGGGCGGAAGGCAGTAACGTACTTGACGACCTGTTCGGCACCACCGCCAAAACAGACAACACCACCATTGGCATCAATATCGCCATCCCCCTGTTCGCCGGCGGAAGCCACATTTCACAGAGTCTGGAAGCGGCCCATCGCTTTGAACAAAGCAAAGATCTGCTGATTGATGCGCGTCGCAAAGCGGAACAGCAGACCTTACAGGCGATATCGGGGGTACGAAACGCCCGGTCGCTGATTAAAGCCTACCAGCGGGCGATCGGCTCGGCAGGTAAGCGGTTGACCTCAACCCGCTATGGACGGGAAATCGGCCAGCGGACACTGATCGACGAATTTAATGCAGAAAATGAATATTACCGGGCTATTCAGGACCTTGCTCAAACTCAGAACGCGCTGATTCAGTCGATAGTCAATCTAAAATCAGCCACTGGAACGCTGGATTACGCCGCGATGCGCAGTCTTGATTGCCGTGCCACGTAACCGGAGCTTTCGACAATGAATCACGACTTATTTCGTAAAGAATCACTGGATGCGAACAAAACCAAAGTGTTAGGTCCGGTTGCACTTTACTGCCCCCCCTTCCGCTGGCTGATCGTGGCGATGGTATGCGCCCTGACGATCGCGCTGGTCGGTTTTTGCAGCCTCGGAAGCTACACCAAACGTGAAACGGCGAAAGGGGTACTGACCCCGGAAACCGGCATTATGACCATTACCGCCATGACGGCTGGCACCGTTACCGCCCTCCCCGTCCGCGAAGGTCGTGGGATAAAAAAAGGCGAACGTATTGCCACGGTCTCTTCCGAAATCTCTACCGCGCGCTATGGCCAGACGCGCGAGGCGATAGCCAGACAGCTTGAGATCCAGTCCCAGGGGGTGACTCAACAGTTAACCAACCTCGAACAACGAAATGTTGAAGCGTTGAAGTCCTTACAAGAAAGAAGCAGCCTGCTGGCGCAACAAACGACGGAGCTGGATACCATTTATCGCCAGCGTCAGCGGCAAATTGCGCTGAGCCAAAAGCAGGTCGACAAAATGACGGCAATGCGCGCCGAAGGCTACGCCTCTAATACCCAGGTCGAACAGCAGGAGAGTGAACTGCTGGATGCCAAAGTACGATTACAGGACGTTGCCCGCCAACGTATTGAAATCAGGCAACAGCACGCGCAAACACGCCAGCAGCTGCGTGAGCAGCCTCTTACCTACTTTCAGCAAAAGAATGACCTGCAGCAAAAGCTGTCGGATATCACGCAATCGATGATGGAAAACGAATCACGCCGGTCGGTGGATCTGCGCGCGCCGGAACAGGGGACGGTAAGCGCCGTGCTGGTGAAGCCGGGGCAGATAGTCAGCGCCGGGCAAACTATCGCCATGCTCCTCCCGGACAACGCTCATCTACAGGCAAGGATCCTGCTCAGCAGCCGGGCCATCGGTTTTATCCAGAGCGGTCAGCGGGTGGTGCTGCGCTATGAATCCTTTCCCTGGCAAAAATTTGGGCAGCACTCTGGCGCGGTCAGTGAAATCTCGACATCCCCTCTGTCACCTCAGGAGGTCGCCAGCCTCACCGGCAATACCCAGATTCAGGAGCCGCTTTATCAGGTCAAGGTCACGCTCGATAGCCAGTCGGTGCAAGCCTACGGCAAACAGTTCGCCCTGCGTCCCGGTAGCGCGCTCGATGCGGATTTTATCGTCGATAAGCGCCGTATCTACGAATGGGTTCTCGAGCCGCTTAATGCGCTTGGCAAAATGACCTCTTTATAATTTCAAATGCTAACTCAGGTGATCATGGATCTCTTTCATAAACTTAATTTGTCGTTTCGCCATAAACTCCCCGTCCTGCGACAAACTCAGGCCGCGGAATGCGGGCTGACCTGCGTCGGGATGATCGCGGGCTATTACGGCCATCAGATAGATATGGTGTCCCTGCGTCATCGTTTTCCCTCATCGCAAAAAGGCAGCACGCTGGCCGATGTGATGTCTTTTACGCAAAAGTTAGATATGGGCTGCCGCGCGGTCCGCCTCGAACTGGATGAACTCAATAAGCTGAAGCTGCCCTGCATCCTGCACTGGGATATGAACCATTTCGTGGTGTTGAAAAGCATCAACAAAAATACCATCGCTATCCACGACCCGGCGCGCGGCGTGCGTAAGGTGGCGATGGATGAGGTATCACGATCCTTCACCGGCGTGGCGCTGGAACTCTATCCTGCCGCCACCTTTGAGCGCAAGGATGAGAAAAAATCGATCTCGATGCTGAGTCTTATCCGTAACGTCTCGGGTATCGGTTCGGCATTTATTCAGGTGGCGCTGCTCTCTCTGGCGCTCGAGTTCTTCGGCATCATTACGCCCTTTTATATGCAGTGGGTCATTGACCAGGTGCTGGTCTCCGCTGACCGGGATTTGCTGACGCTGCTTGGCGTCGCGTTTATTTTTATTACGCTGTTCCAGAATCTGATTGGCGCGCTGCGCAGCTGGGTGACGACCTGGTTCTCCAGTATGCTGAGCGTGCAGTGGTCCAGCAATCTGTGCGCTCACCTGCTGGGTTTGCCGCTGAGCTATTTTGAAGATCGCCACGTGGGCGACATCCTGTCACGCTTTGGCTCCATCGCGAATATACAAAGCACGCTGACCGGCCGGTTTATCTCCTCCATCTTCGACGGCATCATGGCTATGGTCACCCTGGGCGTGATTTTTGCCTACAATGCCACCCTGACCTTTATCGTTATTGGCCTGTTCCTGCTCTATGCGCTAATCCGCTGGATCTCATTCGAACCTTTTCGTCAGGCAAGCGAAGACCAGCTGCTGGCTTCGGCGCAGGCACAGTCGCAACTGCTGGAGTCCATTCGCGGGGTTCAGGCGATCAAGCTCAACAACAAACAGGATTTGCGCGTTTCAACCTTTACCAATGAGACCGTACAATCCACCAACAAAGGCATTACCACCCAAAAACTCTCTATTGGTTTCAGTACGTTACAAAGCATCATTTCAGGCACCGGTAAAATCGTACTGATCTGGCTGGCCGCCGCACAGGTGCTGGATGGCAACTTTACCAGCGGGATGCTGGTCGCCTTTATCAGCTTTTCCGACCAGTTTATTTCGCGATCTGCCGGTCTGATTAATGCGCTGATTGACTTCAAAATGCTGCGTTTGCATGGCGAACGCCTCTCGGACATTGTGCTGAGCGAAAAAGAAGCGGACCTGGCAAGCAGCGTCGCGCTGCCTGAGCAGGAAGGATCGGTGCATCTGGCCGTCAATCAGCTCTCGTTTCGCTACTCCGCTACCGATGCAGAAATTTTCACGGGCTTTAATCTGGAGATCGCGGCCGGCGAATCGGTAGCCATTATCGGCCCTTCCGGGCAGGGTAAAACGACGCTGGCAAAACTCCTGTTAGGCTTACTTAAGCCAGGGAACGGCAGCATCTGTATCAACGGCATCGACCACGGCAAACTCGGGATGACGCTCTACCGCGACCTGATCGGCAGCGTGATGCAAACCGACCAGCTCTTTGCCGGTTCGATTATCGATAACATCAGCTTCTTTGATGCCAGCCTCGATCGACTGCGGGTGGAAAAGGTGGCCAGAATCGCGCAGATTCACGATGACATCATGGCGATGCCCATGGGTTACAACAGTATGGTCGGCGATATGGGATCCTCCCTCTCTGGTGGGCAAATACAACGCGTTATTCTCGCGCGGGCACTGTATCGAAACCCACGTCTGCTGATTCTTGATGAAGCGACCAGCCACCTGGATATAGCCCGTGAAAGCGCCATCAATGACGCCATCAGGCAGATGAATGTCACCCGGATTATTATTGCGCACCGTCCGGAAACCATATTAAGCGCTGACCGTATTATTGAGATCCATCGCCACGGCGTCATTGAAGTGGCAAAGCGCGATTTTATCCATGCCATCAAACATTCTCAGGCAGCCCTGCAGGCTGACTGGTGATTAAAAATGGGGTCTCTCCCACCCCTTCGCCACTCCATCGTCTTACATTCAGGAGACAGTATGAGCAACCATTTAGTATGCCTTGAAGGAACCGTAGATTTTGAAGAAGAGATTAGAAACCAGGCGGTTAATATCATCTCCTTCCGCCATGGCCAGCAAATCACCATCAATCGCGACCGCATGATGCCCGGCTGGTCTTTTGCGGAACAGATGTCTTTACAGTTAGACAACGCGCAAAAAATATTTAAGCAATTTAATTTTGTGAAAATGGATAAGTGGCAAGGCGACGATGCATTTGGTGAAACAATAGAAGTTGTCTTTACCTTCGTATCCGCTAGCGGGCAACGTGTCTGGCAGGTTACCTTCGCATCCTGCATCGCCGGACAGGATATTATCAATTTTACCAGCGTATATCCGGATAAAGAGAGCATGGAAAACGAAATTGGCCGACTTCAACGCTGTGTGAAACGATTCATTTTAAATACCTGATCTCCCCCGTTGCCGCTCTTACATTAGCCGCAACGATTTTAAAATTACAAAAACCGGTAACCAGGAAAGGTAAAATAGAAGTAATTCTATTTATTTACATATATGCCATGGGCATAATCAATACATCAGAAATGACGGCAAAAATGAATGCCGGGATATTTCTGTAACGACGCTTTATAGTTAACTAAAGGAAGAACCAAATGCGCGAATTAAATGTAATGGAAATTGATGCTGTCTCCGGGGCAGGTCTTTTTAGCTCTCTGACCAGCGCTATTCTGGGCGCCACCGCAGCAGGATGCGCTGGTGCGATCATTGGCGGCATGCACGGCGGTGACGGCGGCGGTCTCCTCGGCGTTGGCTCCATCGGCCAGCTGGTAGGCATGATTGGCGGCGGCCTGATTGGCGTCGTAGCTGGTGCCATCGGTGGCGCCGTGGTGGGCTGGGATGACCCGAATGCCGTGACTTCTACCGTGCTCCAGTTTGCTAACAACGTCAGCAACGGGGATTTCATGCGGGCTGCCTGATTTGCCGATTAACCACAAGGTGCAGATCATTCTGCACCTTTTTCTTTTCTGAAACGCATGATTAGTCAGCGACATTACAGATATAGGTAGGAAGCACTGAGATCATAAAGAGATAGTTGCCACTTTTTTGTTGGTTTATCCGAATATGAAGGCTCTTATCCGGGTAAACGAAAAAATCAGGCTCGTACTGACTCAACCAGCCATCATCCACATTATCATCCGGAAACTTAAGATTCTTCTCTGATGTCAGATAATAGATGTACTGATGTCTGCGCATGGAAAACGATATCTTCCGGTTAAAAACCTTCTTCGCATCAGATTGTGCACGGCCATTAATACTCACCACCCCAGCCTTGCCGTTAAACATAAAGCGCAGGGAAACATCAATATTTTCATTCTCATAATGCTGAGAAAAGCTGGCAACACAGGAGAATTCGTCGAGTCGATTTTTATTCCATAATGAATAAATAGACACCGCGGCAGTCGCTATCGCTAATACCGGCAGCAGTACCTTCAATATACGGCTGGTTCTCACTTACTGGACCTCAAAAAAATAATCAGAAATACAGCTGTTCGGTTCGTTCATCTGCCTGTCACAGCGAATAACGGAGGTTCTCGGCAGCATAGGAAAACGGGTAACATATACCCATGGATAATTTGTGCAGTTATCCAGGAACTGGCTGGCTCTTCTGAGAGCGGTAGAACGCTCTTTATCAGTGGTGATGCCGTCCGAGAGATAGATGTGACAACCCTCGATGGTTCTCAGGAAATCGTAGTGAGAAAAGTACTGGTTTTGCCCTTCAGCATAACGACTCACCGCGATATATCCTGCCAGAAGAAGAATAATCGACAGCAGTGCGCCAACTATTATGCCTGGCAACCGGCGACGACATTCTGTTTTTCTCTCTGTGTCCTGGCGTTCCGGGAGGAGTACCTCTTCTTTATGGGTTATCAGCGCGTCGACATCATCCTCAGATGACGGCGGAGGTTGCGTTTTAAGTTTCTTCTCCAACTGAGTCTCAGCAAAAGAGAGACTGTGAGAAGGCATAGGGCTGGTTTCAACCTGCTGTTCAGAGGTTAATTTTTTAATATATACACCGCTGGCCAGTGTTAACCCCACTCGCGAAATCGTCACAACCAGCTCTTCATCAAGGCCCGTTTTTTTAAGGCCTTTACGCAGAATAGAAATATTTTGATAAAATGTATTAGTGGATACCTGCATACCACATTTTGTCCAGACAATATCCAGAAACTCTTGCTGGGTGACGATACTGCCAATCCGTTCAATAAGCAGCAATAAACACCGACTGGCCGGTGAATTTAAGATAATAACATTGTCATGATTATTAAGATCGCGCAACGTACTGGTTGCCGGATGAAACTCAACGGTTCCATTTATTATGTAACGGTTATGCATACGTTTACGTCAAAGCTCCGGGTAAAATTCAGGAATTGCAATAATCCGTTACGTACAACAATCCCGTCAGAGATTATTTTATTGTTCAGATAACGGATTACAGGACATCCTGATACAACATGACTCACGATGAACAGATGAAAACAATACCACTAACACTAATACAGTTATCATTAATACAAATTGCTATGCATTTACCCTGCGCTGTCATCTGACAAGCAAAAAATCACAGTGCAATACGCAATTACACTTCATCTGTCATTTGGCAAATAAAAAAAACACAACAGATATTTCGCTTAATAAATATTAAAACAATCTCAGTATAATCACACCATCAACAGGCGGACTAACTGTTTTTAACCGACGGATGGCTTTGTTGAATAAATCGAACTTTTGCTGAGTTGAAGGATCAGATCACGTATCTTCCCGACAACGCAGACCGTTCCGTGGCAAAGCAAAAGTTCAAAATCACCAACTGGCCCACCTACAATAAAGCCCTCATCAACCGTGGCTCCATAACTTTCTGGCTGGATGATGAAGCTATTCAGGCCTGGTATGAGTCAGCAACACCTTCTTCACGAGGCAGACCTCAGCGCTATTCTGACCTTGCCATCACGACTGTGCTGGTCATTAAACGCGTATTCAGGCTGACCCTGCGCGCTGCGCAGGGCTTTATTGATTCCATTTTTTCTCTGATGAACGTTCCGCTACGCTGCCCGGATTACAGCTGTGTCAGCAGGCGGGCAAAGTCGGTTAATGTCAGTTTCAAAACGCCCACCCGGGGTGAAATCGCACACCTGGTAATTGATTCCACCGGGCTGAAGGTCTTCGGTGAAGGCGAGTGGAAAGTCAAAAAGCATGGCCAGGAACGCCGCCGTATCTGGCGTAAGCTGCATCTCGCCGTTGACAGTAAAACACATGAAATCATCTGCGCTGACCTGTCGCTGAACAATGTGACGGACTCAGAAGCCTTCCCGGGTCTTATCCGGCAGACTCACAGAAAAATCAGGGCAGCATCGGCAGACGGCGCTTACGACACCCGGCTCTGTCACGATGAACTGCGGCGTAAGAAAATCAGCGCGCTTATCCCTCCCCGAAAAGGTGCGGGTTACTGGCCCGGTGAATATGCAGACCGTAACCGTGCAGTGGCTAATCAGCGAATGACCGGGAGTAATGCGCGGTGGAAATGGACAACAGATTACAACCGTCGCTCGATAGCGGAAACGGCGATGTACCGGGTAAAACAGCTGTTCGGGGGTTCACTGACGCTGCGTGACTACGATGGTCAGGTTGCGGAGGCTATGGCCCTGGTACGAGCGCTGAACAAAATGACGAAAGCAGGTATGCCTGAAAGCGTGCGTATTGCCTGAAAACACAACCCGCTACGGGGGAGACTTACCCGAAATCTGATTTATTCAACAAAGCCCCGACGGATACTCGATATTTGATAGGTAAAACAAATCATCAAGAATATAGTTATTGTTGTTATATTTCATATGGCAATTAATAGAATTATTAATTCAGATTTCATTAAGATAATTTTATAAATAATCATCATTAAGGTGATTGATTTTCATGCTTACTTTTACATGTATTGATCCAGATCAATGATCTGGCCATTACAGAACAAAACAAACCAATCAGGATTTTTTATCTTTCCTGAAAGCACCGCCCGTCGCTCTCACACGAAAGCGCCTCCCCATTCCTGAAAAAAATCGGGATATAAGGCGTCTGCCATCATGATTCCTCCCGGCGAAATAAGAATATTCCCTGCTTTGAAAGGGTATGCTGGCGAAGTCAGGTTTTGCTTGTATTTTTACTGCGATGGGTTTTGCTGCCGATTTTCGTTTCGCTCACCGTTCAGCCCGTTAGCGGCAGAGACGATACCGGACAGAGGAACCCTGTTTAAGAAGCCCACTTAAGGAAACTTAAGCGGGCTTCTTGCTCTTCTGCTTTGATCTCACCTCAATGGGTGACAGCCGCGCGACGCTAGCTGCCGATATGGCCTGGCGTTCCGGCCTCGCTGATATTGACCGGCATTCCGGAGCGTCGTTCAAGGGCCTGTTCCGCCCGAAGCACATTGACGCCTGTTCCTTTTACAAACTCCTGCATGCCGGTGGTCATGGGTAACGGTACTTTTCTGTCAGATTCGTATTCTGCACGGTTACGCGACAGTGGCTCATGCACTTCAACCCAGCGGCTACCGTCCGGCTCTTCGGTAAACTTCACCGGCTGATCGATAATCTGCACGCGGGTGCCAACCGGGACATTGTCGAACAGATATTTGATATCGTCATTACGCAAGCGAATGCACCCCTGACTGACGCGCAGCCCGATACCAAAATTGGCATTGGTGCCATGAATCGCGTACAGCCTGCCGATATAAATCGCGTACAGTCCCATCGGATTATCCGGCCCGGCCGGAACAAACGCCGGCAGACTCTCGCCTCTGCGGGCATATTCACGCCGCGTATTGGCCGTTGGCGTCCAGGTCGGCGCTTCCTGCTTACGTTCTACGGCCGTGACCCAGTTGCGCGGCGTTTCACGCCCCGCCTGGCCGATGCCAATCGGCAAAACTTCAACGCTATTTCCTTCCGGCGGGTAGTAATAGAGGCGCATTTCCGCCACGTTGACCACAATGCCTTCGCGAACCGTGGCAGGCAAAATCAGCTGCTGCGGGATAACCAGCGTGCTGCCCGACCTCGGAAGAAAGACGTCAACGCCGGGGTTCGCTTCCAGCATGTTGCTCAGCCCCTGCCCGTATTGCGCCGCAAAGGTCTCCAGCGGTTGAGTATTGTTATGCGGTACGGTAATCAGCTGTGGGCTTCCCACCAGGCGGCTTCCTTCCGGCGGCAGCGGATAACTGACAGCCAGCGCACTCTGGCTTGAGAGAATAATGAAAAGAGAGCACAACCATTTCACACGCCGCACCATTTATTTCCCTTCCTCAGTCGCGACAATCGTGAGTGCATTATAGCGTTTTTCTCACCGCCTCGTGGCAGCGGAGCGCAGTTCCTTTATCCGCCACCGCGATAATGTGTTAGATCTGATAATCAATCGCCACTTCTTCCGGTTCCATGGCCTGGCGTTTAATCTCATCCAGCGACAGTCCGGCATTGCACAACTCGATAAACCGCCAGACATAATTGCGTTGCAACTGCCCGCGTTTTAGCCCTAACCAGACGGTATTGGCATCGAAAAGGTGCCGGGTTTCGAGGCGGGTAAAGGTGTCTGATTCCCGGGCATCGCCCGATTGCTCCGCCACCAGCCCGACGCCAAGCCCGAGCTCAACATAGGTTTTAATGACATCGGAGTCCTGTGCGCTAAGGACAATATCCGGCATCAGCCCTTTACGATTAAAGGCTTCATCAATACGCGAGCGTCCGGTGATGCCCTGTCGATAGGTAATCAATGGCCAGCGAGAAATGGCTTCCAGAGTTAAAGGGGTAGTTTGTACCAGCGGGTGGTCTTTCGGCACCAGCAGGCTGTGATGCCAGCGGAACCAGGGAAAGGCCACCAGCGTCGGATCGTTACTCAGGCGTTCACTGGCGATACCGATATCCGCGCCACCGTTATGCAACAGCGCTTCAATCTCCTGGGGGGTTCCCTGAATCAGTTCCAGCCGCACATCGGAAAAGAGCTCGCGGAAAGCTTTGATTACCGGCGGCAGACTATAGCGCGCCTGGGTATGGGTCGTCGCAATCGTGAGCACGCCGGACGCATCGTTGGTAAACAAGTCGGCCAGACGGCGGACATTGCTGGCTTCATTGAGGATACGTTCCGCAATGGATAAGAGCGCTTTTCCCGGCTCCGTCATCCCCAGCAGACGCTTACCGCGGCGGATGAAGATCTCGATCCCCAGCTCTTCTTCCAGTTCACGAATATGACGACTCACGCCCGATTGCGATGTGTAAAGCATATTTGCGACTTCCGTCAGGTTGTAATCCTGACGGGCCGCCTCACGAATAATTTTTAGTTGCTGGAAATTCACCCTTTCCTCCGGGCTATCAGACATAACATATGCACTATTGTTAAAGTCTGTTGTCCTTACTAACAAATAATAAAAACCAGCAACTTATTCCTTTCAGGAATATAGATTAACTCACCAGCAACAATTCACGATTTTCCAGCGATGGACGACTCACCAGCGAAAGTAAAATCTCTTTCACCGCCTGCGCCTGCGGCGACAGGCTGCCTTTCGCCGACATGTTCAGAGATAAGGACAGGCTCATCGAAGGCGTACTGATCCGCGCCATCCAGCCGTTGGCCGCCCCACACAGCGAACGCGCGGCGGATTCTGGCAGTACGGTGACGCCCATTCCGCTGGCGATCGCCGCAGTTAGCGTCGTAATGGATTCGATTTCGCCGATAATCTTCGCCGACAAACGACGCAGCGTGAAGGCTTCCGTCACGCGCGCACGGACTGCGCTGTAATCACGCGGCAGGAACAGGTTCATCTCCGCCACCGCGGTCAGATCGACGCTCTGGCCTGGGCAATCGCGGGTTCCGACCAGATAAAGATCTTCTTTCAGCAGAGGCTGGCTGATGATACCAGCGACCGGCGAGCGCTCGTAAAGCACGGCCATATCCAGCTGGCCGCTGAGCAGTTTATCGTTAAGGACTGTTCCGCTACTTTCCTGCAGGTAGACCATCACTTCAGGCAGCTCATTGCGGACCGTCTGCAGCAGCGGCATGGTAATGGCAGAAGCCGCGGTCCCCGGCGCAAGGCCAATCGAGACCTGGCCGCTGAGCGTATGACCCACGTTATTTACCGCCAGCTGCGCCTGCTCGCACTGGCGCAGGATGGTGCGCGCATGGGTATAGAGTATCTTCCCGGCTTCGGTCGGCGTCACGCCGCGCTTTGTCCGAATCAGCAGCTGCTGGTCCAGTTCGCCTTCCAGGGTCGCCACCTGCTGGCTCAGCGCCGGTTGTGCGATGTGCAAGACTTCAGCAGCCTGGGTCAGACTGCCGATATCGACGATTTTTACAAAATACTTCAGTCGTCTTAAGTTCATTTTGCCTCCTGTAAGGAAAGCCAGTACCAACGCTGGCTATTGAGTTACAGAGGTTTTGCAATTTGCTTGCCAGTTTTTTCGCATCGGTGCAAAGGCCGCGCCAGGCGGCGTGATAAGCGATTCTGATAGCAATGGAGGATTTATTTGCCCGGTAAGCGGATTACGCTATGCCCCATTAGAGGTATACCCGCACCATAACGGTGCGTATTGATGGAAAATCGCGCAAGCGCACCCCCACTGCTGAAATTGTCAGCAATCAAACACATTCCGGTGATTCTGTCTTTGACAAGGCCATGCGCCGCCGTTAATATGCGCCCCGTTCACACGATTCCTCTGTAGTTCAGTCGGTAGAACGGCGGACTGTTAATCCGTATGTCACTGGTTCGAGTCCAGTCAGAGGAGCCATATTTAAGAAGCCCGCTTAAGGAAACTTAAGCGGGCTTTTTGCTTTTCAGCATCGGCAGGATGTTGATTCAACAGGCGAATGTGGCAATGCTTCCGGCGCATTTGATTTTTGCCTCTGCATCGGGAAAAACGGGTGGTCAAATTCGGGGACAGGTCAGTTCGGTAATGGAGTGACCACCATATGTCTCTGAACGACACTAAAACCCGCAGCTTAAAACCATCCGCTAAACCTTTCAAAGTTTCCGATTGTCATAGCCTGTACCTTTTAGTCAATCCTGGCGGTTCACGTCTCTGGTATCTCAAATATCGTATTAATGGTAAAGAATCCCACATCGGCTTAGGTGCCTATCATTCCCCAGCATCCGTAATCCATCCAGACCAATGAGTGAAATACGGTTAATAAGGCGCTGCGGCTGATGGAATATAATACTAAAGAGGATGTCTGCGGCCACGGATTTCGGGCAATGGTCTGTAGTGCCTTGATAGAAACAGGTCTCTGGTCACAGGATGCGGTTGAGCGTCAGATGAGCCATCAGGAGCGAATAACGTTGCTGACACGGTCATCCCGATGCTGCATCAGCATGGCAGTCAGCCTGCGGGCATAATTTTTATCGTGCGTTTTATGGATTGCTTTCTGCATCAGGCGTCGTTCGTCACGGGGAATGGGTGCTATGATCGGCATCGCTCAGTTTGGTTGGTGATTGGTTTGATTTGGCGATTGATCAGATCGCACAATCCGGGCTGAGTTCATCTGATTGCAGTCTGTTGCATCAGGTCCTGATGTCACGTGCTGTCGCCCCGATTCCCGGTACAGGCAAATGCAGAATAACGAGGACAGGTACAATGATTAATCAGCTTCGTCTTTATACAATAAACCCGGATTTACGTGATGAATTTCTGGCAAGATTTGAAAAACACGCGGCCAGAATCATGAGAGATAAGTATGGTTTTAATATACTGGCTATGTGGTTATCTGGTGAAAGTGCCAGACTCCGGTTTATATACCTGCTTTCATGGACAGACCAAACGGCCATGAACAACTCATGGGCAGAATTTATGGCAGATGAAGAATGGCGTACAATAAAAAAACAATTCTGGGAAACCACACCTGAACCCGTATTATCTATAGAGGATATTGTGCTGGAAGCGGCTGGGTTTTCATCTCCATTATAAATTTTAATCAAAAAACCTGTACAGTCTGAAAAATTACTTTCAGACTGCCTCAGAGAATGGAAATCCCCATTCGTCCGATGAGAAACAGTAATAGTATCAGGAAAAAAACTCTGATAAACCCACTGCCATACCGCAAGGCTAAAAATACGCCCGTAATTGCCCCTGCAACATTACAAATACCGACTATACCTCCGGTTATCCACAACACGTTCCCTGACGGTACAAAAAAAAGCAATGCAGCAGTAAAAGTCCCAAGGTTTATTAATTTGGCTGATGCAGAAGCATTCAGAAAATCAAAGCCAAAACATTTAACAAAGGCAAACAATAAAAGACTTCCGCTGCCTGCTCCGAATATGCCATCATAGAATCCGATAAAAGCGCCTAACACTATCCCCAACAGCATCTCTTTCAGACCAATCCTGATATCAGCATGTAGTCGTCCCAGATCTTTTTTTATGAATGTATAAACTGCCATAATAATAAGGACGACAAAAACCAGATATTCCATAAACTCTCTTGGTATAAGAGAGACCGTGTATGCGCCAGCGAATGAAAAAACAAATGCAGCGCCCATTACTGGAATAATGAGCTTCCATATAATCTTTACCCGGCGGAGATACCCTGAGACAGAAAATGCGTTCCCGAGCAGAACTGCCAGTTTGTTGGTACCAAAAATCGTTGCCAGACTGGATCCAGGTAGAGCATGAATAAGAGCAGGAATTTGAACAAGCCCTCCGCCACCAACAGCAGCATCGATCAGACCACCACAGAAAGCGAAGCCTCCCAGTGCAAAAAGAGAAATATCAATATTCATAACTTATTACAGTCTCCCACAAAAGCAACAAAGACATATTTTAAATTTATTTCTCTTGTAACACCTGAGGCATCATTACCTGCCCCATAACAGGCAACGAACAATAGGATAGCCAGTTCCATATTTCAGTGAGTCAGAACGTTTTGTAATGCAGAAAAAGCGACGCCAACTCTCCTGTTATAATCAAGCATGGCATGTTTAAGTCGTTCTGTATCGAATGACAGCCCCGCGATACGGCCAAAGGCCTGTAACGCGGCCAGCGCATGCAAGCCATGTCTGTTTTCCACCTCCCCGGCATGGCCCATGACGTAACCTTTGGCGTTACGCAAAGTTTTAGTGTCCTCATTTAACGATGCATTGAAGGACAATAATTTCCTCTCTATAAACTGGGCAAGAAAATTGTATTCGCGCCCGTTCCAGAGTTCAGAAGCGACAGAGACCATCATGGCATCCATGACAGACTGCAGATGTTGAGGAGAACGCATTGCAGACTTATGTTTTGCAATGCCAGTATTGTAGAGGAAATCAGAGAATTCATTACACCCATTGATTTTATATTGATCATCAACCCAGGCTGCAGCCCTGAAAGCATTTGTCATGTATTTATACATTCCGTCATGCCCCTTCTGGCCAAGTCCAAAGTCATCTTTTGTTACTTCATGCATATGAGCCAGAACGTTATGATAGATAGCCTGATCTTCATGTGAAATATAAAGTGCATCAGCGGACAGGCGCATGATTATTTTTCCGGATACCAGGCTTGTCGTTTTGTGCGTTTCATTCCAGCCATTAAAGAAGCTGAGGACACCGGGATCAACTTTATCCTTTCTCAGAAAGGCAAGAAAAGTCCCTTCTGCATAAGCCTGCGCCTCCTGAGTTATCTCATGACAAAGAACTTTGTACATCATATTCTGAATGTCTTTGACATGATCAATATGTGCGGGCACGGGTGACCTGCGAACATCTCCGGCAATCCAACGACCAGGAATTTTTAACATTGCGATATGTTCAGGCAAACCATCGATGAATATCTCACCCAGTTCCTGCATAGAATAAGATTTTTTCGATATGTCATCACAGCATTGCAAAGATAAGGAAGTCATAAATTCACCTCTGTTATTCGCGGACTGAAAGTATTTAAAGACTCCTGAGCCATTCATTGGTAAATGGATGAAAAATTAACTATTTTCGGTTTTCATTGCGGCATTTAAAAAATAATGTCTGATTCCACCTGCTCCAGGCATTGTAGGAGGATTGATTAACTCACTACAACTGACTTATAGTGAGTTATTTATTCACTTTTAGTGAGGTGTGAAGGGATGGATTTATCTCAGCTGAAAATGTTTAAAACCGTCGCCGAGCAGGGTAGCATCGCCAGAGCATCCGAAAGACTGCACTGCGTTCCCTCAAATATCACAAACAGAATCAAGCTCCTGGAAACGGAACTGGGTGTTTCTCTTTTTATCCGCAAGGGGCGCGGTCTGGTCATCACACCTTCGGGAGAAATACTGCTTGAGTACGCCAGCAAAATACTGACTTACTGCCAGGAAGCCCGCCGGGCACTTGAACCCTCATCAGAACCTGCCGGGATCCTGCGGATCGGAGCGATTGAATCTGCGGCAACAGGACGTCTACCGATGGTTCTCTCAAAATTCCACCAGAATTATCCTGCAGTCCAGGTACAGTTCAGTACAGGGACATGGCAACAGTTAGTCAGTGATGTCGCCGGGCATAAACTCGATTGCGCTGTCATCGCGACAAAGGATGACCATCCGGATATCACTTATGTGAATGCCCACCAGGAATCACTGGTATTGATTACCTCTCCTTTTACGGGAAAGATCTCTGCCCCTCAGGACCTGAAAGGTAAACGGATTTATATGTGGCCGCACGGGTGTCCTTACCGACACGCCCTGGAGCGTTGGGTCAATCAGCATCAGGTCACGGTCGATATCACCAGCATTGCAAGCTACGGAACTATTCTTGGATGTGTCAGCTCCGGAGCCGGTGTCTCGCTGGTACCTGCTGGCTTTTTTGAGCAGTTCAAAAGAACAGGTAATATCAGGGGGTATACTTTTAACGAGTTATTTCCCGTACAAAATTACTTTATAAAAAATAGCAGAATAGACCTTCATCACTCACGTAATGCGTTTGAAACGTTATTGCGTGCTGAATTAAACGATGTATGACTTTTTTATGGCCATAATCAGCACATCACACCGCGAGAACGTAGCCGTAGCGTGTTTCGCAGCGCTAAAACACCTGATGGTGTAATACAATAAATTTTAACGAGGATCAATAATCACTGAATATGAACCAGTTAACGTGCCGCACCAGAATCATTTTTTTCCTCAATCAGTCGTCTGTAGTGCCTTATTGTCGCCCGGGAGAGGCTTGTCGCGGTATCCACGATGGCAAAGTTAAAAGAATTCCTCGATATCAGTGGGCTAAGATCTGTACATGCAATAAGAACAGCATCGGCCTGAGTGCTCCCCACCATCGACATTAAATTATGCCATCTGGCCTGAACTTCCGGGTCCCTGAAGCCTTTTGCTTTTACTAACCCAATTAACGATGTGGTTGTGGAACGAAGCTCCTGCGAATCAATCCCTCTCTGCCTGAATCTCTTATCCGTTGCTGATAAAAACCGGCTTCATGCGTTGGCTCGGTAGCAAGTATTGCGACTTTACCTGCCTCTACTGGTAGGGCTTCAAGCGCACTGTCAGCGATATGGAGAAGTGGGATACCAGCACTAACCTCATTCATTTCATCAAAGTAGCAGTGTGCAAGGTTACAGGGCACGGCTATCAGACTTACGTCTGCTGATAGAAAATACATATTAAAAATCAATTAACTATATATATGTAACAGAAGGTAAATTGCTACTTTTTTTACAGTAAGATGTGATTGCGAGTCCGATAGTCTGAGCATTTCTGCTGAATGGGTGCCTGGCACAAAGCAGACTGCCAGGTTTTTTACTCAGGTTGTAAGTTCCACTACGGGGACAGGATCAACACAACCCTTGTAGATATGACAATAGTAAAGATCACTTAATGCACAAGACTGCTCAAATCAGTTTTATGTAATCAGATTCGATTGGTGGTCATTCTGGTGGTCTTGACAGATTGGGGATTCAGGTTTAGCTTATTTATTAGCCAGTTACTGGCAAAGGCGATCCCAGTCAGAGGAGCCATATTTAAGAAGCCCGCTTAAGGAAACTTAAGCGGGCTTTTTGCTTTCATACCTTCGCATAAATCATTATCTGATTTTGATTCAAAAGGTTAGCGTGAAAACTACTACCGCGCCGGATGGGATCTACCTTTACCTCAGTCGGGCACCCCTTCGTGAAATCATCCATGCGGGTAGGTTGGATTTTTGACGCACTTATCTAATAGCCTGAATTCAGTGCAACCGGAGCACTTCCGGACCGCAGATTTATTTTCAGTCAGAAGTTGTACCTCAGTCCGATACGGAAACGATAATTCTCGGCGTTTTCAGACACAACCCGATCCATCCAACCCGCTTCCAGATATGGCACCCAGTGGTGAAATCCAGTATAGGTCAGTACATTATTAACCTCCCAGTGATAAGTCCGATCGTTATCGGAGTGAAAATTGGCCGCCTGTTGAATATAAGTGGGTTCAATATAATAACTCCAGTCAGGATCAATAATATAGCTCACACCGATGTGAAATTCACCGGTATTATTTTCCTGTTCACCACCGTCAATTGTCATGGAATCATAATTACGGTAATTGTATCGGGTTCGCAGAACAAAATTTAGTTTTTGAGAAGCAAAATATCTAAAATCAAAATAGGCTGCACCTCCCGATCCCTCCGTATTCTCATTGACTATTCCCCCGCCCATTACGGCAAAATCTGCAGAGGACCAGAAAGGATACCACCCTTCAAGTTCATTCCAACTATGTTTAAGCTGATCATATGTTCCGGTGTTATAAGCGTTAGTCAACATGACGCCAGCGCTATTATCAAAATCATACCCCCCGCGAAATGCCAGCTCGTGCTGATTTGTAGCAGTCCAGTATGATTCGCGCCCTTCCACCCAGGGGCCGGCGCTGAACACCTGGCTACTGTAAAGTGCAAAAACTATCGACATTATCACTGTAACTTTCTTTATTTCATCCATAATTATCCCTTCAACTTAAATTATATGGTACATTACTAAAAATTAGCCATGTATAAAAATATCATTCAAGGCTTTAGCTTAATAACTTGAATATAGTTATCCAGGATAATCTATCAGTTCGACGTGTGGTATTTATCCAGCAGAGTGATATTTATTTTCCTCAGAAAATCCCCATTCAGCCTGTAAAATTTAAAGTAAAAGACTAAGGTTATTGCAAAAAAAATCGCGGGTAACAGGATCATAATAATCTGCATGCCATAAACTGTAGATGCTGACTGTGTCACTCTGGGGACATAGCCAATGACAGAAAGAACAAAGCTGACAATGAAACCAGCAAATGCGGCCCCCGCTTTAACTACCATTGTCTGAACTGAATAGGCAATGCTTTCGCTGCGAATCTTGAGTTTGAATTCACCATAATCCACAGTGTCAGCTACCATGATAACCTGCAATACCCAAAAGAGAGCCGTACCAATATTAAGCATAATGCCAGCAATGAAAATCAAGGATATCAATTGATGAGCCGTGATGGTAATCCATAACAATATTCCGCAACTCAGGATAGGCGTGATTGATGCACAGGCCCACAATATCCGGCGCGAGAACTTTTTAACCAGTTGAGGGAAAAATATTAAGGTAATAAGGTTTGCTACTCCAGCATATGACATATACCAGGGGAAAAGATCTGCATTATTCATCACGTAGCTAAAATAATAAATAGCAAACCCCTGAATAATATTAGAAGCGATATTATAAGCTAATGCCATAACCAGCATACAGGTTAACTGATCATTCTTAAAAATAAGACCTAATATCTGTTTTAGATTAGTACGCTCTGCCCCTCCGGTTGTACTGTTATCAGAAGAATAAACTTCGTGAACATTTCTCAATGTAACAATGGTTGATACAATAAAAAATGCAATTAAAACTAGCGTAAACATCTGGAATCCATATCCCCGGTCAGTTCCCCCTACCATATTAACAAACGGTAAAGTTATTCCGGCTGTAACAAAACTGGCTACGCTGGCAAAAAAGCGCGGCCAGGGGACCAGTTGTTCACGTTCCCGTTTATCCAGAGTAATGGTGGGAACCAGAGACCAGAATGGTACATCCATAATGGTGTAGGTAAACCCCCACAGCAGGTACGTTGCCCATACCCATACAAGCTGAGCAATACCTGTAAAGTGATGGGCACTGAATAGCATAAACAGCACAACAGAATTGGTCAGGGTGCCAATTAAAATCCATGGCTTGAACTTACCCCAGCGCGAGCGGGTACAGTCTACGATCCAGCCCATAATAGGGTCGGCTAGTGCATCAAGGATGCGGGCGACCAGAAACAACGAGCCAACCATACCTGCCGACAGACCAACTACATCGGTATAGTAATACATCAGATACATATAAACGATAATGATCGCGAAATCCTTACCAAAAGCACCAAACCCGTAACTCAACTTTGTTTTTATTGACACACTCATAGGGTACAGTCGCTGTTACCAGCGTCTCCATTTGCTATATTTTTATATATGGTCAGCCTTCCTGATAAGCTGACCAGGTGAGTTAGCAGGCAGCAATATGTTGTTGTGCCCAGGCAGGTAGCCAATCGCCATGACTTTCGATCAAATCATCTATAAGTGCGTAGATTTCATCAATACCCAGTACGGCGGCAGTATGCGGATCCATCATCGCGGCATAGTAAATATATTCATGGTTTTCCGTGAGAATCGCTTCGGTAATAAGCGTCTGTACATTTATGTTAGTGAGCATCATTGCAGCAAGATGCGCGGGCAGGCTCCCGACTTTAGTCGGCTGAATACCATTGGAATCGACAAGACATGGCACCTCTACGCAGCATCCTTGCGGCAGATTGTCGATCAACCCATTGTTGCGCACGTTTCCATAAATAACGCTCGGCTCACCGGTCCAGATAGCATTCATGATGGTGCTGGCGTATTCTCTTGATGGCTTAATATTAATGCGCGCGGCGGTTTTATACTCTTCCAACTCCTTCTGCCAGTTTTCCCGCTGTTCAATGCAACGTTTCGGGTATTCATCAAGTGGCACCTGATAGCGCTCAATCAAATCTTCACGCCCGGGTTTGATAAACCACGGTGTATATTCGGCGAAATGTTCGGAGGATTCGGTAACGAAATAACCGAGTTTTTTGAACATCTCATAACGCACGATATTCTGACAGCGAGGGTTGCCATGCATATTCGGCTTCGGTACACGCTTGTCAGCGTAGGCCTGGAGCAAATCCGGGTAGAGGCTGACATAACTACCATCCGCCTGCTTTTTCTCTAAAGATAAATAGAATGCCATATGGTTGATGCCCGCGCAGCGGTAGCGTAACAAGCCCGGATCGAGGTCGAGATCTCTGGCCAACTCCTCCGCAGTACCTTGCACCGAGTGGCATAACCCAACCTGTTTGATATGCGGATAACGGGCATACACCGCCCAGGTATTCATTGCCATCGGGTTAACGTAGTTCAACATAGTGGCGTGAGGACAGACCTCAGTCATGTCTTCGCAAATTTGCCACAAATGTGGAATGGTACGCAGGGCGCGCATAATACCGCCAGGGCCAAGAGTATCTGCGATAGTCTGTTCCAGCCCATGACGTTTACAGACGTCGAAATCTGTCACAGTACAAGGTTCGTAGCCGCCAATCTGAAAAGCGACGACGACAAAATCCGCGTCTTTCAGCGCCGTTTTCTGATCTGTGTGGCAACTGATTTTCCCATCAGCGCCAACAGAACTCATCAGTTTGCGAACAACAATGTGTGACTCTTCCAGTCGCGTAGGATCAATATCCATCAGCGCGACATGCGCAGATTTCAGCGCCGGACGCTGAAAAACGTCACCCAGTATGTTTTTAACAAACACTGTCGAACCGGCGCCGATAAAGGTAATTTTTGGTACAGACATTTCGATATCCCTCTTAGCAGAATTAAACGATCACATAATGCCACTGGCAGTGCCTCATTCCTTCCACCATACGGTCATATTATTCCCGGAAAGTAAGAACTCGCATCTGCTAAGAAAAAATCTGAGTTTCCGGGAATAGAGATAAAAAAAAATGGAGAAAAGTGTTTCAGAGTTAAGTTAAGCTATCAGCTTAACAAGCTTGAACCGGACGATTGTAACCAGTGAAGGAGGGGGGGAGAGATGAAGGTAACGATAGCGCCGCAACTGACTGGCGATCCATATTCACGCCAAAGTACGGAAACGGTAGCCTGTAGCCCTTTATCACTTAACTCTGATTACCAGCGTATGTATATAGAAATGCGCCCTCCCCATATAATGCCATCAAGCCATTGGCATGGACAACTTGAAGTCAATATTCCCTTTGATGGCGACGTTGAGTATTTATTTAACAACGAAACTGTCCGAATGAAGCAAGGCTATATTACTTTATTCTGGGCATGCATCCCACATCAGCTAACGAAGATAGAAAACTGCAGAAACATGGCGATATTTAATATTCCCATGCATCTTTTTTTATTGTGGCCATTAGACCGGGAGTTGATAAACAATATCACTCATGGACGCGTCATCAAATCTCGTTTTGCACAACAAATTGGCAAATTCGAAATTCGTAGATGGCAACGGGAGATCAACAGCGAAGACGGGCAGATACGACAACTGGCCATAGATGAAATGACAATAATGTTAAAAAGATTTTGCTTGTCCGGATGGACTCCTGTTTCAGTAAATAAAATTTCAAAGGTGCATAATAACAAAATTTCAGGGCATGCACAGTTTTATGTAAGTCAAATGTTAGAATATATCTCCCACAACTACCATCGTCCAGTTTGCATTAACGAAATTGCAAACCATGTTAGATTAAACCCTAATTATACGATGGGTATATTTCAGCGTGTTATGCAACTCACGATTAAACAGTACATTACAATTATGCGAGTTAATCATGCGCGAGCGCTTCTCAGTGATACAGATAAACCTATTCTGGACATCATGTTCGCATCAGGTTTTGATTCCAGCAGCCGTTTTTATCATGCATTCAAAAAATATACCGGTATTCCGCCGCAACAATATCGAAATAATGCGCAAAGATTTCATCTGCAAGAACAAGATGATAATTAAAAATAACCATTTTGTTATATAATTAACTATTTCTGGTAGCGAATAGTAGTATTCGCCGGGTTTACTGCCTGCTGAAACTGAATTTTCCTCCCTCCTTGTTTATGCTCACAGGCGCTATAGAGCAAGCACTGAGTCACCATACACGGCCGTACATCTGGAAGTCCGCAGGGCCAGTGCCCCATCGAATCTCTCACAGTTTATGCCGGCACGGCTTTATTGATTTATCCGACAATGTAAAAAACGATGACTGATTCCCGGACATACCTGTCATCCGGCGAAAAAAGGTAGCCAACGATCGCCGAAGATGATAGCTACTTTTAATCATTCGCTGCTATACTCTTTAACGGAATGTTTTATTTCTTCGGTATTTCAGTAATACTGATTGATATCGTTTCAGGAACAGGAGGCAGGGATCGTGTTCAGAATTCAAAGCTTCAATCGAACCGATGAAACACAGTTTTCATTGCCAACCAGTAATGTCAATTTACTTTATTATGACCTGCCAAAGAATTTTAGCGATGAGTATCGCTCTTATGATTCAGCACGGCTCTGTACGATTATCCAGGGTAGCAAAGAAGTCAGCATTAATAACTCTGAGCGATTCGTTTATAACCATAAACAATTTGTTCTCCTGCCGCCGCATTCCACCGTATTCATGTCAATGACAGAATATACCAAAGCCCTGGTTTATGAATTTAATGATGAGATCATTGATGAGGTATACCAGAAAGTATCTGACATACTTAGAATTGACGCGGTCCAGGAGATCTCTTATTCGGCCTTCCGGCTGGAGACGTTAACCGACCGGCTCTGCTCGCTACATCGCAGAACGCAGCAAATCATCATCGAAGAGGATGTTAACATCGACTTTTTGCTCGGGCTGACCAGCCAGGAGATCATCTATGAATTAATTAAGATAAAAGGATGTCATGAAATCATTCACCATCACCAGAAACATCCGATAAATAAAGCGATTCGTATTATGAACTCTTCAGAGGGTAATCGGATGTCAATTTCTGAAATCGCCGAGAGTGTCGATATGTCGCTGTCATTATTCAGTCAAAAATTTAAAACCATCACTTTACTGACGCCCAGAGACTATATAAAAAAACTTCGCCTAAGAAAATCCCTTGAGTATTTACAGAAAATGTCTGTGACGGATACTGCCTATGAGTTAGGTTTTGAAAACATCTCTCACTATATTAAAATTTTCAAACAAGAATATGGTATTACACCTAAACAATATCAATTAACAAAACCAGAAATTCTTCCGCTATTCGCCAGCAAATAAATTAACCTGAAGAATAGCGGAGCGCCAATCACAACGATTGAATGCATTCGCCACTGACGGTCAGGGTCGTTTCCCGGGCGACCTTATCTACCTGTTGTGCCTGAATAGCGGTCAGCGCAATGGTATAAACGATATCGTCCACCAGCGCCCCGCGAGAAAGATCGTTGACTGGCTTACGCATTCCCTGTAAGACGGGACCCATTGCAACGACATCTGCCGAGCGCTGCACTGCTTTATAAGCCGTATTCCCGGTATTCAAGTCGGGAAAGATGAGGACAGTGGCATTGCCAGCCACCGGTGAGCAAGGCGCTTTAGCCATCGCAACACTTCGTACCACCGCCGCGTCATATTGTAACGGGCCATCAATCACCAACCCGGGGCTTTTCCGTCTGGCGATACGCGTGGCTTCCCTGACTTTATCGACGCTACTTCCCTGCCCGGACTCGCCTGTGGACCAGGAGATCATGGCCACTCTCGGCTCAATACCGAATATTCGGGCGGTTTGTGCCGATTGTATGGCAATATCAGCAAGCTGTTGGGCATCTGGACAGGGATTAACCGCACAATCCCCGTATACCAGGACACGATCCGGCAGTAACATAAAAAAGACTGAAGAGACGCCCGACACCCCAGGCGCAGTTTTAATGATCTGCAGTGGGGGCGTCAGCGTCATGGCGGTCGTATGCCCGGCACCAGATACCAGACCATCGGCATCGCCATTTTCCAGCATCATCGTTCCAAGATAGTTGGGGTCCATTAACTTTTCCCGGGCTTTTACCTCATCCATGCCTTTTCCTGCACGTAACGCCACCAGACGGTCAAGATATTTTTCCCTGATGCTGTCAGGATCGATAATAATAATACTTTTACTTATTTTACATCGCGACTGCTCGGCAATCCGGCGCACCCGTTCAGGTTTACCGAGTAAAATACAGGTCGCCAGCCCCCTTTCAGCGCAAATCGTCGCCGCCTGAATCGTGTGGATTTCTTCCCCTTCCGGCAGGATAATTCGCTGCACCGTCTGACGGGCCATTTCTGCTATGCGATAACGAAAGAGAGACGGGGTCAGCGGCAGGCGTCGGTCAGGCGTATGCTTCAACCGCGCCAGCCAGTCGCAGTCAATATAACCGGCGATATAATGGCTGGTATTTCTGATCCTGACGCTATCATCCACTGGCAGTCCCATCCCTATCTCCGCAAGTTTTTGCGACACCTGCCAGCTCTCTTTTTTAATACCCAGCACTGGCAAGCCACTTTTCATCGCTTTGCGGCACAAGCTTTCCATATTGACAGACAAGTGAGTTTCGCCCAGCAATAACAGTGCGCCAAATTCAATCCCTGCCATAGCGGCCAGCGAGACGGAAGCAATAATATCCAGACGATCTGTGGTCGTGACCAGCAATGTGCCGGGGCGATAATAGTCAATCACATGCGAAAGCGCATGGCCGCAAAAAACAGTCTCACGTATCCGGCGAGTCATCATATCGCCGGGATTAATTATTGATGCGTCGAGCCCGCGGGCGACATCAACAGCCCGCAATAGCGTCAGCTCTTTACATGCCGGAATGCAGCCTATAATGGGCAGCGCGCAGTCCCTCAGCACCTGCATCACGTGATCATGTCTGGTATTCACCGGATAACGAAGCGTCGTGGCCTGTAAAGGCCCGATACCCCCCTCCTCATCATCCGGCACAATATATCTATTGATGATAATCCCGGAAATTTGCGATTTTAACCCACGCATCGCGGCACACGCCCATTCAACACGCGTCTTAATATCAATAATTCTTTCTCCGCCCTGAGACGCAACCAGAATCACATCCGCGCCTGATGTTTTCGCCAGTGCCTCATTTATCTGGTAGGCCCCAGGAAAATGGTCAGCCGGATAGATGCCTTCAACAAGGATAATATCAGCCGTCTGCGCCTCAGCATGATTTTCAATACGATAGATAACCTCTTCCAGAAATAGATTAAGTTGTTCGCTGCGCAGAGCATGATTCAGATGTGCGACTGAAAAGGACGCTATAACATGTGCACTACTGTTTAATCCAACCAGCATGCTGGCCATATTGCCAGGTATGACATCCCGGGTCTCCTGTGCGACAGGCCGAAAATAAGCACAGGTCATGCGCTGTTGCTCAATTGCCCGCAACAGACCAAGGCTCACGCTGGTTAATCCCGCTTCCTGGTCGATCGGGATCAGAATAATTATCTTAGGCATAATAAACTCTTTTATTAACCATCACTCCAGAGATAATGACCGTAGCGATCTCATCTCTCCCATATCAACCCATATTTAGTGGCAGGCCCTGATACGATGAATATTTTCACATAGCGGCAGACAATATTTCTTTAATTTGCTGTTTTGTTGCTATTCTGGGGTTAGTTAAGCTACAGGAATCCGCAAGCGTATTCTCGGCGAGGATATCGAAATCCTGCTCTTTAACACCTAATTCTGCTAACCCTCCCGGAATACCAATATCAGAAGAGAGTTGTTTAATTGCCGCCAGGGTTATGTCGACATTACGCACGTGATCTACGGATAGTTTAAGTCCCATCGCGTTAGCGATATCCATTAAACGCTGCGCGACCGCGGGAAGCCCGGCATTAAACCGCTGAACATGTGGCAGCAAAATAGCATTACATACGCCATGCGGCAGATTGTAAAAACCCCCAAGCTGGTGAGCAATCGCGTGCACATAGCCAAGGGATGCGGAGTTAAACGCCATTCCAGCCATAAATTGCGCAATGGCCATATTTTCACGTGCTGGTAAATTATCTCCCTGAAAGACCGTCGTACGCAGATTCTGCTGAATAAGATTAATCGCCTTCAGCGCCAGTCCGTCGGTCACGGGAAATGCCGATGTTGACATATAAGCTTCTATAGCATGGGTTAAGGCATCCATACCGGTAGCGGCAGTCAGCGATTTGGGCATATCCAGCATCAGTTCTGGATCATTAACCGACATAAGTGGGGTAACATTCTTGTCGATAATAGCCATTTTGATATGCCGCTGCTCATCGGTAATAATACAGAATCGGGTAATTTCTGATCCCGTACCGGCGGTGGTATTGATTGCGAAAAGAGGCAGTTGTTCTCTTTCTGAACAATTAATACCTTCATAATCTTCTATTTCACCGCCATTAGTAGCAAGCAACGCAATCGCTTTTGCACAATCATGGGGTGAACCACCACCAAAAGAGACAACCGCGTCGCAATGATGCTCCAGTAATACATTAAGCCCCGCTTTGACGTTGCTTGTAGTCGGATTAGGTAAGGCCCCTGGGAAAATGATGGTATCGACATCATGTCGATTAAGTAGCATTTTAAGCCGCCCCATCATCACTGATTCACTCAGAAAAACGTCCGTAACAATAAGACATTTATGAATACCAAAATCGCTAATTTTTTGAACCGCTTTGGCGATACAACCCGCTCCCATCATATTAATGGGAGGCATGAAAAATGTACTCTGCATAATATCTACCCTGATTTCAGGCAACATAAAGTTAAGCGAAAGCCGCTATTGCCATTTTAAATGGCAGCAATATTCATGATGTTTAGTAGAATTGGATAATTATAATAACATTAATTTTTCTGCATCATAGGCGACTCTTTTTATATTAATTAAGTGCTCCGGGCCGATATTATCCGATACCGAACTTCCTCCGATGGCACCGCACCCCAGCGTCAGCGCGGGCACCAGTTTTGTCGTCGCGCCGATCGCCCCCAGCGCACTGGGCGTATTAATCAAACAACGAGATACCGGCACCCGAGCAGCGTACTCACGGATCACCTGCGCATTTTGCGCATGAATTGATGCCGTATGACCGCTACCTTCGTTTTCCAGTAGCTCAACGCAACGGTCGATTGCATTCCCGGCATCTTCTTCGACATACAAAGCCAGAACCGGAGCCAGTTTTTCCCGTGAATAAGGATTTTGATGAGAAACGGAAAATTGCTGTGAAACTAATACTCTGACATCTCCCGGGATCTGGATACCCGCCATATCCGCAATATAACCAGCAGTACGACCGACAATTTCCGGATTCATCGAGCCATTGTCACGCAGGAGAATTTTGCTGATTTTTTCTGATTCCTGTTGTGAAAGGAGGTAACCGTCATTAATTTCAATAGCACGTTTCACCTGATCCTCAATAGATTTTTCAATCACAATAGATTGTTCAGAAGCACAAATCACGCCATTATCAAATGTCTTACTTTTAAAGATTTTCTTGATGGCCTCTTCTGTATCGGCTGATTTATCAATAAATGCCGGGCAGTTTCCGGGACCAACACCGATAGCCGGGTTTCCCGAACTATAAGCTGCCTTAACCATCGCTTCGCCGCCCGTGGCAAGGATCATGGCAATATCCGGGTGACGCATCAGTGCCTGCGTACCGTCCAGGGAAAGAAGGGTCATACAACCGATAATCCCTTCCGGGGCCCCCGCTTTAAGGGCTGCCTGATACACCACATTTACAGCTTCAATAATGCTATTTCGGGCAGAGGGATGGGGGGAAAGAACAATCCCGTTAGCCGATTTGATCGCAATAATCGTTTTATAAATTGCCGTTGATGTCGGGTTAGTGGATGGAATCAGAGCTGCCAGCACCCCCATTGGTGTCGCGATTTCAACGGTACTGGTCATCGGGTCTTCTTTCAAAACGCCAACGGTCTTCAGATCTTTGATGTATTGGTAAAGCGTAGTGCTAGCGAATCTATTTTTTACCATTTTATCTTCTACATTGCCGAAGCCGGTTTCATAGACGGCCATCTTCGCCAGCCGTTCCGATGCTTCTTCCGCCGCCGCAATCATCCCTGCGACAATAAAGTCAATTTTCTCCTGAGGATACATGTTCAATATTCGTTGAGCCTGTTTGGCTTTTTCGATCAGCGTAATAGCCTCATTTACAGAATCATTATGACAATTCATATCTTTCATCATTGGCTCCCGACAGCATCACTGTCTTTCTGGTTGGCTACACATATCTGCCTGCTTGCTTAGCAGCATAACGACCGGGAGAAATCGCAACTAATCTCCGTTAAAAAAAAATAGCTCTCATTTTAATCCAGCAGAAAAATATCCCTTATGCAGTTCACATTTTTGCTGTTTTTCTGATTTTACCCATTATGAACGCCACCCCGGCGGACAACGATGTGCCACCCGTGCCACATGCATCCACAAAGCAGAACATCGGGATACTCGTCATGTTGTGATCCCTGCGCGATCAGATCACCCGGATGATTGCTGGAAAGCGTTCATCCCATCATATATTTACATGCAACATCATCGTTTTTAGCAGACAAAATTTGCACAATTCATTATATTTCATGATGTTAAATAAGCTACGAAGGGAGATGGAATACCGGAGTGAAGGCGTAGGTAATTTTTTAATACCAATATTTCTTTTTGCGTTTCAGATCACGGATTGTTTTTTGATCAATGGAGTGAGGGCTCTATTAACCCAGGAGGTCGATCTCATGACACATTTTAAAAAGTCTTATCGCCTCATTGCATGTGGCGAGAAAAGCCAGGCCTGGTATAAAAATCAAGCCTGTCAATCACTGAAAAACATTGAGGAAATTCTAAAAAAAAGTCATGCATCGCTGGATACTGTAATTAAAACTACCTGTTTTCTTACCGATATGTCCCACTTTCCACAGTTCAATGAGGTCTATAAAAAATTTTTTAATGGTAAAAACCCACCCGCGAGATCCTGCATAGCCGTCTCTGGCCTGCCAAAAGAGGCTTTAGTGGAAATAGAGATAATAGCCTATATACCGTAAAGGCGATAAATTTTACCTTAGCGATATTCTGGCGCAATATTTTATAAACACTAAAAATATCCACCCTGCCTGATATATAATAGGGATAGTTATCTTTCTGCGTTGATGGCGTCACTATCCATCAACGCAGCTTATTAATGGCAGACAGTGCCAGTAGAATAACTCCCAGTCTCTGCTGTACAAGTCAGAAAAGCACCTCGACCTGCGCACCAAAACTTATCTGATAATTTTTATCGTCATTAAATCTCTGATGATCAATCTCGTTTTCCAGCGCTTTCAGATAAGTACTATAGAGACGTAACTCGGGGCGGGAGTTGAGGATACTGGTATCCACTTTATATACCTGTGCCAATGTCACCTTATAGCCAGACTCATTCAACGAGGTGTTATTGGTGCGATTTTCCTGTGTAAACCAGCCTAGTTCCAGGGCGGTCTGCATGTTTTTGTTCCAGATCCATGACGGGCGAATTACCGCGCGTGCGGTTTTAAAATCAGTATGCGCGCCGGTATAGGGTGAATACAGATCGTAACCACGGCCATATACCAATGCATGTGCCATGATGATTTTCTCTCCCAAATAAACCTCTCCTTGATCCACCAGTCGCCACCCGATTCCACCACGGTGAATACCATAGTAAGAACTATTGAAATCAAAATCAGGATTGGCGCTGGAGATATTCATAAACTGGCTAGCCAGAGAATTGTTGGCTATCTGCAGTGTTAACTCATTTGCCCCTTCCAGTACCGGGGTACGCAAAATCGCCTGCCCGAGCCAGGAGGATTTCACCTGATAATAGTCATTATCCGCCTGTGCTTTTTTCTGTTCATTCGTCTGGTTAGCGAAGGCATATTTCGCTCCCAGTTCCAGAGTTGAATGATCGGTTACTGGCAGGTTTTTATAACGAACTTCTGCAATATTAATGTTCACCTGTGTCGTATCGTTGCATGCGGAAGAGCCTGACGCGCAAACCGTACTGTAGTTATCTACATCATTACGCGTCAGCGCCATGCTGAGTGCGCCAACCGGTAGCTTCCAGTTTTCTATCCCTACGCCAGCACCTGATGAAGTCCGGTTGCTTTTCCAGTCCAGAAGCTGAATTTCATACTGAGGCAGCGTATGTTTGCCTACCCATACTGAGGCTTCAGGAGCAAACGGCAGCAGCCCGTTCCCCTCCACGTAGAGCTTACTGAGTTTGCCCATTCCACCGCCCGACATTCCTTTCTCAAATGACTCATTGCTCTGCGTGAGCCCCAGATCACCTTCGAATTGCACGTTTGCCCAGACGGATTTATCCCCGTCACGCCATGCCCGTTTTTTTAACGCCAGGTTATACCAGCCATCATATTCGTTACCAAAACGCCCCAGCGACCCCACGCCCCATGATTTAGGCCCACCGTTGGTGGTGGTCGCCCAACCGGAACGGAAATAACCGGAATATTTAAAGCCGCTGTCATCCTGTACGTACTGGCTGATCCTTTTCAACGTCCCGGGAGACAATTCCGGTTCTGCAGTTGGCGCTATAGCCGCAGTCTGCGTCGTCGCAACCGATTGAGGCGCAGTAGATATTGTGGATGCGGCAACAGCATGCTGCTGCGCTTTCTCTCTTTCTTCGTACATTTGTAGTTTCTGCTGTGTTGCGCGCAGCTGCGCTTCCATCACCTCCATACGCTGCTCGATAGTTAATTTTGGCGTCTTCGCCTGCCCGCCGGCTGCGTAACACGTCAATAATGCTACCGTAATTATGGTTTTTTTATAGATCTGGTTCTTAACCTTCATTATTTCCCCTCGATATTGAATCCCCTTAAAACAAAAAAGACCCGCAACCGGCGGATAAGAATCCGTCAGTTGCAGGTCTCGCCTGAATTAAATCAGTTACGTCCTGTAGGGTAGATCAGTTATGCATTAATATAGTTAAAACAGGCCATGATAATAATCATGGCCAGCGGTCACTATTATTCCACCATCAGCAAATTTACCGCGACAGCGACATCACTGCATCTCCAGATAGTATGTGAGTCCTGTCGCTGATTTGTAACCCATCCCAGGCTTCACTATTGGTAATGATAACCGGCGTTACGATGTCATAGCCTGCCTGTTTTATCTCATCTAGATCGAATATCAACAGGAGCTGGCCCTTTTTCACTTCATCGCCCTCTTTTACCTGCATATCGAAATATTGCCCATCAAGCTGAACGGTATTAATCCCGACATGAATTAATATTTCCGCCCCCGCCGTTGAACGAATGCCAATGGCATGACCGCTGGCGAAAGTGCTGGCAATGACCCCATCTACCGGGGCATAAATTCGCCCTTCGTCCGGAAGAATGGCCAGGCCGGGTCCAACAATCCCTGCTGAAAAAACCTTATCGTCGACCTCTGCTAGCGGGACAAGGGTGCCTGCAACCGGGGCAGTAATCTGCTCGGCAACAGCCGAAACCGCTTTTGCAGCCGGGGTTTTGCGTGACATGGCGCGATTTTCACCTGGCACACTTTCTGCAACGACTGGCGGTGCGACGGGATCATCGAACCCTACCACTAATGTCAGAGCCAGACTGCCAATAAAGGCGATGCTACAGCCGATAATGAAGCCAACAAAACCTTCACCATAGAAAATTGGCAGAGTCAGCAACCCCGGCATGCCCAGTGAAATAGCCGAGCTTTTGGCATAACCCACCACTGCGCCACCCAATGCTGCAGCAATCACCGCGCAGATAAAGGGTTTTTTAAGCTTCAACGTCACACCGTAAACCCCCGGTTCGGTAATGCCGAACAATGAAGCAATAAATGTACTCCCCGCCAGAGCTTTCAGTTTTTTGTCTCTGGTACGCAGCATGACTGCAAGTAATGCCCCGGCTTGCGCAAAAACAGACGGGCTGGAAGCGGCTTTAAGAAAGCTGTGTCCCATCACGGAAATATCGTTGATAAAGACTGTCACAAAACCCCAGTGCACACCGAAGATCACCAGTACCTGCCACGCTGCGGCCATCAGCGCACTGGCAATAATCGGGTTAAAGCTATAAATCGACACAAAGAGAGAGGCGACAAATTGGCTGATTGAAATGCCAACGGGCCCGATAGTCATTAGTGTCAGAGGGACCATCAACGTCAGTAAGAAGAACGGCGTCAGAATATTGCGCACACTTTCATGAATATACCGGTTCAAAAAACGCTCGATTATCGACATCAGCCAGATGCTGAAGATTACCGGGATCACCGTACCGGTATATTTCATCATGACGACCGGCAGGCCAAAGAATGTCACCGGCTGACCTGCATCGAATAACCCCTGAACGCTGGGGTAGATGAGTGCCCCTGCGATAGAAACGGCTACAAATATATTGGTTTCAAACTTTCGCGCCGACGTTATTGCCAGCAACATCGGCAGGAAATAAAACATACTGTCAGATGCTGCATGCAAAATAATATAAGTACTCTCTTTATTACTCAGCCATCCTGCGGCAAGTACAATAGCCAGAGCCCCCTTCAGCACCCCCGCAGCCGCCATCGCACCTAATAGCGGCGTGAAGATCCCTGCAACTAAGTCAATTAACCGCCCCAGTAATGAGACTTTATTTTTCTCCTCATGCTGAGCCGGTTGTTTTTTACCGTCATCCAATAGGCTGGATATTTCGCCAAACGCGCGAAAAACTTCCGGAACGCGGTTGCCAATCACCACCTGTAACTGACCAGACCCATTAACCACAGCGATGACGCCGTCCAGCATTTCGAGTTCTGCCAGATTCACTTTACCGTTATCGACAATTTTGAAACGCAGGCGCGTCGCGCAATGCACGAGCGTTGCAACATTACTCTCTCCACCCACCCGTTGCAGAATATCCTCTGCCAGTACTTTGCTATTCATAATGAGACATCCCGTTTCACAAACGACAGTAATAATCAGGCCACCCTTTGTATTGCCCATCTCTGCTGGCCAGCAGGAAAAAAAGCAAAAAAAAACCTGGATAAAACAGTGTGAAAACACACTGCTTTATCCAGGTCTCGCCCAGAAATTATCTGGTTACGTCCTTAGCTGATAACTACTTTTAACAAGTTCTGTTGAAAATTACCACTGCAACTGACTAATTTGTGAAACTTATCACTAAATTTTATCGCCGAGAAAATCAGAAAGCAGAACAGAGATAAATCAGGCCCTGTTGATTAATATCAGGTATGTCAATTCGGAACATTATTATTCCAACTCCGCTCTGTCTCCCCGTTTTTGACGTCTCTTATCAGCTTTTTATTACTGATAGCTAAAACTTCCGACATGATTAAACAGACCACTGACATTCCTCCTTCCCGGAAGGAGAACATAAAAAGGAACAAAAAAGCCGCAGGAGACGGTATAGATGATGTTGGGGTTGTCAAATCTATACCGCGATAAAAAACGGTTTGTTCCTCTTGCTGCGACTGGATATTAATCAGCCAGATTTGCGCCATTAGTGTGGATCACATCACGATACCAAAAGAAACTCTTCTTCCGTCGGCGTTCCAGTGTTCCGTTTCCGTCATCGTCACGATCGACATAGATAAAACCATAGCGTTTCGACATCTGCGCAGTCCCGGCGCTTACCAGGTCAATTGGCCCCCAACTGGTATAACCCAGCAACTCCACGCCATCTTCTATCGCCTCTCTGGCCTGCACAAGGTGAGCCTTCAAATACTGAATGCGGTAATCATCCTCAATTGAGCCGTCTGCTGCGGGTATATCTTTTGCCCCTAGCCCATTCTCTACGATAAACAATGGCTTCTGAAAACGATCGTGCAATTCATTAAGCAGGAAGCGCAGCCCCTGTGGATCGATTTGCCATCCCCATTCGGAACTCTCAAGATATGGGTTAGGGATCATCCGGGTAATATTCGTACGAGGGCTCTGATATAATTCCGGCTGCGCGGCAGCGCATCCACTCATATAATAACTGAAAGAGATAAAATCGACCGTTTCTTTAAGATCCTGCAAATCCTGTGCTGTCATGGTCAACTCAATATTATTATCGCGAAAAAATCGCTTAATCCAGGCTGGATACGCGCCACGGGCCTGTACATCACCAAAGAAAAGCCAGTCGCGATTAACACGTTGTGACTTCAGTACATCATCCGGTTTGCAGGTAACAGGATAACGTATTGCCCCCAACAACATACTGCCGATTCTGGCATCCGGGATGATCTCATGGCAGGCTTTAACTGCGCGCGCACTGGCGACCAGTTGATGATGGATAGCCTGATAAATTTCCTGGTGACTTCGTTCTCCTGTCAGCCCGACGCCAGTAAATGGCGCATGCAATGCCATATTAATCTCATTAAAAGTGAGCCAGTATTTCACTTTTTCCCGATAGCGGGTGAAGACTGTACGCGCATAACGCTCGAACAACTCAATCACTGCCCGACTGCCCCAGCCATCGTAGTGTTTGACCAACCCGTAAGGCATTTCGTAGTGGGAAAGCGTGATCAGCGGTTGGATCCCATAATGCGCCATTTCATCAAACAGACGATCATAAAAAGCCAGCCCTTCTTCATTTGGTTCGCCATCGTCACCATTCGGATAAATACGCGCCCAGGCAATTGAGGTGCGTAAAACTTTGAAGCCCATTTCGGCAAACAGCTTAATATCTTCAGGATATCGGTGATAAAAATCGATTGCGACATCCTTGATACAGTCGTTGGTGCCATCGCGTTCAACGACATTGCCATGTATCCCCTGTGGTTGCAGGTCTGAAGTCGAAATACCTTTTCCGCCTTCATTCCATGCACCTTCAATCTGGTTTGCGGCCATCGCGCCGCCCCACAGAAAACCTTCCGGAAATCTCATTTGCATTACTGCTTTCTCCTTATATTGCTGCTGTTAACCACCGCTCAGACGATTAATATGGATAGTCAAAAACATCACTTCATCGGTGGTGAGCTGGCATTGATAATTCCTTTCCACATAGCCATGAATTTTCATCGCGCAAGCATAGGCAGCGGGCATCATATCGGTAATCCCCTTATAAATACTTTCATCACCATGTTCGATGGTATTACGGTTCATCAGACGCAGTGCGAAGAATTTAAGATGGGTAATAAAGCGCTGATAATCCAGAGATTCTTCGTCATAGGTCAGGTTCAAATCGTATTTCAGGATCGTCAGTACATCCTTAATGATGGTGGCACTTTGCATCGTACTTTGCATATCACTGCTATTTCTGGCATTCGCCAGATGCAGGGCAATAAATCCAGCTTCATCTTCCGGAAGTCTGATGTTTAGCCTGCTCTCAATAAGTTGTAATGCCTCAAGTCCAACGGAATACTCCTGGGCATAAAAACGTTTAATATCCCACAGGAGAAAATTCTTTATCGCCAGCCCACTACTTTGCCGCTGAATGGCAAAATTGATGTGATCGCTTAATGAGAGAAACAAAGTATCCTGCACAGTAATAACCAGTCGCTGTTGCGCCAGGTTAATGATCTGCTGCGTGACGGCCAGATACGTCGGCGGAATTTCCGACAATAATTGCGAAAGAACATCAGCCAGACCTTCTGATTTTTTGATAAACTGACTCTCAATCTGGCTATTGTCGATCACATCTCCCGCTTTTTTGCCAAAACCAATACCCCGCCCAATTGCCACAATCTCTTCTTGCTTAGAGTTGGAGAGCAGGACAGCGTTGTTGCTGAGTATTTTTTCTACTTTCATTTCAGCCATCTCACTGTTTAATTCTGGGACCCTTTCTGACGAAGGCATACCAAAAAAAAGCAAAAAAAAACCTGATTCCATTGTTGCCGGATAAAGCAACAATGGAACCAGGTTTCGCTCAGGTCATTCTGATTACGTCCTGAGCATTCTTATAACGAATCACTGCATACAGCTCAAGTGCTTGTAGTGGAAAGTGTGACGATAATCATGGTTGGTTTGGCTACCGATGAAAAGCCGCGGTTCATCGAAGGCAGGGAGAGGCGCCAGCCCCATCAGGCGGCGCAAGCAAAAAGCACAGGTGGGATCGCTTTCCTCATGTAGCAGACAGGGAGCATCGCTCCCCTTAGATGACAATCCCATAGCCCTCTTGCAGAGAGTACAGGAACATACCAGGAGAGATTGTTGTCATTTGTATGTCATGAAAATGACATTTAATGAGTGTTGTAAGAGACATCGCCATGACAAGGGTTAGATTATGACAGTGATAAAAGCTGTGAATATTGAACAAACGTATGAACTACTCAACTCTAATCAGCACGAAGAAATAGAGCTTGATTTTGATATAGATACTGATGACTTTTTTAATATCGCAATCACCTATGGCGACAGAGGCGCAAAAATCAAAAGGAAAAAAGGCCGGTTTGTTATTAAACTCAAAAACAAGTAACCCTGTAAGGATGTTGCGAAGGGACTCTGTAAATAATTCTGTGTAACTGCCACCACGTCAAAGGTGATCGCTCAGGCGGTCACCGAACTCGATAATAAAGCGGCTCATCGCCAGTTCTGGATCGGCATACTCCATTTTTTCGATGCAACCTTGATTGCCAGGTAAATAACTTTTCGTACCGAGTCATCCGTCGGGAACACCTTGCGCTTCTTGATAGCTACGCGGATCACGCTGTTCAGCAATTCGATGGCATTCGTGGTGTAGATGGTATTGCGGATATCCGGCGGATAGCCGAAGAACGTATTGAGGTTTTCCCAGTGCGGACGCCAGCTTTTACTGATTGTGGGTATTTATCGTCCCAGGCATCCGCGAACGCATCCAGCGCCGTTTCAGCGGTCATAACACGCCATGTTCGCATACTGACTTACAGCGATCCTGCCCCGATGCCTCTGCTGGTGGCAAGTGAGAGCGTGGAAGTGGAAGCCATTAGCGCTTTACGCAATGCGTTTCTGTCTTTGAATATGCCGCAGGATGCCGTATTTTTACAGGTACTGGCGCTACAAGGCTTTATTGCTCCGCCTTCCGATGCCTGGAAAATTGTCAATGATCGGGCACAAATCTCATTCGCGCGAGGCTATGGAACGTTGCAATAAAAATAAAATCTCTTCCGAAAGTCATCGCGATTAAAACAGAAACAGCTAATCAAGATTACTGGGTAAATCAGGTAACCGACAAAACTTTCGCTTCATTCACGCTTGTTCAACCTTCCCATGTCATCCTCCCGGTAAGGCCATCTATCACGACACTCAGGTTCAATGCCTCCGACACATCATGATGTTTCCTTCGCGGTACCGTCCACTCCTCGCGCTCACCCGGTTTTCGTCACGACTCTATCTTTATTCAAAAACTGTGATCTTATACATTATTTTTTAAAACTATATAGTTTTAAAATGCATCGCCACACAACAAGGATAAAGATGAAAAACACACAATGACGGAATGAATCATGAAAAAAACAATACTGACAATTACATTAGCACTTGCTTCGTTCAATAGCTCAGCAGATATAAATTTCGATACCTCTTCCGGAAAACTTAAGCTGTACGGGGACGTCGAGTTCAATACCGATGCAGCCAGCAGCTCGAAGCAACTGACCTCCACACGCACCAGCCCAAATAAAGACTGGAGCGCAAGTGATAACGACCGCTGGAGCATTAATGGCCGTATATTACTGGGCCTGGACGGCTATCGAGAACTATCCAGCGGTAATTTCGCAGGTTTTACCGCTCAACCGTTGGCGGACATGAGTGGCCATATGAATCTGGATGATGCGGCCTTTTACTTCGGGCAGAAAGAGGGGGACAAAGATAGCTGGCGTGCCACTATAGGGCGCTTCGAAGCTTATGATATGTTCCCGCTCAACCAGGATACCTTTGTGGAATATTCAGGTAATACGGCTAATGACCTGTATGCCGATGGGTTTGGATATATCTATATGATGAAAGAAGGCCGCGGGCGTAGCAACAGTGGCGGTAACTTCATGTTAAGTAAATCCATTGATGAATGGTACTTTGAACTGAATAGTCTGGTGGAGGATGGCAGCGACCTGTTCGCTGGCGGCTCTTATCATGGAAATACCCTGACCAGAAAGAAAAACACGATCTACCTTCGACCCGTTATCGCCTGGCGTGGAGACAATTTCACTACCGCCGTTGCAGCAGAAAGCAATGTCATTAACAATGCCTATGGTTACCATGATGCCAGTGGAGAATGGCAGGATCAGTCCAGACGCAACGGTTTTGGCTGGACGTCAACCCTGAAAGTTGATAACGATATTACCACTAACATAAATCTCGCGTTTATGGATGCTGAGGATGAAAAAGATTTCACCGCAGGTGCGAATATTTTGTGGGATAAATTTGAAATAGGTTATATCTGGGCCAGGAATAAAATCGCCTCATTTAGTCCTACCCTGCATGTAAATAATGATGATTTTATCGATCGGGATGGAAAGTACCAGATTCACACTATCCACACCTCATATCGTTTTGCCCACGTATTAGATATGGATAACTTTGATATTTTTCTGGGAGCGTACTGGTCACAAATAAAACGCAATTCAGACAATCTCTATTCTGGTGAAGATAATTCTGACGACCGTTACGGTGTACGTGCACGTTTTAAATACTATTTTTAAACTTACTGTCATCCATTCACATTTTGCCGTAGAGAATGGGTTACAGGGGCCATGATGAAACATCAATCTCTGAAAACGGCATAGGTGTTGAGAACGAAAAAAACCGAATAGCCGATGGCCAGGTAAATAACGACTATCGTATCAGTTTTATGCGTCAGCAGCTGGTGGCAGCCCACCAGCAGAAGAATTAAAGGAGCCTTATGAATATCTCATTAGACAATATTGCCAGTTTTTCACAAAAACTGGCGGGACAGGTTCATCTGAGAAGCCTGCGAGATAGTTTTATCATCGCGATCCCCTTTCTGGTCCTGGCTGGTCTGGTCATTATGGTTAACTATGTTTTTCTTGATCCCAACGGATTCATGAGAAATATTATTTCTGCCGAAACCATGACCTATTATCGCGGGATCGGAGAGCGGGCATTAAACGGCACCATGAATATATTTTCCGTTATGCTCGCGGTACTGGTAGCTTATTCTCTGGCCAGTAAACGCAAAGCCGAAAGTCCAATTATTGCCGCAATGGTCTCGCTTGCCTGCTTCTATGTGATAATGCCAATCACGGTACAAGTCACACCACCAGATAGCGATGCCATAATGGTAAGCGGCGTCGTACCCTATGCGCTGACCAATGCAGGAGGGGTATTTCTCGCCATTATTTGTGCCTTCTTATCCACCACTTTGTTTCTGAAGATATCAGCCAGTTCGACGCTGAAAATCTCTCTGGGCGAAGAAGTACCGCCTATGGTGCAGCAATCATTTAATGCTCTGTTCGCCATTATGATCACCGTGGCACTGTTTGCCTGCGGTACGTTCGCTATCACCGGTTGGTTCGATACCGAACTATTTGCGCTGATTCAGACCGTGGTGCAAAAACCCCTGGTGCATCTCACTACCAGTCTGCCGGGCTTCATTACGTTAACCACCCTAACCAATCTGCTGTTTTCGCTCGGCATTCATCCTTCCGGGATTATTAACCCAGTTCTGGAACCCCCCTTATTGGTTGCCATGCAGGAAAACATGGCGGCATTCGCCGCCGGACATATACCGCCGCATATCATTGTCCTGCCATTTCGTGACCTGTACGGTCATATGGGCGGTACAGGCTCTACGTTAGCTTTGTTGCTGGCCATCATGCTCCGCAGTCGCATGAGCAGCCATAAAAAATTCGCCCGGACGGTGATTGCGCCAGGCGTCTTTAATATCAACGAGCCGGTCATTTTCGGTCTACCGGTGATCCTCAACCCGCTTTTGATGATCCCTTTTATCATCTACCCACAAATCAACTTTATCATCGCCTACTTCGCCACCTCATGGGGCTGGGTATCACACATTGTTGCCTACGTCCCCTGGTCCGTACCGCCCTTCCTCTCCGGATGGTTGGGCTCTGGTGGTGACCTACGTAACGTTGTGTTGCAGGGGATACTGATCATTATTGGTGTCGCCGTTTACCTGCCGTTTCTGCACGCCTACGAACGCGCAATCATGAGCAAAAACACCCGAAAAATCATTGAGGATATCGAACAAACGCCCTCAGACACGACAGAGATAAATAACACCTCGGACGGCCATGTGCTGGACGGCAAAACTATCATCCTGATGTGTAACGAAGGTATGTCCACCTCAATGGTGGCTAAAAAAATGCGCCTGTATGCTCAAAGTATCAATTGCACGGCCAATATCAGCGCAACAAACATAGGCAGTCTTGAAGATATTTATCCGCACACGGACCTTATATTCCTCTCACCACAATTGTCTTATATGGAAAGTAAAATACGGGAAACCGTACAGGATCAGTGTCGAGTTGCGCTGGTCAACCCACAACATTTCTCCCATATGGATGGTCAATCCATTATCGAACATGCCGTAACGTTGTTTAAATAAGGAAGCAGTATGATTAATTGTGCATTTATTGGGTTTGGGAAAAGTGCCACCCGATATCATTTACCCTATGTATTGATCCGCGATAAATTTAACGTCAAAACTATTTATGATATTACATCAAAGCCGGAGGTAGAGTCACAGTTGCAATACCGCGGCATTCAGTTTACCCGTGATGTAAATGACATATTAAAGGATAAATCGGTTCAGCTTGTGGTTATTTGTACACATCCGGACAGCCATTTTGAATATGCCAGAATATGTATAAGACATGGCAAAAATGTGATGGTCGAAAAACCCTTTACCACCACTCTGGCAGAGGCAAAAGAACTGTTATGTCTGGCTAAAGAACATGGGGTAACGGTAACCCCCTTCCAGAATCGCCGCTTTGACTCCTGCTTTCTTACTGTCCGGGAGGTGATTAAAAGTGGCCTGATTGGCGATATTGTGGAAATCGAAAGCCACTTCGACTATTACCGCCCCGAGGCTGAGCCCCAGGAGAATCATCCGTTTAACGGTGCGTTTTATGGCCTGGGTATTCATACCCTTGATCAGATGTTGTCCCTGTTTGGCAGACCTCGTCAGGTCGCTTACGATATCCGCAGTCTGCGTCGGGATGGAAATCCGGATGATATATTTGAAACCCAGTTGTTCTATGGTGATCTGAAGGCGATTATCAAAACCAGCCACATTGTCATGACCCCATATCCAAAATTCATTGTCCATGGTACACGCGGCTCGTTTATCAAAGGACAAATCGATCGGCAGGAAGCCTGTCTGAAAAACAACATTATGCCGGATGATCCTTTATTCTGCGCAGACAGCGAGCCAGGTATCATTGAGTACATCAACGAAAATAACGAGATCGTTAAACGAGAAGTCCCGGCCGCTCGCGGAGATTATGGCGGTGTCTACGATGCGCTTTATGAGACCATCGTCAACGGTGCGCCAGGTTACGTGAGTGAGACCGACATTATCACGAACCTCGAAATTCTTGAGCGCGGCTTTGAGCACGCTTCACCATCAATAATCACACTGGATTACTGACATGAAACGTCTACTAAACTGTCGTGCGTCAGATTTTCGGAACCAGCCCACGGCCAGCGGTCTCTTTACGGCCATCCAGGCATCGGAAGGGCGAGTCGTTCTTGCCGAGGTGGCCGCAGAGAGCACCCCGCTCTATCCTGATATCACGGGTGCGGAACTGGTCAGCGCATTCGGCGCCGATATGATTTTACTCAAGAGCTATAACACCGATACCCACACCATAGCAGGTATGCCGGAAGGGGGCGGCTGGCAGCGAATAAAAGATCTGACCGGCAGGCTGGTGGGTATTAGCCTTGAAATCAGCGATAAGCAGAATACGGAAAATCCACGTCAGCTTTCGCTCAGGACGCTGGAAAATATTCAACAAGCCGATTTTCTTTGCCTGACAGGGTATGACAAACCAGAACTGAATATGCAGACTATGCTGGAGGCGATAGACCTGGCGCAGGCGCATTTCCCTGGTTTCATCATCGCCGCGAAATTTTATGCCGCTGGTCTGGCTTCAGCAAAAGAGTATGCAGGCTATATTCACGCAGGTGCGCATGCCATCGTCGTTCCGGCCCCTGGTACCTGTCAGGGGAGCAGTGAAAGTGTCGTAGCCGATATTATCCACGCGGTTCATCAGGCCGGCGGGCTGGCGATAACCACCATCAGTAGTAGCCAGGAAGGAGCGGATGCTGAGACGGTTAAGCTAATTGGTCTGGCAAGCAAGCGCTGCGGCAGTGATATACATAACTTTGGCGATGCCGGTTGTTGCGGGATAGCCGATCCGGAAGCGATTCGGGCACTTTCTGTTGCAATACGTGGTAAAAGACATACTTATGTGAGGATGGCAGCATCCATCTTACGTTAGGATGTTTATCTGCCGTAAACTATAGTATAACAGACCTATGTCTATAGGTCTGTTATGAAAAGTATATGCCTAAGTATATTGATATATATAATGAATTAAAAAAGAGAATTATTTCTGGTTATTATGAACAAAACAGTCAACTGCCTGAAGGACGAAAGCTTGCGCTGGTTTTTGATTGCAGTGAACTCACAATTACCAAGGCGCTTGATATCCTTGTCAAGGAAGGTTTCGTCGTCAGAAAAAGAGGATTAGGCTCTTTTGTAAAACTTCCGTTCAATGCTTCTTTCAATAACCATCTGACAGGGACAAAAGCACGCTGCCTGGGCTCCGGGAAAAATATTGAAACCCGGGTAATTGAATTCTCCGCAATCCCCGCGCCTCCTGAGATTCAGGAAAAGCTACAGCTTAACAGCGATGAAATGGTTTATTCAATTCTGCGTGTAAGAGTGATCAACACGATCCCCTCGATCATTGAAAAAACCTATATGCCGGTAAATATTATCCCCGGGCTCAACTATAGTAACGTTGCCGATTCAATCTATGCTTATATTACCGAGGTACTGGGTTATAACGTACACAGCAGCCATATGATGATCACCGCAGCCCTGTCAGATGAACGACAACGCACCCTGCTTGAGTTCCCCTCCCCTGAAGTTGTTATTCACGTTGAACAAACAGCTTATTTAGATAACGGGAAGTTATTCGAATATTCTGTAGCCTCCCATCGCTATAATACATTTAAGTTTGCAACAGAATTTATCAAATACAATTAATCCCTGTTTTTTCCAAATCAATTCCGGGAGGAAATGGTGGCCTCCTGGTTTTTAAACTCTCATCACTGCTAAAGACTGGTTGCCTGACGGCAAACCGATTTTAGCTTCTGGGTCCAGACATCGCTGAATTTTCTGATTAGCGATCTCCACGGGTTTAGCCAGTCGCCGGTACACAGCAGCGATATTTCTACGGATGAGACTATCTCTTTGCGGATTGATGCCAATGATAATGCCGCCTCTTTTGCTATTATCCTGGTGAAAAGTGTGGTACCCGCCGGGTGGCGATGTGGAATACAGTAAGCTGGCAGACGAACACTTTACAGAACGTGGCGATGAGCGTTTTACCGGCGCATTTGTCGGCATTTGCTGTCAGGCATTCACCGATAAAAACATCCACACGGATTTCGATGACTTTGCCCATAGCACGCTGTAACCCGCCTCTCCGCCCACTCAACCTCATCACCCCTTCGTGGTTCTGACCGCCCCGCGCGACGGTATGGCAGGAACGCTCGCCTGGCGGCCCCTCGCTCTTTTTTACCCGGATCAGGGGCTATCCTCTGATCCGCGCTCAACAAGCCTGTACATTTTTTAGCCCCACCGCCACGGATACACCGCGGTATTCATCGAATAATGCCCTGTGCAAACATAAGTTTTATTTTACTAATAAGATGCGAAATATGATTTTCTTATTTACACCGCAATAATAGCCCCGCGCGGAAGGTGAGATGCCATTAAGCCGTATCATTTCTGTCTGACGAGGATTATGATGATGGTCATTTCGCTATTCGGTGGTTGAGAGTTAAATGGATCTTATCGGCATTATTATGTCGGCGGGAAAATCCTCCGTTGATGTCGCGCTTTATACGCTATTACCCATTATGGTCGTCATGCTGATGATCATGAAATATCTGGAAGTCCGCGGTGTGCTGGACGTTATCGTCCGCTGGGTCGCGCCGCTGCTCAAGCCATTTGGCCTTGGCGGGATGAGCGCATTCGCATTGATTCAGATAAACTTTGTCAGCTTCGCCGCGCCGTTGGCCACGCTGGCCATTATGGATAAGCGCGGCGTCTCAGATAGACAGATGGCCGCCACGCTCGCCATGGTCTTTGCCATGGGCCAGGGCAACGTTTTCTACCCTCTCACCCCTTTCGGCCTGCACTGGATGGCCTCGATTTGCATTTCGATTATCGGCGGTCTGTGCGCGGGTGCGGTCACCTGGCACGTCATCGGGCGCCGTCTGTCAGTGATGGAGAATGCCAGGGCGGAAGCGCTGCCCAACGCCGAACAAAACAGCCAGGGCGTGATTGCGGTCATTAACAATGCGGGATCTGATGCCATTCGTCTTGCGCTCGGCGCGGTGCCGATGTTGATCCTGTCATTAACCATCGTCGGGGTGTTGCAGGCGGCCGGCATCATTAACATGCTTCAGCAGCTGCTGATGCCGCTACTGCAGTGGCTGCATATTCCAGTCAACTTCGTCCTTCCTGCGCTGGTCAAATGTATCGCAGGCGGTACGGCCTATTTTGGCGTGGTCTCTGAACTGGTGCAGCAAGGCAAAGTCACCATCAGCCAGCTCAATGCCTCCGCCGGACTATTCATTCAGACCTTCGATCTGCCCGGCATTGGTATATTCCTCGGCGTGAGCTCGCGATTTGTTCGTCTGTTCCGCTTTGCCGCTCCCGGTGCTATCATCGGTATTCTTATTCGGACCATTATGCACGTGACAATATTCTGAATCTTTGTAAATTAAACGCAGCCTAAACCATTAGGCTATTCTTATTGTCATAAAAAAGGTAACGGGCAATTATCGCCGGAAATAGCGCTGATCAGGGAATGTCTTATGGAATGGTGGGTAAAAAAAGTACAATCTTCGGAGGAATCACCAGATTATTGCGCAGTATTGCAAAGCTCGCATTTATTGGTTATTGCCGAAATCACCACCCGGCAGTGCGCTTTACAGTGCGGAGATAAACTCACGCCGCTGGCAAATGCCCTGTATTGCCTCAATGACGATCCGGCAAAGATATTAAAAGTGATAAAAGCCACGCACTTCAGCAACGAACGCTGGGCGGAAATCGCCAAATCTGAGTAATAAATAAGCACCAGCCCCTTCAGCAATAATATTTAATGCAAACACCTTCACCGTACTGCGGATGAAATTCCCCTTCGCTCTTTTCCGTCTGTGACATACTATCAGGCATGTCAGCAGACCTGAAAAAAGGAGCGAAGATGAACCACAAGGCCGCCAGTCTGACCCCGGAACAAGCGCTGAATCAGCTTGAACTGCAGTATGAGCGTTCGGTCAATGCATTACGTAAAGCCATCGGCGAATATATCAACCACAGCGTTCTCCCGGATGACGACGCTCGTGCTAACGGCTTGTTTGTTTATCCGCAGCTGTCCGTGTCGTGGGACGGCTCGGACCATAAAGCGCTAAAAACCCGGGCCTGGGGACGCTTCACCCATGCCGGTTGCTACAGCACCACCATTACCAACCCTAAGCTGTTTCGCGCCTACCTGCTGGAGCAGCTAACATCGTTGTATCAGGATTACGGTGCGCATATCAGCGTCGGGTTGTCGCGGCATGAAATCCCTTATCCGTATGTCATCGACGGCTCCGCTTTAACGCTCGATCGCTCGATGAGCGCTGGCCTGACCCGCTACTTTCCGACCACCGAGCTGTCGCAAATTGGCGATGAAACCGCGGACGGACTGTTCCATCCCACCGAACACCACCCGCTTTCCCATTTCGATGCCCGCCGCGTCGATTTCTCTCTCGCGCGCCTGCGCCACTATACCGGGACGCCGGTCGATCATTTTCAGCCGTACGTTCTGTTTACCAACTACACCCGCTACGTTGATGAGTTCGTGAGCTGGGGATGCAGTCAGATTCTCGATCCTGACAGCCCCTATATCGCGCTTTCCTGTGCCGGCGGGATCTGGATAACAGCCGATACGCAAGCGCCGGAGCAGGCCATTTCCGATCTGGCGTGGAAAAAACATCAGATGCCCGCCTGGCATCTGATCACCAAAGAGGGTCAGGGAATTACGCTGATTAATATTGGTGTCGGTCCGGCCAACGCCAAGAACATCTGCGATCATCTGGCGGTGCTGCGTCCTGACGTCTGGCTGATGATTGGTCACTGCGGCGGTCTGCGTGAAAGCCAGACCATCGGCGACTACGTGCTGGCCCACGCTTATCTGCGTGATGACCACGTTCTGGATGCGGTGCTGCCGCCGGATATCCCGATTCCCAGCATTGCCGAAGTACAGCGCGCGCTGTACGACGCCACCAAGCAAATCAGCGGCATGCCTGGCGAGGAGGTTAAACAGCGACTGCGTACCGGCACGGTGGTCACCACCGATGACCGCAACTGGGAGCTGCGCTATTCCGCCTCGGCGCTGCGCTTCAACCTCAGCCGCGCCGTGGCCATCGACATGGAGAGCGCCACCATCGCGGCCCAGGGCTACCGCTTCCGCGTCCCGTACGGCACGCTGCTCTGCGTGTCTGATAAACCGCTGCATGGCGAAATTAAGCTGCCGGGCCAGGCCAACCGCTTTTATGAAGGGGCTATCTCCGAGCATCTGCAGATAGGCATTAAAGCCATCGATCTGCTGCGTGCGGAGGGTGACCACATGCATTCGCGCAAGCTGCGTACCTTCAACGAACCGCCGTTCCGCTAGCCCTTCACCCTCTTTGCCCGCCGCCACGGCGGGCAAAGATCAAGCGGCTAAGCGGCCTCGCCACCAACCACTATCGGCCCGGCGGCGGGTCCCGGTCAGGGTAAATCCTGAGCGCGATATAACTCATCGCCTTCCGTTATAACGCCTGTTAATCAAAGCGCGATAAAATCGTTTCTTTCTATTGGGAGTGGATATGCGACCACTTGCGCAGGCATCACAGGGTTTATTCTCCTCGGTAAACTATGTTCTGACCGATATGGATGAGACGCTCACCTTCCGCGGGCGGCTTTCTGCCGCCACCTATGGGGCATTAGAGCGGCTGCAATCTGCCGGGATCCGGGTGATACCGGTCACAGGCGCCCCGGCAGGATGGTGCGATCAGATGGTCAGAATGTGGCCTGTCGATGGTGTCATCGGCGAGAATGGCGGTTTTTTCTTTCAGCGTGCCGCCGAGGGTCATGGGGTAACACGCCATTTTTGGCATGCGGACAAGCAGGCCGATGAGCAGGAAAGACTCACCGTGATGGCACGGAAAATCACCGCACAATACCGCTGGGCAACCCTTGCGGAAGACCAGCCTTTCCGCCTGTCCAGCCTGGCCTTTAACCTGCCTGCTAATACCACGCACCTTGGCGCGCTGCGTCAGTCATTGCACGAGGCAGGGTTAAAGACCACGGTGAATAATTTATGGCTGCTGGCCTGGTCCGGGGAATACGATAAATTAATCATGAGCCGTCACGTCCTCAGGACGTTTTACCACCTGGATGAACGGGCCGCACAGGATAGCGTCTTTTATAGCGGAGACTCTGAAAATGACGCCCCGATGTTTGCCGGATTCCGGCATACCCTCGGTATGAGTACCCTGCGCCATCAGCGGGCTTCCATCCCGGCGCTACCGGCATGGATAAGCCAGGGTCCCGGGGGAGACGGTTTTATCGAAGGGGTGGATAAAATACTGGAGCACAAAAGAGCGCGCGCATCGCGGCTTAATGCCGAGCTTTAATCCGCCGGTAGCCGTTAGCAGGCATAGAGAGTTTACCTTCCCGCCAGGCGGAAATCGTTTTATCCCGGTCGGTCGCTTTGGGGGCGGGTGTCGGCACTCGCTTTTCCCTGCCCAGCATCCGGAGCACATCTTGCGGGAATGGCGAAGCCAGCAGATGAAAGCGAATGCCTGACGGCGATAGCAGCGCCACCCTCAGGGCCCTGCAGTCGCGTGGGTAGGACGACGCGGGATTGTGGTCGGCTATCGGGGATACCGTTGAAAGCAAAAAACCCGCTTAAGTTTCCTTAAGCGGGTTTCTCAAATATGGCTCCTCTGACTGGACTCGAACCAGTGACATACGGATTAACAGTCCGCCGTTCTACCGACTGAACTACAGAGGAATCGTGTGAACGGGGCGAATATTAACGGCGCTGCCTGACCTTGTCAAAGGCTGTTTTCACAATTTAAATCGTTTGCCGATTTATTCTCCACTTTGGGCAAAAAGTATCGTTTTGCCTGAAAAAGGGTTATGTTTCGTCCACTTGAATCTTGCTGCGCGGATATTTCCATAGCCAGCGCCCGCTGACCATTCGGCAATAGAACAGCACGCCACGCACCGCCCAGTCGAGCACCATTCCCAGCCAGACGCCAATCACCCCCATTCCCAGCACAATGCCCAGGGTATAACCCGCCACGACACGGCAGCCCCACATTCCCAGCATCGATACCCACATGGTGTAGCGCACATCGCGCGCGCCTTTAAAGGCGCAGGGCAGGATCCACGAAGTCGCCCAGATAGGCATAAAGAAGGCGTTGAGCCACAGTAGCTCTTTGACCACCACTTTGACATCTTCTTCGCTGGTGTAAAAAGAGGCGATCAGATTGGCAAACGGCGCCGTCCCCCACGCAATCACCGTCAGAACGATGGTTGATAACCAAAAGACATGCCACGCCTGACGCTCCGCCTGGCCGATTTGCCCTTTTCCCAGTCGTTTACCGGTAATTATCGTCGAAGCGGAACCCAGCGCGTTCCCCGGCAGGTTAATCAACGCGGCGAAGGAAAAGGCGATGAAGTTGCCGGCGATAACGTTGGTCCCCATCCCCGCAACAAACATCTGCGTCAGCAGCTTGCCGCCGTTGAACAGGACCGATTCAATACTCGCCGGGATGCCAATGCCCATCACTTCCCAGATAATCGCCAGGTTGAACGGCTGAAAGTAGCTCTTCAGCGAGATGCGCAGCGCCGGGTTAAAACCAATGGCCAGCACCCAGACTATCGCCACGGCGCCAATATAGCGGGCGATGGTCAGCCCGAGACCGGCGCCGACAAATCCCAGCCCCGGCCAGGAAAAAATGCCGTAGATCAGGATGCTGCTGATAATAATGTTGAGGATGTTCATCCCGCCATTGATCAACAGAGGGATTTTGGTATTACCCGCCCCGCGCAATGCCCCGCTGCCAATAAGCGCGATGGCCGCCGCCGGGTAGCTTAATACCGTCAGCTCCAGATAGGTCAGCGCCATGGCCTTCACCTGCGCAGAAGCCTCGCCGGCGACAAAATTAATGATCTCGCTGCCGAATGCATGGATCGCGGCCGCCAGCAGAACAGAGAACAGCGTCATGATTGCCAGCGATTGTCTTGCCGCCGCCCTCGCCCGCCGCCGGTCGCGTTTGCCGAGGCTAAAGGCGACCACCACCGTCGTGCCGAGATCGATGGCAGCAAAGAACGACATAATCACCATATTAAAGCTGTCGGCCAGCCCCACCCCGGCCATGGCCTCTTTTCCCAGCCAGCTGACCAGGAACGTACTCAGTACGCCCATCAGCAAAACGCAGGTGTTTTCGAGGAAAATAGGCACCGCAAGAGGGCTGATTTCACGCCAGTAAAGAACCCGATAACTTTTACGCTTTTTGAACCAGGAGGTGCGAGCAAAGACCTGGCTTACTGCGGAGGTGACGTTCAAAGGAGACCTTAGTGAGAAAAGTTGAAACTACATTTCAAATAATGATAGAGAATGGCGGATCCTGCAAAACATTTTTCCTGATTAATTGTCGTTAATAGCAACAAATTGTTGACGGAAGCGGCAGTTGAACATTTGCCGGCAAATTGATGTTTGACAAAATTTTTTTCGCCGCTAAGATACGACCCCACAACGATTCCTCTGTAGTTCAGTCGGTAGAACGGCGGACTGTTAATCCGTATGTCACTGGTTCGAGTCCAGTCAGAGGAGCCATATTTAAGAAGCCCGCTTAAGGAAACTTAAGCGGGCTTTTTGCTTTCATACCCTCTCATAAATCATTATCTGATTTTTATTCAACAAGTTAGCGTGAAAAGTCTTCCCGATACATGTTCACATCCCCTTGCGCATCGGGAACGAGTGATACGCAATGCTGACGTTGAACATTGATCCGAACGCCTGTAGAACGCTTTTAACATATTGCGTACAAGCCCGCTGTAACCAGCTCGGGCGGAGACGGCTCAATAAGTACATTGAATTTACTCAGCGGGGCTGAGTTTCGCGCAGGCCGATGCAATGCGCCGCCCGGCTTCAGCTACCGTGGCGTTGTCTGTGGCAATCGATAAACGGAAATAGGGCGACAAGCCATATGCGCTGCCGCCAACGCCGGACACGCCGTTTTCCAGCAGAAAGTCCAGCACGTCAGCTTCATTTTCGATTTTCGCCCCACCCGGCCGGTAACGCCCGATTAATCCGGCGCAGCGGCAAAAGACAAAGAAACCGCCCTGCGGCACCCGCAATTCCAGCCCGTCAATATTCGCCAGGATGTCGGTTATCACGTCGCGCCGTTGCTGATAAGCCGCAACCTGTGGCGCCATAAAATCCAGCCCGCCGTTAAAGGCTGCCAGCGCAGCCGCCTGACTCACCGAACTGGCACCGGAACTGATTTGCGACTGTACCACGGTCATGGCGGCAATAAGCGCTTGTGGCCCGGCAGCGAAACCAATCCGCCAGCCGGTCATCGCATACGTTTTGGATACGCCGCCCACCAGCAGGCTGCGCTCCTGCAAATCAGCGGCCACATTAAGCAGATTCTGGTGTTCACAGCCATCAAACAGAATGTGCTCATATAAATCATCGAGCATGACCAGCACCTGCGGATGCTCACGCAGGACGGCGGCCAGCGCCTGCAATTCCGCGGTTGAATATACCGCACCGCTCGGATTTCCTGGATGATTGAGCACCAGCCAGCGGGTGCGCGGCGTAATACTGGCGGCCAGCTGTTCTGGCGTCAGCTTGTAGGCCTGCTCCAGATGACATTCGACAAAAACCGGCGTGCCGCCGTTAAAACGCACGCTATCCGCAAACGTCGGCCAGTACGGAACCGGCACAATCACTTCATCGCCATCATTGAGCGTAGCGGCAAAGGCATTAAAAATGACCTGCTTGGCACCGTTAGCAATCAGGATGTTAGCCACAGCGAATTGCAGCCGGTTTTCCCGCTGCAATTTCTGCTGCACCGCCTCGCGCAGCGCCGGAATGCCCGGCGTCGGCGTGTATTTGGTTTCACCACGCGCAATCGCCTCGTATGCCGCCTGTTTAATGTGAGCGGGCGTATCAAAATCCGGCTCACCGGTAGTGAGATCCAAAATATCCACCCCCGCTTTTTTCAGGTCATTGGTGCGCTGTTTCGCCGCCGCATTGGCGGAAAGTGACACCCGCTGAACGCGGTCTGACAAAGAAATCGTCATCGTAATGTTCCAACGCTAAAGTTAAGTCTGAGGGTTAAAGTCAGGCTCAGGCAGACCGAGATTTTCACGCAGCGTGCTGAATTCGTATTCTTCACGGAACAACCCACGGCGGCGCAATTCGGGGATCACCAGCTCAACAAACAGCGAAAGCTGTTCCGGCATCACTGCAGGCATGATGTTGAAACCGTCTGCCCCGCCTTCTTCCAGCCAGTGCTGGAAATCATCGGCGATATCTTCCGCTGTACCGACCAGCACGCGGTGCCCACGCGAACCGGCAGCAATCGCGGCCAGTTCACGCAGGGTCAGATTTTCGCGATACGCCAGATCGGTCAGCAGTTTCACACGGCTCTGATTACCTTCACCGGCAGGCACATCCGGCACCGGGCCATCGAGCGGAAACGCACTCAGATCCCGATTAAAACGGGTGGAAAGCTGGCGGATGCCGTTATCAATATCCACCAGCGAATTCAGTTGGCGCCAGGTTTCATGCGCTTCTTCCCGCGTGCGACCCACGATGGGCATTACGCCCGGCAAAATCAGCACGTGATCTGGATGACGTCCGGCCTCTTTCACCTGCCGTTTCTGCGCACGGTAAAACGTTTGCGCTTCTTCCAGCGTGGCCGCCGCAGTAAACACGACTTCGGCGGTGGCCGCCGCCAGTTTCTGACCGTCAGCAGAAGAACCGGCCTCAATAATCACCGGACGCCCCTGCGGCGAACGGCTGATATTCAGCGGCCCCTGTACCTGAAAATATTTGCCCTGATGATTCACCGGCCGGATTTTCTCGTTCACGAAATACTGACCGCTGGCGTTGTCCGGCTGCACCGCCCCCTCCTGCCAACCTTCCCACAATTTGAACGTCACCTCGAGAAACTCATGCGCCACGGCATAACGTTCGGCATGCGTGGGCATATCATCGCGGCTGAAATTGCGCGCCACGTCAGCGGAAAACGACGTCACCACGTTCCACGCCGCCCGACCGTGGCTGATGTGATCAAGAGAAGAAAAGCTACGAGCCAGATTAAACGGATCGCTGAATGTCGTTGAAGCCGTGGCGGCCAGCCCGATATGGCGTGTTTGCACTGCCAGCGCCGACAGCAAGGTCAGCGGCTCAAGCCGCGCCATGGTAGACGGCAACCGGTAGACGCTGGTCGCCAGGGCATCGCCGACGAAGAACATATCGAACTTGCCCTCCTCGGCTTTTTTGGCTATCTCCGTCAGCCAGTCGATGTCGGTCGGCGAACCGAGCTTTTCAGTTAAGCGCCAGCCACTGACGTGATGCCCGAGCGGCTGTACAAACAGCCCAAGACGCAATTGACGTGTGTTTTTTGCAGAAGATGAAGCAGAGGCCATGGCGCTATCCCTGTGAATAATGGTGAGTTTCGGTTGCCTGCAGGGCTTTTTCGATATTTTCCGCTGCTATTGAAAACGGCAAACGGGCGGCATTTTCGGCGGAGAATTTCACTTCGCGGGCAATGGCCGCGATGATCACGTCCCGGTCGCCATTCAGTGGCGGCAATGCCAGCGGCGCGTCATATTCACGTAACAATGACAGCAACTGCGGCTCCGGCTGGCCGTCATCGCTTTCCATCAGCGACTGCAGCAGTAACCCGAAACCCACCTTTTCGCCGTGCAGCCAGTCATGCAATTCCGGCTGATGGGTGAAACGATTGTGGATCGCGTGCGCCACGCCCGGCGCGGGGGTGTCATCGCGCATGCTGTTAGCCATACCTGCCACCGCGATATTGGCGTCGATAACTTTCATCAGCGCCGGTGTGACGTCATGGCGGGCGTTGTCCTGCACCGCCTGAGCGCCGTATTGTTCAAAGACATCCAACGCCAGTTTTGCCGCCTGAACTTTCAGGTTCAGCGCCAGACTGTCGTCGCTTTTCTGTTTATACGGGCGGAATTCGTACCATTTCGCCAGCGCATCCACGATGCCCGCTTTGAGATAACGCACATCGTTTTGCGCAATCACATTCGTGTCGACCAGCAGCATCAGTGGCATACGCGACAACGGCTGGCTGCGCACCTGCCCGCCGTGCTCATTATAAATAATGCTGACCGGCGACCAGGCGGCGCAGGTCGCGGCAACGGTCGGTATGGTCACCAGCCCGACGTTAGTCAGCAGGTTCGCCACCGCTTTGGCGCAATCAAGCACCCGCCCGCCGCCAATGCCCAGCACCAGCGTGGCGTTTTGTTCCCGCACGTTATCCAGATGCATTGCGATAGCCGCATCGGTGCATTCCGAGGTGAAAAAATTGACCTGCCAGCGAATACCGGCTGCCTTCAGGCTGGTTTCCAGTTGCGGATTCACCGCCCGCCACGCTTGCGGGCTGGTGATGATGGCGATATCGGAGGAATGAACGGCGAGCAGCTCACCGCTGCGTGAAAGCAGGCCGGGCTGATGATGATAGGTCTGCGGTGATTTTATGGCGAACACGTCGATGCCCTGTATTTGTCGTCTGGTTAAAGAGAAACTGCCCGTAATTAAACAGGAATTTAATATGGAATATATTCAAGTGTTATTAAAAACATCCTACGAGAATTGAAAAAATTAACAAACTACTAAGTGGAGATCCTTATTAACTTATTCTCAATAGTATAGATTAATTTTTGCTATAGACTATAAACCCCTTGCATCCTGTGCTGGATCAAAGAAATGATAGCGCCAGAAAGGGCTAATTTAACGCAATGAAAACAGACGCATCTGGCATCTTCCTGTACCTGATACGCTATTTCGATAATTTGTTTTTAATGACGGCCTTAAAAACAACGTTAATTATCCCTTATATAAGAAGAGAGCATTATGTCCTCACATCCGATAGATTTTCTTTTACTTGGTAATAATTTTGGCACACCAGAAATGCGGGAAATCTGGTCAGAGCAAAATCGCCTGACACAGCAAATCAATGTCGAAGTTGCGCTGGCATTGGCCGAAGGTGAACTGGGTGTGATTCCGCAGCAGGCCGCGCTGAGTATTGCGGAGCTGGCCGATGCCAGCCAGCTGAATATAAAGGACATCGCCGCCTCCGGCGCGCAAATGAAACATTCCCTGATGCCGGTGCTCACCGCACTGCAACAGCAATGCGGTGACTCGGGGGAATACATTCATTACGGCGCAACCACGCAGGATATCATCGATACCGCCACCGTTTTACAGCTGGCACAAACTCTGAAAGTTATCGTCCGTGACAGCACCGCCGTGGCGAATGAGCTGAAAGCGCTGGCGCGTGAGCATCAGTACACGCTGATGGCTGGCCGCACCCACGGTATGCAGGCGCTGCCGACCACGTTTGGCTTTAAAGTTGCCGTCTGGCTGGATGAATTTATCCGTCATCTCGACCGCCTTGACACCATCACGCCGCGCCTGCTGACCGGCAATATCAGCGGCGCGATCAGTACCTACGCTGCGCTTGGCGAAGCGGGCCCGGAAGTTGAACGCCGTACACTGGCGCTGCTGAACCTCAATGCGCCGAATATCGGCTGGCAGGCTGCGCGTGACCGCTTTTCGGAATACGCCTCAGTGGCGGTGCTGATCAGCGGCACGTTGGGCAAAATCGGCAACGAACTTTACAACCTGATGCGCACCGAAATTAATGAAGTCGAGGAGCCGTTCAGCAGCGGGAAAATCGGCTCCACTACCATGCCGCATAAACGTAATCCCGCGGCCCTCGAAGGTCTCGCCAGCCTGACTCAGCCGCTGCTGCACAGCGCATCACTGATTTATCAGTCGATGCACGTGGAGCATGAACGCGATGCGATGAGCTGGCGCGCCGAGTGGATTGCCCTGCCGGAAATCTCGATTTATCTCTCTGCACAACTGCAAAACGCTCAGGCAATTCTCTCCGGCCTGACGGTCAATAAAGCCCGCATGCTTGCGAATTTGCAGATGCAGGACGGCCTGCTGCTGTCCGAAAAAGTGATGTTTGAGGTCGGTAAAAAACTCGGTAAACAAACCGCGCATCATCTGGTTTATGAATGCGCCATGCAGGCATTTGAAAAACGACTCGCTTTTAAAACCGTTCTGCTTGCGCATCCGGCGCTGGCGGCCTGTATGACTGAACAGGATCTTGACCACTGGTTAGATCCGGCTCATTACATCGGCTGCGCCGCGCAGAAAGTCGATGACGTCATCCGCTTTGCCGTGCAGTCCGGTCATCTGACTTCTCCTGAGGAATCCGGGTTATGACACAACATTTCAGGCGGCTGACGCTGGATGATAAACACGATTATCTGACACTGATGCTGGCCGCCTACGCGCCCATCAAAGCACTCGGGATTCAGTTTGATGCTGCCACCGCCGATCTGGTACGCGTGACGCGACACCTCGATGATCATGCGGTGTTTGCGCTCTTTGATGACCAGCGGATGGTGGCTTCGGTTACCCTGCGCTTCCCGTGGGGTGCCATGCCTGGCCCTCTGGGCCTGCCGCATATTGGCTGGTTTGGCACGCATCCAGATTACGCCGGTCAGAGCCTCGGCAAAAAACTGTTGGGCTGGCTGGAAGACAACATTCTGATCCGCGAACTGAAAGCCCCGGCTTACTCACTCGGCACCGCCACCAGCCATCCGTGGCTGCGCGATATGTACCTGAAACTGGGTTTTCAGCCGGTCTTCGAAAGAGACCTCGGCAAAGGACACACCACGCTGTACCTGAAAAAAATTCTCGATGAAAAAAGCCACGCCCACTGGCTGGAACGTCAGCCACCTACAGGAGTTTAAATGTCAGACATCACGCAGGAACATCAGCCACTGGCGGCGTTTATTCAGGATTTTCGCCACCACCTGCACCGCCATCCGGAGCTGTCCAACGCAGAATTTAACACCACCGCCAGCATCCGGGCGGTACTGGAGAAGCATCAAATCCGCGTAATAGATTTGCCGCTCAAAACCGGCCTGGTGGCAGAAATTGGCGGCATCAATCCCGGCGAACGGGTGGTGCTGCGTTCTGATATCGATGCCCTGCCGATTGAAGAAAACTCCGGCGTGGATTACGCCTCGCAAAATCCCGGTGTGATGCACGCCTGCGGCCACGATTTCCACGCCTCAGCGGCGCTTGGCGCAGCGATTTTGCTGAAAGCGCAGGAAGCGTTGCTTTCCGGCACGGTGCGCATTCTGTTTCAGGCGGCTGAAGAAACCGGTCACGGTGCTCCGGCGCTGATTGACACCGGCGCGCTCGACAACGCTGCCGTCATTTTCGGCATTCATAACGATCCGTCTTTGCCGGTCGGCGTTATCGGCAGCAAAGACGGCGCATTAACCGCGGGCGTGGATCGCTTTGCGATCGCCATCTCCGGTACCGGCAGCCACGCGGCACGTCCACACGAAGGCAACGACCCGATTATTATCGCCGGACAGGTGATTTCCGCGCTGCAAACCCTGATCGCCCGCAACGTGCCGTCCGCAGACAACGCGGTGGTTTCCATCACGCAGATTCACAGCGGAAGTACCTGGAACGTGATCCCGGATTCCGCCTGGCTGGAAGGCACCGTCCGCACCTTTAATCAGGGCACACGGGAACTGATCGAACGCCGTTTACGGCAGGTTCTCGCGGGCATCGCTGCGGCATTTGATACCGACATCCGCCTCGACTGGCAGCCGGGCCCGCCGTCAGTCGTCAACACCGCTAAATGGGTGGATTTCGCGCTGGCGCACGGTGAAGGCTCCGGCTTCGAAGCCCGCCGCATTGAAGCCAGCCCGATAGGGGAAGACTTCGCGTTTTATCAGCAAAAATTGCCCGGCGCATTCATCATGATCGGCTCCGGAGGCCCTTACGCGCTGCATCATCCGCAATTTCGCGTTGATGATCGCGCCCTGTTTCCGACGGCACACTACCTGTCGCAACTGGCGGTACAAGCGCTGCGCACTCTCAGTGCGGAAAAGGATAAAAGCGCATGAATCGACAAGCAGAAACCGACTTGCCGGGCATTGATTCTCATCGTTGACCCTTAATGGCCGATGAACCTGAATACCAGAGGCATCGGCAACGCCAGCGCGACGAGCGCCCGGTTTCTGGCGCTACCGCATGCGCTCTGCAAGCGTGAACCTTTTTTATTATCTCCGGTCGCTCAGGCCTGAAACGGGAAAGACACCGATGACATTAACGCAATCGCTGGCGAAACTTATCGTCAGCTCGTCCCCTTCCCCCGCGGCTCATGAAGCCGCACGCGAAGGGTTACTGGATTTTTTGGCGGTTACCCTGCCGGTTTTACGCGGCGACTTCCCCGATGCAGGGCTGAACAGTTTGCATCAGGTTTACCGCGCTGACGATCCGCCGACCCGCGCGTTGCTGCTCGGGTATGTCGGGCACGCGCTGGATTTTGACGATTTCCATCCCGATTTTCGCGGCCACCCCAGCGTGGTGATTTTGCCCGCGCTTCTGGCGCTGGCCTCACAAAGACCCGAGATCAATGGCGGACATTTTCTCGATGCGTACGTGACCGGAGTGGAAATGTCCGGACGCCTCGGGCTGGCCGTCGGTTCTCAGCATTACACTCTCGGTTTTCACAATACCGCCACGCTCGGCACGATTGCCGCCGCCGCAGCCTGCGCGCGGCTGGTGAATGCCACTGAACGGCAAACGGCGGTGATTCTGGGTATCGCGGCAACCCAGTCCGCAGGTTTACGTGCGCAGTTCGGCAGTGATGTCAAACCGCTGCACGCCGGTCTGGCGGCGCAAACCGCCGTCATTGCCACACAGCTGACGCTGGCAGGCTTTCACGGCCAGCCGGACAACGTGCTGGACAGCTTTTTATCGACTTATTGCGCCGGTCAGCAGCAGCCGCAAAAACTCATCTCAGGCTGGGGCACGCCGTGGCGGATTATCTCACCCGGTCTGGAATTCAAACCCTATCCGACCTGCGCAGGCACGCATAGCGCCGCCGATGCCGCACGGGCTCTCCGCCAGGAGTGGCTGCAAACGGGCAACAGCATGGATGCACGGATCGCGGCCATCGAGCGCATTGACGTGTCTTTTCCGCCGGGCGGCGATATTGCGGCGTCGGTGCGAAAACCCAACACCGGCGTTGAAGCCCGGTTCAGTCTGGAGTACGTGATTGCGGCGTGTTTGCTGCGCGGGGAACTACGCTTAGAGGATTTCTCATCGTCCCCGGTGGAGACAGATATTGCCGCGCTGGCAGAGAAGGTGGCGCGTTGCCCGGATTTCTCCGCGCCGCCGGACGAGCAGAACCCGGCCGCGCGTTTTCATCAGGTGACGGTGTTTTTGCGTGACGGCAGCGTGCTGCAGCAGCGCTTCACGCGGCAGCAAAGTCTGGCGATCCCGTTTGATTTACCGGCAAAACTGCGTGCCTGTTTGCCCAACTTCACAGACGCAAAGCGGATGGAGCTGGTGGCGCTGAGCAGGCTGGAAAACCGCGACAGTCTGCCGCGGCTGGTTGATATGTTATTTGCGAAACAAATTAACGCAGCGTCATTATAAAACCGTCGACAGGAAATGGCGGACACGGACGTTCTCCGTTTCATCGAGCACACTTTTCGTTGGCCCCGACGCCACAATCTTTCCGCCCTCCATAAAGATCACGTTATCTGCCACTTCTCGCGCAAAGCCGATTTCGTGGGTGACAATCACCATCGTTATCCCCGAATGCGCCAGCTTTTTAATCACCTGCAACACTTCGCCCACCAGTTCAGGATCCAGCGCGGAAGTGGGTTCATCGAACAACATCACTTCAGGGTCCATTGCCAGCGCACGGGCAATGGCTACACGCTGCTGCTGCCCACCGGAAAGCTGCTGCGGCCAGTCATCTTCACGACTGGCTAACCCCACCTGCCGGAGCAACGCGCGGGCTTTACTGAGTACCTGCTGACGGTTTTGCTTCTTCACCCGCAAAGGCGCATCGGTAATATTTTGCAAAACCGTGCGGTGCGGAAACAGGTTAAATTGCTGAAATACCATGCCGGTACGGCTGCGCTGCGCGGCGATTCTGCGGCTGCTCAGTTCATACAACGCCTGCCCTTTCTGCTGATAACCAACCAGTTCGCCACCGATACGGATCGTGCCACCATCCAGTTTTTCAAGATGATTAATACAGCGCAGCAAGGTGGATTTCCCTGAACCGGAAGGCCCGAGGATCACCGTGACCGAACCGGCCGGAATATCGAGGCTGATTTCATCCAGAATGGTATTACCGGAGAAACGTTTAGTGACTTTGCGAAATTCAATGGCTTCACCCATGGCTGGCTTCTCCTGCGCTGATACTGGGGGAACTCACCGCGCCTGATGCCGACGCTTTCCCGGCCTTGCGTTTTACCTTGCGGTGACTGCTGCGGCTGAAATGTCGTTCAACGTAATACTGAATCACTGAAAGCAATGATGTCAGCAGCAGGTACCACAAGGTGGCGACCAGCAGCAGCGGGATCACTTCATAGGTGCGCTGATAAATAATCTGCGCGGAGAACAGCACATCCTGTAATGAAATCACCGAGACAACCGCGGTGGTTTTCAACTGACCGATCACTTCATTCCCGGCCGGCGGCAGAATAGCGCGCATCGCCTGCGGCAAAATGGTGTGGAGGAATATCTGCGCCGGGCGGTAACCCAGAGCACGTGCAGCCTCGACTTGCCCGGTACCGACGCTCTGGATCCCGGCGCGGATAATCTCTGCGGCATAGGCAGACTGATGCATGACTAATGCAATCACGGCAGCGCTGAACGGGCTAATCAGTGAGTTCGCGGAAGCGCTCCAGATTTCCCCGACCCACGGCAGCGAAAGCGAAATATTTGGATAAAGCGCGGCAATGTTGTACCAGAGAAACAACTGAACCAGCATCGGCACCCCGCGGAAAAACCAGGTATATCCCCAGCTGACAGCGACCAGCACCGGATTGGATGACAGACGCATCAGCGCCAGAATCGTGCCGCCTGCAAAGCCCAAAATCACGGAAATTGCGGTCAGTTGCAATGTCATCAGTACGCCCTGAACGATCGACGGACCGGTAAAGTTTTCGGCAATCACCGACCATTCAAAACGCGGATTGCTGAGCATGGAGTTCCCCATAGCCAGCAATATCAGCAGAACTATCAGGGCGCTTATCCAGCGCCCGATATATTTTTTACCGATGATCCGCAGTTCTTCCGGCTGCCGATCGTGTGTTTCACTGCTCATCCGAAAATCTCTTCATTGCGTTTCGACTCTTTGACTGCGCCAAAACCGATGGACCATTTATCGAGGATCTGCTGGTAAGTGCCGTCCTTGATCAGCGAGTTCAGGGATGCCTGCACCGCCTCTTCCAGCGCCGACTGTTTAGGGAATGCCACGGATACAGGCGCATCATCAACATGAATAGTGCCGGTCAGCGTCAGCGGTTTAACCTGGCTAACCTGATACGTCAGACCTTCATACGGGCCGAAGAACATCGGTACGCGACCGCTGACCACGGCCTGTACGCCAGAAGGGCGATCCGGGAAGACGGCAATCTTGATCGGCGGTTTCCCCGCATCAGTACAAATTTTGCTGGCCGCTTCAAGACGCCCGATCTGCGTCGTGCCCGCGCCGGCGCCCACTTCCTGCCCGCACACGGCATTAAAAGAGGTAAATGGCGCAATATTAGCGTCTTTACGCGAGATAACCCCCAACCGCGACGCATCGTAGTAACTGACGAAATCGACCTGCTCGAGACGTTTTTTGGTGGCATTGATATTGGATAGCGCGACGTCATAGCGACCGGATTTCAACCCCGGAATGATATTGTCGAAACCGCCGGTATCCTGCCAGCGCACTTCCACACCGAGCCTTGCCGCCACGGCATTCATCACATCAATCTCACGCCCGGCGAGCGTTTTATTGTCTTGCTGGAAAAAAGTGGTTGGCGGCGTATTCGGATTGGTGCCTGCAACGATATACCCGCGTTTAGCGATATCCGGCGGAAGCTTACTTTTCAGCGCCTCATCAGCGGTGACATGAAAGGTGGTAGAAGACGGAACAATCTGCCCGGCAGCCCACGCAGAAGAGAGATTCCCGGCAATCAGCAAAGGGAGGAGTAATTTAGATAATGTCATAAAGAAGCCTTTTCCTGGTGAAAACCTGTAAAAACCACAAAAGAGGTGTGGTAAAAGAGGCAAAGCCATCAGAGGAGTTTTATCGTTCACAGAGCAACCCCCTCCCTGCCTTAGACATGATTTTGCGGGCATATACCTTTTACTGACAAATGAGAAAAAGAGATAAAGATTGCGAAAAAGTGGCAAAGTCAGAGGCGGACTGAAGAACGGTTTTAATTCAAACTCAAGGTCAACACCGTGGGTTCGCAGCACACACCAGCCAAAAGGGTTGTCAACGGATAGGGGCGGTACAGGAGGAGAGAGCAGACACCGGGGTGTCTGCCTGATGCATTGACGGTAAAGCTACCAGCCGCAAACGTTGGTCTCTTCATCCGATTCATAACCGCGCACGATATTAATCAGATCTTTGATGGCATCGGCAGCCACGCCCGGCGCCTGCAGTTCACTCAGGGAGGCAAACTCCTGATCCACCGATACGCCATTATTATTATTGGTCACCGACAGCGTGAACCCCTTCCCTTGCGTATTGTCAGACGACAGCCGGGCAACCAGTTCCGCCAGCGCCTGCTCGGCCATGGCGGGAATATATAGCGCCATCGGCTTCAAATAGACTTTCTCTTGCCTGTCATTATTGTTGCCATTCGCAACAGCCAGTGAATAACCCCTGTTTTCGTCGTTCATACCGGTAACCTTACCCCTCTATCAGAATTTGAGGATCAACATAGAAATCCACATTGAAGACGGTGTCTTCAGTCAAGGCTTCAATTCGGTGCCATTTCTCCGGCGGAAATACGCCAAACTGGCCGGCTTCAATCGTCAGTGTGTCCACCGGCTGCGGGCTGGTCTCATCGGCATAGCCGTAATAGCGGATAGTCCCCTGCATCACAGCCAGACGGGGATAGACCCCCTGCCGCGTTCCGGCATCCAGATGTCGCTGCCAGATTGAAGCGGGCGCTGTCTCTTTCGTCCACAAAGGCGTAGTGCGCGTGTGAACATAATGGGTGGGAATAATAATTCGCTGCATGATTCGGCCTCTCTTTCCGCACCCTTGCGTGCGGTGGCAACGGTGAAATATGTTGCATATGATATACCCCTTTCAATCACTGAGGGTATTATTTTTAGAGAGGATAATTTTCTACCCCTGTTAATACTCAATAAGGGTTAGTTTTGTTTAAATATAAAGATGGACGGATCTGATGAGTCAGATCCGCAATAAGACAGGAGCGCAGATGATTTATTTTAGCGGCGTGTTCAGGGGGCCGGGTTTACCAATTAGATAACCCTGAACCAGATCGCAACCTAATTGTTGCAGCGACTGGAGTTGTTCTTCTGTTTCGACGCCTTCGGCGACAATACACATATGCAAACTTTTCCCCATACTGATGATCAAACGCACAATATCGAGATCGTCTTTTTGCTGCGGAATATTAATCACGAACGAGCGATCGATTTTTATCTTATCAAACGGGAAATAGCTCAGCCGCGACAATGACGAGTAGCCGGTACCAAAATCATCAATCGAAATCTGGATCCCCAGCTCGCGCAACTGGCTGAGGATCTCTAAGGAGCGGGTGTTTTCATTGAATACGTCCGACTCGGTAATTTCCAGATCCAGACGATGCGGATCGAGACCCGTTTTTTGCAATACGTTGACAATCACCTCGGTCAACGAGCAGTTAATCAACTGAATCGGCGACACGTTTACCGAGACCTTAAGCGGCGATGACCAGCGCGCCGCCTCTTCGCAGGCGGTGCTGAGCACCCACTCGCCGAGGGCGTTTATCATGCCCGTTTTCTCGGCTATCGGAATAAAGGTGCTCGGGGGAACCAGGCCACGTATCGGATGGAACCAACGTACCAGCGCTTCATAACCGTAAATTTCGCCGCTGACCGTATCGGCTATCGGTTGGTAATAAACCCGGAATTCATCATTATCGAGCGCCTGCAGCAGGTCATCCTCAAACGATTTATTCTCCTGGAGACGTTGCAGCATACCGGGACGGAAGACCTTAACGGTACCTGGGCCCTCTTTTTTCGCCTCATACAGCGCAAGATCGGCGCATTTATACAAATAATCGGTACGCGTTTCGCGATCGGAAAGCACGATGCCGATACAGGCATCGATGTTGATCATCGAGTCATAGATTTGATAGGGCTGGGTGATTTTTTCCCGAATCACCATCGCCCGTTCCAGCGCCATCTCTTCGCTCAGGTCGCAGGAGATCAGCGCGAACTCATCGCCTCCCAGACGATAGAGCGTTTCCGCGGTTTTACGGAAAAACGACAGGCGACTGGCCAGTTCCTGCAGCAGTTTATCGCCGGAATCGTGGCCCAGGGTATCGTTGACTTCTTTAAAATTATCGAGGTCGAACAGCATCACCACGGCACAACCATCGTAAGGCCTGACCTGATTGACGATTTCCTGCAACTTTTGCCAGAAGGAGAGCCGGTTAGGCATACCGGTCAGCGAATCATGGTAGGCATCGTACTGCAAGCGGCGGTTTTGCACCTGCAGTTTCTCTTTTGATAACTGCAGATCGTCGGCCAGCAGTTTCATTCGCACGTGGGCGCGGCGCAGATTATTATTCTGCCGCAGCATCAACAGCCCCAGCGTAATACAGGTTGTAATCAACAGGATGGAGATAATTGAATAGATATAATACAGATTCTGAATTTTATCGTGGGTATGATTAACCACGTCAATCCCCTGCACCAGCGAGGTGGAGGAAAGCGAGGTCATCGGGCCGTCAATCTCTCTCATTTTGCTTAACACCACCTTAATCTGGGCAGGTGTCATCTTATCCAGCCCGCTATCGAGCTGCTGCAAAATACTGTTCAGACGATCGACGGTGGCCTGGCGCCCGGCATCTTTATGAATAAAATTCCCCAGGTCGCCCTGCTGCAACAGCTCCACCTGGCTCAACATAATATCCAGACGCAGACGGACCTGATCGTGGTCAGCGCTCTCCACGCCAAGCGCGTATGCGCCTAAACACGACTCCAGCCGCATGTACTCGGAAACCACCTGAGAGACTGACCAGGTATCCGTATAGCGGGTTAATTTCTGCAACTCACTTTGACGCTCATGCACCAGATACATAATGTATCCGGTGATGATGAACAGCGACAAAATAATTCCAGTAAGTATTCGATTCAAGATCAAACCCTTACTCTATGATAATTTTTGAAACTTGCCACGCCGAACGGGAATAATAAACCTGGTTTTGCAGTTCAGGGCTGCTATCGTACGGATAAACAATAAATAAAGGGCCTTTATCACGGATGTGCATATATTCGCCATTCAATTTTAGCGCGAGGATAACAGGGAACTTGCGAAAATCATCAAGCGGGACCGTCGTCGTATAGTCGTTCAAGGCAATGACCTTGGCCGTTGTCCCCCTGGCGCCGACTAAATCCATGAGTTTGCTAAGGGAAACGCCATCAAAGCGCACTTTTCCTGAGTACCAGGGCGTGGTGGTGACAATCGTCTCCATCCCCAGTTTTTCTAATCCAGCCAGGTCAAACACCGCGGTATCGCCTGCATTTGTATTTCCAATCAAGCCGGAAATGGTTAAAACAGGCTTCCCGACTGGGGCAGACAATTTTTCTGCAAAAGCATTAGGCAAAACCATAACACAAAATAAAACTGCGAAAAGTAGACGCATTTAGCTCACCATTCAGGAATTGGAGATAAGTTAATTGTAAACCATTAAGGCCAATTCTTAAAAGACGTCAGCAGCGGGTTGTGAGGTTCTCGATTAAAAATATTCTCTCTTTCCAGAACACTCTGAACCCGTGTTTACGCCTGACGATAAAAAGCACATTTTTTACCATTAAAGCAGTACTTTCGGTAAAAATCTTTTCTCTCATCCGGTGGCGCGGTAGTCTCTGTACAGACGCCGCCAGGACTGCGTCTCATTCCAATAATGATAAACACAGCAACAGACAGGACAGGTATGGACTCAACGCTTATTTCCTCCCGCCCCGGCAGGGAGACATGCTCACTCAATCGCGCCAGAAGAGCTGCCTGGGGCAGCTTTGCCGGCGCCGTGGTTGACTGGTACGATTTTTTACTCTACGGCATTACCGCCGCCCTGGTTTTTAACCGCGAATTTTTCCCGCAGATTAGCCCGGCAATGGGCACGCTGGCCGCCTTTGCCACTTTCGGCGTCGGTTTTCTGTTCCGCCCCCTCGGCGGTATCATCTTCGGTCATTTCGGCGATCGCCTTGGGCGCAAACGAATGCTGATGATGACCGTCTGGATGATGGGAATTGCGACCGCCTGCATCGGTCTGCTCCCTTCTTTTAATCAAATCGGCTGGTGGGCCCCCGTGCTGCTCGTCACCCTACGCGCTATTCAGGGCTTCGCCGTCGGCGGAGAATGGGGCGGTGCGGCGCTGCTGGCAGTAGAAAGTGCACCCAAAAATAAAAAAGCCTTCTATAGCAGCGGGGTCCAGGTGGGGTACGGCGTGGGTCTGCTGCTTTCCACCGGCCTGGTCTCGCTGATCAGCGCCAACACCACCAACGAGCAGTTTCTCAGCTGGGGCTGGCGCCTGCCGTTCTTGTTCAGCGTGGTGCTGGTGTTAGTCGCGCTGTGGATCCGCAACGGTATGGCTGAATCAGCTGAATTTGAACATCAGCAGCAGGAGGCCCATCTAAAGACGGCCAAAAAACGCCTGCCAGTGGTCGAAGCCCTGTTCCGTCATCCCGGCGCGTTTTTGCTGATTATCGCCCTGCGTCTGTGCGAACTGCTGACCATGTATATTGTCACCGCCTTCGCCCTGAATTACTCAACGCAGAATCTCGGCCTGCCGCGTGAGCTGTTCCTGAATATTGGTCTGCTGGTCGGCGGGATTAGCTGTCTGACGATCCCCTGCTTCGCCTGGCTTGCGGATCGCTTTGGCCGTCGGCGGATCTACATTACCGGCGCGTTCATCGGCACGCTCTGCGCGTTCCCGTTCTTTATGGCGCTGGAAAGTCAGTCGTACTTCTGGATCCTCTTTTTCGCCCTGATGCTGGCTAATATTTCCCATGACATGGTGGTTTGCGTTCAGCAACCGATGTTCACCGAGATGTTTGGCGCCAGCTATCGTTATAGCGGGGCTGGCGTCGGATATCAGGTCGCCAGCGTCATTGGCGGCGGCTTTACGCCCTTTATTGCCGCGGCGTTAGTCGCCTTCTCCGGTGGTGCCTGGCACAGCGTGGCGATTTACCTGACCGGCGGCTGTCTGCTCTCCGCTGTCACTGCCATGTTGATGAAAAAGAACCCTCGCGCCTGATGGCGTGGTGCGCGGCGGGAAACCGCCGCGCAGATGGAGACCTTATGATTCAGGATAACCGCCCGGCCTGCTGGCCGGCACAGTTTCATCCTCAACCGCTGCCGCTGCGCTACTGCCCTGACCCGACGCTGGCCGAGCAGCCGCTGTTTGAGCAAGCTCGCCGCGGCGAAGCGGCGGCGCAGATCTGGCAGGCTCCGCAAGGGCTGGTGGTCCCCGGTAGCTATCGCAAATTCAGTGAACTCAGCGCCGTCAGCGCGCTTTTTTCCCGTCGCGGCTGGCCGGTGTGGCTGCGCCGCTCCGGCGGCGGCCTGGTCCCACAGGGCCCCGGGATTATCAATCTCAGCCTCGCCTGGCCGGTCACGCAGCCGCTGGGCGAAGCGGCAGAACCTATTTATCTACAGCTCTGCGGGCTCCTTCAGCGCACGCTGGCGACGTTTGGCGTCGGGAGTCATTATCAGGCGGTGACAGGGTCATTTTGCGACGGACGCTACAACCTGGCCTGCGGCGAGGGCGACCATGCCCGCAAAATTGTCGGCACCGCCCAGTACTGGCGGCCGCTGGCCGCTGATCAAGGACATGTGGTGCTTGCTCATGCGGTGATTTTGCTGGACACCGATCTGATCGGCGCCCATCAGGCCGCGAATGATTTTGAAGCGCGCCTCAACAGCGGCCGGGTCTATCGGGCTGATAAGACCGTAACCCTGGCGCAGCTGCTGCCCGGCGAAACAGACTTGCTTCCCCGCTTTCACCAGGCGCTGACAGAACAGCTGGCGCTTTTCAGTTGAAGGTGTGCTTCAAATAGTGGCTGAACGTCTCGACCGCGCGGAGCATAGGGCCGGATGACATACGGGTTTGGCGCGAAGACCTCAACCGGTCGCCAGCCTGGCAGCAACTCCTGCACCAGCCCGCGACCAATGGCCTCCCGGGCGCTGAAATCAGGCAACAGCGCAATACCCAGCCCTGCCAGCACCGCATCACGAAGCGATTCGCTGTTATTGGTGGCGAACGGGCCATGAACCTTGACACTCAGCCGTTCGCCCGGTTGCTCGCGGGACTCAAACGTCCACTGCGGGCTTTGCGTCCCGCGCGGATAGGTCAGGCACTGATGGTGGCGCAACGTCTCCGGCGAGTCCGGGCGACCAAAGCGGCGGATATACTCTGCCGAGGCGACAATCAGCGTCGCCCAGTATATAACCGGAGAGCTGTAACCCTCCCGGCACCGTGCCGTTATGCTTTCGGCGCGGTGGCCATTCGCCTTCGCGCCTTTTGCTCGATATTTTCCAGCAGTTCTGTACATCATCCTCATCAATATCAAGGAACTGACCGTCGAGAAGCGCGGCATGAATATCTTCGCGGGTCACCGGGATCCCCAGCGGCACGATGTTGGGTTTGACCTCTTCAGCCGCCAGAGAGTGAGGATAGCGCCGCCCGACGAGGTTGTTGAAGATGATTGCCAGTAACGCCAGCATCATTGAATTGAGCAGTACCGGCGTCAGGACAAAGTGGTATCCCGCGCTATGGACGCCCGCTCCGCCGAGGATCGCCGTCAGCGCAACGGCGCCGCCGGGCGGATGCAGACAGCGGAGGAAATACATGGCGGCAATGGCCAGTCCGGCTGCCAGACCGCAGGCCAGGGCAAGATGAGGCACCCACATCCCTACGGTCACGCCGATCAGCGCCGACACCACATTGCCCCCGACGATTGACCAAGGCTGCGCCAGCGGACTATTCGGTACGCCGAACAGCAGCACCGCGGAGGCCCCCATCGGCGCGATAAACCACAGATTCATTTCACCCAGCAGCCAGTGGCTGAACAGACTGGTGACGGCCAGCCCCGTACCGGCACCTAACGAGCCGAGGAGGATATGTTTTCCGGCAACGGGCAGCGCATGCGGCTTTAATCGCCCAAGAAAAATGCGCACCCGCGAGAACAGTGCGGTCGGTAAAACGCTTAACATCGAACGGCTCACTCACGTCATAGGAATAACTTATATTTTATTTTCATTTTTTAACCATATTTTAACAACCATATCTTTCGCAGGGTGACTTCCCCGCGGAATTTAGCGGTACGCCGCCGTTATGTGATCGCGGAACACTACGTTAGAATCATTTCCCCACCGGGATTTAACCCACTCTACGGATTGAAGGTCACAACACATTGAATAATAAGATAAATTTAGTGAAAGACGTGGCATGGGCCAGCCAGAATATGCCGCGCACGCTGCGTCAGGTCGCCGCCCTTCCCGATCTGAGCCATGTCCGACTGGCCTGCTGTATGCATCTGGATATGAAAATGATTCCGCTGGTGCAGGGGATTCTGGAGAAAGGGGCGAAAGTCTTTCTGACCACCTGTAACCCCACCACCGTGCAGGATGAGGTTGTCGCCTGGCTGGTAGAGCGCGGCGCACAGGCCTGCGCCTGGCGCGACATGAGCGATGCCGACTGGCAGCACTCCTGGGAAAAAGCGATCGCCTGGGATCCTACCCACCTGTGCGAAATGGGTGCCGATCTCACCACCCTGCTGCACCAGCGCGGCGAATTTGGCCACATCGTCGCCGGCCTGGAAGCCACCGGCTCCGGCGTCAGCCGCCTGGGCGATATTCGTCCCGGCTACCCTATCTTTAACTGGGACGATCTCCCGGTTAAAGAGGGACTGCATAACCGCCACATGGTGGGCCTCACGGCCTGGCACACCTTCTTCCAGACCACTCACCTGACGCTGCATGAGAAGAAAGTGCTGGTCATTGGCTACGGTCTGGTGGGACAAGGCGTTGCCGCCGCAGCGAAAGCCTTTGGCGGACAGGTGATGGTGGCAGAAATCGATCCCGCCCGTCGCCTGCAGGCAGCCTATGATGGCTGGCATGTTGTGGATTTACAGGATGCCATCGCCTCGGCCGATGTGGTCGCCACGGCAACCGGCGCGAAGAAAGTGGTCAATAGCGCGGCGCTGGATAACGCCAAAGATGGCGTATTCATTCTCAATGTCGGCCACGTTGCGGAAGAGATCGACTGCGGCTATCTGCGTCAGTTCAGCCACGACGAGGTGATGCCGCATATCAATGCGTACCGGGTGGGCGATAAAACCGTCTACCTGATGGCCAACGGCTCAATGCTGAACCTGACCGCAGGATTTGGTGACAGCCTGAACGCCTTTGACGTCACCCTGGCCGTGATGGCCAGCGGGATTCATCATATTGTAACGGACGGTATGAACGCGAAAGCCGATGTCTATCTGCTGCCGCAAAGCGTCTGGCAAAAAGCGCTGTAAATCCGCAAAAACTCAGGGCGACAGCGGTCGCCCTGAGTCCGGCTTAGCGGCTTTCCGGCAGGACAATATGGCTTTCCGCCAGCGTGCCCATGTCGTTAAATACCGTGCATGCCGCCTGCACAAGATGCATCGCCAGCGCGGCGCCGCTGCCCTCTCCCAGCCGCATATCCATATCCAGATAGGGCTTCAACTGCAGATGTTCCAGCGCGATACGCGCCCCTTTTTCCGCCGACAGATGCGAAGGGATCAGATACGGATGCACGCCCGGAGCCAGACGGCAGGCTGCCAGCGCGGAGGCATAGGAGAGGAAACCGTCCAGCACAACCGGCAGTCCGCAGGAGGCGGCGCCCAGCATCACGCCGGTCATCCCCACCAAATCAAATCCGCCCACTTTCGCCAGCACGTCGAGACCATCATCGGCCTGCGGCTGGTTGACCGCAATCGCCCGGCGGACGACATCGGCTTTGTGTCCCAGCTGCGATACCGGCAGGTTAGCGCCAATGCCGACCACATCCTGCGCATCGCTGTCGGTAAGCACGCTGACGACCGCCGCCGCCGGGGTGGTGTTCGCCATCCCCAGTTCGCCAACGCCGAATATGCGTACGCCCTGCGCGGCCAGTTCTCGCGTATAGCGGATGCTGGCCAGCAGCAGCGCCGTCGCCTGTTCCCGGCTCATGGCCGCCGTCCGGGCGATATTACCGCTGCCGCGCGCCACTCGCATATCCACCAGACCAGGGATCGGATCCGCGTCGATACCGGCATCAACCACATGCACCTGCACGCCCGCCTGGGCCGCCAGCACGCAGACGCCGGTATTTTTGCGGGTCATGTTTATCGCCTGAATCGCCGTGACGGCCTGCGGCGAGATAGCCACCCCTTCATGCCAGACGCCGTGATCGGCGCACATCACCACAATCGCTTTTTCCGCCACTTGCAGTTGGCCGTGCAGCCCCGGCATTCCGGCCAGCTGCACTGCCAGCGCCTCCAGCCGTCCCAGACTGCCCGGCGGTTTTAATAAACCATCCAGATGTTGTTGCGCCTGAGCCATCGCCGCGCGGTCCGGCAGCGGAATGTCGGCGATGAAAGCCGAAAGATTGTCCATCATGTTCCTCGTAGCACTTGCAGGTGATTTGCCATTGCCCGTGGTGAACGCCGTCGCGCGTGAAAGCTGGCGTGGCGCGGCGGTTCGCCGCCGGGGGAAGGAGATAAATCCAGAGAGGGGATCATTCCCGACGGCGAGAGCCGCCGCCGGGCAGACGCGATGCGATTACTCTTCGACCTTCTCTTCGGCCTTCGCTTCGCCCATGACTTTCAGCTTTTTGGAAATGTCACGACGTTCTTTGGACAGCTCGGCATTTTTGATGATGTAGTCATCAACACGATCTTCGTAATCGCTTTTCATGCTGGCGATGATGCCCTGAATAGCTTCAACGCTCATGCCCGGTTTGATGTAATCGCTGAGGTTGTCCAGCAGCAGTACGCGCTTCTGGTTATCACGGATCTTTTTCTCAACGTCCTGAATTTCACGCTGCAATTTGTTCTTACGACGATACAGACGAACAAACTCCAGTACGTCCTGGAAAGAAGGCTTAGTTGTTTCCATTTTTACACCCCTAATATTTGAGATTCGGATTCGCTAAAGCGACTGCTATATAGGGCTAACATAACTGTTAGCAGCCGCGGATGACAATGTTTTTTCCTTTATGTTTATCATACCCCTAAATGCTGCTGAATCGAAGCAACCTGTGGGCAAATGGCGTGCATCTGGTTTTTATTTACGCAAAGCCCGGCAGATTAAATTCGACAGCAGTTCAAGCTGGCGCGCCAGTTCTATCGACAGCCAGACGTAGCCGTGGATCGGAGTTTCCGCCAGGCTATCTCCCTGATGTTCTTTCATAAGTTCGCGCAGTTCGGCGACGATCTCATTAAGTTTTTCGGTGTTGGCGCGAATCGGCTGCGGATTACCTTCATACAGCGCATGCGCAATCGTCAGCAGCGTTTGCTGGGTCATCTGCTGGGTTTCGCGCAAGGTGTGGGCGTTGAGCATCACAAAATGACCGGGACGTGAGCTCCAGTATGCATTGATCTGCAGTTCCAGCATGCAGACCAGGTTACGATTCACGGTTTGAATGGCTTCAAAGATAGCTTTCTGGATATGGGTTTCTTTGCTTGCCGGCGTAATCAGCCCGCGCATCTTGACCACGTCGTTAAGCACTTTTTGCAGATGTTTTTCCAGCCGCGGTCTTTCCACCAGATTGGGGGAGAACCCGGCCTGATACAGGCGGTTGAAGGCGGTGACGTAATTTGCCATCTGGATTCGCCAGTGCAGGAACGCCCGCTGCGGCCAGATGCCGGTGAACAGCATAGCCAGCAGGGAGCCAAAGATAACATCGCCGCTTCGCCATAGCGCCGTGTGCATATCCCCGGGCGGCGCGCCGACCACGACCGCCAGCGTAATGCCGATGAGCAGCGCCTGATACGGTTTTTTGCCCAGCGCCAGCCAGCCGCAGAGGAACATCGCCCCCGCGCACCACAGCACCATCACGGGTAGGGAGATAAGCTCAAGCTTTAACGCGACCAGCCCGAGCGCCGAGCCGAGGATAGTGCCGCCAATACGTTCAAAAGCGCGTGGTACCACGTTACCCCAGAATGAAATCGGCCCCATCACCACCACCAGGGTGATCAGAGGCCACGTCCCTTCCGGTACATTCAGCAAACGAACCAGTAAAAAAGTGAGGACAAAGGCCAAAGCAATTCGAATACCATGCACCACGCGATAGTGGCGATACAGACGGATTTCGAAAGGCTTAAGTGATTTATCAGCGCGCACAGACCTCTCCAACAAGCAAACGGCGGCAGGAAGCAAAGGCCAATTGTAACTGCTTTTTCAGCGTAAGCTGTACGCTAATGTAAAAAACCTTGTCCACAGAAGGGGTAAGCGCTTATTTCTCCACCCGTTCGACCGCGACATACATTTCGATATCCCAGTAGCCGTCCTGATTGCCGTCGTTGAGATAGACCTCAAAACAGGGCTTTGCCGCCAGCTGATACTCTTTGCTCTGCACCAGGCTATTGAAGAACGCCAGCCACGGCGTCGAGAAGTCGTGATTTTCCACCCGCGCGCTGGCGAATGCGTACTTTCCCCCCGCAATCTCAGTGATAATGACCCCTTCGCTGTTGGGCGGAACGACAAAATCGTCGGCCACGGTGACCACCGTAGCGCAGCGCAGCTTCTCCGGCGGGACCTGATCGGGATTGTCATAGTAGACGGCCACCCACTCCTGTGCCGGAATCTGACGGCCGCTGACCCACGCCATGAGCTGCTCAAAACCCTGTTTAACGGTCTGATCCCAGGGCCCCACCCTATGAAAACCGGCAATGGTACGTTTGCCGACGGACTTAACGCTGTAGTTCATAGTGCCTCCACCAGTGATAACAACTGTATAAATGTACATATACTGTAGCCAGGTGATGCACATCAGTATGTGCGCTGATTCACAGAGTGGCCAATGCGGGAGGAAGAAAAATGAGGCAAAAAAAACGCCCCGGACGGGGCGTTGCGGTCACAGCGCGTGATGCAGATAATCGCTCATCCGCGAGAACACACCGCCTTTGCCAACGCTTTCCAGCGTCACCAGCGGCCAGTGGGCGACCACTTTGTCGCCATCATAGAGTGAGATTTCCCCGACCCGTTGATTCGCGGCAATCGGCGCTTCGAGATCTTTTTTATCCAGCACGTATTTGGCTTTAATACGCGACACTTCCGACTTCGGCAGCGCCAGCCAGAAATCCTGATCGGTGCCCAGCTGGATTTGCTCTTTATCTCCGTACCAGATCCGCTCGCTACCGACCTTCTTGCCCTTTTGCAGCACCTGAACGGTATCGAAATTTTGCTGGCCCCAGTGCAGCAGTTTAGCCGCCTGCTGCTCGCGCCCTTTCGGGCTGTCGGCGCCCATCACTACGGCTATCAGGCGCCGCTGGCCATCCACCGCGGAGGCAATCAGGTTAAAGCCGGCGCCGGAGGTATGCCCGGTCTTTAACCCATCGACATTCATGGTCTTATCCCACAGCAGACCGTTGCGGTTTTGCTGGGTAATCCCGTTCCACGTCAGGCTTTTTTGGCTGTACATGTGGTAAACGTCCGGCTCGCCGTGAATGATCGCCCGCGACAGTACCGCAAGATCATACGCCGAGCTGTGCTGACCCGGCGCATCCAGGCCATGCACGGTTTCAAAGTGAGTATCCTGCAGATGCAGTTTTTTTACGTACTCATTCATCATGGCCACGAACTGCGGCTGGCCGCCAGCGACATAATCGGCCAGCGCCACGCAGGCATCATTACCGGAGTCGACGATCAGGCCGCGGCTTAAATCACGAACGCTGACCCGATCGCCAGCCTTAAGGAACATCAGCGACGAGCCGTCGAAAACAGGGTTGCCTTTGGCCCAGGCGTCGCGGCCGACGGTCACAACATCATCAAAGGAGATGCGATGGCTGTCGATGGCGCGATCGACGACATATCCGGTCATGAGTTTGGTCAGGCTGGCAGGATTGCGCTGCTGGTGTTCATTACCCGCAGTCAGTATCTGGCCGGTCGTGTAATCCATCAGTACCCAGGATCCCGCCTGAATGGACGGTGGCGGCACGGTGACGGGCAAATCATTGGCAGCAAATGCGCAAGAAACGCTCGAAGCGAGCAAAGTGACAGCAATAAAAAAACGGCCTTTCAACGGCATATCCTCTAAATTGACAGATTCGCCGTCCTTTTTACGGAAGTTCTCCTTTCAAATCAGGGATTAATTGCAAGAAAATATGACACGACGGAGGCATCGCTCGGCCAACGCCCTTCTGATGCCCAGGTAAATCGTTTACCATAACGGGTGCCAGCCACCATGGAAAATGAACAGATTATGCAAGATAGCGCCAACCAGCCCGGATTTTTATTCCACGATTATGAGACCTTCGGTACCCACCCCGCGCTCGATCGTCCGTCCCAGTTCGCCGCCATTCGCACCGACGCCGGGCTGAATATCATCGGCGAACCGGAGGTTTTCTACTGCAAACTGGCCGACGACTATCTGCCGCAGCCGCAGGCGGTGATGGTAACCGGGATCACCCCGCAGGAGGCGAACGCCAAAGGCGATAACGAAGCCGCCTTTGCCCGCCGGATTCACGATCTGTTCACGGTGCCGAAAACCTGCATCGTCGGCTACAACAATGTGCGCTTCGATGATGAAGTCAGCCGGAATATTTTTTATCGTAACTTTTACGATCCCTACGCCTGGAGCTGGCAGCACGACAACTCTCGCTGGGATCTGCTGGATGTGATGCGCGCCTGCTATGCGCTGCGCCCGGAAGGGATCAACTGGCCGGAGAACGAGGACGGCCTGCCGAGCTTTCGCCTTGAGCATCTGACCGTCGCCAACGGCATTGAACACAGCAATGCCCACGACGCGATGGCCGACGTTTACGCCACCATCGCCATGGCGCAACTGGTCAAAGCCCGGCAACCGCGTCTGTTTGACTATCTCTACAGCCATCGCAATAAGCGCAAGCTGGCGACGCTGATCGACGTTCCGCAAATGAAGCCGCTGGTCCATGTTTCCGGCATGTTCGGCGCGGCGCGCGGCAACACCAGCCTGGTGGCACCGCTGGCCTGGCATCCGGATAACCGCAATGCGGTGATCATGGTCGATCTGGCCGGCGATATGACGCCACTGCTGGAACTGGATGCCGATACCCTGCGCGAGCGGCTATACACGCCAAAGGCCGATCTGGGGGAGCTGGCGGCGGTGCCGGTTAAGCTGGTTCATCTCAATAAATGCCCGGTGCTGGCCCAGGATAATACGCTGCGCCCGCAGGATGCCGACCGGTTGGGGATTCAGCGCCAGCGCTGCCTGGATAACCTGCAGCTGCTGCGCAGCCATCCGCAGGTGCGGGAAAAAGCGGTGGCTATTTTCGCCGAGGCAGAGCCGTTTGTTCCCTCCGACAACGTCGATACTCAGCTCTATAACGGCTTCTTCAGCGATGCCGATCGCGCGGCGATGAAAATCGTGCTGGAAACCGAGCCGCGCAACCTGCCGGCGCTGGATATTACCTTTGCCGACAAGCGGATAGAGCGTCTGCTGTTCAACTACCGCGCCCGCAACTTCCCCGGCAGCCTTGACGAGGCCGAGCAGCAGCGCTGGTTAGAGCATCGTCGCGAGATATTTACACCGGCGTTTTTGCAGGCCTATGCCGATGAGTTGCAGATGCTGTATCAGCAGTACGCGGACGATAAAGAGAAGCTGGCGCAGTTGAAGGCGCTGTGGCAGTACGCGCAGGAAATTGTTTAACCTGCGGCAATTCCCGGGTCGCGGCTGACGCCTTACCCGGGCTACAAACGATGACAGGGCTCGTAGCCCGGGTAAGACGCCACGCGTCGCAACCCGGGAACGTTTCTTTAGCTTTTAGCGCGGCTGGCGATAATCGCTTCCGCTACGTTGCGCGGGGCTTCCGCGTAGTGATGGAACTCCATACTGTAGGTCGCTCGTCCCTGCGACATTGAGCGCAGCGTGGTGGAATAGCCAAACATTTCAGCCAGCGGAACATCGGCGCGGATAATCTGGCTACCGAAGCGCTCTTCCATCCCCTGCACCATGCCACGCCGCGAAGAGAGATCGCCCATAATATTCCCGGCATACTCTTCCGGGGTTTCCACCTCCACATGCATCACCGGTTCGAGAATCACCGGATCGGCTCTGCGCGCCCCCTCCTTGAAGCCGAAAATCGCCGCCATGCGGAAGGCCATTTCCGATGAGTCGACATCATGATACGAACCAAATGTCAGGGTCGCTTTGACATCGACAACCGGATAACCCGCCAGCACGCCGGTACCCATCGCTTCACGCAAGCCTTTCTCCACCGAAGGAATGTACTCGCGCGGCACCACCCCGCCTTTGGTTGCGTCCTCAAACACAAAGCCGCTCCCCGGCGCCAGCGGTTCGAGGGTCAGCACAACATGGCCATACTGCCCCTTCCCGCCGGACTGACGGACAAATTTCCCCTCCACCTCTTTCACCGTTTTGCGCAGTGTCTCGCGGTAGGTGACCTGTGGTCGACCGATATTGGCCTCCACGCCGAACTCGCGCTTCATGCGATCGACGATAATTTCCAGGTGCAGTTCGCCCATTCCGGAGATAATCGTCTGCCCGGACTCCTCATCAGTATGCAGACGGAACGACGGGTCCTCAGAGGCCAGGCGCTGTAGCGCAATCCCCATTTTCTCCTGATCCGCTTTGGTTTTCGGCTCAATCGCCAGCGAGATCACCGGTTCCGGGAACTCCATCCGTTCGAGGGTAATCACCGCGTCCGGATCGCATAGCGTGTCGCCGGTGGTGACATCTTTCAACCCGACACAGGCGGCAATATCCCCGGCATGCAGCTCATCCACCTCGTGGCGATCGTTGGCATGCATCAGCACAATACGCCCGATACGTTCTTTTTTCCCTTTGACCGGATTGTAGACCGCGTCGCCTTTTTTCAGGGTGCCGGAATAGACGCGAATAAAGGTCAACTGGCCAACGTACGGGTCAGTCATCAGTTTAAACGCCAACGCCGAGAACGGTTCGTCGTCGCCAGGATGGCGCTCCGCCGGCTGCCCTTTCTCATCAACACCCTGAATCGCCGGAATATCCAGCGGCGACGGCATCAGTTCGATCACCGTATCCAGCATCCGCTGCACGCCTTTATTTTTAAAGGCGCTGCCGCACAGCACCGGCTGAATTTCGCCGCTGACGGTACGTTTACGCAGCCCGGCCACGATATCGGCCTCGCTCAGCTCGCCGCTCTCAAGATATTTATCCATCAGCTCATCGGTAGCTTCCGCCGCGGCGGAGACCATTTTTTCTCGCCACTGCCGGGCGGTTTCCCGCAGTTCGTCCGGCACCGGCGCATAGCTGAAGGTCATCCCCTGGGTCACGTCATCCCATAAAATGGCGCGCATTTTGATGAGATCGACCACGCCGGTGAAATGCTCCTCGGCGCCAACAGGGATAACGATCGGTACCGGATTCGCCTTCAGGCGATCAATCATCATCTGCACGACGCGGAAGAAATCGGCGCCGGGGCGGTCCATTTTATTGACGAAGGCCAGCCGCGGAACGTTATATTTATTCGCCTGTCGCCACACGGTTTCCGATTGCGGCTGCACGCCGCCGACGGAGTCATAGACCATCACCGCGCCATCCAGCACGCGCATTGAGCGCTCCACCTCAATGGTGAAATCCACGTGGCCCGGGGTGTCGATAATATTGATGCGATGTGGCTCGAAACTACGGTCCATACCGGGCCAGAAGCAGCTCACCGCAGCGGAAGTAATGGTAATTCCGCGCTCTTGCTCCTGCGCCATCCAGTCAGTGGTTGCCGCGCCATCGTGTACTTCCCCCAGCTTGTGGCTCATTCCGGTGTAAAACAGAATGCGCTCGGTGGTGGTGGTTTTACCGGCATCGATATGCGCGGAGATACCGATGTTGCGATAACGTTCGAGAGGGATGGGTCGGGGCATGATACGTCCTTAGTCATTTTGACTGTCAGTAAGCGGCCAGAGTGTGCCGCAGCGTGGTTAACTGCCGCTATCATAGTACAACTGTACGAGTATATTCGAACTATTTTACTATCACTGCCATTGGTGAAACGACGGCTGGCACGCGTAGCGTTAGACCTTCAGTTTGGATATATTACCCGGCAGCCGCCGATACGGGCTGCGACTCCCGGGAGTCGCACAACCGCCGACACAGGAATATTATGATCGCCAATCACCCCGAACGTGAACACATTCGCCTGGAAAATGTGCTTTTTGCCCTTGGTAACCCGATGCGCCTCGAGATCGTTCGCATCCTGGCCGATGGCAGCGAGCAGAGCTGCAACGCGCTGCGCCATGAGGATGTCGCTAAGTCGACGATGACCCACCACTGGCGCGTCCTGCGCGATAGCGGCGTCATCTGGCAGCGCCCTCAGGGGCGGGAGAATATGATTTCTCTGCGCCGGGAGGATCTCGACGCGCGCTTTCCCGGACTGCTGGATGCGCTTCTGAAGGTGATGTAGGAAGGGGTTATTCGGGCTGTCGCGCGGCCAGATCGCGGACTCCCAAGGACAAAAACAAAAAGCCGGAGGTTTCCCTCCGGCTTTTTTCATCACTACGGGCGAGGATTACGCCACGTCTTCGTACTGCGGTACCGGGTTGCGGAAGCTTTTGGTCACGCAGGCCAGGTACACCAGACCAATACCGCCCCAGATCAGACCCAGAATCATAGAGCTCTCTTCCAGGTTAATCCACAGCGCGCCTACGGTCAGGGCGCCGCACACCGGCAGGATCAGGTAGTTAAAGTGGTCTTTCAGCGTCTTGTTACGCTTTTCACGGATCCAGAACTGGGAGATGACCGACAGGTTAACGAAGGTAAATGCCACCAGCGCGCCGAAGTTAATCAGCGCCGTCGCCGTCACCAGGTCGAATTTAATCGCCAGCAGCGCAATCGCGCCAACCAGCAGCACGTTCCACGCCGGAGTACGCCATTTCGGGTGTACGTAGCCGAAGAAACGGGTCGGGAACACGCCATCGCGGCCCATGACGTACATCAGGCGAGAAACGCCCGCATGCGCGGCCATACCGGAGGCCAGCACGGTCACGCTGGAGAAAATCAGCACGCCCCACTGGAAGGTTTTACCCGCAACGTACAGCATAATTTCCGGCTGCGATGCGTCCGGATCTTTAAAGCGCGAGATATCCGGGAAATAGAGCTGCAGGAAGTAAGAGGCACCGATGAAGATCAGGCCGCCAATCAGCGCAGTCAGGAAAATAGCCTTCGGAATCACGCGCTCAGCGTCTTTGGTCTCTTCAGACAGCGAAGAGATGCCATCGAAGCCCAGGAACGAGAAGCACAGGATGGTCGCACCGGTAATCATCGGCACCACGTGCGCCCCTTCAGACCAGAACGGACGAGTGCTGGTCAGTGTGCCTGCGCCTTCGCCGTGCATCACGCCGTAGATAATCAGGCCGACAATCACCGCCACGATACCCATCTGCAGGATAACGATCAGGGTGTTGAAGTTCGCCACGGTCTTGATGCTGCGCAGGTTAGAGATGGTCATAAAGGCCACCAGCGCGACAACGAAGATCCACGAAGGAACAGAAGGCACCAGCGCTTCAAAGTAAATTTTCGCCAGCAGAATGTTGATCATCGGCATGAACAAGTAGTCCAGCAGCGACGACCATCCCACCATAAAGCCCACCGCCGGGCTGATAGATTTCTGGGCGTAGGTGTAAGCGGAACCCGCTGACGGGAAACGACGAACCAGTTTACCGTAGCTCAGTGCCGTAAAGAGAATCGCGACCAGGGCGAAGGCGTAAGCCGTCGCGACGTGGCCGTCGGTCAAACCAGAGACGATACCAAACGTATCGAACAGCGTCATCGGCTGCATATAGGCCAGGCCCATCATTACAACCGGAATCAACGTAAGCGTTTTACGTAATTCCACGCGAGAGGTTTTTGGAGTAGCGTTATGCGACATAGTTATCCCCTTTTACGGCGAAGGCCAGCGCGTAAGCAAAAAATTGCCCCATTTTTTCTATTCCTCAGCGACAACGACTGTCGGTTTTTAGTAAATATCTATCCGGTACGAAGCCCGGCCTCTTGGTATTGAATGATGTGTCTTGAAAACAAAAAAATAACCGACTCTTCAAAAAAGAGTCGGTCAATTTCCATTTTTTCAGGCCGCGTATTTTGCAACACTTACTGGCCAGATGACAAGATGTTGAGACGGCAAATCAACGCCATGCTTATCTAACAGATTAATATTCATACGATTTTAATATCATAGATCGTATGGATAGCATTATTTGCTAAAATTTCGCTACGCCACCACGCGCAAGAGAGCCCAGCGGCGTCTTCATTCCAGCCAAGCCATGCCCGATGCGCCGGTAACGGCGAGGAAACCTCTTTTTCTATCAGCTCGCCGCTCTCCAGCTGAGCCTGTACCAGATACCTTGGCACATACCCCCATCCCAGCCCCGCGCTAATCAACATCAGCTGGCCGGCAAAATCGTACGTCACAAGGCTTTCCTGATCGTCAACCGGCGGCCATTGCTCCCCGCAGACGATGGCCCGATAGTGTTTCATCGCCCGCCAGCTTAGCGGTGCCGCCATTTTTGCCAGCGGATGCTGCGGCGCGATAACAAAGATGTGCGCCAGCTCGCCCAGCGGGCTAAACCCATAGCCGACGAGCGCCGGCGGGTCGCCTGATACCCCCACAATGAGATCCGCCCGTCCTTCCACCAGCGCACTCCAGCCGCTGGACGGTGCCTCGCGGACAAAACGCAGCCGGGCGGCGGTATGCTGCTGATAGAACCGGCTCACCAGAGGCGCCAGTAAAAAAAAGGGGAACGTGCTATCCACCGCCAGCACCAGCGCATTTTCCCAGCCCTGATGCAGTTTAATCGCCTGTTTTTCCAGCTCGCGGACGGTATGCAGAACTTCACGCCCCTTTTCCAGCAGCATCTGTCCGGTGGGGGTAAAGCGCGCCCGATGACCGCTGCGATCAAGCAGCTGAATATTGAGATCGCTTTCCAGTTTATGAATGGTGTAGCTCAGCGCAGAAGGCGTTTTGTACAGCTTTGCCGACGCGGCGGCAAAGCTCCCCCTCTTTTTCCAGCGCATCCAGAATGACGAGGACATCCAGCAGTGGTTTCATCGCCGCCCCCTTAGGTTCGCGATTTCCCGCTGGCGGATTACTCCATCGGCATCACCAGCGGATCGGGGTACTGATAATCAAACCCCAGTTCATAGCAGATACGGTTACCATCAATCAGTTTTCCGCTGTCGCCGTTTGGGCTGTCGGCAAACACCGGCGCCGGCAACCCAAGTTCACGGGCCATTTGCGGGTAGAACACGCCGCGCGCCGGATGTTTGGGCGCACATATATTATAGATGTGTCCGCCCTTCGGAGCCTGCAGCAGCAGCTCGATAGCCGAAATGACATCCTGCAGGTGTACAAGGTTTACGCCGTGCTGACCGTCCGGCGCAGACTTCCCGGCAAAGAAACGCCCGGGATGACGAGAGGGCCCCACCAGCCCGGCCAGACGCAAAATATCCACCGAGGTGCCCGGAAGGTTATGCAGCCAGTCCTCCAGCTCTTTTAGCACCCTACCGCTGGCGGTTTGCGGATCGCGCGGTGAATTTTCTTTTAACATCCCGCTGGCATTGCCGTATACGGAAGTGGAACTGGTAAAGACGATCCGCGGGATATGGTAGGCCAACGCCGTATCGACGAGCTCCTGTACCGCCTGCAGATAAAAATCTTCCCCCGGCCCGCTGCGACGAGCCGGCAGCGTAATCACCAGCGCATCCACATTCATCAATGCATCCAGATCTTCGGCATCGCAGACCAGCTGCGGCTCCAGGCGTAACGGATAGCTTTCGATACCGCACATCCTCGCCGCCTCCACGCCGTCCTGGGTGGTTTTGCTGCCGGTAACCTGCCATCCCCGCGCGCTCAATGACAAAGCGAGCGGCATGCCCAGCCATCCTAAACCGACAATTGCGACCTTTTTCATACCTGGCTCCTGACTCTTTCGCTGTGCTGACTTAAGGCTACGCCAGCCAGCGGCAACTGACAATTTCTTCAGTGAAGATGAAATGAATTAATGATGGTAAAAAGCCCTTGCTTTCTGCGCTTGAAGTGGTTTAGGTTAAAAGGCATCAAATGCATAGTCATTCAAAGAGAATTTTATGAACCGCGTTCAATTTAAACATCACCATCATCACCATCATCCTGACTAGTCTTTCAGGCGATGTGTGCTGGAAGACGTTTAGATCTTCCAGAGGTGCATGAGCGCGAATAGAGCCCCCGGAAGATTTACTTCCGGGGGCTTTTTTTTGAACCAAATTCGGACAGATTCAGACAGGTATTAAGAGGAAAACAAGAATGTTAGACAACAGCCGTTTACGCATAGCTATTCAAAAATCAGGCCGCCTGAGCGAAGATTCACGCGAATTACTGGGCCGTTGCGGCATTAAAGTGAATTTGCACACCCAGCGTCTGATTGCGCTGGCGGAAAATATGCCCATCGACATTCTGCGTGTCCGCGATGACGATATCCCGGGCCTGATTATGGACGGCGTAGTGGATCTGGGCATCATCGGCGAGAACGTGCTGGAAGAAGAGCTGCTGAGCCGCCGCGCTCAGGGGGAAGACCCGCGCTATTTTACTCTGCGTCGTCTTGATTTTGGCGGCTGCCGCCTGTCGCTGGCCACTCCGGCGGATGAGGCCTGGGACGGTCCATCGTCGCTGGACGGCAAACGTATTGCCACCTCCTACCCGCACCTGCTGAAGCGCTACCTCGATCAGAAAGGTATCTCCTTTAAATCCTGTCTGCTGAACGGTTCCGTTGAAGTCGCCCCGCGCGCTGGCCTGGCCGACGCGATTTGCGACCTGGTCTCCACCGGCGCCACCCTGGAAGCTAACGGTCTGCGCGAAGTGGAAGTGATGTTCCGCTCTAAAGCCTGCCTGATCCAGCGCGATGGCGAAATGGCCGATGCCAAACAGCAGCTAATCGACCGCCTGCTGACCCGTATTCAGGGGGTGATTCAGGCGCGCGAATCCAAATACATCATGATGCACGCCCCGACCGAACGTCTGGAAGAAGTGGTGGCCCTGCTGCCTGGCGCTGAACGCCCGACCATTCTGCCGCTGGCCGGTGACAAACAGCGCGTTGCCATGCACATGGTCAGCAGCGAAACCTTGTTCTGGGAAACCATGGAAAAACTGAAAGCGCTGGGCGCCAGCTCCATTCTGGTACTGCCCATCGAGAAAATGATGGAGTAATCCACGGGGAACAGGCCCGACGGGCCTGTCTCAGAGATTAGACAGGGGAAACGACCATGAGCTTCAATACCATCATCGACTGGAACAGCTGTAGCGCCGAACAGCAGCAGCAGCTCTTAATGCGCCCGGCGATTTCTGCCTCCGACACCATCACCCGCACGGTGGCGGACATTCTTGATAACGTCAAAAACAATGGCGATGCGGCGCTGCGCGAATACAGCGCAAAGTTTGATAAAACCGACGTCAAAACGCTGCAGGTCAGCGAAGAAGAGATTGCCGCAGCCGGCGCCCGCCTCAGCGATGAGCTGAAACAAGCCATGGCGGTCGCGGTCAGCAATATCGAGACCTTCCACAACGCGCAAAAACTGCCGGGTGTGGACGTGGAAACGCTGCCGGGCGTGCGTTGCCAGCAGGTGACCCGCCCTATCGCCTCCGTCGGCCTCTATATTCCCGGCGGTTCTGCGCCGCTGTTCTCGACGGTGCTGATGCTGGCGACGCCAGCGCGCATCGCAGGTTGCCAGCAGGTGGTTCTGTGTTCGCCGCCGCCGATTGCCGATGAGATCCTTTACGCGGCCCAGCTTTGCGGCGTGCGCACAATCTTCAACGTCGGCGGCGCTCAGGCCATTGCCGCGCTGGCTTTCGGCACCGAGTCGGTGGCGAAAGTCGATAAAATCTTTGGCCCAGGCAACGCCTTCGTCACCGAGGCCAAGCGCCAGGTCAGCCAGCGTCTGGACGGCGCGGCGATCGATATGCCGGCGGGACCGTCAGAAGTGCTGGTGATTGCCGACAGCGGCGCGACGCCGGACTTTGTCGCCTCCGACCTGCTTTCCCAGGCGGAGCACGGCCCCGATTCGCAGGTGATCCTGCTGACCCCGGATGCGGCGATGGGTGAACAGGTCGCCCGCGCCGTTGAGCGCCAGCTGGCGGCGCTGCCGCGTGCGGAAACCGCCCGCGAAGCGCTCTCGGCCAGTCGGATTATCGTGGCCCGCGACCTCGCCCAGTGCGTAGATATCTCCAACCAGTACGGTCCGGAACACCTGATTATCCAGACCCGTCAAGCCCGTGAACTGGTTGACGACATTACCAGCGCCGGTTCGGTGTTCCTCGGCGACTGGTCGCCGGAATCCGCCGGCGATTATGCCTCCGGCACCAACCACGTGCTGCCGACCTATGGCTATACCGCCACCTGTTCAAGTCTGGGACTGGCGGACTTCCAGAAACGGATGACCGTGCAGGAGCTGTCGCGCGAAGGCTTTGCCTCTCTCGCCTCGACCATTGAGATCCTCGCCGCCGCCGAGCGCCTGACCGCCCACAAAAATGCCGTTACGCTGCGCGTTGCAGCCCTTAAGGAGCAAGCATGAGCATCGAAGATTTAGCCCGCGCCAACGTGCGTGCCCTGACGCCGTATCAATCTGCTCGCCGTCTGGGCGGCAAAGGCGATGTCTGGCTGAACGCCAATGAATTCCCGACCGCCGTCGAATTTCAGCTGACCCAGCAGACGCTGAACCGCTATCCGGAATGCCAGCCGAAGGCGGTGATCGAGAATTACGCCCGCTATGCCGGCGTTAAGCCGGAGCAGGTGCTGGTCAGCCGCGGCGCCGATGAAGGTATCGAACTGCTGATCCGCGCCTTCTGCGAGCCGGGACAAGATGCGGTGCTCTATTGCCCGCCAACCTACGGCATGTACAGCGTCAGCGCCGAAACCATCGGCGTGGCCTGCCGTACCGTGCCGGGCCTCAGCGACTGGCAGCTCGATCTGCCGGGCATCGCCGCCAGTCTCGATGGCGTGAAGGTGGTATTTGTCTGCAGCCCCAATAACCCGACCGGGCAGGTCATTAACCCGGACGATATGCGCGCGCTACTGGAGATGACCCGCGGCAAAGCGATCGTCGTCGCCGATGAAGCCTATATCGAGTTTTGCCCGCAGGCGACGCTGGCGGGCTGGTTGAGCGACTATCCGCACCTCGTGGTCCTGCGCACGTTATCAAAAGCCTTCGCCCTCGCCGGACTGCGCTGTGGGTTTACCCTGGCGAACGCCGAGGTGATTAGCCTGTTGATGAAGGTCATCGCCCCCTACCCGCTGTCGACGCCGGTGGCCGACATTGCTGCCCAGGCGCTCAGCGAGCAGGGTATCGCCGCGATGCGCGCGCGGGTGGCGCAAATTCTCGACGAGCGTGAGTATCTGATTAGTCAGCTGCGCGCGATCCCGTGCGTTGAGCAGGTCTTCGACTCCGCGACTAACTATGTCCTCGTGCGCTTTAAAGCGTCCAGCGCGGTATTTAAATCTCTGTGGGATCAGGGCATTATCTTACGAGACCAGAATAAACAACCCTCATTAAGCGGCTGTTTGCGTATCACTATCGGTACCCGTGCAGAGAGCCAGCGCGTGATTGACGCTTTGACTGCGGAGAATGTATGACCCAGAAGTTTCTCTTTATTGACCGTGACGGTACGCTGATTTCCGAGCCACCGGTTGATTTTCAGGTAGACCGCTTTGAAAAGCTGGCTTTTGAGCCGCAGGTGATCCCTGTTCTGCTGAAACTGCAGCAGGAAGGTTACAAGCTGGTGATGATCACCAATCAGGACGGTCTGGGGACCGACAGCCTGCCGCAGGCGGAGTTTGACGGTCCGCACAATCTGATGATGCAGGTGTTTTCTTCCCAGGGCGTCAATTTCGACGACGTGTTGATTTGCCCGCATCTGCCAGCTGACAACTGTGAATGCCGCAAGCCTAAAACCCAGCTGGTGCTGCCGTGGCTGGCAGAGGGCGTGATGGATAAAGCCCACAGCTACGTGATCGGCGATCGCGCCACAGACATCCAGCTGGCGGACAATATGGGCATCATCGGCCTGCGTTATGACCGCGAGACCCTGAACTGGCCGGCTATCGGCGAACAGCTGACCCGCCGTGACCGCTATGCCCACGTGGAGCGCAACACCAAAGAGACCCAGGTGGATGTCAAAGTCTGGCTGGATCGCGAAGGCGGCAGCAAAATTCACACCGGCGTCGGCTTCTTTGATCATATGCTCGATCAAATCGCCACCCACGGCGGCTTCCGTCTGGAAATTAACGTCGGCGGCGATCTCTATATTGACGATCACCACACCGTGGAAGATACCGGTCTGGCGCTGGGCGAGGCGTTGAAACTGGCGCTGGGCGATAAGCGCGGGATCAACCGTTTTGGGTTTGTGCTGCCGATGGACGAATGTCTGGCCCGCTGCGCGCTGGACATTTCCGGTCGCCCGCACCTGGAATATAAAGCCGATTTTGCCTATCAGCGCGTTGGCGATCTGAGCACCGAGATGGTTGAGCACTTCTTCCGTTCGCTCTCCTACACCATGGCGGTCACGCTGCATCTGAAAACCAAGGGCAAGAACGACCATCATCGCGTCGAAAGCCTGTTCAAGGCCTTTGGCCGTACGCTGCGTCAGGCGATTCGCGTGCAGGGCGATACGCTGCCCTCATCGAAAGGAGTACTGTGATGAACGTGGTGATCCTCGACACCGGCTGCGCCAACCTCAATTCGGTGAAGTCGGCAATCGGCCGTCACGGCTACGAGCCGGCGGTCAGCCGCGACCCGGATGTGGTGCTGCGCGCCGATAAACTGTTTTTACCCGGCGTCGGTACCGCGCAGGCGGCGATGGACCAGATACGCGAGCGCGAGCTGATTGAACTGGTGAAAGCCTGCACCCAGCCGGTACTCGGTATCTGTCTCGGCATGCAGCTGCTGGGGCGGCGCAGCGAAGAGAGCAACGGCGTGGATCTGCTGGGCATTATTGAAGAAGACGTGCCGAAAATGACCGACCACGGACTGCCGCTGCCGCATATGGGCTGGAACCGGGTCTATCCAAAAGCAGGGAACCGTCTGTTCCGCGGTATCGATGACGGCGCTTATTTTTATTTCGTTCACAGCTATGCCATGCCGGTGAATCCTTACACCATCGCCCAGTGCCATTACGGCGAGCCGTTCACCGCGGCGGTACAGAAAGATAACTTTTTTGGCGTCCAGTTCCACCCGGAACGCTCGGGCAGCGCCGGCGCGCAGCTGCTGAAAAACTTCCTGGAGATGTGATGATCATTCCTGCTTTAGATTTAATTGACGGTACGGTTGTCCGTCTCCATCAGGGCGATTACGGCCAGCAGCGCGACTATGGCAACGATCCGCTGCCGCGCCTGCAATCCTATGCCGCGCAAGGAGCCGAGGTGCTGCACCTGGTCGATTTGACCGGGGCGAAAGATCCGGCGAAGCGCCAGATCCCGCTGCTGAAAACGCTGGTTGCCGGAGTGAACGTACCGGTGCAGGTCGGCGGCGGCGTGCGCACGGAAGAGGATGTGGCGGCCCTGCTTACCGCAGGCGTGGCGCGCGTGGTAGTGGGTTCGACGGCGGTGAAGGCGCCGGAAGTGGTAAAAGGCTGGTTTAAGCGTTTTGGCCCGCAGCATCTGGTGCTGGCGCTCGACGTGCGTATCGACGCGGAAGGCAACAAGCAGGTGGCGGTCAGCGGCTGGCAGGAAAACTCCGGCGTGACGCTGGAAGAGCTGGTAGAGAGCTATCAATCCGTCGGCCTGCAGCATGTCCTGTGTACCGATATTTCTCGCGATGGCACCCTGGCGGGGTCAAACGTCTCGCTGTATGAAGAAGTGTGCGCCCGCTATCCGCAGGTGGCGTTCCAGTCTTCCGGCGGCATCGGCGATCTGCAGGATATTGCCGCGCTGCGCGGCACCGGCGTGCGCGGGGTGATTGTCGGTCGCGCGCTACTGGAAGGTAAATTTAACGTAACGGAGGCCATTCAATGCTGGCAAAACGGATAATCCCCTGCCTCGACGTTCGCGACGGCCAGGTAGTGAAAGGCGTGCAGTTCCGTAATCATGAAATCATCGGCGATATCGTGCCGCTGGCGAAACGCTATGCCGATGAAGGCGCGGATGAGCTGGTGTTCTACGATATCACCGCCTCCAGCGACGGCCGCGTCGTCGATAAAAGCTGGGTGTCGCGGGTCGCGGAAGTGATCGATATTCCTTTCTGTGTCGCCGGCGGAATTAAATCCCTCGACGATGCGGCGCAGATTCTCTCCTTCGGTGCCGACAAGATTTCGATTAACTCCCCGGCGCTGGCCGATCCGACGCTGATTACCCGTCTGGCCGATCGTTTTGGCGTGCAGTGTATTGTGGTGGGCATCGATACCTGGTTTGATGCTGAGAGCGGTAAATATCACGTTAACCAGTACACCGGCGATGAGAGCCGCACGCGCGTGACCCAGTGGGAGACCCTCGACTGGGTGCAGGAAGTGCAGAAACGCGGTGCCGGCGAGATCGTGCTGAACATGATGAATCAGGATGGCGTGCGTAACGGCTACGATCTTGAGCAGTTGAGCAAAGTCCGCGCCGTCTGCCACGTGCCGCTCATCGCCTCCGGTGGCGCCGGCACCATGGAACATTTCCTTGAAGCCTTCCGCGACGCCAACGTCGACGGCGCGCTGGCGGCATCGGTGTTCCACAAGCAGATTATTAATATTGGTGAACTAAAAACGTACCTGGCAGCACAGGGCGTGGAGATTAGGGTATGTTAACTGAACAGCTGGACTGGGAAAAAACCGACGGCATGATGCCGGCCATCGTGCAGCACGCCATCTCCGGCGAAGTGCTGATGCTGGGCTACATGAATCAGGATGCGCTGGCGAAGACCGAAGAGAGCGGTAAAGTGACCTTTTATTCGCGGACCAAACAGCGTCTGTGGACCAAGGGCGAAACCTCCGGCAACTTTCTCAACGTGGTGAGCATTACCCCGGATTGCGACAACGACACCCTGCTGGTGCTGGTTAACCCGATCGGCCCGACCTGCCATAAAGGCACGTCCAGCTGCTTCGGCGACGCCGGTCACCAGTGGCTGTTCCTGTATCAGCTGGAGCAACTGCTGGCCGAGCGTAAGCATGCGGACCCGGAAAGCTCCTATACCGCGAAGCTGTATGCCAGCGGTACCAAGCGTATTGCGCAAAAAGTGGGTGAAGAAGGCGTGGAAACCGCGCTGGCCGCGACGGTGCATGACCAGTTCGAACTGAAGAACGAGGCATCGGACCTGGTGTATCACCTGCTGGTGCTGCTGCAGGATCAGGGGCTGGATTTGACGGCAGTGGTCGAGAATCTGCGGAGCAGACATAAATAAGTCGATAACGGGAGGGGATTCCCCTCCCCTTTTCTCCGCCGGGCGTTCCCGGCCGCAGCGCAGGAACCCATTAAATACCGCGCAATAAAACGCAACGGAGCATTAGCTTATTTTGGCGATCTGGCGCTTTAACGCGCGATAGAGAGGATAATCGATAAACCGGGCATAAATATAGGCAATGAATATGGCGGAAAATGCCGCTACTGATATTGATACCCAGGCATTTTCAGGGTCGAAAATGAATCCAGAGACAATAACCAACTCATGCAATAGATACAAAGGGAAACTAATATAGCCGAGAAACAAGAATAAATTAGAGGTGAAAATCCGTTTTATCAACTGATTATCGGGGAGATAATCTATGAACAGCATCGGGATAAACGCCAGGAATAAAAAATAATCCAGTCGACTGTGATTCATAGCATAAACACCAACGATTGATACCATCGTCGCCGCGCCAATAAAACAGGCCATGAACTTTTCTTTCATCAGACACTTGAAATACTCTGTCTGTGATAAAGAGAAAAACAGTGAACCAATCAGCATAGACAGCATAGCGGTCAGCATTGAGGGTGGTATCCCGGATGGGTATTTATGCCACAGAAAAATAAAGAATAACCCTGCAACAACGGCGCGCGTCATATTTCCTAATCGCGCAAAGACCAGAGGGATTAAAAGCGATGCCCAGAACTCAATGCTTATACTCCATGATGGCTCATTAATTAACTTGAAGTCATGCCAGTAAAGACCATGAAGAAATAATATATTTTTTAGTATCACAGTAACAGAAAACACATCCGGGCTGGAAACATAGCCGCCATGGTGGGCATTATAGTAATAAATGCCGACCATCAGAATGGTCGACAAAAAATGCAGCGGCCATAGTCTGGCAAACCGCGTCAGAAGGTATTTGAAAAAGTTACCCGACGCGTGGGCATAGGTCAGAACAAAGCCGCTCATGATGAAAAAGTACACCACGCACAGATAGGCACCACTAAATGGTCTGACTTGCGGCCAGCCCATAAAGCTACCAAACATATGGCTGAGCATGACCATGCCCGCCAATATCCCACGAGTGCCATCAATGGCATCAAATCTGTTAACAGACAATCTACACCCCGTAATTCAATGAGTAAAACTACATTCTTTTAGAAGAAAGAATTTATTAGTAATAAATAGAATAGCCATCAATATTTAAAAGTGATTTCCGCCTGGAAAATTTTTTAGAAAGGCAGATATTCACGTAAAAAAGAAAACCAGTTACACACATTGAGACATTGCTGCCCCCAGCAAAGACTCAACGAGAAATCGATTACCTGCCAACTAATAAATTATTAATCCAACCGAAAAAGCGCTCCTCAAATCATGTGATAAGGAGCTCTTTTATATAATGAGAAAATATTTTTATAAGAAATTATCCAGAAAGAAATGAAACTTGTTTAACCTTCTGTCAAAATCTTTTAAAAAAGCGTCTTACTCCTCTTAGCGGCTGAGTCAACTTCCATGATAAAGAAGAGATTAACTCTTTGTAATGCTGGTAAATTTCATTTAACTCTTGCTGTTTAATCGTCATTTCATGACGCAAAGCATTATTTTTTTCAGTTAACTGATGAATATTTTTTTCCTGTTCAGTCACCCGCTCTTCAATCTCATCTAATTGGGTATGCAATAGCGTATTTTCACTCTTTTGCTCAGCAAACGAGTGTGTAAGCCCCTCAACTTCTTGCTCTAATGTGGCGCTCCTGGCCTGGAAAAACTCAAGCTCTTTCAGGACACGATCTTTAAGGGAGAAGATATACTCTTCAGCAGACAGCACGGTGATCCTACGGTATGCGGCAGTGATAAATTCATCATAAAAATCGTCATCCCTGGCATCCAGCTCCCCAATAAACTCTTGTACCTGCTGATAAAACGGCTGGAATGTCGGTCCAGAGATCGTGTTTAAATGCCACTCCAGGAAAACGACCGCATAGTTTTTGTAATCTCTGAGGCGTTGCCCCATCATCCCCTGCTGACAGATAAACATTTTAAGAGCAGCCAGTGCTTCAACAGCACAGTGGTGCGACTCCGCCCTGGTGGCGGATAAGGATTCAGGACGGTTGATGGTATGAGAAATTAGCGTTTCATCTAAGACCGAAATTCGGTTCGCCATAAGCATGAAAGCACAAACGAAGAAAAGGTCGTTCGTTGTTCTGATTTCCTGAAAACGAAGCTGGTGAGCGGCAATAAACTGACGTCTGAGAAGCTTGTCCCATGGCCACCAGATAAAGGCGCGGAAAAAATCAGAGGGAATATCCTAGGATGAAAAAACCATAAGATCAGGTAGCAACTCCTGACGCACGGACCACGGCATCGGGGCATAAACCTGCAAGGCGGGATCAAACGACTGGCTACGACAGATAACGACATCCGCTTGTATATCGATAGCCCGCGCATACATGTGTTCCAGCATCTGGTGTTCAACATGATCGTCGTCATCGAGGAAAATAACGTACTCACCGATAGCGGCATCTAATCCGACGTTTCTCGAACCTCCGCCACCGAGGTTTGTCGCGTTGTTAATCACTCTAATCCGTGAATCAGTTTCCGCCAGCGCAGAGACAATCTCGGAGGTATTATCGTCGGAACAATCATTGACAATAATGATTTCGATGTCGTTCAGTGTTTGAGACAAAACCGTGCTTAAGGTATCTGAAATATATCCAGCAGCATTGTGTACAGGGATAATAACAGAAATAACAATGCTCTTTTTATCAGACATGCTATCACCTTGACGCTTAGCTTATAAACGCGATTATATTTTTTTTGATAGCGTTTAATGTGTAGGTTGCCAGTTTTTAAAGACAGGTAAGATGAAAGCGTCTTAGCTTCATCAAAAACTACTCTTCAACAACATCACGGTATGTTTTTAATGTTTTATTGATGATCATCACACTCGAGAATTTATCCTGAATGCGCTTTCTACCATTAATGCCCATTGCGACGCGAGTTTCAGGGTTATCTAACAGGAAGCCGAGCTTTTCCGCCAGTTCTTCGACAGATTTACTTTTTACAATCAACCCATTATCGTTATTGATAATTAAACTATCGCAGCCACCAACATCATAAGCAATACAAGCGCGCCCTACCGAAGAGGCTTCCAGCAAAATACGCGGTACGCCTTCAGCATAGACTGACGGCAAAGCAACGATATTTGATTCTTCAATCAAATCAAAGACATTAGAGCAATGACCAAGCCAGTTAATCATGCCTTCACTTTGCCACTGCTGTACCGTCGCGAGCGGAATCGCGTCTTTGTCATTTTCCACTAAGATACCGGCCACATTCAGCGTAAAGTGGATATTTTTATTGCTCAGTATTTTTTTGGCTTCAATCAGATCGCCAAGTCCTTTACTCCACAGCATCCGACTGGCAAAAAGGACGACCGGGACATCGCGCTGTTGCTCCAGAGAATACTTGTAAATCTCGGGGTTAATGCCTGCACCATCAATCACAATAGTTTGCTTGTAATCGATACCAACAAGGTCGGCGAGTCTGGCTCTGTCTTTATCATGTTCGAACATAAACAAACTGCATTTGTTACTGGCGATATACTTATATGCCATAACCGTAAAATTACGCAGCAGTTTAAGGCCGACTGACTCTGCGGAAAACACCCGCCCTAAACCGACAAAACTCAAAATAACAGGCCGCTGGGTACTTTTTGCCAGAAAGCCACCAATCAAACACGGCTTGATCGTAATGCAGTGCAACAAGTCCGGATTTATATTTTGAATAATTTTCCGCGCCTGAGAAAAGGCCCGAAAGAAAATCAAAATGTTGAATGATTGAGCGACAAGAGGGATGTTATGACAAATAAAACCTAATGCCTTAAATTTTTTTGCTATTTTATCTTCGACAAAATGGCTAATAATGTGAATCTCATAACCGGCATCTCGGGCGGCAATTGCACGATCGGTCCAATGCAAATCAAAGTACCAATCCGAATTTATGAAATAACACAGTTTTTTCATTGCTATGTCCACTTAGTGAAACTTACCGCTGATTCCTTTTACACCATGAATAATCCCACGGCATAAAAACTTTAGATATACCCATTTCCGGCGTTGCAGTGGGAGTATCGAAATATATTTGCAGAGGCGTAAAAGGATTGATGAACGACTAAAAACCGCCACTTCTGTGAATATTCTCTTAGCCAAAATCAAATTTCGACAAAGATAGTAAACCTTCCACTCAGGCGATATAACCTTCCCCTGGATACTCACATCATGGGTAAACACAAGCTGCGGATTATAGGAGATTTTCTCGCCACTTAAAGTTAACTGATAACCAAAGTAAAGGTCATCAAAATAAAGAAAAAGCTCATCATAAATATGCTGAAGATGCTCATTCAAAACTTCACGTTTAATGATCATGCCAACGAATGAAACCGTCTGGACCAGCGTTTCCTTATTATCTGGTACAAAGCGTTGGGGATCCTTGATATATTGCAAGGTATCACTAAACGAGGTCGGAACTTTTGCGAATGGGACATTCATCGTGCATATACGGCCCTGCAAGTCTTTCACTAGCGCCGTATAAACACGACAATCGGCTTTATTTATCGCGGCAAACTTATCCAGAATATCACTTTGCGGATAAGCATCATCGTCATAAAAGAAGATCCAATCGCTATCAACAGAACGACATATGTATTCACTACCGGCCTTGAAACCTCCGGCGCCACCGTTGTTACTGGCCAGATTCAAAACAATAACACGCGAGTCCGTGATTGTCTGGAGCCAGTCAGCGGTCCCGTCCGTGGAACCGTTGTTGACGATAACAATAGAGGAAAAGTTCAGCTTAACAGTTTCAGCAACCGTCTTCTTTAGCTTTTCCAGACGGTTAAAAGTGACTATTAATGCAGTATTTTTCATCGTACTTCGGCCACGAATACAGGCATCGCTTCGTCGTTGGACAATGAAGACAGGTATTTATCGGCCGTTTTCAGTGCTTCTGCAATCGTGACATCCATATCAAGATAGCGATAGGTGCCTAAGCGTCCGACGAAAGTGATATTTTTCTCACCTTCAGCCAGTGATAAATATTTATCCAGCAGCGCCATTTCGCCCATCTGGCGGATGGGGTAGTACGGAATATCATCTTCACCGCAGGCGCGGCTATATTCCTTATAGCAGACAGAGCCTTCGTGGTTCTCCCACGGGGAAAAATATTTATGTTCAGTAATGCGCGTATACGGGACATCAATGGAGCAATAGTTCATGACTGCGCAACCCTGATAATCACCTTGATACGTAAATCGCTCAAAGTCCAGAGTACGGTAGCCAAGACGCCCGTGCTGGTATGAGTAGAACGCATCTAGTGGGCCGCTATAAAATACATGATCGTAATTTTCGCGATTTTCAGCAGCAAACTCACGCTGTAATTCCAGAGTGATATTTTCATGATCGGCGATCGCTTCAATCATATGGGTATAACCAAACTTCGGCATTCCCTGGAATTTATGATTAAAGTAATTATCGTCATAATTGAAACGTACCGGCAAACGTTTAAGTATTGATGCCGGAAGTACAGAAGGCTGCATCCCCCACTGTTTAATGGTGTAGCCTTTGAAGAACGCTTCGTATAGTTCTTTACCAATGAAACGCAAGGCCTGCTCTTCAAAAGTCTTCGGTTCCATAATGGAACTATCGCCTTTTTCGCTAATGAGCGCCCGCGCCTCATCAGGAGAGCAGGTTTTAGCAAAAAACTGATTAATGGTATGCAGATTAATTGGCAGAGAAAAAACCTGGCCATTGACCGTGGCTTTTACTCTGTTCACATAGGGCATCATTTCCGCATACTGGTTGACGTAGTTCCAGACGGTTTCATTGTCCGTATGGAAAATGTGCGGGCCGTAAACATGTACCATGACATCAGTCTGCGGATCGCGGGTGTCATACGAATTTCCGCCGATATGGTCTCGCTGATCGATAATTTTAACTTTGTGACCTTGTTCAGCAAGTTGACGGGCAATGACCACGCCTGAAAAACCTGCGCCGACGATGAGAATATTGTTACGCTTCATAATGTGTCTCCAGTTGCATTAGCCAAGAATCGTACGGCGAACTTTATAATAATATTTAATGAGCTTATTTCTTCTTGGTGAACCGACAGGAGCATATTTATTAACATATGGCATCAAAGTTCTTTTAATCTTTGTCTGCAGCAACACAGTTTGCTTCAGTTCACTATTCTGGTTATGTCCTGCCGAGGCCACAGGTAACTGGCGATAGTAAACTTCTTTTTCCCATGGGGTATTTAAAACATTTTCCAGAAAATCATCATAGAAATCGACTTTCTCAGTATTCCATGGTTTGTTTTCACCCGCATAGTGAATCATTTTCGGATTTCTTCTGGCCTGCAGAAAACGCATATAGGTCGCGAACTTGAGGTTTGGGAAGAAATCATCGGTATTACCATTGCCATGGTATACGTTCCATTCCAGCGGTAAAAACTCGACTCTGCCAAAGAACACTTTGTTCATGATATCCTGATCTAAGAACCAATATTTTTTGGCTTTCAGGGCTGCCATCAACTGAGCAAAGGTGTTCTCTTTAACCATTTGTTCGACATTGAAAACGATAATCCCGGCCTGGAAATATGCGTCAGGATTCGTCATTCCTAATGTCTTTTTCAGGTACTGCTCTGCGGGCATAATGCCATCATCAGATTCTGACATCGTGCCAAACTTCACAAACCCTTCCATGACAATATCTTTAACCGCAGCAACCAAATTGCTACCGATATTAACATCCAGAAGCGTCGCCAGATCGGCCTTCACGACGGTATCAGAATCGATAAACACAACTTTTTTATAATCACGGAAAAGTTGCGGAATGAACAAGCGGGCATAGGTCGAGGCACTAAAATGCGCGCGGGTATGCACATCGCTTATCTCAGTGAATGAATTCACATCGAAAAAGCGCAACGATATGTTGTTATGACCAGCAACCAGATTGATAAGGCGTTTTTTATTTAGATGACTAACCTTGTTTTCCAGAACAACAATATCATAGTTCTTGTTCGCATCAGAATGGCGCACGATTGAATTTATTAATGCCCCGCCACTTAATGCATAGTTATTATCAAAGCTGATAACAACCGGAACACTTGTCTCAGCGTCAAAAACAGGATTTAATTTACCATTAAATGTTTCAGCAGTGACAAACGTGCGCTGTAGTTCTTTTATTTTTAGCTGTTTATCTTGTTGACATTTAATGATATAGATATTGAATAAACGCTCAGCAATGTGTCCAATCACACGTTTCTCTTGAGCATTATAGTTATTCATCGAAATCCGGTTTTCAAGATTAGACAAAATAGCAAAAAGCCATTCTGAATAATCCACAAACATGTCTTTGCGCATAACAAACATGTTCGTGTAATAGCCATCCGTTGCATTATTGAATTGTTGAATCGCATCTTTATATGTCGGATACAACTCTTCAACAACTTCCAGGGCGGACTGATAATCTTTGATATGTAAAAATTCACCTTTTGTATAATGATCAAGGTTATTTTTACTCCCTGCGAATGTTACCGACCATTTTTTAGGTAACAGCAGATCATATCCATCGACGCAGGTCTGTATAGACTCATCACTTAATCCGAACTGATTTTCATATTCAGCATTGATCGCCGGGTAGTTGACCACTCCCCAGTTATCCTCAGGATGATTTTGTTGTTCGGAAAAGTTCAGATGTCGACGGTAATGCATGAATCCAACATAATCAGCGAGGGATTCATTCTTCCACACCCAATAATGGGCTGTCAGCTCACAATAAAAAGGATTTTTAAAGGAAATGTTGTCTCCGCTATCATCTCCTTCACAGCCAATATCATTGTAGGTATTCGCTTTCCCGACATGCAGTGGTTTAATAATAGAGGCGTTTAGAAAAGCACTGGGTTTGTGGTGACATGTGTAAATTTTAATACTGTTCATCTTATTACCAATTATTAAGCCATTGCTTGTCTGTAGAGTTCGATGATTCTCTCAGCTGAGCCAATTTCGCGGAGTTTGTGGTCTTCGATCCAAACAACCCGATCACAGATTTTTTCAACATCACTCATATTATGGCTAACGAATAATATCGTTACACCTTTATTTTTGAAGTCTTTTATTGTCTGGATACACTTGGCCTGGAACGAAATATCACCAACAGCAAGGACTTCATCGATAATAAGGATATCGGGTTCTACCTGACTGATGACAGAGAATCCGAGTTTCGCCAGCATACCACTCGAATACACGCGAATAGGCTCGTCAATGAAATCCCCTAACTCGGAGAACTCTACTATCCGATCCATGCGCTGCTGAACTTCTTTGCGGCGTAGACCAAGCAGGGTCGCATTGAGAAAAATATTTTCCCGACCGGTTAATTCAGGATGAAAGCCGCCGCCTAACTCAAGCATCGAGGCAACACGCCCCTGAGTGGTGACTGTGCCTTTCGTTGGCTTAATCACCCCGGCCACCAGCCCGAGAGAGGTACTTTTCCCTGCTCCGTTACGGCCAATCAGGGCGACGGCCTCGCCTTTACCAACGGTGAAGGTGATATCTTCGATCGCAAGATATTTACGCCCTTTTAACAGCTGAAAAGCTCTTTTCGGGTGAAATACGAGATCCTTAATGCCTGAGCCAATATGGTGGTAAAGCGGATACTCTTTCGTAACGTGACTAAAATTTATTACTGGTTCCATTACAAAATCTCTGCAAATCGATATTTTAATTTATTAAAAATACTCAGGCCCACAATTGTCAGGACTAAACCCGTAATATAAAGGATTGAAATATATTCATAATTTAAGACGCCATCCATGAACAGCTGCCGCCAGCTGAGGATCATGCTTGCCAGAGGATTATAGGTAATAATCCAGCTAAATTTTTCCGGAATCATATCTGACGCATATAATATCGGTGTGCAATAAAACATGAGCATGATGCCAAGGCTGACAAATCGCTCTAAGTCCCTGAAGAACAGGTTTAGCGTAGAGAATATGATTGAGATACCAAAGGTAAAAATCACCTGACCCAGTGCAATGATGGGTACGCCCCAGATCCATGATAGCGACGGACGCATACCATAGACGAACAGGAATGCAATAATCACCGGAATCGTACACAAGAAATGTAGCCCTTCCATCATGACATTACTCAACGGTATGACTGAACGCGGAAACACCGTCTTTTTGATTATTTGCGCATTGGCTATAAAAGAGAACAGGGAGTTGGTTGCCGAGCTGGCAAACCATTGCCATGGAAATAATCCGGTAATCAAGAAAAGAGTATAATTCGGAATCTGCACTCGCATAACGAGCTTAAAAATGAAATAATATATCATTGCAAATAGCAGCGGGTTTGCAATTGACCACAGGTAACCAAATACGCTGCTTTTATAACGCACCTTTAAATCTTTGTTTGTTATGACAACAAGAAGATCAAATAAATACCCTATATTATACTTCATTTTTATACTCATAAATTATTCTACAAAAAATTCCGTACGTAATATGTATCAAACAGAATTATCGATAACATCTGCTGCGTTCAAGAGGCGAACAGCTATTCCCATAACTGGAGACCAATTGTAACATTATTTTGCGAAAGCAATCTGCGAACGATGGCTTCCGCACAGGTCAACACTGCAAAACCGGATATAAGCCCTAACCTCAGTAAAAGCTGAATGAAAATGTGGTTCTGGTGGAAACACATAAAACATCCCTTCGTTTTGTAAACAAAATGTTAAATCGTAACCGCGGGTTTATTCTGAAATTCAGACACGCTACCGCCATTGGCTATCGCAACCAAAACGCGGACTCCCCTCTCAAAAGTGCCTGTCTACCCGGTCTTACCGTAACGAGGAGGATACACTCATCGTTAGCTCAATAATCGTTGCTGGCGCAGAGTTCATGAAGCCATCAACAGACTCGTCAGCGTTCAGCTAAAAAGCTAAAACACACGGACAGCTGTATTCATCGCAGCTCTCCGGACTCGCATCCATCACCACACGGCAACAAATGCACCACTACTCTCCCCAGTTTATGGCATCCTATCTATCGGGACTTTCTCATTTCACCCTTGAAACCCAAAAAATACGTCACTCTCAACAGTATGGCTGCGATAGCCATACGGCTGGATTACGCATCGCGACGTGAGTCACGCAGAGTATCAAGTTCGCGGGCAGATACCGGTAGCACCACCAGGTAACACTCTTTCTCCCCCTCTTTGACATAAAAGCGGGTTTGACTTTTCTTCCACGGTGGTTTCGCCCGTAGCTTCGCAGGATACGTTGTAGAGCATTATCAATAATGCATCCGTACGTTGTGAATTCCGCGCGCATTATAGCTCTGGTCTGGGAGAATAAAAATGAAAAAGCATAGCCAATCCATTCAGCCCAAAAATAAACATCCGTTGCACATTATTCGAACACCGAACTAAAACAACATAACCACATGATAGTAAAAGAAAAAATAGTCTTCACTGTTATCATTACGATAGTAATGCTGAATGATTATTCAGGAATTGTTCGGAAAATATATAAAAAGAAACAATATTGAACAGACTCTGTCTTCCCCCGCTGGGCTTGCATCCACACCCGAAAAACTATCGCCAGCAGAAATGATTATTATGCAGGCGCACCAATTCAATAATGATTATCATTTGCAATTTCATCTTGAATCCTCTGCGCTCACAACGCCCCGGTGCACATGCCCCCTGCTCGTTCTACGGTACCCACTTATATCCTGCAACGGTAAAGCAGATGATCCCTAAGGCAAGCCAGTGTAAAATCAGCAAATATATATAGCGGGGAACACCGATCCCGGAGGATGAATATGAAGTTTTTAGTCACTGGAGCCGCAGGATTTATCGGCTTTCATGCAAGCCAGCGCCTTCTGGAGGCGGGTCACGAGGTTGTGGGCATCGACAACATGAACGATTACTACGATGTTAATCTCAAGCAGTCTCGCCTGGATCTCCTGCAATCCCCCCTGTTCAGCTTTTACAAAACCGATCTCGCCGATCGCGAAGGCATGGCGCAAATTTTCGCTACTGAGAAGTTTGATCGCGTGATCCATCTGGCAGCGCAGGCAGGCGTGCGTTATTCGCTGGAAAACCCTCACGCCTATGCTGATGCGAATCTGATTGGTTATCTGAACATTCTGGAAGGCTGCCGACATAACAAAGTTCAACATCTGCTGTATGCCTCCTCCAGCTCCGTGTATGGGCTGAATCGCAAGATGCCGTTCTCCACGGATGATTCGGTCGATCACCCGGTTTCCTTATATGCGGCCACCAAAAAAGCCAATGAGCTCATGGCGCATACCTACTCTCATCTCTATGGCATTCCCACCACCGGCTTACGTTTCTTCACTGTTTATGGCCCGTGGGGACGCCCGGATATGGCGCTGTTCAAATTCACGAGGGCGATGCTGGAAGGTAAGAGTATCGACGTCTATAACTACGGGAAGATGAAGCGCGATTTCACCTACATTGATGACATCGTGGAAGCGATTGTCCGTGTGCAGGATGTCATTCCGCAGCCAGACCCTGAATGGACCGTAGAAAATGGCTCGCCGGCCAATAGTTCAGCCCCTTACCGGATCTACAATATCGGCAACAGCTCGCCGGTGGAGTTGATGGACTACATCACCGCTCTGGAAGAAGCGATGGGGATGGAAGCGGAGAAAAACATGATGCCTATCCAGCCAGGCGATGTCCTGGAAACCAGTGCGGACACGAAGCCACTGTATGATCTGGTGGGCTTTAAACCGCAGACGTCGGTCAAGGATGGCGTGAAGAACTTTGTGGACTGGTATAAGGCGTATTACAGCGCCTGAGTTGTGACCTGATTCGTTCTGAACCGCAATAGCCCGGGTTGCGGTTTTATCCTTCCCACGCGTTACCGAATCGTTGCCGGAGCATCCGCGTTGGCCGCAACGCCTGCCTGTCTTGTGCTCAATCCCATGTCTACATGACTAGTCCTGCTATAGGTTGACAGTTTTTTGTCTGTAAAACGCCTGATGAACATCATCGGGCGTTTTGTATTTCAGGGCCAGATGTGGCCGCTCATGGTTATAAATTGCCACGGATTCTTTTACCATCGTTCTGGACTGCGCAAGGTCTGCAGGACGCGAGAGTAAAAACTCATTTTTCAGGATACCGTTGACTCGCTCAGCCAGCGCATTCTGGTAGCAGTCGTAACCATCTGGCATTGAACAGGTTATCCCGTTTCTTTCATGGACTGACTGATAAAGCGGTGAACAGTATTGCAACCCTCTGTCAGAGTGATATACTAGGGGACCTGTAGTTTTTCTCCTTCTCAGCGCCTGCCTGAACGCTTTGACCACATTTTCTGTCTGCAGGTTTTCCCCAACATGGTAACCCATGATTTTTCTGGAGCAGGCATCTGTGACCAGACTCAGATAAGCCGTGCTGCTGCGCAGTGGAAGGTAAGTCATATCGGCGACCCAGACCTGCTCTGGCTCAAGGGCGGTAACCCGTTCAGGGCCGGGTTTTAGCAGGTTCGGATGCCGGTAAAAGCGATGATGGCTGTTGGTGGTTTTGTGATATGCCCGTATCACGGGCACCATAAGCCGGTGTTCATCCAGCAGGTTAAACAGATGGTCTCGTCCGATACTCAGCATGTTATCGGCCTGAGTGTTCAGCAGATAATGCAGTTTACGCGTACCGATTCGCGGCTGACGACACCTGACGCGGGCAACAAACTCAAGAACCTGAGCATGGTGTTCCTGTCGTTTTCTGCGCCTTGCGTTGTCCTGATACCATGCCTGTCTGCTGTGTCCCAGGAACTGACATGCGCGCGTAACGGTTATTTTTGATGTCTGACTTTGCGCGAGGACTTGCCGGGCCGCTTTTTTACGACACTCACCCCGTAATCATTTTTCAGGGCATTGATAACCGACTCAAAAAACTCAGCTTTCTGGTTCGCCAGCTCAAGCTGTTCTTCGAGTTCTCTGATTCTTTGCTCGGGTGTAGCGGGATAGTTGTCTGAGCCACAGGCAGTTTCCTCTTCACCAGGTCAGGAAGCCCGGGGCTCCAGTCAAGCCGGCCATATTTACGCAGCCAGACAAGCACGGTGGAGCGCCCCTGAATGCCATATCACTGCCGGGCCTGTTTACAGGTCATCTCGCCTTTTTCGACCTGCTCAACGACGGCTATTTTAAAGGATAGAGGATAATCACGTTGGGTGCGTTTGAACTCAGTCATCATCACGTTCTCCGGATTTAAGTCAGGAACGTGTCAACGCTATTCAGGACGGGTCAACAAAAACAAAAAAAGCCCGCGTAGCAGGCTTCTTTTCCCTTCCGGCGCTTATCTCCGGCATCTACATCTCAGTGACGGTAGCTCTTCACAAGGTGTGATTTAACATATCTGACCACCGCAGGCCGGGCAATGAGTTTAGTGCAAAATTACAGGCTGCATCACATTACAGAGATCGCGAATAAGGAAAGTAGAAGATTGGTGAAAGCAGGGACAAGGACGGGATAAGGCCAGCGGCAGCACCGCTGGCACTCAGCATCAGAAAAGACTAATCGTTACCAAACAGATCGCGGGTATAGACCTTATCCTCAACATCAGCCAGCTCTTCCGCCATACGGTTAGAAATGATGACATCAGCTTCTTGTTTAAAGGAATCCAGAGCGCGAACAGGAGATGAAATAACAAATCCACTCTCATCTCCTGTTCGTAAACTGTAATCAGGATATCTTATAAATCAATTATTTTGGAAATCAACTGACAATAAGAAAAGAAGGCTGATGTACTACCCAAAAGAGCAATGACAGAATTTTACATACCCGATATACTTTTTATATAACGAACCGTTTTATCCGCCCATGGCTTGGTTAGATGGTTCGTATCAAACATATAGGGAATTTCATTCTCATCAATAAGAGTACATATATCTTTAATACACCCGGTATTAAACACATTGATATAGTTCAAACCCACATCTGAAAAAGATTTACTCAACGTATTATTTACATTTACTGAATCATTTGTTTTATAGTTATCTAGCCGACTAGCATCTTCCTTTTGAGCTATCCGGAAGAAGTCCATATCAAATACTTTAGTTTGCCCAACTATAAATACCTTGTCGACTTTTGACTTAACTTTTTTTATACTGCTTAGTAACCCACGAACAACATCTTCATTTTTACCGTCAATCCAGTTAGCTGCGATAAATATCGCATCCACTTTGTTGTTCATAAGAAAATCATCATAAACATAATTAACTAAATCCCTACATCTTTTCTGTCCACTCGACCCAACATAAGGCATGCAACCAGATGAAGTTGCCTGGAGAACATTGTAATCAGGAAAAATCTCTTTCATTGAAAGAGCTATTTCAGCAGCATGGCTGTCACCAATTAATAATATATTTCTTTTCGTACTTGATAGTTTCAAACAATTTTCTTTGTCAAAATTTTTAATATCATTATTCTCAGTAGATAAAAAACAAATAAATTCTTTATTACCAAATTGTCTTTTCATCATGTCACTATTACTGTACGACTGGTAACGATCTAATTTCATTACTTTTTCAGATGACCAATACTTAGTTATTTCTTGCATTGCTGCACTCGATGATAAAATCACAAATCCAATAGCCGAGACAAATAACCATGATGTTTTCTTTTTATTCCAACGTTCTAAGTATTTATAAGAAAAAAAACCAAGTAGTATAGAAACACATAGGGCAACAAATTTAGTCAGTGCATTCAAATCAATATTGTTATTATATACATAAGAAACAACAGGCCAATGGAATAGATATATCGAATATGATGCCGAACCAATATATTGAAATGGTCTGAATCTTAATATTGTTCTATCATTGCCAATATTAGAATGTATTATCGCAGCTGCCGCTAAAGTAGGGATTAAAGTCAATCCCCCCGGCCATCCAAGCCCTTCTTTGACATATAGAGAGAATATTACGATTGTTGCTAATGAAATAATTTCTGTTGTTCTTGGATATTTATTTTTGAACGATAAACTAGCAACTATCCCCCCAAGCAATAACTCCCACGCTCTGGTTGGTAGAAGGTAAAAAGCTGCATTTTGATGGTTTTTTGCTATGAAAATACAAAAAATGAAAGAAATGGCGAAAGCAAATAAATAAAATAAAGTTAAATATTTACCGTTGAATATTTTTTTAGCACAGAAGAAAAAAAATGGAAAGATAAGATAGAATTGCCACTCTACTGAAAGAGACCAGGTATGTAAAAACCAATATGATTCAGAAACACCAGAGAAATAACCGCTAGTTTCTTTCCAGTAGAAAATATTAGAAAGAAATAAAACAGCACTCACTGCTTGTTTTACAGCTATTTTTAATCCAGATGGAGATTCAGAAAAAGATATAATCAGAAATGAAAAAATAACCATGGCTATTAACGCTGGATATATTCTGTCGAATCTTTTCTTATAAAAATTGAGCATCCATCCCTTTGCGCCATAGTCTTTTGTACAAATCTCATGCATTAAAAAACCAGAGATGACAAAAAATATATCCACTCCCATATAACCACCGACAAAGGGCGGAATTTTAAAATGAAATGCCACAACTAAAAATACGGCTATAAAACGCAGGCCATTTATATCTAACCGAAAAGGCATACTTTCCCCTCAAGGAATAATTGATAACACTCCACATCCTTACATTACATACCGTTATATGTAATGTAAAAATATACTTTCTTCATAAAAGTAAAGAGTTTCATTTTAAAATCGAAGCATTCAGAACACTTACAATAACTGCGAGTCAAATAAAAACATGCTTTAAAAAGCAATAAAGATCGGTGAAATTATAAAGTTCACCGATCCTATTTTAAACTAATCGTTACCAAACAGATCGCGGGTATATACCTTATCCGCAACATCAGACAGCTCTTCCGCCATACGGTTAGAAATGATGACGTCAGCTTCTTGTTTGAAGGCATCCAGATCGCGAACGACGCGGGAATTAAAGAACTCATCCTCTTGCATCACCGGTTCGTAAATAATAACCGGAATACCTTTGGCTTTAATGCGCTTCATAATCCCTTGAATCGAGGAGGCGCGGAAGTTATCTGAGCCGCTCTTCATGATCAGGCGATAAACCCCAACCACTTTCGGTTTACGCGCAAGGATAGAGTCAGCAATAAAGTCTTTACGGGTACGGTTAGCATCGACAATCGCACCGATGATATTGTTTGGCACCGATTCGTAGTTTGCCAGCAGCTGTTTAGTATCCTTCGGCAGGCAGTATCCGCCGTAACCGAATGACGGGTTGTTATAGTGATTGCCGATCCGCGGGTCCAGGCAAACACCTTCGATAATCTGCTTGCTGTTGAGACCCTGGCTTTCCGCATAGCTATCCAGCTCATTGAAATACGCTACCCGCAGAGCAAGATAGGTATTAGCAAACAGCTTGATCGCCTCTGCTTCGGTCGAATCGGTAAACAGCGTTGAGATATCCTGCTTAATTGCGCCTTCCTTCAGCAGGTTAGCAAAACGCTCTGCGCGTTCCGAACGTTCACCAATAACGATACGAGAAGGATGAAGGTTGTCATACAAAGCACGTCCTTCACGCAGAAACTCCGGGGAGAAGATGACATTGTCGATACCCAGACGCTCTTTAATATCACGGGTGAAACCGACCGGAATGGTCGATTTGATGATCATGACGGCGTTGGGGTTAATCTCCGCAACATCACGAATAACGGCTTCAACGGTTGAGGTATTGAAGTAGTTAGTTTTCGGATCGTAGTCAGTCGGTGTGGCGATAATGACATAGTCAGCATTGCGATATGCATCTTGTTTGTCAGTTGTCGCACGAAAATTCAGTGGTTTTTCGGCCAGATATTCCTGAATTTCTTTATCGACAATCGGCGATATCTTCTGGTTCAGCATATCAACTTTAGATTGTACGATATCCAGCGCGACCACTTCGTGGTTCTGCGCAATCAGGATGCCATTCGATAAACCAACATAACCGGTACCGGAAATAGTAATTTTCATTCGTTCACACTTTAATCAGTTAACTGGACGGCGGCATAGTAGCCACCCTGTGATCAACACTTCTGCCGGTTGTACTCTTTGAGAAGATAAGTGTCAAGAAAGGCACAAAATGGCGCTCTTAAAAAGGCCCTGGTCGGGCCTTTTCAGGAAGCATAAATAATCATCAATAGAATATTTATTTATACACTTCAGCGGTTGCCAGAGTATGGGCCTGCATATCTTTCTCTGACAAAGAAAGCGTGCAGCCGTCCAGTTCAGGCCAGTTAATGCCAATATCCGGATCATTCCAGAGAATGCTACGCTCTGACTGCGGGGCGTAGTAGTTGGTCGCTTTATAGACAAACTGCACCGTCTCGCTCAGCGCCATAAATCCATGCGCAAACCCTTCCGGGATCCACAGCTGACGTTTGTTTTCCGCACTCAGCACCACCCCGACCCACTGGCCAAAGGTTGGCGATGAACGACGGACATCCACCGCCACATCGAACACTTCCCCTTCCGTACAACGCACCAGTTTGCCCTGTGAGTGCGGATCCAACTGGTAGTGTAGACCGCGCAGCACGCCCTTCTGCGACTGCGAGTGGTTGTCCTGCACAAACTCAACATGACGACCGACCGCCTCGTCAAACACCTTGCTGCTGAAGCTTTCGAAGAAAAAACCACGCGCATCGCCGAACACGCGAGGTTCGAAAATCAGTACGTCAGGAATGTCTGTTTTAATAATATTCATCTTGTATGCCCTTACTTGCCTGAAACTTCAACGACCACGCGCTCTACACCCTGACGCCAGTCCGGGAGCGTGACACCAAATACGCGCTGGAATTTCTCATTCGACAGGCGGGAATTCAGCGGACGTTTTGCCGGTGTTGGATAGGCCGTTGTCGGGATCCCGTTAACCTCATTGATAGCCAGCTGCACGCCGTTAGCTCGTGCCACGTCAAAAACAAAGCGGGCATAGTCATACCAGCTCGTTTCACCGCTGGCGACCAGATGGTAGGTTCCGGCAACCGATTTATTACGCAACTCTTCACGGATGGCGATGGCAGTGCAGTCTGCCAGCAGCTCTGCCCCGGTCGGCGCGCCGTGCTGATCGTTAATGATCGACAGCGTCTCTTTTTCAGCGGCCAGGCGCAGCATGGTTTTGGCAAAGTTCGCCCCACGCGTTGCATAGACCCAACTGGTGCGGAAGATCAGATGGCGGGGATTCCCCTGCTCCAGCGCAATTTCTCCGGCACGTTTGGTTTCGCCATAGACGTTGAGCGGCCCGGTGGCCTCATCTTCCTGGCGATAATGGCTACCCAGACCGTCAAACACATAGTCGGTAGAGTAGTGGACCATCAGCGCCCCCAGTTTTGCCGACTCTTCCGCCAGCACCGCCACGCCCTTATCATTCAGCAGGTCAGACAGTTCACGCTCGCTTTCAGCTTTATCTACCGCGGTGTGGGCCGCCGCATTGACAATGACGTCCGGTTTTACCTGACGAACAGTTTGCGCAATGCCTTCAAGATTCGTTAAATCACCGCATAATTCTTTATCGAAATAATCAACGGCGACCACCTCACCCAGCGTCGACAGCGAACGCTGCAGCTCCCAGCCAACCTGGCCGTTTTTACCAATCAGTAAAATTTTCATTATTGAATACCCTGTATGCGATCGGCAGGCGATTAACGTTCGTTAAACAGGCGTTTGAGATAAGCGCCATATTCGGTTTTCTTCAACCGTTCTGCCTGTGCCGCAACCCCTTCGGCGCTCAGCCAATCATTGCGGTAGGCAATCTCTTCCAGACAGGCCACTTTCATGCCCTGGCGCTTCTCAATAGTGTGAATGAACTGCGAAGCCTCAATCAGGCTGTCATGAGTACCGGTATCGAGCCAGGCAAAACCACGGCCCAGCAGTTCAACCTGCAGATCTCCACGATCCAGATACATCTGGTTCAGGGTGGTGATTTCCAGCTCGCCACGCTCAGACGGCTTCACCTCTTTCGCCATTTCCACAACATTGTTGTCGTAGAAATAGAGTCCGGTGACTGCCCAGTCTGATTTTGGTTTTAGCGGCTTTTCTTCAATCGACAAGGCGCGGAAGTTTTCATCAAACTCCACCACACCAAAACGTTCTGGATCGAGCACCTGATAGCCAAACACGGTGGCGCCCGATGTTTTGCTGGCAGCGGCTTCCAGTTTTTTACCAAAACTCTGACCGAAATAAATATTGTCACCCAGCACTAACGCACAGGCATCATTACCGATAAATTTCTCACCAATAATAAAGGCCTGCGCCAGACCGTCCGGAGACGGCTGAATGGCGTAGCTGAAGTTAACCCCAAACTGCGAACCATCGCCCAGCAGACGCTGGAAGGCAGGCATATCTTCCGGCGTGGTGATGATCAGAATATCGCGGATCCCCGAAAGCATCAGCACAGACACCGGATAATAAATCATCGGTTTATCGTAAATCGGCAGAAGCTGTTTGGAGACACCTTGGGTAATCGGGTACAGACGCGTACCGGAGCCGCCGGCCAGAACAATACCTTTCATTTGTCAGTTTCCTTAATGAGTGAGCCAAGCCAGGACAATTAGTTATTCAGACCAAGACGTTCACCGGCATAGGAGCCGTCCAGCACACGCTGCCACCAGTTCTGATTGTTCAGATACCAGTGAACCGTTTTTTCAATTCCACTTTCAAAAGTTTCTTGCGGGACCCAGCCCAGGTCGCGCTGAATTTTTGCCGCATCGATCGCGTAGCGCAGATCATGGCCCGGACGATCTTTCACAAAGGTGATGAGATCGGCAAACTGGCTGATGTTGCCCGGCTTCTGTTCTACGACTTTATCGAGAATGGCGCAGATAGTACGTACTACATCAATATTCTTACGTTCGTTATGGCCGCCAATGTTGTAAGTTTCACCGCTCTCACCCTCGGTAGCGACTTTATAGAGCGCACGTGCGTGATCTTCCACATAGAGCCAGTCACGAATCTGTTCGCCGTTGCCATACACCGGCAGCGGTTTACCCGCCAGCGCATTGAGAATGGTCAGCGGGATCAGTTTTTCCGGGAAGTGATACGGGCCATAGTTATTGGAGCAGTTGGTCACCACTACCGGCAGACCGTAGGTACGGTTCCAGGCACGAACCAGGTGATCGCTACCGGCCTTGGAGGCAGAGTACGGACTGCTCGGCGCATACGGCGTTTCTTCCGTAAACAGGTCATCAGTGCCGTGCAGGTCACCATAAACTTCATCAGTAGAGATATGGTGGAAACGGAACGCCTGCTTCTGCGCGGCATCCAGGGTAGAGTAATAGTGACGTGCCGCCTCCAGCAGGGTAAAGGTACCGATCAGGTTAGTCTGAATAAAGGCTGCCGGACCATCAATTGAGCGGTCGACATGGCTTTCTGCCGCCAGGTGCATCACGATATCCGGACGGAAATCGCTGAACTGCGCCGAGACGGATTTTGCATCGGTGATATCAGTTTGAGTAAAGGAGAAACGTTCGCTATCGGCAACCGTCGCCAAGGATTCAAGATTCCCCGCATAAGTCAGGCAATCCATCACGCGTACTTCGTCCTGGGTATTTTCAATTATATGACGAACAACTGCAGAACCAATAAAACCCGCGCCGCCAGTGACAAGGATCTTCATATTTAACTTACCTTAAATGTTATATTCAACTGAAGAATATAGCTTATCAGTAATAAATGAAAAGTATGTTCTTCAATTAATGAAGGCGTATATAAAAATTGATAAAGAGGGTATACTTACAAGAGAAAAAACAGAAATAGTTCTTCGGAATGACAATTATTAAAAGCAATAATCACAAAAAACCCGGAAGTTTATTCCCGGGTTTGTGAAATTATTTTATTCAATCCATTCGGTGTGGAAAACACCTTCTTTATCGGTACGCTTATACGTATGGGCACCGAAATAGTCACGCTGAGCCTGGATCAGGTTAGCTGGCAGGACTGCAGAGCGATAGCTGTCGTAGTAGGCAATGGCAGCAGAGAATGTCGGGACCGGGATACCGTTCTGAACAGCATAAGCCACAACATCACGCAACGCCTGCTGATATTCATCAGCAACCTGTTTGAAGTACGGCGCCAACAGCAGGTTAGCAATGCTTGCATTCTGCTCGTAAGCATCAGTGATCTTCTGCAGGAATTGCGCACGAATGATGCAACCCGCACGGAAAATTTTGGCAATCTCACCGTAGTTCAGATCCCAGTGGTATTCATCCGATGCAGCACGCAGTTGGGAGAAGCCTTGAGCATAAGAAACGATCTTGCCCAGATACAAAGCGCGACGAACTTTCTCTACAAACTCAGCCTTGTCACCTGCTGGTTGAGCTTCTGGCCCTGTCAGGACTTTAGAAGCAGCAACACGCTGATCTTTCAGAGAAGAGATGTAACGAGCGAAAACGGACTCGGTAATCAGGGACAGAGGTTCGCCCAGATCCAGTGAACTCTGGCTGGTCCATTTACCGGTACCTTTGTTGGCTGCTTCATCAAGAATCACATCAACCAGGTATTTACCTTCTTCATCTTTTTTAGTGAAGATGTCTTTGGTGATATCAATCAGGTAGCTGCTGAGCTCGCCTTCGTTCCACTCGGTAAAGGTTGTCGCCAGTTCTTCATTAGAAAGCGCCAGACCACCTTTCAGTAAAGCATAGGCTTCGGCAATCAGCTGCATGTCGCCATATTCGATACCGTTGTGAACCATTTTGACATAGTGGCCCGCACCGTCAGCACCAATATAGGCGACACATGGTTCACCATCTTCAGCACGCGCAGCAATTTTCTCGAGAATTGGCGCTACCAGCTCATAAGCTTCTTTCTGGCCGCCAGGCATGATAGAAGGGCCTTTCAGTGCACCCTCTTCACCACCAGAAACACCGGTACCGATAAAGTTGAAACCTTCGGCAGACAGCTCACGGTTACGACGGATAGTGTCCTGGAAGAAGGTGTTACCACCATCGATGATGATGTCGCCTTTATCCAGATACGGCTTAAGGGAATCGATCGCGCTGTCGGTACCTGCGCCCGCTTTCACCATTAACAGGATGCGGCGTGGAGTTTCGAGGGATTCAACAAACTCTTGCACGGTATAGTACGGGACCAGTTTCTTGCCTGGATTTTCGGCAATCACTTCTTCGGTCTTATCACGGGAGCGGTTGAAAACAGAGACGGTATAACCACGGCTTTCGATGTTGAGCGCAAGGTTACGCCCCATCACTGCCATACCGACAACCCCGATCTGTTGCTTAGACATTACATACTCCTGTCAGGTGTGGTCGCTTCAATACAATTATAACTATACATAGTAACTATAATAACTCAAACGTATTAAAATGCATAGCCTAGATTTAAATTATAAAACTGTATATTGATATTAGTGATGCAAAAGAACCATAAATAAAATAGAAACACCTCATAATAAAAAATAAAAAATTTTAAGCTACTTAATAATAACCGTCTTGTTATCGACATGACTTGCGTTGCTACGATTCAATATAATATTAGTTCGATGATTATTTTTTCCTGTAACCTTGTTATTATCAATATTAATATTTCTTATCCCTTGACCATTGAATGATGACAAGACACCGGTCGAATCATCAATAAATATGGTATTGTTTGTTATTTTGACACCTGAAGCATTTCCTTTCCCCCCACCAAAGGAAAAAAAAGAATCAGTTATATATGACAATTCGTTATTGTTGACTATCACATTTTTCATATCTCCAGTAAAGTACATACCTGAAGAAGAATGAGATATAGAGTTACCTTCAATTGTAATATTATTTGGCAAGCCATGAATCCGATTGACGTGAACCCCAGATTCTTTCATGTTAGATAAATTATTATTATATACCTTACCATTTGAAACAGTTTCAGGGAAAACACCATTAAGGCAAAAAGATACTTCATTGTTAAATATAGAGAAATCATTTCCGTTAGTTACATTAGAAAATCCTTTCCCTAAATCACCATAAATATCAATACCATTATCTCCGCAGTGCGAAACGGCATTGTCATGGATGCTTAACCCTCGAAATTGGCTGACTTGTATGCCAATTTTTTTACAATTATTAACAACACAATTATCAATAGTTACATTTGTAACTGAGAGGTCTTGAGATACTCCACCTCGCACTAATATTCCATTACCGTTAGCATTAATGCTTGTGACTTTTGATATTTTAATATTACTCTTACACTCTAATAAAATATTGCTCGCCTGAATGCCATCAGTTTGAAGCGATGAATTCCCATCAAAGGTGATACCTATAATATCGCAGTTTTCAATTCTATTATTTTTATCACTCGCCAAAATGCGAAAGTACGCACCATTTCCATATTGACGTGGTAATAGCTTTAATGTTCCTTCACCTTTGATAACTAAGTTACTACGCATCAGTAAACAAAAAGCGCCAATGACATTTTCATTGGAAGTAGTAGCTGATAAGAAAAACACTCCTTTTGGTATATATATTGTTACTCGATAATTTTTTTTAAGGCTTAGTAAAGAACAAGCATCTAATATATTTTGAAGGGGTTTTCTATTGTCAAAATATTGGTTACCATTTTGATGGATGCGACACCCATAATCTAATATATTTATAGTGCATGCCCCATTACCGACGCATGAAACCTCATTTGCGATAGCGAGTTTCGACAGCGGGAAAATTGCACTAATTGCAAGCACTTTTTTTACAAAAAATCTTCGATTCATGCAATATCCTTAATTAATAATCATTTTCTATAGTGTTGTGATAAAAAGCTGGCAGGGAATAAATCATCTCATTTTTTTAATATTTTTAAGATTAAATGCCCCTATATGCATCTTTAAAATAACTCTTTCTCGAAAAAAATAATTCATAATAGTCAAAGATAACAACTCAATAATTAAAACACTATAAGCAGCGCCATTCATACCAAAAAAGTAAACCATTAGTGTTGAAATTGGAATGCTAAAGATTAAAATTATAACAGTCTTCTTGGATAGATATCTATACCCTGACATCTTGACGATATATCTATTTGACACAAAACCCAAAGATGTTATTACGGTCGATATACATAAGATAATAAGCAAGTTATATGCTTGCAAATATTTTACACCATACAAAATTTGAATAATGCTTTTACCGAAAAAATAGAAAAAAAATGGAAAAGTCAAAAGCACAATAAATACACATGCTGATAAACCAGATGCTTTATTCAAGGCAACATCATCATCTTTTTCAGCATAGATTTTTGATAAAAAAGAAATCGCAAGTGCATTTCCTATGAAAACCCATGCAGTACCAAGCGTCAGAGCAACCGAATATATACCAAGATCATAGCTTCCTTTAAAATACGATAATGAAAATTGATTTATCCTAGAATAAATAGTCATAGAAACCGTTGATATAACTAAGGGAATCCCTGTGTGAATCAGATATTTATTATATCGAACCTTATCATGTAATTTTATTAATGGTATTGATGGAGCATAATACAACCTAATTATAAATGGAATCAACGTGGTCAATACAATTGGTAGCGCCAAATAATATATAGGCATTTCAAAGTAAGCAACAATATAACGTAATACCAAACCGGCAACTAAACCTATAACATTAGCTATTGTATTAAATTTAGAATTAAGAGTAGCATCATTATATATAACAAAAACATCCATGGAAGTAAAAAAACAAGCAATACAAACAGAAGCAAAAAAAATCAAATTAATGGAATCAGCTTTAGGAAAAAAATACAATAATACAAGTGACGATAATGTCACATATATACATCCGCGCACAAAAAAAGTCGAATATATTAATTTAATTCCAGATAGTGTTTTTTGCGAAACACGTTTAAAAATTATATTATCACATCCCATTTGTGCTACAACCTGGACTACTTGAAAAATAGCAATAGCAAGAGCAAGCTGACCAAATCGATAAGGGCCTATATACTTAGCGACAAACGAAGTAACAAAAAACAGACCGAATAGTGTAACAAGCTTTTCTGACATCATCCACAATGCATTAATGACACTACGGTTTTTCATTGTCATCCTATTAAGAATTAAATTAAACATCAGACTTATTGAAGAATGAATACTTGCTCTATTAGTCCATTTTATTTAGTGAGGAGTAAAGTGACTCATATGCTTTCTCCCAAGAGAAGTAACTAGAGATAAAAGTATGTTGTGCAATTAAATCACATTCTTTCGCTTTTAAATTATCAATAATAGAAGTAATATCATTTAATTTATTAGGATCTAAGTATATTGCTCTATTTCCGAGATAACCATCTGTATGCCCGTGAATAGATGAAATTACATGGCATCCATAAGCATATGCTTCCAAGTCGACAAGAGATGCAACCTCAAACCAACTCGCCGACAAATGAATTTTACTGCGTAAATATATTCCTGGCATTTTTCCTGGGTCTACTCGCCCTAAGTAGGTCATATTTTCACATGACTCTATTAAATTCGTAAACCGCTCACCGTATTCTTTATCATTATTATTAATAGCACCTACAAAAGTAATTTTGTACTTAGTATTTTTAAAATGCTCGGCAATAGCTAAAGTATTTTTTCTAGACTCAATTCTTCCGCAGACTAACACATCAATATCTCTTTCTTTTTTATAATCCAGTTCAGATATTATTGTTAGATCAACACCATTTTTAACTATAAAGCTATCACTTACTGTTGTGTCATAATCAAATTCAATTGTGTTCTTTTCACCCTCAGCAATCAAAATAATACTACGAACATTGCATATAATTTCTTTTATTTTTTGTTTATAATCTAGCGAAGTTTGAAGAACACTTGGTATGAATAAATTTTTATATTTAAGTGATCTTGCTATATTTTTTATTTTTTCACGACGATGGAATGATGATATCATTTTAAAAACCATACCAAGCTTTCCGCTTCTTACTTTACTTTCAAAATAATCGATTGCTTTGTATGAATGATGAATACTTAAAAATAAAGTTTTATTCATCCTGTCTAAACCCTCCAACTTTTTATAATACGCAATGAGTTCAAGGGGTCTATCCATATTAACCAATATATAATAATCACAACTATCTGGTATTGATAAATCTGTAACAATTAATGCTTCATGACCATTTTTTTCAAAATATTTTTTATACATTTGAATTTGATAAGTATCTCCACCATTTTTATCAAATGCATCAACCCTAGTCAGAAATGCAACTTTCACGATACAACCCCTTTAATTTTAATTTCTTGCTGACTATATATATAGTAGCCATAGAAGAACCAGAAAAAAAACATAGCCTTGAAAGTGACAAATATATCAATAAATAAGGCCGTAACCGCCAAGATTAAAACATAATTAATTAATAGTTTTTGCTTTATATTTCGTAGGCACGATATAAGGAAAATAAAATACGAGAGAAGCCCGAAAATACCGGTTTCAACAAATATACGAACATAGTTCCCATCAACTGCCTTACCTGCATAAGATGGTCCAAGCCCGATTAATAATGTGACTAAATTACTACTAGTTGTCTTCACCAATGTGACCCATCGTGTAAACCTTATGAAGGCACTAGTATCACCATCACCAGAACTCGTAATGATATCATTTAAACCTTCACCATATGTTTTATTAAAATAGTCCTGTCTATTATTTGCAGCTTTCGTATTTGTAAAGATATCATCTAAGGTACTTAGAGTATCATTACTACCAAATGTTTCAAATCGAGCAGTTACACCACTAGCTGATGTAGCACTGTTTTGCTCTGATATAGTTGATGTATATGCAACGTATATTAAAGATGAAATTGATAATATGCAGATACAAAAAATCACAATTTTTTTTCTGATAATTTTAGCGACACTTGCCATATTACCAAATATTAAAACCAACACTGCACCAACAAGGGTTATGCGTGATTGTGTAAGTAAAAGCATAAATGATGAGAGAGCACTGAAGGTGGCATTTTTTGTCATAACAAAATATGACATTAAAAACGCAGCTACAGCAGCAAGTTCCCATGGCCCTCCAGTATTTGCAATTGCTCTATTAAAAGAAAAATTACTTACACCACCGATAATACCGAGAGTTTGGCCGCCAATCAGAATGAGACAATATACTACATATATTCTTAGCGTTAAATCTGGGGAGAATTTTAGCTTAGCTAATTCATAACCCAAAGCTATATATATATAATACTCCAACGGACGTATCGTAAATAATATGCTGGATAAGAAATCAACCTCTCCAAAAATGGAGTTATAGACTGTTGATATTGTTGATACGAGAAAATATAACAGAAAGAAAAGAACTGGTTTTTTACTTAAGAATATACTTCCTGACTTACCTTTTAATAAGTATATTAAAACGAAGAGCATGATCATTATATCATCAATTCTGATGGAGGATAATATACCTCCTCCCTGCTCATCACCGCTACGACCTAATAGTGATAACTTAAAACCAAAAATGGTATAGACAAAAATAAAGATCAAGAATTTTTTGTACATAAGGCACCTCAATGCCTCTCTTTTAGGATTCTTGCAGGATTTCCGACAGCTACTGAATTATCCGGAATATCCTTTGTTACAACAGCGCCAGCACCTATAACAACACCATCACCTATATTTACTCCATCTAATATAATAACATTATTCCCAATCCAACAATCATTTCCAACAGTAATACCTTTGCGAGTAACGCCTTGTTCAAAAATAGATGAATCTGCACTAAAGCTATGATTCTCAGCAATGAAACTAACACCTGCTCCGATCTGACATTTTTCACCTATTCTTAGAAAGGCAGCAGCTCCAAGATTACATCTTGGACCAATATAAGTTTCGTTACCTATAACGATACCTTCACCTAAATTATTTGTATCGCTTGTAATTTGTAGCCATGCATACTCTCTGATTGTTACTCGGTCACCTAACTTAACTCCATGCTTACTTAAACAGTTGATATATGAAAAATCACCAATATAACAAAACTGACCAGTGACAAGATGGTTAGAATGAATAATTCTAGTTCCTTTTCCTCTAAAAAAAGGAAATTTTACTTTATTTAACTGATAGACGCTAAGACATAACCCACGCATCAGAGGAGTAATACCTCTTCGAGTAAGATATATGAGGTAATCGAAAAAATTTAACTCATTAGCTCGTAGCTTATTTTTTATTTTATTAAAGCTCATTAAGTACCTCTTTATAGGTCTCTAAGTATGCATGTGTTGAATAATTGATAGTGAATTTATTTAAATCCACACGTGCATTACTAACTAACTTAGTATTATGCAACTGAATTATGCTTTTCATTGATGAGAAATAATCATTGTCACTACATACAGTTCCCACTACACCAGGAACAATCTGTTCGGGAAGGCCTCCACGGTCAGATACAATGACACTTTTCCCCATAAAAATAGATTCCATCGCTACGCGCCCAAAGGGTTCATTATATCTTGAGGGAACAACAACACAATCAACTTGATTAAAGAAATCAATGTTTTCAGTATAACCGATGAAATGTATATCTGTTCTTTGCTCAATTAAATTCTTGTAATCAGGATATATCTCCAAAAAGTCATCCAAAGTAGATCCCGCAATTAGCAATTGATAATCACTATTCCCAAATTTCAAAAAACCGTCAATCAGAAGGTCTAACCCTTTTTCTTTCGCTGCTCTACCTATAAACCCAAACACCTTTAGTGTTTTTATTTCTGAGCTAAGCGCAGTTTTTCTGTAAGTATTAGGATCAAACCCATTATATATAACTTTATTTTTTGTGTCGTTAAAAAAACCACAAGTTTGGTGATAACTACGCATGTACTCACTATTATATATGACACAATCAACAGATTTAGAAAAAATATTCTTTAAGCATCTTTTTATTTTCAGTATTTTTGTGTTATGCTCAGAATAAATATCCCTATACCAAGACTCATTATCCAACAAATAATAATCCCTTGTTGTATGGACAATTTTAAAACCAAATAGTTTTAGGATTGGAAATACTAACGGGGAAACACCCTTTATATTATTAGTGTGTACAATGTTAACCCCTTGTTTTTTTAAAAATACAGCAAGCATTATACACATCGGTAGGTTGGCGATATCAAAAGTGTTCCATATTATTTTTTTTAAAACACTCTTCTTTGTTTTATCAGTCGGCCAATAAACATTTAATAATGGAATCTTATATATATCAACACCATTATATTGTATCTTTTCGGATCCTTTTTTAAACGGATTTAATGTTACAACTCTGACGTCTTCGCCCAAGGAGATCAACTCCTTCGCTAGCTCCAGACATGAGCGCTCACTTCCTCCCGACATTTCTGGATATGTATTCAGATTATATATTGCTATTTTTCTTATCATAACTCTCCCCTAGAAATAACTCTTGCTAGTAAATAAAAAAACATTATATTTTAAGATTTATTCCTTGACTTTATACTTTACCTTAAAGCTAATGACATTACCCTCCTAATTAAACCATAAGCCCATGGTAATATTCACAATATCTTACAATGGCACTTTATAAAAATCACCAATAAAATATTAAAATGAACTTAGTTTTTCCAGAATCGCTTATGCATGCTGCAGATTTTTACTAGACTCTTTGGAAGATGTTTATACTGCTGACCTAGTTTATACCCTGTTATCTTCATTACATTATTGAGCAGAGCCAAAGGAATATATAATATTCCCTTTCTTAGAAGGTAACGGAATTCTGAAATTATAAATTTTTTTCCTTCACCACCGGCGCCACCAAATTTTTCTCGTATCCAAGGCTGCTCAGAGTGAAAAACTCCAATATCAAAATATCGCTTAAACTCCTCTTGCGGCAGATAGTTATGCGAATGGCGAACGACCGCATCAGCTACATATGCTACTTTATAGCCAGCAAGAACGGCTTTGGCCGTAAAATACATATCTTCGCATAAAATTGTGTTAGACGGAAACCCCCCTAACTCTTGAAAAACACTAATCCTATATGCAGAGAATGAATTAGACATGAATACTGTTTTCAAACCCAACACAGTACTATCCTCGTACCCACATGTATGGCTTTCTTGCGGATAATTAAAATACCTTGCATGTTGGGCAATAGGGTTTGCATTCGAGTGAGGTAATTGACGCCCCCAAGCGCAAGCAATTGATGGATCATCAAATACACTGATTATTTTTTTAACGAACTCCGGTTCAGGTATTGCGTCTTGAGTTAAGAATATAACAATATCATTGTTATCTACATTGTTGCTAACAGCTAGATTTCGTGTACCTCCATGATTGAAATCAGCGCTGGAAATGATTTCAACACCAAAACCTGAATTTTTTGCTATATTCACAGTTTGATCTTTACTACTTGAATCAATAATATATACCAGAGTATTTTCAGGTGTATATTTCTGAATATTACAAGCTGCTTCCTTCCAAATTTCCCCACCGTTATAAGTAGGTATAGCAATAAAAAATTTCATAGCATCCTTATTTCCATTAATTCTTGCTTACTCAATATGCCCCATCTTTTTTTAACACAACACCGATGGTCTTGAATAAAATAGCTATGTCGTTCCACATAGACCAATTTTTAACATACCAAGCGTCTAAATATACCCTAGTCTCATAATCTACGTCACTCCGCCCGCTTACCTGCCATAAGCCAGTCATCCCTGGTTTACTCAGTAAATAATAATCCACCTCATCATTATAACGCTCTAGTTCTGCTGTAATAATTGGTCGAGGCCCCACCAGACTCATTTCTCCGCGAAGTACGTTAAATAACTGCGGTAACTCATCAAGACTAGTCCTACGGAGAAATCCTCCAATCTTAGTAATACGCGGATCATTTTTTAATTTGAAAGTTGCATCCCACTCTTCTTTTGCTGCAGGATCATTTTCTAATAATTCAGCCAATACTTCTTTTGAATTAATAACCATGGAACGGAACTTCAAACATTTAAATGACTGTCCATCCTTTCCTATGCGCTCATGCCCATAAATAGCAGGACCACCGTCTTTTTTCACTTTTCGACTAATATAAATTAATGCAGGGGAAAGAACTATAATAATGGCCAATGAGCCTATAATATCAAATAGTCGCTTAAGAACCCTCGATGACCATTTAGCCAGATTTTGTTGTACACGAAATATCATTACCTCATGGCTAAAGATGAAAGACATATCAGTACTATCTAATGGCATCCCGCGTAATGTTGGAATTACTGAAACATAGCGATATCCCTTTATCATAAAGTTACGTAGCCATGTATTCCTAATTTCGCTTTGATGTGATTCTACTGCCACAATGAATTGCGTCTTTTTATCTTTTGTTGCTAACCAATTAAGGTCATTTTCTAATACAGGAATCCCATATATACTCTCTCTTGAGTTGAATTCCTCTTCACTATTAATAAAACCAACAATAACTAACCCAAGATTACGCTCACTGCTGATTGCTTTATATGCTTCGAGTGCATTAACACCACTACCGATAATCCATGTATCACGCTGCCATAAATTAAAATAATCAAGAAATCTTTTCGTACTCATTCTCATAACAGGCACAAGGAGTAATACAAAAAACCAAGTCAATACCCATAACAAGCGTGGAAATGACCACGTAGTGAATGCCATGACTGCAATTTCAATAATTGCAAAAATAACTAACGTACGCAGTATTTCTTTTAATTCAAACCAAAATGTTTTACGGTAAAAGTAATGACGTAATCTCATTGAATACCAAGCAACACAACACATTCCTAACAACCAATGTAGTGCAATCCATCCATCTAGATGATTTTCTTGAACTACATTCGTATAATTATTTGTTATTAACTCTAGCAACCCCATTGCCAGATAAATAGATATTGTGAAACTTACAAAATCAGATAATGCTAATGCAAGACTGACAAGAATATTCCTGCCGAATAGCGTCATAATTCCCTCTCATCGATTGTAGGGCATTTGAATAATTAATATGCTGGGTAGTCAATATCAAGACTCTTGTAGCAACCGAGGCGAATTACGCCTCGGTTAGGGCTAGATAGCTAATTATTTATCATCACTATATGAATATCCATAGTGGCTATATCCGTATCCATAATAACTGCTAGCTTTCTTAACTATCCCATTCAAAATACAGCCTTTGACTAATACTCCACTTTGTTCAAAACGTTTAACACTCACTTCTAATTCTTTAACTGTATTTTGTTCGAAACGCGCAACAAGCAATGTCGTACCTGCATAATGCCCGATAACTGCAGCGTCAGTGACTGCTAGGATTGGAGGTGTGTCTATTATAACAATATCATAGTGTTGACTGGCCCATGTTATTAGCTCACCAAACCGGCGGTGCATCAGGAGTTCAGCAGGATTTGGGGGGACCATACCTCTTGAAATAAAATCGAAACCTATCATTTGTACTTTTTTTACAGATTTTTCGATATCAATCTTCCCAGATAAAAAATCTGACAGGCCATTCTCATTTGATACATTAAATAATTTATGCGTGTATCCTTTTCTCATATCAGTATCAATCAAAAGGACTTTTTTACCAGTTTGCGCAATTATTGTTGCTAGGTTTGTACTGACAAACGTTTTACCCGCGTTTGGGCTGGCGCCTGAAATCATCAGTACATTATTCCTAGCTTCCATCATTGCAAAATGCAAGCTAGTTCTTAGGCCCCTAATTGCCTCAATCGCGATATCGGCCGGGTTTTCAACTGCAAGAAATCCTTGAGCCTCATCATTCGATTTTCTTTTCCAACCCTTTTTCTGCATTGATTTTTGCGAAAGCGTCTCAGCAACTGGTATGCTAGCGTAAACGTTTATACCTATCTCTTCAAGTTGTTCAGGACTCTCTATTCCACGACGTAAAAAAACTCGAAGTAGCACTAAGCTAATAGAAAATATTCCACCGAGTACAATACCAATTATTACGATAACAACCTTTTTAGGCTTAACAGGTTCCGGTAATGTAACGGCATTATCAATAATACGAACATTCCCAATAGCGCTAGATTTTGAAATACTCAACTCTTGTTGACGATTCAGTAATTGCATATAAACTGCACGTCCTGATTCTACATCTCTACTATATCTCAATATCTCTTGCTGAGTTTCAGGCATACTTGAAACTCGTTTATTTAACTTTGTTTTCTCATCTTGTAATGTTTTTCTTTTTTCCATCAAGGCTTTATAAGTTGGGTGCTCTTTTGTATAAAGCTGAGATATTTCAGACTCGCGAAACGTCAATTCATTTAACTGATTATCTACATTAACTATCTGATCTAAGACTGACTTCGCCTCTAAAGACAAATCCACAGAGTCATTCTGTCGTCTGTATGTATTTAATTTATCTTCCGCCTTATCTAACTCTTCTCTAACCTTTGGAAGTTGTTGATTTAGAAACTCTAAACTCTTTTGATCTTGAGCAGCCTGACGTGCGATATTTTGTGCAAGATAATTTCCACTAATACTGTCAAGTATATTTTTTATTAGTGTCGGATCGTCTCCCGTAACCGTTAAGTTTAGCATTCCAGTATCTTTCCCTTGATCTGATACAGAAAACACTTTTTGGAGTTCAGTGATAGCATCCAACTTAGTAACTGAATAAATATCGAATACAGTACCTGTTGGCGCGGATATATTATCAACTTTGATTGAAATACCATGTTCGTTTACTAACTCACCAACATGCCCCTTCAATTCAAAGCCATTTCCATACAATATATAATTCGAACTATCGATGATTTTAATCTTGGCCTTAGCATCATTACCTTCGATTTCTGTGATATAAAATCTCGATACCGAGATTGTACTCTCTTTTTCTCCGCTTAATCTTGCCCACCCAGCACCAACTAATGGAAAATGACTCTGTACTACTTTTGTCTGAAGATTTAGATCCTCCACTGTTTTGCCTAATATCATTCGAGACTGCAGCAGCGCAATTTCAGGTGCTGATTGTGGTTGACTGTCAGGCAACATTTGGCTCAAATTGCTTAAAATAGAATTCGCCTGTTTCTCTTCGACTTGGATCATTGCATCTGCTTGATAAATTGGAGTCGCAAATAATGCATAAACAAGTGCAAAAAGTGTAAATAATGCCGTAACAGATACAATTAGTTTACGATGATCTATTAACTCACCAACTAAACGCCCCAAATCAATCTCATCAGAATCTTTTTCTGCGGTTTTCTTATTTACTAACATGCATTCATTCCTGATTATTATGCACCGAGCTTCTTAACCCAACATTTGCCGGCCTGCTCAATTAAGTCATAGACAGAAGCGAATGCTTCTTCACTTTTATGATAAGGATCAGGTATATCTCTTTTCCCTATCCATTGACCAAACAGCATTGTTTTCCCTCTTGCCTCAGGAGAAATACGACTAATCTGCTCAATATGAGATTTTTCCATGGCAAGAATCAGATCATACTGTCTGCCCAGCTCAGACGTGAACTGCCTTCCCTTATGCCCTTCCATCGATATTCCATGTAGCATTGCTATTTTGATTGCAGAGCTATCGGCATCGCAATCTATTAGAGCACCGGTTCCTGCTGAATCTATTTTTTTATAGGGTAATTCACGCTGTAAAAATCGCTCTCCGATGGGAGAACGACATATATTACCTGTACAAACGACAAGAATTGAATCAAACATAATTATCACCAAGTCCGTACAAATTTCGCCGTTTCTGTTATATCGTGCACACCATTAATAGTTGGAACTAATTGAGATATAACTCTGTTCCAGCGAACCAATGGCGTAGCTGTTACATAGACAATATCATAAGGCTGCAATTGGAATTCGGTACCTAAGACCATTGCTGAAGCATCTTGCGCGTTAAGCTGATAGATATTGGCAATTTTACCTTGTTTATCATTTTTCAATTGACGAATGACAAACACACCAGTTGCATCGCTCATCGCTTGTGACATCCCTTCAGCATTACCAATAGCTTCAGCTAAAGTCATACCACTGCGATCCATTTTCATCGTGCTTTGTTTCCCGACTTCTCCCATTACGAAGACTTTCAGGTCGTCATTACGTGGAACAAACAGAATATCACCGGGATACAGCAAATGGTTCTGGCTCAAATCTCCTTTCTGCATTAATGCATACAAGGATATTTGAGTATCCTTACCATTATGTGTTAATACAACATTTCGCCAGTCGGCATCCGGTGCAAGCCCACCAGCGGCATTGATTGCATCCATAACAGTCAGTGGAATATTAGTAATCGGCTGTTGACCAGATTTCATCACTTCGCCTGTAACATAGGCTTTTTGTGAACGAAATGCAGCAACGCTGATATCCACTTGCGGGCTTTCAATATAAGTTGTTAAACGGCTTGCAATTTCTTGACGTACCTGTGCAAGAGTTTTACCTGCAACCTGAACTTTGCCAATATAAGGATAGAAAATTGTACCGTCGGCGTTTACCCAGTTCCCCGTATCACTGGCACTACGGTATTGCCCTGCAGGAGTTGTCAACTCTGGGTGATCCCATACGGTCACCATCAGCACATCGCCGACGCCGATGCGATATTCATAGCTTTTCAGTAGATTATCCAGTTGCGGGTTAGGTTGCGCCATTACTGTAGTTGGACGTAGCTGATCGATCAGCCCAGGTGTCATCGGATAAACGTTAACCAGCTTATCCAAATCGTAATCGCTATCCGGTAATTCAACCACGTTTTTACGCAGGCTATTCAATCCCTGCCCTGGCAAAATAGTACAACCCGCTAATAACCCGATTGCCAACGCTAATGCCGAAAATCTAACCATTTTTTTCTTCATAATGTCACATCATCAGTAAACTAAAATTTGCCAATGCCTGAGCTACATATCGTCCACCAGTCTATTCCTGCCTGGCTGCACGCGGAGAATGGTAGGCTAAACTCCATTCTCCTGACTTCCTGTAGCATCTAGCCTATAAACTAAATGGGATCTCGATCCCGGCGCTTGCGCCAACATCATCGCTATCGCTATGGTCCGCATTGGTATACCACAGCGACGTATTCAGACGAACGGTCTTATAGACATCCCCGCTCCACCCCAACTGTACACCTTTCAATGTGTCGGAGTGCGGGAATGCCTTATTAATTGATTGATCCTTCGGATTCACTTTGGCATAGACCAGACGAGTGCTCCAGCGCTGATTATCTTCAGTTACCAGTTCAACTTTACCGGCAAACAGCTGCCCATCTCCCCCCATCGCGTCTCCCAGCGGGTAACCCTGCTGATAATAACCATCTTTATAAATATGGTGGTTATAACTATAATTTGTTCTACTCATATTTGAGCGCGTATCATGTGCTTCTACATACCAGTTAATCGCATCTTTCCCCCAGCCATGGTGTCCTTCCACACCACCAAGGTACATATTCGCAGAAGGCAAGAAACCTGATTCATCCTCACCAATCATCTGGCCATATAAGCTCACTGGCAAGCCGAGAGTCGGTTCTAGTTTCAGCTTAAAGTCAAACCCTGCCAGCTGGTTGCCAGGCTCATTCTGATCGTTTGCCGTGGTATTGTCTTTCCCGGTAAAACCATCCCAGAAATTACTCAGCGATTGCGGGCGCCCTTCCCCGCCCCACTGCATAATCCGTGAAGCGCCCAGTTCCAGAGACTGGAACGGGGTGAAGGTCAACCGACCGCCGATAATCTTAGTATGGGGTACCGCGGTGTACTGATTCATCTGACTGGCGGAGATCTGATACTGCCAGGGACCAATCCAGCGTAGCCACCAGGTTTCCGGCGCCGCCTGCTCAGCCCGCTGCATCAGGAAGCCGGTCAACGGCCGCATCGCATCCCCGCGGATCAGGCTCCCTTCATAGCCAGGCCCCCACCACTGCGGCATCTGGCCGAAAGACAGCCACTGGTTCCAGAACTTCACCGCGCCGTATGCGCCGTTGGCATTGAAACGCGAACCGTTGCTGATGCGCTCGCCGCCTTCAGCATTCCCCTGCAGGTGAACATCCCACCAGTCGCCGCTGTTATTAAAGGCCAGCGACAGCGAATTATCCGCCGGCTGGCCTTGTCCGAAGCCCTGCGGGGTTCCCGGCTGGTCGGTTGAGGTGTAACCGCTCACGCGGAAATCAGCCTTTAATGAGGAAAGTCGCTGATTGATACGCGCCAGCACCACCTGTTCAGAAGAATAGGAGGGTTTGGCTTTTTTTAACGCCCGGGTAATCTCTTCCTGACTCAGGGGCCAGGTAGAAAGGCTAAGCTGGATAACCCCCCTGTCAGAAAGCCAGGAGAGATCGTTACGCAGTTCGTTATCATTGAGAACCAGACCAGAGGCATAAACCTGCGCACTCATCGATGTCAACAGCCCCAAAGCAAGTGCAAGACGCGCGATTTTCATCATTGTACAAGATCCATTTTTAGCCCCGTTTCCGCAAGCAGGCGCGTCATGGGGAATATGAGTTTAGAGAGCGCACGCTGACGCCAGTCGTAGTATGTTTGTTCGACAGTGATGATGCAATAACCTGTAGCTTAGAACGTCATCAGCCACTCATGATTTCAAAATGTTCAGTGCACGCCAACGTCCCCACACCGGTTATCTCCTTAACCGAGAACATGAGCTATCTCAAGTCAGCCAGAGGTATAAAACGCTGTTGAGTCAGAAATATTGCTGATTATATACGGCAGTGGCGGGTAATCATCCGTCACAACCGGTTTTAGGAATTTCGAACATATGAAGGTGACTGCGGAATTGAGGCTGACGGTTTCGATACGCTACCGCCCCTGGCTTAACAGCTACCAATGCACTGTACTTCATTTATACATTTTAGCTGGCTCAGCGCCCGCCTGATTATTATTCACTGACAGTATTTTAGCGGCATTAAGTTTACGAGATTCTGCTGGCAAATGGGAGTAAAAATGACAACTATTCGCTTATAAAAACAGCTAAAGCTGACTCATCCGACAAGTGGACCGCTCCTCAATAAGATTGTTTAATAATATCTCGCCGGGCCAGCCTGCGGAGCTTAGCTCATCCATCGATAAAAGTTAACTAACTGTTTTTTAAGTGTTTTTTCTGGAAAGCTAAATTAACTGAACTTATTAGCATTACTTTCGTCAACTACAAAAATTAATACCCTTAATTCATTTTTTTATACTTGACAAACATAAGCCATATTCATGATTACGACGCACTCTGTCTATTTAGGATATTTCTCAGCCTCAAGACGTCCTGCGCCAGCAAAAATATTATTCAGATGTAGTAACAACTCTTTATTTCACGCATATGAATGTGGAGACAAGGTTCGTTTTATTATTTTCACTCACATCATTCAGCAGCGCACTCAGTAAAAACGCTTATGCAAATCCGCCCTGGTAAAAGGTTTTTCCAGCGGGCCAAGCTTGACGGCAATGTCTCCCAGCAGAGACTGTGTGGGCGCTTTAGCCCCGGTATTGAGCAGCACCACCGGAATGATAATCAGACTGAATACTCCGCCCCATGAGAGTTGCGCATCAACCACCCGCGATGAGTTCCGCTGCAGCAGCAGAAACAGTGCGCTACCGCAGGCACCAAGCAGCAGCCCGGCAATCACTTCAGACAGGGAATGAGCATGAATCGCCAGACGGGAATACCCCACGAGGCCAGCCAGCAAATACCCCATCACCATTGCGGTCCGACGTAAAGCTACGCTACCGCGAGCGCAGAGCAGCCATAAGAAAATGGGCCAGAAGGCCGTAGATAAAGCGGTGTGCCCGCTAAAACCCGTGAAATCAAGCTCGCGGATGCCGATCCCCCAGCCCATAAAAACCAGTTTTGATGCACTGACGATGGCACCGGTGATACCAAACAGCGAACCCCACTGCCAGGCTATCTGCCGCGAAGGCCTGCGCAGAAATAAAACCATGAACACTGCTGCCGCACTGGGTAACAGCACGGTACTATCGCCAAAAAAAGAAACCCACTGCCAGTTCATTTATTTTTCATCCTTTGACGATTTCTCCAGTCCGCAGCGCCTTTTCCATGACGTTGGTATGGGCATACACATCCAATAACTTCACATTTTTATGCATGCATGACTGTTGTTTAATGCGTAAGCATGATCTCAGTCAAGTTTTATTTTTTTATGACAACCCGCAGCATGCATATTTTTTTAAGAAAGTTCTTACTAAGTGATTATTAGCAAACATAAAATTCTGCTACTCCGACCATTCCATCACAGGAGGGCCAGCACAACAACCAGATGTCTCCGAAGTCGCTTTTTGTGTATACATTTAGCGCGTTTCAGCAAACAGGCATAACCATCTGATTTATATTGATTAATATTTATCTAAAATATGCTGTTTTAATCAACAGCATTGTCTTACAGAAGCATGCGACATAATGAATTTATGCCTCATACTTCTGTAAATCCTGCATTTTCACACTTCTGAAATCTGGCTCCGCCTATTTACGCAAGTAACTTCTTAATACTTTCGCGGAATTTCGTGCCTTCTTTATGGTTACGCAGCCCGTAGTTTACGAAGGCCTGCATATAGCCCATTTTTTTGCCGCAGTCGTAACTTTCGCCCGTCATTAACATGGCGTCCACAGGCTGCTTCTTCGACAACTCAGCGATCGCATCGGTCAGCTGAATACGGCCCCATGCGCCAGGTTGAGTGCGCTCCAGCTCGGCCCATACATCGGCGGAAAGAACATAGCGTCCTACGGCCATCAGATCGGAATCCAGCGTCTGCGGCTCGTCAGGCTTCTCGATAAACTCAACGATCCGCCCAATCTGCCCTTCCACGTTCAGCGGCTCTTTGGTCTGGATCACGGAATACTCGGACAGGTCGCCTTCCATTCTCTTGGCCAGCACCTGGCTACGCCCGGTTTCGTTAAAGCGGGCTACCATGGCTGCCAGGTTATAGCGCAGCGGGTCGGCGCTGGCATCGTCCAGCACGATATCCGGCAGCACAACAACGAACGGGTTATCCCCTACGATCGGGCGGGCGCAAAGAATAGAGTGCCCCAGTCCCAGCGGCTGCGCCTGGCGTACGTTCATAATGGTCACGCCCGGCGGACAGATTGCCTGTACTTCAGCCAGCAACTGACGTTTGACGCGCTGCTCAAGCAACGCTTCCAGTTCATAGGAGGTATCGAAATGGTTTTCCACGGCATTCTTAGAAGAGTGGGTAACCAGTACAATCTCCTTGATGCCTGCGGCCACAATCTCGTCGACGATATACTGAACCATCGGCTTATCAACGATTGGCAGCATCTCTTTCGGAATCGCCTTGGTGGCCGGCAACATATGCATCCCCAATCCGGCTACCGGAATAACTGCTTTCAAACTTGCCATTCTCATATCCACCCATATAGTGATAAATCTTCGATACCCGCCCGATTACAGGTTCCCTTGGTATCAATCTGTGATATTACCCTTTTGCACTCAGTCCGACTTCCTGCAAAATTCCGAAACTACATGTTTCATCAGAGAATACACTCAAAGTATTAGGTCCGACAGAGTGGTTTAAGAAATTTCTCATGAAACTGACGTCATCTTCTGCGCTGTGTCAGGACTTTCTCCTGTTTTCGCACAACTTACAGGATTTCTCTCTACTTCCCCGGCGGCGGACGCGACGGAGGTCGCTATTGAATACTGCGTAAAACGCAGAAAAAAGAGGGGTTATTCTCATGAACACCCGGCCATAATTCATAAAAATAATGATTGCCGCTATTTTCGCTAGAAAATAACGCAGAAAGCTTTCCGCTGCGCCCATCATGCCTTCCCTCGCCCCTTGCCCGCTATCCATGCCTTCCATCGGCTCTGTGCTTTACACCTCATTTCAAACTACTTGTATCCTCTGATTAAACAAAATATTTTGCAAGCCACGACATTCAGTAGGATGAAAATCTGTATAGCGACGATTTGTTGATTGAATAGGGTGTTTTCCCCTGCTCCTGATGGCGTCTGATTTTCATACTGCTATTCGTCCAGAGAGGGCAATAATCCGGCATTATTGATCCAGTACAATATTTGCAAATTTATATTCAGTTGTTCGCCGCCATACTTTTTCCTAATGAGCTTATTCGCATAAAAAATAATCGCGCATGTCTATAATTCATGCAGTTTAATATCACGAGCCGGGACATTCTCCCGCTTCTCGCAACGGCATGAGGTGAGAATATATTGCAATTTAACCGTCGCTTATCCATGATCGACGGATGGCACTCTCAGGTAGTATAGGTTTTAACTAATGATGGAATGGATTGCCGACCCCTCAATTTGGGCCGGTCTCATAACGCTGGTGGTTATAGAGCTGGTTCTCGGTATTGATAACCTCGTTTTTATCGCAATCCTGGCGGAAAAGCTCCCTCCGGCCCAGCGCGATCGCGCGCGGGTGATTGGCCTGCTGCTGGCGATGCTGATGCGTCTGCTGCTGCTCGCCTCGATATCCTGGCTGGTCACTCTGACCAGGCCGCTGTTCACCTACCACGACCTCAGCTTTAGCGCACGTGATTTGATTATGTTGTTTGGCGGGTTATTCCTGCTGTTTAAAGCCACCGTTGAACTGAATGAACGGCTGGAGGGTAAAGACAGCGATAATCCGGTTCAGCGCAAGGGGGCGAGGTTCTGGGGCGTGGTCGCCCAGATTGTGGTGCTGGATGCTATCTTCTCCCTCGACTCGGTGATCACCGCCGTAGGCATGGTGGACCATCTGGCGGTGATGATGGCGGCCGTGGTTATTGCCATGAGTTTGATGCTGCTCGCCAGCAAAGCGCTGACGCGGTTTGTCAACAGCCACCCGACTATCGTTATTCTCTGTCTGAGCTTCCTGCTGATGATTGGTTTCAGCCTGATTGCCGAAGGGTTTGGCTTCCCCATCCCGAAAGGTTATCTGTATGCGGCCATTGGCTTCTCGGTCATCATTGAGTCGCTGAACCAGCTGGCGTTGTTCAACCGCCGTCGCTTCCTCTCCGCGAACCTCACGCTCCGCCAGCGGACGACCGAAGCGGTGATGAATTTACTCAGCGGGCATAAAGAAACCGCCGAGCTCAGTAGCGAGACCGCCGCACTCATTGACAGCCAGGTCGATAACCCGCTGTTCAACCCTCAGGAACGCCGGATGATTGGCCGGGTGCTGAATCTCAACCAGCGCACCGTCAGCAGTATTATGACCTCGCGCCATGATATCGAGCATATTGACCTCAGCGCGCCGGAAGATGAAATCCGCGCGCTGCTGGAGAAAAATCAGCACACCCGGCTGGTCGTCACCGGCGGAAATGATGATGAAGATCTGCTTGGCGTGGTTCACGTTATCGACCTGCTACAGCAATCGCTGCGCCACGAACCGCTCGACCTGCGCGTCCTGCTCCGGCAGCCGCTGGTGTTCCCTGAGACGCTGCCTCTGTTGTCAGCGCTGGAGCAGTTCCGCCATGCCAGGACCCATTTTGCCTTCGTGGTGGATGAGTTTGGTTCCGTTGAGGGGGTGGTGACGTTGAGCGATGTCATGGAAACCATCGCCGGCAATTTACCCAACGAGGCTGAAGAGATTGATGCCCGCCACGATATCGTGAAAAACCCTGACGGCAGCTGGACCGCCAATGGGCATATGCCGCTGGAAGATTTAGTGCAGTACATTCCCCTGCCGCTCGATGATAAGCGCGAGTATCACACGATTGCCGGTCTGTTGATGGAAAATCTGCAGCATGTCCCTGAAGCGGGCGAAGAGGTGAAAATTGGCGACTACATCGTACGAACGTTGCAGGTCGAGAGTCACCGGGTGCAGAAAGTGCAGATTATCCCGCCGCCGCCGCGGGACGATGAGCTGAGCTACGAAGTGTGAGCCCCGCGGCACTGTTGCTCTCCCCTGCGGCTCTGTCGCGCTCCCCCGGTGGCGCTGCGCTTACCGGGGCTACGGGTCGGAAGCCTGGTAGCCCGGATAAGGCGTTAGCGCCGCGATTCGGGTCGGGCGGGTCGTACCGGGTCAATCGTAGACCCGGCAGGTCGCGCCGTGATCAATCATGGTCAGGCAGGTGGCACCGTTGCTTTCCCCGGTGGCGCTACGCTTACCGGGGCTACGGGTCGGAAGCCTGGTAGCCCGGATAAGGCGTTAGCGCCGCAATCCGGGTCGGGCAGGTCGCACCGTGGTTAGCGTTTTTCAAGCAGCTTCTTCACGTCTTTCCCGTCCTGGGTATTTTTATTGCGCTCAATCCAGTCGTTAAGCCGCTGTCTGGCCTCATCCTGCAACTGCTTACGCAGCAACTGGTCGACCTGCAGGCTATAGCTCAACGTTTGCCATTTGCCGTAGATACGCAGCGGAATCGAGGTCTGTTTGAGTCTGTCGATAAGCTTGCTTTCGCCTTTCCAGCCGCCCAGCACGCGCACGTTAAAGCGCATATCGCACTCTTCGTCCAGCAAATTCAGGTCGCCCTGCCCGGTCAGCGCCATCAAATCTGATTGCCCCTGCAGGCTTTGCAACGTGACCTGCCCCTGCGCCAGCTGCAGCTCGCTGCTCAGAGAATCCAGGCGGGTGGCGTTATCGTAATTTTCCTGCGCCTGCACATTGGTGCTGCGCTCAACGGCCTGCTGCACCAGCTGCTGGAAGTTCAGCCCTTCGGTACGAGGATTCGCCATCTGTATCTGCGCATCCCCTTGCCAGTGACGACGGAAATCGTCGGCATCAATTCTTTCGCCGGAGAAATCCCCGGTTAAGGAGAGCTTACCGGTCAGATTGAGCGAATAGTTAAAGGCTTTCAGGATGGTGGCGATCTCAACGTTATCCAGCTTCGGCTGGAAAGAGGCCTGCGAAGTCTCCCCGCGCGCGTCGAGGATGCCAGGCAACGATATCAGGCCGCCATCCAGCTCGCCCTGAAGCTGATTGATCGTCAGCAGCCCAAGCTGGTTGCTGATGTCGCTTTTCACCTGGGTAAAGGTCATTCCGCGCCACTGAAGCTGGTCGGCCGTCAGCGACAGATGGGCGGTAAATCCCCGCAGGCTAGTGTAATCTGCCTGAATATCGCTGTCGGCAATCACCGGGCGCAACGGCCTCGGCTGACCTTGCCCCTGCTGGCTGGCGCCAGAATCCGCCGCCGGCAAGCCGTGCGACAGCAGACTGTCGAGGTCAAGAGTGGTGGCATGAAGGTTGAGATTCCAGTCGGCCCGGTCGCCTAAAATCACGCTGGCGTTGCCGGCAATCGTGCTGCCGTTCGCCGTCAGATTGAGGTTATCGAAGCTCAGCTTTTTCTCATCTTCCTGCCAGTTCGCCTGCAAACTGCCCTGCCCGCTCACGCCGTCAGCCGGCAGCTCAGCGCCGCGCAGCTGCCAGTTAAGTCGCGAGATGTCAGCCTGCAAAGAGTGCGGGTAGTCGCCGCCCTGCACCTCGGCGGAGAAAGAGAGCGCCAGATCGCGCTGGTCGCGGTTGATGCGCCCGGAAAAATCGAGCGTCGCGTGCTGATGTTCATCCTGATCCATCTGCAGACGAATATCGCGTACCGTCACCTGCTCGCCATCTTCATGCTGGAAAAAGAGGACGCTGTCCACCACCTGCAGCTGCCGCACATCGTAGGACCAGCCGCTGTCATCCGCCACCAGAGGCAGCGTACTGTCGTGAGGAACCACCGGTGCATCCTGACTGCGTACCGCTTCGGTCTTCGGCGTCAGCTGAATCACCGCGCCCTTGAGCATCACCTGTTTGACCTGCAGCTGATGGGAAATCAGCGGCAGCAGGGCGACATCAAGACGCATATTATCCGCACGCACCACCGGTTCAGCGGCACCCGGTGCCGTCAGCGTCATGCGCCCGGAAAGAATACTCAGCTGCGGCCAGACGTGCCAGCGCAACGGGCCATCGAGTTCAAGCTGATAACCGCTACGTTCCGCCACCTTATGCACCATATAGGCGCGAAAATCGTTGGGATTAACCAGCAATACCAACGCGGTCAGCCCGGCTACAACCACCGCCAGCAAGATCATCAGCGTCGTCAGAATTCGTCTCATGGCACCCTCAGTACACCGCTTACGTTATCAATCCTTGTCGATTCGACTCGCCACCGCGCCCTGCTGGTCGCGATATTTGGCGTCTTCACGGCGGTTATAGGGCCGTGCCGCAGGGCCTGACAGCGGTTCAAAACTCAATGCGCCGATCGGCATCCCCGGACGCAGCGCCAGCGGCAGCTTGCCGGAGTTAAAGAACTCAAGCACGATGCAGCCTGACCAGCCAGGATCGATACGGTGAGCGGTGACGTGCACCATCAATCCCAGCCGCGCCAGCGAGGAGCGACCGTCCAGCCAGCCAACCAGATCGGCCGGCAGCGTCACCGACTCGTAGGTCACCGCCAGCGCCAGCTCTCCCGGATGCAGATAGAAGGCTTCGCCTTCCGGCAGCACGATCTCTTCGCTCATCACCCGATCCAGCGCCGCGGTCACTTCCGCTTTTGGCCCGCTCAGGTCGATAAAGGGCGCCGTGTGGCCGCGAAACGTGCGAAATTTATTCCCCAGCCGAACGTCTACGGTCGCACCGTTAATACGTTCAACGGGCGGGCGCGGGCTGATAGATAGCCGCCCCTCATCCAACCAGGCTTCTATATCTCGGTCGCACAGACGCATGAGCTCTCTCCTTTATGGCATCGCGCCCCCACACCTTCCGGGGTTAAGGGCAATTTGGGTTCTCTTTGCACGTTACACAATTCGTCTGTGTTATTCAAAGAACTGACTGATTTTCGCCTTCAGAATATCAATCGCGATGCGGTTTTTACCGCCGCGAGGCACAATAATGTCGGCATACTGCTTGGAAGGGTCAATAAACTGCAGGAACATCGGACGAACCGTTTTCTGATATTGCGCCATCACCGAATCCATCGAGCGCCCGCGTTCATTCACATCGCGCTTGATGCGGCGCATCAGGCAGATATCCAGCGGCGTATCAACAAAGATAGAGAAGTTCAGCTCATTGCGCAGGCGAACATCGGTCAGCAGTAAAATCCCTTCGAGGATGATCACTTTTTTGGGTTCGATGTGGATCGTTTCCGGCATACGCGTATGTTCAACGTAGCTGTAGACCGGTAATTCAATCGGCTGGCCGCTTTTCAACATCTGCAAATGCTGAAGCAGTAAACTGTGATCCATCGAGCTGGGATGGTCATAGTTCGTTTTAACACGCTCTTCCATCGACAAATGACTTTGATCTTTGTAGTAGCTGTCTTCCGGAATAACGCCAATATGTTCATCACCAACCTGTTCACGCAATTCGCGATACAGCGTGCTGGCGATAAGACTTTTTCCCGAAGCCGATGCGCCGGCGATACCAATAATGACGCACTGATGAGACGTATCAGTCATAACTTTTTTGCGACCTGATTAACCTGGATGTATATACACATAACCCTTCGAGCTGCCCCCGCGTGACCCGGCGTGCCGCCTCGCCCTTGTGGGGTTTGTTCAAAACGCTAACAGTTTTGAGACGCATCTCGAATAATTTCATGTATTGGAAGGGTGACGTTTGACCGTCAAACGCGGCAATTATAGGGATTTCAGCGCGTCGATACCAGTGATATGCGCCCCGCATGGCTATTCCTCAGTCGGCGCCCATCCTTCGCTATACCAGATATGCAACAGCGCATAAGAACGCCACGGCTGCCAGCGGCTGGCGTAACGCGCAATACGCGCCGGAGTCATACCGCTGAACCGCTGCTTAATCAGGTAATCATCCGCCAGAAAAATGTCCTTCGCCTGCCAGCCGCGCAGGGCAAAATAGCTGGCGGTCCAGCGGCCGATACCGGGCAGCGTTTGCAGCTGTTTCATCGCCGCCTCAATGTCGTCCGGCGCCTCCAGCGGCAGCTGACCGTCAACCGCCGCCTGCGCCAGATGGATAAGAGCCTCAGCGCGTTGCCGCGACATGCCCACGGCTTTAAGCGCTAACGGATCCGCTTGCGCCAGGGTGTGCGGTTGCGGAAAGAGTCTGTATTCCGGCGCCTCCGCCAGCGGTTCGCCGTAAGCCGCCGCCACTTTTGCCGTCAGCTTCGCCGCCATCGCCACGCTGACCAGTTGCCCCAGTATCGCGCGCACCCCTTGTTCAAAGGCATCCAGCGATCCCGGCAGACGCAGCCCCGGACGCGCGCTGGCCAGCGCGCCCAGCGTCCGGGCCACCTGATGCGGGTCGCAGGCTAAATCAAACAGGAGCGCCACCCGGGCGTGGCACGCCTCGGCCACCGGCAGCAGGCCGTCAGATAAGGTCACGCGTAATCCCTGCGCCGCCAGATCGGGCTCAACCGTGATCAGGCCGCGATGGCCCGCCTGGGAAAAACTGCGGGTGTAACGCTCCTCGCTGAACGTTTCAATACCTGCCACCGCACGGGCGCGTAGAAAACCGAATATCCATTGCGGGTCGTAGGGGGAGTGCCAGGGTAACAGCGTCATCATTTCTCCTTCTTTAATTGCCTCAATGATAGACCCTCCACGTCCGGGCTACCTTGCTTTTAAATTCCTGTTGTCGCCGTGGCGGCAATCCGCTAAAGTCGCCCCCCTTCTTCACTGGCATGGGGATTTTTCAGGTCATGTTTATTGGTTTTGACTACGGCACCGCCAACTGCTCGGTTGCCGTAATGCGCGATAATCTTCCGCACTTGTTAACGCTGGAAAACGGCAGCAAGCTGCTGCCGTCAATGCTGTCGGCACCAACCCGCGAAGCGGTCAGCGAATGGCTCTATCGCCATCATGACGTGCCGACCAACGGCGATGAAAACCAGGCGTTGCTGCGTCGCGCCATCAACTATAACCGCGATGAAGACATCGACGTCCTCGACAACAGCGTCCAGTTTGGTCTGGCCTCGCTGCATCAATATGTCGACGATCCGCAAGAAGTCTACTTCGTTAAATCCCCGAAATCGTTCCTCGGCGCCAGCGGCCTGAAGCCGCAGCAGGTCGCGCTGTTTGAAGATCTGGTGTGCGCCATGATGCTGCATATTAAGCAGCAGGCGCAGACGCAGTTGCCGGAAACCATTGACCAGGCGGTGATTGGCCGACCGATCAACTTCCAGGGGCTCGGCGGCGATGACGCCAACGCCCAGGCGCAGGGGATCCTTGAGCGCGCGGCGAAGCGCGCCGGTTTCCGCGACGTCGTTTTCCAGTTTGAGCCGGTTGCCGCCGGGCTGGATTTCGAAGCAACGCTCAAAGAAGAACAACGCGTGCTGGTCGTCGATATCGGCGGCGGCACCACCGACTGTTCGCTGCTGCTGATGGGGCCGCAGTGGCGGCAGAAAGCCGATCGCCAGCAAAGTTTACTCGGCCACAGCGGCTGTCGCGTCGGCGGGAACGATCTCGACATCGCCCTGGCTTTTAAATGCCTGATGCCGCTGCTGGGGATGGGCGGCGAAACGGAAAAAGGGATCGCCTTACCGGTGCTGCCGTGGTGGAACGCCGTCGCTATCAACGATGTACCGGCGCAAACCGATTTCTACAGCAGCGCCAACGGTCGCTTGCTCAATGATCTCCTGCGCGATGCCCGCGACGGCGACAAAGTCGCGCTGCTGCTGAAAGTCTGGCGCCAGCGCCTGAGCTACCGCCTGGTGCGCAGTGCCGAGGAGAGTAAAATCGCCCTCTCCGCACAGGAGCAGGTGACCACAGGACTGCCGTTTATCGGTAATGAACTGGCCGCGGCTATCAGCCAGCAAGGGCTGGAAGCGGCGCTGAATCAGCCGCTGACGCGTATTATGGAGCAGGTTCAGCTGGCGCTGGACAACAGCCGCGAAACGCCGGATGTGATCTACCTGACCGGGGGGAGCGCCCGCTCACCGCTGATTAAGAAAGCGCTGGCGGCCCACCTGCCGGGTATCCCGATCGCCGGCGGCGATGATTTTGGCTCCGTCACCGCCGGTCTGGCCCGCTGGGCGCAGGTCGTCTTTCGTTGATTGATGCCGGGGGCGGCGTCCCCCGGCAGGCAGCTCAGCCGTCGCTCTCCGCGAAACGCCCGGATCTCCGCCGCCCTTTGCTATAATGGCGCTTTCACACTACAAAGGGTGCCCGAATGGAACGGCTGGATTGCGATCGGATGTTTGTCGCGGTAATGGAAACGGGCAGTTTTACGCTCGCCGCACAGCGCTGCGGTACGAGCCACGGCCAGGCCTCAAAACTCATCTCCCGTCTCGAAAGCGACCTTGGCGTACACCTGCTCAGACGCAGTACCCGCTCGCTGACGCCAACCGATGTTGGCCTCGCCTATTATGAGCGTATCCGCCAGCTATTGATTGATTTCGATGAGCTCAACGACTCGGTTCGCAACATCTCCAACGCCCCTGCCGGGCAGCTGCGTATCTCCGCCCCCGTCACCTTTGGCACCACGCAGCTGGCCCCTCACCTGGTGACCTTTGCCCGCCGCTATCCGGATATTGAACTGGATGTCAGTTTTTCCGACCGGCTGGTGAACGTTGTCGATGAGGGTTTCGATCTGGCCCTGCGAATCGGCAACTTAACCGACAGCACCCTGTTGGCCCGTCGCCTTTGCCCCGTGCGCAGCGTGGTGATTGCCTCGCCGGAATACCTGGCCCAGCGGGGCGAACCGCAAAGCTGGGAAGCGCTTAGCCAGCACGATTTGATTGTCGATACTAACTTTCGCGATCCCTGGCACTGGCCGTTTCTCGATCAGCAGCAACAGCTGCATTCCCAGCCGGTGCGCGGAAAGATGAAATTTTCCAATGCCGAAATTTGCCTTGCCGCCGCCTGCGCCGGGCTCGGGATCGCGCGCTTGCCGTTTTTTATTGCCCGCAAAGCGCTCGATGAGCACCAGGTTGTGCCGGTGCTGGCCGCTTATGAAGCGCCGCCGCTGGCGCTGTTCGCCGTGTTTCCGCCCGCACGCTATCTGGCGCATAAATCACGGGTGATGATCGATTTTCTGGTGGATATCTTTTCCGCCGCGCAAGAACGGGTGAAGTATTAAGCCTTATTATTTCCAATATAGGAATAAACATGCGCGTTTTAACGGGATAATCCACAAAAAAGAAATAGTGTACAGTCCTTCAGTCAACTGAAAATGAGGACTCCACCATGTTCGATCAACGCACCACCCCTTATGCTGCCCTGGTCATGCGCCTTGCGCTCGGTATTCTTTTCCTCGCGCATTTTAGTCTCAAGTTTTTCGCCTTCACCCCCGCCGGAACCGCCAGGTTTTTCGTCTCGCTCGGCCTTCCCGGCTGGCTGGCCTATATCACCATGGCTGTTGAATTCTTCGGCGCCATCGCCCTGATTCTGGGAATTTATACCCGTATCGTCGCCGTGGTGCTGATCCCCATTTTATTGGGCGCGATTTTCACCGTTCACGGCCCGGCAGGCTTCTTCTTTACCAACCCCAACGGCGGCTGGGAATTCCCGGCATTGTGGATTGTCGGCCTGCTCGTCCTAGCGCTGACCGGGGATGGTAAATATGCTTTAAAACCAACGTCGGCAAAACGTTAACGAGGTCGCTATGCTCATCGATGGAAAATGGACCGCCGACTGGCACCCGGTACAGGCAACGGATAGTCGGGGCGGCTTCGTGCGTCAGACCTCCAGTTTTCGCCACTGGGTCACGCCGGATGGCGCCCCCGGCATCACCGGTAACGGCGGGTTTGTCGCTGAACCCGACCGTTATCATCTGTACGTCGCGCTGATTTGCCCGTGGGCCTCCCGCACGCTGATTGCCCGTAAGCTCAAAGGGCTGGAGGCGGTGGTCAGCGTATCGGTCGTCGAGCCCTGGCTGCTGAATGAAGGCTGGCATTTTGGCGACTACCCCGGCGCTAACCGCGATACGCTGAATAACGCCGAATGGGTTCATCAGCTGTATACCCTGGCCGATCCCCACTTTACCGGGCGCGCCACGGTCCCGGTGCTGTGGGATAAACACACCGGGACGATCGTCAACAACGAGTCTGCCGATATCGTACGGATGTTGAACAGCGGCTTTGGCGAACTGGCCCGTCACGATATCGATCTGTACCCGCAGGCGCTGCGCGAAGAGATTGACAGGCTCAATGCCGAAATTTATCCGCAGCTCAACAACGGCGTCTATCGCGCCGGGTTTGCCACGACCCAGGAGAGCTATCAGGACGCCGTAAGCGATGTCTTCTCAATGCTCGATAGGCTGGAGCAGCGCCTCGCCACCCGCAACTACCTGTGCGGCGAGGCGTTGACCGAGGCGGATATTCGCCTGTTCGTGACCCTGATTCGTTTCGATGCCGCCTACCACGGCCTGTTTAAATGTAATCTCCGTCCCCTGACGGCCTACCACAATATTGACCGCTATGTACGCGATCTGCTGGCAGTTCCGGGTATTCGTGAAACGGTCAGTCTCGATCATATTAAGCAGGGCTATTATTCCATCAAGGCGCTGAACCCCAACGGCATTGTACCGGCAGGGCCAGACCTGAGCCGCTACGGACTTTAAGCGAGTCGCAATGAACAAGACACTGATTATTTTGCTCCACGGCGTCGGTAGCCGCGGCGAAGATTTACAAGGGCTGGGCCATTTCTGGCGTCAGAATCTACCGGAGGTGATGGTCGCCACGCCTGACGGCCCAGACGCGTTTGATATGGGGCCGGGTTATCAATGGTTCAGCGTCAACGGCATCAGCGAAGCGTCGCGCGCTGAACGTATCGCCAGCGCGCGCGGCGCCTTCAACCGCACCCTTGAAGAGGTGATGGATAAGCATCATTTTTCCCCTGACGAGGATCGGCTGATCCTCGCGGGCTTCTCTCAGGGGGCGATTATGTCTTTGGATGCGCTGGTCAGCGGACATCTGCCGCTCGCCGCGGTCATCTCCTTTTCCGGACGCCTTGCCTCCCCGCAGCCCTGGCAGCCGGTTTATGGCACGCCCGCGCTGCTGGTCCACGGCAGCAACGATCCGGTCATCAGTCAGACCGAGAGCGTAAACGCCGCGCACAAACTCGCCGCCCTCGGCGTGGATGTCGATACCTACTTCGAGCCCGGCGTCGGTCACACCATCACCACGAATGGCGCCATGAAAGCGGCGCACTTTTTAACCCCGCTGCTTCAGGCTGAATAATATTCATCGCGTTAAATACACGTCAGCCGACATTGATCGCTAAAAAGTCCTGCACCTGTTTTCACGACATAGCGTGCAGAACTTTTTTAATCCGCCAGACCCGCCCGCTATCACAAAATCGAACTATCACAAAATCGTATCCTCCGGTTCATCGCGCTGTGGTATACCGATGCCGCCACCGCTATTCGGTTTGTTGCCTTTAGCGGCGCAGGTCTGGCCAGTATCGCGCATGACAGATAAGGCTGGAATAATCTCGCGCACGTCAGCAAAATGCCTCACCGTCCGGACCTAAGAATTTTCCTAGAATCAGGGAGGATTGGCGATGCGGGTTATAAACGCGCTGACTATTTAAATCGAACTCATATCGTAAGAGATGCCACAAGGGGGCGTGATTGAATCACGTGTGCGCTGTTATTCATTCTGCTCGGGCGGCGGGCTGGCTCCGCGCCACTTTTCGGCTGTGTTGCGGCCTGTTTATTTTCTTCCAGATGTCCGGGCCGCTTCATGCCCAGGTACGCCAGTTTGGCATTGATATTCCCGTCCATGGGTATGCCGACGCCACCGGCAAGATGACGGTAGATGAATTTATCGCTTTACCCGCGAGCGCGCTGACTACCGCGCAACGCATTCCCTCATTTGGCTACTCGTCAAAAGCTTACTGGCTCAAAGCTTCGTTACCGGCGACGTACTTCAGCGGGGAGCAGCGCTGGCTTCAGCTCGGCCCCTCCTTTATCGATCATTTCAGCGTTTTCTACCGCCCTTCAGCGCAAGGCGGGCCATGGATTAAAAAAGAGTTTGGCGACCGTTCATCGGCCAGGGAGAGCGATCTTGACTATCGTGAAAGCGTCCTGATTTTGCCGCCGCCCCCGGCGGCGACAGGTTACGACGTGGTGTTCCGCATTCAGAGTAGCAGCACCCTGCTGCTGCTGAGCACACTCTCTTCGCCGCAGGAGTTTCTCCAGTCCGCGACCCGGGATACCGCATTCTGGAGCTTTTACTTTGGCCTGGCGGTGATTGCCAGCGGCGTCGCTCTGTGGCTCGCCGTTTTATTGCGCCGCCGTTTACTGTGGGGGATCTGCCTGTTTTCCCTCAACTATCCGCTGGTGGCCGCTCTGCACGGCTACCCGGAGTGGTTTTTCGGCAATGCCGTTCTCCGGATCCAGGACGCGATGATCAGCTACCTGTCGCTGCTCAGTTACGCTACCGCGCTGTGGCTGCATAGCGAGGTGTTTGATCTTAAGAACAACATGCCGCGCTTACAGCGGATACTCGTCGCGGCTATCGGTTTAAATATGCTCCTCCTCGCCAGCATTCCACTGGACTTTTACGGACTGGCTATGCAAATTGAGGCGGGGATCTTCTTTGTCGCCGCCCCCGTGCTGCTGGTGACCTCATGGGCGCTCTGGCGACGAAAAGCCATTGACTGGAATACATTCCTGTTGGGGCTGCTCCCGCCGGCGTATGTTGTTGCCACCGCGCTGGCGCTGTTATCGATCCATGGCATCATTCCCTTTCACAACGCGATTTACTCCATCTGGCAGTACGCGCTGATTGTACATATCATCGCCGTGCTGATTATTGCGGTCCTGCGCGTACGGGCCGAAAACCGCAGGCTGGTGCAAAAACAACAGCTGACGCGCGAACTGCGGATCGAGCGCGAAGCAAGCTTTCATCAACGTCAGTTTATGGGCATGGTGGCACATGAATTCCGAACGCCGCTCTCGGTTATCCAGGCCGCGCTGGAGAACCTGCGTCTGTGCTCCCCGGAACCGGCGCAACGGCCGCGCCTGGAGCGCATGCAGCGCGCCACCACACGCCTGGTTCAGTTAACCGATAATTGTCTGGCCGATGCCCGGCTCTCCTCCAGTGCGCTGCATGTGGATAAACAAAACGCCGATCTGCTCTCGGTTATCCGCATGGCGGCCACCGTCGTTGAACTCTCGGCCAATCATTATCTGACTATCACGCTGGACGGGCACAGGGTCGACTCGACGACCCGTTCGCCGCCGCTGTTTGCCGACAGCGCACTGCTGTGCATTGCGCTGGCCAACCTCCTGGACAATGCGGTGAAGTACACGCCGTCCGGCGAGATTGCGATCGCCATTCGCCCGCAGGCGGAGCGCTGCGAAATCGCTATTCGTGACCACGGGCCCGGGATTGCCCTTGATCATGTTGACCAGATTTTTGAGCGTTACCGGCGCGGCGTCGTCTGCACCGCGACGCCGGTTGGCACCGGTCTTGGGCTGTATGTCGCCCGACAAATCATCCAGGCTCACGGCGGTGAGCTTTGGCTGGCAGTAAACGGTCCGACGGGATGCGAATTTACGCTCACGCTTCCCCAGGATGCCCCACCACAGCAAAAGGGTAAATCATGACATTACGCGTCGCCATCATCGAAGATAGCGCCGATCTCCTTGATGAACTGCTGGCCTTCCTGCGCTTTCGCGGCTTCAGCGCATGGGGCGTACACAGCGCGGAAGCGTTCTGGCGGCAGCTGCATCGCGATCCGGTAGACATTGTGCTGGTTGATATTGGCTTGCCCGGCGAAGACGGCTTCAGCGTTCTGGAGTATCTGCATGAGATTGGCGAGTACGGGCTGATCGTCATGACGGCCAGAGGGCATGAGCAGGATAAGCTGCAGGCGTTCAATCTTGGCGCAGACTTCTATCTCATCAAGCCGGTGAATTTTTCCGTTCTGGCGGAGACCATTGATTCGCTGGGCGCCCGGATTGTGCAGCAAACCCCCGCCCCCCCTGTCGCGGCCCCCGTCGACGAGAAGGCCGCCTCTTCATCCTGGGTACTGCAGCCGGAAAGCCTGTTGGCGCCGTCCGGCATCGCGCTGCCGCTGACCCAGCAAGAGCACCGGCTGATAGCGCGCTTAATGCGTAACCCCAGCGAAGTCTGTCGCAAGGTCGATCTGCACGCCTATCTTTTCCCCGATGAAGATGAGGCGGAACTGCACCGCATTGACGTGGTGATCAGCCGGCTGCGCAACAAAGCGAGGCTACACGGTATGACCTTGCCCATCCGGGCCATTTTTGGCAAAGGTCTGGCGTTTATTCCCTGAGGATCCTCACCGCCGTCATACGACCGGCGAGAGGCATTCTCCGCCAGCTCGATCATCCATACGTTATTTACTTTGCTATTGTTGTTAATTTTTCTCATTTTTTGAGAGAAATGAGAGAAATGAGACTGACAGTACATTAAGAATTTTCTTACATTGACCTTATACCGCAACGATAGCGCCCCAAATTAGCCATGCGACGAGAGGGGAACCGCGCCCGCCCTTTCGTACTAGCCATCTTGCGGACAGGCCGGGTTTCACTCTGCCAGGGTTGGGTTCCAGGCGGCGATGTCGCGCGAAAATTTTACGCGGCAGACGCCGCGACGACAGCAGCAGCTTCACGCGGAATAACAGAATAATAATATTGGCGTTCGCGCTGATGCATATTTATCACAGCACAAAACTCAGTTAAGGATGATCCATTATGGCTTTGCAAACGTGGCTGGCTTTATTGCTATGCCTGTTTTTCTTCGGCATCTCCGTTTATAGCTTTATTTCTTACATAAAAGACAGAAGAAAACAGAAAATCCCCTTCGCCGACCGAAAAATGCGAAGGAAATAATCATGGCAGAGCTTCTGCCCCTCCCGTCGTGTTGATGAAAGGCCATTTTCCGTTCATCAAATACGATATTCCCGATTCACGGCAATTGCCGTAAACGCCAGAAAGGTTACTCGCAGCATGGTATTATGTTGATGCCGCCGGAAAGTCACGCCATGAGAAAAATAAGCATCGCGATTATCAGCCGAAACACCTTCCTCAAGGCGTCGCTAATGGCAATTGTCAACGATCTCACCCGGACCCGCGACGACCTGACCATCGGGTTTAGCGGTCACTCAAGCGAATTGTCCGCTGCGGACATTATCATCGCTGAGATTCTCCCGGGTGAGATTCATCTCTGTAATACCAGTATTAAAAACCGTAAACAAAACAGTTCGGTCATCATTTTGCATAGTTATGATGAGCTGCCGGAAAAGACGCGGATCGTCAATTGCCTGAAAGACGTTACCTTCGTTCCGGTCAAAGCGGTCAATATTGACAGCCTGCGTGAAATTATTGCCAGGGCGCTAAAGAAGAATGAACAGCCGGAATCAAAACGGGCGGTCGATTCAGCATCAATATGCGCCAACTGCCCGCACAAAAGCCTGTCGCCTTCGCAGGTCGTCGTTGCCCATGGTCTGATGAATGGTTTTGATATTGGTAAAATTTCCGCACTGCACCAGATTAGCCCGAAGACCGTTATTTATCATAAGAACCAGATCATGGAAAAATATGGACTGAATAATCATCATGACTTCTTTCAGTTCATTAGCGTGTTAAAAGAGCGCGGCTAAGATCAATCAGCGTGATACGGGACAGGATTAAAAACAGTGAAAATTCGGAATTCGCCGGGTTGCCCGGGTTATCCGTTCTGAAAACAATCTTATAAGCGGGAAATAACTTCTCATGCCGCGCAATTAACCGGTAAAATTATCCCACACCCGGGTATAAAGATACTGCCGCGTATTTTTGTACCATGAAAATAAGACGTTAATCGCGGGTGATATTCTTTCGTCACATTGCCCCTTGCGTGCCTGTTGGGGGCCTCTTTTTCCGCAACCGGCGGAAAATACGCCCCCCGCGAAGAGGGCGTTGAGCTATCAGGCCTGCGCCTGCTGAGGCTCCGCTTCCGGCTCCTCTTCCTCTAACAGCCCTTCGTTTTTCGACAGCATCGCCGTAGCAATGCCATTGCCCAGCACATTGATCGCCGAACGGCCCATATCAAGGAAATGGTCGATGCCCATCAGCAACAAAATCCCGGCGACGGGAATATTGAAACTCGGGATCGTGGCGGCAAGTACCACCAGCGCGGAACGGGGAACCCCGGCAATCCCTTTTGAAGCCAGCATCAACGTCAGCATCATGACGGTAATTTCGCTAAAACTCAGCTGGATATTATAAGCCTGGGCAATAAACATTGAGGCGAACGAGCAGTAGACCATCGACCCCACCAGGTTAAAGGAGTAGCCAATGGGCAGCACGAAGGAGACGATGTTGCGCGAGCAGCCAAAGCTGACCAGCCGCTCCAGCGTCTTCGGATACGCCGCTTCCGAGCTGCTGGTGGTAAAGGCCACCAGCACCGGATCTTTGAGCATATTGAGCAGGCGGAAAACCTCTTTTTTCAGCACCATATAGCCCACCGCCAGCAGCGCCGCGCTGGTAAGCAGCACCGCCACATAGTAGCCGCCGATAAAGGAGGCATAGTTAAGCAGAATGCCCATCCCCTGTGAGGCGATAACCGACGAGATCGCGGCAAAAATCGCTAACGGCGCCACGTACATCACATATCCGGTGACCTTGAGCATGATATGCGAGACAACATTCAGCGCAGCGACCAGCGGCGCGTTGAACTTTTCCCCCAACGAGGCCCCGGCAATGCCGAAGAACATCGAGAACACCACGATTTGCAGAATTTCGTTGTTCGCCATCGCCTCGGTAATGCTGGTCGGGATGGTGTGAGACAGGAATCCTTTCAAGCTCATTCCGCTGACCGCGAGGCCGGTATCAACCGACTCTTTCGGAATCGCCAGGTTTAAGCCCGCGCCGGGATGTTCAATGGTCACAATCACCAGCCCGACCAGAATAGAGAGGATCGACGAGGTGATGAACCACACCATCGCCTTGCCGCCTACTCGTCCGATAGTCGCGGTTTCTCCCAGACGCATAATCCCCACCGTCAGCGTACTGAAGACTAATGGCGCAATCACCATCTTAATCAGTCGTAAGAACATGTCGGTAAAGAGCGTGATATTTTCTGCCCATGCGGTAATCGTGCCCGGAGAGGCATACGCATGGATCACTGCGCCGGAGAGGATCCCCAACAGCATGAAAATAACGATAAACAGCGTAAGTTTGTTTGCACTTGCCACAAAAAAGAACCCCTGATTTATTTAATGTATTGATTTTAATGCACATATGTTTTTTTTATACGAGTGCATTAAACATTCACCACATAAATTGAATAAAAGACGCCAGGGTTACAACTCTTTTTTAGTTATTTATGTCGATAGTTGAAGCAAACCTTGACACATATCAATCCCGTTCGGGTTGTCAGGTTTTGCGCGGCAGGAGCGTCGGCGGCGATGAAAAAAGCGTCGGCGACCGGGGCCGACCGACGCGAGAAGGCTCAGTTTTTCACGGTATCTTCGAGGAAGAAGCGACCCAGCGGATTCTGATAGAAACCGCTAATATTTTTACGACTGACGTTGCGGTACGGGCTGTAATACAGATCGATCCAGTTCACGTCTGCTTTCGCCATTTTCTGCAGCTCGATATACATCTGCTCCCGCTTTTTACTGTCCATCTCCACACGCGCGGCGGCCACCAGCGCTTTGACCTGCTCGTTATGGTAGCGGGTCATATAGTTCATGTTGGCGTCATGCCCCAGCACAAAGGTGGTTTTTTGATCGGGGTCGAGGATATCGTTAGTCCAGTACATCACCGAAATATCGTAATCCCCGGCCACCAGCATATCCCAGCTCTGACTCGGGTCCACTTTTTGTAAATTGACCGTCACCCCGGCTTTCGCCAGCTGCTGCTGGAGTAAAATAGCGATTTGCTCATCCACTTCATCCCCGGCGTTCACCACATAGTTCAGCTTCAGGTCGGCGGCGCCCGCCGCTTTCAGCATCGCTTTGGCCTTTTGCGGATCGTATGGCCGACGGAGATTATCCGCATAGTGATAAAGCGCCCCGGCGGGAATGTAGGAGTTCGCCACCTGACCATAGCCAAAGGTCACGGTCTTGACGATAGCGTCTTTATCAATGGCAAAATCCAGCGCCTGGCGCACTTCCACTTTGCCCAGCGCGCCATGAGAATGGTTAATCAGCAGATGATCTTCGCGGGTTGACGGGTCAAGCTCCACCTTCAGGCTGGCGTCCTTTTGTAAGGATGCAATCCGCGAGAAAGGCACCGTCAACGCGGCATCCAGTTCGCCCGCCTGCACCTTCAGCATGCGGGTATTATCATCCGGAATGGTTAACCACTCCACACCATCAAGACTGACGTTTTTCGCCTGCCAGAAGTTGGGATTCTTGACCAGCACGATTTTTTCGCCACGCAGCCACTCTTTGACGCTAAACGCGCCGGATCCCACCGGTTTTTCGGCAAAAGCCTCCTCGCCTTCCGTTTTCATCGCCTGCTGCGAAATCACCGACGCATTCGGCAACGCCAGTTGCGATAAGAAAGGGGCTGAAGGCGATTTCAGCGTCACCACCAGGGTTCGCGGGTCCGTCGCTTGCGCCTGCGCAATAATGCTGTAGGAATCGCGCCACAGCGATCCCGCATCGTCGCGGATACGCAGCAGGCTAAAAGCCGCATCGCTGGCGGTCAACGGCGTCCCGTCCGAGAATTTAGTCTCGCGAATTTTAAAGGTATAGACCTTGCCATCCGCGGAGATAGTCCAGCTCTCCGCCACGCCCGGCTCCAGCTTCGTCCCCGTCTTATCCACCCGCACCAGCGGGTCGAAGACGTTGGAAAAGACCCAGTTATCGGCATTCTGCGCCGATTTTATCGGGTCAAACGTGGTGCTGTCCTCACGGCGACCGATGGTCAATACGCCCGCCGCCTGCGCCATTTCGCTGACCACGCTCAGCGCCAGAAAAACGCTCGCCGCCAGTAACTTAACATGTCTGTGCTTCATCAAAAGATCCCCCTGTAAAAGGAAAAACGGTCTCATTACCCGTGTGGTTGAGTACGCAGGCATATGCGCGATCGGCAATCTGCCGGATTGGTGGTGGTGCGCCGGTGCGACACGGCACCTGCGCATAAGGGCAGCGCGGATGAAATGCACAGCCTTGTGGAACAGCGACGGGACTGGGCGGCTCGCCCCCCAACCCACTCTTCGGCAACGGCTTATCGGGGTCGATCTCCGGGATTGCCGCCACCAGCGCGGCGGTATAGGGATGCAGCGGTCGGCTGAAAACCGCTTCCACCGGCCCTTCTTCCACGATACGCCCGAGATACATCACCGCGACGCGATCGCAGAGCCGACGCACAATCGCCAGGTCATGCGCGATAAACAGAATCGCCAGCCCCATCTTCTCCTGCAGATCCATCAGTAAATTGACGATCTGCCCCTGAATAGAGACATCCAGCGCCGCGACGCACTCATCGGCGACGATCAGCCGCGGTTCCATCGCCAGCGCTCGCGCTATACCGGCGCGCTGGCACTGGCCGCCGCTAAGCTGCGCCGGTTTGGCGCTGGCCTGCTGCGGACGCAGGCCGACTTGAGTGAGCAACTCCGCGACTCGCTGCGCGACCGCGCCGCCCGGCACCTTTTGATGAACCCGCAGCACCTCGGCGATGCTTTCCCCGATGGTCTGACGTGGGTTCAGTGAGCCAAAGGGGTCCTGAAAAATCATCGCGCTTTGCTGGCGCAGACGGGCGATATCGCTGGTTAAACCATGCGTAATTCGCTGACCATCGAAGCGCACCTCTCCGGCGGTCACCCGCTCAAGCTGTAACAGCGCCCGACCCAGCGTGCTTTTACCGCTGCCGGATTCGCCGACCAGACCGAGCGTCTCGCCGGGATAAATTTGCAACGAAACCTGACTGACGGCATGCACCGCCCGTTTCGACAACCCGCATCCGCCGGAAAGCGGAAAGGTAACGGAAAGATTATCGGCCTCCAGCAACGGCCAGTGAGTACGCACCATTATTCCTCCCGCCGGACGAGCGTCGGCAACATGTGATGACAAGCCGCCGCATGACTGTGGCTATCCTGCCCGTAAGCCAGCGACGGCTGGTGCAGGCAAGCCTCATCGGCGCGGTGGCAACGTGGGTGAAAGCGGCAGCCTGACGGAAAATGGTCGGCGACCGGCGGCTGGCCGTCGATAGTCGTCAGCCTCCCCCGCCCGCCTTCGCTGACCGGTTGGCAGTCGATAAGCCCGCGGGTATAGGGATGCAGCGGCCCGGCCAGCACTTCGCGCTTACCGCCGACCTCACACAACCGGCCAGCGTACATCACCGCAATGCGGTCGCAGGTTTGCGCTACTACGCCGAGATCGTGGGTGATCATAATGACCGCCAGCCCCAGCTCGGCGCGCAGGTCGCTGAGCAGGCGCAGAATCTGCATCTGCACGGTCACGTCCAACGCCGTCGTGGGCTCATCGGCAATCAGCAGCGCGGGCTCCGGCGCGAGAGCGACGGCAATCATCGCCCGCTGGCGCATGCCGCCGGAGAATTCATGCGGATAGTTATTGAGCCGGTTTTGCGGGTCGGGGATCCCCACCTGTCGCAGCAATGCCAGCGCATCCTCCCGCGCCTGACGGCGGCTGGCGCCGAAATGGAGGCGGCGGCTTTCGGCAATCTGTTCGCCGATGGTCATCACCGGATTAAGGTGGCTGGTTGGGTTCTGAAAAATCATGCCGACCTCCCGCCCGCGCACCGCCGACATGTGGTCGTCGCTCAAGGTCAGAATATCGCGCCCGTTCAGCACAACCTCGCCGCCGGTAATCCGCAACCCGGCCCCCGGCAGCAGACGCATCAGCGCCCGACAGGTCACGGTTTTACCCGAACCGCTCTCGCCGACCAGCCCCAGCATCTCTCCGGCGTCGAGACTCAACGAAACGTTGTCCACCAGCGCCAGATCTGCGCCGCGCATGACCGTCAGATTGTTTACCTTCAGCAGAGTCATCCGCGCGCTCCTGATTTATCGCCCAGCCCGTCGGCCAGCAGGCTAAACCCCATCGCCAGCAGCACGATGGCCAGTCCGGGAAAGGTGGTTATCCACCATGCGGTGGTGATAAAACTCTGCCCCTCCGCAATCATGACGCCCCACTCGGCGGTAGGCGGCTGCACGCCAAGCCCCAGATAGCTCACCGAGGCCCCGTTAAGCAACACCAGCACGCAGTCGGACATCGAAAAAACAATCGCCCCGCTCAGCGCATTCGGCAGCAGATGACGAAATAAAATCCGCGGATGCCCATAGCCGAGGCTGCGGGCCGCCAGAACAAAATCGCGCAGCTTTAAGGTCAGTACCTGAGCGCGTATCAGTCGGGCGTAGGAAACCCAGCCCACCAGCGCCATAGCGATATAAAAACTGCCCAGTCCCGGCCCGAGGACGGCGATGATCGCCAGCATCAGTACCAGAAACGGAAAGGCCAGCACGATATCAATGATGCGCATGATCAGCGCATCAACGGCGCCGCCGGCATAGCCAGAGAGCGCCCCCAGCGTGGTGCCGAGCATAAAAGGAAACAGCACCCCCAGCAGGCAGATCTGCAGATCCACCCTCGCCCCCCACAGCACGCGGGAAAAAATATCGCGGCCAAAGTTATCGGTGCCGAACGGATGCGCGCCGCCCGGCGGCAGCAGGCTGGAGGAGGCATCCTGGGCTATCGGATCGAACGGCGCTATCCACGGCGCCAGACAGGCGATGAGGAACCATAAACCGACAATCGCCAGCCCGAAATATAACGCCTGCTGGCGCGGGATGACCCGCTGACGCAGACGGGAAAAAGTCGCGATCGCTTTCATAGCTTTATCCTCGGGTCGAGAGCCACGGTCAACATATCCGCCAGCAGGCTGACCGCCACGGTGGCGAGTGCAAAGACCATCACTACCCCCTGGACCACCATGTAGTCGCGGCTAAAAATCGCCTTGATCAGCAGTTGGCCGAGGCCGGGGATGGCAAACACGCTTTCGATAACCACCGTACTGCCGATGAGCCAGCCGATATTCACCGCCAGCAGATTGATGGTCGGGACCAGCGAATTGGGTAGCACGTGCCGCCAGAAAATGCGTCTTTCCCGCTGTCCGCGCGCCCGCGCCGCCACCACATAGTCGCTACTCATCTCCATCAACAGGCTGGCGCGCAGGTTACGAATCAATACCGCCGAGAGAGCCAGCGCCACGGTCAGACACGGCAGCGCCATATGGTGCAGCTGGTCAAAGAAATCGCTGCCATAGCCGGAGACCGGAAACCAGCCCAGCGCGATGCTGAACAGCAGAATCAGCATAATGCCGAGCCAGAACGCCGGAAAACCCAGCCCGGCGGTGGTAAAGAGGCGGATCAGCCGATCGGCGAGACGTCCACGCTGGCGGGCGGCAATCGCGGCCAGCGGCACCGTCAGAATGATAGCCAACAGCACGCTGCCCAGCACCAGCCACAGCGTTGGCTCAAGTCGGGAAGCAATCAGCTTGAGGGTGTCGACCCGATAGACGATGGATTTTCCCAGCTCCCCCTGCAACAGATTGCGCAGGAAGTAGCCGTACTGCACCCACAGCGGTTCGTCGAGGCCAAACTGCGCGCGGATACGCGCCAACGCCGCCGGGGTGCTCCGCGTCCCCAGCAGAATGCGCGCCGGATCGCCGGGGATCGCGCGCACCATCATGAAGGTAATCAGGCTGATGCCTAACAGAACCGGGATCAGTTGTAGCGGACGAAACAGCAGAAAGCGGTAGCGATGCATTAACGGCCTCCTGTATCGCGCTGGCGTGCCAGAAAGTCGAGCAGCACCGGGTAGTAAGCCTGCGGCTCTTCATAAAACGGCATATGGCTGCTGTTGGCAAAAATCGCGATTTCGGCATTCGCCAACCCCTGCTTCATTTTCAGGGCGCAGGCGGGAGTGAGTTCATCATGCTGGCCGCTGGTGATCAGGCACGGTGCCCGGATTAAGCTCAGTTCGGCGCTGCGATCCCATGCTTTTAAATTACCGGTATAGAGGAATTCGTTCGGCCCCTGCATGGTGATATACGGCGCCATATTCCAGTCCTCCAGCGAGCGTTTAACCGGTTCGGGCCAGACATCGAGACGGCACACATGGCGATAATTCAGTAGGGTAATCGCCGCCTGATAGGCCGGATGATCCAGCCAGCCCAGCGCTTCATAGCGCTGCATCATGGCGACGGTTTCTGGCCCCAGCGCACCGCGCAGACGGTTAAGCTCCTGCACCAGATGCGGCATATCGGCGACGGTATTTTCCAGAATCAGCGAGCGAATTGCGCCAGGATGGTGCAATGCCACTTCAATGGCCAGCCATCCGCCCCACGAGTGACCAAGCAGATGCACCTTGCCGAGCCCCAGCGCCTGACGAACGGTTTCCACCTCCCGCACGTAGCGCGCCATGGTCCAAAGGCTGGTGTCATCCGGCCGGTCCGATTTTCCGGTCCCCAGTTGGTCGAAGGCGATCACCCGATAGCCGTGCTGTTTCAGGCAGGAGTGGGCCTCGCGCAGATAGTCACAGGGTAGCCCCGGCCCGCCGTTGAGGCAGAGTACGCACTCATCGCCGTCGCCAAATTCCCAGGCCACGACGTTGTATCCGTCTACCGCAATGTTATGGCATCGATCGGCCGTTATTTCACTCCACATGGTCTATTCCTCGTCGTACAGGGCTGGCTACTGGCGTTGCGTTAACGCTAACGGCATCGCCGGAAGCTGAACAGTTAGCAAAAATACTAGTTTTACGCCGCGCCGGTACGGCATCGGAATTGCATACCTCACAGCGGGCGATTGACGGATTTGCACAAATCATGCCCGTAGCAGGTCTCGTTTTTATGTGAGGGGGGTTATATGCGACTGGAGTTTGAACGCCCCGGCGGCGCGCAGGCTGGCAGCCTGGATGAGGCATTCGGCGGGCTATTTCAGCAAACGCGAAAGCTGGGGTTTGACGCGGTTATTTACGACTACACCCCGGTCCCGCGCTCTCTGGAAGGGGAGCTGATTACGCCCTCGCTGCTCAAAACGTGCAATGTGCCGGAAGATATGCGTCAGCTATGGTGCGAACGCGGCTATTACCAGCTTGATCCGGTGCAGCATTGCGCGCTGGAGAGCTGCGCGCCCTTTATCTGGTCCTATCAGCGCCCGGACAGCAACATGCTGCGCGGCAGACTGGACCCGCATACGACCGCCGTCACCCACTATATGCGTGAACACAATATGCCCTGCGGCGCCACGGTTCCCCTGCATCTGCCTAACGGCGGTTTCGTCACCCTGACCGGTATTCACACCGATCAGCGTCAGGAGCCGGAAATCAGCGCCACTCTGGCGCAGCTGATGCTGCTTGCCCATCAGTTTCAGGAGACGGCTTTTCCGCTGTTCGACAGCACCATGCTGACCTGCCGCCACGTGAAATTAAGCAACCGCGAGCGCGAATGTCTGGCCTGGTCCGCCGAAGGACTCACCGCCAAAGAGATCGCCCGCAAGCTCCATCGCTCAGTGGCGACGGTGACGTTGCACCTGAATACCGCGGCGAAAAAACTGGGCGCCAGCAACCGCGTACAGGCGGTGGTTCGCGCCCTGCATTACCGCCTGCTCGACAGCCAATAACTAGCATTTTTACTAGTGTTCAGCTTCGCCGATGACCCTTTACCCTGAAAGCCGGTCCATTTAACAGGGTAAAGATCACTCATGTATACCATTCGCGAAGGCTATGCCCCGTTTCGGCAGTATCAAACCTGGTTTCGTATTTGCGGCAATATCGATAGCGGACTGACGCCGCTGGTCGTGGCCCACGGCGGGCCGGGGTGTACGCACGATTATGTCGATGCGTTCCGCGACATCGCGCTGAGCGGACGAGCGGTGATCCACTACGATCAGTTAGGCAACGGGCGCTCAACCCATCTCCCGCAGCAGCCTGCCGACTTCTGGCAGCCGGCGCTGTTTCTCGACGAGCTGGATAACCTGCTGCGACACCTCAATATTGCCGATAATTATGCCCTGCTCGGTCAATCGTGGGGAGGGATGCTGGGCGCGGAGCACGCGGTGACGCAGCCAAAAGGCTTAAAAGCGCTGGTTATCGCCAACTCCCCGGCCTCAATGGCGCTGTGGCTCCAGGGGGCGGCAGAGCTGCGGGCGCAGTTGCCCGCCGATATCCAGCAAATGCTGTTGCAGCACGAGGCCGCCGGGACGCTGGACAGCGCGGAATATAAGGCGGCAAGCCAGGTCTTTTATCAACGCCACGTCTGCCGGCTTGATCCCTGGCCGCCGGAAGTACGGCGCACCTTCGATGCGATGGACGCGGACCCGACGGTCTATCACGCGATGAACGGCCCCACCGAATTCCACGTTATCGGCAGCATGAAAGCGTGGACCATTATCGACCGTCTGCCGCAAATTGAGGTCCCGGTGCTGCTGATTTCCGGGCGTTACGATGAAGCCACGCCGGCAGTGGTACAGCCTTTTATGGACTACATTCCTGATGCCCGGTGGGTTATTTTCGAAGCCTCAAGCCATATGCCGCACGTGGAAGAGCGCGAACTGTGCATGAAGACGGTGAGCGACTTTCTGGCCCGTTCGACATCAATGCCGCCGGTTTAACCAACGGGTCACATCGCCAGCCCGCCGCCTCCGGCATAACTCTGCCTGCCGACGATTTTCATCACCTCGGCGCCAAAGGTGACAAAAGGCGCCCGACGGCTGGCGTAGATCAACCCGCCGGTCTGCGGGCGGACCGATTGAATCATATCGGTGAGCGGATCGATAATCTCGGCCACCACCTCATCGGCGCTGACCCACTCGCCGGGCTGTTTCAACGCTACGAAGATCCCGCTCGCCGGCGCGGTCACTATCTCTCCCGCCGCAAACGGCAGCATCAGCGTCTCCTGCTGCGGGACAGGCTGGACTTCGCCCGCCAGCACGCCGCGATATTGCAGATAACGGTACAGACGTTCAGCGTCCTCGCGGGCCAGCGCGTGATTCACATCCTGCTGACCGCGCAGCTCCACGGTCACCGCCATACAGCCAGGCTGGCCGTGCTGCCATTGCGGAGCGCGCGCCGCCAGGTGATGCCAGGGCAGCCCGCAGGCCTCGTCAAACGAGTTACCGCCGCTCTCTTGCGACAGCAGTACCGTTTCAATACCTAAAAAGGCCGCCATCACCCCGGCCTCCGCCTGCCAGGCCGGATCGGCGTACAGATGCAAAATGGCACGATCGTCACAGTGCAGATCCAGCACCACATCGGCATCACAGGCCAGGCTCAGCAGATGGTGGCGTAACGCCTGAACTTCACTGCGCTGCGGTTCGGCGACCAGCGCCTCGCGCATCGCCGCGCGGACCTGCCGCAGGTACGCTTCGCGGGTCTGCGGGGCATCGGCGCCGAGATAGCGCTGCGCAAGGTGGGCGAGGTCGGGAAAATCGCGGTTGAAGTTGCGGCCGCTGGCGAGATCAAATCGTCCGATCCCGCCGTTGAGCACGACCTGCGCCAGCCCCGGCGGGTTAGCGACCGGCACGAGGATAATCTCACCGCGCAGCTCGGCGCGCCGTTCCGCCTGGTTAAGTAATCTTTTAAGATAATGCAGTACCAGCATGCCCGGGATTTCATCGGCGTGCAGCCCCGCCTGCAGATAGATTTTCTCTCCGCGGCCGGGTTCGCCAAAGTGAAAATGGGTTAATTGCCGCTGCCCACTCAGCGCATGTTCGGGTAAGGTATAGTGTTTAATTTTCATTGGACGTCCTATCTGTGGAAAAGAAAGCCCGGCTCGACCGTATCGATCATAAGATCCTTGAAATCCTGCGCCGGGATGGCCGCATTTCTTATCAAAAGCTCTCGGAGCAGGTAAACCTCACCGCCCGTCCCTGCCTGGAACGCGTACGTGGCCTTGAGCGCGACGGCATTATCCGCGGCTACAGCGCGGTGATTGAACTCCCGGAACCGGAACATGCTTTCGTGGTGCAGGCGCAAATTGCGCTGGCCGACCATGGCCGCTCACAGCCGGTCTTTGAGCAGGAGATGCGCCAGACGCCGGAGGTGCTCGACTGCTGGCTGGTCAGCGGCAGCTTTGACTTTCTGGTGCGTATCGGCTGTCGCAGCATGGCGCACTACTGCCAGCTGGCCGACGGCTGGCTGACCAGCAAAAAATTTCGCATCGATAAAATCGTCACCCTGACGGAACTGCAGTCCATCAAACGCTCCTGATCAGGGGCGCTTGATAAACGCCAGCCAGCGTCGTTCCGCCCGCGAAAAGACGAAAATCAGCAAAAAGGTGCACACTAAATAGAGCGCGGCGGCCATCAGGAACGGGATAAACGGCGAGTAGGTGATGGCATAGAAAGCGCGCGCCACGCCGGTGATATCCAGCAACGTCACGGTACTGGCCAGCGAAGTGGCGTGGAGCAAAAACACCATCTCATTGTTCAGCGCCGGAATCCCCCGCCGCAGCGTAGCGGGCAGCACCAGTCGGCGAATAATCTGCCACTTAGTCATACCATAGGCTTCCCCGGCCACCCACTCCTGGCGCGGAAACGTCGCCATCATCCCCGCCAGCAATTCCGCGACGTAGGCCGCGGTGTTCAGCACCAGCGCCAGGGTGGCACAGAAGGTGGCGTCGCGGAACAGCAGCCAGAACGGCCGATCGTTTTGCCAGCCCAGCTGGACAATATCGAACTGAGACAGCCCGTAATAGATAAGCATCAGCTGCAGATAAAGCGGCGTGCTGCGGAAAAACCAGGTAAAGCCGCGGACGGGCCAGGCCAGCAGGCGCGGACCGTAGACCTGGCCTATCGCCAGCAGCACCGCCAGCACCATTCCGGGCGCCAGGGAGAGCAAAAACAGCTCCGCCGTCATCGCCAGCCCGCTCGTCGAACCGTTGCCATCGCTCCACAAATAGCCCGGTACCGCCTCGATAAAGGTCTGCAGATTCATTGCGCCGCCCCCGCCGTTGACGAACGCAGCGCGTAGCGCTTCGCCAGACGGCTAAACAGCCAGCTGGACAAGGCGGTGATAACCATGTAAATCAGCGAGACCAGGAAGTAGAACAAAAAGGGTTTTTGCGTGGCGCGCCCGGCCTGTTCCGCCAGCCACACCATATCTTCTAAACCGAGAATGGAGACCAGCGCCGACGCTTTCATCAGTCCCAGCCAGTTATTATTGATGCCCGGAATGGCAAAGCTCAGCATCTGCGGCAGCATGATGCGCCGGAAGACCAGCCACGGCCGCATGCCGTAGGCTTCAGCCGCTTCGGTTTGTCCGCGATCGACGGTGAGAAACGCGCCGCGAAACGTCTCGGTGTAATAGGCGCCAAACACGAAGCCAATCGCCAGCACGCCGGAAATAAAGGTATTAAAACGCACCGGCCCAACTCCAGCCAGCGACAGCAGGGCGTTGACCAGCATCTCGCCACCAAAAAACAGCAGCAGCATAATCACCAGCTCCGGGATGCCGCGCACCAGCGTGGTATAACCGGTGGAAAACCACCGCAGCCAGCGCGGTCCGAACAGCTTAATCAGCGCGTTCACCAGCCCCAGCAGCAGCGCCACCAGCAGCGAGACCAGCATCACGCACAGCGACACCCCCGCGCCGCGTAACAGTAGCGGTAAATAATCTGCAACCATATTCTGCCTTCCACCCGTGGCGTAAAGGGGCGCCGGTCGCCGACCGCGCCCTCCCCTTTACGGCTTAATTGCCGTAGATATCGAAGCTAAAGTACTTTTTCTCAATCGCGGCGTAGGTGCCGTCGGCGCGGATTTGCTTGATGGCCTCGTTGAGAGCGTCGCGCAATGCCGGATTGTCTTTATTGACCGCAATGCCGACGTCAGACGAAATGCTGCCGTCGCTGATGACCGGACCGGCGAAGGCGAATTTTTGTCCGCGCGGCGTGTCGACAAAGCTGGTCGCCGCCTGGATATTGTCCTGTAAGGAGGCATCGATACGCCCGGAGAGCAGATCCAGATAGACGTTGTCCTGGTTGGCGTAGCCCACGATCTTCACGCCGTGACCGGCCCAGTGGCTTCTGGCGTAAGCTTCATGCGTCGAGCCGGTTTGTACGCCGACGGTCTTGCCCTTGAGGCTGGCGGCATCCGGCAGCAGCGGGCTTCCCTTGCGCGCCACCAACTGCGCCGCGCTGCGATAGTAGCGGTCGGTGAAATCCACTTCCTTCTTCCGCTCGTCGGTAATATTCAGCGAAGCAATAATTGCATCAAATTTATGTGCGTTCAGCGCGGCGATCATGCTCTCAAACGGTTGCTTGACGAAAACGCACTTCGCTTTCAGCTGCGTACAGAGCGCGTTGGCAATATCAATGTCAAAGCCGGTTATTTCGCCGCTGGGCGCCAGCACGTCAAAGGGCGGATAGCCGCCGTCAACGCCGAAGCTGATGGTGTCGAACTGCTGAGCGGCCAGTGGCGCGCTCAGGGCCATACAAGCCAGTAAAGCGGCAATACCTGTTTTCATATCTGTGACCCCTGATGTCAGCGACGTGGCTAAAAACGCAGTGAAAGGCAGGTCAGGCCGCCATCCATTTTCTTAAATTCGCTGGTGTCGAGCTGCACAACCGGCATCCCCAGCTTGCTGATTTCGCCCAGAGTGTAAGGGTACCCCTGAGGCGTAATTAAGGTGTCGTTGATCCAGAGCGTATTCCCGGCATACGACTCTTCTTGTGGAATAACGATGGTATTGAACCCGCTAAACGCCGGGTGATTGACGTAGTCTTCCGTTAGCAGCAGCGTATTGCGTCCGACATAGTTGACGATCGACTTCAGGTGCAGCCCGGCGCTCACTTCAATGGAGGTCACCTGATAGCCATGCGGTTCAACGGCGGCCGCAAACTCGCGGATCCCCTGTTCATCGGTACGCGCGGTCTGACCAACAAAAAACTGCTTACCCACCAGCAGCACGTCGCCGCCGTCCAGATGACCGCGCTCGCTCATATGCGCCAGCGAACGAAAACCGGCCAGCACCGGCGCTATCGAGGCCACTTCTCCCTGGCGACTCGGCGCGCCGGGATGGGTGATGACCGCCAGTTCCGGCATGACGACCGCGGTATCTTCAACAAAATGGGCATCCGGATAATCCGCTGCCGCAGGCAAGACCGTCACTTTCAGGCCGAGCTGCAGCAAGGTGTGCACATAGGCGAGAAACTGACGTGTAGTGTCGGCAATATCCGGCGCGCCGAGCCGGGCGGTGGTTTGTCCGGCGGCACAGGTTGCGGCCGGCAGGCGGGCGATAGCCTGGGTAAAATGCATAGAGAACCCTCAGGTGACGAATGATCGTTGTTGTTCCCGCCAGGCTGGTAAAGCCACGGGTTTTCTTGATTATCAAACAGATGTTGTCACCAGTCCGGCTGAATAGCCGGCCACGGCGGTCAATTTACGCTGTATATTGCCGGGGAAACGACGCATTCCGCTGTCGGATAACGGTCTCTTGCCGCAGGCTAATCCCGTACGCCAGGCGCCGGGTCGGAGGGAGGGACGGAAAGGAGCAGCGCGGTGAGTTTGTCGATGGGCATCGACCGGTAAAAATACCATCCCTGAATTAACGCATTTTCATCGAAGGATTTGACGAACTCAAAATCAATTTTACTTTCCACGCCTTCGAAAACGATCTGCTTATTCAGCCCGTAGACGACATCAAGAATCGAGGTCAGGATGGCTCGTTTATACTCATTTTTAAGGCCGTTGACGAAAAACTTATCCAGTTTTATCTCATCATAAAACACTTCGGTTAACCACTGCAGGTTTGAAGATCCGGTGCCGAAATCATCGAGGGCGATGCGCAATCCGCGGCTCTTCGCCTGTAATGAAAAGTCCGCGATTTTTTTATAGTATTCGCCGCTTCTTTCGGTTATCTCAATTTTAATCTGCTGGGGTCGAATGCCGTTACGTTGCAAAATGTGCAGAAGATTATCTAAAAACAGCGGGTCGTTAATTTCATATTTGCCGATATTTATCGCGAGGGTAAACTGCGCGTCGGCGTGCAGAATGGTTTTCAACTCGCTGGTGGCCTTCTCCATCACCAGCTTAGAAATATCGGGGTATACATTCAGCTGTTCCGCCATTGAAATAAACAGTTCCGGGGAGACCTGGCCAAAGACCGGATCATACCAGCGAACCAGTGCCTCGACGCCGACCACCCGTTCGTTTTTAGCGCGCACCAACGGCTGATACTCCATATAAATACGCTGCTTAAAAATCGCTTTTTTTAAGCGATACTCCAGCGACCGCCGTTCGCTGAGATAGCTCTGAATGGAGTAGAAGAAGGCGGCGCCGAGAATAAAAGCCGTCCCGGTAATGAGCGCGATAAGGAGTGGAGAGAGTGAGAAAAACCCTTTTTTTCGCTGCGTCAGATGGCTGCAAATGTTGTATTTACTGCTGCATAGGTTAACGCTTATCGACGGCTTGGCCACGGATTTCACATCATTCAGAAAAATGTGATCGCCATTGAAACTGGTTAACGAAAAATTAAAGTCCTGGTGGCGTCGGGCAAAGGCGCTAAAGGCAAATGTCGAGGTAAAGGAAACAATATTACCCTGACGGCTCATATCCATAATCACACCGTACGGGAGATAATTCTCTACGCCTTTGTAAACGCTATATCCATTTGCTACGACATATTTCTCGGCGGGCATCGGCAGCGGTTTATCCAGCATCCCCCAGTTGGCGGTGCAGGCCAGCTTATCGTTCTCCACGATGCCAATATCTTCCACGCTGGCATACTTCCAGATGACCTCCCGCAAGGCGGCGATCGCCTGCTTGTTACAACCATCAAGATGCCGCCGCTGCGCATGATGAATAGCAGACGTGATTTGCGTGGTCACATCTTCGGCATGCGTGAGGAGTTCCTGGCTCAGCGTCTCAAGCTGAACGCGCTGGTTGTTTAACATCACCACATTGGTCAGCAAAACGGAAACGAGCACGCTCACACCGCCGCCCGCCAGCAGCCATTTCGTCTTCTGGATAAGTTTCATCGTCTCTCCGCAATCCCTGGTGGATACCGGTTTGCGTTGCAAATCCTGACACCCGACGTACCCGTCCCTGCAGTACAGACCTATCGTGTTGATAATAAGGGCGTCGGAGCGGTTATACCAGAAATGAAAAGTCGCTCCATCCAGGCCGGGCTGCGAGAAAACGCGCGGACAGCGGCGAACACCTGACCCGACGCCCCGTTTTTTTAGCCTAACCGGCTCATCGAAAAGCATTTTATCCAGACATATCTCAACAGTCTTTTCATAATTCCTCCATTTTTGCGGGGCGTTTGGTCACTAAACTAGTATCATTTCGCGAAACGTTTCAGGATGAGATAGCAAATACATGAAAGGCAGCCATACACTCCGTTGGGGCACCGCGCTGGCGGTCATCGTCATTGCTGGTGCCGGGTACTGGTTCTGGCAAAGTCGTGAAGCGACCAACGCTACGCCTGCGGCGGCAAATGACTCCCCGCGGCAGACGCCAGGCGGTCGCCACGGTCGCTTCGGCGCGGCCCTGGCGCCGGTTCAGGCAGCGACGGCCACCAGCGAGTCGGTGCCTCGCTATCTCAGCGGCCTCGGTACGGTGACGGCGGCCAATACGGTGACCGTCCGTAGCCGGGTGGCTGGGCAACTGCTGGCTATCCACTTCCAGGAGGGCCAGCAGGTCAAAGCGGGCGATCTGCTCGCCGAAATCGACCCCAGCCAGTTTAAAGTCGCGCTGGCCCAGGCCGAGGGCCAGCTGGCGAAAGACAAAGCCACGCTCGCCAACGCCCGACGCGATCTCGCCCGCTATCAACAGCTGGTGAAGAGCAACCTGGTTTCACGCCAGGAGCTGGATACCCAGCAGTCGCTGGTTAGCGAAACGGAAGGCACCCTCAAAGCCGACGAAGCCGCCGTCGCCAGCGCCCAGCTGCAGTTGAACTGGAGCCGCATCACCGCGCCGATTGACGGCCGCGTGGGCTTAAAACAGGTGGATATCGGCAATCAGATTTCAAGCGCCGATACCACCGGCATCGTGGTGCTCACCCAAACCCATCCGATCGATGTGGTCTTCACGCTGCCGGAAAATGATATCGCCACGGTGGTGCAGGCGCAGAAAGCCGGGAAACCGCTACAGGTTGAGGCCTGGGATCGGACCAATAAACAAAAAATCAGCGAAGGGTCCCTGCTGAGTCTGGATAACCAGATTGACGCCACCACCGGCACCATCAAACTGAAGGCGCGCTTTAGCAACCAGGACGACGCCCTGTTCCCGAATCAGTTCGTTAACGCCCGTATGCTGGTGGATACGGAACAGAACGCCGTCGTCATCCCTACCGCCGCGCTGCAAATGGGCAATGAAGGCCACTTCGTCTGGGTACTGAACGACGAGAACAAAGTCAGCAAACACACCGTCACGCCGGGTATTCAGGACAGTCTGAAAGTGGTGATTAACGCCGGGCTGTCGGCGGGTGACCGGGTGGTCACTGACGGTATCGACCGTCTGACCGAAGGGGCGAAAGTGGAAGTGGTGGAGCCGCGCAGCGCGCAGGCCGCGCCGGTAAAAGCCACCAGCCGTGAATACGGCCAAAAAGGAGCGCGCTCCTGATGCAGGTCTTACCCCCGAGCAGTACGGGCGGCCCTTCCCGACTGTTTATTCTGCGCCCGGTCGCCACCACGCTGCTGATGGTGGCGATTATGCTGGCGGGGATCATCGGCTATCGATTCCTGCCGGTTTCCGCCTTGCCGGAAGTGGATTATCCGACCATCCAGGTGGTCACCCTCTATCCTGGCGCCAGCCCGGACGTCGTCACCTCGGCGATTACCGCGCCGCTGGAACGCCAGTTTGGCCAGATGTCCGGCCTGAAGCAGATGTCGTCGCAAAGTTCCGGTGGCGCCTCGGTGGTCACGCTCCAGTTCCAGCTGACCCTGCCGCTGGACGTGGCCGAACAGGAGGTGCAGGCCGCGATCAACGCCGCCAGCAACCTGCTGCCGTCCGACCTGCCGAACCCGCCGGTGTACAGTAAAGTCAACCCGGCCGATCCGCCGATCATGACCCTCGCGGTCACCTCTTCCGCCATTCCGATGACCCAGGTGGAAGATATGGTAGAGACCCGCGTGGCGCAGAAAATTTCCCAGGTTTCCGGCGTCGGGCTGGTGACTCTCGCGGGCGGCCAACGCCCGGCGGTGCGCGTGAAGCTCAATGCGCAGGCCATCGCCGCGCTGGGGTTGACCAGCGAAACCATTCGTACCGCCATCACCAGCGCCAACGTCAACTCGGCAAAAGGCAGCCTTGACGGCCCTTCCCGCGCCGTGACCCTCTCCGCCAACGACCAGATGCAGTCGGCGGAAGATTATCGCCGCCTGATAGTCGCCTGGCAGAACGGCGCGCCGATTCGTCTCGGCGATGTCGCCACCATCGAGCAAGGGGCGGAAAACAGCTGGCTCGGCGCGTGGGCGAACAACCAGCAGGCGATCGTCATGAACGTTCAACGCCAGCCGGGTGCGAACATCATCGCCACCGCCGACAGCGTGCGTCAGATGCTGCCGCAGCTGACGGAAAGCCTGCCGAAATCGGTCAAGGTGCAGGTCCTTTCCGACCGCACCACCAATATCCGCGCGTCGGTGAGCGATACCCAGTTTGAGCTGATGCTGGCGATTGCGCTGGTAGTGATGATCATTTACCTGTTCCTGCGCAACGTCCCGGCGACCATTATCCCCGGCGTCGCCGTGCCGCTGTCGCTGGTGGGCACCTTCGCGGTAATGGTGTTTCTCGACTTCTCGATCAACAACCTGACGCTGATGGCGCTCACCATCGCCACCGGTTTCGTCGTCGATGATGCTATCGTGGTTATCGAAAACATCTCGCGCTATATCGAAAAAGGCGAAAAGCCGCTCGCCGCCGCGCTGAAGGGCGCCGGAGAAATCGGCTTTACCATCATCTCGCTGACCTTCTCGCTGATTGCGGTGCTGATCCCGCTGCTGTTTATGGGCGATATCGTCGGCCGGCTGTTCCGCGAGTTCGCCATCACCCTGGCGGTGGCGATATTGATCTCCGCCGTCGTCTCGCTGACGCTAACGCCAATGATGTGCGCGCGGATGCTCAGCCACGAGTCGCTGCGTAAGCAAAACCGCTTCTCGCAGGCCAGCGAACGCTTCTTCGAGCGGGTGATCGCCGCCTATGGCCGGATGCTCAGCCGGGTGCTGAATCACCCGTGGCTGACCCTGAGCGTGGCCTTAGGCACGCTGGCGCTGTCAATCATGCTGTGGGTCTTCATTCCGAAAGGCTTCTTCCCGATTCAGGACAACGGCATTATTCAGGGGACGTTACAGGCTCCGCAGTCCGCTTCGTTTGCCAATATGGCGCAGCGCCAGGAGCAGGTTTCCGCCGCGATCCTCAAAGACCCGGCCGTCGAGAGTCTGACCTCCTACATCGGGGTGGACGGCACCAACCCGGCGCTGAACAGCGCCCGCCTGCAGATTAACCTCAAACCGCTGGATCAACGCGCCGACCGCGTGCAAACCGTGATTACCCGCCTGCAAAAAGCGGCGGACGGGATCCCCGGCGTCGAGCTCTACCTTCAGCCGACGCAGGATCTGACTATCGATACCACCGTCAGCCGGACCCAGTATCAGTTCACCCTGCAGGCGAACTCGCTGGATGCCCTCAGTCACTGGGTGCCGCAGCTGCTGGCGCGTCTCCAGGCGCTTCCGCAGCTCTCCGACGTCAGCAGCGACTGGCAGGATCAGGGCCTCGCCGCTTATATCAAAGTCGATCGCGACAGCGCCAGCCGTCTCGGCATCAGCATGGCCGACGTCGATAACGCGCTGTATAACGCCTTCGGCCAGCGGCTGATCTCGACTATCTACACTCAGGCCAATCAGTATCGCGTGGTACTGGAGCATGACACCCGCGCGACGCCGGGGCTGGCGGCGCTGGACAACATTCGCCTGACCAGCAGCGGGGGCGGCATCGTGCCGCTGAAGTCCATCGCCAGCGTTGAGCAGCGCTTCGCGCCGCTGTCGATTAACCATCTCGATCAGTTCCCGGTGACCACCATTTCGTTCAACGTCCCGGATAACTACTCGCTGGGCGATGCGGTCGACGCCATCCTCGCCGCCGAACAGGCGCTGGATTTGCCGACCGATATCCGCACCCAGTTCCAGGGCAGCACCCTCGCCTTCCAGTCGGCGCTCGGCAACACCGTCTGGCTGGTGGTGGCGGCGGTCGTGGCGATGTATATCGTGCTCGGCGTGCTGTATGAAAGCTTTATTCACCCGATTACCATTCTCTCGACCTTACCAACCGCCGGCGTCGGCGCGCTGCTGGCGCTGTGGCTGGCGGGCAGCGAGCTGGACGTGATCGCCATTATCGGGATTATCCTGCTGATCGGTATCGTCAAGAAGAACGCCATCATGATGATCGACTTTGCGCTGGCCGCCGAACGCGAACAGGGCATGCCGCCGCGTGAGGCGATTTATCAGGCCTGTCTGCTGCGTTTTCGCCCGATTCTGATGACCACGCTCGCCGCCCTGCTCGGCGCGCTGCCGCTGATGCTGAGCACCGGCGTCGGCGCCGAGCTTCGCCGTCCTCTCGGTATCGGGATGGTGGGCGGCCTGATGCTAAGCCAGGTGCTGACGCTGTTCACCACCCCGGTTATCTATCTGCTCTTCGACCGCCTGGCGCTGTATATCAAAAGCCGCTTCCCGCGACATGAGGAGGAGGCGTAAATGAAGTTTTTCGCGCTCTTCATTTACCGTCCGGTGGCGACGATTCTGATTTCGCTCGCCATCACCCTGTGCGGGGTGCTCGGTTTCCGCCTGCTGCCGGTGGCCCCGCTGCCGCAGGTGGATTTTCCGGTGATCATGATCAGCGCCTCGCTGCCCGGCGCGTCGCCGGAAACCATGGCCTCGTCGGTGGCGACGCCGCTTGAGCGCTCCCTCGGCCGGATCGCCGGCGTGTCGGAAATGACCTCCACCAGCTCGCTGGGCAGCACGCGCATCATTATGGAGTTTAATTTCGACCGCGACATCAACGGCGCCGCCCGCGATGTGCAGGCGGCGATCAACGCCGCGCAAAGCCTGCTGCCGAGCGGCATGCCGGGCCGCCCGACCTATCGCAAAGCCAACCCCTCCGACGCGCCGATCATGATCCTGACGCTCACCTCGGATACCTACTCGCAGGGCGAGCTGTACGATTTTGCCTCGACTCAGCTGGCGCAAACCCTCTCCCAGATTGACGGCGTCGGCGACGTCGACGTGGGCGGCAGCTCGCTGCCTGCGGTACGCGTCGACCTCAACCCGCAGGCGCTGTTTAACCAGGGCGTTTCGCTGGACGCCGTGCGCACCGCTATCGATAACGCCAACGTGCGTAAACCGCAGGGCGCGCTGGAGGACCACAGCTCGCGCTGGCAGATACACACTAACGATGAGCTCAAAACCGCCGCGCAATACCAGCCGCTGATCGTGCACTACCGCAACGGTGCGGCGGTACGCCTTGGCGACGTCGCGCGGATCAGCGATTCGGTGCAGGATGTGCGCAACGCCGGGATGACCAACGCCAAACCGGCCATTTTGCTGATGATCCGCAAGCTGCCGGAAGCCAATATTATCCAGACGGTGGACAGCATTCGCGCCCGCCTGCCGGAGCTGCAAAAAACCATTCCGGCGGCTATCGACCTGCAAATCGCCCAGGACCGCTCGCCGACCATCCGCGCCTCGCTGGAGGAAGTCGAGCGGACGCTGGTTATCTCGGTGGCGCTGGTGATCCTCGTGGTGTTCCTGTTTCTGCGCTCCGGGCGGGCGACGCTGATCCCGGCGGTGGCCGTTCCGGTTTCGCTGATTGGCACCTTCGCGGCGATGTATCTCTGCGATTTCAGCCTCAACAACCTGTCGCTGATGGCCCTGACCATCGCCACCGGCTTCGTGGTCGACGACGCTATCGTGGTGCTGGAGAATATCTCCCGCCATCTTGAGGCCGGGATGAAGCCGCTGCAGGCGGCGCTACAGGGGAGCCGTGAAGTCGGTTTCACCGTGCTATCGATGAGTCTCTCGCTGGTGGCGGTCTTTTTACCGCTGCTGCTGATGGGCGGCCTGCCGGGGCGATTGTTACGCGAATTCGCCGTCACCTTATCGGTGGCGATCGGCATTTCGCTGGCGGTCTCCCTGACCCTGACGCCGATGATGTGCGGCTGGCTGCTGAAGCGCGGCAAACCCCACGAGCCGACGCGCAAGCGCGGGTTTGGCCGCCTGCTGATCGCCGTGCAGGGCGGCTACGGTAAATCGCTGAAGTGGGTCCTCAGGCACAGCCGCGTGACCGGTCTGGTGCTGCTGGGGACCATGGCGCTCAGCGTCTGGCTCTATATCTCGATTCCAAAAACCTTCTTCCCGGAGCAGGATACCGGCGTGCTGATGGGCGGCATTCAGGCTGACCAGAGCATCTCCTTCCAGGCAATGCGCGGAAAACTGCAGGACTTTATGCAGATCATTCGGGAAGATCCGGCGGTGGATAACGTCACCGGCTTTACCGGCGGCTCACGGGTCAACAGCGGGATGATGTTTATCACCCTCAAACCTCGCGACCAGCGACATGAAACGGCGCAGCAGATTATCGACCGGCTGCGTCAAAAACTGGCGAAAGAGCCGGGCGCCAACCTGTTCCTGATGGCGGTGCAGGATATTCGCGTCGGCGGCCGTCAGGCCAACGCCAGCTATCAGTACACCCTGTTATCGGACGATCTTTCGGCGCTGCGCGAATGGGAGCCGAAAATTCGTAAAGCGCTGGCCGCGCTGCCGGAGCTGGCGGACGTCAACTCTGACCAGCAGGATAACGGCTCTGAGATGGATCTCATCTACGACCGCGATACCCTGTCGCGCCTCGGGATCAGCGTCAAGGATGCCAACAATCTGCTGAATAACGCCTTCGGCCAGCGGCAGATCTCGACGATTTACCAGCCGCTGAACCAGTATAAAGTGGTGATGGAGGTCGATCCGGTGTATACCCAGGACGTCAGCGCGCTGGATAAGATGTTTGTGATCAACAGCGCAGGCAAGCCGATCCCGCTCGCCTATTTCGCCAAATGGCAACCGGCCAACGCGCCGCTGTCGGTCAACCACCAGGGGCTGTCGGCGGCATCGACGATCTCCTTTAACCTGCCGACCGGTCAATCGCTGTCGGAAGCCAGCGACGCCATCAACCGCGCGATGACTCAGCTTGGGGTGCCTTCCAGCGTGCGGGGCTCCTATGCCGGTACCGCGCAGGTCTTCCAGCAGACCATGAATTCGCAGGTCATTTTGATTCTGGCCGCCATTGCGACGGTCTATATCGTGCTCGGGGTACTGTACGAAAGCTATGTCCATCCGCTGACCATTCTCTCCACCCTCCCCTCGGCAGGCGTAGGCGCGCTGCTGGCGCTGGAGCTCTTTGGCGCGCCGTTTAGCCTGATTGCGCTTATCGGCATCATGCTATTAATTGGTATAGTGAAGAAAAACGCCATCATGATGGTCGACTTTGCCCTCGAGGCGCAGCGTAACGGCAATCTGCCGCCGGAGGAGGCAATCTTCCAGGCCTGCCTGCTGCGTTTTCGCCCGATTATGATGACCACCCTCGCGGCGCTGTTTGGCGCGCTGCCGCTGGTGCTCTCGGGCGGCGACGGTTCGGAACTGCGTCAGCCGCTGGGGATAACCATTGTCGGCGGACTGGTGATGAGTCAGCTGCTGACCCTCTACACCACGCCGGTGGTCTATCTGTTCTTTGACCGTCTGCGGTTGCGTTTTTCGCGAAAAGTCAGCCAACCGGTAAGCGAATAACATGACAGAACTGCCCTCCAGCGTGCGCTGGCAATTATGGATAGTGGCTTTCGGCTTCTTTATGCAATCGCTGGACACCACTATCGTGAATACCGCCCTCCCCTCAATGGCCAAAAGCCTTGGCGAGAGCCCCTTGCATATGCATATGGTCATCGTCTCCTACGTGTTGACGGTAGCGATTATGCTGCCGGCCAGCGGCTGGCTGGCGGACCGGGTGGGGGTACGCAATATCTTTTTTAGCGCCATCATTCTGTTTACGCTCGGGTCGCTGTTTTGCGCCCAGGCCGCAACCCTCGATCGGCTGGTGCTGGCCCGCGTATTGCAGGGCGTCGGCGGTGCCATGATGGTGCCCGTTGGTCGCCTGACGGTGATGAAAATCGTGCCGCGCGCCCAGTATATGGCGGCCATGACCTTTGTGACGCTCCCCGGCCAGGTCGGGCCGCTGCTTGGCCCGGCCCTCGGCGGTCTGCTGGTGGAATACGCCTCCTGGCACTGGATTTTCTTAATCAATCTGCCGGTAGGCATTATCGGCGCCATCGCCACCCTGTGGCTGATGCCGAACTACACCCTGCAGACCCGGCGCTTCGATATTTTTGGCTTTATTCTGCTGGCGCTGGGGATGGCGACCTTAACCCTCGCGCTCGACGGTAAAAAAGGGCTGGGGATTTCCCCGCTGCTGCTGGGCGCGCTGGTGGCGATCGGTGTGGCCTCGATTCTGCTCTATTTATACTACGCCCGGGGCAACGACAACGCCCTGTTCAGCCTGAAGCTGTTTCGCAACCGCACCTTCTCCCTCGGGCTCGGCGGCAGCTTTGCCGGACGCATCGGCAGCGGTATGTTGCCCTTTATGACGCCGGTATTCCTGCAAATCGGTCTCGGCTTTACGCCGTTTCACGCCGGGATGATGATGATTCCGATGGTGCTTGGCAGCATGGGCATGAAACGTATCGTGGTACAGGTGGTGAACCGCTTTGGCTACCGCCGCGTCTTAATGATGGCGACCGTTGGTCTGGCGCTGGTTAGCCTGCTGTTTATGGCCGTCGCCCTGGCGGGCTGGTACTGGCTCCTGCCGGTGGTGCTGTTTATGCAGGGGATGATCAACTCCAGCCGCTTCTCGTCGATGAACACCCTGACGCTGAAAGATCTGCCGGACGACCTCGCCAGCAGCGGCAACAGCATGCTGTCGATGGTTATGCAGCTGTCGATGAGTATTGGCGTGACCCTCGCCGGGATATTGCTCGGCCTGTTCGGCCAGCAGCATATCAGCGCCGATGCCGCCGCCACCCATCAGGTCTTTCTCTATACCTACCTGAGCATGGCGGTAATTATTGCGCTACCGGCCTGTATTTTTTCCCGCGTTCCGGATGATACCGACAGCAATACCGCTATCGCCCGACATAACAGGAGTGAGCCATGAAGCTATGGCGTCCCGGTATTACCGGTAAGCTATTTCTGGCTATTTTGGCCACCTGCATTGTGCTGCTCATCAGCATGCACTGGGCGGTACGCATCAGCTTTGAACGCGGATTTATCGATTATATCAAGCGCGGCAATGAACAGCGGCTGACGATGCTGGGCGATGCGCTGAGCGAGCAGTATGCCCTGCATGGCAACTGGAAATTTCTGCGCAATAACGATCGCTTTATTTTCCAGCTATTAAAGTCGTTCGAACGCGATAACGACGATCGTTTACCCGGCGGGCACAAAATAAATACCGCTGGCGCCCCTGGCGGCCACCCCGGCGCCGAAGGTCCCCCGCCCGATGGTCCGCCGCCGGACGGCCCGCGCGGCCCCGGCGCGGATATGCCCCCGCACGGCTGGCGCACGCTTTTCTGGGTCGTTGATCAGCAAGGACGCGTCCTGGTTGGCCCGCGCGAACGGGTGCCTGAAGACGGCAGCCGACGCAATATTATGGTTAACGGCGTGTCGGTGGGCGAGGTTATCGCTTCACCGGTCGAGCGTCTGACGCGCAATACCGACATTAATTTCGACCGTCAGCAAAAGCGCACCAGCTGGCTGATTGTTGCCCTGTCGACGATCCTTGCTGCGCTGGCGACTTTCCCGCTGGCGCGCGGCCTGCTGGCGCCGGTAAAACGTCTGGTCGAAGGCACCCACCGCCTGGCGGCGGGGGATTTCACCACCCGCGTGGCGGTCAGCAGCGGCGATGAGCTCGGCCGTCTGGCGCAGGATTTTAACCAGCTCGCCAGCACCCTGGAACGCAACCAGCAAATGCGCCGCGACCTGATGGCGGATATTTCTCATGAGCTGCGGACCCCGCTGGCGGTACTGCGCGGCGAACTGGAAGCCATTCAGGATGGCGTGCGCAAATTCACCCCGGACTCCATCACTTCGCTGCAGGCGGAGGTCGCCACCCTGACCAAACTGGTCGACGATCTGCACCAGCTCTCGATGTCCGATGAAGGCGCCCTGGCCTATCAAAAAACCGCCGTGGATATCATTACGCTGCTGGAAGTCGCCGCAGGCGCCTTCCGCGAACGCTTTGCCAGCCGGGGGCTGACCATCGCCGTTTCGCTGCCGGAAAACGCGACGGTATTTGGTGACGCCGATCGCCTGATGCAGCTTTTTAACAACCTGCTGGAAAACAGCCTCCGCTATACCGATAGCGGCGGACGTCTGTTGATCAGCGCCAGCCAGACCGGCCGTCGCATCACCCTCGATTTTGCCGACAGCGCCCCGGGCGTCAGCGACCAACAGCTGGAACGACTGTGCGAGCGCTTTTATCGCGCCGAAGGTTCGCGCAACCGCGCCAGCGGCGGCTCCGGGCTGGGTCTGGCCATTTGTGTCAACATCGTGGCGGCCCACGGCGGCACCTTACGAGCCGACCATTCGCCATTTGGCGGGGTTAGCATTAAAGTAGAGTTACCTCTGGAACGTGATACACCGAGAGACCTATGAGCGAATTACCTGTTGATGAAAATACCCCGCGCATTCTTGTCGTGGAAGATGAGCCCAAACTGGGTCAATTGCTGCTCGACTATCTGTTCGCCGCAGGGTATGTGCCAACGCTGATTAATCATGGCGACAAGGTCCTGCCTTACGTTCGCCAGACCCCGCCACATTTGATCTTGTTAGATCTGATGCTGCCGGGAACCGATGGCCTGACGCTGTGCCGGGAGATCCGTCGCTTTTCCGACGTTCCGGTAGTAATGGTGACGGCGAAAATCGAGGAGATCGATCGGCTGCTTGGGCTGGAGATCGGTGCCGACGATTATATCTGCAAGCCCTACAGCCCGCGCGAAGTCGTCGCGAGGGTGAAAACGATCCTCCGCCGCTGCCGGCCGCGCCGGGATCTGCTGGCGCTGGATGCGGAAAGCCCGCTGATTGTCGATGAGGGCCGTTTTCAGGCCTCATGGCGCGATAAGCTGCTGGATCTGACCCCCGCCGAGTTTCGTCTGCTGAAAACCCTGTCGCAGGAGCCGGGCAAAGTTTTCTCGCGCGAGCAGCTGCTCAATCACCTGTACGATGACTATCGGGTGGTGACCGACAGAACTATCGACAGCCATATCAAAAATCTGCGGCGTAAGCTGGAGTCGCTGGACGCTGAGCAGTCCTTTATCCGCGCGGTGTACGGCGTTGGCTACCGCTGGGAGGCCGACGCCTGTCGCCTGGCGTAACCCCTGCTCGTTTCGCAAGGCAAGATTGGGCTCAGGGGAAAGGTTTACTCTCCTGACCCACAGCGCTACAATGCCCACCCTTAATGTGTGGGCACTGTTCTAACGGTGCTTCCCCAAGTCGCCGCATCGGGTGTGGCGAATCTGACCTGTCATCAGAACGAGAACATCATGTTTAAACCGGAACTCCTTTCCCCGGCGGGAACGCTGAAAAATATGCGTTACGCCTTCGCTTATGGCGCAGACGCCGTTTATGCTGGCCAGCCGCGTTACTCTCTGCGCGTGCGCAACAACGAATTCAACCATGAAAACCTGCAGCTGGGCATCAATGAAGCCCATCAGCTGGGGAAAAAATTCTACGTGGTGGTCAACATTGCGCCGCACAACGCCAAGCTGAAAACCTTCATTCGCGATCTGAAGCCGGTGGTGGATATGGGGCCGGACGCGCTGATTATGTCCGATCCGGGTTTGATCATGCTGGTACGGGAAAACTTCCCCGATATGCAGATTCATCTGTCGGTACAGGCCAACGCCGTTAACTGGGCGACCGTTAAATTCTGGCAGCTGATGGGGCTAAGCCGGGTCATTCTTTCCCGCGAACTGTCGCTGGACGAAATCGGCGAAATCCGCAGCCAGGTGCCGGAGATGGAACTTGAGATTTTCGTCCACGGCGCGCTGTGCATGGCCTATTCCGGTCGCTGCCTGCTCTCGGGCTATATCAACAAACGCGACCCGAACCAGGGCACCTGCACCAATGCCTGCCGCTGGGAATATAACGTCCAGGAAGGCAAAGAAGATATTGTTGGCAATATCGTCCACCAGCATGAGCCGATTCCGGTCAAGACCGTTGAACCGACGCTGGGTGTCGGCGCGCCAACCGACCGGGTGTTTATGATTGAAGAGGCCAAACGGCCGGGCGAATACATGACCGCCTTCGAAGATGAGCACGGCACCTACATCATGAACTCCAAAGACCTGCGCGCCATTGCGCACGTCGAGCGTCTGACGCAGATGGGCGTGCATTCGCTGAAAATCGAAGGCCGCACGAAATCGTTCTATTACTGCGCGCGCACCGCCCAGGTTTACCGCAAGGCTATCGATGACGCCGCGGCGGGCAAACCGTTTGACGAGAGCCTGCTGGAAACGCTGGAAGGGCTGGCCCACCGCGGCTACACCGAAGGTTTCCTGCGCCGTCATACCCATGACGATTACCAGAACTACGAGTACGGTTACTCCCTCTCCGAGCGCCAGCAGTTTGTCGGCGAATTTACCGGCGAGCGCAACGGCCAGCTGGCCGCCGTGGCAGTGAAGAATAAGTTTTCCGTCGGCGACAGCCTTGAGCTGATGACCCCGCAGGGCAACGTGAACTTCACCCTTGAACATATGGTGAATGCCAAAGGCGAGGCGATGCCGGTCGCCCCTGGCGATGGCTACACCGTATGGTTGCCTGTGCCGGAAGAGATGGCGCTGCAGTATGCCCTGCTGATGCGCAACTTTACGGGTCAGACGACCAGAAACCCGCACGGTAACTAGTTTATCGGGGTTATTTTTTCAGGATGCGCGGATATTAGAAACGGATCACACACCGTTTCGTTTGAAGTGGGTATCATCCATTTTGCTGAAAAACATAACCCATAAATGCTAGCTGTACCAGGAACCACCTCCTTAGCCTGCGTAATCTCCCTTACGCGGGCTTATTTTTTTACCACCCGCTTTGTAAGCCCCTTTTCTCGCCGCCGCCCGGCTTTACAAAATATCCATCCTCGCTGTCATAGGGTACACTTTCTGCATCTTGCACAAAAAGGAAGCCATAACTATGCCTGTGTTTCCAGCCAGCTTACTGATTCTCAATGGCAAAGGAGCTAACGAGCCGCAGCTTCGCGAAGCGATCGCGCTGTTGCGCGAGGAAGGCGTCGACATCCATGTCCGGGTGACCTGGGAAAAAGGCGATGCCGCCCGGTTTGTCGATGAAGCGCTACAGCTTAAGGTGGGGACGGTGATTGCCGGCGGCGGCGATGGCACCATCAATGAAGTCGCCACGGCGCTGGTCCAGCGTGAAAGTCAGGTAGCGCTCGGCATCCTGCCGCTGGGTACCGCCAATGATTTCGCCACCAGCGTCGGGATCCCGCAAGATCTCGCCAGCGCCCTCAAGCTGGCGATTGTCGGCCGCGATATCGCCATCGACGTGGCGCGGGTGAATGATAAAACCGGCTTTATTAACATGGCGACCGGCGGCTTCGGTACCCGGATTACCACCGAAACGCCGGAGAAACTTAAAGCCGCGCTGGGCGGCGTCTCCTACCTGATTCATGGCCTGATGCGTATGGACGCTCTGAAACCCGACCGCTGCGAAATTCGCGGCGAGAACTTTAGCTGGAGCGGAAACGCGCTGGTTATTGGTATCGGCAACGGTCGTCAGGCCGGCGGCGGTCAGCAGCTTTGCCCACAGGCCCTGATTAATGACGGACTGCTGCATTTGCGGGTTTTTACCGGCGAAGAGCTGCTCCCCGCGCTGTTTACTACCCTGGCGGACCCCGACAACTCCCCTAACCTGGTGGACGGCGTGTCGTCGTGGTTTGAAATCACCGCGCCGCACGAGATGACCTTTAACCTTGATGGCGAGCCTTTGAGCGGTAAACATTTCCGGATGGAAATTCTCCCGGGCGCCCTGCGCTGCCGCCTGCCGCCGGACTGCGCGCTGCTGAAATAATACCAGGTGGAAAGTGAGCGCAGAACGAAGAGATTAAAAGACCGTTTACATCTCCAGGGCTTCTGCGCTCACCGATAAGGTCGTTACCCGAGGGCCAGAGCAGGTTCAGAGCGCGTCTGCAGCAGTTCCGGTAACGAGCGATGGCGGGCGACGGCGGCGGCAAAACGCGGATGCTGGCAGTCTGGCGCAATCACGACCGTGGCAATGCCCGCCGCCTGCGCCGCGCAAAAGCCATGAAAACTGTCCTCGATAACCAGACACTCCCCGGCGCTCAGCCCCAGCTTGCCCAGGGTCGAGAGGTAGACCGCCGGGTGCGGTTTGCCCCACGCCTCATCATCGGCGCTGGAAATCACATCAAAACAGGAGCGTAGAGAGAGCTTATCGAGTACCGCGGAAATCACCTGATGAGAAGAAGACGTCGCCAGCGCAATCCGATAGCCCAGGCCACGAAAATGCGCCAATGTCTCGTTGACGCCGCCCATCGCCGCTCCTTTGGCGGTAATCAATCCAACGATACGTTGTAAAATGAGCGCCTCCAGCTGCTGTGGCGCAATCGCCAGCCGGCAGTGCCGACACCACACGCGGGCAATATCGTCCAGTCGTTTACCTTTGGTCAGCGTTTCACACTCCTCCTCGCTGACCGTCGCCCCCCAGCTGGCCAGCGCCTCCCGTTGCGCCTGCCGCCACAGGGCTTCTGAATCAATAATCACCCCATCCATGTCAAAAATAACCGCTTTGATGCTCATCTTCTACCTCAAACCGGGCTGACGGGGCTCGCCTGTCAGCCCGGGAACTGTGTCAGGAAAACTCAACGCTTTTGCGCGCAGGCACAGGCTTCAGGGTAAAGCCCGGCTGCTCGACGCGAATAAAGGCGCAGAGGAAAAAGGCCAGCACGTACAGCGCGGTGTACGCCACCACCACTCCAATCGTACTGAAGTACGGCAGCAACACCACCGCAATCGCCGGAGCCAGGAAGTTGGACAGCCCCGCCGACAGGTTGTAGACCGAAATGGCCGCCCCTTTATGCTGCGGCTCCAGCGCCGGGAAGACCGCCGCCATCGGCACAAACGCCGCCACGAAAATCCCCAGCGCAATCGCCGGCACCAGCGCCATGGCAAAGTTATGCCCGAAATGCTGCGGGATGTAGTAAAACGCCAGACTCGACAGCGCCATCCCGATGCAGCCAAACCAGCGCACTACTTTCATCCAGCCCAGTTTCTCGCCGAGGATCCCCCACAGTACGTTGGAGAAAATGGTGGTGAAGAAGAAAGCCGCCCATACCTGGAGCCACTCGGAGGTGGTAAAGCCCAGCTCATCGACAAACATCAATGGCATGATCACCGCAAAGCCAAACAGCGACAGGGTGTTGATGATGCGCACCATGCTGGAAAGCAAAATATTGCGGTTGGTGTAGAGCAGGGTGGCGGCGCGCCCCAGCTCGGCAAACTTCTCGCGGGTGGTGAGGTTCTGCATATGGCGCGGCGTCTGAATATGGCGCAGCGAGACCAGGGCGATAATGCCGCCGGTGACGCAGAACACCAGCGCCAGCCACAGGGTGCCCAGCTCGCCAATATGCGGGATGGTAAAGCTCGGGATATAGCTGCCGAACACGCCAATACCAATCGAGTAGACCGCCCAGAACCAGCCCAGCGCCGAGCTGGCGCCGTCGCTTTTCACGTTGTGCACGATGGCGACGATAAAGGAGTAGAGGAACAGCGGGTAGGCAAAGCCGCGAATACCGTAGAACAGCAGGATCAGCGGATAGTTGGCGTGGCCGAGGCCAAAAATCAGGAACAGCACGTGGAACACGCACCACAGCACAAAGCCGATCAGCATGGTTTTCTGCGGGGTGATGATCTCGGCGACCACGCCGGAGATCCACGCCGACAGGGCGGCGGCGAGGCCGTAGAGGGTAAAGGCGAAAGAAGCCTGGGCCGGGGTGAAGCCCAGCTCCTTGATGTAGTGCGAGAGAAAAGCCAGCTCAAAGCCGTCGCCGGTCATAAACACGGCGATGGCGATGTATCCCCAGATCAGATTCAGCGGCAGACCGAACCACTGTTTGCTATTCACGGACATAATGACCTCGTTTTCAGGGTGCAGGAAGACTCTCCGGTGCAACCACCGGAGGATTTTTTATTATTAAAATCAGTGATGTCGGTAATTCAGGTCGTTGAGATATAGCGCTTTAAATTGCGCATAGCGTTGCATCAGAATGTGATGGCGTTCAGGTGCGGCGCGCCAGGTCTGGTAGACCTCTGGTTTTTCGCAGACGGCAGCCAGCGGTTTCCCCGCCGCCAGACAGGCCAACCGCGCCGCCCCCAGCGCGCCGCCGGTTTCGCCGCCTTTGTGGGTCACAACCGGCATAGCAAGAATATCCGCCAGCAGCTGCGCCCAGAACGGACTGCGGGCGCCGCCGCCGACCAGCGAACACTGTTCAATCCGCGTGCCGCTCTCTTTCAGTACCTGCAAGCCATCGTTGATACCGAAACTCACCCCCTCCAGCACCGCGTAACCCAGCTGGGCACGTAGGCTGGAATGGGTCATGCCCCAGAACATTCCGCGCGCGTCCGGATCGTTATGCGGCGTACGTTCCCCGGAAAGATAGGGCAGAAAGAACGGTGCGTTGGCTTTCTCTTCCTCGCTCAACTGGGCAATCTCTTCCAGCAGCGCCACTTCGGTGGTGCTGGTTAAACGGCAGAACCACTGCAGGCAGCTGGCGGCGCTGAGCATCACGCTCATCTGATGCCACAGGTTCGGTAAGACGTGGCAGAAGGCGTGCACCGCCGACTGCGGCGCCGGCCGATAGGCATCGGTCACCACGAACAACACCCCGGAAGTGCCCAGCGAGATAAATGCATCGCCCGGCGAGACCGCGCCGACGCCGATCGCGCTGACCGCGTTATCGCCACCGCCGCCGGCCACCACCACCGAGGGATTCAGGCCCCAGCGCGCGGCAACCTGCGGGTCCAGGGTGGCGGACACCTCGCAACCTTCAACCAGCGTCGGCATCTGACTGCGCGACAGGCCACACTTATCCAGCAGCGCATCGGACCAGTCGCGTTTCGCCACGTCCAGCCACAGCGTCCCGGCGGCATCCGACATATCGGAGATTTTTTTACCGGTCATTTTGTAGCGCAGATAATCCTTCGGCAGCATCACCGTTGCCGTGCGCTGAAAGTTTGCCGGCTCGTGACGGCGCACCCACAGCAGTTTTGGTGCGGTGAAGCCCGGCATCGCCAGGTTTCCGGCGACCTGATGCAGCTCAGGCGCCCTCTCCTCCAGCTCACGACACTCCTGGGCACAGCGCGTATCGTTCCACAAAATGGCCGGACGGATCACCTCCCCGCCGCTATCCAGCAGTACCGCCCCGTGCATCTGCCCGGAGAGGCCAACGGCCTTAATCGCGGACCAGTGATGGCCACATTTTTCCCGCAGCGTGGCGACCAGATATTCCGTGGCTTCCCACCACGCCTGCGGCGCCTGTTCTGACCAGTGCGGATGAGGCCGCTGAATAGTCAACGGCGCGCTATGGCTGGCGACAACCGCATTATTCTCATCAATAACCAGCGCTTTCACTTCCGAGGTGCCAAGATCGATGCCTAAGTACATAGCCCGCTCCTACTGAATCAGGGAATAGACGGCGGCAATCTTCTCGCGCATCAGCGCCAGGAAATCAGCCCGTTCAGCCAGGGAACCAAACAGCGCCCGATCTTTGGCATAAAGCGCAATCGGGTCGCTGGATTCAAACATTTCATGGACCGCCTGAGCATCGAGAATGCCATCCTGGTATTCGTAAGGCAGAGTGCCTTTGTGCCACTGTTCCATAAAGACAAAGAACAGCGCGGGCAGCATGGCCGTCGCCTCCGGGCGGGCGCCGCGCTGATAGCACTCCTGTAGGGTCGGGGCGATCATCGCCGGGATTTTTGAGAACCCATCCGCCGCAACCCGCTGGTTGGTGTCCTGAATATAGGGGTTGGTGAAGCGCTTAAGGACCACGTCGCGGTAGGTCGCCAGATCGATTCCGTTGTCGCCGAGGCACGGAATCACATCTTCGGTGACGTAGCGGTCGGCAATAGCGTAAATAAAATCGGTCAACGTGCTTTCGTGGATATAGCGTTGACCCATTAACGTACCGGCCCACGCGATACAGCTGTGCGACGCATTCAGAATGCGGATTTTAGCCTCTTCGTAAGGGATAACCGAGTCAACCATCTCCACGCCGACGGCCTCCAGGTTCGGACGCTCAGCGCGGAAATTATCTTCGACCACCCACTGAATAAAGGTCTCGCCCATCACCGGCGCTTTATCGTCAATACCGGTTTGCGCCTTGATGCGCGCCGGCAGATCGGCCGCTGGCCGCGGCGTGATGCGGTCCACCATGGTGTTCGGGCAGGTCGCATTCGCCCCCAGCCATGCTATTACCGCCCGCTTGCCGGTTAACTGGAGAAACTCCACCAGCCCGTCGTGAAAGCGCTCGCCGTTGTGGCGAACGTTATCGCAGTTGAGCAGCGTCAGCGGTCCGGCGTTATCCGCCATGCGTTTTTCCAGAATGCGTGCGATGGTGCCGTAGATGGTTTTGCAGCCCCCCTGCAGATCGTTGATTAAATCCGCATTGCTGGTCTCCAGCTTATGGCTGGTATTCAGGTAGTACCCCCCTTCCGTCACGGTAAAGGCGATAACTTTGGTCTGCGGGTTTGCCCCTTCGTCAATCAGCGGCTGCAGTCCGTTCTGCCACGGCAGCAGTTTTTGAATCGAGGCGATCTCTTCATATTCGCGCTCCCCTTCCGGGCTGACGGTTTCCAGAACGTAGCGCCCGTTCTGGGCGATAAGCGCCTCAACCACCTGCTCGGCATCCTGACGAATATTGCCCGCCGCGATATGCCAGCGCGTATCGCCGGATGCGATCAAACGATGCAGATACCACGCCTGGTGCGCACGATGAAATGAACCCAGACCGATGTGAAGCCATGTGAATTGCTGATTCATATTCTGATCTCCTTGAGTGATGGGACTCACTGTAGATGATCATTTGTTCCAAACAAGAGCCATAGATCACAAAAGAGCAATTACCCAATAAAATTACAAATGACCAAATAAGAGCAAAAGCTTGCCTGATTTAAAAACCGCGGCGAGAATGCGGCTATCACCTGAATCATTCGCCATGCAGACTCCTGACGCCAGAGACCGCGGGAACCCTTTATCGGATCGAATGAGGCCGGGCCTGTTTATGACCATACGCTTAAGGCAGGGAATCATGGGTAAAGAAGAAGACATCAGGCTGGATCAGAAGGTCCGCGCCGCATGGATGTACTATATTGCCGGTCTGAATCAAAGCGAGATCGCCAGCCAGCTGGGGACTTCAAGGCCGGTGGTACAGCGAATGATCGCCGCCGCTAAAGAAGAGGGAATCGTCTCGATCGGCCTTCACCATCCGGTGGCCAACTGCCTCGACTACGCGCAGCTGTTGCAGGAGAAATACCGGCTGGTCGACTGCAATATCGTTCCCGCGTGGAGCGAAGAGAGCACGCTGGACAGCGTCTCTTTCGGCTGTTACCAGCTGATGGCCCGCTATCTGCAGGATGATAAAGCGAAAATTATCGGCATCGGCTCCGGGCTGACGCTGAAAAAGACCATGCAGCGGATCGACTTCGACAGCCTGAATACGCGCTGCGTGGCGCTGATTAGCGCCATGGACGCCGACGGCCAGTGCAACTATTACGACGATGTTCCTCTGCTGCTGGCGCGAAAAATCCAGGCCAAATATTATCAATGGCCCGCGCCGCGCTACGCGCAAACCGTAGATGAACATGAAATGTGGTGCACCAGCCGCCTGTTCCGCAACGTCTCAGGCGTGGCGCAGCAGGCGGACGTGATTTTCGTCGGCATCGGCCCGCTTGGCACCAACAGCCCCATCTTTAAAGACGGCTTTATCAACCAGGCGCAGCTGGATGAGCTGACGACCCAGGGCGGGATTGGCGAAATTCTCGGCCGCTTCATTGATGCCGACGGCGGCGTGGTGGAGAGTAATATCAACCGGATGATCACCAGCTACGATATTCGCCAGAATCAGTGCCCGCGCATTGCGGTGGCCTGCGGAGAATATAAACGCCCGGCGATACTGGCGGCGCTGAAAGGGGGCTGGATCAACGGCCTGGTCACGGATGAGCACACCGCCCGCTGGCTGCTGACGCGCTAGCGGCGGTTCTCACTGCCGCCGCGCTCAACGACTCAGAGGTGTTCGCGGCTACCGATCAGCAGCGGCGGGATCTCGACCCGCTGTTGGCGGGCTTCACCGGCGTCAATAATGCTGAACACCGCCTCGAGCATCGCCGGGACATTCTGCTGCACCATATCGATGTCGTGGCCGAGAAGATAGACAAACGGGTCCCAGTCGAAGCAGCCCATCGGCGGCTGTTCGGTACCGGTTAATCCCTGCTGCGCCAGCCATCTGACCACCCCTTCCAGCGAAATCGTCGAGTTAACGAAGAACCCCTGCAGATGTTCTTCCGGGGTGCTGAACCGGGCCTGCATACAGGCTTCGACTTTGCCCTTTGAATAGCCGGGAGCCAGCACGTTCTCATCGGGAACGCTCAGACCCCGCGCCTGGTGCGCGTCGCGAAAACCGCGCAGACGTTCGAGGGTATTGTGGTCGCTGCCGCGCCCGCCGACGAAGATCAGCGGCGCCAGCCTGCCGTGACGCCCGACGCTGTTGTCGAGGATCTTATCCGTCAGCGCTCGGGCGCCGGCGTAGTTGTCCGAGATAACCGACGGCGCAAGCGTCCCCGGCAGATCGAGATTCACGGTAGGCACCCCCGCCTGCTGACACAGCTCGGTAATTTTATCCGGGTTCGTCGCCCCGGTTGCCACCACCCAATCCACCTGCCATGAGAGCATCGCCTTCACCGCTTCGATTTCCAGCTCAGGGCGACGGCGAGTACAGGTGATAATCGGCAGCAGGCCGCGCTCGCGCGCCATCTCTTCAAAGTTTTCCGCAACGGAGCCGAAGTAACGGTTGTCGTATTTGGGAACAATCATGCCGATCACATGCGATTTTTTACTGCGCAGCATGCTGGCCTGGCGGTTTATCGCGTAGCCCTGCTCTTCAGCGATCCGCGTCACTTTTTCCGCCAGTCTGGCGCTGATGCGCCGCTTTTTCCAGTTGCCATTGAGGATAGCACTGACCGCGCTGGCCGAAACGCCGGACAATTCCGCCAGATCGTAGATAGTGATTTTTTTCATTTTCCCAACTTGCGTCACAAATTCATTTCGCTGTTAATTTCCCCACTTGCTCAATCGATGGAGCTGGCGCAACATTAGCTTCATCGATTGAGCAACCATTGTGCTCCATGGCGAATGACGTTACTCAGCGCTCAATTGGCAGCGCGTATTTATAAATAACGCTTTTATTCAACACCTTAAAATTTTTCATGCACAACATCAATGCTGGCCCATGCTTATCGAGGACCAGATCGACTGACCAAACAGACTCAATGAAGGATTATAAAATGAACCACTCTGTATCCTCTATGAATACTTCTCTCAATGGTAAAGTCGCCGCCGTCACCGGTGCGGCATCCGGTATCGGCCTCGAATGCGCCAGAACCCTGCTCGCGGCGGGCGCCAAAGTGGTGCTGATCGACCGGGAAGGCGAAAAACTCTCGAAGATTGTGGCTGAACTCGGCGAAAACGCCTTCGCGCTGCAGGTGGATTTAATGCAGGGCGATCAGGTCGATAATCTTCTGACCGGCATTCTCCATCTCGCCGGGCGACTGGATATTTTCCACGCTAACGCCGGCGCCTACATCGGCGGGCCGGTGGCCGAAGGCGACCCGGACGTCTGGGATCGCGTCCTACATCTCAACACCAATGCCGCCTTCCGCTGTGTGCGCAGCGTACTCCCGCACATGATTGCGCAAAAATCCGGCGACATCATTTTTACCAGCTCCATCGCCGGCGTCGTGCCGGTCATCTGGGAACCAATTTACACCGCCTCAAAATTCGCCGTGCAGGCGTTTGTGCACACCACCCGCCGCCAGGTTTCGCAGCACGGGGTGCGCGTCGGCGCCGTCTTACCGGGCCCGGTGGTGACCGCCCTGCTTGACGACTGGCCGAAAGAAAAAATGGAAGAGGCGCTGGCTAACGGCAGCCTGATGCAGCCAATTGAAGTTGCGGAGTCGGTCCTGTTTATGGTGACGCGCTCGAAAAACGTCACCGTACGCGATCTCGTTATCCTGCCTAACAGCGTCGATCTGTGATGGTGCAACCCGGGAGGCTTAAGGACGGCTTTATGAATGACGATACCCAAACCATTATTGGCGTCGATGTCGGCTCCGGCAGCGTGCGCGCCGGCATCTTCAACCTTCAGGGCCAGCTGCTCGCCCATGCCACGCGGGACATCACCCTGTTTCGCAGCGCTGGCAATCAGGTGGAACAATCCAGCCGCGAGATTTGGCAGGCGGTCTGCGCCTGCATAAAAACCGCCGTGGCGCGCTCCGGCATGCCGCCGGAGTCGGTCGCCGGGATGGGTTTCGACGCCACCTGCTCGCTCGTCGTGGTCGGCGAAAGCGGAGAACCACTGGCGGTCGGGCCTTCCGACGATCCGGACCGCAACATCATCGTCTGGATGGATCACCGCGCCATCGGCCAGGCGGAGCAGATTAACGCCACCGGACATGCCGTATTGCGGTACGTCGGCGGCAGGATTTCGCCGGAGATGGAAACGCCGAAAATCCTCTGGCTTAAGGAGAACCGCCCGCATATCTATGAGCAGGCGCGCCACTTTTTCGACCTTGCCGATTACCTGACCTGGCGCGCCACCGGCGATCTGGCGCGTTCGGTGTGTACCGTCACCTGCAAATGGACTTACCTGGCCCATGAGCAACGCTGGGATGCCGGCTACTTCCGGCAGATTGGCCTGGGAGATCTGGCCGAGGATGATTTTGCGCGCATTGGCCAGCGTATTGTCGATCCGGGAACGCCGTGCGGCGAGGGTCTTTGTGCGCAAGCGGCGCACGAGATGGGCCTGCCGGTCGGTACCCCCGTGGCGGTGGGCATGATTGACGCTCACGCTGGCGGCATCGGCACGGTCGGGGTTCTCAATGGCGCGGTGAGTAATATGGCCTATGTTTTCGGCACCTCCTCCTGCACCATGACCACCACGCCAGACGCTGTCTTCGTGCCCGGCGTCTGGGGGCCTTACTATTCCGCTATGGTACCGGGCCTGTGGCTGAGCGAAGGCGGGCAAAGCGCGGCTGGCGCCGCCATCGACCAGCTGTTAAGTTTCCATCCTGCCGCCGCGCAGGCGCGCGAGCTGGCGCAGGAAGCGGGCGTGCCGCTGCCGGTCTATCTCGCCGATCGGGTGCTGGCTCAGGTGGCGACCCCGTCCGAAGCCGCCGGACTCGCCGCCGGACTGCACGTGGTGCCGGAGTTCTCAGGCAACCGCGCGCCGCTGGCGGACCCGGATGCCAAAGCGCTGATTGCCGGGTTAGGCATGGAGCGCGATCTGGATAATCTGCTGGCGCTCTACGTCGCGGGATTATGCGGTATCGGCTACGGCCTGCGGCAGATTGTTGACGCGCAACAGGCCTGCGGGATTAACAGCGAGAATATCGTTATCAGCGGCGGCGCGGGGCAGCATCCGCTGGTGCGTCAGCTGCTGGCCGATACCTGCGGGATGACGGTTGTCAGCACCGAATGCAGCGAACCGGTGCTGTTAGGTTCGGCCATTCTTGGCGCCGTGGCTGGCCGGGTTTCCGCCTCGCTGCCGGAGGCCATGCAACAATTTACCCGGGTGGACAAAACCTACCGCTGTACAACGCAATATCAGCCGCTGCACCAGCGTCGCTACGAGGCTTATCTGGCGTTACAACAGGTCGCCCGGTTGATTCGGCAGTAGCAACCCGCGGCTCTTCCCCACTCTTTGACCAATGAAACCCCTCCCGACAGAGAGGGGTTTGCGTCACCGCATTGAGGATCAGGCAATCGTCACTTTGCCGTCGAGGTAAACATCCTGAACGGCGTTGATCAACTTCACGCCGTCGCTCATCGATTTTTTAAACGCTTTACGACCGAGAATCAGCCCCATCCCGCCCGCGCGCTTATTGATAACCGCGGTACGTACGGCATCCGACAGGTCAGTTTCACCGCCCGCCGCGCCACCGGAGTTAATCAACCCGGCGCGCCCCATATAGCAGTTCGCCAGCTGATAACGCACCAGATCGATAGGGTTCTCCGAAGTCAGCTTGCTATAGACGCGATCGTCGGTATAACCAAAGTTCACCGCCTTGTAGCCGCCGTTATTTTCCGCCATTTTCTGCTTGACGATATCAGCGCCGATGGTGGCCGCCAGATGGTTAGCCTGCCCGGTTAAATCGGCCGACACATGATAATCAACGCCATCTTTCTTAAACGCCGGGTTGCGCAGATAGGCCCACAGTACCGTCACCAGTCCCAGTTCATGCGCGCGTTCGAACGCCGCGGAGATCTCTTCAATCTGCCGACGCGACTCTTCCGAACCGAAATAGATAGTCGCTCCTACCGCCACCGCGCCCATATTAAAGGCCTGCTCAACGCTGGCGTACAGCGTCTGGTCGAAGGTGTTCGGGTAACTCAGCGTCTCGTTATGATTGAGCTTCACGAGGAAGGGAATGCGGTGCGCATAACGCCGCGATACCGAGGCCAGCACGCCATAGGTGGACGCGACGCAGTTACAACCGGCTTCGATAGCCAGTTCGACGATATTTTTCGGATCAAAGTAGAGCGGGTTGGCGGCAAAAGAGGCCCCTGCCGAGTGTTCCACGCCCTGGTCTACCGGCAGGATGGAGAGGTATCCGGTTCCGGCCAGGCGCCCCGTATTGTACAGGGTCTGCATATTACGCAGCACCGCCGGCGGACGATTGTTATCCACCATCACCCGGTCAACGTAATCCGCCCCCGGCAGATAAAGCTGGTCGGCTGGAATGGTCATACAACGGTGCTGTAAAAGGCTGTCGGCATCTTTGCCAAGCAACTGCGTAATATCAGTCATAGCTATGCTCCCGTAAGTACCGGCCGCAGCCGGCATGTATTTTCCTGACCCACTTATTTGGGCAGGTTAAGCCTGGTACCGTCTTAGCATATTTTCCAGCCGGGATCGCATTTTTCAGCCATTTCAGCTGGCACGATTCAGGAATAAAAAGTGTTAGCCTGTTCAAAAAAACCACCCAAAGGTATTTTAAAGGTATTATCAAATGGTATCTTAAAGGCGTACCCTACCTGTCATGAAGGATCTAAAGATGAAAACTACAGCAAAGCTGTCGTTCATGATGTTCGTTGAATGGTTTATCTGGGGAGCCTGGTTTGTCCCCCTCTGGCTGTGGCTGAGCAAAAGCGGCTTCAGCGCCGGTGAGATCGGCTGGTCCTACGCCTGTACCGCCATCGCAGCGATTGTTTCGCCGATCCTGGTGGGCTCGCTGACCGACCGTTTCTTTTCCGCACAGAGAGTGCTGGCGGTGCTGATGTTCGCCGGGGCGATATTGATGTACTTCGCCGCGCAGCAGACGACCTTCGCCGGCTTCTTCCCGCTCCTGCTCGCCTACTCGTTAACCTACATGCCGACTATCGCGCTGACCAACGGCATCGCCTTTTCTAACGTGGCGGACGTTGAGCGCGATTTCCCGCGGATCCGGGTAATGGGGACCATCGGCTGGATCGGCTCCGGCCTGGTGTGCGGATTTTTACCGCAGATGTTCGGTCTGAGCGACATTTCGCCCACCAACGTCCCGCTGCTGATTGCCGCCGGCAGCTCGGCGCTGCTCGGCGTCTTTGCCCTGTTCCTGCCGGACACACCGCCGAAAAGCCGTGGAAAACTGGACCTGAAAGTGATGCTGGGGCTGGATGCACTCATCCTGCTGCGCGACAAAAACTTCCTCGTCTTTTTCTTCTGCTCTTTCCTGTTTGCCATGCCCCTGGCCTTCTATTACATCTTCGCCAACGGCTACCTCACCGAAGCCGGCATGAAGCACGCCACCGGATGGATGACCCTCGGCCAGTTCTCTGAAATCTTCTTTATGCTGGCTCTGCCGTTCTTTACCAAACGCTTTGGTATTAAAAAGGTTCTGTTGCTTGGTCTGATTACCGCCGCGATTCGCTACGGCTTTTTTGTCTTCGGCGGCGCGGAGAACTATTTCACCTATACGCTGATGTTCCTCGGTATTCTGCTGCACGGCGTCAGCTACGATTTTTACTACGTTACCGCCTATATCTACGTCGATAAGAAAGCGCCGGTATCGATGCGCAATGCGGCCCAGGGGCTGATTACGCTCTGCTGCCAGGGCTTTGGCAGCCTGCTCGGCTACCGCCTCGGCGGCGTGATGATGGAAAAAATGTTCGCCTATTCGCAACCGGTCAACGGACTCACCTTCAACTGGGCGGGCATGTGGACATTCGGCGCGATCATGATTGCGATTATCGCCGTGCTGTTCATGGTGTTTTTCCGCGAATCGGACAAAGAGATTACGACCATCGACGTCGATACAGAACATGCTGAGCTTAAACAAGGGGAAGTGAAATGAAAGCAGAACGTATTCTCGGTGCTCTTTACGGGCAGGCGTTAGGGGATGCGATGGGTATGCCGTCGGAACTATGGCCACGAACACGGGTGAAAGCCCATTTTGGCTGGATCGACCGCTTCCTGCCAGGCCCGGCGGAGAATAACGCCGCCTGCTACTTTGCCGAGGCGGAGTTTACCGATGACACCTCGATGGCCCTGTGCCTCGCCGACGCCATCATGGAATGCGACGGGCAAATCGTCCCGGATGTCATCGGCCGACATATTCTGCGTTGGGCAGAAGGCTTTGATGCATTTAATAAAAACGTCTTAGGACCGACATCGAAAATTGCCCTCAACGCGATTCGCCACGGCAAACCGGTGAGCGAGCTGGACAATAACGGGGTGACCAACGGCGCAGCGATGCGCGCCTCGCCGCTGGGCTGCCTGCTGCCGGGCGACAATCTCGATGCATTTATCCGCGACGTGGCCGCGGCCTCCAGCCCGACGCATAAATCGGATTTAGCCATCGCCGGCGCGACGGTTATCGCCTGGGCTATCTCCCGCGCCATCGACGGCGTCGGCTGGCCAGCGATTGTGAACGCCCTGCCGGCCGTGGCGCGTCACGCGCAGGAAAGGAAGATCACCACCTTCAGCGCCTCGCTGGCGCTGCGTATTGAGCTGGCGCTCCGCACCGTACGCGAGACCGAGGGTCCCGAGTCCGCCAGCGAGCGGCTTTATCAACTGATTGGCGCCGGCACCAGCACCATTGAATCCGTCCCGTGCGCGATAGCGATGGTTGAACTGGCCGGTACCGACCCTAACCGCTGCGCCATTCTCTGCGCCAACCTGGGCGGCGATACCGACACCATCGGGGCCATGGCGACGGCGATTTGCGGCGCGTTACACGGGATTTCCGCCATCGATCGCGCGTTTAAAGCGCAGCTGGATGAGGTCAACAAGCTGGACTTCACGCGCTACGCCGATGCCCTGATGCACTATCGCCAGCAGCGGGAGGCCAAATGAATGCCCGACAGTTAACGGCTAAACTGGCCGTGCTGAAAGCGCAGCGTCCGGTCACCGTCCTCGGCGCCGCGGTGATTGACGTGATTGCCGACGCCTATGCCCTGCCCTGGCGCGGGTGCGATATCGAACTGCAACAGCAGAGCGTCAATGTCGGCGGCTGCGCGCTGAACATCGCCGTGGCGTTAAAAAGGCTGGGGATCGACGCGCAAAATGCGCTACCGATTGGCCAGGGCGTGTGGGCGGAAATTATCCGCCAGCGCCTCGCCAAAGAGGGATTAACCAGCGTCATCAGCCAGGCAGATGGCGACAACGGCTGGTGCCTGGCGCTGGTTGAGCCGGACGGCGAGCGCACCTTTATGTCCTTCAGCGGCGTGGAAAATCAGTGGTGCGATGCGTGGCTCGACCGGTTGCATTCCCCCTCCGGCGGCCTGGTCTATCTTTCCGGCTATCAGCTGGCATCCGCCAGCGGCGAACGGCTGGTCTGCTGGCTGGAGCGGCAGCCGCAGGTAAGCGCCTTTATCGACTTTGGTCCGCGGATTGCCGATATTCCCGGCACGCTGATGGCACGCCTGATGGCCCTGAAGCCGCTGGTGTCCGTCAATCGCCAGGAGGCCGCCATCGCGGCCGAAGCGCACGGATTCTCGCCCGAGGTCAGCGCATTTGGCGCCGCCTGGCTGAACAAATATGCCGCCCCACTGATCGTGCGTCTGGATAAAGAAGGCGCCTGCTATTTCAGCCCGCAGGAGAGCGGCCTCGCCGCCCCTTTTCCGACCGAGGTCGTCGATACGATCGGCGCCGGGGACAGTCATGCCGGCGGTACGCTTGCCGGGCTGGCCGCTGGCTGGAGCCTGGGGGAAGCGGTTACGCTGGGTAATGCCGTCGCCGCCTGGGTCGTGGGTCATCGCGGCGGCGATTGCGCCCCGCACCGCGAAGCGCTACTCCTCGCACACAAAAACGTATAGGTCGCTGCGGCAATAGCTGATGCTGTATTCGATGGGCTGCTGGTACTGATCGAGGGCAACCTGCTTGATAACCAGCACCGGGATGGCGCTGTCCATCTTAATATGCGACTGAAATTCGGCGTCTGGCATCCGGGCGCTAACGCGCGAGCGGGTGCGCTGCGGCAGAATCTGCTGGCTGCGAAAGTAGTCATACAGCGAGACGCTGATCGCATCGACGTCATGGATCAGATGCGCAGGCACCCAGGACTCTTCGAGCGAGACCGCGTCCTCGTCAACATAGCGAATGCGTTTGAGCATAAACACATCGCTGCCCGCGGCGATTGCCAGCTGCTGGGCAACCTCTTCCGGACATTTGACCACGCGTTTGTTCACCCACAGCGTATCCGGCTTCTTACCGCGTAACACCACCTGCTGAGTAAATCCGCGCGCTTCTTTCAGCGAATATTCAAAGATATTATTGATTTGTGTCCCGTAACCCCGCGAGCGGGTCACCACGCCCTCGTCTTCCAGCAACTGGAGCGCTTTGCGTACGGTGATGCGCGATACGCCGGTCAGCTGGCTGAGATCGCGTTCACCGGGAAGAATATTGCCATTTTCCAGCCAGCCGCTGCGCACGGCATCCTTGATCGTGTCGGCAAACTTCAGATAGAGCGGCGCGTTATCCGACGCCGCAATCCGTTCAACAAGCTGGCTAATTAACCGGGTATGCGCCTGTTCCATTTATCTTTTCCTGGCAGAATCCTCACGCCAGTATATCAGGCTTACCACCACGCGTGGAAATGGTGAACCGGCCCGATACCGTGGCCCACCTCCAGCGAATCCGCCTGCGCCAGCGCCGCAGAGAGCCAGCCTTTGGCCTCGGCCACCGTCTCTCCCCAGTCGCGATAGCGTGGGCGCAGCGCCGCCAGCGCCGCGGAGAGCGTACAGCCGGTTCCGTGGGTATTTTTAGTCTGGACGCGCGGCGCGGTGAAGCGCTGCTCGCCATCGCGGGTAAACAGCCAGTCCGGGCTTTCCGCGTTGTCGAGATGACCGCCTTTCATCAGCACCGCGCCACAGCCCATCGCCAGCAGCGCCCGCCCCTGCTCCAGCATCTCTTTTTCATTCTGCGCGTGTGGCGCATCCAGCAGCGCCGCCGCCTCCGGCAGATTCGGCGTGATCAGCGAAACCTGCGGCAGCAGGCGAGTGCGTAACGTCGCCACCGCCGAAGCCGGGAGCAGCGGATCGCCGCTTTTCGCCAGCATCACCGTATCCAGGACAACGTTGTTAATCCGATAGCGCGCTAAACGCTCCGCTACGGCTTCGACGATATCCGTTTCCGCCAGCATGCCAATTTTCGTGGTATCGATGCGGACGTCGCTGAATACCGAATCCAGCTGCGCGGCAACAAAATCCGGGTCGATGCGATAGACCGACTGCACGCCGCGGGTGTTTTGCGCCACCAGCGCGGTGATCACCGAACAGCCGTAGGCCCCGAGGGCAGAGAAGGTTTTCAGGTCGGCCTGGATCCCCGCGCCGCCGCTGGGATCGGTACCGGCGATGCTCAGCGCATTAATGCGTTTCATCCGTTGTTCTCCCCGTACAGCGCGTCGAGAAACGCCGGGATAAAGCTGCCCGGTCCTCTGCCGTGCGCCGCCGCGCCGCCCGCCTGTTTCATCAGGCCGCAGGCGGCGGCGACGTTTTCGAGACGATCGCCTGGCATGGCGGTACTGGCCGCCACCACCGCCGAAAGCGCGCAGCCGGTCCCCACGACACGGGTCATTAACCGATCGCCGCCGGTAACCGCACGTGTTCTCTGGCCGTCGGTGATGTAATCCACTTCACCGGTCACCGCGACGATGGTATTGATCTGCCGCGCCAGTGCCTGCGCGGCGGGCAGTGCCGCCGCCGCGGTATCGGTGGTATCGACCCCGCGCCCGCCACCGCTCATTCCGGCCAGCGCCATAATCTCGGACGCATTGCCGCGAATGGCGGCCGGTTGCAGGCTCAGCAATTCATGACAAAACGCGCTGCGCAAAGTTAACGCCCCGACCGCCACCGGATCCAGCGCCCACGGCTTGCCTGCGCTTTGCGCACTGAGCGCCGCAGCGCGCATTGCCTGCGCACGATCGACGGTTAAGGTTCCGACGTTAATCAGCAGCGCATCCGCTATCGCCGCAAACTGGCTCGCCTCCTGTGGATCAATCACCATTGCGGGCGAGGCGCCGACCGCCAGCAGGACGTTGGCAGTAAAGGTCTGTACCACATCGTTAGTCATGCAGTGAACAAGGGGGGAATGATGGCGAAAGAGATGTTGCAGATGCGCAATATGCGCGGAATTGAGAGGCTCAGCTTGCATCGTTAGCTCCAGCCAGGCGATGAAGAAGCAACGACCCTTTGGTCTCTGACTTCCCTACGCTGGCATTATCCAGATCAGGTGGTACGGGTATTTCTCAGCCTTCACGAAGAAGGGCACCCCGAGTCATTTAAATCAAAATCAAATACTTGCGATTAACGTCGCGTTAATCCCTGCTGAGGATAATGCCAGCGGGAAGTCCAACAAACAAGCGTTAAAACCTGCATGTGTCCCGGATGGTGTCCCAGGCGCTTCTTTAAACCGGGATCATCAATATCCTCCGCTATCGCCGGAGGTTTATCAGATGCGCCTGCCCGCTGAGTGAGAAGCCAATACCACTATGCCGGAAAAGGAACCCATTGCTCAGAGCAGTCAATCGGTGAGTAATGCGCGGCTACAGGGTTAATGGTTGCTGGTGGCGAGGGCTGTATACCGTTTGCGCCAGATGTTAAGCGGGCAAATTCTGTTACCCATTGGGTGCCGGGGCTGAATGTTACGCCATCCATCCGGACCATAAGAGGATGTGAAGCGTCATACCCCCGCAGAATGACCGTGGCAGGCCGGTCGCCGCTGGCATTGACATCCCGCAGTATAATATTCCGGTATTCCGGGAGAGATGTACCGGAAGCTGTCGGCGAATAGTGGGTATCAAACGAAACGGGCCAGCGCGTGTTGCGCATACAGATGTGCGAATACAGAATATCGCTGACCAACCCTCCACGACTGGCATCACTTTTAATACGTAATCCTGATGTGGTCCCGTCAAGCGTAAGGTTACGTACCAGTACGTCGCTGACGCCCGCGTTCACCTCACTTCCGATAGACATGCCGTGCCCTGAATAGAAGTGATTGTTCGTGATGGACAGGTGTCGTGAAGGCCCGCTTCCGGCTTTGATGGCAATATTGTCATCACCGGTACGAATGAAACTGTGAGTAATGGTGACATCCTGCGAGGCGCCGGGGTCTATTCCGTCCGTATTTCTTGCCGTCGCAGGCGTATCAATAATAACGCCCCACAGAGTTGCCCCCTGGACATGGTTGAGAACGATATGAAAGTTTGGAGCATGACGCAGGCGCACGCCATAAATGACAATATCATGCGCATCATCTATCTGAATTAACCTCGGGGCGTTCTGCCTGCCGCCGGTAACAGATTGGGCACGGCGCGCCATTTCCCACCATGTTTCATTCTGACCGACTATTCGTTCACCTCCCTGCCCGTCAATCGTCCCTTCCCCTTCAATCCCGCCGCCGACGCTGTTGACCATAGAAATAAAAGCCCTGCAGCCGCCCCCTTTCTGGTCGATGGTTCCACAATGTCCCTGTCCTGTGTCATAGCGTCGGGGGTCATTATCTGCGAGCAACACACTCCCTGCATCAAGTCGCAGAAATACGCCAGAGGGTATTTGTAACGGACCACTTTTGAACGTATTGCCCTGCGGACCAGAGGTCAGGCGTACGGCCTGACCTGCGGGACATTGGTTCAGAGCCTGCTGCAGACGGTGCTGTACGCTGGTGCTGCTCTGATGCGCTTCCGGTGAGAGGGTCGTACAAACAGGTTGCGACAGCTGTGGTGGTCGAACAACGCGGCGGTCGCCGGAAGCCTGCGCGCTAGTAGCGAAAAGTAATATTATTCCGCTCAAGGAAACGACGACGGACTGACATATTCTGATACGTTTAATCATCGTATGATCGCCTTAGGGTAAATATCCAGAATGGATGCAGGTCTGTTTTCATTGCGTAGTTTATATGACTTTCACCCGGATTGGATCCGCCGCGGGTAACAGAACCTCAGCGTCATTTAAGGCGACGGCAGAGTGAGGGCCCCATCAGCGCTATACGTTATCCCGGTGAGTTCAAAGATTGGTTACGTGTCAAGATGATAATATCCATCACTGGTGTTGCTTTATTATTTATGCTGTTAGTAGTTTTATATTTTCCGCCGTTAATTGAAAGGGGAAATAAAAACCACAGGGCATACACCTGGCTATTTTTTTAAAAAATTTGCAACTCGCAATGGTTTCCATTAATCACATAAGAAAGTGAAGATAAAGGGAATAAATGTAAATAATGCTGAGTGGTTCTGCCATTAGCCATTTATCCGTTTGCTTTCAGGTCCAGGCGGGCACAAAATTAACCTCAGGGGCCCGTGTTTTCAGTTACTCATATCTCGAGGTACGGCTATGCCCGTTTATCATCATGCCCTGGTGCTGATTAACAGCAGCCAGGACGGCGTTCCGCTGCTCCAGCATGCAGCCAGAATGGCGGAAGAGAACGCTATGCGCATCACGCTCGCCCATATCAGCACCGACTATCGGACGCTGAATTACGTTTCCGACAGCCTGCTGAATGATGACGTGTCTCAGGAGGTGCTGCAGGCGAAAGTGCTGCTCAATGAACTGGCGGCCAGCGTCTCACTGCCGGTGCAAACCCTGTCGCTGGTCACCACCCGCCGTTTTGAAGATGTCGAAGCCTGCGTAAATCAGCGGGGGATCGACCTGATTATCGCCGGGCACCGCAACCGCCTGCTGGGAGTGATGGCATCTCATTCGCTGGAGTATATTAATCATCTGACGATAGACGTGCTGATCAGGCATCTGCCCTGAACCGCGCGGACGACTCGCGTAGCGAATTGAGCAGCAGCGTAAAGCACTGCTCAATCAGCGGCGGCAATGGCTGCGGCCCGCGCATTAACGCCACGGTCCGCGCCAGCGCCGGCTGCTGGAGCTGCGCGATTTTCAGCACCGGATCCTGCAGATGGGTGGTATACAGTTCGGGCAGGATGGCAATCGCCAGACGCGAGCGCACCAGGCCATACAACGTTTCAATATAGTCCACCTGAAAACGCGTGTTCAGCGTCAGACGATGGCTCTCCGCCAGCGCACCAACCAGCCGCTGGATATTCCCCTTCGAGAACACCGCAATATCGCGTCCGGCCAGAAGTTTCCACGGCAGGTGCGGCTGATCTGCCAGCGGATCGTCACCATGCAGCACTGCCACAAACGGGTCTTCACGCAGCGGGTAGACCTGTAACGCGGCGGGTAGCGAACTGTCGATGGCGCCGATACCGAAATCAATCTGCCCGCTTTGCAGCTCACGCACCAGCGCATCATTGGTCTGATCGTGGAACTCGACCCGCAGGCGGGGAAAAGTTTGCGCCAGCACCTGCGGCAGCAGTGGAAAGAGCAGCGAGCTCACCGAAGGCACCAGACCAATGCGCACGGTACCATCGCCGCCAGCCGCCACGATCTGTTCCATATCATGAAACGCCAGCTGGGCCACGCTCAGCACGCGCCGGGCGTGCGGCAGAATGGCGGCGCCCAGTTCGGTCAGCGTGACCGACGAGGCGGTGCGGTTCACCAGCTTGCCGCCCAGCACCGTTTCGATTTGCCGCAGCGCGCTGCTCAACGCCGGTTGGCTGATGGCCAGACGACTGGCGGTATCGGTAAAATGACGCAGCTCCGCCAGGGTAACAAAGTACTGCAGCTGTTTAAGAGAAAGCGCAGGCAGGCGCTGCCACGGTTCGGTCATCTTATTCTTCGCTAAGGGTAATCGGGCAGAATAACCCGGGCTTATCGGGTGATAAATTTATTCATCTGGGCAAACGTTTGCCGTGCCCCTAGAGTAGCCCCATTATCCTTGTGCCGGAGTTGTTATGTCCAGCAATGCTGAAAACCGCCGCCGCGCCGTCATGGCCGCCCGGGGTGAAATACCTTTTGACCTGCTCCTGACCGGGGCGCAGATAGTCGACATGGTCACCGGCGAAGTCCGCGAAGCCGATGTCGGCATCACCGGCGAAATGATCGCCAGCGTGCACCCGCGCGGCAGCCGCGCCGATGCCCACCAGCGCCATGCGCTGGATGGCGCCTATCTGTCGCCGGGGCTAATGGATACCCATGTCCATCTCGAAAGTTCCCACCTCCCTCCCGAGCGCTACGCGGAAATTGTCCTCGCCCAGGGCACCACGGCGGTCTTCTGGGACCCGCATGAGCTGGCCAACGTCCTCGGAGTCGAAGGCGTGCGCTATGCCATCGCCGCCAGCCGCCACCTGCCGCTACAGGTAATGGTCGCCGCCCCCTCCAGCGTGCCCTCGACACCGGGGCTGGAAATGTCCGGCGCCGATTTTGCCGGGGCGGAGATGGCGACCATGCTGGCATGGCCGGAAGTACGCGGCGTGGCGGAAGTCATGGACATGCATGGCGTGCTTAACGGCAGCGCCCGCATGCAGGAGATTGTTCAGGCCGGTCTCGACAGCGGCAAGTTGATTGAAGGCCATGCCCGCGGGCTGAGCGGTGCCGATCTCCAGGCCTACCTCGCGGCGGGCGTCACCTCCGATCATGAGCTGACCTCCGCGGAAGACGCGCTGGAAAAGCTGCGCGCCGGCTTGACCCTCGAAATTCGCGGCTCGCACCCGTATCTGCTGCCGGATATCGTCAAGGCCCTGAAAACCCTGCCGCACCTCTCCTCGCAGATAACGGTGTGCACCGACGATGTGCCGCCGGATCTGCTGTTGGAAAAAGGCGGCATTATCGCCCTGCTCAACCTGCTGATTGAACACGGTCTCGCCGCCACCGACGTCCTGCGTTTCGCCACGCTGAACGCCGCCATTCGCCTGCAGCGTCACGATTCAGGGCTGATTGCCGCCGGTCGCCGCGCCGACCTGGTGGTCTTTGATTCGCTGGAGAAGCTCAAGGCCCGTGAAGTGTACGTTGCCGGGAAACTGGTCGCCCGCGACGGCGCGCTGCTGCTGTCCATTCCTGCCGCCGAGGGGGTCACCCCGCCGCGCAATACGCTGCGTCTGGCGCCGCTGAGCGCGGATGATTTTGTGCTACGGGTACCCGGTATTGTCCACGGCATTGCCCGCCTGCGGCATATTCGCGGCGCGCGCTTTACGCAGTGGGGAGAGGTCGAGGTGCAGGTGCGCCACGGCGAAGTTCAGCTGCCGGAGGGATTTAGCCTGATTTGGGTGAAGCATCGCCACGGTCGCCATCAGGCGACGCCGCAAATCGCCCTGCTTGAAGGCTGGGGTGAGCTGCGCGGCGCTATCGCCACCAGCTACTCGCACGATTCACACAATCTGGTGGTGCTGGGACGCAGCGCGGAGGATATGGCGCTGGCCGCCAACCGGCTGATTGCCTCCGGCGGCGGGATGGCGCTCTCCCGCCAGGGGGCCATTCTCGCCCATGTGGCGATGCCAATTGCCGGCATGCTTTCCGAACTTCCAGCGGCGGAGCTGGCGCGGCAGTTCGGCGAATTACGCGACCTGAGCGCAGAAATTGCCGACTGGGAGCCGCCCTACCGGGTATTTAAGGCCATCGAGGGAACCTGCCTCGCCTGCAATGCCGGCCCCCATTTGACCGATTTAGGTTTGACCGACGGCACCACCCGCCAGATTGTCGAACCGCTGATAGACTGCCGGGAAACCCCGGCCACCAACCCTCACAACAATAATCACCGGGGAGCCTGAGCATGGCCGACAACACACTGCACACCGCAACACAAGGAAGCTGGCTGGAGCGCCGTTTTGCCCTGCGCTCGCGCGGCAGCACGCTACGTACCGAGTGCCTCGCGGGGGTCACCGGCTTTCTCGCCGCCGCCTATCTGCTGGTGGTCATCCCCGGCCTGCTGGCGGCGGGCGGCATGGACAAAGGCGCCGTCACCACGGGAACGATTCTGGTTTTCGTCGCCAGTACGCTGCTGATGGCGTTTTACGCTAACCTGCCGTTTATCGTTGGTCCAGGCATCGGCGGCTCGGTGCTGGTAGGCGTCACGCTGGCCGGTAGCGAAGGGATCGGCTGGCAGACTGGCCTCGGCATCGCCTGCTGGTCAGGCATTCTGTTCTTTCTGTTAACCAAATTCGGCCTGCGCGAAGTGGTCACCCGTTCGGTTCCCCAGTCGATCAAACTGGGGCTGACGGCCTCTATCGGGCTGTTTGTGGCGGTGCTCGGTTTTCGCAATGCTGGCCTGGTGCTGGCGAATGCCAAAACCAATGCCCTGATGCTGGGTGATTTCTTGTCTCCCGGCGCGCTGGTGGCGCTGTGCGGCCTGTTTCTGGCCATTGCGCTCCAGGCGCGGCGCATACCGGGCGCCATTTTATGGGCGATTCTGTTTGCCACCCTGGTGGGGATTCCGGCGGGGGTCACCCATCTGCCGGACAGCTTTATCGCGATGCCGCACTCGCTGGCGCCGGTCTTCGGCCACGTCGATATGCTGGGTGCGCTGAATATTGCTTTCCTGCCGTTCCTGTTTGTCTTTTTCGCCTCTGAGTTTTTCTCCACCATGGGCACCACGCTGGCGGTGGGCGGCGAAGCGGGACTGCTGGATGAAGAAGGCAATATGCCGCACATCAACCGGCCGTTTATGGTCGACTCGATTGCGGCGGCCATCGGCCCGTGGCTGGGGATCCCGGCGGCGACCGCGCTGATCGAATCTTCCGCCGCCGCCGAAGCGGGTGGCAAAACCGGGCTCACCGCGCTGGCCGCGGCGGTGATGTTCCTGCTGATGCTGCTGTTTACGCCGATCGCCCTGATGATCCCAAAAGAGGCCACCGCTCCAGCGCTGATCCTGATTGGCCTCAACATGTTCAGCGGCCTGCGCAAAGTCGATCTCTCCAGCTTCACCGACGGGCTGCCGGTATTAATGATGGTGATGATCACCCTGATTGCCAACAGCTTCGGCACCGGTATCGCCGGCGGGCTGCTGTTTTACATCATGATTAAAACGGTTGCCGGAAAGTGGCGAGAAATCCCGCTCGGTTTATGGATCCTCGCCGTTCCGCTGGTCTATTATTTCGCCACCCTGGTGAAGCACTAAGCGTCTACAGGCCCGCGTAGCGCGTCAGCCTGCACCGTTTCACAGTGCGCTTTGACCTCTTCATAGAGCAACCGCACCGCCGCAGAAAGCTGCTTGCGGTGCGGACAAATCATATTGAGCGGGACGCGGTCTCCCTGATAGTGCGGCAGTAGCACCTGCAGGCGCCCGGCGCGAATATCGTCGCTGACATCCAGCGCAGACTTATAGGCAAAGCCCTCCCCCGCAATGGCGAGGCGGCGAATCACCTCGGCGTCGTCGCTGATGATGGCGCCGGAGACCTGCATATGTTCAACCACGCCGTTGAGACTTAAGGTCCAGCGATCGAACTGCCTGCCGCGCAGCACGTACAGTAGCGCATTGTGTTGCGCCAGCGCCTCCGGCGTTTGCGGATCGCCGTGCCTGGCAATCCACTGCGGAGAAGCCACCAGCACCCGTCGGTTTTCCGGCGCCACGGGGAGGGAAATAAACGAGGAGTCGTCGTTGTCGCCATAGCGAAAGGCCACGTCGACCGGATCTTTAAACACATCGGTCCGATGGTCGGAAAAGAGAATGCGCAGTTTCAGCGCCGGGTGCCGCTGGCGGAAGGCGCGAAAGACGTTCAGCAGCAGATTGCGCCCCAGGTCGGAGGGCACCGCAATTTGCAACGTCCCGCGGACCTCATCATCAGGGACCTGAATTTTTTGCAGCCCGGCATGCAGCGTATCCAGCATCTGGGTGGCGTAGGGCAGCCAGGTTTCCCCTTCGGGCGTCAGACGTAAGCTGCGGGTGGAGCGCGCGAAAAGACGAATATTGAGCGTGGTCTCCAGGCGCTTAATCGCCGCACTCACCTGCGCCGGCTGCTGCCCGACCTCCCGCGCCGCATCGCTGAAGCTACCCAGCGCCGCCGCCCGAACAAATAGCGTCAGATCTTCCAGTCTGAACATATCGACTCCCGAATCCTGTTACCCGGATTGTTCTCAAAACAGCCGCTCAGCGCCAAATCAGGCAACCGGCCCATCGTTTTCTTACATTTTTAACGCAACCAACGCTTGCCTTCCCGGCCATGCTTCAGGAATGATACGAGGCTGCAATTTTGTGTCCAGGGTAATCCAGGATAATAATGAGGAAATTATGCGTAAAACAAAAATGATGCTGCTGGGCGCACTGTTGGCCTGCACCAGTAGCGTTTGGGCGGCTTCCGCCGCTGAACTGCAGAAATATGAACTGGACGGGGTCACTTCGGACTTCCAGCAGTTTCGCGTCGGCGATACCGTACCCGCGTTATATATGACCCCGGAATACACCATTAAACAGTGGCAGTTGCGCAATCTGCCCGCCCCGGAAGCCAATAGTCACTGGACCTACATGGGCGGTAGCTACGTGCTGGTCACCGAACCTGAAGGCAAAATTGTCAAAATTTACGATGGCGAGATCTTCTATCAGCACTAATTGCCGCCAGATATCGCGCTAACGCAAACGCCCTGCGTTTCTTCTGTCCATAACGGATAGCGAAACACAGGGCGTTTGTCATAGGGCGGCGTTAAACCGCGCGGAAGGCAATCTCACCGGGAATCACTTCCCCCTGCCAGTAGAGTCGGGCCGCAACGCGCCCCGCCAGCTGACGGTAAATTTCGCTGAACTCGCTCTCCGGACGGGCGACCACGGTCGGCTTACCGTTATCCAGGTCTTCGCGCAGATTGATGTGCAGCGGCAGCTGGGCCAGCAGCTGAGTGTGATATTGCTCCGCCAGTTTTTCGGCGCCGCCGGTGCCGAAAATCGGCTCATGGTGACCGCAGTTGCTGCAAATATGCATGCTCATGTTTTCGACGATGCCCAGTACCGGAACGTCCACCTTCTCAAACATCACGATGCCTTTTTTCGCATCGATCAGCGCGATATCCTGCGGCGTCGTCACCACCACCGCGCCGGTGACCGGGATATTCTGCGCCAGCGTCAGCTGAATGTCGCCAGTGCCCGGCGGCATATCCAGCACCAGGTAATCCAGATCCGGCCACAGCGTCTCCTGCAGCATCTGCAGCAGCGCCTTGCTGGCCATCGGACCGCGCCATACCATGGCGTTATCGTCGGTCACCAGGTAGCCGATGGAGTTGGTGGCGAGGCCAAATTTCATAATCGGCGCCATATGGGTGCCGTCTGGCGAGGTAGGCCGCTGATCTTCCGCCCCCAGCATGGTGGGAATCGACGGGCCATAAATATCGGCATCAAGGATCCCGACCTTGGCCCCTTCCGCGGCCAGCGCCAGCGCCAGGTTCACCGCCGTGGAGGATTTACCCACCCCACCTTTGCCGGAGCTGACGGCAATAATATTTTTGACCCCGTTGACGCCCGGCTGATTTTTTACCCGCTTCAACGTGGCGATGTTGTGCGACAGCTTCCAGTCAATCGCCTGCGCGCCAGTAATGCGCAGCAGGTCGGCGCTACATTGCTCTTTTAAATCTTCAAAAGCGCTGTGCCAGACGAACGGCATCTGGATCTCGATATGCACGGTATCGTCGAGCCAGGCGACGTGGTGCAGTGCTTTCAGCGCGGTGAGATTATGCTGCAAAGTGGGGTGCTGGAAATTAGCCAACGTTCCGGCGACCATCGCGCGTAGACGTTCGGGGGATTTGGCCTGGGATTGCGAATTCATCCCGACTCCTTTGTTGTTATGAGAGGCTTTCAGTAATTACTGAGTTTATCACAGCTGAGATTATCCATATATGGTCAGCCATTTATGGCGCACCCAGTGCCCTTTTGGTAATATCAAAAGCCCTTTTTACAACAGAAGATGTAATGCCCACTATGACTCAAGTCGCGAAGAAAATTCTGGTAACGTGCGCGCTGCCGTACGCTAACGGCTCAATCCACCTCGGCCACATGCTGGAGCACATCCAGGCTGATGTCTGGGTCCGTTACCAGCGAATGCGCGGCAACGAGGTCAACTTCATCTGCGCCGACGACGCCCACGGCACGCCGATCATGCTGAAGGCTCAGCAGCTTGGCATCTCTGCGGAGCAGATGATTGGCGAAATGAGTCAGGAGCATCAGACCGATTTTGCGGGCTTTGATATCAGCTATGACAACTACCACTCGACGCACAGCAACGAGAACCGCGAGCTGTCTGAGCTGATCTACGGCCGCCTGAAAGAGAACGGGTTTATCAAAAACCGCACCATCTCTCAGCTTTACGATCCGGAAAAAGGCATGTTCCTGCCGGACCGTTTCGTAAAAGGTACCTGTCCGAAGTGTAAATCAGCGGATCAGTATGGCGATAACTGCGAAGTGTGCGGCGCGACCTACAGCCCGACCGAGCTGATCGACCCGAAATCCGTGGTGTCCGGCGCCACCCCGGTGATGCGTGAATCCGAGCACTTCTTCTTCGACCTGCCGTCCTTTAGCGAAATGCTGCAGGCGTGGACCCGCAGCGGCGCGCTGCAGGAACAGGTGGCGAACAAAATGCAGGAGTGGTTCGAATCCGGCCTGCAGCAGTGGGACATTTCCCGCGACGCGCCGTACTTTGGCTTCGAAATTCCCAACGCGCCGGGCAAATATTTCTACGTCTGGCTGGATGCGCCGATCGGCTACATGGGCTCCTTCAAAAACCTGTGCGACAAACGCGGCGATAGCGAAAGCTTTGACGCCTACTGGAAGAAAGACTCCGATGCCGAGCTGTATCACTTTATCGGCAAAGATATCGTCTACTTCCACAGCCTGTTCTGGCCGGCGATGCTGGAAGGCAGCGGTTTCCGCAAGCCGACCAACCTGTTCGTTCATGGCTACGTGACGGTCAACGGTGCCAAGATGTCCAAATCACGCGGCACCTTTATCAAGGCCAGCACCTGGCTGAACCATTTTGACGCCGATAGCCTGCGCTATTACTACACCGCCAAGCTCTCTTCCCGCATTGATGATATCGACCTTAACCTGGAAGATTTCGTCCAGCGCGTGAACGCCGATATCGTTAACAAAGTGGTTAACCTCGCCTCGCGCAACGCCGGTTTTATCAATAAGCGTTTCGACGGCATGCTGTCCGCTGAGCTGGCCGATCCGGCGCTGTACAAAACCTTCACCGATGCGGCAGCAAGCATTGGCGAAGCGTGGGAAAGCCGCGAATTCGGCAAAGCCATCCGTGAAATCATGGCGCTGGCCGACGTGGCTAACCGCTACGTTGATGAGCAGGCCCCGTGGGTGGTCGCCAGACAGGAAGGCCGCGATGCTGACCTGCAGGCCATCTGCACCATGGGTCTGAATATGTTCCGCGTGCTGATGACCTGGCTGAAACCGGTTCTGCCGCAGCTGGCCGCGCGCGCCGAAGCGTTCCTCAACAGCGAACTGAGCTGGGATGCTATTCAGCAGCCGCTGCTGTCGCATAAGGTCAACACCTTCAAGGCGCTGTACAACCGCATCGAGATGAAGCAGGTTGAAGCCCTGGTGGAAGCCTCGAAAGAAGAGGTGAAAGCCACCGCCGCGCCGGTCACCGGCCCGCTGGCGGACGATCCGATTCAGGACACCATCACCTTTGACGATTTCGCCAAAGTCGATCTGCGCATCGCGCTGATTGAAAACGCCGAATTTGTCGACGGTTCTGACAAGCTGCTGCGCCTGAGCCTCGATCTGGGCGGCGAGAAACGTAATGTCTTCTCCGGCATTCGCAGCGCCTACCCGGATCCGCAGGCGTTGATCGGTCGCCTGACGGTGATGGTCGCCAACCTGGCGCCGCGTAAAATGCGCTTCGGCATCTCGGAAGGGATGGTGATGGCGGCAGGTCCTGGCGGGAAGGATATCTTCCTGTTAAGCCCTGACAGCGGCGCCCAGCCGGGTCAGCAGGTAAAATAATCCCGCATCAAGCGCTGCTCCGGCAGCGCTTTTTTTTCGTCCTTTCGCCCCCTCCGCCGGACGATTCTGCCACCCTCTGCGCATTGCGCGCGACGGCAATCGTGACAATAATCAATCGACATATCGTCTGATAAACGCGACGCCCCTCATGACCAACATAAGGACTGCGATGAAACTTTACCGCAAGCTGGCGGCCGCTGTGGCGGTCTGCCTGCTGGTTGTCGGCCTCTCGGGCTGCGATAACCCAAAAGAAGAGAGCAAAACCTTCACCCGTACCGCCAACGGCGTCGAACTGAGTTTTACCTACCATTACACCGGTGACAAAGTGCTGCGTCAGGATGCGAATAACACCATCCCCTATCAGAGTATCGGTGCCGCCAGTAAAGAGCAGGCGCAGGCGTTGATCGAGCAGATGAGCAACGTTTATCACCATGTAAAGGGTGTGGAACAGCGCATCGATTATCAAGACAGCTATGCCCTGGAGCATCTCAGCGTTGATTTTACCCAGGCTCAGATTAGCGAACTGTGTAAGCTGCCGGGGTCGATGTTCACCAACTGCGCGCTCAAGGAGGTCTCGATGGCGGAGTCAGAGAAATTGCTTAAAGAGCAGGGATTCCAGGAAGTGAAGTAGACCGCAGAGTATTCCCGGGTCGCAAACGGCTGTAATCCGTAGCCCGGCTGAGCGCAGCGCGAGCCGGGAAGGTAGCCTGAAGCGGCGGGCTTTCCCGGGTCGCGGCGTCAACGCCTTACCCGGGCTACCGACCGCAAACGGCTGTAACCCGTAGCCCGGCTGAGCGCAGCGCGAGCCGGGAAGATAGCCTGAAGCGGCAGGTTTTCCCGGGTCGCGGCGTCAACGCCTTACCCGGGCTACCGACCGCAGATGGCTGTAATCTGTAGCCCGGCTAAGCGCAGCGCGAGCCGGGAATGAAGCGGGGGTAAATTCAGGGCTTAGCGTGGACGCGCTCGGTCAGCCCGCGCAGGAAATAGCGCAGGAACTGATCGCCGCATTCACGGAAATTCTTATGCTCCGGCGCGCGCATCATGGCGGTGATTTCCGGCATCGAAACGCGAAACTTCTGCTGGGTCATAATGGCAAGAATATCATCGGTCTTCAGGGAGAAGGCGATGCGCAGCTTTTTCAGCACGATATTGTTATTCACCCGACGCTCAACCGCCAGCGGCGGGGCCGCCTCGTCTTTGCCACGTTTGTCATAGATCAGGCCGTTGAGGAAGAGCGACAGCATAATGTCCGGGCAGCGCTGGAAGCCCTCTTCGTCCTCCTTTTTCAGCCACGGTACCAGCTGCTCTGCGCTGACGACGGAATCGCCCAGCGCAAAAATGCGCGCCAGGTCGTTATTATTAGTTTTCAGGATGTAGCGCAGGCTACGTAAAATATCGTTACTGATCATAATGCCTTCATGATGAAAAATGCTGGCGCTAAGTCTACCATGATTCCGTCGTTTTACAGACCAATCGCCTCTTTCAGACTTTTTAAGTAGCGGCGGCTCACCGGCACGGTTTGTCCGGCCCGCATCAGCAGCTCCGCCTGGCCGTTTTCCTCAAGGCGAATCTCTTTCAGGTGGGCCATATTCACCAGATACTGCCGATGACAGCGCAGCAGCGGCGTCCGGCTCTCAAGGGTGCGTAAGGTCAGCTCCGTGAACCCCTCCTTCCCCTCGCGGTCGGTAACATAAATTCCGCTCATTCGGCTACTGACAAAGGCGACATCCTCCATCTGCAGCAGCCAGATCCGGCTGTGACCGGTGCAGGGAATATATTTCAGCGCCTGCTGGGTATCGTCGAGCAACGAGATATCCTGCAGACTGCGCTCCTGGCGCAGGCGCGCCAGGGTCTTTTCCAGCCGCGGCGCCTCGATGGGTTTCAGCAGATAATCAAACGCATGCTCTTCGAACGCCTTCACCGCATACTCGTCGAAGGCGGTGAGAAACACGATGTAAGGCCGGTGTTCAGGGTCGAGCATCCCGACCATTTCCAGGCCGCTGATGCGCGGCATCTGAATGTCGAGAAACAGCACGTCCGGGCGCAGCTTGTGCACCGCGCCAATCGCCTCAACCGCGTTGGCGCACTCCCCGACTATCTCCATGTCGCTGGCGGACTCCAGCAAAACCCGCAGATTTTCTCGTGCCAGCGGCTCATCATCAACTATCAACACTTTTAACACGCGCTCTCCTCCAGAGGCAGTCGCAGCGTGACGCGGGTGAAACGTTCCGCTTCACAGGTCACGGTAATGCCGCAGTCAGCGCCGAAACGCGCCCGTAACCGGCGGTCAACCAGACTCATTCCCAGCCCGCTGGCGTTGGGATTGTCCTGGTACAGGCCGGCGTTATCCTCAATATCTAATTGCAGCCAGCGCTCGTACTGGCTGGCGCGAATGGTAATTTCCCCTACCCCGAGATGCTGCGACGTGCCGTGTTTAATGGCGTTTTCAACAATGGGCTGCAGCGTAAACGCCGGCAGCTGATGGTGAGCCAGCGTGTCGGGCACCAGCATCTGAATCTGTAAATTGGCCTGGAAACGCGCTTTCTCAATTTGCAGATAGGCATTCACGTGCTCAATCTCATCCGCCAGCGTCACAAACTCCGACGGCCGTTTCAGATTCTTGCGGAAAAAGGTCGACAGGTACTGCACCAGTTGCCCGGCCTGATCGCTGTCGCGGCGAATCACCGCCTTCAGGGTATTCAATGCATTAAACAGAAAATGGGGATTCACCTGCGCGTGAAGCAGCTTGATCTCCGATTGCGTCAGCAGCGCCTTCTGCCGCTCATACTGCCCGGCGAGGATTTGCGCCGACAGCAGCTGGGCTATCCCCTCCCCGAGCGTGCGGTTGATGGAGCTGAACAGGCGGTTTTTCGCTTCATACAGCTTGATAGTGCCGATCACCCGCTGGTTTTCGCCGCGCAGCGGGATAACCAGCGTCGACCCCAGCTTGCAGCCGGGATGAATGGAACAGCGGTAAGGAACCTCATTGCCGTCGGCATACACCACTTCGCCGCTATCAATCGCTTTTTGCGTATAGGAAGAAGAGATAGGCTTGCCCGGCAGATGGTGGTCGTCGCCAATACCGGTGAACGCCAGCAGCTTGTCGCGATCGGTGATGGCGACCGCGCCGATATCAAGCTCCTGAATAAGCACCTGCGCCACCTTCATGCTGTTCTCTTCGTTGAACCCCTGGCGCAGGATCCCCTCGGTCGAAGCCGCCACCTTGAGCGCAGTGGCGGAAAACGCCGAGGTGTATTTCTCAAACATCGCCCGCTTATCGAGCAGGATACGCATAAACAGCGCGGCGCCCACGGTGTTGGTGACCATCATCGGCGCGGCGATGCTTTGCACCAGATGCAGCGCGTCCTGAAACGGGCGGGCGATCAGCAAAATGATCATCATCTGCACCAGCTCGGCAAAGAAGGTGATCGCGCCGGCGGTGAGCGGGCTGAAGACCTTATCCGGGCGCCCGCGTTTGACCAGCACGCTGTGGACCAGGCCACCCAGCAGCCCTTCGACAATCGTCGAAACCATGCAGCTTAATGCCGTCATGCCGCCGAGGGAGTAGCGATGCAGACCGCCGGTCAACCCCACCAGGCCGCCAACGACCGGGCCGCCGAGCAGGCCACCCATCACGGCGCCGATGGCGCGGGTATTGGCGATCGAGTCTTCGATATGCAGACCGAAATAGGTCCCCATAATGCAAAAAATGGAGAAGGTCACGTAGCACAGCAGCTTATGCGGTAAGCGAACGGTAACCTGCATCAGCGGGATGAACAGCCGCGTCTTGCTCATCAGCCACGCGATGACCAAAAACACGCACATCTGCTGAAGCAGCAGCAACACCAGATCAAACTCGTACATACCCACAGACCACGCTTCACTCGAAAGCGCGTAACATACACTGCCCGGTCATCACTTTCTTTGAAGCACTACAAGAAAATCACAAATCATGGTCAGGATCACACTTCTTGCCCGCCTTTCGCCGACTAAATGAACAAAAAATAAGCGAATATTTCCTCTTCCGTAAACAGCTTCTACAGTTATAGGGGAGACTTTGCGGGAGGGGATATATGGCGCTTTATACGATTGGTGAAGTGGCTCAGCTTTGTGACATCAATCCCGTAACGCTTCGCGCCTGGCAACGGCGCTATGGATTGCTGAAACCGCAGCGCACCGACGGCGGGCATCGCCTGTTTAACGAGCAGGAAATTGACCGTATCCGCGAGATTAAGCGCTGGATTGATTCCGGCGTTCAGGTGAGTAAGGTCAAAACCTTGCTTAACGACAACATCAGCGGAGAAGAAGACGGCTGGCGGCAGCAGCAGGAGATTCTGCTGGGGTATCTCCACGACGGCAACTACTCGCGTTTACGGCTGTGGATCAAAGAGCGCAACCATAGTTATACGGCGCTGACCCTGGTCAACCATCTGTTTATCCCCTTACGCCACCGCCTGCTCAGCCCGCAGCCGACGCTTAGCGCCTTGCGCAGCATCCTCGACGGGATTCTGATCAACCATGTCGCGCATAGCCTCGCCAGCGCCTGGAAACGTCCGGGCAGCCATGCGCTGGTGCTCGGCTGGAATGTCAACGATACCACGCGGCTGTGGCTGGAGGGCTGGATCGCCTGCGAACAAGGCTGGCGGGTCGATGTCCTCCCCCACTCTCTGACGCAGATTCGCCCCGATCTGTTTCCTGACAGCACCCTGCTGGTCTGGTGCGGCGAAACGCCGACCCTCGCGCAGCAAGAGCAGCTCCAGGCCTGGCAGCAGCAGGGTCACGTTATCTGGCTAAATAGCAATTAATGTTTCATTAACACCTGTGCTTCACCGTATAATCCCTCCGTTAACATCAGGAGCCTGTTATGAAGCCAGCGAAAATTGCGGTTATCACCCTCTTCTTATTCATGGCCATCAGCGGCATCGGCGGCGTCATGCTGGCCGGTTACTCGTTTATTGTGCGCGGTGGTGTCGGCTGATTCGCCGGTGCAACCGTTCAAAGCCGCGGTCGACGATAATCGCCGCCAGCGCCACCAGTAGCGCCCCCTGAATAACATAGGCGGTATTAAATCCGCTCAGGCCGATAACGATAGGCGTGCCGAGCGTATTCGCCCCGACCGTTGACGCAATGGTCGCCGTACCGATATTGACGATGGTCGAGGTGCGGATACCGGCCAGCATCACCGGTGCGGCCAGCGGCAGCTCCACGCGGATAAGTCTCTGCCAGCCCGTCATGCCCATCCCTTTAGCGATACTCACGACCCCCGGCGGCACGGCGCTCAGTCCGGCCAGGGTCCCCTGCAGGACCGGCAATATGCCATACAGCGCCAGCGCAATCAGCGCCGGCTGCCAGCCAAACCCCAGCACCGGAACGGCAATCGCCAGCACCGCCACCGGCGGGAACGTTTGCCCCATCGCGGCAATGGTCTCCACCAATGGACGAAACTCGCGGCCTGCGGGACGCGTCACCGCTACCCCGGCCCCGACGCCCACCGCCGTCGCCGCCAGGCTGGAAAACGCCACCAGCCAACAATGGGCAAAAGTCAGGGCGACAAAACTCTCCTGCTGATACACCGGGCGCGGCAGATCGGGAAACAGCGCGCTGAACAGCGGCGTACTGTAAGGCAGCAGCAGCAAAATGGCGATAAACAGCGCCAGCAGCCACAGCAGCGGATCACGAAGTACGCGCATGCCGCACCTCCTCGCCGAGCAGATCGGCAAAATGCAGCGTCCCGCACGCTTGCCCCTGTTCATCCACGACCGGCAATACTTCGCAGCGATGGGCAATAAACTGCGACAGCGCTTCGCGCAGCGTCATCGCGACGTTCAGCGTATCGCCGGTAAGCCGTTCATCGCGCCGCAGATAGTCGCCCACCCCGCGCAGCGACAGCAGCCGGACGCCCAGTTCGCTGCGGCCAAAAAAAGTCTCGACGAAGGTATTTTCAGGCTCAAGCAGCATCTGCAGCGGCGTCCCCTGCTGCACCACCTCGCCGCCGTCCATCAGCACCAGGTGATCCGCCAGCCGCAACGCTTCATCAATATCGTGGGTCACCAGCACAATCGTCCGCCCGAGCAGCCGATGGATGCGGATCATCTCCTGCTGAAGCGCCTCCCGGGTCACCGGATCCAGCGCGCCAAACGGTTCGTCCATCAGCAGGACTTCAGGATTGGCCGCCAGCGCCCGCGCCACGCCAACGCGCTGCTGCTGTCCGCCGGAGAGCTGATGCGGATAGCGCGCCCGCAGCGTCGGCTCCAGCCCCAGCAGCGCCATTAATTCGTCAATGCGCGCGGTGATTTTGCGCGCCGGCCATTTTTGCAATTGTGGGACGGTGGCGATGTTCTGCGCGACCGTCCAGTGCGGAAACAGGCCGATAGACTGAATGGCGTAGCCCATCCGTCGACGCAACGTCAGCACCGGCTGCTGGCGAATATCCTGCCCGGCAAAACGGATGGTGCCGCTGTCATGCTCGACCAGCCGGTTAATCATTTTCAGGGTGGTCGATTTCCCCGAGCCGGAGGTGCCGATCAGGACCGAGAACGCGCCTTCGCGCAGGTGCAGGTTCAGGTTTTTCACCGCCGGCAGCCCGGCGAAGGATTTGTTCACCCCGTCAAATTCAATCACCCGCCTCTCCTTTCAATAATGCCCCCCACAGCGCAAACAGCGCGTCGACGACCACCGCCAGCGCAATCGTCGGAATCACCCCCAGCAGTACCAGATCCAGCGCGCTGCTCAACAGCCCCTGGAACACCAGCGCACCAAACCCGCCGGCGCCGATCAGGGCCGCGACCACCGCCATGCCGACGGTTTGCACGCTCACCACCCGCAGACTGCGTAGCAGAACCGGCAGCGCCAGCGGCAGCTGCACGTGCCAGAAGCGCTGCGCGCCGCTCATCCCCATCGCCGCAGCGCTCTCCAGCGCATCGCGCGGTACCTGCTGTAAACCGGTAACCACCCCGCGAACCAGCGGCAGTAACGCATACAGCACCAGCGCAATCAGCGCGGGCGTCATCCCGGTGCCGGAAATACCGCGTTCAGCCAGCCCGGGAAAATGGCGGGCGAGGCCAGCCAGCGGCGCGATCAGCAGACCAAAGAGCGCGACGGAGGGAATGGTTTGAATAACATTGAGAAAGGTGAACACCGGGGCCTGCCAGCGCGGCCGACGCCAGAGGCCGATGCCCACCGGCAGCCCGATCAGCAGACCCGGCAGCAGCGTGCCAAACAGCAGGGTCAAATGTTGACGCAGGGCGTCATCAAACACCTCCTGGCGGTTGGCATACTCTTTCAGTAGCGAGAGCTGATTCAGCGCTCCGCTGCCGAGCAGCACACAGGGAATCAACCAGATTTGCGCATTGAGCAGCCAGCGCCAGTGCGCCCGGGTGGTCAGACGCCGGATAGTCTCGCTGGCCAGCAGTAAGCACAGCGCCAGAGCCAGCCACAGGCCGCTTCCCGGTGACGTGCGGGCCAGCGGGGAGCCGCTGTGCGCCAGCTGTACCGCCGTCTGCCCCGTCCCCCAGAACAGCAGCGCCAGCAGCGCATCCAGCATCAGCAAGCTCAGCAACAGCGGCCTGCGCCCCGGCAACCAGCAGAGCAGAATCAGCAGCAGCGCGCCGCCGACCTGTAGCGCCATCAGCCACGGCGCGAGCTGCCAAAGCCAGCGCCCTTCCCCGGACAGCAGACGGTTAGGCGCATAGTTGACGAACGGCAGGGCCACCACCAGCAGCAGTAAACTGGCCAGCAGCAGCGATACGCGGTTATAACAGCGAATAGCCACGAATAATCTACTTCTGCAGCCCTTTTTGCTGCAGATAATCTGCGGCAACTTTTTTCGCGTCCAGCCCTTCCACGGCAATGCTGGCATTGAGCTGTTGCAGCGTTTTCTCGTCAAGGCTGGCAAAGACCGGCTGCAGCCACTGGCCGATTTGCGGATAGGCTTTCAGCACCGCTTCGCGCACCACCGGGGTCGGAGCATAGATCGGCTGTACGCCCTGCGGATCGCTGAGCGTTTGCAGCCCCAGCGCCGCCACCGGTCCGTCGGTTCCGTAGGCCATTGCCGCATTCACCCCGGAGGTCTGCTGGGCCGCCGCTTTGATGGTCACCGCCGTATCGCCCCCGGCCAGCGACAGCAGCTGACTTTGCTTGAGCTTGAAGCCGTAGGCTTTTTCAAAGGCCGGGAGCGCATCCGGGCGTTCGATAAATTCGGCGGAGGCGGCGAGCTTAAAGTCGCCCCCTTTTTGCAGCCAGGTGCTGAGGTCGGCCAGCGAAGTCAGATGATTTTTTTCCGCCAGATCCCGACGCACGGCAATGGTCCAGGTGTTATTGGCCGGCGCGGGCGTCAGCCAGATAAGCTTATTCTTCTGCGCATCGAGGGTTTTGACCTTCTCATAACCCTGCTGCGCGTTCTTCCACGCCGGATCGTTTTCGTCTTTAAAGAAGAAGGCGCCGTTGCCGGTGTATTCCGGGTAAATGTCCAGTTCCCCCGCCGTAATCGCCCCGCGTACCACCGGGGTGGTGCCCAGTTGGATCTTATTCACGGTTTTCACGCCATGACTTTCCAGAACCTGCAAAATGATATTGCCCAGCAGCGCCCCTTCGGTGTCGATTTTTGAGCCCACTTTAACCGGCTCCGCCGCCTGAAGCGGCAGGCTGATCAGCGCGGCCAGCGCCAGCGCACCTGACCAAATACGTGCCTTTATCATCCCCGCGTCCCTCTTTAATTTGCGCTCCATTAACAGGAGCTTAAGAGAAAAGCGTAGTTCATTTAGCGCTGCGTAAAAAGAAAAGGCCGAATATTCGGCCTTTGCGACTGCTGACAAATCTGTTTTAAACGGGGCGCCGGCGTTTCTGCCGGGCGGCGACGGGCGCCTTACCCGGCCGGTGAAACCCGCCGCGTCCCCTGTTAGAGCAGCTCAAACTCACTCTGCTTGACGCGGGCGGAGTCGACGCCAATAAAGACGTTAAATTTGCCCGGCTCGGCGTCGTATTTCATTTTCTGATTCCAGAACTTCAGCGCATCCACCTCAATCGGGAAGCTGACGGTTTGCGTCTCGCCTGGTTTCAGCGTCACCCGTTTGAAGCCACGCAGCATTTTCACCGGACGACTCAACGAGGCGGTCACATCCTGCAGGTAGAGCTGAATCACCGTCGCCCCTTCGCGTTTGCCGGTATTGGTCACCTGCACGCTGGCGGTGACGCTGCCGTTGCGCGGCATGGTCGGCGCCGACATTTTCACGTCGGAGACGCTAAAGGTGGTGTAGCTCAGACCGTAGCCAAACGGATACAGCGGGCCATTCGCTTCATCAAAGTAGCGGGAGGTGTATTTGTTCGGTTTGTCAGCATTGTACGGACGGCCGGTATTGAGGTGGCTGTAGTACACCGGAATCTGCCCCACCGAGCGCGGGAACGACATCGGCAGTTTACCGGACGGGTTGGCATCGCCGAACAGCACATCGGCAATAGCATGGCCGCCCTCAGTCCCGGCGAACCAGGTTTCGAGGATAGCGTCAGCCTGCTGATCCTCTTTCACCAGCGCCAGCGGACGACCGTTCATCAGCACCAGTACCAGCGGCTTGCCGGTGGCTTTCAGGGCGCTAATCAAATCGCGCTGGCTCTGCGGCAGGGTAATGTCGGTGCGGCTGGAAGCCTCATGGGCCATGCCCTGCGCCTCGCCCACCACGGCCACCACCACGTCGGACTGTTTCGCCGCGGCTACCGCTTCATCGATCATCGCCTGCGGCGAGCGCGGATCGACCTGCACCGCTTTCTCATACAGGTTAAGGAAATCGACAATGCCCTTATCATCGGTCACGTTGGCGCCGCGGGCATAAATCACCTTGCCTTTGTCACCCAGCGCGTCTTTGATGCCGGTCAGCACCGTGACCGACTGATCCGCCACGCCCGCCGCCGACCAACTGCCCATCATGTCGCGCTTGCTGTCGGCCAACGGCCCGATAACCGCAACGGTCGCCGATTTGTTCAGCGGCAGCGTCTCCAGACGGTTCTTCAGCAGCACCAGGCTTTGCTGCGCGACTTCACGCGCCTCTTTGCGATGCAGACGGCTTTCGGCGTTGGTATCCTGCGGGTCGGATCCCTGCGGGCCGAGGTGGCTGTACGGATCGTTAAACAGCCCCATATCATATTTGACGTTGAGTACGTGGCGCGTCGCATCATCCAGCTCCGCCATCGTCACCTTGCCGGATTTGACCAGCCCCGGCAGGTATTTGCTGTAGTACTCATCGCTCATGCTCATGTTGATGCCCGACTTCAGCGCCACCCGCACCGCATCTTGTGGATCGGAGGCGACGCCGTGTTTGATCAGCTCTTTGATTGCGCCATGATCGGAGACGGTGATGCCTTTAAAGCCCCAGTCATCGCGCAGCACCTCTTTCAGCAGCCAGGCATCGGAGGTCGCCGGCGTGCCGTTGAGCGAGTTGAGCGCCACCATCACCGCGCCGCTCCCGGCATCCAGCCCCGCTTTATACGGCGGCATATAGTCGTTGAACAGGCGCTGCGGGCTCATATCGACGGTATTGTACTCTTTGCCCCCCTCCACCGCGCCATAGGCGGCAAAGTGCTTCACGCTGGTCATCACCGAGTAGCGATCCGCCGGGCTCTTACCCTGCATCGATTCGACCATCGCCCGTCCCATTTCGGTGGTCAGATAGGTATCTTCGCCGAAACCTTCCGAGGCGCGGCCCCAGCGCGGATCGCGGGAGACGTCGACCATCGGCGCCCAGGTCATGTTGAGACCGTCGTCAGCGGCTTCATAGGCCGAAATACGCCCCACCGTACTGACCGCATCCAGGTTAAAGGAAGAGGCCAGACCCAGGCTTATCGGGAACACCGTGCGCTGGCCGTGAATCACGTCATAGGCGAAAAACAACGGGATTTTCAACCGGCTGAGCTGCATGACCTGGTCCTGCATCGCGCGGATATCCGGGCGGGTCACGGTATTAAAGATAGCCCCGACCTGACCGTCTTTGATCATCTCGCGGATCGCCTCTTTCGGGTTATCCGGCCCGACGCTGATCAGCCTTAACTGGCCAATTTTTTCATCGACGGTCATCTTCTTGAGCAGTTCACTCACAAACGCATCGCGGGCCTGCGGCGTCAGAGGGTGATTGCCGAACAGTTCATCCGCCAGAGCGGGTTGCAGCGCCAGACTGACGGCGACGCCTATCGTGCAGAGCCATTTCATTTTTATCTCTCTTTCTCTCAGAACCGGGATTACGGCAAAACATAATAAAAACCGCAGTTTGCCATATATATAAACAAGACGCCTGCACAATGCTAAGGTTCTTCTCTGATTTTTCGACACATTCGCGCACAAAATTGTCATACAAAGCGCTATGCTTAATGCCGATATTTCGGTACCACCACAAGGAGTGGAACATGTCACCTGCAACAACATCGAAGAATTCTGATTTTCTGGCGGAACTGGCAAGACTGGTTGGCCCCTCCCATCTGTTAACCGATCCGGCAAAAACCCAGCGCTACCGTAAAGGTTTCCGCTCCGGCCAGGGCGACGCGCTGGCGGTGGTTTTCCCCGGTACCCTGCTGGAACTATGGCGCGTGCTGAGCGCCTGCGTCGACGCCGATAAAATCATTTTGATGCAGGCGGCGAACACCGGACTGACCGAAGGTTCAACCCCCAGCGGCAACGACTACGACCGCGAGATAGTCATCATCAGCACTCTGCGCCTCGATAAGCTGCACCTGCTGGATAAAGGCGAACAGGTGCTGGCGTTCCCGGGCACCACCCTCTACTCGCTGGAAAAAGCGCTGAAGCCGCTGGGTCGCGAGCCGCATTCGGTGATCGGATCGTCCTGCATCGGCGCCTCGGTGATCGGCGGGATCTGCAACAACTCCGGCGGTTCGCTGGTACAGCGCGGCCCGGCCTACACCGAGATGTCGTTATTTGCCCGGATTGACGAAAACGGCAAGCTGCGGCTGGTGAACCACCTCGGGATTGACCTCGGCACCACGCCGGAACAGATTCTCAGCCGCCTCGACGACGACCGTATCAAAGACGATGATATTCAGCACGATGGCCGCCACGCCCATGACCACGATTACGTCACCCGCGTGCGCGACGTTAACGCCGACACCCCGGCGCGCTACAATGCCGATCCGGATCGTCTGTTTGAATCTTCCGGCTGTGCCGGCAAGCTGGCGGTATTCGCCGCGCGCCTCGATACCTTCCCGGCGGAAAAACGCCAGCAGGTCTTTTACATCGGCAGCAATAACCCGGCGGTGCTGACGGAAATCCGTCGCCATATCCTCGCCGGGTTTGAGCATCTGCCGGTAGCGGGCGAGTACATGCATCGCGATATCTACGACATCGCCGAGCGCTACGGGAAAGACACCTTCCTGATGATCGACAAGCTCGGCACCGACAAAATGCCGTTCTTCTTCACCATGAAAGGCCGCACCGACGCCATGCTGGAGAAAGTGTCGCTGTTTAAGCCGCACTTTACCGACCGCTTCATGCAAAAGCTCGGACACGTCTTCCCGGCGCACCTGCCGGAGCGGATGAAAAGCTGGCGCGATAAATATGAACATCACCTGCTGCTGAAAATGGCCGGCGACGGCATCGAAGAAGCGCAGGCCTGGCTGAAGGAGTACTTCCGCAATGCCGAGGGCGATTTCTTTGCCTGCACGCCGGAAGAAGGCAGCAAAGCGTTTCTTCATCGCTTCGCCGCCGCGGGAGCCGCCATCCGTTATCAGGCGGTACACGCCGACGAAGTGGAAGATATTCTGGCGCTGGATATCGCCCTGCGCCGTAACGATACCGAGTGGTTTGAGCAACTTCCGCCCGAGATAGACAATCAGCTGGTGCATAAGCTCTATTATGGTCACTTTATGTGCCACGTCTTCCACCAGGATTACATCGTCAAAAAAGGCGTCGATGCCCACGAACTGAAAGAGAAGATGCTGGAACTGCTGCAGGCGCGCGGCGCGCAGTACCCGGCCGAGCATAACGTCGGCCACCTCTATGAAGCGCCGGAAAGCTTAAAGCAGTTCTACCGCCAGAATGACCCGACCAACAGCATGAACCCGGGGCTCGGTAAAACCAGTAAGCAGAAGTACTGGGGCGAGCGCCAGGCAAACGGGAGCCATGTCTCTGAAGAGCACTAATCAGGGATGACGAGCGACGGGATTCTGTATTACGCTGCACGCCGGAGAAACGCCTCTCCGGCAAACCTCGTTAAGGAGTCCCGTCATGTCCGAAGCGGATATGTTGCACGGCGCTGAATTAGAGATCCGCGAAGCTCTGCCCGATGACGCGCACGCCATCGCGGCGCTGTATGTCTGGCACGTGCTGAACGGGCGCGCCTCCTTTGAAGATATTCCCCCCACCGTCGACGAAATGCGCCAGCGGATCAAAACCGTGCGCGACAACGGGCTGCCCTGGCTGGTGGCGCTGTGGCGCGGCACGATTGTCGGCTACTGCTACGCGACGTTTTACCGTCCTCGCCCCGCCTATCGCTACACGCTTGAAGAGTCGATTTATGTCGAGTCCGGCATGGGCGGACGCGGCATCGGTAGCGCCCTGCTCTCTCGCCTGATTGAAAAGTGCGAGCAGGGTCCGTGGCGACAAATGCTGGCGATTATCGGCGACGGACACAGTAACCTCGGGTCGATTGCTATACATAAGAAATTTGGTTTTAGCGTGGCGGGCCAACTGCGCAGCGTCGGTTACAAAATGGGCGACTGGCGGGATACCTTGATTATGCAGCGCCCGCTCGGGGATGGCGACTGGACGCTGCCGGAGTGATATCAGGCTGCGAAATCCCCGGCTCGCGGCGCGTTGCGCCTTAGCCGGGCTACAGAACTGCGCAAGGGTAGCGCCTTAGCCGGGCTACAGAACTGCGCATGGGTAGCCCGGCTAAGGCGTTTACGCCGCGAGCCGGGGAAGCCGGGGAAAGATTAATCGTTCTGCGCGGTCTGCGTGCCGCCTTTGAGCATCGCATCCGCCATTTGCGCTTCACGCTGCTTTTTATAGCTCAGCGCGGACGCCGGAACCGGCATCACCTTCCCGGTTTCAACCCACGTACGCAGACGGCTGGCGTCGGCAAAGTGGGTATATTTCCCGAATGCATCCATCACCACCAGCGCCACCGGGCGCTGATTAATCACCGTTCTCATCACCAGGCAATGGCCCGCAGCATTCGTAAACCCGGTTTTGGTCAGCTGGATATTCCAGTTATCCCGATAGACCAGGTGGTTGGTATTGCGAAACGGCAGCGTATAGGCCGGATGGGCGAAGGTGGCGGTGTCTTCTTTGGTGGTGCTCAGCTGACCGATCAGCGGATATTGCTCGGTGGCCATCAGCAGCTTCGTCAGGTCGCGCGCGGTCGATACGTTGTGAATCGACAGGCCCGTCGGTTCAACGTAGCGCGTATGGGTCATGCCCAGCGCCTGAGCCTTGGCGTTCATGGCGCGAATAAAGGCGTCATAGCCGCCAGGATAATGGTGAGCCAGGCTCGCGGCGGCGCGGTTTTCGGAAGACATCAGCGCCAGCAGCAGCATATTGCGGCGGCTGATTTGGCTGTTCAGACGCACGCGTGAATAGATGCCTTTCATCTCCGGCGTGTGGCTGATATCAACGGTGAGCATCTCGTCTAACGGCAGATGCGCATCCAGAACCACCATCGCCGTCATCACTTTGGTGATCGACGCAATGGGGCGAACCAGATCCGGCTGGCTCTGGTAAATAATCTTTTTGCTCGCAAGATCAACGATCATCGCACTGCCGGAAGCAATTTCCGGCTGTAGGGCCGTCGCGGCCACGGGGGTTTTTGCTAGCGCCTGGGGCGCAAAAGGCACAGCCAGAAGCAAGGTCAGGCTGAGCAAAGAAACTCGAAATTTCGGCATCGTGAGCATTCTGAAAAGTATTCTTGCACGTTATAAACGTACGCTGCGTGGCCGGGGAAACAGGCAACGCTGGCAAACCCTATCATACCCCGGCAGAATGCTGGCTGACTAATAAGAATCGTGAACAAATGCTGCATTGCCGGCATAAATATCCATTCATGCCGGCAATATATTTACTCATCAAACGATTCAGGCGACGGTCGCCTGGCGCAACGGCATCAAAACAGTCGGTAGCCGTATCCCCAGAGAATCACGGTTATCGCCAGCAGGACTTCAAGCACCAGCACCCCGATGGCGAGGGTGGAACTGGCAAAGCTGAGTCCCTCTTCTTTATTGATGCTCAGGAAGGTCGGGATACCGAGATACAGCAGGTAGCCGGTGTAAAACAGCGCGATCGTCCCCACCAGCGCGCACAGCCAGACCAGCGGATAAAGCGCGACCAGCCCGCTGAGAAACAGCGGCGTGGCGACGTACCCGGCAAACACCATGCAGCGTTTAAGCGATGGCCGCTGCGGGTAGTTTCTGGCCATCCACCAGATAATCCTCCCCATCACCGCTACCCCGCCCAGCATCACGGCGTAGAACACCACCGCCAGCGCCAGACCGGTAAACAGTGAAAGTTTTACCACGGTGCCATCGCCAAAGTTCCAGCCAAGCTGCGTGGTGCCAATAAAGGCGCAGATAACCGGAACCGCTGCCATGACCAGCACATGGTGCGTATAGTGGTGCGAAATGGTCTCGTTTTCGCTCTTGATAACGCTCATCTCTTGATTCGGATGAGAGAATAGTCCCCAGACATGGTTCATAGCGTCCCCCTTGTCACGGTCTGGTACAGCACTGATCCAAGTATAATTCACCCTCAGAGATTATTTTATGTACAGCAATAAAAATGCGCTCACAGCCTGTCCTGCCAGGCGTGATTGGCGACAGGGTAGCGAAACCGGAGCGTACACCTCTTCTGCCCGCCCTGAAGGACGTTCCCGGATAACGCCTGATGAGTGCTGACGGGTTCAAATGACAAGCAAAATAGTCTTAATCAGACAGGCGGTTAACGTGGTTTTAAGCCCCAGGGTGTATGATTAACCCATTAATGATTGATCCCGTTGATTCTTCACGTTGCCTGACCGGCACGATTAGCCGCCAGACACGCGGCGGAAGCACAAGGGGTAAGGGAGTTTATTTTTTCATGGATATCAATAATTTGATTTCCCATTATGGCTACGCTGCGCTGGTGATTGGCAGCATAGCGGAAGGTGAGACCATCACCCTGCTGGGCGGCGTGGCCGCGCATCAGGGTTTATTGAAATTTCCCCTGGTCGTTATCTCGGTTGCCCTGGGCGGAATGATTGGCGATCAGCTGCTGTACCTGCTGGGTCGACGCTTTGGCGGCAAGCTGCTGAAACGCTTTTCCCGCCATCAGGCGCGGATCCGCAAGGCGCAGCGCATGATTCAGCGCCGCCCCTATCTGTTTGTGATTGGGACCCGTTTTATGTACGGTTTCCGGGTGATCGGGCCATTATTGATCGGCGCCAGCCGTCTGCCGCCAAAAGTATTCCTGCCGCTGAATGTGCTCGGCGCGCTGGTGTGGGCGCTGTTATTTACCACGCTGGGCTATCTGGGCGGGGAAGCCATTGGACCGTGGCTGCATCATCTTGATGCGCATCTGAAGCACGGGATCTGGCTTGTTCTGGTGGTCGCGCTGGTGGTGGCCGCACGATGGTGGTTCCGGCGCCGCGAGGCGAGAAAGAAAGAGTAGCGACGAACCGGCGCGGCCGGGAGACCCGGTCGCGCAGAAGGTGCCTTGCCAGGCGTTAATCCGACCCGGTGGTCTGGTGGTAGCCGCCGCCCAGCGCTGAGGTCAGCTGAATACTGGCATCCAGCCACTGGCCACGCAGGCGCAGCGCGGTAATGCGCTCCTGGAGCGCAGGCAGCCTGGCCATACTGACACGCGACCCAGGAAGGATCCCGGCGTTCCTGCGGGCCTCCGCCAGATTCACCGTCCGCTGCGCATCCTTTTCAACCTGCTGCTGCCGCTGGTTCTTCTCCATCAAGGTCTCAACCTGGCTTGCGCTCTTCGCTACCTGGTTCACCGCGTCAACAACCGCTTTGTTATATTTTGCCACCGACAGATTATTCTGCGCGCTGGCAATATCGAGGTTGGCGTTCAGCCTGCCGCTATCGAAAACAGGCAGCGTCAACCCGGCGGACAGCCCCATCTGCTGCGCGGAGTGACGGAACAGATCGCTTAAGTGCAGCGCATCCTGCTGCAGGAAGGCCATCAGATTGATGTCCGGATAGAACGCCGCTTTCGCCGCATCGACCTCGCTCAGCGAGGCCTCGATATACCAGTGGGCCACCTGCAGATCCGGGCGACGCGCCAGCAGTTCATACCCCAACACCGTCGGCATCTGCGCGCTCACCGGCGGAAGATTAACCGGATGCAGATTCAGCGCCTGGCTCTGGCTGTTGGTCAGCGCCATCAGACGCGCTTCGATCTCTTTCATGTTGCCCGCAGCGTCCGCCAGCTGCTGGTCGGTTTTACTGACATTGATGTTGTTTTCCGCCCCTGCGGCCGAGTTGGTGATCCCGCGCTGATACAGCGACTGGTCTACGCTGACAATATTATTTTGTTCGCTTTTCACCTGCTGGAGCACGGTTTTCACCGCGGCCTCGGTCTGCCACTGCCAGTAGAGTCGCGCCACGCTGCTGGCCAGCAGTTCGCGGGTTTGCGCCTCTTCCGCCACTTGCGCTTTGAGTTCACCAATACGGGCTTTCACCAGCGCCCGGTTTTTCCCCCACAGATCCAGATCCCAGCCCGCCGTCAGGCCAAAGGTGCCGTTGGTGTACCAGGGCCCGGTATTGCCGCCGCTGTCCGTGGCAAACGGCCCCGTCAGCCCCTCCGCCGACATTTTCTGCCGTTCAACATCGGCGGAGAAATCCATTTCCGGCCCAAGACTGGCTTGCGACATTCGTGCCTGTGCTTCCGCCAGCCTGATGCGCTGAGCGGCAATCTGCATATCCGGCGCATTCGCCAGCGCGCGCTGAATCAGGCTATTCAACTGCGGGTCGTGGTAATCCTGCCACCAGTTGCTTTGCGGCCAGCCATTTTTAACCGCCGCGGGCAGATCCATTGACACATGAGAGGCCGGTGTCAGCTGCGCAGGCGGATGGCCAATATCATGGGACGGCGCGCAGCCAGCCAGAACGATGACCAGGGGGAACCCAGCCAATACGCGTTTTCTCAGAGTAAGATTCATCAGACAGGTCAGGTAACTCAACAAGGTTGGTTATACTAAATTAAATGGAATTAAGCCGTTTAGTAAAGTGTGTGACTAAACGCCCAGATAATTAAAAATAAACAAATAATTCATGGAGTGATAATGAGCCAGAATATCTATGACGATACGGAATTTTTTGCAGGATATGCCACTCTCGACCGTCCGGTAAAAGGGCTCGACGGCGGAGCACATCGCCGCTCAGCCGTGGCTGGATGAGGAAAAAGAGCGGCCGATGCTCTTTGTGCCGCACGCCCGTAAGCCGACATAATCAGCGCAAAGGCCCGGGATTATCCGGGCCTTGAGCAGGGTGGCGGCGCGATTTTAGCGGCTGTGCCCGCCGCTCTTCGGGTGGCGGTTAGCGCTTTCCCGGCCACCGGAACCGCAGGCGGTGACTATTTTAAGCTGCCGCCATTGCTGGCAATCACCTCTTTGTACCAGTAGAAGCTTTTCTTCTTGCTGCGCGCCAGGGTGCCGTTGCCGCTATCATCGCGATCGACGTAGATAAAGCCGTAACGTTTGGACATCTCCGCCTTCGACGCGCTGACAAGGTCGATGGGCCCCCAACTGGTGAAGCCGAGCAGCTCCACGCCGTCTTCAATAGCTTCTCGCGCCTGCACCAGATGGTCGTTCAGGTAGCTGATACGGTAGTCATCGTTAATGCTGCCGTCAGCCTCCACTTTATCTTTCGCCCCCAGCCCGTTTTCAACGATAAACAGCGGCTTCTGATAGCGATCCCACAGCACGTTAAGCAGCGTCCGCAGACCCAGCGGATCGATCTGCCAGCCCCACTCGGAGCTTGCCAGATGCGGGTTTGGCACCATGCTGAGGATATTGCCGCGCGCCTTTTTGTTCAGCTCCTCGTCGGCGGTGACGCAGCCGGTCATGTAATAGCTGAAGGAGATAAAATCCACGGTCTCTTTCAGCGCCGCGCGATCGGCCTCGGTGATGGTAATATTCATTCCGTGGTCGCGGAAGTAGCGCAGCATGTAGCCCGGATACTCGCCCCGACACTGCACGTCGCCGAAGAACTGCCAGCTGCGATTCTGTTGCAGGGTTTCAAAGATATCTTCCGGTTTGCAGCTGAGCGGGTACATTAAACCGCCGAGCAACATATTGCCGATTTTGCCCTCGGGCACGATGTCGTGACAGGCTTTTACCGCCAGAGCGCTCGCCACCAGCTGATGGTGAATAGCCTGATAAACCGCCTCTTTACTGCTCCCTTCCGGCAGGCCGACGCCGGTCATCGGGGCGTGCAATGACATATTGATTTCATTAAAGGTCAGCCACAGCTTGACCTTGTCTTTATAGCGGGCGAATACCGTTCTGGCGTAGCGTTCAAAGAAGCCAATCACCTCGCGGCTCCCCCAGCCGCCGTAGTTTTTCACCAGCCCCCACGGCATTTCATAGTGCGATAGCGTCACCAGCGGCGTGATATTGTGCTGCGCCATTTCCGCAAACAGGCGGTCGTAAAAGGCCAGACCGGCCTCATTTGGTTCAGCATTGTCGCCATCGGGGAAAATACGCGTCCAGGCAATCGACACCCGCAGGCAGTTGAAGCCCATCTCCGCAAACAAACTGATATCTTCCGGATAGCGATGATAAAAATCGATCGCGATATCTTTGATGCCGCTGTCGCCCGGCACACGTTCAACGACGTCGCCGAAGACGCCATGCGGCTGTACGTCTGAGGTTGATAATCCTTTGCCCTCTTCCAGATATGCGCCTTCTACCTGGTTTGCCGCGGTTGCGCCACCCCATAAAAACGTCTGCGGGAATCTCTTCATCTTTCTCTCCTCTGATTAATGGCTGACAGACAACAGCGGCTGGCCGGCATCGGCCTCGCTGGCGGATACGATGTCTACGGCGCGATAATCGTCGCTGTTGCTGATAATAATCGGGGTCGCCAGGTCATAACCGGCGTCCAGAATGGCCTGGCGGTCAAATTCGAGCAGCAAGTCACCGGCTTTGACCTTATCACCTTCTTTCACATGGGCGGTAAACGGCACGCCATCGAGCTTCACGGTGTCGATACCGACATGAATCAGCAGTTCAATACCGCTATCGCTGAGCAGGCCAATCGCATGTTTAGTCTGGAATAGTGATGCCACCTCTCCGGAAAACGGCGCAATCACTTTGCCGACGGAGGGAATAATCGCCACGCCTTTGCCCAGCAGACCGCTGGCGAAGGTGCTATCGGGAACCTGATCCAGCGCCAGTACGGTTCCGGACATTGGGGCAAGAATATCGTTTTCCGTTACCGGGGCAAGCGGAACGTCCGATGCTTCCGCCCGGCTCGCGGGCAGCCCGGCAATAAAGGTCAGCGCGCAAGAGATAACCAGCGCAGCCACGATGCCAATTGCTCCGCCCCATACGGTGTCGTCGATTCCGTGCGGCGGAATCATCTGCGCCAGGGTGAAAATATTGGCAAAGCCAAAGGAGTAGACGTGACTGTCGCTCAGGCCAACGATGGCCCCACCGATGGCGCCAGCCACACAGCCAAAGATAAACGGACGACGCAGCGGCAGAGTCAGGCCATAAATCGCCGGCTCGGTGATGCCAAAGATCCCGGCGGATACCGCAGAGCCGGCCAGCACTTTTTGCCGCGCATCGCGGGTGCGCAGGAAAATCCCCAGCGCCGCCCCGACCTGACCCATCACCGCCGGCAGCAGCATCGGTAGCATCGAGTCCTGTCCCAGCACCGTCAGGTTATTAATCATCAAGGGGATCAGTCCCCAGTGCAGGCCAAAAATAACGCACACCTGCCATAACGCGCCCATCGCCGCGCCCGCCAGCCACGGCGCGACCGTGTAGATAATCTGGTAGCCGTGGGCCAGCAGTTGACTGAGCCAGGTGGCCACCGGGCCGATAGCGAGGAAGGTCAGCGGAACCACGACGGCGATGCAAAACAGCGGCGTAAAGAAGTTTTTCATTGATGACGGTAGCAGCGCATTGCTTTTACGCTCCAGCCAGCAGCTCACCCACGATGCGAGGATAATCGGGATCACCGAGGAGCTGTAGTTGATAAAGGTCACCGGGATGCCGAGAAAGTGCGCCGCCTCCGAGCCGGGAAGCTGTGCCGCGTCGAAAGCCTGAATCATCATCGGATGGGTCAACGCCCCGCCGATCACCATGGTAATAAACGGATTACCACCAAATTTTTTCCCGGCGGTATAGCCCAGAAACAGCGGGAAGAAAAAGAACAGCGCGTCGCTGGCGGCAAACCAGATTTTATAGGTCCCCTGCTGCGGAGTCAGCCAGCCGCAAACCACCGCCAGCGCCAGCAGCCCTTTGAGGATCCCCGATGCCGCCAGCACGCCGATAAACGGCGTGAAGATACCGGAGACCACATCAATTACCTGGCCAAGCAGCGAGGTTTTCTCCCCGGAACTGGCCACCGGTTCGCTGTCGTCCGTCAGACCCGCTTCATTGCGTACCGCCTGCCAGACATCGTGGACGTGGTTACCAATCACCACCTGGAACTGACCCCCGCTTTCCACCACCATGATGACGCCAGGGTTGGCCTTCAGTCCTTCCGCGTCCGCCTTCTTGTTTTCTTTGAGCTTAAAGCGCAGCCGTGTAGCGCAGTGAATCAGACTCACAATATTCTCTTTGCCACCAACCCGGCTAAGAATATCCTGCGCGAGTGCTTTATATTCCATGCTGTTTTCCTTACTTCCGCTGCCCGCAGGCAACCGTGACTGAGTGTAAAAATAAAAAAACCCGAGAACCACGCCGGATGGCGTCGCGCTCAGGTTTTGCCTGCGTTATGCAGTAACAATCCAGTTTTCAGGTAAGGGCAATTAACGCCCTTCTTTTCTCACCCGCTCGATATGGATGGCGAGAAACATAATTTCTTCCGTCGTCAGCGATCGCTGATAGCTTTTCTGTAGATGCATGGCGACGGTTTCCGCGCATTTCCACGCTTTCGCGTAGTTATCTTTCACCGCGCTGTGCAGGGTGACGTCATCATCTGCCACCACCGTGCGCGTCAGCATCCGCTGGGCGAAAAACTTCAGGTGGGTGACAAAACGCTGGTAGCTCAGCGACTCTTCGTCATAATTGAGCTGCAGTTGATACTTCACCAGTTGCAGGATTTCCTGCATCACCCGGGTGACGTGCATCACTTCCGGCATTTCGCTGTTGAGCTGGGCGGTGACCAGGTGCAGCGCAATAAACCCGGCTTCATCTTCAGCGAGCTCAACGCCGAGCCGCCTGGCGATAATCGCCCGCGCCTCCTGCCCCAGCTCAAACTCCTTCGGATAAAGCCGCTTAATTTCCCACAGCAGAACGTTGCGAATCGTCATCCCATTCTTTTGCCGTTCAATGGCAAAATGGCAGTGGTCGGTCAGGGTGATATACAGACTCTCCTGCAGCTTGCCCAACCGCCCGCGCGCCAGATCAATAATCCGATCGCAGGTGGTCATCACTTCTAACGGTATCTGACTGAGTAATTCGCCTAAACGGCCAACCAGTTCATCGCTCTGCAGCGCGAAGATCTTTTCAATTTTACTTTCGTCCAGTGAGTCACCGACGCGTTTCTGAAAGGCTAGCCCTCGCCCCATCACCACCTGTTCGCGTCGCTGCTCATCTAAAACAACCACCACATTATTGTTAAGAACTTTGGCGATTAGCATATAAACCCCAGAAACAAAAAAACCTGACCCCCGACAAATGCCAGGAAATCAGGTTTTGCCTGCCGAAGCAGTAGCAATCCAACACCCGCACTGTAGCAATTTCTTCCGCTGTCTCAACCAGCGAAGTAGTAAAACGTGATACGGATCGCGACTAATCCACTGATTTACTCCGGTTGGGGTAACGAACGCTGCTCAAACGCGCGATATTCCAGCGAGTAAAACGCCGCCTGCCGCCGATGGTAGGCGGAATCCACGCAGCCAATCCCGACAAAGGCGCCGGTAAATTCGCCATAGCGGCTGTACTCATCGGAAAACAAGGCGGTGCTGTAGGTCTGACCTATCGCATGAAAGGTCTGATTGTCTGGCGACCAGAAAAACCGCGTCGACTTGCCGTCAATCGCCAGCCGCAGATACACCGGCCCCTCGACGCCAGCCACCGTTCCCAGATGATCTTCCCGCTTCAGACCGTTATCGACATGAATGACATAAAAGCGCGAGCACCGCAGCCGATCGTCAAAGGTTTTGTGCAAGAACAGATAGTTCATATTGTCGTAGTACAGCACCAGCCCGGCGCTGTGCTGGAACACCTCGGGTTGAAAATCCATGCATGCGGTCAGCGTGGCGTACACCGAGGTCAGCTTCCGCGCCAGCAGACTGACGCGGTTCTCCGAACACAGCGACTCCTGACCGCGTAGCATCAGAGCGCCTTCTTCGGGCGCATAGCGCGTAAAGTCCGCAGGCGGAATACGCGGCGCGTACCAGCCAGGCGGCAATACCTGCGCAGCAAAATCGACTCGCTCAACCCGCTCCGCCTGCTCATCAACGGCGGTCGATGGCCCCAGCCCGACATATTCCTGCGCCAGGTTGCCGCCCGCACTCAGGCGCAGCCACCCCTCCTCAGTCCAGCGCATTTTTTGAATGGCGGTCTCCCGCCCCAGCGTACAGGCCAGTTCCGGAAGCAGCGGCCTGGCGCACAGGTGGGCCATAATGACATTCCCATGGTCATCTTCGACATAGCTGGCGTGACCGGATTTTTGCAGCGCCGACGCCGGGTTAAAACACTGCCGCCGCAGATAATCTTTATCAAACGCCGATGCCGAGGTTTTCTCGATATGTACCGGCTTTTGCAAATCCTCCGCTCGCGCCGAGGTTAGCAGCGGGCTGTGCGGATCTTTTTCATAAGGGCCGAGAATATGCCGCGCCCGTCCGAGGGTTACGCAGTGGCCGTAGCCAGTGCCGCCCTCGGCGCACATTATGTAATAATAGCCATTGCGCCGGGTGATATGCGCCCCTTCCGCCATGCCATACACCCCCTGCCAGATACGCTGCGGATAGCCAATCGTCGTTTTCGACTGCGGATCGTACTCCACGATGGAGATCGCCCCGGTATAGTCATCCCGGGTCTCCCAGTCGACGGCGACAATCCATTTTCTGCCGTCGTCGTCGTGGAAAACAGAGGCGTCATAGCCCACGGAGTGGATGTAGACCGGCTCGCTCCACGGACCGCGAATGTCCGCCGCGCTGACCAGGTAATTATCGACATCAAAATAGCGGCCATTCATAGCGTTCATGATGCCGTACACCACGTAAAAGAGCTGGTCGGCTTCACACCAGGTCAGACAGGGTGCCCAGATACCCTTGGCGGAGCGCAGTTTGCGCAGATCCAGCGTGTGTGGATCGTCGAGCACATGGGCGCATAACGTCCAGTTCTCTAAGTCGGTGGAATGATAGACCGGAATGCCGGGAAACCACTCGAATGACGAAACGGCAATATAATAGTCATCGCCCCGCCGACAGATTGCCGGATCAGGATTAAAACCACGTAATACTGGATTTTTAATCATTAACCACGTCCTTTTTAAATTATAACGTACTGGTTTTTTCCACCATCGCCAGCGACCGATCGGATAAAGAATAACGGCGCATAATGATCACCAGCGCCAACACCAGAACCGCCGGTAATACGGTAAAAATAAGTTTAATCGTCAGAATGGCCATCGGCGGTTGCTGCGCCGCGCCACCGATATAACCACTCCATGACAATAGCCAGCCCATGAGCGCGCCGCCGATTGCAATACCTAATTTGATGGCAAAAAGATTGGTGGAAAAAACGATACCGCTCATTTTCTTACCGGTATCTCTTTCAATTGCATCGACGACATCCGAGAGCATCGCCCATTGCAACGGTGTGGCCGCCAGTTGAATAAAATTAATCACAATAATAAAGGCAAAAATAATGATTAGCGACGACTGGGCAAAGACATAGAGCAGCGCAAGTAATATCGCTTCAAGCAACATCGCCAGCTTAAATCCCCGGACTTTATCCATACCACGGAAAATATAGACCGATAAAATTGTCCCGGCTAACCCAGAAATAATGGATACGGTGATCATCATGCTGCTTAGATCGCTGCGTCGCAGAACATAATTACAGAAGTAAATAATGATCCCCATTTTAAAGATAACCGCCACCAGATTGACGACGTTGAGCGTAAAGAGAATACGCCAGTCGCGGTTTTTCAATAATATACGCAGATCCTGCAACAGACTCCCGCGATTGGCATCGATTGCCGCGATCGCGGTCTCTTTGGTCAGGAAGAAACAAAGGTAAAACAACATAATACCCAGGCTACTAATCAGCACCATGGCATAAAAATAGCCGTGCTGGATATTCCCTTTCCCCAACCACGCCACCGCAGGAAGCGCGGCCACGGAGACTAATAGCCCGCCGGCGGAGCTCATGGCGAAGCGCCACGATTGCAACGACACCCGTTCGACGGAGCTCTGGCTGATATTGTTAATCATCGCGCAATAGGGAACATTAATAGCACTATATAACAGCGAGAGCAGGGTATAAGAAACGTAGGCGTAAATCAGCTTGCCGGTATAGGAAAAATCTGGCGTATAAAAGGTCAACATGCACATTACGCCAAAAGGAATGGCGAACCACAGTAAATAAGGGCGAAACTGACCATATTTGGTCCGCGTGCGGTCCGTCACTGCGCCGATCCCCACATCAAAAAAGGCATCAATTACCCGGACGGCTAAAAACATGGTCCCCATATGCGCCGGTGACAAACCAAATATATCCGTATAAAAATAGGCCATAAATAACATAATGGATGACCAGACCAAATTACAAGCGGTGTCTCCAAGTCCATAACCCATTTTCTGATACCAGTTTAATGGCATTATTCTGTTCATTGACGATAACCCCATACAAGGAAAGGTTGTTGCTGCTGACAAGGCCATTGTAGGCCCATCGGCTTCTTCAATATGTATAAAGAGAGGATAGCTATATAATAAAAGTGAACCTGCCCTGTGATGGCTATCGCATTTACATTAAGAACGCTTTTTATTTTATTTGCCGTTCGGCATATAGTATAAAAAAGGAGGCGTTTTATGCATGATGACCCGGTAACATATGAAAATATCATTACGCTGACCCAGGAACTCTACTACCTGCAGCAATATCAGCTTCCCGAGTATTCCGGCGATGATGTGAAGACACATTTTCACTTTATGTATGAATTAATGTGGTTCGATCGTTCCTGTGGTTATTTTGGCATCAACGATCGACAGATCCCGATAAAAAACGGCACCTTGATTTTCGTTCCGGCGCTCATTCCCCATGCGATGTACCTGATCCCCGAGTACAATCACAACCGCTATCTGTTCCAGTTTGAATTTGATTTTTTAAACCCGCTGGCGGTGAGCCATTTTTCCCGGCAAAAGGATCGCATTCGGGTACTGTATCCGGATCCCGCAACCGGCGTGCAGTTGACGGCGCTTTTTGACTGGGCCATTGGTCTGGGAAAGAAAGCGGATAACCAGGCGGTATTTTTGAAAAGCATCGCTCTGCTGATGGAGTTTGTTTTCTCGCTCAACCACGACGATGAGACGTTCCCCCATGTTCCCGGCGGCGACTTTGTGAGCAGGGTGCGGCAATTATTGTATGAGATTGAAGAACATAAAGCCTGGGAGACCACCACGCTGGAGGCGGCGCAGCGGTGCCAGGTGTCGAAGTCCTACTTTTCACGCATGTTTAAGCAGCTGTTTAATATGACGTTTAAAGAGTATATTTTTCTGCGTAAGCTCAAGGTGGCGGTACAACTGCTGACCTCCAGCCAGCTAAAAATTGTCGATGTAGCCCAGACCGCGGGCTTTACCGATAGCGCCTATTTCTGTTTACGCTTCCGCCAGCACCTCGGCTGCACGCCGCTGGAATTTCGCGACCGTCTGGACAACCGCCGCGTCGGATGACACCCGCCCGCACCGCGGGCAGCTGTCCGTCCTGTCGATTCAGAAAGTCACCACGGTTTTCCACTCGATGACCCAGGCATCCTGAGTCTGAGCGACGCCGCCCGGGCGATGCCAGTACTGCAGGCCCGGCTGCAGCTCAAGCCACGACACCGGACGCAGGCGGTAGTACAGTTCAGTATTCACCGAATGCCCGGCTACCGGCTGATAGTTCGCCGCAGAATAGTCCGTAGCCCCGCTGACCTCATTCCTGTACTGCTGGTTGCGCGCGTAATGGTTGCTCATATCCATCCAGGTCAGGCCAAAGCCCAGCCAGTCCTGCGGGCGGGCGTCAAAGAGGCCGCGATAGCGCATTGATGCAGCCACGGAGGTATGGATGTAGTTGCTGCGCTGATCGCTATAGCTGCCGCTCAGCGAGACGCTCATCCCGCGCTCAGGGTCGTCAGCATGGCGGGTTATCTGCTGATTCAGCCCGCCATACAGAAACCAGGTGCGATCGTGTTGCGCATATCCTTGCGGGTCGCTGGCCCCGGGACCGCCGGATTTTCCCGTATACAGATCGTTCTGCGGGGCGTTGGTATAGAGCACGCCGAGGTTATACGCGCCGGGAAGGCCGTTGATCACCGGACGCGCTTCGATCTCTACCGGCAGCAGAATGCCCTTACTGCCTTTTGTCGACCAGCTCCACGCGTGGCTGCGGGAAGAGGCCTGCGGATTCTGCTCCATGACACCGCCCTTCAGCGTCAGTGTCGGGGTCAGCTTATATTCGACGGTCGTGCCCCAGGTATGGACGTTCCAGTTGTTCCAGGTCAGCGAGTTGGCAGACTTACCGCCGCACTGTGAAAGCAGCTGAAAATCGCAGGGGATAATCTGATCGAAGGTCTGCACCTTATTCATCATCCCGATACGCCAGGTCATACGACGCTCATCGAAGCTACGGGCAAAGGTCAGCCAGCCTAGACGGGTAATGGACTGGCCTCCCCAGCTTTCCTGCGCCAGATCGTTAAAATTAACCCGCGGATCCTGTAGCCGCTGGGTGGTCAGGTTGTCATCGTGGTTACGGTTAACGATATTGCCCTCGATGCGCGCATCCGGGATCCCGGTCCAGCGCTCCAGGTCCTGGGTAAAGGTCAGGGCGACCTGATCGATATAAGCCAGCTGTTTGTCATGGTTATATCCGCCGCCGGCGTTGTATCCCATTTCATTGAGGTAACCGAGATTATAATTAAATCCGTTATCTTCGAGGATCGGACGAATCCCGGCCATCTCCCCGAGTAAGCCCTTTTGCGGCTTCTCAAAACCTAATACCGTACCGTTCCATTTTTCCGTTTCCGCAGCGAGCGCGCCGGGAGTCAACAGAGTCAATGTCACTATCAACAGAAGGTGATTTATTTTTTTGTTGTGCATAATGATATCCATTGTGACTGAATAAGGGTAATAGCTGGCCCCAGGCAATAAACCTGCCCGTTTTTAGTCTTTATATTTATTTTTCAATACCTGCCCGTCAGCCATTCAACCGCTTTATTAGCGCAACCGATTCGAGCATAACCTATTGTTTTAGATAATCATTTAATTCCTCAATAAATAGAAAGCAAAAAAAAACCTAAGCACTCCAGCCACGAATGGCGGAAGTGCTTAGGTTTTGCCTGTAATCAGTAGCAACCCTGAATATATGAATACTACAATATCACTCAGCGGCAGAAATGCCCATCAGCAGATGCGCCCGGTGTAATAAAGTGTGAGCGATTTAACAATATTCCCTAATAACGGGCTATGGCCAGCGCAATGTCCGCAGAGGTTTTCAGCGTACGTATTTCATTAAACACGATCAACGCCTCATCATATTCTTTGCGTAAATAACTGAGCCACTGTTTAATTCGTGCAACATGATACAACCCGGTATCGCCCTGTTTTTCCAGACGCGTATATTTTTTCAGTAGCTCCACAACCTGCGGCCACGGCATGCGCGGTTCGTTATATTTGATGACCCGGCTTAAATTTGGCACGTTCAGCGCGCCGCGACCAATCATCACCGAGTCGCAGCCGGTGACCGCCAGACACTCCTGCGCGCTTTGCCAGTCCCAGATTTCGCCGTTAGCGATAACCGGAATTGACAGCCGCTGGCGGATTTCGCCAATCGCTGCCCAGTTGATCCGCTCGGCTTTATAAGCGTCTTCTTTCGTGCGTCCGTGAACCACCAGCTCCGTCGCGCCGGCCTGCTCTACCGCATCGGCAATTTCAAACTGACGCGCTCCGCTGTCCCAGCCCAGGCGAATTTTGACCGTCACCGGCAGATGATCCGGCACCGCTTCGCGCATCGCTTTTGCGCCGCGATAGATAAGCTCAGGGTCTTTAAGCAGCGTCGCCCCGCCGCCGCTGCCGTTCACCAGCTTTGACGGACAGCCGCAGTTCAGATCGACGCCCCACGAACCCAGCGCCACCGCCCGCGCGGCATTTTCCGCCAGCCATTGCGGATATTGCCCCAGCAGCTGCACCCGGACGCGGGTGCCGGAAGGCGTGCGGCTTTGATGATGAAGTTCCGGGCACAGTTTGTAGAACGATTTTACCGGCAGCAGCTGATCCACCACCCGTAGAAATTCGGTGATGCACAGATCGTAATCGTTAACCTCGGTCAGCAGCTCGCGCACCAGCGAATCGAGCACACCTTCCATCGGCGCCAGTAATACACGCATATTGTTACCCGGTAAAAAAAGAGGCGCTATGGTAGCGCCTCTGTGCGTCGGTTGAAAGATCTCAATGCGCTTCGGCTATGGTTAGCGGGTCGGGGCGTGCGCGAAGGCATGGATACCGCCATAAGCATGATGCGTTTTTGCCGCGCAGGAGCGGCGAAGTTGCGTCGTGGTGGCGCAAAAAAACGCAGCGCTCCCGCTCTGCCTGAGCCATTCTCACTATTATTTATTGCCGGATTCATCAATATGCATTCCGCATGCCCGAAGGTTCCATTACTCTATTAAATCTATGCCTGGAATTCATGATGTGATCGATAGCACATTTCAAGGTTTAATTGTATGATGAATACGGTTCATCAAGGGTTATTACCATGAGTAAATCGCTGAATATTATCTGGCAGTACCTGCGGGCTTTTGTCCTGATCTATGCTTGTTTATACGCCGGGATTTTTGTTGCTTCCCTGCTGCCCATTACCATTCCCGGCAGCATTATCGGCATGCTGATTTTGTTCGTTCTTCTGGCGCTACAGATTATGCCGCCGAAATGGGTCAACCCCGGGTGCAACATATTGATTCGCTATATGGCGCTGCTGTTTGTGCCTATCGGCGTTGGCGTCATGCAATACTGGGATCTGCTGCGCGCGCAGCTCGGCCCGGTGGCAATCTCCTGCACGATCAGTACATTAGTGGTCTTCCTTGTGGTGAGCTGGAGCTCACATCTGGTTCATGGCGAACGTAAAGTGGTCGGTCAAACTAAGGACGTCAAAGATGATGCATGAAATCTGGTGGTCCTTGCCGCTGACGCTGATCGTTTTTTTCCTCGCCCGCAAGCTGGCCGCGCGGTTTAAATTTCCGCTGCTGAATCCATTGCTGGTGGCGATGATCGTAATCATCCCCTTTTTGCTGCTCAGCGGTATCTCCTACGATCGCTATTTTCAGGGCAGTAAAATTCTCAACGATTTGCTTCAGCCTGCGGTCGTGGCGCTGGCCTTCCCGCTGTATGAGCAGTTGCACCAGATCCGCGCCCGCTGGAAATCGATTATTACGATCTGCTTTATCGGCAGCGTCGTGGCGATGGTGACCGGCACTACCGTCGCGCTGCTGCTCGGCGCGACGCCGCAAATCGCCGCGTCGATTATGCCGAAGTCGGTCACCACGCCGATTGCGATGGCGGTCAGCGGAAGCATTGGCGGTATTCCGGCCATCAGCGCGGTGTGCGTTATTTTCGTGGGGATTCTCGGCGCGGTTTTCGGCCACAGCCTGCTAAACCTGATGCGCATTCGCACCAAAGCCTCGCGCGGCCTGTCGATGGGCACCGCATCGCATGCCCTGGGGACCGCCCGCTGTGCGGAGCTGGACTATCAGGAAGGGGCTTTCAGCTCCCTGGCGCTGGTGCTGTGCGGGATTATCACCTCGCTGGTGGCGCCCTTTTTGTTCCCGGTGATTCTGGCTATCGTCGGATAAATGTGATCTTAATCACATTTATCAGTGCAACATAATAAAGTTGCATAAACAATGAGATATTAATCACATATACGGGCTCCCCCCGCCCGTACACTAGATTCCCATTACATTGTTAAGAGGCAACGCCATGCACCCACGTTTTCACGCTGCTCTTCCTCTTCTGGCGGCAGACCTGCAAGCGGCCATCGCCCCGATGCTGATCGACCCGCACTTCCCGGCTTTGCTGGATGCCGGTCAGGTCGCCACACTGCGCAACGCAACAGGCCTTGATGAAGACGCGCTGGCCTTTGCGCTGCTGCCGCTCGCGGCAGCCTGTGCGCGCGCCGACCTTTCCCATTTTAACGTTGGCGCCATCGCCCGCGGCATTAGCGGCACCTGGTACTTTGGCGGTAATATGGAGTTCCTCGGCGCCACGATGCAACAAACCGTACACGCGGAACAAAGCGCCATCAGCCACGCCTGGCTGCGCGGTGAACACTCGCTCAAGGCCATTACCGTCAACTACACCCCCTGCGGCCACTGTCGTCAGTTTATGAATGAGCTGAACAGTAGCCAGCTCCTGCGTATTCATCTGCCAGGTCGCGAAGCGCATTCGCTGCAGCACTATCTGCCGGATGCCTTCGGTCCGCAGGACCTCGAGATTAAAACGCTGCTGATGGATGAACAGGATCATGGTTTCCCGCTAACCGGCGATACCCTGGCGCAGGCGGCCATTCAGGCTGCCAACCGCTGCCATATGCCATACAGCAACTCGCCTTCCGGCGTAGCGCTGGAGTTGAAAGACGGCACCATTTTCGCCGGTCGCTATGCGGAAAACGCGGCCTTTAACCCAACGCTGCCGCCGCTGCAGGGAGCGCTCAACCTGCTGAGCCTCAACGGCTATGACTATCCGGATATTCAGCGCGCCATTCTGGCTGAGAAAGCCGATGCGGCGCTGATTCAGTGGGATGCAACCGTCGCAACGCTGAAAGCGTTAGGTTGCCACAATATTGATCGCGTCCTGCTCGGCTAATTTTCCCGTCATGCGGGCCCCATTGGCCCGCATTGTTGAAAATCCCCGCAATTAAACGATGGTTTCTTGCTCTTGCCCGGCGGGTAAAGTAGCCTGATAGCTCCATTGTCCACATGAGTCAGGTGAATGTTAAAGCGTGTGTTATACAGCCTGTTAGTCCTGTTCGGCCTGCTGCTGTTGACCGTGCTGGGTCTTGACCGTTGGATGAGCTGGAAAACCGCCCCCTATATCTATGATGAACTCCAGGATCTGCCCTACCGCCAGGTTGGGGTGGTGCTCGGTACCGCCAAGTACTATCGCACCGGAGTGATTAATCAGTATTATCGCTATCGTATTCAGGGTGCGCTGAACGCCTACAATAGCGGCAAAGTGAACTACCTGCTGCTGAGCGGCGATAATGCGCTGCAAAGCTACAACGAACCGATGACCATGCGCCGCGATTTAATCAAAGGCGGCGTCGACCCGGCCGATATCGTGCTCGATTACGCCGGCTTCCGCACGCTCGACTCTATCGTGCGCACCCGCAAAGTTTTCGATACTAACGACTTTATTATCATTACCCAGCGCTTCCACTGCGAACGGGCGCTGTTTATCGCTCTGCATATGGGGATTCAGGCGCAGTGTTACGCGGTGCCTTCGCCGAAGGATATGTGGAACGTACGTTTACGTGAGTTTGGCGCCCGGTTTGGCGCGCTGGCGGATTTGTACGTGTTCAAACGCGAACCCCGCTTTTTAGGGCCATTAATTCCGATTCCGACGTTGCAGGAAGTGCCTGAGGGTGCGCAGTCCTATCCTGCCGTCACGCCGGAACAGCTGCTGGAACTACAAAAGAGTCAGTGACGGGCCGTTGATATCGGCATACTTTCCCCCCGGGTCAGTCGGCGTAAAAAAGACCCAAAAAAGCCCGCGCGAATGGCGCGGGCGGGATAGCAACGGACGATTATTTTTTGCGCGCGTATTTCAATGAATCTAGCGCCACGGCGAAGATAATGATCGCCCCTTTGATGATGTACTGCCAGTAGGGGTTGACGCCGATATAGGTCAGGCCGTAGTTGATGACGGTGAAGATAATTACCCCGGTCACCACGCCAAGCACCGTACCCACACCGCCGCTAAACGACACGCCGCCAACGACGCAGGCCGCAATCGCATCCAGCTCATACATAAAGCCGAGGTTGTTGGTGGCCGAACCGATACGACCGGCCTCCAGCAGACCGCCAAAAGCATAGAACACACCGGACAGGGCATAAATCATCAGCAGGTTCAGCGCCACGTTGACACCCGAAACTTTGGCCGCTTCCGGGTTACCGCCGATGGCAAAAATGTTTTTACCAAAACGGGTTTTATTCCACAGGATCCACACGAAGAAGACCGCAATCGCCGCGTAGAACGTAATGTACGACAGGCGGAACGACCCCAGCGCGATAAACCCTTGCGCGAAGTGCGAGAAGTGGCTGTCAAAACCGGAAATGGGCGATGCGCCGACAAAATCGTAGTACAGGGAGTTGATGCCGTAGACGATGATCATCGTACCCAGGGTAGTGATAAACGGCGTCACGTTCAGATAAGCGATAATAATCCCGTTAATCAGCCCGATAACCGCACCGATCGCGCAGACCAGCAGGATCACCAGCGGAATCGGCATAGTCGCCATATCCGGGAAGACCTTGTTGGCATTGTCGACCGCCTGCAGCATGGTCGCGGCGATAACCGCCGCCAGCCCGACCTGGCGACCGGCAGAGAGGTCGGTACCCTGGGTTACAATCAGTCCGGCAACGCCGAGCGCGATAATAATACGCACCGAAGACTGAGTCAGGATGTTACTCAAGTTCAGCAAACTTAAGAACGTGGGGTCCTGGAAAATAATAATCGCCAGCAAAACCAACAGCACAACGTAAATCCCACCGTCTTTCAGGTACGTGAGAAAACTTTTTTTATTTAACGCACTCATGAGAAGCCCCTGCTCTTAAAGATGCAACGACGCAAGACGTAAAATTTCGTTCTGCGTAGTCGTTTTTGTCTCAACAATTCCGGCAACGAGACCGTTGCTCATTACCAGAATACGGTCGGTAATACCCAGCAGCTCCGGCATCTCGGAGGAAATAATGATGATCCCTTTATTTTTATTCGCCAGCTCAGCAATCAGCTGATAAATTTCGAACTTCGCGCCAACGTCAATCCCACGCGTGGGTTCATCAAGCATCAGAATTTCCGGCTGGGTTAATAGCCAGCGACCAATAATAACCTTTTGCTGGTTACCACCGGACAACGAACCAATTTGCGTATGCTGGCCGGGGGTTTTCACGCGCATTGAATCAATAACCCACTGGGTATCGCTTTTCATGCGGGAATTGTCCAGCAGACCCACCTTGTTTTTATATTTCTTAATATTGGAGATCAGCGAGTTAAAGCCAATATCCAGATACGCATAAATACCGGTGGAACGGCGCTCTTCGGTGACTAACGCAAAACCATGGTTAATCGCTTCGTTCGCGCTATGGTTATTGATCTTCTTGCCGTGCAGCGTAATCGTGCCGCCTGATTTTTCGCGGATACCGAAAAGCGTTTCGACTATATCGGTACGCTTCGCTCCCACCAGCCCGGCGATACCGAGGATCTCCCCTTTACGCAGATCGAAGGAGACATCACGAATCGATGGCTGACGCAGCGAAGTCAGGTTGCGCACTTCCAGAATAGTTTCACCCGGCGTATTGTGTTTCTCTGGGAAGCGCTGGGTTAACGAGCGCCCTACCATCATGGCGATGATCTTATCCATATCCAGGCCTTCCAGCGGCTGGGTGGCAATCCACTGACCATCGCGCAAAATCGTTATTTCGTCGCACAGCTGGAAGATCTCTTCCATCTTGTGAGAAATATAGACAATACCGCAGCCGCGTTCTTTCAGCTTGCGGATAATCTTAAACAGATGATTAACTTCTTTCTCGGTCAATGATGACGTAGGCTCATCCATAATGACGATTTTGGCGTCATAAGAAAATGCCTTGGCGATTTCAATCATCTGCATTTGCGATACGGATAACGTGCCGACGCGGGCACGCGGATCGATATCTATATCGAGCTCATCAAATATCCCTTTGGTATCGCTATACATTTTTTCCTGATCGACAAACATTCCTTTGGTGGGATAACGCCCCAGCCACATGTTGTCCATCACCGAACGCTGCAATACCAGATTTAATTCCTGGTGAACCATTGAAATACCGTTTTCCAGCGCTTCTTTCGCGGAATGGAAATCGATCTCTTGCCCCTGAAAAAGAATACTACCGGAATCTTTTTGATAGATTCCAAAAAGGCATTTTAATAATGTCGACTTACCAGCACCGTTCTCTCCCATCAATGCATGAATAGAATGAGGACGGACTTTCAGATTGACATTATCGAGTGCCTTGACGCCAGGAAACGATTTGTTGATATTGCTCATTTCCAACAAGAATTCGCCTGACCGTTCGCTATTATTGCTGACCATAGTTATACCTGGCTGCGTTCATGCACACCCCAACCGACGCATTCGCGCCGCCATCAGGGTCGGGTTCTGTATCAGGAATAATCGGGCGCGAATATCCGGATATTTCAGGTTGCCGCAGCATTCGCTGTCAGCAACCCGACCTGTTCCGGGGAGAGCTCACGCCCGTAACTCAATAATTATTTACCGATAAACTGGCTCAGATTGTCTTTATCTACGCCAACATAAGGTACGCGGACAATCTTATTCTCAATCTTCCACTTAGTACCCGCCGCCGCTTCTTTACCATCGGCCAGGTTTTTCGCCAGATCGAAGGTGGCTTTCGCCTGGTTGTTCGCGTCGTTCAGCACGGTACCGGCCATCGCGCCAGATTTTACCAGCGCCAGCGCTTCAGGCAGGGCATCGACGCCGAATACCGGAATGCTGCTCTTGTTATGCGCTTTCAGAGCTTCAACCGCGCCCATTGCCATCGCATCGTTGTTGGCGATAACCACTTCAATTTTGTTGGCGTTCGGGCCAGACAGCCAGGCATCCATCTTATCTTTCGCCTGAGCGGTATCCCACATCGCGGTATCCATCTGCAGCTGCTGAGTCTTCAGACCTTTGTCATTCAGCTCTTTAATCACGTAGGTGGTACGCGCTTCAGCATCCGGGTGGCCCGGCTCGCCTTTCAGCAGAACATATTGAATCTGACCGTCTTTGTTCAGATCCCAGTTCGGATTGGCTTTCCAGTGCTTGGCAATCAGGTCGCCCTGAATAATCCCGGACTCTTTTGAGTCGGTGCCGACATAGTAAGCTTTGTCATAGCTGTCCAGCGCTTTGCGGGACGGCTCTTTGTTAAAGAACACCACCGGCACGTTCTGGCCGCGCGCTTTTTCGATAACGGTGCCAGCGGCTGCCGGGTCCACCAGGTTAATCGCCAGCGCCTTCACCCCTTTGGCCAGCAGGACGTCAATCTGATCGTTCTGTTTGGACTGGTCATTCTGCGAGTCATTCATCAGCAGCTGAACGTCTGGCGCTGATTTGCCGTCTTTCTCAATCGCCTTGCGCACGACCGACATAAAGTTGTCGTCATATTTATAAATGGTTACGCCGATACGGGTATCCGCTGCGTGTGCCGCGGCGCCAAATAACATGCCAGCCATAAGAGCAGACAGGGTTAACACCTTCTTATTCATGGAATCTCCGGTTTTATTATGCAGGGTCGTTGGTGTGAAAATAGCCGGCGGGGACTTGTTACATTAGTGTTACCGCACAACAACATTCACGACTATAAATTCTGTCTTCCGTGTAGGGTAACGCTCCAGAAACACGAATTAATTAAGCGTACTGCGCCTTATCCCTACGGTAAAAGTGATTAATCACCGTGATATAGTGGTTCAGACTAGTAAACGAGGCCATCATAATCAGTTGAATGTTAATATACTGTGAATTTACTCACAGATTGAAAACGGTTACATAAGACACATCATCAGTTAGTGATCGGCCCCGCAATTTGCTGCGGCATCACCGAATGGCGGCGTACCAGCGTCGGCATAAAGCAATGCCGCGCTTCATGATCGAGTTTGCCTGCCGCCCCCAGCAGCGCCAGCTCCGTTGCCAGTTTCGCCATTGACATAACAGGATAGCGCACGGTCGTCAGCTGTGGGTCGGTGTAACGAGAAATCGGGATGTCGTCAAAGCCGATAAGCGACAAATGCTGCGGTACCGCAATGCCATTATCTTTAAGCGTCGTCAGCGCCCCGGCCGCCATGCTGTCATTGTAGGCAAAGACCGCGGTCAGGCCTAAATTGCGCCCCAGTAGCTCAACCATGGCCGCCTCTCCGCCCTGCATATCCGGCGTACCCGAGCCAATCCAGCTGTCTGGCGCGATAATGTTTTGTTCCTGCAACGCCTTCAACCACCCTTCCCGGCGCATATCGTCATCTTCGATGCCATGGTTTGAGGAGAGGTAGCCGATGCGCTGATGACCGTTGTTCAGCAGCATCCGCGTGGCCATCAACGCCCCGCTGACATTATCCAGCCCCACGCAGCGATGCGCGTAGCCGGGCACAATGCGGTTAATCAGCACCATCCCCGGCATATGCTCCATAAAGTCGCCAAGCTCTGCATCGCTGAGGGCTTTGGAATGGACGATCAGCGCCGAGCAGCGCTGGCGAATCAGCACTTCGATGGCATGACGCTCTTTTTCCGCCTCATGGTAGCTATTGCCGATCAACACATATTTCTGGTGCTGCTGAGCGACCGTATCCACCGCTTTCACCAGCGCGCCGAAAAAGGCATCCGACACATCCATCACCACCACGCCAATGGTGTCGCTGACCTGCGTCGCCAGCGCCTGCGCATTGGCGTTCGGCCGGTAGCCCAGTTGCGTTACCGCTTTCATTACATTTTCCCGCGTATCCGGGCTCACCAGCGTGCTGTTGTTCAGCACGCGCGAGACGGTCGCTACGGAAACGCCCGCCTGACGGGCGACATCACGAATGGTGATCATGCTTACCGCCCTTAAGAGAATTGCAATACGTCACACCCACCTCCTGTGTTCAGCAAGGTGGCTATTCTGGCAGCGACCCGCAGCGCGCTACGTGAGTGATGTCACAAGCCTGGAAACGGTTACATCCATTTTGTTAATGATTGTGATCGAGATCGTTATCTTGATGTGTTTTTTAGTGATGTCCCTGACGCACGTAGGGTTAACTGACGCCACAGCCATTCCACCGGCCCCTGACGGAAATGACGTAGCCAAAAGAGAGAGAAGGTGATATTTACCGCCCAGACCGGCACCACGAAAGCCAGCAACTGCAGGCGGTCAAACTTCATAAACAGGCCAAAACGGTAAAAAATGGTAGTACAAACGAGCGTTTGCAACAGATAGTTGGTTAGCGCCATCCGCCCGACGCAGGCGATAGCCCCCACCAGCCGCAGCCTGCACAGCTGCGGCCAGAAGCCCCATGCCAGCGAGGCATAGCCGATGGTTTGCAGCGGCGCGCCCAGCTCGCGAGGAGCCTGTAACAGGAACGCGCACCAGCGAGGATTCCACCCCAGATGCCACTGGGCAAAAATTGCCGGCAGATTGACGAGCATACCGGCGACAATCAGCAGTGCGCCGGTGCGGCGATAGTGGCCGAGGCTAAACTGCCCTTTTAACCAGCCGCTGCGCATCAGCGCTGCCCCCATCAACATCATCCCCGCCAGCTGCCAGCCGTACTGCGCCCCTAGCGCCAGCAGATTATCGGAGAGCATATCGGCACGATTGCTGACCGCCTCCAGTCCTCCGTTCAGTTTCCAGTATTGCTCATACTGTAAATTCGCCGCATCGGGCACCCATGAACGGTTCGGCGCATCGCCAGAAATCATGCCGAGCAGCACGAGCACCGCAACGCCGATAACGTAGAGCACGACGCCGGTGTTAAACAGCGTTTTGATGTGATGCGCATCGCGCACCATGCGCCACGCCACCAGCCCCACCAGCGCATAGGCCAGCAGGATATCGCCATCCCAGAAAAACAGACCGTGGATAAAGCCCAGCAGCGCCAGCAGCGTCAGGCGCGACTGGATCCAGCGCTTGCCGCGAGGCAACAGCATCTGTAGTCCGGCGCCAAACAGCAAGGCAAACAACGTCAGGAATTTGACCTGCGCAAACAGATCGAGAATCGCCCAGGTCCAGGCGTCGGTGAGGGAGATGCTCCCGGACCAGGCCGGGTTGAGGTAAGCGGCCTTCGGCAAGCCGAAGGCGCTGATATTCAGAAGCAGGATCCCAAGGATGGCGACGCCGCGCACAAAGTCCAGCGTGACATTTCGCTCCATCTGTCCTGCTCCGTATTTTTAGTTGTGGTGGCGTACGGCGCGCAGGAACTCCTGGCGAGTATTCTGGCTGGATTTAAACAGGCCGCCCAGTGAGGTCGTCGTCGTGGCGCTGGTGGCATCACGGATGCCGCGCGCTTTGACGCAGTAATGCACCGCATCAATGGATACCGCAACGTTGCTGGTGCCCAGCAGCGTCTGCAGCGCTGTTAAAATCTGCTGAGTCAGTCGCTCCTGCACCTGAGGGCGCTGGGAGAAGAACTGCACGATACGGTTGATTTTCGACAGACCGATGACCGAATCTTTCGGGATATAGGCCACCGTCGCTTTACCATCAATCGTGACAAAGTGGTGTTCACAGGTGCTGGTCAAGGTAATATCGCGCACGGTGACCATTTCATCGACCTGCATCTTGTTTTCGATAACGGTGATTTTTGGGAACCTGGCATAGTCCAGCCCGGAAAAAATCTCATCGACGTACATTTTCGCGATACGTCGTGGCGTTTCCATCAGACTGTCATCAGTTAGATCAAGATTCAGCAGTTGCATAATCTCGGTCATGTGTCCGGCAATCAAGCTCTTGCGGGTTTCATTATCAATTTCTTCTACGGGCGGACGCAGAGGCGTCTCCAGCCCACGAGCGACCAGCGCTTCATGAACGAGTATGGCTTCTTTACTCAGTGCTGACATTTAGGTTCTCCTGCAGGTGTGGCGCTCTTTGCTCTTCTGCGGGCAAAGTTTGCATTCATTGTGCGTGAGGCGGCGCACATAATCCAGTAGTCGAAACGATAATTATTGAAATTTGCGTGAGCTATTGATCTCTCACGACGGGTTGCGCTTACCGCTGAGGAAACTCGCCCGACCCGCCTTGCACTCTGTCGCTGACCGCCACGCGCTATTGCGCCGTCTCCGGCGAGCGACCAGCATCGGGCATGTTGGCTAAAAGTTGCATTAATGATGCAATATGTTCCTCAAAGGAGGAAGTGAAAGTTGCTCACAGGTAGATGAAATATCTGTATTATGACCTGACACCCGCATTTACCTTCCTGAGGAGCCCGGCATGGAATTGCTTGAAGAGCATCGCTGTTATGAAGGTCGGCAGCAACGCTGGCGGCACGACTCCAGTACCCTGAACTGCGCAATGACGTTCAGCATTTTTTTACCTCCCCTGTGCGATGAGACGCCGCCGCCGGTGCTCTACTGGCTGTCGGGGCTGACCTGCAATGATGAAAACTTCACCACCAAAGCGGGCGCCCAGCGTGTCGCCGCCGAACTCGGTCTGGTGCTGGTCATGCCGGATACCAGTCCGCGCGGCGATGATGTCGCCGACGATAGCGGCTGGGATCTGGGTAAAGGTGCAGGTTTTTACCTCAATGCCAGCGCCGCGCCGTGGTCTGCGCATTTCCGCATGTATGACTATCTGCGTGACGAACTGCCGCAGCTCATCCGTTCGCAGTTTAACGTCAGCGAGCGCTGCGCCATCAGCGGCCACTCGATGGGCGGGCACGGCGCGCTGATCATGGCGCTGAAAAACCCGGGGCGTTTTACCAGCGTTTCCGCTTTCGCGCCGATTGTTAACCCTACGCAGGTTCCCTGGGGACAAAAAGCGTTCACCGCCTATCTGGGCGCCGATGAGTCGGCCTGGCAGGCGTGGGACAGCTGCGCATTAATGCAGGCAAGCCAGCCCGCTGACGCCATTCCGACGCTGATAGACCAGGGCGATAGCGACACCTTCCTCGCGCTACAGCTGCAGCCAGCGGTGCTGGCGGAGTGCGCGCGGCAAAAAGCGTGGCCGTTAACCCTGAGAATCCAGCCCGGCTACGATCACAGCTACTACTTCATCGCTTCATTTATTGAAGACCATCTGCGTTTTCACGCCCGCTATCTGCTGGCCTGACTTCCTGCCGGTGTGCCGCGCTCCCGGTGGCGGCGCACCGTTTCCCGCTTGCCCGGCCACCGTGCGACGGCCAGGGTCATTCAACACTCTGCGTTGCTTTCTTCTTCGATGGCCGTATCTTTATCCGCGCAATAGCGCCGCTTCCCTGCGACCAGACGCTTTCCGGGGGCAGACAGCGTTCGCCATCTGCCCCTCTTTCCGCGTCGATCAGAAGCGGTAGTCCACGGCCATAAAGTAGCGACGGCCCTCTTCAGTATAGCTGTAGTCGTCGCGGCTCAGATCTTTATCCCCGACGTTCAGTACGCCTGAACGCAGCTTGACGCTCTTCGTCACCTGCCATGCCGCACCGATATCAAACATGGTGTAACCGCCCGGCGTTTTCGAGGTGGCGCTGACTGCGCGCTGCTCGCCGGTATAATTGGCGGTGACGTAGAAGGACCAGTCATCCAGCGGCTTCCAGTCCAGGGTCCCGTTGGCGGTGTGGAACGGCAGCGACTGCAGCGGTTTGTCGCCGCCGTTGCTGAGATCGCGGCCATCGTTATAGGTGTAGTTCACCGTCAGCTTCCACGCGTCGCCGAACGGCACTTTGACTTCGGTTTCCACCCCTTTGATGCGCGCTTTATTGACGTTGAAGTAGCGGAAGACCGGTACGCGTTTGCCGTTAACCGTTTTCCAGCCGGCAAAGTTAGGGTAGCCCGGCGCTTCGCTGGCGCTGGAGGTGCGCAGAATATCGATCATATCGTCGACGTTATTCTGGAAGGTGGTCACGCTGCCTTCTACACCGTCCAGCAGCCCTTCTTCACCGCGGTAATACAGGCCAAGTTCGAAGCTTTCGCTGGTTTCCGGCTTCAGGTCCGGGTTACCGATGATACTGCACGAGCCGCGGCAGGAGTTGGTGGTCCAGTCCGGGTTCAGCTGCAGCAGCGACGGCGCTTTAAAGGCCGTGGCCCAGCCGCCTTTTACGGTGACCGTATCGCTGGCGTTATAGACGAGGTAAGCACGCGGGCTCCAGTGATCGCCGTAGGTCTGATGGTCGTCCATACGAATACCGGTGGTCAGGGCCAGCGGTTCGAAAATACGCCACTCATCCTCAACAAACAGCGCGTACTGGCTGGCAGAGGTGGATTGTCCGCCGCTGCTCAGATTAATCGGATCTTTCAGTTTATCGTGGCGCCATTCGCCACCGAAGGTCAGCAGCTGGTTAATCATCCCCAGCGGCAACACGTACTTGCCATCAACCGCATTGCTTTCAGAGGTGATCGTGCCATTCTGGCCCGGATTTTTGTTATCGACTTTTTCGCCATAAAACTTCAGTTCGCTATTGCCCACATCCCAACGACCGTTATGGCTCAGGGAGTAGTTCTGGCGTTCCAGACGATTACGGTTGAGGGAGTCGGAATCACGATCCTGACGATCGAAGCCATAGCCGGCGGTGATATCCTGGTTATCGGTCGGCGTCCAGGCAAACTCAACGTTGCCATCGCGGCTGGTAAAGCCTTCAATACGCGGCGTTTCACCGGCGGCATTGCTGGAGGACTGCGGATCGTCTTTCGCGCGTTTTGCCAGGTTGCCGTAGGCTTTCATCCCCAGCACGCCGTCAATCAGCGGACCGCTGGTAAAGAACTGGCCGTTGTAGGTATCGCCGCGATCGCGATGTTCCTGAATCGTGGTATCGGCGCTCAGGGTTCCGGTCCACTTCTGACCGACTTTTTTGGTGATGATGTTCACCACGCCGCCGAGGGCGTCGGAGCCATAGAGGGAAGACATCGGCCCGCGGACCACTTCAATACGCTCGATGGCGTCGACCGGGATCCAGTTTAAATCGAAATCGTTGTGGCGGAAGACCGCGTTGCGCGAGTTAACGCGTTTGCCGTCGACCAGAATCAGCGTATAGCTGCTGTCGAGGCCGCGAATGCTGACGCCCTTGCGGTTGTCGCCTTCGTTGGTGAGCTGCACGCCTGGCACGTCGCGCAGAACATCTTTCAGATTCTGGACCGGACGGCGCTGCAGATCTTGCTGAGTAATGACGCTGATACTGGCTGGCGCATCTTTTACGCTCTGTTCAGTCGCCGCGGCGGTGACGACCAGCGTTTCTTCATTGGCCTGGGCAACGGCCGGAAACGCCAGCGATACGACGGATGCGCACAATCCCGCCCGGACAAAAGGGTTTAACCTGAACATTCCATATCTCCATGAGGTGTATAACGAATCAAACAAAAGGTGCAATTAACACGTACTGCCGGCGCACCGCTCATTGGCGGTACGCGCGCTCTTTTTACAGTTGACGTGGCTGGTCGCCCCTTGCTGGTTGTTTACGACCGGCAAGACAGGGAGATTGGCTTCATCCTGATTTTGATGAGGATGATAAAAATAATGATTTTGATTATCAATAAAATTATAAGGAACTGTATCAATTTGTAAGAATGTACAGATAAAAAAAACCCTCTTAAAAGAGGGTTTCATCAGAACGATTACTGCCAGCGTCGGCCGTCAGCCTTTAAATCGCTGCGGGAACTTCATCTCGCTGTAGCGAACGAAACGGGTGCCTTTTGCCAGCTTATAACCAAACCAGATAACCAGGAACAGCGGGATACCGATATAGGTTGCGGCCACACCGCCCCAGTCGATGGTGTCTTTCAGGAAGGCTTCATAGTTCTGGCCTAGCGTGACAATCAGGCACAGCACGAAGGCAAAGATCGGCCCCAGCGGGAAGAACCCTGAACGATACGGCAGATCGTTCAGATCGTTGCCCTGCAGCACATAGCCGCGACGGAAACGATAGTGGCTGATGGCGATCCCCAGCCAGGCGATGAAACCGGTCATCCCGGAGGTGTTGAGCAACCACAGATAGACGGTCTGGTTACCAAACATCGAGCTCAGGAAGCACAGCGCGGCAATCACCGTCGTGGCATACAGCGCATTACGCGGCACGCCGCCACGGGAGAGCTTCGAGAAGATGCGCGGGGCTTTGCCATCGCAAGCCAGGGTATAAAGCATGCGCGTTGACGCATACATTCCCGAGTTCCCCGCCGACAGTACCGCTGTCAGGATAACCGCGTTCATGATTGCCGCCGCCGACAGCAGACCCGCGTGCTGGAACACCAGGGTGAACGGGCTGACGGAAATGTCTTTCACGTCGTTACGCAGCAGGCTTGGGTCGGTATACGGAATGATCAGACTGATAATCAAAATCGCGAAGACATAGAACAGCAGGATACGCCAGAACACCTGGCGCACCGCGCGCGGAATATTCTTCTCCGGATTTTCCGATTCGCCCGCCGCAATACCGATAAGCTCGGTGCCCTGGAACGAGAAGCCGACGATCATCGCCACGCCAATCATCGCGGAGAAACCGCCAGCAAACGGCGCGTCATTGATGGCCCAGTTGCTCCAGCCCGCTGGCTGCGCGCCTTTAAAGATACCGACGATCATCATCACGCCGACAATAATAAAGATAATAACGGTGGCCACTTTGATAAGCGAGAACCAGTATTCCGCTTCGCCAAAACCTTTCACCGAGATCCAGTTCAGCAGGAACATAATACCGAGGAACAGGGCGCTCCAGATCCAACCCGGCGTATCCGGGAACCAGTAGCTCATCACCAGTTGAGACGCCACGAGATCAACGGCGATGGTCACCGCCCAGTTATACCAGTAGTTCCAGCCCAGCGCGAAGCCAAAGCCCTCTTCGACATAGTTCTGACCATAGGTGGCGAAGGAACCGGATACCGGCATGTATGCCGCCAGTTCACCCAGGCTGGTCATCAGGAAGTAGACCATCAGGCCGATCAGAATATAGGAAAGCAGTGCGCCGCCTGGGCCTGCCTGAGAAATAGTTGCACCAGATGCAACGAAAAGACCTGTACCGATGGAACCGCCAATAGCGATCATGGTCAAGTGGCGCGCCTTCAGTTCACGGCGTAAGCCGGGCGCTTCTGTGGTTTTAGTATCCGAAACCATGTGAAAATGCTATCCATCCAAAAAACGAGGCGAGATTGTAGCAGACGATCCGGGTTCTATCCGGAACAAATGCGCAGTTATAAGAGAGCTTCATGATCGACAATGAATTATTAGCAAAGCACTCATCTGCGAAAATGCCCGCCATAATATGCTGATCTCTCACAATAAATGCCTTGCTAACCGCCGATCATTTACACCTGACAGTAGTGCAGAAAACGCTGTAATGCCTTAGAAACATGCTTTTGCCGATGGTGAATCCGCCACAGGGTGCGGGTCAGAGCAGGCAGCGGGACCGACAGTTCGACCAGCGAGCCGACCTCAAGCTGTTCGGCGATAACCCGTCGGGAGAGACAGCTGATGCCCAGGCCGTGACGCACGGCGTGTTTGATAGCTTCCGAATTGCCAAGCTCCATGCCCAGATGAAACGCCGGCAGGTGCGACAGCAGCAGGTAGTCAACGATTTCGCGGGTGCCGGAGCCATGTTCACGCAGGATCCACGGCGCTTCAGCCAGCCGTTGCAGCGTCACCTCTCCTTCCAGCAGCGGCGAATCCGGCGCGGCGAACACCACGAGTTCATCTTCCAGCCATGGCTCGGCGATGATATCTGCCGCATGACATGGTCCTTCGATAAGCCCGATATCCACCCGCAGATCGGCGACCGCATTAATCACGTCCTGGCTATTGCCCACGCTCAGCTCCAGCGGCAGGTCGGGAAAATCACGGCGATAGCGGGCGATAATTTCCGGCAGGATATAGTTGCCGATGGTGCTGCTGGCATAAACCCGGATCGCGCCGTTGTCGCCGCGAAACAGCTGTTCAATCTCCAGCGCGCGCTCCAGTAAGGCCAGCGCCCGCGGGTAGAGAAGCCGCCCGTGTTCGTTTACCACCAGCCGCTTGCCGACGCGGTCAAACAGTTGCACACCCAGCTGTCCTTCCAGATCGGTCAGCGCCGCGCTGACCGCGGATTGCGACAGCGCCAGCATTTGTGACGCCTGGGTCGTTGACCCGCTCTTAAGCACTTCAGCAAACACTTCCAGCTGCCGTAGCGTGATATGCATAGCTCATCCTGCCTTCATTGATATGCTGCGTGGCTCTCCGACAATCCGCCGAACGTGGGAATGTCACCCAAAACGCGAAAACATTCGCATCTACCCGCAATAATTCGAGTTGCAGGACAAAACGGTTGACCGTTTTGCACAGCGCTTGCGCTGGCGTAGGCCGCGAGAGCGACACCCCAGGAGCTTACTGCAGTCAGTGACTGGGGGAATCGGCGCAGCCAACACACATGCAACGTGAAGGATGGCAGGTATACCACTTATTACGATTGATTATAAATATATAATCAATTTTATATTTAAACCAGCGCGTCGTAATCTTTACGCAGACAAAGGAGAAGGTTATGACAGCACTCACTTTACCGACGAAACATCACACCCTATGGCATTTTATCCCGGGACTCGCGCTGACCGCCGTTCTGACCGGTGCCGCGCTTTGGGCCGGTAGCTTTTCCGCTATCGCTGGCGCCGGCTTCAGCGCCCTGACGCTGGCCATCTTATTCGGTATGGTTATCGGCAACACGATTTACCCTAAGCTCTGGCAATCCTGCGACGGCGGCGTGATCTTTGCCAAACAGTATCTGTTACGACTCGGCATCATTTTATACGGTTTTCGCCTGACGTTCGCCCAAATCGCCGATGTCGGGGTCAGCGGTATCACCATCGACGTCCTGACGCTGACCAGCACCTTTTTTATCGCCTGTTTCCTCGGGCAGAAGGTCTTCGGTCTGGACAAACATACCAGCTGGCTGATTGGCGCCGGTAGCAGCATCTGCGGCGCCGCCGCGATTCTGGCAACCGAACCGGTCGTCAAGGCACAAGCCAGTAAAGTGACCGTCGCGGTGGCCACGGTGGTGATTTTCGGTACCCTGGCTATCTTCCTCTATCCGGCGATGTACCCGATGCTGGCGCACTGGTTCACCCCGGAAGCCTATGGCATCTATATGGGCTCCACGATGCATGAGGTTGCGCAGGTGGTGGCCGCAGGACATGCTATCAGCCCGGATGCGGAAAACGCCGCGGTGATTGCGAAAATGCTGCGCGTGATGATGCTGGCTCCGTTCCTGCTGTTCATGGCCGCTCGCGTCAAACAGCTGGCGCCAGCAGGCCTGGGAGAAAAAAGCAAAATCACCATTCCGTGGTTTGCCATCCTGTTTATTGTGGTGGCGGTGTTTAACTCTTTCCATCTGCTGCCAAAATCCATCGTCGGGATACTGGTCACGCTCGATACCGTCCTGCTGGCGATGGCGATGGCGGCACTGGGGCTGACCACTCACGTCAGCGCGCTGAAAAAAGCCGGCGCCAAACCGCTGCTGATGGCCTTAATCCTGTTCGTCTGGCTGATAGTCGGCGGCGGCGCCATCAACCTGGTGATTCACGGCCTGATGGCATAACCCGGTCGGATGAACCCACGCATTCGTTGATGTAACTCTCCGGTTAAGCCGCTATCATTACCCTCCCCCCAGCGGCTTAACTGGAGCTTTTTTATGAAATACATTGGAGCGCACGTCAGCGCCTCCGGCGGACTGGCCAATGCCGCCATTCGCGCCGCGGAAATCGACGCCACCGCCTTCGCGCTGTTTACCAAGAATCAGCGGCAATGGCGAGCAGCCCCGCTCAGCGACGAAACGATTGCTGAATTCAAAGCCGCCTGCGAAAAATACCGCTTTGGCCCCGGACAAATCCTGCCGCATGACAGCTACCTGATTAACCTCGGCCACCCGGTTGAGGAGGCGCTGGAAAAATCCCGCGATGCCTTTATTGATGAACTGAGCCGCTGTCAGCAGCTCGGGCTGACGCTGCTCAATTTCCATCCCGGCAGCCATCTGCAGCAGATACCGGAAGACGAGTGCCTGGCGCGTATTGCCGAGTCCATTAATATTGCGCTGGCTAAAACCGAAGGCGTGACCGCCGTCATTGAAAATACCGCCGGCCAGGGCAGCAACCTCGGCTTTCAGTTTGAACACCTGGCCGCCATTATTGACGGAGTGGAAGACAAATCCCGCGTCGGCGTCTGCATTGATACCTGCCACGCCTTTGCCGCCGGTTATGACCTGCGTAGCGTGGAAGGGTGTGAGAAAACTTTCGCCGACTTCGAACGCATTGTCGGTTTCCGCTATCTGCGCGGCATGCACCTCAACGATGCCAAAAGCGCCTTCGGCAGCCGCGTTGACCGCCACCACAGCCTGGGCGAAGGCAATATCGGCCACGACGCTTTCCGCTGGATCATGCAGGACAGCCGCTTCGATGGCATCCCGCTGATTCTGGAAACCATTAACCCGGATATCTGGGCACAAGAGATTGCCTGGCTGCGGGCGCAGCAAACGGAAGAAGCCTCGGCCTGACCTCAGGACCGCGTACCGTGTGACACAGACCGTTACGCAGATAAGCAGAACAGAAAAAGGGCCGAATCCGGCCCTTTTGTTTGCTTATGACGTGCTTTTGTGCAGGAGAACTCAGGCCGCTTTTCCTGCGGTCTGTCCTTCCGGACGTTTCAGCACCGCGTAGGAGAGACCGGCCACCAGGGTACCGGCAACAATCGCCAGCAGGTAACCGACCACTGGCGTAATCGCACCAGGAATCAGCAGGACGAACAGACCGCCGTGCGGCGCCATCAGTTTCGCCCCGATAGCCATAGAGATTGCACCGGTCACCGCGCCGCCCACGATACAGCATGGCAGGACGCGCATCGGGTCACGGGCAGCAAACGGAATCGCCCCTTCAGAGATAAAGCACAGACCCAGAACCAGCGCCGCTTTCCCCCCTTCCCGTTGCCCTTTATCAAACTTATTGCGGGCAACCAGCGTAGCGATACCCATCGCCAGCGGTGGCACCATACCGGCCGCCATAATCGCCGCCATCGGTGCGTAGGTTTGGGTACTCAGCAGACCGACGCCGAAGGCATAGGCCGCTTTGTTCACCGGACCGCCCATGTCGGTACACATCATCGCGCCGAGAATAGCGCCCAGCAGTACGGCGTTCGCCGTTCCCATCGTTTGCAGCCAGTGGGTCAGCCCTGCCAGAATGCCGGCAACAGGTTTACCGATCAGGTAGATCATCGCCAGGCCGACGATCAGGCTGGAGACCAGCGGAATGATCAGGATCGGTTTCAGCGCTTCCATGCTCGGCGGCAGTTTTAATTTGGTGCTGATCAGTTTAGCAACGTAACCGGCAAGGAAACCGGCGATAATCCCGCCGATGAAGCCGGAACCGCCGCTGACGGCCAGCATCCCGCCGATAAGACCCGGCGTCAGGCCCGGACGGTCGGCAATGGAGAAGGCGATAAAGCCTGCCAGCACCGGAACCATCAGCGCAAAGGCTGAACCACCGCCAATCTGCATCAGCGCGGCTGCAAGGGTATCTTTTACTTCAAACGCTTTGATACCGAAGGCAAAGGAGAGCGCGATACACAGACCGCCGGCAACGACCATCGGCAGCATATAAGACACGCCGGTCAGCAGGTGACGATAGGCACCGCCGCCCTCTTTCTTCGCCGAAGCCGCCTGCTGGCTGCTCTGGCCGGACGGCTGGTACGGTTTCGCTTCAACAACGGCTTTATCCAGCTCCTGCACGGTTTTCTTCAGCGCCAGACCGGTGGTGGTGCGATACATCGGTTTGCCGGCAAATTTTGCCAGGTCGACTTCAATATCGGCAGCCACAATCACCAAATCCGCCTGCGCCACCTCTTCCGGCGTGATGGCGTTACCTGCGCCAACCGAGCCGCGAGTTTCCACTTTCACCCACCAGCCGCGTTTTTTGGCTTCGGTTTCAATGGCTTCCGCCGCCATAAAGGTATGCGCGACGCCGGTCGGGCACGCGGTGACCGCCACGATGCGTTTTACGCCACCGGCGGCAGCCGGCAGTGTCGCCGCTGCCGGAGCAGCATACGGCGTCGCCTGGCTTTTCGCTTCGCTCAGGAACAGCTCCGGATGGGCAACGGCGCGATTGATATCGCCGAGGAACACCTGTTTACCGCTCAGCGCGCTATCCGCCGGCAGGGTGGTGCCAAGAACGATCGCCAGTTCCGCGTCGTTCGGGTTGTCTGTCAGTTCAAGATGTGCTTTATGCGCTGCGGTACCCAGCAAGGTTTTCGCCATATAGGCGCGCGCCTGTCCAAGTCCGGCATCAATAATCAGCAGCGTTTTCATTATGCCTCTCCTGCTGTCAATTAAAGGGTTTTAAGTCGACACGCGCCATCATGGCGGCCAACTGGGTACGATCGGTAATACCTACATTGCTCTGGCTGACCGCCAGCGCCGCAACAGCAGTAGCCAGACGCAGCGTATGCTCGCTGGATTCACGCATCAGCAGGCCGTAGATCAGGCCGCCAACCATGGAATCCCCGGCACCGACGGTGCTGACCACTTCGACTGAAGGGGGTTTCGCAATCCATTCGCCTGAAGCGTTAACCCACAGCGCCCCCTCTTCACCGAGGGAGATAACCACGTGGGCAATGCCCTGCTCGCGCAGCGCATGCGCCGCATCAATCACGTCTTTCATTTCCGGCAGTTTACGGCCAGCCCAGATCTCCAGCTCGCGACGGTTTGGCTTCACCAGCCACGGCGCGGCTTTCAGACCGGCAACCAGCGCTTCGCGGCTGCTGTCAAAGATAATGCACGGGCACTGGCTACGCAGACGAACCATCCAGTCTGTGAAGGCTTCCGGGCTAACGCCTGACGGCAGACTGCCGCTGACGCACACCATGTCGAACTGGCCCAGCCAGCTCAGGGAGTCATTCACAAAGCGTTCCCAGTCGGCCGGGGTGACTTCAAAACCGGAGAAGTTGAAATCGGTCACTTCACCATCTTTTTCCGTCAGCTTGACGTTGATGCGCGTCCGCCCCTGAACCACCTGGAAGCGGTTGGCAATCCCCAGCTCGCTGAACAGCTGCTGAAAACCATCCTGGTTGTCTTTCCCCAGGAAACCGCCAACGGTGACGTCAATACCAAGATCTTTCAGCACTTTCGCAACGTTGATACCTTTTCCGGCGGCATGCAGACCGGTGGTCCGCACGAGGTTGACTTCTCCGCGTTCAATTTCCGGTGTAAACCCCACCAGATCATACGCCGGGTTTAATGTAATCGTTGCTACACGTCTGCTCATTTATGCGCCCTCCCCAAGGCCTTCGGCGATCGCTTCGCCAATCGCATCCAGCGCTTGTTGCGCATCTTCACCTTGCGCGGTAAAGCGCAGACGGTGACCTTTCTTCACGCCCAGCGCCACGACTTTCATCAGGCTGCGGCCATTTGCCGGCTTGCCGGATCCGTCCAGATTGGTGACGGTAATGTCGCTGGAAAATTGTTTAATGGTGTTCACCAGCATCGTGCCCGGACGGGCATGCAGCCCGTGCTCATTGCGCACCACAAACTCGGCGCTCAGCACGTCGTCGGCGATAGCATCGTCGCTGGTCAGCAGCGCCAGCAGGGTCGCGCCATCGGACTTCAGCAGGCGGTCAGCTTTTTTATCAATCAGCAGATTGCTCAGGCGATTCAGTACCGCGGTAGGCTGTTCATCCGCCATCGCGACGGTAATCAGCAGCGATACCGGCTGCTCATCGGCGGTAAATGTACTGGCGGCACGGCTGACCGCAATCGCGCTGCGCAGGTTGCCTTCCGCGCTGTCGTTCAGCCAGATGCCCTGACCGAGGTTCAGCGGCTTATCATTGATGGTGCGGCTGACGAAGGTGGCGTCAACGGCGCCGGCCTCTTTCAGACGCGCAGCGTTCAGCGCCTGTAAGGTCATCAGATCGCTGGCAGCGATATCCAGGCTCAGCGTGTCATTATCCAGTTTCAGCGCTTCGCTCTGCTTTTCACCCATCAGCAGGGCCCGTAGCTCTTCCGCCGTGGTCGCCGATTTAAGTTGTTCAGCGACCGAATCATCGCTCAGGACGTGGGTCAACTGACGCAACAGCCCCAGATGTTCATCCGAACTGGCGGCGATGCCGATGGCCACGTACGCGGTCTGCCCTTCTCCCCAGGTCACGCCCTGCGGAAACTGGTAGACCTGAACGCCGGTTTTCAGCACCTGGTCACGCGTGTCGGTAGTCCCGTGCGGGATGGCAATGCCGTTGCCAAGGAATGTGGAGGTTTGCTGTTCGCGAGCCAGCATCCCGTTAACGTAGCCTTCCGCCACGTTGCCAGCGCTGACCAGCGCCGCGGCAACCTGACGAATCGCCTCTTCTTTATTACCGGCCTGCTGGCCGGGATGAATATCCTGCACAGATAACTGGAACATGGTTCTCCTCTCCTGCTAGATTGAATCGTTTCAGCTATTTTGTGAAAAAAGGCGTCAACTTCCTGATGGAGAAAATTCCTATAACGCTGAAACGTTTCAATGAGTCTGTACCTTTCTTATCCACTGCGCAAGATCTGTTATCAATCTGATAACGGAAATTAGAGGTGCAGCACACTTTTGCTGAAGCTAGCCTCCCGCATTCAGCCAGGCTTCAGCTTTTTGCTGAAATGACTAATTTGAAACTACTTTTTAATTTTCTGTACCATACTACTGTTCATTTTCTGAGTGACGGCGTAAACTCCGCTGCTCAAACAATGACAGATACTCCGCCATGCAAAACAGTAGCGCTGCCCTTCCCGGCCGCGGGTTCGATTTAACCTCTTCTGCTTTCCTGATCGTCGCCTTCCTGACAGGCATTGCCGGCGCGTTGCAAACGCCGACCCTGAGCCTATTTTTAACCAATGAAGTGCATGTACGCCCGGCGATGGTCGGCTTCTTTTTTACCGGTAGCGCGGTCATCGGTATTTTGGTCAGTCAGTTTCTGGCCGGGCGCTCGGATCGCCAGGGCGATCGCAAGCGGCTGATCGTCTTTTGCTGCCTGCTTGGGATCCTGGCCTGCCTGCTGTTCGCCTGGAACCGCAACTACTTTATCCTGCTCTTCATCGGGGTCTTCCTCAGCAGCTTCGGCTCCACCGCCAACCCGCAGATGTTCGCCCTCGCGCGCGAACATGCCGATAAAACCGGTCGCGAAGCGGTCATGTTCAGTTCCATTCTGCGCGCCCAGGTCTCGCTGGCATGGGTGATCGGCCCGCCGCTGGCCTACGCGCTGGCAATGGTGTTCGGTTTTACCGTGATGTATCTCTGCGCCGCGATCGCCTTTGTGGTCTGCGGGGCGATGGTGTGGCTCTTTCTGCCCAGCATGCGCAAAGAGAAGCAGAAACTGGCGGCGGCAGGTCATCTGGAAGCGCCGCGCACCCATCGTCGCGACGCGCTGCTGCTGTTCAGCGTTTGCACACTCATGTGGGGCATTAACAGCCTGTACATTATTAATATGCCGCTCTATATCATTAATGAGCTGCATTTATCAGAGAAGCTGGCCGGGCTGATGATGGGGACCGCCGCCGGGTTGGAAATTCCGACGATGCTGATTGCCGGCTATTATGCCCGACGCTTTGGTAAGCGCTTTTTGATGCGCCTCGCCGCAGCGGCAGGGATACTGTTTTACGTGGGGATGCTGCTGGTGCATACGCCCGCTTTACTGCTGGCTCTGCAGGCGCTGAACGCGATATTCATCGGTATTCTGGCAGGCATTGGCATGCTCTATTTCCAGGACCTGATGCCCGGCCAGGCCGGCGCTGCCACCACGCTGTATACCAATACCACCCGCGTCGGCTGGATTATCGCCGGTTCGCTGGCAGGTGTAGTGGCCGAAATCTGGAGCTATCACGCTGTTTTCTGGATTGCCCTTGGCATGGGTGCGGCGTCATTACTTTGCCTGTGGCGCATTAAAGACGTTTAAGACGCAGGCAGAGCCTGCGGAATAAGACAGGTCATGGCCGCCTGGCGATTGCCGTGATCTGTAGGCGTTCTTATCTGCAGGATGACCGTTGCCAAAGAATTTTCGCCTCCAAAGACCGGAATATTATCTTGCCGTGAAGTTGCTTACCTCATGATGTTATCAACTAAAAAACAACCAGTAATGGTTAGAAATAAAGTTCCAGCATTCTACCATCACTGACAGATAGAGGATGCCCCATACGAGTAAGGCAAGCGCTGCGAAGTGTTTTTTAATGAAACGAAGCATACCCAGCCATATTTAAAATAAACATACCGAGCAATATAACTTCTGCAAAATAAACATTCGCACAACCAGACCAAATTGAATTGTTATTGAATCGCTAATAATCAGATCTTGTTTTTCGATTCTTTAAATTCACCAGGCATTAATGTTTCATTTCATATTAAATGTTAATTTTAGTTCTGACGCCCGGAGGCTTTGGGCGTGGTTCCTTGTAATCAACCGATACCCGAATCGGGGCTTTATCATCAGTTCCCGGCACCACTTCAGCATTTAGAGGTGAAACCGCCGGGCCTCTCTGTCTCACTCTTTCCCGCGGGCTCATTCATCCACAGCCTCTCCCGTTCACTTGTCCGGAGGAATGGATTTTCCCCACGAGCTGTCCTTGATACATGAATACATGCAGTATGCAGAGAGACAGGTCAAGACTATCAGGATGATTACAGCAAGAAGATACAATATTAACCTCCCGTAAAAAAACAAACCGCTTAAAGCTGTTGAGGTAAAAATGCCGCACAGTCAGGGAAAGGGACTGGCGGCAAACGGCATCTCAGGACTTTCGATGTTTTTCTATGGAACGACCCCATATAACCATAATCATTGTAATGTTATGTATCCATTTCAAAATTAAATTACGCAGACTGTATAAAAAGCATTTAAGCGTATTAGTTGTAATATTTTATCAGCATATTTAATGCTAAAAAACAGCATTATTGAAACGAAGTTTTTAATTATTTAATTCAGTACCAGGCTGATAATGAGATGTTTTTGGCAACCACCATGAATAACTCAACGCTCAGGGATAAAAGGTGTCTGGGTATCCAGGGTCAAACGCACGACAAAGACTTATGGCGCTGTACTAAACTCTAAATGAATGAGATATGTCATAGCAGCGTCACGATCCGTTGAGCACATATCAGGTGAAGGCTGTAGGCTACCGCATACTTTTGGCCGTCGTTTCGACCTGAAGATGCGACATAGATTGAAAGAAAAGAGCCAGCACCAAAGCTGGCTATGCTATTAGAATGGCGATGAAGTGAGGTAAACAGGAACAGAGTAGATTGAGCCACCCGCAAGATAAGTCGCAGGGCTATTAAAGGTATAAATGGTTCCTTTCACTGACAGATAAAGCGCGTCGTTTTCAGCCTTCGTCAATGCGCCTTTGTCCGTCGTGTTCATAAAAGGCTCGTTCCCGTCCTCCAGACTCGCCATAAACGCTTTATCATCTTTGGATGCATCATAGAGATAGAAACGATAGGAAAAACCGGTAGTTGCTCCTGTGCTCGCTTCGGTGATGTAGAGGTTAGCCAGATTGTTTATTTTCACCTTCTTGATTATCTCTTGCTCAAGCGGCGAGTCATGCAACACCTTATATACCCCAATGACGACAACCGCCAACAGGATTAAGAGTAAGTAGCCTTTCCTGAAAACCAGCGCGTTTTGCATAGTCAATCCCTGCTCTTATCCAATACTGGTCGTTAGGGTCATCGCCATAAGGCGTTGAGCCATACCAATCACCAAAAGCTGGATCGCTCGTTCCTGCTTGACTTTGCGCCCATCCTGCCCCCCGAAGTCATACCTCATCGGAAATCCCCGCAGTGTGACCTACAGCCCCATAATGTCTGCGCCGCCGTCATCTTTAAGCCATAGATAAGCTGGAATAGCCATTGTCTCTTTTCCTCGTGTTGTTATAGAAATCCACAAGGAAATTGTACCTAATCAGGATCTGTATAGTAAACGATCAAATGCAATAAAATCATCAAATTAAGCGTGACTAAAAGTTTAATTAAGTTCTGTTTCATAGACTGGTTCCATAGTTCACCAGACACTTCGCGTCTCTTAATGTAATGGAATTATTTACGGCAGCAGTTTTTTAAGATGAAGTTTGCTTTTCGAGGTGAATCAGGAAAGCCATCGCCTCTTCACGACTGGTGCAGCACATATCAGGTGAAGGCTGTAGGCTACCGCATACTTTAGGACGTAAAGCCGAGCCAAAGATATTGCATAAGTTATCTTCCGATAGCTGCACGCACCTGACATTCGCAGGCTTGCCGTCAGGCATTCCGGGGATCGGGGATGAAATAGAGGGGGCGATACAGCAGGCACCGCAATCGATACGACATTCCATAAATGACTCTCTTGATGTTGCGGTTTACGGCCAAGCCTAAACGTTTTGTCCGGAGATAGCAAAACTCGTGAATTCCGCTTGCCTGAAAGCCCCGGCGCGAGTAGTTTTACGCGATATTTTTTGAACCGTTAAGCGACAGGATTACTGCAATGCCAAGAGCGAATGAAATTAAAAAAGGTATGGTGCTGAATTACAACGGCAAGCTGCTGATTGTAAAGAATATTGATATTCAGTCACCGAGCGCCCGTGGCGCAGCAACGCTGTACAAAATGCGTTTCTCTGATGTACGTACCGGCCTGAAAGTGGAAGAGCGCTTTAAAGGCGACGATATCGTTGACACCGTTACCCTGACCCGCCGTTTCGTTGACTTCTCCTATGTTGACGGCAACGAGTACGTGTTTATGGATAAAGAAGATTACACGCCGTACACCTTCACCAAAGAGCAGATTGAAGAAGAGCTGCTGTTCATTCCGGAAGGCGGCATGCCTGACATGCAGGTTCTGACCTGGGATGGTCAGCTGCTGGCGCTGGAGCTGCCGCAGACCGTGGATCTGGAAATTGTAGAAACCGCCCCGGGCATTAAAGGCGCCTCGGCGAGCTCCCGTACCAAACCGGCAATCATGAGCACCGGCCTGGTGATTCAGGTTCCGGAATACCTGACCACCGGCGAGAAAATTCGTATCCATATCGAAGAAAGCCGCTACATGGGTCGCGCAGACTAATATCGCGTCGTCCCGGATGAGGGTGGAAACGCCCCGTCCAGGCCGCCCGTCGTATGAGCCGGGCAGTAAGACAAAAAAGGACAGCCTGAGGCTGTCCTTTTACTTTTCCGCCGCCAGAATTACAGCAGTTCCGGATACTTCGTCATCTTCAGCGCCAGCTCAACGCCGCGTACTTCCGCCATCCCCTTCAGGCGACCAATCGCCGAATAGCCCGGGTTGGTTTTCTTACGCAGATCGTCCAGCATCTGGTGACCATGGTCCGGACGGAACGGAATCGGACGCAGATCGCCCGCGTGCTTGCGGCGCAGCTCTTCGCTCAGAATCGCCTCCACCACCGCCACCATATTCACGTCACCGGTCAGATGCGCCGCTTCGTGGAACGTTTTTGGGTTCTCTTCACGGCAGGTCGAACGCAGATGGGTAAAGTGGATCCGGTCGCCGAAGGTTTCGACCATTTTCACCAGATCGTTATCGGCACGCACGCCGTAAGAACCGGTGCACATCGTAAAGCCGTTGTTGATGCTGTCCACGGTCTCTTTCAGCCACCGCATGTCTTCGATAGTCGAAACGATACGCGGCAAGCCAAGGATCGGGCGCGGCGGATCGTCCGGGTGTACGGCCAGCCGCACGCCAACCTCTTCGCATACCGGTACGATAGCGCGCAGGAAGACGGCCATGTTCTCACGCAGCTGCGCTTTATCGATCTGGTCATATTCCGCCAGCCGCGCGCGGAACTGTTCGAGGGTATAGCCCTCTTCTGCGCCCGGTAAACCGGCAATAATGTTGCGGGTCAGCTTGTCAATGTCCGCTTCGCTCATCGCCGCAAAGCAGGCCTGAGCCTGGCGCTGCTCCTCTTCACTGTAATCCGCCTCGGCACCAGAGCGCTTCAGGATATGCAACTCAAAAGCGGCAAACGCGATGTGGTCAAAACGCAAGGCTTTCGAACCGTCCGGCAACTGGTACTCAAGGTCGGTACGCGTCCAGTCGAGAATCGGCATGAAGTTATAGCAGACGGTATCAATCCCGCAGGCCGCCAGGTTGCGAATGCTCTGCTGGTAGTTGGCAATCCAGGTCGCGCACTGCCCGCTCTGGGTCTTGATCTCTTCGTGTACCGGGATGCTTTCCACGACCGACCAGGTCAACCCTTTTTCCGCCAGCAGCGCCTGGCGCTGTTTAATTTCGTCAACCGGCCAGACTTGACCGTTAGGAATATGGTGCAGCGCAGTGACCACACCCGTCGCGCCAGCCTGCCGTACATCATCAAGCGACACCGGATCGTTCGGTCCATACCAACGCCAGGTTTGTTCCATCGCTATGCCCTCTCAAAGTTGTTATACCAATATTGCTAACATCAATGATGACTACCATACAGGCTTCTCGCCAGGGATCAATTTATCCCGCTGAATTGATTGATCCAGCTCACACTAAGCGTATAAATACGGCTTACCAATTTAATTTGTTGTCATATAACTTTACACTGCCATTGTTAATCATTGGTTAATCAGGTGTGTAAAGAATGACTACTATTGCTACCGCTACGCTGCCAGAAAGCGTGCAGCTTCCTCAGTACGATCGCAGCCAGTTGCGCTCGCGCATTGTGCACTTTGGCTTCGGGGCGTTTCATCGCGCTCATCAGGCCCTGCTCACCGATCGGGTGCTGAACGCCAGCGGCGGAGACTGGGGGATCTGTGAAATTAGCCTGTTCAGCGGCGATCGGCTGATGAGCCAGCTCCGTCAGCAGGACCACCTGTTCACCGTGCTGGAAAAAGGCGCACAGGGTAACCAGCCGATTGTCGTGGGCGCCGTTCACGAATGCCTGAATGCAAAGCTGGACTCTCTGCCCGCGATCATTGAAAAATTCTGCGAGCCGCAGGTGGCCATTGTCTCGCTGACGATTACGGAGAAAGGCTACTGCATCGATCCCGCCAGCGGCATGCTGGACCTGACGCAACCGCGCATTATTCACGATCTGCAAAATCCCGCGCTGCCGCAATCGGTGCCGGGGATTCTGGTTGAAGCCCTCTCCCGCCGCCGCGAACGAGGCCTGCCGCCGTTTACGGTTCTCTCCTGCGATAATATTCCTGATAACGGTCACGTGGTCAAAAATGCGGTTCTGGGCATGGCGGAAAAACGCGCCCCCGAACTGGCGCAGTGGATTGCTGAACACGTCAGTTTTCCCGGCACCATGGTTGACCGTATCGTGCCCGCCGCCACCGATGAGTCGCTGGCTGAAATCAGCGCCGCACTCGGCGTGGAAGATCCTTGCGCTATCAGCTGTGAGCCATTTATTCAGTGGGTCATTGAGGATAACTTCGTGGCGGGCCGCCCGGCATGGGAAACCGCCGGCGCCCAGATGACCGATAACGTGCTGCCGTGGGAGCAGATGAAGCTGCGGATGCTCAACGGCAGCCACTCTTTCCTTGCCTGGCTCGGCTACCTTGCCGGTAATACGTATATCAGCGACTGCATGCAGGATGAGGTGCTGCGCAGCGCCGCTCGCCGGTTGATGCTCGACGAACAGGCCCCGACGCTCGCTATCGAAGGCGTCAATCTGACGCACTATGCCGACAGCCTGATCGCGCGCTTTAGTAATCCAGCGCTAAAGCACCGCACCTGGCAAATAGCGATGGACGGCAGTCAGAAGCTTCCGCAGCGTATGCTTGACGGTATTCGCATTCACCTGCAACGCGGTAGCCGTTGGCCGCTGCTGGCGCTCGGCGTGGCGGGCTGGATGCGCTACGTCAGCGGTAGAGATGATGCCGGTCAGGCGATTGATATTTGCGACCCGCTGAGCGACAAAATTCAGGCTCTGGTCGCCGGCAGCCGCAACGAGGAACGCGTCAGCGCCCTGCTTTCACTGGAAGAAATCTTTGGCCGCGATCTGCCGCGCAATGCGCTGTTTGTGGAGAACATCACCGCCGCCTGGCATCAGCTTTCTGCCGTCGGTGCCCGCCAGGCCATTGCCAACGTGCCCGGGATTTAACAATTACTGCTCTTTAGCGGACAGAATTCTTTTCTGTCCGCCGTAACCCTTCTCTTTTCCCCTTTTTTTCGTCAGGATAGGACCAACTGTTACAACATTACATTTGTATCCTGGAGAAAATGTGACCAAAACAAACTTGATCACGGGGTTTCTCGGCAGCGGTAAAACGACCTCGATTCTTCATCTGCTGGCCCACAAGCCTGCAGATGAAAAATGGGCCGTGCTGGTTAATGAGTTTGGCGAAGTGGGTATCGACGGCGCTTTACTGGCCGATAGCGGCGCGCTACTCAAAGAAATTCCCGGCGGCTGCATGTGCTGCGTCAACGGCCTGCCGATGCAGGTTGGGTTGAATACCCTGCTGCGCCAGGGGAAACCGGATCGTCTGCTGATTGAGCCTACCGGGCTTGGCCATCCCAAACAAATTCTCGATATTCTGACCGCCGCCGTCTATGAGCCGTGGATCGATCTTCGCGCCACCCTGTGCGTGTTGGATCCCCGCCTGCTGCTGGACAGTAAAGTGATGGCGAACGACAACTTCCGCGATCAGCTGGCGGCGGCCGACGTCATTATCAGCAATAAAGCGGACCGGATGACGGCGGAAAGCGAACAGGCCTTTGACGCCTGGTGGCAGGAACACGCGGGCGAACGTCTGCATATTCGCGCAACCCACGGCAACATCGACCCGGCGCTGCTGGATTTACCGCGTCTGAACCTGGCTCCACTGCCGGAAAGTGCCGCACATGCGCACAGCCACGGGCAGAAAAAGGGTCTGGCCGCCCTCAGTCTGCCCGCTCATCAGCGCTGGCGCCGGAGCCTCAACAGCGGTCAGGGCTACCATGCCTGCGGTTGGATTTTTGATGCCGATACGACGTTTGATACGATTGGCCTGCTTGAGTGGGCGCGTCTGGCGCCGGTTGCCCGCGTCAAGGGGGTGATGCGTATTGCGGAAGGTCTGGTCCGCATCAACCGTCAGGGACTGGATCTGCATATTGAAACCCAAAACGTTGCGCCGCCGGACAGCCGCATTGAGCTGATTACCGAATCCGAGGCGGACTGGAATGCCTTACAAGCCTCTTTGTTGAAACTTCGTTTAAATTAAGGTGGGTATGTTTCCCGCCGTCTTACACCACTTGCAACTGTTATGATTAAAAACCGAATTCCTCTGATCCTGCTGCTTAACGCGGCAGGTTTTGTCCTCTTTTTTTCGTGGTTTTTGCCCGCGAATCATGGTTTCTGGCTGTCGCTGGACGCCGCCATTTTCCACTTCTTTAACCAGGGAGTGGGAAAGAGTCAGGCCTATGCCTGGCTGCTGGCTATCATCAATAACCGGGCTTTTGACGCCTGCTCTTTGCTGGCGATGGGTGGCCTGATGCTGAGCTTCTGGTTGAAAGAGCAAAGCGCCGGTCGCCGTCGGATCGTCATTATCGGCCTGGTGATGCTGCTCTTCGCGGTGGTCATTAATCAGCTGGCGCAGCATCTGATGCCGGTTAAACGCGCCAGCCCGTCGCTCGCGTTCAGTGAGATTGTTAAAGTAAGCGACGTGGTCGCCTTCCCGACCAAGGATGCGTCGAAAGACAGTTTCCCCGGCGATCACGGCATGATGCTGCTCATCTTCGCCACCTTCATGTGGCGCTATTTTGGCCGCCGGGCATTTGCTATTGCGCTGATTATTTTTGTGGTTTTCGCTTTTCCGCGGGTCATGATTGGCGCCCACTGGTTTACTGATATAGCCGTCGGCTCATTGACCGCCGTACTTATCGGCATCCCCTGGGTGCTGATGACGCCGTTAAGCGACATCTTGATCGCCTGGTTTAACCGTTCGCTTCCGGGCGGTGCGGGTAAAAATTAATATTCTCCTTACATATTATTAACTACATCCATAAGGGATCGTTCTCGGTCCCTTTTTTATTTGTCCATTTTTTTTAGCATCCGCGTCATCTTCCTGTCACATTAATCGTCTTACAAATGAATGAATTGCATATTTCTTACCCGCCATTGCTGCTATTTTGTGCTTTCCCGATGATTCACTTTTAGATGCACAATTTCTTATAAGAAATCTCGCGAAACCGCTCGCCATCCCACGTTTGATAGGGTACTCTCAATCTCGTTTTGCCTTTCCAGTAACGTCAATCCGGCTCAAAAATAAATTTGTGCGGTATCCCACAAATTTAGGTTTAAGGAATTGTCTCATTGCTGGCAGGTATTTAGGCTCTAGCACGTTTGGCATTTTTTATAACGACATTGTCGTTAAGGACAACAAGGGAAAACAAACAACATGGTCAAATCTCAGCCGATTTTGAGATATATCTTGCGGGTTGTGCCCGCGATAGCAGTGGCAGTTTTGCTCTCTGCCTGTAGTTCGACAAGTAGTACCGCAAGGAATATGCATTCTGAGACGCATGCTGTGGGTAGTGGCGATTTATCATCACTGCAAGCCTCTCAGGATGAATTTGAAAAGATGGTCAACAATCTGGACGTTAAGTCCCGTTTGATGGACCAGTATGCCAGCTGGAAAGGCGTGCGTTACCGCCTCGGCGGCAGCACCCGCAAAGGCATTGATTGCTCCGCCTTTGTGCAGCGTACTTTCCGCGAACAATTTGGTCTGGAACTGCCGCGCTCCACTTCTGAGCAGCAGGATTCCGGCAGGTCTATTTCACGCTCTCAACTGCGCACCGGTGATTTAGTTCTGTTCCGGGCGGGTTCCACCGGTCGCCATGTCGGCATCTATATCGGCAACGATCAGTTCGTCCATGCTTCCACCAGCAGCGGTGTGACCATCTCCAGCATGAACGAGCCGTACTGGAATAAGCGCTATAACGAAGCGCGACGAGTTCTGAGCCGCTCGTAATCCTTTCTGACGTCAGTTATCCCTTGGCTGACGGTCAGAACAAAAAAACACTGCTACGGCGGTGTTTTTTTTTGCCTGTTTACCTATGAATGCCGCAATATAGGCTATCCCTTTTAGTGGCGATAGAGAAAACGTTTCCTGTCAACCCATTGGCGCAACTCATTAATACGGATCGACTATATAGCCTATGCCTACCCGTCACCTGTCACCCCGGCGTAATATCTGGCTGACCAGCATACTCATCGGGGTTATCGTCGCTCTGCTGGCCGGTAGCATTCAGGTTATGGTGATTTACCATAGCCGGTCTGAACGTTTTGACAGTATCATCGACAACGTCAACGTCTACCTGACCGAATACTTTAGCCAGCTCGAGAAAACCATGACCGGCCTGCAGCCACTGGTCGGCCAGAAGTGTGAAAACATTGCCTCAGGACTGACCGCACGGGCGGCCTTTAGCCCAAACGTGCGCGCGTTTTTGCTGGTGAAAGACGGTGTCGTCTTTTGCTCCTCCGCCACCGGCGCCATGGACACGCCTCTGGTACAGCTTATCCCGCATATCGATCCCCGTAAGGCGGTCGATATGCGGCTCCTGCCAGGGACGCCGATGATGCCGAAGAACGCCGCTCTGGCGATGTGGGTACGCAATCCGGGCAGCAGCGAGGATGGCGTTTTCGTCTCAATCAATACCAACCTGACACCCTATATTCTTTACTCCGCCCGTCAGAACGATTTCAGCAGCATCGTGCTGGTTGTCAACGATACCGCCCTCTCCACCCTGACCAACAGCATTATTGACCCGCAGAACCTGGCCGCAGAGCCCATTCGCCAGGTACAAATCAAAGGGCTGCCGCTGAAGGTCTATCTCTATGCCAACAGCTGGCTATCGGAAAATACACAATTTTCGCTGCTGCTCGGCGTGGTCTGCGGCCTGCTGGCTGGACTGGTGAGTTACTATGTGCTGTCGCTGAAATCCGATCCGCGTAAAGCCATTCTGCTGGGGATTAAAAACAATCAGTTCTACGTTGTCTATCAGCCGGTAGTCAAAGCGGATACCCTACGCATTAGCGGTATTGAAGTGCTGATGCGCTGGCGCCATCCGGTCGCCGGGGAAATCCCGCCCGACGTGTTTATTAACCTGGCTGAAACGCAGCAAATGATTGTGCCACTCACCCATCATTTATTCGCGCTGATCGCCCATGACGCGCCGGCCTTGCAAAAAATTCTGCCCGTCGGCTGCAAGCTGGGGCTGAATATCTCACCGGCCCATCTGCACGCCGACCAATTTCAGGCCGACCTTCAGCAGTTCGCGGCCTCCCTGCCAGCCAACCACTTCAATGTGGTTCTTGAAATTACTGAACGTGCGATGATCGATAAAAACAAGTCGCTGGCCATCTTTGACTGGCTGCATGAGCAGGGATTTGAGATCGCGATTGACGATTTTGGGACCGGACATAGTGCGCTTATCTACCTTGAGCGTTATAAATTTGACTATCTGAAAATCGATCGCGGCTTTGTACAGGCTATCGGGACCGAGACCGTCACCTCACCGGTGCTGGATGCGGTACTGACACTGAGCCGCCGCCTGCAGCTCATGACCGTTGCGGAAGGGGTCGAAACGCCGGAGCAGGCGGAGTGGTTACGCAAACATGGCGTAAACTTCCTGCAGGGCTATTGGCTGAGCCGTCCGCTGCCGCTGGAAGAGCTGATCGCGGCCCATGACAAACCGGCAAAATATTTTGCCGCCCGGTAACCGCTCTTGATGATGCCCGCTCACAGAGGATATTAATCTGGCTATGTTTGCGCGAGTCTGCCTGATATTACTGACCCTGTTCAGCCTGAATAGTCAGGCGCAAACCATAAAAGAGGGCAGCACTTTTGCCATCATTGGCGAACCGAAATACGCCGTCGGCTTTGACCATTTCGATTATGCCAATCCCAGGGCCCCGAAGGGGGGAACTATCGTTAACGCCACCATTGGCACCTTCGACAACTTCAACCGCTATGCGCTGCGCGGCAACCCGGGCGTGCGCACCGAGGCACTGTATGACACGCTGTTCACCACGTCCGATGATGAACCGGGCAGCTATTATCCGCTCATTGCCGAGCACACGCGCTACGCCGATGATTTCTCATGGATGGAGATAACCCTCAATCCGCACGCCCGCTTTCATGATGGCAGCCCGATTACCGCCAGCGATGTCGCCTTCACCTTCCACAAATTTATGACCGAAGGGGTGCCACAGTTCCGCCTGTTCTACAAGGGGACCCGCGTTGAGGCCGTTGCGCCGCGCACCGTGCGCATTACGCTGGCGCAGCCCGGCAAGGAAAATATGCTGAGCCTGCTCTCCCTGCCGGTGATGCCGGAGGCCTTCTGGCGTAACCATAAGCTCAGCGACCCGCTCTCCACTCCGCCGCTGGCCAGCGGCCCCTATCAGATTACCGACTGGCGGATGGGCCAGTACATCATCTACTCGCGAGTGAAAGACTACTGGGCAGCCGACCTGCCGGTAAACCGCGGACGCTGGAATTTCGACACCCTGCGCTACGACTACTACCTCGATGATAATGTCGCCTTTGAAGCCTTTAAGGCTGGTGCCGTCGACCGCCGGGCAGAGACAATAGCCAAAAACTGGTCGACCCGCTATGTCGGACGCAATTTTACCCACGGCTATATCGTCAAGGATGAGTACCCGAACACCTCGGCGCAGGATACCCAATGGCTGGCATTCAATATCCAGCGCCCGGTGTTTAACGACCGCCAGGTCCGTGAAGCCATCACCCTCGCCTTCGATTTTGAATGGATGAATAAAGCGCTGTTTTATGGCGCCTACAGCCGGGCCAGCAGCTACTTTCAGAATACCGAATATGCGGCGCGTCAGGCGCCCGATGCCGAAGAGCTCGCCCTGCTGACGCCAATGAAAGCCGATTTGCCGCCGGAGGTCTTCACCTCCGTCTATCAGCCGCCGCGCTCCCGCGGCGATGGCTTCGACCGCAGCAATCTGCTGCAGGCCGATGCCTTGCTTAAACAGGCGGGTTGGGTGCTGAAAAACCAGCGCCGGATCAACGCCGCTACCGGCAAGCCGCTGCGCTTTGAACTGCTGCTGCCTTCCGGGGGCAACGATCGCTGGGTGCTGCCGTTCCAGCATAATCTCCAGCGCCTCGGGATTACGATGGATATTCGCCAGGTCGATAACTCACAGTACAGTAACCGCCGCCGCAGTCGCGACTACGATATGATGCCCATCGTCTGGCGCGCGACGCCCTGGCCGGGAACCGACCTGCAAATCTCCTGGGATTCGTCATATATTCACTCCAGCTACAATGCGCCCGGAGTTCAGAGCCCGGTGGTGGATAAACTGATTGCGCAGATCATCCGCTGGCAGGGTAATAAGCAGAAGCTCCTGCCCCTGGGCCGCGCGCTGGACCGGGTGCTGACCTGGAACTATTACATGCTGCCGATGTGGTATATGGCGCAGGACAGGACGGCGTACTGGGATAAATTCTCTTTCCCACAGACCCGCCCCGTCTACTCATCCGGGTTTGATACCTGGTGGTATGACGTCAACAAAGCGGCAAAACTGCCCGCGGACAAACGGTAAGGAATAACGATGGGCGCATACCTGATCCGCCGACTGCTGCTGATAATCCCCACGCTGTGGGCGATCATTACGATCAACTTTTTTATCGTCCAGATAGCGCCGGGCGGCCCGGTCGATCAGGCCATCGCCGCCATTGAATTTGGCAACCGCGGCGGTTTACCGGGCGCCGGAGAAAGCGGTATGGCCGCCAGCCATGCCCGTACCGGCGTCGGCAACATCAGCGAAGGTCATTATCGCGGCGGACGCGGTCTCGATCCGGAAGTGATTGCCGAAATCACCCACCGCTACGGCTTTGATAAACCGCTCCACGAACGCTACCTGAACATGCTCGGCGACTATCTGCGCTTCGATTTTGGCGACAGCCTTTTCCGCAGCGCGTCGGTCTTACAGCTGATCAAAAACAGCATGCCGGTTTCCATCACCCTGGGGCTATGGAGTACGCTGATTATCTATCTGGTTTCGATCCCGCTCGGCATCCGCAAAGCCGTCCATAACGGCAGCCAGTTTGATATCTGGAGCAGTACCCTGATCATTATTGGCTACGCCATCCCGGCCTTTCTGTTCGCCATCATCCTGGTCGTACTCTTCGCGGGGGGGAGCTATCTGGACCTGTTTCCGCTGCGCGGGCTGGTGTCCGCTAATTTCGCGAGCCTGACGTGGTATCAGAAGGTTCTCGACTATCTCTGGCACATTACGCTGCCGGTGCTGGCGACGGTCATCGGCGGCTTTGCGGCGCTCACCATGCTGACCAAGAACAGCTTTCTTGATGAGATCCGCAAGCAGTATGTCGTGACCGCTCGCGCCAAAGGGGTCGGCGAAAAGCAAATTTTATGGGGCCATGTTTTTCGCAATGCCATGCTGCTGGTGATCGCCGGTTTCCCGGCGATGTTTATCAGCATGTTTTTCACCGGTTCCCTGCTGATTGAGGTGATGTTTTCCCTTAACGGCCTGGGACTGCTGGGCTATGAGGCGACCGTTTCCCGTGATTACCCGGTGATGTTCGGCACGCTGTATATTTTTACGTTGATCGGCCTGCTGCTGAATATTGTCAGCGATATCTGCTACACGCTGGTCGATCCGCGTATTGATTTTGAGGGCCGCTGATGTCTTTTCTGAGTCCCGTGAATCAGGCCCGCTGGGCGCGTTTTCGTCACAACCGCCGCGGCTATCTGTCGCTGTGGCTGTTTATGCTGCTTTTCGTGGCCAGCCTGTGCGCCGAGCTGATCGCCAACGACCGGCCGCTGCTGGTGCAGTATCGCGGCAGTCTGTACGTTCCGGCGTTGAAAAATTATAGCGAGACGACCTTTGGCGGACCGTTTGCTACCGCCGCCGACTATCAGGATCCGTGGCTGCAAAAACAGCTGGATGATAACGGCTGGGTACTGTGGGCGCCGATCCGATTTGGTGCCACCACTATCGACTTCGCCACCCAGACGCCCTTCCCTTCCCCTCCCTCAACGAGAAACTGGCTGGGTACCGATGCCAACGGCGGCGATGTGCTGGCCCGTATTTTATACGGCACGCGGATATCGATTCTGTTTGGCCTGCTGCTGACCTTTTTCTCCAGCGTGCTGGGGGTGCTGGCGGGCGCTATTCAGGGGTACTACGGCGGTAAGATTGACCTGTGGGGCCAGCGGTTTATTGAGGTGTGGTCAGGGATGCCGACCCTGTTCCTGATTATTTTGCTCTCCAGCGTCGTCCAGCCGGGCTTCTGGTGGCTGCTGGCCATTACGGTACTGTTCGGCTGGATGGCGCTGGTGGGCGTGGTGCGCGCGGAATTCCTGCGCACCCGTAACTATGACTACATTCGCGCGGCGCAGGCCCTGGGGGTCAGCGACCGCCATATCATTTTCCGCCACATGCTGCCTAACGCCATGGTCGCGACCCTGACTTTCTTACCGTTTATTCTGTGCAGTTCAATCACCACCCTGACTTCACTGGATTTTCTCGGCTTCGGCCTGCCGTTAGGTTCGCCCTCGCTGGGTGAACTGCTGCTACAGGGGAAAAATAATCTGCAGGCGCCGTGGCTGGGCATCGCCGCATTCCTGTCGGTCGCGGTGCTGCTATCGCTGTTAATTTTCATTGGTGAAGCCGTCCGCGACGCCTTCGACCCCGGTAAGGCGGTATAACATGACGCAGCCTTTGTTAGAGATAGACAACCTCTCCATCGCCTTCCGCCAGCAGGGCAAGCCCCACACCGTCGTCAGCGAGCTGTCCCTGGATATTCGCGCCGGAGAGACTCTGGCGCTGGTCGGCGAATCCGGATCCGGTAAAAGCGTCTCCGCGCTCTCGGTGCTGCGGCTGCTTCCCTCTCCGCCGGTCTGCTACCCTGGCGGAGATATTCGCTTTCACGGTCAGTCGCTGCTCCACGCCGATGAGCGCACGCTCAGTCAGGTGCGCGGCAACCGTATCGCGATGATATTTCAGGAACCGATGGTGTCGCTCAATCCCCTGCATACGCTGGAAAAGCAGCTGTATGAAGTGCTGTCTTTGCATCGCGGCATGCGTAAAGAGGCCGCGCGCGGCGAGATCCTTAACTGTCTGGAACGGGTCGGGATCCGCAATGCGCTACGCCGGCTGGCGGACTACCCGCATCAGTTTTCCGGCGGCGAACGCCAGCGGATCATGATTGCCATGGCGCTGCTCACCCGGCCGGAGCTGCTGATTGCCGATGAACCCACGACCGCGCTGGACGTGACCGTGCAGGCGCAAATCCTGCGGCTGTTACGCGAACTGAAAGACGAACTGAATATGGGGCTGCTGTTTATTACCCATAACTTAAGCATTGTCCGCCAGCTCGCCGACCGCGTGGCGGTGATGCAAAACGGCCGCTGCGTCGAACAAAACGCCTGTCGGGCGCTGTTCGCCGCCCCCGAACATCCTTATACCCGTCGCCTGCTGGACAGCGAACCCTCCGGCAGCCCGGTGCCGCTGGCCGCCGATGCGCCGCTGCTGCTAAAAGCCGTCGATCTGAGCGTCGCCTTCCCGGTGCGCAAAGGGCTCCTCCGCCGGGTGGTGGATCATAACCGGGTGGTCAAGGCGCTGAACTTCCAGCTGCGCGCCGGGGAAACCCTCGGCCTGGTGGGCGAATCGGGATCGGGGAAAAGCACCACCGGGCTGGCGCTGCTGCGCCTGATTGCCTCGCAAGGGACAATCGTCTTTGAAGGACAAGCGCTGCAGGGGCGTAGCCGTCGGCAAATGCTGCCGCTGCGCCGCCAGATGCAAATAGTCTTCCAGGACCCCAACTCATCGCTGAATCCCCGCCTGAACGTGCTGCAGATTATTGAAGAGGGTCTGCGCGTCCACCAGCCAGGGTTAACGCCGGTAGCGCGTGAACACGCGGTGATACAGGTGATGCAAGAGGTAGGGCTCGACCCGCAAACGCGGCATCGCTATCCGGCTGAGTTTTCCGGCGGCCAGCGTCAGCGTATTGCGATTGCCCGGGCGCTGATCGTGAAGCCTCAGCTTATCGTGCTGGATGAACCTACGTCGTCGCTGGATAAGACCGTCCAGGCACAAATTCTGGCTTTGCTGAAAGCCTTACAGCAAAAACACCGGCTGGCCTATATTTTTATCAGCCATGATTTACGCGTGGTGCGGACGTTGTGTCATCAGGTGATGGTGTTACGACAGGGAGAAGTTGTCGAGCAGGGGGAGTGCGAGCGCGTCTTTACCGCTCCACAGCAGGCTTATACCCGCCAGCTTCTGGCGATGGGCTGACGGTCAGAATGGGTTGTGGCCAGAGAACGGTTCGGCAATCGCCACGCCGAAATTTTTCAGTCGACAGGTTGCCGCAAACTCGTCCTGCAAATTGACAAACAGGCACGGCTCCCCTTCACACTCAACGATGGAGCAATCGACTTCGATGTCGCTGAGGGCCTGGCTGAGCTTATGCATCACCGGCCACGCTTTCTCCCCGTCCGGGCTGAGCAGCTTCAGCGCAACGAGGCTGTTTTCACTCTCGGCGCCGTTTTGTGGAATCGGTTCAACTCTTGAACCCGCAAACCCGGCCAGCCAGCGATAGCTCTGCGGCAGACGGTGTACGATAGAGAGTTGCTGTGTATTCACTTAGTTTCCCCGGAAGCAAAATGCTTCACAATAAATTTACATCAATACTAACACATCGTTGACAAATAGTCCTGCATCAGCATAGAAAACGTTTACACCCGCATCGCGTCAGGGTTAACGACTGATAATCCAGAACCTTATTGTTTCTCTGCGCAAGCAGATCGGGGCTATATGTACCCGTTTCTGTGATCCAAAACAACTTTTTTATCGCAACAATGCGACTTTTTACACTATTTGATTTTACATAAAAGAAACAAATTACAGAACCGGGAAGCCCATCGCGGTTGATGTGCGTCAAAAAAGGGGCGGAAATCGCCCCTTCAGGAAGGTCTTTTAGCGAGCGATTTTTCGCCGTCGGCTGGCGTAGAGAGAGAAAAGGATGGAGCTGCTGGCGCAAAATGCGATCGAAATCAGCATCGGCCAGGCGGTCGTAAAGGTAGCCATGGACAGCAGCGCGCCAATAATCGCCCCGATGCCAAAGCGGAAGGTCCCCGCCAGCGATGAAGCGGTGCCCGCCATATGGGGAAACTCATCCAGAATGACCGCCATCGCGTTGGAGGAGACCATCGAAACGCAGCCAACAAAGGCGGCAACGCCGACCACCAGCGCCCAGAATCCGACATCCAGCAGCGCGCAGACCACCATCCATATCGCCATCACAAACTGAATCCACAGCCCGGCGCGGAACATATTCAGCGCGCCGATCCGGCGGACAAAACGGCTGTTAATGATGGTCATGATGAACAAGAAGGCAATATTCAGCGCAAAATAGTAACCAAAGTGCTGCGGCGAAACGTGGTTGATATTGATATAGACAAACGGCCCGGCGCTCAGGAATGAGAACATCCCGGCAAAGCTGAAGCCGCTCGCCAGCATATAGCTCAGCACCCGCTTATGACGGAACAAGGTGGCAAAGTTACCTAGCGTAGTGCGCAGGCTAAACTTTTGCCGCCGTTCAACCGGCAGCGTTTCGCTGATGAAAAAAGCGATCATCGCGGAGGCCAGCAGCGCCGCCAGCGCAAGGATCCAGAAGATCGCATGCCAGCTGAACCACACCAGCACCGCGCCCCCCACCATCGGCGCAACCAGCGGCGCGATAGTGGTGACCAGCATGACAAACGACATCATGCGCGAAAACTCCTCTTTCGGATAGATATCGCGCATCAGGGCGTTGATGACCACGCTCGCCGCCGCGGCCGCCAGACCGTGGAAGAAGCGCATGGTAATCAGCATGTCGATAGTCTGCGACAGCGCACAGGCCACCGCAGCCGCGGCAAAAATCAGCGTTCCCCCGAGGATTACCGGCTTACGCCCGATGCTGTCTGCCATCGGGCCATACAGCAACTGGCCGAAAGCAAAGCCCAGAATATAGGTACTGAGCGTCATCTGCGCACTGCCGTCCGGCACATTAAACTGCGCCGAAATCACCGGCAGCGCCGGGAGATACATATCTATCGACAGTGGCATCAACATGGCCAGCAGGCCAAGAATAAACACAATCCCCAGTGAAGAATTCTGCTTTGCCGTCACGTTTTACTCCGCACATGCTGGAGGCCAACGCTGGCTATCTCATCTTCCGTCAGCGGGCGGTACTCGCCAGGCTCCAGAGATTCATCCAGCATGATGTCGCCAATACGTTCACGATGCAGGCCGACGACGTGGTTACCCACCGCCGCGAACATGCGTTTCACCTGATGGTAGCGCCCTTCGCTTATCGTTAAGCGAACTTCCGTTGGCGTCAGCACTTCCAGGCGCGCAGGTTTCGTCAGATCTTTTTCATTATGCAGCTGAACGCCTGTAGCAAACTGTTCAGCCGTTTGCTCATCCACCGGGTTTTCGAGGGTCACCAGATAAGTTTTCTCGCAGTGATGGCGCGGAGAAGTAATGCGGTGCGACCACTGCCCGTCATCGGTCATCAGCACCAGTCCGGTGGTGTCGATATCCAGTCGACCTGCGGCATGCAGCTTATGCGCGACCGGGACATCGAGGAAATAGAGAATCGTTGGATGATCCGGATCGTCCGTGGAGCAAACGTACCCCTGCGGCTTGTTGAGCATAAAGTAGCGCGGGCCGTTCTGCTGGGTCAGCGTATTGCCGTCATACTCCACGTCGTGCTCTGGCTGGAGCTTAAACGACGCATCTTTGACGATTTCGCCGTCGACAAGAACGCGGCTGCTGCGGATTTCACGCCCGGCAATAGCCCGACTGACGCCAAGTTGCTGAGCGATAAACTTATCAAGTCGCATGAGATTTTTTTAGCCTGTAATAATGCTGGAGCGGGCAAACGCCCGAAAAAGAAGAAGTTCGCTGGCTAGTATAACGGGCTCTTAACGCCACTCAAGGGAAAAGATTCGTGGCATACTATTTGCGAGTTAATCAACACCAGTATAGCCATGACTTTTACATTACGTCCCTACCAAAAAGAGGCCGTCGACGCCACGCTCGCCTGGTTTCGTCGCCATCATGAACCTGCCGCCATCGTCCTGCCGACCGGCGCGGGCAAAAGCCTGGTCATCGCCGAGCTGGCGCGTCTGGCGCGTGGCCGCGTTCTGGTGCTGGCGCACGTTAAGGAGCTGGTGGCGCAAAACCACGCCAAATATTGTGCGCTTGGGCTGGAGGCGGATATTTTTGCCGCTGGCCTGAAACGCAAAGAGAGCCACGGCAAGGTGGTCTTCGGTAGCGTGCAATCGGTCGCCCGTAATCTTGAACAGTTTCAGGCCGAGTTTTCACTGCTGATTATCGATGAATGCCACCGTATCAGCGATGATGATGACAGCCAGTATCAGCAAATTATCAGCCATTTGCAGCAGGTTAACCCGCAGTTGCGCCTGCTCGGATTGACCGCCACGCCGTTCCGCCTCGGCAAGGGCTGGATCTACCAGTTTCATTATCACGGCATGGTTCGCGGCGATGACAAGGCGTTGTTTCGTGACTGTATTTACGAGCTACCGCTGCGCTATATGATTAAGCACGGATATCTGACGCCTCCGGAGCGGCTGGATATGCCGGTCGTGCAGTACGATTTCAGCCGCCTTCAGCCGCAGAGCAACGGTCTGTTTAGCGAAGCCGACCTCAATCATGAGCTGAAAAAGCAGCAGCGCATTACGCCGCATATCGTCAGCCAGGTCGTCGAGTTTGCCCAAACGCGTAAAGGCGTGATGATTTTCGCCTCCACGGTAGAGCACGCGCGGGAAATTACCGGCCTGCTGCCCGCCGGCGACGCAGAGCTCATTACCGGCGAAACGCCCGGTCCACAGCGCGATCGCCTCATCGAAGCCTTTAAAGCGCAGCGGTACCGTTATCTGGTGAACGTCGCGGTTCTCACCACCGGATTTGATGCCCCGCATGTCGATCTGATAGCCATCCTGCGTCCCACGGAGTCGGTCAGCCTTTATCAGCAAATTGTCGGCCGCGGCCTGCGTCTGGCACCGGGGAAAACCGACTGCCTGATTCTCGACTATGCCGGAAATCCTCACGATCTCTACGCACCGGAGGTGGGCTCGCCGAAGGGCAAAAGCGATAACGTCCCCGTACAGGTCTTCTGCCCGGCCTGTGGCTTTGCCAATACCTTCTGGGGAAAAACCACCGCCGACGGCACGCTGATTGAACACTTCGGCCGCCGCTGCCAGGGCTGGTTTGACGATGACGATGGTCACCGCGAACAGTGCGATTTTCGTTTTCGTTTTAAACACTGTCCGCAGTGCAATGCGGAAAATGATATTGCCGCCCGCCGCTGCCGCGAGTGCGACACCATTCTGGTCGACCCCGATGATATGCTCAAGGCCGCGCTGAAGCTCAAAGATGCCCTGGTGCTGCGCTGTAGCGGCATGGACCTGCAGCACGGTGCCGACGATAAAGGCCCGTGGCTGAGAATCACCTATTACGATGAGGACGGCGCCGATGTCAGCGAACGCTTCCGCCTGCAGACGCCGGCCCAGCGCACCGCGTTTGAGCAGCTGTTTATCCGCCCGCATACCCGCACGCCGGGCGTGCCGCTGCGCTGGATTACCCCTGCCGATATCCTTGCCCAGCGGGTCCTGCTGCGCCACCCGGACTTTGTCGTCGCACGCATGAAAGGGCAATACTGGCAGGTCCGTGAAAAAATCTTCGACTATCAGGGCCGCTTTCGCCGGGCCAACGAACTGCGTTAATCGCCACCGCGCCTGAGGTTTTCATTGCCGTCAACGCCATAGGTGGATATAATGCCGCCCGCTTTTGCATTCGCAAAGCAGAAAATCTGCCTGTTGCTGGGTCGCCTGTAGCAGGATTTAAATATAGAGAGACATCAATGTTTACTATCGACGCAGAAGTACGTAAAGAGCAGGGTAAGGGTGCGAGCCGCCGCCTGCGCGCAGCTAACAAGTTCCCGGCTATCGTTTACGGTGGCGAAGCGGCTCCGGTTGCTATCGAACTGGATCACGACAAACTGTGGAACCTGCAGGACAAAGCTGAATTCTACAGCGAAGTTCTGACCATCGTTGTTGATGGCAAAGAAGAGAAAGTAAAAGTTCAGGCTGTTCAGCGTCACGCTTACAAGCCGAAACTGTCTCACATCGACTTCGTTCGCGCTTAATCGCGATAGCAAGTTGAGTGGCAAACGCCCCGGCCCGCAAGGTCCGGGGCGTTTTGTTATGCGTTCCGCTCCTACAGCAGAGGCGCAAAATCCCCCCCTCTCCCGGCGTCGGGTGCTTGTTCATTCCCGGCGGCCACAACATCACCATTGTGACATTCAGCCCCTGGGTACCGACTTCGGTTGCGATCTCCCACCCCTTCCCAGCCGTGTGCAGCGCCATCGCCCGCAAACTGCGCTAAGCGTTATCGCGCCTTGCGTCATCCGGGGCAAGGCGCGGCGACACCGTGAGCGCCAGGTGTTGCAGTAGCATAATGGTTTTGGCATCCACAATTTCCCCTTCGCGAATCGCTTGTAACGCCCGGGCCAGCGGCCACTCCAGTACTTCGATATCCTCCCCTTCCGCCGCCAGCCCACCGCCTTCGCTCCGCCGGTCGTCCGCCGAATATTCGGCAATGAAAAAGTAGAGCTTTTCCGTTACCGAACCCGGGCTCATATAGGCGGTAAAAACCGGTTCAATGCCGGTGACGCGAAAGCCGGTCTCTTCTTCCGCCTCGGCGATAATGCGCTCTTCCGGCGATGCATTATCCAGCAGTCCGGCGGCCGCTTCGATCAAAAAGCCATTATGACCGTTAATCCACACCGGAAAACGAAACTGGCGAATAAGCACGACGGTTTGCTGTATCCGGTTATAGAGCAGAATCACCGCGCCGTTACCGCGATCGTAGGCCTCACGGCTCTGCTCCTGCCAACGGCCGTCCCGTCGCAGCAATTCAAAAGTGTATTTTTTTAACGTATACCAGTTGTCGGACAGCAGCGTTTCACGCACGTGGCGAACGCGAGGGGTATCACTGGACATATTTTTCTCCTGATGAGATGACAGCGGCCACGATAACATGCAAAATAACGCATAAACAAGATAAAGCGTGAAGGTAGAACTATGCTTGCCAGCCAACGAAAACAGCAAATACTGCAGATTCTCGCCGTCGAAAAACAGGTTATGTCCGGCGAGCTAAGCCAGCGGTTTAACGTCTCTGAAGACTCGATTCGCCGGGATTTACGCGAGCTGGCGGGGGAAGGTAAACTGCAGCGGGTCCACGGCGGCGCGCTGCCGGTTTCGGCGGCCATCGCGCCAATCGAAACAAGAAAAAACGTGCAAATCGCCTCGAAGCAGGCCATTGCCCGCCGGGCAGCGGCGCTGATCCAGCCGGGACAGGTGGTGATTATCGACGGCGGGACCACGACAGAAGAAATGGTCCGCTCTCTGCCGGCTGATTTGGCCTGTACCGTCGTGACCCACAGCCCCGGTATTGCCGTCGCGCTGGTGGAGCGGCCTTTGATTGAAGTCATTCTTATCGGCGGGCGGCTGTTTAAACACTCGGTGGTCGCCGTCGGCGCCAGCGCGCTGGAAGGTATTGCGCGGATCAATGCCGATCTGTTTTTTATGGGCGTTACCGGAGTGCACGACCGCGCCGGTTTCACGACCGGCGATTATGAAGAGGCGGCTATCAAGCGGGCGCTCGCCGCGCGGGCAGCGGAAACCATTGTGATGGCGTCGCAGGAAAAACTGAACTCGGCGTCGGCGTTTGCCATCGGCGAGTTAAGCCTTGCCAGTACCCTGATTATCGATGGTGTGCTCGATGAGGCCCTGCAGGCGAAGCTGACTCAGCATGGGATCGAAACGATCCGCGCTGACGCAGAGTAGGAACGCCGCGGGCCGCAGAAGGCCCGGGCAGCAGCCCCGACATTCAGCGGGGCTGGCGGAGAATCAGCTACCGCCGGAGGTCCGACGCTGCAGCTGATCGCGCAGGTTGGGCGGCGTGCCTTTGATGGTCAGCGTATCCGTTGCCGGATCCCAGAACACCCGCTCACCCAGCAGCATGGCATCAAAGTTGATCGTTAACCCGCCGCCGCTGCCGGCAAACTTGGTCAACTGACGCAGCGTACTGCGATCCGCCGGGAAGCTCTCTTCCAGCTCATACCCCTGTTCAGCGGTAAACTGCTGGAAACTCTTCTCGCTGACGCCGGCCAGCTCTTTGGATAAAGATTCCAGTTCAATCTCTTCTCCCGCCTGCAGCTGCTCGTTGCAATAAGCGTATACCTGCTGACGAACGTTCTGCCGCTCGGACTTATCGAGCTGAGCATCGGAGGCAAAATCATCGACCGCCTGCAGCAGGCCACGGTTCTGCGCTTTGGCGTTCAGCCCTTCGCTGGCGCCGAGGAAGTCCATAAAGAAATCGGCCACTTTACGTCCGACCCGGCCTTTGAGGAAGGTCAGGTAGCGGGTTGACTCCGGATTGGTTTCCCATTCCGTCAGGTCAATGCGCGCCACAATATCGGCATGATTGATATCCAGATAGTGGGTCGAGCTGATATCCAGATCTTCGTTAACGCGCATACTGCTCAGGTTGTTGAGTACCGCCACCAGCAAATACTCTACCGCCAGATAACGATACTGACAGAACAGAACGATACCGCCTTCTGCGAAAGGATATTTCGCCAGTTCGTCACGCAGACGGCCGGTTGCCGCCCGGCTGAACGGGAGAAAGTCTTCTTCGCCCTGGCGCTGCTGGCGAAGGGCCTGCGCCAGCTCGCTCTCTTCGTTAAACAGACCGTAGGCTTTGTTTTTAGCGCTGTAGACACGATGCAGCTCGGCCATCATTTCCACGACCGGCGCATTCGGCTCCAGTAAGGAATCGCGCAGCACCAGCTCGAGGTTTTGTTCATCACGTTTAATTAACTGATGCAGGGCAATCTGGTCGATATCCAGACTCATGTTAAACTCTCCTTTTAGACCGGCCGGTATTCAACCACCGCCGGGACGGCGACGCAACCGCCGCGTGACTCTTCGAGCGCCTGAGACTCGCGATCGTGCGCGCTTTTGCGCCGTGGCGAAAAAATGCGGAAAAAAAGCTTCTGCTACGGTAATATGTTGCCCTTTCACGAACAAACAGATTTTGAGTTTATGCCGCAATTATCCCGCTATAGTGATGAACACGTCGAACAGCTGCTCAGCGAGCTGACCAACGTGCTGGAAACACACAAAGCCCCCGTTGACCTTTCACTGATGGTGCTGGGCAATATGGTGACTAACCTGATCAATAGTAGCGTCGCGCCGGCGCAGCGTCAGGCGATCGCCCGTTCTTTTGCCCAGGCTCTACAGTCTTCAATCAACGACGATCCGGCGCACTAAGGATAACCAACAACTGTATATGGTGACTCTTCGTCAGCCCTACCGAGAAAAAATCTCCCAGATGGTCAGCTGGGGGCACTGGTTCGCCCTGTTCAACATGTTGTTGGCCATGGTGCTCGGCAGCCGCTATCTTTTTGTCGCCGACTGGCCCACGACTCTGGGCGGACGTATTTTCTCGTACGTCAGCCTCGTGGGTCACTTCAGTTTCCTGGTGTTTACCAGCTATGTCCTGATTCTGTTCCCGCTGACCTTTATCGTCATATCGCAGCGCTTGATGCGCTTCCTGTCGGTCATTCTGGCGACCGCGGGCATGACGCTGCTGCTGATCGATAGCGAAGTTTTTACCCGTTTCCACCTGCATCTTAACCCGATTGTCTGGGAACTGGTCATCAACCCTGACCAGAATGAGATGGCGCGCGACTGGCAACTGATGTTTATCAGCGTGCCGATTATCTTCCTGCTGGAAATGCTGTTTGCGACCTGGAGCTGGCAGAAGCTGCGCAGCCTGACGCGTCGCCGTCACTACGCCCGGCCTGTCGCCTGGTTCTTCTTCCTCTCTTTTATCAGCAGCCACCTGATTTATATCTGGGCGGATGCGAATTTCTATCGCCCGATCACCATGCAACGGGCGAACCTGCCGCTCTCCTATCCGATGACGGCTCGCCGTTTCCTTGAGAAACATGGCCTGCTCGACGCCCAGGATTACCAGCGGCGTCTGATGGAACAGGGAGCGCCGGAAGCCGTCTCCGTTGAGTACCCGCTGAGCACCATGCGCTATCGCGATCTGAGGGCTGGCTACAACGTTCTGCTCATCACCGTCGATAACCTGAACTATTCGCGGTTTGAGAAAAATATGCCGGAACTGGCCCGTTTCGCGCAAGAGAACGTCAACTTTACCCAGCATATGAGCTCCGGCAACACCACCGATAACGGTATGTTTGGCCTGTTCTACGGGATTTCGCCGGGCTATATGGATGGCGTGCTCTCTGCCCGCATTCCGGCAGCGTTGATTACGGCCTTTAACCAGCAGGGATATCAGCTGGGACTGTTCTCCTCCGATGGCTTCAGCAGCCCGCTCTATCGCCAGGCGCTGCTGTCCGATTTCTCGCTGCCCAATGAGAAAACGCAGAGCGATGAGCAAACGGCGGACCAATGGATTGGCTGGCTCAATCGCTATGCTCAGGATGAAAACCGCTGGTTCTCGTGGATTTCGCTGAACGGCACCACATTGGACGACAGTCAGCAGCAAAACTTCGCGCGGCGCTACAGCCGTGCGGCGGGAGATGTTGATAACCAGATCGGCCGGGTGCTGAGCGCTCTGAACGAGGCCGGAAAACTGGATAATACGGTGGTGATTATCACCGCCGCTCACGGGATGCCGTTGAATCCGCAGAACGGTGAATTTGACTGGTCCCGGGAGCAACTGCAGGTTCCTCTGGTTATTCACTGGCCTGGCATTCCGGCGCAGAACATCGCGACGCTGACCAGCAACAAAGATGTGATGACGACGCTGATGCAGCGCCTGCTGCACGTCTCCACGCCCGCCAACGAATATTCTCAGGGCGAAGACCTGTTCAGCCCCGTGCGCCGCCGGGCCTGGGTAACGGCAGCCAACGGCGATACGCTGGCGGTCACGTCGTCAGAGGCGACCGTGGTGCTGAACCACAACGGCACCTACAGCACCTGGGACAGCGACGGTAAGAAAATCGATAACCGCAAACCTCAGCTCAGCCTGCTGCTGCAGATCCTGACTGACGAAAAACGCTTTATCGCTAACTGATTGATTAATTATGAATCAATCAGCCGTTCCCCGGCTTGCATTCGGTTGGGGAACGGGTAATATTGTCCTCCATACGTCGGCACGTAGCGCAGCCTGGTAGCGCACCGTCATGGGGTGTCGGGGGTCGGAGGTTCAAATCCTCTCGTGCCGACCAAATCATTCACCGGTAAGTTTCGTTAACGACCGGTAACCCCACAAAAACCCGCACTCTCTCTGAGTTTGCGGGTTTTTTGTTGCCTGAATCCCGCCGCCGCAATGGTCGTGGGCCGCGGCCAAATCCATTTTTATCCCGCTTTCTGCGCTTGTGATGAACAAACTCCGACCTTATTGATTGTAAATCGGTGAATAGCTTCTATTATTCGTCGTACTTGCCTGACACCGGAACGATTAATATGAGAGTTAATGGACTTACGAAGGGATTTTTTATCCTGATTTTGCTGATGGCCAGCCTCGCCTTTTTTAATGTTCTTTCCCCTTATTATTCAGCGATACTGTGGGCCGCGATTCTGTCGGTCATCTTTAACCCGGTGAAGAACAAATTGCGTACTCGCCTCGGTGAGCGCAATGGCCTGGCATCGCTATTGACCGTCGTGATTATCTGCCTGATTGTCTTCACCCCGCTGGCGATCATCATTTCATCGCTGGCGATTGAGCTAAACCTGGTGTACACCCGGCTGCAGCATAACGACACCCAGTTTCCCGTGGTGGTGGCAAACCTGTTTGCCCATCTGCCGGAGTGGGCCAGAAGCTTTCTCTCCGAGCATAACCTTGACAGCGCAGAGCAGATTCAGAAACAGCTCTCTGACGCCGCCCTCAAAGGCGGACAATATCTGGCCGGCAGCGCGTTCCTGATTGGTAAAGGGACTTTCGGCTTTACCGTTAGCTTCGGCATCATGCTCTATCTGCTGTTTTTCCTGCTCAAGGATGGCCCCTATCTGGTTATGCTCATCCTTGAGTCTCTGCCGCTGTCTAACTACGTTAAGCAGCATCTGTTTGCCAAATTTGCCGCCGTATCACGAGCCACCGTAAAAGGGACCGTCGCCGTCGCCGTCGCGCAGGGCACACTCGGCGGTATCGCGTTTTCTATCGCCGGCCTCGACGGCAGCATTTTGTGGGGCGCCATCATGGCGTTCCTGTCGCTGATTCCGGCGATCGGTTCGGCCATTGTCTGGGTGCCGGCCGCCATCTTCCTGTTTGCCACCGATCAGCTCTGGCAGGGGGCGTTTATCGTCGGCTTCTTCGTGGTGGTGATAGGCCTGGTGGATAACATTCTGCGCCCGCTGCTGGTGGGCAAAGACACCAAAATGCCGGACTATCTGATTTTAATTTCCACCCTCGGCGGCATGGAGATTTACGGTATCAATGGCTTTGTTATCGGCCCGCTGATCGCCGCCCTGTTTATCGCCTGCTGGAATCTGCTATCGGGCCGCGAACACGCTGGCAATACCGACGAAATAAATGAAGAGTTCATCGAGGAAGGCAAAATCAGTCGCGATGAATGAGCACCGGGGGAAGCCTTAGCTTCCCCCTGGCGGATGGCCAAAGAACCTTTCGCTCATAGAGTAAAAGCAGATAGTGAATACTTGCAAACACAATATCAAATCCAGTGAATACGACCAGGATATATGAAAATAATGGTAAATTATTCTTACCATTCTGCAAAAGGGTGTTAGTCTTTGGTCGTTAAAGATCGATAACAAAGGATGATGAATCGTGAAGAAAATCGCTACGCTTGCTGTTTCTCTGCTGGCCGTTGCCGGTGTATCCACCAGCGCGCTGGCCGCTGAACAACCTCTGGAAAAGATCGCCCCCTATCCGCAGGCGGAAAAAGGCATGAAGCGTCAGGTGATTCAGCTGCCGCAGCAGCAGGACGAATCCGCATTTAAAGTCGAGCTGATGATCGGCCAGACCCTGGAGGTTGACTGCAACCACCATCGCCTTGGCGGCCAACTGGAAAGCAAAACGCTGGAAGGCTGGGGCTACGATTACTACGTGTTTGACAAAGTGACCGGACCGGTTTCGACCATGATGGCCTGCCCGGACGGCAAAAAAGAGCGTAAATTCGTGCTGGCAGGATTAGGTGATGATGCGATGCTGCGCTACAACAGCAAGCTGCCAATCGTGGTCTACACGCCAGATAACGTCGAAGTGAAATACCGTATCTGGAAAGCCGGCGAAACCATCGGCAATGCCGTTGAACGCTAAGGCATAACAATCACCATCCGGCGGCATCAGCCGCCGGATATCGTGCTACCGCGCAATTACAGCGCAATATCCGCCATAGGTTTATCGCCAGACAGCGGCTTGAGCTGTGCAAGCGGGACCTGATCAACCATCGTGACTGGCTCGTAATGCAGTTGCAGTACTTCACTGGTCCACGCCAGCGCCTGTTCAATCGCCGCCGGGTTACCATCCAGACGCAGGCCGTAGGACGGGATGATCTCTTTCAGTTTCGCCTGCCAGGCGGGCGACTGAACTTTCTCTTTAAAGACCTTCTCCATCAGCTGCAGCATGATAGGCGCTGCCGTCGAGGCTCCTGGAGACGCCCCCAGCAGCGCGGCAACGGTCCCTTCATCATCGCTGACGACTTCGGTGCCCAGACGCAGTACGCCCTTCTTACCGTTGCGTTTGATAATCTGCACGCGCTGACCGGCCTGCCACAAGCGCCAGTCTTCTTTATTCGCTTCCGGATAGTATTCGCGTAGCGCCTCGTGACGATCGTTATCTTTCTGCATCACCTGACTAATCAGGTATTTCACCAGGTCGAAGTTATCCAGACCGACATTGAGCATCGGCAGAATATTCGAGGTGTTGGTTGATGCCAGCAGATCCCACAGCGAACCGTTTTTCAGGAAGCGGGTCGAGAAGGTGGCGAATGGCCCGAACAGTACCACCCGCTTGCCATCGATAATCCGCGTATCGATATGCGGGACCGACATCGGCGGCGCGCCCACTTCAGCCTGACCATAAACTTTCGCCAGATGATGGTTAACCACCTCCGGGTTTTCACACACCAGGAACTGACCGCCCACCGGGAAGCCCGCGTACTCTTTCGCCTGAGGAATACCGGTTTCCTGCAACAGCGTCAGCGCGGCGCCGCCGGCGCCAATAAAGATAAATTTGGCTTTAATCACCCGCTTCTGGCGACGATTATCGGCATCGGCCAGGGTGACCGTCCAGCTCTTGTCCGCGTTGCGCTTAAAGCGACGCACGACGGTACCAAGCTGCAAAGAGAAGTTATCGTGGGTCTGCAGTCCGGCAATCAGCTGACGGGTGATTTCCCCGTAGTTGACGTCGGTCCCGACTTCGGTGCGGGTCGCGGCCACTTTTTGCTGCGGATCGCGCCCTTCCATCACCAGCGGCGCCCACTCTTTGATCTGCTGATGATCTTCAGAATAGCGAATCCCGCGGAACAGCTCACTTTGCTGCAGTGCCGCATAACGCGCGCGCAGGAAACTCACATTGTCTTCGCCCCACACAAAACTCATGTGCGGTACGCTGTTAATAAACGATTTCGGCTTACTGAGTATGCCGCGTGTCACCTGGTGCGCCCAAAATTGCCGCGAGATTTGGAAGGATTCGTTGATATCGACCGCTTTATCGATGTTAATCCCGCTGGCGGTTTGCGGCGTGTAGTTCAGCTCCATCAAAGCCGCATGGCCGGTACCCGCATTGTTCCAGCCGTTCGAGCTCTCTTCTGCCACGCTCGACATCTGCTCGACCATGGTAATAGACCAGTCCGGCTCAAGTTCCTGAAGCCAGGTTCCCAACGTGGCGCTCATGATGCCGCCGCCGATCAACAATACATCCGTCTCTTGCTCATGGCGGGTGTTGGTCCGAGGTGTATTTGAACCAACCGCCGGTGAGCTGGGTACGGCCATCTTTTTCTTCATTGGATTTGAGCCTTACTTTACTCGCTTTTTATTTAGCGCAGGTGAAACGATTATCAAGAATCAAGGTAACACCGAAGATCAAAAAATTAAATATTGTTTAAATTTTAAGTTGAGTTTTGAGATCCGTTATAAAAATGTTTAATAAATGTGTACGTCAAATCATATTTTGTACTGGTATATGTCCCGTCCACGCGCTATCATCCCCTGTTTTGTGACAGACCGCACACAAGCTCAGGCTCGTGCTCCGGCTTTTATCTACCAGCGAAACGCGTATGCATCAGGCCCCCAACCACACCCCACCCGCTTCAAACGGCGCGCTTCGCCACGTATTACGCTCGCCGTCACTGCTGGCCCGCGAAACGCTGGCTGGCGTCCTCACCGCGCTGGCCCTGATTCCAGAGGTTATCTCCTTCTCGGTGATTGCCGGGGTGGATCCGAAAGTCAGCCTGATTGCGTCCGTCGTGCTCTGTCTGGCGATGTCGGTGCTCGGCGGCAGACCGGCCATGGTCACCGCGGCGGCGGGGTCGGTGGCGCTGGTGATTGGTCCGATGGTGCATCAGCACGGCGTCGGGTATATCCTGCCCGCTGTCATTCTGGCTGGCATTATTCAAATTTTGTTTGGGTTGTGCGGCATGGCCCGGCTGATGCGCTTTATTCCTCAATCGGTGATGACCGGTTTTGTGAATGCGCTGGGGATACTGATCTTCTTTGCCCAGGTGCCGCATTTCTGGAGCAGCCAGCCGCTGATCCTCGGCCTGTTTGTGCTGACGCTGCTGATTGTGCTGTGGGCGCCGCGCTATATCAAAGCCATCCCTTCGCCGCTGATCGCCATCATCCTGCTGACGCTGTTTACCGTCACCACCGGCCAGCTGTTGCCCACCGTCGGTGATGCAGGCAGCATGAGCGGCGGGCTGCCTGGGCTGACCGCTCTGCTGGTACCGCTCGATCTGCACACGCTGAACATTATCTGGCCCTGCGCGTTGAGTATCGCCTTCGTTGGGCTGCTGGAATCGCTGCTGACGGCGAAACTCGTGGATGATCTGACCCACACGCCATCCAGCAAAGCACGCGAGAGTACCGGGCTGGGCATTGCCAATATTCTCGCCGGACTCTACGGCGGCATCGCCGGCTGCGCGATGATCGGGCAGACCATCGTTAACGTCGAAATGGGCAAGGGCCGAAGTCGCGTCTCAACCGTTGCGGCAGGCCTCGTCCTGCTGCTGCTGGTGACCGCGCTGAGTGACGTGATGGCGAAAATTCCGATGGTGGTGCTGGCCGCAGTGATGGTTATCGTGGCGGCCAGGACCTTCAGCTGGCATAGCGTTCGTCCGACGGAAGTGGCGCGTCATCCGTGGCCGGAAACGCTGGTCATGCTGGCGACCGTCGCCGCGACGGTCGGGACCAGCAATCTGGCTATTGGCGTTCTGGCCGGGCTGGTGGTGATGGCGCTGATTCCTCGCCGCCTGCGCAACAGACCGGCGCTTACATCAGAAATATCGTCGCCAGACCGAGAAAAATAAAGAAACCGCCGGTGTCGGTGATGGCGGTGATCATCACGCTGGAGCCGACCGCCGGATCGCGCCCCAGTTTGACCATCACCATCGGGATGATCACCCCCATCATCGCGGCCATCAGCAGATTCAGCATCATCGCCAGCGTCATCACGCCACCCAGCTGCGGGTCCTGATACAACCACCAGGTGATCGCCCCCATGATCCCGCCCCATACCAGACCGTTAATCAACGCGACGCCCATTTCACGCATGATCAGAAACGAAAAGCTGCCGGGCTGGATGTGCTGTAACGCCATCGCGCGCACGATCATAGTGATCGTCTGATTGCCGGTATTACCGCCGATCCCGGCGACGATCGGCATCAGCGAGGCCAGCGCCACCAGCTGTGAAATGGTGTGTTCAAAGCCGTCTATCACTCGCGAGGCGATAAAGGCGGTGCACAGATTGACCGCCAGCCACGCCCAACGGGTCTTCACCGCTTTACTGACCGGAGCAAAGACATCTTCTTCGCTGCTCAGGCCGCCCATGCCGCGCAGATCGCTGTCCGTCTCTTCATAGACGACGTCAACAATCTCATCGATGGTCAGACGCCCCATCAGCTTCCCTTCCGCGTCAATCACCGCGGCGCTGATCAGGTCGTCACGTTCAAAGGTACGCGCCACCTTTTCGGCCTCTTCGTGCGGCTGGAACGTCACCGGGTCCCCTTCCATGACGTCGCCGACCCGTTTTTGCGCATCATTGAGCAGAATCGTTTGCAGCTGGAGTTCACCCAGCAGGAGCTTATTGCGGGTGGTCACAAACAGCTTATCGGTGTTCTCCGGCATTTTGCCCAGCCGCCGCAGGTAGCGCTGTACCGCCGCCAGCGTCATTTCCGGGCGCACGACAATCACTTCGAACTCCATGATTGCCCCGACGGTATTATCGGCGTAGCGCATCATCTGGCGGACGCGCGCGCGCTTATCCGGCGGCATCGTCGCCAGCAGGCGTCCGGTCAGGTTGCGCGGCAGGTGCTGAACCAGATAGACCTGTTCGTCAATATCCAGGGTTTGCAGGGCATCGAGCAGCTCGTGGTCGCTCATCTTATCGATGAGATCGCCCCAGACGTTTTCCGATGCCTCGAGCAACACCTCGCCGCGTTTATCATTGCTGACCAGCTGCCAGAGCGCATTACGCCCGTCGTACGGCAGCGCTTCAAGGGCATCGGCGAGGTCCGGCGGCGGCAGGTGGGAGACCAGCACCTCGACCTCCGCCAGATCGTCAGCCAGCGTGCCGTCGTCATAGCGTTCAGCCAGCGTTAATTTTCCCAGCAGCGCCGAGGTCACGGCTTTATCGGTGGCCAGTAGCCAGATCAGGCGGGCGCGCTCTTCATCACGTAATCTGGCGCTTTTTTTATGCGAAACGGACATCGGTCAGGCAATCCTTTTGAGAACATGTGGCAGGCCAGGAGCCATAAGCATAGCGCGGGGAGGGAGAAAAATAACCGTCGCTCCGTTCAGGCGGCGGAAAAATCAACAATCGCGCCGCCGGTGAGCCGGCGACGCGCTCAATCAGGCGGTACGGGCCACCGCATCCCGGGTCGCCAGCTCGCGCTCTTCTCCCGTCAGCTCCGTCAGCTGGCCGCTGCGCATCTCCAGCAGGCGGTCGGCATGCTGGAAATAATGATCGTCATGGCTAATGGCGAAAACGGTTTTCCCCATTTGCTGCATCAGCGGCAGCAGCAGCTGGTAAAACTCGCGACGAAAATGCGGGTCCTGATCCGCCGCCCACTCGTCAAGCAGGATGATATCCCGCTCCTCCGCCAGCGCCAGCAGCAGCGCAACGCGTTTTTTCTGCCCTTTCGACAGCTTCAAATCGACAATCCGGCCGTTATCCAGCTGCAGCTTATGCGTCATTTTCAGGTAACCCATCCACTGGCCGACCAGCGCGGGATCTGCCGCTTTGCCGCCGGGCCCCAGCAGCCTGTCGAACAGCCAGACATCGGTAAAGACTGCCGAAAAAAGCTGGCGGTACTCTTCGGGCTTATCCGCCGCCAGGGGCTGACCATCGAGCAGAATCTGCCCGCAGGCTGGTTGGTACAACCCGGTCAGCAACATCGCCAGCGTCGATTTACCGCTGCCGTTGCCGCCAATTAAAAACACCAGCTCGCCGCGCTGCAGGGTAAGATTAATCGGCCCGACGGCAAAGCTGTTATCCGGATAGTGGAAGCAGACGTCGCGCAGTTCCAGGGTCTGCCAGTGTGGATGTGGTTCCGGCCGCGGGAAGTCGGCGCGATAGACTGCCAGAGAGAAAGTGTTCAGCTTGTTGAACGCCACCTGGGCGCTGAGCAACGTCGGCAGCGCTCCGACCGCCGACAGCAGCGGCGTGCGCAGGAACAACAGGGTCAGCGAGTAGGTCGCCGCCACCGCGGTATTCGCCCAGCCGAGGCTGTTTGCCATCCAGAACACCAGTCCGATGGCGCCCAGCATCATAATATTCGACCAGTTCACCGCGCTGAGATGGAACGTATCGGCGCGGATAATGTGGTGACGATATTCGCGGGCATCCGGCAGATAAAGCTGATTAAACACATATTCCGCGCGTTCCCGGTTGAGGGTTAACTCTTTGCGCCCTTCCAGCACCGTCTGATAGTCGTGGTACAGCTTGTCTTCGCTTTCCCGCAGCGTCGCCATATGTCTGTAGACGCGAGCCACCAGCACAAACCCGCCCCAGATAGTCAGCGCCATCCACAGCGCAGTGACCATCATCATTTTGCCCGACAGCCACGCCAGGTAAGCGGCGGAGCCAAAGGTCAGGATAATCCCCTGCACCAGCTCCGGCAGGCGAACAAAAGCGATGGTAATATTGCGAATGTCGCTGGTTAAGCCGGCAAGTAGCGACGCGCTGCCGCTCTTCTCGACCTTTTCGATTTGGCTATCAAGGATGCGCTTGATAAATTCGCCGCGCAGGCGGAAGACAAAATGGTGTCCCAGCGTGGTCAGGGCCAGTTGGGAACTCAGCGTCACGACCATCAGCAGCAGCAATAAACCGAGAAACTCCGGCAGCACCGCCAGCGAGGTATCGACCACGGTCATCAGACGCAGATTAATAAAGGCGATAAGCCCGATTCCCAGCGCCGCGCTGAGCAGACTCAGGGCCATGACGGAGATAAACGGCCAGCGATACTGGCGCCAGACAAGCAGCACAAGTTCCATAACACACAATCCGGGCAAGCAAAACAGCCAGCAGTTTAAACGGCTCGCCCATGACATCAAGAATAATTCTTATTTTTATTCTCTGCCGCCAGCCAGACGGAAGGTGAGATTGTAACGACAGGCGCCGGTTTGCGGATGGTCGCCCTCTTTCAGCGGTTGGATACCGTGGTAAAACAGGCGTGATTCCCCGCCCCAGACCACCACATCGCCATGCTCCAGCAGCACGCGCTGCAGCGGATCGTTGCGCCGCAGACCGCCAAACTGGAACACGGCGGGCAGCCCCAGCGACACTGAAACGATAGGCGCCCGCAGATCGCGTTCATCTTTATCCTGATGTAGCGATAGCTTGGCCCCCGGCAGGTAGCGGTTGATCAGACAGGCGTCGGGGGCAAAATGAGGATAGCCGCCGGCAGACGCCGCTTCCGCCGCCAGTTCGCGAAAGATCGCCGGCATCGGCGGCCAGGCCTCGCTGGTTAGCGGATCGTCAGGGGCATAGAGGTAGCCGTGCATATCGGTGGTCCAGCCAAGTCTGCCGCAGTTGGTCATCGCCACCGACATGGTATAACCTCCCGGCGTCACCATTTGCCGAAACGGCGAACGGCTGGCGACCTGCTTTATCGCCTGCAGCAACGCCGCCGCGCGCGGGTGGGCGAAACGCCGCAGAATGGTGGCCCCCGGCGCCAGCGGCTCCTGCCAGGGGGGCGTATCGGCAAATAAATCGAGCATCACTTCTCCTCGGTTTGCGCTTCCCGGGCCAACAATTGCGCTTTGCGGGCCGTTCCCCAGCGGTAGCCTGAGAGCGCCCCGCCCTCGCGGACGACCCGATGACACGGGATAACCATTGCCAGTTTATTGGCCGCGCAGGCGCCTGCCACGGCTCTGACCGCACGGGGTTGACCAATGCTCTGCGCGACCTGACGATAGCTGCGGGTTTCTCCTGCCGGGATCTGGCGCAACGCCTGCCAGACGCGCAGCTGAAACGCGGTGCCGCGCAGATCCAGCGGCAGATTAATGGCCTGGCGAGGATCGTCCAGATGGGCGAAAACCTGGGCGACCCGCAGGCAAAAATGCGCATCCCCCGACAGAAGCCGGGCGTGAGGGAAGAGACGGGATAACGCATCAAGCAACGCCGCATCCTCTTCCCCCGGTAAAACGGCGCAGACCCCCCGTTCACTTTCCGCGACCAGACAGCGGCCGACCGCGCAGTCGCCGACGGTATAGATAATGTCGGTATCCTCACCGCCGCGGCGAAACTGGCGGGCGGTCATCCCAAGCGCGGCATCCGCCTGGCGATAATAGCTACTGCCTCCGGGGAAGCCTGCGGCCAACACGGCGGGCGTCACTTTTTCACCCTGCCCCAGCGCTTCGCGCAAACGTCGCGCGCGCCAGGCCTGTTGCCAGGCTTTCGGTGTCATGCCGGTGACGGATTTGAACAAACGGTGAAAATGAAAGGGGCTGACCGCCAGCTCCTGCGCCAGCGTCTCAAGAGTCACCGGCGATTCCTGTTCCAGCAGGCGACAGGCTCGAGTGACTTTGTCCACCTTCTGCTGCTGCGGATCGCTTTTATCCGGCTGGCAGCGCTTACAGGGACGAAAGCCATCGGCGATAGCTGCCTCAACGCCGGGGTAAAAGCGAACATTCTCCCGTAGCGCTCGCCGCGAACGGCAGGACGGGCGGCAGCAGATGCCGGTGGTCAGGACGGCAAAGACAAACTGACCATCGGCTCGCGCATCACGATCGCATACCGCCTGCCAGCGGCGATCGTCGGTATCAGCAATTATCGGTTTCATCATGGGCTCCTGCTTTAAGTGTATCGTCAGTCTGAATCAGCGCCCGATGAAAAAAACCCGAAATCTTGCGGTTTAATTCTTTTCGCCGACGAGGAAAGTGCGGAACTGCGGCGACATCCAGGTTTTAAACCCATCGCCCTCTTTAACGATCATGTAGACCGCCAGCCCCTGTTTGCGCACCACTTCCTGCGCTCTTTCCGGCCCCAGCACCATCAGGCCGGTATCCCAGCCATCGGCTTCCAGCGCCGTCGGGGCGATGACCGTGACCGAGACCAGTTTATGATCGATAGGCCGGCCGGTTTGCGGATCGATAACGTGGGAAATACGTTTGCCGTCCAGCTCATAATAGTTGCGGTAACTGCCGGAGGTGCTGATTCCATGTCCGTTGATATCCACGATCGCCTGTACGGCATTTTCGCGATCGGTTGGTTTCTGGATGGCCACCCGCCACGGCTGCCCGTCGGCATTCATCCCCCGGCTGACCAACGCTCCGCCGACCGAAACCAGGTAACGGGAAATCCCCTCCTGCTCCATCAGACGAGCCAGATGATCGGCGGCATAGCCTTCGCCAACGGTGGAGAGATCGACAAACAGATCGGCAATATCTTTTTGCAGATATTGCCGATCCGCATAGTTAATGACCGTCAGATGCTGGAGCCCGGTGCGCGCTTTCGCGGCGGCAATCTGCTGAGGATCCGGCGTTTTAACCGGTTGCTTATCGGGGCCAAACCCCCAGAGATTCACCAGCGGCCCCACCGTAATATCCATGGCGCCCGCGGTTTTTGCGCCGATACGCAGCGACAGGGTGACAATATCGGCCATCGCCTCGCTGACCGGCCACGGATCGGTCGTGGCGGCATGGTTAAAGCGCATCAGCGCAGAATCGTTTTTCCAGGTGGAGAGCAGGCGATCGTCGGCATCAAGCTGCGCCTGCACCTTCTGTCGCAGCGCCTCGGCTTTGCCTTCATCCATGCCAACGACGCTGACCCGCCAGAATGTGCCCATCGTCTTACCATCGAGTACCGTCGCGGCGCTCTTTGGCGTAGTGGGGGTCGTCGCTGAATCGCAGCCGGAAAGCAGTACGCAGACGCTGAACAGCGCGCTGCGGAAAAAAGTGATATCCATAAAATCAGGTTCCTCTTGCTAAGGCAGCAAGATTACACCAGCGAGATTAAACCGGGCATAAAAAAAGGCGCCAGAGGCGCCTTTTTCAAGACTTCAGCATGCTTAGAACTGGTAAACCAGGCCCAGAGCTACGATATTGTCGGTAGAGATACCGGCGCTACGAGTGAAGTTGTTGTCGTCCAGCAGGTTGATTTTGTAATCAACATAGGTGGACATGTTTTTGTTGAAGTAGTAGGTCGCGCCCACATCAACATATTTCAGGAGATCCTGGTCGCCGAAGCCTTCCAGATCCTTACCTTTAGACTGCAGGTAAGCCACGGACGGACGCAGACCGAAATCGAACTGGTACTGTGCAGCGACTTCGAAGTTCTGTGCTTTGTTAGCAAAGCCCAGGGAGCCAGCGCGGGTTGCGTTGTAGGTCTGGGTGTACTGAGTCGCCAGGTAGATGTTGTTCGCGTCGTATTTCAGGCCGCCGGTGTAGGTTTCAGCATTGTCGCCTTTACCCAGCAGGCCAGCTGCGTTCTGATCGTCAGTACGTTTAGAGTGACCGTATGCGAAACCAGCGCTGATGCCGTCCCAGATGTTATAAGTCACAGAAGTACCGAAACCGTCGCCGTTCTGTTTGCTCCAGCCACGGCCGTTGTTGGTCGCGCCTTCGCCGCTGACGCTGCCGTTTTTACCCTGGTACTGCAGAGCGAAGTTCAGGCCGTCAACCAGACCGAAGAAGTCAGAGTTACGGTAGGTTGCAACACCGTTAGCACGCTGCTGCAGGAAGTTGTCGGAACCGTAGGTGTCGCCGCCGAATTCCGGCAGAACGTCGGTCCAGGAAGTGACGTCGTAAACAACGCCGTAGTTACGACCGTAGTCGAAAGAGCCCGCGTCGCCGAATTTCAGACCTGCGAATGCCAGACGAGTCCATGCCTGATTGCTGGAGCTTTCAGTGTTGTTCGCCTGAACGTTGTATTCCCACTGGCCGTAACCGGTCAGCTGGTTATTGATCTGAGTTTCGCCTTTAACGCCTAAACGCATGTAGGTCTGGTCGCCGTCATTGCCCTTGTCGTCAGAGAAATAGTGCAGACCGTCGATTTTGCCGTACAGATCTAATTTGTTGCCATCTTTGTTATAAATTTCAGCCGCATTTGCTGCGCCTGCTACCAGCAGAGCCGGTACCAGGAGGGACAGTACTTTAACTTTCATGTTATTAACCCTCTGTTTGTTATATGCCTTTTATTATTGCCACTGCTTACTGATTACCCTTCTAATCAGTCGGCTATATTCATTGTGCTGTAAAATGCAGAATAATCCAACAAGAATATGATACGAAAACTTCTAAGGTGTTTCAAAATGCGCACAAGATGTTTCAAATTGTAAACAGACGGGAACTTTTCTTCATCGCTAAAAAGCAAAAAAATAAGCACTAATAATCAAGAAAATAAATTTTCTTGATTAAGTTCATTCAGTTACACGTTGACTCATGTATAGCACTGAATGACAAAACAAAATCCACCCCGGCGACTAGAATAACTTCCGCTATCATCATTAACTTTATTTATTACCGTCATTCAGTTCTGAATGTCTGTTTACCCCTATTTCAACCGGATGCCTCGCATTCGGTTTTTTTTTACCCTTCTTTACATAACCTTAATTATCCTGTGATATCCACGAAAAAAATAACGTTTATTAATCAATAACCTTGCGATTGAATAAAGTCTTATCCAGATAATTTCTTGTTATTTAGTGCTATTTATTGCCCGCAACAGGTAAGTAATTGTACAAATCTCGCCGGGCTGTACATCTTCTGGCGTCAGATCTTTTTAAGATAATTCTTACGCTTAAAAAAACTGGCGAGCCGCAATCTGTAGTATGGATTTGATAAATTAGCCTTTATACTGAGTAGCGTATTCACTCTGCTAGCAGCTACCTGGGGCGATGCCCTGCTTACAAACCTTGATGAGTCGCTCTCTCACACGATGACCCAGAAAAAATTCTCTCTGATGCCAGGCAGCATCACCCGCTTCTTCATTTTAATGGTCATCGTCCTGCTGGCGACGATGGGGGTTATGATCCAAAGCGCGGTCAATACCTGGCTAAAAGATAAAAGCTATCAGGTCATTGATGTCAGCCACGCGCTGCATAAACGCATCGATACCTGGCGCTACGCAACCTGGCAGATTTACGACAATATCGCCGCCACCCCTTCCAGCAACGCCGGCGATGGCCTGCAAGAAACGCGTTTGAAGCAGGATGTTTACTACCTGGAAAAACCGCGGCGGAAAACCGAAGCGCTGATCTTTGGTTCGCACGACAGCGCGACCCTCGAGATGACGCAGAAAATGTCCAGCTACCTCGATATCTTGTGGGGGGCGGAAACCATCCCCTGGTCGATGTACTATCTGAATGGTCTGGATAACAGCCTGATCCTGGTGTCGACGCTGCCGCTGAAAGACCTGTCATCCAGCTTTAAAGAGTCAACGATTACCAGCGTGGTCGAATCCCGCCGCGCGGAGATGCTGCTGCAGGCCAACACCCTGGACGAGCGGGAAACCTTTTCCTCTCTGCGCCGCCTCTCCTGGCAGAATGGCCACTATTTCACCCTGCGCACCACCTTTAACCAGCCGGGCCATCTGGCGACCGTTGTTGCCTTTGACCTGCCGATAAATGACCTGATTCCGCCCGGCATGCCGCTGGATAATTTCCGTATTGAACCCGACCCGGCGCAAAACACGGCCACTAACCCGGAAAAAGAGACCGCCGATAGCGTCAATATCGACTTTAACGGGGCGCGGATTGAGATCATCACCAGCATCAGTACCACCGGGATGCGTCTGATCTGGGTGGTTCCCTTCGGTTCTATGCTGCTGGAATCCCTGCAGAATGTTCTCCTGCCGCTGCTGCTGATCATCGGTCTGCTGGCTTTAACGCTGTTCGGCTTCACGACGTTTCGCCATTACAGTGGCCGCAGCCGTCAGAGCGGCACCGCCGTCTCTTCCGCGGCCAATAGCGAATTGCGCACCCTGCGTGCCATTAACGAAGAGATAGTCTCGCTACTGCCGCTGGGGCTGCTGGTCCACGATCAGGAAGCCAACCGCACGATTATCAGCAACCCGATTGCCGATCATCTCCTGCCGCATCTGAATCTGCAAAACATCACCAACATGGCCGATCAGCATCAGGGAGTGATTCAGGCGACTATCAACAACGAACTGTATGAAATCCGTCAGTATCGCAGCCAGGTTGCGCCGCGCACGCAGATCTTCATTATTCGCGATCAGGACCGGGAAGTGCTGGTCAATAAAAAACTGAAACAGGCCCAGCGTCTGTATGAGAAAAACCAGCAGGGGCGCATGGCATTTATGCAGCATATCGGCAGCGCCTTAAAACAGCCGGCGCAGAGCCTGGCCGAAGAAGCGGCAGCCATGGGTATTGCCCAAAGCCTCCAGCTTGCGCAGCATGCGGACCAGCTGGTACAGCTGATTGATGAAATTCAGCTGGCGAACCTGCTGGAGAGCGATAGCTGGAAAAGCAATCCAGTGCGGTTCTCCATTCAGGAGCTGATCGATGAAGTGGTGCCTGAGGTATTGCCGAGCATTAAACGTAAAGGTCTGCAGCTGCTGATGAACAATGCGCTGCCGGCCAATGAACAGCGCTATGGCGATCGCGATGCGCTGCGCCGTACGCTGCTGTTGCTCATTCAATACTCGGTGACCACGACGCAAATGGGCAAAATCACGCTCGAAGTGAGTAAAGACGAGCCCGCAGACGACCGGCTGACTTTCCGTATTCTCGATACCGGCAACGGCGTTTCCGGCAACGAAATCGACAATATGCACTTCCCGTTCCTTAACGAGACCCAGTCCGATCGGTATGGGAAAGCCAACGCCCTCACCTTCTGGCTCTGCGATCGCCTGACGCGCAGGCTTGGCGGTCAGATGAATATCAAGGCGCGCGAGTCGCTGGGAACCCGCTATTCGCTGCATCTCAAAATGCCGGCCAGCGAAGAAGAGAGCAACTCCGGCGAACATCTGCTGGATGATGTCGTGGTGATGCTGGATATTACCGCCAATGAGGTCCGGCGGATTGTGGTGCGCCAGCTCGAAAGCTGGGGAGCAACCTGCATCACGCCGGATGAAAGGCTGACAAGTCAACAATACGATCTCTTTTTAACGGATAATCCGTCTAATCTTACTGCTTCGGGCTTGCTTTTAAGCGATGATGAGGTCGGGATACGCAAAATTGGCCCAGGCCAGCTGCGTGTCAATTTTAATATCAGCACAGCGATGCAGGAAGCGATTCTGCAACTGATTGAACAGCAACTGGCGCAGGAAGAGGGGCAAGCCACCTCTGCGGGAAGCGAAAGTAACGCCGAACTCCATGCCAGCGGCTATTACGCACTGTTTGCCGACACAGTTCCGGATGATGTTAAGAGGCTGTATACTGAACTGGCAACGAGCGACTTAGCTGCGCTGGCCCAGACAGCGCACCGCCTCAAAGGGGCGTTTGCTATGCTTAATCTGATACCCGGCAAACAGTTATGTGAAACGCTTGAGCATCTGATTCGCGAGAAAGATGCGCAAGGCATAGAAAAATATATCAGCGACATTGACGTTTACGTCAAGAGCTTGCTGTAGCAAGGTAGCCTAATACATGAACACTATGAACGTAATTATTGCCGATGACCACCCGATCGTACTGTTCGGTATTCGTAAATCCCTTGAGCAAATCGAATGGGTCAACGTGGTCGGCGAATTTGAAGATTCAACGGCACTTATCAATAATCTTCCTAAGTTAGACGCACACGTTTTGATTACCGACCTGTCGATGCCGGGCGATAAATACGGCGACGGGATCACGTTGATCAAATACATCAAACGCCATTTCCCGGATCTGTCTATCATCGTTCTGACGATGAACAACAATCCGGCTATCCTGAGCGCAGTGCTGGATCTGGATATCGAAGGGATCGTGCTGAAACAAGGCGCCCCGACCGATCTGCCCAAAGCGCTGGCGGCACTGCAGAAAGGCAAAAAATTCACTCCGGAAAGCGTTTCGCGCCTGCTGGAAAAAATCAGCGCCAGCGGTTACGGCGACAAGCGCCTGTCGCCGAAAGAGAGCGAAGTGCTGCGCCTGTTCGCCGAAGGTTTTCTCGTGACCGAGATTGCCAAAAAACTGAACCGCAGCATTAAAACCATCAGTAGCCAGAAGAAATCGGCGATGATGAAGCTGGGCGTGGAAAACGATATCGCGCTGCTGAACTACCTGTCTTCCGTTTCTCTGAGCGCCACCGACAAAGAGTAACGCTTCCAGCCCGGATAACGGCGCCACGCCTTATCCGGGCAAGTCCACAGCGGTTTCCTGCCCTATTCCTGTTCCTGACGCTCTTTACGCACCCGCGCGGCGTAGATTGCCAGCGTCTGCTTGATAATATCGAGCGTTACCGGTTTAGACAGACAGTTATCCATCCCCGACTCCAGACAGCGCTGTTTCTCCTCAGCCAGCGCGTTGGCGGTCACCCCGATGACCGGCAGGGTCATTCCCAGCTCGCGGATACGTTGCGTCAGGCGATAGCCATCCATATTCGGCATGTTGACATCGCTCAGCACAATGTCGATATGCTGTTTACTCAGCACGCCCAGCGCATCGACCCCATCGTTCGCCGTCACGCACTGATATCCGAGCGAGCCAAGCTGGTCGGCCAGTAGCCGGCGGTTAATCGGGTGGTCGTCCACCACCAGGATCATCATATCGTCATTGCTGGCGACCTGGGTTTCCGGCGCGCTGAGCGCCGGGCCGTGTTCGGTGGTCGTCACCGCAATGCGGAAGATACGTCCCAGTAGCGGCAGCAGTTCGTGCGGTGTCGTCACGCTGTGTACCCACTCGCCAGGCGCGCGTTCCAGCGGAATACCGATATGGCGGCGACAGAAAATCACCGCCGCACTCCCCTGCCAGCGCATGTCCTGCTGATCCTCATCATCGGTCAGCAAAATATCATCAGCCCCTGGCTGTTGCCCGTCATAGATTTGGCTCTGCAGACCGTGATGCTTGAGCAGCGACTCGACAAACAGCGCCAGGGAGGTATTGCGGATAGCCAGCCAGCAGCATTTACCCGCCAGACCTTCAATCACCAGCGGCGGGCGGTTTTGCACACCGTACAGCGGAATACGAATGGTAAAGCGGCTGCCCATTCCCGGTTCGGTTTCAACGGCAATATCGCCGTCCATCATGCTGATTAGCTTTTCACAGATCGCCAGCCCCAGTCCGGTGCCCTGGAAGTTGCGCTGTACACCGGTCCCCACCTGGAAGAACGGATCAAACAGGCGCACCACCTCTTTTGCCGGGATCCCCTCGCCTGTATCGCGCACGCTAATTTGCAGGTAATCCCCGGCGCACTGCACGTGCAGGACGATACAGCCGGTATCGGTAAACTTAATGGCGTTGCTCAGCAGGTTAGAAATGACCTGCTGCAAACGCATCGGATCGCCGGACATCAGCTGCGGAACGTCAGACTCGATAAAGCAGTACAGCCCCAGCTGTTTACGCACCACCAGCGGTAAATAGTTGGCGGAGATATGGTTCATCACCTCACGCGGCGAAAACTCACCGGGTTCGATTTTCAGCTGCTCGGATTCGATTTTTGAGAAATCGAGGATATCGCTGATAATTTTCAGCAGCAGGCTCGAAGAGTTATTCATCGCCGTGACCAGCCTGTCTACCCCTTTAGGCAGCTCTTTGGTTTGCAGCAGGTCGAGGTTACCGATAATCCCGTACAGCGGCGTTCGCAGCTCATGGCTGACGGTGGCGAGGAACATGGATTTCGACTGGCTGGCCTGCTCCGCGGCCTGCGCCATCTCCTGCAACGACTCTTCCATCTTGACGCGGGCGCTGACGTCGACCAGCACGCAAATCGCGACGTTTTCATTGCGATAGCGCGAATGCACGAAGCTAATCTGCAGGTTGGTGTTGTTGCTGGTCAGCACATCCACGAAGTTGACCTGCTGGCCGCAAATAATCTGCGTTAACCGCTGTCGGTCCTCATGGGTCAGCATATTGAGGTAGTTGTGCGCCAGTTCGTTGCTCAGAATATTGGTGCCATCGAGGGTGCGCAGGATACAAATCCCCACCGGCGCCGAGGCGACGATTTTACGGTTGAACTGCTCATGCTCTTCCAGACGCTGGGCATCATTTTCCGCCGGGATAAAGATTCGCCGCTCATACATCCGCGCCAGGGCAAACAGGATAACCCCGGTCAGGATATTCAGGATAATCGCGTTGATAATCAGCATCCGGATACGTTCGAGCACCTGATCGACCGACACGGAATAGACAATGCTTAACGACGACGGCGGCAGGCTCTTCTTCAGCGCCAGCTCGCGGAAACCCGCGGTGTAGCCAAACCAGATCCGCTCCTGCATCCAGCGGGCGTCGCCCTTGATTTTGTTCTCCTGCCCGGCAAGAGAAATAAGCGGCTGTCCGTTGTCATCAAGAATCGTGACGCTCATTGGCAGGCTGCCCGGCGTAAAGAAGCTCTCCATACGAATGGTCTGCTCAACGCCCAGCAGCGCCTGCAGGCGGTTTGCCATATACACCGGCGTCAGCGCGTAAAAATAGCCCACGCCCGGACGCATGCCCTGACTTATCCAGAACAGGTTGTTGCCGCGCTCGTTTTGCGGCGCATCGCGGTACTGCTCAATCCGCTGGTGCAGCACTTTCAGCGCCTGATCGCGCTCCAGCGGCATTTCCCGCAGGCCAAAGTTGGCCATACACAAATTATCGCTGCCAATGAGGAAGATGCGGTTGAGATCATAGGTCGCGGAAAAGTTATCGCGCCAGTAGCGCATAAACCACGCCAGCGACTGCAGGGAGTTACGCCAGGTGGCCCCCATCGCCCCGCAATCAGAATCGGCGTACAGCGGCTCGAAATCTGGAACGGCGATGTTGCCGTTCGGAACCGCAGTGGCCCCTCCCTCGCCGCCGCTCGGACGGTTGCCCGCCACGTATTTCAGCTCTTTAATCACATCCGCGGTCCGCTGGATATAACGCTGCGCCTGATCGGCATTGAGGTTAAATTCCTGGCGGATTTCCGACTCCCGGTCATGCAGGGCGTTGACGATATAGAACACGGAAACGAAAGCGATAAGCATCCAGAGCAGTACCGCCAGCGCCCTGAACAGGTAGCGTGAAACCTTTAGCGTGGTATGAAAAGAGGCAAGATATTTCAACGTGGCGATACTCGGCCGTCAAGGACTCAACAGAATGGGGTTAAGGTAGCGGTAAACACGTTTCGTCGCAACGTTATACTCTCTGGATTTCGCCTCGGATAAAGGGCACTGCGTAGCAATAAAAAGGGCCGGGGTATCTCCCGGCCCTTTTCGCACCACTAGCGCAGATTATTCTTCATCTTCGCCAGCGTCATCATCCGCGTCAGCGTCAGTTTCCGGAGCGATCTCGTCGTCGCCTTCCGCTACGCTGCCGTCAATGGCATCCAGCTCTTCATCATCAACCGGCTCGGCTACGCGCTGCAGGCCCACGACGTTTTCATCTTCCGCGGTACGGATCAGAATAACGCCCTGCGTGTTACGACCGACGATGCTGACTTCCGAAACGCGCGTACGCACCAGCGTGCCCGCATCGGTGATCATCATTATCTGATCGCAATCATCAACCTGCACGGCGCCGACCACGGAACCGTTACGCTCGGTGACCTTAATCGAGATAACGCCCTGCGTGGCACGGGACTTCGTCGGATACTCTGCCGCCGCGGTACGTTTACCGTAACCATTCTGCGTGACGGTCAGGATAGCGCCTTCGCCGCGTGGGATGATCAGCGAAACCACTTTATCGTCACCCGCCAGCTTAATGCCGCGAACGCCGGTTGCGGTACGGCCCATGGCACGGACCGCGCTCTCTTTAAAGCGCACCACTTTACCCGCGGCAGAGAACAGCATCGCTTCATCATTCCCGTTCGTCAGGTCAACGCCAATCAGCTCGTCGCCTTCGTTCAGGTTCACCGCGATGATCCCGGCAGAACGCGGACGGCTGAACTCGGTCAGCGCGGTTTTCTTCACGGTACCGCTGGCGGTCGCCATAAAGACGTTCACGCCTTCTTCGTATTCGCGTACCGGCAGAATGGCGGTGATACGTTCGTTGGCTTCCAGCGGCAGCAGGTTGACGATTGGACGCCCGCGCGCGCCACGGCTGGCTTCCGGCAGCTGATAGACCTTCATCCAGTACAGACGACCACGGCTGGAGAAGCAGAGGATCGTGTCATGGGTATTAGCCACCAGCAGGCGGTCGATAAAGTCTTCTTCTTTAATACGTGCGGCCGATTTACCTTTGCCGCCGCGACGCTGCGCCTCATAGTCGGTCAGCGGCTGATACTTCACATAGCCCTGGTGAGACAGGGTGACCACCACATCTTCCTGGTTGATCAGATCTTCGATGTTGATATCCGCGGTGTTGGTGGTGATTTCGGTACGACGCGGGTCGCCGAACTGTTCGCGCATGGCTTCCAGCTCTTCACGAATCACTTCCATCAGACGATCGGCGCTGCCCAGAATATGCAGCAGTTCAGCGATCTGTTCCAGCAGCTCTTTGTATTCATCAAGCAGTTTTTCATGCTCAAGGCCGGTCAGTTTCTGCAGACGCAGATCCAGGATAGCCTGCGCCTGCTGCTCGGTCAGATAGTATTGACCGTCGCGCACGCCGAACTCTGGCTCCAGCCACTCCGGACGCGCGGCATCATCACCGGCACGTTCCAGCATCGCCGCCACGTTGCCCAGATCCCAGGACCGCGCAATCAGACCCGCTTTCGCTTCCGCAGGCGTTGGCGCGCGGCGGATAAGCTCGATGATCGGGTCGATGTTGGCCAGCGCAATCGCCAGCGCTTCGAGGATATGCGCACGATCGCGGGCTTTACGCAGTTCGAAAATGGTACGACGCGTCACCACTTCACGGCGGTGGCGCACGAACGCAGAAAGAATATCTTTCAGGTTCATGATCTTCGGCTGACCATGGTGCAGCGCAACCATGTTGATACCGAAGGAGACCTGCAGCTGCGTCTGGGAGTAGAGGTTGTTGAGAACCACTTCGCCCACCGCATCGCGTTTCACTTCAATCACGATACGCATCCCGTCTTTATCAGACTCGTCACGCAGCGCGCTGATGCCTTCAACGCGTTTGTCTTTCACCAGCTCGGCAATTTTCTCGATCAGACGTGCTTTGTTCACCTGATACGGAATTTCGTGCACGATGATGGTTTCACGACCCGTTTTCGCATCGGTTTCCACCTCTGCGCGGGCGCGAATATAAATTTTGCCACGACCGGTGCGGTACGCTTCCTCAATACCACGACGACCATTAATAATGGCGGCGGTCGGGAAGTCCGGCCCCGGAATATGCGCCATCAGCCCTTCAACGGAGATATTTTCATCGTCGATATAGGCCAGGCAGCCGTTGATCACTTCCGTCAGGTTGTGCGGCGGAATGTTGGTTGCCATCCCGACGGCGATACCGGACGAACCGTTCACCAGCAGGTTAGGGATTTTCGTCGGCATGACGTCAGGGATACGTTCCGTGCCGTCATAGTTGTCGACAAAATCAACCGTCTCTTTTTCCAGGTCGGCCATCAGCTCGTGGGCGATTTTCGACATACGGATTTCCGTATAACGCATCGCTGCGGCGGAGTCGCCATCGACAGAACCGAAGTTACCCTGGCCATCGACCAGCATATAACGCAAGGAGAATGGCTGCGCCATACGTACAATGGTGTCATAAACGGCGGTATCACCATGAGGGTGGTATTTACCGATTACGTCACCCACGACACGGGCGGATTTTTTATAGGCTTTGTTCCAGTCATTGCCCAATACGTTCATGGCGTAAAGTACGCGACGGTGTACCGGTTTCAGGCCATCTCGGACATCCGGCAGCGCACGGCCAACAATGACCGACATCGCATAATCCAGATACGAGCTCTTAAGCTCTTCCTCAATGTTGACCGGTGTAATTTCTCTCGCAAGGTCGCTCATCTAACCGCTATCCCTCTACTGTATCCCGGATTCAAAGGTCGCAAATTATAACACAGCCGCGGTGATACGGGTAAATCTATACCCAATGAATTTCGCGCCGCCTCGTGGCGGCAAACACAGGCGCTCCGATTCGCGTCATCCGGTCGCGGCAAAAGGCGATGGGGATAGACGTTTATTCACGCCGGTCACCTGATATACTCGCCGGTCTGAACAGAAAAGGAGTCGAAGCGCCCATGAATGCCGAAAAACAGCCGGTGGCCCACAACGTTGATCATCATGAAATTGCTAAATTCGAAGCCGTCGCCTCGCGCTGGTGGGACTTAGAGGGTGAATTCAAGCCCTTACATCGCATCAACCCGCTGCGCCTTGGCTATATTGCGGAGCGTTCTGGCGGCCTTTTTGGCAAAAAGGTCCTTGATGTTGGCTGCGGCGGCGGCATCCTTGCCGAGAGCATGGCGCGTGAAGGCGCAACGGTAACCGGGCTCGACATGGGTTTTGAACCGCTACAGGTGGCGAAGCTGCACGCGCTGGAAAGCGGCGTTCAGGTCGACTATGTCCAGGAGACGGTAGAAGAACACGCGGCGAAGCACGCCGGCCAGTACGATGTGGTGACCTGCATGGAAATGCTGGAGCACGTTCCGGACCCGCAATCGGTGGTTCACGCCTGCGCACGACTGGTGAAGCCCGGCGGCCAGGTCTTCTTCTCGACCATTAACCGCAACGGTAAAGCGTGGCTGATGGCGGTGGTCGGCGCGGAGTACGTGATGAAAATGGTGCCTAAAGGCACTCATGACGTGAAAAAATTCATTAAGCCGGCGGAGCTGATCGGCTGGGTGGATCAGACTACTCTGAAAGAGCAGCATATTATCGGCCTGCACTACAATCCGCTGACCAACACCTTCAAGCTGGCGCCGGGCGTAGATGTTAACTATATGTTGCATACAACCGCGAAAAGCGCATAACCAGCGCAGTTTTTCATATGATGATGATCTGATGATTGCGCGGCATCAAGCCGCGTAATTTTTATATCCGTCGAAGAAATCAGCACTCGATCAAATTTTCATTTTTATTTTCCAGTTTATTGACATCTCCGCCAGGCCTTATACGACGTGGACTTCACGATTATTACGCTTACGCAACCTCAAATTAACGTCAAAATCAACCCTTGTACTCAAAAGAATCCTTACTAAAATACTCACCATATAGCGTTTCTTTTATCTACAACCCCCTACATATAGTATTTATCCACAGAGTTAGTCACAACGGCGTTCTGTGGATAAGCGGGGGATATTTTCTCTCACGGACAGGTATAATCCACATGAATCAGAGTCTGCTGGTGACAAAGCGTGACGGTAGCACCGAGCGCATTAATCTCGATAAAATCCATCGTGTACTGGATTGGGCGGCAGAAGGACTGAATAACGTTTCGATTTCTCAGGTAGAACTGCGCTCTCACATTCAGTTTTACGACGGCATCAAAACCGCCGATATCCACGAAACCATCATTAAGGCAGCCGCGGACCTGATCTCCCGCGATGCGCCGGATTATCAGTATCTCGCCGCGCGCCTGGCTATCTTCCATCTGCGTAAAAAAGCCTACGGTCAGTTTGAGCCGCCTGCGCTGTACGACCACGTCACGAAGATGGTGAAAAAAGGTAAATACGATACTCATCTGCTGGAAGACTACACGGAAGAAGAGTTCAAGCAGATGGATTCGTTCATTGTTCACGATCGCGATATGAGCTTCTCCTACGCTGCCGTTAAGCAGCTGGAAGGCAAATATCTGGTGCAGAACCGTGTGACCGGTGAAATTTATGAGAGCGCTCAGTTCCTCTACATTCTGGTTGCTGCCTGTCTGTTCTCCAACTATCCGCGCGAGACGCGTCTGGACTACATCAAGCGTTTCTACGATGCGGTCTCCACGTTTAAAATCTCGCTGCCGACGCCGATTATGTCCGGCGTGCGCACCCCAACGCGTCAGTTCAGTTCTTGCGTGCTGATCGAGTGTGGCGATAGCCTCGACTCCATCAACGCCACCTCCAGCGCTATCGTGAAATACGTTTCCCAGCGCGCGGGTATCGGCATTAACGCCGGTCGCATTCGTGCGCTGGGCAGCCCGATCCGCGGCGGCGAAGCGTTCCACACCGGCTGTATCCCGTTCTACAAGCACTTCCAGACCGCGGTGAAGTCCTGCTCGCAGGGCGGCGTACGCGGCGGTGCCGCCACGCTGTTCTACCCGATGTGGCACCTGGAAGTCGAAAGCCTGCTGGTGCTGAAAAACAACCGTGGTACCGACGCCAACCGCGTTCGCCACATGGACTACGGCGTACAGATCAACAAACTGATGTACACCCGTCTGCTGAAAGGTGAAGACATAACCCTGTTCAGCCCGTCCGACGTCCCGGGCCTGTACGATGCCTTCTTCGCCGATCAGGACGAATTCGAACGTCTGTACACCCTGTACGAAAAAGACGACAGCATTCGCAAGCAGCGCATCAAAGCGGTTGAGCTGTTCTCACTGATGATGCAGGAGCGTGCTTCCACCGGCCGTATCTACATCCAGAACGTTGACCACTGCAACACCCACAGCCCGTTTGACCCGGTTGTCGCGCCGGTTCGCCAGTCCAACCTGTGTCTGGAAATCGCGCTGCCGACCAAACCGCTGGATGACGTTAACGACGAAAACGGTGAAATCGCGCTGTGTACGCTGTCGGCCTTTAACCTGGGCGCCATTGAGAGCCTCGACGAGCTGGAAGAGCTGGCGGTACTGGCGGTACGTGCGCTGGATGCGCTGCTGGATTATCAGGACTACCCGATTCTGGCGGCGAAACGCGGCGCAATGGGCCGCCGTACCCTGGGTATCGGCGTGATCAACTTCGCCTACTACCTGGCGAAGCACGGTAAACGCTACTCCGACGGCAGCGCCAACAACCTGACGCATAAAACCTTTGAAGCGATTCAGTACTACCTGCTGAAAGCCTCAAATGAGCTGGCCATTGAACAGGGCGCGTGCCCGTGGTTCAACGAGACCACCTATGCTCAGGGCGTGCTGCCGATCGATACCTATAAAAAGGATCTCGATGCGATTGTTAGCGAGTCGCTGCATTACGACTGGGAAGCGCTGCGCGAATCCATTAAAGAGCACGGCCTGCGTAACTCCACGCTCTCCGCGCTGATGCCGTCTGAGACCTCTTCGCAGATCTCCAACGCCACCAATGGCATTGAGCCGCCACGGGGACATGTCAGCATTAAAGCCTCGAAAGACGGCATTCTGCGTCAGGTGGTGCCGGACTACGAAAAACTGCAGGGCAGCTACGAGCTGCTGTGGGAAATGCCGAACAATGACGGCTACCTGCAGCTGGTGGGCATCATGCAGAAGTTTATCGACCAGTCGATTTCGGCCAACACCAACTATGACCCGACGCGTTTCCAGTCTGGAAAAGTGCCGATGCAGCAGTTGCTGAAAGACTTGCTCAATGCCTATAAATTCGGCGTAAAAACTCTGTACTATCACAACACCCGTGATGGCGCGGAAGATGCCCAGGACGATCTGGCGCCGTCCATCCAGGACGATGGCTGCGAAAGCGGCGCATGTAAGATTTGATAATATTGCCCGGCGGCGCGTTGCTCGCCGGGCCTACGGTCTATTGTAGGCCGGGCGAGCAACGCGCCACCCGGCATATAATTCCAGGACAGGATCCCCACTCATGGCATACACCACTTTTTCACAGACGAAAAACGATCAACTGCTTGAGCCGATGTTTTTTGGCCAGCCGGTTAACGTCGCCCGTTACGATCAGCAAAAATATGACATCTTCGAAAAGCTGATCGAAAAACAGCTCTCCTTCTTCTGGCGCCCGGAAGAAGTTGACGTCTCCCGCGATCGTATCGACTACCAGGCGCTGCCGGACCACGAAAAACATATCTTCATCAGCAACCTGAAGTATCAGACGCTGCTGGACTCTATTCAGGGCCGTAGCCCGAACGTCGCCCTGCTGCCGCTGATTTCGATTCCGGAACTGGAAACCTGGGTGGAAACCTGGGCATTCTCCGAGACGATTCACTCGCGCTCCTATACCCATATCATCCGGAATATCGTGAACGACCCGGCGATGGTCTTCGACGATATCGTCACCAACGAGCAAATCCAGAAACGTGCGGAAGGTATCTCCCACTACTACGACACGCTGATCGAGCTGACCAGCTACTGGCACCTGCTGGGTGAAGGCACGCACACCGTCAACGGGAAAACCATCACCGTTAACCTGCGCGAGCTGAAAAAGAAACTCTACCTGTGCCTGATGAGCGTCAACGCGCTGGAAGCGATTCGCTTCTACGTGAGCTTCGCCTGCTCCTTTGCTTTCGCCGAGCGTAAGCTGATGGAAGGCAACGCCAAAATCATCCGCCTGATCGCCCGCGACGAAGCTCTGCACCTGACCGGCACCCAGCACATGCTGAATCTGCTGCGCTCCGGCGTCGACGACCCGGAAATGGCGGAAATTGCCGAAGAGTGTAAGCAGGAGTGCTACGATCTGTTCGTGCTGGCGGCACAGCAGGAAAAAGAGTGGGCGGATTACCTGTTCCGTGACGGTTCGATGATCGGCCTGAACAAAGATATTCTCTGCCAGTACGTGGAATACATCACCAATATCCGCATGCAGGCGGTGGGTCTCGATCTGCCCTTCCAGACCCGCTCCAACCCGATTCCGTGGATCAACACCTGGCTGGTGTCCGATAACGTGCAGGTTGCGCCGCAGGAAGTGGAAGTCAGCTCCTACCTGGTTGGCCAGATCGACGCCGAAGTCGATGCCGACGATCTGAGCAACTTCCAGCTCTGATGAAACGCATTTTTCTGAAAATCTCTGACACTCGTCTTGAGTGTCAGGATGAACACCCTTCCCTGCTGGCTGCCCTGGAATCACATAATATCGACGTGGAGTATCAGTGCCGCGCCGGCTATTGTGGTTCTTGTCGCACGCGGCTGGTTTCCGGCCAGGTTGACTGGCTGACCGAGCCGCTGGCATTCATCCAGCCGGGAGAGATTTTGCCCTGCTGCTGCCGGGCGAAAGGCGATATAGAAATCGAGATGTAGTTTTGTCGGGTGGCGCTTCGCTTACCCGACCTACCAAACCACAGTTCGTAGTTTGTAGGCCAGGTAAGCCACAATAGCTTATAGGCCGGGTAAGTCACACTAGTTCGTCGGCCGGGTAGTCGCAGTCGCCTGTAGGCCGGGTAAGGCGTAGCCGCCACCCGGCGATTTCAGCGTTTATCCTGCAAAAAACTCACCGCTTTATCCGGGATATACGGGTGCACCACCAGTTCGTCGGCCGGGTAGTCACAGTCGCCTGTAGGCCGGGTAAGGCGTAGCCGCCACCCGGCGATTTCAGCGTTTATCCTGCAAAAAACTCACCGCTTTATCCGGGAAATCGGTAAACAGCCCATCGACGTCGGCCTTGTTGTACAGCAGGTCAAACAGCTGATTCACATCGGTGACATAATCAGGCAGCTTGTCTGCACGCACGGTATACGGGTGCACCACCAGACGCTGGCGATGCGCCTCCTTTACCATCGCCGTTAACGTCACGTGGCCCGGCGTTGAACCTCCCGCCACCAGCATAGGGTAGTCCGGACCAATCCCGTCGGCATATTGCGCAATCTGCTTCATCGCGCCGGGCTTAAACATCCAGTCATAGCTGTAGTTAACCCATTGACCGTCCGCCTGGCGTTGCCGGGTTTCGTGCCAGTCGGTGTAAGCGATCAGCTGCACCAGCTTCAGGTCCATCCCCATCTTCGGCTCCAGCTCATACTTAATCCGCTTGAGCTCGTTAGCATCAAAGCACTGCAGATAGACCTTATCCTGCTTGCGGGTGTACCCGTATTTCTTCAGCACCTGCAGGACGCTGACGGCGATGTCCTTGCCTTCCTGATGGTGGAACCACGGCGCCTTAATTTCCGGGTAGATACCGATATTTTTCCCCGTTGAGTGGTTCAGCCCCTGAACGAACTCGATCTCCTCTTCAAAAGTATGAATACGGAAGTCCGATTTCCCCATCGGGAAGCGACCGGGGAAGGTCTGTATATTCTTGCCGTCCTTCGGCTCGAAGCCTTCGCTGAACCGCAGCGATTTTATCTCCGCCAGCGTAAAATCGATGGCGTAGAAGCGGCCATCCGGCCGCGCGCGCTGCGGGAAACGTTCCGCGACGTCGGTCACCCGATCGAGATAGTGGTCATGGAGCACCACCAGCCGATCGTCTTTAGTCATCACCAGATCCTGCTCAAGATAGTCGGCGCCCTGCGCGTAGGCCATCGCCTTTGCCGGCAGCGTATGCTCCGGCAGATAGCCGCTGGCGCCACGGTGGGCGATGACCAGCTTATCCGCGGCGGAGGTGGAAAAGCTCAGAGTCGAACCGGTCAGTAAAATCCCCGTCATTAGCGTCGTGACTACCGTTTTCATGCGCATTCCTTAAGACCGTTTCAGTTGTTGGTGATGGCGTCTCTCACCCAGCATCACGATAACCAGCAGCACAACCGCCAGCACGCTGCCGCCGATCATCACCATGAAGCCGCCATCCCAGCCGAAAAAGTCAACGGTATAGCCGACGATCGCGCTGGCGGCAACGGAACCGCCGAGATAGCCAAACAGACCGGTAAAGCCCGCGGCGGTGCCCGCCGCTTTTTTAGGTGCCAGCTCCAGGGCATGCAGACCAATCAGCATCACCGGGCCATAGATCAGAAAGCCAATCACAATCATGCAGGCCATATCGATCCCCGGGTTACCCGGCGGATTAAGCCAGTAGACCACGGTTGCCACCGTCACCAGCGTCATAAAGAAGACGCCGGTGGCCCCGCGATTGCCCTTAAACACCTTGTCGGACATCCAGCCGCAAATCAGCGTGCCAGGAATCCCCGCATACTCATATAAGAAGTAGGCCCAGGAGGATTTATCCAGCGCAAAGTGCTTCACTTCTTTCAGGTAGGTTGGCGACCAGTCGAGAATGCCGTAGCGCAGCAGATAGACAAAAACGTTCGCCACGGCGATATACCACAGCAGCTTATTCGGCAGGATATACTGCTTAAAGATCTGGCTGGCGGTCAGCTCCTGTTCATGCTTTTCGCTGTAATCATCAGGATAGTCATTTTTGTACTCTTCGATCGGCGGCAGGCCGCAGGACTGTGGCGTATCGCGCATCATCGCGAAGGCGAACACCGCCAGCAGAATCGCGCCGAACGCCGGCATATACAGCGCCGCGTGCCAGTCGTTAAACCACGCCATCCCCAGCAGGAACAGCAGCGGAGGGATCCCGCCCCCGACGTTATGCGCGCAGTTCCATACCGAGACAATGCCGCCGCGTTCTTTCTGCGACCACCAGTGCACCATCGTCCGCCCGCACGGCGGCCAGCCCATCCCCTGGAACCAGCCGCAGAGGAACAGCAGCACGAACATCACCATAATGCTGGAGGTCGCCCAGGGGACAAACCCCATCACCAGCATCACCAGCGCGGCCAGGATCAACCCCGCGGGCAGAAAAATGCGCGGATTCGAGCGATCCGAAACCGACCCCATGATGAATTTCGAAAACCCATAGGCAATCGAAATACCGGAGAGGGCAAAACCCAGATCGCCGCGGGAAAATCCTTGCTCCACCAGATAGGGCATAGCCAGAGCAAAGTTCTTACGCACCAGATAGTAAGCGGCGTATCCAAAGAAAATACCGATAAAAATTTGCCAGCGCAGTCGACGATACAGCGGATCGATTTCCGCCGCGGGCAAACGCGCTTTGTGCGGCGCAGGTTTAAAAATAGTTAACATAGCAGCCTCCGTGGCCATCTCTTCTTTACTGACAGCGATAAGAAAAATCTAATCTAATCACCCAATTATGATGAAACGGGATGGTAGGCAAAGCTGGCCCTGGATACTGTGAAACATCGCACGCTTTGTTACAAAAATATGACAAAACATTCCATTATGAGCATGAAATCACATAACCCGCTCGAATAACGCGCGAATATGCTCGAAATCAAACAATACGTACTATTTGTATGGCTAAATGGCGTAAAACGAAAGCAGAAGGACAGGAAGATGGCCGAAACCCGTGAATGCGATGTGATTATCATCGGCGGCGGCGCGACCGGCGCAGGGATCGCGCGAGACTGCGCGCTCCGCGGACTGCAGGTAACGCTGCTGGAGCGTCACGATATTGCGACCGGAGCAACCGGGCGTAATCACGGTCTGCTGCACAGCGGCGCCCGCTATGCCGTCACCGACGGCGAATCGGCCCGCGAGTGCATCAATGAGAACCGGATTCTGCGCCGCATCGCCCGTCACTGCGTTGAAGCGACCAACGGACTCTTTATTACCCTTCCCGAGGACGATCTGGCCTGGCAACGGACCTTCATCAACGCCTGTCAACAGGCGGGGATCGAAACTCAGTCGCTGTCGCCAGCAGAGGCGCTGCGTATTGAACCCACCGTTAATCCGGCCCTGCTTGGCGCCGTACAGGTCCCCGACGGCACCATCGATCCGTTTCGCCTCACGGCAGCCAACATGCTCGATGCCCGGGAGCATGGTGCGACCATTCTGACCGGTTGCGAAATTACCGGTCTCATCCGCCGGGGAGATCGCGTTTGCGGGGTCGAATTTTATGATCATCAACATCGCGAGAAAGGTACGCTGTACGCCGGTGTGGTGGTGAATGCCGCCGGGATCTGGGGGCAGCGGATCGCAGAATATGCCGATCTGCGCATCGCCATGTTCCCGGCCAAGGGATCGCTGCTGATCCTCGACCATCGTATCAACCGGCAGGTCATCAACCGCTGCCGCAAACCCGCCGATGCCGATATTCTGGTGCCCGGTGATACCATTTCGCTGATTGGCACGACGTCGGAACATATCCCTTACGCCGAAATTGATGACAACCGGGTCACAACAGCCGAAGTCGACACGCTGCTGCGGGAAGGAGAAAAACTGGCTCCGGTACTTGGGCGCACTCGCGTGCTGCGCGCCTATTCCGGCGTGCGTCCGCTGGTGGCCAGCGATGATGACCCCAGCGGACGCAGCGTCAGCCGCGGTATCGTTCTGCTCGACCATGCCGAGCGCGATGGCATGGAGGGGTTTATCACCATTACCGGCGGCAAGCTGATGACCTATCGCCTGATGGCGGAGTGGGCCACGGATGCAGTGTGCCGTAAGCTCGACAACCGCGTCCCCTGCTCTACCGCCGACATCCCGCTGCCGGGCTCTACGGAGCCCCCCGAAGCCACGGTAAAAAAAATCATCTCGCTACCCGCGCCGCTGCGCGGTTCCGCCCTCTATCGTCACGGCGACCGCACGCCAGCCTGGCTGGGCGATACCCGCCAGCATCGCAGCTTAATCTGCGAATGCGAGATGGTGACCGCCGGAGAGGTGCAGTACGCGGTGGAAAACTTAGCGGTTAACAGCCTGCTCGATCTACGCCGCCGCACGCGCATCGGCATGGGCACCTGCCAGGGAGAGCTGTGCGCCTGCCGGGCGGCCGGGCTCCTGCAACGGTTTAACATCACCACTCCCGCCCAGTCGCTGGCCCAGCTTTCTGATTTTTTAAACGAGCGCTGGAAAGGCGTGCAGCCCATTGCCTGGGGCGATGCGCTCAGGGAAAGTGAATTCACCCGCTGGGTCTACCTCGGACTGTGCGGCCTGCAACAGGAGTCTCAGGATGAAATTTGATAGCGTGATTATCGGCGGTGGCCTCGCGGGCCTGCTCTGCGGGCTAACGCTTAATCAGCTGGGCCTGCGCTGCGTCATCGTCAGTCGGGGTCAAAGCGCGCTGCACTTTTCCTCCGCTTCGCTGGATCTGCTCTGCGCCCTTCCCGATGGCGAGCGGGTCAGCGATGTGGCCCACGGAATCGCCCGCCTGGCGCAACAGCTTCCCGCGCATCCCTACGCGCTGCTGGGCGCCGATCGGGTGATGGCGTACGCCGCGCAAACCGAGGCGCTGCTGGCCGCCAGCGGAATCGCGATGCGCGGCGAGGCCCGCCAGCCGCATGAACGCGTTACGCCGCTGGGCACCCTGCGCCCGACGTGGCTTTCGCCGCCGGAAGTTCCCGTGGCGCCACTGTCCGCACGCAGCGTTGGCGTGGTGGGTATCGGCGGCTTCGCCGACTTCCAGCCACATCTGGCCGCCGCCTCGCTCACCCGGCAGGGGGTGAAGGCGACGGCAACAGAGATAGACTTACCGATACTGGACGTTCTGCGGGATAATCCGAGCGAATTTCGCGCGGTGAATATCGCCAGAATGCTCGACGAAGAGTGCCATTGGCCCGCGCTCCTCGCCGCGTTGCGTCCGCTGGCACAGGCGCACGATCTGCTGATCATGCCCGCCTGTTTCGGTCTGAATGACGCCGGGCTGTATAGCTGGCTACAGGAACAGCTGCCCTGCCCACTACGCCTGCTGCCGACGCTGCCGCCTTCGGTTCCCGGCATGCGCCTGCATAACCAGCTTCAGCGTCGTTTTATCCGGACCGGCGGCACCTGGCTGGCTGGCGATGAAGTCACGCGGATCGACCATCAGGAGGGCAACGTCAGCGCAGTCTGGACCCGGCAGCACGGCGATGTTGCGCTACGCCCCCGGTTTACGGTCCTGGCCAGCGGCAGTTTCTTCAGCAATGGATTGATCGCCGATAAAGCGCGCGTTCGGGAGCCGATTCTCGGCCTCGACCTGCAGCAGACCATCCCGCGCGAGAACTGGTATCAGCGCGATTTCTTTGCTTCGCAACCCTGGCAGCGCTTCGGCCTGAAAACCGATGCGATGCTGCGCCCGCTGCTCGACGGCCAGCCGCTGGGCAACCTGTTCGCCATCGGTTCGCTACTGGGCGGTTTTGATGCCATCCAGCTTGGATGCGGCGGCGGCGTTTGCGCGGTCACCGCACTGCACGTCGCGAAACAGATTCATGACCTTGCCGGAGGCGCGCGATGAACGATACCCGCTTTGAGAGCTGCATTAAATGTACCGTGTGTACCACCAGTTGCCCGGTCAGCCGGGTGAATCCGCGCTATCCGGGCCCGAAACAAGCGGGTCCCGACGGTGGGCGCCTGCGTCTGAAGGACGGGGCGCTGTACGACGAAGCCTTAAAATATTGTATTAACTGCAAGCGCTGTGAAGTCGCCTGTCCCTCTGATGTAAAAATTGGCGATATTATCCAAAGGGCACGGGCGCAGTACAGCCAGCAAAAACCAACGCTACGCGATGCTATCCTCAGCCATACCGACCTGATGGGCACCCTCTCCACGCCGTTTGCCCCGTTGGTCAACGCCGCGACGGGGCTCAAACCGGTACGCCGGCTGCTCGATGCGACGCTAAAAATTGACCACCGCCGAACGCTACCGAAATACGGTTTCGGCACTTTTCGCCGGGCGTACCGTCAGCAGGCGGCCCGCCAGGCGCAGTTCAGCGAGCAGGTGGCGTTCTTTCACGGCTGTTACGTCAACTACAACCATCCGCAGCTCGGCCACGACCTCATCCGCGTGCTGAATGCGATGGGCACCGGCGTCCAGCTGTTAAGTAAAGAAAAATGCTGCGGCGTGCCGCTTATCGCCAACGGCTTTTTTGCCAAAGCCCGCCGCCAGGCGCAGAGCAACGTCGCTGCCATGCGGGAAACCCCGCTGCCGGTGATTGCCACCTCATCTACCTGCACGTTTACCCTGCGCGACGAATACCCGCATCTGCTGGATGTCGATAATCAGGACCTTCGCGACCGGATTGAACTGGCCACCCGCTGGATCTGGCGCCAGCTTGATGCCGGGCGTACCCTGCCGTTACGGCCGCTGCCGCTGAAGGTGGTCTATCACACGCCGTGTCATATGGAGAAGATGGGCTGGTCGCTGTATACCCTCGAACTGCTGCGGCTGATCCCGGGTTTACAGCTGGAGGTGCTGGATTCACAGTGCTGCGGCATCGCCGGCACATACGGGTTTAAATCGGAAAACTATCCCGCTTCTCAGGCCATCGGCGCTCCGCTGTTCCGGCAAATTGAGGAGAGCGGCGCCGACCTGGTTATCACTGATTGCGAAACCTGCAAATGGCAAATCGAGATGTCCACCAGCAAACGCTGTGAACATCCCATCACTCTACTGGCGCAGGCGCTGGGCGCGCCTGACTGAGGAACATCACTCGATGAACACGCTGTCCACGACGTTAATCCAGCCATGCTCCCCGGCGACCGGCTGACCGTTCAACCAGCGACGCAGCATATTCAGCGCCATCATGGCACAGACTTGCTGGCGAACCGTCAGGCTGTAGCGAGTGGCGCTAAATTTGACCCGCAGCGCATGGGTGCCTTCCGGCGTCGAGAGGACAAAATTCAGATGATCGGCCTCCTGGCCGCTCACCGCCAGCGCCAGACCCGCGAAATGATTGACCCGCCGTTCTGCGGCCCAGCGGGCGGACTGCGCCAGCGACTCTTCCTGGCAAGGGACCACTTCGCTTGCCAGCAGCGGCACGCTTGCCCGCGAAAGCTGAAGCGCCAGCAAACCGCCGGTAAACTGTTCACTCAGCGTCAGACTCAGCTGGCGCGCCTGTAAACAACGCGCGATCTGTGCGGGCAGCCCCTCGGTGCCCTCGAAAATCATGCTCTCCCCCGCTACTTTTTTCACTTCCGGCCATATCGCCAGCATCGCTTCGCGCTGCTCTGCCGGACCGGTGAGCTTCAGCTCAATAATCGGCATTGAAGAGCGGTAGCCCATGACCACGCCCGGCGGCAGCGCCAGCGGATCGAGGCTTTGCGCCAGATCGCTTTCCGAGCGGCCAAAAGTCGTCAGACGCAGGCACAGCGGCGGTGCTGGCAGCGGGAAACGCTCACGCAGGCGGGGTAAAATCTCCTGCTCGACCATCACTTTGAATTCCGACGGAACGCCGGGGGTGAAAAACATCAGACAGCGGTTGAGCTGAACGGCAAAACCGCAGGCCGTCCCCACCGGATTGTTGATCATCTCCGCGCTGGCGGGGATCTCCGCCTGCTTACGGTTACTTGCGGCCATCGGGCGACCGCGCTCGGCAAAGAAGCGAGTCATCGTTTCCAGCCACGCTTCGTGCAGAATCAGTCCTTCGCCCTTGGCGGTCGCAGCGGCCAGCGCGCTCAGATCGTCACTGGTCGGCCCCAGGCCGCCGTTGACGATCAGCACATCCGCCTGTTCACTGCGTTCGCGTAACACCGCGACCAGGGAATCAAGGTCGTCGCCCACGGTGTTGCGGCGCGTTAACGGTAATCCCTGATTGAAAAAGAAATCGGCCAGCCACGCGGCATTGGTATCGACGATTTGCCCGTGCAACACTTCATCGCCGGTGGACAGCATTTCCACATTTATCATTATTCACTTCACTCCTTGCCTGCCAGATGGCAATACTATAACGCAAGGCGCAGGCGGAGTAGACAGGAATACGGCGCGGGAGACGTTCGCGCCGTGGGGGATTAGAAGCTGGCGCTGACGCCGACGTACGGGCCATCGGCAATCGTGCTGTCTTTGTTGCCGTCTTTCCCTTCGAGGTCCAGATAGCGATAGCCGGCTTCAATGCTCAGAGGCCGCATAATCGTCCAGCTCGCGCCGGCGTTAGCTTCCTGATAGCTCTGAATGCCGCTGGAGAGTGAATCCGGGGAATAGTAGTATTCGCCGAACAGACGGAAGCTGTCGCCGATTTTCCACTGCAGGCCGCCGCCGACGGCCGCCGCGTAGCCTTCATTGCCGCTCTTCGGATTGGTGTACACGCCCTTACCGCCAACCGTCGCGAGGAATGGCCCCAACGGAAGATTCAGCCCAAGACCCAAACCCGCCGCGTCGCCGTCATTGTCGCTGTGCATCCAGTTGCCGGTTACTGCCAGACCGGATGACTCAGTCCCGAGACCGACGCCAAGATTGGTGTAGTGCTCGCCAACCTGGCCGGTCACGCTGATGGCATTTGCCGCCGTAGAGACCAACATCATGCCGGCAAGGCCGAATAAAATGCGCTTTTTCATTTTTACTCTATCCACAAAACAAGAATCAAAAAAGTCCCAAAAACCGCAGAATTGTACTGCCGAATGTTGAGGAATCAATGTATTAAAACGACCTTTACTTTGGTGATTGTAACCAGTTGCTACCGGTAGTATGGTGAAAACAGAGACAATGCAGCTTGCGGTTTAGCGAGACGGCTCGCAAACTTCTCCTCCACACCTTTTTCCTACCGTTTAGTCAAGGAGATCACCATGCGTCAAAGGACCATCGTCTGCCCGCTGATTCAGAATGAAGGGCACTATCTGCTCTGCAAAATGGCTGACGATCGCGGCGTTTTTCCCGGGCAGTGGGCACTTTCCGGCGGCGGCGTAGAACCGGGCGAACGGATTGAAGAGGCGCTACGTCGGGAGATTGGTGAGGAGCTCGGCGAGGCATTGCGGCTGACGCAGATTACGCCGTGGACCTTCCGCGATGATATTCGGGTCAAAACCTATGCCGACGGCCGTCAGGAAGAAATTTATATGATTTACCTGATTTTTGATTGCTTCAGCGCCAACCGCGAAGTCACCCTTAACGATGAATTTCAGGAGTATGCCTGGGTGAAACCGCAGGATTTGCACCGCTACGACCTGAATGTGGCGACCCGCAAAACGTTAACTCAGAAGGGCCTGCTCTGAACGCCGCGTCGAAGCCAACCCCGGTTAACAGGTCTGGCGGCCTGGCGCCGCATTAACCCAGTCACGTAATGCCCGGCGGGAGATTTTAATCCCGCCGGTTTTCAACGAATCAGGTAACGCCAGCCAGCGTACCGGCTGCTGAAAACGGGCCAGCTTATCCTGGGCCCAGACCGCCAGCGCGGTGACATCGCACTGCGCATCGCACTCCACCACCGCCACCGGACGCTGACCAAACTCCGCATCGTCTAACGGCACGATAAACGCCTGCTGAATCTGCGGATGCGCCAGCAGCACCCGCTCCACCTCTTCAGGCTGGATACTTTCCCCACCGCTGAAAAAGAGGTTATCCATCCGCCCAAGCAGCGTCAGTTTGCCCTCCCTGAGCTCGCCGCGATCGCGAGTGGCAAACCAGCCCTGTTCGTTGACCAGCGGCAGCACCCCGCCATCGCGCCAGTAGCCAGCGGCCATGCTGTCGGCACGTAGCCAGACCTCGCCCTCAACGATTTTCAGCGCGCGCCCCGGCAGCGGCTGGCCGACATCCGGCGCGCCATCCGCCTCTTTACCGCATACCGTCGAGGCGAACTCCGTCAGACCATAGCCACACCAGCAGCGAATGCCCCGGGCGCGCGCCTGTTCGGTCAGCGCGACGGGAATCGCCGCACCGCCCAGCAACACCGCCTTCAACGACACATCGGCCTCGCTATTGAGCAACCGCCAGAGCTGAGTGGGCACCAGCGAAGCATGCGTACAGCCTTGCAATGCCTGTTCCAGCGGTTGCCTTTCCCCTACCGTCAGGCGAGCGCCCGCCAGCAGCCAGCGCCAGAGAATACCCTGGCCGGAAACATGAAACAGCGGCAGCGACAGCAGCCAGTCATCATCCGACGCCAGCGGGATCATCGCCAGCACACCTTCGGCGCTGGCAAGATGCGCCCGACAGCTGTGTACAGCGGCCTTCGGCAACCCCGTAGAACCGGAGGTGAGCGTCATTGACGCCAGACGTTCTTCGCGCCAGAGCAGCGGCGAATCACCCGCCGTCCGTTGCAGCGCCAGCGGTACAAAGTCGAGGGCGAGCGGATCGCCGTTCAGCACCAGCGCATAACGCAGATCGAGGGAGGGTAACAATGCCGCCAGCAGCGAAGGCGGTAGCTGCGGATTGAGGGGAAGCACCCGGGCGCCGCACTGCAGCAGCGCCAGCCATGCCAGCAATGCCGACGGCTGGTTATAGGCTCGCAGCAGCACGCCCTCTCCTTCATTAACCCCCTGGGCGCGGAATCCGCCGGCCAGCGCGTCAACCTCGGCGCACAGCTGCCGCCAGTTCAGGACAACGTCGTTCAGGCGTACCGCCGGGGCCTCGCCACGCAGCTGACGCCAGTGGCGCCATGGCCAGTCGCTAAAGGTCACAGCAGCGGCTCCAGCTCATCACTGTTCAGACAGGGTAACGGGCTGTCAGGCCAGGGGCGAACCAGCTGCGCGCGCATCAATGCCAGCGTATCCAGGCCGGGAAGGGTCTGCGGCGTCAGCCAGGCGGCAATCCGCGCCAGCTGCGTCAGTCCAAGGCTTGATTCGATCGATGAGCTGATCACCGCCGTCAGCCCCAGCGCATGAGCCGTGGCAACCTGCTCCCGCACTTTACGCAGGCTACCGGTGAGCGTCGGCTTGATCACCAGCGCACGCAAACCCGGCTCCGCCTGAAAACGAAAATCCGCCTCACGCAGGCTTTCATCCCAGGCAATGGCGATGCCGGTTTCCCGGGCAAAAGCCCGCGAGTCGTCGCGGGTTTTGCACGGTTCTTCAAGGAAGGCGATACGGTGGCGGTACTGCGGATGGACATATTTCGCAAACTGCTGCGCTTTGAGCGGCGTCCAGGCGCGGTTGGCGTCCAGACGTAGCTGCAGGTCGGGAATCGCTTCCAGCAGCAGGTTAACCACCATGCCGTCACGCACCGCTTCATATAGGCCGATCTTGACCTTCGCGACCTTTTCACCGGGCAGTGCCGCCAGCCGGGCAAACAGTTCGTCCGGGTCGCCGGTGCACAGCGGCACCGCGCGATACTCCGCCTCCTGCGGCAGGTCATCGTTCAGCTCCGCCAGCGCACAGCTGACGCCGAAGGCCACGGAAGGCAGAGACGGCTCGGGCAGGTTCTCGCCCTGCCGCCAGGCTCTCGCCCATGCCACCAGCGCGGACTGCGCCTCCTCCAGCGTTTCCGCGCTAAAGCCCGGCAGAGGCGCAATTTCGCCCCATCCCTGGCATTCACCCTCCTGCAGGTGAATGAACAGTCCATCGCGAGTTTTTAACCGCCGTTCGCGCAGCACCACGCCCGCGTCCATCGGTACCTGCCAGCGGTAAACCTGCGCCTGACGCATTATGGATTCCGTTTAAATTTGCTGAAGTCCGGCTGACGTTTCTGGTTGAAGGCGTTGCGCCCTTCCTGCCCCTCTTCGGTCATGTAGAACAGCATGGTGGCGTTCCCCGCCAGCTCCTGCAGCCCCGCCTGACCATCGCAATCGGCATTCAGCGCCGCCTTCAGGCAGCGCAGCGCCATCGGGCTGTTTTGCAGCATTTCGCGACACCAGCGGACGGTCTCTTTTTCCAGATCCGCCAGCGGGACCACGGTGTTGACCAGCCCCATGTCCAGCGCCTGCTGCGCATCGTACTGGCGGCACAGGAACCAGATTTCGCGCGCCTTTTTCTGTCCGACGATCCGCGCCATGTAGGATGCGCCCCAGCCGCCGTCAAATGAGCCGACTTTCGGGCCGGTCTGGCCGAAGATGGCATTTTCCGCGGCAATCGTCAGATCGCACATCATATGCAGAACGTGACCGCCGCCGATGGAATACCCCGCCACCATCGCCACAATCGGTTTCGGGCAGGTGCGGATCTGGCGCTGGAAATCCAGCACGTTCAGGTGGTGGACGCCGGAATCATCCTGGTAGCCGCCGTAATCGCCGCGTACCTTCTGGTCGCCGCCGGCGCAGAATGCTTTATCACCTTCGCCGGTGAGGATAATGACGCCGATATTGTCGTCATATCGGGCATCGGACAGCGCCTGAATCATCTCTTTCACGGTCAGCGGGCGGAACGCATTGCGCACCTGCGGGCGGTTAATGGTGATTTTAGCCATCCCGTCCGTCGACTTCTGGTAACGAATGTCGGTGTAGCCTTCGGAGCAATCGTGCCATTCCACAGGGGCATAGAGCATTGCTTCATCAAGAGAGATCATAGAATGTCCTTTGGTTAACTCGCTAAAAACTGGGCCAGACATGACACCACCGCCGCAGGATTTTCCCGATGCGCGTTATGCCCGGCATGATGAATAATATGTGTCGTGGCGGCGACGTCGCGCGCAATGGCGCGAAACTTCGCATCGCGCTCGCCACAAAGATAATGAACAGGGTAGCGCCGGGCGCGGAGTTGCGCGCGCAGGTCGGGCTGTGCGGCAAGGGAGGTCGCCTCCAGCATCGCGGCAAGACTGGCGCCGCTGTTGTGGCTGCGCAGCGCCACAAGCGCTTCCCGCTGCGGCGTACTTAAGCTGGCGAAAACCGGCTGCTGGTACCAGTCGGCAAAAACCTGCGCCAGCGGCTCGCGGCGAAAACGCTCCGCCCAGGCGGCATCGCGACAAGCGCGCTGGCGGCGTTGGCGCGCATCCTGCAGACCGGGATGCCCCCCCTCGACGACCAGCCCACACAGCCCGCGCCGCGGCTGACCGGCAAAAAACAGCGCAATACGCCCGCCCAGCGAGTAGCCAATCAACCAGTAGTCCCGGACATGATAGTGCGCCAGCGTTTCCGCCAGCCGCAGGCTGACCTCAGCAAACCCGCTGACCCTGACCTCGCGCGAACCACCGTGACCCGGCAGATCAATATACAACCGCGGATAAGCGCTGAACGCGGAGCCCACCGTTTGCCACTCCCGGCTGTCGCCGGAAAAACCGTGTAAAAACACCAGCCAGGGATAGCCCGACTGCCCCTTTTCGCACCGGGCGTGCAGACTCATAGTCGGCTGACCTGCGCCAGCAGCTGTTGCAAAGTATGGGTGCCTTCCGTCTCATTCACCACCAGCTCAATCAGCGTGGCGCCAGGAAGCTGCCAGGCGCCAGCCAGCGCCGCTTCCAGAGCCTCCCAGCTGTCCGGACGGTGATAATGAAGGCCAAACATCGCCGCCGCATGGCCGAAATTAACATCCTGCGGCATCAGATAAAACTGCCGCCGTTGATCCTGCGGCGTCGGCAGTAAAGAGAAGATCTGTCCGCCGTTGTTGTTTACCACCATCAGCACCAGCGGCGCAGAGGCCTGACGCAGCAACGCCAGCGAGTTCAGATCGTAGAGCGCGGAAAGATCGCCGACGATCGCCAGGGTCGGGCGGGCGCTGGCTCGCTGGACCCCTGCCGCCGTCGCCAGCAGGCCATCAATACCGCTGGCGCCGCGGTTGCTGTAAACCGGGTATCCCGCCGGCAACTGCGCCAGGGCATCAATTAACCGAACCACCAGGCTGTTACCGACAAACAGCTGCCCCTGATCCGGAAGATAGCGGCGAATCCGGTGAGCCAGCTGGGCTTCGCCAAACGCCTCACTGCGCTCGGCCGCCGCCTGCCAGGCCTGTCGCGACAGCACAGGGATCGTCGTCGCCCACGGCTGGCGGCTTTCCGCCGGATGCAGATCCAGCCACTGTTCCACCGGGCAAATCAGCCGACGACCGCGGTGATGGGCCGGGTCGAGGCGACCGGGGAGATCGTCCACGACCCAGTATTCTTCCGGTTCACAGGTGGCCTGCCACTGCAGCACGCGTTTACCGGTGAGGCTGCTGCCCAGCTGCACAACGATTTGCGCCTGCTGCAGTTCGCTCACCGCTTTGCCGTTCGCTAGCCACAGGTCGGCGCACGGCAGCGGCTGCCCGGTCTGGGAAAGGACATCGCCAATCAGCGGCCAGCCGAGCGTTTTTGCCCACCCGGCAACTTTTTTACCTTCAGCGGCGCTCATGCGGCCCGCGACGACAACGCCCCGCTTTTGCCGCCAGAAAAACCAGTCGCGCTGCTTTTCGCTTTCCAGCTGCAGGGAGTGCCGCAGCCAGGGTTTATCACTTTGCCACCACGCGCCGAGCTGCTGCTGCCACTCCACGCCGGTATCATCCATCTCGCCATACAGCGGTTCGGCGAACGGACAGTTGATATGGATACCGCCGGAATGCAGGGCGCCCAGCGCCTGATCAATCGTCGACACCAGCCAGCGCGCGGGCACATCCTGCGACGGGCGCGGCAACGACAGCGTCTGCGAGGGATGAGAGGCAAACATCCCCGGCTGGCGGATAGCCTGATTCGCGCCGCAGTCAATCAGCTCCGGGGGACGATCGGCGGTAAGCAGGATCAGCTTTTCACCGGTCAGGCCCGCCTCAATTAAGGCCGGATAGAGGTTAGCCGTCGCCGTTCCGGACGTGACAATCACCGCCACCGGCTGCCGGCTGGCTTTTGCCAGCCCCAGCGCCAGATGGCCAAGACCGCGCTCATCGAAATGAGTGTGGGGAATAAACGCGCGGTTTTCCGCCGCAGCCAGGGTAAGAGGTGTCGAGCGCGAGCCCGGCGCAATACAAATATGCTGCACGCCGTGGCGAGTCAATGCTTCGAGGATCACCGCCGCCCAGCGTCGGTTAAATGCGCTTACTGACATGAAATTGTCCGGTATCAAATATTGAGGCTAAGTATAGGTAATACAAAGTAATGGAGTATTGATATGAGTCGTTTATCTACGCTTTTGTCAGTAATAATGAACGCAGCCCCGCCGCCTTATTTTCTATCTCCTGCCACTCCTGCTCAGGATCGGAACCGCTGACAATCCCGGCGCCGGCATACAGCCTGAGCGTGGCATTTTCGACGAGCGCCGAACGCAGGGCCACGCAAAATTCGCTTTGCGCCAGCGCCAGGTAGCCAGCGGAACCGGCGTACCATTCCCGGGTGAAAGGTTCATGGCGGGTAATAAAGGCCAGCGCCGCCCGACGCGGTAATCCTGCGACCGCGGCGGTCGGCTGCAGCTGATGCAGGCAGCGGGTATCGTCAGGCCGGTAGAGTTCAGCCCAGATGCAGCGGCGCAGATGCTGTACTTTACGCAGCCGCACCACCTGCGGCGGCAGGACGTCCAGCGAACGGACGTCATCCTGCAGACGCTGGCAGATATCCTCCACCACCAGCATATTCTCGCGCTGGTTTTTATCATCTTTCATCAGCCAGTCGGCCAACAACTGCGCCTGGCGATCGTCGGGATGGCTGGCAACGGTCCCGGCCAGCGCTTCGGTGCGCAGCAGCGTCCCGCGCCGACGCCACAGCCGCTCCGGCGTTGAACCAAAGAATGTCCGCTGCGCGTTAAAGGCCATCATGAAATGAAAACAGCGGTGATTGCTACGTCGGCTGGCGGCCACGATCGCCAGCGGATCCGGCGGCAGAGCAAACCGGACATCGGTGGCCCGCGCCAGCACCACTTTATCCATCTCCCCTGCGGCAATCGCCTGAGTTGCCTGCTCAATCAACGCATACCATTGCGGATAGTCCGGGGAGTGCTGCTCGCTGAGCACCGGCGGCAGAGCGGCGGGCAGCGCCTGGTCAGGGGTGAGCCCCTGGAGAAACGCCCGGGCCGCGCTGGCCTCTTCGCGCAGTGACGTCTCGCTACTCAGCAGCAGGCGCAGGGTGGCTTTTCCCCCGACCCGACGCCACTCCAGCCGCGGCAAAAATAGCGCCCCTTCCTGCGGGTTAAACGCGTTCAGGCCGCAAATACGTAAATCCGCCAGCCCCTGACGCTGCAAGAAGCCATGAGCCTCGGCCAAAGAGGGGAAGGTTTTTACCGCGCCAAGCGCGGCAAGCTCTTCATCGCCATTGCGCTGCTGCCAGTAAAACTGCGGCCACTGCGCTTGATGACCGCACCACAGAAGGGGGTCAAAAGCGTCATGAAGCGGGAAAGGGATATCGAAAATTCGCGTACCGGACAACGGCGGAAAATCGTCAGACAGGCAGTCACGTAAGCGTTCCAGCGCAGTGGAAACAGACAGCACGCAAACCTCCACAGAATAAAAACCACAGATTATACGGGGTACTGGCGTGAAATTGCAGTACCCATAATGAGGGAGCGGACTTTCCGCATACGGCGGCGGCCAGACCGGACAGGCTGAAGGGAAAAAAGTATATATTTTTTAGTTGGTTACGTTAACGACGCTTAACCGGCGACCGCTTCGCGGGCCATGCCGATATGCGCAATACCGTCCTCATCATAAATGTCGGTCACCGGCTGAAAACCGAAGCTGGCGTAAAAACGTTGCAGGTGCGCCTGGGCGCCGAGATAGATAGCCTTGTGCGGCCAATGACGACGACAGCTGGCCAGCGCCTGCTCCATCAGCTGATACCCCAGTTTCTCGCCGCGCACCGCCGGGCTGACAATGACCCGACCAATCACCACCGGTTCAATATCCTCGTCGCTTTTCAAAATGCGCGCGCAGGCGACCAGCTCATCGCCTCGCCAGCCGAGCAGATGGCGGTTATCACCAATCAGGTCGTCGCCGTCAATATCCTGATAAGGGCAGTTTTGTTCGACGATAAATACCGCGCAACGTAGTTGCAGCAAAGCGTACAGCTGCGGAACGGTCAGCTCTGCGTGGTGAAGATCCTGCCATGTAATCATTGACTGCTCCTGTATACTTGAGTTTTTTCACCCACGCCCTGAGGACACTGGACGATGGAATTGACATTTTTGGGGACATCCGCAGGCGTGCCGACCCGTGCACGTAATATGACGTCTATCGTGCTGAATTTGCAACAGCCGACGGCAGCGGAGATGTGGTTGTTCGACTGCGGAGAAGGGACCCAGCATCAGTTTCTGCATACCCCGTACCACCCAGGAAAGCTGAATAAGATATTTATTACTCACCTCCACGGCGATCATCTGTTCGGCCTCCCCGGACTGCTGTGCAGTCGCTCGATGCAGGGTAACTCTCTGCCGCTGACGCTGTACGGTCCGACGGGGCTCAGGGAGTTTGTTGAGACCGCGCTGCGCTTAAGCGGTTCCTGGACCGATTATCCGCTCACCATTATCGAAGTGGGCCCCGGTCTGGTCTTTGATGAAAGGGGCTATCGGGTCAGCGCATATCCGCTGAATCATCCGGTTGAATGCTACGGCTATCGTATCGAAGAGCACCCTCGCCCCGGCACCCTCGATGCCGCGCGGCTGATTGCCGACGGCGTCAGCCCGGGCCCGCTGTTTCAGCGCCTGAAACAGGGAGAAATGGTGGAGCTGGAGGACGGGCGGCGGATCGATGGTCGGCACTATCTCGGTCCGGCGACACCGGGTAAAACGCTGGCGATTTTTGGCGATACGGCCCCCTGCGAGGCGGCGCTTGAGCTGGCGCGCGGCGTTGATCTGATGGTTCATGAAACGACGCTGGAGCAGGCGATGGCGGAAAAAGCCAACAGCCGCGGTCATTCGTCGAGCCAGCAAGCAGCGGCGCTGGCCCGCGATGCCGGCGTCAGGATGTTTATCGCTACCCACTTTAGTTCGCGCTATGACGCCGAAGGCTGTCTGCGCCTGCTGACGGAGTGTCGGGAGGTTTTTCCCCGCACGCTGCTGGCCGAAGACTTTATGGTCTACAGCCTGAGCTAGCCGGGGCGGAAGGCATAAAACAGCACAGCGAGGCAAAAAAATGCCTGCCCGTATCGCTACGGGCAGGCAGGATTGCAGGACCGGCGGTGTGACCCCCGGACCTGGCGATTACATCAGCGGTTTTGCCAGTTGCACAATGCTAATCAGCGGCTGCGGCCAGACGCCGAGCACGAGAACCAGCAGCGCGGAGATCAGCACCACGATACCGCCCGCGCTATACTGCCAGTTCGACGGCGCATCGCGATTCAGTTTATCCGGCGCGCTCAGGTACAGACTCACCGCCACGCGCAGGTAGTAGTACAGACCAATCGCCGAACCGATCACCACGGCAGCAACCAGCCACCACAGGTGCGCATGCACACCGACGGCCAGCACGTAGAATTTACCGATAAAGCCCAGCGTCATCGGGATACCCGCCAGCGACAGCATCATCACCGTCATCACCGCTGACAGAATCGGACGGTGCCAGAACAGGCCGCGATAGGAGTACAGCGAGTCGGCATCCGGACCACGGTATGGGCTGGACATCAGGCTGACTACGCCGAACGCGCCGAGGCTGCTGAACAGATAGCCAGCCAGATAGACACCCACGGCTTCCATCGACATGTCACCGCTCTGCAGGGCAATCAGCGCTACCAGCAGATAGCCAAGGTGCGAGATGGAGGAGTAGCCGAGCAGACGCTTGATATTGGTCTGGCTCAGCGCCATCAGGTTACCGAAGATGATAGAGGCGAAGGCAATCAGGCCCAGCACCACGCGTACCGCTTCGCTGTTGCCCACCGGCATGTACAGGAACAGACGCATCACCACGCCGAAGATAGCAATCTTGCTGGCGGTTGCCAGGAAGGTTGATACCGGCGCCGGCGCGCCCTGATAAACGTCCGGCGTCCACAGGTGAAACGGAACCAGAGACAGCTTAAAGCCCAGGCCGACAATCATCAGGCCCAGACCCGCCAGCAGCAGCGGTTCGTGCAGCGCGCTGTCTGCCAGGCTTTTACCCAGCGCCAGGAAGGACAGGTTGCCCGAGTTCGCATACACCAGCGCCATACCGAACAGCAGGAATGAAGAGGCTGCGGCGGACAAAATGGTGTATTTGATACTCGCTTCCAGCGAACGCTTCTGGCGGAAGGCATAACCAACGAGACCGAACAGCGGCAGCGAAATCAATTCGATACCGAGGAACAGCGCCGCCAGATGGTTCGCACCCGCCAGCAGAATGCCACCCAGCGCGGCGATAAGCACCAGCAGGTAGAACTCTTCTTTATTGTCCTTGTATCCCTCAAGCCACGGGTACGCAAAGGTACAGGTGGCCAGGCTCGCCAGCAGCACCAGCCCGGTGTAGAGCATCGCGTAGCCGTCAACGCGAATCAGCGGCGTGACGTCCATCGCCCCGTTCTGACCCACGAACCAGAGTGAGACCAGCGCGGCATTAAGCCCGAGAACCGACAGCGTGGCATTAAGGAAATGATTGCGTCGCCACGCAATGGAGAGCATCACAACCACCACCGTCAAGCCGACGATCAGCAGCGGTAGCAGTGCGATCAGTTGTTGTGGAGTTATTGTCATGGCGAATTACGGCCTTGTAGTAGAAACAGAATTAACAAACCACTGCTGAATGTTGCTCATCGCAGCATGCGAGGTGTCGAGAATCGGCTGCGGGAAGAAGCCCAACAGCACCAGCAGCACCACCAGCAGCAGGATGATAGACAGTTCACGCAGGGACATCCCCGGCAGATCTTTCGCCGCGACTTCGCTTTTCGCTTTACCGAAGTAGGCGCGATGCAGCATCGACAGCGAGTAAACGGAAGCGAATACCAGACCAAAGGTCGAGATCACGGTAATCAGCGGCACCACTTTATAGCTGCCGAACAGAATCATAAATTCGCCGACGAAGTTACCGGTGCCCGGCATCCCCAGGGTTGCCACGGCGAAGAACATCGACATCGCCGGCAGCCATTTAATTTTGCTCCACAGACCGCCCATCTGGCGCATATCACGGGTATGCAGACGCTCGTACAGCTGACCGCAGAGAATAAACAGACCCGCAGCGGACAGACCGTGCGCAATCATCTGAATCACCGCGCCCTGATAAGCCAGCTGGCTGCCGGTGTAGATAGCAATCAGCACGAAGCCCATGTGGGAAACGGAGGTGTAAGCAATCAGACGTTTGATATCGGTCTGGGCGAAAGCCATCCACGCGCCGTAGAAGATACCGATAACGCCCAGCCACATGGCGATTGGCGCAAACTCGGCGGAGGCGTTCGGGAACAGCGGCAGCGCAAAGCGCAGCAGACCGTAGGCCGCCGTTTTCAGCAAGATCCCCGCCAGGTCAACGGAACCGGCGGTCGGTGCCTGGGAGTGGGCATCCGGCAGCCAGCCATGCAGCGGAACCACCGGCATTTTCACCGCAAAGGCGATGAAGAAGCCGAGCATCAGCAGATATTCCACGCCGTGGGACATCGGCGTTTTCAGCAGATCTTCGTAGTTGAAGGTCCAGACGCCGGTCGCGTTGAAGTGGACAAATGCCAGCGCCAGGATGGCAATCAGCATCACCAGACCACTCGCCTGGGTATAGATGAAGAACTTGGTTGCCGCCGTGATACGCGTTTTACCGTCAGACGCCTTATGGCCCCACAACGCGATCAGGAAGTACATCGGCACCAGCATCATCTCCCAGAAGAAGAAGAACAGGAACATGTCGATGGCAAGGAACACGCCGATAACGCCGCCCAGGATCCACATCAGGTTGAGGTGGAAAAAGCCCTGGTATTTCTCGATTTCGCGCCACGAACACAGCACCGCCAGCACGCCAAGCAGACCGGTCAGCACCACCATCAGCAGCGACAGGCCGTCGATAGCAAGATGAATGCTAATACCGAAGCGTGGGATCCACGGCATCACGAATTCAGACTGCCACTGCGGAATGCCCGCAGATTGCGTCAGAGAATAGCCGCCCTGCAGCCACAACTGCAGCGAGAGCACCAGCGTCAGCCCCATGGTAATCAGCGCAATCCAGCGCGGCACCTTCACGCCAAAGCGTTCAGTCTGCCAGCACAGAAACCCGCCGATAAAGGGGATTAGTATTAACCAGGGTAATAACATAGCTAAGTATGTCCCTTATATTTATCCTGCTCAGGCGACCTTGCTTGCCCGCCCGAATCCTGCCAGTGTCCACACAAAACGCCTCGCGTTTTGAACGTCCTGAGGACGGCCCCGAAGGGATGAACGTTGCGAAACATCCTCACGTACTCAGTACGCTCCGGCTGCTGCGCGCTGGCGGTATCCGGCCTGACTTCGCCGATGACGCCTGTACTTCAGGAACAGATTTCAACGAATTCTAAAAATTTTTTTGGGTTCATTATGTCGGATGGCGCTTCGCTTATCCGACCTACGGTGCCGTAGGCCCGGCTAGCGCAACACCGCCGGGCAAAACAACCCAACCCACAAACTCAGCGCAGTACCATCAGCAGCGCCAGCACGACAACCGCGCCGATGCTCATGGATGCCACATACCAGCGTAAATATCCGTTCTCGCTGAACAGCAGACCTTTGCCTGCAAAGCGGGAGAGAATAGCCGGAATGTTCATCATTGAGTTCAGCGGATCGCTCTTCAGCAGCCACGCGATGCCGAGGAATGGTTTCACGAACACTTTGTCGTACAACCAGTCGAAGCCCCATGCGTTGTACCACCAGGTACCCAGCAGACGGCCCGGAGCGCTGTTGGCAACCGCAGTCACCAGCGTGCGTTGACCCAGCCACAGCCAGGCGGCGATCAGAATACCGGCAATGGCGATAATCCCGGAGGCAATCTCCAGCGTCATCACGCGGCCGTGCTCAAGTTCGGTTGTCTGCGGCAATACGCCCTGCAGCGGCGGAACAATCAGCGCGCCAACGAAGGTCGACAGAATCAGCAGCACAATCAGCGGCAGGTGGTGGGTAATCCCCTTCCCTGCATGCGCATGGATTTGCTCTTTGCCGTGGAAGACGATGAAGATCATCCGGAAGGTATAGAGCGAGGTCATAAATGCGCCGACCAGACCCGCAACCATCAGATTGATATGGCCATTCGCCATCGCGCCAGCGAGGATTTCGTCCTTACTGAAGAAGCCTGCGGTGATGAGCGGCAGTGCGGACAGCGCCGCGCCCCCCACCAGGAAGCAGACATACACCAGCGGGATCGACTTACGCAGGCCGCCCATTTTGAAGATGTTCTGCTCGTGGTGGCAGGCCAGAATGACCGAACCGGACGAGAGGAACAGCAGCGCTTTAAAGAACGCGTGGGTCATCAGGTGGAAAATCGCCGCATCCCATGCCTGTACGCCGAGCGCCAGGAACATGTAGCCAATCTGGCTCATGGTGGAATAAGCGAGAACGCGTTTGATATCGGTCTGAACCAGCGCAGCAAAGCCTGCCAGCACCAGCGTCACCGCCCCGACGATACCGACCAGATGGAGAATTTCCGGGGTCATCAGGAACAGGCCATGGGTACGGGCGATCAGGTAGACGCCCGCGGTTACCATGGTCGCGGCGTGGATCAAGGCAGAAACCGGCGTCGGACCGGCCATGGCGTCCGCAAGCCAGGTCTGCAACGGCAGCTGCGCCGATTTACCGACCGCGCCGCCCAGCAGCATCAGCGTTGCCCACCACAGCATATTGTTGCCGGCTGCAAAGTGCGCAGGCGCCAGTTCGACCATTTCGCGGAAGTTCAGGGTGCCCAGCTCGTTGTAGAGAATGAACAGCGCGAACGCGAGGAACACGTCACCGACGCGGGTGACCACGAAGGCTTTCATCGCCGCGGCGCCGTTCTTCGGATCGGTGTAGTAGAAACCGATCAGCAGATAGGAGCACAGGCCCACGCCTTCCCAGCCGAGGTACATCAGCAGCAGGTTATCGGCCAGTACCAGCACCACCATACTCGCGATAAACAGGTTGGTGTAGGCGAAAAAGCGGGAGTATCCCTCTTCACCGCGCATATACCAGGAGGCGAACATGTGGATCAGGAAGCCAACGCCGGTCACCACGGAAAGCATGGTCAGCGAGAGACCATCCAGCACCAGGTTAAAACCAATGTTGAAATCCCCCACCGACATCCAGGTCCACAGCGGTACGCTGACCGCCTGTTTGCCGTTAGCGAAGAAGTCGACGCCGACAAACGCGGTCACCAGCGCCGCCAGGCCGACTGACCCCATTCCCACGGTGGCGGACAGGTTTTCCGACCAGCGTCCGCGGGAAAAGGCCAGCAGCACAAAGCCAATCAATGGCAAAAGAATGGTTAAGGCAAGCATGTTCATCCACGCAACTCACTTACTGAATCGATGTTCAGGTTCTGGCGGCGACGATGGAGCTGCAGCAGCAGCGCCAGGCCGATACTCGCTTCCGCAGCCGCGAGGCTGATGGCGAGGATATACATTATCTGACCGTCGGTCTGACCCCAGTAGCTGCCTGCCACCACGAAAGCCAGCGCGGCGGCGTTGATCATGATTTCCAGGCTAATCAGCATAAACAGCAGATTGCGGCGGATAACCAGACCCGTCAGGCCGAGCACAAACAGGACAGCGGCGAGGATCAGCCCATGTGTTAAGGGAATCATGCGTGTTCCTCCGTTTTTCTTTTGTCGCTATCGCCCTGACGGTTGCTCAGCACTTCGCCGGCGCGCTCTTCGCGGCCAATGTGGAAGGCAACAACCAGACCGGCCAGCAGCAGCATGGAGGCCAGCTCCACCACCAGTACGTACGGCCCAAACAGCGCAATACCCACTTCTTTCGCGCTTATCGCGTTGCCTTCAATGCCCTGATCGTTAAGACCGAGGATGGCATACACCATAACCACCAGCAGCACCGCAGAGAGGATGGCCGGACCAATCCAGATCCCCGGCTGCAGCCACTTGCGTTCCTGCTCGATTTCGCTGCCGCCCAGGTTGAGCATCATCACCACGAACACGAACAGCACCATGATGGCCCCGGCGTAGACGATAATTTCCAGCGCACCGGCAAAGTAGGCCCCCAGAGAGAAGAACACTCCGGCAATCGCCAACAGCGAAATAATCAGGTACAGCAACGCATGCACCGGATTGGTGTGGGTGATGACCCGCAGCGTCGCGAGGATGGCGATGAGGCCACAGATATAAAAAGCGAATTCCATTGCCCTCTCCTTACGGTAACAGGCTCTTGACGTCGATAGGCTTAGCTTCGTTCTCTGCTTCGCCCTTATCTTTGCCGTCGATTGCCATACCCGCCATCCGGTAGAAGTTATATTCCGGGTATTTGCCCGGACCGGAAATCAGCAGATCCTCTTTTTCGTACACCAGATCCTGACGCTTGTATTCACCCAGTTCGAAGTCCGGGGTCAACTGAATCGCCGTGGTCGGGCACGCTTCTTCACACAGACCGCAGAAAATGCAGCGTGAGAAGTTGATACGGAAAAACTCCGGGTACCAGCGGCCGTCTTTGGTCTCTGCTTTCTGCAAAGAGATACAGCCTACCGGACACGCTACCGCACACAGGTTACAGGCAACGCAGCGCTCCTCACCGTCCGGGTCGCGCGTCAGCACGATACGGCCACGGTAGCGCGGCGGCAGATATACCGGCTCTTCCGGGTACATCTGGGTCTCACGTTTGGCGAAGGCATGCATCCCGATCATCCAGATACTGCGGACCTGGGTGCCGAACCCCACCAATAATTCTTTTAAGGTCATGGTCAATTCACCCCTTATTGCGCCTGCCAGAGAATGACAGCCGCCGTTACCAACAAGTTGATCAGCGTTAACGGCAGGCATACCTTCCAGCCAAAGGACATTACCTGGTCATAGCGCGGACGCGGTAATGATGCGCGGATCAAAATGAACATCATCATAAAGAACGCGGTTTTCAGCGCGAACCAGATGAACGGAGGTAACCATGGGCCATTCCAGCCGCCGAAGAACAGCGTGACGATCAGCGCTGAGACGGTGACAATCCCGATGTATTCACCAACAAAGAACAGACCGAACTTCATGCCGGAATATTCGATGTGATAACCATCGGCCAGTTCCTGCTCGGCTTCCGGCTGGTCAAACGGGTGACGGTGACAAACCGCAACGCCGGCGATAGCAAAGGTGACAAAGCCGAAGAACTGCGGAATCACGTTCCACAGATGCGCCTGGTTATTGACGATATCGCTCATGTTGAACGATCCCGCCTGTGCCACCACGCCCATCAGCGACAGACCGAGGAACACTTCGTAGCTCAGGGTCTGCGCGGAAGCACGCATCGCCCCCAGCAGCGAGTATTTGTTGTTACTCGACCAACCGGCGAACAGCACGGCGTAAACCGCGAGGCCTGCCATCATCAGGAAGAACAGGATGCCGATGTTCAGGTCGGCGACCACCCACGTCGGGCTGACCGGCACGATAGCAAACGCCAGCAGCAGGGAGGTAAAGGCGATAACCGGCGCCAGAGTAAAGATCACGCGGTCTGTAAAGCGCGGAACCCAGTCCTCTTTAAAGAACATCTTGATCATGTCGGCGACGAGCTGCAGCGAGCCGCCCCAGCCGACACGGTTTGGTCCGTAGCGGTTCTGGAACAGACCCAGCAGACGACGTTCGCCAAAGCTCATGAACGCGCCGCAGGTCACCACCACCAGCAGAATCACCACTGCCTTGAGGATGCTTAACAGAATGTCGATGAGATCCGGTGTTAACCAACTCATGCTTTCGCCTCCTGCAGAGTGTCAATACGTGCTCCGGTCAGTACCGGCGCAATACCCGGCATGCCCATCGGTAAACCCACCTGCCCTGCCGTCAGTCCCGCAGAAATCACCAGCGGGAGACTGAGCGTCTGACCGTCAATGCGGAACGAAATCATCGCGCCCTCATTGACGCCAAGCTTCGCGGCATCGGCCGGGTTCAGCTTGATGTACGGCTGCGGCATGCGGCTCTGGAAGACCGGAGAACGCTGCGACAGCTCATCGCTGCCGAACAGATGGTAGTACGGCGCAATCCGCCATTTTCCTGCTTCAGCCTGGAAGCCTGTCGGCACTGCGGTAAAGTACTCAAGACCGCTGGCGGAAGCTTCAATCAGGCGTACGCCCGGATCGCCGTGGCGCAGTTTACCGCCCACTTCATCCTGGAACTTGTTCCACGCCTGCGGTGAGTTCCAGCCTGGGGCCCAGGCGAACGGAATTTGCGAGCGCGGCGCAGACGGCTGGTTGTTCCCTTCCATCGAGAAGGCGAACATGGTGTCTTTATCCTGCGGCTGGCGCGGTTCATGCACGCTGATATTGGCGCGCATTGCCGTGCGGCCGCTATAACGATGCGGTTCGCGAGCCAGTTTCTGCCCGCGGATACGGAAGGTCGCGTCCGGCGCGGCATCTTTAATACCCGCCAGCTGCGGCAGCTTAGCAATAGCGGCATCAATCACATGATCCAGCTGCGTCCAGTCAACCTGACGGTTGTCGACGGTGCTGTGCAGCGAGTGCAGCCAACGCCAGCTTTCCAGCATCACGGTATTCGCATCGTAGTAAGACGGGTCGTAGACCTGGAAGAAACGCTGCGCGCGCCCTTCGTTATTGACCACGGTTCCGTCGCTTTCGGCGAAACTCGCCGCCGAAAGCACCAGGTGCGCTTTGTCCATAATCGCCGTGCGCTGATGGTCAACCACCATCACCAGCGGCGCTTTGGCCAGCGCGGCGTCAACGCGCGCGGCGGAAGCGTGACGATGCAGATCGTTTTCCAGCACCACAACCGCATCGGCGGCGCCGGTTTCCAGCTCGCTCAGCGCCTCTTCCAGAGAGCCGCCGCCAATCATGCCGAGACCGACGCTGTTCACCGCACGCGCGACCATCGTCACACCGACATCGGCGCCACGGCCTTTCAGCGCTTTCGCCACGTTGGCCGCTGCCTGGATAATCTCAATGCTGCCAGCGTTAGTCCCGGAGACAATCAGCGGTTTCTTCGCCCCGGCCAGCGCCTGAACGATCACGTCAATTTTGCCTTTCAGATCGCTGCTCAGTCCGTCCACCGCCGGAGCGGTTTCGTCCAGCGCATGGGCAATGGCAAAGCCCAGACGCGCCTGATCTTCCACCGGCGCGCGATAGGTCCACGCAGCGACATCGTCAAGACGGGTGTCGTCAATATTGGTGACAAACAGCGGATGCTTCGCGCGTTGACCGATGTTGAGGATTGCGGCTATCTGCCAGTCGGCGACTTTCTGCGCCGCCGCCATTTCACGCGCTTTCCCTTTCACCGCCTGACGTACGGCGAGCGCGACGCGGGCGCCGGTCTGGGTAATATCTTCCCCGAGTACCAGAACCGCATCGTAGGACTCAATGTCGCGCAGCGTCGGGGTATGAATACCGCCATCGCGCAGCACGGTCAGCATCATCTGCAGACGTTCCTGCTCAGCCTTCGCAATGCCGGTATAGAAGTTCTCAACGCCCACCAGCTCGCGCAACGCAAAGTTGCTTTCAATGCTGGCGCGCGGCGAGCCGATACCAATCACCTTTTTCGACTGACGCAGAATATCCGCCGCGCCCTGCATCGCCTGCTCGGCGTTGAGAGTGATGAAGTCATCGCCACGGCGCTGAACCGGCTGACGCGGACGGTCTTTCAGGTTCACATAGCCATAGCCAAAACGGCCGCGGTCGCAGAGGAAGTAACGGTTAACGGTACCGTTGTAACGGTTTTCGATACGACGCAGCTCGCCATAGCGCTCGCCCGGGCTGATGTTACAGCCGATGGAACACTGCTGGCAGATGCTCGGCGCAAACTGCATATCCCATTTACGGTTATAGCGCTCGGAGTGCGTTTTATCGGTAAAGACGCCGGTCGGGCAGACTTCAACCAGGTTGCCGGAGAATTCGCTCTCCAGCGTGCCATCTTCCGGACGACCGAAATAGACGTTGTCATGCGCACCGTAAACGCCCAGGTCGGTACCGTCAGCGTAATCTTTGTAGTAACGCACGCAGCGATAGCAGGCGATGCAGCGGTTCATTTCGTGAGAGATGAACGGCCCCAGGTCCTGGTTGCGGTGAGTACGCTTGGTGAAACGGTAGCGGCGGAAGCTGTGACCGGTCATCACGGTCATATCCTGCAGGTGGCAGTTGCCCCCCTCCTCACAGACCGGGCAGTCGTGCGGGTGGTTGGTCATCAGCCACTCCACCACGCTTTCGCGGAACTGCTTCGCTTCGCCGTCGTCGATAGAAATAAAGGTGCCGTCAGACGCCGGTGTCATACAGGACATCACCAGGCGACCACGCGTGTCTTCCGCGTTTTGATATTGCTTCACCGCACACTGGCGGCAAGCACCGACGCTCCCGAGCGCCGGGTGCCAGCAAAAGTATGGAATATCAAGACCAAGAGAGAGACAGGCCTCTAACAGGTTGTCCGCTCCGTTGACCTCGTATTCTTTGCCGTCTACATGAATCGTAGCCATTAGCATGCTTCCAAATTAAAAAATCGTTACCACTTTGTCGTTCAGGCCGCCGCGTTGGCGCCGCCTGAACGAGCTTGTGGAGACATTACCAGCGCGTCTTAAGCAGGTTCGGCTGAATCCCGTTGATAGCATGGGTATTACTGAACTGCTGCTTAATGCCTGCTTCGAATTCGTCGCGGAAATATTTAATGGCGCTCTGCAGCGGTTCTACCGCACCTGGCGCATGCGCACAGAAGGTTTTGCCCGGACCAAGGAACCGACACAGTTGCTCAAGTGTCTCGATATCACCCGGCTGGCCTTCACCGCGCTCCAGAGCGCGCAGAATTTTCACGCTCCACGGCAGACCGTCACGGCACGGTGTGCACCAACCGCAGGACTCGCGGGCAAAGAACTCTTCCAGGTTGCGCACCAGCGATACCATGCCAATCTCATGGTCAACGGCCATCGCCAGCGCGGTACCCAGACGGCTTCCCGCTTTACCAATACTTTCGAATTCCATCGGCAGGTCAAGATGCGCTTCGGTCAGGAAGTCGGTCCCCGCGCCGCCCGGCTGCCAGGCCTTAAACTTCAGGCCATCACGCATGCCGCCGGCATAATCTTCCAGAATCTCGCGCGCGGTGGTGCCGAACGGCAGTTCCCAGACGCCCGGATTTTTCACCCGGCCAGAGAAGCCCATCAGCTTGGTACCGGCATCTTTGCTGGTAGAAATGTTCTGATACCACTCGACGCCGTTGGCCAGAATCGCCGGGACGTTACACAGGGTTTCCACGTTGTTGACGCAGGTCGGTTTCCCCCACACGCCGGAGCTCGCCGGGAACGGCGGCTTGGAGCGCGGGTTGGCGCGACGGCCTTCGAGGGAGTTAATCAGCGCGGTTTCTTCACCGCAGATATAACGCCCTGCCCCGGTGTGGACGAACAGTTCGAAATCAAAACCGGTGCCGAGAATGTTTTTGCCCAGCAGACCGGCTTCGGTCGCTTCGGCGATCGCGCGGCGTAAATGCGCCGCCGCTTCAATATATTCGCCGCGCAGGAAGATGTAGCCGCGGTACGCTTTCAGCGCAAACGCGGAAATCAGCATGCCTTCCACCAGCAGGTGCGGCAGTTGCTCCATCAGCAGACGGTCTTTATAGGTGCCCGGCTCCATCTCATCGGCGTTACACAGCAGGTAACGAATGTTCATGGATTCGTCTTTCGGCATCAGGCTCCACTTCAGACCGGTGGAAAAGCCCGCGCCGCCGCGTCCTTTCAGACCGGCGTCTTTCACCTGATTGACTATCTCATCCGGCGCCAGGCCCAGCAGCGCCTTACGCGCGCCGGCATAGCCGTTTTTGCTCTGATACTCTTCCAGCCATACCGGCTGTTTATCATCGCGCAGTCGCCAGGTCAGCGGATGCGTTTCGGGAGTGCGGATCACTGTCTTCATTTATACCGCTCCAACAGGTCAGGAATCGCCTCCGGCGTCAGATAACTATGAGTATCCTCATCAATCATCATCGTCGGTCCCTTGTCGCAGTTGCCCAGACAGCAGGTCGGCAGCAGAGTGAAGCGGCCATCAAAGGTAGTTTGACCCGGTTTGATGTCGAGCTTTTTCTCGATAGCCGACTGAATGCCCTGGAAGCCGGTGATATGGCAAACCACGCTATCGCAATAGCGGATCACGTGACGGCCAACCGGCTGGCGGAAGATCTGGCTGTAGAAAGTGGCTACCCCTTCCACGTCGCTTGCCGGGATACCCAGTACGTCGGCGATCGCGTAGATCGCGCCATCCGGCACCCAGCCGCGCTGTTTCTGAACGATCTTCAGCGCTTCGATGGACGCCGCACGCGGGTCTTCATAGTGGTGCTTCTCGTGCTCAATGGCCTCACGCTCTGCCGCACTCAGCTCAAAAGCCTCGGTTTGTGGTTGTTGATTCTCGTGCATAATTAGCGGTCCACGTCTGACATAACAAAATCGATACTACCCAGATAAACGATCAGGTCGGATACCAGGCTGCCGCGAATCGCCGACGGGATCTGCTGCAGGTGCGCATAGCTCGGCGTGCGGATACGGGTACGATAGCTCATGGTGCTGCCGTCGCTGGTCAGGTAGTAACTGTTGATACCCTTCGTCGCTTCTATCATCTGGAAGGATTCGTTGGCCGGCATGACCGGGCCCCAGGAAACCTGCAGGAAGTGCGTAATCAGGGTTTCGATATGCTGCAGCGTGCGCTCTTTCGGCGGCGGCGTCGTCAGCGGGTGATCCGCTTTGAACGGGCCTTCAGGCATGTTATCGAGACACTGCTGAAGAATGCGCAGGCTCTGGCGCAGTTCTTCGACTTTCAGCATCACGCGGGTATAGCAGTCAGAGATACCGCCACCGGTTGGCACTTCAAAGTCAAAGTTTTCATAGCCAGAATAGGGGCGCCATTTACGCACGTCGAAGCCGATCCCCGTTGCGCGCAGGCCGGCACCGGTGGTGCCCCACTCCAGCGCTTCTTTGGCGTTATAGGCGGCAACGCCTTTCGAACGGCCAATCAGAATGGTGTTGCGCAGCGCGGCTTTCTCGTAAGAATCCAGACGTTTTGGCATCCACTCAAGGAATTCGCGCAGCAGGCGATCCCAGCCGCGCGGCAGGTCGTGCGCGACGCCGCCGATGCGGAACCACGCCGGGTGCATACGGAAACCGGTAATCGCTTCCACCAGATCGTAGATCTTCTGCCGGTCGGTAAAGGCAAAGAACACCGGCGTCATCGCGCCGACGTCCTGAATAAAGGTGGAGATGTACAGCAGGTGGCTGTTAATGCGGAACAGCTCAGAGAGCATCACGCGAATCACATTCACGCGATCCGGTACGGTGATCCCCGCCAGCTTTTCCACCGCCAGCACGTACGGCATCTCATTGACACAGCCGCCAAGGTATTCGATACGGTCGGTATACGGAATGTAGCTGTGCCAGGACTGACGTTCGCCCATCTTCTCCGCACCACGGTGGTGGTAGCCGATGTCCGGTACGCAGTCGACAATCTCTTCGCCATCAAGCTGCAGGATAATACGGAAAGCACCGTGGGCAGACGGGTGGTTCGGGCCGAGGTTGAGGAACATGAAGTCCTCGTTTTCGGTCCCGCGCTTCATGCCCCACGCTTCCGGCTTAAAGGTCAGCGCTTCCATTTCCAGATCCTGCTTGGCTTTAGTCAGCTCAAACGGATCGAACTCGGTGGCGCGTGCCGGGTAGTCTTTACGCAGCGGATGGCCTTCCCAGGTCGGCGGCATCATGATGCGCGTCAGGTGCGGGTGGCCTTCGATATCAATACCGAACATTTCCCACGTTTCGCGCTCATACCAGTTGGCATTCGGGAACAGTTTGGTAAAAGTCGGCACGCGCAGATCGTTTTCGGACAATGCTACCTTGAGCATAATGTCACGATTGCGTTCAATGGAGATCAGATGATAGAAAACGGAAAAATCCGCGGCGGGGAGCCCGTCACGGTGGGTACGCAGACGTTCGTCCATCCCATGCAGATCGAACAGCATGACGTAAGGTTTCGGCAATTTCTTCAGGAAATCACCCACCTCCAGCAGCTGTTCGCGCTTGACCCAGACCACCGGAACGCCGGTGCGGGTAGGTTGAACGGTAAAGGCATCCGGCCCAAAACGATTGCGCAGTTCGCCGATCACCGGGTCATCAAGGTGATCGCGGGTTTGCCAGGCTGGTGCGGCGTCATGCGCATGTAAATCGGTCATATTGTTCACCATTGCAAAAGGTCCGTGGTGACTGCCGGGCGAGGCTTCGCTGCTTTAGTAGATTGATTTGCGAAGTGTTATTCCGCCGCCCGCAGGCGCAAGTTAAATCTCGTCCGGTGTCCGCAGATTGGTCACTGCAATGCGTTCACCACGTTTACGCTCGCGTTCCGACTGCATGTTGGCGCGGTATACGCCCTGATCGCCAACCACCCACGAGAGCGGGCGACGTTCTTTACCAATAGACTCCTGCAGCAGCATCAGCGCCTGCATATACGCTTCCGGACGCGGCGGACAGCCCGGGATGTAAACATCAACCGGAATAAACTTGTCCACACCCTGGACGACAGAATAAATATCGTACATCCCGCCGGAGTTGGCGCAGGCGCCCATGGAGATAACCCACTTAGGCTCCAGCATCTGGTCATACAAACGCTGAATGACCGGCGCCATTTTGGTGAAGCAGGTACCAGCGACAACCATCAGGTCCGCCTGACGAGGAGAAGCACGCAGTACCTCGGCGCCAAAACGCGCAACGTCATGCACCGCAGTGAATGACGTTACCATTTCAACGTAGCAGCATGACAGGCCGAAGTTGTAGGGCCAGATTGAGTTCTTGCGGCCCCAGTTCACCATGTCATGCAGCGCATGTTCGAGTTTCCCCATATACACGCTTTTATTGACTTCTTGCTCCAGGGGGTCAGTTACGATCTCCTGTTTCTGCAGGGGGTAACGGTCGTTCTCACCGTTAGGATCTATGCGGGTGAGCGTATAATCCATCTTATTGCCTCGCTTTTACTGCATATGACGGTTAGTGGGACTGTCTGTTTCTGAATTAACCAGCGTGCGACGGGAACGCGCAGGCGTCCAGTCCAGTGCGCCGATACGAACGAGGTAAACCAGACCTGCCAGTAGCACTAAAATGAAAATTGCGGCTTCCACAAAGCCGACCCAGCCGCTTTCGCGGATAGAAGTCGACCATGCGTAGAGATACAGAGCTTCCACGTCGAAGATAACGAAGAACATGGCAACCAGATAAAACTTCGCAGAAAGACGTAAGCGAGCCGAACCAACGGAGTCGATCCCCGATTCAAACGGCGTGTTCTTGCTACGCGCGCGCGCGCGACCGCCGAGGTACCAGCCCCCGACAAGCATCAGGCAGCACAGGCCGATGGCAATGATGAGAAATATAGCGAATGCCCAATGATGAGCGATGACTTCAGTGGATGTTGACATACGCATTGCTTAACCAAAAAAGTGTAGCGCTAAACCCTCTGCTCTTGCTGGCAGATGAACGCCACAGCGTTTCACGGGGAGGAATAAAAAAATAACCTTGCAAAAAAGCGTCCCTACTTAGCGTAGAAGGCTGTATGCGGTGGCTTTTTACCCCTTTCTTTAACCTTTTGTCAACTTCAACAAAAGTTTTAACAACATTAATTTACATTAGATTTTTTTCATTAACATTAAATGCCCTTTTATGCGAAATAACCTTGCATACAAACCGGATTTAGTGTTGTTGAATCGTGTCCGTTTATGTTGTAAATCAAAATTACCCGTCTATTTTGACAGGATTTAGCCTCGATTCCTCCCCCTAAGGAGGGGTATTTTTTTGATCTGTGACACGATTTTGTTAATTAAACCTATAAAACGGCAACAATCTAGACGGTTTTTTAACATTAGCATGAAGTATTGAAAGTGCTGGGAAAAGTCGGGGAGCAAGCGCCGCATCAAATGCAACTTATTGATAAGTATGAAAATAAAACGAAAAAATATTAAAAACCCCTGTAAAATAAGAAAAAAAAGAACCGCACGGCATAATTCAAACCTTAGCGGCTCTTTTTTGCACTTACAATTTGTTACCAGCTTTTTGTGATCTGTGTAACTAACTCCACTCAGGAAATGAGGGAATTATCTCCCCCTTCAGGGGTAAACGCAGGCTCAGACGACCAGGGGCGATAATCCTGGCTCAGCGACTGGAAAATAGCCTGCGCCGACTCGCTTATCTTGTACGCATTGCAGCTCAGCACATATTGCGTATCCGCCAGAGCAGGAAGCCCCTCATTCTTACCGACAACCCGCAGCTCGGGGCTCATCATTTCTACCGGACGGGCGGTAACCCCCAGCCCTGCCTTTACCGCCGCTTTAACGCCCGCAAGCGTCGAGGCGGAATGGGCCAGATGCCACGGTGCGCTGGCGGCATTCAGCGCGGCAATGATCTCCTCACGAAACGGACCCGGCTCTTCCAGCAGGATCAGCGGGATCGTCTCCTGCCGCGGCACCACATAATCGGCAGCGCAGTACCATAGGGTTGGCGAAGTGCGCAGTATCAGCGTATCGAATTCCGCCGTCTGGTGAGTCGTCAGCGCGAGATCAATCGCGCCGCTCGCCAGCATAGCCACCGCCTCAGCATGCTTAAGAACCTTAATTTCCAGCGTCAGTTTCGGGTAGAAGCTGCCGATCCGGTTCAACAAAAACGGTAAAATAGTCTCGGCTGTTTCATCAGATGCGCCAATCGTTAAGATCCCTTGCAGGCTGCTGAACATCAGCGACATGCAGGCTTCATCATTAAAACGCAGGATTTTGCGGGCGTAGCCCAGCAGTTGAATACCCTGCTCGGTCAGCAATTTATTGCGCCCATGACGGGCAAAGAGCTCTTTGCCGACCAGTTGTTCCAGACGTTGCATCTGTTGGCTTACGGCAGACTGAGTCCGGCATACCGCCGCTGCAGCGGCGGCAAAAGTATTCAGATCGGCGACAGCAACGAAGGTTCTCAGCAGATCCAGGTCGAGATTCAGTATCGGACGATTTGCATTTATCATATTTGTTCACTTACAGGTGGCGAATGCGAACCTGCCTTGTTGACGCTGTGCTCCAGGTTTCCGGCTATTCCTTGAGCCTTGTGCCATTCACAAACGGAATGTGCATCTGGACGAACGTTATTGCATGTGAAAGTACTCGCCCGCAGCAAGTGCGCGAAACGTCTGAGTCATATATTGTCCGTAGTTCTACGCTTTCTATTACACCGTTCTGATACACCGTTCTGATTTCTGTGATGTTCTTCAAAAAAGTTCTCTACGGCAAGGATGAGGTCATCGCCCCTCATCACAGCCATTGTAAAAAGCGAAAAAAACAAAAAAAAAATCCTGCAATAACAATATATTAATAGCTTAACCTGCGAAAAAACAGGCTCTTAATCGATATTAACGCAGGTATCGTAACCGAAAACCGAATTATTTATAAGGTCTAATCATTATTATTAAAGCCAATTTTAAATTTTTTTTCATGACTTTAATTTAATTAACAAAAAGAAAATCCCGAATTGTGAAAAATAAAATCTTTTTAATTAATTAAATATTCTTATTAAGCATATTTAACATTACCGTTACAGCCACCGCGCTTTACCTGTTATACGCCTTTTCATCCCCCCTGAGCATCCTGCGAAAAAAATAATCGCTGGCGCCACGCCCCAGGAGAATAAACCATATAAATGTTCACGAAATAGCGAAAACAACACCATTATTGACCATTAAAGCAGCCATTAAAGGCATATTCTATAAAAGACAAAGGCAATCACCAGCCAAATCAATTAAACCAAAAAAATCACATAAGCAAAATCTTCTCCTGTTAACCCTTCAAAACCTCGGGGATGAAGAGTACATTGTTCCGTGCTGACTTCCACGGCAGGGAGTGGCGATAACAGCTAAAAGGTCAAAGATTCATGTCCCCTATCGAAAAATCCAGCAAGTTAGATAACGTCTGTTACGACATCCGCGGCCCGGTTCTGAAAGAGGCAAAACGCCTTGAAGAAGAAGGCAATAAAGTCCTGAAACTGAACATCGGCAACCCGGCGCCGTTTGGCTTTGACGCCCCCGACGAAATCCTTGTTGATGTTATTCGCAATCTGCCTACCGCTCAGGGTTATTGTGACTCTAAAGGCCTCTACTCGGCGCGGAAGGCTATCATGCAGCACTATCAGGCGCGCGGTATGCGCGATGTGACGGTCGAAGATATTTATATCGGTAACGGCGTCTCAGAACTGATCGTTCAGGCCATGCAGGCGCTGCTGAACAGCGGCGATGAAATGCTGGTTCCGGCACCGGATTATCCGCTGTGGACTGCCGCCGTCTCGCTCTCCAGCGGGAAAGCAGTGCACTATCTGTGCGATGAATCCGCCGACTGGTTTCCGGACCTTGACGACATTCGCGCAAAAATCACCCCGCGCACGCGCGGCATCGTGATTATCAACCCGAACAACCCTACCGGTGCGGTGTACTCGAAAGAGCTGCTGATGGAGATCGTTGAGCTTGCCCGCCAGCACAACCTGATCATTTTCGCCGATGAAATCTACGACAAGATCCTCTACGACGAAGCCCAGCACCATTCGATCGCCGCGCTGGCTCCCGACCTGCTGACAGTGACCTTTAACGGCCTGTCCAAGACCTACCGCGTTGCCGGTTTTCGCCAGGGCTGGATGGTACTGAACGGGCCGAAAAAGCACGCAAAAGGCTATATCGAAGGTCTGGAGATGCTGGCGTCTATGCGCCTGTGCGCTAACGTACCGGCACAGCACGCAATTCAAACCGCCTTAGGCGGCTATCAGAGCATCAGCGAGTTTATCGTTCCCGGTGGCAGACTGTACGAACAGCGCAACCGCGCATGGGAGTTGATCAACGAGATCCCCGGCGTTTCCTGCGTGAAGCCGCAAGGCGCGCTGTACATGTTCCCGAAAATCGATGCGAAGCGCTTTAATATTCACGATGACCAGAAAATGGTGCTCGACTTCCTGCTGCAGGAAAAAGTCCTGTTGGTTCAGGGAAGCGCCTTTAACTGGCCATGGCCGGATCACGTGCGTATTGTCACCCTCCCGCGTGAGGACGATCTGGAAATGGCGATTTCTCGCTTTGGTCGCTTCCTCTCCGGCTATCACCAGCACGGATAAGTGTTACCCGGCCGCCGGTATTTGCATCCGGCGGCAATCCCTGCGCACAATAGGACCCGATGTTGTCACTGATTAAGGGTTGCTATGAGTCAGAGTCATTTCTTTGCCCACCTCTCTCGCCTGAAGTTAATTAACCGCTGGCCGCTGATGCGTAATGTACGGACCGAAAACGTCTCCGAGCACAGTCTGCAGGTGGCGATGGTTGCTCACGCGCTGGCCGCTATCAAAAACCGGATGTTTGGCGGCAAGGTTAACGCCGAGCGCATCGCCCTTCTGGCGATGTATCACGATGCATCGGAAGTGTTAACCGGCGATCTGCCGACTCCAGTCAAATATTTCAACTCGCAGATTGCGCAAGAATATAAAGCGATCGAGAAGATTGCCCAGCAGAAGCTTATCGACATGGTTCCTGACGAACTGCGCGATGTCTTTGCACCGCTGATCGACGAGCATCGCTATAGCGCAGATGAGCAATCGATCGTCAAACAGGCCGATGCGCTCTGCGCCTACTTAAAATGCCTTGAGGAACTCTCTGCCGGCAACAATGAGTTTTTACTGGCCAAGGGCCGGCTTGAGAAAACGCTGGAGTCCCGGCGTAGCGAGGAGATGGACTACTTTATGCAGGTCTTCGTCCCGAGCTTCCAGCTGTCGCTGGATGAGATAAGCCAGGATTCACCGTTGTGATTTTGTCGGGCGGCGGCTCCGCCTTACCCGACCTCCGGTTTCTGTAGCCCCGGTGTAGCGCCACCGGGGGGCAGTTAAAACGGAAACAGCATCGGCACGAGCAGCACGCAGACCACCATCACGAGGACGGTGAACGGCACGCCAATCTTCACAAAATCGCTGAAGGCGTATTTTCCTGGCCCCAGCACCAGCGTGTTAACCGGCGAAGAGACCGGCGTCATAAAGGCGGCCGAAGCCGCCATCGCCACCACCATGGCAAAAGGATAAGGCGAGACGTCCATGGATTTCGCCGCCGCCAGGGCGATCGGCGCCATCAGTACCGCCGTGGCGGTGTTGGAAATAAACAGACCGATAGTGGCGCACATCACGAACAAACAGCCCAGCATCACGTAAGGCCCTTTGCTGCCGGCAACATCCATCAGCCCCTCCACCACCAAATCGACGCCGCCGGTTTTTTGCAACGCCAGCGCAAAGGGCATCATCCCGACGATTAATATAATGCTTGGCCAGTGAATCGCTTTATAAGCGCTTTCGGCATTAATACAGCGGAATTTGCCCATCAGCAGGCAGGCGATAATCGCCGCTATCGGGTTGGGGATCTCGTCGGTGAGCATCAGGGCGACCATCAGCACCAGGCAAAAGATAGCGTGCGGCGCCTGGCTGTGCGCGGGCGAGGCATCGTTCACCTCCACGGGCATATTCAATACGACAAAGTCGCGACCGCGTTTCGCCAGCAGGCTTATCTGGCGCCAGTTTCCGACCACCAGTACGATATCACCAAGCTGCAAAGACTCGTCGACGACCGAACCATCCATCGCTTTACCATCGCGCTTAAGGCCGACAATATTGAGCCCGAAGCGAGTGCGAAAACCTATCTCACGGACCGTTTTCCCGATCAGTTCTGAATCCGGAATCAGCGCGACTTCGGCCATCCCCACATCCAGCGCCTGATCGGAAAAGTATTCGCCGCGCAGCACCATCGGTTCAAGCATTTGCTCGCCGCAGAACTGGCGCAAATCAATATCTGATGCGGACATATCGATCAGCAGCACGTCGCGGGCGCGAAACTCGGACACCCCGTTCACATTGACGATAACCCGGCGGAAACGACGCCAGCGCTCTACGCCGATCACGTTGGCGCAGTAGCGTTCACGCAGCTTAAGATCGTCCAGGCGCTGACCAATCATCGGAGACCCCGGACGAATGGCCAGACGACGGGCGCGGCCGGTCAGGTGGTACTCTTTGATTAAATCGCGAAAGGTGCTTCTTTTACGTCCGTCCCGCGGATGGTCATTCTCCCCGCCTCTGAGCATAAAGCGCGCCGCCAGCATATAGAGGATACCCAGCAACAGCACCACAAGGCCAATCGGCGTGACGCTAAAAAAGCCGAATCCCTGCAGACCTTCACGCAACAGTTCGCTGTTCACGACCAGGTTCGGTGGCGTGGCAACCAGTGTCATCATCCCGCTGATTAGGCCAGCAAAGCTAAGCGGCATCATCAGGCGCGATGGCGACGTATTCATCCGCATAGAAACGCTGAGCACCACCGGAATAAAGATAGCGACCACGCCTGTTGAACTCATAAACGCACCAAGCCCGGCGACAGTCAGCATCAGAAAGACCAGCATTTTCGTTTCGCTGTTGCCGGCCACCTTCACCAGCCAGCTGCCGACTTTGGTGGCCACCCCGGTACGGACCAGGCCATCGCCGATAATAAACAGCGCCGCAATCAGAATGACGTTCGGATCGCTAAAACCCGAGAACGCTTCGCTGAGGGTCAGCGTATCGCTGAGGACAAAGGCGACAATCACCAGCAGCGCAACTGCGTCCATGCGCACTTTCCCGCTGGCAAAGAGCACGACCGCAACGGCAAGAAGAGACAACACCCAAATCAGTTCACCGTTCACAACTTATCCTTGTCTGAAGATGGAGCTGGAATTTTTGCATAAAAAAGCCCCGACCATACGGGGCGACGTCATGGGATTAGTCTTTAAGCGAAACATTCACGTTCCCGTCCGGAAGGCGAGCGATCGCGAGGTTTGCGAGGGACGTTAAGATCAAATCCGCCTCGTTCAGACGCGGCGCATCTGCCGGTACGTTGACGGCGATAGTCCGGCAGCCCGCCGCCAGACCGGAAAGCAAACCGGCAGGCGCATCCTCGACCACGACGCACTCCTGCGGCGCCAGCGCTAAACGTTGTGCCCCGAGCAGATAGGCATCCGGTGCCGGTTTCCCCTGCTTCACCTGCTCAGCAGTCACGAAAACGTGGGCATCAGGCAGACCTGCCGCGCGATGACGCGCATGGGCAACAGGCACCGAACCTGAAGTGACGATAGCCCATGGGATCCCGGCTTCATCCAGAGTGGTCAGCAGCGCCACCGCCCCCGGCAGTGCAGTAATGCCATCAGTATCCGTCGCTTCGACCGCTTCAAGCCAGCGGAACTCCGTCTGTAATTCCTCTTCGCTGCGCCCCGGCAGAAAATGGCGTAAAGAGGTTATCGCCTGCTTGCCATGAATGAAGTTCAACACCTCATCGTGCGGGATGCCGAAACGATCCGCCCATTTGCACCACGAGCGCTCCACTACGGGTAATGAATCGACTAACGTCCCGTCAAGATCAAACAGGAAACCTTTACAGTGCACGCAAACCTCCATCAGGCATTAATAATTTGATTAATTTCGTTGCTGCTTAAATGGTACTGACGCGGGCAAACGTGCCAGGCGCTGAGCATACGCTGGTATTTATCCCACATCGGCGTCTGTGAATTAAAGCCATGGGTGCCGGCATCGAAGTGGCTGTAGCGCCCCTCTACGTTGACGATAAAGCGAACATAGCCAAGGAAGCGCGCTTCGGTTGCGACATCAAATCCGAGGAAGGTGACGCGACGTTCGTCGATTTCACCTGCATCCTTCAGGTTCGTCCAGGAGACATGCAGCGCATGATACATTTCCATAATATCAATGATGGTACGGCAGGTTTCTTCCGTCAGCTGGCCAAACTCGCGATCCAGTTCGCGCATTTGCAATCCGTATCCACGCTCGATGATGGTCTGTAGACGGCGATAACGTTCAGCGTTGTCCGGGTCGAGCATCGTCATCATCTTGTACTGATTAGATAAAATCAGACGCTGCGCATTGGTCATTTCCATGTTTTGACTCCTGTAGCACTTTACGGCGTGAAAAAAGAAGGCGCATTAATTATGCGCCTTCTTTTATATGCGTTTTCCTTAGTGAATTACAAATCATCAAGGAAAGTTTTATCCAGTTGTTTGAAGGCGCGCTTAAGCGTGTCAGCTAAGGCCTGATAATCCGGCTTGCCATCGACCGGCGCCAGCGCCTGTCCCGCCTCCTGCAATTTGCCGCGCACTTCATAAAACCAGTTCAGTATCGACGGCGGCAGCGGCGTCACCGAACGCTTACCCAGCCACCATAATCCTTGTATCGGCAAACTCAAGGCAAACAGCGCGGTCGCCACCGCCGGCCCCAGTTGCCCACCCAGCGCGATTTGCCAGCACAGCGTAAAGACCGCGATCGGCGGCATGATGCGGATAGCGTAACGGGTTGCGCGAATAATGCGGTTTTCAATAAATACCGGAGCGAGGCGTTTGTCCAAAGGCCAGGTCTTTGCGTAGTGCTGCCCGCGACGGAACAAGCTAAAGAAGCTGACGGGACGATTATCGGGGGTCGACATGGCTTTACCTCAACTTTAAATATAAAACTTAAAAAATTCGTGCAAAACACCAACTGTGCATGACAACGTTCAAAACATTTTGGCAATGGCTGCGGCAATCAGGTATCCTGTGCCCGCCTGAAAGGGCGATAGACCCTTTGACCAGGTGAGTCAAATTATCGCACATTCTGCCATTGGCTGAAAATTATGCAAAATGGCATAAAATCAAATGTACTTCTCCCATCGTGCCCGAAAACAGAACAAGGCATGATGTTAATCATAAATGTCGGCGTCATCCTGCGCTACGCTTTGTGACACACTGACGTTTTTTTAGCCACGTATCATAAAAGGTACTTCCATGTCGAGTAAGTTAGTACTGGTTCTGAACTGCGGTAGCTCCTCACTGAAATTTGCTATCCTTGATGCCGTCAACGGTGACGAATATCTGTCTGGTTTAGCTGAATGTTTCCATCTTCCTGAAGCGCGTATTAAGTGGAAAATGGACGGCAGCAAACACGAAGCAGATTTAGGCGCTGGCGCCGCTCACAGTGAAGCGCTTAACTTTATCGTTAACACTATTCTGGCACAAAAACCAGAACTGTCTGCTCAGCTGACCGCAATCGGCCACCGTATCGTTCACGGCGGTGAAAAATACACCAGTTCCGTGGTCATTGATGATTCCGTTATCCAGGGCATCAAAGATTCCGCCTCTTTCGCTCCGCTGCACAACCCGGCTCACCTGATCGGTATTGCTGAAGCGCTGAAATCATTCCCGCATCTGAAAGAGAAGAACGTAGCCGTGTTCGACACCGCGTTCCATCAGACTATGCCGGAAGAATCCTATCTGTATGCCCTGCCGTACAGCCTGTACAAAGAGCACGGCGTACGTCGCTACGGCGCGCACGGCACCAGCCACTTCTACGTGACTCAGGAAGCGGCTAAGGTCCTGAACAAACCGGTTGAAGAGCTGAACATCATCACCTGCCATCTGGGCAACGGTGGTTCTGTTTCCGCTATCCGCAACGGTAAATGCGTTGACACCTCAATGGGTCTGACCCCGCTGGAAGGTCTGGTCATGGGGACTCGCTCTGGCGACATCGACCCGGCTATCATCTTCCACCTGCACGACTCCCTGGGCATGAGCGTTGATGCTATCAACAAAATGCTGACCAAAGAGTCTGGCCTGCTGGGCCTGACCGAAGTCACCAGCGACTGTCGTTATGTTGAAGACAACTACACCGATAAAGCCGATGCTAAACGTGCAATGGACGTTTACTGCCATCGTCTGGCCAAGTACATCGGTTCCTACACCGCGCTGATGGACGGTCGTCTGGATGCCGTTATCTTCACCGGCGGTATCGGTGAAAACGCCGCCATGGTTCGTGAACTGTCTCTGGGCAAACTGGGCGTGCTGGGCTTCGAAGTTGATCACGAGCGTAACCTGGCTGCCCGTTTCGGCAAGTCTGGCTTCATCAACAAAGAAGGCACCCGCCCGGCTCTGGTCATCCCGACCAACGAAGAGCTGGTTATCGCGCAAGACGCCAATCGTCTGACTGCCTGATTTCACACCGCCAGCGAAACCCTAAATAATTCGAGTGGCAGGAAGGCGGCGACGCAGAGAATCCCCAGTCACGTACAGGTAGTACGTGACTGGGGTGAACCAGGAAAACCAACGCACATGCAACTTGAAATATGACGGGCAGCTGGTGGTGCAGTTTTGTCTCCCGCCTGATACTGGCGGTAACGAAAGAGGATATATCGTGTCCCGTATAATCATGCTGATCCCTACCGGAACCAGCGTTGGCCTGACCAGCGTCAGCCTCGGTGTTATCCGTGCAATGGAACGCAAAGGCGTTCGTCTGAGCGTCTTTAAACCTATCGCCCAACCGCGTGCAGGCGGCGATGCGCCGGACCAGACGACCACCATCGTTCGTGCTAATTCAAGCCTTCCGGCCGCTGAGCCGCTGAAGATGAGCCACGTCGAGTCGCTGCTGTCTGGCGACCAGAAAGACGTGCTGATGGAAGAGATTATCGCCAACTATCACGCCGCGACTCAGGATGCTGAAGTGGTGCTGGTAGAAGGTCTGGTCCCGACCCGTAAACACCAGTTTGCTCAGTCTCTGAACTTCGAAATCGCTAAAACGCTGAACGCGGAAATCGTCTTCGTGATGTCTCAGGGTACCGACACCCAGGAACAGCTGAACGAACGTATCGAGCTGACCCGCAACAGCTTCGGCGGCGCGAAAAACACCAACATTACCGGTGTTATCGTCAACAAACTGAACGCACCGGTCGACGAACAGGGGCGTACCCGTCCCGATCTGTCGGAAATCTTCGATGACTCTTCCAAAGCGAAAGTCGTGAAGATCGATCCGGCTCAGCTGCAGAATGGCAGCACTCTGCCGGTTCTGGGCGCGGTGCCGTGGAGCTTCGATCTGATTGCAACGCGTGCTATCGATATGGCACGCCACCTGAATGCCACCATCATCAATGAAGGTGACATCAACACCCGCCGAGTGAAGTCTGTCACCTTCTGCGCGCGCAGCATCCCGCACATGCTGGAGCATTTCCGTGCAGGTTCCCTGCTGGTGACTTCCGCAGACCGTCCTGATGTTCTGGTCGCTGCCTGCCTCGCCGCCATGAACGGCGTTGAAATCGGCGCGCTGCTGCTGACCGGTGCTTACGAAATGGACCCGCGCGTCAGCAAGCTGTGCGAACGTGCATTCGCGACCGGCCTGCCGGTCTTTATGGTGAACACCAACACCTGGCAGACCTCCCTGAGCCTGCAGAGCTTCAACCTGGAAGTTCCGGTTGACGATCACGAGCGCATTGAGAAAGTTCAGGAATACGTCGCCAGCTACATCAACGCTGACTGGATCGAGTCTCTGACCGCGACCTCCGAACGTAGCCGCCGTCTGTCTCCGCCGGCCTTCCGCTACCAGCTGACCGAGCTGGCGCGCAAAGCCGGTAAACGCGTTGTTCTGCCGGAAGGTGACGAGCCGCGTACCGTTAAAGCCGCGGCGATCTGCGCAGAGCGTGGTATTGCGACCTGTGTCCTGCTGGGTAACCCGGATGAGATCAACCGCGTTGCTGCCGCGCAAGGCGTCGAGCTGGGTGCGGGTATCGAAATTGTCGATCCGGAAGTGGTGCGCGAAAGCTATGTCGCTCGTCTGGTCGAACTGCGTAAGAGCAAAGGGATGACCGAAGCGGTTGCCCGTGAGCAGCTGGAAGACAACGTGGTTCTCGGTACGCTGATGCTGGAACAAGACGAAGTCGACGGCCTGGTTTCCGGCGCGGTTCACACCACCGCCAACACCATCCGTCCGCCACTGCAGTTGATCAAAACGGCACCGGGTAGCTCTCTGGTTTCTTCCGTGTTCTTCATGCTGTTGCCGGAACAGGTTTACGTTTACGGCGACTGCGCAATCAACCCGGATCCGACCGCAGAACAGCTGGCTGAAATCGCGATTCAGTCCGCCGATTCCGCCATTGCTTTCGGTATTGAGCCGCGCGTAGCGATGCTCTCCTACTCCACCGGTAATTCTGGTGCCGGTAGCGACGTCGAGAAAGTTCGTGAAGCGACTCGTCTGGCGCAGGAAAAACGTCCTGACCTGATGATCGACGGCCCGCTGCAGTACGACGCAGCGGTTATGGCTGACGTAGCGAAATCCAAAGCGCCAAACTCGCCGGTTGCAGGTCGCGCTACCGTGTTCATCTTCCCGGATCTGAACACCGGTAACACCACTTACAAAGCCGTACAGCGTTCTGCTGACCTGATCTCCATCGGGCCAATGCTGCAGGGTATGCGTAAGCCGGTCAACGACCTGTCTCGTGGCGCGCTGGTAGACGATATCGTCTACACCATCGCTCTGACCGCGATTCAGTCTTCACAGCAGCAGTAAGTAAAAAGCCCGGTGGCGCTAGCGCTTACCGGGCCTACGGTTTTATAGGCCGGATAAGCGAAGCGCCACCGGGCCTATGGTTTTATAGGCCGGATAAGCGAAGCGCCACCGGGCCTACGGTTTTATAGGCCGGATAAGCGAAACGCCACCGGGCCTACGGTTTTGTAGGCCGGATAAGCGAAGCGCCACCGGGCCTACGGTCTTATAGGCCGGATAAGCGAAGCGCCACCGGGCCTACGGTTTTGTAGGCCGGATAAGCGAAGCGCCATCCGGCAAGAAAGGCGACCACACGGTCGCCTTTTTTATTTACAGCAACTCGCGCGCCGCTGACACAATGTCATGCGCAGTCAGGCCATACTCCTTCTGCAGATAATCCTGCGTCCCAACCTGACCATAACGCTCCTTCACCCCCACACGACGCATCGGTACCGGGCAGGTCTCGGCCAGCACCTCCGCCACCGCCGATCCAAGTCCGTTATGGATACTGTGGTTTTCACAGGTCACAATGCGTCTGGTTTTCTCGGCATAGTTTTTCACCAGCATTCTGTCGATTGGCTTGAGGGTAAACATATCAATGACCGCCGCGCTCACCCCCTCCTGCTCAAGCTGTTGCGCCGCTTCCAGCGCCTCTGCCACCATAATACCGTTGGCAATCAGGGTGATATCTGTGCCTTCACGCAACACGTTGCCCTTGCCGATGGTAAAGGTTGAGCCAGGGGCATAAACGCTCTGTGCCTGTTTGCGGATGGTGCGTACCCAATAAAAGCCGTCGAGATCGACAAGCTGGCGCAGTATATCTTCAAACATCACCGCATCAGTCACTTCCAGCACCACCGAATGCGCCAGGCCACGTACGATCCCCATATCCTCAAACGACATATGCGTCCCGCCGTTATGACAGGCCGTGACCCCCGCATCGGAAGCGATCACCTTCACGTTGTTACGCTGGTAGTCCAGAGACATAAACAGCTGGTCAAAGCAGCGACGGCTGGCAAAAGCGGTAAAGGTGTGGACGAATGGCTTGCGCCCGGTGAGCGACAGCCCCGCCGCCGTGCCGATGACGTTCGCCTCCATGATGCCGCAGTTAATAACATGCTGTGGGTAATCCCGCGCCACGCCGTCCATCGCCATAGAGCTCATCAGATCCGCTTCGAGCGCAATAATCGGACTTCCCGCTTCAATCTGTTTAGCAACAAACCCGGCGTATACCTTACGCATCTCTATCGCATCTTTTTGCACTGCCGGTATAACCTTAATCATGTGAGGCCTCCAGTTGACGAATCGTCTCGTTGAGCGCGGCTTTGCTCTCCTCCGTCAGTCGCAGATGGTGCGAATTGCTGAGCTGCTCAAGATACGGCACACCCTGACCTTTAATGCTGTCAAGAATCACCACCCGTGGGCGGGCATCGCTAGCCAGAACCGGCTGTACCACCGCCAGCAGCCCAGGAATATCGTCCCCTTTCACGGTAACGACATCAAAACCAAAGGCGCGGAACTTCTCTTCCAGGTTGAAGGCACAGATGATGTCGTCCAGTGTGCCGTCCAGCTGTTGCTTATTCCAGTCAACAAAGACCGTCAGGTTATTCAGGCGATGGTGGGCAATAAACTGAAAGGCTTCCCAGCACTGCCCTTCGTTCAGCTCGCCATCGCCGACAATGCAGAAAACCCGGTTGGGTCGACCTGCCAGCTTATGCGACAGCGCCATTCCGCCTGCAATTGAGATCCCTTGTCCCAGCGAACCCGTGGTGGCATCCACGCCACGCGTTTTCAGACGATCCGGATGACTTGGCAAGCGTGTACCGTTCTGATTCAGCGTGCTCAACTCTTCCATCGGGAAGTAACCTTTGATCGCGAGCGTACTGTACAGCGCCGGGCCAGCGTGCCCTTTTGACAGGACAAAGTAGTCTCGCTCCGGCCAGTCCGGATCGGCGGGGTCAATTTTCATTACCGCACCGTATAAAACCGCCAGCGTTTCAACGACCGACATACTGCCACCGTAGTGACCAAAACCCAGCCGGGTCAGTGACTTCAGGGTCTCGACGCGGATCTCACGCGCCAGATGGATTATCTCATTCACATTCATGATTTGGCTCCGGTGTTTTCCTGCGAATTACCGCCCGCAGATTTGTTTTTAGCGAACACGTTGTACGCCACCAGCAGCGCGAACAACGCCACAACAAGCCCGGTGATGGCCAGTGGCGACAGGAAGCGCGCCAGGTTGCCCAACACAATCCCGACCGCGCCGAAATCGGCGTCGGAGAAGGTGGTGTTAGCAAAGCCAATGGCGCCCAGCACCGGCAACAGCAGCACCGGCAGGAAAGTGATCAGCAAACCATTGGCAAACGCGCCAATCATCGCGCCGCGGCGTCCGCCGGTAGCGTTTCCAAACACGCCCGCCGTCGCGCCGGTAAAGAAGTGCGGCACCACGCCCGGCAGGATCAGCACCCAGCTAAACTGACCGCAGATGAACAGCCCCACCAGGCCGCCCAGGAAGCTGAACAGGAAGCCAATCAACACCGCGTTTGGCGCATAGGGGTAGACCACCGGGCAGTCCAGCGCAGGACGCGCATTAGGCACCAGTTTTTCTGAAAAGCCGGTAAAGGCCGGAACGATCTCCGCCAGAATCAGGCGCACGCCCTGCAGGATAATAAACACCCCTGCCGCGAAGGTAATCGCCATGATAATGGCGTACACGAGGTAGTTCTGGCCGCCGCTAAAGGTCGCTTCTACATACTCACGTCCGGCGCTAACCGCCATGATCAGGTAGATAATCATCATGGTCAGCGAGATTGAGATAGAACTGTCACGCAGGAAGCTTAAATTCTTCGGCAGGTTCATCTCTTCGGTAGAGCGGGAGCCTTTTCCGAACTTGCTGCCAATCCAGCCCGAGAGCACGTAACCTAAAGTACCGAAATGCCCGAAAGCGATGTCATCATTGCCGGTAATACGTTTCATATAACGCTGCGCAATGGCCGGGAAAAAGGCCATAATCAGACCGAGGATCAGCGAGCCGGTAAAGACCAGGCCAATGCCCTCAAAACCGGCTACCGTCAGGATCACGCCAATCATGCATGCCATGTAGAACGTATGATGCCCCGTCAGGAAGATGTATTTCAGACGGGTAAAACGGGCAACAATAATATTCGCCACCATCCCGAACGCCATAATCAGTGCAGTAGATGCACCATATTTCTCCAGCGCAATCGAGACAATCGCTTCATTATTTGGAATGATGCCCTGAATATTAAATGCATGTTCAAACATTCCACCTAACGGATTTAATGACCCCACCAGTACCGTGGCGCCACCGCCCAGCACAATAAAACCGAGAATGGTTTTAATCGTGCCTTTAACAACATCCGAAAAAGCCTTTTTCTGCGCCACCAGACCGATTAAGGCAATTAAACCCACGAGTATTGATGGGACTTTTAAAATATCAACAACGAAATTCAGCGTTTCAAGGATAAACATATCCACCTCGCCTTATCAGGGTTATTTTCTGTCGAACCAGGTACGCAGTTGCGTTTCGAGTTCGTTGATATCAATGATGTTGTTGATCACCACTAGCTGGTTTTCCGGCACGCTGGCGCTGGCCGCAATATCCTTCGCCATGACAAAAAGATCGGCCGCACCGGGCGTAGCGGATGAGAGATCGGAGTGTTCAACTTCGGCCTCGATACCCAGTTTTTTGAGCACTTTTTTAATATTCATCTCGACCATGAAACTGCTCCCCAGGCCGGAACCGCAAATAGCCATAATTTTCATTGTTATCACCTTTTTAGAGTAGAGTTCATCCCCATTACGCCTGAGCGTAATGTTGAGGAAAATCGGATCAGGAAATTAAATCAGTAGCGGTCGATAATCTTTTTTATCTCCTCCAGGGTATTTGCCTGATGTAATTCAGCCATATCCTCATCACTGGAAAATAATTCAGCCAGTGTGGCGAGCATGTCGATATGACTATGTTTGTCCGGAGCCGCGAGCATAATAATGACATCCACGGGATCGAATTCTCCGGCAGCAAAAGAGACTCCCTTTTCCAGTTTTAATAACGATAGCCCCAGCCCTTTGGCCCCCTCTTCCGGCCGAGCGTGCGGCATTGCCAGCCCTGGTGCCAGCACATAATAAGGTCCCAATGTGCGGTGTTGTTCAACGATTGCCGTAACGTATTCCGGCGAAATCACCTGCAGATCCAGCAGCGGTTTCGCACACAGCTCCAGCGCCTGCGGCCAGTTCTCAACGCTATCCTTAAGGGTGATGGTCGTATCATATATCCAGTTTTTGAGCACTTTTTACTCCCGCTTCAACGCAAAAGATGAGCAAACTCTATTCAACACCTCCGTTCCTGGCTGCGATCAGGCTCACAAAGATAGCGCTACCAATGTTTAACATTCAGAATTGTGATAGCGCTATCAAATTATAATCATGGGATGAAATCACAGCAAAAAAAGGGATTTAAGGCGTATACTGCCTGTCACGTGCAGCAAGGGATCATAATAAAACGCGTCTGGTCAGCAGGAAGGTGTATGTCTCTAACCCGAAAACGGCGTAGTACCGGTAAAGTAACACTTGCCGATGTCGCACAGCTTGCCGGCGTGGGCACGATGACCGTGTCCCGGGCACTCCGCACGCCGGAGCAGGTTTCCGATAAACTGCGTGAAAAAATTGAAGCTGCGGTGCAAGAGCTGGGATATATGCCCAACCTCGCCGCCAGCGCGCTGGCCTCGGCCTCCTCATGGACGATTGCCATGGTCGTCCCCAATCTTTCCGAAGCGGGTTGCTCGGAAATGTTTGCCGGACTTCAGCAGGTGCTTCAACCTGCCGGATACCAGATCATGCTGGCGGAATCGCAGCATCGTCTTGAACAAGAAGAAAAATTACTCGAAACGTTGCTGGCATCAAACATTGCGGCGGCGATTTTGCTCAGCGTCGAACACTCTGATACCGTCCGTCACTGGTTGAAGAATGCCTCTATTCCGGTGATGGAGATGGGTGCGATGCGTGCCGATCCTATTGATATGAATATCGGAATAGATAATGTCGCCGCCATGTATGAGCTAACGGAAATGTTAATTAAGCGTGGCTACCAGAACATCGGCCTGCTGTGCGCTAACCAGGAACAGTGGATTTTTCAGCAACACCTGCAGGGCTGGTATAAAGCGATGCTACGCCATCATCTCTCACCGAATCGGGTGATTAATGCCGCCCTGCCGCCCAGTTTCTCTACCGGTGCTTCGCAATTGCCGGAGTTTTTACTCGCCTGGCCTGAGCTGGACGCTCTGGTCTGTGTTTCAGATGAGCTGGCCTGCGGAGTATTGTATGAATGCCAGCGTCGGCGTATCAAAGTACCTGACGATCTGGCCGTTGTTGGATTTGGCAACCATGATGTGAGCCGGGTTTGCCAGCCCCCATTAACAACAATGACGGTGCCACACCATAAGATCGGCATTGAGGCCGGGAGAGCTCTGCTTGCGCGCCTTAATGACGGAAACTGGAGCGATCAAAAAACGATCGTCTCCAGTTTGTGCCTGCGGGATAGCTGCTAAAATCTATTCAGCTTCGTCCTGCTTTTCGGTTTTCACCTGATCGTTGTTGGCGTTGCGGGTCATCCACAGCGCCAGCGCTTTTAATGAATCCGGGGTGAATTCATCGCAGCGGGCGGTAATCTCTTCCGGCGTCAGCCAGCACACTTCGCTCACTTCCTCTTCCTGCAGGGCAAAGGGGCCGTGCGACACACAGCTAAACAGGCTTCCCCAGACGCGACAGTGTTTATCTTCATAATAGAACTGACCATGGTCAGCGAACGGTACCCCGGCAATCCCCAGCTCTTCTTCCGCTTCGCGGCGCGCTGAGTCCAGCAGTTGCTCATCGGCCTGCACCACACCACCCGCTGTGGCGTCGAGCATACCGGGCTGGAAATCTTTTATCTCGGTACGGCGCTGCACCAGGATTTTGCCCATCCCATCATGAACAACAATATAGGTTGCCCGATGACGCAGGCACTGCGCACGCATTTGCCCGCGGCTGGACTGCGCTATCACCTCATTGTTTTCATTAACAATGTCTACCCATTCTGTGCTTGCCAAATCGTTCTGTTCCGCCATCAGGAAACCTTACTTTTGAAAGCGCTCTCGCGGCGCGTCTTTACGGTTGGGGGTAAATTACGGGTTAATTGCCACCTCTGCAATAACCTGATGATCATCAAGTGCTAAAACCTGTAGTCGGTCCCCTTCCAGGAGGCCATAGCTGGCGGGAAATCCCCCTTTGGGAATACTGACCGAGCCAGGGTTGAAGAGGAAAATATCGCCGCGCTTCTCGGCTACCGGAATATGAGTATGACCATAAACCAGCACATCGCCAGCGGCGAGAGGCGGCATTTTTTCGGGGCTGTACAGATGCCCGTGGGTCAGAAACAGGCGGGTGCGTTCGCTCAGCACCTGCTGCCAGGGCGCAGTCATGGGGAACTCCAGTAGCATCTGATCGACTTCGCTGTCGCAGTTACCGCGAACGGCAATCACGCGCTGCGCGACGCCGTTGAGTTTCACGGCGACATCCGCTGGCGCATACCCTTCGGGTAACGCATTACGCGGCCCATGGTTCAACACATCGCCAAGAATAATCAGCCACTGCGCCCCACTTTGCGCGAACCGTTCCAGAACGCGTTCAGTAGCGGGCAGGGAACCATGAATATCCGATGCAAACATCAGCTTCATTTCTTCCGTCTCCACGCATTTCGATGCGCCTATGATAGCGGAACCGCTGCTGCGAATCAGCCCGTGCGTTTAGCTGACAGTGCGACAAAACGCTGAACCGACGCCCGCTGCCACTGGAATGTCGCATAGTCCGCCAGCGACTCCGGGACCGCATCGCCATTGAGCACCAGCCGGTTGATCATCAGGGCAAGGTCAGTATCGGCAATCGACCATTCACCAAACAGATTATTGCCGCCGTGGGCCAACAGCTCCGCAGCGGTTTCGAATAATTTTTCCGCGCTTTTGCGGCCCGCGGCGCTAAGCTCCGGTTTCTTTTTCCCGGCGAAAACCACGTCGGTAGAGCGCTCCTCGCGAATGGGCATCAGATCGCTGCGCAGCCAGGCCTGCACCTGGCGCGCCCGGGCCCGCTTTTGCAGATCGTGGGGATAGAGCCGCTCCCACTCCGGCGGCGCGAAGCGTTCATCAAGATACTCGCTAATCGCAGACGATTCGCTAAGCGCGAAATCCTCCACCTCTAACAACGGCACGCGACGGGTCACGGTGTAACCTTTCCAGCCAGGCTGCTGGTTTTCACCGCTATTGAGATCGATGGTTTTAAGAGCAAATGGCAGGCTTTTTTCCTGCAGGGCAACGTAGACGGACATCACGTACGGCGAGAAAAAACTCGAATCGGACCACAGGGTAATGACAGGCTGGCTCATGGCATCCTCAATAAATTATGGGGCGATAAGTCAACATATCCTGTCTTTTATGGGATGTCACTTACCGCACCATGAGGATTTTGCATCCCCTGACGGCTAGCCGACCATCACCGTTTTTGGCTCCAGGTAAGCCTGCATACCCCATTTCCCCATTTCACGTCCCAGACCGGATTGCTTGAAGCCGCCGAACGGCGCCTGCGGTTCATGTTCAAGGGTATTGACCAGCACGCGCCCGGACTCTATCGCCAGCGCAACCGCCTGCTGCGCATCGGCATCATCCAGAATGAGGGTCGGTGATTTACCGCCAGGTTTCAGCGTGTGCGCGCCGCTGGCGATAATATGTTTCCCTACGGCGGTAGAGCCGGTGAAAGAAATTTTAGCGATATCGGGGTGATGGTTAATGATATCCCCCACCACGGCGTAATCAACCCCGCCACGCCGACCGGCGTCATCACCACCTGCGCACGCCCCGCCGGTTCAACAAATTCGAAGCGCGCCAGCGTCTCCATCGCCTGTTTAATGGTTTGCGCTGGCCATGCCGCCATCCATTGTGCGGCACTTGCTGGCCTTGGCCTGGCCTTCATCCCGGACTGGTTTATCCAGCAAGATCTGGCCTGCGGCAGGCTCGTCAGCGTAATGGATGAATGGTGTCCGTCATTTGCCGGGCTACACCTGTATTACCCCGGCAGCCGCGTTCCGCCTGGGCTGAAGGCCTTTATCGGGCTGGCGCGTGAATTGCGCGACTGTCCCGGTCCCGCAGGCAAAATTTAGCGCCCCCTCCTCCCGGATGGCGACAGGTCGCCTATACTCGAACAGGTGCGACCTACGACGGCGGGAGTCACCATGATCGACCTTTACTACGCCCCCACCCCTAACGGCCAAAAAATCATTCTCTTTCTCGAAGAGGCGCAGCTGGCCTGGCGGCTGATTCGGGTCGATATCAGCAAAGGGGAACAGTTTCGCCCACAGTTTCTCGCTCTCTCGCCGAATAACAAAATTCCGGCCATCGTCGACCACATCCCCGTCGACGGCGGGGCGCCGCTCGGCCTGTTTGAATCCGGGGAGATTCTTCTTTATCTGGCTGAAAAGTCGGGGAAATTGTTGAGTAGCGAGCTGCGTGAGCGTCACACCACGCTACAGTGGCTGTTCTGGCAAGTCAGCGGATTAGGCCCTATGCTGGGACAGAATCACCATTTCAACCATCGCGCGCCGCAGGCGGTGCCCTATGCCATAGAGCGTTATCAGGTCGAGACCCAGCGGCAGTATAGCGTACTGAACCGTCGTCTGGAGGTCAGTCCATGGCTTGGCGGCGAACATTACAGTATTGCCGACATTGCCTGCTGGCCGTGGGTGCGCGCCCACCCTCGCCAGCGTATTGATCTCGCACATTTTCCGGCAATTCATAACTGGTTTGAACGCATTCGTCAACGCCCGGCTACCGTTCAGGCGCTGATAAAAATACAACACCAATAACCCCCCTGCTCGCATGGCTTGCTTTCATGTATGATTGCGGAAATGACAACACGGAGGAAGCCTGCAATGTCTCAGCCAGACGCCATTATTCGTATAAAGAACCTACGTTTACGTACTTTTATCGGAATCAAAGAAGAAGAAATCGCTAACCGCCAGGATGTGGTGGTCAACGTTGCGATTCACTACCCGGCGGAGCGTTCCCGCAACAGTGAAGATATTAACGATGCGCTGAATTACCGCACGATTACCAAACGTATCATCAGCCACATTGAGAATAACCGCTTCTCACTGCTGGAAAAATTAACTCAGGATGTGCTCGACATCGCATGCGAACATCACTGGGTCACTTATGCTGAAGTTGAGATCGATAAACTTTATGCACTGCGCTACGCTGACTCCGTCTCCATGACCATGAGCTGGCGGCGCTAAGCTTCTTAGGGAGGCGCTATGAGGATTCTGCTTACTGGCGGTACCGGCCTGATTGGCCGGCATCTGATCCCCCGGCTGCTTGAGCTTGGGCATCACGTAACGGTTTCAACGCGCAGCCCGGAAAAAGCGCAATCCCGACTGGATGCCCGCGTCACCTTGTGGCGCGGCTTCGAGGGACATCATCACCTCAATGATATTGATGCCGTCATCAACCTCGCGGGCGAACCTATCGCCGACAAACGCTGGACGGCGGAACAAAAGCAGCGCCTGTGTCACAGCCGCTGGGATATCACTCAAAAGCTGGTGAACCTGTTCAACGCCAGCGATACGCCCCCCGCCGTACTGATCAGCGGTTCTGCCGTCGGCTTTTATGGCGATCTCGGGGAAGTTGTGGTGAACGAGGATGAGCCGCCGCACAATGAATTCACCCACAAACTCTGCGCCCGCTGGGAGCAGCTGGCCTGCGAGGCGCAAAGCGATCGCACCCGTGTCTGCCTGCTGCGCACCGGCGTGGTGCTGGCGCCGACGGGCGGGATGCTGGCCAAAATGATGCCGCTCTTCCGGCTTGGTCTCGGCGGCCCTATCGGTAACGGCAGACAGTATCTGGCCTGGATTCATATCGACGATATGGTTAACGGCATTCTGTGGCTGCTGGACAACGATCTCAGCGGGCCTTTCAATATGGTTTCCCCTTATCCGGCCCGCAATGAACAGTTTGCTCATTCTCTCGGGCATGTACTGAATCGTCCGGCAATTTTCCGCGTACCGGCCACGGCCATTCGTCTGCTGATGGGAGAGTCGTCGGTACTGGTGCTCGGCGGGCAGCGGGCGCTGCCCCGGCGCCTGGAGGATGCCGGTTTTGGCTTCCGCTGGTACGATCTGGAAGAAGCGCTAAGAAATATCGTCGGCTAAACACGCCGTATAGTCATCCCGGGAGAATGGCCTTTCTCCCGGGAGCTCCCCTGATTTCACCTGTGGAAGCTGTCTCGCAGTCACTCACTCTCCTGCCGCCGTTTCGCTATCGCTGTGAAGCCTGTTCCAGCCTCCTCTTCTGCTCTCTGTCATAAGGTCCTGATGTCGGTTTTATCGACAGCGCATTGTTGACATCCGTCAACAGGAGGTTCAGTATCAGAGGACGCATTGATGAAGGAACATCCGGATAAACACATCAGAGCAGCCATTGCCTATGCTCGATCGCGAGGGGAGATTTTTCGCTGGCGGGAATAGCGCGCACTGCTTCGGACGGCTCAGGTGCGTTACAACCGCGCATCGTGAACATATGATGAGCGTCTGGTCTACACCGAGCGCTCCCGAGAATCACGCCAGGCAAATTATCAGAATGGTCGAGCGCTGCCGCTAAACACCGGCGACCCGGCTTCATTACAAGGGTAGCAAATGATGGCCCTCTACAACTTCACGCTCACGCTGTCAGGCGTTAGCGCCCGGACGCCAGGTCTTGAGGATGCATTGCATCACGCCGGTTGTACTGATGCCCTGGTTTGTTTTTACGGGACGGCGGTATATCTGGAATTCGATCGTGAAAGTGAGTCGCTTGAACGGGCAATTCTGTCGGCGATCGATAACATCGAATCTTCATCAGGACTCAATGCCCGGGTTGAGTCCGTTGACGCGACGCTGGTAGGCTTAAGCGATATCGCCGAACTCACCGGCCTTTCCCGACAGGCCATCGCCCTGCTGAAAGATGGGGCTCGAGGCTCAGGAATATTCCCAGGCCCCGTGCAGCGCGTACAAGGCAACTCGCCGCTGTGGCGCTGGAAAACCATCGTCCACTGGCTGGTCACGGAAAAAAGAATTGCCGCAGACTCTCCGCTGGTCGAGCATGCAGAGATCCTCGATAGCCTGAACCTGGCCCTGCAGCTGCGCGCTTCCCGGCGCAGCGAAACCGTGCTGCACTATTTTCACGGGCTCGACAAACCGCTACCGACTTCACCCGCCGCCGGGTAATTCACCGTAACGGAACGGTATAAGATCATGCAATCCGATCCTTTCTGGTGTTAAGGTTAGCGGACGAACTACCGAAATGGCCCGTTTATCATGACGCTAAACACTCCCCGACTCCTGCTTTCCCCGTTTACTGAATCTGACTGGCCTTTTTTCCTCCGCCTGCGTCGCGACCGCGAGGTGATGCGCTTTATGGGCGAAATACTCGATGAACCCGCGCTGCGCACCCTGTTTGCTGCGCGCTGCGCTGACCCCGGCGTATTTGTGCTGCGCGATAAACAGGGCGAGGCCATCGGTGATATCGGTCTGCGCATTAGCAGTAAAAATCCGCACGAAGCCGATGTCGGGTATGCTCTCATCCCGCAGGCGCAGGGTCAGGGATATGCCCGTGAAGCGCTGCGGGCGATATGTGATTACGGCTTTAGCCAGCTCGGCGTCAATGCCATTAACGCCTGGGTACTGGGTGACAACATCGGGTCGGCGCATCTGCTGGAAAAACAGGGTTTTGTGCGGATTCAGGTGCTGGAAAAAGCCTGTCACCTGAACGGCGTCGATTACGATGACTGGATATATCGGCTGGAGCGGTAATCCACTCCCGGCGAACGGTATCGCCGGGAGAGACGGCAAGGCTTATTTCAAGGAGCCTTTCAGGAACTGCTGCAGGCGTGGGCTTTGCGGATTGCCGAACAGCTCATCCGGATGACCTTCCTCTTCAATCTTGCCCTGATGCAGGAAAATGACGTGCGAAGAGACATGGCGCGCAAAGCCCATTTCATGGGTCACTACCACCATGGTTTTCCCCTCTTCCGCCAGCTTCTGCATGATCCGCAGCACTTCCCCTACCAGTTCGGGGTCAAGCGCGGAAGTGGGTTCGTCAAACAGCAGTACATCGGGCTCCATCGCCAGCGCACGCGCAATGGAGACACGCTGCTGCTGACCGCCGGAGAGATGCACCGGGTATTTGATCTGCTGACGCTCGTCGATACCCACTTTCGCCAGATATTTCACCGCCCGCTCGCGCGCTTCCTGTTTGCTCAGCCCGAGAACCTGAATCGGCGCTTCCATGACGTTTTCCAGCACCGTCATGTGGCTCCACAGGTTGAAATGCTGGAACACCATCGTCAGGCGCGTACGCAGCAGACGCAGCTGGTTTTTATCTGCGACCTTCAGCTGGCCGTCTTTGTCGCGGACCAGGCCGATATTCTGTCCATTAACCACTATCGTGCCTTCGCTGGGCTTTTCCAGGAAGTTAATGCAGCGCAAAAAGGTACTTTTACCGGAACCCGATGAACCGATAATGCTGATAACGTCCCCGGCTTGCGCCTGTAACGAGACGCCTTTCAGCACCTCATGCTCGCCGTAACGTTTATGGAGATCGATAACATTTAATTTATTGTCGGACATGGCGGTCTCAATGCGTCGAAGAAGGTTTGATATGCTGCAACCAGCGCTTTTCCGCCTTGCGGAACAAGCTAATCAGCACATACGAAATCATTAAATAGAGCACCGCGGCAATCCCGAAAGCGGTAAACGGCTGATAGGTCGCCGAGTTAATATCTCTGGCGATTTTCAGCAGATCCGGCACGGTGGCGGTAAAGGCCAGCGCGGTGGAGTGCAGCATCAGAATCACTTCGTTGCTGTACGCAGGCAGCGCGATACGCAGCGCAGACGGCAAAATAATGCAGCGATACATTTTGACCGATGAGAAACCATAGGCCCGCGCCGCTTCAATTTCCCCGGGAGGAACGGATCGGATAGCCCCGGCAAAAATCTCCGTAGTATAAGCGCAGGTATTGAGCGTTAACGCCAGCACCGTACAGTTGAGGCCGCTGCGGAAAAAGGCGTTCAGCAGCTCGGTGCCTTTGACGATTTCCAGGGTATACATCCCGGAGTAAAACACCAGCAGCTGCACGTACAGCGGCGTACCGCGGAACACATAGGTAAACAGCCAGATTGGGAACTGAATGTATTTATTCGCAGAGACGCGTCCGATAGCGAGAAATACCGCCAGTATGCCGCCCATCACCACCGAGGAGATCAGCAGCCACAGCGTGATAGCCACCCCGGTAAAGCGATAGCCGTCGGTCCACAGCAGGGATTTCCAGTACTCCTGAATAATCTCAATCACAGGTCAGCCCTCTTCACGCCCACGGAGTAACGGCGTTCAAGCAGCAGCAGTACACCATTGGAAACGGTTGTAAACACGAGATAAACCAGACCGCAGACGATCGCAAAGTAGAACGGCTGCCAGGTGCTTTTCCCTGCCAGCTGGGTGGCTTTGACCACATCTTCCAGTCCCAGCAGAGACACCAGCGCCGTTGCCTTGAGGATAACCTGCCAGTTGTTGCCAATCCCCGGTAACGCATAGCGCATCATTGCCGGAAAGAGGATCCGCCGGAAGGTCTGCCCGTTGCTGAAGCCAAAAGCGGTTGCGGCTTCGATATGTCCTTTCGGAACCGCCATAAAAGCGCCGCGAAAGGTTTCCGTAAAATAGGCGCCGTAGATAAAGCCCAGCGTAATAATCCCCGCGATCATCGGGTCGATATCAAACTGCGATAATCCCAGCGCATCGGTGAGCGTATTCAGCGCAATCTGCAGACCGTAGAAAATCAGCAGCATCAGCACCAGATCGGGCACACCGCGAATTAACGTGGTGTAGCCTTCAAATACCAGCGCCAGCGGTCGATTGCTCGATAGCTTTGCTCCGGCACCCGCCAGACCAATGAGGACCGCCAGCACGACCGAACTAAGAGCCAGCTCCAGTGTGACAAGAGCGCCCTGTAAAATAACCTGTGAAAACCCGTACAGCATGCTGTCTGCCCTGTCTGTCATCGACCATCGCGCGCCATCATGCGCGCGATGGGGTACGTATGATGCTTAGTCACCGTACACGTTAAAATCGAAATATTTTTTTGCCAGCTTGTCGTAGGTGCCATCTTTGCGCATTTCCGCGAAGGCTTTATTTAGCGCCTCACGCAGCTCGTTGTCCTCTTTACGCAGGCCCATGCCGGTGCCGACGCCAAACAGTTTTTCATCCTTAATCGACGGACCGCCAAACTGGTAATCTTTGCCCACTGGCTGCTTGAGGAAGCCTTCGCTCGCGGCCACTTCATCCTGGAACGCTGCGTCGATACGCCCGGCGGTCAGGTCGGCATAGATATTGTCCTGGCCCTGGTAGGAGACAATTTCAATGCCTTTCGGCGCCCAGTGCTCATTACCGTAGGTCTCCTGGGTTGTCCCCTGGAGCACACCGACACGCTTGCCTTTCAGCCTGGCGAGATCCGGCGTGATATCACTGCCTTTTTTCACGACCAGACGGGAATCCGCAGCGTAAAGTTTGTCGGTGAAAGCAATTTCCTGCTGACGTTTTTCGGTAATGGATAACGAAGACATAATCGCATCGATTTTCTTCGCTTTTAAAGAGGGGATCAGCGCATCCAGCGGGTTTTCAACGAAGGTACATTGCGTATTGATACGCTTACACAGCTCTTTTGCTAAATCGATGTCAAAACCAATCAACTGACCCTGCGCATTTTTCGATTCGAACGGGGCATAAGTTGGATCGGTACCGATACGGAGTTTTTGCGGAATGGCTGCGAATACCGAGCTAACGCTGGAAAGGGCCAGCGCTAAAGAAAGAGACAACGCCAGTTTTTTCATAACTATCCTCAACAGACTGTCATTCTAACGAGTTTTTTAGAAGTACTTACAGCAGTTATCGTGCCATTATTCGCCCCGGTAAGGCAAAGCATTCTGCGCCGGGAGGCCAATTATTTCGCAGCATAAACGCTTAACTATGCATTAAGCGCCCGACAAAATCGCCTTTTATGCACCAAAGCAGGACATTGCCGGCGGGATTGCACCGATATAGTGCAGATACGGACGTGCGAAATCCATCAGGCCCGGTTTCCCGGGCCAGCGGCATGCTTAGTCGCCGTAGATGTTAAAGTCGAAGTATTTCTTCGCCATTTTGTCGTAGGTCCCGTCTTTACGCATTTCAGCCAACGCTTTGTCGAAAGCGGCTTTCAGCTCGCTGTCGGTTTTACGCAGGCCGATGCCGGTACCATCGCCGAAGAATTTTTTATCTTTAACAGAGGGACCGGCAAAGGCGAAATCTTTACCGGCAGGTTGTTTGAGGAAGCCTTCGCTGGCGGCGACTTCATCCTGCAGGGCAGCGTCGAGTCGGCCGGCAGTAAGGTCGGAATAGATCAGATCCTGGTTCTGGTAGGCTATGACATCCACGCCATGGCTACGCCAGCGCTCATTGCCGTACGCTTCCTGAGTTGACCCCTGCAGCACCCCGACGTGTTTGCCCTTCAGGGATTCCAGCGTTGGCTGGATTGATGAGCCTTTCGCTGCAATCAGACGGGAGTCAGCGGCATACAGCTTGTCAGAGAAGGCAATCTCCTGCTGACGTTTTTCGGTAATCGATAATGAAGAGATAATGGCGTCAATTTTCTTCGCCTTCAGCGAGGGAATCAGTGAATCAAAGTCACTCCCCACCCAGGTACATTTCACCTTGATGCGCGAACACAGTTCATTGCCCAAATCAATATCAAAGCCGATGAAGTCACCTTTCGCATCCTTCGATGAAAAAGGCGCGTAGGTAGGGTCGGTGCCGATACGGATACTTTGCGGCAGCGCGGCAAAAACGCTGGAAGCGCTGCTGATTCCCATGATTAAAGAGAGGGCCAGGATCGTCTTCTTCATACAATACCCTTAAGTGTCGTGATGTTGTTATATGGTGCGTTGTTTCGTTATGTGTGTAGCCGACTCATCCTGCAGGTTTTATGCCATCTTCTCAGTGCGTGCTGGAAACAGCGTTAAATTTGTTAATATAAAGTTGCAAGATTGTCTTGAGAGGGAAGATAGCAGCATTGATGGGCAAACCGCAGTGGCCTGACGCAAAAAAACCAATTAAATGTCGAGGATTTGATCGGGGCGACAAAATTGCACTGCGGAGACGCAAAAGTTCACGGCACGCACTACTTTAGTGCGTCAGAAGACCCCTGCCAGCGGGTAAAGAGATCCTGGGGAAGGGTAATATCGAACTGATCGATGACCCGGTTGACCGTCTGATTAATCACATCATCGAGGGTTTGCGGGCGATGGTAGAAGGCCGGGACCGGCGGCATGATCACCGCGCCCATCTCCGCGGCCTGAACCAGCAGGCGCAGATGCCCGAGATGGAACGGCGTTTCCCGCACGCACAGAACCAGCGGGCGGCGCTCTTTGAGGATAACGTCCGCCGCGCGGGTCAGCAGACCATCGGTATAGCTGTGCACAATTCCTGAAAGCGTTTTCACGGAACAAGGCAGGATCGCCATACCGGCCGTCTTAAACGACCCCGACGAGATGCTGGCGGCGATATCGCGCGCATCATGGACCACATCCGCCAGCGCCTGCACCTCCCGCAGGGAATACTCGGTCTCCAGCGCCAGCGTCTGCCGCGCTGCCTGACTCATGATCAGATGCGTCTCGACGGCAGGCACATCGCGTAAAATCTGAAGCAATCGCACACCGTAAATGGCGCCGCTGGCGCCGGAGATACCAATAATAAGTCGTTTCACGATGATTGCCTCTTCCACATAATGGGGCAGACTTTGCCGGATTATAGCACCGGACGCAAGCCTTGCGGCCCGCTAAGCGTCAAGCCGGGCCATCGGGCCCGCAAAGCAAAAAGCCCGCAGTCTGGCGACGGCGGGCTTTGACAACAAAGGTGTGGCTTAGCCTTCGTTATGCATCTCTAAGTTTTCCACTTCGTTCTGACGCTGCACCGCTTTCGCATCGTCATTACGTAAGGAATCGAGATAATCGAGGTACTGCTGGTCTACGTCCCTGGTGACGTACACGCCGTTAAATACCGAACATTCAAACTGTTGAATATCCGGGTTTTCCGCACGCACGGCATCAATCAGATCGTTCAGATCCTGGAAGATAAGGCCATCAGCGCCGATGAGCTGGCGGATTTCGTCCACTTCGCGACCGTGGGCGATAAGCTCGGTTGCCGTCGGCATATCAATGCCGTAAACGTTCGGGAAACGAATCTCCGGCGCAGCGGAAGCCAGATAGACTTTTTTCGCACCGGCTTCGCGCGCCATCTCGATGATCTGCTCCGAGGTGGTGCCACGCACGATGGAGTCATCCACCAGCAGCACGTTTTTATCCCGGAACTCAGCGCGGTTGGCATTGAGCTTACGACGCACCGACTTCCGGCGCAGCTGCTGACCGGGCATGATGAACGTCCGGCCAACGTAACGGTTTTTTACGAAACCCTGGCGATAAGGTTTATCGAGAATACGGGCAATTTCCAGCGCGATATCGCAGGAGGTTTCCGGAATCGGAATGACCACATCGATGTCCAGATCTTCCCATTCGCGGGCGATCTTCTCACCCAGTTTAGTGCCCATATTAACGCGCGCACTGTAGACGGAAATCTTATCGATAAACGAGTCCGGGCGAGCAAAATAGACGTACTCAAAGAGGCACGGGTTGCTGACCGGGTTCTCAGCGCACTGGCGGGTAAACAGCTGGCCCTTCTCGGTAATATAGACCGCTTCACCTGGCGCCACATCGCGCAGGAATTCGAAGCCCAGGGTATCCAGCGCCACGCTTTCGGAGGCGACCATATACTCGGTACGGCCATCGCCGACATCGCGTTTCCCCAGCACCAGAGGACGGATGCCGTTTGGATCGCGGAAGGCAACCATCCCGTGACCAATGATCATCGCCACGCAGGCGTAAGCGCCGCGAATCTGCCGATTGGTCGCCGCAATTGCCGCAAAGATATTGTCGGCTTCCAGCGGGTAATGGCGGAAGTTATCCAGTTCGCTGGCGAAAATATTGAGCAGAATTTCGGAATCGGAGGTGGTGTTGATATGGCGGCGTTTTTCTTCAAACAGCTTCTTACGCAGCTCGTGCGCATTGGTCAGGTTGCCATTATGCGCCAACGTAATACCATACGGTGAGTTGACATAGAAAGGCTGCGCCTCGGAGGCGCTTGAGCTGCCCGCCGTAGGATAGCGAACATGGCCAATACCCATATTGCCCTGCATACGCTGCATATGACGAGCTTCAAAAACGTCGCTCACCAGCCCGTTCGCCTTACGCAAACGGAAACAGTTATTTGCATCAATAGTGATGATGCCTGCGGCATCCTGGCCACGATGCTGAAGCACCGTTAACGCGTCATAAATCGACTGGTTTACCGGCATAACACCGGCGATACCGACAATACCGCACATACGTCTTTTCCTCGTTCAGCCACATCCCAACGCTTATGCTTTGGGCAAGAAACTTGACGAGCTTTGCAGATAGTCAAAAAACCATCTGATAACGAAACTGAACTGCGGGATAAGCTCTGACTTTTGCCAGTCTTCGCTTTTCGCCATACCGGTAAAGCTATCGAGAAAGAACAGAATCGCAGAGACAATCAGCACGCCACGCAGGGCGCCAAAACAGATCCCTAACACCCTGTCGGTACCCGACAGGCCCGTTTTCTCCACCAGTGCGCCAATCACATAGTTAACGATGGCGCCAACGATAAGCGTTACGATAAACAGTATCGCGATAGCAATCCCATTGCGGACCATTTCGTCTTCAAAGCCCGTGAACCAGACAGCCAGGTAAGTGTAGTAATGACTGGCGACAAAGAAAGCGCATCCCCAGGTTACCAGCGATAACGCTTCACGAACAAAGCCGCGGATCAGGCTTACCAGACAGGAAAAACCAATCACCGCTATAATGACGTAATCAATCCAGACCATAAACATCCCACGATTTACGCCCTGTCGTCCGGTTCGGGGCGCATTCTAACAGAAAAAGAAAACGTTTGCGTAGGGATTTCCGTGCCCTACAGAAATAAAAATGGCGCTGAAAAAACATTCAACGCCATGCTGTCTTTCGCCTCCTGAAAGCGCGTCAGACAGGAGCTTTAGCTCTCACCAGCGCGGAGCGGGGCAAGATTAGTTGGGGCTATATCCCATGACCACACCGCTCAGACCGGAGATCTGTTTCAGGTCGCCAAGCTGCCCTTTCAGTTTATCTTTTGACGCGTCCGGGCCGACCAGAATACGGGTAATTTTACCCTGAACCGGCGTCGAAGGCGACGTGTAGACCTTAAAGCCGGAGGAACGCAGCTTACCGACGATTTCATTGACCTTATCCGCATTCTTCAGCGCGCCGAGCTGCACCACATAGGCTTTGCCGGTCGGAGCAGGTATCTCTGCCGGTTTCGCCGGCGGCGTCTGAGCAACGGTTTGTTGCTGCGGCTGCGGCTTCTCAACCGGCTTCGGCGACTGGGGCTGTGCTTTAGGCTGAGTCTGAGGTTGGGCCTGTGGTTTGGGCTGCGGCTGCGGCTTCGGCGCGACAACCGGCTCCTGCGCATCATCGAAACTGTTGCTGTTAACCGGGATGCGCGACGGATCCAATGACGGCGCAGCGGCGTCCCCCGCTCTGACCTCTTCAGCCGCTCCCTCAGGCGGTTGAGCCGGAAGTGCCTGCGTCGCCGCCGGAAGCATATCCGGCTCATCGCGATCGCCCGGTTTTGGCACCAGTGGAATTGCCGCGAACTCGTCCTGATAATGCTTTTTCTGACCGTCAAGCAGACCCGGGAGGATAATCACCCCCAGCGCGACCAGCACAATCGTCCCGACTAAACGGTTCTGAAACTTACTCGCCACCGATTCTCCCCGCCTCTATTTCTTCCATTACATGCGCCACCGTATGGAATGAACCACACACCAGCACCGTATCTTGCGGTCTGGCATCGGCCATCGCCGCATGCCAGGCCTGAGCCACATTGGCGTAAGCTTTTCCTGCGCGCAAATGCGCCTGCAGCTGTTGCGCCGTTGCGCCGCGCGGCCCTTCCAGAGGCGCGCAGTACCAGCTATCCACTTCCGCCGTCAGGTTTGCCAGCGTGCCGGCAATATCCTTATCATGCAGCATACCAACAACCGCCAGCACGCGCCCCGTTTTCGACAGGCTTTTGAGACGTCCGGCAAGCCAGGCGGCCGCGTGAGGGTTATGCGCCACGTCGAGAATAACACGCGGCGCTTCGCTGATTATCTGAAAACGCCCCGGCAACATGGCCTGTTTAATGCCGTCGCGAATCGCCGGCTCGCTCACCTGAAGTCGGCTGGCCCGCAGCGCCGCCAGCGCGGTTGCCGCATTCGGCAACGGGATCTGCGGCAACGGTAAATCCGTCAGCGTTCCCTCCCCGTCGCTGAACGACCACGTCTGCGCATCGGCGCCATAGCGCCAGTCGACGTCGCGTCGCAGAAGCATCGCGCCTTTCCCGGCGGCCACTTCAGCAATGGAATGAGGCATCTCCGGCTCGCCAACAACGGCCGGTTTGCCGGCACGGAAGATACCGGCCTTCTCGCGACCAATGCTTTCCCGATCCGGCCCCAGCCAGTCAGTATGATCCAGGGCGATACTGGTCACCACCGCCACATCCGCATCGACGATGTTGGTGGCATCAAGACGCCCGCCGAGACCGACCTCGAGGATCACCACATCGAGCTGCGCCTGCTTAAACAGCCACAGCGCGGAGAGCGTGCCAAATTCGAAATAGCTCAGGGAAATCTCACCGCGCGCCGCTTCAATTTCCGCAAAAGAGGCGGTATGCGCCGCTTCCGGCAGCTCCGCGCCCTGTACTCGCACGCGCTCGGTATAGCGCACCAGGTGCGGCGAACTGTAAACCCCGACCTTGTAGCCTGCCGCCATCAGCACAGACTCCAGCGTACGGCAGGTGGTTCCTTTACCATTGGTTCCCGCCACCGTAAAGACGAACGGCGCTGGTTTTAACACCGCCATCCGTTCGGCGACTTCGCTCACGCGGGTCAGTCCCAGATCGATGGTTTTACTGTGCAGGTGTTCCAGATAGGAAAGCCACGTAGCCAGGGGCGACGTGGCCTGAGGAATAGGTTCTTTTTCCATGATGTCCGCGAGTAATAACGGTAAATACGCTTCATCCTTCAAACTGCCTCTTGCCGGCAGCGCTCGTCACCCGCGCAGTCCATTGGGCCGGGCCTGACGGGGCTTTAGCCTTGCCGCCGCGCCGCAGTTTGAATGATGGCGCATAGAATTAAAAAAGGGCAGCGCCGTCAGGCCTGCCCTCCGAATTATCAGGCCTCTGGTTCCTGATCCGGTGCCGGTGGCACCACCTCACCTTCGTGAGAGACGTCCTGACTGGGCGCCGGAAGATTCATCAGCTTCGCCAGAATGCTGGCCAGCTTCAGACGCATTTCCGGGCGACGAACGATCATATCGATCGCCCCTTTTTCAATCAGGAACTCACTGCGCTGGAAGCCCGGCGGCAGTTTCTCACGTACGGTCTGCTCGATAACGCGAGGACCTGCAAAGCCGATCAGGGCTTTCGGCTCTGCAATGTTGAGATCGCCCAGCATCGCGAAGCTCGCCGATACGCCGCCCATGGTCGGGTCGGTCAGCACGGAGATATACGGCAGGCCACGCTCCTGCATTTTTGCCAGCGCGGCTGACGTTTTCGCCATCTGCATCAGCGACATCAGCGCTTCCTGCATACGCGCGCCGCCGGAAGCGGAGAAGCAAACCAGCGGGCAATTATCTTCCAGCGCCTGTTCTACCGCGCGCACGAAGCGCGCGCCAACAACCGACCCCATCGAACCGCCCATAAAGGAGAATTCGAATGCTGCTGCGACAACCGGCATCTCGTGCAGAGTGCCCTTCATGACCACCAGCGCATCTTTTTCACCGGTCTCTTTTTGAGCCGACGCCAGACGGTCTTTGTATTTTTTCGAATCGCGGAACTTCAGCACATCTTTCGGCTCGAGCTCGCTTCCCAGCTCCACCAGGGAACCTTCGTCCAACAGGCTATGCAGGCGATTACGCGCCGACATACGCATGTGGTGATCGCACTTAGGGCAAACCTCCAGGTTGCGCTCCAGCTCCGCGCGGTACAGAACCTGCCCGCAGCTGTCGCACTTAGTCCATACACCCTCAGGAATGCTCGCCTTGCGGGTGGGAGTGATATTGCTTTTAATTCGTTCAATCCAGCTCATTGATAACCTTTCTGCCTGAACCTGGTCAATGCCAGTTTTGTCGTAAGGGGCGCATAATGCCATTTTTGACCCTTACAGACCATGAATGTTGCACATTAAATCATAACATCCCGTAACATGGGATAAAAAAGTGGTCGTACCGCTCACACTTCCCTCTTCGGGCAACGACGCGCCGCCCGAAGAAGATAAAGGCTGGAGGCTTATTTCGTCTGCTTCGCCGCTGCGCGTTTGTGGCGAATAATTTCAATGACCCCTGGCAGCACCGACAGAACAATAATAGCGACAATCAGCAGCTTCAGGTTTTGCTGAACGATCGGCAAATCGCCGAACAGGTAGCCTGCGTAGGTAAACAGCAGAACCCACAGCAGCGCGCCAACCACGTTATACGCGGCAAAATGACGATAGGACATATGGCCCATTCCCGCCACAAACGGCGCGAAGGTTCTGACGATCGGCACAAAACGCGCAAGGATAATCGTTTTGCCGCCGTGGCGCTCATAGAACGAATGGGTTTTATCCAGGTAGCTGCGACGGAAAATCTTCGAGTTGGGGTTACTGAAGAGCTTTTCGCCAAACAGCCGTCCGATAGTGTAGTTCAGCGCATCGCCGACAATGGCCGCAATGACCATCAATACTACCATCAGATGCACGTTCAGATCGTTCGTCGGCAGCGCCGACAGCGCACCGGCCACGAACAGCAGCGAATCACCGGGCAGGAATGGCGTCACCACCAGACCCGTTTCGCAAAACAGAATCAAGAACAAAATAGCGTAAACCCAGATACCGTAATCGGCAACCAGCTCAGCCAGATGCACATCAATATGCAGGATGAAATCAATTAAAAAGCGAATCAGGTCCATATTGTATGAGTCCTTAATGACACGACACAAAATCGGCCAGGATGCCGTGCGGCGACAAACCGGTCGTTTCCGGCCGCAGAAAAAAATCGCCGACCGGAACGCTCAGATGCAGCCAACAAACAGACAGCCTGAAGGATAAAGCGTTAATGTTAGTCCGCCAGGAACAGCGGGCCCATCGGCATCACCGGCAGATCGTAGCGGGCCGGATAATCCACCGACACCAGATACAACCCTTCTGCTTTTGCCGTCGCGGCGGCCAGCTTCCTGTCTTTCGCCGCCAGAAGTTCTGCAATCCAGCTCTCCGGCTGGTTACCGGCCCCCACTTCCATCAGGCTGCCGACAATGTTTCTTACCATATGATGTACAAAGGCATTCGCTTTGATATCCACCACCACATACGCGCCATACCGCGTGACGCTAATATGGTTAATATTCCGCCACGGCGTGCGCGACTGGCACTGCACCGCGCGAAATGAGGTGAAATCATTTTCCCCCAGCAAACACTGGGCGGCGCGCTGCATCCGCTCCGCATCCAGAGGCTGATGATAATGCGTTACGCCCTGGCTTAACACCGCCGGACGCAGACGGTGATTATAGATGACGTAACGGTAGCGGCGCGCCGTGGCGCTGAAGCGGGCGTGAAAATCGTCCGGGACATGTTTCACCCAGCGGACGGCGATATCACCCGGCAAATTCGCATTGACACCCAGTGTCCAGGCCGCGTCTTTGCGCAGCGCGTGGGTCTCAAAATGCACCACCTGGCCGGTGCCATGAACACCGGCGTCGGTGCGACCGGCGCAGAATACGTTAATCGCTTCATTTGCCACCTGCGAGAGCGCCTTTTCCAGCTTCTCCTGCACGCTGCGAACTTCATTTTGCCGCTGCCAGCCGTAATATTTGCTGCCGTCGTACTCGATGCCCAGCGCGATTTTATAGACCGGCTGCTGCTCCATCTCTGACATCAGTACAAATACTCCTGCACCAGTTTCTCAGCGATTTTCACCGCCATCAGCGCGCCGCCAAAGCGCACGTTATCGGCAACGGACCAGAACTGAATCTGTTCCGGCATCCCGTAATCATTGCGCACACAGCCAACGGAGAGCTGCGCGGTACCTGAAGCATCGCCGACCTGAGTCGGGAACTCGCGCTCAGCGGACAGCTCAATATCTTCGCCGCGAGCGAAGGCATCGCGGGCCTCTTCTGCCGCCAGCGGACGCATCGCTTCGAAGTTCACCATCTGCGCATGACCGTAGAATACCGGCGACTGCACGATACTGGCTGAAACCATCAATCCTTCATCCTGGAGGATCTTGCGAACTTCATCGACAATACGGCGCTCTTCGCGCACGCTGCCTTCGCGATCCGGCAGTAGCGGCAGCATGTTAAACGCCAGCTGACGGCCAAAGAAATCTTCCTCATCGATGGGGATACCGTTGAGCAGCTTCGCGCTCTGCCCTGCCAGCGCATCCACGGCTTTTTTGCCGTATGCGGAAGCGGAAATCAGGCTGGTCACGCTAATACGCGACAGGCCGCCCTCATCGATCAGCGGTTTCAGCGCCGTCAGCAGCTGACTGGTCAGACTGTTGGGAACGGCGATGACGTTGCGATTGCGGTAATCGGCCAGCACAAACGGGTTCACTTCCGGCACCACCAGCGGCACGTCCGGCTCCAGCGCGAACAGACCGCTGAGATCGATAACCAGACAACCGGCATTGGTCGCATCGTCAACATAGGCCGCGCTCGCTTCAACGCCGGCGGCAAAAAAGGCCAGCTGTACCTGGGTCCAGTCAAATACGGCAGCATCCTGCACGATCACTGACTTACCGCTAAAACGCAGGTGCTCTCCCGCGCTCTCAGTGCGCGCCAGCGCATAGATCTCCCCCACCGGGAACTGACGTTCAGCAAGGGTGTCGAGCAGGGCTTCGCCGACGGCGCCCGTTGCGCCCAGTACGGCAATATTCCAGCCTTCAGACATGGTGGTTTACTCCAGAGAAAAGCGACCCTGCAGGAGTATCCAACAGGGTCATTAAGAAGATATTAACGAATGGGGTGATGGACGGCATTAAAACCGAGCTGTCGCAGCGTCGCCGCCGCCTGCACATCGCTGCACTGCACGTACAGTGATGACCATTCACGGCGTTCCTGATAATTTTTGCGCAGCTTGTCAAATTCACCCGGTACGCCGGCCACTTTTCGCAGCGGCGCATCATCGCGGCGCACATCATACACCAAATGCACCAATCGTTTCAGCGTTGACTGATCGAGCGCACCGTGCAGGGTGATACGGCCAAATTCCGGGGCAGGCAGCAGCGTATCCAGCGCCACCTGCTGCGGATGACCGATAAAGGCGCTGTAGGCTTCAAAAACCTGCGTCGTCCCGCGCGCTTTCCCTTCGAGGGTGTAGCCCGCAATGTGCGGGGTGCCAATATCTACGCGATCCAGCAGCGCAAGGTTCAAATCCGGCTCAGGTTCCCAGACATCGAGCACCACGCTCAACGCTTGCCCGCTTTGCAGGCAGGCCAGCAGCGCGCCGTTATCCACCACCGGCCCGCGGCAGGCGTTAATCAGCACGCTTCCCGGTTTCAGACGGCGAATCAGCGCCTCATCCGCCAGGTGCAGGGTTTTATAGCGGCCTTCTTTATATAAAGGCGTGTGGAACGTCAGAACGTCCGCTTCCTCTACCAGCTCATCCAGAGTGCGGAAGTCGCCTTCATCTCCCTGTTCGGCACGCGGCGGATCGCATAACAGCGTTTTGATCCCCAGCGCTTCCAGACGCTTTTGCAGGCGCCCACCAACGTTGCCGACGCCAACGATCCCGACGGTACGATCGGTCAGCGCGAAACCGTCGCGCTCGGCCAGCATCAGCAGCGCCGAGAAAACATATTCCACGACCGCAATCGCGTTGCAACCCGGCGCGGCAGAGAAGCCAATTCCGGCCTGCTGCAGCCACGCCCGATCGACATGGTCGGTACCGGCTGTCGCGGTGCCAACGAATTGAATTGCCTTGCCGGCGAGCAGCGCTTCATTGACTTTCGTGACCGAGCGCACCATCAACGCATCGGCGCCGGTCAGCGCATCGACGGGGACGGGACGGCCGGGGACCGCCTCGACTTCGCCCAGGCGACTAAAAAGCTCGCGGGCATAGGGCATATTTTCATCAACGAGGATTTTCACGGTTCAGTACCTGTCTGAGAACGAGAGTAAACCGGGGAAGTGTGCCATAATCTCGCCGCCAGGAACATCATCACCGGGCCTCTGTACAGCAATACGGAAAGGATTAATATGACGCAACCCGTTTCAGGTATGTCCGATCGTCCCCCGGGGACCGGCGCTTCCGTCGCCGGAGAGCCCGCGCTGACCATGCAACAACGTACCGTTCTCGAGCGACTGATTACGCGCCTGGTGGCGTTAACCTCGCAACAGAGCGCGGAAGTGTGGGCGGGAATCAAGCACGATCTGGGGCTCAAAGGCGATGAAGCGCTGCTGGCGTGCCACTTTAGCGCCGCCGAAAACAACCTGAATCAACGCTTAACCGTAGCGCAGCAAAACCACCATCAGCGCCAGGTTCTGGCGCAGTTAAGCGAGTTGCTGAGCCAGGGAAACAACCGCCAGGCAGTGAGCGATTATATTCGCCAGCATTATGGGCAAACGACGCTGCACGCGCTGACCCAGGAGCAACTGCAAAATGTGCTGCAGCTCCTGCAAAACGGCCAGCTGTCGATCCCGCAACCGCTGCAGCGACCGCCGACTCTGCGCCCGCTGCTGCCCGCGGAGCACAATACGCTTAACCAGCAGGTAAGCCGCCTTGCCGCCGCAACCGGCGAACCCGGGAAACTTATCTGGCAGTCAATGCTGGAGCTGTGCGGTGTGAAAACCGGTGAGCTGATTCCGGCGACCCACTTCACTCCCCTCTCTTACTGGCTACACGCGCGCCAGACGCTGAGCACGCAGTCAGCCCCGACCCTGACCTCCCTGCAGGCGGCGCTGAAGCAGCCGCTGGAAGTTCAGGAGTGGCAAAAGATCGTCGATTTTGCCGAGCATAACTGGCACGTCACGCCGCAAACGGCATTGAGCGCAACGCAGATTCTGACGCTACTGAATAAGATCTTTGTGCTTCGTGTCGCCCGGGCGCAAGACACGCTGGCCATCCCCGCGCTGCCTCCGGAACCCTCTTCGCTCACCAGGCGGCTCAAAAAGCCGGGAGTGATTGTTCTGGTACTGATACTGCTACTCGCTCTGCTCTGGCTGGTGATGTAATTCCGCGTTGCTCGCCGCCTGACGGGGTTATCGCTGACGGTATTCTTTAAACTCAAACGCCCGCGCGATGCGGGCGTTTGAGTCTCGACAAGGCCATGACGCCCCCACCCCGGTCCGCACGCCCGGCATAAATTCATCCTTGCGCTCCAGGTCATAGCGGCGCCAGCATGGTTGACCGCACTCCCTCGCCGAAGTGCGGGAAGCGGGTTATTTACGCAGGGAGAACAGCGTCATGAGAATGCCCAGAACCGCGCATATCGCCCCCGCCAGAAAGACGGAAGAGTAGCCCAGCGACGTGGCGAGCAGCCCGGCAAGCGGGCCGGTGACACCGTATGAAATATCCTGAAAAGCCGCATAGCCGCCGAGCGCGGTCCCCCGCACCTGAGCCGGTACGCGTTTGACGACTTCCACGCCGAGAGACGGGAAGATGAGCGAGCAGCCGCAGCCGGTCAAAGCCGCCCCGGCCAGGGCAACCCAGGCATCCGGCGCCAGCCACAGCAGCGTCAGGCCAATGGCCTCGATCAGCAGCGACGCCATCGCCACTTTTATGCCGCCGAAGCGGTCCGGCATCCAGCCGAACAGAATACGCATCAGCACAAAGGCACCGCCGAACGCGGTCAGCGTGAAGCCCGCCATCGCCCAGCCGCGGCTGGCGAAATAGAGTGAAACGAAGGTGCCAATCACGGCAAATCCCACCCCTTGCAGCCCCAGGCCGATGCCCGGACGCCAGATCATACCGACGACGCTCCACAACGAGGGTCGCTCTCCCCCGTGCGCCGGCACTTTACTGACCGTGCCGTTGATTGCCAGCGCCAGCAGCGGTAGTCCCATCGTGACGCAGGCGAGAACCGCAACGCCAAAGTGCGAGTAGATAATCAACCCCAGCGGCGCGCCCACCGCCAATGAGCCATACATCGCCATCCCGTTCCAGGACATGACCTTGCCTGAACGCGCAGGGCCAACCAGCCCCAGCCCCCAGCTCAGATTTCCGGTCAACAGCTGGCTTTCGCCAAATCCGAGGATCAAACGCCCGAGCACCAGCAGCGCAAATTTCGCCAGCGCGGAAACCGGCAGTAACGCGGCCAGCAGCCACGCCGCCCCGGCTAATGCGCAGGCGAACATGCCCTGCAACACCGAGCGTTTGGCGCCATGCTGATCGGCCAGACGACCCGCGTAGCCCCGGGTCAGCACCGTCGCCAGAAACTGAATGCCCACCGCAAGGCCCACCATCGTGTTACCGAAACCCAGCTCATGGTGGACAAAAAGCGGGATCACGGGTAGCGGCAGGCCCACGGTCATGTAGGTCAGAAAAACGGCAAAGGTAATACGAAATAAGGGAATATTCGCTGCAGAGGTATGTGTTGTTTCAGTCGCTGCGGACATGCTTTACTCCAGTTCGCAGAGTAAGGCGAGGTCATAGCCACGCCCCCTCCACCTGATTATCAGGGTTAAGGCGCGTTGGATGACGTTAAACGCTTACGCATTATCGGGGTGATAATGTTTTGCAGCAGTTTGCCTGCAGAGGTCCGGCCCTGTCAAGACGACAAAAAGGGAGCCAGCAGGCTCCCTTTGAACATATCGCTTGAAAAACCAGCCGCTTACGCTGTGAGTTTACGCATCACCAGCGTGGCGTTGGTGCCGCCGAAACCGAAGCTGTTGGACATCACGGTCGTCAGCGCTTGCTCGGTCGGTTTGGTGACGATGTTCAGACCCGCTGCCTGCTCATCCATCTCTTCGATGTTAATGCTTGGCGCAATAAAGCCGTGTTCCAGCATCAGCAGAGAGTAGATCGCTTCCTGTACGCCCGCGGCGCCCAGGGAGTGGCCGGTCATCGCTTTGGTCGCGGAGATAGCCGGGCTGTGGTCGCCGAAGACTTCGCGAATGGCACCCAGTTCTTTCACGTCGCCGACCGGAGTCGAAGTCCCGTGGGAGTTCAGGTAGTCAATCGGCGTGTCGACACCGGCCATCGCCTGTTTCATGCAACGCACTGCGCCTTCACCAGACGGAGCAACCATGTCCGCGCCGTCAGAAGTCGCGCCGTAGCCGACCACTTCCGCATAAATGTGCGCGCCGCGCGCCAGAGCATGCTCCAGCTCTTCAACCACAACCATACCGCCGCCGCCGGCGATAATAAAGCCATCGCGGTGCGCATCATAAGTACGGGACGCTTTATCCGGCGTTTCGTTGTATTTGGTGGACAGTGCGCCCATGGCGTCGAATTCACAGGCCATTTCCCAGCACAGCTCTTCACCGCCGCCCGCAAAAACGATGTCCTGTTTGCCAAGCTGAATTTGTTCAACCGCGCTGCCGATACAGTGTGCTGAGGTCGCGCAAGCGGAGCTGATGGAATAGTTCACGCCGTGGATTTTGAACGGAGTGGCGAGGCAAGCGGATACCGCAGAAGCCATCGCTTTGGTTACAACGTAAGGACCGACGGCTTTCAGGCCGCGCGGGCTACGCATCGCATCTGCGCCGAACACCTGAGATTTAGAAGAACCGCCGGAACCCGCAATCAGGCCCACGCGAGGGTTGTTTTGATAAACTTCTTCTGTCAGCCCAGCATCGGCGACAGCCTGCTGCATAGAGAGATAAGCATAGATAGAGGCATCGTTCATGAAACGTACCACTTTGCGGTCGATAAGACCTGTGGTATCCAGTTTAACGTTACCCCATACGTGGCTGCGCATACCAGAATCTTTGAATTCTTGAGAGAAAGTGATCCCCGAGCGCCCTTCACGCAGAGATTCCAGGACTTCCTGCTGGTTGTTACCGATGCTGGAAACGATGCCCAGGCCAGTAATCACTGCACGTTTCATTCAATACCTCTGTAAGTCACACTATTTTAAGTTTCGAGTCGCACAATAGCGTACACTTGTACGCCGAACAAGTCCGATCAGCCATTTTGTGTATAAATTTGCGCCCCCAGGCACACATCGTTAAGATCGTTCTACGCCTTGAGATTCGAGTAACTTACGTGAAACAAAACGCCATACAACCTGCCAACCTGGAATTCAACGCTGAGGGTACACCTGTTTCCCGAGATTTTGATGACGTGTACTTTTCCAATGACAATGGTCTGGAAGAGACGCGCTACGTTTTCCTCGGCGGCAACCGCCTCAATGCACGCTTCCCGCTCCATCCATACCCGCTGTTTGTGGTCGCCGAGAGCGGGTTCGGCACCGGTCTCAACTTCCTGACACTTTGGCAGGCGTTTGATGTTTTTCGCCGTGATAATCCTGAAGCTACCCTGCAAAGATTACATTTCATCAGTTTTGAAAAATTTCCGCTGACCTCCGCCGATTTGCGCCGGGCCCATCAGCACTGGCCGGAACTGGCACCGTGGGCAGAACAGTTGCAGGCGCAGTGGCCGCCGGCGCTCGCTGGCTGCCATCGCCTGCTGCTGGATGACGGGCGCATCACGCTGGATTTGTGGTTCGGGGATATTAATACGCTGACCCACGAGCTTGATGACTCGCTGAATCAGCAGGTCGACGCCTGGTTTCTTGATGGTTTCGCGCCGGCGAAAAATCCGGATATGTGGACGCCTGAGCTGTTCGGGGCAATGGCCCGCCTCGCCAGGCCGGGCGGCACGCTGGCCACCTTTACCTCCGCCGGTTTTGTCCGTCGCGGCCTGCAGGAAGCGGGCTTTACCATGCACAAACACAAAGGGTTCGGCCGTAAACGCGAAATGCTGACTGGTGAAATGACCCGGACGCTGAATATTCCCGCCCGTACACCCTGGTTTGCGCGAACCGGCAGCCAGCAACGCGATGCGGCGATTGTCGGCGGCGGTATCGCCAGCGCCCTGCTCGCACTCGCGCTGCTCCGCCGCGGCTGGCAGGTCACCTTATACTGCGCGGATAACGCCCCGGCTGAAGGCGCATCCGGTAACCGCCAGGGAGCGCTCTACCCTCTGCTTAGCCAGCACGATCCGGCGCTGGCTCGCTTCTTCCCGGCGGCATTTACCTTCGCCCGTCGTCTGTATGATGCCCTGCCGATCATGTTCGACCATCAGTGGTGCGGCGTCACCCAGCTTGCCTGGGACGAGAAGAGCGAACAGAAAATCGCGCAGATGCTGGCCCTCGACCTGCCGACAGAAATTGCCGCTGCCGTCAGCGCGCAAACCGTCGCACAGCTCGCTGGCGTGGAAACCGGCTGCGCGGGAATCACCTATCCTTCCGGGGGCTGGCTCTGTCCGCAGCAGCTGACGGCAGAACTTTTAGCACTGGCGGCGACACGGGGTTTGCGCACCCGATATAACGTGAAGGTCACAACGCTGACTGCTGACCATGACGGCTGGCGGCTCAATGAGCAGCTGCGTCATGACGTGGTGGTGCTGGCAAACGGCCATCATCTGACCGACTTTCCTCAGACTGCACGGCTGCCGGCGTATCCGGTGGGGGGACAGGTGAGCCATATTCCGACCACGCCTGCGCTGTCAGCTTTGCGCCAGGTCTTGTGCTACGACGGCTACCTGACGCCACAGAATCCACGTCATCAGCAGCACTGCATCGGCGCCAGCTACCATCGTGGGCAGACAGAGCCGACCTTTAGCGTCGATGATCAACAGCAAAACCGCCAGCGGCTGATCGACTGCTTCCCGCAGGCGACATGGGCGCGAGAGGTGGATACCAGCGGAAATGACGCCCGCTGCGGCGTGCGTTGCGCCACCCGCGATCACTTACCGATGGTGGGCAATGTACCGGATTATGACGCCACGTTAACGCAGTACGCGACGCTGGCCGAACACAAAACGCTGGCGCCGACGGCCCCGGTTTATCGCAATCTGTTCGTGCTGGGGGCGCTGGGTTCGCGCGGGCTATGCTCCGCCCCGCTGACGGCGGAAATACTGGCGGCGCAGATGAGCCACGAACCGCTGCCGCTGGACAGAGAGACGCTGGCGGCGCTGAATCCAAATCGATTATGGGTGCGGAAACTGCTGAAGGGAAAAGCGGTAAAATAAGCCGGGCGGCAGTGATAGCGGTCGGTTGAGTCAACAGCAGCGCGACATCAGGGGAGACCCGGCGTCGCGCTACCTGGCCGGATTTTCAGGCCCGGCGCTCAGAGGTTTATTGCTTTGCCCGCTGATATAAATTATTCCACATTCCCTGCACCAGAATCTGGTCCGGCGGCGACAGTTCGCCTGCGCCGATCGCTTTCTCCAGGCTATGCATCACCCGCTCGTTGATCGCTTTCGCAGAGTGATCGTCCCCCCCTTCCAGCTCGGCTACCGCCAGCGTCAGGTGGCCGCGCAGATAGCCGCTGGCAAACAGTTCATCATCACTGGCGTGGTCTACCATTTCATCAATCAACGCCAGAATGCGTGATTCAAACTCCGCGAGCATTGTCTTTCCTCTTCTAGTGTCAAACGTGGCGTTATTGCAGGTCTTCCGGCCACGGGAATTGTTCTGCCGTCAGTGGCGGCGTCTGATAATATTCTTGTAACGCGCGGATAAAGCGCGCCGGACGTTCAGGGATCCCTTGCTCCAGCAAGGTCATAACCTGTGCGTGAACCCGCCGCTGAAAGGCAATGCGGTCAGGTTCAAAGTCGCCTTCCAGATTGTCGCAGCTGACGTTAAACGGAAAACCTGCCGCCACGCAAAACAGCCAGTCCAGCGCCTGCGGTTTCACCTCAACATCTTCAAACTGACACTGGGTCATGGCATCACGGCCATCCGGGCAGTACCAATAGCCGAAATCAACCTGCTCGCGACGCGCTTTACCCGCGATGCACCAGTGAGAAATCTCATGCAGACCGCTGGCGTAAAAGCCATGGGCAAACACAATGCGGTTATACGGCACGTCGCTATCTGCCGGAAGATAGATCGGTTCGTCATCGCCTTTAATCAGACGGGTATTAAAATCATCGGCAAAGCAGCCGTCAAAAATAGCGATCAGCTGCTGATAATGGTGTTGCTGTTGCATTAATGAATTCCCAACCACTGAAGAATTTCAGCACCGTGGCTGTCATAAAGAAGTTTCGCGCTCATCACCGCGGAGACAACCACAATCATCGGACGAATCAACGATTGTCCTTTACTCAGAACCAGCCGCGAACCGGCACGGGCACCAATAAACTGCCCCGCCATCATCACGAATCCGGTCGCCCAAATCACTTTCCCACCGATGATAAACAGCAGCAGCCCGCCGATGTTCGATGTCGCGTTGAGCACCTTGGCGTGAGCGGTGGATTTGGCAAGGTTGAACCCGGCAAGGGTGACGAAAGCCAGCGCATAGAAAGAGCCGGCGCCTGGGCCGAAGAAACCGTCATAAAAACCTACGCAGCCGCCGGCTACCAGGGCAAACGGCAGACCGTACAGACGACGCTGACGGTCTGCTTCACCTAATTTTGGCATCAGCAGGAAGTACAGGCCAATGCCGATCACCAGCACCGGCAGGATCTGGCGCAGAATATCGGACTGGACGTGCTGCACCAGCAGCGCACCGGCGGTTGAGCCGATAAAGGTCATCAGGATATTGAGCTTCTGATCCGCCAGGCTCACCACCTTGCGGCGGATAAAATAGAGCGAAGCAGAAAGCGATCCCCCGCAGGCCTGCAGTTTGTTTGTCGCCAGCGCCTGCGCCGGAGGCAGCCCTGCCGCCATCAGCGCCGGAACCGTCAGCAGTCCGCCGCCGCCCGCCAGAGAATCAATAAATCCCGCCAGAACGGCCACAAAAAACAGCGCCACCAGTACCGTCGGCGACACCATAAACAGCTCAATAAAGCTTTCCATTACAGCACATGCTCATCCAGTAGCGCCTGACAGGAAGGCGGCAGCGGAGGCGGCGTCTTCTTCACAGGAGAGGTTGTTCCAGGTTTCGGTGGTTCAAACCAGCTTTGTAGCTCAGCGCCGCAGCCATCGCCTGGCGGCGGTGGCGCCTGTTCTTCGCACTCCAGGCTACCCGCCGGGCAACGCAGACGAACGTGCATATGCGCACGATGCTGGAACCACGGTCGGACTTTCTGTAACCAGGCGCGATCGTTGCCGGCATCCAGGCACAGCTGCTGCTTGATTGCCGGGTTCACAAAAATGCGCGTCACATCCCTGTCTTCTGCCGCCAGTTTAATCAGATGGCTGATTTGCGGGCTCCACAGTGACGGCACGACGCTCTTGCCGTCGCGAGCCACCAGATCCAGCGCCTGGGGTTTCAGGAGCTGCGCTGAACTCCAGCGCGTCTGCGGGAGCTGAAGGAAGATATCAACATCCAGCCCGCTCTGGTGACTGGCATGGCCGCCGTTAAAGCGCCCGCCTGCCGGCATCCCCATATCGCCAATCAGCAGCGTCCCCATTCCCTGACTCTGCACCTGATTACCCAGGCGCTGTATAAACTGGATCAGGTCCGGATGGCCGAAGTAACGGCGCTGGTCGGTGCGCATGACCTGGTAACTGGTCGCACTCAGCGGCAGTGCCTGCGCGCCGACAATGCAGCCGTTCGCAAATGCGCCAATTGACTGCGCGCTGCCGCTAATCGGCTGGGTGATTTTTTGCCACGGCGTCGCCGCAAGGCAAGCAGAGCTGGCCAGGAGCGCCAGCAGAGCGATAACGGTTTTTTTCATCGATTACCAGCGTGGAATTGATGTCGTCACGTCGCCATTTTGCGCGCGTTGACGCATAAAGTGATCCATTAGCACGATCGCCAGCATGGCTTCCGCGATCGGCACCGCGCGGATGCCCACGCAAGGATCGTGGCGCCCTTTGGTGATCATCTCAACTTCTTCACCGTGACGATTAATCGTATGGCCCGGCACGGTGATGCTGGAAGTCGGCTTCAACGCGATATTCGCGACGATCTGCTGGCCGCTGCTGATACCGCCAAGAATGCCGCCCGCATGGTTGCTCTGGAAACCATTTTTAGTGATTTCATCGCGGTTTTGGCTGCCGCGCAGTTTCACCACCTCAAAACCATCGCCAATTTCCACGCCCTTCACCGCATTGATGCTCATCAGCGCATGGGCAATGTCGGCATCCAGACGGTCGAATACCGGCTCACCGAGTCCCGGAGGCACGCCGTCGGCGACCACGGTCACTTTTGCTCCGATGGAGTCGCCCTCTTTTTTCAGGCCACGCATCAGTTCATCAAGCGCTTCAATTTTATCCGGGTCCGGGCAGAAGAACGGGTTTTGTTCAACCTGTTCCCAGTCTTTGATCGCCAGAGGAATATCGCCCATCTGGGTCAGGCAGCCGCGGATCACGATGCCGAATTTAGCAGCAAGGAATTTCTTGGCTATCGCCCCAGCCGCCACCCGCATCGCGGTTTCACGCGCAGAGGAACGGCCGCCGCCGCGATAATCGCGCAGGCCGTATTTCTGCTCGTAGGTATAGTCAGCGTGCCCAGGACGGAAAACGTCTTTAATCGCGCCATAGTCCTGAGAACGCTGATCGGTATTCTCAATCAGCAGACCAATGCTGGTCCCGGTCGTCACACCTTCGAATACGCCGGAGAGGATCTTCACCTGATCCGGTTCACGGCGCTGGGTGGTGTAGCGCGACGTCCCCGGACGACGACGGTCCAGATCGTGCTGCAGGTCAGCTTCAGTCAGCGGAATGCCCGGCGGCACTCCGTCAACAATGCAGCCCAGCGCCAGACCGTGCGACTCGCCGAAGGTGGTGACGCGAAAGAGTTGTCCAATTGTGTTTCCTGCCATCACGGCTCCGTCATGTTTGCGTGTTGTTTTAGTCTTTATAAATGCCGAAATGCGCGCGGGCGGCGATCAGCTGCGCTTTGGTCAGCATGAAGACGCCGTCCCCGCCGTTTTCAAACTCAAGCCAGGTAAACGGCACGTCCGGATACTGCTCAATCAGATGTACCATGCTGTTACCGACTTCACAAATCAGAATACCGTCATCGCTGAGATAATCCGGCGCATTACCGAGGATACGGCGCGTCAGCTTCAGGCCATCGCTACCGGAAGCCAGGCCCAGAACCGGCTCATGACGATACTCGCCTGGCAGATCGGACATATCTTCTTCATCAACATACGGCGGGTTGGTGACGATCAGGTCGTACTGCACTTTCGGCAGGTCGCGGAACAGATCGGAACGAATCGGCGTGACCTGATGGATCAAACCGTGCGCTTCCACGTTCTGCTCGGCAACAGCCAGCGCATCAACGGAGATATCCACCGCGTCCACTTCCGCTTCCGGGAAAGAGTAAGCGCAGGCGATAGCAATACAGCCGCTGCCGGTGCACATATCCAGAATGTGCTGCGGTTGGTAGTCAATCAGGCTAGCGAAGTGATTATTGATAAGCTCGCCGATCGGCGAACGCGGCACCAGCACACGCTCGTCCACGAAAAATTCATGGCCGCAGAACCAGGCTTTATTGGTCAAATAGGCAACCGGAATACGTTCGTTGATCCGGCGAATCACGCGCTCAACGATGCGATGTTTCTCGCTGGAAGTCAGGCGTGCGGAGTGCATATCCTCCGGGATATCCAGCGGCAGGTAGAGCGATGGCATAACCAGCTGTACCGCCTCATCCCACGGGTTGTCCGTGCCATGGCCGTACCAGATATTCGCCGCGCTGAAACGACTGACCGCCCAACGCAGCATGTCCTGAATGGTATGCAGCTCATTGACCGCTTCATCAACAAAAATTTTATCCACGCCATCCTCCAGGACACGCTCTACTGTAAATTCGGCGGCTAGTTTGCCACGAAGACGGCGATAAATCAGCATTCTTACGTCGGGCGGGCGGGGAAAAATACGTTTTGCTTGCCTGAACAGAGGCCGAGTCGGGTAAACTAGCGAAAAGAAATGATGAGAGTGGGCAATGAAAAAGAAAACATCGCTAAGCGACGAGGATCAGGCGTTGTTCCGTCAGTTAATGACCGGCACGCGTCAGATTAAACAAGACACCATCGTGCACCGCCCGCTGCGCAAGAAAATCACCGAGGTACCGCCAAAGCGCTTACTTCAGGAGCAGGCCGATAACAGCCACTATTTTTCCGATGAGTTTCAGCCGCTGCTGAATACCGAAGGGGCGGTCAAATATGTTCGCCCGGACGTGAGCCATTTTGAACTGAAAAAACTGCGCCGCGGGGATTATTCGCCGGAGCTGTTTCTCGATCTGCACGGGTTGACCCAGCAGCAGGCGAAGCAGGAGCTGGGGGCGCTGATCGCCGCCTGCCGTCGCGAGCATGTCTTTTGCGCCTGCGTGATGCACGGACACGGGAAACTCATCCTCAAGCAGCAAACGCCGCTCTGGCTTGCGCAACATCCGCACATCATGGCTTTTCATCAGGCGCCAAAAGAGTACGGCGGAGACGCCGCACTGCTGGTGCTGATTGAAGTTGAAGAGTGGCAGCCGCCGGAGCTTCCGTAATACGGATGCTCCGGGGAAGTCAGATCAGATAGCCTTCGCCATCTTCAGATTGCAGGGGCTCATCTGCCAGTTGAACTCGCCCTTACCATCGGCATCAAGGGTGACACAGGCAATAGCCGAAGTGGTGAACATCGGGGGAGTCTCTCCCGGGCACAGCTCTGAGACGAGGTACCCCACCAGCGGCAGGTGCGAAACAACCAGCACCGTTGAAACACCTTCATTGTTCAGCGTCTGAAGCCAGGCGCTGACCATGCCAACATCGCCACACGGCGTGAGCTCCGGCATCACGTCGACATTCTCGGGCAGGTCCATGCACTCTCTTACCACATCCAGCGTCTGTTCAGCACGCAGGTAAGGACTGACAAGAACCCGTTCAATATCCACTTTTTGACCTTTCAGCCAGGTTGCCATCTGACGGGACTCATCACAACCACAAACGGTTAAGGGACGAACCGAGTCACTGGCTGCATCGAGGGCAGCGTCGCCGTGACGCATGATAAAAACTTGCATATTGCACCGCTTTTGTTAACCAGAAGCACCGCAGTCTTACCTGCGTAGATAGCACGCAGTCGACCCGGTGGCCGGGCATTGTGCCTGATTCATCCAACGAATGAAACGCTGTTTTTTACCTCAATGGCGTAAGTATAGTCAATGATTGTTTACAAAACAGCCAGCCAACAGCGTCATTCATCGCCGGATTTATCTTCTTTGACCAGAACTTAGGTCATCCGTTCAGCAGCGGGCCAAAAGGTTGCCCCCTGCCCGGCCATGCGCAATAAATTTTCGCATGGGGTAAACCGTGAGCCGTACTGAGCGGCCAGACGTTGCAAGATGGCAACAACTTCACCCGCCCCGAGTTTATCCATATAACGGAACGGGCCGCCAAGAAACGGCGGGAAGCCAATACCAAACACCGCGCCAATGTCGCCATCGCGGGCGCCGCGGATGACCTGTTCATCGAAGCAACGCGCGGCTTCGTTAAGCATCATCATGACACAACGCTCGGCTATCTGCTGCGCGGACAAGCGCGCCTGAGGCGCAGAAATGCCCAGCAGCGAATAGACCGCAGCATCAGGCCGTTTTTTGCTTGTACGCCCTTTTGTCTCATAAAGATAGAAACCGCGGCTATTTTTTCTACCTTTGCGATCGTCATTCAAGATCGCATCAATGATGTTTGCAGGCGGGCTAAAACGTTCTCCCCACGCGGCTTCCAGTACCGGCAGAATTTTGGTTCCGGTATCAATCCCGACTTCATCCAGCAGTTGAACAGGCCCGACGGGAAAACCAAATTTCACCAGTGACTTATCGATATGCTCAATGGGTTCACCTTCCATGAGCAGGCGCATCGCTTCGTTGATATAGGGCGCCAGGATACGGTTAACGTAGAAACCCGCTTTATCCGCCACGACGATCGGCGTTTTCCCCTGCATTTTGGCCAGCTTCACTACCGTCGCAATCGTCTGCGGATCGGTATGCTGATGGGGGATCACTTCAACCAGCGGCATTTTCTCGACCGGGCTGAAGAAATGCAGGCCAATCACCTGCCCCGGTCGACTGGCCTGCGCCGCAATGTCGCCGATGGGTAGCGAAGAGGTATTGGAGGCAAAGATCGTCTGCGGGCCGCAGTGTGCCTCGATCTCGGCCACCATCCGCTGTTTAAGGGCTAAATCCTCGAAGACCGCCTCGATCACCACATCGCGATGGGCAAATCCCTGATAATCCGTGGTGCCGGAAATCAGCGCCAGCTGGCGATCCCGCTCGCTGGCCCGCAGATAGCGGCGGCGAACCTGCTTATCCAGCAGATCCCAGCTGTATTTCAGCGCATGGTTAATTCCCCGGGGCTGAATATCTTTGATGCGCACCGCAAGCCCGCCTTTACAGGCGGTAACATAAGCAATTCCGCCTCCCATCAGACCACCGCCGAGAACGCCGATGCGAGTCAGCGGCCCGGCCTGTGCATCGGCGCCGCGATCTTTCTTCAGATCGGTGCTGGCAAAAAATATCGATCGTAATGCCTGGGATTGCGGCGTCATCGCCAGCTCACCGAAGGCGCGCGCTTCCTCGGCGTAGCCGCTGCTACAGCCGTGGGCCAATCCATTTTCAATCACCTGCAGAATACGCCCGGCGGCCGGATAGTTGCCCTGGGTTTTCTGCCGGGTCTTTTTCGCCACCAGCCGAAACAACAGGCTGCGACCCAGCGGTCCGGCCAGCACCCGCTCGCGGATCGGCATACTGCGGCTCGCCGGCCGCCCTTTTAGCGCCAGTTCCACCGCCGTCTGCAGCAGAATCGATTGCGCAACCACCTCATCCACCAGACCTGCTTTTAACGCCTGACGCGGACGAAGCTGTTTGCCGGTCAGAATCATCTCGAGGGCGCCGCTGACACCGATCAGTCGGGGGAGTCTCTGGGTGCCGCCAGAGCCCGGCAGCAGCCCCAGCTGGACCTCAGGCAGCCCCAGACGTGTTTTCTCGTCATCGCTGCACACCCGCCCATGACAGGCCAGCGCCAGCTCAAGACCGCCGCCCAGGCAGGCGCCGTGGATGGCGGCAATCACCGGAATCGCCAGCCCATGGATCTCCGCCATAATTTGTTGCCCCTGGCGGGCGAGCGCTTGCGCTTCCTGAGCGGTGGCGCAGCGGGCAATCATATTAATATCCGCGCCGGCGATAAAATTGTCCGGCTTTGCGGAAATCAGCACCGCGCCGCGTAGGGATTTATTGTCACGAATCTGGCGAACGATCGCCCGCACCTGCTGACCAAATTCGGCCTTCAGGGTATTCATCTTTTCACCGGGCACATCGATGGTGATGACGGCGACGTTGTCCGGACGAATATCAAGAGTAAATGCCGATGTCATGTCCATTATTCCGCCTCCAGAATCATCGCCGCGCCGAGGCCACCGGCCGCGCAGGCGGTAACCAGACCAAATCCGCCCCCCCTGCGCCGCAGTTCATGCAGCGTCTGGGTTATCATCCTCGCGCCGGTGGCAGCAAAAGGATGCCCGTATGCAATGGAGCCACCGAGAACATTGAATTTACTTTCATCGACTTCCCCGGTCGCCTGCGAGCGTCCGAGAACGTCGCGGGCAAAGCGGTCGCTGGTCAGACACTGAAGATTCGCCAGCGTCTGCGCGGCAAAAGCCTCATGCATATCGATAAGCGTTAAATCAGCCAGCGTCAGTCCCGCCCTTTCCAGCGCCAGCGGCGTTGACCACGCCGGCCCTAATAGCATATCCTGGCGCACATCGATGGCGGTAAAGGCGTAGCTGCGCAGGTAGCCCAGCGGGGTTAAGCCCAGCGCTTTGGCCTGAGACTCGGTCATCATGATCACCGCCGCGGCGCCGTCGGTTAGCGGCGTACTGTTTGCCGCAGTGACCGTGCCATGCCAGCGGTCAAAAGCCGGAAGTAATTTTTGGTAATCCGCCAGCGTCGAATTTTTACGAATATTGTTGTCGTTTTCCAGCGGCTCACGGAACGGCGGCACGTACGCGGTCATCACCTCAGAGGCCAGCTTCCCCTCTTCCCAGGCTTTCGCCGCCAGCTGGTGCGAACGGTGCGCCAGCGCGTCCTGCTGCTCGCGGGTAATCCCCCATGTTTTTGCCATTTGCTCTGCGGTATCGCCCATCCGCAGCCCGGTCGAATATTCGGCCACCGCAGGCGGTACCGGTAAAAGATCGCGAAGCCGTAAACGGGAGAAGAGCTTCAGACGCTGCCCGAGAGTGCGCGCTTTATTGGCATCCACCAGCGTGCGGGCCAGCTTTTTACTGACGCCGATAGGCAGAACGGATGAAGAGTCGGCCCCGCCGGCAATGCCGACGCGGATCGTTCCGGCCATCAGGCTCTCTGCGACGTTGGCGACGGCCTGAAAACTGGTGGCGCAGGCCCGACTTACGCTGTAGGCATCGGTATGTACGCTCATGCCGGTGCCAAGGACAATTTCGCGCGCAATATTCGGCGCTTCCGGCATCTGCACCACCTGGCCAAATACCAGCTGTTCAATCATTTCCGGGGGAATATCGCTACGAGCCAGCATTTCGCTGATCACCATTTTCCCCAAATCAACGGCGGGAACACCGTGAAATGCCGTGGCCTGACGGGCAAACGGCGTACGTAAACCGCTGACAATGGCAATGCGATCGCCTTGACGGGTGACAAGCGGTAATACCTGACTCATGACTTTCCCCTGTTAACCGATAAAACCAAGTGGTCTGACCTGATACCAGTTTTAACTAATTTTTTACATTAAGCCAATCGGCGAAGAGAAAAAGTGAGAGCCAAAACACAGGAGGGAGAAGATAACGCCCCTGGCGGGAGGGGCGTTGAGGAGAAATTAACGCAGACCGAGCTGGAAAATGAGCGTTTCGGCTTCGCAGCAGAAAACAAAATCGATATCCAGCTGTACACCGCCTGCAGCATCGCTAAAGGTCGGGGTAATTTTGCACGGTTCAGATTCCACGCCGCGTGCTCTCTCAGTCAATGCGGCGAGAGTTTGTTCCGCTTCGGCGCGATGGGCGAAAACCCGGCTGTAAGAGGCGGTGCAATCGGTGTTGTCCATAATGGTGCCAACATCCATACAGCAGCAAACCGGGGTTTCATCAGCACTACATTTACTCATCGTAGATTTCCTCTGTATATGCACTCAAGGTGCCAGACAAATAATGAGGTTATTTTACGCGCGGCGTCCCCCGGCCTCCAGTCGTTAATGGCGACAACGGTCCTGAGTGACCGAAATCACACTTAAAAATGATCCAAAACAAAAAATGCCTTGTTTAGATAAGGCGGACGAGGGCAATTTTGCCAACTGGATCGCTTTTTTCGTATCACAAATGAAAAAACTTATAAACAAACTTGCAACATCTTATCTGGTCAGACCTATACTCAGCGCACTGGTCTGATTTCTCTGTCGTAAAGCAGACCCTACACTTCGCGCTTCTGTTACGGCATGTAACATAGTTTATATAAAAATAACTCAATGAGGTTATGGGCATGAGCCAGAAAACCCGCTTTACCCAATCTGCCCTCGCAGTGGCTGTAGCACTTGTTTCAACACAGGCCTGGTCAGCAGGCTTCCAGTTAAATGAATTCTCTTCATCAGGTCTGGGCCGCGCCTATTCCGGTGAAGGTGCAATTGCTGACGATGCGGGCAATGCCAGCCGTAACCCAGCATTGATCATGATGTTCGATCGCCCGACGATGTCCGCCGGTGCGATATTTATTGATCCCGATGTGAATATTTCTGGCAAGTCGCCATCTGGCAAAAGTCTGAATGCTGACAATATTGCCCCAACCGCCTGGGTGCCGAATTTACATTACGTTGCCCCGATTAACGATCAGTTTGGTTGGGGGGCTTCAATTACTTCTAACTACGGTCTGGCTACCGAGTACGCCGACGATTATGCTGCCGGGACGATGGGCGGCCAAACAGATTTGACAACTGTCAACCTGAACCTGAGCGGTGCTTATCGCCTTAACGACCACTGGAGTTTTGGTCTTGGCTTTGATGCGGTCTACGCCAAGGCGAAAATTGAACGTTATGCTGGCGATGCTGGTATGCTCGCTGCGGGCCAGATTATGCAGCAGGTGCCTAATTTACCAGCTGCTGCGCGGCCAGCAGCGATTGCCAAAGCGCAGCAGCTCGCAGCGATTCCAGCGGATCAACAGATTGCTCGCTTGAAAGGTGATAAGTGGGGATTTGGCTGGAACGCGGGTATTCTGTATGAAGTGGACAAAAACAACCGCTACGGCCTAACCTACCGGTCTGAAGTTAAAATCGATTTCGACGGTGATTATCGTAGCAATATGAATACGGCTGTGCCGGGCTTCCCTTACCCAACCGGCGGTTCGACAATCCCGGGCTCTCTGACGCTGAACCTGCCAGAAATGTGGGAAGTGTCAGGTTACAACCGCGTGGCGCCAAAATGGGCCGTGCACTATAGCCTTGCTTATACCAGTTGGAGCCAGTTCCAGGAGCTGAAAGCGACCGGCAGCAACGGCCAAACGCTGTTCTATAAAGATGAAAGCTTTAAGGACGCCTACCGCATCGCGCTGGGTACCACCTATTACTACGACGATAACTGGACCTTCCGTACCGGTATCGCCTTCGATGATAGCCCGGTACCTGCCGCCACTCGTTCTATCTCCATCCCGGATCAGGATCGTCTGTGGCTGAGCGCGGGTACCACCTATGCCTTCAACAAAGATGCTTCGGTTGACGTGGGTGTTTCATACATGCACGGTCAGCACGTAGAAATTAAAGAAGGTCCTTACACCTTCCGTTCTGAAGGCAAAGCCTGGCTGTACGGCGCGAACTTCAACTACCGCTTCTGATAGATCTGGCAGCATAAAAAAAGGGTGAACTCGCGTTCACCCTTTTTTGTTGTCATCTTTAATTTTGTTTACTGCGAGTCGATATCTTTCAGATCGCCCTGAATAGCCTGAGCGTTAGGGTTCTCAGCCGGCGTGAGTTTACCGCCGCTGGCAATAAAGTCATGACGCTGGAAGTAGGCTTCGCGAACCATAATATACGGGTCGGAAGACTGGCGCAGCAGACCGTCGGAATCGAGCAACTGAGCACGGGTCTCAACCCCTTCAACCGCCCACTTACCGATGGACATCGGCCAGGTCAGCCAGGAAAGCACCGGGTAAAGGCCATCAGCCATATCACCGCCTTCATCACGCAGCGTAAAGCTGCCATAGAACGGCAGCTGCATATAAGGGCCGTAACCCACGCCATAGTGGCCCAGGGTGCTACCAAAGCGATGCGGTTCAACACGCTGCAGTTTCGGGTTCGCCATTCCTGCGACATCAATCAGGCCGCCCATCCCCAGAAGGGTGTTAAGGAAGAAGCGGGTAAAGTGCACCATACCTTTATAGGGATCGCCCTGCAGGAAGTAGTTTGCCATCACCGCCGGTTCTTCAAGGTTGCTGGTAAAGTTACTCAGCCCGTTGCGCGCCGGCTGCGGGACATAATCACGCCAGGCAACGGCAACCGGACGCAGCACGTACGGATCCACCACGTTAAAGTTGAAGTTGAACATCGTACGGTTAAACCCTTCAAGCGGGTCTGAACGCCCCTGCGGCAGATCGCCAGAGCTGGAACTGGCACATCCCACCAGCAATGTGGCGCCAAGCGCAAGCGCCGACAGGCGAAAATTCATAGGTGTCTCCCTGTTAATTTTGGCTATTGCTGTGGGTAATCCGGGGACTACGCCTCCATTACGATACCGCCTGAAGCAGATGCATCTGCTGCCTGCTTTCAGCATAGCCTTCTTTGGCATAATTGTTGCGCCCTGATTCTATACATATTTTGCAATATCCGTATTGCTAATCTTGCCATTAGTAAAAATTCAGGAGGTTATCCCGGGCCAGCCGGATGAAATATCGCTACGCTTATGAGAACAAAAAAACGCAGGAGGAAATGCCATGACGACAGATCCCAAACCTTACGCCAGCCATCATAACGAAGATGTGGAGGTTGAAAGCGATGAAAAACAGGATGGCGAACCGATTGAGGTTAACGAGGAGCGCCTGCCCTCGCGGGCGATGGCTACCCATGAAGAGATCCGTCAGGAAGGGGAAAAAGAGCTGGAGCGCGATGCCCTTGCTCTTCTGTGGTCAGCGGTAGCCGCCGGTCTGTCGATGGGGGCATCGATGGTGGCAAAAGGGATTTTCCATGTCCACCTGGGCGAGCTCCCCGGCGGTTTTTTACTGGAGAATCTGGGTTATACCTTCGGGTTTGTTATTGTCATCATGGCTCGCCAGCAGCTGTTTACCGAGAATACCGTCACCGCGGTATTACCCATCATGCATAAACCGACGCCCGGAAATATTGGCCTCCTGTTACGGCTCTGGGGCGTGGTGCTCATCGGTAACCTGGTCGGTACGGCAATTGCGGCCTGGGCCTTTAATATGATGCCGATTTTTGACGATGCCACTCGCGGCGCGTTTCAGGAGATCAGTTTAAAGGTCATGGAAAATACGCCGTCTGAAATGTTCGCCAATGCGATTATTTCCGGCTGGCTGGTGGCGACCATGGTCTGGATGTTTCCCGCCGCCGGCGCGGCAAAAATTGTGGTGATCATCATGATGACCTGGCTGATTGCGCTCGCTGATACCACCCATATTGTGGTCGGCAGCGTCGAGATTTTCTACCTGGTCTTCAACGGCTCGCTACCGTGGCAGGACTTCATCTGGCCCTTCGCGCTGCCGACGCTGGCTGGCAACATTTGCGGCGGGACGTTTATTTTTGCGCTACTCAGTCATGCGCAGATTCGTAACGACATGAGCAACGCCAAAAAAGAGCGGCTCAAGGCCAAAAAACACCCTTAAGTGGCGACAGTTTAAGCAGTCAATCCATAGATGCTTAACGGGCAAGGAAAAAAACGCTATACTCCCGCCGCTTCGTCCCCTTAGTTAAATGGATATAACGAGCCCCTCCTAAGGGCTAGTTGCAGGTTCGATTCCTGCAGGGGACACTTCTTAGCCGTTCGCCGCAACCCGACACCGTTCGCTAACTCCCTTGAATAATATAATTTTTATTTCGACGCCTGCTGTTTTATTTCAGCATAACGGGCAGCCAGTTGCTTGAGATGCATCTCCAGTTGCGTCCTGTCAGCAACCGGTAAAGGTTTGCCAGCGGGTGTTTGTGATAATGCCCGCAATTGCTCTTCAGCGGGTATGGATTGATGAAAGGACTGCATGGCGGAAAAGACCACCGATTTCAGCTCACTGACCGTCATGTATTTGCCTTTCTGCTCATCAAGCCCGTTCAACCTGTCGCTCAGTTTGTGTAGCGTTGTCATCCCCTGATACCAGCCATTGAGATTTTCTGCCGGCATTGAAGCAGCAGTAAGTTGTTGCTGCCACTGTTGCGCCAGAGGTTTAGCCTGCTCCGGCCAAAGCGTCTGAGCCTGTTCCAGAAGCTGCCTGCTCCAGACGATATTCCAGTCAGGGGGGAGCTTGTCCAGTCGGGCAAGCTGCTGCTGCGTTTGTGTGATTATCGCGGGTGATAACGAGGATCGCTGGCGCAACGCATCCAGCTGTGCAGGTGTGAGTGTTGCGGGTAACGGCGCCAGTGAGGCTGCGAGCTGAGTTTGCAGTGGATCAGGCCGCAGCAGGGTATGCCAACCCCACACCGTCGCTACGCTTACCACCAGCATGGTGCACATCCCGGCGGCAAAGGATTGCGATTTTTTTACCAGCGCGGGCATTGCCGCCTGTACTTCGATATTCGCCTGCTGTTCTGCTTGTGCGACATACACCCACTTCGCGGTACTATCCGGCGCGCGACGCTCTTCAGGCGGACGACCGACAAGGTCGCTCGTTGCGCCCCCTGAACCATTCATTACCGTAGCAGGCAGCACGATACCCGGCTCGATGGTCGCCCCGGCACAACCGGAGGTGTTATCACTGTTTTCCAGCCGGGCGGCATTGTTGTGCATCAGCGTACGCAAGGCAGCAAACTGACTCAGATGTTTAAGTTCCAGGCGCTGTAGCACGACGCAGAGACCGGTAAGCAACTGCTCCGCGCGATATAGCTGGCAGAGATCACTGTCATTCAGCAGGAGTGTGCGCATCCGTTGCTGCAGACGCTGACTCAGGCCACTGAGAATTTCCATACGGGCATGTACAGGCTGAGGCCAGAGCGCGCCCCACTGATGGCCGATCAGGGCCTCCAGTATGGCCAGTCCTTCATTCAAACCAGACAATCCGGCCAGATGCGTCCGCGCAAGCGTATACCAGGCTGCCGTCTGCAGTTCAACACCGTTTTGTTCAAATAATGAAAGGCAGAGCCTTTCGGCATACTGCCAGTTGACGTCCGGGCGTGCCGGGTGGGTCAGCTTACTCAGCTCATCACGTAGGGCTGCATAATCCGGCAGGGTACGCGGATCGCCGCCGGTTTTAATTTTATGTGGGGTAATGTCATTCATGACCAGATATCCATCTGACGAGTCTGAAGCTATGGAAGATTTTTGAGGCACGGTAATTTTACTGACATGGTGCTACCCGGCCTTACATACGGATTGTCGTGTCGAGATACTGCTGTTGCTTCAGGTGCCGCAACAGGACCCGCCCTTCGGGCATAAATTCGGTGCCATAACGCACCAGACCAATACCTTTGAGTTCAGCATCAATGGCATAGCGCAGTTCACCGGGGACATTCTGTTCCAGCAGGACAACGGCTATTTTTTTCAGGCGAGGTTCATATTTGAGCAGGACGGCAGACAATGTCCCCATCAGTTCATGGGCAGTGCCCGGCATCCCCTGGAGGATTTTGGTCATATCCGGCAGGCCATAGTCCGACAGATGCGCCAGCGTCCCGGCACGGCAGTTGAGGATGCGCTGCATATTGTCGAGCACGGACAGGATGACCTGGTTCTGCTCACTGACCTGCTGCAGGGCAAGCCCGCCGGTAAAATTACCCAAGAGGGTCTCATACAACGATGGACGGGAAGTCTCATTCATTTTTCAGCGCCTTAAGGATCAGCTGGTTGTTCCCTGCTTCGATGATACGGGCTTTATCCGGATCGAGGTCATCACGGCTCAGTACCACCCGCCAGGTATTATTCACCTGGTCCGGCGACATAAACATGCCGGCCACCGCCACATACTGCGCACTTTCCTCCAGCGGCATATCGACCATCACCGCCCCACCCGGCTGCAGGCGGATATCTTTCTCCGTCAGCAGGTCTGCTTTGATAGCCTGACTGTCAGCCTTGAACAGCGACGGATAGTCCGTGCTGTCAAAGGTATTGCGGTCTTTGAGCTGGTAGATACGTATCACGGTGGACAGCGCCACTCCGCCAGCATTATGGTTTACGGCCTCGCGGGCGCGAATATCGAGGTGAAGCGTTTTCACCTGTTTATAAAAAATCGATTTGGTGACGGCGACAGTGCCGTCCGTGACGCTCTGGGTCAGCCCACAGCCCGCCAGTATCAGTGTGATACTGGCGACCAGCGCAGCCAGAGGAAATTTACCAGCGGTACTCGCCATGTTCATCGGTCTCCCTGCGGTGAAGATTTTCCTGAACCCGCTCATAGCGGCCCAGGTTAATGGTGATTGTTTTGGGGTGTGATGCGGTCTTAGCCGCATTCAGCGGTCGCATCACGGCAGTGCGGCCCAGCTGCACAGCGCCTGCTTTGGGTTTCGTGCTCATCGTCGCGTCCGGCAGCAGGCTGCGGTCGACACACAACTGCAGGCGGACATCGAGGCGCGAGCCCAGATAAACATGCAGCAACGCCATCAGGTCTGTGTGCAGCTCTCCTCCGGGCAGCCAGCCCTGCACTTCTTCCGGATTAGTGGAGGTCAGGCGCATCAGCACCTGGCTGTTTACGTCGGTGGCATAATTGCCCATCACCGGGCGGCTGGTCAGGGTGACGGGCTGACTGACGCTCATGGTCAGTGGCTTTTTCAGTGGCACGCGGCGTTTGTCGTGGTGCCAGATTTTCGCCTGTGTGTCAGGTGCCAGCAGGCGCACAAGTGAGGCCAAGCCTTCTGCCGTTCGTCCCGGCAGCAGCATCACCGGCAGCAGCGCCAGAAAGCGTGAGGCCGGGGCGGCGATACTGTCTGTGTAACCGTCAATCCCGAGCCCTGCCAGCCCCAGCAGATACTGCGAGGTTTTATCCTTCCCCCCTTCCTCAAAGGTCGCCGGATATGAGTATTTACGCCAGATGCGGTAGTACTGGGTAATCAGCCGGTGGTTGAAGATATCAAGGAAATCCGCAGCCGCCTCGTACCCTTCCCGCCGCTGAGTAATGTCATCGATATAGTGCGTCGGCAGCGGCGACTCCACGCCGTAGAGCCCCATAAAGGTGATGCGTACCGTGGGTGGCAGGTGCGGATGCTCCGGCAATTCTACGCCTTTGATTTCGGCGGCCGGGAAGCCCATTCCCGGATGTGGCCGGAAGCGCACCGGCTCATGGCGCACCTGCCAGTTGCTGCCGGCGACCGGTTTATCTGGCTGACTCCGCTCCAGCAGCTGACAGAAACGGTAAAAATTCATGTACGGTAGCCGGTCACCCAGCTGCGCTATCAGCCGGGCAGGCGCGGACTGTGGTTCTCTTTCCACCGGATGCATTTTCCTTCTGGCTGAATGAAAAGGGTGAGCTGGTTAAACTGGTTCATGTCGGCATAGAGCGCGAAGAAGCGGTTGAGCATTTCGCCGAACAGGTGAATATCGCCCTCGCCGATAAACCCGCCGCTGTCGAGGGTGACCTCAATATCAAGCCCCCGCAGCAGGTAGCCCTGCTCGAACCGCTGCAGGCGGTGGTGTTTCACATGCTGAATCGCCTCCAGCCGCCGGGTGTTGAGTTCATCTTCCGGCCAGTTGTACAGCGCAAGCGTCCCGCGCAGCACTTCGGCCGTGCTCATCATGTTCAGAAACCCGGAGCCCAGGTGACTCAATATCCGCCAGTGGAAACGGTCTTCCGCAGGGGGATAGACCGGCAGCGTGGGCTTGCAGAGATTGCGTACCGAGAGCGGCGTATCGACTATCTGCTCACAGCGGTCAAGGAGCGTACTCTGTAGCGCCCGGCGCGGTAGCTGGCCGTTGGTGCCGGTGATTTGCAGCGATACGGCTTCGCGGTCGACAAGCCGGTCATTTTCCCACTGATGGCCGCCCAGGATAAGCCAGGTGTCATACAGCCCGGTCACACTGCGCTTTACACGGGTGTGGTAATACCGGGGCGGCGCATGACGACGCATCATCCCGCCTTTGTGGCGGAAGCTGCTGAACGGGACATACTCCGCGTCAATGGTCCGGTTGGAGCCGGTAACCGAATCCACGGCGTAAATCTCGGTGTGCCCGTCCTGCAACCGTTTGGGCCGCAACAGATATTCACTTTCAAGTCCGGTGATGGTGAGCGGGTCGGCTTCCAGGGTGAACAGGTTAATCACCGGCACGCAGTGAAGACGAACCGCGTCATCGGTGACCGGCAGGTCAGATGGCCACGGCGTACTGAAAACCACTTCAATATCGAAGTACTCTACCCCGGCAGGCGGCGTCATACCGTCAAGACCATTGAGGTGGACAAACATAAACTTGTCGCGGAAGGTGAAGTACTCCAGCAGCAGTTGGTAGCCGCTGAACGCGGTATCGCCTTTCGGCCACAGACCGTCTTCCTCCGCAAACCCGCCCGGTGAGAAGTACCCGTCAAGCCGTATGCGGTCGGTCTGCCCGGGCAGGCGCATATAAAGGGCCGCCTGCCGTCTGGTCAGCATCAGGTGCAGCTGGCTGCTGACGGGCGCTTCTGCCCCGAGATAAAGACTCAGGTGGCTGAGGTCAGCATGGGACCAGTCGGCCTGACTGCTGCAGGCAAAGCGCATCCGCAACAGTGAACGCCCGTCAGGTTCGGTGCTCATGGTCACCCCTGAGATATTCAGCGGGTTGAGCATCACATCCCGGGTGGTACGGTAGCGGCAGACCGTGTTTTTCGGCCCCACCGGGCGGGAATACACTTCCAGCCCTGCGGGCATCACTTCTGCCATCTTCACGGCCTGAAGCGCGGGGGTGAACGCCACCACCGAGAGTGACGGAATGGTACGCAGGTAGTGTGGCCAGAGCATGCTGACCAGCCCTTCGGTCAGTTCCGGCAGGTCGTCGTCAATCTTCTCCCGCAGCCGTCCCATGGAGAAGGCAAAGCCTTCAAACAGGCGCTCGACATACGGATCGGGTGTGCCAGCCTTATCCAGGTCCAGCATCGCGGCCCGGTCAGGGTGAGTCCGGGCAAACTCTTTCGCCGCTTCGCGCAGGTAGCGCATTTCCGCGTCGTAATAACGCAGGGTCAAATCTTCCATTTATTTTTGTTCCTGTGGATTTAACCGCAAAGCACGGCGGCACGGGCAGGATCGACAGCGATCAGCCCGGCAAGTAGCTGGTCCATTACCGGTGTAAGGCGGGTCTTATCAGCCTCACTGCGACCAGCTTTCAGACGCAGGAGTTTCAGATGGCGGGCCTGGACCTCAAACAGCAGCTCAGGCTCCCAGTTGCTGAGGGTCACTTCACGGGCCCGTTCACCCAGTTCTGCAAACAGGTGCACCGCCAGGTCATTTTTACCGTACTGCTCAGCAATACGTCCCATCAGCAGGCGTAGCAGCCACTGTTGCCGCGCAGTCGTGACGCCCGGACGGTTCTGTAACCAGGCCAGCGCCGCATCCGGACCTTCACTGTCCGCCAGCACCACGGCTTCCGGCTCCAGAGCCAGAATGTCATCGTTACCGGAGGTTACCGGGGCTGATGGTGTGTCATTGCCCCACCCGCCGACGGTGTCCAGCACAGTTTGCTGGATCCAGTTCAGCGTCACTTCATCCGCAAACGGGGTACCGTCACTGAACGCCAGCGTCTCCAGCCCGGACAGTCGTGATAACAGCCCTTTCAGATCGGCGGTGACAATGTCAGCCAACGTCTGCTGGCTGGATTTAGTCAGCGCCTGATGGATGTACCACTGCAAATCCAGCCACAGATGATTGGCGCCACGGGAAAAGGTGCTGTCTGCCGTTTCCAGCATCTCGGCCCAGTTCTGCTGCAGATACAGGCGCTTAAGCAGCGCACGCTGGTCCGCCCTTGGCGGTTCGATGCGTGTACGACCCTGGGCATCAGGAGCCGGGATAGCCCGCAGGGTATCGTGACGCAGGCTCTTCATCAGATGGTGTGCTGACAACCAGCCGTCCGGCTGTTCGCGCAGGTATTCGGTGAGCGTGCGGGCCTGCGCCAGTAAATCCTGGCCGGAGGTGATACGCCCGATGGCCGGGGCATCACTGTGGCTGGTTGTGAAATACGCTTCGCTGGTACTGGCGTTTTGCGGCACCACCGCATCCACGCCGCCCGCTTTCTGCAGACGATTTTCCAGCGCACCATACAGCGCATTGAGTTCCGGCCGTGTTTCATCCGGCTCATTTTCACTAAGCCCGGCTATCAGCAACAGAGCCCCGGTGGTACGTATAGCATCGCTCCTGACCACTTCCGGATACAGAGAAAGAGAGTCGGTCATGCGCGATCCAGCCAGCCATTCCAGTGCCGCCTTACGGCTACGGTCACGCTGTGGATGAAGTTGCGCGCCGAAACGTTCTATCAACCCGGCCAACAGTTCAAGGCCTTCAGCCAGACCCCGCTCGCCTTCGCGGTGCAGCTTTGCCCAGCAGTAGTAGGTGGCTACACGAATGTCTTTGGCGGTGGTGGTCAGTTGCTTCTCCGCCAGACGGCAGATAAGCTCTGTGTCTGCCCCGGAGAGTTTGTTGACCTCCTCACGCATCTGCTGGAAGTCATCATCATATCCCGGATCTTCGCCAACGGGCGATGAACCAGACAGCGGCTGCAGCCAGCTATCCCACTGCGCCACACGTTCACGGGTAGCAGTAAGCAGTGGCGCCTGCTCAGCCTGGCAGGCGCTCAGTAAAGCATTCAGCGTGCTCATCAGTAGACCTCCTCCGTATCACTGGCCGCGCTGGCGACTGTGTCTGGCGCTACCGTTGTGCTGAAGATAGTCTCCGGCAAGCGGAAATTACGCAGTTTCAGCAGCGCCAGCGGCCCCTCACCCGCTTCGGTACGCAGGGTGTAATTGAGCGTGCGACCGTCCTGGGCTTTCCAGCTCAGACTGTAGCTGCTGCCAACACCCGGGTAAGCGCTGACCACGGCCTTATCGAGCAGGCGGATCCAGCCCCAGGCACCCGGAATGTCCGCATACTGGCGGGTTCCGGCCTGAGTGCTTATCCAGCTCAGGTTCGCGCCGGGCGCTTGCGTATCAGCAGGCCAGCTGAAGCGTTTCCATACGGGCATCTGGTTCACGTAGGTCAGCTTCTGGCTGTCGATAATCATATCGGTCTGCATCACGCCATCGGCGGTACCCGGACGCAGCTCGAAGTTCATGCCAGCATTACCTTCGGTGAAGGCCACATCCGAGATATGGCTCAGGGTGTTGATGGCATTGAGGAACGCCGGGTTAAAGGCCAGCCCCTGCGAGTTGATACTGTCCGGCACCCAGTGGTTGCCTTCCTTGTGCAGAACACCTTTCAGGCGGGTCTGCAGGAACCGGGCGATACGCCCGGAATCTGCATTGAGGTATTTAGCCAGCAGCGGTAGTGATACGTCACTGCCGGAGTTGTTAAACGGATAGCGTCCACCAAAGGCACTGTTCCACTCAGCAACCACTGCCTGTTGCCACTGGGCATTGAGGCTGTCGGCCGCCGGGGTCAGTACCAGCTGCCAGGCCAGCTCCATTGGGTTAACAAATACTGTGCGACCAAAACCGCTCCACTCCTGGCCCAGACCGGCGGCAATCAGACTACCGTAGTCACGGGTTTCGGTCAGGTCCACCGCTTTACCCTGAAATACGGTCTGAGCAATGGCCTGGGTCATCGCCTGCGGGTCGGTAGCATTGGTCACCTGCTGCAGACGCAGACGCACCTGCGTCACGCGAGTCAGGTATGACTGCAGGCTCTGCTCCTGTGCCCCCGTGCGATTCTTGTCCATCAGCACCAGCACCGGGGCAAAGGTCGCATCCAGCGGGCCATAGACACCGGCACGCTGGTCAATAGCCCCCTTGTTATCACCGCCCAGCAGATTTTTCGCCGATTTCACCAGAGAGTCCGAAATCGCTTCGCCGGTTTGCCCGGTACGCCCCTGCACGTTCAGGGTGTTCATCAGCGCCACCAGAGGTGACTGACGCACGTCGGCCATCAGAGTCAGTTGGTCAATGGAGTCCGACAGCGTGGCAGTTTCGCGAAGCCGCAGACTGTTGAGGAACGCCAGCCACGCCCCGCTAAAATCGGCGAAGTAACGCTCCGTCAGTCGATTTTTCAGCGCTTCCGGGGACCTCTCATCCTGTGTATTCACCTGATGCTTGCTGTCAGTCAGCACCCAGTCAAGCTCATCCCGGCGCGCCTTCACCACTTTCTCAATGGCAGGCTGCACCGCTTGTTCCCATGCCTGACGGGTAAACATCCCCGGCACGATTTCGGTGGTGCTGAACAGGCGAGCAGCATCGGTATCGCCAGCCATATCTTCGAGACGCATATCGGCATACAGATGCGCCACCTCAGAGAGCATTTTCTGGTAGAGGGTCGATTCACTGTTGCGCATGCCCATCAGGCGAACCAGCAGCGAGCGGGCCTGACTGACCATGCTCTCATCTGCCCATAGCTTCCACTGCGGATGGGTCGCCAACTGCGCGCCATAAAACGACAGCAGTGACGGGGCCATCCCCTGCCAGACGCCGTCTTTCACGCCATCACGCTTCAGCCAGTCGCGCAACAGTGCCGAACTGAACCAGTTGGCGTCCATATGTTCCGGACGGGTCAGCATCAGGTACAGTTTGAGCTGGTCATAGGTATTTTTTGCCATCTGCTCACGCAGCGGGCTGCCCGGCGGCAGCGCATTAAAGGCACTGACCTGTTTCTGCAGATGGTCAGCGGCCGCATCCCGCAACAGCGGCAGGGCGCTGTCCTGATAACGTGGCCAGAGTGCGGCCAGCAGGGCATTATTCTGACTCAGTCCGGCCTGCTCGTACCATGGCACACCATGCTCAGCGCGGTACTGCAGACGGGCCAGGGTTTTCTGCAGTTCAGACAGAGCATGCAGGCGCTGTTCCAGGGGCTGATTCTGTCGGGTGGCAAGTGCGGCCTGGGCATTCGCGCCATCAATCTGACTGCGGTTGGTGACATACGCGATACTCATCCACACGGCCCATGCCACCATCGCCAGGGCGACAGCCGATGCCATTACCCTGCGCCACGGAATGCCCGGTTTACGCGGACGCAGTCCGGCAGGAAGCGTCCGGACGGACTCAGGCAGAACATCCCAGCGCTTATCCATGCCCCAGTGGTGCGGCACGGCACGTTCAGCATCGGCAGAAGGCTGGCTGAACACCACCCCTGCCAGCGGTAGCGGGCGGTACGGATTGAGCATCACCGACAGCGGAGCGGTCACGCTCTGTGGTTCGCGAATAATCTGGTCGGCAAGCGTCAGTAAGAAGTGATGTTTAACCTCGCCGCAGGTCTGCTGCAGACCTTGCGAGGTCAGCCCGGACGTCAGGGCTGCAAACTGTTCAGCCAGCGTTTCAGGACTGCATCCAGCAGGCAGCAAACAGCCAGTGGCCTGCACAATCCGGCCTTCCGGCTTTCCGGAGCGTGGATGCAGGGACCAGACATACAGGGGAAGTTTCCAGCCCAGTTCATCCATACGCGCACTGATGGCATGAGACAGGGAATCCATGGTGCTTTCAGACGGTACCGGCAGCGGCTGCTTCAGTCCTGGCGCTGAGAGCTGGTCAAAAGCCGAGGTAACCCATACCAGACCATCCACCGGACGGCGGCGCAGCTTTTGCAGTGCCTTCAGCCAGGCACTGTCTGCTGGCGTATTGAGGTCACCGCCCCACAGCAACAGCGTGCCGCGGTCTTCCTGCCAGAGCTGGTCTGTCAGGCCAGGGGTCAGTTGCTCAACCTCAGCGACGGTGCCGGTTATCAGCAGGATGCGTGTTTTACTGCCCCAGCGCCGACCGTAGAGGTTGCGCATGGCGAGGCGGATAGTGTCGACGGTGATATTGCGTGGTGCGGTCTGCTTGACGCGCCCCTCATCGGCAGGCAGGACACTTTTACGTTTCGCCTGAAAACGAGACCACTGTTGTTTAATTGCTAGGCTAATGGTTTTGCTATGACGGACAAGCAACAGAAGGATTATCGCCGCCACAAATCCCAGCAACTTTAGTCCATTGCTGGTAAGTCCGAATGCATCACCCTTTTTCCAGATGGCCAATCCGATCGCGGCAGTAATGAGTACGGTAATACTGAGGCGTCCCCAGTTACCACGCCACACTGAACTATCCTTCGCCATTTATCTGATTCCCTGTAGTTACGGTATTTATAAAACGCAGCTCTTTGTCACCCGAAAGCATCAGGCAATCTTCTTTTGTCAGCGCAGCAATATCGCTGACGACAGCAGCCATGATCCAGGGTGAGAAAGGGCCGCTAAGTCCGGCATACTTTTCCAGCCAGTGGCACTGTTGAGGTTTCCAATTACCTTCATATTGTTTTGCACTGGCCAGAAGAGTGGAAAAATCACCCCCCCACTTCATGCTGTCGCCCACTATTGCATGCGCAGCAATAGCCTGTGACTGGGTTGAGAAAAAGGTATCGAGCTCTTCACTCAGCATTTGGGCTGATTCAAGCGACATAGGCCGAAGCAGGCGAGCGTGATGGTTTAGCTGATACTTCGTTGCTACATCATCAGAGGTCAACATTAAAGCCGAGAGCGAATCACTGTACTCATTCCCTCCCTGAGTCTGGTGAACCAACAGAAGCTCAACATCCAGAATAGGGGCTTTTAGGCGATCGCCCACCCAATCGAAGGCCCGGTCTTTAAAAATCGTCAGTAATGGTACGGGATACGCCTGTCCAACTAACTGGAGCCAGCATGCTGAAAATTCTCTCTGCAATGTCTCATCAGGATCGTGTGAATCAGTCAGTAAGGTTGCGTGGAAAGGGAGGTCAGATAAGCGCTGTAATTCTGATATATCCAGGCCCCCAATCAATACTGAAAAAACATCTTCGCCTGCAGGTAACGTTATTCCCCGACTAAAAGAACTACCCTGCTCTCGATCTTTGGGAGCCTGCAGAAATATGGATGGCGTCAATTCATCAGGCAGGATAACCCGACTATACATAACTGCCAGGTAACGTCCAGCCCAGGAAATCCATTGCTGCTGAACATAATCTGCCTCATCGGATTCAAACTGATGACGGTCCATTGCATGGTTATACATCCAGCCACGAAGACAAATCGTAATGAACCAGATTAAAATAGGACTCCCAGAAACAATCCAGAGGTTGAATTTTTGCAATTCACCCAGAAACTGATTGGCATGGAGGACAAAGAGCAGCACTCCAGCAATTACAGCAACAAGACCTGCAATCAGCCAGATGACCAGAGACGGTTCTTCTGGCTCTGTAGTAATTGTGGCTTTCTGACGCTCCCAGCTCATAACTTATCCTACTGAACAATCCGGCGCACTTGAGATAACATGGCAACCACATTCACATTTGCAGCCATCCACAACAACAGACTTGCCATCAGAGATCCATTCTGGTGATCCTTCAATAATGGCATTAACACCATGCCCTTCAACAGGGCAATTAATTTCGTCGCCAACAAGAGCTACTTTCTTTCCGTTCACAATCATGGTCGAAGATGCAGATATAACCTCACCACCGTGAGTAGTTTTATCTCCTAGCAATACAAATCCTTTGGACATAATATCCCCTAGAATATTTAACTGGTCGAAAGATCAAGCTCAAGAAGCAGAAGTTTCATTGAATTTTTTCAAAAAGAATTCGCCCTTCTTTTATTTGCCGAACATTGTCATCATTAAGCAATAGGCCGCAAATTCCTGAATCGGTTGCAAATATATTTGTATTGTATGAAATATCATCCTCCGTGTAATCAGGGAGTCCATTTTCATAATAACCATTTATCTTTAAATATTTTTTGCAATCTACGCTAAAGGCATCAGGCCTTTCAACCTTGAAAGGAATAATTTCCTTTTGGGCGGGAGAAGTGTCCCTCCCTGAAAAATCATAATTGATATAGAATTTCCCAGGTGGAATCTTACCATCAAAGAAAGTATTTGATATATTGTTTTTTATGCTGAAGACACCATCCAAAATATCGACATCACCACGACCGATTGTCACAACGCCCCCATCATCATTCACTTGCCTGTAATATATATTTACAGTATCATCCGATACTCGTAGATAAATTTCATCACCAATTATTGACGCATTATCTGGAAGTAAGTACACCCCATTTTTATCGCGATTAAATTTATTAGACAGTATTGGATACACTTTTTCCATATTGTTTTCTGAGTAAACCCATTTAGAATAATAAACTCCATTTGTTAAAATATTTGCATTAACATAAAAAGGGAACTGAGTTACAATAAAAACAAGCATGAGTCTTATATTCATTGTCTCACCTCCAAATGGAAAACGGGCTCACCGTTATAAGCATAAGGACTTATATAATAGATATCATCATTACTTTTCATGTACGCTTTAACTGCTTTATCAAAGGGTTTCGCGAGTTTATTCATCCTTGACTTGCTAATGTCGACCACATTTCTTTGCGCATATATTTCCTCACTAACGCAATGTCTTGATACTACTTGCCCGTCACTCATAAGAGTATTAATTTCATCAACCATTGCCTGAATGGCTTTATTGCGATCTTCTATGCCTGCAGCCACACCTGCCTGAATTACTTTCCAGCCAGCTGGTTTGTAATGATGCTGAGAATCCACACCTAAATTTTTAGCATTAGAATACATCGCCTGCGCTTGTTCCAAAGGTGTCCTTAGAGTACTGGTAATGTGAACCTTGTGAATCCCTGCACTTTTAGCTATGTTTATTAAAATTTCTTTAGTTTTACTGCTTACTCTGTTTTTATCACTATTGCCTTTATCAAAAATCAGTACTGGTACGAAATCAGCATTTGTTTCAATTTTTTTAGATGTTCCCTGCGTATCTGTTTGATGTTTCTCAGGCTCTTTTCCAGTTCTACTATTAACAGATTTATCGGTTGTCGTAGTTTTAATGTGAATTACATTGTCTTTTTTTTCTGAGTCCGCAGATTTACTTCCTTTAGGCAACACGATATGACTTCTTGAATACTCTATGGCCGCTTTAGCATTAGCATTTTCAACTCCAACATTTTTGAGAATCTCTTTTTTGGTTTGTTCAGAAACATAGCGGCTAACATACCCATGATTTTGATTACCTACAGGTATTTTCAATTTAGTACCCACGCGTAACATGTTTACGTTATGAATCTTATTAACTCTTGCTAGCTTCTCAACTGATACGCCATGGCTCTTAGCTATTGCTGATAAAGTGTCACCTTTCTTAACGGTATAAGTTAGAGTCTTATGCTTTTCATCGGTGTCTTTTCCACCAGTTGCTTTAGCTAATTCTTTGTAATTATCAGCAAGAATAGTAAACACAATTTCTGAACCTGCGATAGCATTGACTGATTCAGTCATCCCGTTTTCATCAGTCACGCCTGTGATAAAAACCAGAGATTTCTCATAGTCTGACACTAAATTTGGGCATGTTGAACTTGGAAATGGAGAGATTGCAGCAATATAATTTTTGTTTTTGAATGCTGTGTTATTTCCCGTAGACAGTTTAAATTTAGTATTAACTTCAGTATTTTTTAGTAATCCTTCCACAACTGATAAATGCTTAGTTATATACAGTGCCCACTTCTTGCCATCTGCACTTTTCTTACGCGTACCATCCAGATATTTCCCTAAGCTATAGGCACCATCATGATGCAACAAATAAAGCCATTCCCAATATTCACTTTGATCTGATGTGTAACTCTCCATTACCTTAGACTTGTTGAGTAAAAATGAATAAATTACCGCATAACATCCTTTCTCAGCATCAAAAACTTCTTCATTACGAAGATCTAGCTGAAAACCAAGAATGTCTTCAGATTGTGTCAATGCATCTTTGATAAAACCAACTGTTCCTTGTGCTAAACCAGCTGCACTAGTAGTCCCTGCTGCCGCATCGGGGTTAAACCCGGACTCGACTTTAGTTGTTAATAAAATATATGATATCTCTTTATAACTTAATCCATAGCGGACAGCTATGGTAATAATCATATCTATAATAGCATCTTGAACATCTTTATCAGCATCTCCTGTTGTACGGCTGTTACCTCTTAGCTTTCGGGATGTATCTATATCCGGATAGAGTGAGATTAGCGAAAATGGCTTAATCTGATCATCAAAATATGCTTTTCCCTTCTTGGCATTTAAATACTCATATAAATCAGACATACCATACCTCAGCGATTGCTAATAAAGTCTATATTCGTATTGTCATATGGTTTTTTTATCTCTCGAGATCTAAGCTCAGAAAGCTTGTTACCTGTAATAAAGTTACCTGAAAGATCAATAAATGGGGCGTCAATATAGGACAACAATGAACCCTTTACGCTCTCCTCTTCATCCAACCCTAGATGGTATCCGATCACAATGTTTTCATTATCATAGCATTTCATTGTGGAGGGGACCCAATCACCAGGCTTAACTACATCATTAAAGGAATAACCCTGTCCTTCCAGGAGGACTTTTTGGCTATTCGGGATGTATGGCAAAGAAAAGTCTTTATTATTCGTGCCGTTTTTTATTTCCAACTGGTAATTTTTGCATATATTCTCCGTTGGGCTTTTCTGATTCACCTGGCATTCAGCACTGACTTTTACCAAAGCTGAGCCACATTGCATTTGTGCTGATTTAGCATTCCATGTGCCACTTGCAAAAGAAAAAAATGGAGCCGGCAACATGCATAACAATAATTTAAACTTTAAAGTCATATCACGCACTTTTATTTCCCTCACAATCACTGCATTGACAACCATCATCCTGGAATGACATATCTGAAAATGATGAACAATGTACTCTATCCACAATATTCTCACTATCGTACCAATAATCACTTTGAATCATTTCAAGTTCAAAAGGCTCATTCGGGTTTGATGAGTAAACTGGGACTGTTTCACCGTTCTCGTCTGTTCTACCAAATAATTTCTGCCCATTACTCGATGTCAACATATATGCCGCAGCTGCAACTGGAACACCTGCATCAGACGATGCCGTGAATTTCCCACTATATCCAGATGGAAACTGGGGCATAACACTACTCATGCTTACACTACCCATTTTCTGCGCATTGGCACATTTCCACAGAATATTACCTTCACAACCCAAAATAATGTTTTTACCTTGTAGCTGAATGAAAGACCCATCCAGATTTTTCAGCACAACATCTTTCGCCGCTGTGATTTCGACCCGCCCTTCCGTGCTGGTTACGGTCACATCCTTTTTGGCTATCGCATCAAGCGCATCATCCTGAGCCTGAATTTCTACTTTGCCCTTAGCAGCAAAGAGTTTCATCCCAGCCTTACGGGCCAGCATACTCACGGCTTCACCCGCAGCTACCGTAAAACGCTTAAGTGCACTGATGTCAGTGTTTTGTTGTGACATAATCCCGACGCTGGCGCTTCCCGAGGCCATACGCACTGCCTGCGGACTGGTGATACTCACGCCTTCTGGTGCATTCAACACCATGCCTGGCTGCACCAGATCTTTGAGGGCATCACTCAACTTCACCTGGCTCTGTATATCTGCAGGAAGTGCCTGCGCGGTTTCAGCTGCATCTGACATGCTTCGGGCAATACTCAGTGCATTCTCAAGCTGGGCTATCGCCTCCTGCATGGAAAGCATCTTGTCCCCGGCAAACGGCTGTTTATCTGCAGTGATAAACACCCCGGCACCACCCCGGATAGAAACGTGTCGGTCAGTACGAAGCTCAGCACCTTCGCCGCGAAGTTTCCTGGAAGCGTCTACATTGTGCCCTAAATTAAGTTGGGTCTTACCCCCATACTCTGTGCTGAGCTTAACGTGCTCTTCGCCGCGCTTGTCCTCCATCCGCAGCTTGCTCAGGCCAGCTGTGCGGATAACGTTACGCGTGCTGTTCAGTTCAGTGACATGGTCAACGTGACGGGAGTCGTGCAGGGCGTGAGCGATATACGGACGATCCGGATCGCCTTCATGGAACGCGATGGCGACTTCAGTGCCCTGTATCAACGGGAAGTGGAAGCCGTACTTGTCACCACCGTAAGGTTTGGCAAAACGTACCGGCATACTTTCCATGCCCTGTCGTTTATCGTCGCGATCAGCATCAAATTTCACCCGGTACATGCCTGATGCATCCTGCCAGGCGTAGATGTCGTTATCTTTGGCGCTGGTCACTCGTGCCGTCAGGGTGCCGCTGACCACCGGGCGCTTTTTAGCAGCAGGACGCCAGCAGCGGTTCTCGTAGTACGGCATGGCCGCCCATTCCACCTTCAGCGCGTTCTGACGGCTGGCGGAGTAACCGGCGCTGATGATGACAAGACCGTTTTCGGTTTCACGCGGCAGCGTCGGGGGGATAGCCGTTTCAGTGATAGTCAGCACCTGAGCCGGGCCCAGGGTATGGTCGGTACTGCTGCCAGTTACAGTGGTCTGAGTGGAAAGGTAGCGTTCATGCTCCAGGCGTGCCCAGAAGTTACCTGTTTCTGCCGTCGGCGTGATTTTGTCGCCACGTTCAAGGTGACGCGGGCGATAATGGTACACATCGCCGTAGGTATTCCCTTCCCCGTCACCGCGGGTCATATCCGCCGGAACGGACGTCAGGACGTTCTGGGCTTCGCGGTGGTTATAGTCGCTGGCAGTGACTGAACGTTCCACCACGTTATGCCAGACATGCACGTCCCACACCGAATCCGCCGCATTGTCATTCGCCCCTGACGGGCTGTTCAGCGGGAGCTTTTTACCAAACGTCCACGCGCTCTGCTTGTCCGCAAAGTGCACCACTTCGGTCTGGGTGTCGGGCTGCAGGGTGAAGAAGTAAAAAATCCCCACCTCCGCCAGCAGACGTTCTATGAAGGCGAGGTCGTTTTCCTGGTACTGGTTAATCTGCTCACGCTTTGGATAGTCGGCTTTGAGCGTGAACTCATACTCCCAGCCTTTCAGGCCATGCTCCGTGAGCACCTCTGCAACCACTTCTGGTACTGACTTGTTGACGAAAAAGCGGTGAGTGCGGAACTGATTGCCCAGCAGCGCCAGAAACGGCTCCAGCACAATGCAGTACTGCGCTTCATCTGCAGAACCTCCGGTACGCTCGAAATGCGTCACCACCCCGTGAACCACCTTGCGATCCGCCAGGGAAAGCAGATTGCCGGCCCCCATGGTCAGTGTCGCAGGCTTACTCATCATCTGGCGGGCATCAATGTTCTTGTCGGCACTGGTGAAGTTGATGGTGTAGCTGTAAAGCTCGCTCATCGCTTCTGAACCACTGAAGTCCTCCACGTCGATATCGGCCGTACAGGAAGGGATATCGAGGCGGTAGCGGTTCAGGGCTTTTCCGGTGACGGTGGTCACCATCGTGTTCAGGGTATCCGTCAGGCTCATGGCGTTGACTCCATTGTGTATTCGGTTATTCCGTCAGGGCTGGCGCGGGCCAGCATTTGGCACAGGAAGTGAGAAAGAGATTATTTTTTTTGGTGATTTTTCATCCAGAAAAGCAGCTTCATCAGGAGGAACGCCCCGGCAGCACACAACGATGTTTTAATCACGATGATATGCATCTCAAAGCTGTCCATCGCTTCTTCTCCGTCACCACTAATCGGGATATGGGCTTTCACAAAACCCGCAATCCATGCATCGGGAATGAAGTGGATCCCGCCCCAGAACAGCACAATAAACAGCAGGATTTTCATTCGACATTCTCCGCTCGCTTTTTCAGAGCCTGCTGTGTCCGGCGTTTCTCAGCCTCTTTTCTTTCTTCGGTCTCTTTATCGCACTGGTTGTAGTCCGGGGTGCCACGCACATCGATACGGGCATAGGCCTTCAGACCATTGCCGCCAGGAACCGGGAAGGTTCCTCTCTGCAGTAGCAGACGTCGCAGATGCTGAAAATCACTGAACCGGCGCAGGGTGATACAGCCCCAGGATTCACCTGAACCATCGCTGTTCAAAGGATGAAGACGAAATCCTGTACGGTTCAGGCCATTCACCATGATGCCGTCTCTTTTAGTTTTATCGCTGAAAAGGGCAAACCATTCGGAATGATGATTTCGGTAACCATGCCAGGCATCAATCGCCTCTGCCCGGACTCGGTTGTACAAGCTGCCGGCAGGCCGGTCGGTGACCCAGTATGTCCCCGGCGGGATAGCAGCATTTTCATGGTCGGCACAGTCAGGATTATTGATATAAAAATCCACGCCCGTCAGCACTTCAAACGTCCCGATGCCGTAGCATTTCAGGTACGCCGTTTTGCCATCCGCCGACAGGTTGCCGTAATCCATCATGCAAATCTGCATTTCAGCCTCCGTGTGCCTCATTAAACACCAGCCCAATCCCCTCTTCCTCACTCCACCCCAGCGTCAAAGATTGCGGCTTTTGCTTCGCCGCCATATGGGCCAGCAACTGCTGGCTCAGCACCGGCAGAATTTGCTGGTTGAGCAGACTGTCGACGTTACGCGCACCGGTGTCTGGCAGCAGGCAGGCGGCGGTCAGCGCATCGAACAGGCTCTCGTCGATATGCGTGGTCAGACCGTAATGACGGTGCAGACGCTTGCTGACCTGACCGAGTTTCATTTCGACGATAGTGCGCATCGCTGCTTCCGCCAGCGGGCGATAGATCACCGTCTGGAAACGCGCCAGCAGTGCAGGCTGGAAGTGGTCCCTCAGAATGGGTCGCATTAATTCGTGCAAATCGCCTTCGGTGGCGTCCGGCTGTTCATCAAGCAGCTGCATCAGAGGGGCGCTGCCGAGATTCGAGGTCATCAGAATCACGGTATTGCGGAAGTCGATTTCACGGCCTTCACCGTCGCGCATAAAGCCGCGATCGAAGACCTGATAGAACAAATTCATCACATCGCGGTGCGCTTTCTCTACTTCATCCAGCAGCACCACGCTGTACGGACGCTTGCGCACGGCTTCGGTGAGAATGCCGCCCTGACCATAACCGACATAGCCCGGCGGTGAGCCTTTCAGCTGCGACACCGTGTGCGGTTCCTGGTATTCCGACAGATTGATGGTAATCAGCGATTTTTTGCCGCCGTACATCACGTCTGCCAGCGCCAGCGCGGTTTCGGTTTTCCCGACACCACTCGGCCCGACCAGCAGGAACACACCCTGTGGGCCATTCTCGGACGTGAGGCCGGTTTTCGCTGCACGCAGGCGTTGCGCGATGGCTTCCAGCGCCACATCCTGCCCGACCACGCGCTTGCTGATTTCATTTTCCAGGGTCCGCAGCCCGGTCTGTTCATCTTTCAGCAGCGACGACAGCGGCACGCCGGTCCAGTCGGCAATCACGGTAGCCACAGTACGCACGTCGACATCAACAGAGAGCAGCGGGTTGCTTTGCTGCAAACCATTCAGTTCCTGTTGTAACGCATGAGTCTCACTCTGACGGGAGATATCCTGGCGGATTTCCAGCAGCCGTCCGGTAAGTTTCAGCGCCTGGCCGTACTGAGTTTCCAGTTCGTCAAGCTCAACGATAAGGGCGTTTTCTTCCTGCCCGATGGCGCTCAGGCGCTCACCGCGGCTCTGATTGCCGACGGCAATGTCTTCCAGCAGCGCCTGCTTCTCCATTTCAAGTGCGGTAATCTGCGAACGGATGCGAGTCAGCGGTTCCGGTACGGTGTCGAGACTCATGCGCACGCGGGCGCTGGCGGTATCCAGCAAATCGACGGCTTTATCCGGCAACTGGCGGCCCGTCAGATAACGGCGGGAGAGTGTGACGGCAGCACGCACTGCATCATCGGTAATGTGCACGTTGTGGTGCTCAGCATAGCGGGACTTCAGGCCGCGCAGCATCAGGCAGGCGGCGTCATCGTCCGGCTCGTCCACTTTGACCATCTGAAAGCGGCGCTCCAGCGCGGCGTCACGCTCGAAGTATTGTTTGTACTCAGACCAGGTGGTGGCGGCAATGGTACGCAGTTCGCCACGTGCCAGCGCGGGCTTCAGCAGGTTGGCGGCATCTGCGCCGCCCGCCTGGTTGCCCGCGCCAATAATAGTGTGTGCTTCATCGATAAACAGCAAAACTGGTACCGGTGACTGCTGCACGGCGTCAATCACGTTTTTCAGACGCTGCTCGAATTCGCCCTTCACGCCTGCGCCCGCTTGCAACAAGCCGAGGTCGAGAGTGCGCAGCACCACAGGCTTGAGGGATTCCGGGACGTTGCCTTCAGCGATGCGCAATGCAAGGCCTTCCACCAGCGCGGTTTTGCCCACGCCCGGCTCACCGACCAGAATCGGGTTGTTCTTACGGCGACGGGAGAGAATATCCACCATCTGGCGGATTTCGGTATCGCGGCCAAACACCGGGTCGATTTTGCCTTGCTTCGCTCTGGCGGTGACGTCGAGAGTGAATTTATCCAGCGCATTCTGTCGTGCCGGGCTCAGTTCGCCCTCTTTTACCTGCGCGCCGACAGGACGCCCGACAAACGCCACATCGCCGCCATGACTCTGCGCCAGTTCAGCTTCCTGCTGCACTTCCGGACGTTCGTCAGACTGTGCATCAAGCAATGGACGCAGGCGAGCCAGCTGACTCTGACTCAGCGTCAGCAGTGGCCACAGTCCGTCACAGCGGGCCAGTCCAGGCTTACCGACCAGCGCCATCAGCAGATGTACACTACGGATTTGCTCTTCACCATTCAGGGAGGCAATCAGCCAGGCTTCCTGCATCAGCGTCTGAATGCTGTCTGAAAGCTGCGGGCGACTGCGAACAGAGCGGGGAAGTGTATCAAGCCAGCCGAGCAACTCCTGCCACAGCGCATCCATATCCCACTCGTAGCGGCGCGCCAGTACCGTCAGGTCTCCCTCCCCCTGCTCAAGCAGTTTCAGTAGCCAGTGTTCTGGCAGAATTTCCGCATGCGCGCGGGTCTGGCAGAGCGAGGCCGCCCCTTCCATGGCGCGGGCACAGTAAGGGTTCAGACGTCGCAGCAGGATGGCTGGATTTTCCATGAGTCTCTCTCTTTGTCGGTTCCTGGACACGCTACCGCCCCTCGCTGTTTCCCGTGAAGGGGACCAAAGCGCATACGGTCGGCTGGCAGATTGTGAGTTCTTTGCTGAAAGCCCGTGCCAGCAGACGTTCGGCAAAAATTGCGGACAGGGATCCCTGCCCGCATCAGGTTTATGCAGTGGCGCGTTCATTCCAGGAATCGGAATGAATGATGTTGCCGTCTTTGTAGGTCCAGGTGATTTTTTCGTAGCGCAACTCGATCTGCTCGAGGTGGTTGTGCTTCTCGTAAGCAGGATCCTTGATGTCGTGCATCAGTGGGTTCACTTTCACCACTTTCACGTTTTCGAGTCTGGTGTTGAAGTACTCCACTTCCTGGCCCGCGTCGTTGATTTTGTACCACTTGAATTCCGCAGACTTGAGGGTCTGACCGGTGGTCACCGCCTTGTACAGATACGGGCTGGACGAATCGATTTCCTTGGTGAACAGGAACGGCGTATGGATACGGGTACCGGTCAGCTTGCCGGTGTTGTTATCGGTCGGGATGTACAGGTTATGCTTCTGCGCCACCACTTCGATGCTGCCTTCACGGTCCTGAACGTCGACAGACCCTTTGATGTCCGCGCCGCCGTCATCTTTCAGCCAAAGATAAACAGGAATTGCCATAGAATTACTCTCCATTGTGTAGTGATGCGCCATCATCCTGCGATGACGCCTGGGTTTTGCCCGGTATCTGGCAGGCACTGGCCTGCGGTACCAGACTGATTTCGACACGGCGGTTGAGCGCGCGCCCCTCCGGGGTGTCGTTGGTTGCAGCAGGACGGCTTGCGCCATAACCCTGGACCGCAAAACAGCTTTCCGGCACGTCGCCGGTGTCCCGCATCCAGTCGCGCACCGCCTCGGCACGTTTCTGAGAAAGCGTCTGGTTCAGTTGCGGGGTGCCTGTGTTATCCGTATGGCCGGCGACCACAATCAGCCAGCCCGGCTTTGCCTTGACGCCCACCAGTGAGTTGACCAGCATTCTGGTAGAGCCGGTTTTCAGCACGGACTGCCCGGAGTCGAACAGTGACATGCTGTCGAGACGGAGTGTCTTCGGCCCCTGTACGATTTTTTTGATAACCGGCGTTGGCGGCAATGGCGGAGCCCAGTCATTCACGGCCGCTTCAACAGCAGGCACCAGACGCATCCCCTGATACAGCCCGAGGCGATAGCGCACAGGCTCACCCCGACGCTGCCAGCCATCCAGCAGTGCGCCGTCGGCGCGCAGCCGCTGCTGAGCACGGAGTTTCGGCTCAACCGGTGTCCCGGTAAGATGGTGGTACAAGGCAAGATGGTCGCCGACATTGCGGATCAAACGCTGGTTGTTCATCCATGACGCCAGCATGGCGAGTGCCAGGAAAATCCCCCCCAGCAGCCCGACATAACGCCAGAACACCATCCGACCGCTGACGCCGCGACGGCGTGGCAACGCTGGCAGAAGGAGCTCAGGCAGCGGCAAAGGCTCCCCGTTATCAGTCGCATCGGGCGGCAGCGCAGTGACAGTGGCGATGTGCTGCTGCCAGAGGTTACCGGCAACCCCCTTCACAGGTACCATGCACAACCCCTGCACGCAGGTTTTCAGGGCAGGTAATTCCCCCTGACGTACTGACAGCAGGCTGTTGACAGCGTTGTTCAGCCAGGTGAGTCCACTGTCAAGCCACAACCCCTGGCTCAGGCGGGAAAGTCGCTCGCCCGCCGCCGTTTCCCGGATCCAGTCCATGAGTGACAGATTGCCCTGACCGGGCTGATACACCTGGATCCCTGCCCGCTGACTGACCGTGGTAAACCAGACCGGCTCCGCATCAGCACAGGCGGCTGGCGGTGACACCCAGGTCACAATCCACAGCGGCGGAAGTCGGCCAGAAGCGGTACGACTCTGCACCACCGCACACTGCCAGACGCGCAGGCTCTGGGTAAAGTCGACGTCGGAGGTATGTCGTTCAGGCAATACCGCCAGCAACACCGAGATTTGTGACACCAGCGCCGGGCGGATCTGACTAAGATGTTGGGCGAGCAAGGGCAGATGTTCTGCGTCTTTTATCCGCAAATACCAGCCCTGACGGGTTTCACGATGCTGTGCAGACTCAGCGAACAGCGCGCTGTTATCACCACACACCAGAATGACCGCCCCCTGAAAATCTTCCGGAGGCAGACTCTCGTCCACAATCTCTCTGAGCGCCTGAGCCCACAGCTGTAATGCCCGGTGCTGACGCCAGAGCATCGCCCCGCACACCAGAACAACCAGCAGGACGAGCGCCACGCGGCTCCCGACCGACAGCGGCCAGAAACCCAGGATGAGCCACAGCGCCAGTACGCCCGTCAGGACAATTAACAGACTCCGGTAAACATCACGCATCCTTTACCCCGGTCTGACCGTCTGGCTCACCAGTTCGGTGAGGGAGGAAGAGAGAAAGAACCACAGCGCAGCCAGTACTGCCGCCCCGAGGATCCAGGAAATCCAGTACAGACGACGGCCGCTGCGCAAGCGAGACGCTCTGATAACGAGCGGCGCATCCTGGGCAAGCGTAAAAGCGGGCACCCGTTCACCCAGCGCACGTACCACGTCTTCACGGCGCTCGTCATCCTGCGCCCGGTACTGGCCGACAAATCCCAGCTGCAGGGTCCGGTACATGCAGGTCAGTATGGCCGTGTCCGGTGCGGACTCTTTCAGCAGGTTGCGGATACGCTCCCACAGTTCCTCCCCGGCGTTCAGGGTACCGAAGAAATGCGCCTGCAGCGGGTCGCGGCGCCAGGTCAGATAGCCATCGTCGGTGGTACCCCGGTTCAGGACACTCTCATCCAGCAGAGCACACAGGGCGTAAACCATGTGATCCCGGCTGATTTCGCTGTAACCTGCATCCGAGAGCAACGTACGCGCTTCCTGAACCAGACGGCAGGCCCGGCGATAGAGCACTTCTCCGTCCCGGACTACCTGTCCGCCGCGCAGCTGGCTGGCCATCAACCAGCCCGGATAAAAAATCTGTTCGATTTGACTGTGAGCGGATTTATTCATGAGCGCAGCACCGCAAAGAGTTCAAGTTTCACATCCCCCAGTGAGCGCGGGGTGTAGAAGGTGCAGCTTCCCATTTCCAGCATGCTACGGGCCGCTTCCGAGCTCAGATCCAGGGAGAAGTACTGGTTCTCAAGACGTAAAGGGATCGCCGCCGGCACATGCGTCAGCGGTTTGATCACCATTCCGCTCAGGGCCACGTTCACCACATCCGAGACATCTTCAAAGCTACCCGCCTTACACAACAGCGGGAATTTCGTTTGCAGCTCGTGATTCGGCATGGAAGAGCGCACGGAGAGGTAGAAATCGGCCCCTTCGCGCAGGCGCGCATCGTGAAGGGCGCCTTTCCAGATCTGTTCCTGCCGCTCAAGCTGAATGCTGACCACGCGTGATGGCAGGCTGGCTTCCAGCAGCTTATCAAGCAGCGTCAGCAACGGCGGAAATACATGTTCAGGCACATCATGCTGATAAGCAGGAATCTCCCCGGCATCGTGCTCCAGTGAAAACGTCAGCAGGCTGCCCGCCAGGCGAGCCAGTTCACGGTAGAGCAACTCAGGGTGACGCCCCGGGGTCTGCAGCAGTTCGGCCAGCACAGGCTCCGCGCTGTTGAGGGCATTGAGCAACCAGAACAGGGAGACATCCGCCACAGCAAAATCCGCCATACGCTCGTTGCTTTCACGGCGCATCGCCATCAGACGCTTACGTCGTGCCTGCAGGCGCACCAGCAGGTCACCCAGTTCAGTCACAAGCAAAGGGCTTGCCGCAACCGAGAGCATCGGAGGGATAAAGGACGTATCACGATTCCACAGCCCCTGCGCATTACGTGCCAGGCGGGCCACAGGACAGGTCAGGTAAGCGGTATTTTCCTGCGTGGACAAACGAAGGGTGATGGCATTACGCAGAATGGCCAGCTCACCGCTTTCATACCCGGCCAGCTCCTGAACCACCACGCGCTCGGCTTTCCAGCGCTTAGGACGCTCGCTGTCCTGACCGTTATCCAGATTGCCGCCACTGGCACTCAGCAGCGGCAGTGCCACAACCACGTCGACGGACTCTCTGCCAGCGGCAGAGGATAAATCACAGACCGGCGGAAGATTATCTGCCAGGCTCGTATCAACCAGAGTACCATCCTGAAAGCGCACCACCAGACGGGTGGCATTCAGGCGCGACAACGCCAGAGCGGCGTCATCAAATTCGGCACTCACCACGCCCCAGAGATGGGAAATCCCCATCCCCGCGACCGTATCGGCAATGTGTGCATTCCAGCGGGCCTGCTGCTGGAATTGTTGCGGGGCCAGAACCGCCCCGTCCTCCCAAAGTGGGCGAAAAATTTTCATCCCTGATTTCCCCTGACCTTACGCTTTAGCCTTCGGCATACGGGAGACCAGCGACAGGTTGACGTCCATCCCTTCCACCTGGAAGTGCGGGATCGCGTACAGCTTCACGCGGAAGAAGCCCGGGTTATCCTCGATGTCTTCCACCACCACTTTCGCATCGCGCAGCGGGTGTGATGCCTGCAGCTCATCGCCCGGATCGGTCATTTCGGTGACCAGGCCACGCACCCAGGTGTTCAGCTCCAGCTCCAGCAGACGGCGGTCTTTGGTGGTACCGATATTTTCGCGCTGAATCAGCTTCAGGTAGTGGGCGATGCGCGACAGCAGGAAAATGTACGGCAAACGCGAGTTAATGCGGCTGTTGGCCGTGGCATCGGCTGTGTCATACAGGGCGGGTTTCTGGGCGGAGTTCGCAGAGAAGAAGCACGCGTAGTCGCGGTTTTTGTAGTATGACAGCGGAATGAAGCCGAGGCTGGAGAACTCAAACTCGCGGGTTTCCGGGATCATCACTTCGGACGGAATTTTCACCTGATTGCCGGTACCGAGGTCATACAGATGGATCGGCAGGTCTTTCACTGCGCCACCGGCCTGCGGGCCGCGAATTTGCACGCACCAGCCATTATTGATGAAGCTTTTCACCATATTGGCCGCAAAGGCGAAAGACGCATGAGTCCACAGGTATTTATTGTGATCCGGGCCTTTCACTTCTTCGACATAGTTGAAACTACGTACCGGTACGGTGTCCGGACCATACGGCAGGCGACCGAGCACGCGCGGCATCACCAGGCCGATATAACGTGAATCGTCCGTCTCGCGGAAGGATTTCCACTTGATGTACTCGGCGCGGTCGAAGTAGTTGCTGATATCTTTGATGGCCGCCACCTCTTCCATCGACTCTTTGAGGAAGAATTTCGGCCCCGCAGAGCCAATAAAAGGCATGTGCGCGGCGGCGGAGACTTTTGCAATATTACGCATCAGCGCCACGTCCTGCGCGGTGGCATCGAACTCATAAGCTGAAATCACCGCCGCAATCGGCTCACCGCCCGGGGTGTCGTATTCAGCGATGTAGGTCTGTTTGTACAGGCCGCTCTGGACAATTTCCGGAGAATCTTCGAAATCCTGCCGCAATTCTTCTTTGGACAGATCGAGGATTTCCAGCTTCACGTTCTGGCGAAAGTCAGTCTTGCTCACCAGGGACTGAAGGCCACGCCACACGGACTCCACTTTCTGGAACGCGTCATGGTGCATGACTTCATCAAGCTGACGGCTGATCTGGAAATCCAGTTCAGCGATATGGTGGTCCAGTAATGTCTTATCGAGCTTCTCGACCTTCTGACCAGACTTGTGCAGACACTGCATGAAAACCTGAACAGCGGCGGTAACACGTTCATCGGCGGAGGTTTCCGCCATTACGGTATTATCTTCAAATCCATTCAGGTCACCCGTTTCGGCGACCGGAGTTAAATTAATTTTGTCGAACAGTGAAGCATATACACCGTTCTGCGGCAGCATTTTTTCAACTGTCGCTGCCCTTCCCTCATTCTGGATTTCGTTATTTACTGACATCAGCATTTTTCTCGTTAATATTCCGTTAAAGTTCCAGACATTAATCCTGGGCCGGGGCAAGCGCATTCAATTCACTGCGCAGCTCATCGGAAAGAGCAGGGTCTTTTAAAATGATTTCCAGTTCTTTCCTGAAAGTAATGTTGTCCAGCAGATTGGATTTCAAATCACGTAACAAATTACGCATAGCAAGCATCACACGCAGCTGTGGAATTTGCCGCGCGACCGCCTCAGGTTCAAAATCCTTCATATCCTGAAAGGCCAGTTTCACATTCTCTTCGGACCCATCGTTGGCGAGGGTATTTTTAACAGTGAGACAAACTTCGGGATGGAGATCCGCGAGGACGCTGTTGAAATTACTCATAGTGATATTGATTTTTTCGCGCTCTGAAAGCGTCCCTTGCGCCTTGCCATTGCTGAAGTCACCAACGCTCAGGAGCTTCAACGGCAGCTCAATTTTCTTCTTATCGCCACCCGTCACCAGATCCAGTTTTATATTTACACGTGCACGAGGTATCTCATTCTGAAATGATTCAGACATATATATTTATCTCCTGAATAAATTAGTCCCTTTTCCGGACAGAGTATTGCCATATAAAAGACAGGTTTTTATTTTAACCAGTAATTTGCGTTAAGGTAAAGCAGGCAAAAAAAGAGTGATACATTCAGGGCCATCGTAAAATATTTAACAATGGTGTAAACACCGCGCCATTACTGTATTTTCAGATTAAATCGCTCAACTATTCGAAAAATTCAAAACAACAATCTCATCAAAATAAGAATATCCTTCATATATTGAGAGAAAAAATCTTACTTTTAAAAAACTGAGTTATATAAAACCGGCTATATCTTTGTCATAATACAATTCATAAAATGAATAAGTTGTATTATGACACCGCTGACATACAATAATAATCATTCGAGTTTATGGAAGGCGTCATATATATCAAGGAGCCTGCTACGGTCTACCATGCTCCAGGAGGTCACCGAAAGGTCAATGCCGTCAGCGTGTTGAACTGACCACGCGATATAGCGCCTGATGAAACCGAAAAACAGTGCGCGCCGGCCAGGGGAATGGATACAATGCGGCGACCGGGTTTCTGCCACACAGTGCAGAGCTCATCTACGGTAGCGAAACCATTCGCAATCTCAGACCTCACGTCAGGCGGCTAAATGAAATACATCACTTTCAGTGACATGCAACAGCAGAGCGAAGCGGCAGCGCGTTCACCTCGTTTACGCGCTCATCGTAATTTTCACCCGGAATTAACCGATCCCGTACAACGTCTGGCGATCGCGATGGAACCGGGAACCTATATTCGCCCTCACCGTCATCCGCACACCTTTGAACTGCTGCTGGCTCTCAGCGGCCGTTTTGTGGTGCTGACTTTTGATGACCTCGGTTTCGTCACTCGCCGCATCGTATTAGGTGAAGAGTGTACGGCGTTAGAGATGGATGCCGGGACCTGGCATGCGGTTCTGTCGCTGGATGCCGGCGGCGTCATTTTTGAGGTCAAACACGGCGGTTATCAGCCTGTTGCTGCCGGAGATTATGTGTCGTGGGCGCCAGCGGAGGGTGAAGAAGGAACGCTGGAACTGATGGAATGGTATCGTCACGCCGAAGTGGGCGATGGTGGACACATTCGCTCACTCTGACCTGATCGGGGTGGTTAAAAACGAGCCCGCCGCAAGGAAGCGGCCGGTAACAGCATACATGCCAAAATCAAGCCGCTATCGCCGAAAGGCCGCTACGGCGAAAACCGTCGCCAGAATGGAATTTATTACCGAATGAAATTAATGTGTCGCCGAATCACGACACTCGTAAGTAGCTAAAAATTAATAAAAAAATGCCTCTTGTTTCCCTCATTTTTTAGGCGTACATTAGCGCCATCTGGAGCAGTTATCGCACAGAATTTCGACCTGCCGCGGCCGTTATAATCATCAGCTTTTACTGCGACAGATCAGAATCAACAATGAAGATTAAATTCATTTAGGCGTTTCGCCGAGAACGCGGAGTGATGAGTCGTGAAATACTTTATTATGGGCGTATCTTTTATGGTCATCGTTTGGGCCGGTACTTTTGCCCTGATGATTTAAGCACCGCCAGAGTCAAAAAAACGGGAGCCAGCGGCTCCCGTTTTTTGTTGGTGCTGTTCCTGGCTTCGCCGTTATTCGAGGCTTTCCCCGGCTGACTTACCCAATGCAGGCAACAGCCCGTCGGCGCGAAACATCGATTTGATCCCGCGAATGGCCTGGCGGATACGATCGCGGTTTTCGATAAGCGCAAAGCGCACGTGGGTATCACCGTAATCGCCGAAGCCGATACCCGGCGAAACGCATACTTTCGCATCCTGCAGCAGCTTTTTCGCAAACTCCAGCGAGCCCAGCGCCGCATACTGATCGGGGATCTTCGCCCAAACGTACATCGATGCCTTCGGACACTCGACCATCCAGCCCGCTTCATGCAGCCCTTTAACCAGCACATCGCGACGGCGCTTGTACTGTTCGGCGATATCACGAACGCACTGCTGGTCGCCTTCCAGCGCCGCAATTGCCGCGACCTGCAAGGGGGTGAAGGTGCCATAATCGTGATAGCTTTTAATACGCGCCAATGCATTGACCAGCGTTTTATTACCGACCATAAAACCGATACGCCAGCCGGCCATGTTGTAGCTTTTGGAGAGGGTAAAGAACTCCACGGCCACATCACGCGCGCCGGGAACTTCCATAATTGAAGGGGCCTTCCAGCCATCATAAACGATGTCGGCATAGGCCAGATCGTGTACCACCAGCACATCGTAACGCTTCGCCAGCGCGACCACTTTTTCAAAAAATTCCAGTTCGACGCACTGTGCGGTCGGGTTGGACGGGAAACCGAGGATCATCATTTTCGGTTTCGGGTAGCTTTCGCGAATCGCCCGCTCCAGCTCGTTGAAGAAATCAACGCCTTCCACCAGCGGCACGGAACGCACCTGCGCACCGGCAATCACCGCGCCGTAGATGTGGATCGGGTAGCTGGGGTTAGGCACCAGCACCGTGTCGCCATGATCCAGCGTCGCCAGCATCAGATGCGCCAGCCCCTCTTTTGAACCAATGGTGACAATCGCTTCCGATTCCGGATCGATCTCAACGTTGTAGCGATCCTGATACCAGCGCGAAATGGCGCGGCGCAGGCGAGGAATACCGCGGGAGGTGGAGTAACCGTGCGTATCAGGACGCTGGGCAACGGTGCAAAGTTTTTCAACGATATGCGGCGGCGTCGCGCCGTCCGGGTTGCCCATGCTGAAATCGATAATATCTTCACCGCGCCGACGCGCAGCCATTTTCAGCTCAGCTGTAATATTAAAAACGTAAGGGGGCAGACGATCGATACGTGTAAAACGGCGTTCAGGACTGGATGCAGTCATAGATTCCTCAGAGTAACGTTAGCGCCCGGACCGTCCGAGCGACGCTGTCGCGTTTGCGACGAGCTTAGAAAATAACCCGAAAAAAATGATGCTGTCGAGAGGGTGAGAAAAAAATAATCGCCGGCGAAAAATGCGGGCATCAGGCTAATGACATCCGACGGCGGACATCCTCGATTTAGCCGCCACGAAAATTAGGTGCAACATATTAATATCTATTAATTTACCTGTTTTTATCATTTATCTCCCGCTCATCATGTCGGCGCTGGCCCGGCTATCAATCCCCTTTTTTTCGTGTGACTTTTCCCTGTTCGACGCTTCGCTGGCCTTCTGTCGCCAGGTTTTTTATGATGTTGCTTTCCCGCGATAGACACGGCGCACCCATGCACGAAATATTTACAATGCTGCTGGCGGTTTTCGACCGCGCGGCACTCATGCTGATTTGCCTTTTTTTCCTAATCCGTCTGCGCCTGTTTCGCGAGCTACTGCATAAATCTGCGCATACACCGAAAGAGCTGCTGGCGGTTATCGCCATTTTTTCCCTGTTTGCCCTGTTCAGCACCTGGTCTGGCGTGCCGGTAGAGGGTTCTCTGGTCAACGTGCGGATTATCGCAGTGATGTCCGGGGGGATTTTGTTTGGCCCCTGGGTCGGAGCTATCGTTGGGGCCATTGCCGGTGTACATCGTTACCTTATTGATATTGATGGTGTAACTGCTATCCCCTGCTTTATCACCAGCATTGTTGCCGGGTTGCTGTCAGGGCTGATTAATCGCAAAGTGCCGAAGGCTCAGCGCTGGAAGATCGGGATTCTCGCCGGGATGCTCTGCGAAACGTTAACCATGATCCTCGTGGTCTTTTGGGCGCCGTCGTTTTCGCTGGGCCTCGATATCGTCTCCAAAATCGGGATCCCGATGATCCTTGGCAGCGTCTGTATCGGTTTTATCGTGCTGCTGGTCCAGAGCGTCGAGGGTGAAAAGGAGGCCAGCGCCGCGCGCCAGGCAAAACTGGCGCTGGATATCGCCAACAAAACGCTGCCGCTCTTCCGTCATGTCAACAGCGAATCCCTGCGCCAGGTGTGCGACATCATTCGCCGCGATATCAACGCCGACGCGGTGGCCATCACCACCACCGATCGGGTTCTGGCCTACGTCGGATTTGGCGAAAGCAACTATCACGATAGTGATAATGACATCAGTCCCACCACGCGCCAGGCGATCGAAAGCGGAAAAATCATTATTAAAAACAATGATGAAGCTTACAGAACGCCGGAGATTCACTCCATGCTGGTCATTCCGCTACGGGAGAAAGGCGTGGTGACCGGCACGCTGAAAATTTATTACTGCCACGCCCACCGCATCACCTCGTCCCTGCAGGAGATGGCCGTCGGTCTGTCGCAAATCATCTCCACTCAGCTGGAGGTCTCACGGGCGGAACAGCTGCGGGAAATGGCCAACAAAGCCGAACTGCGCGCCCTCCAGAGCAAAATCAACCCGCACTTTCTCTTTAACGCCCTCAATGCGATTTCATCCTCGATCCGCATGAATCCGGATACCGCCCGTCAGCTTATTTTTAATTTGTCGCGCTATTTACGCTATAACATTGAATTAAAAGACGACGAACAGATTGATATCAAAAGAGAGCTGTACCAAATCAAGGATTATATTGCCATCGAACAGGCGCGCTTCGGCGATAAGCTCACCGTTATCTACGACATCGACGATGAGGTCAGCTGCGTGATACCGAGCCTGCTGATTCAGCCGCTGGTGGAAAATGCCATTGTCCACGGGATCCAGCCGTGCAAAGGCAAAGGCGTCGTCACCCTCGGCATCAACGAGTGCGGTAATCGGGTGCGGATTAGCGTTCGCGATACCGGAAATGGTATCGATCCTGCCGTGGTCGCGCGGGTGGAGGCGGATGAAATGCCGGGGAATAAAATCGGTCTGCTCAACGTTCACCATCGGGTAAAATTACTGTATGGCGAAGGGCTGCACATCCGCCGCATGAATCCGGGAACCGAGATTGCGTTCTACGTGCCTAACAAGCTTGTCTCCCAGACCACTGCGGTGTCTCTGTTGCCATGAACGGAGAAAAAATGAAAGTCATCATAGTTGAAGACGAGTTCCCGGCGCAGCAGGAGCTCACGTGGTTAATTAACACCCACAGCCAGATGGAGATTGTCGGGACGTTCGACGACGGGCTGGACGTGCTGAAGTTCCTGCAGCACAACAAGGTTGATGCCATTTTTCTCGACATCAACATCCCTTCGCTGGACGGCGTCCTGCTGGCGCAGAATATCAGCCAGTTCGCGCATAAACCGTTTATTGTGTTTATCACCGCCTGGAAAGAGCACGCGGTGGAGGCCTTTGAACTGGAAGCGTTCGACTACATTCTGAAGCCGTACCAGGAATCACGCATCATTAACATGCTGCAAAAGCTGACCAGCGCCTGGCAGCTACAGCAGCAGACAGGCAGCCAGACCGGGACGACGACCAATCCGCAGCGGGAAAATGACACGATCAATCTCATAAAAGATGAGCGAATTATCGTGACCAGTATTCACGATATTTACTATGCGGAAGCCCACGAAAAAATGACCTTTGTCTATACCCGGCGGGAATCATTCGTGATGCCAATGAACATTACGGAGTTTTGCGGCAAGCTGCCGCCAGCGCACTTCTTCCGCTGCCACCGCTCATACTGCGTGAACCTGAATAAAATTCGCGAAATTGAGCCCTGGTTCAACAATACCTATATTCTGCGCTTACGCGATCTGGAGTTTCAGGTGCCGGTCAGCCGCAGCAAGGTCAAAGAATTTCGCCAGCTTATGCATCTGTAGCAGGGGTATGCAGAAGAGAGTCGCCCGCGCACGGCTGCGCCGGAACGGGCTGACGATGACAAGGTTAGAGAATCTGCCCAAGCGTCTGGCGCAGATGCGCCCCGGAACCCAGCAGGCCCGGATTATCGTGCACGATCAGGTAGACCGGAATATCCTGGACGAAGGCTTTAAAGCGCCCTTTGTCTTCAAACCCGCCGCGGAAACCGGAAGCTTTAAAGAACTCCAGGAAACGCGGGACGATGCCGCCAGCAATATACACGCCGCCGAAGGTGGCCAACGTCAGCGCCAGGTTGCCGCCAAAGCGCCCCATAATCACGCAGAACAACGACAGCGCGCGACGGCAATCGATGCAGCTGTCGGCGAGCGCGCGTTCGGTCACATCTTTCGGCTGGAGATTTTCCGGCAGGCGGCCATCTGATTTCACTATCGCCCGATACAGATAAACCAGCCCCGGACCGGATAGCACGCGCTCGGCAGAGACATGCCCCAGCTCTGCGCGCAGCTCTTCGAGGATAATCCCCTCTTCTTCGCTGTTCGGCGCGAAATCAACGTGTCCCCCTTCGCCCGGCAGACTCACCCAGCGTTTGTCGACATGCACCAGGTGCGCAACGCCCAGGCCGGTTCCTGCGCCGTAAACGGCGATAGGTTTTCCTTCCACCGGCGTTGTACCACCAAACTGAATCAGGTGCTCAGCCTTCAGCATCGGGATCGCCATCGATACTGCGGTAAAATCGTTGATGATCTCCAGATGGGAAAAACCGAGGTTCTTTTTCATCTCGGCGATGGAAAAGGCCCACGTGTGGTTGGTCATCGCCACCCAGTCACCGGTGATCGGACAGGCAATCGCGATGCAACCGTCTTCAACCTCAACGCCCTGCTCGTCAAGGTAGACGCGGACAACGGCTTCAAGACTGGGGTAATCGAGCCCGGAATAGGTTTTTGCCCGGGAAATCTCCCCGTTTGCAATATCGCATAATGCCAGGCGGGCATTGGTTCCGCCGACGTCTCCTACTAAAGCAAATTTTGTCATTCCGTTACGGCTCCACTAAAGTCAAAATGATTCTTTTGGCACACTGTAAATTCATGATGCCTTAACAACAACGACCAACATATAAGTGCCCACAATTTAGCGACCTATATCACATTTGAGTTGTAACCTGTGCAAAATGATGCTCAACGCACGGTAAGATCGTCAGGCATAACCGTCCGTTTCTCGTTTCAGCATCATTTGCATCGACGCCCCGCTGGGGTACAGACAAAATCGGGCTTCACGACCTTTAAAAGGAAATATTTCATGCTGCATCCGCGCGCCAGAACGATGCTGTTGTTATCGATACCCGCCGTGATTATCGGTATCGCTTCCAGTCTGGTATTGATTGTGACGATGAAGATTGCAGCCATATTGCAGCATGTTATCTGGTCCAGCGTGCCGATGGGTTTAGGCATTGAAGCCAGCGGGCCGTTATGGACTATCGCCGTACTCACGCTGACCGGTATTGCCGTGGGTCTGGTGGTCCGTTTTAGCCCCGGGCATGCCGGGCCGGACCCGGCCACCGAATCGTTAATTGGCGCCCCCATCAGCACCGGCGCGCTACCGGGCCTGGTCGCCGCGCTGGTATTAGGTCTCGCTGGCGGAGTCAGCCTCGGGCCTGAGCATCCGGTCATGGTAATGAATATCGCCCTTGCCGTCGCGATAGGCTCTCACCTGTTCCCCCGCGTCAGTTCGCTGGACTGGACCATTCTTGCCGCCTCCGGTACCATCGGCGCGCTGTTTGGCACCCCGGTGGCCGCCGCGTTAATTTTTTCACAAACCCTCAACGGCAGTCACGATGTGCCGCTGTGGGACCGGTTGTTCGCTCCCCTGCTGGCGGCGGCGGCGGGCGCCCTGACCACCGATCTGTTCTTCCATCCCCGTTTCTCGCTGCCCATCCCCGTTTATCCACAAATGCACGTCGTTGATATCTTCAGCGGCGCTATCGTGACGCTTATCGCCATTGCCGTAGGAATGGTGGCCGTCTGGTGCCTGCCGCGACTGCATGCGTTGATGAACCGCCTGAAAAATCCGGTGCTGACGTTAGGCCTCGGTGGCCTGCTGCTGGGGATTCTCGGCGCCGCAGGCGGACATATTACGTTGTTTAAAGGGCTGGAGGAGATGCAGCAAATCGCCGTGGACCAGACCCTGACGGCCGGCGACTTTTTGCTGATAGCGCTGGTGAAGCTGGCAGCGCTGGTCATCGCCGCCGCCAGTGGTTTTCGCGGCGGGCGCATTTTTCCCGCGGTTTTCGTCGGCGTGGCGCTCGGTTTAATGCTGCACGCGCACGTTGATACCGTTCCGGCCGCCATCACGGTCTCTTGCGCCATTCTGGGCATGATGCTGGTCGTCACCCGCGATGGCTGGCTCAGCCTGTTTATGGCGGCGGTCGTCGTCCCGGATACGACGCTGCTGCCGCTGCTGTGTATTGTGATGCTCCCGGCCTGGCTGCTGTTGGCCGGGAAGCCGATGATGATAGCCAGGCGACGAAACGACTAAACGCGGCTGTTTCGCTCTTCCAGAGCCTGGGTTACCGCGCGCAGGAAGTCGGGTATATCCATTTTGGGCAGCATGACCTCCACCAGCGTCAGCTTATCGGATCCAATACTGCTGGCCATCGCCTCCGCAAGCTCTTCCGTGTGCGTCACGCGCCGGCATCGGGAAGGGACATCAGGCGCGAAGGCGCCCGGCAAGCGGTTCCAGTCCCACAGCGCAATATCGTTATACCGCTGCTCGGGGCCGTGAATCGCTCGTTCAACCGTATAACCTTCGTTATTAAGCAACAGGATCAGCGGGTGCTGTTTATCGCGTAGCATCGACCCCAGCTCCTGAATCGTCAGCTGGGCTGCCCCGTCGCCCACGATCAGCACCACCCGTCTGCCCGGCGCTGCGGTTTGTGCGCCATAGGCGGCCGGTAAGGTAAATCCTATCGATCCCCACAGCGGCTGGACCAGCAGGGTGGCGTCTGAGGGAAGCCTGAGCGCCGCAACGCCAAAAGCCGCGGTTCCCTGATCGGCAAGAATGATATCCCCGGGACGCAGCTGCTCTTGTACGGTACTCCAGAAACTCCCCTGCGTGAGGTTGCCGCCCGTCATGCTTTCCACCTTCGGCGCAGAGCAGTCTGGCAGCTTCCACTCTGCTGACAGGCTGGCGGACAGAATCATTAACTCATTAAGGGCTTGATCCATCGGGATGCGGCTAAACCAGTGGTCGCCCACTCTGACGGCAAAGGGCTGAATTTCAATCGTGCGTTCAAGGGGTAAATGTTGGGTAAATCCGGCGGTAATGGTGTCGGTGAAGCGGGTTCCTACACAGATGATGGTATCGGCATTTTCAATGGCCGCACGCGTTTGCGGCGCGCTGGCGATCCCGCTATAGGTGCCGACAAAACCAGGCTGCTGCTCATCAAATAACCCTTTTCCCATCAGCATCGTGGCACAGGCAATCGGCGTTTTCGCCACCCACATCCGTAGCGTATTCTGCAGGCCATAGCGCTGGGCGAGGAAATCCGCCAGCAACGATACCTGACGGCTGCTGCGCAGCATCTGCCCGGCATGTTCACGAAACCCGGCCAGCTGATTATCATCGGCAGGCGGCCCTTCGATCGCCAGACGACGAGCGGGCGGCGTCGCTTTTGCTTTCGCTACATCGGCGGGTAACATCAAATAACCGGGACGATGGTGGGTGAGCATCTCGCTCAGCACGCGATCGATTTCGTGGCAAGCATTCCCCGCCGTCAGCGTAGCCTGGGTGCAGGTGATCTGTTCGCTCATCCGCGCAAAGTGCGTGAAGTCACCATCTCCCAGCGTATGGTGCAGAAGTTCTCCGCGCTGCTGGGCCCCGGAGCCAGGCGCCCCGACAATATGTAGTACCGGAATATGTTCCGCATAGCTGCCGGCCACGCCGTTAAGCGCACTCAGCTCACCGACGCCGTAGGTCGTCAACAGCGCCCCGGCGCCTTTGATGCGCGCATACCCGTCGGCGGCATAGGCCGCATTCAGCTCATTCGCGCAGCCAACCCATCCCAACGCCTGGTGCGCGATAACACGGTCGAGGAATTGTAAATTGTAATCGCCAGGTACGCCAAACAAGCGGTCTATGCCGCAATCTACCAGACGATCCAGCAGATAATCGCCAATGGTGTAAGTCGGTTGCATCTCCATACTCCTCTTCCCGTTGCAGGTGATCTGAGTATTGAATAAGCGATCCAACTGTCCAGATAGCGGTCGATAATCGGGGTGGAAAGCAAAATTTACGCCTTTGAAGTGTGTACTCCGCGCTGAATATTCTTTAGTGTAACCGTATACACAACCTGTCCTGTCTGCGGAGGAAGTATGGTTTACCAGGCAAATGCGGCACGATATCAGACGATGGAATACCGCCGTTGTGGCCGGAGCGGATTAAAGCTACCGGCCATTTCCCTCGGCCTCTGGCACAATTTTGGCGACGAAACGCGGGTGGAAACCAGCCGTCAACTGCTGCGACACGCCTTCGATCTTGGCATAACCCATTTTGATTTAGCCAACAATTACGGGCCGCCTCCGGGCTCGGCGGAAAGCCATTTTGGCCGGATCCTGCGGGAGGACTTTTTACCCTGGCGCGATGAACTGATTATCTCCAGTAAAGCCGGTTACACCATGTGGGACGGCCCCTATGGCGACTGGGGATCGCGTAAATACCTGGTCGCCAGCCTCGATCAAAGCCTGAAGCGTATGGGGCTGGAGTACGTTGATATCTTCTATCATCACCGCCCGGATCCCGAAACACCGTTACAGGAAACCATGCGCGCGCTGGACCATCTCGTGCGCCAGGGCAAAGCGCTGTATGTCGGGCTTTCCAACTATCCGCTCGCGCAGGCAGCCGAAGCGGTGCGCATTCTCAATGACCTAGGGACGCCGTGTCTGATTCATCAGCCTAAATATTCCATGCTCGAACGCTGGGTTGAGGATGGACTACTCGATTTTCTGCAGGCTGAAGGCGTGGGCAGCATCGCGTTTTCACCGCTGGCTGGCGGTCAACTCACCGACCGCTATCTGCACGGCATTCCGGCAGACTCCCGCGCCGCCAGCAGCAGCCGTTTCCTGCAAGCGGAACAGTTAACCGAGGCGAAGCTCGAGAAGGTTCGTCGGCTGAACGCGCTGGCTGAGGCCCGTGGGCAAAAGCTCTCCCAGATGGCGCTGGCCTGGGTTTTACGCGCGGAGAAAGTGACTTCAGTTCTGATTGGTGCCAGCAAAACCGCACAGCTTGATGATGCCGTGGGCATGCTCGCTCATCGTCATTTCAGCGCAGAAGAGTGTGCGGCAATCGACGCAATCCTTGCGGCGTAAACACCATTTCGCTTTAGCAAAAAGTGCTCTTATCCGCGATTTAGGAGTCCATCCAATGCGGCGGGGCTTTACCGCCTCGTAATATCACGTTAACAGGCCCAATGAGCGCCACTATCATCCGGCGCTCAGGTCCCGATCGTGAAGGAGAAGAGTATGTTCAGGTCACTGATTCTGGCTGCGGTGCTTTTGGTCTCAGCACCACTGGTCGCAAATGCCGGAGAGATCACCCTGCTGCCATCTGTAAAATTACAAATAGGCGATCGTGATAATTACGGTAACTACTGGGACGGTGGCGGCTGGCGCGACCGTGATTACTGGCGTCGTCACTATGAATGGCGTGATAACCGCTGGCGACGTCACGATAACGGCTGGCATCGCGGCTGGGATAAACGTAAAGCCTACGAACGCGGCTATCGCGAAGGCTGGAATGACCGCGACGACCGACGCGGCGACTGGGGTCGCGGACCGGGCGGTTGGGAACGTGGACCGGGCGGTTGGGGACGCGGGCCGGGCGGCGGTCCCGGCCACGGTCATGGCCATCATTAATCAAATCGGGGAGCCAGTTGGCTCCCCCTTTTTCATGGCTGTCGACGTGATTACAGCCCGAAGATCGTGCCGACCAGTAGCCAGCCATTGAGCAATACCACGATGCCGACAATCACCCACCCCGTGCGCTTCACCCACGGGGTATTGACCAAATCCCCCATCAGCTGTGAATTACTGGTGAAAATCAGCAGCGGGACCAGCGCCAGGGCGATACCAAAACTCAGCAGCACCTGGCTCATCACCAGAATTCTCGTCGGGTCCAGCCCCATCATAATGACAATAAACGAAGGCAGCATCGTGACCGCACGACGAAACCACAGCGGAATATGGAAGCGAATAAAGCCCTGCATAACGACCTGTCCTGCCAGCGTTCCCACCACCGTCGATGACAAACCAGCGGCCACCAGACTCAGGCCAAAGATAGTCGCAGCCGCGTGACTTAACAGCGGTTCCAGCGTCAAATATGCCTGATCGAGGTCGGCAATCCCGGTGTGGCCGTTAAAGTGAAATGCCGCAGCGGCGGTGGCCATCATCGCCAGGTTAACAAACCCGGCAATGGTCATCGCAATCGCAACGTCCCAACGGGTGGCGTGATAACGCTCTTTGCGCGTACCGTCGTGCAGATTCTGCGTTAACGACGAGTGTAAATAGATGACGTGTGGCATGATCGTCGCGCCAAGCACACCGGCGGCCAGGAACACGGCTTCACCGTTCGGCAAACTCGGGATAATCATCCCTTTCGTCAGCGGCGCCAGCGCCGGTTGGGAGAAAATCAGTTCCACAATGTAGGCGACGGCAACAAACAACAGTAAACCGCCGATCGCTTTTTCCAGCGGCTTTTGCCCGCGACGCTGCAACATCAGGATCAAGAAGGTGGCAATCCCGGTTAATACCGCTCCCTGCAGTAACGACACGCCAAGAATCAGCTTAAAGCCAATGGCTGCGCCAATAAATTCGGCGAGGTCGGTCGCCATGGCGATAATTTCCGCCTGTACCCAGTAAAACCACACCACCGGACGCGGATAGTGATCGCGAATCTGTTCCGCCAGATTCTTACCCGTAGCAATACCGAGCTTTGCCGATAGCACCTGAATCAGCATCGCCATCAGATTTGCCCATACCACCACCCACAGCAGTTGATAGCCAAAGCTGGCGCCCGCCTGAATATTGGTGGCGAAGTTGCCGGGATCGATATATCCAATGGCAGCAATGAACGCAGGCCCCATCAATGCGAGCTTCATCTTGCGCGCTGCGCGACCGCTGCTATTCTCAACGCGACTGCTAGTCATTTTCTGCCTCTGAAATATAGCCTTTGCTATGTTTCATGTTATCAAAATGCGAATGATTATCAAGTTCGTTTAGAAAGATGATCATTATTGCTTTGATAGGCGGGAACGATAGCGGCTAACAACGAAAAAAGTGGCATTGATGAATTCGCATCTCGCCGGTTCACAGATTAGTACAATCTAAGCAACTTTTAAAACCTTTACGCTACATAACAAAAATGTATGTTTGATCACTAATTTGGCGATTGGTCACAGTTCATTGCAATAGTGTGGATTTGATCTCGTTTTCTTTGGTCTTGTTACATAGAATGTGCACAGAAATCTAACCTGCCTCATATTTGGAGCAAATATGGACCGCGTCTTGCATTTTATCCTCGCGATCGTAGTGGTGGCTATACTGGCTCTTCTGGTCAGTCATAACCGTAACCAAATTCGCATTCGTTATGTTATTCAATTACTTGTCATTGAAGTTTTGCTGGCATGGTTCTTCCTGAACTCTGATATCGGTCTGGGTTTTGTGAAAGGCTTCTCCGAGATGTTCGAAAAACTTCTCGGCTTTGCCAACGAAGGGACCAACTTCGTTTTCGGTAATATGAATGACAAAGGCCTGGCTTTCTTCTTCCTGAAAGTTCTCTGCCCTATCGTCTTTATCTCTGCGCTGATCGGTATTTTGCAGCATATTCGCGTCCTGCCAGTCGTCATTCGCGCCATTGGTACCGTGCTGTCCAAAATTAACGGCATGGGCAAACTGGAATCATTCAACGCCGTCAGTTCCCTGATTCTGGGCCAGTCAGAAAACTTTATTGCCTATAAAGATATTCTGGGCAAAATGTCGCGCAACCGGATGTACACCATGGCTGCGACCGCGATGTCGACCGTTTCCATGTCTATCGTCGGTGCATACATGACGATGCTGCAGCCTAAATATGTCGTGGCTGCGCTGGTGCTCAACATGTTCAGCACCTTTATTGTCCTGTCGCTGATTAACCCGTACCGCGTTGAAGAAAAAGAAGAAAACCTGCAGATGTCCAACCTGCATGAAGGTCAGAGCTTCTTTGAAATGCTGGGTGAATACATTCTGGCGGGCTTTAAAGTTGCCATTATCGTTGCCGCCATGCTGATCGGCTTCATCGCCTTGATCTCCGCGCTGAACGCCCTGTTTGCTACCGTTACCGGCTGGTTTGGCTACAGCATCTCCTTCCAGGGGATCCTTGGCTACATCTTCTATCCGGTTGCCTGGGTCATGGGCGTACCGGCAGGGGAGGCGCTGCAGGTGGGCAGTATTATGGCCACCAAACTGGTTTCGAACGAGTTTGTGGCGATGATGGATCTGCAGAAAATTGCCAGCACGCTCTCTCCGCGCGCTGAAGGCATTATTTCTGTCTTCCTGGTCTCCTTCGCCAACTTCTCCTCTATCGGGATTATTGCCGGGGCGATCAAAGGCCTCAACGAAGAACAGGGTAATGTGGTTTCCCGCTTTGGGCTGAAGCTGGTTTACGGTTCGACGCTGGTGAGCGTGCTCTCAGCATCTATCGCCGCACTGGTTCTGTAAGCGCACAAGATGATGAAAAAGCCGGGCTCGCCCGGCTTTTTTACGTCCGCAGATCGCTGAGCGGCCGCGGTTTGCCGATTAAATATCCCTGCAAATAGTCGACGCCTAATGCCAGCAGTCTCTCTTTTTGCTCTTCCGTCTCGACGTACTCCGCCACCACCGTCAGGTTTTTAACCTTCGCGACTTCAATAATGGATTTAATCATAATCACATCCAGCGGCTCGTTCTCGAGATCGCGGACAAAACAGCCGTCTATCTTGACGATATCCGCCTGTAGGCGCTTCAGACGTTCATAGTTGGCATAGCCCGTACCAAAATCATCAATGGCGATAGCGCAGCCAAAATCCCGCAGCTGCTGAATGTTATGCATACTCTCTCCCGCATCGCTGAACGCCTGCTCTTCGGTAATCTCGATAGTGAGGGTCTCCGGCGACAGCTGATAGCGTTTAAACAAGGCGATAATCTGCCCGGCGCTATCATTTTGCATCAACGTGTAAGGCAGCAAATTAACGGAAAAATGGTGCCCTGGGTACCGGTGCAACATACTGAAGAGCGTTTCCAGCACCAGCATGTCAAAACGCTGACTCAGGTTGAACTGAACAATCAGCGGAATAAACTGGTCCGGCATCATCATTGACTTGCCACACCGCATCCGCGTCAGGATTTCATGATACCCCTCACCCGCCGAATTCTGGATAGGCTGGGCATACAGCACCAGATCGCGTTCATTCAGCGCCCGCTTCACCTGGGTCAACATCCGAACCTGCTCGCTGGTCTGGTCAGAAACCTGCTCTTGCGCAGCATCCAGTGCCAGCACCTGGCGACCATTCCCCGCCTGCTCTGACAGCCAGCTCAGTTGGCCCAGCATTGGGTGAAGCTCTTCTTCGCTGCCGCGGTGTCTTGCCCAGGCCGCACCAAATTCCAGATCCAGCGTTTGATTGTGCCAGCTAAATTTCTTGTGATTCAGCATCGCCACCATATGACCCAGTCGCGCGCAAGGATCGGGCCCGTCTAAAACCAGTAACAACTCGCTCCCCGGTAGCTGGAAGAGTTCATCCCTTTCCCCCAGCAGCGGCCGTAATTTGCTGGCAATTTGCTGTTTGCAATGCACCCGCATCATCATGCCGTAATGACGGCTGAGGAAGTCGAGGTTAGCGATCCGTAAGCTACTGATGACGAAGTCAGCATCCTGGCGCAGATAGCATTCCAGCGCGCGCAGGTTCGGCAGCCCGGTTAACGGGTCTTCCTGGGCCTGATCCCGCCATCTGAGCTTAATTCGTTCATTCTGGCTGTAAATATCAACCATATAAAACAAACAGATGGTGAATGAGATCAGTACGGAAAGAACAAATGACAGGGAGTATTCGGTCTGTACCCCCTGGAGAAAATTTCGATTATAGGCAACGAGTAAAAATGCCGAAACAGACCAGGAAATACGAATTAATACATGGCCTAGTCGACTAATACCAATAAAACACACAATGAAAATAAGTGGTACTAAATAACCTGCAATATAATCAGAATTATAGGGGGCGCACAGCACCAGCAATATGGCGCCCAGAGCCATAAACCAGTACAGGGTAAATGCCCGCCGCTCGCGGGTAAACCATGGCTGGCAATGGCGTCGCCAGAATAATTTTGCGTAACGCGGACTGATAACCATCCGCATTGGATAATAAAAGAAAGTGGTAAATATTAATGCAGCGCTGATCAGGCTTTGTATATCAATAATGGTATACACGGCTGGCATCTCTTTGAAATAGCTAGAGATAGCCAACGGGAACGCGAAAAACACGCCAACCAGATACATAGTCAGTTTCATTAACACCGGTGCAAAAAAACCGCCCCAGAAAATCCATGTCCCCATATACCTGGCCGTCAGCCCGCTGCGCCAGGTTCTGCCAGTCAGCATTCTGACAATCGCGCAGGATACCAGCACTGAAAATAGCTGGCAAAATAGCAGCAGCACCGACTGTAGTGCCGTCAGGGGAAGGATGAGATGATTAGTAATCGCAAAAGAAACGATTAATGGGGCGATTGCGTAGCGGCCAAAAATAAAGATAACCGCATACATCATACTTAACGGCAACCAGGCGAGAAAAACCTGATTCCCGTCGACAAGAGTCAGAGGTGAAATAAACCTGGCTAATGGGATCGAAATTAAACAAACAACCAACGCGAGTAACGTTTTTCTGATATTAATGTTAAAGTTAGCAATCATTATTGTTAAGGAAAACTCCGGCGCTGGGCAATACTGTTTTATATACAAGAAATACTAAAGGGGATAATAAATCCAGGCAAGGAAATAACCTGGGGAAGAATCTTAAATTACGCAGAATACTGATAGCAGCAAGTTTTCTGACTTAACCAGAAAGTACTTTACATTCGCGATGATAAAAAAAACCCCCGCCGTAGCGAGGGTTCTGAATTTGGTGGAGCTAAGCGGGATCGAACCGCTGACCTCTTGCATGCCATGCAAGCGCTCTCCCAGCTGAGCTATAGCCCCACAAAGTGTTTTACGAACCAAACCTGATGGGAACAGTGTTTGGTGGAGCTAAGCGGGATCGAACCGCTGACCTCTTGCATGCCATGCAAGCGCTCTCCCAGCTGAGCTATAGCCCCGAACCGTAAAACGTGTCGTGTTGACGGGCGGCATAATATGAATTCCTTCGTCAGGTGTCAACGGCAAAATGAATCCTCACCATTTGATCGCTGAAAAAGCAGGCAACTTGCTGACATTGCGAGCCTTATCGCAGGTAGACGTTAAACATGTCACTCTTTCATGTAAAAGGATGCTATAACATGAGCAACTAATTCCCACATTTTTACTCAGGAAATAGTATGCTCAAGGAACGAATGACACCTGAAGAAATTGCGCATCTTACCGGGTTCAGCCGGCAGACGATCAATAAATGGGTACGTAAAGAGGGATGGCAAACATCACCTCGTCCCGGCGTGCAGGGCGGTAAGGCGCGTCTCGTCCACGTTAATGACCAGGTTAAAGAATTTATTCGCAGCGCACAGCGCGTGGCGGAACCCTCCCCTTCTTATTCCCCGGCAGAAAACGACCTTGAACCCTTGCTGCTGACGCTCAGTAAAGAGATGACGCCCGGGGAACAAAAACAGTTGATGTCGCTGCTACTGCGCGAAGGCATTCGCGGGTTACTCCAGCGGCTGGATATTCGTGACCAGTAATATAATGATGAAACTAAAAGATAAAATGACGCCGGCAGAGCTGGCAGATTGCCTTGGGCTGGCCAGACAAACGATTAATCGCTGGGTCAGAGAACAACAATGGCGCACGGAGAGCATTCCCGGCGTCAAAGGTGGCCGCGCTCGTCTCATCATTATTGATAAGACAGTCCTCGATTTTCTGGCCAATATTCCGGCACTCCGCCATCTGCTAACGGAACATCAGTTGGCCGAACCGTCCAGCCACTATTTTGTTAACGATGCGGGCGCTATCTGGCGGCAAATTGCCGAAACGCTGCATCTTATGACGATAGAAGAGCAACAGCACCTGCGGGACCTTCTCGCCCGTGAAGGAATCAGCGGATTCTTGTCGCGTCTCGGAATTGCCAGTCAGAAATAAGTAAAAAACGGCAGGATATAACCTGCCGTTTCGTTAAGCTTCGACGAGCAAACCTGAATCAGGATTGCTGGTTTTCGCGTTCTGCAATAAAAATCAGCGCTTTATTGATACGTTCTACGCTGCGGGATTTACCGATAGCGTGGACCGTAACGTCAAGCGCCGGCGACTGACCAGCCCCGGTTACCGCAACGCGCAGCGGCATCCCGACTTTACCCATCCCCACCTCCAGCTCATCTGCCGTCGCCTGAATAGCGTGGTGAACATTTTCTGCTGTCCAGTCTGTGATAGCAGACAGTTTGTCACGCACGACTTCCAGCGGCTGACGAGCCACCGGACGCAGGTGTTTCTTCGCGGCGTCAGCATCAAACGCGTCAAATTCTTCGTAGAAATAACGGCAGCTTGCCGCCATCTCTTTCAGCGTTTTGCAACGTTCACCCAGCAGAGTGACCAGCTCAGCCAGCTGCGGACCGTTGCGGGTGTCGATATTTTCCTGCTCAATATGCCACTGCAGATAGGTCGCCACGTATTCCGGCGCCATCGAATTAATATAGTGATGGTTCAACCACAGCAGTTTATCCGTATTGAATGCGCTGGCCGATTTGCTGACCGCGCCGAGGGAGAACAGCTTGATCATCTCTTCGCGGCTGAAGATCTCCTGGTCGCCGCTGGACCAGCCCAGACGCACCAGGTAGTTCAGTAGCGCTTCCGGCAGGTAGCCGTCATCACGATACTGCATCACGCTCACGGCGCCATGGCGTTTGGAGAGTTTCTTACCGTCATCACCATTAATCATGGAAACGTGGGCATATACCGGGACCGGCGCGTTCAGCGCTTTCAGGATGTTGATCTGACGCGGGGTGTTGTTGATATGGTCTTCACCGCGGATCACGTGGGTGATCTCCATATCCCAGTCATCCACAACTACACAGAAGTTGTAGGTCGGAGAACCATCGGTACGACGGATAATCAGATCGTCAAGTTCCTGGTTGCTGAATTCGATTGGCCCACGGATCTGGTCGTCAAAAATAACAGATCCGTCTTGCGGGTTAGCAAAACGCACCACGCAAGGTTCATTATCGGCATGATGTTCATGGCCGTGGCGGCAGCGCCCGTCATAACGCGGCTTTTCACCCTTCGCCATCTGCTCTTCACGCAGCGCATCCAGACGCTCTTTGGAGCAATAGCATTTATACGCGGTACCCGCTTCCAGCATTTCATCAATGACGGCGTTATAGCGGTCAAAACGTTTGGTCTGGAAGTACGGACCTTCATCCCATTCCAGGTTCAGCCAGTTCATCCCATCCATGATGGCTTCAATTGCTTCCGGCGTTGAGCGTTCAAGATCGGTGTCTTCAATACGCAGAACAAACTCACCGTCGTTATGACGAGCAAAAAGCCAGGAATAGAGAGCAGTACGCGCACCGCCAACGTGCAGATAGCCTGTCGGGCTGGGCGCGAAGCGAGTTTTGATTTTCATGAAATGGCCTTACGTTTAATAAAGATGCCGACAACCGGCAGAGTCCGTGGGTATTTATGGGTGAATATTCTAACACCGTGGGCTGATTCCTCAATGTTGTTCAGGTCTGAACGTCACGCTTTGCTATTTTTGTTTATAAATCATGCTCCGCGGATGCTTTTGCGATCGTTTTGGCTAATTTTACGACGAACAAACAAATTATTTAGAAAAGGCGTTGACTCATTTTCAACTCTCCCTATAATGCGACTCCACACAGCGGGGGTGATTAGCTCAGCTGGGAGAGCACCTCCCTTACAAGGAGGGGGTCGGCGGTTCGAACCCGTCATCACCCACCACTACTTAGGTAGTCTCCGCCGTGTAGCAAGAAATTGAGAAGTGGGTGATTAGCTCAGCTGGGAGAGCACCTCCCTTACAAGGAGGGGGTCGGCGGTTCGATCCCGTCATCACCCACCACTTTCTCGCCAGCTGGATTTCTTGTCAAAATGTGAAGTACCGAAGTGGGTGATTAGCTCAGCTGGGAGAGCACCTCCCTTACAAGGAGGGGGTCGGCGGTTCGATCCCGTCATCACCCACCACTTCGGGTCGTTAGCTCAGTTGGTAGAGCAGTTGACTTTTAATCAATTGGTCGCAGGTTCGAATCCTGCACGACCCACCAATGTAAAAAGGCGCCCTAAAGGCGCCTTTTTGCTATGTGCAGAATTTAACGATTCCAACCTGCAGCAGGTTCGACAAAATCGTCGGGAACGATTTTGCATCGCCGCCTGCGGCGACCCGTAGGACGAGTCTCAGGATGAGACGAGTGATATCCTGCACGACCCACCATATTCAGAAAAAAGCGCCTTCAGGCGTTTTTTTCGTTTCCGAGCACCATGCTCAACTGTGCAGGTTCGAGTCGAGCGAAGCGAGTTATCCTGCACGACCCACCCGCTCTCCCCCTCACTTTTCTGTTATTTCTTAGCGCCACATCGACCTCACCGCTGATACAGCGGATCGTCGGTTCTGCCTGCGGTCAGCGTATTTCCCTCTTCACGCACGACCTCCCACAACGCCTGCGCGGCGGTAGAGAGTGAGCGGTTTTTACGCTGCGCCAGCATCAGCTGACGCTCAACAACCGGGGTGAGTCGCTTGACCCGCAAATGGCTGCCTTGAGGCAACGGCAGCGCCAACGCCGGTAGAATGCTGATGCCAATGCCTGACTCCACCATTGGAAACAGCGTAGCCGGATGCCCAATCTCCTGCACAATACTGGCGTCAATGCCAAAATGCGCCAGGGCGGCATCAATCAACGGTCGGCTACCAGAGGCATAATCCTGCAATACCAGTCGCTGGTGGTGAAGCTCCTGCCAGCTCACCGATGCCCTTTCGGCAAAAGGATGATCCTCCCGACATAAAAGCAAAAAAGGTTCCGCCAGCACCGTTTCACATTGCAGATCGGTCGCCGCACCGGGATCGATAACAATACCGAAATCCACCTCCCCCTGGCGAATGCTTTCCAGCACCCATTGCTGCGGACGATCGTGCAGAACAAAGTCGATCTGCGGATAACGTTGATTACTGTGCGCAATACATTGTGGGATCAGGTGCGCTGAAATCGTCTGACTGGCGGCTACCCGTACGGTTCCGGTTAACTGCTGTCCGACCCGTCCGGCATCACGCAGCGTACTGTTCAGTTCGTCCAGCAGCCGCTCAAGACGACCGGCCAGCTGCTGTCCCGCCTCCGTCAGCACCACCTCCCGGGTCGTACGGTCGAGCAGACGAACGCCGGTCTGGTGTTCCAGCTCTTTTACGCTATGGCTGACCGCAGACTGACTAAGACCAATCATCTCCCCTGCCCGGCTGAAGCTTTTTGCTCTGGCGACGGTGACGAAGACCTTTAACTGGCGAAGCGAATAATTCATCTTTTTTATTCATGAATGGATGCAATAAATTAATTTTATTTCTCAAAATAGAAAAAGCACAATAGCGATATCGATTTTCAGGAGCGTTTATGAAACTTTTCCGCATTCTTGATCCCTTTACTCTGACTCTTGTCACCGTGGTGCTGCTGGCCTCTTTTTTCCCGGCCCGCGGCGAGTTTGTTCCCTTCTTTGAAAATTTAACCACCGCCGCCATTGCGCTGCTGTTTTTTATGCACGGGGCAAAACTCTCCCGCGAGGCCATCATCGCCGGTGGCGGCCACTGGCGCTTGCATCTGTGGGTTATGTGCAGCACGTTTGTGGTGTTCCCGGTTTTAGGCGTGCTGTTTGCCTGGTGGGCGCCGATTAATGTCGACCCTGCGCTGTATACCGGATTTGTCTATCTCTGCATTCTGCCTGCAACCGTTCAGTCGGCTATTGCCTTTACCTCGCTGGCGGGAGGTAACGTCGCGGCAGCCGTCTGCTCTGCATCGGCTTCGAGTCTGCTGGGGATATTTATTTCGCCGCTATTGGTCGGTGTGCTGATGAATCTGCACGGCGCTGGCGGCAGCCTGGAACAGGTCGGCAAGATTATGCTGCAACTTCTGCTGCCGTTCGTTCTTGGCCACCTCTCTCGCCCATGGATTGGCGATTGGGTTGCCCGGCATAAAAAGTGGATCTCAAAAACCGACCAGACTTCGATTCTGCTGGTGGTCTATTCCGCATTCAGCGAAGCGGTTGTGAACGGTATCTGGCACAAAGTCGGCGTCGGCTCGTTGCTCTTCATCGTCGCCGTTAGCGTGGTTCTGCTGGCTATCGTGATTGCCATCAATATCTTCGTCGCACGCAAATGTGGCTTTAACAAAGCTGATGAAATCACGATTGTTTTCTGCGGTTCGAAAAAGAGTCTGGCAAACGGCATACCGATGGCCAACATTCTCTTCCCGACTTCGATTCTGGGGATCATGGTGCTGCCGCTGATGATTTTCCACCAGATCCAGCTGATGGTGTGCGCCGTACTGGCCCGACGCTACAAACGGCAGGCTGAAGCACGGCTGGCGCAGGAGAAAACCCGCGCCTCTGAGGCCTAACGCGGCTGCTTCAAGGGCTGAACCAACTGGGTCAGCCCTTCCGTTTTAATCAATAAGGTTAATGCCATCAGCTCGCCAAGATGACCGGCAGGAAACTGGTCTTTACGGGCAAACCACAGCAAATACTCTTCCGGCACATCAATCAGGCGACGGCCTTTGTATTTGCCAAACGGCATTTCCGTATTGGCAATCTCTATGAGCTGAGCTTTATCCACGTTATTCTCCCAGCAGCCGCAGCATTTCGGCTTCGTCAATGACGGCAATGCCCAGCTCCTGAGCTTTAGCAAGCTTAGAGCCCGCCGCTTCGCCGGCAATCACCAGATCCGTTTTCTTCGAGACGCTGCCGGCAACTTTCGCCCCCAGCGCCATCAGCCGCGCCTTCGCATCATCGCGAGAAAGCTGGCTGAGACTGCCGGTCAGGACAACCGTTTTACCGGCAAACGGGCTATCAATCTCCTCGGCATTGACCACCACCGGCGCAGGCCAGTTGACCCCTTCGGCGCGAAGCTGCGCGATCACATCGCGGTTGTTCTCTTCAGCAAAGAAGTGAAAGACGTGCGTGGCCACGACAATTCCCACATCCGGCACTTTTTGCAGCTCCTCAATAGTAGCCTGCTCCAGCGCTTCAATCGTGGCGAAACAGGACGCCAGCCCGGCGGCCGTTGCTTCGCCGACTTCGCGAATGCCTAATGCGTAGAGAAAACGAGCAAAGGTGGTTGCTTTCGATTTTTCCAGGGCATTAACCACGTTTTGTGCTGATTTAGGCCCCATACGATCCAGGCCGGTGAGCTTCCCGGCGGTTAAGCGAAACAGATCCGCCGGGGTGTGGACGTACTCTTTTTCAACCAGCTGGTCGATAATTTTATCCCCCATGCCCTCCACATCTAACGCGCGGCGGGAGACAAAATGTTTTAATGCTTCCTTGCGCTGGGCGCCGCAAATCAATCCGCCGGTACAGCGCGTTACCGCCTCGCCTTCTACCCGCTCAACATCAGAGTTGCACACCGGACAATGGGTCGGGAAGACGATTTCTCGCGTCTCCTCCGGGCGCTCTGAAAGTACGACGTTGACGACCTGCGGAATCACGTCCCCCGCGCGGCGAATCACCACTTTATCGCCAATTCGCAGCCCCAGACGCTCTATTTCATCGGCGTTGTGCAAAGTAGCATTACTCACCAGAACACCGGCCACATGCACCGGCTCCAGGCGAGCCACCGGCGTGATGGCTCCGGTACGCCCCACCTGAAACTCTACGTCGCGCACGAACGTCATTTGCTCCTGCGCCGGGAACTTAAACGCCACCGCCCAACGCGGCGCACGGGCCACAAAGCCAAGCTGCTCCTGAAGCGCCAGAGAATCGACTTTGATGACCACGCCATCAATATCAAAACCTAAATTCGGACGGTCTTCTTCAACTTTACGATAGTAAGTGAGCACTTCCTCTGGAGTATGGCAAAGCTTCACCCGGTCGCTCACCGGCAGCCCCCATTCTTTAAACTGCCGCAGACGGCCGGAATGACTCTCCGGCAGCTCACCGCCAGTCAGCGCGCCTACGCCGTAGCAAAAGAAAGTAAGCGGTCGCTTCGCCGTAATTCGCGGATCGAGTTGACGCAAAGAGCCTGCCGCCGCGTTGCGTGGGTTAGCAAACACTTTCCCTCCGCTACGGCGGGCCTCTTCGTTAATTTTTTCGAAGCCGGCCTGCGGTAAGAAGACCTCGCCGCGAACCTCCAGCCGCAGTGGAATATTATCGCCACGCAGTTTCAGCGGGATGGCGCGAATGGTCCGGACATTGGCGGTGATATCTTCGCCGGTGGTACCGTCGCCACGGGTTGCCGCCTGAATCAGCACGCCGTTTTCATACAAAATGCTGACCGCCAGCCCGTCCAGCTTTAGCTCACAGCAATAAATCAGGTCATCACTGCTCTTCAATCGATCCTGAACGCGCTTATTGAAGGCAAGGAAGCTCTCTTCATCAAAGACGTTGTCCAGCGACAACATCGGAACCTCATGGCGAACCTGGCTGAATGACGCCAGCGGCGCCGCGCCCACGCGTTGGGTTGGTGAGTCAGGGGTAATCAGTTCCGGATGCAGGGCTTCAAGCTCGCGCAGTTCGCGCATTAAGCGGTCATATTCCGCATCGGCAATCTCCGGGGTATCCATAACGTGGTACAGATATTCATGATGGCGAAGCGTGGTTCGCAGTTCAGTTAGCTTTTGTTCGATCGGTTCCATATCACACCATCAATGATAAAAAACCCCCGGCAGGCGGGGGTTCTGGATTGGTAGACGAAACGCCGGGGAATAAATCAGGCGTTAGCCTCTTTAACTTCACGAATACGGTCCTGATATTCGCGCAGTTTTTGCGGGGTCATCATCCGACGCTGATCGTCCAGCACCACACCACCGACTTCATCGGCAATATACTGTGCGGATTGCAGCATCAGTTTAAAGTTCTGTAGCTCATCACCAAACGACGGCACCTGCATAAAGATCGTGACCCCAGGCGTGGTCATATCGGCCATACCGTCAGGGTTGAAGGTACCCGGTTTAACCATATTTGCCAGGCTGAACAGAACCTGACCGCTGCCGTCCGGGCTGAGATGGCGATGAAAGATATTCATATCACCAAATTTAAAGCCCGCCTGCTGGATGCTGTTAATCAGCACTTCGCCGTTAATCTGCGAGCCCTGATGCGCAGAAACGTTCATGACGATAACCGTTTCTTTGCGTTCTTTTGGCTGCGGCGCTGGCTGCTGAGGCTCGGAGACCTGCGGTTCAGTTGTCGGCTGAGGCTGTGCGGCGACAGGCTGCGGCGCCGGCTGCTGTACCTGAGCAGGCTGCGGCGGCGCACTCTGAACAACCGGCTGCCGAGGCGCTTGCTGAGGCTGATATTGCGGCGGCACAGGTTGCTGCGGCGCAACAGGTTGCGGTGGCTGTTGCACCTGAGGAGACGGCACATGAGGCTGTGGCGCCTGATGCTGAGCGGGCTGCTGCCGTACCGGTTCTTCCGCACGCACAGGCTGCTGCACCTGACGCTCGTAAGGAGGCTGATATTGGTGTTGCGGCGGCGCCTGACGAGGTGCTTCTTGCTCCCCATGCGCGCCATTTGGGGCGTGGTTAACCCGGTGAACGCGAACTTCACCTACGCCTTCAACATCGTCATCAAAGTCATCGTTCTCAGACTCTTCGTCATCGCGAGACTTCATACGTTTCAGTGGGCGATCGCGAAACATCGAGGAACGTTCTTTACGGCTGGTCCAGAAACCGTGTACCAGTAAAGCGAGTATGGCGATCGCGCCAACAATGATTAATATCAGACGCAAATCCTGCATCATTATATTCTCTGTTGTTCTAACACCTTGCCACCACGGCAAACATTTACTCACTAAGAGTATTTGCCGATTACGTCGAGTGCAAGTGTGTCTACCGCTTTCACTACATAAAGATGAACTAAATCGTGCTTTTTGCTGTTTTTTCGAACATTTCCTAACTGGTTATTGTCTGGCAACCCGATAAAATAAGCGCGCATTCAGTTAGGATGTCAAAAGAGGAGCATCGCCTGACCATGGTTTCAACATCCGCATCTACCCCGCGTAGCGGCGTCTACTATTTTTCGCAGGGCTGGAAACTGATCGGGCTGCCGGGGATTCGTCGTTACGTTTTTTTGCCTTTGTTAGTTAACATCATTCTGATGGGCGGCGCCTTCTGGTGGCTGTTCACCCGCCTGGATAGCTGGATCCCATCCTTAATGAACCATGTCCCGGACTGGCTACAGTGGCTGAACTATCTGCTGTGGCCCATCGTGGTCATCTCTATTCTGTTAGTGTTCGGTTACTTCTTCTCCACCATCGCCAACTGGATTGCCGCGCCGTTTAGCGGCCTGCTCGCTGAGCAGCTCGAAGCCCGTCTGACCGGCGCCACGCCGCCGGACGTGGGCATTTTTGGCATCATGAAAGACGTGCCGCGCATTATGAAGCGTGAGTGGCAGAAGTTTGCCTGGTACCTGCCGCGCGCTATCGTACTGCTGATACTCTATTTCATTCCTGGGATTGGACAGACTCTGGCACCGGTACTGTGGTTTCTGTTTAGTGCGTGGATGCTGGCCATTCAGTATTGCGATTATCCGTTTGATAATCACAAGGTCCCTTTTAAAACTATGCGCGAGGCGCTGCGTACCCGTAAGGTCACCAATATGCAGTTTGGCGCTCTGACCAGCTTATTTACGATGATCCCGGTGTTAAACCTGGTCATTCTGCCGGTCGCCATTTGCGGCGCAACGGCCATGTGGGTCGATTGCTATCGCGATAAACACGCCATGTGGAAATAGCCGTCCTCTCCTTGCGCCTCAATGCTTCAGGCCAACAAAGGCGCGGCCTGAAGCACAGCGGCTATATACCGCGCCTTATTCCTTCTGGCTTACCATTATTTCCCTTCCGAATATAGATATGCTAAATCCTTACTTCCGCATATTCTTTAAGCGGGTATGCTGAAGCCGTACTCCCAAATTTCATACAGTTAAGGACGGGCCATGAGTAAGATTTTTGAAGACAACTCCCTGACTATCGGCCACACGCCGTTAGTACGACTGAACCGAATCGGTAACGGGCGCATCCTGGCAAAGGTTGAATCACGCAACCCGAGCTTCAGCGTAAAATGCCGAATCGGTGCCAATATGATTTGGGATGCCGAAAAACGCGGTGTACTGAAAGCAGGCGTTGAACTGGTTGAACCGACCAGCGGCAACACCGGTATCGCTCTCGCCTACGTTGCGGCAGCGCGCGGTTATAAGCTGACGCTGACCATGCCGGAAACCATGAGTATTGAACGTCGTAAATTGCTGAAAGCACTCGGTGCGAATCTGGTGCTGACCGAAGGCGCGAAGGGCATGAAAGGCGCCATTCAGAAAGCAGAAGAGATTGTCGCCAGCGACCCGGAAAAATATCTGCTGCTGCAGCAATTCAGCAATCCGGCAAACCCGGAAATTCATGAAAAGACCACCGGTCCGGAGATCTGGGAAGATACGGACGGCCAGGTGGATGTCTTTATCTCTGGCGTCGGCACCGGCGGTACGCTGACCGGCGTGAGTCGCTATATCAAAGGCACTAAAGGCAAAAAAGATCTGATCACCGTGGCGGTTGAGCCGACCGACTCCCCGGTTATCGCGCAGGCGCTGGCAGGCGTTGAGCTGAAGCCAGGTCCGCATAAAATTCAGGGTATCGGCGCCGGCTTTATTCCGGGCAACCTTGATCTGAAACTGGTTGATAAAGTGGTGGCTATCACCAACGAAGAAGCCATCTCTACCGCACGTCGTCTGATGGATGAAGAAGGCATTCTGGCCGGTATCTCATCCGGCGCGGCCGTCGCTGCCGCACTTAAGCTCCAGGAAGATGAGGCCTTTACCAATAAGAATATTGTGGTTATCCTACCGTCCTCGGGTGAGCGTTATTTAAGCACCGCGCTGTTTGCCGATCTCTTCACCGAGAAAGAACTGCAACAGTGATGCCAGCTCGTTAATATTGTGTAAAAAAGCACCTTTTCAGGTGCTTTTTTGTGGCATACGTCAAAGTTTTACCCCTCCTGGCATTGATTCACCGCGTAGGGTCTGGTATTTAACCAACACATTTATTTTGATGCGCGAAATTATTCATAATTGGATTTCCATAAGCTGAATCGATTTTATGATTTGGTTCAAGACTTCCTTTCGCTGCATAATGTTTAATGACGTGCCAGACGTCCACGGCCAGATGGTCTGCACAGCGAATATGCTGCTGACAACTTAGCCAGACACGTAGTGCCGACGCTAACAATACAGGCTAAAGCCTTGCCGTTAGGCTAGACTTTAGGTCCACAACACTAAACCTATAAGTTGGGGAAATATAATGTTCCAGCAAGAAGTTACCATTACCGCTCCGAACGGTCTGCACACCCGCCCTGCTGCTCAGTTTGTTAAAGAAGCAAAAGGCTTCACTTCTGAGATCACTGTAACCTCCAACGGCAAAAGCGCCAGCGCCAAAAGCCTGTTCAAACTGCAGACTCTGGGTCTGACTCAGGGTACCGTCGTCACCATCTCCGCTGAAGGCGAAGATGAGCAGAAAGCAGTTGAGCATCTGGTAAAACTGATGGCTGAACTCGAATAAGTTCACGGGTTCTTTTTAATATCAGTCACAAGTAAGGTAGGGTTATGATTTCAGGCATTTTAGCATCCCCGGGTATCGCTTTCGGTAAGGCTCTCCTGCTGAAAGAAGACGAAATTGTCATCGACCGGAAGAAAATTTCTGCCGATAAGGTTGATCAGGAAGTCGAACGTTTCCTGAGCGGCCGCGCCAAGGCCTCCGCCCAGCTGGAGGTCATCAAAACCAAAGCTGGTGAAACTTTCGGTGAAGAAAAAGAAGCCATCTTCGAAGGGCACATCATGCTGCTGGAAGATGAGGAGCTTGAGCAGGAAATCATAGCCCTGATTAAAGATAAGCAGATGACTGCCGATGCGGCAGCAAATGAGATTATCGAAGGTCAGGCCACTGCCCTGGAAGAGCTGGATGATGAATATCTGAAAGAACGTGCGGCTGACGTACGTGACATCGGTAAGCGCCTGCTGCGCAACATCCTTGGTCTGGCTATCATCGATCTGAGCGCGATTCAGGAAGAAGTTATTCTGGTTGCCGCCGATCTGACTCCGTCAGAAACCGCACAGCTGAACCTGAACAAGGTGCTGGGCTTCATCACCGACGCCGGCGGCCGTACCTCCCACACCTCTATCATGGCGCGCTCCCTTGAACTGCCTGCCATCGTGGGCACCGGTAGCGTCACCACCCAGGTGAAAAACGGCGATTATCTGGTCCTTGATGCGGTGAATAACCAGGTTCTGGTTAACCCGACCAACGAACAAATCGAAGAACTGCGTAAACTGCAGGTCCAGGTCGCTGAAGAGAAAGCGGAACTGGCCAAACTGAAAGATCTGCCGGCGATTACGCTGGACGGACATCAGGTTGAAGTCTGCGCCAACATTGGTACCGTCCGTGACGTCGATGGCGCAGAGCGCAACGGCGCGGAAGGCGTAGGTCTGTACCGTACCGAATTCCTGTTCATGGACCGCGATGCGCTGCCAACTGAAGAAGAGCAGTTTGCCGCCTATAAAGCGGTTGCCGAAGCGTGCGGTTCGCAGGCCGTTATCGTTCGTACCATGGACATTGGCGGCGATAAAGAGCTGCCGTACATGAACTTCCCGAAAGAAGAGAACCCGTTCCTGGGCTGGCGTGCCGTGCGTATCGCGATGGATCGTAAAGAGATCCTGCGTGACCAGGTACGCGCCATCCTGCGCGCCTCTGCGTTCGGTAAGCTGCGCATCATGTTCCCGATGATCATCTCTGTTGAAGAAGTGCGCGCGCTGAAGAAAGAGATTGAGATCTACAAACAGGAACTGCGTGACGAAGGTAAAGCATTCGACGAAAAAATCGAAGTCGGCGTGATGGTTGAAACACCGGCAGCGGCAACGATTGCCCGTCATTTAGCGAAAGAAGTGGATTTCTTTAGTATCGGAACCAATGATTTAACGCAATATACTCTGGCAGTTGACCGTGGTAATGATATGATTTCACATCTTTACCAACCAATGTCGCCATCTGTTCTGACGCTGATTAAGCAAGTTATTGATGCTTCCCACGCCGAAGGCAAATGGACTGGCATGTGTGGTGAGCTTGCGGGCGATGAACGTGCTACACTTCTGTTGCTGGGTATGGGGCTGGACGAATTCTCTATGAGCGCCATTTCCATCCCGCGTATCAAGAAGATTATTCGTAACACGAACTTCGAAGATGCGAAAGTATTAGCAGAGCAGGCTCTTGCTCAACCGACAACGGACGAGTTAATGACGCTGGTTAACAAGTTCATTGAAGAAAAAACAATCTGCTAATCCACGAGATGCGCGGCCCAAATTACTGCTTAGGAGAAGATCATGGGTTTGTTCGATAAATTGAAATCTCTGGTTTCTGATGACAAAAAAGACTCCGGAACTATTGAGATTGTTGCTCCGCTCTCTGGCGAGATCGTCAACATCGAAGACGTGCCGGATGTGGTTTTTGCGGAAAAAATTGTGGGTGATGGCATTGCCATCAAACCTACCGGCAACAAAATGGTTGCGCCGGTAGACGGTACCATCGGTAAAATCTTTGAAACCAACCATGCATTCTCTATTGAATCTGATAGCGGCATTGAGCTGTTTGTTCACTTCGGTATTGATACCGTTGAACTGAAAGGCGAAGGCTTCAAACGCATTGCCGAAGAAGGTCAGCGTGTGAAAGTCGGTGACCCGGTCATCGAATTCGATCTGCCGCTGCTGGAAGAGAAAGCCAAGTCAACTCTGACTCCGGTTGTTATCTCCAACATGGATGAGATCAAAGAACTGATCAAACTGTCCGGTAGCGTGACCGTGGGTGAAACCCCGGTTATTCGCATCAAGAAGTAATTCTTGCCGCAGAAAAAATGGCGCCTTTTGGCGCCATTTTTCTATAGGATCGATTTTACCGGCTGAAAGCATTTCTCCCGGGAGAGCACCTTCATCCCCTCCGGCCCACTTTCCAGAATCCGCCGTTCGCTATCTGAAACCAACAGTTCGCACTGGTATCCTCCTGTCACGCCAAACAGCGACCGGGCTACGCAGACATCCTCCAGGGCATCATGACCGGTGGTATCAAAATAACCGACAATACGCCCCTGCTGACGTACGACTAAACGATAGCTCTTCATGCGCTCACCTCCAGCGGTGGCAGGATCAGCTCATCGCACCCCTGCCGATCGGTCCAGGTCATGACGGCCAGCACGCGCTGCGCCGCAGCCTTCGTCGCCGCGCCCAGCGCCAGCCCCGATAGCAGGCCGCTAATCAGCTCGGCGCAAAACAGGTCGCCGGTTCCTTTCAGGTCCGTTTCAACTCGTGGATGAACCACCACCTCAACCGAATCAGCCGTCACCACCAGAACGTTAATCGTTGCGCTGTCCATTCCCGGAGCGCTGGTAATCACCACCCACTTCAGCGAGTCGGATAGCAGACTGCGCGCGGCAGCGATGGCCTCCTGCTGATGACGGCAGGGCATCCCGCTCAGCGTTTCCAGCTCGAACAAGTTAGGCGTTATCCCCTGCGCCAACGGCAGCAGATGAGTACGATAGGCATCCGGAATTTCCGCCTTCACGTAGATCCCGCTATCGACATCGCCAATGACCGGATCAACAAGAATACAGAGCTGCGGGTGAGATTCGCGGATCCGGCGTAACCACTGCGCCAGACGTTCTATCTGTACCGCGCTGCCCATATAACCCGTGGTCACCGCCCGTAATTCGCGCAGCGCGTCACGCTCTTCCAGCGCCTGCAGGTAGCCCACAAACCACGCTTCCGGAATCACGCCGCCATAGAACGTATCGTAGTGTGGCGTATTACTGAATAACACCGTCGGCACGGCCATCACCCGCAGTCCATGCTGCTTAATGGCCGGCACCGCGATACTGTTACCGACGCTGCCGTACACGACCTGCGATTGCACGGCGACGATGTCGACCTCTAGCGCCCGGCTCTTGTCGTTGAAGAGCACTGATTGTATTTCGTCTTGTTGGCCCATCCCTTCTCCCTCCGCTGGACAGCGGGTCATACTCTGATTATCATTCGTCCTATGCTAAAATTCATTTTGTCATAGGTCAATAATGATCGTTGGAAAAACCGCCGGTGAAATTTTTGATAACATCCGCCATCTGATCCAAAGCGGAGTATTAAAACCCGGAGAAACGCTGCCTCCGGTGCGTGAGCTGGCTGCTGAACTGACGGTTAACCGCAACACCGTCGCTGCGGTCTATAAACGGCTGGTCACCTCCGGACTGGCCGTCAGTCAGGGGCGCAACGGTACCGTCATTAAATCGGCGAATGCCCCCCTGGCGCAAGAAGGCGGAGATCCTTCTTCCCCCCTCAGAGACATCTCCGGCGGCAACCCGGATCCCCGCCGCCTGCCGGATCTCGCTCGCTACCTGAATCAGCTCTCGGTGACCCCACACCTGTACGGTGATGCTGCCGTGGAACCGAATCTGGCGGCCTGGGCACAGCGCTGGATGCACCAGGATCTGGGAATTCATGCGGAGATTAACCTGACCAGCGGCGCCATCGACGCGCTGGAGCGGTTGCTTTGCGCCCTGCTTCTGCCCGGCGATGACGTTGTGGTTGAAGACCCCTGCTTCCTCAGCAGTATCAATATGCTGCGCTACGCCGGATTTAATGCCTGCCCGGTAGCCGTCGACGAAGAAGGGATATTGCCTGACGGGCTGGAACAGGCTTTACGCAGCGGCGCGCGAGCCGTCATTTTGACCCCGCGTGCGCACAACCCGACCGGCTGTAGCTTCAGTGAAGCCAGAGCCGCGGCTGTTCGCGAGATTCTGACTCGCTACCCGCAGGTGCTGGTGATTATTGATGACCACTTCGCATTGTTATCGGCAACGCCCTGGTACTCCCCTCTGCCCGCCACCACTCAGCGCTGGGCGCTGGTACGCTCCCTGTCAAAAACGCTTGGGCCGGACCTGCGCCTGGCGTTTGTCGCCAGCGACAGCGCCACCTCGACCGCGCTACGTCTGCGGCTCAATGCCGGAAGCCAGTGGGTCAGTCATCTGCTGCAGGGTTTTGCCTTTGCCTGCCTGAATGATAGCGTCTTTAGCGCCTCGCTGACGGAGAGTCGACGCCATTATCGTCGGCAGAATGAAAAACTGGCCGCCGCCCTGGCCCAGCGCGGTTTTCCCTCTTACCCGCCGGGAGATGGCCTCAATTTCTGGCTACCGCTAACGGAGCCGAGTCAGCCAATAGCTTTGCGCTTAGCGCGCGCCGGCTGGTTAGTCCGCGAAGGGGAAGCGTTCGGTATTCGTACGCCATCGAACGGTCTTCGGCTATCGCCGGGGACGTTAAGCGATGATGAGATTGAGCGCCTGGCTGATGATTTACACCTTGTTCTACAGCCCTGACGCAAGTGGCCAGCGCTTTATCCGTTCCGCACAGGAGATGCGCTGCCGGGATTATCGCGAGATGAGCCAGAGGCGGTGGGCATTTCTCGCTAATCTGCTGACCCATTTTCTACGCTACCCCCGGAGGCATTCATGGTAAACCCGCCGCTCAAAGCCGTCATTGAAGCGTGTGACCGCGCGATATCGCAGGAAGACTACGAGACGTTAATGGACTATTACGCCGAGGATGCCCTGCTGGTGGTGACGCCGGAACGGGTCGTGAAAGGCAAGGAGAACATCCGTAAAGCCTTTCTCGCCATTGCCGACTACTTTCAGCACCGGCTGGTGGTGACGCAAGGCAGGATGGAGATACTGGAAGGCGGCGACACTGCGCTGGTGATTATGGAAACCCGGCTGGATATCCCGACGACGGAGGGGGGAACCACCCAGGTCACGCGCCGCGCCACCTATGTTTTTCGCCGCCAGGAGCAGCGCTGGCTGTGTACCGTAGATAACTCCTACGGTACCGACCTGCTGGACTCGCCTGCCCGTTAAATGCCCGCCCCCTGGCTGAAGTGCTCTTCGCCAAACACCCCGGTAGACAGATAGCGATCGCCGCGATCGCAGACGATCGCCACCACGACCGCGCCGGGGTTTTCACGCGCGATACGTAACGCGCCGGCTACCGCGCCGCCGGAGCTGACGCCGCAAAAAATCCCTTCCCGCACTGCCAGCATACGCATGGTGTTTTCCGCGTCCTGCTGATGAATATCCAGCACCGCATCAACCAGCGCAGCATTAAAAATTCCCGGCATATACTCTGCCGGCCAGCGCCGAATCCCCGGAATGCTGCTGCCCTCTTCCGGCTGCAGTCCCACGATGCTCACCGGCTTATCCTGTTCACGCAGAAAACGGGACACGCCGGTAATCGTGCCGGTGGTGCCCATACTGGAGACAAAATGGCTGATTCGCCCGGCGGTCTGCTGCCAGATTTCCGGCCCGGTGGTGGTGTAATGCGCATAAGGGTTGTCGGGATTATTGAACTGATCCAGCAGTTTCCCTTCGCCGCGCTGAGCCATTTCCGCCGCCAGATCGCGCGCGCCTTCCATCCCCTGCTCTTTGGTGACCAGAATCAGTTCGGCACCGTAGGCCAGCATCGCGGCGCGGCGCTCCTGGCTCATGTTGTCCGGCATCAGGAGCTTCATCTGATAGCCTTTCAGCGCGGCAATCATCGCCAGCGCGATACCGGTATTCCCGCTGGTGGCTTCTATCAGGACATCGCCGGGCTTTATTTCACCGCGTTTTTCGGCTTCAACGATCATTGAAAGCGCGGCGCGGTCCTTGACTGAACCCGCCGGGTTGTTGCCTTCCAGTTTGACCCAGATTTCACTGCCGTTGTCCGGTCCCATGCGCTGAAGCTTGACCAGAGGGGTATTACCGATGGTGTGTTCAAGTGTATTCACGATTTTTACTCAATAAAAAAGCCGGGTTGCGCGCAGCGATCCCGGCCTACAAGACGTAGTGATAACTGTAGGCCCGGTAAGCGCAGCGTCACCGGGCGATAAACATATTCAATAAACTATCAGGCTGACTCCGCCAGAGCAATATCCTCGCGCGGCTCTATCCGCTGATTGCCGTTATACAGTCGCGCATTCTGTAAGCCGACGAACAGTCGCTCACCGCGATACGGCGCGACATCGCCCGGCAGCACGACGGTCAGCGGTTCGTCATACCACCCCAATGGCTGAACAACTAATTGGGTGTAGTGCCCTTTCGGGCTGGCTTCCAGTACCTGGACCGGCAGCGGTGAATCGAGGCTGGTACGGCGACTGATATCCACTTCCCACGGACGCAGGAACAGATCCACCGGTCCTTGATAAGCCGGGGTATACCCCAGCGGCCAACGATGGGCGCCGACATGGAACTGACCGCCGCGCACAATCCCTTTCAGGCGGTTAACCTCGCCCATAAACTCCAGGACAAAGCGGGTGGACGGTTCACGCCAGACCTGTTCCGGCGCATCGGCCTGCTCGATATTGCCCTGGCTCATGACCACCACGCGATCGGCTACTTCCATCGCTTCCTCCTGGTCATGGGTCACGAACACGCTGGTAAACTTCAGCTCTTCATGCAGTTGACGCAGCCAGCGACGGAGCTCTTTACGCACCTGAGCGTCCAGCGCGCCGAAGGGTTCATCGAGCAGCAGAATTTGCGGCTCCACGGCCAGCGCACGTGCTAACGCCACGCGCTGCTTCTGACCGCCGGAAAGCTGCGCCGGGTAGCGATCGGCAAGATGAGCCAGCTGCACCATTTCCAGCAGCCGGGTGACTTTCGCTTTGATCCCGGCGGCGTTCGGACGTTCACGGCGCGGCAACACCGTCAGCCCAAAAGCGATGTTCTCAAAGACCGTCATATGACGGAACAGCGCATAGTGCTGGAAAACAAAGCCCACTTTACGGTCACGGGCGTGAACGCGGCTCACGTCGGTGCCATGAAAACGAATATGACCGCTGGATTGATTCTCCAGGCCGGCAATAATACGCAGCAGCGTGGTTTTGCCGGAGCCGGATGGCCCCAGCAGCGCGACCATCTGTCCGGAAGGGATATCCAGAGAGATATCATTCAGCACCTGAGTGCGTCCAAAAGATTTCTTAATATTGACAATCTCAATGCTCATGATTCCCCTCCAGTTGCGCGCGTTTTTCCTGATTGGCCAGACGCCATTGCAACATACTCTTTAAAAACAAGGTCAAAATAGCCATTAACGTCAGCAGAGCGGCGGCGGTAAAGGAACCGACGGTGTTGTAATCCTGCTCCAGCAATTCAATCTGCAGCGGCAGCGACAGGGTTTCACCGCGAATCGAGCCCGAAACCACTGAAACGGCGCCGAACTCCCCGATAGCGCGCGCGTTGGTCAACACCACGCCATACAACAGCGCCCAGCGGATATTCGGCAAAGTCACCCGGCGGAACATCTGCCAGCCGGAGGCGCCGAGCAGAATCGCCGCTTCATCTTCGTTACTCCCCTGACTCATCATCACCGGAACCAGCTCACGCACCACAAACGGGCAGGTAACGAAGATGGTGGCCAGCACCATGCCCGGCCAGGCGAACATAATTTGCAGGTTATGCGCATCCAGCCAGCCGCCGAGCGGGCCGTTGGAACCGTAGAACAGCAGATAGACCAGACCCGCCACCACCGGCGAGACGGCAAAAGGAATATCCAGCAGCGTCAGCAGCAGCTGGCGGCCTGGGAAGTTAAAACGCGTCACCAGCCATGCCAGCAGCGTACCGAAAACCAGGTTAACCGGTACGGTAATCAGCGCAATCATCACCGTCAGCCAGATTGCATGCAGCATGTCCGGGTTAGCCAGATTTTGCAGCACCGGCATCAGCCCTTTGCTGAAGGCCTGGACGAAGATGTAGACCATCGGCACGATCAGAATGAAGGCGGAAACCAACATTCCAGTGCCAATCAGAAACCATTTCCCCCAGTTGATGCGGGGAGCATCGTAACGCTTCAATTGAGTAACTTCCGCCATTAGTGACCTACCACACGTCGACCGAAGCGACTTTGCAGGGTGTTGATGGAAAACAGCAGCAGCAGCGAAGCCGCCAGGATCACCGACGCAATCGCGCTCGCCGCCGGGTAATCAAACTCCTGCAAACGAATAAAAATCATCAGCGAGGTGACTTCGGTTTTCCATGCGATGTTGCCGGCGATAAAAATCACCGCGCCGAATTCGCCCAGGCTGCGGGTAAACGATAGCGCAATCCCGGCCAGCAGCGCCGGAGAGAGCTCAGGCAGCACCACTTTGCGGAAACTCTGCAGGCGGGTGGCGCCCAGGGTTTCCGCCGCTTCTTCATATTCCGGCCCCAGCTCTTCGAGTACCGGCTGTACGGTACGTACCACGAAGGGGATGCTGGTAAAGGCCATGGCGACCGCGATACCGAGCCAGGTATAGGTCACCTTGATATCAAACTTCGCCAGCCACTCGCCGTAAAAACCGTTAACCGAAAACAGGGAAGCCAGTGTCAGACCGGCAACCGCCGTCGGCAGGGCAAACGGCAGATCCATCAGCGCATCAAGTAGCGTACGGCCCGGAAAACGATAGCGCGTCAGAATCCATGCCATCAGCAGGCCAAATACGCCATTAAAAATTGAGGCGACAAACGCCGACAGCAGGGTCACTTTATAGGCCGCCACCACCTGCGGGTTGGTGACGACATCCCAGTATTGACTCCAGGTCATCTGCGCCAGTTGCATCACCAGCGCACTCAGGGGGAGCAGTAAAATCAGACAGACAAACAGCAGACTGGTGCCGAGGCTCAGGGTAAACCCCGGCAGCACGCGCTTAGATGCAGCAGCAAACATTACTTACGCCCCGCCGCCAGCAGTTTGTCCAGCTCGCCGCCGCTGGCAAAGTGGGTTTTCATCACATCCGGCCAGGCGCCAAACTGGTCTTCGACGCGGAACAGTTCGGTCTGCGGGAATTTATCTTTCAGCGAATCCATTACCTTCGGGTTATTCACGCGATAGTAATAGTCGGTGATGATGGTCTGCGCCTGCGGGCTGTAGAGCCAGTTCAGATAAGCCTTTGCCGCCTTCTCAGTCCCGTTGGCCTTGACGTTTTTGTCCACCCAGGCGACCGGGAACTCCGCCAGAATATTGACCTTCGGCACGACGACTTCGAAGCCCTGGTCCTCATACTGTTTGCGAATATTGTTCACTTCCGATTCAAAGGTAATCAGCACATCGCCGAGTCCACGTTCAACGAAGGTGGTGGTCGCACCGCGACCGCCGGTATCAAACACCTCGACGTTTTTCAGGAACTGGGTCATGAACTGTTCGGTTTTCGCTTTATCACCGCCGTCGGCTTTATCTGCGGCTCCCCATGCCGCCAGATAGGTATAGCGCGCGTTGCCGGACGTTTTCGGATTCGGGAAAATCAGCTTCACGTCCGGGCGCACCAGATCGCTCCACTCATGAATATTCTTCGGGTTCCCCTTACGCACCAGGAACGCCATGGTGGAGTAGAACGGCGAGCTGTTGTTCGGCAGACGGCTTTGCCAGTCGGCGGGAATCAGATTGCCTTTGTCATGCAGGATCTGTACATCCGTCACCTGGTTATAGGTCACCACATCGGCTTTTAAGCCCTGCAATATAGCCAGCGCCTGTTTAGACGAGCCGGCATGAGATTGTTTGATAGTCAGCTTATCGCCGCCGTTATCTTTCGCCCACTGCTGTTCAAACGGCGGATTAAGGGCAGCAAACAGCTCACGGGAGACATCATAAGAGCTGTTCAGCAGCTCAGTCGCCTGCGCCTGCGCAACCAGCAGCATCGAAGCAGCCAGTGCCAGATATCCTTTGTTCAGTGATTTAACTGCCATTGCGCACCCTTATCAATTTGATGATTTTCTGCTGATCATCATATTTATAACGGCGATGAAAGGAGTAACGGTTTTATATACCGTTTGGCGATTTGGAAGTCGAAAAGAGAATAAGCAGTTGGCAAAGCTTTGCCGAAAGCGACTCACCCCGCTCCTTTCCCGTCCGGGAGAGGCTCAGGGTGAGGGGAAAGGTTACAACGCCTGAATACGATCCAGCGACGGAGCGAAGTAGTAGCCGCCGGTCACCGGTTTGGTAAAGCGCAGCATGGCGTCGCGTTTACCATCGGTATCGCCAAACATGCTCAGCAGCTGCTGTTCAATGTTATGGATACGCGCGCAGTAAGCGCAGAAATAGAGGCCGTGTGTGCCGCTGGCGGTACCGTAAGGCAGGCTCTGACGTACAATCTTCAGCCCTTTGCCGTCTTCTTTTAAGTCGACGCGGCTCAGGTGCGAGGTTGCCGGGCGGTCGTCGCCATCAATCTCTTCGTTGGCTTCTTTGGTGCGGCCAATCATCATTTCCTGATCCGGCACGCTCATGCGATTCAACTGCCTGAGGTTATGCTCCCAGCGCTGAACGAACACATAGCTGCCGCCGGCATCCACGCCATCTTTGATAATCGCCACGTCACGACGAGTCTCAAGACCGGCCGGGTTTTCCGTGCCGTCGACGAAACCGCTCAGGTCGCGCTCGTCAATCCAGCGGAAACCGTGAACCTCTTCTTGCACTTCAATCACATCGCCAAAGGCCGCCACGGCAGCCTGGGCAACGGAGAAATTCACCTCATGACGCGCGGAGAGGATATGAATCAGGACATCGTACTGGGTGGATGGCGCCAGACCCTTGCCGTATACCGGGAAATCTTTAAGCTCTTCGGCACCGACACCGCCGCTCAGCTGGCGCCAGACGTTATTGCCAAAAGCCACCACGGCGCCCAGCTGCGCATCCGGAAATTGCGTTTGAAAGGTCGCTAATTTATCAATAAAGACTTTGCTGGCTTCGCGCAGGGCATTGACGTCCCCTTTGACATTGGCTTCAATCCAAATCGCCGCACGGCAATGTTCCGGCAAAATGCCGCTCTGAACCTGAGACATCGCTCCTCCTGAAATGATACAACCACAACACTGTGGCACTTTTATCGCGCTATTGTACCCGTTTTTTCCCTGTGCCGTGTCCCTTCAGATCAAATTAGCCGCGCCAGATAATTTTGCTGATTTTCCAGTTTTTCAGCGTGTCGTCGGAAGGCATCAGCTCTTCCGGACCATTCCAGTGGCCGGTAAAAGCGTAGCTGATATGCTGACTGCCGTCCGCCTTGCACTCCACCACGGTGCCATTATCGCTTGCGCCTTTCTGACAATGACCAAAGGCTTTGCTGTACAGCTCGCTAAACGGAGTGCCAACCTGAACGCCGCGCTCCGTTTTAATCTCGCTATCCCGCACTTCGATACGGTTGATGGTTCCCCCGTCGCCGTTAATGGTCATCGCGACTTTGTCATCTTTCAGCGCCTCAAAGTAGCGCACGATATTACCGTTGGCCGCTTTCATGCCGCTGCGCAGGCGATAACTCCCGCCAAGCGCATCGCTAATGGCCTGTTCATTGAGCGGCGTTGCCGCCGTCAGTTTACCCACGCCCTGCTCGGTCACTTCCATTGAGGAACCAAACCAGTTCCACGGATAGGCTGCTGACCAGTTAACCGTACTCATCGTGGAGCAGCCGGTTAATGCCAGCGGTAGCGCGCAGAGAAGTAAACGTAGCGATTTCATGACACGATCCTTTCTTGTTTATTTGACGCCTGTTGGAGTGCAGGATCGGCAAAAAGTGCCGTCAAACCCGATCTTCCTGAAAACAGGCTTTGAGCCGACGGCTGGCTAACAGCCACCAGAAGGCATAGAGATCGGCGACCAGCAGGCTGATAGTCAGAATCGATGGCGACTCGCCGCTCAGCCATAGCAGCGGTTGCCAGAGCAGCAGCAGCGTCTGAGAAAGCACCAGCAGCCAGCGCATTAGCGGCCAGAGACGGGGAAAACGCTGCCGCTGCCCGCTGACGATAAACGCCGCTACCGCCGGAATACCCGGCAATAACCCCAGCCAGAAATTATTGTGATCGGGATAGAACAGGTTCAGTAACACATCGCCCTGTTGACGGGAGGCCCCCGCCATAATGAACAGCACCCAGGTCCGCGCCTGCAGCAGCAGGACGCACCAGAACAGAAACGGCAGCCTGAGCCGACCGTGGGCATCAAAATCAGAGGGGATAAACTCAGTATTCTTCATCTTCAATCAAACGTTTACCCAGACTCAGGACATCGGCATATTCGTAACCAAGTCGTTCATACATCCCCTGCACCACCTCATTATCATCGCGAACCATGATGTTAATTTTCGGGCAGCCGCGAGCAATGAGCTTTTTTTCCAGCCGGTTCAGCAGCGCATTGGCGATACCGCGGCCGCGGTATTCCGGATGCACGCCCAGGTAGTAGGCGGAACCGCGATGACCGTCATAGCCGCCCATCACCGTGCCAACCACCTCGCCATTCACTTCCGCGACCAGAAACAGGCTGACATCGTGGTTAACCTTACGCTCAATGTCCATTTCCGGGTCATTCCACGGGCGCAGAAGCTCGCAGCGCTCCCACAGCGTAATCACTTCTTCGAAATCTTGCTGGCGAAAAACGCGTATCTCCATGGTATTCCCCATTTTTCAGGCTTAAAAACAGCGATTATGGCGCGATTTCAGCGGATAGCCAATATCAGGCGAAATGAAGTGGAAAAAATGGCATAATACGCACTGTCATGTATTGAAATGAAAAGTAAAACAATTCTTATTTTGAATGGTCGTAACGAGAAACGCGATACGATATAACACCAGGTACCACTTGTTTGCAATTCAGGCCGAATGAGCACTTTTAAACCCTTAAAAATACTTGCTTCGCGCCGCCAGGTGCTGAAAGCAGGACTGGCTGCCATGACCCTTTCCGGGGTTTCATCGCAGGTCATCGCAAAAGAACAACCGCTGACAACGTCCAATGGCCACAGTAAACCGGCGGCGAAAAAGGCGGGCGCAAAACGTATCGTTATGCTCGACCCGGGTCATGGCGGTATTGATACCGGCGCTATCGGTCACAACGGTTCCAAAGAGAAACACGTCGTACTGGCGATTGCTAAAAACGTCCGCAGCATCCTGCGCAGCAACGGCATTGATGCGCGCCTGACGCGTTCCGGCGATACCTTTATCCCGCTGTACGACCGCGTGGAAATTGCCCACCAGCACGGCGCCGATCTCTTTATGTCGATTCACGCCGACGGCTTTACCAATCCCAGCGCCGCCGGCGCGTCGGTATTTGCCCTCTCCAACCGCGGCGCGAGTAGCGCCATGGCGAAATACCTCTCCGATCGCGAAAACCGCGCCGATGAGGTCGCCGGTAAAAAAGCGACGGCGAAGGACCATCTTTTGCAGCAGGTGCTGTTTGACCTGGTGCAGACCGATACCATTAAAAACAGCCTGACGCTGGGCTCGCATGTCCTGAAAAATATTAAGCCGGTGCATAAGCTGCATAGCCGTAACACTGAACAGGCCGCCTTCGTGGTATTGAAGTCGCCGTCAATCCCGTCCGTACTGGTTGAGACCTCATTTATCACCAACCCGGGCGAAGAAAAACTGTTAGGCACCACCGCGTTCCGGCAAAAGATCGCCAGCGCGATCGCTTCCGGCATTATCAGCTACTTCCACTGGTTCGATAACCAGAAGGCCCACTCAAAGAGACGTAAATGAAGCCCGACGCGCAGCAGGTAAAACGCTATCTCCTCCAGCTCCAGGAGACCATTTGCCAGACACTGAGCGCCGTTGACGGCGCGGAATTTGTCGAAGACAGCTGGCAGCGCGAAGGCGGTGGCGGCGGTCGCAGCCGGGTTCTGCGCAATGGCGGCGTGTTTGAGCAGGCGGGCGTGAACTTCTCCCACGTTCACGGCGACGCCATGCCGGCTTCGGCAACGGCGCATCGCCCGGAACTGGCCGGCCGTAGCTTTGAGGCGATGGGCGTTTCTCTGGTGGTGCATCCGTGGAATCCCTATGTGCCGACCAGCCATGCCAACGTGCGTTTTTTCATTGCTGAAAAACCCGGCGCAGAGCCGGTGTGGTGGTTCGGTGGCGGGTTTGACCTGACGCCGTTCTACGGCTTTGAGGAGGATGCGATTCACTGGCATCGCACGGCTCGCGATCTGTGCCAGCCCTTCGGCGAAGAGGTGTACCCGCGCTATAAAAAATGGTGCGATGACTACTTTCACCTTAAACATCGCCACGAGCAGCGCGGAATTGGCGGCCTGTTTTTTGACGATTTGAATACCCCGGATTTTGACCACGCCTTCGCCTTTATGCAGGCGGTGGGTAACGGCTATACGGATGCCTTTCTGCCGATAGTTGAGCGGCGCAAAGCCATGCCATATGGCGAGCGCGAGCGGAATTTTCAGCTCTATCGCCGCGGCCGCTACGTGGAGTTCAATCTGGTGTGGGATCGCGGAACGCTGTTTGGCCTGCAGACCGGCGGGCGCACGGAGTCGATTCTGATGTCGATGCCGCCGCTGGTGCGCTGGGAGTATGACTACCAGCCGGAAGAAGGCAGCCCGGAGGCTGACCTGAGTGAGTTTATCCAGGTCCGCGAGTGGATTTAAGCCGGGCGGCGCTTTCGCTTGCCCGGCCTACGTTATCCCGCAGAGCGGGCTTGCCCGGCTCACGTTATCCTGCTGCCGGCCCGCACTATCCTGTAGGTCGGGTTAGCGCAGCGCCACCCGACAAATCTCCTACAACGGCTGAGTCTGCGCCTCGACCACCACCAGGTTTAATGCCGGGCGGCGCTTTCGCTTGCCCGGCCTACGTTATCCCGCAGAGCGGGCTTACCCGGCTCACATTATCCTGCTGCCTGGCCGGCACTATCCTGTAGGTCGGGTTAGCGCAGCGCCACCCGACAAATCTCCTACAGCGGCTGAGTCTGCGCCTCGACCACCGCCAGCGCGACCATATTGACGATGCGGCGCACGGAAGCGATCGGCGTCAGAATATGTACCGGCTTCGCCACTCCCATCAGCACCGGTCCGACGGTCACCCCTTCCGAACTGGAGACGCGCAGCAGGTTATAGCTAATGCGCGCGGCCTCCATATTCGGCATCACCAGAATGTTGGCCGAGCCTTTCAGCGGGCTGTCCGGCATTCGCTCATGGCGAATACTTTCTACCAGCGCCGCATCGCCGTGCATTTCACCATCGATCATCAGATCCGGCGCCAGCGCTTTTACGCGCTCCAGCGCTTCGCGCATTTTACTGGCTGACGGGCAGTCAGAAGAGCCGAAGTTGGAGTGCGACAGCAGCGCCACGCGCGGCTCAATACCAAAACGACGCACGCTTTCCGCCGCCATCAGCGTGATTTCCGCCAGCTGCTCCGGCGTTGGATCGTTATTGACGTAGGTATCGGAGATAAAGGTGTTGCCGCTTGGCAGCAGCAGCGCATTCATGGCCCCTGCGGTACTAACGCCGTCACGGTAGCCGAACAGCGGTTGAATGACCCCATAATGCTCATGGTAGTCGCCGATGGTACCGCAGATCATGGCATCCGCCTCGCCACGGTGCACCATGATTGCGCCAATGACCGTCGTATTGGCAATCACCGCTCTCTGCGCCTGTTCCTGAGTCACGCCCCGGCGTTTCATGAGCTGGTAATACTCGCCCCAGTACTCTTTAAAGCGCGGATCGGATTCATTATTGACGATCTCAAAATCCACACCGGCTTTGATCTGCAGCCCCAGCTTCTGGAGGCGCATTTCAATCACGCTCGGACGGCCGATCAGAATCGGTTTTGCCAGCCCCAGCGACACCAGCTCCTGGGTTGCGTGCAGAACGCGCGTCTCTTCGCCTTCCGCCAGCACCACGCGCTTAGGTTCTTTGCGCGCCTGCGAGAAAATCGGCTTCATGAACAGGTTGGTTTTGTAGACAAACTCACTGAGCTTCTCAATATAGGCGTCAAAGTCGGCAATCGGACGCGTGGCTACGCCGGAGTCCATCGCCGCTTTGGCGACCGCCGGGGCGATCTTGACGATCAGCCGCGGATCGAACGGTTTCGGAATGATATATTCCGCGCCAAAACTCAGATCCTGATCGCCGTAGGCCGAGGCGACCACTTCGCTCTGTTCGGCATGCGCCAGTTCAGCTATTGCGTGGACCGCCGCCAGCTTCATCTCTTCGTTAATCGCCGTGGCGCCAACGTCCAGCGCGCCGCGGAAAATGAACGGGAAGCACAGCACATTGTTGACCTGGTTCGGGTAGTCAGAGCGCCCGGTGCAGATGATGGCATCTTCGCGGACCTGCTTCGCCAGCGGCGGCAGAATCTCCGGTTCCGGGTTAGCCAGCGCGAGGATCAGCGGCGCGCGGGCCATTTTTTTCACCATCTCCGGCGTCAGCACTTTCGGGCCTGAACAGCCGAGGAAGATATCCGCCCCGTCAATCACATCGTCCAGCGTGCGTTTGCCGTCATCTTCTACCGCGTAGGCCGCCTTGGTCTCTGCCATATGGGGCTCACGGTCTTTGTAGATAACGCCCTTCGAGTCGCAGACCACGATATTGTGTTTCTGCATCCCCAGCGCCACCAGCAAATTCATACAGGCAATCGCCGCCGCGCCCGCGCCGGATACCACCATCCGAACGTCGGAAAGATTTTTCTCCACCACTCGCAGGCCGTTAATAATCGCCGCGGTGCTGATAATGGCCGTGCCGTGCTGATCGTCATGGAACACCGGAATGTTCATGCGCTCGCGCAGCTTTTGCTCGATGTAGAAACACTCTGGCGCTTTGATGTCTTCGAGGTTGATGCCGCCGAAGGTGGGCTCCAGCGCCGCCACAACATTGATAAATTTATCCGGGTCCAGCTCATCGACTTCGATATCGAACACATCAATCCCGGCGAATTTTTTAAACAAAACGCCCTTGCCTTCCATCACCGGCTTACCGGCTAGCGCACCGATATTGCCCAGCCCCAGCACCGCGGTACCGTTGGAGACAACGGCTACCAGGTTGCCACGGGCGGTATATTTGTAGGCGGCCAGCGGATCTTTCTCAATTTCCAGACAAGGTGCCGCCACGCCTGGCGAGTAGGCCAGCGCCAGATCGCGCTGGGTGGCCAGAGGCTTGGTAGGGACAACCTGAATTTTCCCGGGGACGGGGAACTCATGGAAATCGAGGGCGCTTTGTTTCAACTGCTCATCCATTTTATTGTTCCTTTCACGTATCGGTCGTAGGGGGTGTGCGTAATGACTATCCTGATGCCCACCCTAAGGTGGCGCATAGTATCTCGCCTGACGGCTTTTCAAACTTTGAACACCGCCAAACTCTCGCCATCGCAATGGTATATTTGTTATCGATTTATAATATTTATGTAACCTGATTGCGAAAGCAACAAGAGTCCCGTCTGCTATGCTTTTTAGTTATCCACCCCATCAACGCCTCGACCGACAAGCAACAAAAACTCATGCAACATCTTGTTTCAGGAGTCCATTATGTCCCGAAGAGAACTTGCCAACGCCATTCGCGCCCTGAGCATGGACGCCGTACAGAAAGCCAACTCCGGCCACCCCGGCGCCCCAATGGGGATGGCGGATATCGCCGAAGTCCTGTGGAATGATTTTCTTAAACACAATCCCGTGAATCCGCACTGGTACGACCGTGACCGCTTTGTACTCTCTAACGGTCATGCGTCGATGCTGCTGTATAGCCTGCTGCATCTGACCGGCTACGATCTGCCGCTGGCCGAATTGAAAAACTTTCGCCAGCTCCATTCGAAAACGCCCGGCCACCCGGAGCACGGCTATACCCCCGGCGTCGAGACCACCACCGGCCCGCTTGGCCAGGGGCTGGCTAACGCCGTCGGCATGGCGATTGCCGAACGCACCCTGGCGGCGCAGTTTAACCGTCCCGGCCATGACATTGTCGATCACTATACCTGGGTGTTTATGGGCGATGGCTGTCTGATGGAGGGGATTTCCCACGAAGCCAGCTCGCTGGCGGGGACGCTGGGGCTCGGCAAGCTGATCGGTTTCTACGACCATAACGGCATCTCAATCGATGGTAAAACCGACGGCTGGTTCACCGACGATACCGCCGCGCGCTTTCGGGCCTATCACTGGCACGTGATTGGCGATATTGACGGCCACGACCCGCAGGCAGTGAAACAGGCGATTCTCGAGGCGCAAAGCGTCACGGATAAACCTTCGCTGATCATCTGCCGCACCGTGATCGGCTTTGGTTCACCGAATAAAGCCGGTTCGGAAGAGTCCCACGGCGCAGCGCTGGGGGAAAAAGAGGTCGCCTTGACCCGCGAGAGGCTGGGCTGGAAATATCCGCCGTTCGAGATCCCCAAAGAGATTTATCAGCAATGGGACGCCCGGCCGCGCGGCGAGCAGGCAGAACAGAGGTGGAATCAGCGGTTCGCCGCTTATCAGCAGCAGTATCCTGACCTGGCGGCGGAACTGAAACGCAGAATGGACGGCGCGCTGCCGGAGAACTGGGGCGATGCGGCGCACGATTACATCGCGCAACTGCAGGCCGAACCGGCGAAAATTGCCAGCCGTAAAGCGTCGCAAAATGCCCTGAACGCCTATGGCCCGCTTCTGCCGGAGCTGCTGGGTGGCTCGGCGGATCTGGCGCCAAGCAACCTCACCATCTGGTCCGGTTCAACATCCATTAAAGAGGACGTCGCGGGCAACTATATTCATTATGGCGTGCGCGAGTTCGGCATGACGGCGATCGGCAACGGCATTGCCCTGCACGGCGGTTTTATCCCCTATACGTCCACCTTCCTGATGTTTGTCGAATATGCGCGTAACGCGGCGCGCATGGCGGCGCTGATGAAGGCCAGACAGATAATGGTCTATACCCATGACTCGATTGGGCTAGGGGAAGATGGCCCCACTCATCAGGCGGTCGAACAGCTGGCCAGCCTGCGGCTGACGCCGAACTTCAGTACCTGGCGCCCCTGCGATCAGGTCGAAACGGCGGTCGCGTGGCAGGCGGCGATTGAACGACAAACCGGTCCCACTGCGCTGATTCTGTCGCGGCAAAATCTGGCGCAAATGGCGCGGACGCCGCAACAGGTGCAGGACATTGCCCGCGGCGGCTACGTGCTGAAAGATGAGGGGGGTAAACCGGATTTAATCCTGATAGCCACTGGTTCAGAAGTGGAGATAACCGTGCTGGCGGCGGAAAAACTGCTCGCCAAAGGGGTTAACGTGCGGGTTGTCTCTCTGCCCTCAACCGATGTTTTCGATGCGCAAGATGAGGCATATCGGGAGTCGGTTCTTCCGGCTAACGTCAGCGCCAGAATTGCCGTTGAGGCCGGTATCGCCGACTACTGGTATAAATATGTCGGGCTGAAGGGTGCCATCGTGGGCATGAGAAGCTACGGTGAATCGGCGCCGGCGGATAAACTCTTCCCGTTCTTTGGCTTCACCGCCGAGCATATCGTCAGTCTTGCGGATGAAATATGTAACGGGTAACCCATAGCGTGGGCCAGGCATCTGGCCCCTGCCAGTTATCGCACTGCGGCTGCTGCGCATAGCGAACCAGGCTAAACCGCTGGCCATCATAGCGCCAGCGGGTCTGAACCCCGCAATCGCCGGGGCCGCGCCCTTTATCCAGCGTCACCAGCTCATGACGTCGCTCATCAATACTGGCATTAATCAGTTCAATATCACGCTCCGCATTGCCCGGCGGCTGGAAGGGCAGCGTCAGACGGACCGGACGGGCCACATACGGCTGCTGGCGCGACACCAGCCAGGCCAGCCAGATGGTGTTGTACGCCCCGGCTTCGCAGCTGACCATCAGTAATACCTTCTCATCCGTCAACGCGGTAAGGCGAATCTCGCGGCGGAGAGGGTCCAGCGAACAGGCGCTGTTGTTCATCCGCTCGTTGCCGTAATCCATCAGGTCATTAAGCTCCTCCCGACTGAGCGGCGATGGCGAAAAGTCGACCTTGCCAACCGCCCGCAGCGCAGGTGCCGGCGGCACGCTAAGCGGCGGCTCTTCGCCCTTCCCCACCCAGGCGGTTTCGCTGCCGACACGCTTTTGATGGCTATCGATAAACAGCAACGCGGCCTTCAGCCCTTGCAGAGAAACACTTTGCAGCCCGTTAACCAGGGTTATCGCCCGCCCTTCCTGCACCTGCTGGAGAAAAGCATCGATCGTCACGCTATCCCCGGTGTTGATCAGCTTATCCGCAACCTGCCAGTGTTTATCGGTCAACGCCAGCGATTTACCGTCAAGCAGAAGACGAGGCGCGATCGGCGCCAGAGCGGCAACCGGATTACCGATACCGCCCAGCTCAATGCGCAGGCTGGCATCGGTAACGGCGCCGGCGCTACGGCTGAGGGTCATCACCAGCCCATGATGCAGACCAACGTTGCGGGCGACGCAGAAATTCTGATTATTGCAGGTGACCAGCCAGTCACCGAATAGCTGTTGCACCGGCGCCGCCCACGCTCGCGACGTCGGTAGCAAACCGCAAAACAGAAAAAAAAGAACCCGATAAAGCATGCGCGGCACAACCCCAGAGAAGAACGCTCAAAACAGCGGTCATCTTCACCAGCGGCAGCACGTTACTCAATCAGATTTATCAGATAACCCCGCCATCAGTCCCGATGTTTGCAGGTATTGCAGCAGGATCACCGCCTTTCCATCGCGTATCTCGCCGTTGGCAACCATTTGCAACGCCTGGTTGAAAGGCAGCTCCAGCACATCGATATCTTCATCTTCAACGCCGCCGCCGCGCGTTTTACGCTGCGCATCGCTGTACTCGGCGATAAAGAAGTGAACAATTTCGGTCACCCCGCCGGGAGACATATACAGCTCGAACAGCTTATGCGCATCGCCCACTTCGTATCCGGTCTCTTCGATGGCCTCTTTGCGGATACAGGCTTCGGGCTCGTCGTTATCCAACAACCCGGCGCAGGTTTCAATCAGCATCCCGTCCTCGTTACCGTTGACCCAGGTGGCGACACGAAACTGACGGACCAACACGACGGTTTGCTTACGGCGGTTATACAACAGCACCGTAGCGCCGTTGCCGCGATCGTACACCTCGCGCTTATGACGGACCACGCTGCCGTCGCTACGCGTCAGCTCGTAGGTCATATTGCGCAGAATAAAGTAGTTTTCAGAGAGGAGTTTATCTTTGATAACGTTGATGTTGAGTGACATACGGCCCCGCAGCGTGGAATGACGCTGTCATACTACGCTGCGCAGCCGGGTTTGTCGTTAGTGAAGCAGCGCCGATTTTACGCCGAGATAATCCATAATCCCCTGCGCCGCATGACGACCTTCGGCCATCGCCGTCACCACCAGATCGGCGCCGCGCACGGCATCTCCACCGGCAAAAATTTTGTCGTGCGTGGTCTGATAGCGGTAGCGGCTCTCGACGCTGGCCTTAATCCGCCCCCGGCTATCGAGCTGTACGCCGACGGACTCCAGCCACGGCATCCCGTGGGGATGGAATCCAAAAGCCATGATCACCGCATCGGCCGGCATCACGAACTCGCTGCCCGGCAGCGGCGATGGGCTGCGACGCCCCTGCGCATCCGGTTCGCCCAGTTGGGTGCGCATAAACCGTATGCCGTTAACCCGGCCGTCGCTATCCCGCTCCAGCGTCACCGGCTGAACGTTAAATTCGAACTCCGCCCCCTCTTCACGCGCGTTTTTCACCTCTTTTTTCGACCCCGGCATATTGGCCTCATCGCGACGATAGGCGCAGGTCACCTTTTTCGCCCCGTGACGTAGCGCGGTGCGCACGCAATCCATCGCCGTATCGCCGCCCCCCAGCACCACGACATTCAGTCCGCGGGTATTGATGTATGGCTCTTCCGGTTTCTCGCTCAGCCCCATAACCTGCTTAGTATTAGCAATCAGGAACGGCAGCGCGTCATAAACGCCCGGGGCCTCTTCATTCGGCAGCCCCGCTTTCATGGAACGATAGGTTCCGGCGCCGATAAATACCGCGTCGTACCCGGCCAGCAAGGTGGTTAACGCCACGTCCTTGCCCACTTCACACTCCAGTTCAAAGCGGATACCCATTTCAGTAAAAATCTCCCGGCGCCGGGCCAGCAGCGACTTTTCCAGCTTGAAGGCCGGAATGCCGAAAGTCAGCAACCCGCCAATTTCCGGATGACGGTCAAAGACCACCGACCGCACGCCGTTTCGGATCAACCGGTCAGCGCAGGCCAGCCCCGCAGGTCCGGCGCCGATAATGGCGACTTTTTTTCCGCTGTCGACAACCCGGGAGAGATCCGGCCGCCAGCCTTGCGCCAGCGCCTGGTCGGAGATATAGCGCTCGATGTTGCCGATGGTCACCGCGCCATGTTCATCACGCAGCGTACAGGCCCCTTCACACAGGCGATCCTGCGGACAAACGCGGCCGGTTATCTCCGGCAGGCAGTTGGTTTGATGGGACAGCGCCACGGCGGCGTCGATATCCCCCGCTTGTACCCGTTCAATCCACTGGGGAATATGGTTATGCAGCGGACAGGTCCATTCGCAGATACTGTGTTCACCGCACTGCAGGCAGCGCGCCGAAGCCTGCTGCGCCTGTCCGGCGTTAAAGGGCTGAACTATCTCGGCAAAATCCCTCTTACGGACCGCTGCGGCCCGTTTATCCGCCTCGTTGCGCGATGGCGTTGCCGCCATCTGGCTGACTTTGGTGACAGCTTCCGCTAATGGCGTATCGCCTGGATGCGCATGCCACGGCTGCGCATCCAGCCGCGCCGTACTCAGGCGCCGCTGTCTGGCCATCGCGGAAAGGGTCGCTTCCGTCGCCAGCTGCAGCGCCTGCGCCGGACAGTGTTGCACGCAGGATGGCCCGCCTTCACGGCCGCTGCACAGATCGCATTTATGCGCGCTGGCTTTCACTTTCCCCGACTCCGCCGGTAACAGCACGATCGTCATGACGCCAAACGGACAGGCCACCATACAGGATTTACAGCCGATGCACTTTTCCTCGTCAACCTGCACGCTGTCATTTATCTGGTGAATAGCATCATTCGGGCAACTGCGGGCGCAGGGGGCGCTTTCACAATGGCGACATGTTATTGCGTTACGTTTTTGCTCGTGCTTCATCACGGTTATGCGCGGTAAGAAGCGCTGCGGGGTCAGGACGTGCTGTTCGTCGTTGTGCGCCATCACGCAGGCCACTTCGCAGGCTTTGCAGCCGATGCATTTGCGACTATCGCTGATAATAAAGTGGTTCATGGTATCCTTCGGTCTTCGGTTAATAACCCCTCGATTCGCATGACTATTTATTACCCGACAAAACGGGGCAGGAACAATGTTCATTTGCCCGGAATATTATTTTTCTCGCGATAACCCGTTTTGGATCAAATTCTTTGACTTAAATGAAATTGCGTTTTATTTAATGAAGCAAGCAGAAAAAAGTCTGACCATGACAAGCAGACTCGGGGTATGTTGGGGTTTTGCGCAGAGAGCCGGAAAGTTATTTACAGTGTCGCTAAAGCCACACGATAAATTACACTATCTCCTTAATTTCTCCACGTTTGTCGGTGGAGTTGCCTATAGAGTGTCACAGACTGTGCGGTAATAAAAATGTACACAATGAGGTCTCAATTCTGATGGCGAATTTTTTTATCGATCGCCCCATTTTCGCGTGGGTTCTGGCGATCCTGCTCTGTCTGACCGGCACGCTCGCAATCTTGTCACTTCCCGTTGAGCAGTATCCCGATCTTGCGCCGCCTAACGTGCGCATTACCGCCAATTATCCGGGGGCCTCCGCGCAAACGCTGGAAAATACCGTCACCCAGGTTATCGAACAAAACATGACCGGCCTCGATAACCTGATGTATATGTCTTCCCAGAGCAGCTCTTCGGGTCAGGCGACGATTACACTGACCTTTACCGCCGGAACGGACCCCAACGAAGCCATGCAGCAGGTACAAAACCAGCTGCAATCGGCAATGAAAAAACTGCCCCAGGATGTGCAAAATCAGGGGGTGACGGTACGTAAAACCGGTGATACCAACATTCTGACTATCGCGTTCGTCTCGACTGACGGCAGCATGGATAAGCAGGATATCGCCGACTATGTGGCCAGTAATGTTCAGGAGCCGCTCAGCCGCGTTAACGGGGTTGGCGACATTACGGCCTACGGCTCGCAATACTCAATGCGCATCTGGCTGGATCCGGCCAAACTCACCAGCGTACAGATGACGGCAAAAGATGTCACCGACGCCATCAAATCGCAGAACGCGCAGATCGCGGTCGGCCAGCTTGGCGGTACGCCGTCGGTTAATAATCAGTCGCTCAATGCCACCATTAACGCCCAATCGCTGCTGCAAACGCCGCAGCAGTTCCGCGATATTACGCTGCGGGTTAATCCGGACGGTTCGCTGGTGACGCTCGGCGATGTGGCGAAAGTCGAACTGGGCGCGGAAAGCTACGATTACCTCAGCCGCTACAACCGCAACCCGGCCTCCGGCCTGGGCGTGCAACTGGCCTCCGGGGCAAACGAAATGCAGACCGCGGAGCTGGTGCTCAATCGTCTGAATGAGCTGTCGCAGTATTTTCCGCACGGCCTTGAATATAAAATTGCCTACGAAACCACCTCCTTCGTCAAGGCCTCTATCCATGACGTGGTGAAAACGTTGCTGGAAGCTATCGCGCTGGTTTTCCTGGTGATGTACCTGTTCCTGCAAAATATCCGCGCAACGCTCATCCCAACTATTGCCGTACCGGTGGTTCTGATGGGGACCTTCGCCATCCTGTTTGCCTGCGGCTACAGTATCAACACCCTGACGATGTTCGCGATGGTGCTGGCGATAGGCCTGCTGGTGGATGACGCTATCGTGGTCGTCGAGAACGTTGAGCGCATCATGAGCGAAGAGGGTCTTTCGCCGCGTGAAGCGACACGAAAATCCATGGGCCAGATTCAGGGGGCGCTGGTCGGGATCGCCATGGTGCTGTCGGCGGTCTTTATCCCGATGGCCTTCTTCGGCGGCACAACCGGCGCCATTTATCGCCAGTTTTCTATTACCATCGTCTCGGCGATGGTGCTGTCGGTACTCGTGGCCATGATCCTCACCCCGGCACTGTGCGCCACCTTGCTAAAACCGATGAAAAAGGGCGAGGAGCACGGGAAAAAAGGCTTCTTTGGCTGGTTTAACCGCATGTTCAACCGCAACGCCAGCCGCTACGAAACCGCGGTGGGCAAAATTCTTCACCGTTCGCTGCGCTGGATAGCGATCTACGCGCTGCTGTTGGGCGGGATGGTCTTTATGTTCTTACGCCTCCCGACTTCGTTCCTGCCTCAGGAAGACCGCGGCATGTTTCTGACCTCCGTGCAATTGCCGAGCGGCGCAACGCAACAGCAGACCTTAAAAGTCGTGCAAAAAGTTGAGGACTATTTCTTTAGCCACGAACAGGCCAACGTTGCTTCGATTTTCGCTACCGTAGGTTCTGGTCCGGGAGGCAACGGTCAGAACGTCGCGCGCATGTTTATCCGCCTGAAAGACTGGGATGAACGCGATGCGAAAACCGGCACCTCGTTTGCGATCATTGAACGCGCGACAAAAGCCTTCAACAACATTAACGAGGCGCGCGTCTTCGCCACTAATCCACCGGCAATTAGCGGACTGGGCAGTTCCGCCGGTTTTGATATGGAGCTTGAAGACCACGCCGGCAACGGGCACGCGGCACTCATGGCAGCCCGCGACACGCTGCTCGATCTGGCGGCGAAAGATGAGCGGCTGACCCGGGTGCGCCATAACGGCCTTGACGACAGCCCGCAACTGCAGATTGATATCGATCAGCGAAAAGCCCAGGCGCTGGGCGTTGCCATTGATGATATCAACAACACTTTGCAGACCGCCTGGGGCTCAAGCTACGTAAACGATTTTATGGACCGCGGTCGGGTAAAGAAAGTCTACGTGCAGTCCGCCGCCCCTTACCGCATGCTGCCTGACGATATTAATCAGTGGTACGTGCGCAATAGCAGCGGCACGATGGTGCCCTTCTCGGCATTTGCCACCTCGCGCTGGCAAACCGGTTCCCCGCGCCTGGAACGCTATAACGGCTACTCGGCGGTGGAAATCATCGGTGAAGCGGCTCCGGGCATCAGTACCGGTACCGCGATGGCTATCATGGAAGATCTGACCAGACAGTTGCCCAACGGCTTTGGGCTCGACTGGACGGCCATGTCCTACCAGGAACGGCTGTCCGGCGCGCAGGCCCCGGCGCTGTACGCCATTTCGCTGCTGGTGGTGTTCTTGTGTCTGGCAGCGCTGTACGAGAGCTGGTCTATCCCCTTCTCGGTCATGCTGGTGGTGCCGCTGGGCGTTATCGGCGCCCTGCTGGCCACCTGGATGCGCGGCCTTGAAAACGACGTGTATTTCCAGGTTGGTCTGCTGACGGTTATCGGCCTGTCGGCGAAAAACGCCATTTTGATCGTCGAGTTTGCGAATGAGCTCAACGAGAAAGGGGAAGATTTACTCGCCGCCACGCTGTCGGCCTGTCGCCAGCGTCTGCGTCCGATCCTGATGACGTCGCTGGCCTTTATTTTTGGGGTCCTGCCGATGGCGACCAGCACCGGCGCCGGTTCTGGTAGTCAGCATGCCGTCGGCACCGGGGTGATGGGCGGGATGATTTCCGCCACCATTCTGGCTATTTTCTTCGTTCCGCTATTCTTCGTACTAGTACGTCGACGCTTTCCGCAAAAAGAGCGCCCGCAATAACCCGGCCGGGCCCTGAGCGCCCCGTTGCTTGCCCGCGAAATAACAAAAAGGCGACCATAATAGTCGCCTTTTTTATCTGCTTACAACCGCCAGGCTATTATTTTAGCCGTTCTGTTGCTCTGCTCTCATTGAGGATTTTATCTACGCAGCATACCTTCAATAAAATCTTTCCAGTTCCCTAGTTCATGTTCAATCATAATAGCCTCTCTTATTATTATGGGTAATTTTATGCAAATCGGTTTGGGAAAGGAAGCACGTTAAAGTTATCGCTGCAATTGCTGATAACCTCTTCTACGCTATCATCTCTCGGATTTGCTGCTACTATGAGCCTGAAAATGTAATTTTAATGTGATGCATAGCAACATTTCGCAACATTAGGCCTGTTTTCAGAAAAATTCTACTACCGATATTCTGCTCCTTTCCCCCGTCTGCAGGTAATTTACCGATTATCGTTAACCGTCTGGTTAATATTCGTGCAATGCCTATATCGAGGGTAAAAAGGGATATTTATTCACGCGATTGACGTATTATTTTATACCTCCTTGTGCATTCGGAAATTTCTGAGTTAAGCGCTTAAATCAACGAAAAAGAAAAGGTTTCATTATGCTGACAATGTACGGAATCAAAAACTGCGACACCATTAAAAAGGCCCGCCGCTGGCTGGAGGCGAATCAGATTGCCTATCAATTCCATGATTATCGTGCCGATGGCCTGGATCGCGAGTTGTTAAACACCTTTATCGCCGAACTGGGCTGGGAAGCCCTGCTCAACACCCGCGGCACAACCTGGCGCAAACTGGATGAAACCGTGCGTGCCGGTATCAATAACGCCGATGCTGCCGCCGGGTTGATGCTGGAAATGCCGGCAATTATCAAACGCCCATTGCTCTGCGCGCCCGGGCAGCCTATGCTGCTGGGTTTCAGTGAACTCACTTATAAGAAGCTTGTTAACGAGGTATAGTCTATGTCTTGCCCGGTCATTGAGCTGGCTCAGCAGCTTATTCGCCGCCCTTCCCTCAGCCCCGATGATGCGGGATGTCAGGCGTTAATGATTGAACGCCTGCGTGCGATTGGTTTTACCGTCGAACCGATGGATTTCGGCGATACCCAAAACTTCTGGGCCTGGCGCGGGCGCGGTGAAACGTTGGCCTTTGCCGGCCATACCGATGTTGTTCCGGCCGGCGATGCCGACCGTTGGATTAACCCGCCCTTCGAACCTACTATTCGCGACGGCATGCTGTTCGGCCGCGGCGCGGCAGATATGAAAGGCTCGCTGGCAGCCATGGTGGTTGCCGCCGAGCGCTTTGTCGCCCAGTATCCGAACCATAAAGGTCGTCTGGCCTTTTTGATCACCTCTGATGAAGAGGCCAGCGCGCACAACGGCACGGTGAAAGTCGTCGAAGCGCTAATGGCCCGTAACGAACGTCTGGACTACTGTCTGGTCGGCGAGCCGTCAAGCACCGAAGTCGTCGGCGACGTGGTCAAAAACGGTCGTCGCGGCTCACTCACCTGCAACCTGACCATTCACGGCGTGCAGGGCCATGTCGCTTACCCGCATCTCGCCGATAACCCGGTGCACCGCGCGGCTCCTATGCTGACGGAGCTGGTGGGGATCGAGTGGGATAAAGGCAATGAATTTTTCCCTCCCACCAGCATGCAGATAGCCAACGTACAGGCGGGTACCGGGAGCAATAACGTGATCCCCGGCGACATGTATGTTCAGTTCAACTTCCGCTTTAGCACCGAACTGACCGACGAAATGATCAAAGCCCGCGTCGTCGAGCTGCTGGATAAATATCAGCTGCGCTATACCCTGGACTGGTGGTTGTCTGGCCAGCCGTTCCTCACCAGCCGTGGCAAACTGGTCGAAGCGGTGGTGAATGCCATTGAGCACTATAATGAGATCAAACCCCAGCTGCTGACCAACGGCGGCACCTCTGACGGCCGCTTTATCGCCCGCATGGGTGCGCAGGTGGTCGAGCTGGGTCCGGTGAATGCGACAATTCACAAAATCAATGAATGTGTTAACGCCGCCGATCTGCAGCTGCTGGCGCGGATGTATCAACGCATCATGGAACAACTGGTCGCCTGACGACCTCGACCTGAAAAGAGGAAGCGCACATGGAATGGCTAATCAACCACTGGTGGATTCTGGTGCTGGTATTTTTGGTGGGCGTCATGATTAACGTGATTAAGGATCTTAATCGCGTTGACCACAAAAAGTTTCTCGCCAATAAGCCGGAGCTGCCGCCCCATCGCGATTGTAACGATAAGTGGGACGATGACGACGACTGGCCGAAGCACGACCAGCCGAAGAAGTAAGACCCCCGGTCAATCCCACCCCTCCGGGAGTCCCCCGGATAGCGGCGTGATACGCCTTATCCGGGGAGTACGTTCACGAGATAATATTCGATTAGAGCAATTCGATAATATCGTCGTCTTTCGGCGTACTGCCGCTTAACGCCTCGTCAAAATAGTGCTTCGGCACGGTATAGCGCAGACGTTCAAGGGCAAACTGTATGCTGCTATCGTCAATCGCATGCCCCAGATCCTCGACGATATCCAGCGTCACATCGCCGCCAGCCTGCTGGAGCGCCTCCTGGGCCGAAACCGCCCACGCCAGATCGATAACGCGATCTTCGCCGCCGTGGATCAGATGGATGGTCGTGGCGGTGGTCGCCGACTGCGGAAGCGTCGCATACCGTCCATTAAAGGCGATAACCCGCGATGCCAGCCCCGGCTCGGCTTTGATGCTCTCCAGAGACATAATCGCCCCCTGCGAGAAACCAATCAGCGCCGTCGCCCGCGGGCCGACGCCGCTCTGTTTTTGCCAGTAGCGAACGGTCTCAATAAAAGTCGGCATAATGGCATCAATCCGCGACTGACGATTTTCTTCCGTCACCCCCTGAACCGAGAACCACTGGCGGCCCGGCGGCGGGCCGCAAGGCTCGGCGCCACCGATGCTGACGATCAGCGCATCCGGGAACTGCGGCGCAAACAGACTGCCGATTTGCCCCATTGCAACCGGGTTATCGCCGACGCCATGAAACAGCAACAGCAGCTGTTGGGCAGGTGTCGCAGGGCTTTGCACAATAAAATGGTCGTGTTTCATGGCTGTCTCCTTAGTTTACGTGGGCAGTTTACGCCGCGCGCGGAATATGACCATGACATTTAACTGAATGAGTTAGTTAAAAAAATTGCAGTTGCCCGACCTGCTGGCGCAACCTCTGCGCCCGCGATGCGTCCAGGTCCAGCAGCGCCAGTCCCGCTTCTTCGCGCAGCCTGACCAACAGCGCTTTGCGTCCGGACAGACCCAGCCCGGTACAAATCTCCACTTCATCCTGGCGCTGCAGACGGGCGCGAAGTGCCGGAAGCGGCAGCCCGGTGTGTAACAGTAGCCGATTCAGGCTGCCAACCACCGCCGGCAGCGGGCGATGGGCAAACGCGAAGCCCGCCACATCCAGCCAGTCGTCTTCCGTAAGCATAGCTGCTAGCGCCTCCGGCTGCGGAAATAACGCTTCCCGCCACTCCCGCAGCCATAACTCATCGCGCGTCAGGCGCTGCGACTCCCGCAGCACCAGTTCGTGCCCCGCAGAGCTTAACGGATAAAGCGCCATCGCCGTGTAGCACCCGCTGCTTGCCTCGCGATGGGTCCCTAAACGTACCAGCGTAAAACCGCAGCGCTGCCAGAAGCGCCCTAACTCCGGCGTATAGCCAAAGCTGACCGAAAGATAATCGAGGCCGTCGCTTTGCGCGACCGCCCGGGCGACCAGAGCCTGACCAAGCCCCTCGCGCTGGCGGGCCGGGTGCACGGCGATACGGGTGATTCGCTGCGCCAGTAGCGTGGGCGCCAGCGGGCTTCCACCGTGGGCGGCCAGCGACTGCGCCACCAGATTGCCGCGCGGGCGGCGAAAGCCGGCCCATACCGCCCGGCTCAGGGCGGGATCAAGCCCGCCCTCTTCCACCCGCCATAGAGCCCCGGCCACGCCGTTCTCCGTGCGGGCGCAGGTAAAATGCTGGCCCGGCGCATCCATCATCCGCCGCAAATCCAGCGGCGATGTGCGGTAATGCGCGCCGGAGAGCAGTTGATACATAGCCTCGGCGAGCCCGGCATGTTGCCGCCAGCTGTCCTGCTCCACCGCCGCAAACGCGACCTCTCCCGATGGAGTGTGGGCAAAAGCTTCGTCGCCAAACAGCAGCAATTCGCTGACCAGCGCTTCCAGCGGGCACCCCGGAGCCCAGCGAACGGGCGTGACCAGATTAAACTGGCGCAAGTGGGGAAAGCTGGCGCAAAATTTGAGCAAAAAGCCGCGCCCGGTGCCTTCATAGCCCTGTACGGTCGTGGTCAGTAAGGTGCGAGGAAAACGGGCGACCAGCTGGCGAAGCAGCGGCGCGGGAATGGCTGCCGCTTCATCGACGACCAGCCATGCTGCCTGAGCATTGCTGGCCAGCAATGCATCCGGCGCCATAAAGCGAAAAGCGTCTCCAGCGAACGTCGCCATCACCTCGGTTGCGCCGCGCGCCGGGGCGGTGACGATGGCATCGCCCGCCAGCTGACGAATCAACATTCCCGCCAGCGCAGATTTTCCCCGTCCGCGCTCGGCGGTGACCACGGCAATGCCCGCCGGGAGCGTGATCAGACTGGCCAGAATAGCGGCCTGTCCGGCCTGAGGATGGCCGTCAGCCGGATGCCAGTGCGGTCGCGGCACGTCGTCCGGTAGCGTCAGCGGTTCATTCTGACGCCAGACGATCGCCTCACGGTTCGCGCAGACCCGCTGACAAAAACGGTGGACAAAATGGGGCGTCGGAATGGGCTCAGGCGCGTCGCTCCAGCGCAGAGAATCCGCATCTGGCCGCGTCGGCCAACAGGTGAAAGGCGGCGTCAGCAGGATAAGCCAGCTTCCCGCTTTCAACGTCCCGCTCAGCGCAGCAAAGGCCGCCGCGTCGAAGCCGCCGCGGGCATCAAAGAAGGCGTGGTGGTATTCACGCCCAAGCAGAGATTTGAGGGCCTCCGGCGAGATACAGGGTTCTTCCATGGGCTGCGGACCCACCCACAAACCATCGCCGGCCAGCCGTTTACGCAACAGTAGCGCCTGCTGCAGGCACCACGCATCGTCGCCGCTGAGCACCAGCAGGCGACGAATCCCCTCTTGCGCCATCTGCGCCGTCAGGCTAAGCAGTTTATCCATGGGCGAACGCGATCAGAGCGCGCGGCCAAAGGTGTTGCACTGCGCCGGATCGCCGCTGTCGAAACCGCGCTTGAACCAGGTGTAGCGCTGTTCAGAGGTGCCATGCGTGAAGCTGTCCGGAACCACGCGTCCCTGACTCCGCTGCTGCAGGCGATCGTCGCCGATGGCTTCTGCGGCATTGAGGGCTTCCTGCAGGTCGCCGGTCTCCAGCACATCCTGTTTCTGCATGTTATGGCCCCAGACCCCGGCAAAACAGTCGGCCTGCAGCTCCATTTTCACCGACAGGCGGTTCACTTCCGTCGGCGACGCATTCTGTTGCAGCTGGCGCACTTTCGACTCGATCCCCAGCAGCTTTTGCACGTGGTGGCCGACTTCATGGGCGATAACATAGCCCTGAGCAAAATCGCCATCCGCCCCGAGCTTATTCTTCATTTCGTCATAGAAAGAGAGGTCAATATAGACAGTGCTGTCCGCCGGGCAGTAGAACGGTCCCATAACCGATTGCCCGGTTCCACAGCCGGTCCGCGTAGCGCCGCGATAAAGCACCAGCTTCGGCTGCGGATATTGACGCCCCATCTTTTCAAAAATGGGCCCCCAGGTATCTTCGGTTGTCGCCAGAATAACCGAGGTAAACTTCGCGGCTTCATTGTCTTTCGGGCTGACTGAACGCTGGGTCGTCGTTTGCTGCTGGCCGATCGGTTCTCCCGTCAGCATGCCGGTCAAATCCACGCCGTAATAGCCCGCAACCAGCACGATAATCAGCAGGACGATCCCGCCCTTGCCGCTGGGAAGACGGAAACCACCGCCACCGCCGCCCAGAGGCGAGCCGGAATCATTACGTCGATCTTCTACATTGTCGCTTTCGCGACGTCCTTGCCAACGCATAGGCACCTCAATCCATCAAGTTCTCGAATATGAGAGATCGTAGGCGCTTAAGAGGAGAATTACCACAGGAAACAACAACAAGAGCGCCAGAAGACGGGATCGTCCTCTGGCGAAGGGAGAGTTAGTCCAGCTTAACGCCCAGGCGATGGGCGACTTCTTCATAGGCTTCAATCAGGCCACCCAGGCTCTGACGGAAACGGTCTTTGTCCATTTTGTCGAGGGTATTTTTATCCCACAGACGGCTGCCATCTGGCGAGAACTCATCGCCCAGCACCACTTCGCCCTTGAACAGACCAAACTCCAGCTTGAAGTCGACCAGGATCAGGCCGGCGTCATCAAACAGTTTTTTCAATACGTCGTTGGCTTTGAAAGTCAGTTCCTGCATGCGCGCCAGGTTTTTTTTGCTTACCCAGCCAAAAGTCTCACAGTAAGACTCGTTGACCATCGGATCGTGCATCGCATCATTTTTCAGGAACAGGTCAAACAGCGGCGGATTGAGTTCAATGCCTTCTTCAATACCCAGACGTTTAACCAGAGAACCGGCGGCGCGGTTACGGACCACACACTCCACCGGAACCATCTCCAGCTTTTTCACCAGACATTCGGTATCGGAGAGCAGCGCTTCCATCTGAGTCGGGATGCCAGCTTCTTGCAGTTTGCTCATAATGAAATGGTTAAATTTGTTGTTCACCATGCCTTTACGATCGAACTGCTCAATGCGTGCGCCATCCCCTGCTGAAGTATCGTTACGGAATTCGAGGACCAGCAGATCCGGATTCTCCGTGCTGTAAACGGTTTTCGCTTTACCACGATACAACTCAGCTTGCTTTTTCATCTTTCACCACTCCAGTGATATTAAGTCAAAAAATACGTTTCCACCCGTACACGAAATCATTCAAAGCGCATCGCGGCGGCGGCTAAGCGAATCCTCAGGAGCTTACATAAGTAAGTGACTGGGATGAACGAAGGCAGCCAACAAAGAGACAATTTGAAGGATGATGTGTATACGCACACGTTTGCGTCACTATACATTAAAAAGGGCCGGATTGCTCCAGCCCTGTTTATTACTTACTGAATGCGGCCTGGAATACGGCTACCAGGGCGTCATTCTGCGACTGCGTCAACGTATGACCTTTCGGGTCGATGAACTGCAGACTGCTGCGGTTATCGAGGTCGCCGACCTGCAGTTTGTAATCACCTGAAACCAGCTGCGGATCGCTGGCGCCCAGCGCCTGCCAGCTGCTGTCAGACAGCGGCTTGTAGGTCAGCGCCATGCTGCCTTGCGAGCGGGTGCTATCCGTTACCTTCATGCCCACTTTTTCCAGTGCGCCCGGCAGACGTTGCCACACCAGGTTGAACGGTGCGCGAACAACCAGCATGGGCAGACCCGTATCGTCGGCAGCGCTCTGCACATCGAAGGTCGCGCCGGCATTTTTCTGCGCCGCGTTCTGCGCGCTGGTGGCGTTCATATCCAGACCTTCGGAAATGACGTTCAGCATCGACGTACTGTAGCGTTGCAGAGAAGCCGGATCGGATACCGGTTTCCCGGCCTGCTCAAGATTCACCAGCTTCACGATAACCGCCTGCTGATAACCCTGCGGTTTCACTGAGATTTGATAGCGACCCCGATACTGCTGGTCTTCATCGAGGCGATTCCACTCAACCCAGTCGGTATTCAGCGTCTGGCTGGCATCGTCGCGTTTGGTGATGACATAGTTCTTAGACTGTACGATGCTGGCGACCTGCGCCCACAGCGAACCGCTACGACCGTTCTCGACCATCAGCGTGGCGGTATCACCGTTAAACTGAGTACGAGCGCCACTCACCAGTGCCAGAGGCTGAGCCGGGGGACGGATGTCCAGAGCTTTGCCCACTGCGCCTGCGCTGGTCGCAACCGGAATATTAAAATCCCCAACCTGAACCGGCAGAATCATGCCCGCAGGCGCGTGCAGTTCACTGAGCGGCGTAGCTTGCAGATAAGTCTCATCGCCTCCCACCTGACGTTTGTAGCGTGAGTCGGAACTACAGGCCGCGAGAAGCAGGACCAGTGAAACACCCGCAACCTTCGTCAGGCGCGACTTCTGTACTGAGTAAGCCATCAAATCTCCCTAAACTTTACAGCAAACCGGCATGCTTCAGCGCTGCGGTAACGGCCTGAGTACCCTGTTCGGTAATCGGCGTCATCGGCAGACGCAGCGTATCGGTTGCCACAAGACCCAACGCCTTACATGCCCATTTCACGGGGATCGGGTTGGGTTCGACAAATAATTTTGTATGCAATGGCATCAGACGTTGGTTAATTGCGCGAGCTTGCGCAAATTGGCCTTCCGCAGCCAGTCGGCACATATCCGCCATTTCGCGAGCCGCCACGTTCGCCGTTACGGAAATCACGCCCTGACCGCCGAGCTGCATAAAGTCCATTCCGGTGGCATCATCGCCGCTCAACAGAATAAAGTCATCTGAAACCAGCTCTTTGATCTGATGAACACGACTTAAGTTCCCCGTCGCTTCCTTAATACCAATAATATTTTTTACTTCCGCCAGGCGACCAACGGTTTCCGGCAGCATGTCGCAACCGGTACGGGACGGCACATTATACAGAATTTGCGGCAGGTCGGTGTGTTCGGCGATGGCTTTAAAGTGCTGGAACAGCCCTTCCTGGGTCGGACGATTGTAATAAGGAGTGACCGTCAGGCAGCCGACAACGCCGCTGTTGTTAAAACGTTTGGTCAGGCTAATCGCCTCTGCGGTTGCATTTGCACCGGTACCAGCGATGACCGGGATACGCCCGTCAGCCAGTTCAAGCGTCATCATCACGACAGCGCCATGTTCTTCATGGCTTAAGGTCGCAGATTCTCCGGTAGTCCCTACCGAAACGATCGCCGAGGTTCCGCTGGCGACATGGTAATCAATCAGTTTTTTCAGGCTTGACCGGCAGACATTACCGTTTTCATCCATCGGCGTGACAAGCGCTACAATACTTCCCGTGAACATGGGCCATCCTCAGAGCTGAAGTGCGACAAGATTCTCAATGTTACGTTTGGTCCCGTAATAAAAGCAAGAGACCCGAGGCCATCAGGGATGTTGTATGCCGGTTTTTTTTATGCTTTCCTAATGTTACCTCACCTTTTTGAAGGAAGAACAGGTTTGACCGCCTCATTACAACACTATCTGGTTATTACCGCTTTGGGCGCTGACCGTCCCGGCATCGTGAACACTATCACCCGCCACGTCAGCAGCTGCGGCTGTAATATCGAAGACAGCCGGCTGGCCATGCTTGGTGACGAGTTTACGTTTATCATGCTGCTTTCAGGTTCATGGAACGCGATTACGCTTATCGAATCGACCCTACCGCTGAAAGGAGCTGAGCTGGATTTGCTGATCGTGATGAAGCGGACGACCGCACGACCTCCTCAATCCATGCCAAACACCGTCTGGGTCCAGGTTGAGGTACCGGACTCGCCGCACATTATCGAGCGTTTCACTGCCCTGTTTGACGCGTGGAATATGAACATCGCCGAACTGGTTTCTCGTACCCAGCTCAGCGGTGATGACGATTCAGCGCAGTTGTTTATTCAGATAACCGCACACAGCCCGGCCACACAAAATGCAGCAAATATCGAACAAGCGTTCAAAGCCCTATGTACAGAACTGAACGCACAAGGCAGTATTAACATCGTTAATTATTCACAACATGATGAACAGGATGGAGTTTGAGTAATGAATCCACTGAAAGCCGGTGATATTGCACCGAAATTTAGCTTACCGGACCAGGACGGCGAGGAAGTAAATTTGACCGACTTCCAGGGACAGCGTGTTCTGGTTTATTTTTACCCGAAAGCCATGACCCCGGGTTGTACCGTTCAGGCCTGCGGCCTGCGCGATAATATGGATGACTTAAAAAAAGCGGGTGTTGAGGTCCTGGGTATCAGTACCGATAAACCGGAAAAACTCTCCCGTTTCGCCGAAAAAGAGTTGCTGAACTTCACGCTGCTGTCGGATGAAAACCACCAGGTGTGTGAGCAGTTTGGCGTCTGGGGCGAAAAATCGTTTATGGGGAAAACCTACGACGGTATTCACCGCATTAGCTTCCTGATCGATAGCAACGGCAAAGTCGAACACGTATTTGATAACTTTAAAACCAGCAATCACCACGATGTGGTGCTGAACTGGTTGAAAGAAAACGGCTAACGCACGACCTGACGCAGGACGCCGGGTCGTGATTCACTGACCCGGCGTCCGTTTTCATTTTCGCGTTTCCAGCCACGGACTATTTCTCGTCTTCCACCGCCAGGCCATCCGGCCACGCGTGCACCACCGCTTTGATAAGGGTTGCCAGCGGAATCGCAAAAAAGACGCCCCAGAATCCCCACAGCCCGCCAAAGATAACCACCGACAGAATAATCACCAGCGGATGCAGGTTGACGGCTTCGGAAAACAGCACCGGTACCAGCAGGTTACCGTCCAGCCCCTGAATAATCAGGTACACCGCAAACAGACTCCAGAACTCCGTGCCTGCGCCAAACTGGAACAGCGCCACGCCGACGACCGGAATGGTCACCACGAAGGCGCCGATGTACGGAATCAGCACCGAGAACCCGACCAGCACCGCCAGCAGCAGCGAATAGTTGAGATCAAACAGGATAAAGCCAATCCACGTTGCCACGCCGACGACAATCATCTCCAGCACCTTACCGCGGATATAGTTGGTGATCTGCTGGTTCATCTCTTTCCATACCTGCCCCGCCAGCCCGCGGTTGCGCGGCAGCACGCGGCGCACGGCATTCAGCATCTGCTCTTTGTCTTTTAGCAGAAAGAACACCATCAGCGGCACCAGCACCAGATAGACCGCCAGAGTCAGTAAACCGACCAGCGAAGCCAGAGAGTATTTGACCACCGAATCGCCGACGGTGAGCACGCGGTTGCGCATATTATCCGCCATGGCGTCGAGAATACCGGCATCCATCAGCGCCGGGTAACGGCGCGGAACCGTGGCGGCAAAATCGGAAAGCTTATTGAGCATGCCAGGCATATCGCGAATCAGATAGATGCCCTGCTGCCAGGCGACGGGCATCACCACAAACGCCATCAGCAACAACACGCCGACGAACAGAATCAGCACTAACGAGGTTGCCCAGGTTCGCGAAAGCCCTACGCGCTCCAGCCTGACAGTCGGCCATTCCAGCAGATAAGCCAGCACGATGGCGACCAGCAGTGGCGCCAGCAGGCCGCTGAAAAAGAACATGATCCCGAACCCGGCCAGCAGAATAACCAGCAGCGCTATCGCTTCCGGATCGCTAAACCGACGACGGTACCACTGCATTAACATCTCAAGCATAAAACCCTTCCCTGAAGCGCTTAGCGGCAAAAAAACCGAGGGAATTGTATCTAAATGTCACCGGAAAGACTTCGCTTTTATTAGCAAAGCCACAAACATTCCCCCTGGCGTGAATATCATATTTTCAATAGCCTCAACGCCAGCTAAACTCGCATGACGCGCGGAAATGGAACATTACGCCGCCCAACCGGTCAAACTGGCACACCCACATTACAGGACAGAGGTTATGTTCAGGCAGTTAAAGAAAACGCTGGTGGCAACCGTCATAGCGTCGCTGACGCTGGGTTCAATTTTGCCTGCTTTTGCTGACTCCGCAGATACCCTGCCCGATATGGGAACCTCTGCGGGAAGCACGCTCTCTATTGGCCAGGAAATGCAGATGGGGGACTACTATGTGCGTCAGCTACGCGGTAGCGCACCGCTCATCAACGACCCTCTGCTGGTGCAATATATTAATGGATTAGGTATGCGTCTGGTCGCGCACGCTAACTCTGTTCGTACCCCTTTTCACTTTTATCTGATTAATAACGACCAGATTAACGCCTTTGCTTTCTTTGGCGGCAATGTCGTGCTGCACTCCGCTCTGTTCCGCTATTCCGATACCGAAAGCGAACTGGCGTCGGTCATGGCGCACGAAATCTCCCACGTGACGCAGCGCCACCTCGCGCGGGCGATGGAAGATCAAAAACGCAACGCCCCGCTGACCTGGGTCGGTGCGCTGGGCTCGATTCTGCTGGCGATGGCCAGCCCGCAGGCCGGTATGGCGGCGCTCACCGGTACGCTGGCGGGGACCCAGCAGGGGATGATCAGTTTTACCCGTCAAAACGAAGAAGAGGCTGACCGCATCGGGATTCAGGTGCTGCAGCGCTCCGGCTTTGATCCGCAGGCGATGCCGGCCTTTATGGGGAAACTGCTCGACGAGTCGCGCTACTCGACCCGTCCGCCGGAAATGCTGCTGACTCACCCCCTGCCGGAGAGCCGTCTGTCTGACGCCCGCAACCGCGCGAACCAGATGCGTCCTGTGGTTGTCCAGTCTTCCGCCGATTTTTACCTCGCCAAGGCCAGAACCCTGGGAATGTATAACTCCGGGGAAAATAAGCTTGGCGATGATCTGCTGAACGCGTGGGCGAAAGGCAATATCCGCGAACAACACGCCTCCCAGTACGGGCGAGCGCTGCTGGCCATGGAAAGCAATAATTACGATCTGGCGCGCAAAACGCTGCAGCCTCTGCTGAGCGCCGATCCGCAGAACGCGTGGTATCTCGACCTGGCAACCGATATCGATCTCGGACAGAAGAAAACGGCCGATGCGATTAACCGCCTGAAAAATGCCCGCGAAATTCGCACCAACCCGGTTCTGCAGCTGAACCTTGCCAACGCATATTTACAGGGCGGGCAAGCGGCGGAAGCGGCGAAAATCCTCAACCGGTATACCTTTAGCGACAAAGATGACAGCAACGGTTGGGATCTGCTGGCGCAGGCTGAAGCCGCGCTCGGCCATCGTGACCAGGAGCTGGCGGCACGCGCAGAAGGTATGGCGCTGGTCGGCCAGCTCGATCAGGCGATTACTCTGCTGAGCAGCGCCAGTTCGCAGGTGAAACTGGGCAGTTTGCAGCAGGCGCGCTACGACGCGCGTATCGACCAGCTGCGCCAGCTGCAGGAACGATTCCGCCCGTATCAAAAAATGTAAGGAGACGACATGTCCGACGCGGTAAAAATCTATCACAATCCCCGCTGCTCCAAGAGCCGCGACACCTTAAGCCTGTTGAAAGCTAACGGTATCGATCCTGACGTCGTACTCTATCTGGAGACGTCGCCGGATGCAGACACCCTGCGCCAGCTGTTGAAAATGCTCGGCATGGCCAGCGCCCGCGAACTGATGCGTCAGAAAGAGGAGCTGTATAAAACCCTGCAGCTCGCCGACCCGCAGCTTAGCGAGGACGCGCTGATTCAGGCCATCGTCGATAACCCGAAGCTGATGGAGCGCCCGATCGTCGTCAGCCATGGCCAGGCGCGGATCGGCCGACCGCCGGAGCAGGTTCTGGAAATCGTCAACTGATGCCGATGCGCCATCGCGGTTTGTCGTGATGGCGCAGCGAGTGACCTCTTCACGCGAGGGTCGCGGATTGGGGGCGATAGCAGAGATCCAGCCCGGCTAGAGTTTGAGGATCTCTTTGACGAAAGGAATGGTCAATTTACGCTGCGCGGTGATCGACGCATGATCGAGCTGATCGAGGGTCATAAACAGCGAGCGCATTTCACGATCTAACCGCTTGAGCAAGAAACGACAGACGTCTTCCGGCATCTCAAAACCCCGCAGGCGCGCGCGCAGCTGTAGCGCCTGCAGCTTATCTTCATCCGACAGCGGCTGTAGCTTGTAGATTTGCCCCCAGTCGAGGCGCGACGCCAGATCCGGCAACCCGAGATTCAGCTGGCGCGGCGGGCAATCGCCGGTAATCAGCAAACGCGTTTTACCCGATTCGAGGATCCGGTTATAGAGGTTGAAAATGGCCATTTCCCACGGCTCGTCGCCGGCCACGCACTCGATATTGTCAATACAGACCAGCGAAAGCTGCTCCATCCCGTCGAGCACTTCCGGTACAAACCACGTACGCTTATCCAGTGGAACATAGCCCACCGCGTCGCCGCGCTGGGAAAGCTCCGCACAGGCGGCATGTAACAAGTGACTGCGCCCCGCCCCTTCGCGTGACCAGATATAGATGTATCCGCTATGTTCCTGCCGCAACACATTCTGTAAGGCAGCAAGAAGAGAAGGATTATCACCCGGCCAAAAACTTGCGAAAGTTTCATCATCGGGAAGATACAGTGGCAGAGAGAGCTGTGCCGGTGCGTTCAGATGGACCTCATCATAGGCTTACAGAAAAACGCGGAGAGTTTATCACGAAGTATGCCTTGAGAGAACCGGGCGGGATCGCCGCCCGGTTGTCGGATCAATGTTTTACTTCTGTACTGTCGGCCGCATCCAGCACAACCTCTTCCGGGCGCAGGACGCCGATCAGTTTGAAAATCAGGCTCAGGCCCACGCCGACAATTGTCGCCAGCGCCATGCCTTTCAGCTCCGCCGCGCCAATGTGTACTTTCGCGCCGCTGACGCCAATGATCAGGATCACGGAGGTCAGAATCAAATTCTGCGCCTTGTTATAGTCCACTTTCGATTCGATCAGCACGCGAATCCCGGAGGCACCAATCACGCCGTACAGCAGCAGCGAAACGCCGCCCATTACCGGCAGCGGGATTATCTGAATCGCCGCCGCCAGCTTGCCGACGCAGGAGAGCAGAATGGCGATAATCGCCGCCCCGCCGATAACCCAGGTGCTGTAGACGCGGGTGATCGCCATGACGCCGATATTCTCACCGTACGTGGTGTTGGGCGTCGAGCCAAAGAAGCCAGAGATCATCGTCGACAGGCCGTTAGCAAACATCGAACGATGCAGCCCCGGATCGCGGATCAGATCTTTTTTAACGATATTCGCCGTTACCACCAGGTGGCCGACGTGCTCGGCAATCACCACCAGCGCGGCAGGCAGAATGGTGAAAATCGCAAACCACTCAAAGCGCGGCGTGTAGAACGTCGGCAGGGCAAACCAGTGCGCCTCGGCAATCGGCGTGGTGTCGACAACGCCCATCACAAAGGAGAGCGCGTAGCCCACCAGCACGCCAATCAGAATCGGGATAATAGCGAGGAAACCGCGAAACAGCACCGAACCGAAGACCGTCACCGCCAGCGTCACCATCGAAATAATGATGGTTTTGCTATCCGGCGATTGCCCGTCGGCTGGTAGCAAACCGGCCATATTCGCCGCGACGCCCGCCAGTTCGAGACCGATAACCGCGACAATGGCCCCCATGGCCGCCGGCGGGAACATCACGTCCAGCCAGCCGGTGCCGGCTTTTTTGACAATAAAGGAGACGATGCAGAACAGAGCGCCGCACATAATGAAGCCACCCAGCGCCACTTCATACCCCAACGGCAGCAGCAGCAGAACCGGGGAGATAAACGCGAAACTCGATCCGAGATAGGCCGGGATTTTGCCCTTACAGATGAAAAGGTACAGCAATGTCCCAATGCCGTTAAACAGCAGAACGGTAGCCGGGTTGATATGAAACAGAACGGGCACCAGAACCGTTGCGCCAAACATAGCGAACAGATGCTGCAAACTCAGTGGGATAGTCTGTAAAAGCGGCGGTCTTTCACTCACCCCGATTGCGCGGCGCGTCATAGCGTTTTCCTCTAAGAGTCGTTTATTAGTTGCTGTGAGTTTGTTTTATTCAAAAAAAAGCCGACTCTTAAAGTCGGCTTCTTATTATCGATGCAATCACTTGGTACCAAAAATCTTATCGCCAGCATCGCCGAGCCCCGGAATAATGTATCCGTGCTCGTTGAGGCCCTGGTCAATGGATGCGGTATACATCTCAACATCCGGATGCGCTTTCTCCAGCGCGGCAATCCCTTCCGGCGCCGCCACCAGAACCAGCACCTTAATGCTGGAACAGCCCGCTTTTTTCAGCAGGTCGATGGTGGCGATCATCGAACCACCGGTTGCCAGCATCGGGTCAACCACCAGCGCCATGCGCTCATCGATATTCGACACCAGCTTCTGGAAATAAGGCACCGGCGCCAGCGTCTCTTCGTCACGATAGATCCCCACCACGCTGATACGCGCGCTCGGTACGTGCTCCAGAACCCCTTCCATCATCCCCAGACCGGCGCGCAGAATCGGCACAACGGTGATTTTCTTCCCTTTGATCTGCTCGATTTCTACCGGGCCATTCCAGCCTTCGATGGTGACTTTCTCTGTCTCCAGATCGGCAGTGGCTTCATACGTCAGTAAGCTACCTACCTCAGAGGCAAGTTCACGGAAGCGTTTGGTGCTGATGTCGTGCTCACGCATCAGGCCCAGCTTGTGTTTGACGAGCGGGTGTTTCACTTCCACAATCTTCATTCTCTTTCTCCTCTGAGGGGCAGCCACAAAAAAAATCGCGGGATTATACCGCTTTTTTCCATTTGCGCCATAGCCGATATGTTTGACCGGGATCAACCAAAATGCTTTGCGCTGCCTGAGCCAGTATAAATCAAAATAAAAAAACCCCGCACGGGCGGGGTGGTACGAAGCCTGAGGGGCGTTTTACAACGTTTCGCCGTTGCTGCTGATAACCTGTTGATACCAGGAGAAGGAGCGCTTCCGGCTGCGATCCAGCCCTCCGTTGCCTTCATTATCTTTATCAACGTAGATAAAGCCGTAGCGTTTTTTCATTTCACCGGTACCGGCGGAAACGAGGTCGATACATCCCCATGGGGTATAGCCCATCAGGTCAACGCCGTCCTCAACCACCGCTTTTTTCATCTCGGCAATATGCGCGGAGAGATAATCGATACGGTAGCGATCGTCCACCGTGCCGTCAGCTTCGCGCACGTCGATGGCCCCAAAGCCATTCTCCACAATAAACAGCGGCAGCTGGTAATGATCCCAGAACCAGTTCAGAGAGTAGCGCAGGCCAACCGGGTCAATCTGCCAGCCCCAGTCTGACTTCTGCACGTACGGGTTGGAGACCAGGCTCTTCGTCTCGTCATAATCCAGCAGCGGATTATCATCGGTCGCTTTCGTCGCAAACGACATATAGTAGCTAAAGCCAATATAGTCGACGCAGCCTTCGGTCAGCGCCTGACGGTCTTCTTCAGTGATATCCAACTCGAAACCGCGACGCGCAAAGTAGTTCAGCAGATGCTGCGGGTACTTGCCACGGACGTGAACGTCGGTAAACCAGTAACGGCGATGCATGGCGTTCATTGCCATCATCACATCGTTCGGGGCGCAGGAGAACGGATAAATCGGACACATGGCAATCATGCAACCCACCTGCAGCGAGGGATTAATCTCGCGGGCGGCTTTTACCGCCAGGGCGCTGGCCACCAGCTCATAGTGCGCCGCCTGATACATCACCGGCTCGCGATCTTCATCCGGCAGATACTTCAGACCGGAGTTGGTGAACGGGGCAAAATCTTCGTGGAAGTTAGCCTGGTTATTGATCTCATTAAAGGTCATCCAGTACTTCACTTTGTGCTGATAGCGATCGAACACCACTTTCGCAAAGCGGACGAAGAAGTCGATCAGCTTACGGTTACGCCAGCCGCCATACCCGGTCACCAGATGGTAAGGCATCTCGAAGTGAGAGAGCGTAATCACCGGTTCAATGCCGTACTTCAGGCATTCATCAAACAGGTCGCCATAGAACTGGAGCCCCGCTTCATTAGGCTCAGACTCATCACCCAGCGGGAAGATACGTGTCCAGGCAATCGAAGTGCGGAAGCATTTAAAACCCATTTCGGCAAACAGCTGAATGTCTTCTTTATAGCGGTGGTAAAAATCAATCGCCTCATGGTTGGGATAATTTTTCCCCGGCAGTACGCCATGGGTGATTTCACGCGGCACGCCGTGCGCGCCGGCGGTCATCACATCGGCCACGCTGACGCCTTTACCGCCTTCCTGCCAACCGCCTTCCAGCTGATGCGCCGCTACCGCGCCGCCCCACAGAAAACCTTCTTTAAATCCAGACATGTTCTCTTCCTTATGAGCAATCGCCGCTAAGCGATCGATTTTGCTGATTAAAATGGTAAACCGCCCCCAGCAAACCGGCATCGTTGCCGTGACTGACGGCGTCGAGATAGTCGGCGATACCGAACCAGGCAAGATGTTCACGCAACTTCGGCAAAAAGCCCGGTCGTTCGACAATGCCGCCGCCGATGAAAATGGCCTGCGGATCAAAAATGTTCACCAGGTTGTACAGACCGGTACCGAGACCGTTGAAAAAGTCAGCCACCAGCCGCTGGCAGACCGCGTCGCCCGCCTCGTAGCGATCGAAGATCTCTTCGCCGGTTACCGCTTCCGGCGATTTACCGACATGCCCGGCATAGCGGTGCCGCAAGACGCGCATCGTGCTGTTTTCATTCATTGAATAGCGGCGGACATCGCGAGCGCCTGGGCGTTCGGTCTGCATATAGCCAAATTCGCCCGCGCGAAAACGCGCGCCATGCACCAGCTGGTTGTGACAAAAAATCGCGCCGCCAATGCCGGTGCCGATCGTCAGAACCAGAAAGTCGCTCATGTCGGCCGCTTTACCCTGCCAGCGCTCGGCGAGCAGAACGCAGTTCGCATCGTTTTCGATGGCGACGGGTAGCCCGGTCTGTTGCTCCAGCCAGTGTTTAATCGCGAAATTATCGAACTTACGGATTGCGCCGCCCATTTCAATAAAGCCGGTGTGCGGGTTGACATAGCCTGGCGCGCCGATCGCCACACCTTCGCACTCCGGGTGAGCGGCAATCCATGCCAGCATCGCCTGTAGTATCTGGTCGCCGTCGCTGTCACTTATCGACTGCTTATCTTTTTTAAGCAGTTCGCCCGCAGCGGTGCTGACGCCCATTTTTAACGCCGTTCCGCCGATATCAAATGCGGCAATGTTCATCCCGTCTCTTCCCCCTGAATCCCCGCGGAATCTACCTTCGGCTCTCCTGAATAAAAAAAGAAACCGGTTTCATAGGCATGATGGCTATTCCCGATGTCTGAGGCAAGTACAAGAATGTACCCGGTTCCATTTTCGTGAACCGGTTCAAATTTGTTCATATCGCTGCCGATTCACGCCGACTGCAAAGCAGGCTCGCAAACGTTTGCTTTCCCTGTTAGAATTGCGCCGATTTTTCTTGCTACCGCAAATGTGTGGAGATTTCGCAGTGACCGATAAAACCTCTCTCAGCTATAAAGATGCCGGCGTAGATATTGATGCAGGCAACGCGCTCGTCGACCGTATCAAGGGTGTGGTGAAGAAAACCCGCCGCCCGGAAGTGATGGGTGGACTGGGCGGATTCGGCGCACTGTGCGCATTGCCGCAAAAATACCGCGAGCCGGTTCTGGTTTCCGGCACTGACGGCGTCGGCACCAAGCTGCGTCTGGCAATGGACCTGAAACGCCACGATACTATCGGTATTGACCTGGTGGCGATGTGCGTCAACGACCTGGTGGTCCAGGGTGCAGAACCCCTGTTTTTCCTCGACTATTATGCGACCGGTAAACTGGATGTCGATACGGCAGCCAGCGTGATCAGCGGCATCGCCGAAGGCTGCCTGCAGTCCGGCTGCGCGCTGGTTGGCGGCGAAACGGCGGAAATGCCGGGCATGTACCACGGCGAAGACTATGACGTCGCGGGCTTTTGCGTCGGCGTAGTAGAAAAATCAGAAATTATCGATGGCAGCAAAGTTGCCGATGGCGACGTGCTGGTCGCGCTGGCCTCCAGCGGCCCGCATTCCAACGGCTACTCGCTGGTGCGTAAAATTATCGAAGTCAGCGGCGTCGATCCGCAGACGACCGATCTGAACGGTTCGCCACTGGCCGACCATCTGCTGGCGCCGACCCGCATCTACGTTAAGTCGGTGCTGGACCTGATTGCTAACGTTGAAGTTCACGCGATCGCCCACCTGACCGGCGGCGGCTTCTGGGAAAACATTCCGCGCGTGCTGCCGGACAACACCCAGGCAGTCATCGACGAGTCCTCCTGGCAATGGCCGGAAGTCTTCAACTGGTTGCAGCAGGCCGGTAACGTCAGCAGCCATGAAATGTACCGTACCTTTAACTGCGGCGTCGGCATGGTTATCGCCCTGCCGGCAGACGTCGCCGACAGCGCTATCGCGCTGCTGAACGAGAAAGGTGAAAACGCGTGGAAAATCGGCTATATCAAAGCTTCTGATTCCGAACAGCGTGTGGTCATTGAATGAAAAACATAGTGGTGCTGATTTCCGGTAACGGAAGCAATTTGCAGGCGATAATTGATGCCTGCGGCCGAAAGCAGATTAACGGCACCCTGAGAGCGGTATTCAGCAATAAGGCCGACGCGTTCGGCCTTGAACGCGCGCGTGAGGCCGGTATTCCGGCCCATGCGTTGTCGGCCAGCCAGTTCGCCAATCGCGAAGCTTTCGATCGCGAACTGATGCATGAGATCGATGCTTATGCGCCGGATCTGGTGGTGCTGGCAGGCTACATGCGGATCCTTAGCCCGGCGTTTGTCGCCCATTATCAGGGGCGTCTGCTGAATATCCACCCGTCGCTGTTGCCAAAATACCCGGGGCTGCATACCCATCGCCAGGTACTGGAAAACGGTGATGAGGAGCACGGTACATCGGTGCATTTCGTCACCGATGAGCTCGACGGCGGTCCGGTAATTCTGCAGGCCAAGGTGCCGGTTTTTGCCGGGGATAGCGAAGACGAGATTACCGCTCGCGTGCAGACTCAGGAACATGCCATCTACCCGCTGGTGGTGAGCTGGTTTCTGGACGGCCGTTTGCGCATGGAAGGGAATGTGGCCTGGCTTGATAACGTCCCTCTGCCGCCACAGGGCCATGCGGCTGAAGAATAATCATCAGCGCCTCCGGCTCTCCGCCAGAGGCGTATTTTATCGATGCACCGCCTGCCGCTTTCCCCCTATGTTGTTCAAATCAGAGATGATTTTTGCCCCGTTTATATTCAGGAACAGCCTTGTTTTGTACACAAAACCGGCACTCGCTCGCCATCGTTTTTGTTCACAGCATATTGAAAGAAAACTGTCATACTTCTTTGACATAGTTGGACATTCAATGGCAAAGCTCGCCATAATGAAAAAGCAACATCAATCAACCGGAGTGTGAGTTGTAATGGGCCAGGAAAAGCTATATATCGAGAAAGAACTCAGCTGGTTGTCCTTTAACGAACGCGTGCTTCAGGAAGCCGCGGATAAAAGTAACCCACTGATTGAGCGCATGCGCTTTTTGGGCATCTACTCCAACAACCTCGATGAATTTTATAAAGTGCGCTTCGCTGAACTTAAGCGCCGCATCATAATTAGCGAAGAACAAGGCAGTACCGCCCATTCTCGCCATTTGTTAGGCAAAATTCAGGCCCGCGTATTGAAGGCCGATCAGGAATTTGACAGCCTGTATAATGAGCTGCTGCTGGAAATGGCGCGTAATCAGATTTTCCTGATTAATGAACGCCAGCTATCCGTCAATCAGCAGTCCTGGCTGCGTAATTACTTTAAGACGTATCTTCGCCAGCACATTACGCCAATCCTGATTAATCGCGAAACGGATCTGGTGCAATTCCTGAAAGATGATTACACCTATCTGGCCGTTGAGATTATCCGCGGTGAAACCATCAATTATTCCCTGCTGGAAATTCCGTCAGATAAAGTTCCGCGTTTTGTTAACCTGCCGCCGGAAGCCCCACGCCGACGCAAGCCAATGATTCTTCTTGATAATATCCTACGCTATTGTCTGGATGATATCTTTAAAGGTTTCTTCGATTACGACGCGCTCAACGCTTATTCGATGAAGATGACCCGTGACGCTGAATATGATTTGGTGCACGAGATGGAATCGAGCCTGATGGAGCTCATGTCCTCCAGTCTGAAACAGCGTCTGACCGCAGAGCCCGTGCGTTTTGTCTATCAGCGCGATATGCCGGATGCGATGGTTGAAATGTTGCGTGATAAGCTCTCTATCTCCAACTATGACTCCATGCTGCCAGGCGGCCGCTACCACAATTTTAAAGACTTTATCGGCTTCCCGAATGTGGGCAAAGCCAATCTGGTCAACAAGCCAATGCCGCGCCTGCGTCACCTGTGGTTTGATAAATTCCGCAACGGATTTGACGCTATTCGCGAACGCGACGTGTTGCTTTACTATCCGTACCATACCTTTGAACACGTGCTGGAATTACTGCGTCAGGCCTCTTTCGACCCGAGCGTGCTGGCTATCAAAATCAATATCTACCGTGTAGCCAAAGATTCGCGCATTATTGACGCCATGATTCATGCCGCCCACAACGGTAAGAAAGTCACCGTCGTTGTGGAACTGCAGGCGCGTTTCGACGAAGAGGCCAACATTCACTGGGCCAAACGTCTGACCGAAGCGGGCGTACACGTTATCTTCTCGGCACCGGGGCTGAAAATTCACGCCAAGCTGTTCCTGATCTCGCGTAAAGAGGGTGAAGAAGTCGTCCGCTACGCGCATATCGGGACCGGTAACTTCAACGAAAAAACCGCCCGTCTGTACACCGACTATTCGCTGCTGACGGCAGATGCGCGTATCACCAATGAAGTGCGCCGCGTCTTTAACTTTATCGAAAACCCATACCGCCCGGTGAGCTTCGATTACCTGCTGGTTTCGCCGCAGAACTCGCGCCGCCTGCTGTATGAGATGATCGACAGAGAAATCGCCAACGCCCAGAATGGCCAGCCTTCCGGCATCACGCTGAAGCTGAATAACCTGGTCGATAAAGGCCTGGTGGACCGACTGTATGCCGCGTCTAGTTCCGGGGTTCCCGTTAACCTGTTGATTCGTGGCATGTGCTCTCTGATTCCTGGGCTGGAAGGGATCAGTGAAAACATTCGCGTCATCAGTATCGTCGACCGTTTCCTTGAGCACGATCGTGTCTATGTTTTCGAAAACGGCGGTGATAAACAGGTTTGGCTCTCCTCTGCTGACTGGATGACGCGCAATATTGACTACCGTATTGAGGTCGCCGTGCCGCTGCTGGATCCACGTTTAAAACAGCGCGTACTGGATATTTTTGATCTCTTATTCAACGATACGGTCAAAGCACGCTATCTTGATAAAGAACTGAGTAATCGCTATGTACCGCGCGGCAATCGCCGTAAAGTGCGTGCACAGCTGGCGATCTACGACTATCTCAAATCACTCGAACAACCCGACTAACCTATGCCAATAAACGAAAAAACCCCTCGTCCGCAGGAGTTCGCTGCGGTCGACCTTGGTTCAAACAGTTTTCATATGGTGATCGCCCGTGTCGTCGACGGAGCCATGCAGATCATCGGTCGCCTGAAACAGCGGGTTCACCTAGCCGATGGACTGGATGAAAATTCCGTGCTCAGCGAAGAGGCGATCGCCCGCGGGCTGAACTGCCTGTCGCTGTTTGCCGAACGCCTGCAGGGTTTTTCTCCCTCCAGCGTCTGCATCGTCGGGACACACACCTTACGCCAGGCCACCAACGCCGCGGAATTTCTTAAGCGCGCGGAACAGGTGATGCCCTATCCGATAGAGATAATCTCCGGTAACGAAGAAGCGCGGCTGATTTTTATGGGCGTCGAACATACGCAGCCGGAACGGGGCCGTAAGCTGGTCATCGATATCGGCGGGGGATCGACGGAGCTGGTGATCGGCGAGGATTTCGAACCGCGTCTGGTTGAGAGCCGTCGTATGGGCTGCGTCAGCTTCTCGCAGATCTATTTCCCTGGCGGCACCATCAATAAAGAGAATTTCCAGCGCGCGCGCCTGTCGGCCGTGCAGAAACTGGAAACGCTGGCGTGGCAGTTCCGCATCCAGGGCTGGAATGTGGCGCTGGGCGCATCCGGCACCATCAAAGCGGCACAGGAAGTGCTGATCGCCATGGGTGAGAAAGACGGTTTTATCACTCCGGAGCGCCTGGAAATGCTGGTGAGTGAAGTGTTGAAGTATAAAAACTTTGACGCGCTCAGCCTGCCGGGTCTGTCGGAAGAACGCAAAGCGGTGTTTGCTCCGGGTCTGGCTATCCTCTGCGGCGTTTTCGACGCGCTGGCGATCAAAGAGCTGCGCCTGTCCGATGGCGCGCTGCGCGAAGGCGTGCTGTATGAGATGGAAGGACGTTTTCGCCATCAGGATATTCGCAGCCGCACCGCGCAAAGCCTGGCAAACCAGTACAATATTGACCGCGAGCAGGCGCGTCGGGTACTGGAAACCACGACCCATATGTTCGAACAGTGGCAGGAACAGAACCCCAAACTGGACAACCCGAACCTGTCGGCATTGCTGAAATGGGCGGTGATGCTCCACGAAGTGGGGCTGAATATTAACCACAGCGGAATGCACCGTCACTCAGCTTATATTCTACAAAACAGCGATTTGCCTGGCTTCAATCAGGAGCAGCAAATGCTGATGGCGACGCTGGTTCGCTATCATCGTAAAGCGATAAAACTGGACGATTTGCCCCGCTTTACGCTGTTTAAGAAAAAGCAGTTCCTGCCGCTCATTCAGCTTTTACGCCTGGGTATTTTGTTGAATAACCAGCGTCAGGCGACCACCACGCCGCCAACGCTCAAGCTGAAGACCGAAGCCAGTCACTGGACGCTGGTCTTTCCGCACGACTGGTTCAGCCAAAATGCGCTGGTGCTGCTCGATCTGGAAAAAGAGCAGCAGTACTGGGAAGGCGTTCCTGACTGGCTGTTGAAAATCACCGAAGAAGGGCCGGACAGCAAAAACTAGTCCCGAGGCCGGGTTAACCTCACCCGGCCTGTTTTCTCCCCCGTTAGCTCGCTTTAGCCGTTGCCGCCGTCGCCAGAGACGCCAGTGGAACCGGCAGACCAATTTCATACCCCTGCAGATAATCAATCCCCAATGACAGCGCCGCCTGCCGAATCTCCGGCGTTTCCACGCACTCCGCCACCACCTGCATATTTTTCATCCGCGCCAGATGGCAAATCGATGCCACGACCTGATAATCAAGACTGCTGGAGTGCAGGTTGCGGATAAAGCTGCCGTCAATTTTCAGCAGATCGACATTCAGGCTTTTAAGACGGGCATAGCTGGCGTAGCCGGTACCAAAGTCATCGATGGCCACCCGACATCCCAGCGTCTGCAAATGCGCCAACGTTTGCCGGGCCTGTTCAGGATTGTTGAGCGCATGGTTTTCCGTTAACTCAAACAGTAACTGCCACGGTTCAACATGATACTGCGCCAGCAGCCGTTCCACTTCGCCGGGGAACGGGCTCCTGCTGACGGAGACCGGCGAAAGATTAACCGCCAGCCGCAGCCCGGGTAAAATTTTCCGCTGCTGGTTCATAAAGGCGAGCGTATGTTCCAGCACCCACAGGTCAATACGTGATGACAGGCCAAACTCGTGCGCCAACGGGAGGAACTTATCCGGGTAAATGATCTTCCCGTCATCTCCCGTCATTCGCAGCAGAACTTCATAATAGTTGTCACCGCGAATACCGACGATCGGTTGCGCCATCAGGCAAAAATGGTTTTGCTCCAGCGCCTGCTGGATCTGATTTATCATCACCACTTTATCCCGTAAGCCATGCTGGATATGTATAGCGCCGCGACGCTGCATATTTTCTGGCTGGCCGCTGGTCAGGGACATATCAGCAATATTATTCAGCTCGCCTAAAAGCAAATAGAGATGCTTCACCGGTGAGCGAACGCTGCAGTAACTTATCCCTACCGCAGGCTGCAGAGGCATTCCATCCCAGATAAAGCGAAACTGTCGGATACGTTCATCCAGTGCGGCAATACGCGGCTTATGATTGCTGCTGTTCAGACGGAGTACCAGATCGTGTCCGGCCAGATGATGAACGGCCTCGTCCGGCTGCAGTAAGTCGGCCAGGTGTTCAGCCAGCTTTTGCTTATATTGAATGCGCAGCATAACGCCATAATGGCGCCCCAGCAATTCCAGCTCCGGAATACGCAAAAAGCACAGCACCGACCACCTTGAACCATCCAGCGACCGGGTCAACGCCCGTAAATTGGGCATATGAACAACCGGATCGAGAAAAGCCATCCGCCGTACCCTGGCATAAATCAGGCGCTGCTGGGTCGCCAGCATGGCCATACAGGCAATAACAAAAGAGAACACCAGATAGCTCGAAGAGGTAATGGCCAGCTGATTGTCATATCCCGGAGCAAAGGGCAAATAACGATAATGAAAGTGAATAATAATGATTAAAACCGGCGTCCAGATTATTGCGATACAGCGATAACCGAAGCGCATCGCCCCCCACAACATAACCGGCATAAGTAATGATAATGTATAGTTTGTGCTAAATATCGTACTCAGACCATTCAGTGGTATTAATAATAATACTAATAATATTAACAATGACAGCGACCATAAAACAAATTCACCCCATTTAATTTTGGGATCAACCTGTAATTTTGTCTGTGAGACAAAACTCCGCAGATAAAAGGGATTGCGTAGCATACGTATCAACAAATAGCACAGCGGAACCCCGGTCAGCCCCCCCACCATCAAGGCCTGAAACGTAATTAGTGAGCGCAAACTTAGCGGATCGATCCCGGTCAGTCCCGTCGTCCGCGGGTGCATGCCAAGATACTCGGCAACCTGAGAAAGCACGAGGAAAATGAGTGAGGGCAGCAGCATTTGCCAGAACAGACGATATGGCATCAGACTCACACTACCGTGGTAAACATGCTGTCGGCGCGGCACAAAAATCCGATAGCCGCCCCAGTATAATACGGCCGGGATAAGAAAGTGGAAAATGACCTCAATCGATTCCCACAGGTTCATTCCCCGGGCCACGGTGCACAGCAGACCAACAATAATGCCGGGCAACGCTGCCACATCAAAAAACAGCATAAGACTCTGGACCAGCGCCAACGGCAAATAGTAAAGCGAAACTTCATTACCGTTTAGCTCCGCGTAAGTATTTGCGCCTCGTGCCAGAGGCAGTAAAAGCAGGGGTAAGATCAGCGGAAGCGCCCACCATTTATCCCGATACTGTCTGTATTGTTTAATTATGTTCATTGATGCTCTACAGATAACCCAAATTCCCGCAGGGTATATTCAGGCAGGCATCCAACCCAACCATCTTAGCCGCATAAGGAATACTTACACGGAACAGGCAAGAGATTTTAGTTATCAGCACACACAGGCTGTTGATATAAATCAACAAACCCTTTAGCTATGATTAATAAAGCTTATTTTTATGCGTCTGAGCGAATGAAAGAAAAAAGATGTGAATGCGATAATTATCTTATATTACATTAAGTAATGTTTGAACGGCGGATTTTTCCATCCTCATCAATTGACCCTGCCGCATTCCTGTGCCTTAATACCCTTATCGCCCCGGTTGTGGGTATATCTCAAGGAACCTTTTGTGAGTCAGGCACCCAGTATGCGTAAACGACATCGATTTAACCGTCGCATGACCCGTATCGTACTGCTTATCAGCTTTATTTTCTTTTTTGGACGCTTTGTCTACTCTTCTATTGGCGCCTGGTATCATCATCAGGACAAGATCGAGTCCCAGCAATCGACGCTCCCGGTTGATACCACGCCGCGGGAATAAGCCAGCACATTACGGTGCCAGCCAGTACGGTACAACATTGCTTTAAACGGTAAACTGCACCTCCCGCAGCAGGCGCAGCATTTCGCCGATCCCTTTGCTGAGAATTTTATCCTGACGCATCACGACCCCCAACTGACGGTGGAGTACTGGCGTCAGCGATTGAACGCGTAACCCTTGCCGATCGTCATGATGCGCCACCGCCATACGTGGAACAATGCTGTATCCCAGCCCGGCACGCACCATGCGCTTGATGGCCTCAATGCTGCCCAACTGCATTATCGGCGAAATATCCCGCCCGCAAGCGCGAAACCAGCCATCAATCAGCTCCCGGGTTCCGCTCCCGGCCTCAAAAGCAATCAGCGGCAGCGCCTGCAGCACCTCCGGCGTCAGTTCCAGCGGCAGCGCATCCTGCCCACAGGCAAAAACAGACACAAACTCCTCCTCCACCAGCGGAGCTATTGCCAGACTGCGCCCATACGCCGGAAGGGTGACCAGTCCGAGATCGAGCCGGTTCTCCTCCACGGCGCGCACAATATCCACCGTATTTCCGGTCGTCACCCCGACCGTCAGCAACGGATGCGCCTGCCGCAGCTGCTGTAAGACCGGCGGTAAGAGATGGATACAGGCCGTGGCCCCCGTTCCGAGCGTTATCGCGCCGCTGATTTCGCGATTAAACTCGCTCACCGACTGCACCGCCGCGCTGACCGCTCGCTCAATATTGTCACCGTGAGCCAGCAGGGCCATACCGGCCGCCGTCGCTTTAATCCCTCGTCCGGTCCGCTCAATCAGCCGGGTCTGCAGAAACTGCTCCAGCTGACGGACCTGCAGACTGACCGCTGGCTGCGATAGCCCCAGGACATCCGCAGCAGCCGAGAAGCTCCCCCGCTGTACCACCAGCCGAAAAGTCGCCAGATTTCCCAGATTAAGCGTCGTCATCTCAAAGTTTCTCTTATAAGGGTCATAAACCAACGAGTCTGCCTGCACAATAGCGCGCAGGTTATGCTGCCGACAACTGCATAACAGACTGAGATACGATGAAAAATATGGAAAACAGACGCGCCGCGTCCAGCATGATGACGCTTGCCGCTGGATGTAATCAGCTGATTAACTGGGGAATTTCATTTTATATGCCAGGCACTTTTGCCCGGGCTATCGAGCACGACACCGGCTGGCCAGCGACGCAAATCTACCTCGGCCTGACGCTCGCCATGTTGATAATGGCGCTGCTCTCCCCGTTTGTCGCCCGCCTGCTGGCCCGATTTGGCGGCCAGCGAGTTGTGGTCAGCGGCACGCTGGCGATCGCCGCAGGATTTTTCATCATGGCGGCTGCACCTACTCTCTCCGGTTGGCTGGGCGCCTGGCTACTTACCGGTATCGGAATGCGTCTGGCGCTGTATGATACGCTGCTCGCCGCGCTGGTGAATCTGTACGGTCAGCAGGCAAGACGCACTATTTCCCGCGTGACGCTGGCTGGTGGCCTGGCTTCCGTTCTGTTCTGGCCACTGGGCGCATTTTTGCTGACGCTGATGAGCTGGCGAGAAGCGTTGCTGGTTTATGGCCTGCTGGGCCTGTTCAGCGCGCTGCTGCTCTGGCGAATGCCGAACGCCAGGCGACCCGCGGCGATACGGCCAGAAGCGCACCGGCCCGCTTCCCACCAGCAGAGACAGGTTGCTCTGTTGTATGCGGCGCTGATCGCGCTGGTGACATTTGTTTCTAACGGAACCTCCACCCACTTGCCGGAATTTATCGCCCACTACGGTCTGCCGGTGGCGGCGGGGATGCTTTGGGGCATTGGCCAGACTGGCGCCCGCTTTCTGGAGGTCGCCTCGGGTTCGGTGCTCACGCCGCTTCGCCTTACGCTGCTGACCACGTTGCTGATGCCGGTCTGTTTCGCCCTCGGCCTGAGCGGGCCTTATCTCCTCTGGGCAGCCGGCGGATTTGTGCTGGGCTATGGCGCCATCAATGGGTTAACGACGGTGTTTAAGGCCACGCTACCGCTAGAGCTTTTTGCCGCCGAGGAGTACGCCAGGCTCACCGGTATCATGTTGATCCCCGCCCAGCTGCTGGCTGCCGCCTCGCCGTTTGCCTACGCGTGGTTAAATCAGCAATTTGGAGTTCAGGGGAGCTTAGGTTTTTCCGCTGCGCTGACGCTGGTGGTCGCCGCGCTGGCGCTGGCCATTGCCCGGGGCCAGCCCCGTCGGCCACCCGAGGCGATGCCGGCAGCCATTGATTCCTGAGCTTCGTGGCGATACCTGCACGCTCCTTAGCGGGGAGGTATCGCCACGTTTTTCCGACAGACCATCGCGATAAAACGATCGCGGACGGCGTCCGCCATCTGAGGGTTCCAGGCAAGACCGACCTGCCATCGCGCGCCCTCCCCCGTCATGGTAATGAGCTTTATGCCTGCCGGCAGCAGATGACATGCGCCGGCAGGAAGCAGCGCAACACCATTTCCGCCGGCAACCAGCGCCAGCAGCGTATGAATATCATCAGCATCGGCCACGATATCAGCGGTAAGGTGGTTGATTTGCAGGAAAAGCGCCGTTTGCTCTGCCAACCCGCGCCCACGCTTTGGGTTAATTTGCAGCAGCGGGAACTGTCGGAGCACGGAGGCGATATCCGGGAACGCCTCCGTTGCGCCTGCGGGCACAGCAAGCACCAGGTTCTCTTCCATTAGCGCCTGCGCTTCCAGCGCGTCCGGAACTGGCATCCGCACAAACCCGGCATGCAGTTGCCCCTCCAGCAGCATTCGATACTGCTCGTGGGAAGCGATATCGTTGAGGGAGACGTCAACATCGGGAAACTGCTGACGAAAGGCTTTAACTTGCGTCGGGGCCATCTGGAAGGTTGAGATGCCGAACCCCAGCGCCAGTGTGCCGACGTTCCCGCGCCGGACCTGCTCCGTCCAGGCACAAAACTGGTCATGCTGCTCGACAAAATGACAGGCCTGAGAATAGATAGCCTCCCCCGCCGCAGTCAGCTGAGCGCCCTGCCGCCCCCGCTGAAAAAGGGTCATGCCCGTCATATGTTCCAGGGTCTGGATTTGTTTCGTCAACGCTGGTTGGGTCAAACAAAGCCGCTCCGCCGCCGCATGGTAGCGTCGCAGCTGGGCCAGAGTGACGAACGCCCGTATTAATCTGATGTCCATTCCCGTCCCTTATCAAACGCGGAGAAAGCGTGATTATACATCCGGTGTCTCTGCTGGCGTAATGAGCTCAGTTTTTCGCAACGAGAAGAGACCTATGAACAACGAACTCCAGGTGGCTACGGTACAGTTCTGCCACCGCGCTAATGATAAGTCCTATAACCTGGGCATTATGGAACGCTTTATTCATCAGGCAGCCGGCGAAGGGACCCGCATTCTGGCCTTTCCCGAAATGTGCATTACCGGCTACTGGCACGTTATCGATCTCAGTGCCGAGGAGGTAGGCTCGCTGGCCGAGCGCATTGACGACAGCCCTTCCCTGGCGAGAATTGCCCGCCTGGCGCAAAGTTATGAGATGGCGATTGGCGTAGGGCTGATTGAAAGAGCGAGTGACGATCGCCTGTATAACACCTACGTCGTTTGTATGCCGGATGGCCAGAGGCATATTCACCGCAAGCTGCACGCCTTTGAACATCCGGCGATAGACCAGGGGAATAGCTTCACCGTCTTCGATACGCCGTGGGGAGTGAAAGTTGGCGTTCTGATCTGCTGGGACAATAACCTGACAGAAAATGCTCGGGCTACCGCGCTGCTGGGCGCGGATATTCTGCTGGCTCCTCATCAAACCGGCGGCACCAACTCCCGCAGCCCGTTCGGTATGCAGCCCATCCCCGTAGCTCTTTGGGAGAAACGGTATCAGGATCCTGACGCGCTGAAAGCCGCATTCCAGGGCCGTAACGGTCGGGAATGGTTGCTCCGCTGGCTGCCCTCAAGAGCGCATGATAACGGGATGTTTATCTTATTCAGCAATGGCGTCGGGCTGGACAACGGGGAAGTGCGTAGCGGAAATGCGATGATTATCGATCCCTATGGCCGCATTATTGCAGAGACCGATGCGTTTGAAGACACCCTGGTCTGCGCCACGCTGGATTTAAGCCTGCTGGCCATGTCCACAGGCCGACGCTGGATCCACGGCAGACGCCCCGACCTCTATGCGATCCTGAGCCAGAATCAGGGTTATGAACGCGATGCCCGCAGCGCGCGTTTCTCCACGGAAGTGCCGCAGTTCAGCGATAAAACTCAGCATTAATCCGGCGGCATAAACGAAAAAGCCCTCTGTAAAAACAGAGGGCTTCGTTTAACAACGCCGGGGAGTTATTCCCACTCGATGGTAGCCGGCGGCTTGCCGCTGATGTCATACACCACGCGGGAGATACCGTTCACTTCGTTGATGATGCGGTTGGAAACGCGGCCAAGGAAGTCATACGGCAGGTGCGCCCAGTGGGCGGTCATAAAGTCGATGGTTTCGACCGCACGCAGGGAGACCACCCAGTCATACTTACGGCCATCGCCCATCACGCCGACAGAGCGGACCGGCAGGAACACGGTGAACGCCTGGCTCACTTTGTTGTACAGATCGGCTTTATGCAGCTCTTCGATGAAGATAGCATCCGCACGACGCAGCAGGTCGCAGTACTCTTTCTTCACTTCGCCCAGTACGCGCACGCCAAGACCCGGTCCCGGGAACGGATGACGGTACAGCATGTCGTACGGCAGACCCAGCTCCAGACCAATCTTACGCACTTCGTCTTTAAACAGCTCACGCAGCGGTTCAACCAGCCCCATCTTCATCTCTTTCGGCAGGCCGCCGACGTTGTGGTGAGATTTGATGACGTGCGCTTTACCGGTTGCGGATGCAGCAGACTCGATCACGTCCGGGTAGATAGTCCCCTGCGCCAGCCATTTAACGTCTTCCAGCTTCAGCGCTTCTTCGTCGAACACTTCGACGAATACACGACCGATGATTTTACGTTTAGCTTCCGGATCGTTCTCGCCCGCCAGCGCGTCCAGGAAGCGTTTCTCGCCTTCCACGTGAACGATGTTCAGACCGAAGTGGTCACCGAACATGTCCATCACCTGCTGGGCTTCGTTCAGACGCAGCAGACCATTGTCCACGAATACGCAGGTCAGGTTTTTACCGATCGCGCGGTGCAGCAGCATCGCGGTCACGGAGGAGTCCACGCCGCCGGACAGGCCGAGGATCACTTTGTCATCGCCAACCTGCTTACGGATACGCTCAACGGCATCGTCGATGATTTTTGCCGGCGTCCACAGGGCTTCGCACTGGCAGATATCACGCACGAAGCGTTCCAGCATACGCATACCCTGACGGGTGTGGGTCACTTCCGGGTGGAACTGCACGCCGTAGAAGCGTTTTTCTTCGTTCGCCATAATGGCAAACGGGCAGCTTTCGGTGCTGGCAACGGTCACGAAGTCAGACGGGATCGCGGTGACTTTGTCGCCGTGGCTCATCCACACATCCAGCAGTGGTTTGCCTTCAGCAGTCAGGGAGTCTTCAATACCACGCACCAGCGCGCTATCGGTAACAACTTCAACCTGCGCATAGCCGAACTCGCGCTCATTAGAACCTTCTACGTGGCCGCCCAGCTGCATTGCCATGGTCTGCATGCCATAGCAAACGCCAAATACCGGTACACCGGCTTCGAAAACATACTGCGGCGCGCGCGGGCTGTTATGTTCAGTGGTGCTTTCCGGGCCGCCTGAAAGAATGATGCCGCTAGGATTGAACTCACGAATCTGAGCTTCCGTAACATCCCAGGCCCACAGCTCGCAATAAACCCCTAATTCACGTACGCGACGCGCAACCAACTGGGTGTACTGAGAACCGAAGTCCAGGATGAGAATGCGATGTTTATGAATGTTATCCGTCATTGACGTTTATTCCAGAGCAGTAGCGATTAAATAAAATCGCCCGGCGCATGACCGGGCGATGAAAATCAGGAGCCCATGCGGTAGTTCGGGGATTCCTTGGTGATCGTCACGTCGTGAACGTGGCTTTCCTGGATGCCCGCGCCGCTGATACGCACGAATTCCGCTTTAGTACGCAGGGTGTCGATGGTACCACAACCGGTCAGCCCCATGCAGGAGCGCAGGCCGCCCATCTGCTGGTGGATGATCTCTTTCAGGCGGCCTTTATAAGCAACGCGGCCTTCGATACCTTCCGGCACCAGTTTGTCCGCGGCGTTGTCGCTCTGGAAGTAACGGTCGGAGGAGCCTTTGGACATCGCGCCCAGAGAACCCATACCACGATAGGATTTGTAAGAACGGCCCTGGTAGAGCTCGATTTCACCCGGGGACTCTTCGGTACCCGCCAGCATGGAACCGACCATCACCGCCGCCGCGCCGGCAGCGATCGCTTTGGCGATATCGCCGGAGAAACGGATACCGCCATCGGCGATAACCGGAATGCCGGTGCCTTCCAGCGCTTCCACCGCGTCAGAAACAGCGGTGATCTGCGGAACACCTACGCCGGTAACAATACGGGTAGTACAGATAGAACCCGGGCCGATACCTACTTTCACCGCGCTCACGCCCGCTTCCGCCAGGGCACGTGCGCCAGCGCCGGTCGCCACGTTGCCGCCGATGATTTGCAGGTCAGGATATTTAGCGCGGGTTTCACGAATGCGCTGCAGTACGCCTTCGGAATGGCCGTGGGAGGAGTCGATCAGCAGCACGTCAACGCCTGCAGCAACCAGCGCATCAACGCGCTCTTCGTTGCCCGCGCCTGCGCCAACCGCAGCACCGACGCGCAGACGACCCTGCTCATCTTTACACGCATTCGGTTTACGTTCCGCTTTCTGGAAATCTTTAACGGTAATCATGCCGCGCAGATGGAAGCCAGCATCAACAACCAGCGCTTTTTCAACGCGTTTTTCATGCATTTTGGCAAACACAACTTCACGGGCTTCGCCTTCGCGTACGGTGACCAGACGCTCTTTCGGCGTCATATAAACGCTGACAGGCTGGTTCAGGTCGGTCACGAAGCGGACGTCGCGACCGGTGATGATACCGACCAGTTCGTTGTCTTCGGTCACTACCGGATAGCCAGCAAAGCCGTTACGCTCGGTCAGCACTTTTACTTCGCGCAGGGTGGTTGTAGGCAATACGGTCTGCGGGTCGGAAACCACGCCGGACTCATGTTTCTTCACGCGGCGAACTTCTTCCGCCTGGCGCTCGATGGACATGTTTTTGTGAATAAAGCCAATGCCACCTTCCTGTGCCAGGGCAATTGCCAGGCGCGCTTCTGTTACGGTATCCATGGCTGCGGAGAGCATAGGAATATTCAGACGAATGGTTTTCGTCAGCTGGGTGCTGAGATCGGCAGTATTCGGCAGAACGGTAGAATGAGCGGGAACGAGGAGGACGTCGTCAAACGTCAGAGCTTCTTTAGCGATACGTAGCATGGGCAATATCTCGACCAGGGTGGATAAATATTGCCGTGGCATTATACAGAGCGTAACCGATTGCATCTACCCTTTTTTGAAAATAATACTTGCGATCGTCTATCAGCAGGTTACTATCGACTGAATAACCTGCTGATTTAAAATTTGATCTTGCTCACATGTTGCCATCTCAATCCCCTGCAATTTTCACGGTCAGCCGCCTGAATCAGACGGTTCGCCTGCTGCTGGAACAGGAAATGGGCCAGGTCTGGATCAGCGGCGAGATCTCTAACTTCAGCCAGCCGTCTTCCGGCCACTGGTACTTCACCCTCAAAGACGATAACGCCCAGGTGCGCTGCGCGATGTTTCGCAACAGCAACCGGCGGGTCACTTTTCGTCCGCAGCACGGACAGCAGGTACTGGTGCGAGCCAATATCACGCTGTATGAACCGCGCGGCGACTACCAGATTATCGTCGAGAGCATGCAGCCTGCCGGCGAAGGGCTGTTGCAGCAAAAATATGAACAGCTAAAAGCGCTGCTGGCGGCGGAAGGCCTTTTCGACCAGCAGCATAAGCAAGCGCTCCCCTCTCCTGCGCGCTGTGTGGGCGTCATCACGTCGAAAAGCGGCGCGGCGCTGCACGACATTTTGCAGGTGCTGAAAAGACGCGATCCGTCGCTGCCGGTGGTTATCTATCCCACGTCGGTTCAGGGCGACGACGCGCCGGGGCAAATCGTTCGCGCCATAGAATTAGCCAACCTTCGCGAGGAGTGTGATGTGCTGATCGTGGGCCGCGGCGGCGGTTCGCTGGAAGATCTATGGAGCTTTAACGATGAGCGGGTAGCGCGGGCGATTTTTGCCAGCCGCATTCCGCTGGTCAGTGCCGTCGGCCATGAAACCGACGTCACCATCGCCGATTTTGTCTCTGACCTGCGGGCGCCAACGCCTTCAGCCGCCGCGGAGATTGTCAGCCGCAATCAGCAGGAGCTGCTGCGCCAGCTGCAGTCCGGACAACAGCGTCTGGAGATGGCGATGGACTATTTTATCGCCAACCGCCACCGTCGTTTTACCCAGCTGTTCCATCGTCTTCAGCAACAGCATCCGCAGCTGCGGTTAGTGCGCCAGCAAACCGCGCTGGAAAGGCTACGGGAGCGGATGCGCCTTGCACTCGAAACGCAGATGAAACGCGCCGATCAGCGTCAACAGCGCGTCATTCAGCGCCTGAACCTGCAAAATCCGCAGCCGCGCATTCACCGCGCGCAGACGCGTATTCAGCAACTGGAATACCGGCTGGCGGAAAATATTCATGCCCGTCTGAGCGAACAGCGCGAACGTTTCGGCAACGCGGTTACTCACCTGGAGGCCGTCAGCCCGCTGGCAACGCTGGCCCGCGGCTATAGCGTGACCTCAGCCAGCGATGGCAAAGTGCTGAAGCAAACCAGACAGGTGAAGGCCGGCGATCTGCTGACCACGCGTTTAAATGATGGCTGGGTCGAAAGCGAAGTCAAAACCATCACCGCGGTGAAAAAAACTCGCGCCCGTAAAAAAGCATAAATTTCCGTCGCGCACTATACTGCTGTTATACCCTTTTAAACGGTTTCATCCGGATAAAGGAGCGCGATATGCAATATTATCATTACCGCTGCGTTGTTCCCCCCTATATTCTGCGGCGCATTGTTGACCACGGTTCCACGACTCAGCAACGCTGCGCACAGCAAACGCTGACCCACGTACAGGCGCTAATGGCCCACGTTCCCGGCCAGCCCACAGCCGCGCATGTCTCCACTCCAGGCCAGCTGGAACGCGATATTTATGATGCGCAACAGACCCAGGATTTGCCCGGTACCCAGGTGCGATTTGAAGGTCAATTATCCAATGGCGATGTGGCCGTTGATGAAGCTTACGATTATCTGGGCATCACTCATGAATTTTTCTGGCGCACCTACCACCGCGACTCGCTGGACAACCGCGGTCTGAAGCTTATCGGCACAGTGCATTACGGCAGAGAGTACCAGAACGCATTCTGGAATGGTCAGCAAATGGTATTCGGCGACGGCGATGGCGAGATCTTTAATCGCTTTACAATAGCGATTGATGTTGTCGCCCACGAACTCAGCCACGGGGTAACCGAAAGCGAGGCCGGGCTTATCTATTTCGCCCAGTCGGGCGCATTGAACGAGTCGCTTTCCGACGTCTTCGGTTCTCTCGTGAAACAGTATCATCATAAGCAAACTGCGGATCGGGCGGACTGGATTATTGGCGCGGGGCTGTTAGCCAGGGGGATCCACGGTAAAGGGTTACGCTCAATGTCACACCCCGGTAGCGCCTATGACGATCCGCTGCTGGGGAAAGACCCGCAGCCTGCCCACATGAAAGATTTTGTCCACACCCGGCAGGATAACGGCGGCGTTCATCTGAATTCAGGTATACCTAATCACGCCTTCTATCTTGCTGCCAGCGCTCTGGGCGGGTTTGCCTGGGAAAAAGCCGGTTACGCCTGGTATGACACCGTCTGCGATCGCGCGCTGAAGCAGGATGCGGATTTTGCGGATTTCGCTCAGTTAACCATCACGCATGGCGAAAAACGCTCAGGCACCGCGACGGCGGCGGCCATCGAGCAGGCGTGGAAAACCGTAGGGGTGCTGTAAATGAAGGTACCGGAACTGGCTGATGATGCCGTCATCGAACTGGCGCGGGAAGGCGGCTTCGCGTTTATTCCTGGGTTAAGCGGAGAGCGCAGAATCACGTTGTCATCCCTGACGCAGGCGCAACGCCAGCGCATCGTGGATATTCTGCAGCAGTCATTTCCGTTCGGCTTGCCGCCCGGGCGAGCCAGTTCTCCAGGCCGCGGCGATCGGCGCTATTTTCGTATTCAGATTCTGCGGGCGCAGCACAATCAGGCGCAGTATACCGATATCATTGTGCTGATCCCGGAAGAGGACGCCCCGCCGTCGCTGGTTGAACTGTGGCAGAAAGGCGAAGGCTGCGTTGGCGATTAAGACGCCAGCGGCACAAACTCGACACGCTTTCTGGAAATCATCCCGTGGCCGTTCTGGCAGAAATAATCGACCGCGCCGCAGGCCTTCAGCACTTGCAGCGGCTTATGGCAATCCGGGCAGCGGGCTTCCAGCGTAAAGTCCATCTGACAACCTTCACAATGCGCACCGCTCTCCGTGCCGGAGAGTGTTTTACCGCAGACCGGGCAGTTGAGTTCCATTATTTTCTCCGGATATCTATGACGGGGATATTCTCCGCCGTTTTCATTGAGTGCAATACACAACAGGGTAAACAGCGACTGATTTTAAATAATTTCTAAATGCATAACATTAACAATATGCGTCGGTTGCACAAAACGGTTCAGCGGTTAAATATCCACAGTCATTGCTTAACGCTGTGCTCTGCATGCAGTCAGTGACTCGCCCTCAGCCCCGGTGGTTCCCCCATTACTCTCAGATAAGACGCCGGTTTAAATGTTCTGGCTGGCAATAAGAATGATTTTTTGTTCTTTTACAGTCCCTTTGCCACTTACTAAGATGCAACCACAATAGACCCGGCAATCACAAAGGAATGCGCGTGAAAGAATATCGCTTTTTAACGAGTCGCTGGTTTCATCCCGGCGCCATCGCGACATCAGGGTTGACGCTTTTAGTCGCCATGACCACCTCCGCGTGGGCGGTGAACAATGTCAATGACAAACCCGTGGCTGGCGGCATACTGCATGTCGCATTGGGTAGCGATACGCCCACTATCGACCCGTCTACCACCGCCTATTCCGTCGCCGCGCTGGTGACGCGCAATGTGCTTGATTCACTGGTCGGGCAGGCTGAAGATAACCACTTTACGCCCTGGCTGGCGCAACGCTGGGAAGTCAGCAATGATAACAAGCTATACACTTTCCATTTGCGCAAAGATGTGACGTTCAGCGATGGCACCAGACTCGATGCTGCGGCGGTCAAATATAACTTCGACCGTATTCTGGATCCTAAAACCATCTCCCCTTATTCCAAATCGCTGCTCGGGCCGGTAGACAGTATTGAAACGCCGGATGACTCAACCGTCGTCATCCGTTATAAAACCGCCTTTGCGCCCTTATTACAAGGACTCAGCCTCCCCTATCTGGGGATTCAGTCGCCGACCTATTTAAAAAATACGCTAAATACCAGCAATACCGTCGTCGGCTCCGGCCCTTTTATTCTGGATTCGTTCGTCAAGGGTAGCGGCAGCCGCCTGAGTAAACGTGCTGATTATCACTGGGGACCAGGATATGCCACTCATCAGGGTCCGGCCTGGCTTGACGGCATTGAGTTTAAATATCTGCCGGAAACCGCTGTGCGTTTGGGGGCATTGAACAGCGGGCAGGTTCAAGCCATTGATGCTATTCCGCCGGTTAACTACGCCCAGGTGACGAAAAACACCAGGCTACAGGTCATCACGCGCGAAAACCCCGGGGTTAACCGGGTTCTGTATCTTAATATTGCGCAGGGACCGTTCAAAGACGTCAAGGTGCGCCAGGCTTTCCAGAGCTCAGTAAACAGCGAAGCGGCAGTACAAGCCACGTTCTTCGGTACAGTGAAACCGGCACATAATGTGCTGGGTCCCACCACGGTCGACTACGATCCGAGCGTTGCCGCCAGCTGGGGGTTCGATATCAATAAAGCTAACCGCCTGCTTGATGAAGCGGGCTGGAAGAGCAAAGACAGCCAGGGCTATCGCACGCGGGACGGTCATCGTCTCACCGTACGCTTTATCTACGTCCCCGGAAACGTCGAGTCGGCTGATGTGGCGCTGTTTCAGGCGGTACAGTATCAGGTGAAGCAAACCGGTTTCGACCTGCAGCTTGACCCGGTAGATGCGGGGATTTTTGCGAGCCGCACGGCCAGTAACGACTATGACATCGCCTCCAACTTCTTTGTCCGCCCTGAGCCGGATATTTTGCGGACCGTCTTTCATTCCTCTTTCATTCCTCCTCAGGGCAACAACCACGCCCGGGTGAATACGATCGACGATAAGCTGGAACGCGCCGTGGGTGCCGGCGAAGAGGAGCGCAAACGGCTGTACCATGAGATTCAGCATCAGGTCATCGACCAGGCCTATGTCGTCCCGTTGTATATTCCCGCTTTCCAGCTCGGTTTATCCCGAACTGTGCATGGCGTTAACTGGGCCACCAATGCCAAACCGAACTTCTATGATGCCTGGATTAGCCGTTAGTCTTAAGGGAGGTGCTAAGCGCCTTCTGACGATTGTCGCGGTGCTGTGGGGCGCCGCAACACTGACGTTTATCGCCGTGAAGCTCATCCCTGGCGATCCGGTGTCGATTATCATCGGCGGCGGGGATGCGGTTGTCGATCCGGCGTTTCGCGCGGAGTTAATCCGCAAATTTGGTCTCGATCAGCCACTGTGGGTTCAATATCTGCGTTACTGCGGCCAGGCGCTCAGCGGCGATCCCGGTATCAGCTATCAGTTTCGCCAACCGGTAGTGTCAGTGATAGGCGCCGCATTAAAACAAACTCTGCCCCTGGCGCTCAGCGCGCTGGTTCTGGCGTTGACGCTGGCCATCGTTAATGCGCTGGCGACGTCCGGCCGCCAGCGCCGGCTACGCGGGCTGCTGTCCGGCGTGGAGCTGATCCTGCTCAGCACACCGGTATACTGGATAGGTATTCTGCTGCTCACTATCTTTAGCTTTAAGCTGCAATGGTTTCCGGTTACCGGCAACGAAGGCATTGCCTCATTGGTACTGCCTGCTCTCACCCTAAGCCTGCCGCTGACGGCCATATTCAGCCAGGTGCTGCGGGATGGTCTGGAAGAGGCGCTGGCGCAACCCTTCGCCTTGACGGTACGCACTCGCGGCGTCAGCGAAACCAGGTTACGCCTGCTGCATGCCTTACGCCACGGCGCGCTGGCCCTCTCGACGCTCACCGGGACATTACTGGCTGGCGTACTGGGGGGATCGATTCTGACAGAGACGGTGTTTGGGCGCGCCGGTATCGGCCAAATCACGCTTCTCGCTATCGAAAACCGCGACATGCCATTGGTTCTTGGGATAGTGATGTTTTCCGCTTTTCTGTTTGTCGTCATTAACCTGATCCTCGACGCGCTGTATTTGCTTATCGACCCGAGGCTAGGCGTCAAGGAGTCTACCGATGAGCAGTAATTCTCTGAAGCTACCGCAATGCCGACGGGCAGCTTATCGCAGCCCCTGGCTGACGCCGGGTACATTGCTTCCCGCAATGATCGTCGTGCTACTGTTACTGGCGGTATTCTTCCCGGCGTTGTTGACGCCCCATGCGCCAAACGATATAGACTTCGCCGCAGTATTACAGCCTCCCAGCCTTACGCACTGGTTTGGCACCGACCAGCTCGGGCGCGATGTGTTTGCCCGCGTGGTGTATGGCACATCGCTGTCCTTGTCTATCGGCGTCGGCGCCACTCTGCTGGCCTGTGCGGGCGGTATTGTGCTCGGTACGGCCGCTGCGCTGGGGCCACGAATTTCACGCCAGCTGCTGGTACGTTTGCTGGATATTCTGCTCGCCTTTCCTGAGCTCCTGCTGGCATTACTGGCTATTGCCGTATTGGGCCGCGGCCCGGAAAATACGTTGTTTGCCGTCGGCCTGGCCGCTATTGCTGGCTATGCGCGCCTGGTACGCTCTCAGGTATTACAGGTCAAACTGTCCGGCTACGTCCAGCATGCTGTCACCCTGGGAGAATCCCCCCTGACGATCATCGTGCGCCATATTATTCCTAATACCATCCGTCCACTGTTGATTCTGGCGACTATTGGTATCGGACAGGCGGTACTCGCCGCCTCCGCCATGAGCTTTCTGGGTCTCGGGGTGACACCGCCCACCGCGGAATGGGGCGCGCTACTCTCCGAAGGCCGCAACTTTCTGGACAGCGCTCCCTGGGTCAGCCTTTTGCCAGCCAGCGTCATTGCACTCTCCGTCATCTCCATCACGCTCCTGGGGCGTCGTTTGCAAACTCTTCTGGCCAAAGGCAGCCTGTAAATGGACTATCCATCCGCGCTTTCACCTCTGCTACGCGTAGAGGATCTGCACGTCAGCTTCCCGTCAAAGCAGGGCGTAACGGACGCCGTCAAATCGCTCTCTTTTACCGTCAACGCCGGAGAAATCCTGGCGCTGGTTGGCGAATCGGGTTCCGGCAAATCAGTCACCGCGCGAACGCTGGTCGGGCTACCGGGTACAGGGGCTCAGGTTCAGGCTCATGCCATCGAACTGCTGCGTCATGACGGTGGCGTTGATGATTTACTCACCCGCGACAGCAAAACCTGGCAGCGTATACGAGGGCGGGAGATAGGTTTTGTTCTGCAGGATGCCTTGACGTCGCTCGATCCCTTGCGCCGTATCGGGCAGGAGGTCGCCGAACCGATACTGACCCATCGCCTGTTGCCGCGCGTCAAGGTGGCGGAGCGGGTTCAGACGTTGCTGACTGACGTGGGTATTGCCGATGCAAAAAATCGGGCGGCGCAATATCCGCACCAGCTTTCCGGAGGATTGCGCCAGCGCGCGCTGATTGCCTCCGCGCTGGCGGCCGGTCCTCGCCTGTTAATTGCCGATGAACCGACCACGGCCCTCGACGCGACGGTACAAAAACAGGTGCTGAACATATTCAAAATGCTGGCCGAAGCCGGACACGGCATCCTGCTGATTACCCACGATTTGGCCGTCGTGGCCGATATTGCTGACCGCGTCGTTGTCATGCGCAACGGTAGCCAGATTGAACAAGGAACGACGCGAAACGTCTTGTTCGCACCGCAGCATCCCTATACCCGGCGACTACTGGCCGCCGTACCCACCGCCGGCACACGGGGACACTGGCTTTCCGGTCAGGACCCACTCGGCGCGACGCTTCTCCCTGAGCCGTCGACAGCAACAGACGACAGACAAGCGCCTGTGCTGAAGGTTAACGATGTTTCCGTCACCTTCACTTTACCTGACGGTATGCCGTTACGCGCGGTGAATCGGGTTTCATTGGCGGTGGCCCGCGGTGAAACGTTGGGTATTGTGGGAGAGTCCGGCTCGGGGAAAACAACCCTCGGGAAAATGGTGCTCGCCCTGCAGAGTCCGGACGAGGGAGAGATCCAGCTACTGGGCTCCCCCTGGAGTAAGCTCCCCGAGCGCGAACGACGTCCTCGCAGAGCGCGGATTCAGACAATTGTGCAGGACCCGCTGGGTTCGTTCGATCCTCAGTACAGCGTTGAACAGCTGCTTGAGCAACCGCTGCGGCTACATTTTCGCCTCAGCGCCCGTCAGCGCCAGCAGCGAATCGAGGAGCTGCTCTCTCTGGTCGGGCTGAGCCCCGATTTACTGCCGCGCCGTCCAGTCTCTCTTTCCGGCGGCCAGCGGCAACGCGTATCTATCGCCCAGGCACTGGCAAGCGAGCCCGACCTGCTGGTATGTGACGAACCGGTATCAGCCCTGGACGTAACCACTCAGGCCCAGGTTCTGGATCTATTGATCTCTTTGCAGCGCAGACTGCATCTTTCGATGCTGTTTATCTCCCATGATTTGGGCGTGGTGCAGCATATGAGTCACCGGATCGCGGTGATGAAAGCCGGTGAAATTGTCGAAACCGGCACCGTCGAGCAGATATTTCAACAGGCGCGTCATCCCTATACCCGATTATTACTGTCATCGGTGATACGTGAGCCTGTCGCCCCCCAGGTTCATAACAAAACGCCCCCGACCATCAAGGCCGAGGGCGGTTAAGATGTCAAAAACCCGCTATCCGGTGAAACGCAGTACCGCTCCACTTAAGTGAACGGCATTGCGGCAGATGCGGGCTTTGGGGTTTTCATGCGGGCAAATAGCTTATTTGCTTTTCTTGATGTGTTTAATCAAGCGCTTACGCTTACGCATCTGATTCGGCGTCAGGGTATTGCGTTTGTTGGCAAACGGGTTTTCCCCTTCTTTGAACTGGATACGAATCGGCGTACCCATTACGTCCAGCGACTTGCGGAAGTAGTTCATCAGGTAACGCTTATAGGAGTCCGGCAGGTCTTTGACCTGGTTACCGTGGATGACCACAATCGGCGGGTTATAACCACCGGCATGGGCATATTTCAGCTTCACGCGACGACCACGCACCAGCGGCGGCTGATGATCTTCTGCCGCCATGGTCATGATACGGGTCAGCATCGCCGTCCCGACGCGACGGGTCGCGCTGTCATACGCTTCGCGTACGGATTCGAACAGGTTACCTACGCCGCTACCGTGCAGCGCGGAGATAAAGTGGATGCGTGCAAAGTCAATGAATCCCAGACGGAAGTCCAGCGTCTCTTTAACCTGCTCTCTTACTTCCTGGCTCAGGCCATCCCACTTGTTGACCACAATCACCAGCGAGCGGCCGCTGTTGAGGATAAAACCAAGCAGAGAAAGATCCTGGTCGGAAATCCCTTCACGCGCATCGATAACCAGCATCACTACGTTGGCGTCTTCAATCGCCTGCAACGTTTTGATGACCGAGAATTTTTCGACCACGTCGGTAATTTTACCGCGCTTACGTACGCCCGCGGTGTCGATGAGCACGTATTCACGTTCGTCGCGCTGCATCGGAATATAGATGCTGTCGCGCGTGGTACCCGGCATGTCGTAGACCACCACGCGGTCTTCGCCCAGGATACGGTTGGTCAGCGTGGATTTACCGACGTTTGGACGGCCGACAATCGCCAGCTTAATCGGCAGATCTTGCGGATTGAAGTCATCTTCCGGCTCTTCAGCTTCTTCACCGTTCTGTTCCGCTTCAAACTGCGCCCAGTATGCCGCATCTTCATCGACTTCTTCTGACGGGTCGATCGCTTCGGCCCACGGCAGCAGAACGTGCTCCAGCAGGCTGGTCACGCCGCGACCGTGAGACGCAGCGATCGGATGGATATCTCCGAGGCCCAGCGACCAGAAGTCGGCAATCGCCTGATCGGCATCAATGCCGTCGGTTTTGTTCGCCACCAGGAAAGTCGGCTTTTCGCGCGAGCGCAGATGTTTGGCGATCGCGGTATCGGCAGGCATCAGCCCCGCGCGCGCATCGACCATAAACAGCACAACGTCCGCCTCTTCAATCGCCAGCAGCGACTGTTCAGCCATACGGGTTTCAACGCCGTCTTCTGTGCCATCGATACCGCCGGTATCGATACAGATAAATTCACGACCTTCAACTTCAGCACGACCGTACTTACGGTCACGAGTCAGCCCCGGAAAATCCGCGACCAACGCATCACGAGTGCGCGTCAAACGGTTGAAAAGCGTGGATTTTCCAACATTAGGGCGCCCGACAAGCGCGACCACAGGTATCATGTTAAATGCCTCTTACAAATTGCTATGCAACGTCGATTTAACGACGTTTTTAAAAAAGTCAAAACGGCCCCTGTCTGCCAGGAGCCGTTTCTCAATTCGCACTATACCCGTTGTCTCTTAGTGAACTTCGCTGCCGGCCGCGTTGCCAGTCGTTGCGAAGAAACTCAAGAGCCGCGGGTAAGCCGCCACGACTAACGCGTAATTGAATACAGCGTGCCGTCGGTTGCCTGGATCAGCAGTCGACCATCGGCTACTACCGCGTCGGTACGGAAGCCGGAGCTATCCACTTTCTGCTGGGCCACAAAGTGACCATCTTCCGGGTTCACCCAGTGCATATAGCCTTCGCTATCACCGACCACCAGGTTGCCATTATACAACACCGGCGCGGTCAGCAGGCGATGCAGCAGATCGCTCTGCGTCCACAGCGTCACGCCACCTTCGGTGGAGAGCGCCAGGATGCGGTCATTCTGATCGACGAGGTAGATACGGTTGCCGTCAACGATAAAGTCATTCACGGAACCCAGCTCACGTTTCCACATGATCTGGCCGCTGCGCAGATCCAGCGCGGTCAGGTTGCCGTTATACGCCAGCGTGTATGCCACACCGTTGACGATAACCGGGGTCGTATCGACGTCATTCAGACGATCGATTTCCGTCGGCCCGGTCGCCTGGGAGATACGCTGCTGCCAGATAATCTGCCCTTGCTGCATCAACACGGCGCTCACGCGACCGTTATCACCGCCAACGATGGCTGCGCCATAGGCGGTCGCCGGGGCGGATTCACCGCGCAGAGACAGCGCCGGCATATCCAGGTTAACGGTCCACTTCACCGCCCCATCCGCTTCATTCAGCGCCTGCAACTGACCGTTACTGGTGTGCACCAGAACCATGCCGTCGCTGACAACCGGACGAGAAATCGCTTCACCCGCAACGCGAGCCTGCCACGCCACGCTACCATCGCTGGTATTCAGGGCGAACAGCTGCGCTTTTTCGCTGCCGATATAGACATGGCCGCCGGAAACGGTGACGCCGCCAGAGAGCAGCGCAGGCGTGCGAGAGAACCAGCCGTCTTTTTCAGCCAGGTTAACCGACCACACCTCTTTGCCGTCGGCAGCGTTCAGCGCTTTGACGGTACCCTTACGATCGGCCGCATAGACGACGCCGTCGGCAAAAGCCGGATGCAGGTTAGAATAGAAATCGCCGATACCATCGCCAACAGAGGTACTCCAGGACGTGGACGGCGTAAACTGATTTTCCACCGTCGGCAGCGGTGACATTTTCACCACATCTTCTTCGCTGTTAAACAACGAACAACCGCTTAATAAGGTAACGGAAAGCAGCCCTGGCAAAAGTAATTTACGCAATTGCATCGAGTCCCTCTCAGATGGACAGATTATTTATTTTCATACGCATCATTTCGCTGAGCGCAGGTGAAGCATCGCTTTTCACACCCGCTTCCCAGGCCGCGCGAGCGCCTTGCTTATCGCCTTTGTTGAGCAGAATCTCACCACGGAGATCGGCGACAATAGCGACCCAGCCTTCACCTTTAATACCATCAAGGGTTTTCAGCGCTTCATCAGGTTTTTTCAGCTGTAGCTGCACACGCGCAAGACGCATATTGATAACCGACTTCAGGTTATCATCCGATGCGGCGGCCAGGCCCTGCTGAAGCTGCTTTTCGGCATTTTGCAGATCGTTGTTATCGACAAAACGCTGGGCCAGCTCCAGAGAAGCAAACGCGCCGTAGCTGTTTTTGCTATCGGCAGCAAATTTTTCCGCCGAGCTCAGCGCTTCCGGCGTGTTTGATTTGAGCGCGGAAATGGCGTTTTCATAGGCTAAAGAGGATTCTCTCGCCGTATCCTGCTGATGAGAACTCCAGTAGCGCCAGCCAACCAACGCGCCAATCCCTAAAATCACACCGACGGCCAGCGCCTTGCCATTTTCGGCAAAGAAACGCTTGAGCGCATCGACCTGATCGTTTTCGTTGTTATACGTTTCCACGCAGTCCTTCTCCTGACTAATGATTCCCGGGAGATTACCCCAGAAGTGCGCGCAAATGCGCAGCAACGCTATCCTGCGTTACGGTAGTTTGCTCACCTGAGCGTAAATCCTTCACTACCACGTTTCCGTCAGCAATTTCTGATTCACCGACCACCAGAGCAACGCGAGCGCCCCATTTATCCGCGCGGGCAAACTGTTTCTTAAAGTTGCCACCGCCGTGGTTGGTCATCAGCTTAGCGCCGGGCAGCTCATCGCGAACCCGCTCAGCCAGACGCATCGCTGCAGACTGGGTATCGGTTCCGGAAGCCACCAGGTATATATCGACAACAGGATCGGCTTTAAATTCCGGATTGACCGCCTGAACCAGTAAAACAAGACGTTCCAGCCCCATCGCGAAGCCTACGGCTGGCGTCGCACGCCCGCCCAGCTGCTCTACCAGACCATCATAACGACCACCGGCACAGACCGTTCCCTGGGAACCGAGGCTGCTGGTGACCCACTCAAACACGGTACGGTTATAATAATCCAGCCCGCGCACCAGACGCTGGTTGACGGTATAGCGAATACCGGCATCGTCCAGCAGGGCACACAGCCCGGCGAAATGCGCTTTGGAGTCTTCATCCAGATAGTCGCCCAGCGCAGGCGCGTCGTTGAGCAGCGCCTGCACTTCCGGGTTTTTGGAATCCAGGACGCGCAGCGGGTTGGTATACATGCGGCGTTTGCAGTCTTCGTCGAGCTTATCTTTAAACTGCTCAAGATAGGCGACCAGCGCATCGCGGTAGGTCGCGCGCGCTTCCAGCGAACCGATGGAGTTCAGCTCCAGCGCAACGTGGTCAGCGATACCCAGCTCACGCCACCAGCGGGCGGTCAGCATGATCAGCTCGGCATCGATATCTGGGCCCTGCAGGCCAAAGACTTCAACACCCATCTGATGGAACTGGCGATAGCGCCCTTTCTGCGGACGTTCGTGGCGGAACATCGGCCCGACGTACCACAGACGCTGTTCTTGATTGTACAGCAGACCATGTTCGATGCCGGCACGTACGCAGCCCGCCGTCCCTTCCGGACGCAGCGTCAGGCTGTCGCCATTGCGGTCCTCAAAGGTGTACATCTCTTTTTCAACCACGTCGGTCACTTCGCCGATCGCGCGTTTGAATAACGGGGTCTGCTCTACAATCGGCAAACGGATTTCGCTGTAACCGTAGCTGCCGAGCACCTGTTTCAGTGAGCCTTCAATGCGCTGCCAGAGAGCGGTCTCGCCCGGCAGATAATCGTTCATGCCACGGATGGCTTGAATGTTCTTTGCCACGTTTATTCTCTTTATCTATATACAAAAATGAACCCCGACGCCGCGCGTCTGCGGGTTCAATCATACACGGGAAGTGATACACCGCCCCGGATTATTTCTCTTCAACCTGCTGAACATTGATGCGACGCGCTTCATCAAGCATCGAGGCTTTAGCACGGATTCGCGCTTCCAGCTGATCGATCATATCGTCGTTGTCCAGCCTGTCTTTACGCACGCCATCTTCATAGAGGCCGCTTTTTTTATTGCCGCCGGTCACGCCAAGCGTTGAAACCAGCGCTTCGCCCGGACCGTTCACCACGCAGCCGATAATCGAAATGTCCATCGGCGTAATGATGTCTTCCAGACGCTGCTCCAGCGCGTTCACGGTGCCGATCACGTCGAACTCCTGACGCGAACAGGTCGGGCAAGCGATGAAGTTGATCCCGCGGGCGCGGATGCGCAGGGATTTCAGAATGTCGAAACCCACCTTGATCTCTTCCACCGGATCCGCCGCCAGGGAAACGCGCAGGGTATCGCCGATCCCTTCAGACAGCAGCAGCCCCAGACCGATCGCCGATTTCACCGCGCCGCTGCGGGCGCCGCCGGCTTCAGTGATCCCAAGGTGCAGCGGCTGATCGATCTGCTTCGCCAGCAGGCGATAGGACTCGACAGCAAGAAACACATCCGACGCTTTTACGCTGACTTTGAACTGTTCGAAGTTGAGACGATCGAGATGATCGACATGGCGCATAGCGGATTCCAGCAGCGCCTGCGGCGTAGGTTCGCCGTATTTTTCCTGCAGATCTTTTTCCAGCGAACCGGCGTTAACGCCGATACGGATAGGAATATTTTTATCGCGGGCGCAATCAACCACCATGCGGATACGTTCTTCGTTACCGATGTTACCCGGGTTGATACGCAGACAGTCCACACCGTACTCCGCCACTTTCAGGGCGATACGGTAGTCAAAGTGGATATCGGCGACCAGCGGGACGTTGACCTGCTGCTTGATGAGCCTGAACGCTTCCGCCGCATCCATCGTCGGAACGGAGACGCGGACGATATCCGCGCCAACGCGCTCTAAGGCTTTGATTTGGTTTACCGTCGCAGCCACATCGGTGGTGCGAGTATTGGTCATCGACTGTACGGCGATGGGCGCGCCATCGCCAATCGGCACATTCCCAACGTAAATACGTTTTGATTTTCTACGTTGAATCGGAGCCTGGTTATGCATGAAAAATCTCCCGCGTTACCCGTCTGTTACTGCGCCGGTGATGTTTCGGCATTAAGGGTCAGACGCGCAACCTGGTTAGTTCTGATAAAACGACTTAAATCGACGGGTTTACCCAGATACTGAATCTGTACCGCTGCCGGCGCACCAATTTTCAGTTTATAAGGCGCCTGACCGCTCAGGTTCAGATTACCGCCTTTACGTTGCAAACCGCTGAACAGTTTCTTGCCGGTGGCATCGCTCACTTCCAGCCAGCAGTCGGCAGAGAAATTCAGGACCAAATCCTGGGCCGCAGCGGCCGTAGCGGCTGCGTTAGCCGGAGCGGTTGGCAGTGGAGAAGTCGGCGCAGCGGCAGCCGGCGCGCTATCCACATTCGCCTGAGATGGCGCCACAACGGCGTTATTATTAACCGGTGCCTGGGTAGAGGCCGTCGGTGCAGTTGTGGTATCAACCGGCGCGCTGTTGGCGGTGCTGTCCGGCGCCGTGTTGCTGGCACCGGTATCCAACGGAATACTCTGGCTGCTGTCGCCCGCATTCAGCTCAGCGCTTGACTGGTCGGCCATCGAGGTAATCTCTTCCTGCTGGGCCTTATGGTCTTGCCACCACCAGGCGCCGCTGAGGCCAATGACCACAAACAGCACCAGCCAGGTGAAACTCATCAGCCAGCCGTCACGCTTTTTACGGCGTTTTCCCAGCGAGAAACTCTGCATCGGCGCGACTTTCGCCGCACGAATCGGGGCCTGTTTTGCCATCATTGGCAGCAGTTCATCTTCCGGAATGTGCACAAGGCGCGCATAGGAGCGGATGTAACCGCGCAGGAATGTTGAGGCCAGGTCGGCAGGCGCCTTGTCGTCTTCAATATCACGAACCGTGGAAACTTTCAGGCATAAGCGCTCCGCCACCGCTTGCTGGCTGAGTCCGAGTTGTTCACGGGCATGACGTAGACGCGCGCCCGTCGTATTTGCTTGTTGATGGTCTTGAGTGGCTTCAGTGTTCATTCGACAACTACTGGTACGTGAATTTAAAGTTCAGCGCCGGTTAAACCCGCGCCGCGAAACATCTGCTAAACGTCATACGAAAAGTATAAGTCCGTATGACCCACTATCACAGATACTTATCAATATTGAATGCTAAGCGGTTGTAGTGCCGCTACATACTGCCTCAAAGTCGACAAAAACGCACCGTAATTATTGCCCGAATCCGCGTATTTCGCCTGGCGATTAGGCATAAATCCGCAGCGCATGCTTCATGCCATGCGCTGCGTCATTTATCAGACCGTCTTCACATCAATGGCTTCGCCCTGCATGCGTTTACGCAGCGTACGTTTGGTCCGGTCGATAACGTCGCCGGCCAGCTGCCCACAGGCGGCGTCAATGTCATCGCCGCGCGTTTTACGCACGATAGTGGTAAAGCCATATTCCATAAGCACCTTGGAGAAACGGTCGATACGGCTGTTGGAGCTGCGGCCATACGGCGCCCCCGGGAACGGGTTCCAGGGAATCAGGTTGATCTTGCACGGCGTATCTTTTAACAGCGCCGCCAGTTCATGGGCATGCTCGGTACCATCGTTGACGTGATCGAGCATGACGTACTCAATGGTGACGCGACCCTGGTTGGCGTTGGACTTCGAAATATAGCCGCGGACCGAATTCAGGAAGGTCTCAATGTTATATTTCTTGTTGATCGGCACGATTTCATCACGAATCGTATCGTTAGGCGCGTGCAGGGAAATCGCCAGCGCCACGTCTATCATATCGCCGAGCTTATCCAGCGCCGGGACCACGCCTGAAGTAGAAAGCGTCACGCGACGTTTCGACAGGCCAAAACCGAAATCGTCCAGCATGATTTCCATCGCCGGGACGACGTTAGTCAGGTTCAGCAGCGGCTCGCCCATCCCCATCATTACCACGTTGGTGATCGGACGTTGACCGGTAATTTTGGCCGCACCGACGATTTTCGCCGCGCGCCATACCTGGCCGATAATTTCTGAAACCCGCAGATTGCGGTTAAATCCCTGCTGCGCCGTCGAACAGAATTTACACTCTAATGCGCATCCTACCTGCGACGAAACGCACAGCGTCGCACGATCGTCTTCCGGAATATAAACCGTTTCCACGCGCTGATCGCCGACGGCAATCGCCCATTTAATGGTCCCGTCGCTGGAGCGCTGCTCCTCAACGACTTCCGGGGCGCGGATCTCCGCGACTTCCTTCAGCTTGTTGCGCAGCACCTTGTTGATATCGGTCATATCATCAAAGTTGTCGCTGCAATAGTGATACATCCATTTCATCACCTGATCGGCGCGGAAGGGTTTTTCATCCATGTTTTTGAAAAACTCGCGCATCTGCTGACGGTTCAGGTCCAGCAGGTTGATTTTGGCATCGTTGTTCGGCACCGTCAGAGCGGCGGTATCAGGTGTGACAATATGTTCAGACATAATCTATTCCGGCCTCGTTGTTACACGTTATGGCCCCAGGAGGGTTGAAAAAAAGAAACGCCCCTATGAACGAGTGCTCGTCCAGGGGCGTTGCATTGTACAAATTCTGCTGCATCAATACCACGTTTGCACGCGGCAATGATGAAAAAATCTGTTACTGCGTACTTAATCCTCTATGGCTTTTCGATTGTCGAAAAGACGAGGACCAGACTCTCCAAAGTATTTCAGGTCACGGCGAGGCGGCAAGTTCGCGCCCCCCGGGAACATAGATAGCTATGTTCCCGGGGGGTGCGAATGACGCCAACAAAGCAGTGGCCTGAAAGACGCAGGAGATTAGCGAGTGCGCGGGCAAACCTCGCCTTCTGCAAAGAAGAACGCGATTTCGCGAGCCGCAGACTCAACGGAATCGGAACCGTGGGTGCCGTTCTCGGTGAAGCTGTCGGCGTAGTCTGCGCGCAGAGTGCCTGCCAGCGCGTTGTCCGGGTTGGTTGCGCCCAGCAGGTCACGGTGACGCTGAACGGCGTTTTCGCCTTCCAGAACGGAGACCACGATCGGGCCGGAAGTCATGAACTCAACCAGGCCGTCGAAGAACGGGCGACCTTCGTGCTCAGCGTAGAAACCGCGAGCCTGTTCAACGGTCAGGTGCAGCATTTTGGTGCCGACGATTTTGAACCCTGCTGCTTCAAAGCGGGAAAAGATGCCGCCAATAACGTTTTTTGCCACCGCGTTTGGTTTGATGATGGAAAAAGTACGTTCAATAGCCATGATTACCTCTAATAAAATGTTCTGTTGTTGCGCATACGATCGTATGGCCTGGCGCGCATTATAATGAGCAACACCGGCGCTGCCTATGGATGAAGGTAACATTTTGTTAAAATAAGACGAGTTTTAGCAACACATAAAGCAGGGGATTGGGCATTTAGCGCTATTGCAGCGTAAAATTCGCCGTCGCCACCTGGCCACTCTCGTCCATGACCACCAGTTGATAACTGTCGGGCCGCTCCAGCGGCAGCGTCGCACTGGCACCGGCGGCGGTCTGTGGTTCACCATTGAGAAACCACCAGCGCCGCCCTTCGCCACCGGTGGTCTGCAGCGCCAGCATGACCCGCGTCGTTCCCGGTAAACGTTTAATCACCGCCCCCTCACGCACGCCCGACAGCACCAGCGGTGCCACGTCCGTCGCCTGCGGCGGCGGGCAGTCCGGCGAAACCGGGCCTGAACGGGCAGCCCGCCGCTCCGCAGGGGGCAGCCAGGGCTCCAGCGGCAGCGGCCAGACATCGATTATCTTCCGCACGGCGCCGGGACAATCCGCCGCCACCCGCCGCCCCTGCCCATCTAACCAGACAGGGAAGCGAATACCGCGCCCCTCTTCCTGGCCCGGCAACAGCAGCGTCGGCGGCTGGCTGTCATCCAGCAGCCATGTCGCCAGTCGACGTCGGCAGTTACTATCGCCTGGCGCCAGATTCTGCCCGCCAGGCCAGCAAATCGTTGCCGCGCTGACCGTCTGCGGACGCGGGTCGGTAGGCAGACCGCCGCGCCCCGTGGCCGGGCGCGCCAGCAGCATATTATTGACCTGGTTCAGCAGAGGTACCGCGCTGGCAAAACCAAACTGCCCCACCACCGGAGTGCCGTCAGGCCGCCCGGTCCAGATGCCGATCAGGTAGCGGGCATTGACGCCAATGGCCCAGGCATCGCGATAGCCGTAGCTGGTGCCGGTTTTCCACGCCAGCGGAACCACCTGCACCAACGAAGCGTCCGGTACCGGCTGGGCTTCGCCCGCCAGTATTCGCCGGATTATCCATGCCGCGCCCGGCGACAACAGCGGTCTTTCCACCAGCGGGGCGTCCGGCGTCATCCGCAATCGCGCGACCTTGCCATGACGGGCGAAGGCGCTGTATCCAGCCACGATATCTTCCAGCTTTGTCCCCGCCCCGCCGAGGATCAGCGACAGGTTGGGTTCCGCGCCGGTCGGTAATATCAGCGGCAAACCGGCATTGCGTAAGGTGGCGGCGAAGCGCTTCGGCCCGTAGGCTTCAAGCACCTGAACCGCCGGAAGGTTCAGCGAACGCACCAGTGCTTCGCTGGCGCTGACCGGGCCATGAAAACCGCTGTCAAAATTTCCGGGACGGTAGTCGCTAAAACGGCGCGGCACATCCTGTAATAAAGAGGCCGGATGAATAAGCCCGTCATCCAGCGCCATACCGTAGACAAACGGTTTTAAAACCGACCCCGGCGAACGAACCGCCGAGACCATATCGATATGTCCGAAGCGGCTATCGTCGGAAATATCCGCCGAACCGACCCAGCCCCGCACTTTCATATTGGTATGGTCGACGACCACCATCGCCAGCGAGCTACGCGGCGGCAGGCGCGATTTCCAGTTGAGCGCCAGATCTTCCAGCTGCCGCTGGAGCCCGGCATCGAGCGTCGTCACCACTTTCTCTTTGCGGCTGCTCGCCAGTATCCGACGGGAAAAAAGCGGTGCCAGCTGCGGCATCTGTCGTGGAAACAACCATACCGGTTCTTCAATCGCTTCCTGTACCGCCTTAGCGGGCCAGACGCCCTGGCTGCGCATCCGCGCCAGGACTTTATCCCGCGCGGCCTGAGCCCGCTGCGGCCAGCGATCGGGACGTAAACGACTTGGCGCCTGCGGCAGCACGGCCAGCAGCGCCGCTTCGCCATAGCTGAGTTGCGCGGGGGGTTTGCCGAGATAGGCCCAGCTGGCAGCGCCAATCCCCTGCAGCGTCCCGCCAAAGGGAGCGCGGTTAAGATACAGCGTCAGGATCTCGCTTTTTGATAAATGCCATTCCAGCTGCAGCGCGCGCCAGAGCTGGCGCAGCTTGCCGCCGAAGGTGCGGGGATGAGGATCGAGCAGCCTCGCGACCTGCATGGTCAGGGTGCTGCCGCCGGAGATGACTCGCCCGGCGGTCAGGTCCTGCCAGGCCGCGCGAAAAACCGCAAACGGATTTACGCCCGGATGCCGCCAGAACCAGCGATCTTCATACTGGATCAGCGCCTGCAGATAGCGCGGCGACACATCATTGAGAGCGACCGGATAGCGCCAGACACCCTGCTGATCGGCAAAGCGCCACAGCGGCGTGCCATCTTCCGCGGCCACCACCCGGGCCGGTGCCACCTCCTGCAGCGGTAACGGCCACAGACGATCCGCCGCCAGCACCGCCAGCCATAGCATCACGATCAACACCGCCAGCCAGCGCCAGCGGCGTTTTACCTGTCGCAACGCCCGCATTTACGGGGTAACAGTCAGCGGGCCGCTGGCCGCGCCGGTCGCCCGCCACTGCGGAATATACATCGACTCCACCTGCGGCTGCGGAACCTGATATGTTCCCGGCGTGACCGCGCGCGCCAGGTACACCAACGTCACCGGCTGCCCTTCGTTAATCGCCACGGCGGCGACGAAGCGATCGTCACGGAACTCGATATGTTGAATATCCGCCTGCTGCATCTGGCTAAGCAAGTTCTGCACCGCGTCGCCGTTCTCCTGCAGGCTGGCGCTGCTGTTCGCCAGGTTCTGGTTTTCCAGCTCCAGTCCCGCCGGCAGCAGGTCCACCACCAGCGCATCCGGAACGTTGCGTTTGGCGGTGACCTCCAGCTTCACCAGCACCAGCTCGCCGCTACGCAGCGAGGTCAGCGATTTCTGCTGACCGCGGGTGTCAAAGATTTGACGTTCAATACCCAGAACGTTCCCCGTGGCCTGCGGCGCAGCGAGCGGGTATCCGCTGCTGTCAAGACGCAGCCAGAGCGGTCGATCGCCGGTATTGCTGACCTGCAGGGAGGCCAGTTGTTCAGCGCTCAGGTTGCGGGTCTGCGCTTTATCCGCCGAGAGCGGCTGCGCCTGTAGCGACGTTTGCGCCTGCCAGTTGCCGGGTAAATCCTGTAATGTCCGGCCAGCCAGGAACAGCGCGTTAGTCTCCTGGGTTGAAAGCCAGCGCTGACCGTAGGCCTCTTCCGCGAGGTTGCTCAGTAAGGTGTTCTGCGCATCCGGCAGCAGTTGGTTCTCCTCCAGCAGGGCCAGCTTCAGCGCATCGTCGCGCAGCGCGCTACCATAATCGCCCAGCCAGCGATCCGTATCCTGACGCGGCGTGCTCATCGCCAGCGTCAACGCCTGCTCAGCGCGCGGCGCATCGCCCATCGCTTTGAGGGCGATACCCAGTTGCAGCAGAGGCAGGCCAGAACGCGCCTGCTCATGACGGCTCCAGATTTCGCGTAGGGCGCCAAGGGGCGCTTTTTGCTGACGGGCCAGCACCAGGGCCGCATAGGCCTGAGCGGCGAAACGGCTGGCCGCCGCGTCATCGCTGTAGCGAACGGTCATCAGCCCCGGTTCCTGCAGATAGCGCAGCAGACGCTGGTTACCGTTATTCATCGCCTGAGCCGGTACGCTATAGCCCTGCTCGCCTGCTCTCACGAGGAAATCCATGGCATAGGCGGTCAGCCAGTACTCTTCCGGCCCTTCTTTGTCCCACAGGGCGAATCCGCCATCGTCACGCTGCATATGCAGCAGTCGGGAAATACCGATGTCCACCGCCGCACGACGTTTTTCATCGCTGTCGCCGACGATACCCAATGCTTTGAGCTGCGCGGCATTGGTGTAAAGCGACGGGAACAGTCCGCTGGCGGTCTGCTCCAGGCAGCCATAAGGATAGGCTTTCAGGTCGCGAATGTAGCGGGCGAGATTTAGCGGCGGCTTCCCGCTGAACACCAGTTGCCCCTGCAGCGTCGCCGGCGAGAAGCCCTGCGTTTGCCCGACAGGCGCCTGCCAGCTTTCCCCCGGTTGCAGCACCACGCCGTTATTCACGGTCTGCGCCGGGAAGGCCGGACGCACGCCAATTTTCCACTGTTTGCGCATCGGGGTGAAGGTCTCGCCCGGCAGGGTCACGCCGGTAATCGTGGCGTTCACCTGACCATCGCCGAAGCCATCGCGGGCACTCACCGGGACAAACAGCGTGCTGCGCGCGCCGGGCGCCAGCTGTAGCGGAGGAATGGCCGCGCCATCGAGCTGCAGCAAACCGCTGGCGCTCAGCGCGACATTCAGCGTTTGCGGCTTGTCGGTGAGATTACGCAGATCCAGCGCCAGCCGGGTTGCGTCGCCGCTGGCAAGGAAGCGCGGCGTATTCAGATCGGCAATCACCGGCGCGGCCACCACCACTTTCTCGTCGCTGCTGCCAAAATCATCGGCGGTCCACGCCTGCGCCATCACCCGCAGTTCGCCGTTGAAATCGCCAATCGGCAGCGTCACCGCCCCTTCGCCACGCTCATCCAGTACCACCGGCTGCGCCTGCTGGGCAATAATCGTGACGTGGTTAACCGGCGGTTTTCCGCCGCGTTTGAGTTCGTCGCCGTCGCCGCCGAAACGCAGGCTGGCGAGACGCCCCTGCCCTTCAATCACCTGACCGTAGATATCATAAATATCCGCGCCGTAACGTTTCTGACCAAAGAAGGCATCCCACGGATCCGGAGTGGCGTAATCGGTGATGTTCAGCACCCCGCTGTCTACGGCGGAGAGCAGCACATTGACCTGTTTCGGCACTTCCCCCTGCGCCACGCTGGCTTTGATTTTCACCGTCAGCGGCTGATTCGGGCGCATTTTTTGTGGAGCATCCAGCGCCAGCGTCAGGCGCCGATTTTCATCGCCCAGCGGCAGGTGCAGCAGGCCAACCGCCCGTTTCGGCGTCGCCGAGCGGGATTTATCTCCGGGGCGAATCACCAGGGTGCTGAGGTAGAGATCGTGACGGTTCCAGGTTTTATCGACCGGAATCGACAACTCCATGCCATTCGCCGGGACGTCAATTTCCTGCCACCACAGCGGCCCTTCGCTCGATTCTACCATCGCATAGCCTTTCCCCGCCGCCGGGGCGGCGATATGCAGTTTGATGGTGTCGCCGGGTTTATAGGCGGCTTTGTCCAGCTTCATGGTGACCCGATCCGGACGCGCTGCGCCTGTGCCATCGCTGTTATCCTGCCAGCTGTAGCCCGCCCAGAAGCGCACGCTGCTGATGACGTCATCGGGGCCTTTCACTTCCAGGCGGTAGGAGCCCCACTCCACCGGGAAACTCACTTTCGCCGTTTGCCCGGCCTGCAGATCCAGAGATTGTTCGCCTTCCTGCAGATCTTTTTGATCGAACTGCGACTGCCAGCCTTCGCTGTCAGACCAGTTCCAGTAGTAGTCGCGGCGCTCGCGAATCAGCCGCACCTGTAGCCCAGAGACCGCTTTTTTCTCGCCTTTGGCATCGGCATAAACAATCTCAAACGCCGCGGTGCTGTTTTCATCCACCACCGGCTGTTTCACCGTTGTGTCGGTGCGATAGTCGTAGACCTCTTTGAGGGCAAACTCCGGGCGAATGCCTGGCAGCGTATCGGCAGGCCAGATCGGCTGCTGCACGGTGCGGGTAACCGGTCGGCCGCCCGATTCCAGCAGGCTGGCCTGTAAAACCACCTGCAGCGGCGAATGGCTATCCTGCCACTGGCTAGCGGTGGTGACGTCGGCATGGCCTTTTTCATCCAGCGTCGTCTGGACTTCATCCAGGCTGCGGGAGAGGTTTTCTTCGGCAATATCACCAAACTGGAAGCCCGGCAGCGCCGCAACCGCATCGCGCAGCGGGCGCAGGAACAGTTTCCCCTGTAGCTGATTGCCGCTGGCCGGGGCGCCATACAGATAGGCGCCGACGACGCCGAAGTGCACATCGGCATCCGTGGCCAGCGGCGCGTTTTGCGGCGTCAGATTCAGTGCCATCCGCTCAGGCATAAAATCTTCAACGTGGAAATCCCACTCGCGCGGCTGATTGTCGCCGGTACTGGCGCGGATATGCCACATCCCGGTCGGTGCCCCGCTATCAAGCGGCCAGGTAAACTGATACAGACCATTGACCGGTTTGCTGACCAGCGAGCGGATCACCTGCCCGTCCGGCTGCACCACGTCGAATTTCACCGGCTGCTCGGCCAGCGGCTTGCCGTCGCCGTCACGAAGCAGCGCGTTAAGGATGACCGTTTCTCCCGGGCGATACAGATCGCGCGGACCGAACATAAAGAACTGCTTGCTGAATCCCGGGGCGCCGGCAATCGAGAACTCGGCCAGATCCAGAGCGGGAAGTTTGAGATCCAGCAAGGTGGTCTGCCCGTCTTTTCGCGCCAGCAGCAGCGCCGCGTCTTTATCATTAGTTTGCAGAGTCACATGACCCTGGCCGTCGCTTTTTGCCTCGGCGAGGGTTTGCCCTTTCGCATTCAGCAACAGCACATCGATACCAGATTGCGCCGCACCGTCCTCCAGGCTCTGGGTAAAGACATCCAGCCGGTTGTGATAACGGTGCGCCGATACGCCGATATCGCTCAGCGTAAACAGCGTCGCGGCGTTGCTATAGCTGTAGCGCCCCGCCGGGTTCATCACCGCAACGTAGACACCCGGCTGCTGCAACGGCTTAATATCGGCCAGCGGCAGCAGCAGTTTCTCCCGCGTATTGCGCGCCGGATTGAGATCGAAACGCCCGGTATAGACCAGATCGGCCATTTTCAACAGCTCGTCAGACTCCCAGTTACTCAATGAGTTACGGTATTCCCACTGGCTGACGAAAGCGGACAGCGACTCCGGCTTGATACGGAAAAAGTTGACGTCGACATTGTCGACGTTGAGCGCCATGACCGGCAGCCCGGCGATCACTTTGCCCGGCAGCAGCGAGCCGCGACTGGCGAAACCGACGCTCGGGGCAATATCGCGGGTGGTAATGGTTTTTTCAAAATGGCTATCGAAGGTCGCCGCGTTCAGCGCACTCAGCGTCGGGTCAACGGTGACAATCAGTTCGCGTTTCGGCTCAAGATGGCGTAGCCGCAGCGCTTTCAGATCCGGCGACAGTTCCCAGGCGCCATCCACCTTGCCGCTTTTTTTATCGACAAGATGCACGCTGCGTGAGAAATCCTGATCGGGATTAAGCGGTACAGAGAAGGTGAGCACCATCGCCGCCGCGCCGTCCAGCTGGAGTTCCGAGGCGTCCAGCAGCGTCAGCGCTTTACCTTTGCTTTTTTCCGCCAGTGCCGCCAGCTGCGCGCTGTCCGGTTTTGTCGCGCCTGTTTGCGCAGCGGAAGAGTCAGCTGGCGAGACGGCCTGCGGTTTACCGCTGTCATCGCATCCGCTGAGAGAGAGTGCCGTCAATAGCGCCAGCGACAGCGCCGCTAAACGAAATGGTTTCATCCTTTAACCCCTTGGCCAAAACAGCCAGTGCCTGTAGTGAACTCATTATTATGCGCTAACGCTGGAATTACCAACAGCCACCCTGCCAGAATATGACTATCACTATTTTATCCTCCATGACCGCGTCGCAACTTCGTCCTCCATAACTTGTCAGGCACCGAGAAAACGTCGACAATTCATTGATTGATGAATAATAAAACGGAGTCTCCATGTCTACCTCGTTTTTCGTCGCCGCTGACTGGTTAGCGGAACATATTGATGACCCGGAAATTCAGATTATCGATGCGCGAATGGCGCCAGCAGGCCAGGAAGCCCTGCGCGATATGGATGCAGAATATCGCGCGGGCCATATTCCCAACGCCGTATTTTTCGATATTGAAGCGCTCTCCGACCACACCAGTCCGCTGCCGCACATGATGCCGCGAGCGGAAGCCTTCGCCGTCGCAATGCGCGAGCTGGGGGTCTGCAGCGATAAACATCTGGTGGTTTACGATGAAGGCAATCTCTTCTCCGCCCCGCGCGCCTGGTGGATGCTGCGCACCTTTGGCGTCGAAAATGTCTCGATTCTCGCCGGCGGCCTGGCCGGCTGGCAGCGCGATGAACTGCCACTCGAACAGGGCATTGCCGATATTGCGGAAGGCGAATTTGACGGACGCTTCGATCCGCAGGTGATCAAACGGCTGACCGATGTGCTGCTGGTCAGCCATGAGGGATCGGCGCAGATCGTCGATGCGCGTCCGGCCGCGCGTTTTAATGGTCAGGCGGATGAACCGCGTCCGGGGCTACGTCGTGGCCATATTCCCGGCGCGCTTAACGTGCCGTGGAGCGATCTGGTGATTAACGGCGAACTGAAAACCGTGGATGAGCTGAATGAGATTTTCATTCGCCAGGGCGTGAATTTCGAGCGACCGATTATCGCCAGCTGCGGCTCCGGCGTCACGGCGGCGGTGGTGGTGCTGGCGTTGACCACGCTCGGCGTTAACGGCGTGTGCCTGTACGACGGCTCGTGGAGCGAATGGGGCGCCCGCACGGATTTGCCCATCGAACCGGCGCAGTAACCGTGAATATTCCCGGATTGCGGCGTACCGCCTTATCCGGGCTACACCAGGGCACTAAACCGTAGCCCGATGTGATGGACACCTCCCACCTTACGGCATCAGAGTGCCAGACTGAGGTGTTAACTTCAGAGTCCCGGAGGAGGTGTCCATTATGAATATTAAACGTATTGGTCTCGACCTGGCTAAAAATATCTTCCAGATACATGCCGTGGATCACCATGAACAGGCTGTCCTGCGTAAAACCCTGCGCCGTGACCGCATGATGGCCTTTTTCTTTCAGCTCTCCCCGTGCCTTATCGGTATTGAAGCCTGCGCTGCCGCCCACTACTGGGCCCGCGAGCTGACCCGGATGGGACATACCGTGCGCATTATCCCTCCGCAGCGGGTTAAGCCTTATCTCAAAGGCCAGAAAAATGACGCCAACGATGCGGAAGCTATCTGTGAGGCTATCAGCCGCCCGGGAATGCGCTTCGTGGCCGTCAAAACGGAAAGGCAGCAGACGCTGCAGGCAGAGCACCGCGTCCGGGCCAGGCTGATCCGTGCCCGGACAGCCCTGAGCAATGAGATGCGGGGCCTGCTGGGTGAGTTCGGTCTGGTCCTGCCTGTGGGGATAAGACAACTGCGTAAGGCGTTGCCGGAGATACTGTCGCAACAGGAACAGTGGGATGACCGCTTTATCCGCCTGCTGGGAGAGTTGGCGGAAGAGTTGCAGATACTGGATGAGCGGGTCGCCCGGCATGACAGGCGGCTTGAGCAGTCGGCGCGGGATGATATCCGGATAAAAAGGCTGCTGACAATAGAAGGCATAGGTCCGGTGGTGGCCAGCGCGCTGGTGGCGGCGGTTGGGGATGGCAGACAGTTCAAAAGTGGCCGGGAGATGGCGGCGTATCTGGGGCTGGTTCCCCGGCAGCATTCCAGCGGCGGGAAAGAGCGGCTGGGACATATCAGCAAGCGGGGAGACAGCTACCTGCGGACACTGATAATCCACGGTGCGCGAGCGGTGCTGAATGCGTGTCAGAATAAAACCGACAGACGCAGTCAGTGGCTGCAGGCGTTGTCGGAAAGGCGAAACCGGAATATCGCGACAGTGGCGCTGGCGAACAAGAATGCGCGAATAGCGTGGGCGATACTGAGCGGTGAAAAAGAGTACCATGGACAACAGGGTGCCGGTTAACCGGTGTCCTGTTGTCCATGCAGTAAAAGAGCAGTAACCAGCCGTGAGTATGCGGTCAGCAAAGCGTGATGAGTAACAGGTAAGACCGGCATCTGTCATTCCGACTTGTCCGAAGGCTCCCTGGTAAACAAAGCCGCTAGCCCGAATGGAAACAGATGCGCAGATAACATCATGGCCCGGATACGACGGTATCGTAAGAGAGGCCGGATATACGAACGCAACTTACCCCGTTACACAGAATGCAGAGATGGCTTGCATAACGGGAGGTGTCCATATACGGGTAAGGCATAGCCGCTACCCGGGAAAGAGTTAAATAATGCGGTTCTGTTTAAAGTCGCGCAGGAAACTGCCCCAGCGCTTTTCATAAAATGGCGTGATATGGGCAATCATAAAATGGCTGATCCCCTTCTCGCCTTCCACCACCTGACAGATATCAATCGGCTCATCGCCAGGTAACGTATCGGTCGCCACGCTGCCGGTCGCCTGGATAACCTCTTCGATATCACCTTCGGCTTCAATACCGATCAGCAGGTTTGCCGGCGCATCAGCGCTATCTTTAATCGAGCAAAGAAACGCCCGCCTGACGGTCTTCAACGTTTTAAACAGCGTGGTCAACGAGTCAATCATCTGCGCTGGCGGCTCGGCGACTTCAGACAACAGCAGCGACTCGCCGCCTTCGAGCACGGTTTGCGTGCTGAGCGGGCTGCCCTCTTCCCCCAGCAGATGGCGGATCTCATTGGGCATAAACTCTTTACCGGTTGCCAGCTTTGCATTGAGGAACAGCGTTTCGCCGAGCGTCATCGCAAACAGCGTCCGTGCCGGCATCACCACGAACGATTGTTCATCTTCAACCGCCTGCTGCAGCGCTTCCAGAGAAGTGAAAAACGGAATCACCGAGGCGCCATCGTCTTTCTCCCAGTGCTGCAGATCGACGGCACTCTCTTCGACAATCTGCTCGCCTTCCGCCGCCGCTCCCGGAACCCACACGGTGGACTCCAGCAGCGTACGGAAAAATGCCGGGCGGTGGCCCGGCTCGGTCGCCGCCTTTTCCAGCAGGGTTTCTAATTCATTTTTAGTTTCGGACATAGTTTGGCTACTTCACAATTGCCCGGCGGCGCTACGCTTGCGCGGGCCTACGGGTTCTGTAGGCCGGGTAAGCGTAGCGCCACCCGGCAAAAAAAGATTACTCGGCCGTCAGCAGATTCGCTATGGTACGCACGCCGAGGCCGGTAGCGCCGGCAGACCACTGCTCAACCGCCGCTTTACGATAGGTCGCCGAGCAGTCGATGTGCAGCCAGCCCTGATGATAATTTTCAACGAAATGCGACAGGAAACCGGCTGCGGTGCTGGCGCCAGCCGGATAGGCCGCGCTGCCGGTGTTGTTCAGTTCGGCGAAGTTAGACGGCAGTTGACCACGGTGGAACTCGGCCAGCGGCAGGCGCCAGAAGGCTTCATTTTCCGCCTGCGCGCTCGCCAGCAGGCGGTTAGCCAGCGGGTCGTCAAAGCTGAACAGCGCATGGTAGTCGTTGCCGAGCGCGGTTTTCGCCGCCCCGGTCAGGGTGGCCGCATCGATGATCAGCTCAGGTTTCTGCGCCGAGGCGTCAATCAGGCCATCCGCCAGCACCAGGCGGCCTTCGGCATCGGTGTTCATGATTTCCACGGTCTTGCCATTGCGATAGCGAATAATGTCGCCCAGTTTAAAGGCGTTACCGCTGATCAGGTTGTCTGCACAGCACAGATACAGCTTCACGCGTTTGTTCAGGCCGCGGGTAATCGCGAACGCCAGCGCGCCGGTAACCGTTGCCGCGCCGCCCATATCGGATTTCATCGAATCCATAAACGCGCTTTGTTTGATGCTGTAGCCGCCGGAATCGAAGGTGATGCCTTTCCCGACCAGGCAAGCGTACACCGGGGCTTCTTTATCGCCGGTTGGGTTGTAATCCAGCGCCAGCAGCACCGGAGGACGCTCGGAGCCACGGCCAACGGTATGCAGGCCAAGATAGCCTTGCTCGCGCAGGTCTTCGCCTTTTGTAATACGGTAAGTCACGTTGTCGCAGGCGACGCTGCACAGCAGATCGACCGCGCGCTGAGCCAGCTGTTCCGGGCCAAGCTCTTCCGCCGGCGCGTTAATGGTATCCCGCACCCAGTCAATAATCGTCAGCCGATTGTCCAGCTCGCTTTTCTGCGCGTCGTCCAGCGCCGGCCATTCCACCTTGCGGCTGCCCTTCGGCCCTTTGTAGCCGGCCCAGAATGCCCACGCGCGGTCAGTATCCCAGCCTTCGCCGCTCAGCGCGACGTGCTTGATCCCCATCCCGTCGACTTTACGCGCCGCGCGCTGAATCAAACCGAGGTCGTCTTTACCGTTCAGATGCAGGGTGATGCCGTCATTATTAATGCTGTAAGCCGCTTTTTCTCCCCAGCGCGCGTCGGCAGGTTGGGTCGTCAGCGTAATCTTCATGGCTTCGGTCATTTTATCTTTATCCTTATTTGGCAAAGGAGCCGCATTTGGCAAAAGGGCCGCCAAAAGGCAGCCCATATTATTTTTCCGCTGATTCACGCTGCAGGAGAAGGCGCTCAGCCGCTCATTCCCCGGACTCACAGATAACTGTGCGGCGGGAGTGAGCAACCACGACCCACGCATCTGCGGCGTGAAGCATGTTACGGAAATTATTCTGCTTCATCTAACCAGACTAGCAGAATCGCCTCCAGAATTTTTTCATTGGATGCGGTCGGATTGTCATCAAACTCTTCCAGCTCGCAAATCCACTGATGCATATCGGTGAAGCGCACGGTTTTCGGGTCGAGATCCGGGAAGGCGTCATACAGCGCTTCACCAATTTCACGACTATCGGTCCATTTCAGTCCCATATTAATGCTCGCGTGCGTGGTTGATAGTATAACGCGGGATCTCGACGACCAGATCATCGTGGGTCACGCGCGCCTGACAGCTCAGACGGCTGTCGGGCTCCAGCCCCCAGGCCTTATCCAGCATATCATCTTCATCTTCGGTACTTTCGGCCAGCGAGTCAAAACCTTCACGCACGATGCAGTGGCAGGTGGTGCAGGCACAGGATTTTTCGCAGGCGTGTTCAATCTCAATGCCGCTGCGCAGAGCAGCATCCAGAATGGTCTCACCGATCTCAGCTTCCACAACTACGCCATCCGGGCACAGGTCCTGATGGGGCAGAAAAACAATCTTTGGCATATTAAACCTCGTCCACGGATTGGCCTTTCAGCGCAGTACGGACCGACTGGTCCATGCGGCGTGCGGCAAATTCCTGGGTTTGTGTGTCTGTATTTTTAATCGCATCTTTAATCGCGTCGGCGTCATCGCCTGCGGCAACCGCACGCAGCTGCGCCGTCGCTTCATCGATAGCCTGACGTTCTGCGGCGCTTAGCAGCGCGGCATCGGCGGCCAGCGCACTTTCCAGGCTCTCAAGAACGCGCGCGGCTTCGACTTTTTGCTCAGCCAGCATCCGCGCCTTGATATCCTGTTCGGCGTGACTCATCGAATCTTTAATCATGGTGGCGATTTCGCTGTCGGTCAGGCCGTAGGAGGGCTTGACCTGAATGGAGGCTTCGACGCCGGTCGATTTCTCCATCGCGGTGACGCTCAGCAGGCCATCGGCGTCGACCTGGAAGGTAACGCGAATGTGCGCTCCGCCCGCTGGTAGCGCCGGGATACCGCGCAGCGCAAAGCGCGCCAGCGAACGGCAATCCTGCACCAGTTCGCGCTCGCCCTGCATGACGTGAATAGACATCGCCGTCTGGCCATCTTTAAAGGTGGTGAACTCCTGCGCACGCGCCACCGGAATCGTGGTGTTGCGCGGGATCACTTTCTCCACCAGACCGCCCATCGTCTCCAGCCCTAAAGAGAGCGGAATAACGTCGAGCAGCAGAAGTTCGCTATCCGGTTTGTTGCCCACCAGAATATCGGCCTGAATCGCGGCGCCAATGGCCACCACTTTGTCCGGATCGATGGTGGTCAGCGGCGTGCGGCCAAAGAACTCACCGACGCGCTCACGAACCAGCGGCACGCGGGTTGAACCGCCGACCATGACCACTTCCAGCACCTCTTGCGCCGCCACGCCCGCATCTTTCAGCGCACGACGGCAGGCTAACAACGTGCGTTTCACCAGCGGCGCAATCAGCTCATTAAACTGGTCACGGGTAATATCCCCCTGCCAGCCGCCGACGCTAACGCTGACGGAACCGGCATCGCTGAGGGCGATTTTCGCCGCGATCGCCGCATCCAGCAGTTCGCGCTGCAGGCGGTTGTCGCTACGATCGCTCAGCCCGGCCAGTTCGCGCAGATAATCCGCCAGCAGATGGTCAAAGTCATCGCCGCCCAGCGCGGAATCGCCGCCGGTCGCCAGCACCTCAAAGACGCCGCGGCTTAAGCGCAGCACCGAAATATCAAAGGTGCCGCCGCCAAGATCGTAAACCGCGATCACCCCTTCCTGGCCGGAATCGAGGCCGTAGGCAATGGCCGCGGCGGTCGGCTCGTTCAACAGGCGCAGTACGTGCAGACCGGCCAGACGCGCGGCGTCTTTGGTGCCCTGGCGCTGGGCGTCGTCAAAGTAGGCCGGGACGGTAATCACCACACCGTCGAGTTCGCCGGACAGGGCTTCCGTTGCCCGGGCAGCCAGCGCCTTCAGGATGTCGGCGGAAACGCGAACCGGGTTGAGCAAACCGCCGGCGGTCTGAATCATCGGCAGACCATTTTCGCTGGCCTGCAGCTGGTAAGGCAAATGGGGGTAACGCGTCTGGATATCGGCCAGCGAGCGCCCCATCATCCGTTTTACGGAGCTGATGGTGTTAACCGGGTCGAGGGCCGCATTGTGTCGGGCGTCGTAGCCGACGCTCAGGCCAGATTCATGGTAGTTCACCACGGAAGGCAGCAGGTAGCGCCCCTGATGGTCGGGCAGAGTTTCGGCCTGACCGCTACGCACGGTAGCGACCAGCGAATTGGTGGTGCCCAGGTCAATCCCCGCCGCCAGACGACGCTGGTGCGGCGCGGCACTCAGACCAGGCTCACTAATTTGTAATAAGGCCATAATTGCTTCCGAAAATTAAAAATCGAGCAGCTTTTCTTCGAGTTGTTCTGCAACGCTCTGAAGTTTATCGAGAAAACGCAGTTTACGCACGGTATCCGCCGCCGCGTCCCACGTCTCGCTATTTAATTGTTCGACAACCTGCTGATGACGAACGTCGTACATCCCCTTCACGCGTTTAATAAATGCCGCCAGACGTTCTTCATCCTGCGATTTTTCAATCTCATCCAGCTCTTCGCGCAGCTCCAGCTGTTCCATCAGGAAGGCGGTATCGCGCACGGTGTGCTGCTCGCTGGCTAAGTCATAGCCGTGGAGCGAAAGGAGATATTCGGCGCGGGTCAGCGGGTGACGGAGCGTTTGCCACGCCTGATTGATCGTGGCGGATTGCTGCACGGAGGCGAGCTGTTCGGCCGCGCTCGCGCTGGCGAACTTGTCGGGATGATACTGGCGCTGCAAATCCTGGTACCGGACAGCCAGCTGTTCTTGCGAAAGGGTATAACTGACCGGTAACCCGAAGAGGGTGAAATAGTCCATAGTAACCTCAGGGTTAACGAGATAAAGCAAACCCCACTCACGGTTCACCGCGGTGGGGTCCTCTACCCGTGCATGCCGGGCCGCCTCTGCGTGGGCTGTCGTCGTTTACCCGCAGGACCGACTGCTGTCAGCCCCCGGGATTCACGCGTTTACCGCCCTGATGCGGCCTGAAACACGTCGGATAGTGGCGGGATTATACGTTAAAGCTTTCGCCGCAACCGCACTCATCTTTGACATTCGGGTTAGTGAATTTAAACCCTTCGTTCAGGCCTTCTTTGACGAAGTCCAGCTGAGTGCCGTCGAGGAACTGCAGGCTTTTGCCGTCGATCACTACCTTGACGCCTTTATCTTCAAACACGGTGTCTTCTGCCGCCGGCTCGTCAACAAATTCCAGCACGTAGGCCATACCTGAGCAGCCCGAAGTGCGGACACCCAGGCGCAGACCGAAGCCCTTGCCGCGGTTGGCCAGGAAGGAATTAACTCGCGACGCTGCGCTGTCGCTAAGAGTAATCGACATACAATAACCTCTTAATTATTTCGCTTCACGTTTGCTTTTATAATCCGCAATCGCGGCTTTAATCGCGTCTTCCGCCAGGATGGAGCAGTGAATTTTCACCGGCGGCAGTTCCAGTTCATCGGCAATATCGGTGTTCTTGATAGCCTGAGCTTCGTCCAGGGATTTCCCTTTCACCCATTCGGTAACCAGGGAGCTGGAGGCGATAGCAGAACCGCAACCATAGGTCTTGAAGCGCGCGTCTTCAATGATACCTTCATTGTTGACTTTAATCTGCAACTTCATCACGTCGCCGCACGCCGGTGCGCCAACCATGCCGCTGCCGACGCTGTCGTCGCTGTTGTCAAAAGAGCCGACGTTGCGCGGATTCTCGTAATGATCGATAACTTTTTCGCTGTATGCCATGATGAATTCTCCTTATACCCTACCGATTAATGATGTGACCATTCGATGCTGTTCAGATCCACGCCCTGCTTGAACATATCCCACAGCGGAGAAAGATCGCGCAGACGGCCGATGGATTTACGAACCAGATCAATGGTGTAGTCAATCTCTTCTTCGGTAGTGAATCGACCTAAAGAGAAACGGATAGAACTGTGTGCCAGTTCGTCAGTCATGCCCAGTGCGCGAAGCACATAGGACGGCTCAAGGCTTGCGGAGGTGCAAGCAGAACCGGAGGAAACGGCCAGGTCTTTCAGCGCCATAATCAGCGACTCGCCTTCAACATAGTTGAAGCTGACGTTGAGAATGTTCGGCGCGCCCTGCTCGAGGTCGCCGTTGAGGTAAACCTCTTCCATATCTTTTACGCCGTCCCACAGACGGTTACGCAGACCGCGCAGACGCGCCATCTCGGTTTCCATCTCTTCTTTGGCGATACGGTAAGCTTCACCCATACCGACGATCTGGTGGACTGGCAGAGTACCGGAACGCATGCCGCGCTCGTGACCGCCGCCGTGCATCTGCGCTTCAATGCGGATACGCGGTTTGCGACGAACGTACAGTGCGCCAATACCTTTAGGACCATAAATTTTGTGACCGGAGAAGGACATCAGGTCAACTTTCAGCTGGCTCAGATCGATAGGCAGTTTGCCCACGCTCTGGGTGGCATCAACGTGGTAAATGATGCCACGCGCGCGGCACAGTTCGCCGATGGTGGCGATATCCTGCACCACGCCGATTTCGTTGTTGACGTGCATGATGGAGACCAGGATGGTGTCGTCACGCATCGCGGCTTCCAGCTCTTTCAGATCGATAATCCCGTTGCGCTGCGGCGCCAGGTAGGTGACGTCGAAACCTTCACGCTCCAGCTGGCGACAGGTATCCAGAACCGCTTTGTGCTCGGTTTTGCTGGTGATAATGTGCTTGCCTTTTTTCTGATAAAAGTTGGCTGCACCTTTAATCGCCAGGTTGTCGGATTCCGTTGCACCGGAGGTAAAGACGATTTCACGCGGATCGGCGCCGACCAGTTCAGCAATCTGATTACGGGCGATATCAACCGCCTCTTCAGCCTGCCAACCGAAACGGTGTGAACGAGAGGCCGGGTTACCAAAGGTCCCGTCCAGGGTCAGGAACTGCATCATTTTCTCGGCAACACGCGGATCCACCGGCGTTGTTGCGGAGTAATCGAGGTAAATCGGTAATTTCATTGCTCTTTAACTCCGTACATCACTCAATGCAAGGAACCAGGCAACCGGCTTGATGTACGACCGGGGACACGGGATGTCGCAACATTCCGGCCTGATTCTGAAATCTCTTTTTTATCGTTTTACTCTGACCTTTTCAGCCTGCCGCAGCGATGCCGCAAGCTGAAACAGGATGAGTTACGCACGCAGCTTGACGTCAATGGCGTCCTGAGTGCGGGTATTGCGCTGGGATTCATGGCTATGCTGACGACCTGAAACATCGAGGATTTCCTGGTTATTCACCAGTTCACCCAGGGTGATATTGTTCAGGAAGCTGGTCAGACGTTCGCTCAGGTCACGCCACAGCGCGTGGGTCAGGCATTTATCGCCGCCCTGGCAGCCGCCTTTACCCTGACAACGGGTCGCGTCAACCGATTCGTCTACTGCGCTGATCACTTCGCCTACGGCGATGCTGCCCGCTTCTTTACCTAACAAATAACCGCCGCCTGGGCCACGTACGCTGGATACCAGACCATTTTTACGCAGACGGGAAAACAGCTGTTCCAGATAGGACAGCGAGATCCCCTGACGTTCAGAAATATCAGCCAACGGAACCGGGCCCGATTCAGAGTTGAGCGCAACGTCCAGCATCGCGGTCACAGCATAACGCCCTTTAGATGTCAGTCTCATGTCTTACTTAACCTCAAACTCGCCCCTGCCCGGGCTTTTTATTAATATGGGTATTGCATAGCAAGGGCAAGTCTGACATTCCCGAGTAATTTGGTCAACTATTTACTTGACTGTTTTAGTCAGGTATTTAACCATCCGTGCGGTCTCTATTTGCCCACGGCGCTGCGCTACCCTACCGACAAAACCGCAGGCCCGTACAAGCGCCGCCGCCGGGCAGCAACGCACGCAATTACTCTTTATTGTTCTGCTCAATCGACGCCAGCATACCACGCAGGATATTCAGCTCCTGGCTTTCCGGGCGCGCGCGGGTAAACAGACGACGCAGTTTGTTCATCACCTGCCCCGGGTGGCTGGCGCGAATAAAACCGGTGGCCAGCAGGGTTTGCTCGAGGTGGCCGTAGAAACGTTCTAAATCATCAACCAGCGGATACGGCGTCTCTTCGTGCCCGACTGCCGGTTCTTCCTGTTCCTGGGTAGCCAGCCAGGCCATACGCACTTCGTAGGCGATAACCTGCACCGCCATCGCCAGGTTCAGCGAGCTGTATTCCGGGTTTGCGGCAATAGCCACATGATAGTGACATTTCTGCAGCTCATCGTTAGTCAGCCCAACGCGTTCGCGGCCAAAGACCAACGCAACCGGTGCGTGCTGCCCTTCCGCCACGCTCTTCAGACCGCACTCGCGCGGGTCAAGCATCGGCCACGGCAGAGTACGTGAACGAGCACTGGTTCCCACCACCAGGCTGCAGCCGGCCAGGGCTTCATCCAGGGTATCGACGATCTGCGCATTGCCAATCACGTCACTGGCGCCAGCGGCCAGCGCGATAGCCTGAGAATCCGGTTTAACCAGCGGGTTAACCAGCCACAGATTAGTTAACCCCATGGTTTTCATGGCCCGGGCAACGGAACCCATGTTTCCAGTATGTGATGTTTCTACCAGTACGATTCGAATATTTTGCAGCATTATGGTTCTTCGGCTAAAGATTATTCACGCATGCTATCATAAAACGAAGACATAGGCAGAATTCGCTGTTACTATATGCGCCGTTTTTTCCCGTTCTTTAACATCCAGTGAGAGAGACCGATGCATCCGATGCTGAACATCGCCGTGCGCGCAGCGCGCAAGGCGGGTAATTTAATTGCCAAGCACTACGAAACCCCAGACTCCGTAGAAACCAGCCAGAAAGGCAGCAATGATTTTGTGACCAACGTCGATAAAGCAGCTGAAGCGCTGATTATTGAAACCATTCGCAAATCTTACCCGCAGCACACCATCATCACCGAAGAAAGCGGTGAACACGCAGGTGAAGATCAGGATGTTCAATGGGTTATCGATCCACTGGATGGCACCACCAACTTCGTCAAACGTCTGCCCCACTTCTCTGTTTCCATCGCCGTACGCATCAAAGGCCGTACTGAAGTCGCGGTGGTTTACGATCCAATGCGTAACGAACTGTTCACGGCGACCCGTGGTCAGGGCGCACAGCTGAACGGCTACCGTCTGCGCGGCAGCAACGCCCGCGATCTCGATGGCACAATCCTGGCGACCGGCTTCCCGTTCAAAGCGAAACAGCACGCAACAGCGTACATGAATATTCTCGGTAAGCTGTTTACCGAGTGTGCTGATTTCCGTCGCACCGGTTCTGCCGCGCTGGATCTGGCTTACGTGGCCGCAGGCCGCGTTGACGGTTATTTTGAAATTGCGCTGAAACCGTGGGATTTTGCCGCAGGCGAGCTGATCGCTCGTGAAGCGGGCGCGCTGGTCTGCGATTTCACCGGCGGTCACAACTACCTGATGAGCGGCAACATCGTGGCGGGCAATCCGCGCGTTGTGAAAGCCATGCTGGCGAATATGCGTGACGAACTGAGTGAAGCGCTGAAGCGCTAATTCTTCTCCCCTCACCCCGGCACACGGGGTGAGGGTGCTCCTTAAAAGGGTCGTAAGCCCCCGCCGACAGGCGCCGCACTGCTCCACATCACCAGCGCCGCAACCAGTAAAATCACACCGCCGGCCAATGCCAGCGTCGCCCAGGCAACGTGTTGCCACAGCGGTGGCGTCTTATTGCCGCTGAGCTTAACGGCCAGTTGCCGGAAACCATGAACCAGCAGCGCCAGCCCGCTAATGGTCAACGACGTGCCTGCCGCCATCGCCAGTGCCGCCGCAATTCCCCAGTTAAACACGCCGATCACTTTACTAAACAGCAGGACCATAATCGCCCCGGAACAGGGCCGCATCCCCATCGAGAGGATAATGACCAGCCGCGCGCGCCAGTCATCGCCGCTTTGGAGTTGTTCCGGTGCCGGCATATGCTGATGCCCGCATCCGCACTGGGCATGATGAACGTGGTGCGGCGTAAAGGCGGTAAATGTCGGTCGCCGCAGCGCGGCCCGCAGCTTTTTCAGCGCCCGCCAGCACAACAGCAGACCCAGCGCCCCCACCAGCAAATAGCTGCCTTTCTCCAGCCAGAAGCTACTGAGATGCAGTTGCCTGGCCGGCAGTTGCAGGAGGGTTAACACCACCACCACCAGCGCAATCGCCACAACGCCCTGCAGGAGCGAGGCCGCCAGGGTCAGCATGATACTGGATTTAAGTTTTGCCGGATGAGTTGCCAGCCAGGTGGTAATCACTATCTTGCCATGCCCTGGCCCCAGGGCGTGCAGCACGCCGTAGATAAAACTAAACGCCAGCAGCGAGAACCCCGCCGCAGAGGGGTTTTCCGCAACGGCTTTCAGCAGACGGCTCAGCTCAAGATTCAACGCCCGCTGCCAGATGGCGCTTTGCAGCAAGACCTGCGGCCAGGCCTGCCACAGCCAGATCCCCGCGGCTGTCGCCAGCAGCAAAAACAGCGCCAGCGGCCACATCTGGCGCAGGCGCGAAGTGCGTGCGGCGTGAGAGAAAATTACGGACATGTCAGCGTCACCTTCTGCGCAAAGTAGGTTCCCAGCTCCATATCTTCCGGCGGCGCGTCGGCCTTATCGAGAGACTGGGCAAAGGCCGCCATTTTTTCATTCGGTTCCGGCGTGACCACCTTGACCTTGCATGTCGTGCGCAACGCGGCGGGCAGCGTGACATCGCTCGCTTTGTCATAGTGCATATCGACATAATAGGTCGGATCAAAGGTCGACAACGTTAGCGTCTGTCCGGCCAGCGGCTGAGGTTTTGCCAGCGGCAGCGTAAACGTCAGCACCGCCTGGTGCCCATCGCGTTCAAGACCATAGCCATCAGGCCGATTATCAAACTTCACCCGCTGGCCGTTATGCCAGAGCTCGCTGAAGTAATGCTGACCGAGCACGTTGGCCATCACCTCCGCCGCCAGTTTTTTCCACACTTCATCCCCAGGCTTTGCCTGCCCCGCATCGTAGAGCAGGTCTGCCGAAGTGATTTCATCCATCGTCCAGCGCATTTTAAAACCGGTGAGCAGCCCGTTGTCCGCCACGACTTCCGTTTTCAGGCTAATGAAGCTATGCGGGTGCGCCAGCACACTAAATGATAAAACCATGAAAAATGCCGCACTGGTGCATTGTTTCACTCTCTTCATCCGTTCCTCACGCGAAAAATTCTGTGAACTTAGCCAGCAATCCTGACGTAAAGGCGCCGGACTGCCCTGCTCTCCATTTATCCATTAGCTATTCTTAGCAAAAATCCTAACTGGGCCCCACCAGATGATGACCGTCATTGAACCACCATCTGCGCTTTCCAGTCCACAGCGCCGTAGTCAGGTACTGCTGATGTTTTATCTCCCCGGGCAGCCGGTGACGCCAGAACGGCTTAGCCACATCAACCAGGTTGATGAGTCAACGGCCCGGCAGGATATCGCAGAGACCGCACGCGAAATTCAGCGTTACCACCGACTGACGCTTTCGTCGCAGGTGGACGGCAGCTACCGGATTGAAGGTGCCGTCATCGATCAACGTCTGTGCCTGCTGCACGGCCTGCGGCGAGCGCTGCGTTTATGTCCGCATTTTATTGCCCACCATTTTACACCGGCATTAAAAACGCAGCTTAAACTACAGGGCATTGCGCGAACGCTGTATGACGACACCAATCTGCGGGCGCTGGTCAACCGCTGCTCGCGGATGCTCAACCGGCAGTTTGACTGTCGGGATATTCATTTCCTGCGCCTGTATCTGCAATATTGCCTGCTGCAACACCATCTTGGGCTCACGCCGGATTTTACCCAGGAGCAGCAGCGCTGGACGCAGCAAGCGGCGGAGTTCGCGCTCGCCCAGGAGATCGTTCGCCACTGGCAACGCCGGGTCGCCAGCACACCGCACGCCGGCGAACAGCTGTTCCTGACGCTGCTCTTTATGTTGTTGAAAACGCCCGATCCCATCCGCGACAGCCATCGCCAGGACCGGCGGCTGCACCTGGCCATCGACCGCTTAATTCATCGCTTCCAGGATTTAGCAGGACGGCCATTCAGCGATGACCAGGGACTGAGCGATCAGCTTTATATTCATCTGTCGCAGGCGCTCAACCGCAGCGTTTTCGCTATCGGTATTGATAACGCGCTGCCGGAAGAGATTAGCCGCCTCTACCCGCGTCTGATGCGCACCACCCAGGCCGCGCTACGCGAGTTTGAAGCGACCTACGAGATTACGTTTAATCAGGAAGAGGTGGGACTGATTGCGGTGATTTTCGGCGCATGGCTGATGCAGAAAAGCGATCTTCATGAGAAACAGGTCGTGCTGCTCACTCACGACAATCCTGTTCTGGAACAGGCGCTGGAACTTCAGTTGCGTGAACTGACGCTGCTGCCGCTCAATATCAAATACCAGAGCGTGCGGGATTTTGAGAAAGAAGGGGCGCCGAAAGGTGTGGCGCTGGTCGTCACGCCGTATGCCACCGCGCTACCGCTGTTTTCGCCGCCGCTGTTTCACGCTGAAGAGATGTTCAGCGTGAAACAGCGGCAGCATATTTGTAAAATGCTGGAGGATTAGGCAACCGCTTTTGGCCGCAGCACCAGTGCCGGGAGGGCCACCAGCGCCATCACCCAGAATACGCCCTGGTGCAGGTGCTGATAGAGGAAGCCAGCGAAAACCGTCATCACCGCGATACTGCCGCCCATCGCCACGGCGGAGTAGACCGCCTGCAGGCGTATCACTTCGCTGCCCTGGCGCGCGGAGATATAGCGCATCGCCGCCAGGTGGCAGACCGTAAAGGTGCCGCAGTGCAAAATCTGGGTGACGATAAGCCACGGTAATGCCGTGGTCGCGCCCATCAGCGTCCAGCGCAGCAGACCGCACACGGCCGAAAGCAGCAGCAGTTCCCGGGCGCTGAAGCGACTGAAGACTTTTTTGCTCAGCGCAAAGATAACCACTTCCGCCACCACGCCCAGTGACCATAAATAGCCCACGGCAGAGGCCGAGTAACCGGCTTCCTGCCAGTAAATCGCGCTGAAGCCGTAGTAGGCGGCGTGCGCCCCCTGGAGCAGACAGACGCAGGCGAGAAAGCGCCAGCTTTGCCGTATCAGCGACAGCCAGGCCGCAACCCCTGCCCCTTCCTGATGGCGAGACGCCCCTTGCGGCATCACCGAGGGTTTCAGCAGCATCCCCAGCAGCATAGAAGCGACGCCGAGGCTGAGCAGCAGCAGAATAGCCCGATAGTCAAACAGGCTGACCAGCTTACCGGTGAGCGCCGAACCGATAACAAACGCCACCGAGCCCCACAGGCGCACCCGCCCGTAGTCCATAGTTATCTGTTTTTGCCAGGTGTTGGCCAGCGCATCGGTCAGCGGCACCAGCGGAGAGAAAAAGAGGTTGAACCCCACGATCACCACCGTCAGCCAGGCAACGTGGTTCCCGGCCCAAAAGGCCAGGGCAAACAACAGCGCCAGTAGCGCGAGGAGACGCAGGGCGGAAATCAGCCGCGAGGGATCGCTGACCCGCGGCGCGATCAGCAGGCTCCCCAGGAAACGGGCCACCAGCCCGGCACCCAACAACATACCGATGGTTTCCGGCGTTAAGCCTGTCCCTGCCAGCCAGACGCTCCAGAAAGGCAGGAAAATGCCGTAGCTGAAAAAATAGGTGAAGTAACTAAGCGCCAACCAGCGCGTGGAGTGCAAGACCATGATTCCCTCCCGAATGGAGGCGATAGTCTGGCGATAAAGCGCCACGGGCGCAAGGCGAGGATTTATCTATGCCTCACCAAAGAGTACCTGATTTACCGCTATTTTCAGCGACCATGAAACGGTATCGCCCGCCCCTAAGACAACCAGACCGGGCTGCCCTTCCATATTATGCGCGTCAACCGGATGGCTCTGCGGCTCAAGGCAGATAAACGGTTCACCCGGCATCCGGAAAAGCATCAACCAGGGAGTTTGCGACGAAATCGTGACAGACATCACATCTCGTTGAATGCTTGCGACGCCGCCCCAGCCGGAGTAACAAACGTTTAACCAACTATCATCACCGTAATTCGCCTGCGAGAAATCGCCTCCAGCTGGCAGCTCTCCGCGCCAGCTTAGCGGTAAATGCAAGTCGCCTTCCGGCCAGTGTCCGCTCGCCTGAAACTGTACCCGGCTGTGCCTGTCGAAGGCGAAGAATGGGTGAAAACCACCACCGTACGGCATTGGCTCATCCCCACAGTGAACGAGGGTCATAGTGGCGATAAGAGTCTCTTGCTGCAGTTCGTAACGTATCAGTGCCAGATAATCGAATCCGCAGGAATGTTTCTGACGCAATTGCAGTACACAATGACAGGAAGATTGCTCTTTAACTTCCCACGGTTGTAACCAGCCATCGCCATGCAAGAAGAAACGTGCATCCGCATGATGACTGGGCAACCTGACTTCACGTCCACGAAACAGAAAACGATTATCTGATACGCGGTTCGCCATCGGTATCATCGGGAACATGCCGCCGGCAGGATTATCATATAAAACTGCAATCTGGCATTGACGGGCAAACAGGCTTTGTACCTTGCCGCCCAGTGGGTTGACGCGCATCCGAAGATGCGCGTTTTCCAGAAGAAAGCTATCCGCCATTAGCGTATCTGCTCCTGTTTCATCGCCTGCCTACCAGCATGACGCTGCGCCAGTTGCTCTTCCAGCGCTTCCAGAGTTACACCTTTGGTTTCCGGAACATTGCGCAAAATGTAGAGATAGCCTGCTGCGCAAATCACGCCATACAGAATGAAGCTACCTGCGGCTCCCAACCCGGCATTGAGCAACGGGAAGGTATAGGTTAACAAGAAACAAGCAATCCATAATGCCAACGTCCCGAGCGACATAGCCAGGCCACGTACGCGATTGGGGAAAATTTCCGATAGCAGCACCCAGGTGACCGGGGCGAGCGTTAATGCATATATAGCAATCGCCGCCAGCACCAGAATAAGTACAGGTAAGCCCAAAATTCCCAGACCATAGGCTGCACCGATTAACGCGTAAATAATAGTCAGACCAGCCGCCCCCAGCAGCATCAGTTTGCGGCGGCCGATTTTATCGACCAGCGGTAACGCCGCGATGGTAAAGACCAGGTTGATAAGTCCGGTAGCAACGATTGATTTCAACGTACTGTTAATATCAAACCCGGCAGAGGCAAAAATCTCCTGCGCGTAGTTGAAAATGACGTTAATCCCACACCACTGCTGGAACATAGCCAGGACGATGCCAATCACGATGATCGGACGTACCTTAGGCTCCAGCAGAGCTGACCAGGAGACTTTTTGCGTATCTTTACTGAGGGTGTGCTCAATATCACGGATAGTTTCATCGGCGTAGCGCTGATTACCGATACGCATCAGCATTTGATGAGCACGCTGGCTTTTGCCTGCACGTACCAGCCAGCGCGGAGATTCAGGAACAAAAAACATCAGTACCAGAAAGACAACTGCAGGAACGATGCCAGATCCAAACATCCATCGCCAGCCCACCTGCCCGTTCCAGCTGGCACTAATTTCTGCAAGCGTGGCACCGCTCGCTACCGGCTTAGCAATCATCAGATTAACCAACTGAGCCGCCAGCACGCCAATAACAATCGTCAATTGGTTGACCGCCACAAAACGTCCACGCTGTGCTGCGGGGCTTATCTCAGCGATATACATAGGGCTTAGCGCGGATGCCAGACCTATGCCAAGACCGCCGACAATACGCCAGACGACAAACATATCAAAGCTGTGGGCAAGCGCGGTTCCCCAGGCAGACAGCGTAAACAATGTTGCGGCCATAATCAGAGGCAGTTTGCGGCCAAATTTATCGGCGCACCATCCGGAGGCCAGCGCGCCAAACACACAACCCACTAGCGCTGAACTCATTGCCCAGCCGGACTGTGCCGGGTCGGTAATAGAGAAATAAGCTTCGTAAAACGGTTTTGCTCCGCCGATGACCACCCAGTCATAGCCAAACAGTAAACCACCGCAGGCGGCAACCAGACAGATAGTCCAGACGTAGCCCATTTTAAGATGTGTCTGCGCGTTATTCATATCGATTCCTCTTTAAGGGAAACGCAGGGAACAGTAGGGTTGGCGGGACGTACCCGCCAGTTTGAGGTTCAGGAAAAGATGCCGCTTTGCAAGGCATGGTTAATCAGATGCGCCTTATCATGAGCAGGATTGATCGCCAACAGTTGCTGTATTGCACGCTGGTAGTGGGCTATATTCCCCAATCCCAGATGCCCCAACGCTTCAATGAAAAGACAATGCTGTTGATGTTGCTGCTGCGCTGGCATATCCAGGACCACCAGATCAGGTAGCGAAACGGCGAAGAAGTCGGCTTGTGGGACGTCGTCCTGGTGACATTGAGCCCAGGTGATAAAGTTCCGGAAATGCTGCACGGCCTGCGCTTCATTGCCACACTGGCGCATTGCCATTCCCTGCCAGAAGAGATAATCAGCGGGTTGATCGTTATAGTAGCGTCCGGCATCCAGCGTAGTACCGCCCTGGAGCGCGCGGTGGTAGTATGCCGTCGCTTGCTGAGTTTCCCCGCTTTGCGTCGCGCAATAACCGAGCAGATACCAGATGTCGTTATCTGTCTGCCCCGGTAGTCTCCCCTCCCCAAGGTTATAGGGGTAGCACAACGCCTCCTCCAGGTGTTGAATAGCCTGCGGCAACGTCCGGCTCTCAATTGCCTGTAAGGCACTGTGCAACTGATTAAGTAGATACTGGCCGGTCACTTTGCCCTCCCCACCTTCCCAGGGATGAAACATTCGTGTGCGCAAAATATGTGCGGCATCGGCATAACGCCCGCAACTGTTCCACAAACTAAGTAACTCAGCAGTAAGATCATCACGCTTCAGGGCGACAGAACGGTTCTCCTCCAGATGACGTAATCGCTCGCGAACGGAGGTGCCGGTCAGCTTACTGAGATAATCAAGTTCGAACCGAAAACGAGCATTTTCAGGTTCGAGAACGACCGCCTGGCGGAGTCGAGCCATTGCCTGCACCGAATCATGTTGTTTGTTCCAGGCATACACACCAAGCAAACGATGCGCTGGCGCATAATTCGGGGCTTGCTCCAGGGTCTCATGCCAGCAAGCAACCGCCTCGTCGTAGCGTCTTTTGCTATACCAGAAGCACCCCAACAGATAACGGGCAAAAGCACTGTCATCCAGTTTCTGCAACATCTGGACTTCATCGAGCGTATTAGGGAAGCGTACCCGTAACGTGTGGCAGTGCTGGGCCAATGAGATAAAGCGCTGGCGCTCGCTGGCTACCTCGCTTAATGCCGCTCGCCACAACATTGGAATGCCCTCCTGACAATCGAGGATCGCTAACACCGTTTTTGCGCTCTGTTTCTGCCCGATAGAAAGCAACCATCCAGCAAGCAGACTGGCATTAATACCTCTACGACCAGTCACCCGCAGCAGGCTATCGCGCGCCTCATCGTCCTGATTGATCATCCAGCGAACACAATGCAACGGGTAGCTTAGTGGATATTGTTCAAGACATACCGATATGTAATTCAGGGCCTCACTGCCGCGTTGTAATTCCGCCAACGCCAGTGCTTTAAGCGCCATTGCCATATGATTACTGCCATTAAACCGGAGGCTAATGTCCACTTTTTCTAACGCCTCTGCGATATCACCGCGCTTCATTGCCAGTCGCGCAAGCGACCAGTAGGCCGCATCACGACAATTTCCACTCCACGAAGCCTTGTAATAGTGATCCCATGCATTGGTTTCATCGCCCTGTCTTTCCAGAGCGCTAGCGAGCAACATGCTGGCTTCACCATCCCGAGGGTTTTTATTCAGACGATGGGCGCGCAGCAGCGCAGCCCGGGCACATTGCTCCGCCAACGACCAGTCAGCAGCGTTAAGCGCCAACGTGCCGAGGGCAACATTATTGCGATAATCCTGTGGATCAAGCGCTAGCGCCCGGCGATAGTAATCGGCAGCATAGCGGCTGGCATGGTTGTACTGCTCCAGGTGCTGGCCTATGAAATAAAGCTCATCCCCGTTATCGATCGCTTCCGGCATAGCTGGTGCCATTGCAGGATCGGGTAATGGCGTTTGCTGCGCCTGATGCTCCTGATACTTCAGTAATAGTTCGCCTTCCCTGTTTTTTACCTGCAGAGTTAAGCGCGCGGCGTCCTTCTCCTGCAGAGTTTGCAACCAGCTTTCACCGGGTTTTAACGTTAGCTGAGTTTCATAAAGAGGCTGCTCATCCGCACTCAGCTCCACAACAATATTTTCCAGTGGAGCAATCGCATAAATCCCTAATTGCAGCTGTTGAGCTTCACGAACAAGTTTGAGAGCAAGTCGCGTATTCGCATTTTGCACATTTCCCAGCTCACTGTAAGGAAGGAAATTTTGCACAAAAATTTTCTCTTCATACGGGTCAAGCCAGGTGAAATCCGGTTGGTTATCGGTAAATACACCGGTCATCAGTTCAATATAGGGGCCATTATTGTCGGTCAGATTCCGATCCCACGCCTGACCGAAATCACCATGGCCCCAGCTCCACTGTTTTTTGCCTGGCGAGACATGGTGGTCGGCGACATGCAAGAGCCCGCCGCGTTCATCATGATGAAAAGCACCGACAAAGTCGTAATCCGATTTTTCCGCCATATAGGAAGTCGGTACGGGGACATTCTTATAGCGGGAAATATCCACCCCAGCCGAGTAATCAACCTTATAATAAGTGCCCGTGGCAACAGGGAATGCAGAGACATCGCGCTTGCCATGGTCGAAGACGGCGGTCACATCGGGAGGGAACACGCTCTGATGTGCATCGCCGCCTTTGACTGCCGGATTGGCCCACCACAAGAAATGCCGCGGCGTGGCATTGCCGTTAAAAACCTTACCTGTAATTTCGATTAGTGCGCGGTCGGGATAAAGGGTAAATCCAGTCATAACCTGCAAACCACGCATAGGTTCCGCCTCCCCCATCCATACGGTTTGCGTACCGTCTTGCCCCTGCTGGATCGTAAAATCAACGGGCATAAACGTTGTCGGCCGATGGTGTTGGGGCCAGTTAAACTCAATACCGCCGGAAATCCATGGACCAAGTAACCCCACCAGTGCAGGCTTCACAACCTCGTTGTAGTAGACAAAATCACGTTGCTTAACCTTATCGTAGGCACGATGGATACGTCCGCCGAGCGCCGGAAGGAGCATGATGCGAATAAAATCATTTTCCATCCATACCGCATGATAATCACGCAACTCACGCTCACCGGTTAACGTATCAATCACGCCATAGGGGTACACACTACCCGAAGAACCTTGATAGACCCGTTTCTCAAGGAACATCGGGTTAGGATCCTCCGCCCCCGTTGTCCACGTCGGTAATGTAATCGTTTCCTGCCAGACCTTAACCGCGCCGTACATATCGATCTCCACTAAATGAAATGAAGTAAAATATTCAATACGTCGAGTTTATATTCCTGTTTAGCTGTTAAAATGCACAACGCTCACGCAATATAGTTAAGAGAGTTAAGTGTATGCAGCGAACTGGTTTCAATAATGTTCAGGTCAGGCAAGTCAATAAATCTATCTTTCTTGCCCATCTGTGGCGGGAAAAACAGCTTAGCAAATCGCAACTCTCGCAGCTCAGCGGGTTATCCATTCCGGCCGTGAGTAATATTCTCGAAGAACTCCTCGGTGAAGGCTTGATCAGCCACTCCAGCGAAAAAATGAGTCGCAGAGGCGTAAATAGCGGAAGTTTTCAGATTCCATTGCAACGGGCGTGGACGCTTTGCATGAACATCACGCCAACTAGCATTGAGTACCAGCTTGCTGATGCGCGCTTGCTGGCCGTAGACGGCCACCAGCATATACGGATTGATGCCCCCACCCCGCAGGCTCTGCTCATCGCAATTATCGAATGCTGGCGACACATTCATCGTCAATATCCGGAACGCACAATCAATCTCGCGCTGGGTGTTCATGGTCAGGTGGATCCCGTGACCGGCGTCTCTCAAACCATGCCGCAGGCGCGCTGGAAGAGTCCAGTTGAACTAAAATACTTGCTTGAAGAAGAACTCGGCGTTCAGGTAAGAGTCGACAACGACTGCGTCATGCTGGCGCTGGCGGAAAAATGGCAAAATGAAGGACAGTATCGCGACTTCTGCGTGATCAACGTCGATTACGGTATTGGCTCGTCATTTGTCATCAACGACCAGGTCTGGCGCGGTAGCCTTTATGGCAGCGGCCAGATTGGACACACCATTATCAATCCTGATGGCGTTGCCTGTGACTGCGGGCGCTATGGCTGCCTGGAAACGGTGGCCTCGCTCAGCGCATTGAAAAAACAGGCGCGGATATGGCTTAAAACGCAGCCCGATCTCGCCGATAATCCCGATGCGCTGACCATCGATGCCCTGATCGAAAAATGGCAGCAGGGTGATTCCCGCCTTCATACCTGGGTGGAAGACTCCGCAAACGCCATCGGGCTCAGCCTCTACAACTTCCTGAATATATTAAATATAAACAATATCTTATTGTACGGCCGCAGCTGCGGATTTGGTGAAGCGTGGTTGAATACCATCATCAGGCAGACAGGCTTTAACCCTTTCGATCATCGCGACACGCCGCGCACCAGAGCAACGCAAATCGGCTTCGGACAGCTGAGTCGTCAGCAACAACTGCTTGGCATTGGCTATCTGTATGTGGAAGAGCAACTGCAGACATTACGTTGATCGCGATGGTCAAAGAATCAGCGGCAATTTATAACCATGGCGGCCACATCTGGTCCTGAAAGACAAAACGCCCGATGACGTGCATCGGGCGTTACAACGCTGAAAAGTGCCAACCGGCGACAAACCAGTCAGGATGCCATCAAACAATGGGAGCTATAACCGCTCACAGCGCGTTTTCACAATATCAATAAAATCACGCAGCGCAGGCTTCAGCTCACCTTTTTTCCATACCATCAGCAGGGCAATGGTCGGCACCTCGCCGGCCAGCGGCCGGAAAACGACCTGCCCGGTGTTAAAACTCTGCATATAACCGGGGATCAGGGACACGCCGAGCCCCATGCCAACCATGTTCATGGTGACCAGAATATTGGTCGCCATCTGCACCACGTTGAGCTGGCAGCGCTGCTCTGTAACCCATTTATCTACAATAGCGGCCAGCTCGCCGGAATAAGCGGGGTCGGTGCTGACAAAATTAACCCCGTTTAGCTGCTCTGCGGTGATTTCACGTTCCCGCGCCAGCGGGTGTGTGGCAGGCATCACCACGACCAGCGGTTCGTGGAAAAGCGCGAGAGACTCAATTTTCGGGCTATAGACAGGATGACGCATCAACCCCACATCCAGCTCGCCGCTGAGTAGTTTCTCTTCCTGCTGAGTGGTGATCAAACTGACCAGCTCGATGTGGGTTTCCGGCTGGCGCAGACGGAGTAGCGGCATCACCATCGGCAACAGATTGACCTCTGCCGAAGGTACAAAGCCAATGACCAGATGATTGTTCTGTATAGCGGCGCTACGCGCGCGGATTTTCGCCTGTTCGGCCTGATCGAGAATGGCCCGCGCATCAGCAAGAAAACTCTCGCCTGCGGCGGTCAGGGTCACTGTACGCTTATCTCTTTCCAGCAACGAGACGCCCACGCACTGTTCCAGGTCGCGGATCTGGCTGCTGAGGGACGGCTGCGATGTGTGCAGTTTTTCCGCTGCGCGGGTGAAATTCAGTTCCTGAGCAACCGCGACAAAGTAGCGAAGGTGTCTCAGTTCCATCCCCCCTCCTTGTCATAGATAAAACGTCTCAGCTGGTAGAAATTAAGTATTTTACATAACAACAACCAATTAGCAACATAACAAAGACACAAGAACCAGAAGGTCAATACCTCTTACCCACGAGATAATGATATGACCACGAAAACACCTGTAGACATCTACTCACTGATCGACACCCATAACGGTAGCGTGACCCCGCTTATCTATACCGACCCTGATATTTATCAACTGGAGCTTGAGCGTATTTTCGGTCGCTGCTGGCTGTTTCTGGCGCACGAGAGCCAGATCCCCAAAGCAGGCGACTTTTTTAACACCTACATGGGCGAAGATGCGGTAGTTGTCGTTCGTCAGAAGGATGGCAGCATCAAAGCATTTTTGAACCAATGCCGCCACCGCGCAATGCGCGTAAGTTACGCCGATTGCGGCAACACCAAAGCGTTTACCTGCCCATATCACGGATGGTCGTACGGTATCAACGGCGAACTGATTGATGTGCCGCTGGAGCCGCGCGCCTACCCGCAAGGGCTGTGTAAATCCCACTGGGGCCTGAACGAAGTGCCCCGCGTTGAGAGTTATAAGGGGTTGATTTTCGCCAACTGGGATACATCTGCCCCCGCGCTGCTGGAATACCTTGGCGATATGAAATGGTATCTGGACGGGATGCTCGATCGCCGCGAAGGCGGCACCGAAATTGTCGGGGGCGTACAGAAATGGCTCATCAACTGCAACTGGAAATTCCCGGCAGAACAGTTCGCCAGCGACCAGTACCACGCCCTCTTCAGCCACGCCTCCGCCGTACAGGTGCTGGGCGTAAAAGATGATGACAGCACCAATCATCTCGGCGCTGGCCAGACCGCGCGCCCGGTGTGGGAAACGGCGAAAGATGCGCTGCAGTTCGGTCAGGATGGTCACGGCAGCGGCTTCTTCTTTACTGAGAAACCGGATGCTAACGTCTGGGTCGATGGCGCAGTCTCCAGCTATTACCGCGATACCTACGAGGAAGCTGAACAGCGGCTGGGCAAGGTGCGTGCCCTGCGTCTGGCGGGTCACAACAATATTTTCCCCACCCTCTCCTGGCTGAACGGCACCGCTACGCTGCGCGTCTGGCATCCGCGCGGGCCGGATCAGGTCGAAGTGTGGGCTTTCTGCATCACCGACAAAGCGGCGTCTGATGAGGTCAAAGCCGCCTTTGAAAACAGCGCTACCCGCGCCTTTGGTCCGGCAGGATTCCTCGAGCAGGACGACTCAGAGAACTGGTGTGAAATTCAAAAACTGCTGAAGGGCAACAAGGCGCGTCACAGCAAGCTCTGTGTACAAATGGGCCTCGGTCAGGAAAAGCGCCGCGAAGATGGTATTCCGGGCATCACCAACTATATCTTCTCGGAAACCGCCGCGCGCGGGATGTATCAGCGCTGGGCCGATTTGCTCTCCAGCGAAAGCTGGCAGGAAGTGAACGAGAAAACCGCTGCCTGGCAGCAGGAGGTGATGAAATGAGCGCCCCGGTCTCTTTAGAACTGCATCATCGCATCGCCCAGTTTTTGTATCTGGAAGCCTCACTGCTGGACGACTGGCGCTTTCGCGACTGGCTGGCTCAACTCGACGACGAGGTAGTCTATACCATGCGCACGACGGTGAATGCGCAAACCCGCGATCGTCGCAAAGGCAAGCAGCCGCCGACGACCTGGATTTTCAACGACAACAAAGATCAGCTTGAACGTCGCATCGCCCGTCTCGAGACAGGAATGGCGTGGGCGGAGGAACCGCCGTCGCGCACCCGCCATATGGTCAGCAATATTCAAATCACCGAAACTGACCAGGCCGATGTGTTTGCCGTGCGCGTCAACTACCTGCTGTATCGCGCCCAGAAAGAGCGCGACGAAACCTTTTACATTGGAACGCGCATTGACAAAGTGCGACGCCTGGATGGCGAACAGTGGCGTCTGCTGGCACGCGAAATCGTGCTCGACCAGGCGGTGATCACCTCCCACAACCTGAGTGTATTGTTCTGATGAGCCGTGTATTTGCCTGCTCCACCGAGGAGCTGCCGGAGGGTGAAGCGCTCCGGCTGGAAACATCCCCTGTCATTGCCCTGTTTCACGTTGGCGGGGAATTTTATGCCATTAACGATCGTTGCAGCCACGGCAACGCATCAATGTCCGAGGGATATCTGGAAGACGATGCGACCGTGGAGTGCCCGCTGCACGCCGCCAGCTTTTGTCTGAAAACCGGTAAAGCCATGTGCCTGCCCGCCACCGATCCCGTCGCCACTTACCCGGTTTATGTCGAAGGCGGTGAGGTATTTGTTGATATCCCGGAGGAAGCGCAATGAGCGATTTAAAAGATGAAGTGATTTTTATCACCGGCGGCGGCTCCGGTTTGGGGCTGGCGCTGATCGAGCGTTTTATTGAAGAGGGCGCGAACGTGGCCACACTGGAACTGTCCGCCGCCAAAGTCGCCAGTCTGCGTCAGCGTTTCGGCGAGCATGTGCTGGCGGTGGAAGGTAACGTCACCTGCTACGCCGACTATCAGCGTGCCGTCGAGCAGATCCTGATCCGATTCGGCAAGCTGGACTGTTTCATCGGCAACGCGGGCTTATGGGATCACAACGCCTCGCTGGTCACGACCCCCGCCGATGCCCTGGAGAGCGGCTTCCACGAGTTGTTTAACGTCAACGTATTAGGTTATTTACTGGGCGCGAAAGCCTGCGCACAGGCGCTGATTGCCAGCGAAGGCAGCATGATTTTCACCCTGTCGAATGCAGCATGGTACCCCGGCGGCGGCGGCCCGCTCTACACCGCCAGCAAACATGCCGCCACCGGGTTAATTCGCCAGCTCGCCTACGAACTGGCACCGAAAGTGCGCGTGAACGGTGTCGGGCCATGCGGGATGGCGAGCGACCTGCGCGGCCCGCAGGCCCTGGGACAGAGCGACACCTCGATTATGCAGTCGCTAACAGCGGAGAAAATTGCCGCCATTCTACCGCTGCAATTTTTCCCTGCCCCGGCTGACTTCACCGGACCTTACGTCATGCTGGCGTCGCGGCGCAACAATCGGACGTTAAGTGGCGTGATGATCAATGCTGATGCCGGCCTGGCAATTCGTGGCATCCGCCACGTTGCCGCCGGTCTGGATCTCTAAGGAGACACCATGAATAATGAAATCATTGCCATTATTGGCGGCGGTCAGGCCGCCGCGATGGCGGCGGCGTCTCTACGCCAGCAGGGGTTCAGCGGCGAACTGCATCTCTTTTCGGATGAGCCGCACTTGCCCTATGAGCGCCCGCCATTGTCGAAAGCAATGCTGCTGGACGATAGCCCGCAGCTTCAGCCGGTGCTTGCCCCCGAGTGGTGGCCGGCGAATAACGTGCAGTTACATTCAGGAGTGACGATTCGCCAGCTTGATCGCCAGGCGAAAACGGTGCTTCTGGCAGAGGGTCAAACCTACCGCTGGACGAAACTGCTCATCGCAACCGGCGCGGCAGCGCGCCCGCTGCCGTTGCTGGACAAGCTGGGCGACCGTTGCTTCACGCTGCGCCATGCCAACGATGCTGCACGCCTGCGCCCTGTACTGGAGGCAGGAAAATCGCTGGTGATTGTTGGTGCGGGAACCATTGGCCTGGAGCTGGCCGCCAGCGCCACCCTGCGCGGCTGTCAGGTCACGGTGATTGAACTTGGGCCGACGGTAATGGGCCGCAATGCCCCACCGCCTGTGCGCGACTACCTGATACATCGCCACCAGCAAGCCGGCGTGCGTTTGCTGCTCAACAGCGCTATTGAACACATTGAGGCGAGCGACAACCTGACGCTGACGCTACAGAGCGGCGAACAACTTCAGGCCGACGCCGTGATTTACGGTATCGGTATCGTCGCGAACGACGCCCTCGCCCGTGACGCCGGGCTGGAAACGGCCAACGGCATTGTGGTGGACGAACGCTGTAACACCTCCGATCCTGCTATTTTCGCTGCCGGAGATGTGGCCTTGACGCGTCTGGCCGATGGCACCCTGCATCGCGTTGAAAGCTGGGAAAACGCCAACGTTCAGGCGCAAATCGCCGCGGCAGCCATGTTGGGGCAGGAGCTACCTGTCGCGGCGCCGGGCTGGTTCTGGACCGATCAATTCAGCGACAATTTGCAGTTCGTCGGGGATATGCAGGGTGAAAGCTGGTGTTGTCGGGGCGACCCTGAGCAGAAAAAAGCGATTTGGTTGCAGTTACGTGGCGGTAAGTTAGTCGGGGCCGTTGCGCTCAATCAGGGGCGCGAAGTGCGCGTACTGCGCAAGCTGATTCAATCGGGCAAACCGCTTTCAATTGAAGCATTGACCGATGAGAGTATCGCGCTTAAATCTCTGTAAGGCCGGGTTAAAAGGTCGCGCTGCGACCTTTTGCGTATTTGACAAACATAACGGTACATAGCATGGCAGAGTGCCTCATTGTGTATTACGTTTAAATCACGCACCTTCACAACGGATTGATTATGAACACGCTACGCTATTTCGACTTTGGCTCTTCCCGTTCTGTTCTGCTGCTGATCGCCCGTATTGCCGTCGTGCTGCTGTTTATTATATTTGGCTATCCCAAACTGATGGGCTTTAGCGGTACGGTACAATATATGGCCTCCTCCGGCGCTCCGCTTCCGACGCTATCGGCTATTATCGCGATTTTGATGGAGGTTCCGGCGGCGATCCTGATTGTCCTCGGTTTCTTCACCCGCCCGCTGGCGGTTATCTTTATTTTTTACACGCTCGGCACGGCCGTCATTGGCCATCATTACTGGGATATGAGCGGTGATGCCGTACTTCCCAATATGATTAACTTCTACAAAAACATCAGTATCGCTGGAGCCTTCTTGCTTCTGGCCATCACGGGTCCGGGCGCTATCTCCCTCGACCGTCGTTAATCTCTGCACGCCGAACGTAAAAAAGGCCGCACTGGCGGCCTTTTTCTCTACGCTTGCGTCGTTAAACGTTACGCATAAACCGGGAAGCGCGCGCAGATATCCAGCACTTTCCCCTTCACGCTCTCAATGACCGCTTCGTCATTGATGTTGTCCAGCACGTCGCACATCCAGCCAGCCAGCTCTTTTACTTCCGCTTCTTTAAAGCCGCGACGGGTGACCGCCGGAGAACCGATACGGATACCGGAGGTCACGAACGGGCTCTTCGGATCGTTCGGTACGCTGTTTTTATTGACGGTGATGTTAGCACGGCCCAGCGCAGCGTCAGCTTCTTTACCGGTCAGGTTTTTATCGACCAGATCCAGCAGGAACAGGTGGTTTTCAGTCCCGCCGGACACCACTTTGTAGCCGCGGCTCAGGAACACTTCCACCATCGCTTTGGCGTTTTTCGCAACCTGCTGCTGGTAGACTTTGAACTCTGGCTCCATCGCTTCTTTCAGCGCCACCGCTTTACCCGCGATAACGTGCATCAGCGGGCCGCCCTGAGCGCTAGGGAATACGGCAGAGTTCAGTTTTTTGTACAGCTCTTCGCTACCGCCCTTCGCCAGGATCAGGCCGCCGCGCGGACCCGCCAGGGTTTTATGGGTCGTGGTCGTGACAACGTGAGCATGCGGAACCGGGTTCGGGTAAACGCCTGCGGCAATCAGACCCGCAACGTGGGCCATATCAACGAACAGGTATGCGCCGATGCTGTCAGCGATTTCACGCATTTTTGCCCAGTCAACGATACCGGAGTAAGCAGAGAAACCACCGATGATCATTTTCGGTTTGTGTTCCTGAGCCTGCTTCGCCATGTCTGCATAGTCGATTTTACCCGACTCATCGATGCCGTAAGGAATGATGTTGTACAGTTTGCCGGAGAAGTTAACCGGGGAGCCGTGAGTCAGGTGACCGCCTTGCGCCAGGTTCATACCCAGAACGGTATCGCCCGGTTGCAACAGCGCGGTGTAGACCGCGAAGTTAGCCTGAGAGCCGGAGTGCGGCTGCACGTTCGCGTAGTCAGCGCCAAACAGTTCTTTTGCACGGTCAATCGCCAGTTGTTCAACGATATCAACGTATTCGCAACCGCCGTAGTAGCGCTTGCCCGGATACCCTTCGGCATATTTATTGGTCAGCTGAGAACCCTGAGCCTGCATAACACGCGGACTGGTGTAGTTCTCGGAGGCGATCAGTTCGATGTGCTCTTCCTGACGTACTTTTTCCTGCTCCATAGCCTGCCACAGTTCGGCATCATAATCGGCAATGTTCATTTCACGCTTTAACATCCGCATCTCCTGCTCAGCTAACAATAAATTACAGCTCTAAAAGGGGGCCTTTTTGGGCGACGGCCCACAGTATAACCGAATCGTTCTGTGATAACAGGTCTTGACAAATGATTTTACGCAAACGATTGGCTACCCATGACACAAGGCTTTGAGCAATAACGACTCAACGATTATCAACGGATTTCTTTTCAGGTTTGTGATGCAAATTGTTCATGTTGTTAGCGCGACGGGGAAAAGCGTTAAGGAACCATTTACAGTGCAGGGTTATTTTTATAAGATGCATATAAAATACATCATTTAAATAACATCAAAGGAAGCTGCTATGCTCGACGCCCAAACCATCGCAACGGTTAAAGCCACTATTCCCCTGCTCGTCGAAACAGGACCTAAGCTGACCGCCCATTTTTACGATCGCATGTTTGCCCATAACCCGGAGCTCAAAGAGATCTTCAACATGAGCAACCAGCGTAACGGCGATCAGCGTGAAGCGCTGTTTAATGCCATTGCCGCTTATGCCAGCAATATCGACAATCTGCCTGCCCTGCTGCCTGCCGTCGAGAAAATCGCGCAGAAACACACCAGCTTCCAGATCAAACCAGAACAGTACAACATTGTCGGCGGCCATCTGCTGGCGACGCTCGACGAGATGTTCGGTCCGGGCCAGGAAGTGCTTGACGCATGGGGAAAAGCCTACGGCGTGTTGGCCAATGTTTTTATTCATCGTGAATCTGAAATCTACCAGGCTAACGCCAGCAAAACCGGCGGCTGGGAAGGCACGCGCGCGTTTCGTATCGTGAAGAAAACCCCGCGTAGCGCCCTGATTACCAGCTTCGATCTGGAGCCGGTAGACGGCCAGCCGGTGGCGGATTACCAGCCGGGCCAGTATCTGGCGATTTGGCTGAAACCGCAGGAGTTTGCATATCAGGAAATTCGCCAGTACTCGCTGACCCGCAAGCCAGACGGCAAAGGCTACCGAATTGCGGTTAAACGCGAAAACGGCGGCCAGGTCTCAAACTGGCTGCACAACGCGTCGCAGGAAGGGGATATCGTGCATCTGGCTGCGCCGGCGGGAGACTTCTTCCTCGTCGTTGAGCCAAAAACGCCGGTGACGCTTATCTCCGGCGGCGTCGGCCAGACGCCGATGCTGGCAATGCTCGACACGCTGGCAAAAACGCAGCATACGGCCCAGGTGAACTGGTTCCATGCGGCGGAAAATGGCGATGTCCATGCGTTTGCCGACGAGGTTGCCACGCTCGGCGCCAGCCTGCCCCAATTCACCTCCCATATCTGGTATCGCACGCCGACCGAAGCCGACCGCCAGGCGGCACGCTTTAACAGCGAAGGTCTGATGATGTTATCGGATCTGGCTGACACGCTGCGCGACCCGCAGATGCAGTTCTATCTGTGCGGCCCGGTAGCCTTTATGCAACATGCGGCGAAACAACTGGTGGCGCTGGGCGTTAATCGCGACAACATTCACTACGAATGTTTTGGCCCACATAAAGTGATATAACCCGTCCTCCCGATCGGCCATGCCGATCGGGAGTGGTTCAGCCACGTTCAGGGAGCACCATACTGCTCTCGTCCCCACTGCAACGCGGTATTAATCAACCGCTCCAGCAACTGCTGCGCCTGCTGCGCTTTCTCCGGAAGATAAGCAAAGCTCTCTTCATCCATATAGCTGCACTGAGCCATTTCCAGCTGTACCGCATGAATATGGTTCGCGGGATCGCCGTAGTGGCGGGTGATATATCCGCCTTTAAAGCGGCCGTTAAGTATCCGGCTGTACTGCGGGAACGCCTCGCAGCCTGTCAGCAGCGCCTGACTGAGCTGCGTCGAACAGCTGGCGCCGTCCGCCGTACCGAAGTTCAGATCCGGCAGGCGCCCTTCGAACAAGCGCGGCACCACGGATTTAATCGAGTGCGCATCCCACAACAGCGCATAGCCAAATTTCTCACGCAGGCGCGCCAGTTCAGCGGCCAGCGCCTGGTGATAAGGCTGCCAGACGTGTTTTAAGATAGCCTCTTTCGCCGCCGCGTCAGGCGCGCCGCCCGGCACAAACAGGGCTTCGCCGTCAAAAAAGATATCGGTAAACAGTCCGGTCGTCGCCGTGCTGTAGAGCGGTTTATCATCGGCCGGGCGATTGATATCCACCACATAGCGGGAATAACGGGCACATAGCGTGCTGGCCCCCATGTCGGCGATGGTCTGATAGAGCACAGGAATATGCCAGTCGGTATCTTCCAGACGTTTCGCCCTCGGCGTGAGTCCCTGGGCGACTTCGGGGGTTAATAACGTTCCCGGATGGGGCATACTGACCAGCAGCGGCAGGTTCCCCTGCCGGAAATCAAACGCCTTAATCACAATAAACCTCCTTACCTTGATAAATCACCTGTTTCGAAAGGGAGCCCCCCAGCCAGTAGCTCAGCTCCGCCGGATGGGCGATATCCCACGCCACAAAGCTGGCCTCTTTTCCGGCTTCCAGAGAACCGCAAACCGCATCCAGCCCCAGCGCCTTCGCTCCGTTAAGCGTCACCCCAGCCAACGCCTCTTCCGGCGTCATGCGAAACAGCGTACAGGCCATATTCATCATCAGGCGCAGGGACAATACCGGCGAGGTGCCGGGATTTAAATCGCTGGCGAGGGCAATCGGCACCCGGTACTGGCGCAGCAGATCCAGCGGCGGTAGCTGTTTCTCACGCAGGAAGTAATAGGCGCCCGGCAGCAGTACCGCCACCGTCCCATGGCGAGCCATCGCGGCGATATCTTCTTCGCACAAATATTCCAGATGGTCCGCCGACAGCGCGTGGTAGCGAGCGGCCAACGCCGCCCCATGCTGTCGCGTCAACTGCTCGGCATGGAGCTTCACTGGCAGCCCAAGCTCCCGGGCCTTCTGAAAGACCCGTTCCACCTGCGAGGGCGAAAACGCCAGGTGTTCGCAGAACGCATCCACCGCATCCACCAACCCTTCCTGATGCAGGTCCGGCAGCAGTTGTTCGCAAATAGAGTCAATCCAGGCATCTGCCCGATCCTGATACTCGACGGGCACCGCATGGGCCGCCAGACAGGTACTGCGCACGGTCAGCGGCAATGTGTCGCCTAAACGGCGGATCACCCGCAGCATTTTACGTTCGTTAGCCAGATCCAGGCCGTAGCCGGATTTAATTTCCAGCGCCGTTACGCCGTCCCGGCACAACGCCCCGATACGCTGCCTCGCGCTCTCCAGCAACTGGCTTTCGCTGGCCTGTCGCGTGGCGTTGACCGTACTGGCGATACCGCCGCCGGCGGCCGCGATCTCCGCATAGCTCGCCCCGTTAAGACGCATTTCAAATTCCCGGGCCCGGTCGCCGCCAAACACCGCGTGGCTATGACAATCCACCAGCCCCGGCGTGACCACCCGGCCCTGCAAATCCACCCGCTGCGCGACGGGTAGGTCCGGCAGTTCCGCCCGCTTGCCGACCCATAACAGCGCTGCGCCGTCGGTCAGCATCGCGCCATCGTCAAGCAACTGATAATGACCCGCGGCCATGGTGGCAATCCGGCAGTGGTGCCAAAGGGTATACATGGCGTTCTCCTTTAACGACTGATGGCGGCGCCGGCCGCCGCTGCGGACTGCGCTTTGCGCAGGACATAGTAGAGCGCCGCCGGAAGCGCCAGGCCGATGAGCCAGGAGATATCGATACCGCCCAGCATCTTCACAAACGGGCCGGAATAGAATCCACTATCAATAAACGGCGTCTGTACCGCCACTCCGACGAGATAAACCCCGATCCCCGTCACGTTCCACGCCCGGTATTTCCCGTTCGGATCGTTCAGCGCCTCCATGTCTATCGCCTGGTGATTAAAGAAATAGTAATCCACCAGGTTAATCGCGCTCCACGGTGTAAAGAAAGTCAACAGGAATAGCAGGAAGGATTTAAACGCCGACAGGAAAGAGTGCTGCCCAATAATTGCGATACCGGTCGCCAGGGTAATAATCACCGCCAGCACCAGCAGACGCACCGACTGGCTCACGCGCACTCGCTGCTTCCCGCAGCTGTATACCGTCGCCAGGCACATCAGGCTACCGTAGGCATTCAGGGTATTGATAGTCAGTTTACCAAACGCGATGCTCAGATAGAGCAGCGTGGCTATTGCGCCAGTGCCGCCGAGGCCAACGATATAGTCCACCTCATGACCGACCAGTTTTCCCTGAGAGAGCGCGGCAGCCAGCACCCCGACGGTCATGGCGATTTGCGCGCCAATGACCGAACCGCTCCCGACGGCGAAAAAGACCTTCCCGGGAGAGGTGCTGCGCGGCAGATAGCGGGAATAATCGGCAACATAGGGGCCAAAGGTGATCTGCCAGGAGGCCGCAAGGCCGGTGGCGGTTAAAAACGTACTCCAGCTAAAGGGCCGGACACTCAGCAGCTCGTCAATAGCCGGAAAAGAGCTGATTTTCCACAGCAGATAGAGAAACGCGATAATCCCCACCACGCTCGCCAGCTTGCCCAACAGGTGGATCAAGCGATAGCCGACATAAGCGATAACCAGCGTGGCGGCAGCAAAAAGCAGAATGCCGCTGGTTTCCGTGGTATGGAAAACCGCCGAAATCGCCTGACCGGACAGCACCGCCCCGGTGGCGATAAAACCCAGGTACATCAGGCAGACCAGCAGAATCGGCAGGCAGGCGCCGTAGACGCCGAACTGCACCCTACTGCTGATCATCTGCGGTATCCCTAACTGCGGCCCTTGCGCGGCGTGCAATGCCATCACAATCCCGCCAGCAATCTGTCCCAGCATCAGACCGGCCAGCGACCAGAAAACATCCCCGCCGAATACAATAGTTAAGGCGCCGGTGACCATGGCGGTGATTTGCAGGTTAGCCCCCAGCCACAGGGTGAACTGGCTAAAAATGCTACCGTGGCGTTCACTGTCAGGGATGGGCTCAATCGAGCGTGTTTCGATGTATGTGGTGTTGTTATTCATGGCAGCACTCCGGTCAGGGCGAAGGGGATACATTGCCCCCTTCGCCGGAGAAATTAATCCGCAATCATTGGCAGGTTGAGTCCTTGCTCTCTGGCGCATTCAATCGCGATGTCGTAACCCGCATCCGCATGGCGCATCACGCCGGTGGCCGGGTCGTTGCTCAGCACCCGGGCGATGCGTTCCGCCGCTGCATCGCTGCCGTCGCAGACAATGACCACGCCGGAGTGCTGGGAGAAGCCCATCCCTACGCCGCCGCCATGGTGCAGAGAAACCCAGGTCGCGCCACTGGCGGTATTCAGCAGCGCGTTCAGCAACGGCCAGTCGGACACTGCGTCGGAGCCGTCCTGCATCGCTTCGGTTTCGCGGTTAGGGCTGGCAACGGAGCCGGAGTCAAGATGATCGCGGCCAATCACTACCGGTGCCGACAGCTCACCGCTGCGGACCATTTCGTTAAACGCCAGGCCCAGACGGGCGCGTTGCCCCAGACCGACCCAGCAGATGCGGGCCGGCAGCCCCTGGAAGCTGATGCGCTCTCTGGCCATATCCAGCCAGTGGTGGAGGTGTTCGTCGTCGGGGATCAGCTCTTTGACTTTCGCATCGGTGCGGTAGATATCCTCCGGATCGCCGGAAAGCGCCGCCCAGCGGAACGGGCCAATCCCCCGGCAGAACAGCGGACGAATATAGGCGGGAACAAAGCCTGGGAAGTCAAACGCGTTTTCCACCCCCATCTCTTTCGCCATCTGGCGGATGTTGTTGCCGTAATCGAAGGTGGGAATGCCCTGCTGCTGGAAGGCGAGCATGGCTTTAACGTGTTCAGCCATTGAGGCTTTCGCCGCGTGGATAGTCTCCACCGGGTGGGACTGCGCGCGAGCGCGGTAGTCTTCCCAGCTCATGCCCAGCGGCAGATAGCCGTTAAGGGGATCGTGTGCGCTGGTCTGGTCGGTCACCATGTCCGGGCGCACGCCGCGTCTTACCAGCTCCGGTAAAATTTCCGCGGCGTTGCCATGCAGCGCGATGGATACCGCTTCTCCTTTTGCGGTATAGCGGGCGATGCGGGCCAGGGCATCATCCAGATCGCTGGCCTGCTCATCGACATAGCGGGTACGCAGACGGAAGTCGATACGCGACTGCTGGCATTCAATATTCAGCGAACAGGCTCCCGCCAGGGTTGCGGCCAGCGGCTGAGCGCCGCCCATGCCCCCCAGACCCGCGGTCAGCACCCAGCGTCCGCGCAGGCTACCGTTATAGTGCTGGCGCCCGGCTTCCACAAACGTTTCGTAAGTGCCCTGAACAATGCCCTGACTGCCGATGTAGATCCATGAGCCGGCCGTCATTTGCCCGTACATCGCCAGACCTTTTGCATCAAGCTCGTTGAAGTGCTCCCAGTTTGCCCAGTGCGGCACGAGGTTCGAGTTGGCGATCAGCACCCGTGGGGCGTTGTCGTGGGTTTTGAAAACCCCCACCGGTTTACCGGACTGGATCAACAGCGTTTCATCATCATTGAGCTGCTTCAGGGTCTCAACGATCTTGTCGTAGCATTCCCAGTTGCGCGCCGCCCGGCCAATACCGCCGTACACCACCAGCTCTTTGGGATTTTCGGCGACATCGGGATCCAGGTTGTTCATCAGCATGCGCAGCGGCGCCTCTGTGAACCAACTTTTTGCGTTCAGCTTAGTGCCTCGCGGGGCTCTGATTTCAACATCGCGAAAACGGGTTGCTTGTTTACTCATGCGCTTCACCTTCTTATCCGTTGCCTGATTCATGTTACTTGACTGTTAAATTTGTGATTAACACTTTAATTGTATATACATGATAAGCATATTGGATGCCAGGTTAGCAATTAATTTATAAAATTAAATAAATTCAATAAATTAATGTAAAAACATAAAAATATGCTGCGCAAGACCTCGCGGATCACACCATGATGATGAGCCATAATGGTGCAAAAACATACCTCAACGCATTATTTTTGTGCAACAAAACATCACAAAAAGATAACATCAATGCATTTTCGACCCCGCCATGACCTCTCACCTCGCTAAAAATTGCGCGACCAGAAAACACTGCAAATAACTAAATAGTTGTTTTTAAATGACTAAATAGTCATTATTTTGCAGTAACCTCTGGTAATGGCACAAGTTTTGCTAGTTGTACATACAAGATTATACATAACAGCATTTGTCGCATGATTCCCCTGCATACGGGAACACAACACACAACAATCAGAGGCGTGAAGATGATTACCTTCCAGAATGTGACTAAGCACTACGGCAACGGTTCGGTCGTAGTAGACGGCCTTAGCCTGGTAGCGCCGGGAGGCAAAATTACGGTATTTGTCGGCCCTTCGGGCTGTGGAAAAACCACCTCATTGCGGATGATCAACCGCTTAGTGGAGCCGTCATCGGGCCGAATCCTGCTTAACGGCGAAGCCACCGAGCAAATGGATATCGTGCAACTGCGCCGCCGTATTGGCTATGTCATTCAAAACGCTGGTTTATTTCCCCACAAAAACATTATCGATAATATTGCCACCACCGCGATTCTCAACGGCGCCGCCAAAAGTAAAGCCAGAGCCAGAGCCGGGGAATTGCTGGAAGTCGTCGGTCTGGATCCGCAAATCGCCAAACGCTTTCCCTGGCAGCTTTCCGGAGGCCAGCAGCAGCGCGTGGGCGTCGCCCGCGCCCTGGCGGCCGACCCGGAGTTTATGTTGATGGACGAACCGTTCAGCGCGGTCGACCCGGTGGTTCGCGAACAGCTGCAGGAAGAGTTTTTGCGTATTCAGAAAGAGGTGAGCAAAACCATCATTATGGTCACTCACGATATTGATGAGGCGATGAAGCTCGGCGACCTGGTCGCGGTACTCAAACCCGGCGGCAAACTGGCGCAGATGGCCTCCCCAGGCAAACTGCTCAATACGCCGCAAAACGCCTTTGTGGCGGACTTTATCGGCAAAGACAGAGGCTATCGCAAACTGAGTTTCCACTCCGCCAACACCGGAACCGCGTTACGCAACGAGCCCTATGCCGAGCTGGACTGTTCCTTCGAGCAGGCCAAAGAGATGGCCATCGACCGCTGGCTGTTGGTTACCCAAAACGGCAAAGCGTTTGGCTGGTTCGACACCCATCAGCCGGCAACGGCGATTACGCTCGACAACATCAATCTGGGGGCGACGTTCCACCAGCAGGGAAGCCCGTTGCGCCATTTGCTGGACGCTGCGCTGAGTTCTCCCAACCACCGGGCCGTGATCGTCGATGAACGGCAAATCCCGCAGGGGACTATCCACCTCGATCAGGTACTCGATATGTGTAAATCCACGCGCCAGGAGGGAGCATGAGATTCGATTGGCTATGGGCGCAGAGCGATAAAATCTTCAACCTGCTTCTCTGGCACAGCTATCTCTCGATTGTGCCGGTAGTGATAGGGTTAATTCTGGCGATCCCGGTGGGCTGGGGCATTCACAACCTGCCATCGGTCAAGTCGGCGATCATTAACCTGTTTGGCCTGCTGTATACCATTCCGTCCCTGGCGCTGTTTGTGCTGCTGCCCCCGCTGCTCCACACACAGATACTGGACCCCATTAATGTGGTGGTCGCTCTGACCATCTACAGCTTTGCGCTGCTGGTTCGCACCGTCTGCGACGGGCTGGACTCCGTATCGGCCGATACTCGTCAGTCCGCGGCGGCGCTCGGCTATAAGCCCGCTCAGCAGTTTTTCCAGATTGACCTGCCGCTGGCCGTGCCGGTGATTGGTTCCGGCCTGCGCGTGGCCGTGGTGTCTAACGTCAGTATCGTTTCCGTCGCGGCGTTGATCGGCGCGCCGCAGCTCGGCTCGCTGTTTACCCAGGGATTCCAGCTGCAATTTCTGACCCCGATCATCGCTGGGATCGTACTCAGCATCATTCTGGCGCTGCTGCTGGATATTCTGGTGGTTTACGCCACTCGTCAACTCAGCCGCTGGCAACCTCAGAGAGGATAATTATGCTTACCTGGTTCCTGGATCCGACCCACTGGTTTGGCGAGGGCGGCATTTTCCCCCTCCTGGCGCAGCACATCAGCTATAGCGTTGTCGCGCTGGCGATCGCCTTTATCATCGCGTTTCCCGTCGGCTGTTACACCGGCCATACCGGCAAAGGGGAAGGGCTGCTCATCGGTACCACCAACGCCCTGCGCTCCCTGCCCTCATTTGGGCTGATTATTCTGCTGGTGATTTTACTTTCCGGCGAGTTTGAGTCCGATATGGCGTTTATTCTGCCCTGTATTCTGGTGCTGGTGGCGCTGGCGCTCCCGCCGATTGCCCTGGGCGTGCATGCGGGTATCCGCTCGCTCGATCCCTATGTCCTTGATGCCGCTCGCGGCATGGGGCTGACGCGGCTGCAGATCCTGCTACAGGTAGAGTTGCCCTGCGCGCTTCCGCTGATCCTCTCCGGCGTGCGCAGCGCCACGTTGCAGATTATTTCAACCGCCACCATCGCAGCCTATGTCTCGCTGGGGGGATTTGGACGTCTGATTATCGACGGACGCGCGGCGAACGATTTCAGCCAGATGACCGCCGGCGCCATGCTGGTGGCGCTGCTGGCTTTACTGATCGACTGCTTGTTCTCTTTCTCGCAAAAAATGGTCGTTTCACCCGGTATTACCCGGCGTATTAAAAACTAATAACCTCACTCCACCGATCAAAAGGGTATTTACGATGAATATGAAAAAAAGTGTTTTGACGCTGTGTTCGGCTCTGCTGCTGTCGGCGACCTCATCGGCCTGGGCCGCGCCGAAAGTCATTGTCGGTTCTGCGGACTTCCCGGAAAGCCAGCTGCTGGGCACCATTTATGCGGGAGCGTTAGAAGCGCAACACATCCCGGTGGAGAAAAAGCTCAATATCGGCAGCCGCGAGGTGTATATCCCGGCGCTGCTGGACGGCTCCATCACGCTAATCCCGGAATACAGCGGCGCGCTGTTGAGCTATCTGGATGCGAAAAATGAGGCCCACGGCAGCCAGGACGTCGCCAGAGAGCTGGCCGCTAAGCTGCCAGAGAAGGTCAAAATGCTGGAGATCTCCCAGGCTCAGGATATCGACGTTCTGGCCGTGACGCAGAAAACCGCCGATAAATATAAACTGAAAACCATCGCCGATTTACAGCCGGTTGCCAGCCAACTGGTGCTGGGCGGCCCGGCGGAATGGAAAACCCGCCATGAGGGGCTCTCCGGCCTGCGCGAAGTGTACGGGCTGAACTTTAAGAGCTTTAAAGTGCTGGACGTCGGCGGACCGCTGACGCTCAGCGCCATGAAAAATAACCAGGTCCAGGTAGCCGATCTGCTTTCAACCTCGCCCGCAATCAAAAAAGATCGCCTTGTGGTGCTGGAAGACACCAAACATCTGTTCGCGGCGCAAAATATTGTGCCCATCGTCGCCAGCGCGGCGCTGAATGACACCGTGACCACTACCCTGAATAAAGTCTCCGCCCAGCTAACGACGGAAGATCTGATCGACATGAACGAGCAAATTGCCGAATTTGTCAGCATCGACGATATCGCGCATCAGTGGCTGGTAAAACACGGATTTAGCCAATAAGGTCACCGACATGACAACTACCCTGAACGGCAGCATTACCCTCGGGCAGGCGCCAGGCACTGTGGATGAGATAGTGCGGATTGCCGACGGCGCGCCGATCGCGCTGGAGCAGGCCGCGCTGGATAATATGGCGCGAGTCAGCAGCCGTATTCAGCGCGCCATTGAACAAGGTCAGGTGATCTACGGGCTGACGACCGGCGTTGGCGATCTGGTCACCACCCGGCTTTCCCCGGACAAGATGACGGATACGCAGTTGAATATGCTGCGCAGCCACGCCTGTGGCGTCGGGCCGGATCTGACGGTGCGTGAAGTGCGAGCCATGATGGCGGTGACGTTAAAATCCCTGTTGCAGGGATACAGCGGCGTCACCCCGGCGCTGGCGCAGCGTATCGCCGAGATGCTGAACCGGCAGGTGACGCCGTGGTCACCCGCCAGCGGCTCCGTCGGTTACCTGATAGCCACCGCCCATATCGGCCTTGCGGTCTTCGGCGAAGGCAAATGCTGGTATCAGGGAGAACTGCTCCCGGCGCAACAGGCGCTGACACGGGCGGGTATCCCGCCCTATGCTCCCGCTCCCAGAGAGGGTCATGCGTTGGTTGGCGGCACCTATGAGACAACCGCGCTAGGCTGCCTGGCCGTGGCGGATTTCCAGCGCCTGCTTCCCGTCGCCGATATGGCGGGCGGGATGGGACTGGAGGCCATGCGGGGCAACACGCGCGGCTACGATGCCCGCCTGCACTCCCTGCGCCCTCATCCCGGGCAGCAGGAAACCGCGCAAAACCTGCGCCGTCTGCTGAAAGGCAGCGAGATCCTGGAGCGTTATCGCGACCACCGGGTTCAGGACGCGCTGAGTTTACGCTGTATCCCCCAGATCCACGGCGCGGTGCGCGACCAGCTGGCCCACTGTCGGCAGATTATGACCACCGAACTCAATTCGGTGACCGATAATCCGCTGTTTCTGGTTGAAGAAGACCAGCTTATCGTGATGCCCGGAGGCAATGGCCACGGCGCGCCAACGGCGCTGGCGCTGGATGCGCTGGCCGTTGCCATTGCCCAGTTGAGCACCGCTTCCCAGGCCCGCTGCGACCGCATCACCAACGCGCATCTCAGCGGACTGCCGGCCTTTCTTGTCTCGCCGGGTTCGGGGTATTCCGGGATGATGATCCCACCTTACGTTGCCGCTGCGCTGGCGGGCGATAACCGCAGTCTGGCTGGCCCGGCCAGTATCCACACGGTATCCACCTGCGCCGGTCAGGAAGATCATGTCAGCATGGGGGTTGCCGCCGCGCGTAAAGCGCTTAAAGCGGTGGAGAACGCAGTGGATATCGTCGCCATCGAGCTGCTGTGCGCCTGCCAGGCGCTGGAGTTCCATCGCCCGCTGCGTGCCGCCGTGGGCAGCGAAGCAACGCTGGAGAGAGTGCGTCAGGCGGTGCCGTTCCGGGATAAAGATACGCTACTCTACCCGGATATACATGCGCTACGCGCCCTGATTAATCAGGGCGAACTCAGTGCGATGCTACTGGCATTGTGCGAAGAGGAGTAACAACAGCACGCCTCGGAAGGAGTCTGCGGCGTGATTAAAGGGGAAGCAGAGCGATGCGGGCCAGACGCGCGCCTGGAGTGTCCTCGATAACCAGCGTCACCGCCTCATCCACCAGCAGGCTGTCGTAATGTTCCAGTAAATAGTGCCGATCGCCGGCGTTCACCCGCAACGCGGGCCCGGCATTAAACAACACCCGCAGTCCGCCCTGATGCGACCACGTTCCCGCTCCGCACCAGCTCACCGTCGCCCGGAGGGCGGCTTCCCGGTAAATCACATTAAAATCCAGCAGCGGCCCGCCGACAATCTCACAAGATACGCCGCTCGCACCGTTAAATCCCAGCGCCTGGAAAGGCGCAATCAATGCGCTGCGCTGCCCATCGATCGTCAGGTACATCCCCTCGCCTTCCAGCACGCTGATATTGCGCAGGTAGCCGGGAAACGCGGAGAACGGGCCAGGCTGGCGAATGGTCGCCAGGGAAATACGCCAGTCGTATTCCCCCTCTTGCGGATAGCGGGCCACTTCGCGCGTTACGCCCTGGCCGTTTTTCCAGGGCATTTCCGTATACTGCCGGGCGAGGAGCAGACGAATCATTTGCGCATGCTCCCTTCCAGGCGGTAACGCGGGCCGGGATAGACCAGGCGCACGCTGGTGACGATTCTCTTCTCCTGGCGGCCGGTCCACGTCCGACGATTGACCAGCAGGCAAGGCGTATGTTCATCGATTTCCAGGTAGACGCATTCGGCCCGTCTGACGTTGACCGCTTCAATCACGTGCTCGCCTTCAACAATCGGCGCAATCGAGGAGAGGTAGGCGTTAGGCGTGATGCGGGTGAAATCCTGCTGCAGATAATCCGGCACCACCTGCATATTCACCAGCCGGTCTTCCAGCATCACCGGTACGCCATTTTCATAATGGCAAATCAGCGAATGGTACAGACCGCATCCCTGCTGCATGCCGAAACTGAACGCCTGCTGAGCATCGGCTTCGATTTCCGTCAGCCTGAAGACTCTGGCGTGGTGGCGATGGCCACGGCTGGCTATCTCGTCGGCGATATTGTTAATGTCCAGCAGCGCCGACTGGCCGCGAATTTCGGCGACAAAAGTACCGACCCCCTGCATCCGCACCAGCAGTCCTTCCGCCGTCAGTTCCCGCAGCGCGCGGTTAATCGTCATCCGGCTATAGCCAAACAGATTGACCAGTTCGCTTTCAGAAGGGACACGGTAATTCACGGGCCACGCCCCGCTGTGGATCTTGGTTTTGATCATCGCCTTTACCCTTTCATAAAAGGGGGCAGGATGTTCAGGTAACTCATCCATGAAATCCGGATTTGACAGGTCACTGTGCGCCATTAACCATTCCTCATATGCTGACGTTGTCAGTTTACTCTATGACCTATTAGATGTATATATATGTACATGTATATACATTAACAATACGCTGAAAACAGGGTGATACTATGGCAGTCTGGTTGGCAGAAAAAGCGCTGTTGCCTGATGGCTGGGCAAATAATGTCGGCATAACCGTATCCGAAGAAGGCATCATTACCGCGCTGGAAAAAAACGCGGCGCCGAATCCGCAGGCGACGCGCATCAAAGGGGTCGTCGTGCCGGGTATGCCGAACCTGCACTCCCATGCCTTCCAGCGGGCGATGGCCGGGTTAACGGAGGTGGCGGGAAACCCGTCGGATAGCTTCTGGACCTGGCGGGATCTGATGTACAGGCTGGTAGATAAAATTACGCCAGAACAGCTGGAAACCATCGCCAGCTACCTGTACATCGAAATGCTCAAAGCCGGGTACACCTCGGTCGCCGAGTTCCACTATCTGCATCACAGCAGCAGCGGCGCGCCTTATGAAGAGCGGACGGAATTAGCGCTGCGTATCGCCAGCGCAGCCAGACATACCGGCATCGGCCTGACGCTGCTGCCCGTGCTGTACAGTTACGCCGGGTTTGGCGCGCAGCCGCCTTCCGCCGGTCAGCGCCGCTTTATCAACGACAGCGATAGCTATCTGACCATGTACGAGTCGCTCACCGCGCGACTCGCCGGCGAGCCGATGCAGCGTACCGGCCTGTGTTTCCACTCCTTGCGGGCCGTTACGCCGGAGCAGATCGGCACTATTCTGGCCTGCCATCCTGGCCAGCAGCCGATTCATATTCATATCGCTGAACAGCAAAAAGAGGTGGATGACTGCCTGGCCTGGTCCGGCGAGCGCCCGGTAGAGTGGCTGTACAACCATCTGCCGGTGGATGCGCGCTGGTGTCTGGTCCACGCCACCCATCTGACGCCTCAGGAAACGATGAAGATCGCCACTTCCGGCGCGGTGGCCGGCCTATGCCTGACCACCGAAGCCAATCTCGGCGACGGCGTGTTCCCTGGCCCCCACTATCTGGAGCATAACGGTGTCTGGGGGATCGGTTCGGACAGCCACATCAGCGTCAGCGTCAGCGAGGATTTACGCTGGTTCGAATACGGGCAGCGCCTGGTCGCCCAGCGCCGCAACCGACTTACCGTTCCGGGCGAGCCTCACGTCGGTAACGTGCTGTATCAAGGGGCGCTCCGCGGCGGCGCCAGAGCGCTGGGCCAGAACATCGGCCAGCTAAGCGTAGGCTACCGGGCCGATCTTCTGGTACTGGATAGCGAGGATCCGTTCATCGCCAGCGCAGAAGACAGGATGCTGCTCAACCGCTGGCTCTTTGCCTGCTCGTCAAACCCTATTCGCGCGGTGATGACCGGCGGGCGCTGGGTGATTGAGGATGGCCATCACCGTAAAGAGGAGTCTATCGCTCAGGCGTTTATTCAGGTGATGAAACAGCTGGCGGCCTGACACGAAACAAGCCGCTTCACCGACGGCGAAGCGGCCTGGTCTCTGTACGGGCGGGACGAGCGACGGGCTTAGATTGCCTCGTCGTCTTCTTCCCCGGTACGAATACGAATCACGCGGGCGACGTCAAAGACGAAGATTTTACCGTCACCGATTTTACCGGTCTGCGCCGTGCGGATAATGGTATCCACGCAGGTATCAACGATATCGTCAGTAACCACAATTTCGATTTTCACTTTCGGCAGAAAATCCACCATGTACTCCGCACCGCGGTACAGCTCGGTGTGGCCTTTCTGACGGCCAAAGCCCTTCACTTCCGTAACCGTCATCCCGGTGATGCCGACTTCGGCCAGCGCTTCGCGCACGTCATCCAGTTTGAAAGGTTTAATAATCGCATCAATCTTTTTCATGGTTTTCCTGTCTTAGAGCCTATCCCATTAAGGCTATTTTACTTGCCATTTTGAACCTGGGCAGTGTTCAAAATCCTCACGTACTACGTGTACGCTCCGGTTTTTCCGCGCTGTCCGTGTTCAAACTGCCTGCGACAATAACGCCTACTGGGATAGGCTCTTAGTCGCGTAACCGGTTGCTTACCGTATCATAACTTGCGCCATGCTGCTGAGCTACTCTTTAAAGTCGTTGGCGTCGAGCTCATGGCGCGCCAGCAGTTTGTAGAATTCAGTACGGTTGCGCCCCGCCATTCTTGCCGCGTGGGTGACGTTGCCTTTGGTAATTTGCAGCAGCTTGCGCAGATAGTTAAGCTCAAACTGATTGCGCGCTTCGACGAAGGTCGGCAGCGCGGTATTTTCCCCTTCCAGCGCCTGTTCCACCAGCGCATCACCGATGACCGGCGAAGTGGTCAACGCCACGCACTGCTCAATCACGTTCACCAGCTGGCGCACGTTGCCGGGCCATTTGGCGGCCATCAGCCGTTTCATCGCATCGTTTGAAAACGCCCGCACAAACGGCTTATGCCGATCGGCAGACTGGCGCAGCAGATGGTTTGCCAGCAGCGGGATATCCTCCGCGCGCTCGGCCAGCGGCGGGATCTTCAGGTTCACCACGTTCAGGCGATAAAACAGATCTTCACGAAACTCGCCGCGCGCCATTGCCTTCGGCAGATCGCGGTGGGTGGCCGAGATGATACGCACATCGATATCGATATCGCGGTTACTACCCAGCGGGCGCACTTTGCGCTCCTGCAATACCCGCAGCAGCTTCACCTGTAGCGCCACCGGCATATCGCCGATCTCATCGAGAAACAGCGTCCCGCCTTCCGCGGCCTGGAACAGCCCCTCCCGGTTGCTGACCGCGCCGGTAAACGCGCCGCGCGCATGGCCAAATAGCTCGGATTCCAGCAGCTGCTCCGGCAGCGCGCCGCAGTTAATGGCGACAAAAGGTTTGTCGTGGCGCGGGCTGGCATGATGAATCGCCTGCGCGACAATCTCTTTCCCGGTCCCGCTCTGGCCGTTAATCAGCACGCTGACGTCCGACTGCGCCACCATCCCGGCCTGTTCCAGCAGACGCAGCATCAGCGGACTGCGGGTGACGATAGCCTGACGCCAGCGCTCATCCGTCGCCGGCGCACTGTGTTCCAGCGCGTCATCAATGGCTTTATACAGGGCGTCTTTGTCCACCGGTTTGGTCAGAAAACCAAACACCCCTTGCTGAGTGGCCGCCACCGCGTCGGGAATCGAGCCATGAGCGGTAAGAATAATCACCGGCATCCCCGGATGCACTTTCTGGATTTCGCTGAACAACTGCAGGCCGTCCATCTCATCCATGCGTAAATCGCTGACCACCAGTTCGACTTTGTCCCGGGCCAGAATACGCAGCGCCTCCGGACCGCTTTCAGCGGTCACGACGCTGTAGCCCTCGCTGGTCAAACGCATTCCCAGCAGTTTTAGCAGACCCGGATCGTCATCCACCAGCAGCAAACGCGCTGGTTTACTGATCGTCATGTATGACCTCCGGAACTTTGTCACTGCCGTGGCTGCCGTCGGAATTAAAATTCCCCCCCGGCTTGCGGCTGGAAAGCTGGCGTTCAATATCGGTGAGGTTTTCCAGCTTGCGGGTGGTTAGCTCAAGCTGGCTGCGCAACTGCTGTTCCTGCAGGCGCAGGGTCTCCAGTTCGCTATCGCTGGACTGCTGCAGCTTCGCGTAACGGGCGCGTTCATCCACCAGCTGCAGTTGACTGTTCTGGCCATCACGCCAGAGCTGATACAGCGGACGCACCTGCATGGCTATCTGCGGGCTGAAGGTATCCAGGCGGGATACCAGTGCGCGGCGTTCATCCGGCGTAATCTTCGCATCCGCCAGCAAAATGCCGCGCTTAAAGGCATCCTGCCAGCTGTCATCATCGTGTCGTTTGGCCTCCGCTCGCGCCTGAACCGGCGCCAGACGGTCGGCACAATCGATCCCGCGTAGCCAGTACAGCGGATTTTTATCGCTGGCTTCGCTCTTCAGCGACCAGATATCGGCGCAGTCGACGGAGAGAAAATCCGCCACCTGGTGCTGCGGCAGCGCGGATTGTGCGGTGTCATTTTCCGTGTGCGGCGAAAACGCGGCGGAACACCCCGCCAGCGCCAGACACGAAATGCCGGGCAACAGCCATCCTTTGAAAGCACGGACCATTACGAAAAAGTGGGACATATTCACCCATTGTAGATTCATGTGTTGGTTTTTCCCGGCTCAGCGGCGGGTAGCGTTATGCGAAAACAGATAAGCCCGGGTTGACTCTCTTCCAGGCTAAGCTCACCCTGCATTTGTCGGACGCAGTCCCGGGCAATACTCAGCCCCAGACCGCTGCCTTTTACCGCCCCTTTACGCTGATGGCTTCCCTGATAAAAAGGCTCGAAAATCATATTTTTTTCCGCCTGCGGGATCGGTTCGCCGCTGTTGATCACGTCGATGCGAACCTGCTCGCCGTGCCGGTAGCTATGAATACGAATGTTACCGGATTCAGCCCCATAGTGCACCGCATTGGAATAGAGATTATCTATCACGCTGATTAATAGCGCCGGTTCTGCCAGGCAGGTACGCTCCGCCAGCTGAATCGCGGTATGCATCATTTTTGCGCGCGCGGGCAAGCTGTGAGCGGCCACAACATTATCAACCAGTTCAGCAATATCAACGATTTCACGCGGGACCGGGCCATCGGCCTGTTTACGATTGTAGTCCAGCAGCTGCTCAATCAGTTTTTGTAGATTGCGGCTGCTGCTATCGAGAATTTCGACGATCTCCTGCTGTTCCGTGGTCAACGGTCCGGCCACGCGGTCGGCCAGCAGCTCGGTACCTTCCCGCATGCTGGCGAGCGGCGTTTTCAGCTCGTGTGAAAGGTGGCGTAAAAACTGATGGCGCTGCGATTCAAGCCAGGCCAGACGCTCGCTCAGCCAGATGATGCGCTCACCGACGGAACGCAGTTCGCGCGGGCCGGTAAACAGCGCCGCGTTATCCAGCGACTTCCCCTCGCCCAGTCGGTTAATCATTTTCTCGATCCCTTTTACCGGGCCGATAATCATCCGGGTAAACAGCAGAACCAGCGCCAGGCTCAGCAGAAAAAGGACCAGCGCCTGCCAGCCAAAAAACTGCCCGCGTTCGGCAATTTCCTGCTGGAGCTGTTGTCCGCGTGAATAAACCACCGTTCGGGTGGCCTGAACCATCTCGCTGTTGGCGGCGGCAAAGGCTTCAAGGCTGGCTCCCGATTGCACATCCGGGCTGCTGTTTTTGCACCTGAGCAGCGCAAGGTCGTTCAATTGCTGGCTCAGCGCCTGCCAGATTTTTTCGTCCGGCAACACCCCGGCATGAGCGTCAAGCATCTCGCTGTAGCGTTTACGCTGATTTTGATAGACCTTCGCCAGCGTCGGATCGTCCAGTACGCAGTACTGCCGGTAGCTACGTTCCATTTCCAGCGACGCGTTCACCATCGCCTCGCTGCGCCGGGCGTCGACAAGCGTCGTGCGGTTAATATGCGCGGCCTGCGCGCTCAGCGCATTCAGGCTCTGCCACGCCTGCCAGGCCAGAACCAGCAGCGGCAGCAGAATCAACACAAACGAGAGCGTGACCAGCTGACGCAACGAACGGGGGAAAAGAGAGATTCGCTTCAAGGATAGGGTCTCAATCATTAGCTCATCACGATGCTAACTGAGGACGCCGGAGAGTAACAGGAGCAATCGACCTTTCTGTTGCGCGAAAGGCGAAAAATAGCCCAGACGACGGGTAAGAGCATCCCGTGGCGCTGCAATAACCGCGGCGATATGGCAAGCATGTCGGCCTGAGAATCGGTAAATTGTCACGCCGCGAATAAAACAAAGCCAGGCATCGGCCTGGCTTTGTTATGGAATAAGGCGGTGCCTAACTCGACGTTTCGCCCGATGGTTGATAAAGCAAAGCTGTTATCAGAAGCTGGACGGCAGGCACCTTGTTGTGCGTCATTCGAAGTTTATGTAGCACGTCCCGAAGGGGCTGACATAAGAAGGTGAATGAGCCACTGCCTGTTATTATGCATTAACTATGCCACATCGCAAAATAAATTATTAACACAATGAAATATAATGGATTTATAGTATTTGACGCGCATTTCCGTCACGGTGTTTTTTTGACCACACTGTCGCCGTTTAGCAACACATAGCGCCATATTTTCTCACCCCATTAAAAATCAATGAGTTAAGTGTCTCCATTTAGCGACATTTCACACCGGCGTTTGTCGGTAATTCCCGACACCCTCAGGCGACCGCCGTCACAAATGAAAAAGCCCCCGCTCAACGTCGGGGGCCTGATACATTACGGTTCAGCCTGACAGGCTGCGCGAACGCGGCAGATCCTGTACAGCTCGCCGGATTAACCCAGCTGTTTACGCGCGTTGCGGAAGATGCGCATCCACGGGCTATCCTCGCCCCAGTTTTCCGGGTGCCAGGAGTTCGCCACCGTGCGGAATACACGTTCCGGATGCGGCATCATGATCGTCGCGCGGCCGCTTTCGCTGGTCACGGCGGTGATACCGTTCGGTGAACCGTTCGGGTTAGCCGGATAGCTCTCCGTCACCTTACCGAAGTTATCGACAAAGCGCAGCGCCACCAGACCTTTGCTCTCCAGCTGAGCCAGATGCGCGCTGTCTCGCACTTCCACCTGCCCTTCACCGTGAGAAACGGCAATCGGCATCATTGAACCGGCCATGCCCTGCAGCAGCAGAGACGGGCTTTGCGTCACTTCGACCAGGCTGAAGCGCGCTTCAAAACGGTCGGAATAGTTACGCACAAAGCGCGGCCACAGGTCGCTTCCCGGGATCAGCTCACGCAGATTGGACATCATCTGACAACCGTTACACACGCCCAGCGCCAGCGTCTGCGGACGGTGGAAGAAGGTGGCAAACTCATCGCGCACGCGCTCGTTAAACAGAATCGATTTCGCCCAGCCTTCGCCCGCTCCCAGCACGTCGCCATAGGAGAAGCCGCCACAGGCTACCAGAGCCTGGAAATCAGCCAGTCCGGTACGTCCCGCCAGCAGGTCGCTCATGTGCACGTCGATCGCATCGAAGCCCGCGCGGTGGAAGGCTGCCGCCATCTCAACGTGGGAGTTAACGCCCTGCTCACGCAGTACCGCGACCTTCGGACGCGCGCCGGTGGCGATGTACGGTGCGGCAATGTCTTCATTGATATCGAAGGAGAGCTTCACGTTCAGGCCCGGATCGTCTTCACGGCGTTTCGCTTCGTGCTCGCTATCGGCGCACTCCGGGTTGTCGCGCAGACGCTGCATCTGCCAGGTGGTTTCTGCCCACCAGATACGCAGCGTGGTGCGGCTTTCGCTGAACACCGGATGCCCTTCGGCGGTGATGACAAAGCGGTCACCTGCCGTCGCCTGACCCAGATAGTGGACACAGTCCGCCAGGCCGTGAGAGGCCAGCAGCGCTTCAACCGCTTCGCGATCCGCGGCACGCACCTGGATAACCGCGCCCAGCTCTTCGTTAAACAGCGCCGCCAGACGATCGTCGCCCAGCGCGGCGATATCTGCCGTCAGGCCGCAGTGGCCGGTAAAGGCCATCTCAGCCAGGGTTACCAGCAGGCCGCCGTCAGAGCGGTCGTGGTAAGCCAGCAGCTTACGATCGGCCACCAGCGCCTGCATCGCATCCCAGAAGCCTTTCAGTTGCGCGACGTCACGCACGTCGGCCGGAACATCGCCCAGCTGACGGTAAACCTGCGCCAGCGCGGTGGCGCCGAGCGCGTTACGGCCTTTGCCTAAATCAATCAGCAGCAGGGCGTTATCTTCCGTGGAGAGCTGCGGCGTCACGGTATGGCGCACATCTTCCACGCGGGCAAAGGCGGAAATCACCAGCGACAGCGGCGAAGTCATCTCGCGCTGCTCGCTGCCTTCCTGCCAGCGGGTTTTCATCGACATCGAGTCTTTACCCACCGGAATGGTCAGGCCCAGAGCCGGACACAGCTCTTCGCCAACCGCTTTTACCGCTTCATACAGACCGGCATCTTCACCCGGGTGACCCGCTGCGGCCATCCAGTTTGCAGAAAGCTTCACGCGATTCAACGCGCCAATTTGCGTTGCCGCGACGTTGGTCAGCGCTTCACCGACGGCCAGACGAGCAGAGGCGGCAAAGTCCAACAGCGCGACCGGCGCACGTTCACCAATCGCCATCGCTTCACCGTAGTAGCTATCGAGGCTGGCGGTGGTTACCGCACAGTTCGCTACCGGAATCTGCCAGGGACCGACCATCTGATCGCGCGCCACCATCCCGGTGACGGTGCGGTCGCCGATGGTGACAAGGAAGGTTTTCTCGGCAACCGCCGGCAAATGCAGCACGCGATTCACCGCGTCGGCGAGAGTGATATCCTGGCGATCCAGCGCATCACCTTTCACTTTCAGGGTCTGCACATCGCGGGTCATTTTCGGCGTTTTACCCAGCAGCACATCCAGCGGCAGGTCGATCGGCTGGTCGTTGAAGTGAGCATCGCCCATGTTGAGATGCAGTTCTTCGGTGGCTTCCCCGATCACCGCGTACGGCGCACGCTCGCGGCGGCACAGCTCATCAAACAGCGGCAGCTGTTCCGGCGCGACCGCCAGCACATAGCGCTCCTGGGATTCGTTACACCAGATCTCCAGCGGGCTCATCCCCGGCTCATCGCTCAGGATATCGCGCAGCTGGAATTTACCGCCGCGCCCGCCGTCGCTGACCAGTTCCGGCATGGCATTAGACAGACCGCCCGCGCCAACGTCGTGGATAAACAGAATCGGGTTTGCATCGCCCAGCTGCCAGCAGCGGTCGATCACTTCCTGGCAACGGCGTTCCATTTCCGGGTTATCGCGCTGTACGGAGGCAAAATCAAGATCCGCGTCGGACTGGCCGGATGCCATTGAAGAGGCAGCCCCGCCGCCCAGGCCGATATTCATCGCCGGGCCGCCAAGGACAATCAGTTTCGCCCCGACGCTAATTTCGCCTTTCTGCACATGCTCGCCGCGGATGTTACCAATACCGCCCGCCAGCATGATCGGTTTGTGGTAACCGCGCAGCTCTTCGCCGTTGTGGCTGGTCACCTTTTCTTCATAGGTACGGAAGTAGCCGTTCAGCGCCGGGCGACCAAATTCGTTGTTAAACGCCGCGCCGCCCAGCGGGCCGTCGGTCATGATATCCAGAGCGGTTACAATACGCTCCGGCTTGCCGAAATCTTCTTCCCACGGCTGTTCAAAGCCAGGGATCCGCAGGTTAGAGACCGAGAAACCGACCAGGCCGGCTTTCGGTTTCGCTCCGCGACCGGTTGCTCCTTCATCGCGGATTTCGCCGCCGGAGCCGGTCGCCGCGCCCGGCCATGGAGAGATGGCCGTCGGGTGGTTGTGCGTTTCCACTTTCATCAGGATATGGGCGTCTTCCTGATGGTAGTCATAGCGGCCTTTTTCGCGATCGGCGAAGAAGCGCCCGACCTGAGAACCTTCCATGACCGCGGCGTTGTCTTTATAGGCGGACAGGACGTAATCCGGCGTCTTTTCGAAGGTGTTTTTGATCATCTTGAACAGCGACTTCGGCTGCTGTTCGCCATCAATGATCCAGTCGGCGTTAAAAATCTTGTGGCGGCAGTGTTCGGAGTTCGCCTGCGCAAACATATACAGTTCGATGTCGTTCGGGTTGCGGCCAAGCTTGTTGAACGCCTCCTGCAGGTAGTCGATTTCGTCTTCCGCCAGCGCCAGCCCCAGACGGAGGTTGGCGTCAATCAGCGCCTGACGTCCCTGCCCCAGCAGATCGACGCTGGTCACCGGCGTCGGTTGATGCTGAGCGAACAGCTTTTCGCCCTCTTCCAGCGTGTCAAAGACGCTTTCCATCATCCGGTCGTGAAGTTCACTCGCGACCGCAGCCCATTGCGCTTCGCTTAGCGTGCTGGCTTCCACATAGTACGCTACGCCGCGCTCAAGGCGCACAACCTGCGACAGACCGCAGTTATGGGCAATATCGGTAGCTTTAGAAGACCAGGGAGAGATGGTGCCAGGGCGGGGGGTGACGAGCAGTAATTTACCGGTTGGGGTATGGCTGTTTAAACTTGGGCCATACTTGAGCAGTCGTGCCAGACTCTCACGCTCATCACCGCTTAACGGCGCGTTCAGTTCGGCAAAATGAACATACTCTGCATATATTGTGCTAACCGGCAGGTTGGCCGCCTGGAAACGTGCCAGCAGTTTATTAACACGAAATGCCGACAGTGCAGGTGAACCACGCAAAATTTCCATCATAAGTCTCTCGTCTTCGCAGCTTTCAATATGAGCCAGGGGGGAAACGGGCGCCATTATAGTGAATCCTGAGCCTCGACGAAACCGTTTGCGTGGAAATAAAATCATTCCCCTGGTTTATCAATTAATGTGACCTCCCTCGCGAATAAGTTGCCAACTGACGCATTCTTAAGCAAAATGCCGCTCATTCGAGGACTCTCTTTTTATTTTTCCGCTAATAGCCTGCTGAGGAACACAGAGCTGCAGAAGATTAACTCTCTGAAAAAATTAAAGATTAATTATCTGCTCATCGGCATTGTGACCTTATTGCTGGCGGCCGCCCTGTGGCCGTCGATCCCGTGGTCAGGAAAGCCGGAGAACCGTGTTGCCGGAATTATGGCGCGCGGGGAGCTGCGCATCAGCACCATCAATTCTCCGCTCACCTTCGCGACCATCAATAACAAAACCTACGGGCTGGATTACGAGCTGGCAGAACAGTTTGCCAATTACCTCGGCGTCAGGCTGAAGGTGACCGTTCGTCAGAACATCAGTCAGCTGTTCGATGACCTTGATAACGGTAATGCCGATATGTTAGCTGCCGGGCTGGTTTACAACTCGGAGCGGGTCAAAAACTATCAGTCCGGGCCAGGCTACTATTCGGTATCGCAGCAGCTGGTCTACCGGGTTGGCACGCCGCGCCCGCGCAGCCTCGCCAACCTCACGGCAGAACAGCTGGTGATTGCTCCAGGGCACGTCGCCATTAACGACCTGCAGACGCTGAAAGGGAATAAATACCCCGATCTCGGCTGGCGCGTGGATGAAAAACGCGGGGCGACAGCGCTGATGCAGGCGGTTATCGATGGCGAAGTGGATTACACCATTGCAGATTCGGTGGCGATTAGCCTGTTCCAGCGCGTACATCCGGAACTGGCGGTCGCCCTGGATATCAGCGATGAACAGCCGGTGACCTGGTTTAGCGCCAGGAGCGAAGACAACTCGCTCCCGGCGGCGATGCTGGATTTCTTCAATAATATGAATGAAGACGGCACCCTGGCGCGGCTGGAAGAAAAATACCTCGGACACGGTAACGGTTTCGATTATGTCGACACCCGGACCTTCCTGCGCGCCGTCGAAAATATTCTGCCGGACCTGCAGCCGATGTTTGAGAAATACGCGCGTCAGATCGACTGGCGCCTGCTGGCGGCCATTTCATGGCAGGAGTCGCACTGGGATCCGCAGGCCACCTCGCCTACCGGGGTTCGCGGCATGATGATGCTGACCCGCAATACCGCGCAAAGCCTGGGATTAAGCGATCGTACCGATGTGGAGCAGAGCCTCAGCGGCGGTATGCGCTACCTGCAGGATATGATGAATAAAATCCCGGACACGGTCCCCAAAGATGAGCGAATCTGGTTTGCGCTGGCGGCTTACAATATGGGGTACGCCCATATTCTGGACGCCATCTCGCTGACAAAAAGGCAGAAAGGCAATCCCGACAGTTGGGCAGACGTCAAGCAGCGCCTGCCGCTGCTCAGTCAGAAACCTTATTACAGCCGGCTGAAATATGGCTATGCGCGCGGTCACGAGGCATACGCCTACGTCGAGAACATTCGCAAATATCACATCAGCCTGGTGGGCTACCTGTCGGAGAAAGAGAAAAAGGATGAGCAGCGGCTGGCGCTTGCCGGAGACTATCCGGCGGTCATGCCGGATGAACTGGATAAGGAACAGCGGGCGCTCCCCTTTTTCCTGTTTCGCGCGGAATCGTTAGTCGACAACGCCAGACTGAAGATTCCCGGACTGTGGCACTAAGCGTCCCCAACCCGACGCGCCTTTTTCAAGGCTTTTTTCTCTTCCCGCCGCCAGCGGAAAAAGTCGCTGAGCATGCCTGAGCACGACTCCGCCAGAATACCTTCACTGATCTCCACCCGATGATTCATCCCCGGATGGTGCAGGACATCAATGAGCGAGCCGGCCGCGCCGGTTTTTGCATCCCGGGCACCAAATACCAGCCGCGAAATCCGGCTATGCACCATCGCCCCCGCGCACATCACACAGGGTTCAAGCGTGACATACAACGTCGCGTCAATCAGGCGATAGTTTTGCAGTACCAGCCCCCCCTGACGCAGCGCCATAATTTCGGCATGCGCCGTAGGATCGTGACGCCCGATAGGCCGGTTCCAACCTTCGCCGATAACCTGATGGTTGTGCACCAGCACGGCGCCAACCGGCACTTCGCCCTCTTCCCAGGCGCGCTTAGCCAGCGTCAGGGCGTGACGCATCCAGTATTCATCGGTCAGTTCATGGTCAGACAAAACGGGCACTCCTGCGGAAAAAGCGGGCCGCATTATACATGGCCGACAGATATTACACACTATTCTAACTGGTGGAGATCGCCCTGCGGGGTGACCCGCCAGCGGTGCTGGCAAAAATGAAGCAACGGATTATCCTGCTCGCTATCGCTATAGCCGCTGTACAGTTGCAGCGGCGCACCGATCTTCTGCTCCAGTTGCGCCACTTTTTCATGGCCCAGACAGCGTAGCGACAGGCCCCAGCCGCCGCAGCGGCGCTCCATCCGACTGGCGATAATGTTCACCCTCGGCAACCAGACGGTATCGCCGTAGACCTGTTCCACCAGCGATTGCGGCGACCCGGTAATCAGCCAGACGTCAGCATCGCGCCGGGTCAGGTAGTCCGACAGTCGGGCCTGCACGACCGGGAAGGCGGTGACGCGCTGGCGAAACCAGCGGACAAAGCCGGCCTCAAGGCGCTTTAGCGCGCGCTCGCTGCGCCCGAATGTCGATGCCCACAGCAGCAGGCTCATCGGCCAGCGCGCCGCCCGGCCATTTACCGCCAGTCCCGCCAGGATAACCGGCAACAGCGGTACCACCAGCAGCAGATTCAGGGGCTGGTGACGCAAGGCGTAGCGTAAGAAGCTGCCGAACATATCCTGTTGATGCAACGTTCCATCGAGATCAAAAAAAACCACTCGCTGCGTGCTGCTCTTCAAACCTGACCTCTTTTTATCCAATGTTGTCTCTGATAGCGCTAGCTTAACAGTCTTGTGCCCTGAACAGAGAAAACATCCGCCGATGTTAAGCCTGGGTTGAGGCAATTCCTCTGCCGTGAATAAATCTCAGCGGTAGAATTTTTAATTCGCCGCAATCCTCTTATAATCGAATACAAAATTCTTTCAGCAGAGGGCGAAGGTTGTCCTGAGGAAAACCGATGAACTGTTTAATCCGCATCCGCCAGCGCTATCCGTCGCTGGCAGCAAGCGATAAGAAGCTGGCAGACTTTATTCTGGCTCAGCCGGACCAGACCCGCCACCTTAGTTCGCAGCAGCTGGCAGGCGAGGCAGGCGTCAGCCAGTCCAGCGTCGTGAAATTCGCGCAGAAGATGGGGTTTAAAGGTTTCCCGGCGCTGAAACTGGCGCTCAGCGAAGCGCTGGCCAGCGCGCCCGATCCTCAGTCGGTGCCGGTCCATAACCAGATCCGCGGCGACGATCCGCTGCGCCTGGTGGGCGAGAAACTGATTAAGGATAACGTGGCCGCCATGCACGCCTCGCTGGATGTGAACAGCGAAGAGAAGCTGCTGGAAGCCGTGGCGCTGCTGCGTCACGCGCGCCGGGTGATTATTACCGGCATTGGCGCATCCGGTCTGGTGGCGCGTAATTTCAGCTGGAAGCTGATGAAGATCGGCATTAACGCCGTTTCCGAACAGGATATGCATGCCCTGCTCGCCACCGTGCAGGCCATGTCGTCAGACGATCTGCTGTTAGCCATCTCCTACTCTGGCGAACGTCGCGAAATCAATATGGCCGCCGGAGAAGCGCTGCGCGTGGGCTGTCGGATCCTGGCGATCACGGGCTTCACCCCCAACGCCCTGCAACAGCAGGCCACGCAGTGCCTGTATACTATCGCCGAAGAGCAGGCGACCCGCAGCGCGGCTATCTCCTCCACCAGCGCGCAGATGATGCTCACCGATCTGCTGTTTATGGCGCTGGTTCAACAGGATCTTGAACATGCGCCGGAGCGTATCCGGCACAGTGAAGCGCTGGTGAAAAAACTGGTGTGAACAGAAAATGGGCGTATAATGCCCGCCCTGTTTGTGTTGTTTCTGAGAATTTCCCGATGGCGCTGTTAATCACCAAAAAATGCATCAACTGCGATATGTGCGAACCGGAATGCCCTAACGAGGCCATTTCGATGGGTCACAGCATTTATGAAATTAACAGCGACCGCTGCACGGAATGCGTGGGCCACTATGAAACGCCCACCTGTCAGAAAGTGTGCCCGATCCCGAATACGATTCTGAAAGACCCGGCACACCTCGAAAATGAAGAACAGCTGTGGGATAAGTTCGTGCTGATGCATCACGCGGACAAAATCTGATACCGCGGGCTGCGGGCGCTAACTCTCTACGATAACCGTGGCACAAGCGTAATGGCGCTCATCGGCCAGCGTCACGTGAATGCTTCTGACGCCCAGACGTTCCGCCAGACTCTTCGCCTCGCCCCATAAACGTAGCTTAGGTTTGCCCAGTTCGTCGTTGTAAACTTCGAACTGATTAAAAGCCAGACCGTTACGGATACCGGTTCCGAGGGCTTTCGCCGCCGCCTCTTTCACCGCAAAACGCTTTGCCAGAAAACGCACCGGCTGCTGGTGCTGCGCCCATATCCCCCACTCGTTGTCGCTGAGCACGCGCCGGGCGAGACGATCGCCGCTACGGGCGATTACCGCTTCAATACGGGCAATTTCAACAATATCGGTGCCCAGCCCCAGAATAGCCATTACGCGCGAGCTTCCCGCATCAGGCGTTTCATTTCGGCAACCGCCTCTTTCAGGCCGCTCATCACCGCCCGACCGATGATCGCATGACCAATGTTCAGCTCATGCATCTGCGGAATGCGGGCAATCGCCTGCACGTTATGGTAGGTCAGGCCGTGACCGGCGTTAACCTTGAGGCCAAGGCTCGCGGCATAGGCGGCCGCCGTCGCGATACGCTCAAGCTCTTTTGCCTGCTGTGCGTCGGTTTCGGCGTCCGCATAGCAACCGGTATGGATTTCGATATACGGCGCGCCGACGTCCGCCGCAGCTTTAATTTGCGCGGCATCGGCATCGATGAACAGCGAGACCAGAATACCGGCATCGGCAAGACGCGTGCAGGCATCGCGCATTTTGTCGCGCTGACCGGCCACATCCAGGCCGCCTTCCGTCGTCACTTCCTGACGTTTTTCCGGAACCAGGCAGCAGAAATGCGGTTTGGTCTCACAGGCGATGGTCAGCATCTCTTCGGTGACCGCCATCTCCAGGTTCATTCGGGTATCCAGCGTCTGGCGCAGAATGCGGACATCGCGGTCGGTAATGTGACGGCGGTCTTCGCGCAGGTGCACGGTAATTCCGTCGGCGCCAGCCTGTTCGGCGATAAAGGCCGCCTGTACCGGATCCGGATAGGCCGTGCCGCGAGCGTTACGCAGTGTCGCAATATGGTCAATATTGACCCCTAACAGTAATTCAGCCATGACAATCCTCATTGATCGTTATTCGTTTTATCTGCTGCTTGCGCCGCGAGGGCGGGCATAAACTGGCGAAACAGCTCCCGGCTCTTCAGCGGTTTACCGCCAAGATAGGGTTTCAGGGCGATACGGGTAAAGCGCTTTGCGGCACGTAGCGCATCGCTATCCGGGAACTCACGGTTAGCCAGCGCCTTCAGATGGTGCCCGGTAAAGGTGTTGTTATCAATAACCACGCTGGCGATAAAGCCTTTTTCTTCACGGTAGCGATAGGTCATGGTGTCATCCACCGCTTCGCCGCTGCCGGCACAGTGGAGGAAATCGACGCCATAGCCCAGATGCCCCAGCAGCGCCAGTTCAAAACGGCGCAATGCCGGCTCCGGCGTACCGCTTGCGCCAGCCAGCGCCTGCAGACAGTGCAGGTAATCGAAAAAGAGTTCGGAGAAGCGCGTTTCATGTTCGAGCACGCGGGAAAGCAGTTCATTGACATACAGACCGCTGTAAAGCGTGATGCCGCTGAGCGGAAGAGCCAATGAAACGGCTTCGGCGCTGCGTAGCGTTTTCACTTCGCCACGGCCGCCAAAGCGCAGGAGTAAGGGGGTAAAAGGCTGGAGAGCGCCCTTGAGGTTGGAACGTCTGGAACGTGCGCCTTTTGCTACCAGGCGCACGCGGCCCGACTCTTCCGTGAAGACGTCCAGCATCAGGCTGGTTTCGCTCCAGGGACGACTATGCAGAACGAAAGCGCGCTGCCAGCCTTCCATCATACTCGTCGTCTTTCAGGTTGCAGGTGCGTTGGCCGCACTCTTTCACCCCAGTCACTTACTAATGTAAGCTCCCGGGGACTCACGGTCTTGCCGCCTGCCCGCGCCGCGAAAGCCATAGCGTATCAAACTCAGAGATCGTCAACGTAACCGAGGCTGCGCAATGCGCGCTCGTCGTCGGCCCAGCCGGATTTGACCTTCACCCACAGTTCAAGATGCACCGGCGCTTCAAACATATCCTGCATGTCTTTACGCGCTTCAATGCCGATGGTTTTAATTTTGGCGCCTTTGTTGCCAATGACCATCTTCTTCTGACCTTCGCGCTCAACCAGAATCAGGCCGTTAATATCATAACCGCCGCGTTCGTTAGCCTGGAAACGCTCGATCTCAACCGTCACCGAATACGGCAGCTCGGCGCCAAGGAAGCGCATCAGCTTTTCACGAATGATTTCGGAGGCCATAAAGCGCTGAGAACGGTCGGTAATATAATCTTCCGGGAAGTGATGAATCGCTTCCGGCAGATGTTTGCGTACGATCCCGGCGATGGTATCGACGTTCATCCCGGTTTCCGCAGAAATCGGTACGATATCGAGGAAGTTCATCTGGCTTGCCAGGAACTGCAGGTGCGGCAGTAAATCCGCCTTCTCCTGCACGTTATCCACTTTATTGACCGCCAGAATCACCGGCGCTCTGGCATCGCGTAATTTGCCCAGCACCATTTCATCATCGGCCGTCCAGCGGGTGCCTTCGACAACGAAAATCACCAGTTCAACGTCGCCAATAGAGCTGCTCGCCGCTTTGTTCATCAGGCGGTTGATCGCGCGTTTCTCTTCCATGTGCAGGCCCGGGGTATCCACATAAATTGCCTGATACGGCCCTTCGGTATGGATACCAACAATGCGGTGACGCGTGGTCTGCGCTTTACGGGAAGTGATCGAAATCTTCTGCCCAAGCAGATTATTCAACAGCGTGGATTTCCCCACGTTCGGGCGGCCAACGATGGCGACAAACCCACAATAAGTTTTCTCGGTGCTCATTCCAGCTCCAGCTTTTTCAGCGCCTGTTCGGCGGCAGCCTGCTCCGCCTTGCGACGGCTGGAACCTGTGCCTACCACCGGTTCACTCAGGCCACTGACCTGGCAGTGGATAGTAAATTCCTGATCGTGTGCTTCACCGCGCACCTGCACCACCAGATAGGAAGGCAGCGGCAGGTGGCGACCTTGCAGGTACTCCTGCAAACGGGTCTTTGGATCTTTTTGCTTATCGCCAGGACTGATTTCGTCCAGACGAGTCTGGTACCAGCTGAGAATCAGGCGCTCAACGTTCTGGATATCGCTGTCGAGGAAGACCCCGCCAATCAATGCTTCTACGGTATCCGCCAGAATAGACTCGCGACGGAAGCCGCCGCTTTTCAACTCACCCGGACCAAGGCGCAGACACTCACCCAGTTCAAACTCGCGGGCGATCTCCGCCAGCGTGTTGCCTCGTACCAGCGTTGCGCGCATACGGCTCATATCACCTTCGTCCACCCGAGGGAAACGATGATAGAGCGCATTGGCGATCACAAAACTCAGAATTGAGTCACCTAAGAACTCCAGGCGCTCATTGTGTTTGCTGCTGGCACTGCGATGAGTTAATGCCTGTTGCAACAGCTCCTGATGATGAAAAGTGTAGCCCAGCTTCCGTTGAAGCCGATTAATTACGATGGGGTTCATGCGTTACCAATAAATGAATGCGTCAAAAATGCAGCACACGAAACCGACCTGGGCAGCTCTGTCCCTGTTGAGATTGCCTGTGCGCTTGCCTGCCGCCTTTCTGCAACCCAAATTATTCAGAGTAAAATCAACCAACGCGGTTTCGTGTGCAGTGTCACTCTTGCGAGAGACAACCAAAACTTCGGGGGGATATTCTATACGCAACGACAATAGATGTCGTTAGTCTGAAGGGATTTAAATATTAAATAATTCACGCTGCCAATATTGCAGCGGCAGCGTGAATAAGGCAGGGAAATTAATGAATGCTGCCGATACGCGATAAACGCACGCCGGTCGGCCATTCACCTTCCTGTTTTTCAAAGCTCATCCAGATGGCCGTGGCTTTACCCACCAGGTTGGCCTCTGGCACAAAGCCCCAGTAACGGCTGTCGGCACTGTTATCGCGGTTATCACCCATCATGAAGTAGTGACCCGGCGGCACTATCCAGGTGGCCAACGGCAGGCCGGACTGGTGGTAGTACATTCCAACCTGATCCTGAGCAATCGGCACGGTCAGAATGCGGTGAGTCACCTCACCCAGCGTCTCTTTGCGCTCGGTCAGACGAATACCGTCAGCCTTGCTTTCGCCTTTCGGCAACTGCCAGAAACCGCTGGTCGCTTCCCCGCCGTTCTGACGAGAGAACGTCTGGACGAAATCGCTGGGCTCAACGTTGGAGTAAGTCACCGGCAGTGCGTTACCACATGCCTGGCCGGAACTGCAGCCCGGCTGGATAGTGACCTGTTTTGCCACCGGATCGTAGGTGATCTTATCGCCCGGCAGGCCAACAGCACGCTTAATGTAGTCCAGACGTGGATCTTCCGGGTATTTAAACACCACGATATCGCCGCGTTTCGGATGACCGGTTTCGATCAGCGTTTTCTGGTAGATAGGATCTTTAATGCCGTAGGCAAACTTCTCCACCAGAATAAAATCGCCAATCAACAGCGTTGGCATCATCGAACCGGACGGAATTTGAAACGGCTCATAAATAAATGAGCGCACCACCAGAACGATCGCCAGCACCGGAAATACCGAGGCTGCCGTTTCCAGCCAGCCCGGTTTCGGGCCGACTTTCTTCAGCGTTTGCTTGTCGAGGCTATCACCGGTCGCTGCCTGAGCAGCGGCCTGACGTTCACGACGTTTTGGTGCAAAGATAAATTTATCCAGGCACCACAAAAGCCCCGTGATCACGGTTGCAATCACCAGGATCAGGGCAAACATGTTCGCCATGCCAACTCCTTAATGGTTATTTTCCGTCTTTACCGACGTGCAGAATAGCGAGAAACGCTTCCTGCGGCAGCTCAACGTTACCCACTTGCTTCATACGTTTCTTACCGTCTTTCTGCTTCTGCAGCAGCTTTTTCTTACGGCTGACGTCGCCGCCGTAGCATTTCGCCAGCACGTTTTTACGCAGTTGTTTAACGGTCGAACGGGCAATAATGTGGTTGCCGATAGCCGCCTGAATCGCGATATCGAACTGCTGGCGTGGGATCAGATCTTTCATCTTTTCCACCAGCTCACGACCACGGTACGGCGCATTATCGTTGTGGGTGATCAGCGCCAGCGCATCAACACGCTCGCCGTTGATCAGCACATCCACGCGAACCATGTTGGATGCCTGGAAACGTTTGAAGTTGTAATCCAGCGACGCGTAGCCACGGGAGGTGGACTTCAGGCGGTCAAAGAAATCGAGAACCACTTCCGCCATCGGAATTTCATAGGTCAGCGCAACTTGTTTACCGTGATAAACCATGTTGGTCTGCACGCCACGCTTTTCAATACACAGCGTGATGACGTTGCCCAGGAACTCCTGCGGCAGCAGCATGTGACATTCTGCGATCGGCTCACGCAGCTCCTGAATGTTATTCAGCGGCGGCAGCTTGGACGGGCTATCGACATAGATGACTTCTTTCGACGTGGTCTCCACTTCGTAGACTACCGTCGGCGCGGTGGTAATCAGATCCAGGTCGTATTCGCGTTCCAGACGCTCCTGGATGATTTCCATGTGCAGCAGGCCGAGGAAGCCGCAGCGGAAGCCGAAGCCCAGCGCCGTTGAACTTTCCGGCTCATAGAACAGAGAGGCATCGTTCAGGCTCAGCTTGCCCAGCGCATCGCGGAAGGCTTCATAGTCATCGGAACTCACCGGGAACAGACCGGCATACACCTGCGGTTTCACTTTCTTAAAGCCTGGCAGGGCCTTATCCGCCGGGTTACGCGACGTCGTCAGGGTATCGCCAACCGGAGCGCCGAGGATATCTTTAATGGCGCACACCAGCCAGCCTACCTCGCCGCATTTCAGCTCGGTACGATCAACCTGTTTTGGCGTGAAGATACCCAGGCGGTCGGCGTTATAGACCTGACCGGTGCTCATAACTTTGATTTTGTCGCCTTTACGCATCGTGCCGTTTTTGATACGCACCAGCGAAACAACGCCAAGATAGTTATCGAACCAGGAGTCGATAATCAGCGCCTGCAGCGGGGCATCGGCATCACCTTCCGGCGGCGGAATATCACGCACCAGACGTTCCAGAACATCGGGAACGCCGACGCCGGTTTTCGCCGAGCAGCGGACCGCATCGGCCGCATCGATACCGACGATGTCTTCGATTTCATCGGCTACGCGCTCCGGATCGGCAGCAGGCAGGTCGATTTTGTTGAGAACCGGCACCACTTCCAGATCCATTTCCATGGCGGTATAGCAGTTGGCCAGCGTCTGAGCTTCCACCCCCTGACCCGCATCGACCACCAGCAGCGCGCCTTCACATGCGGCGAGCGAACGTGACACCTCATAAGAGAAGTCGACGTGCCCCGGGGTATCGATAAAGTTCAGCTGGTAGGTTTCGCCGTTGGTCGCCTTGTAATCCAGGGTGACGCTTTGCGCCTTAATGGTGATACCACGCTCACGTTCAAGATCCATGGAGTCCAGTACCTGGGCTTCCATTTCACGATCGGAAAGGCCACCGCAAATCTGGATGATACGGTCAGACAACGTCGATTTACCGTGGTCGATATGAGCGATGATTGAAAAGTTACGTATATTCTTCATATGTTAGAGTTAATTATGCCTTACGCGTATCATGAGGCCACTGTTCTGTGCCTGACGTTTTTTAATCCGAAAACGCCGCATTCTACACTACATCCGCGAAACCAGGAAATGCTCTTACCAGCAGCAGAACCGTAGCAAATGATGTGTTCTGGCGGGGGTAATAAATCAAAAATAAAGGCCAGTGGAATCACTGGCCTGGTTCTGAAGAGGGTGTCTCTACGCGCACCAAATCTGGCGGCAGGCCAACGCTAATAATAACGGGCTGCCACGACTGGCGGGCGGCTAATCCGGGCGAAAGCCCGCGCGCCACCAGAAATCCACCGACGCCGCCGAGTAGCGCGCCACACAGCGAAGCGAAATCATTTGCAAACAGGGCCTGAAAAACAGACGCCATGACAAACAGCCCAACCAGCGGCGCCATGTAGACCAAAACCGCCGAGCCCAGCAGGCTGCTTTCAGCAATCCCCAGCTCGACTTTTTGCCCGGCGGACAGCGGCTGCTCGCTGGGAACGCTGATCGTGTGACTGGTTTGCGGCCCCAGCTTGTTGAGCACCCGACTGCCGCAGCCAGCGCGCGAGGCGCAGCTGCTGCACGAGGCTTTAACGTCACAGTGCACCTGCGCCATGCCGTTATGCCAGGAGACGACCGTGGCCCATTCTTTAATCATTGTACTGCCCTGAATTTGATACTGTCGGAGATGCGTTTAGCCGTTTGCGGCGGCAGCTCGCCAACCACGGTTATCTCGGCGTTATCACGTACCGTCGTGCTCACGGTGCGACGCCCGGTACGCAGCAGCTGATCGCTACTGTTTGCCGAGGCGCGGTTCACGTTTATCGAGAAGCTAAACAGCCCATCTGAGTACAGGCGAGATTCAACCGGACCATCAAACGTCGGCAGACGACGCTGACTGCTGGAGACTTCTGAGACGCCCTGCGGCAGCCAGGCTGGCGCCCAGTTGAAATTGGCTTTATCGCCTGCTTCCGGCACCGACAGCAGGGGTGGCAGACTGGCTTTCGCCAGGGTCTCCATACTGCTGCTGACCTTATCGCCGACGTTAAAGGACACCACCCGGAACTGTTCCAGCGTTTCCCCGTCGCGGTCGAGCAAATCAACGCGCATCGGCAGCCTGGTTTCCGCATCCAGCCAGACAATGTAGCTATAGCGCGTACCGTCCCGCGCAACAACGCGAATCACTTCACATAGCCGGTCGGCAATACGAGTGCGTCCGACAGAGATAAAGTCGTAGTAGGCAGCCAGTCGCTTAAAATCGGTATAGGCCAGCGAAGGCAATGAATCGACGATATAGTCGCCATTCAGCGTGAACGGATCGAGCCCCGGTTCAAAATAGCTGATTTCATTACCGCGCAGTACAACCTCCCGGCGTGGGCCGTCGAGTTGTAAAAGCTGGGCAAGAGGTTGATTGTTCAGCCGCGCGTGACGATAACGCAGCGACTCAACGCCCTGTTTGTTGATGCTGATGAAAGACAGCTCATAATTGAGGGACTGGCTGGCCAGGTTCATTTGCTGCAACAACGCCCCGGACGATGTATCAGCCGAGGCGTTGACAGAGAAGAACAGGCTGCCTGCCATGAGCGACATGGCACACCAAAGTTGCTTCATTACTGCGATTGCGTTCCTAAAGTTTGATAGCCTGGCACCTGAACAGCGGCTTGCTGAGTCTGGGCCTGACCAAACTGAAGCTGTTCTGCGTGCAGGCGACGCTGCAATTCATAGTCCTGCAGCATAGCATTAATACGGCGGCGCTGTTCTTGCACCTGAGCCTGCTGACCGCTCCCTGCCGACGCATCAGCCGGAACGCCAAGACTGACCGGGCTGGCTTTCCCCATCATTGGCATGGTGTTGAAAACAGGCGCTTCGGGCTGCTGAGCGGATTCGCTTTGCCCATTATACTGCTGGACGCCGACGATAACAGCAAGCGAAACGCACGCGGCAACCCCCATCTGAGTCAGTGAACTGGCCCACGGGCGGACTTTCTGCCAGAAAGGCATCTGACGCCACTGATGTGGTGCTGGCTGAGATTCAGGAATAAGCGGCACCGCCTGACGAACGGGCTCGTTCTCAATGGCGGCCATCACGCGGGCTGAGATATCAAAATGGAGCATCTCAGCGGTATCGCCTCGCAGCGAATCACGGATGAGATGGTAGCTCTCCCAGGTCTTTTGCATTTCAGAAGAACGGCTCAGCTCATTGAGCAGCTCGTTATCCAGCGTTTCACCATCCATTAAGGCCGAAAGTTTTTCTTTCTGCATGCCTGATACCCTTTTCAGTATTCCGCTATCGTCAACGCCTGATAAGCGGTTGAACTTTATTATCAATAGCTTCTCGTGCCCGAAAAATGCGTGAACGTACCGTTCCTACCGGGCAATCCATGATAGCGGCTATCTCTTCATAGCTCAGGCCATCCAGCTCCCGCAACGTAATTGCCATGCGTAAATCTTCCGGGAGTGATTCAATGGTACGAAAAACTATTTGTCTCAGTTCTTCTGACAACATTAAGTTCTCAGGGTTCGAAATTTCTTTTAGCGCCCCCCCACTTTCGAAGTTTTCCGCCTCATTGGCGTCAACATCGCTGGACGGTGGACGGCGTCCCTGAGCTACCAGATAATTCTTCGCCGTGTTGACGGCGATGCGATATAACCAGGTATAAAAAGCACTATCTCCCCGGAAGGACTCCAGCGCGCGCCATGCTTTTACGAACGATTCCTGAACAACGTCAGGGATATCGCCCGGCGGCACGTAGCGGGAGACCAGGCTCGCGACCTTATGCTGATAGCGCACCACCAGCAAGTTAAACGCTTTCTGATCTCCTTTCTGGACCCGTTCGACGAGGACCTGATCCGTTAACTGCTCGCTCATCCGAGGTAATGTCTCCCCAAACCCAATTCCCATGCGTCTTCAAAGCACCACCCAATCACTGCAATATGAGCAAGCAGACGATTGGAGTGTTTGAAAACAATAAAGTTCCCTTACGCCTTTGATTTTTGTCTGGCAACGGCGGACGATTTGTTATCTCTCATTATATGTCCCGCAACTCAACGCCAGGTAAGATGATGAAGAAAAAGCGTAAGGTCCGCCAGAAGGGTAACGTAACATCGCTTTTATTTCACTATAAAATCTGAAGCTAACGACCTGCCTCGCAAATATTTTCTTTCGTTTACACTGCGCCGCCCCACCCGCTTATGTTTAGTTTCCACAACGGCCAGTAAAAAAAATGTACGAATCATCACGACCTGGTGCTATTGTGGCAAAAATGTGTTTAGTAAATTAAACAAAGACGATGAATACGACTCCTGACTTCTCCTGTGATGTGCTGATTATCGGCAGCGGCGCTGCCGGTTTGTCCCTTGCGCTACGTCTGGCGGAGCACAGCTCCGTCGCCGTACTGAGCAAAGGCCCTGTCAGCGAAGGTTCCACGCTGTACGCGCAGGGCGGCATTGCCGCCGTTTTTGATGAAACCGACAGCGTGGAATCTCACGTTGAAGATACGCTCATCGCCGGGGCCGGCCTGTGCGATCGCCATGCTGTCTCTTTCGTCGCCAGCAACGCCAAATCTTGTGTGCAATGGCTTATCGATCAGGGTGTGCTGTTTGATACCCAGACCCAGGCCAACGGCGAACAGAGCTACCATCTGACCCGTGAAGGTGGCCATAGCCATCGCCGGATTCTCCACGCGGCCGATGCCACCGGTAAAGCGGTGGAAACGACGCTGGTTGGCCAGGCGCTCGCGCACCCGAATATTCGTATTCTGGAGCGGAGTAACGCCGTTGATTTGATCATTTCCGATAAAATCGGCCTGCCGGGGACGCGCCGTGTGGTTGGCGCCTGGATCTGGAACCGGAACAAAGAAAAGGTTGAGACCTGCCGCGCGAAATCCGTGGTACTGGCCACCGGCGGGGCGGCGAAAGTCTATCAGTACACCACCAATCCGGACGTCTCCTCCGGCGATGGCATTGCTATGGCCTGGCGCGCCGGCTGTCGCGTGGCCAACCTCGAGTTCAACCAGTTTCACCCCACCGCCTTGTACCATCCGCAGGCGCGCAATTTCCTGTTAACCGAAGCATTACGCGGCGAGGGCGCATACCTGAAACGCCCGGACGGAACCCGGTTTATGCCCGATTTTGACGAACGTGGCGAGCTGGCTCCACGCGATATCGTCGCCCGCGCGATTGACCATGAGATGAAACGCCTCGGCGTCGATTGTATGTATCTCGACATCAGCCATAAGCCTGAAGCCTTTATTCGTCAGCATTTCCCGATGATCTACGAAAAACTGCTCGGCCTGGGTATCGATTTGACAAAAGAACCCGTCCCGATTGTCCCCGCCGCCCACTATACCTGCGGCGGCGTGATGGTTGATGACAACGGACGTACTGATGTTGACGGGCTGTATGCGATTGGCGAAGTGAGCTACACCGGGCTGCACGGAGCTAACCGCATGGCGTCAAATTCGCTGCTCGAATGCCTGGTCTACGGTTGGTCCGCCGCCGAGGATATTCTCCGGCGTCTGCCGTTGGCGCAACCGGTTAACAGCCTCCCTTCCTGGGATGAGAGTCAGGTTGAGATCCCCGATGAACTGGTGGTGATTCAACATAACTGGCACGAGCTAAGATTATTGATGTGGGACTACGTGGGGATTGTCCGCACCACTCGCCGGCTGGAGCGTGCGCTACGACGAATTACCATGTTGCAGCAGGAGCTCGACGAATATTACGCCCGCTTCCGCGTGTCGAACAATTTGCTGGAGTTGCGCAACCTGGTGCAGGTAGCCGAGCTGATCGTTCGCTGCGCAATGCAGCGTAAAGAGAGCCGTGGGCTGCACTATACGCTGGATTACCCGCAACAACTTGCAGATAGCGGCCCGTCGATTCTGTCACCTCTGTCTCACATAAAGAGGTAAAAGTCCTGGGTCAGGGCAGTAAACCCTTCGGAGTATTGCTGCTCAGGCCCACGGATAATCAGCCGATCGCTAAAACACTCCCCGGCGGTCGGCGAGAAAGCCAGCAGTACGCGGTGCGGCGGGCGCATTTCTGTTTCCGCGACATCGGTGCGTAAACGCAGATACCAGCCCATAGTTTCGGCGCGTTGAACAAACGCATTACCAATATCCACCGGTAACACCACGCAGAAAAAGCCCTCTTCGGTGATCGACTCCGCGGCGCAGGTTAAGAGCGTGACGTGATCGAGCGTGGTCGTATATCGCGCCTGCTCGCGCTGCGATGTCGCACAGGGCACGCCTTCGGTAAAAAAAGGCGGGTTGCTGACAATCAGTTCATAACGGCGGGTTTGCGCAGGCTGCCACTGTTGAATATCACCCTGATGCACCTGGATACGCGCCCCCCACGGGGAGGTCGCCACGTTTTCGCGCGCCTGCGCTGTCGCCTCTTCATCAAGCTCTACCGCATCCAGCATAACCCGGTTGTCGGTTCGCTGAGCCAGCATTAAAGCCAGCAAACCGCTACCGGTCCCGATATCCAGCACGTGTTTGACCTGCACGATCGGCGCCCACGCGCCAAGCAAAATGCCGTCAGTGCCCACTTTCATCGCACAGCGGTCGTGGGCAATAAAGAACTGTTTAAACGTAAAACCATTGCGCGGCAGCGCAAACTTCGACTGAGACATCCTGAATAACCTTGCGAACAAAAACTCCTGAGCCTGAAGCTATGCACAATACCGGAGAACAGATAGCCTTACAAACAGATGAACATTACGCCCGTAACGTCTATAATCGTCGGTCCACTCAGAGGTAGATCATGACTGTAACGACTTTTTCCGAACTTGAACTCGACGAAAACCTTCTGGAAGCCCTCCAGGAAAAAGGTTTCACACGCCCGACAGCCATTCAGGCCGCCGCTATTCCGCCTGCGCTTGATGGCCGTGATATTCTCGGTTCAGCCCCGACAGGTACCGGTAAAACAGCGGCGTATCTGCTGCCAGCGTTGCAGCACCTGCTTGATTTCCCGCGTAAGAAGTCGGGGCCGCCGCGTATTCTTATCCTGACGCCGACCCGTGAGCTGGCGATGCAGGTTGCCGACCATGCCCGTGAGCTGGCCGCCCACACACATCTGGACATTGCCACCATCACCGGCGGTGTCGCATACATGAACCACGCGGAAGTGTTCAGCGAGAACCAGGATATCGTGGTCGCCACCACCGGCCGCCTGCTGCAATATATTAAAGAAGAAAACTTCGACTGCCGGGCGGTCGAAACGCTGATCCTCGATGAAGCGGATCGTATGCTGGACATGGGCTTCGCGCAGGATATTGAGCACATTGCCGGTGAAACCCGCTGGCGTAAGCAGACCATGCTGTTTTCCGCGACCCTCGAAGGCGATGCCATTAAAGACTTTGCCGAGCGCCTGCTGGAAGAGCCCGTTGAAGTCTCCGCCAGTCCCTCCACGCGCGAACGTAAGAAAATTCATCAGTGGTACTATCGCGCCGATGACATTAAGCATAAAACCGCGCTCCTGGTTAACCTGCTGAAACAGCCGGATGCAACCCGCTCTATCGTTTTTGTGCGTAAGCGCGAGCGCGTTCATGAACTGGCCTCCTGGCTGCGCGAAGCGGGGATCAATACCTGCTGGCTGGAAGGCGAAATGGTGCAGGCCAAGCGTAACGAAGCAATCAAACGGATGACCGACGGTCGTATGAATGTACTGATTGCCACCGACGTCGCTGCCCGCGGGATAGATATTCCGGACGTGAGCCACGTTTTCAACTTTGACATGCCGCGCACGGCGGATACCTATCTGCATCGTATCGGACGCACCGGCCGCGCGGGGAAAAAAGGCGTTGCCATTTCCCTGGTTGAAGCTCATGACCATCTGCTATTGGGTAAAATTGGCCGCTATATTGACGAGCCGCTCAAAGCACGAGTTATTGATGAACTGCGCCCGACAACCCGCGCACCGAGCGAGAAGCAGACCGGTAAGCCATCCAAAAAGGTACTGGCTAAACGCGCCGAGCAGAAAAAAGAGAAAGATAAAGAGAAATCGCGCGTGAAGAAACGTCACCGCGACGCCAAAAATGTTGGCAAGCGCCGTAAACCAAGCGGTAGCGCGGGTGAAAATCAGCAGTAACAAAAAAACGCCGGGATATCCCGGCGTTTTTATATTCAAGCCTCGACTTACAGGCTTTCAGTAAAGGTACGAGCAATAACGTCGCGCTGCTGTTCTGGCGTCAGGGAGTTGAAGCGCACCGCGTAGCCAGAGACACGAATCGTCAGCTGCGGATATTTTTCCGGATGTTCAACCGCATCCAGCAGCGTTTCACGACGCAGCACGTTAACGTTCAGATGCTGGCCACCTTCTACACGGACTTCCGGTTTCACATCGAGCGGAATTTCGCGATATTCGATGTCACCCAGTTTATTGACCGCAACCACGTCATCTTCAACAAAGCTTCCTTTTGCACACAGGCAGCGGGCTTCGCCTTTTTCGCTATCCAGCAGCCAGAAAGAGTTCAGCAGGTCGTCGTTTGCAGCTTTAGTAATTTGGATACCAGTAATCATGTGATGCCTCCCTTAGGCAATATTTATTCGTCTTTTTGGCCCATTCCCGGCCAATTGGTAAAACCATTGTTGTCTGAGTGTATGTATATCAGCCAAACAACCGGCATTCATTGACTTAAATCAACAAAAACCACTCAATAAAAATGGGTATAGAGGGATATTATTGTTTTATATCAAGTTACGCCAGAAGCTATGCAAAATATTTTTGTAAATTTTCAATTTTTTTTGCATGCGAAACGTCAGTCTGACGCCGTGGATTTTGTTATGCAGAAAGAAGCAGTTAAGCTATAGCGATGACACTTTGCAGGAGAGCAAGATGACCCCCCCATTGACCTGGCACGACGTGCTGGCGGAAGAGAAGCAGCAGCCCTATTTTGTGAATACCCTGAAAACCGTCGCCGAAGAGCGCCAGTCTGGTATGACGATTTATCCGCCGCAAAAAGATGTCTTTAATGCCTTTCGTTATACCGAACTTGGCGATGTCAAAGTGGTTATTCTTGGTCAGGATCCTTATCACGGGCCCGGACAGGCGCACGGCCTGGCCTTCTCCGTACTGCCGGGAATCCAGACGCCGCCGTCGCTGTTAAATATGTATAAAGAACTGGAAGGGACGATCCCGGGATTCAGCCGTCCTACGCACGGTTATCTGGAAAGCTGGGCGCGACAAGGGGTTCTGCTGCTCAATACCGTCCTGACGGTGCGGGCGGGTCAGGCCCATTCGCATGCCAGCCTTGGCTGGGAAACCTTTACCGATAAGGTCATTTCATTGATCAACGAACATCGGGAAGGGGTCGTGTTTTTACTGTGGGGCGCCCATGCGCAGAAAAAAGGGGCGATTATCGACAGGAAACGTCATTGCGTGCTAAAAGCGCCGCATCCTTCGCCGCTTTCCGCCCATCGCGGTTTCTTCGGTAGTAATCACTTCGTCCAGACTAACCAGTGGCTGGCCGAGCGCGGCGAGTCCCCCATTGACTGGATGCCGGTATTACCGGCCGCAGATGCTTAGTCTCCGCCTTTCGCAGACACAAAAATGCCAGCGTGACGCTGGCATTTTTTCAATTGAACTCAGCCATCAGGCCTTGTTCTGACGCCACCACTCGGCCAGCAATATGCCGGTCGCCACGGAGACGTTCAGGCTTTCTACATTGCCGGTACCTTCAATGGCCACATTCAGATCGGCGCTGGAGATCGCCGCATCAGACAGGCCATCGCGCTCCTGGCCTAATGCCAGCACCATTTTCTTCGGCAGCTCGGCCTTATGCAACGGCGTGCCGTTGTGGCTGGAGGTCGAAACAATGGCGTAGCCCGCTTTGCGGAACTGCTCCAGAGTGTCAATAAAGCTGTCGCCGGTGACAGGCTCCACATGTTCTGCGCCGCCTTCCGCGGTACGGATTGCCGCGCCAGATTCCAGCATGCCGGCATCCTGCACCACCACACCCTTCACGCCAAAATGCGCGCAGCTGCGCATGATCGCACCGAGGTTGTGCGGGTTACCGACATCTTCCAGCGCCAGAACGCAATCTTCAGCGTCGGCTTTGGCGACCCACTGAGCCACCGAGGTACCGTTACGTTTCTTAATCAGGAAGCAAACGCCGCCGTGATGCTCGGTACCGGATGCTTTTGCCAGTTCAGCCTCATCAACCACGTGATAAGCTTTGCGGTTCGCCGCCATCCAGCGCAGCGCCTCTTTGAAACGCGGGGTGACGCTCTGCACAAACCAGGCGCGAACAATCGCTTCCGGACGGCTCTGGAACAGCGCCTGACAAGCATTCTCACCGTAAACGCGGGTCTCTTCCGCGCGCTGACGACGCAACACTTCCGGATCGATAAAGCTTTTGCCGCTGATCCCGCCGTGATCCGGTTTCACCGCCGCATCATCGTTTGGCGCACGCGAGACGGTACGCCACGGAGAAGAGCTGTCACGATCGAAATCATCGCGTTTACGATCGTCACGTTTGCGGTCATCACCGCGGCTGTTACGTTCATCGCGGGCAGGGCGGCTACGGCCGTCAACACGAGATTTTCCTGGGCGCCCTCCCCCTTTCCCGGTACGCGGGTTATGGGTGCGTCTGTCAGAATCATCATCACTGCGGACATACATCACTTTGACCTTGCCGCTTTTATTTTTCAGTTCGTCGCTCATCAATTTTCTCCACCTGCGCTGCGCGAAGCGCGAAGATTACCCGATGTGTCACCGCTGCGCCATGATTTCGTTTAAAAGATAGGGTCTATCGTATTCATCGAACAAAACACATTGTTGTTTAATAGCAGCTAATCGATAATATGTAACATTAAAGAAACAAATCGGCCACGCGCCACGCTGCAACCCATAACCAGAGGTTAGTTATGAATACCGTTTGTGCCAGTTGTCAGGCTCTGAACCGCATCCCCGACGATCGTCACTCCGATGGCGCTAAGTGCGGACGCTGCGGCCACGATCTTTTTGACGGCGATGTCATCAACGCGACCGGGGCAACGCTGGATAAACTACTGAAGGACGATCTGCCCGTTGTTGTCGATTTCTGGGCGCCATGGTGCGGTCCTTGTCGTAATTTTGCGCCGATCTTTGAAGATGTCGCGGAAGAACGCAGCGGCAAGATGCGCTTCGTCAAAGTGAACACCGAAGCCGAACGCGAGCTGAGCGCGCGTTTCCGCATCCGCAGTATCCCGACCATTATGATCTTTAAAAAAGGCGAAGTCATCGACATGCTTAACGGCGCGGTACCGAAAGCGCCGTTCGATAACTGGCTGAATGAAGCTAACGCGCAGTAAACCTTCCGGGGCACAGCTTGTGCCCCTTTTTCACCTCTGCGACAATGGCGTTTTTTCTTAGCGACACTTTATGATTGATAACGCCGTCCTTCGCCTTCGCGCCGAACGTCTCGCTCGCGCGACACGCCCTTTTCTCGCGCGTGGTAACCGGGTCCATCGCTGCCAACGCTGTCTGTTACCGCTGAAGCAGTGCCTGTGCGCGACCCTGATGCCGGCAACGGCCACCAGTCGTTTCTGCCTGGTGATGTTCGATACCGAGCCGATGAAGCCAAGCAATACCGGACGCCTCATTGCCGACATCCTGCCGGACACGGAAGCTTTTCAATGGTCGCGAACCGAGCCGCCGCAGGCGTTACTCGATCTGGTCGCCAACCCCGATTACCAGCCAATGGTGGTTTTCCCGGCCTCTTACGCGGGAGCGGAACGCCAGGTACTGAGCGCCCCGCCGGCGGGGAAACCGCCGCTGTTTATCATGCTCGACGGAACCTGGACCGAAGCGCGCAAAATGTTCCGCAAAAGCCCGTATCTTGATACGCTGCCGATCATATCTGTCGATCTGTCACGCATTTCAGCCTACCACCTGAGAGAAGCCCATGCCGATGGGCAGTACTGCACCGCAGAAGTCGCCATTGCGCTGCTCGACCTTGCTGAAGACCACACGGCCGCGCGCGCGCTCGGGGACCATTTTAGCCTGTTCCGCGCCCGCTATCTGGCGGGAAAAACCCAGCATAAGGGCAGCATCACAGCACAAATGGCGGAAAGCGTTTAAAATCATTCGGTCACTGGGGATTAAAGGAGACCGGAATGAGCCAACGAGGCCTGGAAGCACTGCTGCGGCCGAAGTCGATCGCCGTTATTGGCGCATCAATGAAACCACAGCGCGCCGGTTATCTGATGATGCGTAACCTGCTGGCTGGGGGGTTCAACGGCCCGGTCTTACCCGTCACCCCGGCCTGGAAAGCCGTTCAGGGCGTACTGGCCTGGCCGACCATCGACAGCCTGCCCTTCACTCCGGACCTGGCCGTGCTTTGTACCAACGCCCGGCGAAACCCCGAGCTGCTGGACGCGCTGGGGAAAAAGGGCTGCAAGACCTGCATTATTCTCTCCTCCCCGGCGGAACAATATCCTCTGCTGCTGGAATGCGCCGCACGCTACCAGATGCGCCTGCTTGGCCCTAACAGCCTCGGCCTGCTTGCGCCCTGGCAGGGGCTGAATGCCAGCTTTTCGCCGGTACCGATTCATCGCGGCAAACTGGCGTTTATCTCCCAGTCCGCAGCAGTTTCCAATACCATTCTTGACTGGGCGCAGCAGCGCGAGATGGGCTTCTCTTATTTTATTGCGCTTGGGGATAGCCTGGATATTGATGTCGACGATCTCCTTGATTTCCTTGCCCGCGATAGTAAAACCAGCGCCATTCTGCTCTATCTTGAACACCTGAGCGACGCCCGGCGCTTCGTGTCCGCGGCACGCAGCGCATCGCGTAATAAACCGATCCTGGTTATCAAAAGCGGCCGCAGTCCAGCCGCGCAAAAGCTGCTCCACGTCAATTCAGGCATGGATCCGGCCTGGGACGCAGCGATTCAGCGGGCGGGGTTATTGCGCGTACAGGATACTCATGAACTCTTCTCTGCGGTTGAAACTCTCAGCCATATGCGCCCGCTGCGCGGCGAGAAACTGATGATCATCAGTAACGGTGCCGCCCCTGCGGCGCTGGCGCTGGATGAACTGTGGTTACGAAACGGCAAACTTGCCACCCTCAGCGAAGAGAGCGCGGAAAAACTACGCCAGGCGCTACCGGGTGGTATCGACATCGCGAACCCGCTGGATCTCCGTGATGATGCCAGCAGCGAACACTATCTCAAGGCGCTGAACGTTCTGCTGGATAGCCAGGACTACGACGCCCTGCTGGTGATTCATTCCCCCAGCGCCGCCGCACCGGGAACTGAAAGCGCCCTGGCGCTGATCGACGCGCTGAAACACCATCCGCGCGGTAAATATGTCACGGTCCTGACGAACTGGTGTGGCGAATTCTCTTCTCAGGAAGCCCGCCGCTTGTTCAGCGATGCGGGGCTGCCAACCTACCGCACGCCGGAAGGAACCATTACCGCTTTTATGCACATGGTGGAATACCGACGTAACCAGAAGCAGCTCCGGGAGACGCCGGTTTTGTCGGATATGGTGACCGCCAATACCGCAGAAGCCCATATGTTGTTGCAACAGGCGATTCGCGAAGGCGCCCGTTCGTTAGACACCCATGAAGTAAGCCCGGTATTGCACGCTTACGGGATCCACACCTTACCGACCTGGATTGCCGCCGACAGCGCCGAGGCGGTACACATCGCCGAACAAATTGGCTACCCGGTGGCGCTGAAACTGCGCTCGCCGGATATTCCGCACAAATCGGAAGTTCAGGGCGTGATGCTCTATTTGCGGACCGCCGTGGAGGTACAGCAGGCGGCGGATGCTATTTTCGACCGCGTCAAAATGGCCTGGCCTCAGGCACGTATTCACGGCCTGCTGGTACAAAGTATGGCCAACCGCGCCGGCGCGCAGGAGCTACGGGTCGTCGTTGAGCACGATCCGGTGTTCGGCCCGCTGATTATGTTGGGCGAAGGCGGCGTCGAATGGCGTGCGGAAGATCAGGCCGCCGTCGCCCTGCCGCCGTTAAATATGAATCTGGCCCGCTATCTGGTTATCCAGGCGATCAAAAGTAAGAAGATCCGTGGCCGCAGCGCGCTACGCCCGCTGGATGTTTCGGGTCTGAGCCAACTTCTGGTCCAGGTATCAAATCTGATCGTCGATTGCCCGGAGATCCAGCGGCTGGATATTCACCCGCTGCTCGCTTCGGGTAACGAGTTCACCGCGCTTGACGTCACGCTGGCCCTTGCCCCGTTTACCGGCGATAGCGAAAGTCGGCTGGCCATCCGCCCTTATCCGCAGCAGCAGGAAGAGTGGGTGGTGATGAAAAATGGCGAGCGCTGTCTGTTCCGCCCGATCCTGCCGGAAGATGAACCACTGCTTCAGGCTTTTATCGGCCAGGTGACGAAAGAAGATCTGTACTATCGTTATTTCAGCGAAATCAATGAATTTACTCATGATGACTTAGCCAATATGACGCAGATCGACTACGATCGAGAAATGGCGTTTGTTGCCGTACGCGCCAGCGCCGAAGGCAATGAGATCCTTGGCGTAACGCGAGCCATCTCCGATCCTGACAACATTGATGCGGAATTTGCCGTCCTGGTTCGTTCTGACCTGAAAGGGTTAGGTTTAGGCCGGCGACTGCTGGAAAAGCTGATTGCCTACACGCAAAGCCACGGTCTGCAGCGGCTAAATGGCATCACCATGCCTAATAACAGAGGCATGATCGGCCTTGCCAGGAAGCTGGGGTTCGCGGTTGATATTCAACTGGAAGACGGAATTGTGAGTTTGTCCCTGCAACTGGCAGCATAACAATCATAAACTGGCGACCGCAATTGTTGACCACATTCGCGAACAGTAATGTTATTATTGCCCGCTTACGTCGTCTGCATGGTACAGAAGACCCTTCAATAAACAGAGAAGAAACGCACTGTGATGTTGTCAAAATTTAAGCGTAATAAACATCAACAACACCTTGCCCAACTCCCTAAGCTTTCTCAGTCAGTTGATGATATCGAGTTCTTTTACGCTCCTGCGGATTTCCGGCAAGCGTTACTGGCAAAGATAGCCCACGCCACCCAGCGTATTTGTATTGTTGCGCTCTATCTGGAGCAGGATGATGGCGGCAAAGGAATTCTGCAGGCACTTTACGATGCCAAGCGCCAGCGTCCGGAGTTAGATGTTCGCGTTCTGGTTGACTGGCATCGCGCCCAGCGTGGACGCATTGGCGCGGCGGCAGCGAACACCAATGCCGACTGGTACTGTCGCATGGCGCAGGAAAACCCCGGCATCGATGTTCCGGTTTATGGCGTGCCGGTCAATACCCGGGAAGCCCTCGGCGTGCTGCACTTCAAAGGTTTCATTATCGATGATTGCGTCCTGTACAGCGGCGCAAGCCTGAACGATGTCTATCTGCATCAGCATGATAAGTATCGTTACGACCGCTATCAGTGTATTCGCAATGGCAAAATGGCCGATGTGATGTTCGGTTGGGTCGAGCACAACCTGGTGGAAGGCCGCGGCGTCAATCGCCTCGACAGCGCCGATCGCCCGAAAAGCCCGGAAATCAAAAATGATATCCGCCAGTATCGCCAGGAACTGCGTGACAGCGGCTATCATTTCTCTGGCAATGCGGATGACGATCGGCTGTCGGTCACGCCGCTGGTCGGTCTGGGCAAATCGAGCCTGCTGAATAAAACCATCTTCCATCTTATGCCCTGCGCTGAGCGTAAGCTGACGATTTGTACGCCCTATTTCAACCTTCCGGCTCTTCTGGTGCGTAACATTATTCAGCTACTGCGTAGCGGAAAGCAGGTAGAGATTATCGTTGGCGATAAAACAGCAAATGACTTCTACATCCCTGAAGATCAGCCGTTTAAGATTATCGGCGCGCTCCCCTATCTGTATGAAATCAACCTCCGCCGCTTCCTCAGTCGACTGCAGTATTATGTTAATACTGATCAGCTGATTGTTCGTCTGTGGAAAGATGACGATAACAGCTATCACCTTAAGGGAATGTGGGTTGATGATGAGTGGATGCTGCTCACCGGCAACAACCTCAATCCGCGCGCCTGGCGCCTGGATCTGGAAAATGCGATTCTGATTCACGATCCGCAGCATCAGCTCGGCGCGATGCGTGAAAAAGAGCTGCATCTGATTCGCCAGCACACGACGGTCGTTAAACACTATCGCGACCTGCAAAGCATTGCGGATTATCCGGTCAAGGTACGCAAACTGATTCGCCGCCTGAGGCGTATCCGTATCGACCGTTTGATCAGTCGTATTCTCTGAATATCTGCCCCGCATCGTCGGGGCTTTTTTCTGGAATGTGTATGCGTACTTTCATTATTATTGCCCCGTTGCTGCTTACCGGCTGTAGCCATATGGCACATGACTCATGGAGCGGCCAGGATAAGGCTCAGCATTTTCTGGCCTCGGCGATGCTCTCGGCGGCCGGTAACGAATATGCCCAGCATCAGGGCTACAGTCGTGACCGAAGCGCGGCCATTGGCCTGATGTTCTCCGTCAGTCTGGGGGCGTCGAAAGAACTCTGGGATAGCCGCCCGGCAGGAAGCGGCTGGAGCTGGAAAGATTTCGCGTGGGATGTGGCCGGTGCCACGACGGGCTATGCCGTGTGGCAGCTGGCGCACCAGTAGATCTAAAGTCGTAACCCCTTGCCCTTACGGTGCAGCATCAGAGAGACCAGAAAGGCAATCGCGCTCATCACGGTAACGTACCAGTAAAAGACATGCTCAACGCCGACCGATTTTAGCGACAGCGCGACGTATTCAGCCGAGCCGCCAAACAGAGCATTTGCCACGGCATATGACAAGCCAACGCCTAATGCGCGTACCTGAGCCGGGAACATTTCCGCCTTCAAAATACCGCTGATCGAGGTATAGAAGCTCACGATCATCAGCGCACAGATAACCAAACCAAATGCGGCATAAGGTGAGGTTACGCCCTGCAGCGCACTCAAGACAGGCACGGTAAAGAGCGTCGCTAATGAGCCAAAACAGAGCATTGATGTCCGGCGACCTATTTTATCCGATAGCGCGCCAAATAGCGGCTGAGCCAGCATATAGACAAACAGCGCCGCAGTCATAATCACGCTGGCCGTACCGGCACTCATGCCCGCCGTATTAACCAGGTATTTCTGCATATAGGTGGTGAAGGTATAAAAGCTTAACGACCCGGCGGCGGTGAAACCCAGGACCATCAGAAATGCTTTGCGATTGCGCCATAACCCTTTGAACGAGCCGGCCTCTTTTAATGCCCGCGTCTCCTGCTTAGATGTTTCATCCAGCTGGCGACGTAGCCACAGGGCCACAACAGCAAGTACCGCCCCAAGCGCAAACGGTATCCGCCATCCCCAGGCATGCAGTTGCTCGTCGCTAAGAGTTTGCTGTAGGGCCACCACCACAAGCACGGCCAGAAGCTGACCGCCGATGAGCGTCACGTACTGGAATGATGCGTAGAAGCCTTTCTTGCCTTCTACAGCAACCTCACTCATGTAGGTTGCACTGGTACCGTACTCCCCCCCGACGGATATCCCCTGAAACAGACGCGCCAGAAGTAATAAGGCCGGCGCCCATGTGCCAATCGTTGCATAGCCGGGCAGACAGGCAATCACCAGTGATCCCATGCACATCATGCATACGGAAATGAGCATCGAGGCTTTACGTCCGCGGCGGTCAGCAATACGACCAAACAGCCATCCGCCAATCGGGCGCATCAGGAAACCCGCGGCAAAAACCCCGGCGGTTTGTAATAGCTGAGTGGTGGTATTTCCGGAAGGAAAGAAGATATGTGCAAAATAGAGAGAGCAGAATGAATAGACATAAAAATCAAACCATTCAACCAGATTCCCCGAAGATGCGCCTACAATCGCCCATATGCGGCGGCGGGTGTCGCTTTGCTCCAGCGCACCCCGTTCATTAATACTGCTTTCTGCCATTGTCATCCTGCTCCAGCAAAGACTGCAATCTGTCTTTTCGGGCGTGCCACGTCACTGAGACAAATCAATTAGTGAAACAAATGTTATATAATTGTTATTTATTTATATGTGATTCAATTCACGTTTTTTTTCGTCGCGTGGTTTTCGGGATTAACGCCAAAGCATGAACGGGAATAAAGTGAAATATGGTGGGGAGGTGGTCATGGCAGGCTTTTATGTCGTCTGAACAAACAAACAGATTGCTGCCAGACGCCTGACTGACGGATTATCGGGACAAAAACGCAAAAACCCGTCCGTGAGGACGGGCTGCTTTCGCCATAAACACCAGAAAAACAAAAGGCCCGGTCTTTCGACCGGGCCTTCTGCTTTATTTGATGCCTGGCAGTTCCCTACTCTCACATGGGGAGACCCCACACTACCATCGGCGCTACGGCGTTTCACTTCTGAGTTCGGCATGGGGTCAGGTGGGACCACCGCGCTAGTGCCGCCAGGCAAATTCTTTGTGCTCAATACGCAATTCTTTATCGCATCAGCCGCGTTGCCTGCGCTCGTAAAGTCAGTCACATACTTCAGTATGCTCCTTCCTTTACTTCGCTTGTCGCCTTGCTGCTGCGCAAATTATTGCGTACTCAACCCTGAATCTAAGCTGAAAATCTTCTCTCAAATCCGCCAAAACAGCTTCGGCGTTGTAAGGTTAAGCCTCACGGTTCATTAGTATCGGTTAGCTCAACGTATCGCTACGCTTACACACCCGACCTATCAACGTCGTCGTCTTCAACGTTCCTTCAGGACTCTCAAAGAGTCAGGGAGAACTCATCTCGGGGCAAGTTTCGTGCTTAGATGCTTTCAGCACTTATCTCTTCCGCATTTAGCTACCGGGCAATGCCATTGGCATGACAACCCGAACACCAGTGATGCGTCCACTCCGGTCCTCTCGTACTAGGAGCAGCCCCCCTCAATTCTCCAGCGCCCACGGCAGATAGGGACCGAACTGTCTCACGACGTTCTAAACCCAGCTCGCGTACCACTTTAAATGGCGAACAGCCATACCCTTGGGACCTACTTCAGCCCCAGGATGTGATGAGCCGACATCGAGGTGCCAAACACCGCCGTCGATATGAACTCTTGGGCGGTATCAGCCTGTTATCCCCGGAGTACCTTTTATCCGTTGAGCGATGGCCCTTCCATTCAGAACCACCGGATCACTATGACCTGCTTTCGCACCTGCTCGCGCCGTCACGCTCGCAGTCAAGCTAGCTTATGCCATTGCACTAACCTCCTGATGTCCGACCAGGATTAGCTAACCTTCGTGCTCCTCCGTTACTCTTTGGGAGGAGACCGCCCCAGTCAAACTACCCACCAGACACTGTCCGCAACCCGGATGACGGGTCTACGTTAGAACACCAGCCATTAAAGGGTGGTATTTCAAGGTTGGCTCCACGCAGACTGGCGTCCACGCTTCAAAGCCTCCCACCTATCCTACACATCAAGGACCAGTGTTCAGTGTCAAGCTATAGTAAAGGTTCACGGGGTCTTTCCGTCTTGCCGCGGGTACACTGCATCTTCACAGCGAGTTCAATTTCACTGAGTCTCGGGTGGAGACAGCCTGGCCATCATTACGCCATTCGTGCAGGTCGGAACTTACCCGACAAGGAATTTCGCTACCTTAGGACCGTTATAGTTACGGCCGCCGTTTACCGGGGCTTCGATCAAGAGCTTCTCCTTACGGATAACCCCATCAATTAACCTTCCGGCACCGGGCAGGCGTCACACCGTATACGTCCACTTTCGTGTTTGCACAGTGCTGTGTTTTTAATAAACAGTTGCAGCCAGCTGGTATCTTCGACTGAGTTCAGCTCCACGAGCAAGTCGCTTCACTTACCATCAGCGTGCCTTCTCCCGAAGTTACGGCACCATTTTGCCTAGTTCCTTCACCCGAGTTCTCTCAAGCGCCTTGGTATTCTCTACCTGACCACCTGTGTCGGTTTGGGGTACGATTTGATGTTACCTGATGCTTAGAGGCTTTTCCTGGAAGCAGGGCATTTGTCACTTCAGCACCGTAGTGCCTCGTCATCACACCTCAGCGTTAATAAGGTACCGGATTTACCTGGAACCTCCGCCTACATGCTTAAACCGGGACAACCGTCGCCCGGCCGACATAGCCTTCTCCGTCCCCCCTTCGCAGTAACACCGAGTACAGGAATATTAACCTGTTTCCCATCGACTACGCCTTTCGGCCTCGCCTTAGGGGTCGACTCACCCTGCCCCGATTAACGTTGGACAGGAACCCTTGGTCTTCCGGCGAGCGGGCTTTTCACCCGCTTTATCGTTACTTATGTCAGCATTCGCACTTCTGATACCTCCAGCAACCCTCACAGGCCACCTTCAACGGCTTACAGAACGCTCCCCTACCCAACAACACATCGTGTCGCTGCCGCAGCTTCGGTGCATGGTTTAGCCCCGTTACATCTTCCGCGCAGGCCGACTCGACCAGTGAGCTATTACGCTTTCTTTAAATGATGGCTGCTTCTAAGCCAACATCCTGGCTGTCTGTGCCTTCCCACATCGTTTCCCACTTAACCATGACTTTGGGACCTTAGCTGGCGGTCTGGGTTGTTTCCCTCTTCACGACGGACGTTAGCACCCGCCGTGTGTCTCCCGTGATAACATTCTTCGGTATTCGTAGTTTGCATCGGGTTGGTAAGTCGGGATGACCCCCTAGCCGAAACAGTGCTCTACCCCCGAAGATGAGTTCACGAGGCGCTACCTAAATAGCTTTCGGGGAGAACCAGCTATCTCCCGGTTTGATTGGCCTTTCACCCCCAGCCACAAGTCATCCGCTAATTTTTCAACATTAGTCGGTTCGGTCCTCCAGTTAGTGTTACCCAACCTTCAACCTGCCCATGGCTAGATCACCGGGTTTCGGGTCTATACCCTGCAACTTAACGCCCAGTTAAGACTCGGTTTCCCTGCGGCTCCCCTATTCGGTTAACCTTGCTACAGAATATAAGTCGCTGACCCATTATACAAAAGGTACGCAGTCACCTAACAAGTAGGCTCCCACTGCTTGTACGTACACGGTTTCAGGTTCTTTTTCACTCCCCTCGCCGGGGTTCTTTTCGCCTTTCCCTCACGGTACTGGTTCACTATCGGTCAGTCAGGAGTATTTAGCCTTGGAGGATGGTCCCCCCATATTCAGACAGGATACCACGTGTCCCGCCCTACTCTTCGAACTCACAGCCTGTGCATTTTAGTGTACGGGAGTATCACCCTGTACCCTGCGACTTTCCAGACGCTTCCACTAACACACAAACTGATTCAGGTTCTGGGCTGCTCCCCGTTCGCTCGCCGCTACTGGGGGAATCTCGGTTGATTTCTTTTCCTCGGGGTACTTAGATGTTTCAGTTCCCCCGGTTCGCTTCGTTAAGCTATGTATTCACTTAACGATAGTGCAACGAATTGCACTGGGTTTCCCCATTCGGAAATCGCCGGCTATAACGGTTCATATCACCTTACCGACGCTTATCGCAGATTAGCACGTCCTTCATCGCCTCTGACTGCCAGGGCATCCACCGTGTACGCTTAGTCGCTTAACCTCACAACCCGAAACTGTTTCGTAAAACGGTTCGTGTTGCGAAAATTTGAGAGACTCGGACACACCGCTTATCTGTTCTTATTACGGAGAACATACACAGTGTGTCGTTTCAATTTTCAGCTTGATCCAGATTTTTAAAGAGCAAATATCTCAAACGTGATTCCTGAGAATCAGTTTTGAGATATAGAGGTCGGCGACTTTCACTCACAAACCAGCAAGTGGCGTCCCCTAGGGGATTCGAACCCCTGTTACCGCCGTGAAAGGGCGGTGTCCTGGGCCTCTAGACGAAGGGGACACTGAAGTCTCAATCGCAAGACGCCTTGCTATTTACTTTTCATCAGACAATCTGTGTGAGCACTACAAAGGCAGGTTCTTTCAGGTAAGGAGGTGATCCAACCGCAGGTTCCCCTACGGTTACCTTGTTACGACTTCACCCCAGTCATGAATCACAAAGTGGTAAGCGCCCTCCCGAAGGTTAAGCTACCTACTTCTTTTGCAACCCACTCCCATGGTGTGACGGGCGGTGTGTACAAGGCCCGGGAACGTATTCACCGTAGCATTCTGATCTACGATTACTAGCGATTCCGACTTCATGGAGTCGAGTTGCAGACTCCAATCCGGACTACGACATACTTTATGAGGTCCGCTTGCTCTCGCGAGGTCGCTTCTCTTTGTATATGCCATTGTAGCACGTGTGTAGCCCTACTCGTAAGGGCCATGATGACTTGACGTCATCCCCACCTTCCTCCAGTTTATCACTGGCAGTCTCCTTTGAGTTCCCG